>LNEU01000001.1 GCA_001464355.1 Burkholderiales bacterium Ga0077544
CTCAACTAGCAAATGATCGTTATACCTATCGCAGTAAAAAAATATCGCATGCCCCCATCATCTGTTCAACGCTGGAGAGCAGTTGATCACTCGGCCTAACTAGTGCGGAGCAAATGCGGGAGTTTATATTCTTTATATAAGGGAGAGAGCTATCTCTCTCCCTCACTTCAGGTAATGAAGCATAGCTTCAATAGCAAGCTTGAGAGACGACATCTAAAAAGATGATTGAGTACATGCCAGGCAGAATAGCCTGGCGTTTCGGAACTGATCTAAGTCATTGTCAAATTAGAATTCACTCCAAGGCTGTGTTGCATTCCGTGCAATTCAACACTGAACCCATAACCCGGCACAAATCAGTAATCGACATGTTAATTACCAAACCATACCGATCTCTTTTTAATTGCGAAAACAACAACTAATTTACTACGAGGCGCGCATGCTAGAAGAAGAGCGGCAGGGCATGCTCCATTAGATGGAAATGTTTTAGCACTGGCAGGAATTCTCCCCGCGGACCATCTAATAGGCCATCGGAGCAATAAGTGCCGGATCTCAAAGGAAACATGAGGAGCAGTATTTCAAGACCTACAGACAAAATAATTTTAAGCGAGTCTTAAATTTTATATGCGATTCATGCGACTAGTCGCATGAATCGCATTAACTTTTCTAACGTTACTAAAATTTTTTTTTATTATTATTATTATTTTAATGTTTATAAAAACATTAAAAATTAATGTGTGTCAGAGAATCGGTGCGACGATATTAATCAATTTGCACTAAATACTGCGGAAATCAGATTCTGAGTATTTGGCTGCTATCGATATGCAAGTTCTTGCAAACGCAGCGTTAATGCAAGACCCCGAGACTCAGAAATTGAGTTTGATTTACTCAATTTACGAAGTATTTTCAACAAAAAAACGGAAGTAACGCTAGGCTACTTCCGTTTAAAGAATTAACAAATGCAGCTTTAAATTATAAGAGGGGGGCGTTTCCACTTTTGGTAACAAAATGAATTGTATTCAGATTAATGTATCGTTTGCGTTTTTGATCAACGCTGATAGTTATACGATTCAACATGCATAGATAATCGACTGCAGCGTCAAATCGCTGGCTTGGTCGAATAGGACCGTTTTTCAGAACGTCATTCTTCGGCGCGATCGAAAAATTATTACGGTAATAGTGTGACTCAAGATAGTGTTCAAGCGTCTGGGCATCGATTTGAACCTGGGGCACAACATTCTGCGGAGAAAATATGCGTTTGAACTGATGTAGGTGCCATTCCACAATATCCAATGCTCTCCTCAGAGTATCACTTGAAATTCTTCCTTCCTGCTTTGAAAACCAGTGAAGCAGAGCCGCGACACGCGCCACAATCTCCATCGCCTTTGATGCAAAATCTTGAATGTCTTTTAAGTACTCCCATGGCGCTTGCATAGACTCCGTTCTGTTCGCCATGTTAATCCACTCCACTCTCGCCTCTTCGGAAAATTCTACAACTATTCGTTTAAATGGCCCCGTCTCAATCTGACGGCCGTACTCGTTGAGCAATTCGGTTACACGCGCATGAAACGGTGGCAGGTACTCCCACACTGGATCGACAAATGACATTAATCGCTTACCCTGTGTTGAGGTCGGCCACCCAATGAGATACCTTGCCCAATGACCAGAGCCGCGCGCCATCTCGCCATGACGATCGAGAAACAATTGAAGCACAGATTGCTGCACCATAAACCCAATCGTCACACGAGGATTTCTGGCAATGATACTTTCGCCATTAGCACGGTCAAATGCCAAAAAGCGCGCACCATCCCACCCCTTATTGCGCAGGCCGGTTTGATTCATCGCACCGCCTTTCAAAATCACTTCACCCTCATCGCTCATGAATGCGATTGTCTCGCCGTTACCTTGCAGCGCATCCATAATGGCTCGCTCCGTTGCATTGTGCCGAATGATGCGACGGAGCCTAGGTTTAATAGGTGTCCTCTCAGCGTGTGCTGATAATTGCTGACGTAGCTCTTCTACGCATTCACCCTTCTGCGTCAGTTTTGTAATCTGGCGGCAAATGCCCGCGTTAACTGCCTTCCAATAACGAAACTCGATGTGGTATTCAGCGATATCTGATTCATATTTTGTTGCTTGTGACTCGTCGTAGGAATAAATTGGCGCTGAAACGATGCTATCAACCGCTGTCTTGCGCTCCCCGGATTCAGCAACCACCATAAAGTTCAGCGAAGTTGGCTGTATCTGGCCCGTCGGCAGGCGTACATCAATCAAGCCTTGGCATGAAACTGAGAGAGCAGTAAGAAATGCCACACCAACCAGAGCATCCGGTGCTTGTATGTTTTGGTGCACTTCGCGGGCGGCATTCTGTACGATCAGATGAAAAGCACTAAGAGGGTATGGTGGTGGACTTTGCGTATTCATTTGTTGTTCTTGTTTCTAAAAAAAGGACGCGCCGTCACCCTCAAGTTGTCGGAGCAGATGAGTACAGAATGAGAAACTAATATTTCTGGTCGAATCGCATAAAAAGTCTGCACTACATGAAAGCTTTTATAGTTTTTGAGCATTTATTATTTTTTGATTACAACGGCAAAGATCATTTTACTAGCGCGCAATTCGATTTCGTCTCATCTTAAACGTGCTCTGATCCGGAGGGTACATATCCGAAATGGATAAAAAAAATGTAAAAAATAGGGGTGTATGGGTAGCACGACTTGGATTTATATTTTCGTGATTACATGCGTTATATCGTCGTGTGGTTGAGATTTCGTTTTCACGCTTGGATATTAAGGACTCTCTCTTGCCATTCTAGGGGCAAGAGAGTCCTTTTAATTTCTCAGCAAATGTATTTACTCCGGCATCTTCAGTGGCTTGGCGAACTAGCTAACTGCAAAATAAGACGAGCAGGTACAGTTCTGAACATAAAAATGCTGAGCTGCCTCATTTTGAGCCAATCGAAATTTTGATATGAATTATTTTACTTCATGAATTTTTCTAGAAAATATGGCAATTACTGCCATCCCTAGTGGTGCCAAATCCTAAGTATAGAATTTGCGAATACCGTCAACATGAAGTAAAAGTCACCTGACTTGTATTTAAAGGCAGCTTAGGACGTTTGATCAACTGATGCCTTATCAAATCTCACGATAAACGTGCTCCCCGCCTCAGGCTGCGACTCAATCGCTAGCACAGCACCATGCCGCAGCAGCACATGTTTGACAATCGCCAAGCCCAGGCCAGTCCCTTGTGTTTCGCGGGAACGACTCTTGTCGACACGGTAAAAGCGCTCTGTCAGACGCGCAATATGTTCGGCACGAATACCGATACCACTATCTTTGACTGAAAACTGTGGGCCAGCTTCGGTGTTTTTCCATTTGATGTCGATACGACCACCCGCCGGCGTGTAGCGTACCGCGTTGGAGACGAGATTGCTGAAGGCACTGCGTAATTCATCGGTGCTGCCTTCAATATCCGGGCCATCAATCGTCAAGGAAATCTCATGACGGCCGCCGGATAAGGCGTCTGCTTCCTGCTTGATCTGATCCAGCAAGTTATGAATATTGACATGCTCGGGGCGCACCGGGTAGTCGATGGATTCCAGTCTGGTCAGCGTCAGCATGTCTTCGACCAGATTTTGCATGCGCTGGCCCTGCTCTATCATCAGCTTCAGATGCGACATGCGTATGGTCTGGTCCAGATCGGGTTGAGTCTGGGCGATTTCCAGGAAACCATTGATCACGGTCAGCGGCGTGCGCAATTCGTGTGAGGCATTGGCAATGAAGTCGCGGCGCATCATTTCGATACGATCGTTTTCCGTCGCATCATGCGTCACCAGAATCTGGCGACGATTTTCGAATGGAATGATGTGCACGAT
>LNEU01000002.1 GCA_001464355.1 Burkholderiales bacterium Ga0077544
TGCTCCGTATGTTTAGTCGTAAATAGGAAATGGAATGATTTTAGTGACGGGCGGCGCTGGTTTTATCGGTTCGAATTTTGTGCTCGAGTGGTTGGCGCAGAGCGATGAGCCGGTGGTGAATGTCGATAAGCTGACCTATGCTGGCAACCTGAATAATCTGGCTTCGTTGCGTGACGACACGCGACATGTATTTGTGCATGCAGATATCTGCGACAGCGACAAAATGCAGGAATTGCTCAGCACATACAAACCGACTGCGATCGTGCATTTTGCTGCAGAAAGTCATGTCGATCGTTCCATCCATGGCCCTGCAGAGTTCGTGCGCACCAATATTAATGGTACTTTCAGCCTGCTGGAAGCGGCACGCACTTACTGGGCACAACTGGCAACTGCAGATAAAGAAAAATTTCGTTTCCTGCACGTTTCCACCGATGAAGTGTACGGTACCCTCGGTCCTGATGATGCACCGTTTTCCGAGGCGACTGCCTATGCGCCTAACAGTCCTTATTCGGCATCGAAAGCAGCGTCCGATCATCTGGTGCGTTCCTATCATCACACGTATGGCTTGCCGACGTTGACGACTAATTGCTCGAATAATTATGGCCCTTATCATTTCCCGGAAAAACTGATTCCACTCATTATCGCCAATGCGCTGGCGGGAAAATCGCTCCCTATTTATGGCGACGGACAGCAGATTCGCGACTGGTTGTATGTTGGCGATCACTGCACAGCGATCCGTCGCGTGCTACAAGCTGGCAAGCCGGGAGAAACCTACAATATCGGCGGCTGGAACGAAAAGGCGAATCTGGATGTGGTGCATACCCTTTGCGATATGCTGGATGCTTTAAAGCCTAACGCCACCGGCGTTAGTTATCGCAATCAGATTACCTATGTTGCTGATCGACCCGGGCATGATCGTCGCTATGCAATTGATGCACGCAAGATAGAACGTGAGCTTGGCTGGAAGCCTGCCGAAACCTTCGACAGCGGTATCATGAAAACCCTGCAGTGGTATCTCGACAATCAGGAATGGGTAGAAGATGTGCAATCCGGTGCATACCTGAAGTGGCTAGAAAAAAATTACAAGCAACGCGACACTGCTACGGATACACAGGCCATATGACATTTCAGTTTAATCAGATTGCACGTAAAGGGATTATCCTCGCTGGCGGTTCCGGCACGCGCCTGTATCCAGTCACCCTCGCTGTGTCCAAACAATTGCTGCCGGTTTATGACAAACCGATGATTTACTATCCGCTGACCACGCTGATGTTGGCTGGCATACGCGATATTTTGTTGATTTCCACACCACAAGATACGCCGCGTTTTCAGGAGTTACTCGGCGACGGCGGTCAGTGGGGCATCAATCTTACCTATGCGGTGCAGCCTTCGCCGGATGGCTTGGCGCAGGCATTTATTATTGGTCGCGATTTTATCGACAACGGCCCGTCTGCATTAATTTTGGGCGACAACATTTATTACGGTCATGCGTTTGACCAGCAGTTGCAGCAAGCGTCTGAACGGACGACTGGATCGACAGTATTTGCATATCACGTGCAAGATCCTGAACGTTACGGCGTGATTGAGTTTGACAAGGAACGTCGTGCGGTCAGCATCGAAGAAAAACCACTGGTGCCGAAATCTAATTACGCAGTAACCGGTCTGTATTTCTACGACAATCAGGTGTGCGATATAGCTGCCTCGATTCAGCCTTCGGCACGTGGCGAACTGGAGATCACCGACGTTAATCGCGCGTATCTGGCCAAGGGCGAACTGAATGTCGAATTGATGGGGCGCGGCATGGCGTGGCTGGATACGGGCACTCATGAATCCTTGCTTGAAGCTGGCCAGTTCATTGCGACGATAGAAAATCGCCAAGGCCTCAAGGTTGCCTGTCCAGAAGAGATTGCTTTTCGCAAAGGCTACATCGATGCCACGAAACTGGAACAGCTGGCCGAGCCGCTGAAGAAAAATGGCTACGGTCGTTACTTGTTGCGCATTCTTAACGATAAAGTATTTTGAGTATGAATATTACAAAGACCGCGATTACTGATGTCTTGCTGATTGAACCAAAGGTATTTGGCGACGACAGAGGGTTTTTCTTCGAAAGCTTCAATGAAAAACAGTTTGTTGGCGTGACAGGAAAGAACGTTAGCTTCGTGCAGGACAATCATTCCAAATCAGCGCGGGGTGTTTTGCGTGGCTTGCATTACCAGATACGTCAGCCACAAGGAAAACTTGTGCGCGTGATTGCCGGAGAAGTATTTGATGTCGCCGTCGATCTTCGCAAGCATTCGGCCACTTTCGGGCAGTGGGTAGGTGCCGTTCTTTCAGCTGAAAATAAAAAGCAAATGTGGATACCAGAAGGCTTTGCACATGGCTTCGTCGTGACCAGCGATAGCGCCGAGTTCTTGTACAAGACGACCGACTATTGGGCGCCCGAATATGAGCGCTGCATCGCCTGGGATGATCCTGCGATTGGTATAGTATGGCCGTTCGATACGATTCCAGTTTTGTCTGACAAGGATAAAAAGGGGCTGCTGCTGGCAGATGCTGAGGTCTTCGCTTGAAGATACTGCTGACAGGTAAAACCGGGCAGCTCGGTTATGAGCTGGAACGCACGCTGCAAGGTTTGGGCGATGTCGTGGCTCTTGATCGTCAGCAAATGGATTTGACCGACCTTGATCAGATTCGCGATGTGATGCGTACCGTCCAGCCACAGCTCATCATCAACCCGGCAGCATATACGGCGGTTGATCTGGCCGAAAGCAATCTTGATGTAGCGATGCGTATCAATGCTGAGGCGCCCGCCGTGATGGCGGACGAAGCGAGGAAGCTGGGCGCGGCGATGATTCACTATTCCACGGATTACGTTTTCGACGGCGACAAGTCAGGAAGTTATTCCGAAACCGATTTCCCGAATCCACAAAGTGTCTATGGCCGTAGCAAGCTTGCAGGCGAACAGGCGATCAAGGCTGCAGGCATTCCGCATCTGATTTTGCGCACCAGCTGGATTTACGGTTTGCGCGGGAAGAATTTCCTGCTGACAGTGCAGCGGCTGGCGCAGCAACGCGAAGAGTTGCGCATTGTTGCCGATCAGTTTGGCGCGCCGACCTGGAGCCGTACGCTTGCCGAGGTAACGGCTCATGCGCTGACGCGATTGCAGTCGGGTATGCCTTACGCTGACCTCAATTATGCTGCATGGGAAAAGCATACAGGCTTGTATCATGTAAGTGCTCAGGGGAAAACCAGCTGGCATGGTTTCACGCAGGCGATCATTGCGCATCCAACTAC
>LNEU01000003.1 GCA_001464355.1 Burkholderiales bacterium Ga0077544
GCAATCGCAGCTTGCGCCAACATCATGGTGCCGAACGCGTTATTACGTATGCCTTGAATAGGATTGTGCTCAACCAGCGGAACATGTTTGTACGCTGCAGCGTGATAGATCGTATCAACTGCAAAGGTACGTAAAATGCGTTCGCACTTTTCCGCATCCAGTACCGAGCCGAGAAACGGCAACAATTCAATATTTTCATCATGAGCATGTTCGATCGCCCGTAAATCCTGCTCTATCGTATACAGCGCAAATTCCGACGTATCAAGTAACAGCAAGCGCTTGGGTCCCAAACGAATAATCTGACGGCATAGCTCCGAGCCTATAGAGCCGCCTGCTCCGCTTACCAGCACGGTTTTTCCAGTGATACAGGTAGTCAGCAATTGTGCATTCGGCTCTACCGTATCGCGACCCAATAAATCCTCAATTTCAATATCGCGTATATCCTGCAACCGCAACTCACCGTTGACCAGGCTGGCAATCGGCGGCGTCACCTTGATCTTGACCTTGAGCGGTTCCAGTCTTTCCAGAATGATTTTTTGCTCTGCCTTGCGCAAGGATGGCATCGCGAGCAATATTTCCTGAACCTGTTTATCCGCGACTAATTTAGGCAAACAATCTGGTGCCCATACTTTTACACCGGCAATCGTTGCACCCTGCAATTCTTTTTTGTCATCAAGCAAAGCAACAGGGAGATATGCACTCCCTGCGCGTAAGGCGCTGGCCAACTGCATCCCCGAATGGCCTGCGCCATAAATCGCTACGCGTATTGCGCCGCTTCTGTCATTCATTCGCAGCAGATAGCCACGCGCCAGAAAGCGACTAGCGACAACATATAAAATAGCGCTGACCCAGTAAATGCCAAAGACCCCGCGCGACAAGGTGACAGTATGTGTAAAGGTCGCCAGTGCGGCGAGACAAATAACAGACAGCGTCACCCCTAACACAACCACATAGACGATTTTTTGATCGATAAAGCGGATCACAGCGCGATAAAGACCCAGCTTGAGGAAAATCGGAATGGAAATCAGCGGCGCCGCGACTATCATCCAGAAATACATCTGAAATAACTGCGGCGTACTGCTGTCATAACGGAGCAATACCGACAGATAAAAAGTCAGTGGCAACAAAAGCAGATCAGCCGTGGCGGCGATCAGCTGCTTTTGAAAACGCGGTAATTCGAGAAAGGGCTTCATCTTGGCTTAGTGGGTAATACCATCTTTTTTTAATACTTTGAGAAACGTCAACATGATGATCTGCAGGTCAAACCAGAAAGATTGCCGCTGCATGTATTCCACATCCAGCTGAACTTTTTCCGGGATCGGCAGCTCATCGCGGCCGTTAATCTGCGCCCAACCTGTCAAGCCGGGGATGATCCGATCCACCCCATATCGGGTACGTAGCGCTATCAGATCGTCCTGATTAAACAATGCCGGACGCGGACCGACAAAGCTCATATCTCCACAGAGAATACTCCACAACTGGGGCAATTCATCCAGACTTGAGCGTCGCAGAAAAGAGCCGATCGGCGTCAAAAACAGTTCTGGATTTGAAAGTAAATGCGTTGCCACTGCCGGCGTATCTATTCGCATCGTGCGGAATTTGGGCATTCTAAAGATCTTATTATTCCGTCCCACCCGATCCGACCAATAGACAATAGGCCCTTGAGATGTCAGTTTAACAAACAAACTCACTAATCCGATCGGCACCAGCAGAGCAAGCGAGGCTAATAGCGCCAGCGTCAAATCAAATATTCTTTTCATAAGCGTCTGTCAGGAATGGGCCCGATATTCGGCAACAGTTTTCTTTAAGGCAAATTCCATGCTTACCGGCGGCTGCCATTGCAATGTCGATTTCGTATGATTGATGTCGACTTGCAGCGAGCCTAACAAACGACTCGCGACGGCAGACTTGCCAAATACTGCAGCTACGCTAGCTATCAATCCGGCAGGCAGAGGTAACAATAAAATGCCTTTTCCCATGGCTGCCGCCAACATGCGCAGCAATTCTGAAATGCCGATGTCATGGTCATCCGATACCATGAATACCTGTCCCGCTGCCGCAGGATGCGAAGCGCACAGGATAAGCAGATCCACTAGATTATCCACTGCCACCATACTACGGCGATTATGGATGGAGCCCAGGGGCAAAGGCAAACCTGTTTTCACGAGTTGCATCAATCGTCGAAAGTTTGCTCCTACACCAGGCCCGTAGACCAACGGCGGGCGAACAATCACTACTTCCAGACCTGTCGCCTTGCCTAATTCCTGCAATCCGATCTCTGCTTCCAGCTTGGATTGACCGTACGGATCGATAGGCGCTGGTTCGTCAAATGCGGTAAATGGATGCGTTCTCGTTTCTTCACCATTGACCTTGATGCTACTGACAAAAACAAAACGTTTGGCCCCTTTTGCAAGGGCTTGACGAGCCAAATTTAATGTTGCATCGACATTCACAGCTCTGAAGGCAGCAAGCGGGTCGCTTGCGCTATCGGTCATCACATGCAC
>LNEU01000004.1 GCA_001464355.1 Burkholderiales bacterium Ga0077544
TTTGCAAGGGCTTGACGAGCCAAATTTAATGTTGCATCGACATTCACAGCTCTGAAGGCAGCAAGCGGGTCGCTTGCGCTATCGGTCATCACATGCACGCGTGCCGCCAAATGCATCACCACATCACACCCTTCCAATGCCGCCGTCCAGTCTGTATCTGTGCTTAGATCACCAACAGAAATCTGTCCACTCAGACCCGCATTGCGCACGGCAGGAACAAAATCGACACCACGATGACGTAAAGTCTCGCAAAGGCTGCTACCAACAAAACCGTTGGCACCGGTGACTAGAATTTTATTCATGGAATTTATCAAATTGATGCGTGACATGCGTCGCGAACATACTGTACGCGATCTCATTCAGCTATTTTGACCAGACAACGCGATTGATATAGTCGATATAACTGGCTACGACTCTCATTACCTGCTTCGAAACATAAGGATTTTCGTAGTCGGAAACCGGAAGAACC
Source organism: Burkholderiales bacterium Ga0077544 (assembly GCA_001464355.1). GTDB lineage: Bacteria > Pseudomonadota > Gammaproteobacteria > Burkholderiales > Burkholderiaceae_D > Oxalicibacterium. The sequence continues at coordinate 470 of LNEU01000004.1, forward strand.
GGCGCAGTATGTGGCGTGTATTGAGACGTCACAATATCGATTGCCTCAATAACACGTTCCGCTTTTAAACCGGACATGATCAGGGTGCCGACATCCATACCCTCGGGACGTTCGTGCGCATTACGCAGGGTGATGGAACACAAATTCAACAAGGAAGTCTCTTCAGTGATGGTTCCACTGTCTGACAATACGCAGAAGGCTTCCATTTGTAATTTGATGTAGTCAATAAATCCGAATGGCTTGGAAAGAATGATTCTTTCATCCAGCGGACCATGCCCCAATTCCTCCAGACGCTTGAACGTCCTTGGATGCGTAGATACAAGAACAGGGCAACCGTAACGTTTGACCAAAGCATCCAGTGTCGCCAGTAAATCGCGCAGGGCCTCGGGTGAATCAACGTTTTCTTCACGATGAGCACTCACCAGAAAATACTTGCGGCTTTCTAGGGATAAACGTGCCACGACATCGGATTTTTCAATTTTTGGTTGATAGAAATCAAGCACTTCGCGCATGTGCGAGCCCGTCTTGATTATGGTTTCAGCCTTGATACCTTCTGCCAGCAAATAGCGTCGCGCATGCTCCGTCAGCACCATATTGATATCTGACAGATGATCCAGCACCTTGCGATTCAACTCTTCCGGCACACGCTGATCAAAGCAACGATTACCGGCTTCCATATGGAACACTGGTATCTTGCGGCGCTTGGCCGGGATGATGGCAAGACAAGAGTTGGTATCACCATAAAGTAGCAAGGCATCAGGTTTTTCGATTTCAAAAACCTCATCGGCCTTCATGATCACTTGCGCAATCGTTTGCGCTGCATTCGCACCGGCGGCATCCAGAAAATAATCCGGCTTGCGAATTTCCAGGTCATCGAAAAAAACCTGATTCAGTTCATAGTCATAGTTCTGACCGGTATGCACCAGGATATGCTGGGTATGTTTTTCAAGTTCGGCGATTACCCGGCTCATCTTGATGAGTTCCGGGCGCGTACCGACAATCGTCATGACTTTACGCATGCAGTTGCTCTTGAATGAAATCCAGCTTCAATAATATTGCTTTGACCTGCTCAATAGTCAAACGCTCGGTGTTATGCGAGGTGTAGTCGTCGATCTCGGAAATCCTGGTTTCGCCTTCAACAAAATATTTGGCGTAATTGAGATCGCGGTTGTCGGCAGGGATTCTGAAATAGCGCCCCATATCTTCAGCCTTCGCCATCTCTTCGCGCGATACCAGCGATTCATAAAGTTTTTCGCCATGCCGGGTTCCAATAACCCTGACCGTATTATCTTTAGAAAATACTTCTTTCAACGCCATCGCCAGATCACCGACCGTCGATGCTGGCGCTTTCTGGATAAAAATATCGCCCTGCTCGCCATGTTCAAACGCATGCAAAACCAGATCGACGGAATCTTCCAAGGACATCAGAAAACGCGTCATATTCGGATCTGTCACCGTCAGCGGCTTCCCCTCATTCAACTGACCAACAAACAAGGGGATAACGGACCCGCGTGAAGCCATGACGTTGCCATATCGCGTAGCACAGATAACGGTCTCGCCAGCAGAACGCATGCGCGCTTTGGCGACCATTAATTTTTCCATCATCGCCTTGGAAATACCCATCGCATTGATTGGATATACTGCCTTGTCCGTACTGAGTACAACAACTCGCTTCACACGATTGGCAATAGCCGCATTCAATACATTTTCTGTTCCGAGGACATTGGTACGTACTGCTTCCATCGGATAAAACTCGCATGACGGCACTTGCTTCAAAGCGGCGGCATGAAAAATGTAATCCACACCATTCATCGCTTCATGAATACTGTCGTAATTGCGAATATCCCCAATATAAAACTTCAGCTTCGGGTTATTCAGAGCAATCCGCATGTCTTCTTGCTTTTTTTCATCTCTGCTGAAAATGCGAATTTCACGTACTGCGGTCGACAAGAATCTAGTCAAAACAGCATTGCCAAAGGAACCCGTTCCTCCAGTAATCATCAATACTTTATCGTCGAACATATGCTTAATTTTTCTATTTATAAAGATGCATCAATTGAATAAGACTACGCCAATCCGGCGCCTCATATCCTGTCTCTTGCCTGAGCTTCTCTGCATTCAATGAACGGTTAATCACTACGCGCTCATCGGCTACGATTTCGATCTCTTTGCCATACACTTCTGCTATCAACGCAAGCAAATCAAACTTTGAAATCGGTTGGGCTGCCACATGATACAGCCCTGACAAGCCCGTTCCCGGAATAACAACATCACGAATCAACTGTGCCAAGGCAACCGTCGGCAAGCCAGAAAAAATCGAGCGACTATATCCATTGCAGCGATCTTTTTGCCCAAGAAACCATTCCACCAAACCATGTGCATTCTGCAGTTCATGTCCAATGATCGAGGTGCGTAAAGTCACCGTATGCGGAAGATAAACCTCTCCGAGAAATTTTGACTTGCCGTATAAATCAGTCGCATCGGAGATATCCTTTTCCTCGTATGCGCCTTTATCACCTTTAAATACACAATCGGTACTGATATGAATCAGGCGTGCTCCGCCTAAATTGCAAAGAGCCGCCAGGCGATGTGGCAACAAAGAATTAATGGGCAACGCCAACAACGGGTCATCTGCATCGGCCAACTGCTTGACCAAGCCTATACAATTGATCACAACTGTTGGCTTGACGTTGTTGAATACCTTGACCAAGGCATCATGATTTTCGACATCGCAACCCGGCAACAAACATTTCGCAATCTCAGTTGAAAAAAAACGGCCGGCATTCGCAGAGCGAACCGTACCAAATATCTCCCAATCCTTCTTCTCACTCACCACGCGCATCACGGCACTACCCAGCATGCCGCTGGCACCCAATACTAAAACTTTCATTCCTGGCCCTTACTTGATGCGGAGACCGCATGGAAGTGGTCGATGAGTTGGTCAGTCAACATATCCTGGTCAAAATGCTCTTTGAAATAGCGGCGACCATTTTCCCCCATTTGTGCTCTTTCGGCATCAGTCATTTTATATAAACACAAGATGGAGTCAGCCAATCCTTGAGCATTCTCGGCAGAACTCACCAATCCCGCCTGCGCCTTGATGACCAAGCGCGCGCCCTCGCCGTTCAGACAAGCCAAAATTGGCTTGCCGGCAGCCATATATGCCTGAACTTTACTTGGCACTGTCGCAGCGAAAATTGGCTGATCGGCCAGGGTTACCAGCAAGGCCGAGGCCTTTTGCATGAGTCCAGGCATCGTCTCAACGGGATAGCGCCCTGGCAAATATACATTCCGCAAACTACGCGCTTGTAATTCTTCCCGCATCCAATCACAGCGACTACCCTGGCCGAGCACCACGAACCGAATATCTGCGTATGCAGTCAGCAAAGCAGCTGCCTCCACAATAACTTCTACCGCCTGGCCGACGCCGATATTCCCGGCAAACACAATACAAAAACCCTCATTCAAAGCCGGGATATCAGGAAGTGTGATTTCCACAGGTGCAGCAAAACTCGAATCGACCGAATTCGGATAATAGACAACCCGCTTGCCTGGAGCCAAAGCCGCAACGCGGGGTTCAAAAGCTTCCGACTGAACCAGCAACAAATCACTATGCCGATAAATGAGGCGTACTACCTGCGATACGACAGCAAGAACACGTGGATTGCGAACATATCCAGTCGCCTGCAAGCTTTCCGGCCATAGATCCTGCACCCATACAATGACAGCACAGCGTTTCAACCAG
>LNEU01000005.1 GCA_001464355.1 Burkholderiales bacterium Ga0077544
TGCCCGCTGCGCGGGTACCCAAGTCAAACGATCATCAGTCGGGAGCACAAACAAACTCGCCTTCGGCTCAAACAGGTTTGCGCTCTTTATCCGCCTGACGACCGCTTGCCTTGGCAACGTCACATGCAGTTAAGGTCAAGAGCAACCGCAACCGCAACCGCAACCGCAACCGCAACCGCAACCGCAACCGCAACCGCAACCGCAACCGCAACCGCAAGATCAACCAGCTAGATACTGTTTGATCCTCAAGTTCGCTCGCGACAATGCTACGCCCACCGAACTGCCGTTGAAGTTCACCCGCTGTGACGCTGCGGTTTGTGCGAAGCAGAAAATGGAAATAGAAGTGAACGTTGTTTGAGCGAAGCGAGTTTCGTTCGCTTCCCATTTTTTGATTTGCACAAACGGGAACCCGAAGGGCAGCGGCTGTGCGGTCGCCTTCTTTTGCTTACTTTTCTTGGCGAAGCAAGAAAAGTGAGTGGCAGCCGGGCCACCCCCGGCAACTGAACGTCATCAAAGAAATACCGTGGAATCAGCCATAAATTCAAACGAAAAAAAGACGCGCTAAGCGCGTCTTTCATCATCAATCACAGAAAAAAAATTAAGCCAATACGCGCTTCAAAAAGTTACTGATATCAATGATCTCTTCCATGCAAACCGAATGCGGCATGTCATATTCATGCCACTCAACGTTGTAGCCATTTTTTTGCAATAAAGCCAAAGTTTGCTGCGCACGTGTAATAGGAATCACCTGGTCCTCACGACCGTGACCGTAGTAAATCGGAATGTTCTTATTGGCTTCGCTACGTTCTGCTTCGAACGAATCTTCCAACGGTAGATAGCCTGACAGGCACAGCAGGCCGCCGAGTTTTTCCGGATAGCGCAAACCAGTCTGGAAAGTCATGGCGCAACCTTGCGAGAAACCGCCGATCAGAATTTTGTCCGCTGTAATGCCGCGTTCTTTTTCGCGTTCTATCAATGCGTTGATATCGATTTGCGAATCGCGCACGCTTTTTTCATCATCATCACGGCCGAACTCGGATGCGGAGATGTCGTACCAGGCCGGCATCATGCGGCCGCCATTGATGGTGACTTCCAGCATAGGTGCATGTGGAAAAACGAAACGGATGGCCGGGCAGCCTTCCAGATCCAGTTCTTTGACTATAGGTACAAAGTCATTGCCATCGGCGCCTAGGCCGTGCATCCAGATAACGGCGACGGTTGGGTTCGGTGCGGTGACGAGTTCGACGGTTTTCAGAGTCATGATGTGATTTGAAATTGCGGAGAAAGATTTACAGAGGAGATTAGTAAGAATTAATTACTCAGAATTATTTGGCAGGACGGATTGCGTGCTTGGGACGCCAGGCTTTGCAGATAGCTTCATTGGTTTCGACGTAGGGACCGCCCATCAAATCTATGCAATAAGGTACTGCAGCAAAGATGCCGCCGACTAATTGCTTGCCGCCTGCATCTCTCAAGCCTTCCAATGTTTCCTTGATGGATTTTGGCTGACCTGGCAGATTCATGATCAGTGCAGCGTGATCTGCGGTTTCGCGTATGACGCTGACTTGACGTGACAGGATCGCGGTCGGTACGAAGTGCAGACTGATCTGGCGCATCTGTTCGCCGAAGCCTGGCATCTCTTTGGTGGCGACAGCCATTGTTGCTTCAGGTGTGACATCGCGCCGCGCCGGGCCGGTGCCGCCTGTGGTGATGACTAGATCGCAGTGCTCAACATCTACCAGTTCGATCAACGCTTGTTCAATCGCAGCTTGTTCATCCGGGATCAGGCGCGTTTCCATTGTCCATGCACTGCTCAGTGCAGCGGTGAACCATGTTTGCAAGGCGGGGATGCCTTGATCTTCATACACACCGCTGGAGGCGCGGTCGGAAATCGATACCAGACCGATTTTCAATTCATCAGGATTGGTCTTCTTTGACATCGTCTTCGTCATCCGTTGGTTGTGCAGCCGGTGCTTGCAATGATTTCAAAATCTGGAACAGTTCGCGGTAGGCTTTCGGCGGTTTGTTCTCTGCCTGTTCCTTGCGTGCATTGCGGATCAAGGTGCGCAAATGCTGTGCTTCCAGTTGCGGATTTTGTTCGAGTAAAACGGTCAGCGCTTTGTCGTCAGCCA
>LNEU01000006.1 GCA_001464355.1 Burkholderiales bacterium Ga0077544
GCTGCATGGGAAAAGCATACAGGCTTGTATCATGTAAGTGCTCAGGGGAAAACCAGCTGGCATGGTTTCACGCAGGCGATCATTGCGCATCCAACTACCTTGAAGAAACCGCAGGTCACGCCGATCACAACGCATGATTATCCGTTGCCTGCCAAGCGTCCGGCGAATTCGGTATTGTCTTCGGAGCGTTTCATGCAAACGTTTTGCAGTCTACCGAATTGGGACGATGCATTAAAACTTTGTCTGGACTGAGACCGGCAAGCCGTTTTTACTAATTTTAATCTGAAAAAAAAGCAGCCAGTAATCGCGATAGTTTGCGATTACTGGCTGCTTTTTTTTTTGTATTGCTGTACTTACTGCTTACCTGCCTCTGATTACAGGCAAATTTCCTTCAACTTATTTATAACCGACACGATCCAGAATACGTTGCGCAGCAATCTGGTTTTTACCTATTGAGGCGATCGAGACGTTTTCCATCTTGAATTTCCCCAGGGATTCCAGCGCAGGGTTTTTGACTTTGACGGATTGCACCGCTGGCCATTCATTATTGCCATCGGCGAAATAAGCTTGTGCTTCATCGCTCGCCAAATACTCGAGGAATTTCACAGCTGCTTCACGGTGCGGGGCATTTTTAGCGACGCCACCACCTGCGATGTTGAAATGCGTGCCGGTGGTTTTGGCGTTCGGCCAGATGAAGCCAACGTTTTTCATCGCTGCAATATCTTCAGGCTTGGTGGAGCGCAGCAGGCGAGCATAGTAATAAGAGTTGGCGATCGCTACGCCGCACTCGCCGGAAGCCACACCCTTGATTTGGTCAGTGTCGCCGCCGCGCGGTGGGCGGGCAAAATTCGCAACCATGCCTTGGGCCCATTGCTCAGTCGCTTTTTCACCATTGCGCTCGATCATTGAGCCGATCAATGACAGGTTGTAGGGATGTGAACCGGAGCGAGTGCAGACCTTGCCTTTGTTGACCGGATTAGCCAGCGATTCATAGCTTGCGACGTC
>LNEU01000007.1 GCA_001464355.1 Burkholderiales bacterium Ga0077544
CGGCTCAAATATTTCTATGGCAACACGACTGTCGCCAGCTCCAGCTTCGAATATCACGGCAATCCGATTGCCATTCTCAAAGGCCGGTTCGTCGCCGTCATCCTGATCATCGCGTACAACCTCGCGCTGGAATCGTCAGGTATCGTCGCGTTGCTGATGATTGTCGCGGTGGTGTTCGCCGCACCTTGGCTGATTTGGAAAAGTCTGCAATTCAAGCTGTTTAACTCCAGTTATCGCGGTATACGCTTTGGTTTCCGCGGTTCACTGAGGCAAGCGTATATGGTGTATCTGCTGTGGCCGCTGCTGTCAGCCATCACTCTCTTTTTGGCCGCGCCGTTCGCGCATCAACGTCTGAAAAAATTTCAGCATCAGGAAAGCCGCTTCGGCAGTACGCACTTTTCCTTCGATGCAACAGTGGGCGCATTTTATAAATGCTATCTGATGTTTTTTGCGATCTGGCTTGCCGGCTTTACGCTTATCTGCGTTTTATTTGGCGGAACTATCTTTGCCGTGATCGCAAGTGGTGGAATGGGCAGCACAACCGACGCCAGCAGCGCCTTTGCGATTTTCGCTTTTGTGTTCGCCTTGTACGTGTGGATGTTTCTGGTATTTCCGATTTTTGCGACGCTGATACAGAATCTGATCTGGAACAATACGCGTCTGGGCTTGCATCACTTTCAAAGCAATATGAAATGGTCGCGTGTTTCCTTTATTGCGATCACCAATATTCTCGGCATTATCTGCACGCTCGGTCTGTACCTGCCATTCGCGCAAATTCGCTATATGAAGTATCGGGTAGAAGCGATGACCTTGCACCCGGACGACAGCCTCGATCATTTCGTCGCAGCAACACAGGCGCAAGCAGGCGCAACCGGCGAAGGGCTGACCGATCTGCTGGACTTTGATTTGTCGCTTTGATGAAACAAATACCCGCCTCTTATTTCGACGGCAAGACCTCACGCGCGCATCGCGTGAGCTTGTCGGTAGTCGGCGGGATAGCGACTATCACCGGCGATGCGGAACGCGCTGCGCCAATTAGCACATTGAGGGTATCCGAGCGCACCCGTAACGGTTTGCGAAAGGTGACGTTTCCCGACGACGCCTATCTTGAAATCAATAACGCGCCCGAATTCGATGCCTTGCTGGCCGAAACCGGCTATCGCGATTCGGCTGTTGTACGCATGCAGCAAAGCTGGCGCAATGCAGTGATAGGTTTGGTCGCCACCATCGCAATTCTGGTGCTGGGTTATTTGTACGCGCTACCCGTTGCAGCAGATATCGTCGCCAAAGCATTGCCGGAAAGCGTGGAGCGCTCCATCAGTAAGGGCACACTGGAGTTCCTGGACAAACGCATACTCGCGCCCAGCCAGTTACCTGTAGCCAGACGTGATGCAATCACCAAAAAATTTCAAATGATGGTGCCGCCTAAAGCAGGCGCGCCATCGTATGAAATCATTTTCCGCAAAAGTAATATTGGGCCGAATGCATTTGCGCTGCCGTCCGGCCAAATCATCATGACCGATGAACTGGTCAAGTTGATGAACAATGATGAACAAGTGATAGGCGTACTAGCGCATGAGTTAGGACATTTGCATGAACGCCATTTGATGCGCCGCATTGTGCAAAGCTCGGCAATTGGCGCTGTCATCACAGTGATCTTTGGCGACGTCTCGTCGATCATTGCGACCGTGCCAACGGTGATGCTGGATATGAAGTATTCACGCGATGCTGAACGTGAAGCCGACGACTATGCGATTGCAATGATGAAAGCGAATGGTATTCCGCTTTCGCAATTATCTGACAGCTTTGAACGTATGAAAGCGAAGCAAGGCGAAGCTCCACCGCCATACTTGTCCAGTCACCCATCGACGGATGATCGCATCGCGCATATCAAGAATGCGCAATAAATTTCGAAGCACCTGACGCTGAAAACTAAAAATGCCTGCAAATATTTTGCAGGCATTCTTTTGTGGGCTGACAGCACGCTAGTTTCCGTCTTTATAAACTAATAGACGAAAAAAACGCCGCGTATTAGGCGGCGTTTTTAATTGCAACTAAGTGTTAGTTACGAACGACGCGCTTGTATTCATTTGTACGTGTATCGATTTCGATTACGTCGTCGCTGCTGACAAACAACGGCACTTGAACAGTGTGTTGATGCGCTTCGACTGCGTTTTCGATACGTGCTTCTTTCAACACGTTACCGGAAGTATTGCCCTTGACTGCAGGCTCGGAGTAAACGATTTGGCGAGCGATCGTGATAGGCAGCTCAACCGAGATTGCTTTGCCGTCATAGAACACCGCTTCGCATTCCATGCCGTCTTTCAGGTAATGCAATGCATCGCCCAGGTTTTCTTCTTCGATTTCGAACTGATTGTATTCTTCGTCCATGAAGACGTACAAAGGATCAGCGAAGTACGAATAAGTCACAGGCTTTTTGTCGAGGACAACGACGTCAAACTTATCCCATCGGGCTGTTGGTCAGAAGATTTTTCATCTTCCACTTGTAGGTAAAGCCGGTGCGGCTCGAACCGTTAACATCGGAACGCAACACGATGAAAGGTTTTGCATCCACCATAATGATGTTGCCAACGCGAATTTCTTTTGCAGGTTTCATAAAAAGTATACGTAAAAAGTAGGTTGCATAAAAATCATCTGTCGCCTGC
>LNEU01000008.1 GCA_001464355.1 Burkholderiales bacterium Ga0077544
ATGAAGTCGCGGCGCATCATTTCGATACGATCGTTTTCCGTCGCATCATGCGTCACCAGAATCTGGCGACGATTTTCGAATGGAATGATGTGCACGATCAGCTTACGATCTTTGAGGCTGAGCGTGAGTGGCTGTTCGTAACGACCGAGGATGATGTAGTCGATAAAGTCCGGACTGCGTATCAGATTGGTGACGCGCATGCCTTTATCGCGACTGTTGTTGAGGCCCAGATGGCGCTCTGCGGCAGGATTGCACCACTCCAGGAAGAGCACGTCATCCATGATGACGACACCATCCGGCAACAGGCTCATCGCCTGGCGGAAGCGCGCCAGCCATTCTGTCAGTTCAGTACGGTTGCGCTCATCATCACGACGCAGGCGATACAGGCGCGAAAAAATATCGGTCCATGCCCCCCATCCATCCGGCAGCTTTTCGCTATCGGGATGATCAAGCCAGGCGCTTAACAGGTAGAGATATTTGAGCTGGATGAGGATCAGTGCGATCAGGCATATCAAGCCCACAGACAAGCCGATGATCGGACCGAAGAAATACCAGCAAATGCCGGATGCGATAAGAATAAAGGATAACCGCAGCGTGGCGGGTATCCAGAACAGCAACTGAGGATTCATAGACGGCGTGCTTGCGCTTATTTTTCTGAGAGCATATAGCCTACACTACGCACCGTTTTGATCAAGCTTTCCGCATCTTTCAATGCTTTGCGCAGACGCAAAACGTGGACATCCACAGTACGTTCTTCGATCACGACATGATCGCCCCATACCTTATCCAGCAACTGACTGCGTGAAAATACACGGTCCGGATGGGCGAGGAAAAATTTCAGCAACTTGAATTCAGCATGGCCGATCTCGATCTTTTCATCGTTCATGCTGACGCTGCAGCTAATGGGATCAAGACTGATGTTCCCGGCTGTCATCAAGGTTTGAGAATGCTCAGGCGTCTTGCGGCGCAACAATGCATTGATACGCGCGGTCAGCTCTCGTGGTGAAAAAGGCTTGGTGACATAGTCGTCGGCACCGTTATCCAGGCCGGCAATCTTGTCTTCTTCCATGCTTTTTGCAGTCAGCATGATGACCGGTAGTTCGTTGAACTGCCGGTCGGCACGTATCCGTGACAACAGACGCAAGCCGCTTTGATCCGGCAACATCCAGTCCAGCAAAATCAGTTGCGGCAGGCGTTGCTGGATAAAATCCCATGCTTCGCCGGCAGTTTGTACCGCAGCGACATTCCAGCCTGCGCCTTTCAATGTGAACGTCACCAATTCGATAATCGGTGGTTCGTCCTCAACAATCAGTATCGTCGGTTTTTCAGCAGCCATATATTAGTTGGTCGTACGATCTTCCAGTTGTGTTGCTGCATAGTCGGTATGACGGATGTCTTTGCCTTCGACGATGTAGATCACGTATTCAGCAATGTTCTTTGCGTGGTCGCCGATACGTTCGATCGCCTTGGCAACCCACAGGGTATCCAGCGCACCGGAAATGGTACGCGGATCTTCCATCATGAAGGTAATCAAGGTACGCATAATCGAGCGAAATTCGAAATCGACCACTTCATCCTGCGCGATCAATTTGATTGCCTGTTTGCCGTCGAGACGGGCAAAAGCATCCAATGCGTCATGCAGCATATTGCTGGCGCTGATCGACATCACACGTATGGTTTCGTAATGATTGATCGTGGTAACACCGCGTTCGGTAATGCTTTTTGCTGCACGTGCGATCTTCGTGGATTCGTCACCGATACGTTCCAGATCGGTAATGACCTTGATAGTGGCCATCACGGTACGCAAGTCGTTCGCAGCAGGCTGGCGTTTAACGATCAGGTGGCTGCAGGCATCATCCAGCGACACTTCCAGATTGTTGACGTTGTCATCTGCCTTGATGATTTGCTCGGCTTGCGCGATATTGCCGGTTCTAAAACAGGAAAGTGCATCTTGAAACTGGCTTTCGACAAGACCGCCCATCGCCAATACCTTGGAACGGATGGTTTCCAGATCCATGTCGTATTGCTTGGAAGAGTGTTCGCCTGTCATCAGGTTTCTCCTAATTGGAATATAAACTGCGTTCTATTAAATGGTCACGTGCCATGCATCTGATATGCAGTCGCACATTGCTTTTTTAGTTCTTCTACTGTTTTATATACGGATCGATCAGCCGAAACGACCGGTGATGTAATCTTGCGTATCTTTCTTGTTCGGGTTCATGAAGATCTGATCGGTTTCACCGAATTCGACCAACTCACCCAGATACATGTACGCGGTGTAATCCGAGCAACGTGCCGCTTGCTGCATATTATGCGTAACGATCGCGATCGTGTAGTCGCCCTTCAATTCGCTGATCAATTCTTCGATCTTCGCAGTCGAAATCGGATCCAGCGCAGAAGTTGGCTCGTCCAGCAAGAGCACGTCCGGCTTCACTGCTACACCGCGTGCGATGCACAGACGCTGCTGCTGACCGCCAGACAAACTCAGACCACTTTTGTGGAGCTTGTCTTTGACTTCGGTCCACAGCGCCGCCTTGTTCAGCGCCCATTCGACGCGTTCATCCATCTCGCCTTTAGGCAGGTTTTCATACAGACGCACGCCGAAGGCGATGTTGTCATAGACCGTCATCGGAAAAGGTGTCGGCTTCTGGAACACCATGCCGACCTTCGCACGCAACATATTGACGTCCTGACCTGGCTCGAGAATGTTCTTGCCGTGGTACATGATCTCGCCTTCAGCGCGTTGACCCGGGTAGAGGTCATACATGCGGTTGAAGGTGCGCAGCAGCGTTGATTTGCCACAGCCGGACGGACCAATGAAGGCCGTAACTTTTTTATCTTCAATGCTCAAATTGATATTTTTCAGGCCTTGAAACGAGCCGTAATAAAAATTGAGGTTTCTGATATCCAGCGTTTTTTTGCCGGTGGTATTCAAAGACGTTTGAGTAGTCATAGCGTTCGCTTTGGAAAAATCAGTTATTAATCTTTTGATTGAACAAGGTACGTGATGCAATGTTCAATGCCAGTACGCTGAAGGTAATCAGCAATGCGCCACCCCATGCGAGTGAGCGCCAGTTGTCGTAAGGACTCATCGCGAATTGATAGATCACGACCGGCAAGTTGGCCATAGGTGCGTTCATGTTCGCGCTATAGAACTGGTTGTTCAATGCAGTGAACAGCAACGGTGCGGTTTCGCCGGAGATACGAGCGACTGCCAGCAACACACCGGTAATGACACCAGCCTTGACTGCACGCAAACGCACGAAGGTAGCGACACGCCAGCGCGGTGCACCGAGCGCAAAAGCAGCTTCACGCAGACTGGTCGGTACCAGGTTGAGCATATTGTCAGTCGTACGCACTACCACCGGAATCGCAATCAACGAGATCGCAAAGCTACCGGCCCAGCCGGAGAAATGCTTTACGTTTGCCACATAAATTGCGTAGATGAACAAGCCAATCACGATCGAAGGTGCCGACAACATGATGTCGGTAACAAAGCGTGTGATCTTGGCGAACCAGCTGACTTCGCCATATTCCGCCAAGTAAATGCCGGCCAGAATACCAATCGGTGTACTGATGAAGACCGCCGCGCCAACCATCAGCAAACTGCCGACAATCGCATTCATCAAACCGCCACCTTCACTACCTGGTGCCGGGGTCGTCTCCGTAAAAATTGCCCAGTTGATGGCGCCCACGCCTTTAACTACCAGCGTGAACAGAATCCACATCAGGAAAAACAAACCGATGGTCATCGCGATAAAAGACAAAACGATGCCGATGCGATGAACCAACAGGCGTTTCCGATAGACAGGATTCAACGTCTCTTTTACGTTGTCTGCTTTTAGAGTCGTACTCATTTCGCGCCTTCCTTGCGGGACATACCCATCAACATGATTTTTGCGGCAGCCAGAACAATGAAGGTGATCACGAACAGGATCAGGCCGAGTGCAAACAGCGACGATACGTGCAATACCGATTCCGCTTCGGCAAATTCATTGGCCAGTGTCGACGCGATACTGTTACCTGCGGCGAACAGCGACCACGATAATTTGTGCGCATTGCCGATGACGAAGGTAATCGCCATGGTTTCACCAAGTGCACGCCCCAAACCCAGCATCACGCCGCCGACCACGCCGATGCGCGTGTACGGCAGTACCACCTTGCGGACAACTTCCCACTTGGTGCAACCGAGTGCGTAAGCAGATTCTTTTAATACCGGCGGCACGATCTCGAACACGTCACGCATCACCGATGCGATGAATGGAATGATCATGATGGCGAGGATGATGCCGGCAGCCAGGATACCGATACCCATTTGCGGACCAGTAAACAAATTGCCAATGACCGGCAGATGCCCAAGCGTGGAAGCCAGTGCAGGCTGAATGTAATCGGAAAACAATGGTGCAAATACAAACAGGCCCCACATGCCGTAGATGATGCTGGGCACACCTGCCAGCAACTCAACCGCCGTACCCAATGGGCGCTTCAGCCATGCCGGGCAAATCTCTGTGAGGAATAGTGCAATGCCGAAGCTGATCGGGAAAGCGATCAGCAAGGCGATAAACGAGGTAAGCAAGGTGCCGACGATTGCAATCGCCGCTCCGTATTGATCGTTGACTGGATCCCACTCAACGCTAGTAACAAAAGGTAATCCCACCGATCATCAAGGATGCGATGATGCCGAGTAAAACGAACAAAACGCTCAACGCAAAGATGAACGTGATCTTATGAAAAAGGAAATCCTGGAAACGCTGCTTGCGCATCGTCGCCATCAGCGCACTGCTGAAGACGTTACCATCACTTTTTTCTTTATTATCAACAGTCATCGCGTGTGCAGAAATAGTATTAAGACTTGTGTTCATAATATTTGGTAGTTAAGTAGAACCCCCGTCCACCAGCAGCGCTGGTTGACGGGGGTTCCGTGTAACATTAAACAGCAATTGAATCAGCGACTATTCCAGTAACTGAATCAGCGCTTACCAAACAGCCTTGCCGGAAGCATCTTTCAAATTCGCTTTCCACGCATCTTGAACCAGCTTGATCACCGCAGGTGGCATTGCAACGTAATCCAACTCAGTAGCCATTGCGCCGCCGTTTTTGTAGGACCAGTCAAAGAACTTCAACACTTCTTTTGCACGCTCAGCCGATGCTTGCGATTTGTGCATCAAAATGAACGATGCACCAGTGATAGGCCAGCTGGCTTTGCCAGGCTGGTTGGTCAGCACAACTTCCATGCCTGGTGTTTTCGCCCAGTCTGCACCTGCAGCAGCTGCCTTGAAGGTTTCGTCGTCAGGTTGCACGAATTGACCGTCACGGTTTTTCACTTGGGTGTGCGACATTTTGTTCTTTTTAGCGTATGCATATTCAACATAGCCGATCGAACCCTTGATACGTTGTACGTTCGCTGCAACGCCTTCGTTACCCTTGCCGCCTACGCCTGCTGGCCATTTCACTGCAGTGCCTGCACCAACAGTTGCTTTGAAGTCTGCATTGGTTTTCGACAGGAAATCAGTCCACAGGAATGTGGTGCCCGATCCGTCCGAACGGTGAACAACGGTAATGTCTTGATCAGGCAATTTCGCGCCTGGATTCAACGCAGTAAGTTGCGCGTCATTCCACTTGACGACTTTACCCAGGTAGATAGCAGCCAACACGTCAGGCGTCATTTTCAATTGACCTGGGGTGATGCCTTCCAGATTAACGATAGGTACGACGCCACCCATGATTGCCGGGAACTGGATCAAGCCTTCGGATTCCAGATCTGCAAATTTCAAAGGCATGTCAGATGCGCCAAAATCAACGGTTTTTGCCTTGATTTGCTTGATACCACCGCCGGAGCCGATGGATTGATAATTCAAGCCACTGCCGGTTGCTGCTTTATAAGCTTCGGCCCATTTGGCATAAATTGGGTATGGGAAGGTTGCACCGGCACCTGTGATGTCGGCTGCCACTGCGGAAGAAAACGCCATTGCTGCACCTGCAGCAACTACAGCGGTTTTTACAAATTGATTCAATCGCATATCTGCTCCTTAGGGGTTATCTAAATAAGACAGTGCGGACTTTAGCGGACAATTATGACAGGTTTATGACTTCTGAAAAATGATGTCATAAACTTGATCAAACGCAAAAAAGACTGTCATTAAGTTGTCATAATGAAGCCCTACACTCTGCGGAATTACCAATGGCCAAAGTCAAGAAAATGCACAAGAAAGCTGCTGCAGAAGCCGTCTCCACCCCTATCCCGCCTAAAAGTGCAATCTATTTGAACAGGGAGTTATCGCAGCTGGCATTTAACCGCCGTGTCCTGGCGCAAGCAGAAAATCCAGCCGTACCTTTGCTGGAACGCCTGAAGTACTTGTGCATCGTCAGTAATAATCTGGATGAGTTGTTTGAGGTCAGGATTGCCAGCCTGCTGGCGAACAACCATGTAGATGGCGAATTCGTCGAGCAGCCCACTCTTTCCGCCGCACTGGCCATCGCCGGGGCCGAATGTCATCAAATCGTCGAACGCCAATATCGCGTATTAAATGAAGATGTGCTGCCGCAACTAGCCAAACAGGGCATCCATTTATTACGCGATCAGGACCGTAACGACGCGCAACGGGCGTGGGTCAAATCCTATTTCGATCGCGAAGTTCGCCCTTTGCTGACACCGATCGGGCTCGATCCCGCGCATCCGTTCCCGCAAGTCGTCAACAAGAGCTTGAATTTCATTGTTGAATTGTCCGGTAAGGATGCCTTCGGTCGCGGTACAGCCATCGCGATCCTGAAAGCACCGCGCGTCTTGCCGCGCGTCATACAGTTGCCGCCGGAATTATCGAAGAACGGCATTTCCTTCTGCCTGCTGTCATCCGTCATCCACGCGCACATCAACGACCTGTTCACAGGCCGCGAAGTATTGGCCTATTCACAATTCCGCGTGACCCGTAACAGCGATTTGTGGGTGGATGAGGAAGAGGTCAAGAATCTGCGCCAGGCGCTGCAGGGCGAATTGCAAAGCCGTAATTTCGGCGTGGCCGTGCGCCTGGAAGTCGCGAAAAACTGCCCGCCGCATTTGTCGCAGTTCTTGCTTGAGCAATTTTCCATCGACAAGAACCGCCTGTATGCGGTGGATGGCCCGGTCAATATGGTGCGTCTGTCAGAGTTGATCGACCATGTCACCAAGCCTGAGTTGCGCTTTCCACCCTATTCGCCCATGTATCCGGCCAAGCTGTCGAATGCGGACCTGTTCGGCATCATAGGCAAACACGATGTGCTGCTGCATCACCCGTTCCAGTCATTTCAGCCTGTGCTCGATTTCATCCGTAGTGCGGCACATGATCCTGATGTGGTGGCGATCAAGCAGACGATTTACCGCACCGGCATGAACTCCGACTTGATGGAATCGCTGATCCAGGCAGCCTTGCGCGGCAAGGAAGTCACCGTCGTCGTGGAATTGATGGCGCGCTTTGATGAAGAAGCAAATATCAACTGGGCAGATCGCCTGGAACGTGCGGGCGCACAAGTCGTTTATGGTGTGGTCGGCTTGAAGACGCATGCCAAGCTGGCACTGGTGATACGCCGCGAAGAAGGCGCGCTGCGCTATTACGCGCATCTGGGCACCGGCAATTATCACCCCAGCACCACCAAGTTTTATACCGACTTCGGCGTGCTGACGGCCAATCCGGCCATCGCTACCGAGGTCAATGAAGTCTTCATTCATTTGACCAGCCTGACCAAGCCGAAAACGCTGCATCATCTGTGGCTGGCACCATTTGCCTTGCAAAAGGAATTCATCAAAGCGATCCGCAACGAAGCGAAAATTGCCAAGGCCGGCAGGCCTGGCCGCATCATTGCAAAGATGAATGCCTTGCTGGATGAGTCGGTGATTCGTGCGCTGTATGCAGCGTCAGCCGATGGCGTGAAGATCGACCTGATCGTGCGCGGTGCGTGCGCATTGCGGCCAGGCGTTCCCGGGCTGTCTGAAAACATACGGGTACGCTCCATCGTCGGTCGCTTCCTCGAACACAGTCGTATCTATTACTTCCGCAACGATCTGGCGCATGACATTTATCTGTCTAGCGCAGACTGGATGAACCGCAATCTGTTTCGCCGCATTGAAGTGGCATTCCCGGTTCTGGATCCGATCCTGAAAAAACGCGTAATTGCAGAAGGCTTGAATCCCTACCTCAAGGACAATATGAATTCCTGGGAGCTGGATTCAAACGGCGTCTACCAAAAACGCAAGCCACGTGGCAAATCCACCGCGTTCAGCGCACAACAGCATTTGATGCAAGTTCTAGGCACCCCTGTGGAGTGACAATATGGAATTGATCTTGTGGCGGCATGCAGAAGCAGAAATGGGAGAGCCCGATGAGGGCCGCGCATTGACGGCAAAAGGCCACAAGCAAGCGTGGAAAATGGCCGAATGGCTGGACCATAACTTACCGAACAGTTGCAAAATCCTGGTCAGCCCGGCCACCCGTAGTGTCCAGACCGCAGAAGCGCTGGGCCGCAAGTTCAAGATCGTCGATGATCTTGCGCCGGATTCCACAGCAGAAAAAATCCTCGCCGCAGCGCATTGGCCGGAAAGCCGTGAACCTGTACTGGTGGTAGGACATCAACCGACCTTGGGCCAGGTCGCGTCGCTCTTGATTGGTGGCGCATCGCAGGACTGGACCATACGCAAGGGGAATGTTGTGTGGATAGTGCAACGCGAACGCGGCGAGATATCCGGCAATTATCTGCGTGCCGTGATGGCACCTGATTTGATCGGAAAATAAGTCGGCAAGTAATCGACGTGTGAAACAAGCACCACACGCATATCCGCGCACGGTGCCTTCTTGCACCCGCACAAGTAAAACCCGGATTGGCCAAACTGCAAACTCCGCTACCGCGCAGATCTATCCGCTGTATACAACTGGCGGGGTCCCATCTTTGAATAATTCCCTAAGTTGTTCCCGCAACTCAGCCGTGTCGACATGCTGGTGTACCGCGACCGCGTGCTGCACAGCAGCGTTCAACAACTCATCTTCCGTATCCGCTGCGATCGCAACCGAACAATGCATGTCGCTGGGAAGCTCGCGACAATCTATATATTTACGCGCCATGATCGACTCCATGTTTCAGTAAATAAAGAAACCATGCGCAACACTCTGCGCCAATCTCAGTATAGGCAAGGCCTACGACAAGTCGATGTATTACCGGATAGAGTATTGGACGACAACAAGGAGAGCCCAAATCATATGGGCAAGAAACGCCGGCTGTGCGCGACTTATGCCAGCGATGAACGCACTACCGGGATATGGCTATTCTTGCGCACAGGATGCAGATGCATCAAGAACTGTTGGGTCGCCGCATTCCACGAATAGCACAACGCATGCTCCCTCACCGTCGAACGCTTGAGATTCAAGGCTTCAAAACACGCGCGCATCAGGTCAGCGTCCAGAATGCCAGACTTGCCGTGCGCCACGACGTCGATCGGCCCTTCGACCGGATAAGCCGCCACCGGCACACCGCATGCCATCGCCTCGATCAATACCAGACCGAAGGTATCGGTACGGCTTGGGAAAACAAATACATCGGCACAGTTGTAATAGGCGGGCAAGGCTTCATGCGACTTGGCACCCAGAAAGCGCACGTCAGGATACTTTTTCTCCAGTTCGTCACGCATGGGACCGTCACCGATGACCCATTTTGCCCCCGGCAATTCCATCTGCAGGAAGGCTTCTATATTTTTTTCAACGGCGACGCGACCAACGTACAGATATAGCGGACGTTTCAACGTCGTTTCTTCACGCGGACCTGGCTTGAAGTAATTGGTATCTACGCCACGGCTCCACTGCACCACGTTCTTGAAGCCGCTTTGCTCCAACGCATCCTGCATGCGCGGTGTCGGCACCATCACCGCTTTGGATGGTTTGTGGAACCACTTAAGCCAGCGATATGTCAGTGCCAGCGGCAAGTGATAGCGCGCACGCAGATATTCCGGAAAACGTGTGTGATAGGCAGTCGTGAAATCCAACCCGCGATTGATGCAATAGCGGCGTGCCGCCAGACCCATAGGACCTTCGGTTGCGATATGTATGCAATCCGCATCGAAGTCATCCAGTGCCGCAGCAACCTTGCCGTAAGGCTTGTAGGCCAGACGGATTTCCGGGTAACTGGGGCAGGAATAAGTCTTCATGTTCTCCGGCGTCACCATCAATACTGCGTGGCCGTTGGCGCGCAATTGCTTGCGCGTAGCCTTCAATGTGTTGACGACACCGTTGACTTGCGGTGCCCAGGCATCCGTTATGATGGCGATACGCATAGCTCTTCTTCCTTTTTGTACTTGGCGTGTTGATGCGGCATCACGATTTCCTGCCATGTGACCAGACGCAATTCGCCGGCATGATCTTCGACCAGTGCCGACAAACTCTCGACCCAGTCACCGTCGTTGCAATATGTGATGCCATCGATTTCGCGGATTTCCGGCTTGTGAATATGGCCGCAAATCACGCCATCCAGACCACGACGCTTGGCTTCCGCAGCCAGTGCATTTTCAAATGAAGAGATGTAGCTGACTGCATTCTTCACCTTCAACTTCAGGTATTGCGACAACGACCAGTAAGGCAAACCGGCACGTGCACGCCAGCTGTTGAGCCACTGATTCCATTTGAGGATCATCGTGTAAAGATTGTCGCCAACGTAAGCCAGCCATTTGGCGCAACAGATCACGCCATCGAAGCGATCACCGTGCAGCACGAGCATACGTTTGCCCTGTGCCGTCGTATGGATCAACTCATCGCGTACACGGATACCACCAAAATCCAGATCGATGAATTGACGTACCGCTTCATCGTGATTGCCGGGAACGAAGATAACTTCGGTGCCCTTCTTGGCTTTTTTCAACACCGTTTGCACGACATTGTTATGCGATTGATCCCAGTACCAGCGACGCTTGAGTTGCCAGCCATCGATAATGTCACCGACCAGATACAAGGTATCCGATTCGGTCCTGCGCAAAAATTCCAGCAGACGTTGCGCCTGGCAACCGGTGGTTCCCAGATGAACGTCTGAAATCCAGATCGTACGGAAGCGAATCGGATCACGCGGTTTTTCACGCTTGGTTTCATGCGCATTACCAGCGTCCGCACTGAGAAAATCTTTCGTCAGAAACTGGTCGCGTGGTTTCATGCTGGCGCGTCCTCTTTGGATTGGTCCTTTGCACCATCCTTGAGATAGTGTCGTGCGTAACGGCTATCGAGTTTGGCCAGAGGCAGCATCATGAACAGATCGGCACTGTGGAAATCAGGATCCCATGCCGGTTCGCCGCATATCCATGCGCCACTGCGCAAATAACCTTTGATCAATGCCGGCATGTCCGGCTTGTGACCGGCTTCGCGCTCCGCTATCGGGAATGGCAAGTGCGGTTTGACGCGATATTCCGCCGGCGCCAGATTGGTTTCCGCAATCGCGTGATACAGCGCGGCTGCATTGTGGCCACCATCGGCCAGACTGATGCTGGCGCAGCCGATCAGGTATTCGCATTTTTCTTTTTGCATGAACGCTGCGATCCCAGCCCACAGCATCATGATGACGGCGCCACTACGATATTTAGGGTGTATGCAGGCACGGCCTGCTTCAGCAATCCGGCCACGCAGATTGTCGAGTCGGCTCAAATCGAATTCTTGTTCGGAGTAAAAACCACCTATCTTGCGCGCAGCTTGCGGGCTCAAAACACGGTAGGTGCCAACCACTTTCAATGTGGTGGAATCACGTACGATCAAGTGATCGCAATACGCGTCGTATTCATCTTTATCGAGGCGTTCTGCGTTTGCCAATGCGGTCAAACCCATCCCCTCGATAAATACCTTGTAACGCAAACGCTGTACTTCTCGCACTTCTTCCGGCGTACTGGCCATACTCAAGGTCAGTCTTGGGGAAGCGGAGGTGGTATCGGCAGAAGCATTCAGTAATCGCATGTGTCGTCCTTTGTATTGTGACGAGCAAAGCGTAACTGCCGATTACTTCAGCAAAATGACAGGAGCATGTCATTTTCGTGACACTACAACACTAGAGGTACGACTCTTGATGCAGCAATAGATGCAGCAATAAAAAAGCCGATGCATAGGCATCGGCTTGATTCGTTACAGACATATCGCTCATGCGGTATGCCGTGCGTACATGTAAAGAATTTACTTGTCGTTTTTAGGACGGCCAGCCTTGATCGGTGCCAATGCAGAAATCACGGCATTCAATTTGCTCAGGTCCAGGGTCTTGATCAATGCAACACCTGCACGCAATAGTTCGCTTTTCTTGACCGATACGCCGGCTTTCAAAAAGGCTTTTTTGACGTCGCTCAAGACCTGATATTCGATCTCAGGCATGGTGAAACTGTCTCTGACGAGCTTGGCTTTTTTGACTTTTTCTTTTGGCAATGCGACCGGCTTGGTTTGCGGCGCTTTTACCAACGGCTTTGCTACTTTGGCTTTAGTGGAAGGCTTAGTTGCTGGCTTCGCTATAGGTTTTTTGACCAAAGGCTTTTTAGCCGCAACTTTCTTGGCAGCCGCTTTCTTTGGCGCAGCTTTCGTTGCTACCTTTTTTACTGCTTTGGCAGCTACTTTTGTTGCTGCCTTGTTGGCGACCGGCTTGGCGACCTTCTTTGCAGCGGTTTTCGGTACTGCTTTCGACGCTGCCTTTTTAGCAGGTGCTGCAGCTTTCTTGGCTACCGCCTTCACTGCAGGCTTCGTCACTTTTTTCGCTACCGCTTTTTTGGCTGGTGCTGCTGTGGTGACTGGCGCTACTGTCGGCTTGACTGCTTCAGCAACTGGGGGTTTTACTGTATTTTCTGTTGACAAGATACGCTCCTTAATTTAAATCGTATAAATAATATATATAGTTTATGCCATTAATGCAAGAAAATTGCTGCTGACGCTCGCCTTGCCGAGCATGCGCAAACACCTGCTTTACATACTCCGGGGCCTGAATCTTTGGGGCGACTCATCCCATTTCATGCGAATTCATGGTGCGGTCATAATTCCCGCGCAGAATTATTGTCTGATCCGACAACCACGACTTTCATTCATGATTTTTAGATTTCTGTGTTCATTCTCCATCGCCTCCGCTGCCCTGATGATGTCCTCTTCTGCGCTCTGTGCGGAAGAAACCAATACCATCGTCATTGGGCAGGCGATTGATCTCTCGAGCCCGAATGCCGCTATCGGTCGCGATTATGTCGCCGGCATCAAAACCTATTTTGATGCGCTGAATTCGGCCGGAGGCATAGCCGGGAAAAAAATACGATATGTCGTGCGTGACGATCAAGCGACGCCATCGGTTGCGGTGAAGGCCGTTACCGAACTGATAGAGCGCGATCAAGTCGATTTTCTGCTGGGTGGCGTAGGAGATAACGTGACGCAGGCGGTATTGAATGCGCCTGCGTTCAAACGCAGCAATCTGGTTTTATTTGCACCGTTGGTCGATGGCGCTGAGTTGCATAACAACCGGATTCTGTTCTGGCGTCCGGGTTACATGAAGGAAGTGCAGCATATTCTTTCGCATTTCGCCCCGCTCGGCATCAAGGATGTAGGTATCGTGTATCAGGACGGTCCCGCTACGCAAGAGGCCTTCCGCAGTCTGTCGCAGGAGTTGCGCGGGCGCGGCTTGAACCTGACCGGCACAGTGCGTCTGGGCAGCAACGAAAAGCTGAATGCGCAAGAAGCCAGTCGACTCGCGGCTACCAAGCCTGGCTTCGTCATCGTGATTGCCGATACCATCGGCACCGCGCTGTTCCTGAAAGAATTCCGCAAATTCGCATCGCAAACCTACGTCGCCGGCACGTCGCTGATCAATCTGGAAACCTTGCGGGAAGTGGCCGGTGCACGCGCTGTTGAATGGACGGTATTTTCGCAAGTCGTGCCAAACCCGAATACCGGCAAGACGCCGATACAACTGGAACATTTGACGATGATGAAGAAATACCGTGACGAGCCGCCGTCTTCATTGACGCTGGAAGGATTTGTGATTGCCAAGGCCTTGACCAAGACTATTCAGCGGGCCAAGCGCTCGACGCGCGCAGCATTACAGGACTTGATGGCACAGGATACGAATATCGAACTGGGTGGCCTGTCAGCCAACTCTTCAGGCAAGAGCAATCACCTCTCCAGTTATGTCGATATAGCGCTGTTCAAGAAGAACGGTTTAATCTTTTAGTTGTAGCGCCACACCGCTATTGATGCGGCTTGAAGCGTATGAAGCGATAGACATAAATCGCAACCACCAGGAATACGACTGCTTTTGAAACAGGTTCCACATAGTGCTCAACCTGATCGTACTGCGATTGCAATACGTAGCCAGTAAGTGTCAGAAAAGCCGTCCATATCAGCGAACCAATAGTCGAATATGCGAGAAACGGCAGCATACGCATGCGGACTATGCCGGCCGGGACGGAAATCAGGGTGCGTATCGCCGGAATCAAACGACCAAAAAACACCGCGGCCGCACCATGTCGCGCAAACCACAACGAAGCAACATCAATATCGCGTGGCGACAATGTGAGCCAGCGACCATGTTTGGCAGCGATACGCTTGAGTCTGTCTTTACCAAATATCGCACCGGCGTAATACCAGGGCAAGGCACCCACCACCGAACCTGCGGTGCCGGCCAGGATCACCAGCACTAGGTTCAAATCGCCACGTGCGGAAACAAATCCGGCCAGCGGCATGATTAATTCGGATGGAATGGGCGGGAACACGTTTTCTGCCAGCATCAGCAAAAAAATACCCAGATAGCCGCTTTGCGACACGATATCGACAATACTGTTAAACAAGACAATCTCCAGAATGGGGTGGGCCGTGGATGCGACCGCGGATTTTCCGATGCACATTGTAATGTGCGAGGAATATGGCTATTCAGAAGGACAAGTACGAAAAAGGTTCACGCAACACCGGCCGATCCACATCATGAGCGTGCTTAGCCAACGTCATGACAACACTCTTCAACCACGGATTTCAGTGTCAGGGATTGAGCTTGATGGAAAAATCAATGCCAATATCACCCCAGCACTCGGTTTCCTTTTCAATCCAGTAAGCCACGGTCGGATGGTCATGTACCCATTCCTTGCGTAACTCCAGTTCAATTTTGTTTTTCATTTTCAGGCGCACATCATTCAGATCGACATCAATACGCGAATGCATGAACATCACTGCCAGTCGCAAGGCCAGTATCGCCTTCGCAAAATCGAGATCGCTGAGGGCATCACCGACTTTGCGCAGATTACCCTTTTGCGCCAGCGCCAGATAACTCATCAAGCGTTGTTCGCGCGTCGTAAAGCCGGACAAGTCTGCATTTTCGATCATGTAGGCGGCATGCTTGTGATAGCCGCTGTGCGACACCGACAAACCTATCTCATGCAGCAATCCGGCCCAGTTCAACAACTTGGCATACGTATCGTCCGTCGGCTTCAACAAGCTGAATAAAGCACTGGCTGTTTGGGCCGCACGATCAGCACGTTTTTCATCTGCATGAAAGCGCTGCATGAAAGCGCGCACCGACTGCTCGCGCCTGTCGCGCTTGGTTGCCCGCAGTTGCAAATCCCACAGCACGCCCATGCGCAGACCGGCTTCAATCGGCTTCATGACCTTGATGCCGAGCTCCTGCATGACGGCAATCAGAATCGCCAGCCCGCCGGTGATACTGGTTGCGCGGTCAGCTTTCATGCCGACCAAATCGATCTTGCCGGCGTGGCCGAATTGAATCAAGCGGCGCTTGAGTGCATCCAGGCTCTTCAAGGACAAGCTGCCATCGCCCAAACCATTCTTGCTGATGGCATCTGCAATTGCACGTATCGTTCCTGACGAGCCGTAGGCAGCTGACCAACGCTCTGAGCGATACATGGGTGCTGCATCTTCAAAACG
>LNEU01000009.1 GCA_001464355.1 Burkholderiales bacterium Ga0077544
CCGGAAATGATCTCGATCGGATAACCGATGGCGGCTTCCGCTGCAGGCAAAAATGTGGCGGAATTTCCTGCAATGCGCATCGTGTTGGTTGCCACCACACGCACGGCATTCAATGGATAGGTACTTAATATGGAATTGAAACGCGACAGGCATTCGATCGCGCTCTGCATCGCAGCAGCGGTCAAATTTCCCTTGCTGTCCAAACCCGCGCCCAATCGCACCGGGTCGCGCGCGCTTTTGATGATGCGAATGTTCTCGCCATCATGTCGCCCTATATGCAACCTGAAACTATTGGAACCCAGATCTACTGCAGCAAACATTCCATCTCCTCGATCACCTGCCTGTAACTCTTGTTTGCATCACTTGTTTGTGCATGCTGCGGATAATACTTCACGCTTGGGCGCGAATCGTAGCAACGCGTAAAAAGTGCGTGAAGATAAGCCCGCATTATTACGCCGTCATGACAAATCGGGCGTGCGACCAAATTGCGCTACCGCGCGCTGCATAAAGTGCGCCCAATGCTTCGCAATAAAAAATTGCGCATAAATGCGCAAATTGTTTATACCATTTAAAAATGCGTCATGCCAAGCAGTCTTCGCTGTTGGCATGACTAATTTTTATCCGGCTTCGTGCTTGCTTGGTTTTTGCTTATTGATTGACTGATTCAGCCGAATTTTCTGACTGCATCCAGCGCCAGTCCGGCACCGATACTGCCAAACAGATCGCCCTCAACGCGGCGCGCGTTCGGCAACAGCGAGCCTATCTTTTCACGCAACAATTGCACGCCGCTTGAGCCGCCGGTAAATACCACGGTATCGATCTCATCCGCATCGATGTCTGCGTCACGCAACAAATTGGCAACCGTATTTTCCACCGTTGTCACCATCTTGTAGATCGCCTCGTCGAATTCATCGCGCCGCAAGGTCAGCGTGTGGGCTGGCGACAGCCGCTCCAGTACCAGTTGCGTTTGCAGCTCTGCCGACAGTGCGATCTTGCCCTCTTCTGCTTTCAATGCCAGCCAGTGACCGGAACGGTTTTCAATCAAGTCCAGCAAGCTGTCGAGCTTGTCTTTTTCGCGCGCATCGCGATAGATATCCTTGATCTGCAGCCAGGTCTTTTGCGTATATGCCAAATTGATCGTGTGCCAAGTTGCCAGGTTGAAATAGTAGCTGGACGGCACTTCATTATTATTATTCAAACGGCTGCCGAGTCCGAGCAAAGGCATGATGCTGGTCAGACTCAAGTATTTGTCGAAATCGGTACCGCCGATATGCACACCGCCAGTCGCCAGAATATCGTCGCGCCTATCAACCTTTTTTGCGCGCTCCGGTGACAGGCGCACGATGGAAAAGTCAGAAGTACCGCCGCCAATATCGGCGATCAGTACCAACTCTTCGCGATCGATTTGCGACTCGTAATCGAAGGCCGCAGCAATCGGCTCATATTGAAAATCGATATCCTTGAAGCCGACCGCCTCCGCGATTTCATACAAGGTATCTTCTGCCAGAATATCGGCCTCTTCATCACCGTCGACGAAATACACGGGACGTCCCATGACCACGCTGGTGAATTCGCGGCCGGCCGCTGTTTCCGCGCGGTGCTTCAACTCGCCTATGAATTGGGTAAGCAGGCTGCGGAACGGCAAGGCCTTGCCCATTACCTCAGTCTGATCATCGATCAGACTGGTGCCGAGCAAGCTCTTAAGCGAACGCATCAGGCGGCCTTCATAGCCTTGCAGATAATTGGCGAGCGCGGCGCGCCCGTAATACACCTGCTCTTCATCTGCATTGAAGAAAACGACCGACGGCAATGTTGTTTTGCCATCTTCCAGTTGCAACAGTGCTGAAGTGCCAGGACGGCTCCAGCCTACTGTCGAATTCGACGTCCCAAAATCGACGCCGCACGCGTTTGCCATGAAAAACCTCTGTAAATGAAACGGGCCACGATGATAAGTCATAGACCGCAGGGTGTGTTTATTTTCTCCACTGTAGAAAGAATTCCTCCAGCATATGGCGCAAAAGCCTGACAACTTACAACAGTATGCGATAGCGGCACGCAGGCTGGCTGGTTACCTGTTGCCCCGGAAAGCGCCGATGAGGAATACAATGAAAAACAGCTCCAAATACGCGAAGAGCTGATTCGTCACATACATACTCAATCGTCATCGACAGGAGGCTATATGGTTAACGTCGGATTGCAGGTCCGCCTGGAAGCAGAGCTGGAGGAATTTTTGCGCGCGCAATTGCCTTACGCCTTGGGCGAACCCGGCACCACAGCATGGTTTGCCATCAAACTGGATGCCAAAACGTTTGGCATCTTTGACGCCTTCCCCGATGAAAATGGCCGCCACGCGCATCTCGAAGGGGAAATCGCCAAAGCATTGGGAACAGTCGCAACCAAGCTGCTGGCACACCCACTCGATATCCAAAAATTTGCGGTACTCGCTGCAAAATTGCCTGGCAGTGGCGAAGTCCCGGATTCTCTCGGTTGAAATTGCAGCCTGATGCGTGCTCCGAAGCAGGACTTCGGAGCAGTATCCAAAAACTTCGAAAAAACGTCGTAAAATATCGGCCTACGGAGGATTTATGAATAGCAGCTGGGGCAGTGAAGACGATATGGAAATCGATGACGAGCTGATGCGCGACGTCGAGCATTTGGTGCCATCAAGACAACGCAATAGCGGCGACATCGGTACGCTGGATTTCTATGACAGGCAGGATCGCATGGCGCGCGAAATCGTCGACAAACCGCGTTAATCACGAGCCTTGCTTGTCCTGCATGATTTAGTTTTAGCAGGACCATTACCGACACCGAATAAATCCATTCTTGTGCGCTGCCTTCATGCTGTGAAGGCTTGATTCAAATCCATCGCACAACTACATCGCGATACGAATATTGACGACTTCAGAGACAGCATGATGTTTTTGCGCGCTCTTTGTTGCGCCATTCCGAAAATCGCCGTTGCCATTCAAACCACACGTATTTGCACCAAATAAGCGCATAAAATTGTTTGCTGTGATGGCACCTTTATTGCTATATGGGAAGTAATTATTCCTGTCACGTAGACACATTATTAAATTGTCATGACTTCCTCCATATCCGGAATTACCTATTTATTTAATACAGTTCGTGACTCAATTTTCCCAATCTGAACATGCTGCTCTCGATGCCATCCCATCCTGCTGATCCGACGCTGCAAGCGCGGTTGCTCGGCACACTGCTATCCAATCTGGAAGGCATGGTGTATCGCTGCCGGCTGGATGCCCACTGGACGATGGAGTTCGTCAGCGAAGGCTGTCTGGCGCTGACCGGTTATACGGAAGAGGATATTTTATTCAACAGCCGTGTTTCCTACGATGACATTACGCATCCTGAAGACAGGGATCTCGTACGCAATGCCGTTCTTGCTGCGGTAAAGCACAATCGGCGCTTTGATATCGAATATCGCATCGTGCGTGCCGATGGCGAAGTGCGCTGGGTATGGGAGCGCGGCACCAATATTTCCCACGACAACAAGGCGTGGGATGTACTCGAAGGTTTTATCCAGGACATTACCGAACGTCGGCTAGCCGACGAAGCATTGCGCGAAGCAGAACGTCGTTACCGCAGTATTTTTGAAAATGCCGTCGAAGGGATTTATCAATCCACGCCGGATAGCGGCTATCTTGCCGTCAATCCTGCCCTCGCACGCATGTATGGCTACAACTCACCGCAAGATCTGATTTCAACCTTGAAGGATATTGAGCACCAGGTTTATGTGGAGCCCAAGCGTCGCATCGAATTCATGCAGTTGATGATGAAAAATGGCGTGGTCACCAGCTTTGAATCACGCATCTACCGGCGTAATGGCGAAATCATCTGGATCTCGGAAAACGCGCGTGCCGTCTTCAGCAGCACCGGCACCCTGCTTTTTTATGAAGGCACGGTAGAAGCCATTACCGAGCGCAAATTGCATGAAGCGGAAATCCAGTTCCAGGCGACGCACGACGCACTGACCGGCTTGCCGAATCGCACGCTGCTCTACGATCGCATGCAGCAAGCGGTCCTGCATTCCGAGCGTTACAGCAATATCACTGCGATTGCCTTCCTCGATCTCGATCAATTCAAATTCATCAATGACAGCCTAGGCCATCAGGTGGGTGATGAGCTGCTGAAAATTACCGCGCAACGCCTGACCTCCTGTCTGCGCGAAAGCGATACCGTGGCGCGCCAGGGCGGCGATGAATTTGTGCTACTACTCACCAGTCAGCCAGACGAAGAATCCATTACACAAACCATGCAGCGCGTCCTGCATGAAGTCGCGCAACCGTGGACGGCGAACGATCTGGAATTTCGCATTACCTGCAGCATAGGTGTCACCCTATGCCCGGACGATGGTCGCGATGTTGAAACCCTGTTGAAGAATGCGGATTCGGCGATGTACAAGGCGAAGGAACTGGGCCGCAATAACTTCCAGTATTTTGCTGCCGAAATGAATGACACCGTGACCGACCGACTGGCGCTGCTCAATCGTCTGCGCCAGGCTATTCCCAATAATGAATTCGTTTTGAATTACCAACCGAAGGTCGACCTCGGCAGTGGCAAGATAATAGGATCGGAAGCATTGATACGCTGGAATAGCGCAGAAGGTACTGTCTCCCCAGCCAACTTCATTCCGCTGGCCGAGGAAACCGGTCTGATCATACAAATCGGTGAATGGGTATTGCGTACCGCATGCCGGCAAAACCGCACATGGCAACTGGCAGGACATCCGCCTATTCCAGTCTCGGTCAATCTGTCACCGCGTCAGCTCGCGCGTGGCGATATTGTCGAACTGGTGGAGCGCGTGCTGACAGAAACCGGAATGGAAGCGAAGTATCTGGAGCTGGAAATTACCGAAAGTGTAATGGCGACTGATGTCGAAAAATCTTTCGCATTGCTGACGCGTTTGCGTGCAATAGGCGTCAAAATTTCACTCGACGATTTCGGTACCGGCTATTCAAGTCTGAGTTATCTGAAGCGCTTCCCGGTCGACACCTTGAAAATCGATCAGTCTTTTGTCCGCGATATCGCCACCAATCCAGACAGTGCAGCCATCATCAAGGCGATCATTTCACTCGGACATAATCTGAATTTGACAGTGCTCGCTGAAGGGATAGAAACCGAAGAGCACTTTCAGTTCCTGCTGAAAAACGGCTGCAACGAAGGTCAGGGATACTTGATGAGCAAGCCGGTTTCCAACCACGCATTCATCAAATTGCTGTACGAGGGAATCCGGCAATACTGTTGATTTGACGGCTTTTGATCAGTCGTCCTGGATTCAAGCCCAACTGAATCAACGAATTCTCACTCGACTATCGTTGTTAAAACGTCAGACGTTGCACGCCATCAGCGGTGCCCAGCAAGGCAATATCCGCAGCACGTCGGGCGAACAGGCCGACTGTCACGACACCGACGATATCGTTAATCTGCGCTTCCAGTTCGGCAGGATTCTCAATTTTCAAGCCCAGCACGTCGATGATGTAGCAACCGTTATCAGTCATCACAGGCTTGCCATCCTTGACGCGCAAGCGCGGCTCGCCACCGAGCGCCGCCAATTTGCGCGCGACCACGGCTTGCGCCATCGGTATCACTTCTACAGGCAGCGGGAAATTGCCGAGCAGCTTGACCAATTTTGAGCCGTCGGCAATGCAGACAAACTGCCTGGCAACCGATGCAACAATCTTCTCTCGCGTCAATGCAGCACCACCGCCCTTGATCATCGCGCCTGTCGCCGTGATCTCATCCGCGCCATCGATATATACCGACATCGTATCGACATCATTCAAATCGAACACGGTAATCCCGTGCGATTGCAGACGCTGGGCGGTTGCTTCTGAAGAGGCAACCGCACCCTTGATACGATCCTTGATCTTGCCCAGTTCATCAATGAAGAAATTGGCAGTAGAGCCGGTACCGACCCCAATAATTTCACCCGGAACAACGTAGTCGATTGCGGCACGGGCAACTGCTTGTTTCATTTCATCTTGGGTCATGGCGTATACAGAAAAATGGATGGTTGGGAATTTAAATCAGGTCGCTATTTTACCGGATGCTTAGGTGACAGGACTCAATCGCCGCTGGCTTAAAATCTGTTCAGGCATTTTTATACCTTTTTTAACAGTCTTTTCCGCAACAATTCACTTGCCCTCGCCTTCCACTTTTTCATCCAGCGTTTCAAACAAGGCGATTTGCAGACGCGTATGAAATCGTACCAGCGGCCGCCATAGCACAGCCGTCAGGACGGCAGCAGCGCCCAGCAACAGTGCCAGCATTTCAATCGGTGGCAAAATGCTATGACTCAACAAACCGATTAACAAGAGGATGACAGCGATGGAGAGCAGCGGAATCGTTTCTGCAATCAGACGTCGCCAGCCATGTGCGAGACGGCTGGTTTCGCCGGTAATGATTTCAGCCAGCAGCAAACTCAGCGCCTTCAGTTTTCGGTAAGTCGCAATCAGGAAAGGCAGCGAACACGCAAGCGCTCCGCCCCATATTACGGTTTTATGAATTTTTTCATCCTCGAACGAGGTTCCGAGAAACTGCTCGACCACGCCGAGCAAGTAGATACCTGCGACGAATACTGCGGCAGTCAAAGCGCAATTTGCGATGACTTGTACGACTATTTTCATGATGATCTTGGCCAGTATTGCGCGATCACCCTGTAGCTGCACACTTTGCAACCATGCGGTATAGCGATTACCCGCCCGACTGATAACGGGTGGTATCACCGTGGCAGCTTGCCGCGACAGCGGATCGGCCAGTTTGATCAAGTACGGCGTCAATAAAGTGGTTACTGCAGACACTGCCACCACGATGGGGTACAAGAATTCGCTGGTAACTTGCAAGGTCAAACCGAGCGACGCGATGATGAAAGAAAATTCCCCAATCTGCGACAACCCCATCCCCACCCGCAAAGAAGTTTTACCGTCATTGCCTGCGACGAAAGTGCCCACTCCACATGCGAAGATTTTGCCAAGCACCACCGCCACCGTAATGACTGCTATCGGCCATGCATACGTGATTAATACTTCGGGATTGAATAACAAGCCGACGCCAACGAAAAACATCGCACTGAACATGTCGCGTATAGGTGCAATCAGTCGTTCAATCAAATGCAATTGCCGCGCCTCCGCCATGATCGCGCCTATCATGAACGCGCCCAAAGCGATGCTGTAATCCAGTTGCAATACCAATAAGCAAAATCCGAAGCACAGGCCAAGCACGGTGATGAGAAACACTTCCGTATTCTTGAATTTTGCGACAAACGCCAGAATGCGCGGCACCATCAGCAAGCCGAGTATCAGGGCAACAATCATGAAAAGCGATAGCTTGCCGACTGTAACGAACACGTCGCCGGCATCAACCGATCCGGTCATCGCTATACCGGACAGCAAGGCAATCATGCCGATCGCCAGGATATCCTCGACGATCAGAATGCCGAATATCAGTTGTGCAAAACGCTCATTCTTCAAGCCCAGTTCATCGAGCGCCTTGACTATAATCGTCGTGGAAGAAATCGCCAGCATCGCACCCAGGAATAGCGAATCCATCGTATTCCATTCGAAATACAGACCGATTCTGTAGCCTATCCACGTCATCAATACAATCTCTGCCATCGCCGCAATGAATGCGGTGATACCGACACGGCTCAATTTTTTCAAATTGAATTCAAGACCCAGGGAAAACATCAGGAAGACGACGCCCAGCTCAGATACGATCTTGATCGTGCGGTCGTCCTGAATCAACTCGAAAGGCGGAGTATGCGGCCCGATGATCACGCCAGCAAGAATGTAGCCCAGCACCACGGGCTGCTTGAAGTAATTGAACGCAACTGTGACAAAACCGGCGATCAGCATGATCACGGCCAGGTCTTGGATGAACTCTGCTCCATGCATAGGACGGATCCCTGTTGTCTTGACAAGAATGCGGATGGATGTGGATTGTGATGCTGTTTGTTAGACCTTACACACAGATTTGGGTGGTGTCTATGAGGGGGCGAATATAGGTGGTAGGATTTTTTGTGTGCGTTGGCAATTGGGGCTGCTGTCGCTGAGACTGTCTTTTCTTCGATGAGATTCAGTCGCCGGGGGTAGCCCGGCAACCCACCACGGAGCAATGAAAATATTATTAAGCGAAAGCCTACCGAAGCGCCGCAGCGGCCCGAGCCAAAGCGGTAACCCGCGCCCAATCCCCCGCCACCAACGCATCCTTAGGCGTCAACCAAGACCCACCAACACACGCAACATTTTTACAGGCAAGAAACTGCGCCGCAGTCTCCTGCGAAATTCCGCCAGTAGGACAAAACAGCATATCCGGCAACGGACCGGCAATCGCATTCAACATGCCGACACCGCCAGCCGGCACAGCAGGGAAAAGCTTCACCTGATGGAAACCAGCCTCACGCGCGCTCATCACCTCAGATGGGGTCATCACGCCTGGCAACAGTGGCAGTCCACTAGAACGCGCGCCTTCAATCAAATCCTTGGTCAGACCTGGCGATACACCAAAGATCGCACCGGCATCACGTGCCGCAGCAAAATCCTCATGTCGCGTCAACGTACCCACGCCAAGAATCGCTTCTGGCACTTGTTCGGCTATCGCGCGAATTGCAGCCAGGCCGTATTGCGTACGCAAGGTGACTTCCAGCACGCGTATACCGCCGGCAACCAACGCACGCGCCAAAGGAACTGCATGTGCGAGGTCGTCAATCGCAATCACCGGAATCACCGGAGAGCACCGCATAATTTCAAGCAGGTTCATGGGCTGGCTCATCTTTTTGACTTATTCTGAATTAAATGGATTGTTGAACGTGCGTATCTTCATCGCTGAATGGCTCAGCATCGCCTTTCGGCAAATTGATCTCGGTATCGGACGGCACAATCAATCGTGGCAATGCAAAGGTAGTAGCGCCATCTTCGGCAACGCTGACCGATGAGCGGAACATCGCAAACAGCTCGCGTCCCATGCCGACTACATTCGATGACCGATCAGCCGATGCATGCGGACGCTGTTGCCATTCCGCTTCATCGACCAATGCCTGCAAGGTACCTGCTTCCGCATCCAGCCGAATAATGTCGCCGTCGCGTATGCGCCCCAACGGACCACCCGCCAGCACTTCCGGCGACACATGGATCGCCGCCGGCACCTTGCCGGATGCTCCAGACATGCGGCCATCGGTAACCAGCGCAACATGGAAGCCGGCATCCTGCAAACTACCGAGCGCAGGTGTCAGCGCATGCAACTCTGGCATACCGTTCGCCTTCGGTCCCTGAAAGCGCACGACCGCAACGAAGTCCTGATTCAGATTGCCTGCTTGATAAGCGTGCATGAAATCTTCTTGCGATGTGAAGACCATCGCTGGCGCTTCGACCACATGGTATTGCGGCTTGACTGCAGAAATCTTGATGACGGCGCGACCGAGATTGCCGGTCAACAAACGCAAACCACCGTCAGGCGCAAACGGTCTGTCGGCTGGGCGCAAAACGTTTTCATCGGCACTGACTTCCGGTGCCGGCTTCCAGACGACTTTCTCACCGTCGAGGAAAGGCTCGGTGCAATGTGCACGAGTCGTCACATCGTCGTGCAATAAACCTGCATCCAGCAATTCCCGAATCACGAAACCGGTACCGCCAGCCGCATGGAAATGATTAACATCAGCTTCGCCGTTCGGATAAATGCGTGTGAGTAAAGGGATCACCGCAGACAGTTGGTCGAAATCATTCCAGTCGATGACGATGCCGGCTGCTTTTGCAATCGCAATCAAATGTATCGTGTGATTGGTCGAACCGCCGCTCGTCAGCAAGGCGATGATCGCATTGACGATGGTTTTTTCATCGACCAGACGGCCGACAGGGGTAAAAGTTTTTCCTTGCGCGCTGATCTCTACTGCGCGTTGCGCTGCGCGTACCGTCAAGGCATCGCGCAAAGGCGTATTCGGCGTGACGAAAGCCGAACCCGGCAGATGCAGGCCCATCACTTCCATCAACATTTGATTACTGTTGGCGGTGCCGTAAAAAGTACAGGTACCGGCATCGTGATACGACTTGGATTCGGCTTCCAGCAAGGCATCTCTATCAATCTTGCCCTGCGCGTACAACTGGCGAATTCGACATCCCGGTCGTCATCGGGCCGCTAGGAATGAACACTGCCGGCAGATGACCGAAATGCAAAGCACCGATCAACAAGCCGGGCACGATCTTGTCGCAAATACCGAGATAAACCGCGGCATCAAACATATTGTGCGACAGCGCAATCGCCGTAGACATGGCGATCGTATCGCGCGAAAACAGCGACAACTCCATGCCCGGCTGACCTTGCGTAATACCGTCGCACATCGCCGGCACACCGCCACCGAATTGCGCAACGCCACCAATCTGGCGCACTGCATCCTTGATGATGGCAGGGAAACGTTCGTAGGGCTGATGCGCCGACAACATATCGTTATAAGCAGAGATGATTGCGACGGATGGATTTTTTTGCTGCTTCAGCACCAGCTTGTCGTTCGCCGGGAACGCGGCAAAGCCATGCGCGAGATTCGTGCAAGACAGGGTGCTGCGCTGCACGCCTTGCTGTATGGAGTCCGCCAGTTGATTCAGGTAAGCAGCGCGATAAGGGCGGCTGCGCTCTATGATCCGCTCGGTGACAGCAGACACGACGGGATTGAGCGGCATATGAAATCCTTGAAAACGGTTTTGAAATTTTACTACAATAAAACGTGCCAACCAAACATCTTTTTTGGTTTTCCTACGAAATTCGTAGACAGTTAATCACGCAGGAAATTCACTTCCCCGACATTATCCTGCAAACCAGCCCAATCATCCTAGCGGATTGAACTTTCATCCCTTAAGCGTATCCGTAACAAGCGAGCTACGGATACGCGGTAACGTGCATTTTATTTGACACGTTGCCGGCACGGAATATATTTGTAGTGAAATTACCATAATTTGATGTATAGTTAAATCCAACTTCTACCGCATATATGCCCATGCGCACGTCCAACCCAACACTCTCAATGGTCGCCACCACTGCTTTTCAGTCACTGCAACAGCATCACGCTGAAGCAAAGAACTGGCAGGTGCGCGACTTGTTTACGCAAGACCCTGCCCGCTTTTCCAAATTATCCGTTGAAGGTGCAGGCCTGTTTCTCGATTACTCGAAAAATAGTGTTACCGACAGAACGATGCAATTGCTGTGCGATCTAGCACGCGAAACGCAAGTTGAAGCACAACGCGATGCGATGTTTGCCGGCAAGGAAATCAATCGCACGGAACATCGCGCCGTATTGCACACCGCCTTGCGCAGACCGCGCAGCGATCAATTGCTGCTAGACGACAAAAACATCATTCCGGATATCCATGATGTCCTTGATCGGATGGGTGTATTTTCCGAACGCATACGTTCAGGAGAATGGCGCGGCTACGATGGCCGCGAGATCACCGACATCGTCAACATCGGCATAGGCGGTTCTTACCTCGGTCCGAAAATGACGTGCCAGGCGCTGCGTTCGTTTGGCCATCCTAGACTTGTCATGCATTTTGTTTCAAATGTGGATGGTCATGATCTCGATGCCTTGTTGCCACGTATAGATCCAGCAACGACGCTTTTCATCATTGCCTCAAAAACTTTCGGCACATCAGAAACGATGACGAATGCACGCTCCGCGCGCGCATGGTTTTTACGCAATGCAAGCGAAGCAGAACTGCCAAAACATTTTGTTGCGGTTTCCACGCAAGTCGATTTGGTAACCCAATTCGGTATCGCAGAAGAAAACATGTTTCCGTTCTGGGACTGGGTAGGCGGGCGTTATTCCGTGTGGTCAGCGATCGGTTTGGCCTTGGTCGTTTCTATAGGCATAGACAACTTCAAGGAATTCCTGGCTGGCGCGCATGCGATGGATCAGCATTTTCAGCAAACGCCGCTGGAAAAAAATCTGCCCGTGATCCTAGCTTTGATAGGAATCTGGAATCGCAACTTCGTCGGCAGCAATTCGATTTCGATTGCGCCCTATCATCAGGATCTACGCCTGTTTCCCGGTTACCTGCAACAGCTGGAAATGGAAAGCAACGGCAAACGCGTCAAGGTCGATGGTTCCAAAGTCGATGTCGCAACCTGTCCTGTCATCTGGGGCGATGTCGGCACCAATGGTCAACATGCTTACTTCCAGTTGCTGCATCAGGGAACGGACGTGATGGCAGTTGATTTCATCGCTGCACTGAAACCATCGCATCAACTCGAATCGCATCAAGTCCTGTTGCTGGCAAATTGCTTCGCCCAATCTGAGGCATTCATGCGCGGCAAGAATGCGGAAGAAGTCCGCGCCGATATGCAGAAGCAAGGTTTGCCAGCCGATGAAATCGAAAAACTGCTGCCACATCGGACCTTCCCCGGCAATCGCCCAAGCAATACTATTTTGATGGACGCGTTAACCCCAAACACACTTGGTGCGTTAATCGCCCTTTATGAACATAAAGTGTTTGTACAAGGCGTGATCTGGGGCATCAACAGTTTCGATCAATGGGGTGTTGAGCTAGGCAAAATTCTGGCAAAGAACATTGCCGCCGAATTAAGCGAACAAGCCAAACCGGCGCAGCACGATAGTTCGACCAATGGCTTGATCGCACGCGCCAAGGCGGCACTGTAATCAAGCGGTCAAATAAGATATTTACTGTAGATGATCTGATGAATCCAGATTCACGCATCTAAACCTAGTAAGCAAATTAAACAAACTGAATAAAAACAATCATGGCTCTTACCGATTTTGATCTCGTACTGTTTGGTGGCGGCGGCGATTTGTCGATGCGCAAGCTGATCCCTGCAATGTATGCACGCGACCGCGCCGGGGATTTGCCGCCCAATGCGCAGATAATCTGCATAGGCCGCCAAAGCTGGAGCGATGCAGAATTCATCAATGCACTGAATGAAAATGCACGACCGCATATCAATGAAAAAGTATTCGCCCAGGCATCGTGGGACAAGTTTTGCTTACGCGTGCGTTATGTTTCGCTGGATGCTACCGATGCTACGACTTATCAGCCGCTGAACGATGTATTGCGTAACGACGCAGCACTAACCCGTGTGTTTTATCTGGCGACTCCGCCTACGCTGTTCGCGCAAATCTGCCACAACCTGTCGGAACGCGGTTTGGCTACTGAAAATTCTCGCGTCGTTCTGGAAAAACCCCTGGGTCGTGATTTAGCCAGCGCCAAGCAAATCAATCTGGAAGTCGGCCAGGTCTTCAAGGAATCGCAAATCTTCCGTATCGACCATTACCTCGGCAAAGAAGCTGTGCAGAATCTGCTGGCACTGCGCTTCGGCAATGTGCTGTTCGAGCCATTGTGGCGCCGCGAATGGATATCCGATGTACAGATCACCATTGCCGAAGAAATCGGCGTCGGCAATCGCATGGGTTACTACGAAACATCGGGCGCATTACGCGACATGATGCAAAACCATTTGCTGCAGTTGCTGTGTATCGTCGCGATGGAACCACCGCTGTCCGTCACCCCTGATGCCGTGCGCGACGAAAAACTGAAAGTATTGCGTTCGCTGAAACCATTTACGCCAACCACCCTGGCAAAAAATATCGTGCGCGGCCAATATCGCGCTGGCCATGTAGAAGGCAAGGCAGTCCCGGCGTATCGCCAGGAAAAAAATGCCGATCCGGATTCGAATACCGAAACCTTTGTCGCCGTCAAAGCCGAAATCGATACCTGGCGCTGGGCTGGTGTGCCTTTCTATTTACGCACCGGCAAACGCATGGCCGATCAATTGGCTGAAATTGTGGTGCGCTTCAAAGCGATCCCGCATTCGATCTTCGCGCAATCGACCAATAGCTTCCAGCCGAACTGTCTGGTAATCCGTTTGCAGCCAGATGACGGTTTGCAATTGAACCTGATGGCAAAAACGCCGGGCGATGGCATGCGTCTGAAACCGGTCGAGCTGGAACTGGATTTTGCAGAAACCTTCAAGGCTCCGCGCATGGATGCCTACGAACGTTTGTTGCTCGACGTCTTGCGCGGCCAGCTCACTCTGTTTATGCGTAGCGATGAACTCGAAGCAGCGTGGGAATGGGTAGAGCCTGTACTGCGCCATTGGGAACAGGAAGGCAACGAGCCTTTGCCTTACGCATCCGGCACCTGGGGCCCCGCCGCCGCCAGCGCATTGATAGGCCGCGACGGTTTGCAATGGCGCGAAGAAGCGTTGCCGGAATAAACGGACGAAAAAGAGAAAAACCGCATGCTGCTTGATTCGATACGCACCCAGTATGACTCGCTTTCCAAATCGGAAAAGAAAGTTGCGCTCGCCGTATTGGAACAACCGGAGCTGGCGATCACTGAAAACATCACAGCGCTGGCTAAAAAAGCCGATGTCTCGGAACCGACTGTCGTACGCTTTTGCCGTGCGATTGGTTTCGATGGCTGGCATGCATTCAAGATGAAGCTGGCACAAGGCCTGGCACTTTCGCCCGGCGCCGACGAATCACCGGCACCGGAAGATCTGGCCGCCGATCTGGTCAACAAGATTTGCAGCCGCTCTATCAACACCCTGCTCGACCTGCGCAATAGCCTCGATGCTAACGCTATCGAGCAAGCACTGCAGGTATTGTCGCGCGCCAACCGCATCGAATTCTATGGGCAAGGCACATCCGGCATCATCGCCGCCGACGCACAGCACAAGTTCTTCCGCTCTGGCGTACCGACCGTTGCTTACGTCGATCCGCACATACACAGCATTGCTGCATCCCTGTTGAAAAAAGGCGATGCCGTCGTCGCCATCTCACAGCGCGGCAATAGCATCGCCTTGCTGCGCAGCGTACAGCTGGCCCGTTCCTGTGGTGCCGATGTCGTCATCCTCGCTCCTAGCGGGACACCGCTGGCAGAACTGGCGACTGTACTGATCCCGATCGATCTGCATTTCCATACTGATCCCTACACACCGATTTCTGCCCGCCTCGCCCATCTGGTCGTCATCGATATTCTGGCAGTGGGCCTGGCACTACGTCTCAGTCCGGAACGTCGCAAAAAAATGCTCACAGCACAGAAAGCTTTGGAAAAAATCGAAATGCAATTCGATTCCTTCCTACGCTAGTGTCTGTCGCTAATATCTGCACTCCTGTGATTGTTTCTTTCATTCGTACTTTATTGATCCAGTCACGGATCAATCATCTTGTTTGCCGCCAAACTTTTGGAAGAATCGAGCACGCAGCAGATTCGCCCGCACTTTGCGTACAATAAGATTATCGAAACCAAACATCTTTCTCACGAATAAGCCTCGCCATGAACCAACTCGAACAACTGAAGCAATACACCACGATCGTTGCCGACACCGGCGACTTCCAGTCGATCAAGGCATTTGCACCGCAAGATGCAACGACCAATCCTTCCTTGATCTTGAAGGCTGTGCAGAAGGATGAATACCGCCCGATCATGGAAAAAATCGCGCGCGAACACGCAGACAAAAGCACAGATCAAATCGTCGATCATTTGCTGGTCGCATTCGGTACGGAAATTCTCAAAGTCATTCCGGGTCGCGTCTCGACGGAAACTGATGCGCGCCTGTCTTTCGATACTGAAGGCTCGATTGCCAAAGGCCGCACGCTGATCAAACTGTATGAAGCCGCAGGCATTTCACGCGAGCGCGTGTTAATCAAGATCGCATCCACCTGGGAAGGCATACGCGCGGCAGAAGTGCTGGAAAAAGAAGGCATCCATTGCAATCTGACCTTGTTGTTCTCGCTGCCGCAAGCGATAGCCTGCGCAGACGCCAATGTGCAACTGATCTCGCCTTTCGTTGGCCGCATCTACGACTGGTATAAAAAATCTACCGGCACCGATTACACAGGCGCCGATGATCCTGGCGTGCAATCCGTCAAACGCATTTACACCTATTACCGCAAGTTCGACTACAAGACAGAAGTGATGGGCGCGAGCTTCCGCAATACCTCGCAAATTACCGAACTCGCGGGCTGCGATCTACTGACTATCAGCCCTGAACTATTGCAGAAGCTTGCTGAATCCGATGCACCACTGGCACGCAAACTGGTTCCTGCGGAAGCAAAGAATGCAGACATCAAAAAACTGACGCTGGATGAAAAAACCTTCCGCAGCATGTTGAATGATGATGCAATGGCAACAGAAAAACTGGCCGAAGGCATACGTGCATTTTGCGTGGATGCGGTGAAGCTGGACAAGCTGATTGAAGCATTGAGTTAAGTACCAGCGTACTGCTGAAAGCAAAAGTCGCATCATTTCCGATGCACAATCACTGTTAGCCACGTTTCGATCAGCGTGGTTGTCAGCATGATTAACAGTGTCATCTATCAGCGAGCTCAGACCATCGCTCGCCAGTCACCATCTCGCTGTGCACGATGAGCATATTGCACTCCGCCTCAACGCGATACCAAACATTCCTGGCGAAATAATATGAACCGATTGCCGAATCTGAAGTCGTATAGACCAAGACTTGCAAAGCCCGTCTATCAATAACAAAGCCAATTACAGGGCCCACGCCGAGTTACAAGCACAAGAGCACCTCATTTCTACTACATGCCATACACATTAATTTTTAATATGCAAAAAAACAATCTACACAATCCGGGCATTTCAGCCCTCCTCGCCTTGCTATTTGCAGTGGCACTTCCTGCTCATGCACAAGAAAATACAGATTCCGTTGCGTCCTACAGCACCAACAACTTGACACTGTTCATTTTCGTCCTTCTCCCATCCACAATAATCATCAAGGTTTGATTAATCTGGAATGGAACTATGACAAAAATTTTGTGGTGGGTGGCGCAAGTTTCAGCAATTCATACAATCAGGATACGCAGCTGGTTTATTGGGGCGCGAAATTTCGCCCGCTAGACGCGACTCCGGATATGTACGTCAAAGTTGTCGGCGGATTGATTCATGGCTACAAAGATCAATATCAGGACAATATTCCATTTAACAAATATGGAACGGCACCAGTCATTCTGCCGGCAGTCGGGTACTGTTATAAACATCTGTGCACCGAAGTGATTGTCTTTGGAACCGCAGGTGCAATGTGGACTGCGGGTGCTCGTTTTTAAGAGCGAAGAGATGAGATGTGTGAATTTTTAACGCAACAAATTTAGTTGAAGATCAAACCGTTAAACGTCCAGTAACCAAGCAGAAAAAGCGCCAAGGCAATCGCAAACTGCTTCAAGAAATTCTGCTTCATTTCATCTCCTCGTTTTTTCGGCAGTATTGAGGTTGCGACTACGTGCACTACACGATACCGTCGCGCCTTGGTTTTGCAATGTCGACTCATCATAACCCAGTGCTTTCAAAACCTCACCGGTATGACCGCAGATCGCCGACCCAGCCATTTTCTTGTGCCGGCGTCATGAGTAATTTTCCGTGATTACAGTAAATTTGAACGGCATGGCGCTCACTCAAACGTGTGAAGAATGTCACTGTATATTCCGGAGACTGATCGTTCCGATATAAGCTGCAGCGCATAAAAAATCGGCACTATTCGAAAAATTTTCCGAATCTATTTGCCTTTTACCTGACATGTGCAACGCGCATGTTGCCGACATAAAAGTTTCCAAGTGACTTTGTATGTATATCAGTCAATCTTGGCAACACAGCGTCCCATATCAACAGCTTATTCGTATTCTGTTAGCGCAATATGCAACCTTGTTTATACACACATACAATCACTCTGTCCGTGGGACAAGTCACTTACGCACACACAATTTTAATATTAAATATTGTATGCAACTGCCTAAAAAATAAGCGCTAGACTGCCCTCCGTACCTTTCAGTACGCATGCAATGTCTAACCATTAAAAGGCTTCCATCAAAAAATTAATCATGTCCAC
>LNEU01000010.1 GCA_001464355.1 Burkholderiales bacterium Ga0077544
ACGCCATAGTCCAAACCTGTGGCGCCCGATACGCTGGTGCGCCACTGCGTGGACATCGCAACGAATACATTCACTGCCATGACGTTGTCGGGCCATATCTCTACCGGCGGCCCACTTGCCTCTTCAAGCGTCAAACCCCATGCCGCAGCCTCGGCAGCCGATGGCCCCTTTGTGTAGAGTGCTGCGGCTGCGGCTTTCAGTTTTTTGCTTTGGCCTGCACCAACTCGTCGATATAAGCGCGATAAGTGGCAAGTGGCGTACCGAGATAATTTTCGATCAGCGTGTCGATGTTCTCTTTGGTGAATGGAAGGTCGATATTCCATCCTTCCACCATCTCCATGAAGGTTTCGGTGTCGGATTTACCGGCGCGAGACTTCATGAATTCATCAAGCTGAGTACGCGTGCGGTGCTTGAAAGTGAAAATTGCCTCGATTGGATCGCCGCCAGCCACCGGAATTTTTACCGGCGACTTAAATGTCGGCGCTGCATTAAGAGAAAGTTTCAC
The DNA here is from genome assembly GCA_001464355.1 of Burkholderiales bacterium Ga0077544. Lineage (GTDB taxonomy): Bacteria > Pseudomonadota > Gammaproteobacteria > Burkholderiales > Burkholderiaceae_D > Oxalicibacterium. Next base: position 506 of record LNEU01000010.1, read on the forward strand.
CATGATCAGGTGTTATAGCGAGTAGCGCGGCCACGCAAAGCGATTGTCGCAACAACTGACATAACTTCGTTCTGTGTCATTGTTGGCGATTCAGTAACTGACACTCGACCGTTGTAGTAAATTGAACCACCTGCACTTGGAAATACAAATTTGATTGCTCGTGGCAAGCGATCATTGTTAGCCTTCGTAGCCTCAATATACCCAGGCAATGTAGGATCATCGGCCAGCGTGATCGTTAAGCGTCGCGCACTTTTTACAGTCGCGATTTCTTCTTCCTCGTCGCCTTCAAGTAATTGGTATGTCGTATATTGCTGTTCTCCACCACTGGTGGCCGTATTTAGCACTTGAGACAGCGCAGCAAACGCAGTTACTTCACGAGCTGAGCCAACACCTCCACCAGCCGGGTAATCACTTACGCTCGTGGTGTCGATGCCTTCCAGTGAAAATGTATCTGTACTGGAAGCTGAAACACGCACAATTTGATTGTTTAACTTTGGCCAGCCAGACGTAATTTCAAGAATATCTCCATTGGACAGTCCGTGTCCCACGGCACCTACCACGCACGGATTCGCGTTTGATAAAGAATCAAGATCAATGGCAGATCCATAACCGGTTGCAATTGCGAATGTGCCGCCGTTCGGCAGTTTGATTGTCATGATTGTTACCTTTCTTTGGACGTAAAAAAAGCCGCATATGAGCGGCTGGTTGTGGTGCCCGAAGGCGGGTTGAATCTAAAACCAAAAACTAAAATCTTGTCTGGTACCGCGCAACGTCGTGAGCTCGTCGTATGTCGCCGTTCCCTCACCTATTACAGTTGTTTGCAGCTGCGTTTCCAATCGAAGCGCGCCACTTGCCAGTTCGGCTATGGCCTTTGCTTCCAAGCGAGTTTTCGACCAGACGTTGATTTGAAATCTGGAATTCATTTTGCTGGGAACTTCTTGCTTCAAAAAATTGATTGCCGCTCCACCTACCTGTTGATAGGTAATGTATGGCGTGATCGTGTCTTTTGGTGCCACGT
>LNEU01000011.1 GCA_001464355.1 Burkholderiales bacterium Ga0077544
CAGGAATGCAGGGATGAATACCAGAATACTGATGATTGCAAACCAGCGCTTTCTGAACCAAGGGATCTGATCGTAAGACGAGTAGGCGTTGTTTGACGGAGTGTTAGATGCAGTCATGATTTCTTTCAGTGAGCTAGGTTGGTTAATAGTGATTAAGAGACAGTGCCAAGCAGCACCAATAATGCGAGGACAGAAAATGTCAGTCCAACGACAGCCAGATTCTTGCCAGGCTTTTTCTGTTGCAGGCTGAGTCCGGCGAAGACTGCGCCAGCAACGCCCAGGATGGCCGTACCCACCAATTGATCCTTGTCGTACTGATCAACATCCAGGCATGCCAGAAAAGCCAGCACAGCAAAAATAATGGCAACGATGGGCATCCAGTGCATCTTGGATGGTGAGTGGGAAGATAATTGCGGTGCGCCGCAATGCGGGCAAGTAACAGCACTGTCGTGTATGTCCTTACCGCAACCGCGACAAAAAACCATGCTCATGGTGCATCCTTATAAAGTAATGAAATGAATTGCTGCAAAGGGAAGTGACGAGATGGATCAATGCGGTGCCTTGCCAGCCTTGCACCACTCGCTCCACTCATCCAACTGATCGAATGCGATCGGTGCATCGGGACCTACCTCCTTGCGATGCGCAGCCGTCCATTGATCGACACAGGTGTCGGTATTCAACTCCGCAACTGCTGGCGGGGTAGCTTGCAGACGGTCCTCCATCAAGACGCCGTCTTTGTAGACTTGATCCTTGACCAATTGACCATCGCCCCCCCATTGCTGGACATCACCATGCGGCTTGCCGGCACGCCACTCAACACGACCATTGCGCTTGCCGGTTTGATGGTCAAATGACTCTTCGACTCCATCCTTCACGCCATCAGTCGTTTCGCTGGTATAGATCAGATGGGAACCGTCTGGCAGGTATTGCATAAGCTTCCCGTGCAGGACGCCGACCTTCCATTCTTGGCGCAATACCAGCTTGCCGTTGTCAGGGTTGGAGACTTCCAGCTTGTCATCCAATTCCCCATCCTTGAATGTGGCAGCCACTAACACATCGGATTTGCGCGGCACATACAGTGCGGCGGGTCCTTCTGTCGTTCCTTTTACGTAGGTGATTTCGCTCATGACGATCTCACTTTGGGGAAGCCGGCAAATAGCCTTGCCGTCAAATAGTCCACCTTTGATATCGACATCACAGAAGTAGCGCTGCAAGGGATGCTCTAAATGCTTGCCCAGTCCCAAATGTGCAGCCGTCTTTAATTGACTGACGATGCGATTGAGTACGGGCGTACTCAATCCACTGACGTTGGTCAGCTTGCCGTCGAAGGGCTCATTCGCACCTTCTTCGTAAATCTTGCCGTTGACGACTTCGGCATGGCGTTGATCTAATATTTTGTCCTGGCCGCAAGCTGCCAAGGCGGCAAGCACAAATACACTACCGACGACGCGCAGGGCGTTCGTCCAATTCACATTCATCATGGTTTTGTTCTTTATAGGTGAGTCGGAGCAAGGCATACGGCTTCAGCATCAAGCTGTGTCCGATGCCGTGCACCTGGTTTTTTGGTAGGAGAGGCATCGGAAAAACGGCGGGTAAAACCCGCCGTATGCTTAGGCTTATTTTTGCCGTCGCTTCTGTTCTTCTTCCAGGCGTTTCTTTTGTTCTATGGCTTGATCACCAATGGCAACTGCCGCCTTGCCGGCAAAAATGGCCGTATTGGCGACAGCAATACCGGCCACTTTGGCCGCTGCCTTGGCTTTATCGGCAAAGCCGAAGGAAAACCGAAAATCATCGACGCTGTCGCCGATCTTGAAGAAATCCATGTTCACTCCCCCTGAATCAAGTTAGATCAATATGCATCGACCTTGCCGCTGCCTTCGCATTCAGGGCAGGGTACGCGCGCACGACTGTTGCCGGCACAGACTGGACAACTGGTGGGATGGTCGCTATCACCGTATTCGAGCGGACACGGGATCTGGCCTTTTCCTTTACATTCGGGACATTTCATTTCGGTGCTCATTTTTAAATCTCCTTGTCAAAATTGAAAATTCATTCATTGCTCAGCCAAAGATTCCTGAGGGAAATATATTAACATTGCTACTCAAACTCTGTAGACCTAAAGTCATCTAAAAAGCAATCTTTGGCCTGTTATGACCAAAGATTCCAAACACTTCAAACACTCCGATGATGTATCTCTCAGGCAGAAATACGGCTCAAGGCTGCGTTTCGCACGGGAAGCATTAGGTATTTCGCAGGAAGCGTTAGCTGAAAAAGCCGGATTGCATAGGACCTATATTGGGCAGGTTGAGCGCGGCGAGCGCAACATCTCTATAGATAATCTGGAGAAGCTGGCAGATGCAGTTGGTGAACAGCTTTGGGAAATGTTGCGCCCGTAAGCGCTGAGTAATTAGGCCTCAACGTTCGCTACCTTTGCATTGAGTTTTTCACGCAGTCCGACTTTCTCTTCCTTATGTTTTTTAGTTGAGCTGTTCCCAGTGCCCATATTGGTTTCAGTAAAAAACTCTTCAACAATCTCTGGCCTTTCTTCTTCCGAATCTTCAAACGCACCGTTGCTTAGTCCCTCGCGAGCGACCACATCCAATGCAGCTTGCTCATAGCCACCAGATTGACGACGCTCATTAAGTTGTCTGGCTTGTGCAAACGCATCTTCTATCGTCAATCCTTCCCTGACAGTGATGTCCACGTAGTAAATGGCAGCGCGGTGGCTGAGCGTCGTACTTTTGCCGCGCAATCGCAGCTCCAGAGGCAGGCATGCCAGCAGGTTGCCGGACGCAGCCTGGTAATAGCTGAGCCTCGCTGCCAGAGTACGAATACTGTTGAAGCCCGTTGTCCTAAAAATGAACGTTCCCATTTCTTCTGCATCACCAATCATCACGTTCAGTCGGCCATACGGTTTGCAAGCTCCGCCTTTGGCAAGCTCGCAGCCATCTGGTGAAGGGCAGGGCAGTGACTGCATGCCTGTAGCTGTGTAACGCTTGCACGTCTCACCGTTGCCGACACACAGTGGCCGACCGCTTCGACTATCGAACATGTTGTACTCAGCGCGAAAATTCAAATCCGGTTCATTGAACAGAAAGCGAATTGGAATCGAACGCAGCTTGTCGCTGCCAGATGCCTTGCGCAGCGCTTCGTCTAAGGGATGATTGACCCAGCCATCACGGTTCTGTATCTGGGAAGTAATAGTTAGCTGATCATCCTTTTCTGGGAGACGTTTGCCGTTCTTCTCCACGACCTTGCCGATGGAGATCCGTCCGATGACGGGGGGGGTAATAGCGAGACCTTTGATCATCTGCTTTTCCTTAAGTTAAAAAGCCCAGCCTCAACAAGAGACTGGGCGGCATAAAAGCCATCCGACCTTATTGCGGCGGATGGAGAGTGGCGTTGCAGGGATAGGTGAATTACGTTGAGATGAGAAAGCGGCGACTGCCAGGCTTGGTTACGGAATAGCGGGTAGGAAGATCAGGTTGATCCAGTAGTAGTGCATCCATATCTATGGCCTGGCTGTCTTTCGACCGTTTCCAACTTACGCTGCCTGTCTTGAACACTGCCGTGCTGGCATCACCCATGCGTTGCTGAATCGTTTGTTTTAATTGAGCTTCCCATCGCTGACTATTCGCAATTTCTTCCCGCACAGTCACTAGATCAGCAAAGGCGCTGGAGAAATCACGGTCGTCTGTCAGATCAAGGCGTTGACCTGCATCCTTTGGGTACAGACAGCGCAATGCGGTATCCGCCGAATCAGAACCATCTGCCGGTGGTGGCGTATCGGACTCTACGTATTGCCAGAAGCGGCGTTCGAGCTCGATGAGTCCCGCGATGAGCACATCGTCACGTTCAATTCTGCTTATTCGAACTTCCTGGCCACACACCAGCACGCAGACATCCGCTGCTGTCTTGCCAGTGACACCCAGCTGGTGCTGAACTTGCAGTTGTATGTAATCCGGCACACCGTCCCGCCACAACGGCGCACCGAATTCCCCAGCGGTTTTGCATTCAAGAATCTGGACGTCAGGTGTGCCGACCACTTCACGATCGATATTGGCCAGCATCCATGTCTTGTCTGGATCAGGATGCTGCAGGACTGAGTTGCTCTTCCTGACTCGGTTGCCGGTACGACGGGTGTAGTGTGCTGCCACTATCGGTTCCAGCAGCGTGCCCCAATACATCGGACTGGTTTCATCGTTCGGATCAACTTTAGGCAAACCGT
>LNEU01000012.1 GCA_001464355.1 Burkholderiales bacterium Ga0077544
TCGAAGACATTCAACGTTGGGCTATATCAGCCCAATTGACTTTGAACAGCAAGCTCAGTTAGCTTAATGCGGTGTCTTTCAGTTTGGGGACAGGCCAATGTAGCCCCTATCTCGTTTCATTCATGCAGAGTTTGCCTGACGATTAAAGCAACTCCACACTATCCAAATTCAAATAACAACTCTCTCTCGTAGTCGTCACAAAATCCGCCAGATACGGTTTCTCCGAAACTTCCGGCAAACAAGCCGCATACAAGCGTCCGGTCAAACCATCTGCAGTGATCCGCTTGGCCTTCACATAATCCCGATTCAAATAATTTTGTGCCGCCCACACAGGTAGCGTCGCAATGCCGCGTCGGCTCGCGACCAGTTGCAGCATGGCGACGGTCAGCTCTGTGGTGCGGCGTTCGACTTTTACGCCGGCCGGTTTCAATACCTGGCGCACGACGTCCAGCATGTCGTCCGGTACCGGATAGGTGATCAGCGTGTCGCCTATGAAATCTTCAGCGACCAAAAACTCCTTATCGGCTAGAGGATGATCATGCGCCACCAGCGCGACGATCTCGAAGCGGAATAGGGCGTGGTAATCGACTGTTTCATCCGTATCGATCTCGGCCACGATGGCGACGTCGGCTCTGTGTTCGTACAGCAAGCCAACCGGGTCGGCTTGAAAGCCGGAGACGATATCCAGTTCGACCTCGGGCCAGCGACCGCGGAATACGTCCATCGCCGGCATCAGCCAGTCGAAGCAGGTATGACATTCCACCGCGATGCGTAATTGGCCGGCGACGCCTTGTGCCAGTCGCACCAGATCGCGCTCTGTTTCCGCGACTTGCGGCAGCACGGCGTCGGCCAGTTTCAGCAGACGTTCACCGGCGGGTGTGAAGCGTACCGGTACCGACTTGCGCTCGAACAACTGCGTGCCGTGATGATCTTCCAGTTGCTTGAGCTGGTGCGAGAGGGCGGATTGGGTGACATTGAGGAGCGAAGCGGCGCGCAACAGGTTGCCGGCTTCGCGCAGCGCGATCAGGGTTTTGAGGTGGCGTAGTTCAAGAATGGATTGCATGACGACCTTCCGAAAAACCTGTGTATGAATTTAATTCAAGATGATTCTTAATATTTATCGTTTGAATCATAGACCTCTGAAGTCCAAACTGGCAAGCCTCGAAATCGTTATTGGAGTTTAAGGTATGTCAAACGCGGCAAAGGCACACATTCTGGGTTTCCCCCGCATAGGCGCGCAGCGTGAATTGAAGTTCGCGGTCGAATCGTTCTGGCGTGGCGACACCGATTTGGCAGCATTGCAGGAAACTGGCAAAACCTTGCGGCAGCGCCATTGGGCAATCCAGGCTGATGCAGGTTTGGACCTCGTGTCGGTGGGCGATTTCGCCTGGTACGACCAGGTCTTGAATACACTGGCTTTGCTGGGCGCTGTGCCAACACGCTTCAAGTTCGATGCAAAAAAACTGACGCTGGCCGACTACTTCACACTGGCACGCGGTAACCCTGAGCACTTCGCGATGGAAATGACCAAATGGTTCGATACCAACTATCACTATCTGGTGCCTGAATTTACGGCGGACGTGCGCTTTGATGGTGGTGTCGACTGGCTGTTTGAAGAAAACGCCGAAGCCGTCGTGCTCGGTCACAAAACCAAGGTCACGCTGGTTGGTCCACTGACTTTGCTGTACCTCGGCAAGATTAAATCCGGCGAAGGGGAGAAGAAATTCGACAAGCTGGATCTGCTGCCTAAAGTCATCGCCGGATATCAAAACGTATTGAAGCGTTTGCAAGCTGCGGGAGTGGAATGGGTGCAGATCGATGAACCGATACTGGCATTGGAATTGGCTGCCGTCTGGCGCAATGCGTTCGTGCCAACTTACGAGGCGTTGAGCGCGGCTGCACCTAAATTGCTGCTGGCAACCTACTTCGATCAAGTGCGTGAGCACACAGCCTTGCTGCATAGCCTGCCTGTCGCCGGTGTGCATCTGGATCTGGTGCGCGGTGCAGGGCAGCTGGATGATTTCCTGAAAGACTGGCCGCAGGATCGCGTGCTCTCGGCGGGTATTGTGGATGGTCGCAACATCTGGCGCGCTGATCTGGATGCGGCCTTGCTCGCATTGCAGCCTCTGCACGAAAAACTTGGAGACAAATTGTGGGTCAGTGCGAGTTGTTCCTTGCTGCACGTGCCTGTCGATCTGGCGCATGAAAACAAACTGGATGAAGAACTCAAAGGCTGGCTTGCATTCGCGACGCAAAAAGTCTTGGAAATTACCGCGGTTAAACGTGCGTTGAATGGCGAGAAAGATGCGGTTGCCGAGCAATTCAATGCTGCCGCATTGGCAGTTGCCGCGCGCAATACTTCGCCACGCATACACAATCCATTGGTGCAAAAACGCCTGAGCGAAATCAACAAGATTTCGGCAGCACGTAACAATATTTTTGCGGATCGCATCGTCAAGCAGCAAGCACGTTTTAAGTTGCCGGCTTTCCCAACGACCAACATCGGTTCTTTCCCGCAAACCACGGACATTCGTCAAGCGCGTGCGCAATACAAACGCGGCGAAATCGGTCATCTCGATTATCTGAACAAGATGCGTGATGAAGTGCGCCTGGTCGTGCAGAAACAGGAAGAAATCGGCCTCGACGTATTCGTGCATGGCGAGCCGGAACGTAACGACATGGTCGAATACTTCGGCGAACAATTGTGGGGCTACGGTTTCACCGCAAACGGCTGGGTACAAAGCTACGGTTCACGTTGCGTCAAACCGCCATTCATCTACGGCGACGTATATAGACCGGAAGCAATGACAGTCGGCTGGAGCGAGTTCGCACAAAGCCTGACTGCCAAGCCGATGAAAGGCATGTTGACTGGCCCGGTCACGATGTTGCAATGGTCGTTTGTACGTGACGATCAACCGCGCGACACGACTGCGCTGCAAATCGCTTTGGCTTTGCGCGATGAAGTCGTCGATCTGGAAAAAGCCGGCATCGGCATGATCCAAATCGATGAGCCTGCGTTCCGCGAAGGCTTGCCTTTGAAAGCTGCCGACTGGCCGCATTATCTGGATTGGGCGGTGAAAGCATTCCGTATCACCGCATCTGGCGTGCAGGATGACACGCAGATCCACACGCACATGTGCTATTCGGAGTTCAACGACATTTTGCCGTGGATCGCCGCGATGGATGCCGATGTAATTACGATTGAAACTTCGCGTTCGGATATGGAATTGCTGGACGGCTTTGGCGAGTTTGCGTATCCAAACGACATCGGCCCTGGCGTCTACGATATCCATTCGCCACGTGTGCCACGTGTGGAAGAAATGCAGCGTCTGTTGCGCAAGGCGCGCGGTGTAATTCCTGATGCGCAGTTGTGGGTCAATCCGGATTGCGGCCTGAAAACACGTGGCTGGCCGGAAACGACGGCCGCGCTGGAAAACATGGTGCTGGCAGCACGTACCTTGCGCGCTGAGGTCGCTGCTCAGTAATAAGCAGCCTCGGAAAGCAATATCAGTACAGGCCTAAACCAGGCTTGAGCTGACACGATTCAGTCGATCAAGACGGGCATGCGGATTATTCTTCGTGCCCGTTTTCTATTCCTGGAGCTTGATTGATTAATTCGCAAAGACAGTCGCGAGTGCGCTGGAAACGGTAATCGTAGGGTTTCAAGCCGGGAATTGTTAGAATGGCGTATTCCCGGAACTGCTGTCTTTGCGCGGTCTCCATTCTTTCATTCTTGCCAAGTTAGACCTTCCCTATGTTGAGTTACCGCCATGCCTTCCACGCAGGTAATCACGCCGATGTACTCAAGCATCTGGTACAGATTCAATTGCTGAAGTACATGAATCAAAAAGACACGCCGTATATGTATATCGACACCCACGCTGGTGCCGGTGTGTATGCGCTCGACGGTAATTACGCTGCGAAAAATGCCGAGTTTGAAACCGGTATCGCCAAGCTGTGGGATCGCAAGGATTTGCCGGTGCCGCTGGCTGAATACATGCAAGTCGTGAAGGCGCTTAACCCTAGCGGCAAGATGCGTTATTACCCTGGCTCGCCGTATTGCGCGGACAGCATCATGCGTGAACAAGACAGATTGCGTTTGTTTGAATTGCATCCAGCCGACAGTAAAAACCTGGCCGATAATTTCCGCAAGCTGGAAGCACATGCAGCAGAGCAGGGCAAACGTCCAACGGTGCGCGGCAAGCGCATCATGATCGAGCGCGGTAATGGTTTTCAGGGTTTGAGAGCTTTGCTGCCGCCGCCATCGCGCCGCGCGCTGGTACTGATCGATCCGCCGTATGAAGACAAGACTGATTACCGTACTGTGGTGCAGACGGTTTCTGACGCGTTGACACGTTTTGCAACCGGTACATATGTAGTGTGGTATCCGGTATTGAATCGCCTTGAATCGCGCACGCTGCCAGAAAAATTGAAGCGCTTGACAGCCAACGGTTGGCTCAATGTGACCTTGTCGGTAACGACGCCTTCACCGGATGGATTCGGTCTGCATAGCAGCGGTATGTTCGTGCATAACCCACCGTGGACGCTGGAACCGATGTTGCGTGAATTGATGCCGTATCTGGTCGAGACACTAGGCGGCGATTCCGGTGCGGGCTTCACATTGGAGTCTGGCCAAACTGTCGCCACTAATACCGGAACGCGCCGCGTATAGACCTCAAACAAGCCTGCCTTTGCAAGTGAAAAATGCTGATATGTCACATGACGCAGCTTATGAAACACGCATCAGGTAGCACGCTTGCATTATAGAAATATTAACGGAATAATGAGCGGCACCAATTAACAAAGATTTGCATGGATAGTTGATTTCTCGGTTTGAAATAGGCATATGCTGTTTCTTGAGATTAAGAATCAATGCAGCAACAAGCAACAGCGGCACAGAATAAAAAAAATCAAGTGACGGTAACAATGCAATTGAATGTTTGATCGAACGCAATCGCACCGGTCGTTTTTCATACGTTAATTCAGAACGCGATGCACCTGATCATCATGTTCGATTAGGAATACAGAGACAAACATCCTGATGATCCCCGATCTCAATCAGCACCTGCCGGATGACCTTCCCCGCGTGAAGGAGTTTTTTCTCGCGCGTCAGCCCATATTGAATTGCGACCAGATGCTGGTTGCTTACGAACTTTTATTCCGGCGTGCTGCAGCCGGCCCCGCCAATGTGATCGATGATCTGGCGGCGACTGCATCTGTGATCGCGCATGCTTCGGAACTGGGTATCTCCAATGTGATTGGCGCATCGTTGGGATTCTTCAATGTCGATGCTGCAGTATTGATGTGTGACTTCGTTAATTTCCTGCCGTGCGACAAGGTTGTGCTGGAAATTCTGGAAACGGTGGAAGTCACGCCGGAGCTGGTTGCGCGCGTGGCCGAATTGGCTGCGCAGGGTTTCACCTTCGCACTCGATGACGTGATTTCGCATTCAGAGTCGCTGCAAAAATTATTGCCGCTGGTGAAAATCATCAAGATCGATATCACGGGCATGAACAGGGATGAGATGGCCAAACTGGTCAGTCATTTCGGAAAATCAGGCAAATTGTTACTGGCAGAAAAAGTCGAAACGATAGAACAGTTCACGGACTGCATGGATCTGGGGTTTCATTATTTTCAGGGCTATTATTTCGCGCGTCCGGTGATTCTTTCCGGTAAAAAGCTGGCGCCATCTCAACTGGCGATCATGCAGTTGTTGAGCTTGATCGTAGCCGATGCAGAAACCTCTGAAATTGAAACTGCGATCAAGAAAGATGCATCGCTGGTACTTACTCTGTTACGTTTGACGAATACCCCGGCCATGGGGATTACTCAGCGTATCGATTCGCTCGGGCAGGCCTTGACGGTGCTGGGCCGTCGTCAATTGCAACGCTGGTTACAAATCATCCTGTACGCAGAACATCATAAAGGCAGTCATTTCGCTTCGCCATTGCTGCAACTGGCAACCACGCGCGGCAAGCTGCTGGAACTGATCACGGAAAAACTCAGGCCGGATGATCGTGCGATGGCGGATACCGCTTTTACTGTCGGCATCATGTCCCTGATGGATACCTTGTTCGGACTATCGATGAATGAAATTCTGGGGCAGGTTGCCGTGGTTGATGATGTCGGTGACGCCTTGCTCTATCGCAGAGGCTACTACGGCGACTTGCTGAAGCTTGCCGAGTACATAGAGCGCATTGAAAAAACCGGCGCCTTGCTGCTGCCGACATTAAAAAAATTGAATCTTTCTATCGAAGATCTTTATGCTTTGCAGATAGTGGCATTCGAATGGAGCAACAACGTTTCGCGCGCGTAGTAAAAGCGCTCCGCTTGATTCGTGCCAATACGGATTCTGCTTACCATTTCAATATCGACTTCCCTCATCAATTCTCAGGGCAACCTTCCAAATGCCGATTTTGGTATGGGATGTTTGCTGCAAACGTCTATCGTACTTGACGTTAAAATAGGCCATGATGAATCAAGTAACAACCCCGGATAACGACGATGATGAAGACGGCGGCGCACCGCCGATTCCTGCTGGTGCCAAGAATTACATGACGCCGCAGGGACACCTGCGCATGAAAAACGAATTGCTGAAGTTGATTGATGTGGACCGTCCTGAGGTGGTGCAAATCGTATCCTGGGCTGCATCGAATGGTGATCGTTCCGAGAATGGCGATTACATCTACGGCAAGCGACGCTTGCGGCAGATCGACGGACGGATCCGGTTTTTAACCAAGCGACTTGATCTGGCGGAAGTGGTTGATCCCACCGTGCACTACGGTAGTGACCAGATTTTTTTCGGTGCAACGGTACGTTATGAAACCCAATCAGGCGAAGAACATACGGTCACGATATTGGGTATCGATGAACTCGATCCCTTGAATGGCAAGATCAGCTGGATTTCACCGGTTGCACGTGCATTGACGAAGGCGCGTGAAGGCGATACCGTTACCTTGAAAACACCGGGCGGGATTGAAGAACTGCTGGTTCTGGAAGTTACTTATCCGGCGCCTGTTGTTTAATCTCAAAGCAGATTTCAGCAGCGTATTTGAAAAGAGGATTGCAAAAGCGCGGATAAGGTAAAAAGTTTAAGAGCCGCCTTTATGGCGCAGCAAACGCGTGACACCAGGAATGGCACGCAGATTGCGCATCACACGTGCAAGGTGTACGCGATCTTCGATTTGTACTGTGAAGTGCAGATAGGTAATCGAGTGTTCTTTATCTTCATCCATGCCGACGTGCGTGATATTGGAATCGGACTCGCTGATTTCCGCCGCTATGCGCGCCAGAATACCTTTTTCATTGCGTGCCAGAAGCGTGATGCTGCAATCGAAGCGGCGATCAATGTCAGCACCCCATGTGACGTCTATCCAGCGATCAGGTTCTTTGGAACGCTGTCTTCTTGCGATGTCGCATTCAATGTTGTGTATGGTTAAACTTTGATCACGTTTCATCTGGCCGATAATCGAATCGCCTGGAATCGGTTGGCAACAAGGTGCCAATTGAACGGAAACGCCTTCGCTGCCATAGATGACGACGGGATCGATTTTCTTTGGCACGACTTCACCATTGACATCGATTTGCGGCATGTCCAGCGATTGGTCATTTTCCATCATGCCAAGGATGTGGCGCGCCACCAAGGCTGCCATGCGTTTGCCGACGCCGATATCGGCGTACAGATCATCCAGTGATTTGGCGCTGGATTCGTTCAGCAAACGTTCGGTAACGGCAGTCGGCAATTCAGTATGCAGATTCAATGCAGCTAATGCCTGCGACAGCAGCTTGCGTCCCAGTTCTATCGACTCGGTCAGATTGATGGTACGTAGGTGATGGCGAATCGCCGAGCGCGCCTTGCCGGTACGGACAAAACTCAACCAGTTTGGATTCGGACGCGAGCTTGGCGATGTGATGATTTCCACGATATCGCCGTTACGCAGTTCAGTGCGCAATGGCACTTGTTCCAGATTGATCTTGACCGCTATTGTCTGATCGCCGACATCGGTGTGAATGGTGTACGCAAAATCAAGTGCGGTCGCACCGCGCGGCAGGGCGATGATTTTCGATTTCGGTGTGAAGACATAAACCGAATCAGGGAACAGGTCGACCTTGACGTGTTCCAGGAACTCGGCCGAGTCTCCGGTTTGTTTCTGGATATCGAGCAAGGATTGCAGCCACGCATGCGTGCGTTGCTGCAAATCGTTCAGGCTGCCTTCATCGTCTTTGTATAACCAGTGTGCGGCGACGCCAGACTCTGCAACGCGGTGCATGTCTTGTGTGCGTATCTGGAACTCGACCGGCGTGCCGTAAGGCCCGATCAAGGTCGTGTGCAGTGATTGATAGCCGTTCAGCTTCGGAATCGCGATGTAATCCTTGAATTTGCCCGGCATAGGCTTGAACAATGCATGTAGCGTACCCAATGCAACATAGCAATTCGCAAAGCTGTCGACGACGACGCGGAAGCCGTAGACATCCAGCACTTGCGAAAAGCTCAGGCGTTTGTTGAGCATCTTTGAATAGATGCCGTACAAGGTTTTTTCACGGCCGTAGACTTGTGCCGGGATGCCGGTCGCTGTCAGCGTGTTATTGACGGATTCGAGAATCTTGCTGACGACTTCGCGGCGATTGCCGCGTGCTGCCTTGACTGCTTTGCCCAGCGTTTTATACCGCATCGGATACAGATGCGAGAACGACAGGTCTTGCAGTTCACGATAAATATTGTTGAGGCCGAGACGATGTGCAATTGGCACGTAGACTTCCATCGTTTCGCGCGCGATGCGGCGTTTCTTGATGGCGGACATTGAGCCCAGCGTGCGCATATTGTGCAGGCGGTCGGCCAGCTTGACCAGAATGACGCGCACGTCGCGCGCCATTGCCAGCAGCATCTTGCGGAAGTTTTCCGCCTGCGCTTCGATCTGGCTTTGGAATTCGATTTTTTCCAGCTTGGACAGGCCGTCGACCAGATTGGCAACCGGCGCGCCGAAGCGTTCGATCAATTCATCCTTGCGAACGTCCTGATCTTCCATCACGTCATGCAATAGCGCGGCCATGATGGCCTGGGCATCCAGCTTCCAGTCGGCGCAAATTTCGGCGACAGCGATAGGATGCGAAATGTACGGTTCGCCCGACATGCGCATTTGACCGAGATGCGCTTCATCCGAGAAGCGATACGCTTCCTTGATCTTCTTCAGTTCAGAAGCATTCAGGTATTCAGAGAGCTTGTTCGTCAGTTGCGTAACAGATGCCACGCCGGGAACTGGCACGGGCGCTGCAGCAGGGGATTTGTTCGTTGTAACTTTGGAGGCCGAGCGGTCGGGAACCGCTCGGTTATTTGGAGCGACGGATAGCGTTGAATCTGCAGGTGTCAGGCTCATTCTGGGTGCTTATCAGCCGCATAGCGGTAACAGTAGAGATTAATTAGCTAGGGACTTTTTTCAGCATTTCAATACCGACATGGCCAGCTGCGATTTCGCGTAATGCGATCACGGTTGGTTTGTCTTTCGCATCAACCTTAGGTGTGTGACCTTGCAGCAATTGACGTGCGCGATAAGTCGCCGACAAAGTGAGTTGAAAGCGATTTGGAATCTGTTTGAGGCAATCTTCAATGGTAATGCGGGCCATACGTGCTCCTAAAAATACGATATCAGCTTAAATTGGCATGAATGCCCAATTGGGCGAACAGGGATGCGTTCCGAGTTGCCTGCTGTGCGAAGCGACAGCGTGTGGCTTTCACAATCGCGCTCAACTCGGCTAAAGCGACTGTAAACTCTTGATTGATAATAACATATTCGAACTCGGAAGCGTGCGCGATTTCACCGCCCGCAGCCAGAATGCGGCGTGTAATCACGTCGTGATTATCCTGGCCACGCTTTTTCAAACGTTCTTCCAGTGCGGCAATAGATGGTGGCAGAATGAAAATGCCGACTGCATGCGGGAACTGCTTTTTGACTTGCTGCGCACCTTGCCAGTCGATTTCCAGCAAAACATCGACGCCAGCTGTCATTTGCTCCATCAGGCGGATGCGCGAGGTGCCGTAATAGTTGCCAAATACTTCAGCTGATTCGAGAAACTCGCCAGCCTGCCGGCGTTCAAGAAAATCGTCGACCGAGGTAAAAAAATATTCGCGACCATGTTGATCGTTAGGCCGAGGCGGGCGCGTCGTGTATGAAATCGACAACTTGAGTGACGGTTCTTGCTGCAACAATGCATTGACCAGGCTGGATTTTCCCGCGCCTGATGGTGCGACGACTAAAAACAGGCTGCCGGAAGAGGAGGGTTGATCAGACATTGTTATCCCTGAGCTGAATATGAAATTGGTTGATCGGCGATATCAGCGATGCGTTGATATCGCGCTCATGATTTGGTGCTGCTGCGCAAAGAATCCGGTTGCGAGCAGCCAGATTGTAGCGCTGCCTGAGAACGTTTGTGCTCGTCTTATTCCAGATTCTGGACTTGTTCGCGCATTTGTTCGATCAACAATTTCATTGCCATCGATGCATCCGACAGTTCCTTGACAGCGGCTTTTGAACCGACTGTGTTGGCTTCGCGATTAAGTTCCTGCATCATGAAATCCAGTCGTTTGCCGACTTGACCGCCTTTTTTCAGGATGGCGCGTGTTTCATTCAGATGAGCCGACAGGCGCGTCAGTTCTTCCGCGACATCGACGCGAATGCCATACAAGGTGACTTCCTGGCGAATTCGGTCCAAAGCTTCTTCGCGGGTGATGGTCGGTTGCGCATTGGCGTCGCCGGTCTTTGTTGCCAGCCCCAGTGCTTCCTGCATGCGCTCTGTTGCCTTCTGCTGGAATTGCGCAACGACTTGCGGGATTAGCGGCGTGATGCGCTGGACGATTTCTTCCATGTCACTGACGCGTGAAAGCAACATGGTTTGCAGCGCATTGCCCTCGCGGGCGCGACTTTCTACAAACGCTGTCATTGTGGTTTGCATTGCCGTGGCGACCTCGGCTTGCAAGGTGTCCTGACCGATTTCAGCTTCTTCAATCACGCCCGGCCAGCGTAACAATTCACCAACGGATAAGGGGGCGGCTTCGCTAAATTGTTTGCGTAAATCTGCCTGCAATTTTTCCAGGGCGTTGAGTGCGGTTGCGTTCAGCGCCTGTGTGGCCCCCGCCGCTACCTTGCGACCAAAGCTCAGGCGGCACTCAACCTTGCCGCGTGTGACACGCGCCATGATCGCTTCGCGTAGTGCGGGTTCGAGCGCGCGCAAGTCGTCGTTGATGCGAAATTGCAAATCGAGAAAGCGCGAGTTGACGCTTTTGACTTCTATCGTCAAGGTGCCGCTGGCGGTCTCATGGGTTGTGACCGCGTAACCGGTCATGCTGCAAATGGTCAAAATCAGTTCCTCGTTTTTCTTTACAAAGCGGCGATTTATCCACACAATCCACAACGAACCTCGCGAGCGAATGTTGGCTGTGAGGCGAGAGGCAGACAATACTGCCATTCCAATTTTTGCCGTGTTTTATTCAAACGGTACGACCAAGAATATAGGAAGACATGGCTGCGCAAAACAATGCTCCGTTGCCGGATGGACTGGAAATCGCTGGATATCGCATTGTAAAGAAGATTGCGTCTGGCGGGTTCAGTATTGTCTATCTGGCCTATGACGAAGATGGCAATGCAGTCGCCATCAAGGAATATTTGCCGAGCTCGCTGGCACTGCGTCAGCCGGGCGAACTGGTGCCGGCGATTTCGCCGGAAAACTTGCCTGTGTTCCGTATCGGTTTGAAATGCTTTTTTGAAGAAGGCAGGGCGCTTGCGCGTATCGCGCATCCGAATGTCGTCAGTGTCACCAATTTTTTCCGCGCCAATGAAACCGTCTATATGGTTATGGGCTATGAATCAGGTCGCTCGCTGCAGGATCACATCCTGCGCCGCCGTGACAAGGGCGAAAAGCCGCTTGTATCCGAGCGCTTTATCCGCAAGATGTTCAGCCATGTGATGAATGGTTTGCGTGAAGTGCATACCAACAAGCTGTTGCATCTGGATCTGAAGCCGGCAAATATTTATCTGCGCGTCGATGGCACACCTATCCTGCTTGATTTCGGCGCCGCGCGTCAAACCCTGAAGGCAGATATGCCTAAGTTGTACCCGATGTATACGCCCGGTTTTGCGCCGCCAGAGCTGTATCTGAAGAACGGCAACCTCGGCCCGTGGACAGATATTTACAGCATAGGCGCGTCGATGTTTGCCTGCATGGTCGGCGCACCGCCGCAGCCGGCAGATCAGCGTAAACTGAACGACAAGATGGATGGCCATTTCAGCAAACTGGAAGGGGTGTATTCGTCAGACTTGATCAAGGTTATACGCTGGAGTTTGATGATTGATCCGCTGGAACGTCCGCAAAGTGTGTTTGCACTACAGAAGGCTTTGCGTGAACCGGTGATTGAAGACAAGGGTAATGTGAAGTTGCAGCAAGTCACACGCAAGTTGAAGAGCATCTTTGGCGGCCTGAACAAGAAGGCGTTGAACGTCAACACCACAATACAAGAACACACGCGTTAATTTTTAGCAGTACTTTTTAGCTTTCATCTTAATTAAACGCGATAACTTTTAACTCGATCAGACTATGCGATTCTCTGTCTACCAAGAAAGCCACATTGGCGGTCGCAAGAATAATCAAGACCGTATGGGTTACAGCTTTACGCGTGACGCGTTGCTGCTGCTGGTAGCGGACGGCATGGGTGGCCACATCATGGGCGAAATGGCGGCGCAAATTGCGATGCAAACCATCGCTTCGCTGTTCCAGGAAAACGCTACGCCATATGTGAAGAAGCCGGAGCGTTTTCTCGAAGACAGTTTCTTCGCTGCGCATCGCGAGATTCATCGCTATCGCGCCATCAACAATTTGCCGGAAACGCCACGCACCACGATCGTTGCCTGTCTGATTCAGCATAACAATGCAATGTGGGCACACTGCGGCGACTCGCGTCTGTACTGGATGCGTGGCGGCCAGATTCTGGCGCGCACGCGTGATCACTCGCGTATCGAAACCTTGATCGCACAAGGCAAGGTCGATGCATCCGAGCGGGATACGCATCCCGATCGCAACAAGCTGTTCAACTGCCTCGGCGCACCGAATATGCCTATCGTTGAAATCTCGCGCCGCGCCAGCTTGCAGTCCGGCGACATCATGCTGTTGTGCTCGGATGGATTGTGGTCGGTCTTGCCGGATCATGAGTTAGCGCAACGATTGCATAGCAACACGATTGTTCGTGCAGTTCCAGAATTGCTGACCACTGCTACTGGCATCGCTGGTAAAACAGGCGATAATGTCACCGCGTTGGCAATGATGTGGGAAAGCAGTGAAAACCTGCACGGCAATAGCACCATCACCACGCACACCTTGCCGGTCGGTAGCGTTACCACCACGATTCAGGCGCCACGGCACCTCGATCTGGAGAACGCAGACACCTACAACGATTCGGACATCGAAAAAGCGATTGAAGAAATCCGTACCGCCATCGATAAATCATCTCGTATCACTTCCAGGAATTAATGTCTCATGTCGTATGAAAATCGTCCCAGCGGACGCGCCGCTGATGCACTGCGCGCCATCAAACTCACCCGCAATTACACCAAGCATGCCGAAGGTTCGGTATTGATCGAATGCGGCGACACCAAAGTCATCTGCACAGCCAGTATTGAAGATCGCGTGCCCGGTTTTTTGAAAGGGAAAGGCCAAGGCTGGCTGACAGCGGAATACGGCATGTTGCCGCGTTCGACGCACACTCGCATGGACCGCGAAGCTGCACGTGGCAAGCAATCCGGCCGAACCCAAGAAATCCAGCGCCTGATCGGTCGTTCACTGCGCGCAGCGTTTGACTTGCAGGCATTTGGCGAACGCACTCTGCATCTGGATTGCGACGTGATCCAGGCCGACGGCGGCACACGTACTGCCGCGATTACCGGCACCATGGTTGCGGCCTATGACGCATTCAGCAAACTGGTCGCACAGAATGTGATTCCAGCGATTCCACTCAAACACTTTGTCGCGGCGATTTCGGTCGGCGTCTATAAAGGCCAGCCTGTGCTGGATCTGGATTACCTTGAAGATTCCGATTGTGACACCGATATGAACATCGTCATGACCGACGCTGGCCACTTCATAGAAGTGCAGGGAACTGCAGAAGGTGCCGCTTTCGATAGAGCCACGATGGACCGCTTGCTCGATCTGGCACAAGACGGCATTAGCGATCTGATCGTCATGCAAAAACAGGCTTTGTCGATTGCTGCGTAAAATAGCGGCTGGGCAGATGTTTTAGATTGTTTCTTCAAGTCTCTATCTGATGCATTTGCCAAAGCCGCTGCTTGCAAACTTGCATCGCTTGCACAAGCCCGGCTGTAGTTGAAGCCGGGTTTTTTGTATCTTTAATTTTTGAATTGTTTAGATTTCATGTCGCGCACCCTTATCCTTGCCTCCAATAACGTCGGTAAATTGAAAGAATTCAGCGCGCTACTCGCGCCTATCAATTTTGATTTGCATACGCAATCTGAATTCAATGTGCCGGAAGCGGAAGAGCCGCACGTCACCTTCGTCGAAAACGCAATTGCCAAGGCGCGTCACGCGTCGCGCCTGACCGGAAAACCTGCGCTGGCCGACGATTCCGGCGTTTGCGTCAACGCCTTGGGCGGCGCGCCCGGCGTGTATTCCGCACGCTATGCAGGTGAGCCAAAATCCGATCAACGCAACAATGAAAAACTGATCGCCGATCTGGCCGCGCATGCAGATAAATCCGCTTACTACTATTGCGTGCTGGTGTTCGTGCGTCACGCCGATGATCCGCAGCCGGTGATTGCCGACGGTCGCTGGAACGGTGAAATGATAGCCACGCCACGCGGGCAGGGCGGCTTTGGCTACGATCCATATTTCTGGATTCCAGAATTGCAAAAAACTGCCGCAGAGTTAACTTCAGAAGAAAAAAATCGCCTGTCACATCGTGGCCAGGCCTTGCGCGCATTGATCGAGAAGTTACGATGATCCCGATCAAACCGATCGGTAATGACGCTGCATTCAATCTCGATAATTCTCAACCTGCACGCGCCGCCAATGCCTATCTTCAACCCGGTGCACTGAATCTGACTGCTTTGCCGCCGTTATCGTTGTACGTACATTTTCCGTGGTGCGTGAAGAAGTGTCCTTACTGCGATTTTAATTCGCACGAAGCGACCGGCGGTTTCCCAGAAGATGAATATCTGTCTGCGGTACGTGCTGATCTTGAGCAAGCATTGCCACTGATCTGGGGCCGCAAGATTTATACGATTTTTATCGGTGGTGGTACTCCTAGTTTGATGTCGGCGAAAGGACTGGATCGCCTGTTGTCGGATATCCGCACCTTGCTGCCATTGGATGGCGCGGTCGAGATCACGATGGAAGCCAATCCCGGTACCTTTGAAGCAGAAAAGTTCAAGTCTTATCGCACCAGTGGCATCAATCGTTTATCGATCGGGATACAAAGTTTTAACGCCAGACATTTGCAAGCCTTGGGCCGCATTCATGATGGTGATGAAGCACGTCGCGCGGTGGATATCGCACTGGCGAATTTCGACAACTTCAATCTCGACTTGATGTACGCCTTACCATCGCAAACGCTGGATGAAGCGCGGCAGGATGTGCAGACTGCCATCGCATTCTCGCCGCCGCATCTGTCGCTGTATCACCTGACGATGGAACCGAATACCGTATTCGCCAAATATCCGCCAGTTGTGCCGGACGACGATGCCAGCGCCGACATGCAAGACATGATCGCGGAAGAAACTACTGCCGGCGGTTATCAGCACTATGAAGTTTCCGCCTATGCGCAGCCGAAGCGGCAGGCGCGTCACAATCTCAATTATTGGGAATTCGGCGATTACCTAGGTATAGGTGCCGGGGCGCATACCAAATTATCTTTCCCGCATCGCGTGATCCGGCAGGCACGCTACAAGCAGCCCAAGTCATACATGGAACAAATGCGGCTCGGTAATCCAATTCAGGAAGAAACCGAAATCACCCGCTCCGAACTTGGCTTCGAATTCATGCTCAACGCCATGCGCTTGACCAACGGCGTGGAAGTGAATCTGTTCGCCGAACGCACCGGCATGCCACTGAACGCAATTGAGCGCGCGTTGAACGATGCAGAGACCAAAGGCTTGCTGTATCGCGACTACAAGACTATCAAGCCGACCGAGCTGGGCCAGCGCTTCTTGAATGATCTGCAACAAATGTTTTTAGCCGATTAG
>LNEU01000013.1 GCA_001464355.1 Burkholderiales bacterium Ga0077544
CCGCATTTCCCGTCCAGCGATGGTCCATGCAAGTGTAATACTTCGCTGGACTTAAGCGTGCGACGGGATCCGTTAGGCGCAGTTACTTCAAATTCTGGGTCATCAAAATTATCTTGAATGCGGCGTACTGAGCCAGACGGAAAAGGCAGCAGCTCTTTTACCTTGCCAAATACCCGATTGATGTACGAATAATGGTCGCCTGTCAGTTCAACCTGCCATGACACCATCTGCCGATACTGAAAACTTGTCTGCCAGCGGTTTGGCCGGCGCGCCATGAGGTTGTAAAGTGGATGATCCTTGGCAGGAACCTTCTTTTTTCCATCTGCAGATTCGCGCATCAGCTTCAAAGGAACCTGTGCAACACCGTTACCTATGACGCGATTGCATGCAAATACAACTGAAACTTCAATCGCCGTTGCAACGTTGACGGTTTTTCCAGTTGCGGTCTGACGACCACCGTAAATCTCGCGGAACAAGTCGAGCGAATTCATCGACTTATGATCTGCGACGTATCGCGCTAAAAATCCCATTATTTACTCTTCGTCCGCGCGCCAAGAACACCGGCAACCAAGAGGAAAAGGCCGCCGATGATGTAGCCTGCAGGCACATAGATCATTGAAGCTCCGTAAGCAATCCCGAATGCGCCAAAGGTCATCAGCGCATCAGGCGCAATCGAAAGAATGATTTTCTTCACGCAGTTTCCCAAAATGATTTGCCGATTCCGGCTGGATTAAGTGACATCAGCGAAACTGCATCAAACGTCGACATCGCCTGCTTTGTGATTGATATTGCATTGCCTACCTGTACAACCTTGGCATTGCCGACAACCCAGTTCATCAATCGCGAACCTGAATGTTCCATTTCACCACCTGCTATTTTTCGCTCTGTGGTTTTGATGGCGCCGTTCAATTTCCAGCCCTGTGAGATTGCGATAATCTGCTCTTCAGTGATGCCGCGCTCTTGACACGTCAACTCGTCGATCATGTCGCCAATGCCAGCTGCATCGACTCCGATGGCAAGCTTGTCTGGCAACAAACCTAAATCCCGTACGCGACAGATGATATTGGCGACTTCTTCAATATCATCACCAGGCCGCTCGACCATTGTTAAATCGCCGTCTTTTTCAAAATCCAACAGAGCAGGCGCAATGTCTTTGCGTCGATCAAGAACGATACGGTGAGCCCATGCGTGAGACCAATGCAACCACATGCGCGTTTCGCGCTCACGCCCTATCATCGTAAGTCCGAGCAAATCGTCCAAACCACCGCCGTCAATTCCGAAAACAGCTACTTCGCTGCGATCCAAAATTTCATCCAATGACATGCATTTACGTGCTTGCGCCTCCCAAAAATCAGCGCCGCCCCATCTGTCCGAACGGAGGTTGAGTCCTATCTCGACGTTTAGATGTTTGGCAAGAAATTGTTGGTATGTGCCATCCGTTTTGCTTTGATTCTTTTTAAGGTTATCTGTCAGCCATTCGGCACTAACTGACTTGCCAATATTAGGGTTAGATATATAGAAATTCGCAGGATCTAGATAAGCCTTAGACTTGATCATCGCTTCTGGAAATTCGTACAACACTGGCAGTGACTTACTATCGACAATTTTTCCGTCGCGAACGTCCCTGAAATACCCAAGCTTGTCTTTGAACACGCCTGCTGGCGGTTCATCGCTTTGAGTTGTCAGGTAAATTACCCAACCCTCTTCACGCGATACCTGTCCGCCTAACGCCTCCATGAACATTGACTCAGCATTCGCACGTTTGCCAAAAAGCCAGTGCTCATCAACCAGAACTTTCCCAGACTTTTTTCCGGAAACCGTATCAGTATCAGCAGCGACCACCTTAAGAGACGCCCTAGTCACTCGGTGCGTTATCGTTCTCAAGTGATCTTGAATCTGGAACAACGCCGTCAATTCGTCGTCAGCGCGAACCATCGCAGCAGCAGGCTTGAAGCTGTTGTCAGCGACCTCCTTTGTTGGAGCAAGGATTAAATGCTCCTCTTCTTCACGCCAGCACAAAATAACTGCAGTCAACATGATCCCTGCAGCGATCGTGGACTTTGTATTCTTTTTGCTGATCAACAGAAAGAATTCTCTAATGAGCTGCTTGCCTGTCTCAGCGTCGTACGCTCCAAAGATTGCCGAAACAAAATCAAACACAAACTGATCACCGCACTCGCCGAATGTTGGCTTGCCGGGAAGATCAACAACGCGCAATTCCTTGAATATTGCCAAAGCCTGCGCAGCCTGGTCAGCAAATATTGGCGGCGGAATTATTGACCTACCCTCTACCAGCCTACTTTCCCAATCGGGGCAAGCCGTAGTCCATTCCATAATTAGACCTTCTTACCGCCGGCCGCCACCAGTTTTGGTGGGGCCGATGGCGCAAACCGACTAGCAACCTTATTTGCATTCTCGGCCTGCTGATCTTTTTTGCCGCCTTCGCCAAGCTTTTTATGCATGAATGGCAAAAGTGCTTTTGCAGAATCGACACGCATGCGCAAATCGACCCCGCTTAAATTCATCACTTCCATTAAAAACAACTTTGGATCGGTGTGCTCGGCAATTTCGATGTCATCCGGATCGGCTTCCGACGGGTCCGCTGCCGCCTGTTTTGACGCCCGCGCCTTTATAGCGGTTGTGTACAAAACCACATCTTCATCTTTAACAAGACGTGAACCGGCTTGTGAAGCCGTCTTAGCGCTGTAACCAGCCGCTAAAGCCGCGTCCTTATTGGTTTTGCCAGCCATAACAGCATCGGCAAAAGCCTTCTTTTTGCCTGTTAATGCCATTAACATTTCCTTCAGGGGAGAAATAATCTGTACATGCCTTCACTGGCGGTCTAGAGCCTGAAAGGTTGTAGAGATTCGACCCGCCCCACCCTATTGATTAACCAGCGTGAACATCCAACCGTTAAAGCATTGCTGCTTCTTCGCGTTGCTTGTCCCTGTTGTGGTGTGTGGCACAAAGTGATTGCCAGTTGTTTCTATCCCAGAACAAGGTCATGTCGCCTCGGTGTGGGGTCTTGTGATCGACTACTGTGGCCACTACTACATGGCCTTCGCGCTCGCAGTACACACACAAAGGATGCTTGGCGAGATAACCTTCTCTCGCCTGCTGCCACTTGTATCCATACCCGCGCTGTGTGCTGCTCTGCTTGTCCGTACGCCATGAGCCTGGCTGTATGACTGCAATCCGGTTGCCCTGCGTTGCAATACGTGGCTTTAATGTCGTTAGCTTCACGCCGTAGCCGAACCCATCGGCTGCGCGATAACTGGCACTCCAACATCTTCAGATACGCCATTTCGCATGATCGAAGCAATAGCCGTAAGGTCATCAGCAGTTAGGGCAAGAGTAAGAGTCACCCCAAATACGCTATTCCGCTCAGTCACAACCTTTACGTCACCCATAACCTTCGACGCAGACAAACCCATATGTGTGCAAAAGGCTCTACCAAACGTGCATCCGGTTTCAACTTTGATGCCCATACAAACCCCTTATGAGTACTTCAGCAACCGCCCGCGCCTGGGAAGAAACCGCCGAAGCGGAGGAGACCGGCCTTCTAAACGTCGGTTACTGCAGCCAGATACCCGCCTCTGTGCTGCGCTGGCGCCCTACCCGCTTCAACAAACCCAGAAAGCAAAAAACCCCGCTGATTGAGCGAGGCTGTGTGTTGGTGCTGGGCTACAGCGTCCCAGCTGCCGTAAGCAAATGGCGGGTAGCCATTCCGGCTGATTTCCAAATTCATTGCGGTCGTAGGCTAATTGACTCGATTAAGGGTTCGCCAGTCCCACGCTACTCGCTGCCTTATGGCCCCATCCGCGATAAGCCCGACCTTCAGATGTAAAAAAGCCCCGCGACCGTTAGGAGGCGAGGCTTTAAATTTGTTTTACTATTATCGAGAGTGCATTGAGATCGCAGCAACTGTAAGCTGGGCCGCAATTGCATCCACATCAGCAATTGGGTTATCAGCAAAGGCAACCGAACTTATATGTGCTCTTATTCTTTCGAACATTGCAACCGTACGTGCAGCGTACGCGGTATCCCCAGGACTATCTCGATACCTTTGAATCGATTCATTTATGTTTGTCACTGAAATCTCCTTATGTGTATGGAAACTCAGTATGACAGAAATGCAAAAAGCCTCGAACCGATAACGGAGCGAGGCTAATATTTTCGATTTATCCAGTCCTATAGTGGAAAGTGACAAATCTCTGGGCGACAGAAGACACCCCGTGCACAGATATTAGCCGAACTGTGTAGCGGTTGCAATATTATTTTTAAGCTTTGTTGTTAATTCTTTTTCGGCATCTTCAAGCGTTGCCAGGTAGTCAGCTGATCCGAACTTCCATTGCGTCGTGATACCGCACTTCTTGTGAATCGCCCACGAGTGCAGCGCGCGCAGACCGTCGATCATTACATCCGTCGCCTCACCTATTTTCATGTCGGCTTTGCGTTGCTCCGCGTAAACGTCTGACTGATAACCCGCTGCGTCATTGTCATCCGCTCCGCCGTGCAGCTTCATCCGCGATGCGCTTAAGTCGCGGTCATCCCCACTCATGTACAGCTTCCAGCATTCTAGGCACACGTTCAGGCCGTCCGGCTTAACGAACTGGCTTGGCTGCACATCTTCTTTGCGTACGCGTCTCAACATTTCTTACTCCCTTAATCGCTTCTGTTTTGCTAATGCCTGTTGGCGCTTTATTTCTGCTGGAAATTCATATGTCCTTGCCGGGTCGCGATACGCTCGCTCTGGCAGTGCTTTACTTCGCTCTTTGTTCTCTCGCACAAATGCAAGTGCAAGGCGGTCTATCTTGGCGAAGTCGCTTTTCATGTCCGCGCACACCACAAGATGATGGCTATATCGATAGCGAGGATTCCCATCACCATCCAGAATGCAATCATGCCGACTCCTTTGTAATTGTTAGAACAACTCCCAAACCACTTTCTTGCAGCACCTTCACGTTCGCTTGGCCATACGCTACAAGGCAAATTGGCGCACCACTGTTGAATGCTGCACGGCGTCCGTCGACATAGTGAAAATGCGGCCGTCCTTTGACAAAAAGAATCGCATCAGCTTTGCCCCAGATGCATTCGTAAAACATTGCGGTTTCGGTGCGCGCAGGAATCAAAGCGATTCCGTTGCCGTGCTGTGCCATCTTGCGCAGCCACTTGACGGCCTCACGTCCGAAGGGTGGGTTCAGCCATACACGCCCATTCCATTCGAATGCGAGACCGTCATCGTTCAAGTCGTAATGCCATGCGGCGGTATTCCAAGGGCGAACGATTGGTGCGCACGGGTCTAGATCGAAGTCACCAAGCGGTGCAAGCAACTCAGGTGGCGTCAACCACTCGTCATTTTTCATCGCCGCAGATTGATGGCTGGACATGCTCACGCGGCCACCTTCATCAATTCTTCTTTAATCTGGAAATCGACAATCATTTGTCGGGCGTAGTCAGCAGTCATGTTTAAGGTGACGGCTTTCATTCTTTTGAGGCAGGCGCGGCACGCTTCTGTGTCGGCTTGGAATATCGGCATGTCGTATGTCAACTTGTTGGCCAACTGGCGCAGCGGATCCAAACCCAGATCAATTCCGATACGTTCTTGATGCATCTGGTAGGCGTCGACCACGCCCATGATGGCGATCGGTGTTTCGTACCAGTGACCGTCGACGGCATCCTTGAATATCGGTTTGCCGCACGTTGTCACGTCGATGGTGCCGGCGGTTTCTAGCTGGTTAAGGATGGCCTCCAGCGGATTGAATACGGCCGCCACCCTCCACAACTGATTTTTCAGCAATTGTTCGCCTGGTGGCTTTGGGCGGTATGCCTTGCGTGGCTTGCGGTTGCTGCTCATGATTTGGCTGCCATCGATAGAACTGACAATTGCAGGACTACGGCGCCGACGCAGTACATGACCATGCGAAAATCCTTCGACACAAAGGCGTTGCTGATCGCGTTGGCAGCAAACAAACCCGTGCATATCCACATAAAGACATTCGGGTTGGTGAATGGGTTGAGGTAATGCATCAGGTTTCCTTGATGTCGATGTTGTGAACGGTTTTCATCAGGTGCCGCTTGATCTTGTAGGCTTCGGTCAATGCGCCTTTTTTGTCCTCAACCACTGTTTTGCCAGCGGCTGTGACGTACTGAAAATCGGCGCTGTAGGTCAAGGCGCGTTTCTTTTTGCCAGCAACCACTGCGCCCGGCGCCAGTACAAAGCTGACTTGTCGTGTGAGTTCGCGGATCGTTCCGGCGATCTGCATCTGCTGTAGCACCCAGAAGCGATTTGCCTCCGCTGCGCTGTCGAATTTTTCGCCAGCAATCTCAACCCTGCGATTGCCGTATTTGGCTTTTGCTTTGAATTTGGCTATGCGGATCATGATGTCGCTCCGGTTAATCCGCGGTTAGCAGAAAGCAGTGCTTTTGCAGCTGACAAATCCGGTTTTGATTTCGGGGCGTCCTGCTCAGTTGGCGCGGCGATGCGTGACATGCCCTTGATCGGCGGCACTCCGCCGTTTTCCTTTGCTGCCGTCATGCGTTCGCGCAGCATGTACATCGATTCACCTACCAGAGGCTTCATGCCCATGCGCTCGCATTCCTTGAGCGTTGCCTGATCGTTTGAGCGCCAGCCGCTTCCGTCGCCCTTGCCCTTGCTGCTGAAGCCCATTTTCTTTTCGTTCCGGCACCAGTTGCGCCATGTCGCGTCCCAATCGGTTTTGCACGCCTTGTTGCCGCTGGCAGCGATCCAGTGGTCTTTAAACATGGCGCCAATCTCGCGAATCTCGTCTGGTGTCCAGTCAGGATTGATCTCGTTCGCCGCCTTTGCATGCTTGGCTAACAAAACAAAATCTGCGGTTAAGCGAGTGCCACGAGCGCCCTGACGTTTCTTTGATGATTCAATTGATGGTTCCTTGATGGTTATGGGTGCGAAATCTGCGGGGGTATCCCGCAAATTCTGCGGGGGTGGGGGTGCAGATTTTGTAGGGGGTGGGTGCGGATTCTGCGGGGGTGCGGATTCTGCGGGGGTGCATAAACTGCGGGGGTCGATGTTATAGACCGTGCTGCGCCCTGCTCGCATGTCGCGTTTGAGGATTCCATCTACTTCCATTTGCGCTACATGCTGCTGAATCGTGCGCTCACCCATGCTGCATTTCTGCATCAGAACGGCAACAGACGGATAGCAGCGGCCTTCGTCATTGGCGTTGTCGCACAGCGCGAGCAAAACCATCTTGCGGCCAGCTGGCATGTCCATCTTCCACGCTTGGGTCATTAATGCGATGCTCACTGCCCTACTCCTAAAATATTCAATGCGCCGGCCAGCAATTCAGCTTCTGTGCCGTACTTGGCCTCAAACGGTTTGCGATGCCCATGGATAGAGAGGCGCCCCAGCGGGTCGGTATCGTCTTGCTGGTGGTGTGGCGCGCACAGTGGCAGGACGTTGCGGTGGCAGCCTGGCTTTGTGCGTCCGTCTATGTGGTGGATTGATACATGCGTGTTGATGCGGCCATCGATGCGGCATGCAACGCAGCCAACAACTTCCGCCAGTTGATTCCAGAATTGCTTTTCTGCCGCCGTGACCGCGAGCTGACGGCTTTTCAAACCCGAGGTGCGGGCTTTGAATCCGTTTGAGAGAGTCGAATCACCCATAGGGCGTGTGCGTGACTTAAATCCTGAGTGCTTCATATCGGCACCCTGCCAAACAGATCTACTTGTGTCGATACTTCAATTCCACGCGCAGCATTTGCAGCTTTGCGCCATGCAGAACGAAATGCTTCTGCCTCAAGCCCAGTAATTTCTTTCGCTATCGTGCCGAAGTTGTCATGCCCAGGGCAGTAGTCGATAGTGTCGCTAAACGATCCTAAATATCTCAGCCTAAAATTCATGCAACCATCACGAACAGCACACGCACGGCATAGTGGCGCGTCACATGTGTGAACTTTGCGGTATCGGAGTGGAACGTGGGATGACCCGAGCAGCACAAGATTGGGCGCTTCCTTTGCCATTTGTCCGCGCATACGCTCCCAGCCGAGATGGTGGTCGCACAGAAGATCTGCTTTAGCACCGCAAAATATGCATTTTTTTGCAGTCATGCCGCAAACCTCGTTTCATTCGGGTTCGCACGAAAGCGCACGCCCAGATTGCCGCCGAATGCGTAGACATGCTCCATGTAGTAAGCAAACCCGGCAACGGTTAATTGCGTTGTGCTACCGATCAGGACGCGCTCTTCGTCTGGGGTCTGTGCCCACTTGACGTAGCCTTCTTTGCAGTGGTTTTGGTCAAAGAACTCGGGCAGGAATTCTTTTTTAAAGTATTCGTGCCAGACTTCAGGGCTGAAGCGCTTGCCGTCGATCACCGCTTGCTCTGAAATATCCTTGAGCGGCCCCACCCACATGAGCGCGTTTTGATCTGGCTTGCGCGCCTTGACCTGTTCGCGCACGATGATCTCCAGCGGCTTGGACGTATCCAGCGGCGCGCCTGACAGAATTGCCATGGCGGTCGCACGCTGCTGCTCACCAATCAGGCGAATAGTGCGTGTTTCGAAAGGCCGTCTAAGCCCTCTCACTGCAGCAAATCCAGTTGAACTTGCACTTCAAAAATCTTCGACGGTATGACGCACTTGCCAGAGATTGTGCAAAAGCGTTTTGTTGCAGGCATCAAGCGTTTTTGAGTGCGCAGCTTGTTGACGACGCGCGCCATGCTTGATTTATCGATGCCGGAGGTTAACTCCATCAACTCGCACAAGGAATAATCCTGCCCAGCCTTAACCACAGCCATGACGCGCTCGTTCTGGCTCTCTGTAAATTGCTGCACATGGTTGTAAAAGCAATCGATTGAAGTCTGTGCGACGTTGGTTTTCATCCTCACTCCTTAATAGCGACTCTGAACACTGCGGAAATCGTTACTGCCTGGACGGCTACCCAATGGATTCAGGTAGTGACTTTTATTTAGCTCACGGCGAATTGGTGCGTCACGTGGCGGGACTATTTCCAGCACAGGCAAATGCACTTTGCGGATTTCGCGGATTGATTTCGGTGTGAGAGACCACTTGTCATCTAGCGACTCCACCTGGAGATTTTGTCTGCGGCTCTTTAGAACGATAGGTACACGCGATGGCGATACCTTCCCTGTCAGCGCAATGCGTATTTCATCAAGCGATGCCGCTTTTACCTGAAACAGATAATCAAGAACGATGCGCGCCTCAGTGCCAACATTTGGAAATTTCATTTGGCGTCCTTGCAATAAATGCTGAACATCAAGGCCATCAGTTCCTGCGTCGTTTTGCACATCTCATCGCTGATCGATTTCAGGTCTGCGCGTTCGCGGGTGTCGATCTCGCCATCTTTGGATGCATCGGCGAATTTTTGTGAGAGGCGGCCAATTTCGGAATTGAGTTCCATGAACTTGGCGAGTAGATCGTCGTTATCGATGTGGTCTATATCTGGCAACTTGACGAACGTACCGCCTGATAGTGTGGAGATCTCTTCTGCAAAGTGTGTGGTCTTGCTGATGTCCTGCAGGCGCAATGCCTGGCGCACTGTGAAGCCCTGATCTTTTCGCTCGTACACGCGGTTATCCAATGAGGATTCCGACATATCCATCAACATTGCTGTATCAGCGATGCCGGCGACCTTAATCATTTCTTGGAAAGCTTTACGAAGAGTCACAGCGCGTCCTTTTTTCCTGTGGTTTTACTTATGTGCAACGTTGGCTACACTGCATTGCATGAACACAACAACAAATTTCCCGGGAAACTCAAAAAGCCATACGGATATGGACTTTTTGGAAAATCAAATGACGCCAGCAGGCTTGCTGCATCTCTCAGCGTGTAGCTTTTTCAATCCGTCTACGATTAAGTACGACGTTTGCTTTCCGCGACTGCCCCCTAAAAGAGCTGCGATAAGCGATTGCGAACAGGGCACTGACTCAGCCAGTTGGCTTTGTGTGAGTCCCGAGGAGAGTAATTCTTCGATGAGTTCTTTAGGTTCCATGATCTCGATTATCACGTATGTGTTTGCATCAGTCAACACCAACGTGATTAATATTTCAATTACATTTGTGATATGGAAAAACTAGAAACTTTGGCACAGCGGATCGCGTGGGCAAGAACACGACTTGGTATGACGCAAGAATCTCTTGCGTTAGCGGCTGGCGTATCGCAATCAACAATCGGAAATTTAGAGTCAGGAATTCGCTTTTCAGCGAGGAAAATCACCGAAATAGCTGATGTTTTGGAGGTTAGCGCCTCATGGCTTGCGACTGGCGATGAAGGCAAATTCGCGGCATTCAGGAAGGCAGATGTAAAATTTGAAGCCGACGCTTCAGATGTAATGTCGGATGAATATTCACCAACAAAGAAAATCGCCTATGTCATGCAAGAGGATGAGGTAAGAATCCCGCAATATGACGTAGCTGGATCAATGGGGAGAGGACTCATATTGGACGGAATGGCAGGGGAAATAAGGGGATGGAACGTCGACCATGAGTGGCTGCGTCTCAATGTGAGACACCATACTGGCGTAAAAAATCTGTGCATCGTGACCGGCTTCGGCCCATCTATGAAGCCGCTATTTAATCCCGGCGATCCTCTTTTGTTAGATCGTGGTGTTAAGACGTTTGACCATGAGGACACGATCTATTTTTTTAGAGTCGGTAATTACGGATTTATAAAGACCGTGCAGCGCATACCAAAGATGGACGGTGGCACGATATATCGGGCAAAGTCGAAAAATCCAGATTATGACCCGTTTGATATTGTCGACGGCATGGACTTTGAAGTGTTTGGTAAAGTTCTGACCGTCTGGAAAAGCGAACAATATTAAAACGGGGATAGATATGGCATTAAAAGATTGCAAGGAATGCGGCAAAACAGTAAGCACCGAGGCTAAATCATGCCCTCATTGCGGGGCTAAACCACCAGCAAAAACCAGCGTTATTACATGGCTCGTTGGGATTTTCATGGTCATAGTAATATTTAATTTCATTTCAAATCAGGCTGATCGACGCGAAGCCGATGCGAAGAAACCCACACAAACTCCCGCCGAATTAGCAGAATCAGAAAAAGCTGATCGCGAAATACAAGCGGCTATTATCGGCTTACGTAGCATCAAGGCCGCGACAAAGAACCCAGCTTCGTTCGATCTAACCAGCTTTGTAATTTATCCGGGCGGCTCTACCTGCTACGAATATCGCGCAACAAATTCATTTAATGCCATTGTTCCCGGGCGCGCTGTATTCGATGCTGATAAAGGGGCATTGTTGGCGCAAAGTTCTGATGGCAATAAATTTGTCTCAGCATGGAATGTTATCTGCACGAAACCCGGCGGCAACGAAAGAAGTGGAGGGTTAAAAGCGCTAGGCGCTTATTAAGCCTATGCCACCTTGGAAGGGTGGAAAACACTAAAACAAAAACATATTGAGAATTCCATAATGACAAAGAATGAGCGCTTGATGTTACTCAAGTTAGGTCGAATGAATGTGCAACTGCAATACAGCATTAACGTTATCGCGCTGACGATAGCTGACGCGGATGCTAAAAAAAAGATACAAGAGTCGATGGAAATTGTTCAAACAATTCACAATGAGCTAGTGGATGTTATGGAAAAGGAGTGGGAAAGTGAGTAATGTAGATATGACTCTTCTCGACCGCCTAGAACGTAAGATTGACAGATCAGGCGAACCGCCGGATGATGGCGGCATGGAAGCTCGAATAGCTAAGCTCGAAGAATTTGCCACGGACGCTCGAGATCGTATGGTGAGAATTGAGGTAAAACTCGATACATTCGCCGATACCTTCGCGAATAAGGCTGATTTGCACAAAGAAATTAGCGCTCAAACATGGCGCCTGGTCACATTTGTGTGTGGATTCGCCACAGCGCTCGTTGCTGCGGTTTATTTTATCGCTAAAAACACAGCTTAAACCAGCGTTCCATCCGCCCCGCTCAAACCGCAGGGCTTTTTTACGCCCTCAACTATCCGCTTCGGCGGTTTTTTTTCGACCTAATTTTCCCGAATTGTAAATTTCTATCATTTTAATCACGTATGTGTTTACTTGTTTAAACACATATGTAATACTGCGCCATCGAATCAGCTAACAGCAGGCAAACGAAATGACAACAGCACAAACAAATCGCCGCACTTCAATTGCCACAATCCGGCGCCGTCTTGAAAAATTAGAGTTGGAGCACCTGCGCACGCATGCGGCTGAACTGGCCAATCTTGTAGAGATGCTGCAATCCGCCCTTACCTCTGCCGAATTTCAGGCCGACATGTGGCGCGAGGATTGTTTGCGTCTGGTGCAGGACGCCTTGCCATCAGATTCAGCAATTGGATTGGCAGTCGATGGTTCGCTGCACCTTGTTCCTGCCACCAATGGAGCAGCCGCAGCATGAAGCCTCCATTCCAGCGCATCCCAACCAAGAGCCGCGGTACCGCATTCCCTTTCATCGTGTTGTCGCTTGTCGCTGTTGGCACGGCTAGCTTGGCTTTCCTGCTGGGTGCGTCATGAAAAGCAGCATACGACGCATTCGCCGCATGCTTGGCGGCCACTTCTGGGATGCCGCCGTCGCAACGCCGGTGTATGCCAGCCAGGTTGTCAGCGACGAAGAGGTCGAACAGTTCATCGCGAACATCGCCGCAACCGGTTTCTATGACGACGCCACCGGCCAGCTGGTACCGGCCTCGCGTGAGCGTCGTGAAGGCGCATGCGATTGGGTCGAGCGCAGCACAGAAATGGATCCGGTTGCCCGTACCGAATTCTTGCTCTGGGCCCGCGACACCGCGCAATGCACTTTGTACGGCCACCTTTCCCCTTCCGATAAATACCCGCTGATTCTCGGCAACCAAGCCAATTAAGGAGCTGATATGAAAACGCTACGCAAGCATTTGCCCACCGCCCTCTTCATCATTGGATTGATTGCCATTCTTGGCTTTGTCGGTGAAACGCCCCTTGAGCGCATGGAATCAACAGCGCACGTCCGCGAAACGATGGAAGCGGCCAAGCAAGCAGAGTTGACGCGCCACCAACCCGACGACTGGCAGCGGCATATGGACTGGGCTGAGCAGTTCGTGCCTAAAGCCCCACAGATTGCGCTCAAATAATCATGGCGCGCAAATCATTAACCACCTTTGAGTGGAACGAAGAAGGCGAACGACTGTTCGGCGCAGATCGTGGCGAATGGAAATTCGTTTGCCCGTTCTGCGAGACCGTTGCATCGATCGCGGATTACCGCAGCCTGAATGCCAAGCCTAAACAAATCGGGCGCCAGTGCATCGGCACCTTGATCCCAGAGATTCGCGAACTGGGTAGTAAGGCAACAGGCCCATGCAACTACAAAGCCGACAACTGCGCGCCGGTCCGGATTCTGGATGATGGCGAATCTGAATGCGCCTTCGACTTCGCTCAACCACAAGAGGTAATTGAATGACGATGCGCCCCGATATTTTGACCGTGTCTGGTCGCTACTTTGATTTTCTGACGCCTGAGCAGAACGTGATCGATATTGCCGACATCGCGCACGGCCTGTCGCACACATGCCGTTTTGCTGGCCATTGCAAGGTTTTCTATTCAGTCGCCCAGCATTCGGTACTGGTCAGCGAGATCGTACCGCCATCGATGGCACTGCATGCACTGCTACATGACGCAGCCGAGGCATTTATCGGCGACGTGACCCGCCCGCTCAAGGCTCTGCTGCCTGAGTACAAGGTTATCGAACGACGCATTGAGCAAGCCATCTTTGCAGCATTCGATTTGCCGATGATCATGCCGCCAGAAATCAAGCACGCGGACATGGTGCTACTCAACAGCGAACAACATGACTTGATGCCATCACATGACGATCAGTGGGCATGCATCGACGGCGTTGATCGCCTGCCATTCCGCATCATCCCGCTCGCACCTGAAGCCGCACGTCAGCTTTTTCTCGACCGCTTTGCCGAATTAACCGCAATCCCACTGAAAGAAATTGATCATGTTCTTTAAAAACCTACAGATTTACCGCTTGCCAGCCCGATGGGCGATCACTGCCGAGCAATTGGAATTTAGCCTTTTGCCGCATGAATTCAAGCCGTGCAGCAGTCTCGACATGCAGAGCCAAGGCTGGGTATCGCCACGCGACAACGGCGCATTGGTGCATTCGCTGAACAAGCAAATCCTGCTCACCATGGGCACCGAGAAAAAGCTGTTGCCGACATCGGTAATCAACCAGGTCACCAGAATCAAAGCTGCAGAGATCGAAGAACAGCAAGGATTCAAACCCGGCCGCAAGCAAATGAAGGAAATCAAGGAAGACGTCACCGACGAACTTCTGCCGCGCGCATTCAGCGCATGGCGCCAAACCCAAGTGTGGATTGACCCGGTCAACGGCTGGCTGGTGGTTGACGCCGGCAGCCCTGCAAAAGCTGACGAAGTACTGAAGCTGCTGATCAAGTCGGTGGAAAAACTGCCTATGGAAGCCTTGCGCGTCGTGCAATCCCCTATCGCGGCAATGACGGCGTGGTTGTCATCGGACGAAGCGCCCGCTGGCTTCACCGTCGATCAGGACACCGAATTGCGCTCAAATGGCGAAGGCAAGGCAACCGTCCGCTACGTGCGCCACACGATTGAGGCTGACGACGCGCAGCGCCACATCGCCAGCGGCAAGCAATGTACACGCCTGGCAATGACATGGGCAGACAAGATTTCCTTTGTGCTGACCGAATCGCTCACGATCAAGCGCGTAGCACCGCTGGACGTGATCAAAGAAAACGCCGACACCACCGCGCAAAACGACGATGAGCGCTTTGATAGTGACGTTGCGCTGATGACTGTCGAACTGGCGCGCATGCTGGCCGATCTGGTCGAGGCACTTGGCGGCGAGGTGAAACGTGCTAACTGAAGCCCAATTTCTAAAAGAAGTCGACACGCACGTCATGGAAGTGTTGCGAGACGACGGCGTGTATCGACATATCCGTTTTCGTGAACCAGGCACGATGATGCAGCACTTCGACCTGATCACTTGGCCGGGCTATCTTTGTTACTGCGGCGACATGGGCACATTCGTGTTCACAAGACTGGAAGACATGTTTCAGTTTTTTCGTACGGATCGCCGCGGAAGCGATCGTCTGTACATCAATAAAAGCTACTGGTCAGAAAAACTGATCGCCGTAGATGGGCATCGCGACGGCGGTAAGGCAAAGGAATTCAGCGCCGACTTGTTCAAAAATGCCGTGAACCGCTATCGCATTGACTGGATACGCACGACGAAGGAACGCGGCTGGCTCGACAAGGAGCAGCGCCGTGAGCTATGGGAAGACGTAGATAACACTGTCCTCTATCGTCTTGTCGATGGCGAGCATTACGCCATGACTGCGGCCTATGAGTTCACGCATCGTGTTGGCGGTCACGAATTTTCATTTCAAGACCTGTGGGATCACACATTAACCGAATACACGCATCGCTTCGTATGGTGCTGCTACGCGCTGGCATGGGG
>LNEU01000014.1 GCA_001464355.1 Burkholderiales bacterium Ga0077544
TGCGACAATTATTCATTCAGGAGATTTCATGCTTCGATCTGACACGCTTTTTGGCAAGCGAGAATCCAATACGCCAAATCCTCCATTGAACACAGGCACTTCCCCTGCGTTGTCAACTACATCGAATGCCGGTTTCCATGCCAAGCCAGCATCTTCCCCAAGCGGCAATTTCAATCAGCCATCTCCCGGTCAGGTGTCTGCACCCAGCACCAATGAAGTGGGCAGCAAGTTGATCGTTGGTCCGAACATCAAACTCAAGGGTGTAGAAATTACCGATTGCGATACTTTGGTCGTCGAAGGTTTTGTTGAGGCAACAATGGACTCGCGCGTAATTCAAATTTCCAAGGATGGATCTTTCAAGGGATCCGCTGGCATCGATATCGCAGAAATTCACGGTACCTTTGATGGTGAATTGACTGTGCGCCAGAAGCTGGTGATTTATGCGTCCGGGAAAGTATCGGGCAAGATACGCTACGGCAATGTAGTGATAGAAGAGGGC
Source organism: Burkholderiales bacterium Ga0077544 (assembly GCA_001464355.1). Lineage (GTDB taxonomy): Bacteria > Pseudomonadota > Gammaproteobacteria > Burkholderiales > Burkholderiaceae_D > Oxalicibacterium. The sequence goes on from LNEU01000014.1 coordinate 500, forward strand.
GGTCAACTGATGGGCGATGTGCAGGTTGGTACTGCCACACCGACAAAGGGATTGTCAGTCGCAAAAAGCGTTTGAGTACTTGAGCACTTAAACTCACTCTGTTCCTGATCGCCTGAACCAGATAACGCTGGCTCAGGTGATCTGTTGTTGCCTTTGTTTTCCACTTTGCATCGCGGGCAATGTGGTGTCGCCTCGATGATATCCGCGTCATTGTGTCTGTGCGCACAAGCCGTGCGACAATAAGTCGCCCGCTTGGTGTTTAAGCGCTTCTTTTGCGATCAGACCCTTTATGCAGCCGCAATATATTCTTAATCTCTCCTGCATCGATCAGCGCGGCATAGTGCAACGCGTATCAGGCTTGTTGGCCGATCACGGCTGTAACATCATAGATTCGGCGCAGTTCGGAGATCAACAATCCAAACTTTTCTTCATGCGCGTGCATTTTGCGGTGGAGGTAAATGCACTTACCGAACAAGTATTACGTGCAGCGTTTTCCGTGCTGGCCGATACGATACAAATGAGCTGGCAATTGCATGACGCACTGAAAAAGCCGCGTGTGTTATTGATGGTCTCCAGAATCGGCCACTGTTTGAACGATTTATTGTTTCGGTACAAGAGTGGCTTGCTGCCGGTAGAGATACCCGCAATCGTATCTAATCATACGGATTTCTATCAGTTGGCCGCCAGTTACAACATTCCATTTCATCATCTGCCGGTGGCGGCAGATGCGTCGGATGATGGCAAGCGCGCACAGGAAGAGCGAATCCTGGAAATTGTGAAGGCGGCCGAGATCGATCTGATTGTATTGGCGCGTTATATGCAAATTTTGTCGCCGAAAATGTGTGTCGCACTGGAAGGTCGCGCGATCAATATTCATCATTCCTTTCTGCCTAGCTTCAAAGGCGCCAAGCCGTATTATCAGGCGCATGATCGCGGTGTAAAGCTGATCGGCGCTACCGCGCACTTCGTTACCGGCCATCTGGATGAAGGTCCTATCATCGAGCAGGATGTGGCGCGTGTTGATCATGCGATGGATCCTGCTACCTTGACCGCAATTGGGCGCGATGTCGAGTGTGTGGTGTTGGCGCGGGCGGTGAAGTATTTTGTCGAACATCGTATTTTGTTGAATGGGTACAAGACGGTGGTGTTCAAGTAGGTTTTGTTCGCTGGTTTTTAGAAATGCCGCTCTGGGTTTATTGAGCGGCATTTTTTTCGTCTTGAGGTTGTTGATGCTGGCTTCTCTTCGTGGTTACTTGCCGGGAGTAGCCCGGCGGCTACTCACTTTTCTTGCTTCGCCAAGAAAAGTAAGCAAAAGAAGGCGACGCAGAAGCCGTTGCCCGCTGCGCGGGTACCCAAGTCAAACGATCATCAGTCGGGAGCACAAACAAACTCGCCTTCGGCTCAAACAGGTTT
>LNEU01000015.1 GCA_001464355.1 Burkholderiales bacterium Ga0077544
CCTTCATTTTTAATCCGTTCAAACAAGGCATTGTCATCTGCTTCAATGCGGTTGATTTTGATGCCGGTTTGTTTGGTGAAGTTGGCGTAGAGAACTTCATCGGTCTGGTAATGGCGAGCGGAATACAAGTTCAGAACTTTTTCCTGTGCATGCACCAAAGACACCGATGAAGTCATAAGGAATGCGGTTAAAGCAATGGCGATACCTGGTCTCATGGACTTTCCTTTTTGGTTTGTGAGAATAGCGTTAAATTATAGCCAGATTTATATTAAATAGGAACCATTCTCAATGTTGGGTGACTGAAAACGCGGATGGCCAAAAACAGGTACGCTTCGTTCTTTGCAAAAAATTGAATAACCATGCGTTTGGATTCTCGTATTTCTTCCCTATTTGCCGTTGCTGGCATTCTGTTGCTGTCTGCCTGCACCTCGCTTTCTCCGTTCAAATCCGATCCTGTCGTGCAGCCTGTTCTTCCAGGCAAAACAGTCGCACCAATCAAGGTTGCTCTGGTACTTGGTGGCGGTGCGGCGCGTGGCTTTGCGCATATTGGTGTAATCAAGGCGCTCGAATCGCAAGGTATCGTGCCTGATTTGGTGGTGGGCACGAGCGCTGGCAGTCTGGTGGGGGCTTTATATGCGGCCGGCAACAACGGCTTTGCCTTGCATAAAATGGCGTTGGAAATGGACGAGGCGACCATCTCTGATTGGTCGGTGCCGTTCTTTTCCAAATCGAGCGGCGTGTTGAAAGGTGATGCGCTGCAAAATTACGTCAATAAGTCAGTACGCAATATCGCTATCGAAAAAATGAAAATGCCGTTCGCTGCAGTTGCGACGGATTTGAATAGTGGCCAGGCGATTCTGTTTCAACGTGGAAATGCGGGACTCGCTGTGCGTGCGTCTTCAGCGGTGCCAGGAATTTTTCAGCCCGTAAAGATAGGTGAACGGCTGTATGTCGACGGTGGTTTGGTGGCGCCGGTGCCGGTGCATTTCGCAAAGGAGTTAGGCGCAGACTTCATCATTGCGGTCAATATATCGACTCAGCCCGATGTCCAACTGGCATCCAGTTCTGTCGACGTCGTGCTGCAAACCTTTGCCATCATGGGGCAGACCATCAATCGCTATGAGCTGAAGGAAGCAGACATTGTGATTCGTCCCAGCCTGGGCATGATGAAAGGTAATGACTTCAATGGCCGAAATCTGGCTGTGCTCGCGGGCGAGCAAGCGACCATGGCTTTGATGCCGGAGATAAAACGCAAGCTGAAAATCAGGCGCGAACAATGAGAGCAATGTACCCATAAAGAATATTGCACCCATAAAAAAACGCACGATGTAGTGCGTTTTTTTATGGGTGCATAGTAAGCCTACTTTATTTCTGGATCACTGATGCGGCGACCGCCATTGAAGCGTTTTTTCCAGTAGCCGACATCCATGCTTTCAATCCGTACTTGACCGCCAGCAGATGGAGAATGGATGAATTTGCTATCACCCAAATAAATGCCAACGTGAGAGAAGCCGCGTCTCAATGTGTTGTAGAACACCAGATCGCCGGGTTGTAAGTCATTCTTGTCTATGTGTTGTCCGACTTTGCTGATTTCGACGGACGTGCGTGGCAATTCTTTGCCCCACGCTTCCTTGAATATATGTTGGACCAGACCGCTGCAATCCAGGCCACCTTCCGGCGTGGTGCCACCGTACTTGTAACGTATACCCAGCATACCCATCGCCTGTAACGCGAGTTCTGAGGCGCGATGTGTCAAATCCTGCAGTTTACTGATCGGTTTGCCGGCTTCTGGCAGTGGAGCATCTGCACTCCAGACAGCCGAAGTCGCCATCAAGCTGAGCGCGAATATAGCTGAGCGCGCCAGTTTGTGAGTGCGAAAGGATCGTTGTAAAACTGTCATTAAGTGAGGTTTCGTTCTATGGGACTGGTCGAATGTAAGGCAATCTGGAAGTACTGTCAAAATTTATTCGCTGGCGTTATGCTGTTACCAACATTAAAAAGGTTGATTGCATGCTGACTGATTCACATCGCGATATTTCTTTGAAGCCCCGTATTTTGATCGCTGACGATTCACGGATTGTCCGGGCAACCTTGATCAAGCGTATCGAGGGCATGTTCGAATTTCGCGAGGCACTCGATGGTGAGCAAGCGTGGGAAATGTTATTGATTGATCCCAGCATACGCGTGGTGATCTCTGATTTGACCATGCCCAAGCTGGATGGCTATGGACTGTTGAAACGCATACGAACGTCGAAAATCGGTCGCATACGCAATATGCCGGTAGTCGTTGTCTCCGGCAGCGATGAGCAAGCTGAACGTGATCGTGCCAAGGCTGCCGGCGCGACTGACCTCATCACCAAGGGGATGAGTACGGGTCAATTATTGTCGCGACTGGACATACTCTCAAAACTGATCAGTACTCAGAATGAATTCGAACGTGGTTTGGAAGCATTGGTGCAGCATAGCGATAGGGATGAACACATTGCCTTGCCATCGCCTGAAGCCTGGCAGGAGCAGGCGGAAGGAATGCGGGCGAATGCTATTCGTCAGAACCGTAATTTTGTCGTTCTGACCGCTTGCATCGGTTTGAAGCATATTGAACTTGATGCTTACCCGGCCTTGCCACCTTCCAGCGTTGTCAACGCAATTGGCCAGCTATTGCATCGTACCGTTAGACAGACAGATTGCGTTGCACGCACCGGTGAAATTGAATTCACGATTGCTACCGGCAGTATTCATTTTGATTCGGCTCGTAATTTTGCAGAGCGTGTCTGCCGTGCGATTGCACATGCCAACCTGATAAAGGATGGACAGATGGCTTTGATCGCCAGTTGCGGCGTTGTCTCGATTACCGAATATGCCGGCGCAGCGATAGCAACCGAGGGGGCGCTTGCGGCCATGCGCGTGACGGCCAAAGAGCGCGCTTTGCTTGGTTTGCATAATGCCATTACAGGTGTGATTGGTACGCAGGAAGAATTATTGTTGAAGCAGGGCGGACATCTGACCGATATTGACGTCAACACTGTTGTACCTGTTCCAAGCGGGGAAACCGATTTGTCTATAGACCTCGCAACCTTGCTACGCTGGATCAAGGAAGGCAAAGAAGATCAAGTGCTTGCCCATATAGGAAAACTGTCGACTGAACTGCAGCCTTTGGTTGACTTGCTGTTGAAACAATATAAAACCTAGTGCGCCGCTTTTCTCCGGATGCCAGGTGTGCGTCTGTAAACCACTAATTTCTCTGCTACCGGTCAACGCGGCCAGTCAGCATTAAAAAATCTAATGATCGGATTCATCCCGTGAATGCTCGCCACGACGGTCAACGAGCGTAGCTCTGACACTTTTCGCGTGGTATTCCATCAACATGATTTTAAAGCTCCCCGGCATGGACGGGTCATTCGTGAGGCTGTGCAAGAGTTGCGATTGCACAAACATGGTTTGCTTTTTGAGCATTTCACAGTCGGTAATTGCAACGCCTTGATTCATTTTTGCAACCAGACTCAATACATCGCGTTTGAATTGATATAAAGGGGAGTGTGAGAGTATGTTTTCGACCTGACGATTTGACTTTTTCGTGATGGTTGCTACCTCCTTGGACTGTTTCTCGCTGTCAATGGGAGGCAGTACATGCTGAAGCGTTGAGCGTTTGAAAAACATATTGTTCCCCTTTATTTATTCTCTAAAGGTATTGCCTGCTCAGGTTTGTTCGATACAGCAACATCTACTATGTTAAAAGCAAGTTGCGTATTGGTTGGCAAGATAAGTATTTTGAGACGAGTTATTTTTTTATTATTAAATAATACACTTCTTGCAAAAAATAAACGTTAACTCGTGTTAAATAATCAACGTGGCAATCGCCCCAAAAAAGGGCGCCATGCCTTACAATTTCTTTTTATTTCGACCGGAGCTAGCATGCAATCAAAACAAATCCTGACGCTTGACGATGTGAAAAAAATCGCGATGGCAGCGGAAGCGGAAGCAACCTTGAATAAATGGTGTGTAACAATTGCGATCGTTGACGATGGTGGTCACTTGCTGTGGTTGCAGCGTATGGATGGGGCTGCGCCGATTTCTTCACATATTGCACCGGCCAAAGCGAAAACTGCGGCATTGGGTCGTCGTGAGTCGAAGGTTTATGAAGACATCATCAATAATGGACGCTTTTCATTCATGACCGCTCCGACGCTGGAAGGGATGCTGGAAGGCGGCGTGCCTATCTTGATTAACGGTCAATGCTTGGGCGCTGTTGGCGTCTCCGGTGTGAAATCAAGCGAAGATGTGCAAATTGCCAAGGCCGGCCTGATCGCGATCGGTGCCTGATTTAGTATTATCGGTTTAATGGACTGACATCGTGAAGTATCGTGAGATGCGGCACGATGGTTGTCAACTAAACACGCTCCAGACACCGGATCTGGTTGCCAGGCGAGGGTGTTTTACGCTATAATTCGGCGGTTTAGCTAATTTTACTCCGCCGTAGCGCATACCCATTTCCCATCGTCTAAATACGACCTGTACAACCCTTTGATCAAGCGAATCGTCTTGGTCAAGAAGCGCGCAAGCTGCGCGGGTTTCGACGGTCAATCTGGCGCAGCGCAGCGGCGGTAACCTCATCAGGAGTTACCCCTTGCCGCCATTCTTTTCTGGCCCTACAGTTCCGGCCATCCTTGCGCTAGCAGACGGGTCGATTTTCACAGGTATTTCGATAGGCGCGTCGGGTCATACGATCGGCGAAGTCGTGTTCAACACATCGATGACCGGTTATCAGGAAATCCTCACCGATCCAAGCTATAGCAATCAGATTGTTACTCTCACTTATCCGCATATCGGCAACACCGGCGTCAATGCCGAAGATGTCGAATCGACCAAGATTCATGCGGCTGGTTTGATCATCAAGGATTTGCCTATCCTGGTTTCCAATTTCCGCTCGACGCAGACGCTGTCCGATTATTTGAAATCGGAGAATATCGTCGGCATCGCAGGAATCGATACACGTAAATTGACGCGTATCCTGCGTGAAAAGGGTGCGCAAAGTGGCGCGATTCTGGCGGGCGAAGATGCTACTGCTGAAAAAGCACTGGCGTTGGCAAAAACCTTTGGTGGTTTGGCCGGCCTCGATCTGGCAAAAGTGGTGTCGACCAAGCAATCGTATCCATGGACTGAAACCGAGTGGAAACTCGGCCAAGGCTATGGCCAGCAAACAGCGCCGAAACATCATGTCGTTGCATTCGATTACGGCGTCAAGTTCAACATCCTGCGCATGCTGGCAGAGCGCGGCTGCAAGGTCACCGTATTGCCGGCGCAAGCAACCGCAGCCGATGCCTTGGCACTGAATCCTGACGGCATCTTTCTGTCGAATGGTCCTGGCGATCCGGAACCATGCGATTACGCGATCGCAACGTCCAAAGAATTGATCGAGCGTGGCATTCCGACTTTCGGCATCTGTCTCGGCCACCAAATCATGGCACTGGCATCCGGTGCGAAAACCTTGAAGATGAAGTTTGGTCATCACGGTGCGAACCATCCAGTCCAAGATCTAGATAGTAAAAAAGTGTTGATCACATCGCAAAATCACGGCTTCGCCGTGGATGCTGCGACCTTGCCGGCTAACTGCCGCGTGACGCACGTTTCTTTGTTTGACGGTTCGCTGCAAGGTTTCGAGCGCACCGACAAGCCGGCGTTCTGCTTCCAGGGACATCCTGAAGCATCGCCTGGCCCGCATGACATCGCCCCCTTGTTTGATCGCTTCGTGGCGATGATGGAGAAAAATAAAAATGCCTAAACGCAGCGACATTAAAAGCATCCTGATCATTGGCGCCGGTCCTATTGTGATCGGCCAGGCATGCGAATTCGACTATTCCGGCGCGCAAGCTTGTAAGGCACTGCGCGAAGAAGGTTATAAAGTCATTCTGGTCAATAGCAATCCTGCGACCATCATGACCGATCCAGAGATGGCCGATGTGACCTACATCGAACCAATTACATGGCAAGCGGTTGAGCGCATCATCGACAAAGAACGTCCTGATGCAATTCTGCCGACGATGGGCGGTCAGACGGCGCTGAACTGCGCGCTTGATTTGCATCACAACGGCGTTTTGACTAAATATGGTTGCGAATTGATCGGCGCTTCGCCGGAAGCAATCGACAAGGCCGAAGACCGCTCGAAATTTAAAGATGCCATGACTAAAATTGGTCTTGGTTCTGCGCGTTCGGGTGTCTCGCACACACTGGAAGAATCGTGGGCTGTGCAAAAAGACCTCGGTTTTCCTTGCATCATCCGTCCTTCGTTCACGATGGGCGGCAGCGGCGGCGGTATTGCGTACAACGCAGAAGAGTTCGACGCGATTTGCAAACGTGGTCTGGAAGCATCGCCGACGTCCGAATTGCTGATTGAAGAATCGCTGATCGGCTGGAAAGAATTCGAGATGGAAGTCGTGCGCGATAAAGCAGACAACTGCATCATCGTTTGCTCGATCGAAAATCTGGATCCTATGGGCGTCCACACTGGTGACTCGATCACGGTTGCGCCGGCACAAACGCTGACCGACAAGGAATACCAGATCATGCGTAATGCATCGATCGCAGTGCTGCGCGAAATCGGCGTTGATACTGGTGGTTCCAACGTACAGTTTTCGATCAATCCGGAAGATGGCCGCATGATTGTCATCGAGATGAATCCGCGCGTGTCGCGTTCATCGGCTCTGGCATCGAAAGCAACCGGTTTCCCTATCGCGAAAATCGCAGCGAAACTGGCGGTCGGTTTCACGCTTGATGAATTGCGCAACGAAATTACCGGTGGCGCAACGCCGGCATCGTTCGAACCTTCGATCGATTACGTCGTCACCAAGATTCCACGTTTTGCATTTGAAAAATTTCCGCAAGCGGATAGCCATCTGACTACTCAGATGAAATCAGTCGGCGAAGTAATGGCCATCGGCCGCACCTTCCAGGAATCGTTCCAAAAAGCCTTGCGCGGACTGGAAGTCGGCGTTGATGGCATGAATGAAAAAACCACCGACCGCGAAACAATTGAAGAAGAACTCGGCGAGCCTGGACCAGAACGTATCTGGTACGTCGGCGATGCATTCGCTCAAGGTTTCTCATTGGAAGAAGTGCATCAACTGACGCACATCGATCCGTGGTTCCTCGCGCAGATCAAGGAAATCATCGATATCGAACTCTGGCTGGAAACGCAATCGTTAACCGCAATCGATAAAGCCACATTGTTCAAGCTGAAGCAAAAAGGTTTCGCCGATCGTCGTTTGGCTAAATTATTGAAAACTACCGACAAGGCAGTGCGCGAACAACGTCATGCGATGAATATTCGTCCAGTCTACAAACGCGTCGATACTTGCGCGGGCGAATTCGCTACCAACACTGCGTACATGTATTCGACGTACGAAGAAGAGTGCGAATCGCAGCCGACCAACAAGAAAAAAATCATGGTGTTGGGTGGCGGTCCTAACCGTATTGGTCAAGGTATCGAGTTCGACTATTGCTGCGTGCACGCAGCGATCGCAATGCGCGAAGATGGTTACGAAACCATCATGGTCAACTGTAATCCAGAAACCGTTTCGACCGACTACGATACATCAGACCGCTTGTATTTTGAGCCGCTGACTTTGGAAGACGTACTCGAAATCGTCGCGCTGGAAAAACCATTGGGTGTCATCGTGCAATACGGCGGCCAGACTCCATTGAAACTGGCGCTCGATCTGGAAGCCAACGGCGTGCCTATCATCGGTACCTCACCAGACATGATCGATGCCGCAGAAGATCGCGAACGTTTCCAGAAAATGCTGCATGAGTTGAAGTTACGTCAACCGCCGAATCGTACTGCACGTACCGAAGAAGATGCCTTGCGTCTGGCGCAGGAAATCGGTTATCCACTGGTAGTTCGCCCATCGTATGTTCTTGGTGGCCGTGCGATGGAAATCGTGCACGAACAACGGGACCTCGAACGTTACATGCGTGAAGCCGTCAAGGTCTCGCACGATTCACCGGTGCTGCTGGATCGCTTCCTGAATGATGCGATTGAAGTCGACGTCGACTGTTTGTCGGATGGCGTGCGTACCTTCATTGGCGGCGTCATGGAGCATATCGAACAAGCCGGTGTGCACTCGGGTGACTCAGCATGTTCGCTGCCACCATATTCCTTGTCGCAAGAAACGATAGACGAACTGAAGCGCCAAACATCATTGATGGCAAAAGGTTTGAACGTTGTTGGTTTGATGAATGTGCAGTTCGCGATTCAACAGCAAGAGATAGACGGCAAGTTGCAGGACGTCGTGTTCGTGCTCGAAGTTAATCCACGTGCCTCGCGTACCGTACCGTACGTTTCGAAAGCTACCGGTTTGCAACTCGCTAAAATCGCAGCACGTTGCATGGCTGGTCAATCGTTAGATAGTCAGGGTATTTTCAACGAAGTAATCCCACCGTATTTCAGCGTCAAGGAAGCGGTGTTTCCATTCGTTAAATTCCCGGGCGTGGATACGATCCTCGGACCTGAGATGAAATCGACCGGCGAAGTGATGGGCGTAGGCAAAACCTTTGGTGAAGCCTTTGTCAAATCGCAACTCGGTGCCAGCATCAAGTTGCCGCGTTCCGGCAAGGTGTTCCTGAGTGTCAAGGCCAGCGACAAACCGCGTGCGGTTCAAGTTGCCAAGGATCTGGTTGAAATCGGCTTCTCGGTTGTCGCGACCAAAGGCACTGCTGCCGCAATCAGCGCAGCTGGTATCGAAGTTCAGTCAGTCAACAAGGTGGCAGAAGGTCGTCCTCATATTGTCGACATGATCAAGAACAACGAGATCGCATTGGTCATCAACACGGTTGAAGAGAAGCGTAGTGCCATCGTTGATTCACGCACGATTCGTACTTCGGCATTGCAGGCGCGTGTGACTACTTATACAACGATTGCCGGCGCAGAAGCTGCAGTGGAAGGTATGGCCCATCTGGACGAGTTGCACGTCTACGATTTACAAGGTCTGCATAAAACTTTACACTAAGCCCAGAGCCAATAAACTTAACCACAGAAGTCGCAGAGGGTGCCGGATTCCGGTGCCGTTTGCGGCCTCTGTGGTTTTCCACTTTTAAAGATATACGCTATGACTACACCTATTACACCTTATGGTGCCAGCCTCATGAAAGAGGAATTGCATCGTCTGAAAACTAAAGATCGGCCATGGGTCATCAACGCCATTGCCGAAGCGCGCGCGCAAGGCGATCTGTCTGAAAATGCAGATTATGATGCCGCTAAGGAAAGACAAAGTTTTATCGAAGGAAGAATTGCCGATCTGGAAGGCAAGCTAGGTACTTCCCAAATCATCGATCCAACCACGCTGGAAGCCGACGGCCGCATCGTTTTTGCGGCTACAGTGGAACTGGAAGAATTGGATTCGGGCGATAAAGTAACCTATCAAATCGTGGGTATCGACGAGGCCGATTTGAAGGAAAAGAAAGTATCGATCACATCGCCGATTGCACGCGCGATGATCGGTAAATCTGTCGGTGATGTTGTCGCAGTAGAGGCGCCGGCCGGCATTCGTGAGTACGAAGTCTTGGAAGTGCGGTACATCTAAAAATGTTCATGTTACGTGCACGATTGCTGATTGCGACCTTTTGGGTAGGAACCTTGTGGGCGGTAGGTTTTGTCGTCGCGCCGACCTTGTTCTCTACGCTCAGTGATCGCGCGCTGGCTGGCACAATTGCCGGCAGTCTTTTTAATATCGTTGCGTGGCTAAGTATTTTTTGTGCGGCTGCTTTGCTGGCGCTGTTATTTCAGGCAAGTCGTAGCGAACAAAACAAGCCATCCAGGGGATTGTTTTATCTAATCCTGGGAATGGTCGCATGTACCTTGATTGGGTATTTTGGCTTGCAACCACACATGGCGGAACTGCGACTGGTTTTGCACAGCATTACCGATGCAGGCGTGATTGCAGATGCCAAAAAACAATTCGGCATCTTGCATGGTCTTTCTACGGGGATTTATGTCTTGCAGAGCCTGCTGGGCGCTGCACTGATCGTTAAACTTCGCTGAAGCTTAATTAAACTTCAACGACATAGACTTATCGTCCGAGCGACGATTTCTTCGGGCTGGTTTGACGTGGTTTTGCGCGTTTGATCGAACCGCCTTGTGTCACACGTTCATTCCCTTTGACCATTACTTTTGTCACTGACGGACGTTTGGTGCCGCTAGGACTTGGCTTGACGATAGTAACTTCGCGCATGCCTTTGCCCCGTGTTTCGGTACGTTCTTTAGGCGCATCTTTCTTCGGGCGATAAATCACCAGCAATTTACCGATTTGTTGGATCGGCGCTGCATTGAGTTGTTCGCAAATCGTGTCATAGATGGTGACGCGCGCTTCGCGGTCATCGCCGAATACACGGACTTTGATCAGGCCGTGTGAATTCAGGCTGTTATCGATTTCTTTGAGAACGCTAGGTTTCAAGCCGTCTTCACTAATGATGACGACAGGGCTGAGAGCATGCGCTTCAGCGCGTAAGGAGCTGCGCTCGGCGGGGGTAAGTTTCAACATAAATGGCAATGGTGACGGGGATGATTTTGCCGTGGCACGCATTGCGAACCTGACAAACTTTGTCCCACAGTATTTAAAACTAGTATTCTACGCGAATGGCAAAGAAGAAATTAAACAAAAACTGGCTGCACGACCATATTAACGACCCGTATGTGAAGTTGGCGCAGAAAGAAGGTTATCGCGCGCGCGCGGTCTACAAGCTAAAAGAAATCGACGAATCTGAAAAGCTGATCAAGCCGGGACAGATCATTGTCGATCTGGGGTGTACTCCGGGAAGTTGGTCGCAATACGTACGCAATAAACTGTCGGGCAGTGTAGGCGGAGGTATTAACGGCACGATCATTGGTCTGGACATGCTGCCGATGGAGTCGATTGCCGACGTACATTTTATACAAGGTGATTTTCGCGAACAAGACGTGCTGGAGCAGCTCGAACTGGTGGTGGCAGGGCGCAAGGTTGATCTTGTGTTATCGGATATGGCGCCCAATCTGTCCGGTATCGCAGTGGCTGATGCTGCACGCATGATGGATATTATCGATTTGGCTATCGAATTTGCGCAGCATCACATGAAGCCAAGTGGCTCCTTGCTGGTAAAGTGTTTCAACGGCACTGGTTTCAATGAAATTGTCCAAAAATTCAGGCAGGAATTCAAGACGGTGACGCAAAAGAAGCCTAAAGCCAGCCGCGACAAATCGTCTGAAATCTTTTTGCTTGGAAAAGGTTTGAAAAATCCGCTTTAAATATGATTTTTCCCCTTGTTTATGCCTTTATTAACCCGATATCAGATACTGCAAGCCTTGATGATTACGAGTAGAATCGAACCTACATTTTAGAAAAAAGGCGCTTTACGCGTCCAAGGAGTCTTAGTGAATAATATGTTTTCCAAGGCCGCCATATGGGTGGTCATCGGGATGGTTCTTTTTACCGTGTTCAAGCAGTTCGATGGACGTAGTACATCGGGCGCTGTAGCGGCTATTCCGTATTCGGATTTCCTGGACGAAGTCAAAAGTAAACGCATCAAAGAAGCCACGATTGAAGATCGCACTATTGTCGCGACGACAACCGATGGCAAAAAAATCAAAACGGCTATTACCTATCTCGATCGTGGTCTGGTCGGTGATCTGGTGAATAACGGCGTGAAGTTCGACGTCAAACAGCCCGAAGAACAATCTTTCCTTTCACAAATCTTTATTTCCTGGTTCCCGATGCTGTTGCTGATCGGTGTCTGGGTATTCTTCATGCGTCAAATGCAGGGTGGCGGCAAGGGCGGGGCGTTCTCGTTTGGCAAGTCCAAAGCGCGGCTGCTGGATGACACGGCTAATACCGTCACTTTCGCTGACGTCGCTGGGTGCGACGAAGCTAAAGAAGAAGTAACTGAATTGGTTGAGTTTTTGCGCGATCCAACTCGCTTCCAAAAACTCGGTGGACGTATTCCTCGCGGCGTGTTGCTGGTCGGTCCTCCAGGTACTGGTAAAACTTTGCTGGCACGTGCGATTGCTGGCGAAGCCAAGGTTCCTTTCTTTTCCATCTCCGGTTCGGATTTTGTTGAGATGTTTGTCGGCGTAGGCGCATCGCGCGTACGCGACATGTTTGATAATGCTAAAAAACACGCTCCTTGCATCATCTTTATCGATGAGATCGATGCAGTTGGTCGTCATCGCGGTGCCGGTATGGGCGGCGGTAACGATGAACGCGAACAAACGCTGAATCAGATGTTGGTCGAGATGGACGGCTTTGAGCCTAACGCTGGCGTGATCGTGGTCGCCGCAACCAACCGTGCCGATGTATTGGATAAAGCGCTGTTGCGTCCAGGTCGTTTTGATCGCCAAGTGATTGTTGGTTTGCCAGACATCCGTGGTCGCGAACAAATCTTGATGGTGCACATGCGCAAGGTGCCTATCGCGACTGACGTTAAAGCCGATATTTTGGCGCGTGGTACGCCAGGTTTCTCTGGTGCCGATCTTGCCAATCTTGTTAACGAAGCAGCCTTGTTTGCTGCACGTCGTAACAAGCGTTTGGTCGAGATGCAGGATTTTGAAGATGCCAAAGACAAGATCGTGATGGGTCCGGAACGCAAGTCTGCTGTCATGCGCGAAGAAGAACGTCGCAATACTGCATATCACGAGTCTGGTCACGCAGTGGTTGCGAAGCTTCTGCCTAAGGCTGATCCTGTGCATAAAGTGACGATCATGCCGCGTGGTTTTGCGCTCGGTTTGACGTGGCAGTTGCCTGAACATGATCGCGTCAATATGTACAAAGACAAGATGCTGGAAGAAATTTCCATCCTCTTCGGCGGACGTATTGCGGAAGAAGTGTTCATGCATCAAATGTCGACAGGCGCGTCCAACGATTTTGAACGTGCAACCAAATTGGCACGTGCCATGGTGACGCGTTACGGCATGTCGGAAAGCCTGGGCACCATGGTCTACGAAGATACCGAGCAGGATGCCTACTTCGGTCGTTCGTCGGCGAAAACGGTTTCTGAAGCGACGCAACAAAAGGTCGACACTGAAATTCGTACGATTCTGGACACGCAATATGCTTTGTCGCGCAAGTTGATCGAAGACAATCGCGACAAGGTTGAGCTGATGGCAAAAACCCTGCTGGATTGGGAAACCATCGACTCTGACCAGATCAACGACATCATGGAAGGACGTGAGCCGCGTCAACCTAAGTACGGTATTCCAGTCAAGCGCGCGACGTCTGACACGCCTTCAAGCAGTGTTCCACCAACTGCAACTGCACCGGAAGCGCCAGCCGCACCTGCGCAATAAGCGTCTGGCGCATTTTGCTTGATGTAGCGATGGTTTAAATTCAGGGTGAGGAGAAATCCTCACCCTTTTTACTTTCCCGTTTAATTTATGCAGACTCATTTGCAATGCGGTCGTTACCGTCTTCGCGTCGATGCCACGTCGCGTCCTTTGGTCATGGGGATTTTGAACGTTACACCTGATTCTTTTTCTGATGCAGGTAAATACCATGCACTGGATTCGGCGATTTCGCATGCCGAGGAAATGATTACAGCAGGGGTTGACATCATTGACATCGGTGGTGAGTCGACACGTCCTGGTTCGCAGCCTGTTTCATTGATGGATGAACTGGCGCGCGTAATGCCGCTGGTGTATGCCTTGCGCGATTGCGGCAAGCCACTTTCCATCGATACCTACAAACCGGAAGTGATGCGCGAAGCGATTGCTGCCGGTGCCGACATGATTAACGATATCAACGGTTTTCGTGCGCCTGGTGCGTTGGAAGCGGTTGCGGAACTGGATTGCGCTTTATGCGTGATGCATATGCAAAAAGACCCGCAAAGCATGCAAGTAAAGCCGGAGTATCAGGATGTAGTTGCAGATGTCAGTACATTCTTGCGTGAGCGCGTAGTCGCGATGGAACAAATGAAGATCTCACGTGATCGAATTTGCATAGACCCCGGATTTGGTTTCGGGAAATCGCTTGCGCATAATATCGCCTTGCTAAAAAATATCGGGCAATTGCAGACCACTCTTGATTTGCCTTTGCTCGCAGGCTTGTCGCGTAAATCGATGATAGGCGCAATACTGGATAAGCCGGTTGAGCAACGCATGGCAGGTAGTCTGGCCGGAGCAATGGCTTCGGTCGCACATGGTGCGCGCATTGTGCGTGTGCATGATGTGGCTGAGACTGTAGATGCACTGACGGTTTGGCATGCAATCAATCAGTAGAAAAATTAAATAAGAAATTAAAATTAAAAAATGACTAGAAAATATTTCGGTACCGATGGCATCCGGGGCAAAGTTGGTGTTGCTCCTATTACTCCTGATTTCGTCATGAGACTCGGTTACGCCGCTGGCATTGTGCTGACCAAATCCAGAACTGCAAAGGGTGCTAGTAGCAGGCCGGTGGTCTTGATCGGTAAGGACACGCGCATTTCAGGCTATATGCTGGAAGCAGCACTGGAGGCAGGATTCTCAGCTGCCGGTGTTGATACCATGCTTGCCGGTCCTATGCCAACTCCGGCAGTAGCGTATTTGACGCGCGCATTACGTCTGTCCGCGGGCGTCGTCATCTCGGCTTCGCATAATCCTTACGACGATAACGGCATCAAATTCTTCTCCGCATCGGGCAATAAATTACCCGATGCGACCGAGCTGGAAATTGAAGCCGCACTGGATAAGCCGATGACTTGCGTAGTCTCGGAAAAATTGGGACGCGCGAAGCGACTGGACGATGCACGTGGGCGTTACATCGAATTTTGCAAAAGCACATTCCCTAACGAACTCGATTTGCGCGGTACTAAAATTGTGGTCGATTGCGCCCATGGTGCTGCCTACCATATCGCGCCCGACGTATTCCATGAGCTGGGCGCAGAAGTTATTGCCATCGGCAATAAGCCCAGCGGCTTCAACATCAATGACAAGGTTGGCGCGACCGCACCTGAAGCTTTGGTTGAAGCAGTCAAAGCGAACAAGGCCGACATCGGGATTGCGCTGGACGGTGACGCTGATCGTCTGATTGTGGTCGATGCATCCGGCAGGATATTCAATGGCGATGAGCTGCTTTACATCATGGTCAAGGATCGCATGAGCGTACAGCCGATTGCGGGTGCGGTTGGTACGCTGATGACGAATATGGCGCTGGAAGTCGCATTCAAAAAAATGGGTATTGGATTTGTCCGTGCCAATGTCGGTGACCGTTATGTGCTGGAAGCCTTGCAGGAACACGGCTGGTTGTTGGGCGGAGAAGGGTCTGGCCACATGCTGTGCCTGGATAAGCATACGACTGGCGACGGTATCATTTCTGCGTTGCAAATCTTGTCTGCATTAAAACGCAGTGGCAAAACATTAGTGGAGTTGACGGCAGATATCGCAATGTTCCCGCAAACATTGATCAATGTAAAAGTCGCGCCGGGTTTTGACTGGAAGAAAAATGCCGGTTTGCTGGCGGAAAAAGAACAGGTCGAATCCGAATTAGGTGATGAGGGGCGTGTCTTGATTCGTGCCTCTGGAACCGAGCCATTAATCCGCGTTATGGTGGAAGCAAAGAATGGGGAAACGGCCGATACAATGGCGCGCCGAATCGCGGCAAGATTAAACACTTAATTTTTGCGAAATGTTGATATCTGAAGCACTTTAGTCGTTGACCGATGTCGCATATTGCAGTATTATTTCGTTCTTCGGAGTGTAGCGCAGCCCGGTAGCGCACCTGGTTTGGGACCAGGGGGTCCAAGGTTCGAATCCTTGTACTCCGACCAGAATTTAAAGGACTAGCTTAATCGCTAGTCCTTTTTTTCGTCCGCATTTTTATCTGCTTTTCCAATGCTCCTGTCGAGGAACATTCGGCCAATCCTGGTGCTCTGATGCACCTAAGTCATGGGTTAATTATCGCTATTGTTTTTCGTTAATCTTTGTTCGGATATTTGTTCTGCTGCTTTTGCTGCGGTTACAGAATTCCAATCGATGCCGTGGTATGGTTGTTTGCGATTACTAAACAGGGTGAAGATCATGCGCCAACTGAAATTATCTACAGTAAACTTTCACGAATATCTCCATAGCTTTGTGTTGCCTGTTGAGGCTCATAAAGCACCGGTTCCCGAGCCGATCGAAGATCCTTTACCTGGCGAACATCCAATACCCAAGGAAGATCCGGTGCCATCTCCAAATCCGGAAGTGGAAGATCCGCGAGTCTAGTAGCGGCTACTCTTTTCACTTCGTAACATCGATTTAATCGGTCCGCTTGCAACTAAAGGTCAACGCACGCCATGGAAAAACAGCAAAACTGGAGTACCGAACTGTACAAAGGTATGGAGGTGCACGTCACGACTTTGAAGAAAGAGGACGCTAAACTTCAGTGGGACTATACCGTCAGAATCTGCGAGCCTGGTGTCGATGCGACAGCAGAAAGCGAGCTGGTTGCGAAATCAGGCGACGATGCCGATTATGTTTCTGCGAATGAAGCGCTGGCAGCAGGGTTTGCCAAAGGATATGCAATGGTGAACGAGCTTAAGGAGTAAAAAACTGTACAGCTATTTGCGCAATACATATGCGCGTACATCACGGTTTGCACGATTGAAGTGGCACGTTCTTTAAGCAGCCTCATGGCCGCTAATTTGAATCCCTTGTTGTATTGCTCTCGCCATAACCACCTTTCCTTACTATTTTTACGATTTGATTAATGCGTCTTATCCTGGTGTTTTGAACTCATGGAAAGGGCAATATGCATTTATCTAAAACAATTGCATATGTCCTGAATGGACTGAAGTAGCCAACGTCGCGTCTTGAGACAAGCAAAGAAAGTAATACCAGAAAAAAGAGGTCTGCTGACCAGATAAAAATAAGCGGGAGTTTTGTGGTATTGGTCTGCCCAACAGGAATCGAACCTGTGACCCTCAGCTTAGAAGGCTGATGCTCTATCCAACTGAGCTATGGGCAGAAATGATTTGCCGTAGGATGAAACGACAGTGCGGCAACATCGAATAGAAATCTGACGATGTGTCATTCAGGTGTTGCATTATGCCTTTTTTACTATCAGGTTTCAATGCTGCCGCTCACTACAGGTCGGAAGATACGCTGAACCGAATGCGTAAATCGCTCATTAGTCAGTAAAATCAATTAGAGATTGTTTGCTCGGAGAATTGAGCAATCCAATAAACGCATATACCTTGGCCGCAAAAGGTATGAAATTTTTAATGGAATTTAACCGTATATCTGAATATCGATCGGCTTGAACGAATAGTTGTTCGACATCTCTGCCGAGCAGGCAGTCACGCCGACGATCATATCCATCTCTGCACGCAGTTCTATGTACTGGCCCGCCTTAGACAGAGGCGGGGCTATCGTCAGCTCGCCGTTTTCTGCAATCTTTACATTCATGAAGATATTGAATGTAGTGGGAATTCTATCCGGTGCAATCCCGTAGGGTGCCAGGTGTTGCGCAAGATTGGCAAAGCAGCTGGGATGGTGCGCGTGGTTGTTGTAGATGATCTTGAAAGTCTCTGCGCTGCATGGCGTCAGTAGAAAGTCATGGCGTCCTACCTGATCATTCAGGATGGTGAACATGGGATTGCTGCGATTGGAATAAAGGATGTGCCCGCTCGTCACATAGATTGTATTGGCGTAATCAATAGTGCGGCCGGATGACAGATATTCATCCAGATCATTTTCGCTATACGCCATCAAGTCTGACACCTGTTCTCCCAGCGGATCAATCACGCGCAGGATTTGCCCTTGCTTGAGTTTAAATGCAGTTCCAGTTTGTGGATCAATATGGCGATGTTCCATCGATTCATTCATCTTTCTTGGTAGAGAACGGGCATTCCCAATCATCGCTGACGGGCCGTCCGGAATATTGGCGTGCATCGGATTTGGATCCGTAGTCACTGAGATTTTCATTGATCGAACCTTGCAGTGCATTTTCCCGCGAGCGGATGACTTCCTGCATCCTTTCAAAGCGGCCTGCTTCACGCAATTTCTCGAATTGCGCATGCAGATTGAATACCAGCGTAGGCCATGCAAATCGGCGTGTGTAACGAGATGCGGCTGGATGCAAACCTACGACAAAGAAGCTCTGGGTCGCGAAGCTGAATGCAAAATGAGGATTGTCAGGATCATCGCTGACTTGCGGATCCCATGCATGCAATGGCGCATCGACTTCATACAATTTCTGTAACTGTTGCCATAGTAATTTTTCGAATTGATCTTCGGAATGAATGATGGGATTTGAAAAGGTCGCAACAAAGGTCGAGAACTCACCATCCAACTTAGGCTGTTCTTGCAGAAAATGGAACAGGTCACGCGCCAATCCTGCAGTGGCTTCATTGCCAGCCAACTCATCGTAATGCCCAAAGCGATAGCCGCCTTGTTGAATCGCTGACTTGGCGCCCACGCAGGAAAATTGCGGATTCAATACCAATGCGCGAAACGAATCGTGAATGAAGCCCAGCAAAGGATCGGGTTTTTCGCTCAAGTCTTCGCCCGCAACCAGCTTTTTGTCTATGAAGGCTGCATAGTTGCTGCTTTCAAGCGCTTGCTTGCTATCGAAGGGATTGTCTTCCTTGTCGACAGCAGCGTTATGTGCTGGCGGCTTGCTTATTGTGTTCATCCATTAAAGATAATGAAAAACTGCTCCTGGCTGTATCAGAGAAATACGCGAATGAATGTAGGCGATCAGGAAATGCATCAAGGCAATATGCTTGAATGACAGATTGAGCAAAGTGGGCATGCTGGGAATTAATTTACAGCCCATAAGCATTAAAAAGGCCGGGAACAATTTTATTGTTCCCGACCTTTTTAATGCGACTCAAATCAACTTTTCGAATGATCAGGATTTGGCAAACGCCAACAAATCCGCATTCAGTTTGTCTTTGTGTGTGTCGGTCAAACCATGTGGCGCGCCTGGGTAGACGATCAGCTTGGCATTCTTGACGAGCTTGAAAGACATCATTGCACTGGCACCGATAGGAACAACTTGATCGTCATCACCATGGACGACCAGCGTTGGGACGTTGAATTTTTTCAGATCTTCGGTGAAGTCGGTTTCTGAAAACGCCTTGATGCAAGCGTAGGTATTTATGTGTCCAGCTTGCATACCTTGCGCCCAGAAAGAATCGATCATGCCTTGCGATGCTTTGGCGCCTGGTCGGTTGAAACCAAAGCACGGGCCGCTGGCAAGATCTCTGTAAAGTTGCGAGCGATCCTTGAACGATGCCGCACGAATGCCATCGAATACTTCGAGTGGCAAGCCGCCCGGATTATTCGCGGTTTTCAACATCAATGGTGGTGCCGATGAAATCAACGCTGCCTTGGCTACGCGTTTGGTACCGTGACGGCCGATGTAGCGCGCTACTTCACCACCGCCGGTAGAGAACGCACCCCAGGTGGATATCAGCCTTTTTTCCTACGTGTCAACGGCACCTTCATGCTTTTGCATGTGCATGGCTGGCCGAAGATTATTCTTCACAGTCACGAGTTGACTGTGATTGAAGATCCTTTTGGTCTGGCAACTTCGCCGAAGACAAGATATGGTTGAAGGTAAATGGTCAGGTCAAGCAAAGCTCCGATCTGAACAAGATGATTTGGTCTGTTGCAGAACAAATCAGTAATCTATCGAAGGCATTTGAGTTGATGCCGGGCGATATCATTTATTCCGGCACACCGGAAAATGTCGGCCACGGTTGTGCGTGGTGATGTCATGGAGGGCTATATTGAAAAACTTCCTAGCATTTCTCTGAAAGTCGTTTAATTATTTCTGCAAGAAAGTCATTACTCAAATAAAAAATAGCCGGGATCATTCCCGGCTATTTTTTATACTGTTTATGCAAATAAGAACTTCGGCATGTACTTCGAGGCAGCGCAAAAACAGGAGCGCATAGCTATTGGTCGATATGAGTCGGTTAGAGATTAAGCTGTACCTCTTACATCGCATGACCGGTATTGTCCGGAAATACCGTTATTTTCTACTGTGCCTGAAGTCGCGCATGACGCGCTTGATCTGTCTGAGATTGCTTGCGATGTTTGGTGCTGGTATGTTTCCCGACCGCCAGCGCCGGTAGTAGCGACCCTGTTGTATGGCGCTAGAATCGGCTCTTTTTGAGAGCACGGGCGTATCCTAACAAACACATATGACAGGAGTTTGACATGAATCAAATATCCGCGATCTTTGCCTTGGGTTTGTTGCCGGCAATTTTTTTAGACAGAACCGCAGGATAGCTGATGTTTTTCTGCCGTGCGTCTGGCCTTCTGTTTGGCACGCTCGCTATTCTTGGCCGGTGCTTTCGCCGCATCTTCATTCGCCCATTGCACACGCTGTGCTGATTCTGCACATTTCCTCTTTTTCGCTTCTGCAAGCTTGTATCGCTGAGCTTGCTGACGATCTTCTTGCGCTTGCTGTTTTTCCCTACCTTGCTGCAGACGTTGCAGTTCTTTCTTGTCTTGCTGTAATTGCTTTTGTGCAGTGTGACTATCATTCACGGCAGTAGGGGACGCGACGGTAATTTTCTTCATGCTGCCAGCTTTGCCGTTGTGACATGGCGTATCGCTATACATGATTTTATCGCCGGATTCGCATTTGTAGATCGCGAAGGCAGGTGCGGAAAAGAATATCAGTGCAAGAAGCAGTAGCTTGGATGGCATGGCAGTCCCGTGTCTGGTTGAACAACGAAGTGCTTCTACGACGTGACGCTAAATAATCTTTCCCGGATTCATAAGTTTGAGTGGATCAAGCGCATATTTGATCGTGCGCATCAGGTTCATCTCGATCTCTGATTTGTAGCGCAGGATTTCTTCACGTTTTAATGCGCCTATGCCGTGTTCGGCAGAAATGGAGCCGCCAAAACTGTGTACGCTATCGTGCACGAGGCGATTGATGGTTGTCTGCTGTGCGAGAAAACTGTCTTCGGTTTGCTGCTCAGGATGGGCGACGTTGTAATGCAGGTTGCCATCGCCCAAATGGCCGAAGGTCACCATGCGGGCACCGGCGAATGCCTGTTGTATTTGTTGATCTGTGTGACGGATAAAATCGCCAATCACGGAAATGGGCAGTGCGACATCGTGCTTGATATTTTTGCCTTCGACAGCTTGTGCCAGCGGAATATGTTCGCGCACCTTCCATAAGGTTTTTGATTGCGCAATCGAGGTGGCGACGATCGCATCCTGCACAATATCGGATTGGAGTGCGTCACCGACCAGATCTTCCAGCAACATGTTTGCGTGCTCGTCGGATTCGCTATCGGATAATTCAAGCAATACGTATTGCGCATGCGCTTCCTGGAACGACAAGCAGAGCTGAGGAAAATGCCTGGCGACCAGCTCCATGCAAAATCCCGACATCAATTCGAAGCCGGTTAACGCTGCACTGCATTTTTCTTGTGCACGTGTCAGGAGTAGCAAGGCGTCGTCAGCGCTGCGTAATGCGAGCATTGCAGTACGTCCTGCTTTGGGCTGTGGGAATAGTTTGAGCACGGCTGCGGTAATAATGCCCAGCGTACCTTCTGCACCTATGTAGAGGTCACGTAAATCGTAGCCGGTGTTGTCCTTGCGCAAACCGCGCAAGCCATTCCAGACATGGCCTTGCGGCGTGACGACTTCCAGCCCCAGACATAGTTCGCGCGCATTGCCGTAGCGCAGAACTGCGGTGCCGCCCGCGTTGGCCGAAAGATTGCCACCTATTGTGCAACTCCCTTCGGAGGCCAGCGACAGCGGGAATAGTCTGTTTGCTTGTTTTGCAGCTTGCTGGATGTTTTGCAGGATGCAGCCGGATTCGACGGTCATCGTATTGTTGATCGGATCGACTGCGCGTATCTGATTCAGGCGCGTCAGCGATAGAATGATGGCGCTGCCGCTGTCGTCGGGGATGCTGCCGAGTACCAGACCGGTGTTTCCACCCTGCGGGACAACAGGCACTTTGAATTGATTGCATAAGCGGACAATCGCGGCGACTTCTTCAGTCGAACCGGGTTTCATCACTGCGCAAGCGGCACCGGTATGGCGGCGGCGCCAGTCCGTTAGATAGGACGCGTTTTGTTGTGCGTCTGTCGATACATATTGCGCACCGATGGCGTGACGACAGGCATCGATGAATTCATTTAGAGACGCATCTATGTCCGTGGTCATTCAGCTGCCTTTTTCAAGGCCTGCTTAGTCAGTGCCTTGGCGGCCTTTTTATATGGACGCAAATAGGCAATCACACAAATAAAAAATGCCAACACCAATGCAACTTCTATCCAGCCCAGGATGGCGGACAGTCCCGTATCCGTCATGCCGCGCACCAGACCCTCTGCAAAATACAGCAGGATCAGCATCGACGACCATTGCATCGTATACAGATCGCGTTTCAGGATGCCGCGCAAAGGAATCAACAAGGGGATCACCTTGAGTACCAGCCAGGAGCCATGCGGCCGTATCGGTGCCAGTACCATTTCCCATGCTATGCACAAGACGATCAACGAGATCAGGCTGATGACTGCGCCACGGTGAATGATTTTTTGGCTTTGCGTTTGCATCAGGTGCTCTGCAGCTTCAGTGTAGTTTGTGCGAGTCGCTGACCGAGTGCAATTGCCAGTGCGCGCGTATCGGCTGAAATTGCCTGCGTGCCGCTGACGCCAGACCAGTGCGACGCACCATAAGGCGTACCGCCGCTGCTGGTAGTCATCAGTTCTGCCTGGGTGTACGGGATGCCGAGCAGCAGCATGCCGTGATGCAGTAGCGGCAGCATCATCGACAACAGCGTTGATTCCTGTCCGCCATGCAGACTGCCGGTGGAGGTGAATACGCAAGCTGGCTTGCCCACCAAGGTGCCCGACAGCCATTGTGAGGAGGTGCCATCCAAAAAGTATTTCATCGGTGCTGCCATATTGCCGAAGCGGGTAGGGGAACCCAATGCCAGCGCTGCGCATTCTTGCAGATCGCTCAACTCCACATAAGGGGCACCTTCCAGCGGCACGTCCGGTTCGGTCGCCTCGGTGACTGTGGATACGGCGGGAACAGTGCGTAAACGCGCTTCACAGCCGGTCACGCTGTCTATGCCTTGTCCGATCAACTCGGCCAGCTTGCGCGTCGAGCCATGGCGTGAATAATACAAAACGAGAATAGGGAGCGTGGATGAGTTCATGCTTGGTATTATAGGATGCTTTATAAGCATCTAAATGTTTGATCTAGCCTCACTTGCGCAAAATTCTGCGCAGGCCTTTTTCAAGTAAATGGATATCCGGATTACCAATAAGCGCGCTGCATGAAGCTACAGACATTCCCTCTCTTTCGTGATTTATCCTGGCCGCAGATTCGGCATTTGATCCGTTTTGCAGGCCGCAGGCTGGATGAAGAAAGATTGCCGCAGGTTGCAGGCAGCTTGACGTTTACGACGGTACTGGCACTGGTACCTATCCTGACGATTGCGTTGGCAATATTTACTACCTTCCCCTTGTTCAATACCTTCCGTGCTTCGCTGGAAGCTTATTTCGTGCGCAATTTGATGCCGCAGGGGATCGCCAACACCATCCTTGGATATCTGACTCAGTTCTCCAGCAAGGCGACGCGTTTGTCTGCGGTGGGTGCGGTTGCCTTGATTGTGACTGCTGTCATGATGATGCTGATGATAGACCGCGTTTTCAATCTGATCTGGCGCGTGAAGACCAAGCGGCCGATCACGCAGCGCATTTTGGTTTACTGGGCGATCGTGACACTAGGCCCTTTGCTGATAGGCGCGTCGATTACGCTGACGTCTTATGTGTTTACAGCGACCAATGGCGTGGTTCGCAGTAGCATTCCATTTTCTGGCGGACTGTTGTACTCATCAATGTCGATACTGTTGACGACAGTGGCGTTTACCTTGCTGTATATCGTGGTGCCGAATCGTCTGGTTGAATGGCGGGATGCTTTGTGCGGCGGACTGCTGGCGGCGATTGCATTCGAAGTAGTGAAGCGCCTGTTTGCAATTTTTGTCGTACAGGTGCCAACCTACACTGTTGTGTACGGCGCGGTTGCTGCTTTCCCCATTTTTCTGGTGTGGATCTATCTTGGCTGGTTGATTACGCTGGGTGGCGCGGTGGTTACTGCGGCTCTGCCTATCGTGAAATATGAGCGCTGGTGGCATGTGCCGCAGCCCGGCAGTGACTTTGTTGATGCGATGGCGCTGCTATCAGTTTTATACGAGGCAAGAAGCAATGCCCATTCTGCAGAGGTCGATACCAAACTGTTGCGTGATAAAACCCGTCTCGGTTTCGATGAGTCGGAAGTTTTGCTGGAAAAAATGCTGGATGTCGGCTGGGTTGGGCGCATCAAGGTAGAGGGGCCCAAGCGCATGCAATGGGGCAAACGTATTACCGATGGGCTGGACCGCTGGGTTTTGTTGGCTAATCCGCAGCAACTCACTTTGGCAGATGTGTATCGCGTATTTGTCTTTGATGTCGTACGCGATAACCAACTCGCGCAGCAAGTCGAAGCCGCGATCGAGCAGGGACTTAACGTATCGCTATCTGAACATTTTGCGCAACAGACCAGCCTGATGCATCAAAACGAGATTTGACCTGTCAGCATCTGCCAATACATCAGCCATGCGCCGAGGAAGGAATAAACTGGCTCCCGCAACGATCTGGGCCGGTTTTTCTCGAACTGAAAATGTCCTGTCCACGCAAAGCCGTAAAACGATACGACAGCTGCTAATAGCCACCATGCATTTCCACTAAGCGCCAGGATGGTCAGGAAAATGAGGGAAAGCGTTGATCCAAAGAAATGCAGCAGTCGCGATCGGCGATCCGTGTGTTCAGTCAAATAGTTGGTGTAGAACTCGGCAAACGATTGCTGTGACTTGTGTGTGATCACTTTCATGATGGCTTCCTCTTGTTACTACACATTCAGATTAGACCTCGTTTGCGCTGTATGCAAGCTCCGGTATTGCAAGCTTTGCAGCTCCGCGGAATAAATTCTTTGTGAATTTTTATCTGCACTCTGTTGTCATATGAAAACTAGCCATGTCGCACCTGAACGATAGCTCGAAATCTGCGTTAAAAGCAGAACGATCGAATGGTGGATTTTTCGTGGCGCATGGGCTACATTGCAACTGTAAGTAGTAAAACCATAACAATGGGAGACCTGTCCATGAAAGTATCCGAAATACTCAAAGTAAAAGGAAACATCCTCTTCACTGTGACGCCAGACAGCCCGATGCTGGATGCTGTCAATGCCATGGCCGAAAAGGATATCGGTTCGCTGGTCGTGATGGAGGGGGGCAATCTGATCGGCATGCTGACTTTCCGCGAAGTGATGGCGACCATACATGCGCAGGGTGGTGCTGTGGGTGGTGGTAGTGTCCGGCAGCACATGGATAAAAATGCAATCACGATTTCATGTGATACCGAGATCAATGATGTACGTCGCATGATGCTGGAAAAACATGCGCGCTATGTTCCGGTTCTGGATGGCAAAGCGCTGGTAGGCGTGATCTCGTTTTATGACGTGGCGAAAGCGGTGCTGGAAGCACAAAGCTTCGAAAATAAAATGCTGAAATCGTATATCCAGAGTTCGCCTGCGATGGCGAATGAAGACGATAGTTAAGATTACATAGTTTAAAAAAGCCGTTCGCGCATCTGATGGATGTACGAACGGCTTTTTTATTGGATGCGCGCCAGATCGAGTAATATGCTGCTGCAGCTCTAGGGTAGCAGTGTGCCCTGCGTGTCTCGTGCCGCATCTATCCCCATTCCACGATTTTTTCATGAAAAAACCAAGTCAGTTTTTGCTCCTCACGCAACGTCGTTTTGCACCTTTTTTCTGGGCACAGTTTTTCGGCGCATTCAATGACAATGTTTTCAAGACGGCCCTATTGACGATACTGACGTTCGAGGCGCTCAACTGGACCACGATGGATAGGGGCTTCTTGAATAACCTGATCCCGGGTTTGTTCATCCTGCCTTTCGTACTGTTTTCGGCAATTGCAGGGCAACTTGCCGACAAGTTCGAGAAATCCGGATTGGTACGCTACATCAAGCTGCTTGAGATTGGCATCATGCTGGTCGCAGCCTTGGGCTGGTTTACGCATGATTTATGGTTGTTGATTGCCGCTGTGGCAGGCATGGGTTTACATTCCGCGCTATTCGGTCCGGTCAAGTATGCTTACCTGCCGCAAAAGCTGACGACGGGAGAGCTGGTAGGGGGCAACGGTCTAGTCGAGATGGGAACGTTTGTCGGTATTTTGCTGGGAGAGGTATTGGGTGCCGTACTTGTCCTGCAAAGACCTTGGGGCATAGAACTGGTTGCCGGCGGCACGATTGCAATTGCGGTAGCAGGGTGGTTGGCGAGTCGCGCGATTCCGCATTCTCCAGCGCCTGCACCTGATTTGAAGATCAACTGGAATATTGCTGCCGAAACTGTGCGCAATATTCGCTTCTCGCGACAAAATCGCCCCGTCTTTGTCGCCATGCTCGCAAACTCATGGTTCTGGTTTTATGGCGCAATCATGCTGGCGCAGTTCCCACTTTATGCGAAACAGTATTTATATGGCGATCACAGTATCTTCGTTTTGTTGCTGACGATTTTTTCGCTTGGTATCGGTGTCGGTTCCCTGCTTTGTGAAAGGTTATCGGGTCACCAAGTGGAGCTCGGATTGGTACCGCTAGGGGCAATTGGCTTATCGGTATTCGGCTTCGACCTCTTTCTTGCGAGTAATGCTTATACCAATACCAGCCTGGTTGATTTCGCGGGATTTTTGCAGCAGGCGGGCAGCATCCGCATACTGTGCGATTGTCTGTTGATAGGCGGTTTCGGCGGCTTGTATATTGTGCCGTTATTTGCCTTGATTCAAACGCGTTGCGATCCTGTGCATATGTCGCGCACGATCGCAGGCATGAATATATTGAACGCTTTGTTCATGGTGGTTGCTGCGTTGCTGGCGATGCTGCTCTTGAGTGCGGGCTTGAGTATTCCGCAATTGTTTTTGGTAACGGCAGTTTTGAATGCCGTATTTACTGCATCCATTTTTGTCGCTTTACCTGAGTTTCTGCTGCGCTTCCGTGCGTGGATAGGATTTTAACGACGCGCGTACTTTATCTTTTGCGATGGACAGTCAGACTAGTGGGTGCAGCGCATCGTTATCATTGCTGCGTTGCGGAGCAATCAAAGGCAGGGTCAGTGTGAAAGTAGTGCCTGTGCCTGGCGCGCTTTGCACGCGAACGCGGCCGCCCAGTATGCCGCTGACTATGTTGTGCGTGATATTCAAGCCCAGTCCGGAGCCGCCTTCACCAAGCTTGGTCGTGAAAAAGGGATCGAAAATTCTTGTCAGATTGCCGGCTGGAATTCCGATGCCATCATCTTTTACAGTGATTTCGACCCAACCATCTGCACTATTGTGTGCGCCAATAACAACGATGCCTTGAGTCCGCCCCTCGAATCCATGTAGCAGCGCGTTATTGATCAGATTGGTCAGCACCTGACCCAACGGGCCAGGATAGCTATCGAAGCTTAAATCGGTTGGAATGCTTTGTTCTACGGTAAAAGGGGTTTTGCGGATGACCGGCCACAAGGTCAGTAGTATCTCGCTGGTGATTTCTTCCAGTGAAAAAATCCGTCTTTGTGAACTGGTTTGATCAATCGCCACTTGCTTGAAACTGTTGACCAGATCCGCGGCGCGATGCAGATTGCGCACCAAGATATCGCTGGCCTTGTCGACATCGCTAAAGTAGATTTCCAGAGCGGAGCGCTTGATACCCTGGTTGCCGCGATAATTGTCGAGTAATTTGGAGGTCTGATCGCTGAGAGTACTGGCCACCATCAGGCTGTTGCCTATTGGCGTATTCAACTCATGCGAAATACCTGCCACCAGCGCACCGAGTGCTGCCAGTTTTTCACTGTTGACCAATTCTTCATGCGCCATGTTCAGCGCATCCAACGTGGTTTCCAGCTCTTGATTCGCTTGCTGTAATTCTTCGGTACGTTCTATGACGCGATCTTCCAGCGTCGCATTGAACTCAAGAATTTCCGTCTCGATCAACCTCTTTTCGGTGATGTCCTGGCACGCCAGAATACCGAATTGCTCTCCTTCCAGTAAAAATACATGGCCGGAGAATTGAATCAATACTTTGCTACCATCGCCACGATACATCCAGACTTCAGTCGCTTTCTCCAGATTGCCGGTCGTTTTCAGTTCATTTAACAGCAAGTCCCTGTCTTGGGGATTGCAGTACATCTGCAGGCCCAGCGTATTTTTGCTGACGACGGATTCTCTGGAGCGCCAGAAAAGTCGCTCGAACGCGCTGTTAACGTCCTTGATGACATTATCGTTACTGACTTGCGTAACAAACATGGCGATCGGGGTTGAATGGAAAATCGTTGCGAAACGTTGTTCGCTGAGGCGTAATTCTTCTTCTGCGCGTTTGCGCTCCAGCTCCGCCGACGCGCGTTCGCTGAAGACTTGCAACAAGGATCGAATCAGATCGTGATTGCGCAAAGGTTTGGAGTGCATCACCGCCAGCACGCCGATGACCTGGCCGCTTGCATCGTGCAAGGGGGCGCCAGCATAGCTGTCCCAGCCTTGCTCCATTAGCATTGAGTCTTTCGGAAATGCTGCTTGAATATCGTGTGCAA
The DNA here is from genome assembly GCA_001464355.1 of Burkholderiales bacterium Ga0077544. Lineage (GTDB taxonomy): Bacteria > Pseudomonadota > Gammaproteobacteria > Burkholderiales > Burkholderiaceae_D > Oxalicibacterium. The sequence goes on from LNEU01000015.1 coordinate 28,580, forward strand.
AAATGCAGATACCATTGTCCAGTGTGCGTGCGCACGGCGTGTCAAGAATGGCATATTCAAAATTGTCGACCAGCTTGCCGTGCATGTACGATGCCAGTGCGCGTAGGCGTTGCGGGTCGCTCGCAGAGCGCAAGGCAATCAGCGCACAATCTGTGCGTAGCGCTGCTGCCAGATCGCTGACCAGCAATTCAAAGAAGGTTTCGCCGGCAGTATCGCGCGCGCCCTGCGCCAGCCGCAACAACGCGTGGTCTGCTTCCGCTTTCTGTTCTTCCAGCAGACGTTGATTGGTGACGTCGCGGATGACTGCCATCACGTAAACCTCGTTATCGACCGAAAAAAGCGTGGCATTGATCAGGCAATTGCGTATCTCGCCAGCCTTGTTGCGCATGCTCCAGGAAAAATCCTGCACAGTATTGTCACGCTCCAACTGGCGTAATAATTCTGCTCGCTCTTCAGGATCTGCCCAGATGCGCAATTGCAATGCGCTTTTCCCCAGCCATTCGTCACGCTTGAAACCAAGGATGGTTTCAAATGCGGGATTGACCTCGATGAATGCGCCATCGGAAAGACGCGCGATAGACACGGAATCCGGATTGCAGCGGAAGGCGCCGGCAAACTTTGCTTCTGATAGACGCTGTATTTCTGCAGCGTGGCGTTTTTCTGTAATGTCCTCTGCCATCGACAGCAGTCTTCCGGCGCTACCATCATCGTCGTTTATATACGAGTAGCGCCATTCACATGTGATCAGACGGCCATCGGCAGTCAGGTTTTCTTGAATGGTTTGCGTGTCTGCAGGCTTTGACCTTGATTGCAGCACGATGTCTTCTATCAGATGGCGACGATTAAGCGGCGCCAGAAAGCGAATATGGCGTCCGAGCGCGAGGTCGCGGCGATAGCCGAAGATGCGTTCGGCAGCGGAATTCCATTCAACAACCTGAAGTTTTTCATCCCATTCAATGATGGCGATAGGACTTTGTTCAACCAGGACCCGGAAGCGCGCTTCGCGTTCATGCAGCTCGGATTGTATGCGGGTGTGTTGATCTATTGCACAAAATTTTCCCTGATTAGTGTCGCCAAATATACTCAGCAGACGCTTGCGTATGCTTTCAAGTTGTACCGACAACAAACCAATTTCATCACGACGTGTGGCCGCAATCTCTTTCCCAATTTGCCCGTCTAGCAAGAGTTGCGTGTTTCCATACAAACGTTGCAATGGACGTAACAAACGACGTTCGAAAAAGAACAGGATAAAAAAAATGGAGAGCGCAATTTGAATCGACAGTAACCATAGCTGTTGCAGCAGATTGGCCGTCATTATTTGTTGCATGCGTGTGCCGGCCACTTCTATCCTGAGCGAGCCGGCAACCTGGCCTCGGTAATAGATATTGGTTTCGGCGGCAGCGATAAACCCGCCAGGACGCTTGCGTCGCTGGTTGCTAACAAAGACAGTGCGCTTGTTATCACGTACTTCTATACGCACGATATCGTCATTGCGCCACAAGGCTGCATCGGCTAATGCAGAGGCATCGTCGTGTTTGAGATTCCATACGGCTTCACTCATGGTCTCGGCCAAGGAGAATGCGTTTTCCTCTGCTAATTTGAGCGTATTTTTGTTGACTTCGGTGTCGTAGCTTTTAAACCAGTAATAACCATTGATTGCAGTCGCTGGTACGAGCAAGGCGATGGCGACCGCCAGTACGATGGAACGACGCAGGTTGAATACGCTTTTTTTCATGTCGTCCGGTCAAGGTGGGAGACTATGCGATAAGAAACGTTGCTGCTGTGTTGAGGTTGCCGGTGTATTTATGGATTTAAGATTGCGATCTGCGAGACTAATTTCCCTTGTGGGTGCGTAGCCAGTCGTGCAATACATCTGAATTCAAGGGTTTGGAAAATAAATAGCCCTGGCCGTAAGGGCAGCCGAGTTCGGTCAGGATTTTCGCCTGCCGCTCATCTTCCACGCCTTCTGCAATGACATCCAGATCCAGATTGCGCCCTAATTGAATGATCATTTCCGCGATGCTGCTGCCGCGTGAAGAATCGGTAATTTCGGTGACGAATGCGCGGTCGATTTTCAGACGATCAACGTTCAGTTTTTGCAAATGACTGAGTGAGGAGAAGCCGGTGCCGAAGTCATCAATCGCAATGCTGACGCCAGTTTCTGCAATTTGATCAAGCAATTTGATCAGCGCATCCGGTTCTTCCATCGCCATCGATTCGGTGATTTCAAGTTCGATGCATTGCGGTGGCGCATTGGTATCTTCCAATGCCTTGCGCAGCATGCTGAGGAAGTGAGGGTGACGGAATTGGACTTGCGATACGTTGACCGACATCATGAAGTTTGTATAGCCCAGGCGCTGAATGCGTACGAGTTCCTGGCAAGCCTGACGTAATACCCATTCGCCAAGCTCGATGATCAGCCCTGAGTATTCTGCGATCGGGATAAACCGATTTGGCGAAATCATGATTTTGTCTTCTGTCTGCCAGCGCAACAATGCTTCTGCGCCAACCGGTGCGCGCGTCACCATGTCGATCTGCGGTTGATAGACGACGAACAGCCGTCTTTCTTCAAATGCAGCGCGCAGAGCATGCATCATATTCACGCGTTCGCGTATATCGATACCCATGCTGCGCGAGAAATACAGATAGCCGGTACGTTGCTGCAACTTGGCGCGTTTCAGTGCGATATGCGCATTTTTCAAAGCTTCCACACCGCGTCCGTCATGTTCTGACAAGCGCACCAGGCCAACTGTGGCAGAGAGTTGCACATCCTGGCCGTCAATACTGAATGGTCGTTCAAATTGCGCCAGTACAGCTGCTGGATTGACCTGAATGTCGTCGCCCATCACGCCAAAGGTATCGCCCCCTACGCGCGCCACAATCAGTCTGTCGCCGAGGCGCGATTGCAGGCGTGACGCAACAGACAAAAGCAGCAGGTCGCCGAATTGGTGGCCGAGCGTATCGTTGGTTTCGGCAAAATGATCGATGTCGATCAGTGCCAGTGTGGTCGGCTTATCGGTAATGGAAACCAGATTGTCGTCGATGATTTCTTTGAGGCGGGTGCGATTCGGTAGTTTGGTCAGCGAATCGTAGAAGGCGGAATTGTGCAGACTTGTAACCAGCATGATGTTGGCAAGCCCAACTGAAATATTGCTGCAAAAAACTTCCAATAGGCGCAGGTCAATTTCATTTAACGGTCGATCCGTTCGGAAGAACGCCGCAAAGTTGCTGGAGGCATTGCCGCTGAAATGCAGCGCGGTAAATTCACGACCATAAATATTGCGGCGCTCGTTAAGCGCGCGGCTCAAGGTATTGCCGATCTGCGCATCTTCAAATGTCGACACGGGGAAGTTCAGCAGATTCTGGTATTTGCCGGTGGCGGCGACCACAAATAACTCGGTTTCCTGGGTTTGCAGCGTTTCACGCACGCAAAAAATACCGCTCGGTGGCACATCCAGTATGCGCGCGATTTGTCTGAGGACGCCGGAGGTGAATTCTTCCAGCGTTTGCAATGCCATTAGTTCAGTACTCGCGCGCAGGATCATGTCCAGGCCGCGGCTGCTTGAATTGATGGTACAGATTTGTTCGTAAGAGCGAATCGCCGCAGTGACTACCGTATACAACTTGATGCGCGTCAGCTCGGACTTGGTCTTGTAATCGTTGATGTCGAATTGTTGAATCGCATCGATTTCCGGCGCATAGCCAGGCTGGCCGGTACGCAGAATGATGCGTACTTCAGTTCTGTGCAATACATCGCGTATGTAATGCACCAGTTGCAAGCCTTCATCTTGCTGTTCCATGACAACGTCCAGCAAAATAACCGCGACGTCGGTTTCGTTTGCCAAAATGTCACGCGCTTGCTGTGCAGAGTAAGCGTGCAAGAATGAAAGCGGTCGATTTTGTATTTCAACGTTGCTGAGTGCAAAGGTTGTTGCTGAGTGGACGTCAGCATCATCATCGATGATCATGACTTGCCAAACATCCTTGCTTGCACTCGGAGTATTGTTGTCGGATGGGGGGATTGCTTCATCCAGAAATACAAGGTCATCCTCGCTATGGCTGACCGACTTGCGCATGTTGCCTTCTCCGGGATTTGGTTTTTCTGGTTTGGAAACCGTATATTGCACATCGATTTAACATCCGGCAATGATTTTTCTTGAAGTATTTGTTTTCTATGCACTGGTAGAATGGTGCTTTATTCAATTGATCACTCATCATCATGTCCGGCAATACATTTGGCACACTCTTTACAGTCACCACTTTTGGTGAATCTCATGGTCCGGCAATCGGCTGTGTAATCGATGGTTGTCCGCCCGGCATGGTGTTGTCAGAAGCCGACATTCAGTTCGATTTGGACCGCCGCAAGCCAGGTACTTCGCGTCATGTGACCCAACGTCAAGAATCCGATACAGTCGAAATCCTGTCCGGCGTATTCGAAGGCAAAACCACCGGCACGCCGATTGCGCTATTGATCCGCAACGAAGATCAGCGCAGCAAGGACTACGGCAACATCACTGAAACCTTTCGCCCTGGCCATGCCGATTACACTTACTGGCATAAGTACGGCATACGCGACCCGCGTGGCGGTGGACGCTCATCGGCTCGTCTGACGGCACCTGTGGTTGGCGCGGCTGCCATTGCCAAGAAATGGTTGCTGGAGCAATACGGTACGACGTTCAAGGGTTGCATGAGTCAGTTGGGTGAGATCGAAATCCCTTTCGAAAATTGGTCGCACGTCCCTGAAAATCCATTCTTCTCTGCTAACGCTACGATAGTTCCGCAGCTGGAAGCGTATATGGATGACTTGCGCAAAAATGGCGATTCATGCGGCGCACGCATAGATGTCGTGGCCGAAAATGTGCCTGTCGGATTGGGTGAGCCGATTTACGACAAGCTCGATGCAGAAATTGCTTACGCATTGATGGGTATTAATGCTGTCAAAGGCGTAGAAATTGGTGCTGGCTTCAAATCGGTCGCGCAAAAAGGCACTGAGCATGGCGATGAGCTGACGCCTGACGGTTTTTCTACCAATAATGCCGGCGGCGTGCTGGGCGGTATTTCAACCGGCCAGAACATCACGGCATCGATTGCGATCAAGCCGACATCCAGTATTCGCACGGCACGTCATTCGATTGATAAAGCCGGCAATCCGATCATGGTCGAAACCCTGGGTCGTCATGATCCTTGTGTCGGGATTCGCGCTACGCCTATCGCCGAAGCGATGCTGGCATTGGTGTTAATGGATCATGCATTGCGTCATCGTGCACAATGCGGCGATGTCAAGGTCGCTACCCCGCAGATTCGCGCTAGCGCAGCTTGATTTTCAGCTGAAATATTTTCTGCTTTGTCGATAAGGAGCCGAAGTGAAACTCGTTAAATCGCATTCTGTTCTCACCTTCGCTATAGTAATTTTTTCGGTGCTGACTTTGTCTGCTTGCGAAACGGTGCAAACCACGCAAGGCGGCGTTGTCGGTGTAGATCGCTCTCAGAGAATGGCCTTGTCGGCGCAGCAACTGGACCAAGCTGCAGCAAAGCAGTATGGCGAGCTGATTGCAGAAGAAAAGAAGAAAAACAGTGTCAATCGTGATCCGGCGCAAGTTGCGCGTGTGCGCGCTATTTCGAATCGTCTGATTGCACAAACGCCAGCTTTTCGCTCCGATGCAAAAGCTTGGCAATGGGAAGTGAATGTGTTGACATCGACAGAGGTCAACGCATGGTGTATGCCGGGCGGGAAGATAGCGGTTTATAGCGGTTTGATCGATAAGCTCAAGGTAACGGATGATGAGCTGGCAGCGGTGATCGGGCATGAAATTTCGCATGCCTTGCGTGAGCATGCGCGGGAGCGCGCGTCGGAAAAGATGGTGGCGGGTAGTGTCATCTCGATCGGTTCTGCTTTGCTGGGCGTCGGTAGTTTGGGGCAGCAAGGCGCCGAATATGCATATATGGGTGTGATTGGCTTGCCGAATTCGCGTGAGCATGAAAGAGAGGCTGACCGTATCGGGGTGGAATTGGCTGCACGTGCCGGTTATGATCCGCGCGCAGCGATCACGCTATGGCAAAAGATGGGGCAGGTCGGTGGCAGCGCGCCGCCAACATTCCTCTCTACTCATCCGTCCAGTGCCGATCGCATCAGCGATCTCACCGCTTACGCGCAACGCGTGATGCCACTTTATCTACAAACAAAAAGCAGATAGTGATAGCAGGGGATTGCTTTAAAGCCAATTACCCTCATGTGGTAGTTATGGCAAGCATTCTGGCGTGCACACTGGTGTTTCCTGCAATGGCAGCGCGCTAAATATGGCATAATCCAAGGCTGACTATTCAGTCTTTACCGACTTACTTTTTCACACGAATATGGCTCAAACGCTCTACGATAAACTCTGGCAATCACATGTTGTCGATGTGGGTGACGACGGCACGACCGTGCTTTACATCGATCGTCATCTTTTGCATGAAGTAACCAGCCCCCAGGCTTTTGAAGGTTTGAAGCTGGCGGGCCGTCGTCCATGGCGCGTCTCCGCCAATCTGATGGTGGCGGATCACAATGTGCCGACGACCGACCGCTCAGAAGGGATTGCAGACCCGACATCGCGCCTGCAAGTCGAAACGCTGGACGGTAATGCGCATGAATATGGTTTGACCTATTTCAGCATGCGCGACAAGCGTCAGGGTATCGTGCACGTAATCGGACCGGAGCAGGGCGCGACCTTGCCGGGCATGACAGTCGTGTGCGGCGATTCCCATACGTCTACGCACGGCGCGTTTGGCGCATTGGCGCATGGCATTGGTACGTCAGAAGTCGAGCATGTGCTCGCGACGCAAACCTTGCTGGCGCAAAAATCCAAAGCGATGCTGGTACAGGTTGATGGTGTTTTACCGGCTGGTGTCACTGCAAAAGATATTGTGCTCGCAATCATCGGAAAAATCGGTACTGCTGGTGGCACCGGTTACGCGATTGAATTTGCCGGCTCGACGATACGTGCGCTGTCGATGGAAGGTCGTATGACGATCTGCAATATGGCGATCGAAGCGGGCGCACGCGCAGGCATGATCGGCGTCGACGAAACCACGATCAACTACGTCAAGGGCCGTCCTTTGTCACCTGTGGGCCCGCATTGGGATCGCGCGGTCGAGTACTGGAGCACCTTGCATTCGGATGCTGGTGCCAAGTTCGATATGGTCGTCACATTGAACGCCGTCGAAATCAAACCGCAAGTGAGCTGGGGAACATCGCCAGAGATGGTTGTCGCCGTGGATGGTCGTGTGCCTGATCCGGATAAGGAAAAAGATGCGACCAAGCGTGACGGTATGGAAAAAGCGCTTATATATATGGGTCTGAAACCGAATACGCCGATTACGGATATCCGTATCGACAAGGTATTTATCGGTTCCTGTACCAATTCACGGATAGAAGATTTGCGAGCAGCCGCAGCCGTCGTGCGCGGCAAGCATCGTGCATCGAACGTGACGCTGGCAATGGTGGTTCCAGGTTCGGGTCTCGTCAAGGAGCAGGCAGAGCGCGAAGGCCTGGACAAGATTTTCAAGGCCGCCGGTTTTGAATGGCGTGAGCCTGGTTGTTCTATGTGTCTGGCGATGAATGCGGATCGTCTGGAGCCGGGCGAGCGTTGTGCGTCAACCTCGAATCGCAATTTTGAAGGGCGTCAGGGTGCAGGCGGTCGCACGCATCTGGTCAGTCCGGCGATGGCTGCAGCAGCAGGTATTGAAGGCCATTTTGTTGATGTTCGTTCGTTGTAAACTAAACTCCTGGAGAAAAAAATGAAAAAAATTGTTGCGTTGTTGATTGCATCCGTTTGCTTGCTGGCTGGTTGCAATACCGTTCAGGGTTTCGGCAAGGATGTCGAGCATGTAGGTGACAAAATTCAGGGTAATAAATAAGAAGCTGGTTTGCAGTGATGCGCAGATTCAGGTTGTCGCATCACTGCATTTTCCAGTTGTTTGAAACAAGAAGTTTGTCCCGTCGCATCGTTATACAAAATTACTGACCTTATCGTCGTCGATACGCATCAACAGTTGGGCACTATGGAAAAATTTAATATTCTTGATGGTTTGGTTGCACCGCTGGATCGTGCAAATGTCGACACCGACGCCATCATTCCAAAGCAATTTCTGAAGTCAATCAAACGTACCGGGTTCGGTCCGAACTTGTTCGATGAATGGCGCTATCTGGATCAAGGCGAGCCAGGCAAAGACAATACAAATCGTCCGCTGAATCCTGATTTCGTGCTGAATCAACCGCGCTATCAAGGTGCGCAGATTTTGTTGGCGCGCAAGAATTTCGGTTGCGGATCGTCACGTGAGCACGCGCCTTGGGCATTGAGTCAATACGGCTTTCGAGCAATTGTCGCGCCTAGCTTTGCGGATATCTTTTTCAATAACTGTTACAAAAATGGTTTGTTGCCGGTCGCGCTGACTGAGGCGCAAATTGATCATTTGTTCAATGAGGTCAAGGCTTTTCCTGGCTATCATCTGGTGATTGATTTGGAAAAACAAATCATAGGCACCAGCAACGGTAGCGTTGCCTATCCATTCGATATTGATGCTTTCCGCAAATACTGTTTGCTGAATGGCTTTGACGACATCGGCTTGACTTTGCAAAAGTCCGACAAGATACGCGCGTATGAAGAGCGCCACCTTGCTGCGCAGCCTTGGCTGTCGAATACTATTTAACAGCGACTATTCAAGGACGTGAATCCTGGTCGAAAATTCGGCTTGATTGAGTCGCACGCTTTTCCCTCTTTTTTAATTCTTACTGAAGTTATCCAATGAAAATTGCAATTCTGCCGGGCGACGGCATTGGTCCGGAAATCATGAATCAAGCGGTCAAGGTGATGAACGCCTTGGGTGAAAAGTTTGAAACCGAAACCGTGCCGGTTGGCGGTGCCGCGTATGCAGAACAAGGCCATCCATTACCGGAATCGACCCTGAAAGTTGCGCAAGAAGCGGATGCTATTTTGTTTGGCGCGGTCGGCGACTTTAAATACGACACCCTGGAACGTTCCTTGCGTCCTGAGCAAGCGATTCTCGGTCTGCGCAAGCATCTGGGGTTGTTTGCAAACTTCCGCCCTGCGATTTTGTATCCAGAATTGGCTGGCGCATCGTCGTTGAAACCGGAAATCGTTTCCGGCCTCGACATCATGATCGTGCGCGAATTGACAGGCGATATTTACTTCGGCCAGCCGCGCGGTATGCGCGAAGCACCGGACGGTCCTTTCAAAGGATCGCGTGAAGGTTTCGACACCATGCGTTACAGCGAACCAGAAATTCGCCGCATTGCGCACGTCGCATTCCAGGCTGCGCAAAAACGCAGCAAGCGTTTGACCAGCGTTGATAAAGCCAACGTGCTGGAGACATTCCAGTTCTGGCGTGACGTTGTGACCGATGTGCACAAGGAATACCAAGACGTCAAACTCGATCACATGTACGTCGATAACGCAGCGATGCAATTGGTGCGCGCACCGAAGGAATTCGACGTTGTGGTGACCGGCAATATGTTTGGCGACATTCTGTCCGATGCAGCTGCAATGTTGACTGGTTCTATCGGCATGTTGCCATCGGCTTCGCTGGATGCGAACAACAAAGGTTTGTACGAGCCTTCGCACGGTTCGGCACCTGATATCGCGGGCAAGGACATCGCCAATCCATTGGCGCAGATTCTTTCGTTGGCCATGATGTTGCGTTATTCGCTGGCCAAGACCGAGCAAGCTGATCGTATTGAAGCTGCCGTGAAGTCCGTATTGAAACAAGGTTTGCGTACTGTCGATATTTACGAAGCGGGCACGACCAAAGTCAGCACGACGCAAATGGGCGACGCTGTCGTCAAAGCGCTAGCTTGATTTTCTGAATCACAAGTTCGTAGTTTTTATTAATGGGCGTCAGATGCGCCTGAGTTAAGGAAATGATGATGAAAGTTGTTGGCTTAGTCGGTTGGCGTGGGATGGTCGGATCAGTCTTGATGCAACGTATGCAGGAAGAGGGCGATTTCGACCTTATCGAACCTGTGTTCTTCACCACCTCGAACAAGGGTGGCAAAGCCCCTGCGATGGCGAAGAAGGAAACGACTTTGCAGGACGCCAACGATATCGATGCGCTGAAAAAATGCGACATCATCATTACCTGCCAAGGTGGTGACTACACAACCGAAATCTTCCCTAAACTGCGTGCATCGGGTTGGGATGGTTACTGGATCGATGCTGCTTCGACACTGCGCATGAAAGATGACGCCGTCATCATCCTGGATCCAGTCAATCAAAATGTGATCACGGATGCATTGGGGCGTGGTGTTAAAAACTACATCGGCGGCAATTGCACCAATTCCATTTTGTTAATGGGCGTGGGCGGCTTGTTCCGCGAGGGTCTGGTTGAATGGGTCAGCTCGATGACTTATCAGGCAGCATCTGGCGGCGGCGCTAATCACATGCGTGAATTGTTGTCCGGTATGGGCGTGGTTCACGGTGCGGTTGCGGACGAACTGGCAACGCCTTCATCCGCCATTCTGGATATCGATCGCAAAGTTGCGCAAACCATACGTAGCGAAGTGCCAACAGAGTTCTTTGGCGCGCCTTTGGCTGGCGGCTTGATCCCATGGATCGATGCACAACTGGAAAACGGTCAGTCGAAAGAAGAGTGGAAAGGCCAAGCTGAAGTTAACAAGATTCTTGGCAATACCAACACGATTCCAGTCGATGGTTTGTGCGTGCGTATAGGCGCGATGCGTTGTCACAGCCTGGCGTTGACAATCAAATTGAAGCGCGACGTGCCTTTGGCCGAAATCGAATCCATCATCCGTTCAGGTAACCAATGGGTGAAATGGGTGCCGAATGAGCGCGCTATCACCGTCAAGGAATTGACGCCAGCGGCTATCACCGGCGGGCTGGAAATCGGCGTCGGTCGTGTACGCAAGCTGAATCAAGGGCCGGAATATATTTCGGCCTTCGTGATCGGCGATCAACTGTTGTGGGGTGCTGCAGAACCGCTGCGCCGCATGTTGCGCATCGTGCTGGATCGCTGATATTCACCATGTAAGCTGCGTCTGACGTTGTCACTACGCAACATAAACCCGCCAAATTCGCTCAAATAATGAGTGATTGGCGGGTTTTAAATTAGTTGCCAATATGGTTGCGCTTGCGCGCGTAAGTCCATGATGCTATGGTGAAAGTTCTCAGAAAAAAGATAAATAAGCGTTGCTTGTGGTCTCCAACGTACGCTAACGGAATACTCTCCATGCCACTAAAAATGCGGTCAACTCCTCGCTCCCGTTTTTCCTCGTTCAAATTAAAGACGCTCAGCGCAGCAGTCATATCTGCTGTGGTGTTGTCAAATGCGCATGCCGCAGGTCTGGGGAAACTGACCGTCCTGTCTTCGCTGGGGCAGCCGTTACGAGCAGAGATTGAACTGACTTCGGTGTCGCAGGATGAGCTCGGAAGTTTGGTGCCAAAACTGGCATCTGCCGATGTTTTCCGACAAGCCAATATTGATCTGCATCCGGCGCTTTTTTCGCTGAGATTCGCAGTTGAGCAACGTGGCAATCGTCCGATTGTTCGAATTACATCGACCCAGCCTATTAACGAACCGTATATAGATATGTTGCTGGAATTGGGCGGCAATAAAAATCGTTTGGTGCGTGAATATACCTTTCTGCTTGATCCGCCAGAAATGCGTTCAGCACGCCCGGCCCAAGTAGCACCAATTACTCGCCCATTGCCTCCTGTTGCAAGACCCGTCGAAAATATTCCAGAGTCAGTTGCACAATCGGCGCCAGCACCTTCTCAAACTTTACCGCCATCAGCTCCTAGTCAGGCACTTCCTCCGCCTACACCTGAACCAGTTCCGCAACAAGCCGCACCGCAACCAATTCGTCAAGTGGCGCCAGCACCGGCACCAGCAGTAGTCAAGCCGGTCCGCACTGCATCTGAGCCAAAAGCTGATACCGCATCTGCCGATGAGTATCTGGTTAAAAAAGGCGACTCGCTGGCGAAAATTGCTAACCAATATCGTCCAAGCGGCGTCTCGCTCGATCAGATGTTGGTTGCCTTGTATCGCGCCAATCCTGATGCATTTATCAACAAGAACATGAATCGCCTGCGAGCCGGACAGATATTGTCCGTGCCTGAAGCGGACACCGCAAAATCGGTGGGTCAATCAGAAGCAAAAGGCGTGGTCGTCGCACAAGCTGCAGATTTCAATAGCTATCGCAACAAACTGGCAGGCCAAGTCGCCACTGCAGAAGCGAAAAAATCTGATGACGCCAAGCAAGCGGCGGGTGGAAAAATCACCACCCGTATTCAGGAAGAGTCTGCTGCTGCGTCCGAATCCAAAGATAAGCTGAAATTATCCAAATCTGGCGCGACCACATTAAGCGCCGGCTCCGACAAAGCAGGTGCCAGCACAGAAGAGCTGATCGCCAAAGACAAGGCAATTGCAGATGCAAATGCACGTGTCAAGGAACTCGAAAAGAACGTCAGCGAACTGCAAAAGATTCTGGAAATTAAAAACAAGGATTTGGCTGAGCAGCAAAAGCAGGCAACAGCTGCCGCCGCAACGCCAGTGCCAGTCGTTCCGCCAGTAACTGCGCCGGTAACGACTGCGCCAGCCGCAGAAACTGCACCGGTTGTTACTCCTGAAGTGGCAGGAGCACCGGCAGTCGAGCCTGTTACGGTACCGGTGGTTGATCCAGTAGTGCCGCCAGCACCTGTAGCTGAAGTTAAACCGATGGTTAAGAAGCCTGTTGTCGTTCCTCCGCCACCACCTGAGCCAAGCTTCTTTGAAGACTTGACGGGTAACGCCATGTTCTTGCCAGGCGCTGCAGCATTGCTGGCTCTGCTTGCCGGTCTGGGTATTTATAGTTCGCGCCGTCGCAAGCAAACCCAATCGTTTGAAGACAGCATCATTACAGATTCCAGCCTTAAATCGAACTCACTGTTCGGTTCAACTGGCGGACAAAGCGTTGACACCAACAACAGCGTGTTTAATTCCAATTTTGTTCCTTCTGCCAGCCAGCTCGACACGAATGAAGTTGATCCGATTGCAGAAGCCGATGTGTATATCGCTTACGGTCGCGATGCCCAGGCGGAAGAAATTCTGAAGGAAGCATTGCGCAATCAGCCTGACCGTCATGCAGTACGCGTCAAGTTGCTGGAAATTTATGCCAACCGCAATGACGGCCGTTCGTTCGAGATTCTGGCCAGCGAGTTGTACAGCCTGACCAAAGGCGAGGGTGATGATTGGGCACAAGCTGCCAACCTCGGCTTGATTCTTGATCCTAGCAATCCGTTATATGCAAGCGGTGCGGGCGCAGAAAAGGGCGAGGCCAGAGCAGCAGCTTTACTTGCACCCACCCAGCCATTTGATGGATTAAACGCCGAATCGTCGGTAGACGAAGCGGCGCCGGTCAGCTCGTTAGATAGTTCCCTTGCAGAAAACAGCTTGTCCCTGCCGGAAGAGGACGAACACAAAACAATCGCGTCGATGCAGCCTGATGTGGTTGAAGATCTCGACTTCGATCTGGAAGGCCTGGATCTGGAAGAGCCAGATAATAAATCGCCAAACGCAACGGCAGCCAAAGCTGAAATGCCAGCGGATATTGCGGATATCGATTTCGGTTTCCTGGAAGATAACAAGCCTGCGGATAACGAGCCGACAAACAATGCGGTAGAAGAACCGTCTGTGGCCAGTTTTGAAGGTGAACAAGCAGCTACGGAATCTACGACGGCGGACATCCGTATTCCGGATGACCTCGGTCTTGATTTTCCATCGATTAATGATTCTCCGGCAAATGTACAGACTGCCGCTGCGTCTGCGCCAGCCAAAGATATCGCGGCCGATTTGTCCGACATTTCACTTGATCTGGATCCAGTTGCTGCACCTGCTTCGGACGCCACTTTGAATGACGATCATTTTGCGCTGGATGGCGTGGATGAGGCAGCTAGCTACACCAGCAATGCAGAAATGGCGACCAAGCTTGATCTGGCAATCGCCTATCAAGAGATTGGCGACAAGGAAGGCGCACGCGAATTGCTGGAAGAAGTCGTCAAAGGTGGCAGCGGCGAACAATCCGAGAAGGCGAGAAACCTGCTGAGCAAACTCTCCTGACAAGCTAAAATGCAGGATCGACGGGCGCAATGCACTGCTTGCGCCCGTTTTTCATTTTCAGTTTCGATTTTTCGGTAAAATTTTTATCATGAATGGCGAATCAGGCAGCTCGGGCGAAACGAAGCGCATTGTGCTCGGCGTGCAATACGACGGTGCACCTTGGCAGGGCTGGCAGACGCAGCTTAACGGCTTGACTATCCAGGACAAGCTGGAATTCGCCTTGTGGAAATTTACCCAGCATGAAATTTCAACCTCATGCGCCGGTCGTACCGATGCAGGCGTGCATGCCATCGAACAAGTAGTGCATTTCGATACGACGCTGGACCGCGATATGCAATCCTGGGTGCGTGGTGTGAATACCTTTTTGCCGCCATCGATTGCTGTGCGCTGGGCGACTCAGGTTGCGGATAATGCTGAAGAGAACTTTCACGCGCGTTTCAGCGCCCGCTCCAGAACCTACCAATATGTCTTGTACAACAACCAGGTACGCTCGCCTTTGCTGGAAGGCAAGGCCGGTTGGGTGTTTCGCAGACTGGATGTCAACAAGATGAGGGAAGCAGCTTCACATTTGATCGGCGAACATGATTTTTCCAGTTTCCGCTCTGTGCAGTGCCAGGCCAAATCGCCGATCAAGTCCATGTATGCCATCAGTATCGAGCAGCGCGGCGATCTGATCATGTTCACCGTACACGCAAATGCATTCTTGCATCATATGGTGCGCAACATCATTGGCTCGCTGATTTATGTCGGAAACGGCACGCAGCCGTCTGCATGGTTAAAGGAACTGTTGGAAGCGCAAGATCGCAAGATTGCCGCACCGACCTTCATGGCCGATGGTTTGTACCTCACCAAAATCGATTACGACCCAAAATGGAAGTTGCCGCAGATCGAAACGCAGAATTTTCTATGGTCTTGATAGCGCGGGATAAAACTGCGATTCATCAGCAATATTGAATTGTGTAGGCGTAAGCAATATAACCATTCGTTTTCAACAGGCTGGCAACACAATGACAACAATTACATCCCGCACGCGCATTAAAATTTGCGGTTTGACGCGACTGGAAGATCTGCAAGATGCGATTACTTTAGGCGCCGATGCAGTCGGATTCGTGTTTTATGCCAAAAGCCCGCGCTATATTCAGCCTGTGGCAGCGGCACAGTTGATCGCACAGATTCCGCCTTTTGTCAGTACCGTCGGTTTGTTTGTGAATGCCAGCGCAGATGAAGTGCAGGCGGTAGTCGCGCAGACATCGATTGCGATGCTGCAATTTCACGGCGATGAAACGATGGAGCAGTGCGCATCCATTGCAGCGGCAGTGAATCGCCCATTTATGCGCGCGATACGCGTAAAACCGGATACTAGTCCAGCCGATTTGCTAAAATACGAGTCTGATTATCGCGCCGCCAGCAGATTGTTTACCGGCTTGTTGCTGGATACCTATGTTGATAGCTATGGCGGCAGTGGAAAGGTCTTCGATTGGTCTCTCATTCCCGAAAACATCGCGCCTCGGGTCGTTTTAAGTGGTGGCTTGAGCGCACAAAACGCGACTGACGCGGTGCTACGCGTTCGTCCCTATGCCGTTGATGTCAGTAGTGGCGTCGAACACGACAAGGGGATCAAGGATAAGGCAAAGATTCACGCCTTCATCGCCGCAGTGCGTCTTGCCGATTCGGCAGACCATGGGCATGCCAAACAGACAGACTAAATAGTAAAGAGATCATCATGAAAGAATTAGACGCGCTGGGCAGCTTCGCCGAGCGACAAGCGGTCATCGAGACTGCCTTGCATCAAACCGCTTCTTACAATTTCCCCGACGCAAAAGGCCATTTTGGCCCCTATGGCGGCAGCTTCGTTTCCGAAACACTCAGTCATGCGCTGGCTGAATTGAAAGAAGCCTATGCACACTACAGCAAGGATCCTGCCTTTCTTGCTGAATTCCATTACGACCTGAAGCATTTCGTCGGCCGTCCAAGCCCGATTTATCATGCCAAACGCTGGTCTGAAAAAATGGGCGGCGCGCAGATTTACTTCAAGCGTGAAGACTTGAATCACACAGGCGCGCACAAGATCAATAACGTGATTGGTCAGGCCTTGCTGGCCAGACGCATGGGCAAGCCCCGCATCATCGCGGAAACCGGTGCCGGCCAGCATGGCGTTGCGACAGCGACGATTTGCGCGCGTTTCGGCCTCGAATGCGTGGTTTATATGGGGAGCGAAGACGTCAAGCGTCAGGCGCAAAACGTATATCGCATGAAGTTGCTGGGTGCAACCGTGGTGCCGGTTGAATCCGGCTCCAAGACTCTGAAGGACGCGCTCAATGAAGCGATGCGCGACTGGGTCACCAACGTTGAAAACACCTTCTACATCATCGGTACCGTCGCCGGTCCGCATCCCTATCCCATGATGGTGCGCGACTTCCAGTCGGTAATCGGCAATGAATGCATAGAACAAATGCCGGAGATGACCAGCCGTCAGCCTGACTATGTCCTGGCCTGTATCGGTGGTGGTTCGAATGCGATGGGTATTTTCTATCCTTATATCGAACACAAGAACGTACAGTTGATAGGTGTGGAAGCCGCTGGTGAAGGTTTGGAGTCCGGCAAGCATTCCGCATCACTGACGGCAGGCACACCGGGTGTGTTGCATGGCAATCGTACCTATTTATTGCAGGATGAGAATGGCCAGATCATCGAGACACATTCGGTTTCGGCGGGTCTGGATTATCCAGGTGTAGGTCCCGAACATGCATGGTTGAAAGATTCTGCACGCGCGCAATATGTGTCCGTTACCGATGAAGAAGCCTTGCAGGCCTTTCATGATTGCTGCCATATCGAAGGCATCATTCCTGCTCTGGAATCCAGTCATGCCTTGAGTTATGCCGCCACACTGGCTGCGACGCTGCCTAAAGACAAGACAGTGTTGGTTAATCTGTCCGGTCGTGGCGACAAGGATATGCACACGGTGGCGCAACGGATGGGCCTGGACTTCGGCTGATCGCGTTTCATGCGGTAATGGATCACGCTCCACTACCGTTTTCATTTTCATATGCGACAGCAGTCGCGTTGCGCATTAAAAGATCATTGATTAAAGATAAAAACAGATGTCCAGAATTCAGTCCACGCTGTCCGCATTGGCGGCTAACAATAAAAAAGGTTTGATCCCCTTCATCACGGCGGGTGATCCTTCGCCAGACCTGACGGTGCCGCTGATGCATGCGCTGGTGGCCGGTGGTGCCGATATACTCGAACTTGGTGTGCCGTTCTCCGATCCGATGGCAGAAGGTCCGGTGATTCAGCGTGCGTGTGAACGTGCACTCAAATTCAATGTCGGCATGCGTGACGTATTGGGCTTCGTCAGTGAATTTCGCAAGACCAACACTACGACACCAGTCGTCTTGATGGGCTACGCCA
This sequence comes from Burkholderiales bacterium Ga0077544, assembly GCA_001464355.1. Taxonomy (GTDB): domain Bacteria; phylum Pseudomonadota; class Gammaproteobacteria; order Burkholderiales; family Burkholderiaceae_D; genus Oxalicibacterium. The sequence continues at coordinate 46,100 of LNEU01000015.1, forward strand.
ATCCTATCGAACGGATGGGGCAGACGGCATTTATCCTGGCAGCGAAAGCGGCGGGTGTGGATGGCACCATCGTGGTCGATTACCCTCCGGAAGAATGCGAAGAGTTTGCCGCGACACTGAAGGCGAATGATATGGATCCTATCTTCTTGCTGGCGCCAACTTCAACCGAAGAACGCATTCAGCAAGTTGCCAAATTCGGCAGCGGTTTTAGTTATTATGTGTCGCTCAAAGGCGTCACCGGCGCAGCCAATATCGATACGGCCGAAGTATCGCAACGCATAGCCGCGATCCGCAAGTACGTAAAATTGCCTATCGGCGTAGGCTTTGGTATTCGCGATGCTGCAACTGCGAAGGCAGTGGCTGCAGTATCCGATGCCGTCGTGATCGGCAGTCGTATCATTCAGGAGCTGGAAAACACCCCGCGCGAACAGGCTGTAGAAGCGGTGCAAACCTTTATAGCCGGCATCCGCAAGGCGCTGGATGAATAAGGTAAAAATGTCCTTATAGGCAAGTAAAATGCCACCGATCCGCGGCATGATTCTGCCCCTAATCAGAAAAAACACGCAATTGTGGCGAATATCCGTGCAAACGGTACAATTCGGCAAGTCAAAATGAAAGAGGTCACGATGAGCTGGCTAGAAAAATTACTTCCTCCACGCATTCAACGTTCCGATACTGCGCAACGCAAATCGGTTCCAGAAGGCCTGTGGGTTAAATGCCCGTCTTGCGAATCAGTGCTGTATCGCACTGATCTGGAAGCAAATATCCACGTTTGCCCTAAATGCACACATCACATGCGCATTCGTGCACGTGATCGTCTGGATGCATTGCTGGATGCAGGCGGACGTTATGACATCGGCCAGGAAGTATTGCCTGTCGATACACTCAAATTCAAAGACAGCAAAAAATATCCGGATCGCCTGAAGTCGGCACTGGAAGCTACCGGCGAAACCGATGCCTTGATCGTCATGGGCGGCTCCATCATGAGTTTGCCGGTCGTGGTCGCTTGCTTCGAGTTTGAATTTATGGGCGGTTCCATGGGTTCCGTAGTTGGCGAGCGTTTTGTACGCGGCGCACAAACTGCGCTGGAACAAAAAGTACCGTTCATCTGCTTTACGTCAACCGGTGGTGCGCGTATGCAAGAGGGCTTGTTGTCCTTGATGCAAATGGCCAAAACCACGTCGATGTTGACGAAATTATCCGAAAAGAAATTGCCGTTTATCTCGGTGCTGACCGATCCGACCATGGGTGGTGTGTCCGCTTCGTTCGCGTTCCTGGGCGACGTCGTGATTGCAGAACCAAAAGCGCTGATCGGTTTTGCCGGTCCGCGCGTGATCGAAAATACAGTGCGTGAGAAGTTGCCGGAAGGCTTCCAGCGCGCTGAGTTCCTCGTGACCAAAGGCGCTGTCGACATGATTGTTGATAGACGCAAAATGCGTGAAGAAATTGCACGCCTGTTGGCAATATTGCAAAATCAGGCCGCGGAAGTTCTCGCATAAGTCAGTAGTCTGATTGCAGAAGCCCGAGCCGTATACGGTTCGGGCTTTTTATTTGAGCAATCGTCATCACATATGTTCTCTAACTACGACTAAATTGTATGGAAAAACATCCTGCGACACTGGCCGACTGGCTCACGCTACTGGAAACGATGCATCCCAAAGCGATAGACATGGGTTTGGATCGCGTACGACAGGTCAAGGACGCAATGGCGATCGAATTTGCCTGTCCGGTGATTATCGTCGGCGGCACGAATGGCAAGGGTTCAACCTGCGCCATGCTGGAGTCGATCTTGTTGCGCGCCGGTTATCGCGTTGGTTTGTACACCTCGCCGCATATTTTGCATTTCAACGAGCGCATGCGCATCAATGGTCAATCGGCGACTGATGCTGAATTGATAGACGTTTTCCACAAACTCGACGTGGTGCGTGGCGATGTGTCTTTGTCGTACTTTGAATTCACCACGCTGGCGGCGATGCAATTGTTTGCCGATGCCAAACTGGATGCCGTGATTTTTGAGGTGGGCCTGGGTGGGCGTCTCGATGCCGTGAATGTACTTGATGCGGATGTAGCAATTGTCACCAGCGTCGATATCGATCACACAGAATATCTGGGCGATACCCGTGAGAAGATTGGCTTCGAGAAAGCCGGGATTTTCCGTGCTGGTAAAACTGCCATCTGCGGTGATCCGGTGCCGCCGCAGTCGCTGGTCGACCATGCAGAAAAAATCGGCGCTGACTTGTGGCTGTTCAATCGTGATTTCAATTATTCCGGCGACAAACTGCAATGGAATTTCAGCGGCCGTAGCGGCCGTCGTAATTCGCTGGCTTATCCGGCCTTGCGCGGTGCCAATCAGTTGTTGAATGCGTCTGGCGTGCTGGCAGCGCTGGATGCCTTGCGCCTGCGTTTGCCGGTAGGTGCACAGGAAGTGCGGACCGGCTTGGCGCTGGTCGATTTACCGGGGCGTTTTCAAGTATTGCCGGGGCAGCCCACGATTATTCTCGATGTGGCGCACAATCCGCATGCCGCTGCTACGTTGTCGCAAAATCTTGGCAATATGGGCTTTCATCCTTATACCTACGCAGTGTTCGGTTCCATGCAGGACAAGGACATCGCTGGCGTGATCGAACACTTGAAAGGGCAGGTCGATCACTGGTGTGTTACTGATCTCCCTTTGCCGCGCGCCGCTACGGCAGACGAGATTCGCGAAAAGCTGATTGCCGCTTATGGTGAGTCGCCGATAGTTGGTGATACGGAACGTAGCATCCAGACATTCGCCACGCCTGCAGAAGCTTTTGCAAATGCCATGAGCCGAGCGGGCGAGAATGATAGAATTACGGTTTTCGGATCCTTCCTTACTGTTGCAGGCGTAATGGAATTCCGCAATTCCGAACATCACTAACGAATTTCACTTTATATCGTATGGGCTTGTTCTCGTTTCTTCGTAAAAATCAGCAGGAATCATCGGTAGGCAACAGCGATTTTTATTCGCAAGCCGACGAAGAGCAGCCGAGTGCTCGCAGCAAACGCAAGCAAAGCAATAAGCGCACAGAAGCGGTTGACCCGGTGTTGCCAGAAAAGAAACGTGCACGTCGCCGCCTGATTGGTGCGATTGCCCTGGTACTCGCAGCCGTTATCGGTTTGCCTATGATTCTGGATTCAGAGCCGAAGCCGCTGGCCGACGATATCAATATACAAATTCCATCTAAAGATACGGCAGCGCCGATTGCACAAAGCAAAGCGCCGACAACGCAAAAGAACAATCAGCCAACGGCAGAGTCGCTTTCTCCTGATGAGGAAGTGATCGAAGCGCCCTCATCACAAGTCGCAGCCAAGACTGAAATCAAGCCAGAAGAAAAACTAGAAGTAAAAGCAGTTGAGCCTGAGAAAAAGGCACAAGTTGCGAAAGTCGAGATACAAGAAGACAAGGTAGCGACACCGCCCACGATAGCCAAAGCTGATCATTCGGATGAAGCTGCGCGGGCCCGCGCGATCCTGGATGGCAAAGCGAATGTAGTAGCACCTAAGGCATCAGGAAAAATTGTCCTGCAGATCGCTGCTCTGGCGTCGCAAGATAAAGTAAATGAGTTGCAAAAGAAATTGCAGGGCGCTGGTTTGAAGTCGTTTACACAAAAAGTGGCGACGGAATCCGGTGAGCGAATTCGGGTGCGCGTAGGTCCATTTGCGAATGAAGCTGAAGCTGAAAAAGCGCGTGCCAAATTGACCAAGCTTGGTTTGACCGGCAAACAGGTTCCGGCTTAAGGTGCAGTTTAATGCGTGGCTTGAAGTAAATCGATAGTGACGATTTTTGATTATCTGGTTTTATTTGTATTGATCTGTTCTATCGTGATCAGTACCTTGCGGGGACTGGTCAAGGAAATTTTGTCCCTGTTAAGCTGGATTGTGGCGTTTGTGGTTGCCAATGCATACGGTGAGTCGCTGGCAGAGTTGCTGCCGGATATGGTGCCAGGCAGCACAACACGCCTGATAATCGGATTTATTGCCTTGTTCATCGGTGTACGCATCCTGATGGGTTTGTTGACAATGGCGCTGAATGAAGTGGTCAAGGCGACTGGATTGACCCTGGTGGATCGTGGTCTCGGCGGTTTGTTCGGCTTGGCGCGCGGTTTGGTGATCGTGTTGGCTGCCGTGCTTTTATGCGGCATGACGGCGATACCCGAACAGAGTTTCTGGAAAGAGGCATTGTTCAGTCCGTTGGCAGAAACTGCCGCTCGTACTGTTATCCCTTTCTTGCCGGGCGATTTTGCGCGGCATATCAATTTTTAATTTGTTCTAGTTGAGGAGTCCACCATGTGTGGCATTGTTGGCGTCGTTTCTCACAATCCCGTTAATCAATTAATCTACGATGCGCTGTTGCTGTTACAGCATCGCGGTCAGGATGCTGCCGGTATCGCAACCGATAACGGCAATACATTCAGCATGCACAAGGCCAATGGCCTGGTACGGGACGTTTTCCGTACTCGCAATATGCGCTCGCTGTTCGGTAACTCGGGGGTCGGTCAGGTTCGCTATCCGACTGCCGGTTCATCCAGTGCAGAAGAAGCGCAACCGTTTTACGTCAATGCGCCTTTCGGTATCATCCTCGCGCATAACGGCAATCTGACCAACTGGGAACAGTTGAAGATTGAGATGTTCAAGAATGATAGACGTCATATCAACACAACCTCCGATTCGGAAGTGTTGTTGAACGTGTTGGCGCATGAAATTCAACAAGCGACGACCGGTTACTCGCTCGATCCTGCGGCGATATTCAAAGCGGTGTCGATGGTGCACAAACGCGTACGCGGTTCGTATGCGGTGACGGCACAGATTGCCGGTTACGGTTTGCTGGCTTTCCGCGACCCGTTTGGCATTCGTCCTTTGTGTATAGGCTTCAATGAAACCGAGCAAGGTACCGAATATCTGGTGGCAAGTGAATCGGTTGCGCTGGAAGGTTTGGGCTTCCGCTTCTTGCGCGATGTATTGCCAGGCGAAGCGATCTTTATCGACCTCGACGGCAAACTCTACAATCAACAGTGCGCAGAAAATCCAACGCTGAATCCTTGCGCGTTTGAGTTTGTTTATTTCGCACGTCCTGATTCGATTATCGATGGCGCGTCGGTATATGCAACGCGTCTGAAGATGGGCGAATATCTGGCAGAAAAAATTGCACGCGAATTTCCGCTGGGTGATATCGACGTCGTGATGCCGATTCCTGATTCGTCGCGCCCTGCAGCAATGGAGTTGGCGCACAAACTCAATATCGAATACCGCGAAGGCTTTATCAAGAATCGCTATATCGGCCGTACATTCCTGATGCCGGGACAAGCGATCCGCAGCAAATCGGTACGCCAAAAATTGAATGCTATCGGTTCGGAATTCAAAGGCAAAAACGTACTGCTGATCGATGATTCCATTGTGCGCGGTACGACTAGCCGCGAGATCGTGCAAATGGCGCGTGAAGCCGGTGCGAAGAAAGTCATGTTTGCATCCGCTGCGCCACCAGTTAAATTCCCTAATGTGTACGGGATCGATATGCCTACGCGTGCAGAATTGATTGCATACGGTCGCACTGATGAAGAAGTTTGCCGCGAAATTACTGCGGACGCGTTGATCTATCAAGATATCGATGCACTGAAGCGTTCGATTTCGGATGTGAATCCAGCGCTGAAAAGCCTGGAAGCATCGTGCTTCGACGGCGTCTATATCACCGGCGATATTTCGCGTGATTATCTGGATCGCATCGAGTTTGCGCGTAACAATCCTAAGCCGGAAACCGACGACGCAATTCGCTCGCAACTGAACTTGAATCTGGCGCAGGTAGATTAATCACTTTGCTGCTGTGACTGTGTATTAATGCCTGCTCTGCGTACTCGTTACGCACGCAGGCATTTTTTATTGTCCTTCCTGAATTGTTTACGATGACTGAATCTAAAAAATACGGCTTTACCACCACTACGCTGCACAGCGATCGTCAAAAGACGATTGAGCATGGCTCCTTGCACAAGCCTATCCACACCTCCGTTACGTTTGGCTATAACGACGCGCGCGAATTGGCGACCGTGTTTCAGGGCAAGCAATCCGGCTATCGCTATGGCCGTCAGGGCAATCCGACGGTATCGGCGCTGGAAGACAAGATCAACAAGATGGAAGAGGGCTTGGGCACGATCTGCTTTGCAACCGGCATGGCAGCAATTGGTGCTGTGACGCAGGCGCTATTGCGAGAAGGCGATCACGTCGTCTCGTCGGCCTTCTTGTTTGGCAATACCAATAGCCTGTGGCAAACGGTCGGCATTCAAGGCATAGACGTGTCTATGGTCGATGCCACCGACGTCAAAAATGTAGAGGCAGCGATCACGCCGGCGACCCGCATTGTGTTCGTCGAAACCATTGCCAATCCACGCACGCAGGTTGCCGATCTGGCGCGTATCGGCAAGTTGTGCGCTGAGCGCGGCATCGTCTATATAGTCGACAACACGATGACCTCGCCCTATCTGTTCAAGCCGAAAACCGTGAATGCCAGCATCGTCATCAACTCGCTGACTAAATCGATAGGTGGTCATGGTAATGCCTTGGGTGGCAGCCTGACAGACACCGGCCTGTTCGATTGGTCACGCTTTCCGAATATTCTTGAAACCTACAAACGCAATCCGGCACCGCAATGGGCGCTGGCGCAGATTCGTGCGAAAGCATTGCGCGACTTCGGTGGTTCGCTCGGGCCGGAAGCTGCACATCATCTGGCGGTGGGTTCAGAAACCATGGCCTTGCGCATGGATAGAGAATGCAAGAACGCGCTGGCCGTGACGCAAATGCTGGAGGCCGATCCGCGCGTTGCAGCAGTCTACTATCCGGGTTTGACCTCGCATCCGCAGCACGCGATCTCGACTGAATTGTTCCGTGCCTATGGCAGTTTGTTCAGTTTTGAATTGAAGGATGGTATCGATTGCTTCGATTACCTGAATCGTTTGAAGTTGGGCGTATCCGCCAGCAATTTGGGTGACACGCGTACTTTGGTGATTCCTGTTTCGCACACTATTTTTTATGAGATGGGTGCAGAACGTCGAGCCAGTATGGGAATTGCAGAATCGTTGATACGTGTGTCTATCGGCATTGAAGATACCGATGATCTGGTGGAAGACTTCCGCCAAGCGCTTGATGCTTAATCTTGTCGCTTGCTTGAAGTAACTTTGAAAAATGCCGACGCGATTCGGCATTTTTTATGGGGCTGCTGTCTTTGAAATCTAGGGCAGCAAGGTTTTAGCCGCCAGGGCATCCAGCACTTTGGTGCTCGGTTGCGGCACGAAGGTTTGCACCCTGCGCAGCAAGTCTGCAGCGTTCGTCTCATGCATCATCAAGTCTGCCTGATTCGCTTTCACAAAACCTTGTGCTACCTGGTTCTGCAAAAAGGCGATCAAGCCATCATAAAAACCATCGACATTCAATACGCCTATCGGCTTTTCATGAAAGCCGAGTTGTGACCAGGTCAGTATTTCGAACAGTTCTTCCAGCGTGCCTATGCCACCCGGCATCGCAATAAATCCATCCGATAATTCGGCCATCATGGCTTTGCGTTCATGCATGTCTTTGACGACATGCAGCTGCGTCAATTGACTGTGTCCCACTTCCTTGTCCATTAATGCTTGCGGAATGACGCCGGTCGCTTCACCACCTAAACGCAATACTTCATTGGCGATCACTCCCATCAGCCCAACGTTGCCGCCGCCATAAACCAGTGCAATATTGTGTTTGACCATTTCCTTGGCTAACGAGCGAGCTGCATCCGTATAAATGGATTTGTTGCCGAAAGAGGAGCCGCAATAGACGCAGATGGATTTCATTATTAAGGGGAAATTTGAAGACAAGTGATCGAAGATAATAATGTGAAACGCGGGAAATAAAAACGGGATTGCGCTTGCCAGCACCAACCCCGTAGATAGAACTTACGAAAGCGATCGCCTCGTTTGCATCAACTTACTTTGCTGCCGGCGCGCGTGTGACAGTTTTTTTCGCCGTGGCTTTCTTGACTGCCGGTTTGCTGGCAATCTTTTTCACGGCGATTTTCTTGACCGCTTTTTTTGCAGGCGCTTTTTGGGCGACCTGCTTCTTGACAGCTGTTTTTTTGACTGCTGATTTAGTCAGACTGTCGATACGCTTGTGCAGTACCTCCAATTCCTTTTGCGTGCTGAGGCCAAGGCTGGTGAGTGAGCGCAGCACAGTTTGTTCTATCACTTGCTCAAGTTTTTCCCATGAGTCGGATGCCTGCTTGCCTACGCTGCTGGTGATAGTGAGAAAGCCATCTGAAAGATCGGACGCTTTTTCCTCTGCGATTTTGCGTGTGCGCTTTTGCAGACTGGAGCCTTCTTTAGCCAGCCGTGAAATCACCTTGCCTCCTTCTTGCTGGGTTTTTGCAAGTGCATCGATTCCTGCTTGCCATATCTGTTGCGCTGATGCTTGCACACCATTGCCCAAAGATTTTGGATTTGATTTCGCTGTTTTTTTCAGTTTCTTTGCCATGCGACTCTCCATTTCTGGTTAAACGAACTGTCATGAATGACATAGCCACCACATGGTGAGAATGCCGTAAACGCAATCAATTATAGTGGCAATAAGTTGTGCGCACGTACATTGGGTTGATGCGCAGTTTTACAGGTTTTCAGTGTGCGCCTATTGAATTTTAAAATGGGCGTGGCCGATGGAGATAAAGGAGTCGTCTGTGCGAGGTTTTGATCTCGCTTCACTACTTAGATTTTTTGATCTCTATCAGCTTGGTGCCGGCAATCCGGTCATGCAAGAACTGGCGGCTGGCATGGATGCGGGCGGTGAGTGCCCAGGCAATGACATTGGCAAACACAATAGTCACTGCAGTCCAGGCTTTGGCATCCAAAGCCCACGCAATGGCAAGACCTGGCAAAAACCATAACCATGCGAGAAAATAGCGGGCGAGGGCGCGTTTGAATGACAGTGACTTGCCTTCCAGCGTTACCAATCGGATGCGCCATGTTTTCATCGGCAAGGTTTGTCCGCTATGGATCCAGAACCAGATGAAATAAGCGCCTATCACGAAGAACAGCCAATATTGAAGAGCATGCCGCAAATAAAGTGCGTGTCGTTGCTGAAAAATGGGGGAGAACACCAAACCAGCAATTGCCACTACGCCGAATAGCAGCACACCTTCATACATCATCGTGGTCAGGCGGCGTTTAATTGTAGGCGTGTCAGAAGTGTCGAATTGCATTGTGCAAACGGCTCAATCAAGGCGTAGAGGAAGACAAAGGCGTCGCAGACGGTTGAGTGACTTCTGCGGTAGGTGACTGCTGTGTTGCAGCGGTGGATGGACGGGTGACACTTTTTACTTGCAGGCTACCTGGGCCGGTGTGTTGGCGCGGTGGATTTGCAATCTGTTTTTTAGGCGCAACGGTCGCTGCCAATTGCTGTTTCTTTTCTTCGGACAGTTGTTGGTACTGTTCCCATTGCTTGGCGCGCTGTTCGGCATTCAATTTCTTGACGCGGCTATAGCTTTCACGCGCAAGACGCCGCTGCTCAGGCGACAATTTTACCCAGTCGCGCATGCGGTCTTGCATACGAACCTGTTCTTCCGGCGCCATCGAAGCAAAACGATTCGCTAGTTCCAGCCATTTTTCTTTGCGGAAGGCATCCAGTCTTGCCCAGTCCCCTGCCAATGGGGCAAGCGCTTGCTGCTGCGCCGTGCTTAGCTTGCTCCACTCCGATTTTGGAGCAGGGTTAGGCCGAGCTTTGACTACAGGTTTGACTATTGACTGAGCTGTATTGGTGGTAGGAGTTGTAGTTGGTGCAACCGCCGGTACGTTGGCCGGTGCGGGTGAGTTAGGTGCAGGCATGGCTTGTAATACGCCGGCTAATGTCATCGACACCAGCAGCGCAACGATTTTCTTGGGGTGATTGGCACCCATAGAAAAAATCCATGCCTTCATGGCCTAGTCCTCTCCCTTTTCTAAAAATGCACCAAAGCCGTTATCCAGATAAGCGGAGATAGGTAGATCATCTGTCAATACTTCGGCATCGATAGCCGCGGACTCAATAACTTGCTGGCGTTGTTCAAATTGATAAATGCCCATCAAACCGAAAACCAGCGCGGCGAGAGGAATAGCCAGCCCCATGCGTCCTATCCATGCAAAACGCCTAGGCGAAGAGGAGCCTGCCGAATGGCCGGCAAAGACTGCGTGTGGCGCGACAACACTAACGGCAGTCTCCTCTTTTTTGCGGGATAGCGCGATATTGCGGGCTGATGCAAGGCGTTCTGCAGTTTTTGTCGGCAAATCGTTGGTGCTTTCATCCAATGCATGCCGCAATTTGTAGGCTAGGTCTAACTCTTTCGTTTTCATAAATAGATTCCTTTGGCTTTCAGTGCCTGGGCCAAGGTGTGGGTTGCGCGCGAACAGTGTGTTTTCACGCTTCCCTCGGAGCACCCCATGGCCGTAGCTGTTTCAGCCACGTTCAGATCCTGCCAATAACGCATCAGGAAGGCTTCGCGTTGACGCGTGGGGAGATTTTGTACTTCTGTTTCGATAAGTTCGAGTACCTGTTTACGTTCAAGCTTGCCTAAACCGGTCTCGGCGCCATAGCTGCCTTCTTCCGCTTCGACCATATCCATCGCATCGAAGTTTTCCTGGTCTTCCTGCTTGTTGCCGAAACTGGAAAAAAGGCTGATCCATGAACTGCGAACTTTTTCGCGTCTAAAATAGTCGCGTATGGTGTTTTGCAGAATGCGCTGAAAAAGCATGGGCAGCTCGGCCGCTGGCTTGTCGCCGTACTTTTCAGCGAGCTTGATCATGGCATCCTGGACAATATCGAGCGCCGATTCTTCCTTGCGTACAGCATAAAGGGCTTGCTTGAAAGCACGGCGCTCTACGTCTTCAAGGAAATCAGAAAGTTCTTTGTCAGTTGCCATTGGATGCAGCGAATTCGATAGAGCGCTGCCTGAGATGTTGCTGGATTAGATATCCCATATTGGGATGATCGCTTTTTTAAACTGCACGCATGCTAGCAAAAAAGCCTCGTTTGCGGGCAATTTTTGCGCAAAATCATTGATTTCAAACGGCTTTCCGTGAATTTCACTTGACCGGAATTGTGCAACGCAGTAACGTATCACTCCCTTCGTCACCTCGAAGGGATCCCATGGTCTTTCTGCATGTTGCGCATGATGCAATTTTGTTGGAAGACGCGCTTCAAATTTGAAAGCTGTTTGCTCTAACCCGTGCCACAAGCGCGAGAAACCCGCAATCATGCCTCAGTAACTCCGGCCGAACGAGTCGCGTTAAGCGTTTGTTTGAAGCACATTCACAGATGTGTGACGAATCGACGTGACCGCACAAAAAAGGGACGCCCCAGCACTGACGCATCAAGCGGTTTCAACAGGAGAGAGCATCCGATCAATTTCCAATGGACCTTGAAAGGACTTTTAGCATGACCTCAGAAACAAGCACGACCATAGCTAGCAATAACAAAATCGGTGAAGAAATCACCGGTGCAGAAATCGTCGTACGTTGCCTGGCCGAAGAAGGTGTTGAACATGTGTTCGGCTACCCGGGCGGCGCAGTGCTCTACATCTATGACGCGATTTTCAGCCACAGCAAATTCCAGCATATTCTGGTGCGCCACGAACAGGCCGCCGTCCATGCTGCTGACGCCTATTCCCGCAGCTCCAATAAAGTCGGCGTATGCCTCGTGACCTCAGGTCCGGGCGTGACCAATGCCGTTACCGGTTTGGCGACTGCGTATATGGATTCCATTCCAATGATCATCATTTCCGGTCAAGTGCCTTCGCACGCGATCGGTCTGGATGCATTCCAGGAATGCGACACGGTCGGGATTACCCGTCCATGCGTCAAACACAATTTCCTCGTCAAGGATGTCAAGGATCTCGCCGCGACCATGAAGAAAGCATTCTTCATCGCGACTACCGGCCGTCCAGGCCCAGTGCTGATCGATATTCCTAAAGACATCACGATGCACAAGTGCGTGTTCGAATATCCAAAAGAAGTCGAAATGCGCTCGTACAAACCGGTCGATAAAGGCCACGCTGGTCAAATCCGTAAAGCGGTGCAACTGTTGTTGCAAGCAGAACGTCCGATGATCTATACCGGCGGCGGCGTGATTCTGGCGCATGCATCTGAAGAACTGAACAAGCTGGTCGATAAACTCGGTTTCCCTTGCACCAATACCTTGATGGGCTTGGGCGCATACAAGGCATCGAGCGACAAGTTCGTCGGTATGCCGGGCATGCACGGTACTTACGAAGCCAACATGGCGATGCAGCATTCCGACGTGATGATCGCGATCGGTGCGCGCTTCGATGACCGTGTGATCGGCAATCCAAAACATTTTTCATCTACGCCGCGCAAAATCATCCACATTGACATCGATCCATCGTCGATTTCGAAGCGCGTCAAGGTTGATATTCCTATCGTTGGCAACGTCAAAGAAGTGCTGGTTGAATTGCTCGCGCAATTGGACGCTGCCGATGCCAAGCCGAACACGGTTGCCTTGTCCGCATGGTGGAAGCAAATCAATGAATGGCGCGCACGCGATTGCCTGAAGTTCACAGATTCGACTGAAGTCATCAAGCCGCAATCGGTTATTCAGAAAGTTTGGGAAGTCACCAAGGGCGATGCTTTCATTACATCCGACGTTGGTCAACATCAAATGTGGGCTGCGCAGTACTACCCGTTCGACAAACCACGTCGCTGGATCAATTCCGGTGGTTTGGGCACGATGGGTGTGGGCTTGCCATATGCGATGGGCGTGCAGATGGCGAATCCTGATGCAACGATCGCGTGTATTACTGGCGAAGCATCGATTCAAATGTGTATCCAGGAATTGGCGACCTGCAAGCAATATCACCTGACACCAAAAATCATTTTGTTGAACAACCGTTTCCTCGGCATGGTTAGACAATGGCAACAGCTGGAATACGGCTCACGCTATTCCGAGTCCTACATGGATTCGCTGCCTGACTTCAACAAGCTGGTTGAATCGTATGGCCACGTCGGCATGAAGATTGAAAACCCGGCAGACGTCGACGGCGCATTGAAAGAAGCATTTGATATGAAAGATCGTCTGGTATTCATGAATTTCATTACAGATCAAACCGAAAACGTCTGGCCTATGGTCAAGACTGGCAAGGGCTTGACTGAAATGTTGCTCGGTTCGGAGGATCTGTGATGCGTCATATTGTTTCTGTTTTGCTGGAAAATGAAGCGGGTGCCTTGTCGCGCGTGGTCGGCCTGTTCTCCGCACGTGGTTACAATATCGAAACCCTGACCGTGGCGCCCACCGAAGATCCGACCTTGTCGCGGATGACGATAGTCACCAGCGGCTCGGATGATGTGATTGAGCAAATCACCAAGCATTTGAACCGTTTGATCGAAGTGGTAAAGGTAGTCGACCTGACTGAAGGTGCGTTTATCGAACGTGAGTTGATGCTCATCAAGATTCGTGCAGTCGGCAAGGAGCGTGAAGAGATGAAGCGCACTGCGGATATTTTCCGTGGTCGCATCATCGATGTCACCGACAAGACCTACACCATCGAATTGACCGGTAACAAAACCAAGTTGGATGCTTTTATCGATTCTATCGATCGCACGGCAATTCTGGAAACTGTCCGTACAGGCGGTTCCGGCATCGGTCGCGGCGAACGCATACTCAAGGTTTAAGCATTTGCAAGATCAAGCAGTTAAAACTCAGTTTAAAAATTAAGCAGTTCATTTACACCAATAACAACCAACATCATTTAGGAACATCATGAAAGTTTTTTACGATAAAGATTGTGATCTGTCGCTGATCAAAGGTAAAAACGTTGCCATCATCGGTTACGGTTCGCAAGGTCACGCACACGCGCAAAACTTGAACGACTCCGGCTGCAAAGTAACGGTCGGTCTGCGCAAAGGTGGCGCTTCATGGGACAAAGTAGCGAAAGCCGGTCTGAACGTTGCTGAAGTCAACGACGCAGTCAAAGCAGCTGATGTCATCATGATCTTGCTGCCAGATGAAAACATCGCGCAGGTCTACAACGAAAATATCGCACCACACGCAAAACAAGGCGCTGTGCTGGCATTCGCTCACGGCTTCAATGTGCATTACGGTCAAGTCGTGCCACGTGCCGATCTGGACGTCATCATGGTTGCTCCTAAAGCACCAGGCCACACAGTGCGCGGTACTTACGCACAAGGCGGCGGCGTTCCTCATCTGATCGCTGTGTACCAGGACAAATCCGGCGTCGCACGCGACATCGCTTTGTCGTACGCAATGGCTAACGGCGGTGGCCGTGCCGGCATCATCGAAACCAACTTCCGTGAAGAAACAGAAACAGATTTGTTCGGTGAACAAGCTGTTTTGTGCGGTGGTGCAGTTGAACTGATCAAAGCTGGTTTCGAAACACTGACCGAAGCTGGTTACGCTCCGGAAATGGCATACTTTGAATGCTTGCACGAACTGAAATTGATCGTCGATCTGATCTATGAAGGCGGCATCGCCAACATGAACTACTCGATCTCGAACAATGCAGAATACGGCGAATATGTCACAGGCCCACGCATCGTGACAGAAGACACCAAAAACGCAATGCGCCAATGCCTGAAAGACATCCAAACCGGCGAATACGCGAAGAGCTTCATCCTTGAAAACAAGGCTGGCGCACCTACGCTGATCTCCCGTCGTCGTTTGAATTCAGAGCATCAAATCGAACAAGTCGGTGCAAAATTGCGCGCGATGATGCCTTGGATTGCTAAGAACAAGCTCGTAGATCAATCGAAGAACTAATTTTTATCAAAGTAGCGCATCTTGCGCTCGGTCGAAAAGCCACGCACTAGCGTGGCTTTTTTATCGTCCTAATTGCTTGGATTGCAAAATCACGCCTTTTACGGAGGTGAATAGGGCGTTTCAAAAAGCCGCACTTAGTTGCGGCTTTTTGCGTTTACATTTAGTTGCACTAAAATAATGAGCACCTTGCTCATTAGAAAGAACTAATGCTTAGGCCGTGAGTCACAATAGGGCTAAGTTTTTAAATATTTTTTGGTGCTCTGCGCCTCTTTCTGGAGAATTACATGTCACGAATAAAATCTGTCTTGATGGCTTTGAGCTGCTTTGCCGTTAGTGCGGTTGCAGTTGCGCAAACGCCTGTTCAGACTAGCGGTACGCTGGTTATTGTTCCTGCATTCGGCGAAGTAAAAATGGCGAATGATGAGGCAACCTTGACCTTGATGATTGAGGAGCAGGACAAAGACAAAGCCGCTGCCGCATCGCGTGTAAATCAAAAAATGAAGCAGGGTATGGAGATCGTTCGCAAAGAAGACTCCAAAGCTGTGCTCACTACCCGTGGTTATTACACTTATGCCGTTTATCCTGAAGCGCAACCGCGTCCAGCTACCAATAAAGTACGTGAACCTAGCGGCTGGCGTGTAGGTCAATATCTGGAAGTGAAAACCAGTAATCTGACTGGCTTGCCGAAAATGGTCGCTTCCACGCAACGCGTACTTGCAGTGAACGGTTTGCAGTTTGGCCTGGATGATGCGACTGCCAAAAAACTGGATGCACAGCTTATAGATGCAACCTATAAGAACCTGACCGAGCGCACCGCGTCAATCGCACGTGCAATGGGACGCAACCCGGCCGATGCCATGCTGGATACAGTCGACTTTGAAGGTTCTGGAAACTATGCACAAGAAGCAGCCGCGCCGAAAATGATGCGTGCTGCGATGGCGGCGGATACTGCCTCGGTCGAAGAGCCAAGCTTTGAGCCAGGCGAAACGACCTTGACCATGCGTGTGGTGGGCAAGGTCAAATTTCGCTGAGTTGACATCTCACTGGCCTCAATACGCTTGATTTGCGTAGGCCCTACGGTATTTTTTCAGCCGTCTGTCAATCGCATTAATCTGAACCGCGGCCTCTGGCCGCGGTTTTAGTTTTAATCATAGGCTTTGCCCTAATTTAATAGGGCTGTCATGCAGTTATCAGTGTCTTTCAGTTATGGTCGGCTGGTGGATTGACACCGCCTCCGTGATTGCTGGCAGCCGCTGAGATTGCCTGTCTGATACACTACGGCTTCCTGATTTCCTATTAAAAATCGGACCTTATAAACGGGATTCGCATGTCAAGTTTCAATCGCCGAAAAGCGAAAAACAGTACTTCCGCATTTTCCAGAACACGTCCTCTCGGCAAGCTGGCTCGTGGTGCGCAAGTCGTGCGCCGTGACGATGACGACGACCTGATGGCACCGGCTCCGAAGGGGCGTCCGCGCGGCATTTATTTGCTGCCGAATGCATTTACTACTGCGGGCCTGTTTTGCGGGTTTTACGCGATCGTGATGGCGATGGGACAAAAATTCGATCATGCAGCGATTGCGATTTTCGCAGCAATGCTGCTTGATGCAATTGATGGTCGCGTGGCACGCCTGACGAATACGCAAAGTGAGTTCGGTGCGCAATATGACAGTCTGGCCGATATGGTTTCCTTCGGTGCCGCGCCGGCGCTGGTGGTGTACATCTGGGCGCTGCAGGATTTGGGGAAATTAGGCTGGTTGGCGGCATTTGTATATTGTGCCGGTGGCGCATTACGGCTGGCACGTTTCAATACCAATATCGCAGTGGTGGATAAACGCTACTTTCAGGGCCTGCCTAGTCCGGCAGCTGCGGCTTTGGTGGCAGGCTTTATCTGGCTGATGCAGGATCTTGGCTATGCTGGTCCTGACTTGAGCTGGGCCGCATGGGCGATTACTTTGTATGCCGGTTTGACGATGGTGACGAACGTTCCGTTCTACAGCTTTAAGGACATCAACTATCGTAAGTCGGTACCATTCATCGCAGTATTTTTGATTGTGCTGGCCTTGGTTGCGGTGGCCGGTGATCCGCCTAAAGTGCTGTTCGGCATGTTCGTTCTGTATGGTTTATCTGGGTATGTGATTTATTTTTGGCGTCTGGCCAAAGGTAGGCCGGTCAGTATCGTGCAAACGGAAATGGATATGCACGATTAAGTCACAATCAGGTTCCAAGAGTGAACATGCTGATGCATTTGCATGAGGCAGCATCAGTTAATTGAAATACCGAAATTCAAACATTGAGCCCCGGTTCAGGAGTGCAACATGGCAGTCGATTCAAACAAACTGATTATTTTCGATACGACCTTGCGAGATGGTGAGCAGTCGCCAGGCGCGTCTATGACGAAAGACGAAAAGATTCGCATCGCCAGACAGCTTGAACGCTTGAAGGTGGATATTATCGAAGCCGGTTTTGCGGCAGCCTCGCAAGGCGATTTTGAATCGATTCATGCGATCTCCGGCATCATCAAGGATGCGACGGTGTGCTCCTTGTCGCGCGCCAATGACAAGGACATCGCACGCGCGGCCGAAGCGTTGGCACCGGCCGAAAGAAAGCGTATCCATACCTTTCTCGCGACGTCACCGTTGCATATGGAAAAAAAGCTGCGCATGACACCGGACCAAGTGTTCGAACAAGCCAAGATGGCAGTTCGGTATGCGCGCAAGTTTACCGATGACGTTGAATTCAGTCCTGAAGACGGCAGCCGCTCGGATATCGATTTTCTGTGCCGCGTGATTGAAGCCGTGATCAAGGAAGGCGCGACCACCATCAATTTTGCAGACACTGTCGGTTATGGTGTGCCTGAGCTGTACGGCAATATGTTGAAGACCCTGCGTGAACGTATTCCAAATTCCGACAAGGCGGTGTGGTCGGTACATTGTCACAACGATCTCGGTATGGCCGTTGCCAACTCGCTCGCTGGCGTGATGATAGGTGGGGCGCGTCAGGTCGAATGCACGATCAACGGTTTGGGTGAACGCGCGGGTAATACTGCGCTGGAAGAAATCGTGATGGCTGTGCGCACGCGCAAGGACCACTTCAATTTGGAAATTGGCATCGACGCTACACAGATCGTGCCGACCTCCAAACTAGTTTCGCAAATCACAGGTTTTGCGGTGCAGCCGAATAAGTCTGTGGTCGGCGCAAATGCATTTGCGCATGCATCAGGTATTCATCAGGATGGCGTGCTGAAGGCGCGCGATACCTATGAAATCATGCGCGCCGAAGATGTGGGCTGGAGCGCCAACAAAATCGTTCTCGGCAAACTGTCAGGCCGCAATGCATTCAAACAGCGCCTTGAAGAGTTGGGCATCACGATGGAATCGGCGGCCGACACGGATGCCGCATTTGTGCGCTTCAAGGAACTGGCCGATCGCAAGTCGGATATTTTCGATGAAGACATCATGGCGCTGGTATCCGATGAGCAGCAATCGCACGAGAAGGAATACTACAATTTTGTTTCGCTGACACAGCAATCGTCCAGCGCGACCAAACCTGCGGCTAGCGTCGTCTTTTCGATAGGCGGCAAGGAAGAAACCTGTGCAGGAGAGGGCAATGGGCCGGTCGATGCGATCGTCAATGCAATCGAGTCGAAAGTGGCAAGCGGTGCAGAATTGCTGTTGTTTTCAGTCAATGCGATTACGACAGGTACCGAGTCGCAAGGCGAGGTCACGATGCGTTTATCGAAAGCTGGACGTATCGTCAATGGCGTCGGCGCAGATCTGGATATCGTGATCGCTTCCGCAAAGGCCTATATTTCCGCACTGAATAAATTGCATTCGAAGATAGAAAAACTGAATCCTCAACTGTAGGTTACCCGACCAGAAATCAGCATAGCCATCCGCTATATTGAAATCTTGTGATGTCGTAATTTTTAAAAGGCCTTGCCGAGATGCAAGGCCTTTCTATTTGTGGGTGATGGATGTAGCACCGTTAGAATGTTGTGCTATGTGCGCAAACATACAATCAGACGAGAAATATAAGCATAAAATAAAGTCATCTGCGGGAAGGGAAAGGCCGGGACACAGGCGATAGGGGGCAGCATGGATGCAAGCAAATCACATTTCATGAACTTGCTTTTGGCGAGCATCGTCATCGTCCTTTTTTTAATCGCTGCCACCGTGACTACCGTGACGTGGTCCCCATTATTGCCTGAAGCAATTATTGTCGATATAAATCGCAATCAGGTTGATGAACCTGATGAATTTTCATCGTATGTCGCCTTACATCAAACAGAAACTTGGCACTACACTGCGGCCTTGTACTCTCCGTTAAAGATAGTAGATTGCGTGAAATAATGACATCGAACACGCTAGCAATGATTAATGATTCAAATTCGAACGGACAGTGGGCGAAGTAGCTTTAGCTAATAAGGCCGCAGTGTGGATTGCATCCATAAACTGATCTGCAGCCATCGGCCGGCCCATCAGATAACCTTGCATCGTGTCGCATCCCAGCGATGTCAGATATTTCTGTTGTTCTGCAGTCTCCACTCCTTCCGCAACAACGCGCAGATTCAGTGAACGCCCGAGGGCAATGATGGCGGCAACGATAGATGAGTCATCAGTATCCTGTGCTAGATCGCTGATGAAGCCTCTGTCTATTTTCAGTTCGGTGGCCGGCAGCCGTTTGAGGTAAAGCAGACTGGAGTATCCGGTGCCGAAGTCGTCGATGGAAATGTCGATGCCTAAACTGGAAAGTTTGTCGAGTATCGCGAGGCTTGCTTCAACATCATGCATGGCGGTCGACTCTGTAACTTCCAGCATTAGGGCGGAAGCGGGCAAGCTGTTACGTACCAATGTTGTTTGCACCAGTTCAACTAGGGCGTCGTTGCTGAATTGGACGGCGGATAAATTGACTGCTACTTTCCAGTGGCGATTCCCTTCGTCATGCCATATGCGCATTTGACGGCAGGCTTCATCCAATACCCATTCGCCGATGGGAACTATCAAACCGGTCTTTTCTGCCAGTGCAATAAATTCGACCGGTGAAATCATGCCGCGCGTCGGATGTTGCCAGCGCAAGAGTGCTTCTGCACCAATCACCATGCCGTCCGGCGTGTTGAATTTCGGCTGGTAATGCAGTCGAAACTCCTTGCGTTCGAGCGCAAGGCGCAGATCCTGTATGACCTGTAGCTGGTTATGTGCATTGGTATTCATTGACGATTCAAAGAAATGATAGCCGTTGCGCCCCGTACTTTTGGTGTGATACATCGCGGCATCGGCGTTGACCAGCAAGTCATGCGCAGTCTGTCCGTCATCCGGATAAATGGTGATGCCGACACTGGCAGATACGCCCAGAGCGTGGTGATCAATACTAAACGCTTGATTGATGATGTTGCACAGTTTGTCTGCCACCGAAGCGGCGTCTTCCGGCTCCACCACTTCAATCAATAAAACGAATTCGTCACCACCGAGTCGCGCCGCTGTATCTTGCGCACGAATGCTGCCGCGTATCCGTTGCGCTACTTCGATCAGCAGCATATCGCCGACATGGTGGCCGAGCGAATCGTTGATCGCCTTGAAGCCATCGAGATCGATAAACATCAGTGCAAAGCGCGTGTGCGTCCGTTCAGCCTTGCGCAACATTTGATCCAGCCGGTCTTCCAGCAAGGTACGGTTAGGCAATTTGGTCAGATTGTCTTGTAGCGCTTGTTGGGTTAATTCCTGATTGGCGACTGCCAGCGATTGCGCCAGCAAACTGGTTTGTGATTCGAGTCGCGCATCCAGTACCGAGGTCAGTAGGGCAATTGCCAGCACCGATAGCGTCACGATAATCACGACTAGCGCCAGCCAGCCGGGAAGAATGCCTTCACTTGCGGCAGTACAAATACTGCCGACAGGGAAGTTCGCCGCTGCCATGCCTGTGTAATGCATACCGATGATAGCCATGCCCATGACAATCGCAGCCATGGCGCGGGCACGCTTCATATGCGGCCGTTTTTTTCTTAAAGTAAATGCTATCCATAGCGCTGCACCAGAGGCGGCAATGGCGATCAGTACAGAGAGCGAGAACAGTAGTGGATCGTATTCAATTTCGGGTGTCATACGTAATGCCGCCATGCCCGTGTAATGCATGGCAGCGATGGCGATACCCATCAGTAACGCACTCACGCTGAGTTGCGCCACCGGTAATGTAGGCTGGCTGATACGCCACAAGGCAAAACCGGATGCAACTACCGCGATAACGAGTGAGATGATCGTCAGTGTTAAATCGTAACCGAGCGCTATGGGCAGTCGGAAAGACAGCATACCGATGAAATGCATGGACCAGATACCGACGCCCATCGCAAATGTGCCACCAACCAGCCATAAGGCGGCACCATTATGTTGTGTGGCATTGATGCGCTCTGCCATATCAAGCGCAGTGTAGGACGCAAGGATGGCAACCAGCAAAGAGATCAGGACCAGGAGCGTATCGTAATGCGCTGTGTAATATGCCGTGAACATAATTAAAACTGCATTCCTTCAATAATCAACAAAAAAAACGCTGCAGAAGTTGCGATGTTCGCGAAAATTATCGGATACACGAAGAAAATATCGCCTGCAAAAAAGGCGCTTCAGAAAAATAATTGAGCGTTACTTTTCACCAAACAAAAGTTGGTGAAGCAAAAAGTTGGTGAAGCAGTAATTCATGCTGTCAAACAATGTCTGAATAACTGACGACATGATGACAAGACGAATAGAAGGAGTTTTTCATGTAAATGCTTATAGCGTTTGGCATTGTACATTGCCATCAAGAAATTCGTCGTGCACACGCTTGAGGTTTGCGGTATCTCAGTGTCCAATTTTCAATTTGTTTCTCTATCGAAAACAATAATAAAAATGCATGCATTTGAACTTTTATGTGCGATGTCGAACAGATATGAGTGTGCCTATCCTTCATAGTAAATTGAATATCGGCACATTCATTGTCGACAGCCTTCGTGATAGAGATTTAACAGAAGCTTTGTTTTTTGCTGATAATTTTTGACGCGCTTCCAGTGTTTCAAGAACAGCTGCAGAGCTTGTCTTCTCTATTTGCCCTGCGTGATAAACGTGATGTATTGAAAGGAAATGTGATGAATAACGACGTGATCTCTACCCTTAACGACTTGATTGAAACGTGTAAAGACGGTGAAGAGGGCTTTAAAAGCTGTGCTGAAGATATCAGCAATCCGCAACTCAAACAGACGCTGATAACCTATGCGGCGAGTTGTTCGACTTCTGCTCGTGAATTGACGGCGCTGGTTATTGCACACGGCGGCGATCCCGAAACAAAAAGTAGTCTCGCAGGTACCTTGCATCGTCGCTGGATAGATATTAAATCTGCTGTAATGGGCAAGGACGATGAAACAGTATTGAATGAATGTGAGCGCGGTGAAGACGTGGCGAAAAAAAGCTATCGTCATGCGCTTGAAAAAGATTTGCCGCTGGATGTCAAGGCAGTGATCGAACGTCAGTATCAGGGTGTACTGCAAAATCACGACGCCATCAAGAGTCTACGCGATCGCGCTCGTGCATCGGCATTGTAATGGTCGGGGCGCGTCAACATAGCGCGTTCCTTTTTTTAAATTAAATATCTGAAAAACAAGGAGCATCAACATGGCAGAAACAAGAATGGAAGCTGTTACCGACGATGTGAAAATATTGTCGCGCGACGCAAAAAAAATGGTGCAAGAGGCGCATGAAGATGCGATGCAGAAAACTGGCGAATTGAGTGAGAAGTGCAAAGAATTATTTAATTCTGCTATCGCCACTGCGAAAGAAGTGCCAGCGGTTGCTGCCGCCAAGACCAAAGAGGTGGCGACTTCGACGGATAATTACGTTCATCAGAATCCATGGAGGGCGGTAACGCTATCGGCAGGCGTGGGTTTGCTATTAGGGATTATCTTCGCAAAAAAATAGTGAATGATATGCAGGCCTGATTTTGGTCTGTATATGGTTTTTATCAAAAAAATCCTGCTGCACAATTTGTGCAGCAGGATTTTTTCATTTTGCAGGTTGGAAAACCGAATAGATTTATTCAGTGGCAGGTGGATAAAATGGAATCTTCGGGCTGATGATATTGCCTTGGGCATACGCTATACCTATGCTTCTCAATTGTGTCAGCGTATCGTCATCGTCCACATGTTGCGCGATGGTTTCTACCCCCATTACGCCACTGATGTTTTGTATCGCTTCTATCTTGGCGTAATCGACAGGGTCGTTCGCCATGCCCTTGATGTAACTGCCGTCAATTTTCAGAAAGTCCACATGCAAATGTTTGAGATACGCAAATGACGACATGCCGCTGCCAAAGTCATCGAGTGCGACCCGGCAACCCAGCGGCTTGAGTTTGCCGATGAAATTCAATGCACGTGTCAAATTAGTGATGGCTGTGGTCTCGGCAATCGCAAAACAGATAGAGTCAAACGGCAACGCATAGTGCGCGAATTGTTCCTTGATGAAATCGAGAAAGCTTTCATCATCCAGCGAACTGCCGGAAATCTTGACGAACATCAAATGAAGATTCTCGCTCGGCGCTTTCTTGATCGCGGCAGCTTGCTGTGCAAAAACGGTACGTATGATCCAGCGATCGATGGTAGGCATGAAGTGATAGCGCTCAGCAGCTGGAAGGAAAGCCGAGTTAGGAATCAATTTGCCGGATTCATCCGCCATCACCAGACTTAATTCATCAAAGGAAAAGTTTTTCTTGTCGGGTTGAATGCTGACGATGCGTTGGGACAGTAAATGGAAACGGTCGTTTTCGAACGCCTTCTGGATGCGTTCATTCCATTTGATTTCGCCTTCACGTGCGGCGAGTAAATGATCTTCATGGCGGTAGATATGCACACGATTACGACCGGCGTCCTTTGCGATATAGCAAGCGGTGTCGGCTGCGCTTAACAGGTCGGGTAAAGAGAGCGCGTTAGTGCTGAAATTGACCAGGCCTATGCTGACGCCAATCGGGAATATTTTGTCTTGCCAGACGAAGTGGAAATCACAAATGGTTTGGCGCAGTTTTTCCGCGATGCGGATGGCTGATTCAGGCGAACAATTTTCCAGGAAGGCACCAAACTCATCGCCGCCGAGTCGCGCGAGCGTATCGCTTTCACGCACCAGCGGCTGCAGCAAGGCGGTGATTTGCCGCAGCAGTTCATCACCTGCGCTATGACCACAGGTGTCGTTGACGATCTTGAATTGATCCAGATCCAGATACAGCAATGCATGCTGCTTGGATTGACGTGCGAGCGCATCAATAGCCAGTTCCAGCCTGCGTTCGAATTCACGGCGATTGTATAAGCCGGTAAGCGGATCATGCGCAGCCTGATGCGATAACTGGATAGCAAGTTTGCGTGAATCGCTGACATCATGAAATACTAGTACGACGCCGATAATCCGTCCATCGCGGTTGCGTATCGTGGCGGCTGAATCTTCCACTGCGTATTCAGTGCCGTCGCGACTGAGCAGCACGGTATCCTTGATCAGTTCGACATTGCTTTGCTGCGCCAGCACGAGTTCAACCGGATTAGGCACGGATTCACGTGTAAAGCCGTTGATAATCTTGAATACATGCGTCGACGGCAAACCTTGTGCTTCGATATTTTTCCATCCGGTCAGGTTTTCGGCGACATGATTCATGTATTCGATATTACCTAGATTGTCGGTTGTGATGACGGCATCAGCAATCGATTCAAGCGTCACCTGCGCACGTTCTTTTTCTGCGAACAAAACTGCCTGTGAGAGTTCACGATCGGATTCGTGCTGCTGCAGCGATGCAACCATGCTGTCGAACGCACGAGCCAGCTGGCTGATTTCTTCCTTGCCGTATTTGATGCCGGTACGTGCATCCAGATCGCCGGCGGAGACTCTATCTGCTGTTTTGACCAGTGCCTTGACGCGTCGCAGAATAATCACGTCACCGACAAACCATGCCGCGAGCAAAGCCAGCAAGGCAATGATTGCCAACGTGGTCAGCTCCATCATTTGCAAATAGTTGGCAGGTGCGATGATGTCCTTGATCGGGATGCCGATACTGACTTTGAAGTTGGAGATGGTATTGGTACCCACGGGCGCGAATGCATGCAAGCGGGCTATACCGTCCGCATCCGTGAGTTCAGAGGTGCCGAAGCCGACCTTGATCATGACGTCAAACAAGGATGGCGAGGCACGCGTGCCTATCCATTTGTCAGGGTCCGGCCGTCTGGCAATGATGGTGCCATTGCTATCCGCCGTGATCAGGACGGCACCGGCAGGTAATGCAATGTCACTGACAAAGCGATCCAGATAGTTCAAATCCAGCGCTGCAAAAAGCACGCTTTGTACGTTGCCGTTATTGTCAAACACTGGATACGTAAGATTAATCGCATGTTTGCGCAAGGCATTGCCGAATACATAATCGCCGGCGATAAATGTCTTGTCTTGTACAGCGCGTTTGAAATGCGGGCGATCCGCCACATTGAGTTTGCCATTTAAGGGCAAGGCGCTGCAATTGACGTCACCATTAAGTTGAATCAGCCCGAAGTTGACGTAGCCATCATTCATTTTGAGAATTTTGGCCAGAAAATCGCTGCAGGTTTTTGTATCGGCGCGCAGTTCGGGCAGCGTCGAAAGCACACTCAATAACTGTTTGGTACCTTCGAGAGAACGTGCTTCACTGGTTGCGGCTAATTGGGTCAGCTGCTGCAGATTGTCTTCCGCCATATGCACGGCTTGTTGTCTTTCTTTCCATGCTCCGTACACTGTCAGAATGACGGGCGGCACGATTGCGAGCAACACTAAAACAAGCAAGCGCACACGCAAGCTGTCGAAATTTAAATATGAGCTAAGCGGTTTGTTCAATGCGTGGACTTTTAAGATGACCGTCGATCAAAAAATGCGGCAGGTAAGCGAAGCCGACAGCCCTGACTGTGATGATAATGTCTGACTCGCGCCGCATATTTGCTCGCTTGTTGCCGCCATTCCACATTCCCAGATAATCAGACCTTGTCAGACGGAAAGAGTTTCCTTAATAAAGCCGGTCGGCAAAAATTGCGTGCAGCCGTAGACTGCAATCAGCAGTTGTCAGACTGCGCGCCGCATTTTCTGGACGGTGTAATCCTTGACTTCTTTGGGAACCTTGACCAGTTTGACGATGGCTAAAGTGCAATTATCTGCTTTGCCGTTGACGGCGCGTTCCCGTGCTTTGGCGATCAGCATTTCACTGGCATTGCGGGGGGAATTCATCGCGATGGCCGCACCTAATTCTGCTTCATTAAAGTATCGCCACAGCCCGTCGCTGCACAGTAGAAAGGAATCGCCAATTTTCAAACCATCGCGCCGGTTGATCGTGAGAGTGAAATCACTGCTGCTGCCTAGTACATTAACCAACAGATTGACCAGCAGCGGATCTTTGGCTTTGCTCTCGTCGAGCTTGTTTTCTGCTTTTAGCTGTTCGAAATACGTATGATCGGTGGTACGTTTCACGCAATTCGGACCTTCAAAGTAGTACAGGCGCGAATCACCAACGTGCGCCCAAATTGCGCTGTTCTCCGGTGTGATGATCAGAAGTACCACGGTGCTGTGCGGTTTTTTGTCGGAGGACATGGCCGATAGCTTGATCACAGTGTCGGCTTCTTTTGCAATGTTTTGCAGAATGTCTTCAACTGTATCTGTCAGCGGCGAAAAACGTTCAAAGATTTGCCTTGCGGTATTGATAACCTGTTCTGCCGCGAGCGCACCCATATTGCCCATGCCATCCGCCACAACGGCCATCATGTAGCCAGGCGCTTTGGGCGCGGCAAACAAGGCGGTTCTATCTTGTTGTTCTGCGCGATCGCCAATATGCTGGCCGGTTCCTGCTTCTATCTTGTATTGGCTCATACGTCTGGGTGGATTAAACTATGCGGATAAATTGTTGCGTTTGATTATTGCATGCACGATTGGCAGGCAGTCAAAGGCAGCCCTTTTAAATTGTAAGAATTTTTTACAATTGGGTTTATTTGTATTTATGACATAAAAACAAGCGACTCTATGTGTGTGGCTGGTTTTACACGCAGAATCAGTCGCTTTTGTAGATATTTTGCTACGGCGACATCGGGAGGCTTCGGTTTCGTTTTGTGGCAGACACGAGGATGTATCTTCATTGAACTGCAATATCGCTCAAGAATGACAATATGACTATGAGTTCTCCGCAAGCTATTCACCAACGTATTGTTGAACTTGAAGTTGAGCATCGCGACCTCGATGAAGTGATCGAGACGCTTATTCGCGATGGGCGGCATGAAGAGTTACAATTGCGTCGTTTGAAAAAGCGCAAGTTGCAATTAAAGGACAACATCACCTTGCTCAAAATGCAGCTGATTCCGGATATACCTGCTTAGGTATCTGCCTGAGCGGCGGATAGCGATTGAGCAGGTGCCACGCAATCTGCATACTCGTAAACTTTCATTTTTTCTTCTCTCTGCACGCCTGCGTTGCCAGGTGCAGAAATCTCGTCGTTTAACGCATTACCCAAAACTTTATTTTGACCGCCGAAATCGCCGCAGTGCCTGCTGGAGCCACCTCGGCTTCCAGAAAAGTCGCCACCCATGATGCCGAAATCGATCAGCTATTTGGTGTAGATAGCCCATTGGGGCATGCGGTCGGCGGCTTTCGTCCGCGTCAATCGCAAACCGAGATGGCCAAGGCAATTGCGAATGCAATTGCCAATCAAAATACGCTGATCGCGGAAGCCGGTACCGGCACCGGTAAAACCTTTGCTTATCTGGTGCCATCTTTGCTTTGGGGTGGCAAGGTCATTATTTCGACCGGCACCAAGAACTTGCAGGATCAACTTTTCCTGCGTGATATTCCTACTGTGCGCAAAGCGTTAGGCGCACCGGTTTCGGTGGCCTTGCTCAAAGGTCGTGCCAACTACGTTTGTCACTTTCATCTCGAACGCACACTGCAGAATGGCCGACTGACATCGCGCGACGATGTAGGTTATTTACGCGAAATTTCGCGCTTCATGAAAACGACCAGTTCCGGCGATAAGGCCGAGCTGTCAAAAGTGCCGGAAACCGCATTGGTCTGGAATCTCGTTACGTCGACCCGTGATACCTGTATGGGAGCCGAGTGCCAGTATTACCAGGATTGCTTTGTGATGAAGGCGCGCAAGGAAGCGCAGCAGGCCGATGTCGTTGTGGTCAATCATCATTTGTTCTTCGCTGATGTGGCGTTAAAAGATACCGGCGTTGCTGAATTGCTGCCATCGGCTAACACGATTATTTTCGATGAAGCGCATCAATTGCCGGAGACGGCGACATTGTTCTTTGGCGATACGATTTCGACGTCGAATGTGCTGGAGTTATGTCGCGATGTATTGGCGGAAGGGCTGTCCCATGCGCGTGACGGGGCTGACTGGGCTGCAGTCGTGACGCCAGTAGAGCGTGCGGCACGCGATTTGCGCCTGACTTTCCCGCAGGATATTGTGCGTTTGGCGGTCAATCAGATCGCACCTTCCAGTCCGTTTTTTCCTGCGTTGGAAACCTTGAAAGAGCAGTTGGATGGCATGATTGCCGTCTTGCAAAAACAGGCTGAACGCGCTGAAACGATAGAGCAATGTCGCGTGCGCGGAATCGAAATTGCGACCCGACTGGACGCGTGGAATAAGCCAAAAGGCGAGGTCATCATCGGCCAGGAAAGTGTGCTTTGGGTTGAGGCATTTTCTTCTTCGCTGCAACTGCACCAGACTCCGCTGTCGATTGCGCCTATTTTCAACAAGCAGCGCGAAGGTGTGCCGCGCACCTGGATCTTTACTTCCGCAACGCTGGCGGTAAAAAACGATTTCAATCATTACAGTGCGCAAATGGGTTTGTGGAACGAGCCTGCGCATTCGTGGCCGAGTCCGTTCGACTATGACAGCCAGGGCTTGCTGTATGTGCCCACCGGATTGCCGCAACCGAATTCACCCGAATACACCGACGCAGTCATTGACGCGGCGTTGCCTGTGATCGAGGCAGCTGGTGGTGGCGCGTTTTTATTGTGCACAACAATACGCGCGGTGAATCGCGCAGCAGAGCGCTTGCGCGAAGAATTTGAACGCAGGAAATTGCCATTTCCTTTGATGGTGCAGGGCGAGGCGGGGCGCACTGAATTGCTGGACCGTTTCCGCGCAGCCGGCAATGCAGTATTGATAGGCAGCCAAAGCTTCTGGGAGGGTGTCGATGTACGCGGCGATGCACTATCGCTGGTGATTATCGACAAATTGCCTTTCTCGCCGCCGGATGATCCGGTACTTGCGGCGCGCATAGAAGCGCTGGAGCGCAAGGGCATGAACGGTTTCATGCATCATCAATTGCCGGCTGCAATTATCAACTTGAAGCAGGGCGCGGGACGTCTGATACGCGATGAAACCGACCGTGGCGTGCTGATGATTTGCGATCCGCGCCTGATTTCCAAGCCCTACGGCAAACGGATATGGCAAAGTCTGCCTTCGTTCAAGAGAACCCGCGAACTCGATATGGTGCGCACGTTTTTTGCATCGACTGTTGTGGTGGCGGAGGATGTAGAGTAAGGATTAAGCTGGCTGCGATTATCTGCCCGGCAACCTTGCTTCCCGTGAAAGCTTGTTCAGAAAGCGGTATTGCTTCAGGTAAAATTCACCCATGAAAATTCTTATTAGTAATGACGACGGCTATCTTGCGCCCGGACTGATCGCTTTGGCCGAGGTGCTGGCGCCGATTGCCGATATTGTCGTTGTTGCGCCGGACAGTAATCGTTCCGGCAGCTCTAATTCCCTGACCTTGGATAGGCCGCTGTCCGTCTATCAAGCGGCTAACGGTTTTTACTTCATCAATGGCACGCCATCTGATTGTGTCCACATTGCGCTGACCGGCATCATGACCTTCCGGCCTGACTTGATTGTGTCTGGTATTAATCAGGGACAAAATATGGGCGACGACACGCTGTATTCCGGCACTGTGGCGGCGGCGACGGAAGGGCATCTATTTGGCATTCCGGCGATCGCCTTTTCGCAAGTGGATAAAGGGTGGGCAGAAATCAAGTCGGCTGCGCGGGTGGCGCGCGATATTGTCGAGCGTTGCGCAGAGCGCCGTTTCGAGGAACTGGCTGAGAATTTCTTGTTGAACGTCAATATTCCCAATTTACCGTATGAACAACTGCAGCCTGCAGTTGCTACCCGCCTTGGTAAACGTCATCAGTCGGAAGCCGTGATCAAGACGCAAGATCCAAGTGGACGGGATATCTATTGGATCGGTCCTTCCGGTAGTCAAAAAGATGCAAGTGAAGGCACCGATTTCCATGCGACGGCCGCCGGTCATGTATCGATCACGCCTTTACAAATTGATTTGACACATAATGCGCAACTCGCCGTGTTGAAGAAAGTGTTGGCATGACGGACAAGGCGAAGCGTTTCCCCCTGTCGCTTTCATCGATTGCGGAGAAAGCACCACGCAACGGTGCTCGTAGTGAGCCACACCGCAATACCAGCGGAAAAACCGCTACGCCGCAAACGGCCACACTGAATGCTTCGCGTCATGCGGCGAGTCCCGTTGCACGAATAGCATCAAGTCCGGCAACCACAAACCGCCACACGCAGACTTCCCATAGCGCCGCGGCGCCTTCCACTGGCAGTCGTGCCGCGCCACTGGTTTCCGACGCGATACGCAAGGCAATGACGGCACGCGTGGCCAAACAGGGTGTAAAGGACAGCAAGGTACTGGCCGCAATGGAGGCAGTGCCGCGTCATTTGTTCATGGAGCCGGCCTTGGCGAGTCAGGCGTATATCGACGCATCCTTGCCTATTGGCTATCACCAAACAATTTCGCAACCCTATATCGTTGCAAGAATGATTGAGGTCATGCGGAACAATAGCAATGCAGGCGTACTCAATCGCGTGTTGGAAATCGGTACCGGTTGCGGTTATCAGGCTGCAGTGTTGTCGCTAGTGGCGAAGGAAGTCTATTCCATCGAACGCATCAGGGGTTTGCACGAGCTGGCCAAGACCAACTTGAGGCCCATGCGTGTAGCAAACATCCGCTTGCATTACGGAGATGGTATGCTTGGCCTGCCGCAGGCAGCCCCGTTTGACGGCATTATTTTAGCCGCTGCCGGACTGGAAGTGCCGCAGGCCTTGCTGGAACAAATGACGATAGGCGGTCGCCTGGTTGCCCCGGTAGGGGACAGGCATCAGGTTCTGCAATTGATAGAACGTGTCAGCAAATTTGAATGGAAAAGTTCGACGCTGGAGGATTGCCATTTTGTGCCGCTCCGTCCAGGTACCGTAACGTGAACTCTGCGAACTAACATCGCTAAAAAATAATTGAACGTAAAGAGAATGAATAAAATTCGACTCACCTTGTTGGCATTGCTCGTTGGCTCCTTAGCCGCCTGCGGTACGCCCCACCGCGCTGCCCCGGTTACAGAACGCACGATAGGCAGCACCACGATTGCAAAAACATCGGCGGAAGACCGTAATTTCTATACAGTGAAAAAGGGTGACACCTTGTACCGTATTGCACTGGATTTCGGTCAAAGTTACAGCGAACTGGTGACATGGAATAAATTGGCCAATCCAAACGACATCAAGGTCGATCAGGTGCTGCGGGTGGCGCCGCCGGAATCTTCGTCAGCCCGCAGTAGTGGCAGTAGCGGTGCGCAAATCGGTGCGATTGCGACGTCTCCTGGCACCGAGGCACGGACTTTATCGACGCCTCCTTCAATGACTAACGGCAATAAAACGGCTCCGCGCGGTGAAAAACGTCCATATTCCGACAGCAATCTGGCTGAAATGCAGAAGTCGGAAAGTGCAGTGGCCGCTGCACCAGCCAAACCAGCTGAAACTCCCGCAGCTTCCGATGACGAAACAGTATCCTGGATGTGGCCAGCTGAAGGCAAAGTCATTGCGACTTTCGATGACAACAAAAAAGGTATCGATATTGCAGGTAAATCCGGGCAGCAGGTATTGGCCGCCGGCTCCGGAAAAGTGATGTATGCCGGCAGCGGAATTCGTGGCTACGGTAATTTGGTCATTGTCAAACACACGAGCACCTTGTTGTCTGCCTACGCGCACAACAAGGCGATTCATGTGAAAGAAGGTCAGAATGTCAGCAAAGGGCAAAAAATTGCCGACATGGGCGACTCGGATGCAGATGCAGTCAAACTGCATTTTGAAATTCGCCAGCAAGGCAAGCCCGTCGATCCATCCAAGTTTTTACCAAGCCGCTAATGACACATAACCGGAATGCAAAGGCAGACGACGAGGAAAACGCGGAGCTCGCGTCACCAGCGCTATCTTTTCATTCCGCTGATGACGAAAGTGACGAGGACGTCGATGAAGATGTCGAATCCGCCGATGTCGATGAGCCAACTGAGAACGTTGTTGCAGCGGTCGAAGTCGCCGGCATAGATGAGCTGAAAAAGGTTCTGTCGACTGAACTCTCTACCGATGCTACCCAACATTACCTGAATCAGATCGGTACACGTCCCTTGCTGACTGTGCCGGAAGAAGTGCACTTTGCGACGTTGGCCAAACAGGGCAATTTCGAAGCACGCCAGAAAATGATTGAGCACAATCTACGGCTGGTAGTGTCTATTGCCAAGCACTATGTCAATCGTGGCGTGGTTTTGCTTGACCTCATTGAAGAGGGTAATCTGGGTTTGATGCGCGCTATCGATAAATTCGAGCCGGAGCGCGGTTTTCGTTTTTCTACTTACGCGACCTGGTGGATACGTCAAAGCATAGAGCGCGCGATCATGAACCAGGCGCGTACCGTTCGTTTGCCTGTGCATGTGGTGCGAGAGTTGAATCAAACGCTGCGCGCAAAATTTCACCTCGAAGCACAACATCATGACGGCAAGGATGCAACGGCCGAAGATATTGCACATCTGGTCGAGCGTAGTGTAGAAGATGTGCAGGATATTCTGGCTTTGTCCGAACATGCCAGCTCGCTGGATGCGCCGTTGGATGGCGATCCTCAATCTAGTCTGCTGGATCTGCTGCAAGGCGATCATGCCAACGATCCCGATGCGGTGGCCGAACATCATGAAATGGCAGTGCTGGTGCGTGACTGGCTGGATAAATTGCCGGATAAGCAGCGTCTCGTGATAACGCGTCGCTTTGGTCTTGATAATGACGACCCTGCTACTCTGGAAGAGTTGGCAATAGAAATGCATGTCACGCGCGAGCGGGTCAGGCAAATTCAGCAGGAGGCATTGGTCAAGCTGAAGCGCACCTTGACCAAGACAGGCGTCGGCAAAGATTCGCTGTTTTAGTGCAAGTGAATGACGCTGGATTTGCCGCGAATGCGCGGCAGTTTGCTATCATCCGTTTTCTTTTGACACCTCTCTTCCTATTTTTTAATGCAAGTCCGGCATAGCCTGGCTCGCTCATCTGATTCAATCCCTATGCAGCAAACTATTATTGATATCGAGTCCCTCGACATGGAAGCACGTGGCGTCGGACATCTGAAAAATGAAGATGGCACACCCGGCAAGGTCGTGTTCGTCGAAGGCGCGTTACCGAAAGAGCGCGTGGTCTATTCTTCCTATCGCAAGAAGGCGAATTGGGAAGCCGCAAAGATGATGTCGGTGATCAAGGAGTCATCTCTGCGTACCAAGCCTAAATGCAGCTATTTCGGCATTTGCGGCGGTTGCTCCATGCAGCATCTTGAGGCTGGCGCTCAAGTCGCGCTGAAGCAGCGCATTCTCGAAGACAATCTCAAGCATATCGGCAAGGTCAAGCCGGAAACCATGCTGCGCCCGATACACGGGCCGACCTGGGGTTATCGCTATCGCGCCCGTATTTCAGTGCGTAATGTGCCGAAAAAAGGCGGTGTGCTGGTTGGTTTTCACGAGCGTAAATCTTCGTTCATTACCGATATGAAGACTTGCGAAATTTTGCCGCCCAATGTCTCTGCAATGTTGGTGCCTTTGCGTGAATTGATTGCCTCGCTTTCCGTTATCGATCATTTGCCGCAAATCGAGTTGGCAATAGGTCAGGGCGCAGAAGATAAAATCACTGCCATGGTATTGCGCATCATGACCGAACTTTCGGCTGAAGATGAAGTGAGATTGAAGGCTTTTGCCGATCATCACAAAGTGCAATGGTGGTTGCAACCAGCAGGCCCGGATAGCGCATATCAGTTCTATCCGGTAGAGGCGAATTTGCATTACGCGTTGCCGGAATTCGGTGTAACGATGCCATTCAAACCGACCGATTTTACTCAGGTAAATCATCAAATTAATCGCGTTTTGGTAGCGCGCGCATTGCGTTTGCTGGACGTGCAAGCGACAGATCGCGTCGCCGATCTTTTCTGCGGCTTGGGAAATTTCACTTTGCCGATTGCAACGCAAGCGCGTGAAGTGGTTGGTGTGGAAGGCAGCACGACGCTGACCGAACGCGCACTGCAAAACGCACAGACAAATCAATTAGCCGAAAAAACCTCGTTTTATTCGCGCAATCTGTTCGAAGCAAAAACCGAGGATTTCATTGAGTTGGGGAAATTCGATCGTATGTTGATCGATCCGCCTCGCGACGGCGCCTTGGCAGTATGTGAGGCTTTAGCCGGATTGAATGCGGTGCAGCCGGATTTGATGCCTAGTCGAATTGTCTATGTGTCATGTAACCCTTCAACCTTGGCGCGCGATGCTGCAGTGTTGGTCAATGACGGTCCTTACGTGTTGAAAAATGCCGGCGTGATCAATATGTTTCCGCATACATCACATGTTGAGTCGATGGCGGTTTTTGAATTGAATCAAACGAAAAAGCCCGCTGTGTGATCCAGAGTGCATATTTTAAAAAGCCGACTTTGATGTCGGCTTTTTTGTTTGTATTGTAAGAATTTCGGGTTGATTTCGGATGGTGTGAATTAACTAAATGTCATCGAATTTAAATAAACATGACTTATTCTGAAGAGGGATCAACGCCTGTGGGCAGTTTGTTCTCTTTCAATTTGAGGCCGCGTTTAAGCGAATTCTGGTGAGAAAATGCCGCGTACGTGATGACGCGCCTTAAGCCCCGCATGGCTTGGGTATAAAACCATGTGCTCCTGCTCATAAACAGGGTGTTTCATGCTAGAATCGAAGGTTAATTGAGTTCTCAATTTTTCGTCTTAACCCTTTCATTTTATTGGAGTTTTTTCAGATGGCAATCGAACGCACACTGTCGATTATTAAACCGGACGCAGTCGCTAAAAACGTAATCGGTCAAATTTATTCCCGTTTCGAAGGCGCTGGCTTGAAAATCATCGCTGCTCGCATGACACAATTGTCGCGCGCTGAAGCTGAAGGTTTCTACGCTGTTCACAGCGCACGTCCTTTCTTCAAGGATCTGGTTGACTTCATGATCTCGGGTCCTGTGATCATTCAAGTACTCGAAGGCGAAAACGCAATCATCAAACATCGTGATCTGATGGGCGCAACCGATCCTAAGAAGGCCGACAAAGGCACGATCCGTGCTGATTTCGCTGACTCGATCGATGCAAATGCAGTGCACGGTTCCGATGCAGAAGAAACAGCGAAAGTTGAAATCGCTTACTACTTCCCAGCGTTGAACGTGTACTCACGTTAATTCGCGTTTTATTTGTAATGCAGCTATTCGCTGATATGTTTTCATCGGCGATCAAGCGGCAATAAGAAGTATTTTTATGACGACTCTCACCAATCTGCTGGATCTGGATCCTGCGCAGCTCATCGCTTATTGCGGTGAGCTGGGTGAGAAGCCGTTCCGCGCCAAGCAATTGCAGCGCTGGATACATCAATTCGGCGCCAGTGATTTTGACGCGATGACGGATTTGGCCAAGTCGCTACGCGACAAGCTGAAAACGCGCGCGATGATTGCTGCGCCAGCTGTGATTTCCGATCACACCTCTACCGACGGTACGCGCAAGTGGCTGATCGACGTAGGGCAGGGCAATGCAGTCGAGACTGTTTTTATTCCTGAAGAAAGCCGCGGCACTTTGTGTATTTCGACACAAGCGGGTTGCGCGGTAAATTGCCGGTTTTGTTCAACCGGAAAACAAGGTTTTAATCGTAATCTGTCAGTGGGCGAAATTATCGGCCAACTGTGGATGGCGGAATTTGAATTGCGCCGGACCAAAGGCATAGAGCCAGGTCCAAAAGGCGAGCGCCAGATCACCAACGTTGTGATGATGGGCATGGGCGAGCCGCTGCTGAATTACGAGCCGACCGTTACGGCACTCAAGTTGATGCTCGACGATAATGCGTATGGTCTATCGCGTCGTCGCGTGACTTTGTCGACTAGCGGCGTTGTGCCAATGATCGATAAGCTTTCGCAGGATTGCGCAGTGGCATTGGCGGTATCGTTGCATGCATCAAACGATGCCTTGCGCGATGGCCTTGTACCCCTGAATAAAAAATACCCGTTGAAAGAATTGATGGCTGCTTGCAAGCGCTATCTTGAATTCGCTCCACGTGATTTTGTAACGTTTGAATATTGCATGCTGGATGGCGTCAATGATAGTGATCAGCATGCGAGCGAATTGCTGGCACTGGTGCAAGGCAAGGATGGCGTGCCATGCAAGTTCAATTTGATTCCATTCAATCCATTCCCTGAGTCGGGTTTGACGCGCTCCAACAATCCTCGTATCAAGGCCTTCGCCCAAGTGCTGATGGATGGCGGCATAGTCACCACGATACGCAAGACGCGCGGCGACGATATTGATGCGGCTTGCGGTCAACTGGCAGGTGAAGTGCAGGATCGTACGCGGGTGCAAGATCGCATGAAAAAAATGGCCGAGTATCAAGAGAAATTCGGCAAAGATTTTGGACGTATTGTGGAGATTTCATCTTGAAAATAGCGCGTCCCGTGGTCTTGTTTGGTATCACTTTTTTCTCCATGGTCTTGTTGGCTGGCTGCGTAACTAGTACCACCACCAGTTCGTCCAACCAAGATGGTGATGCGATGACTGTGACCGGTTCCGATAAGTCAGATAATCAGAGACGTGCCCGTATTCGTTTGCAATTGGCAAGCGAGTATTATCAGCAAGGTCAGATGAATGTCGCGCTGGATGAGGTCAAGCTTGCATTGCAGACCGACTCCGAATTTGCTGATGCCTACAGCATGGCCGGATTGATTTACATGGATTTGGGCGAAACACGTTTGGCCGAAGAAAATTTCACGCGTGCTTTGCGCTTGGCGCCAAACGACCCGGATTTAAGCAATAACTATGGCTGGTTCCTTTGTCAGAACGGACGTGCTCAGCAGTCGATAGCGTATTTTGAATCGTCCATACGTAACAAGGCGTATCGGTCACCTGCCAAGGCATTGAATAATGCTGGTAGCTGCAGTTTGATTCTGAAAGATTCAGTTGCGGCAGAGCGTTATTTTAATGAGGCTTTTCGCTACGATCCAGGTAGTCCGACAACTAATGCCAATCTTGCTCGCATCAATTACGAGCGTGGTGATCTTGAGCGCGCCCGTTTTTACATTGCGCGCGTCACCAAGACAGATATGCTGACTGCGGAAGTATTGTGGCTGGCGATCAAGATTGAACGCAAGGTCGGCGATCGTGCAGCAGAAGCCAGTTTTGCGACGCAATTACGTCGCCGTTACCCAAACTCAAATGAATTTGCGGCTTATCAGCGTGGAGCCTTTAATGAATGATGAAGTATCAACAAGCGAGCAACCGGAAAAATCTGCTTCTGCCGACACAACTACTGAGTCGGTTGTGAATGCCGTTGAGCCGATTGTGCCGGCAGGAGCGCAACTTGCCGCTCTGCGAGAGGCGCGCGGCTGGACAACTGCGCAAATCGCCAGTCAGCTCAATCTTGCAAACAGGCAGATTCAGGCGCTGGAAGCGGATAACTATGCAGCGTTGCCAGGCATGGTGATCGTGCGCGGATTCGTGCGTGCTTACGCAAAAGTGCTGCACGCAGATCCTGCGCCTATTCTGGCCGCGATAGTTGATGCCAACGCTGCGCCCGTCGTGCAATTGGCAGAACGAAATACGCTTTCTGCATCGTTTTCCGAAGCAAAACTGTCACCTTCCGGTCCGCGCGGATTTTCGTACAAAGTGATAGTGGGTGCAGCGATTGTGGCGGTGCTTGGTGTTGCGGTATTTGCGGGACAGCATCTTGGTTGGATTCCATCGTCAACCTCGTCGCAGACTTCCAGTGGCGAAGAAAAGCTTGCGCCGATTGAGACTGGGGAAATTGTCGAGACTCCACCAGAGCAAGCTGAGGTAATTGAAACTACGGCGGTACCAAACGCCCTTGAGTTGAATAAGGCAAATGTTGTTTCAACAGTATCTAACCCATCGACTGTTGTGGCAGCTGCCCCTGTGCTTGAATCCCAGCCGGTAGTTGTTGATGCAAAAGCTGTTGCAGCGCCTGTGTTACCTGTGCCAGTTACGGTACCTAAGCCGGTAGCAGCTACACCAGCGGTTCAGCTTGTGGTCGTAGAAGCTAACAAAACTCCTGTCGTGTCTCCCGTTGCTGTTCCGGTGAATAGCAAGGATGCATTAGCAATCAAAGTGCGTGAAGATTCATGGGTGGAAATCAAGCGCGCAGACAATAGCGTATTAGTTTCGCGTTTGTTGAAGGCTGGTACCTCTGAAGTCGTTGCTGTCACAGAACCTGTATCAATGATTATCGGCAATGCTGCCGGTGTGGATGTGATCTTGCGGGGCAAGCCTGTCGATGTGATCACAGGCAACACCAGCAACGTTGCTCGTTTGAATTTGAAATAATTTACGTATGTCTTTATCCGATCCGATTGCTACAGGTTCTTTGGCGCGGCGCAAAAGTCGTATAGCGGTGGTCAGTTACGGTGGCCGCGAAGTGCGCATTGGCGGCGATGCGCCTGTGGTTGTGCAATCGATGACCAATACCGATACGGCAGACGTAATCGGTACCGCGATTCAGATCAAGGAATTGGCGCGCGCGGGTTCCGAAATGGTACGCATCACTGTCAACACACCGGAAGCTGCAGCAGCCGTACCTGAGATTTGCGAACAGCTCGACAAGATGGATATTGTCGTGCCGCTGGTAGGTGATTTTCATTACAACGGCCACAAGTTGTTGAACGATTACCCCGATTGCGCAAAAGCGCTGGCGAAATATCGTATCAATCCCGGCAATGTTGGCAAGGGTAACAAGCGTGATACGCAGTTCGCGCAGATGATTGAAATTGCCTGCCGTTTCGACAAGCCGGTTCGTATTGGCGTCAACTGGGGCAGTCTGGATCAGGAACTGCTGGCGCGCATCATGGATGAAAACGCGGCAAGGGCGAATCCGTGGACTGCACAAGCGGTCATGTATGAAGCGCTTGTCACCTCGGCGATCGAAAATGCACTGCGTGCCGAAGAAGTGGGCTTGGCAGGTGATCGTATTATCCTGTCGTGCAAGGTATCCGGGGTGCAGGATTTGATCGCGGTGTATCGCGAGCTGGCGCGTCGTTGCGATTATCCATTGCACCTTGGTTTGACTGAAGCGGGCATGGGTAGTAAAGGCATAGTCGCTTCGACGGCTGCCTTATCGGTTTTGCTGCAAGAAGGTATAGGCGACACGATCCGTATTTCTCTGACGCCTGAACCTGGTGGCGATAGAACGCGCGAAGTCATTGTTGGCCAGGAAATTTTGCAAACCATGGGTTTGCGCAAATTTACGCCTATGGTGATTGCGTGTCCGGGTTGTGGTCGTACGACGTCGACGGTATTTCAGGAATTGGCGGATGGCATTCAGACTTATTTGCGCGATCAGATGCCGGTTTGGAAAAAACAGTATCCCGGCGTCGAAGCAATGAACGTCGCAGTGATGGGATGCATCGTCAACGGCCCAGGTGAATCAAAACACGCGAACATCGGTATCAGTTTGCCGGGTACGGGCGAATCGCCAGCCGCACCAGTATTCGTCGATGGTGAAAAAACCGTTACTCTGCGTGGCGATAATATCGCCGCAGAATTTCATGCCATCGTGCTTGATTACGTCAAGACGCGTTACGGCAAAGAAAACAGCGCAGCTTAGTAGTGCGATGCACTAAGTAAAAGACAACAAGCAGCATCAAACAAGTTAAAGATAAGTTTTTAAAAATAAATGTCAGATACCAAGAAAATAGAAAAAATTGTCGGCGTGAAGGGAATGAACGATATTCTCCCTGCCGATGCCCCGATGTGGGAATTGTTTGAAAATACCGTGCACACGGTGTTGAAGAGCTACGGCTTCCAGCAAATCCGCACGCCTATCGTTGAACCTACTGCCTTGTTTTCACGCGGATTGGGTGCAGTCACCGATATCGTCGAAAAGGAAATGTATTCATTTATCGATTCGATGAATGGCGATGAGCTGACTTTGCGTCCGGAATGCACGGCAAGCGTTGTGCGTGCGGCGCTCGAACATAATTTGACTTACGACGGTCCAAAGCGCCTGTGGTATTCAGGTCCGATGTTTCGTCACGAGAGACCACAACGTGGTCGCTATCGTCAGTTCCATCAGATCGGTGCAGAAGCGATCGGTTTTTCCGGCCCGGATATCGATGCAGAACTGATCATGATGTGTCAGCGCTTGTGGGACGATCTTGGCTTGCAGGATGTTCGTCTAGAATTGAACTCCATTGGCAATGCGGAAGAACGCAACAAGCACCGCGCCGATTTGATTGTCTACTTCGAACAAAATGCTGAATTGCTGGATGCAGAAGCGCAAAAACGTTTGCACAGTAATCCTTTACGCATCCTTGATACGAAGAATCCAACCATGCAGGATATGGTCAATGCGGCGCCTAAACTGCTTGATTATCTGGGTGAAGATTCACGTGCGCATTTTGAAGGTGTGCAAAAGATTCTGAATCACAATGCAGTTCCATTCACCATCAATCCGCGTCTGGTACGCGGTATGGATTATTACAATCGCACCGTGTTTGAATGGGTAACCGATCAACTCGGCTCGCAAGGTACAGTGTGCGGCGGCGGTCGTTACGATCCGCTGGTTGAAATGTTTGGCGGCAAACCAACGCCAGCTTGCGGTTTCGCAATGGGAGTTGAACGTTTGCTCGAACTGATGAAAGCCAGCGGCGAAAAATTCGCGCCGAATCAATGCGATGTTTACATCGTGCATCAAGGCGAGCCAGCGCAACTGCAGGCATCGGTTGTCGCAGAACGTTTGCGTGATGCAGGTTTGGATGTCTTGCTGCATTGCGCATCGTCCGCCGGTATCGGCAGCTTTAAATCGCAAATGAAACGTGCCGATAATAGCGGTGCAGCTTATGCCGTGATTATTGGCGAAGATGAAATTGCACAAGGTATGGCTGTCGTTAAAGAAATGCGCGATGCAGAAGGCAAGCAATCGAATGTTGTATTCGAAGGCATCGCCGATTATCTGGTCGACCAAATTGTTGGCGATGATCATGACCACGATCACGCCGATCACGTTCACTATCACCATTAACTCACCACAAATATCAAACCATCATGGCATACGATCACGCAGAGCAAGAACAATTAGCCAGTCTCAAATCCTGGTGGAGTCAATACGGCAATTTGGTTACATGGTTGTTGATTATCGTGCTGGGTGCGTATGCAGCCTGGGCAGGTTGGGGTGTCTATCAGCGCAATCAGGCGGCACAGGCTGGTCAACTCTATGAAGAGTTGCAAAAAGCAGTGACGGCGCAAGACAAGGACAAGATCCAGCGCGTTGCCACCGATATGGAAGAAAAATTCTCTGGCACCGCGTATGCACAAATGAGTGGATTGACAGCAGCTAAATCGGCTTTCGATTCGAACGACTTTAAAACCGCCAAAGCGCAATTGCAATGGGTTGCAGATAAGGGCAGTGATGAATACAAAGCCATCGCCAAAATTCGCCTGGCCGGGATTTTGCTGGATGAAAAAGCATACGATGAAGGATTGAAAGTTCTGGCCGGAGACTTCCCTGCGGAGTTTGCTGGTGTGGTGAGCGATCGCAAGGGTGATATTTTTGTTGCTCAAAACAAGCTGGACGAAGCGCGTACTGCGTATCAGGCTGCATTGGAAAAAACCGATGCGCAAAATCCGGGACGTCAGTTGATCCAGATAAAACTGGACGCAATTGGTGGCAATGCTGTAAAAAAAGCTGCATAAAATTAGCTGCACAAACGCTTAAGGAAAAAGATGCGTATCAAATTCAATTCCAGCTTGATGAAAATTCTGGGTGCTAGCTTATTGCTTATATTGACCGGATGCTCCACCTTGTCGTCGCTTAATCCGTTCGCCAGCAAACCATCGACACGCAACCAGCCAGCAGCATTGACAGAAGTTAAACAGACGGCAACCGTTCGCACTGTATGGTCTGAGCGCGTCGGCAAGGCAGATCAGTATACTTTTGCCCCGGCTGTTGTGGGCAGCGATGTATTTACTGCTGCTGCAGATGGCACGATTACACGCATTAATGCAGCCACAGGACGTTCAGTCTGGAACATCAATGCCGGAACCAAGCTGACGGCCGGCGTTGGCAGTGACGGCGATACCATTATCGTCGCCGGTGAAAAAGGCGTCGTACTAGCATTTGACGGCAACGGAAAACAACGCTGGAAGGCGCAAGCCAGTAGCGAAGTTTTGTCTACACCAGCGGTTGGCCAGGGTGTGGTGGTCGTGCGCAGTCTGGATAATCGCGTAGTCGCGCTGGACGCCGAGACAGGTGCGCGCAAATGGTTTCTGCAACGTACGGCACCGGCGCTGACCTTGCGTACGTCGCCAGGAATCACGATTGTCAATTCGACGGCTTTCGTTGGTTTGGCGGGCGGTCGTCTGCTGGCAGTTGCCTTGAATAATGGCGCACCACGCTGGGAAGTTGCCGTCGGCGATCCGCGCGGCACAACAGAGCTGGAACGTATTGCTGATATTTCCGGTTCGCCAGTGGTGTCCGGTCGCGATGTATGTGCAGTTGCCTATCAAGGACGTGTAGCCTGCTTCGATGCGGCGAGTGGCACGCCACGCTGGGCAAAAGCATTGTCCAGCGATGTGGGCGTGGCAGTCGATGAACGTTTTGTATATGCTTCAGATGAGCGCGGCGGACTGAGCGCATTTGCGCGCGATGGCGGCACCAGCATCTGGCGCAATACGCAATTGGCGAATCGTCGTTTATCCACGCCAATCAGTTCCAGTCGTTTGGTTGCAGTCGGCGATTACCAGGGTTATATCCATTTTTTCTCGAAAGAAGATGGCTCGCTGGCGGCGCGTATCAGCACCGATGGCAGCCCGATTCTTGCCGCACCGGTGAGCTCCGGCGCGAATTTTATTTTTCAAACTCAATCAGGAACGTTGGTCGCAATTGCGGCCGAGTAAAACAATTAGATGAAGCCGGTTATTGCACTTGTAGGTCGACCTAATGTCGGCAAATCCACGCTCTTCAATCGACTAACCCGGTCGCGTGATGCGTTGGTCGCTGACCTTCCGGGCTTGACGCGTGACCGGCACTATGGCGAAGGCCGTGTGGGCGAACGTCCTTTCCTGGTCATTGATACTGGCGGTTTCGAGCCTGTTGCCAAGGAGGGCATCATGCATGAAATGGCCAAGCAGACCAAGCAGGCCGTCGCGGAAGCGGATGTCGTGATCTTCATTGTCGATGGCCGCCAAGGTCTGACGCCGCACGATAAAACCATTACCGATTTTTTGCGTAAAAGCGGTCGGTCCGTAATGTTGGTCGTCAACAAAGCAGAAGGCATGAAGTACACCACGGTCACTGCCGATTTCTACGAACTCGGCATGGGTGATCCCTATGTGATTTCTGCAGCGCATGGTGACGGCGTTACCGATCTGGTCGAAGAATCGCTGAATATCGCTTTTGCGCAAAGGCCGCCGGAAGAGGAAATTCCTGAATCGAAAGATCGCAGTGTCAGGCTG
Source organism: Burkholderiales bacterium Ga0077544 (assembly GCA_001464355.1). GTDB lineage: Bacteria > Pseudomonadota > Gammaproteobacteria > Burkholderiales > Burkholderiaceae_D > Oxalicibacterium. The sequence goes on from LNEU01000015.1 coordinate 89,720, forward strand.
GCAATTGTCGGGCGTCCGAATGTCGGCAAGTCGACGCTGGTAAATACCTTGCTCGGTGAAGAGCGCGTGATCGCTTTCGATTTGCCAGGTACTACGCGCGATTCGATCGAAATCCCGTTTGAGCGGGATGGCAAGCATTACACACTGATCGACACCGCAGGTATTCGCCGTCGCGGCAAGGTGTTTGAAGCGATTGAAAAGTTTTCTGTCGTCAAAACCTTGCAATCGATTTCCGAAGCGAATGTCGTGCTCTTGCTGCTCGATGCGCAACAGGACATTTCCGAGCAGGATGCACACATTGCCGGCTTTATTTTGGAGTCGGGCAGGGCGCTGGTAGTCGGTGTGAATAAATGGGATGGTTTGACCAGCGATAGACGCGACGAGATCAAGATTGATCTGGAGCGCAAACTGGGTTTTCTGTCATTTGCTAAAACGCATTTTGTCTCTGCACTTAAATCGAGTGGTATCGGCCCGATGATGAAATCGGTCGACAATGCCTATGCGGCTGCCATGTCAAATCTGTCCACGCCTAAGCTGACACGCGCGTTGATCGAAGCAGTCGAACATCAGCAACCGCGCCGCAAGGGCTCCATCCGTCCGAAATTGCGTTATGCGCATCAGGGCGGCATGAATCCGCCTATCGTCGTCATTCACGGCAATGCGCTGGAATCGATAGATGCGAATTACAAACGCTTCCTCGAAAAGCATTTTCGCGAAACTTTTTCTCTGGTTGGGACTCCACTACGTATCGAGTTACGATCCGGCAAAAATCCTTTTAGCCGGTCAGAAAAATAAGCCGGTTTGGCGGAAAAGTTCGAAATCGATTACATTTCCCTGAGCGAGGCACTTGAAAATAAGCAAGATGCCTCAACCTCCTAATCACAACAACACAATGGAGCTGTCATGACCAACAAAGGGCAACTGTTACAAGACCCATTTCTCAATGCATTGCGCAAAGAGCACGTCCCCGTTTCGATTTATCTCGTCAATGGCATCAAACTCCAAGGTCATATTGAATCGTTTGATCAATATGTCGTTTTGCTGCGTAATACAGTTACGCAAATGGTTTACAAACATGCAATTTCCACTGTCGTGCCTGCACGCGCGGTAAACCTGAGCATCGAGTCTGACGCTGAATAACATCCACATAATTTTGCCATTGGTGCGTTATTAATATGCGTGCCGTACTGGTGGGACTTGATTTTGGCAAAGGCGATTTTGCTGCAAGTCTGGAAGAACTTTCTCTTCTGGCTCGATCAGCAGGTGCCGAGCCTATCATGACGATTACAGGCAAGCGTTCGAGTCCGGATGCTGCCTTGTTCGTGGGTTCAGGCAAGGCAAATGAAATAGCAGATGCAGTAGTCGATCACGAGATCGATATCGTGATTTTTAATCACGCATTGTCACCTGCACAGCAACGCAATCTGGAACGCCATTTACAGATCAGAGTAGTCGATCGTACCAGCCTCATCCTCGATATCTTCGCGCAGCGTGCGCAAAGTCACGAAGGTAAAGTCCAGGTTGAATTGGCGCAATTGCAACATTTATCTACCCGCCTGATCCGCGGCTGGACCCATTTGGAACGTCAAAAGGGCGGTATCGGTTTGCGCGGCCCGGGTGAAACGCAGTTGGAAACAGATCGCCGTCTGTTGGGTGAGCGAGTCAAGGCTTTGCGAGCCAAGCTCGAAAAACTGCAAAAGCAGCGTGCGACACAACGTCGAGCGCGCGGACGTAATAATGCGTTTTCCGTTTCTCTGGTCGGTTATACCAATGCGGGTAAATCAACGCTGTTTAATGCATTGACCAAAGCCAGAATGCTGGCTGCAGATCAGTTATTCGCGACCTTGGATACCACGTCGCGTCGCATCTATCTTGGTGAGGCTGGCAATGTCGTAATCTCGGATACGGTTGGATTTATTCGTGAACTGCCGCATCAACTGGTCGCCGCATTTCGTGCCACGCTGGAAGAAACCATTCATGCTGATTTGCTGTTGCATGTGGTTGATGGTGCCAGTCCGGTACGTATGGAACAGATCAATGAAGTGAATATGGTGCTGCGTGAAATTGGAGCTGATCACATTCCGCAGATTCTGGTTTGGAACAAGATTGATGCGGCAGGGCTGGAACCTGCTTTGGAACGTGATGAATATGATAAAATCCGACGTGTTTTTATTAGTGCCCAGACTGGAAGCGGATTGGATCTACTGCGGGAAGCAGTAGCCGAATGTGCGAAGCAGCGCGCCGCTGGACTAGAGGATGTATCGCTTGTTGCATCCGATGATGTCAACCTATAACGAATTTATTTGGTATTCCAACCCACTATTTTTCAGCCCGGACCACAAAAGAATGCTTGTTTCCTTACTTAAAAAATTTGGCTTGAAATTTTCGCTCAACGACCCTCGCTGGGGTCGTGGCTCTGACGACAACAAGAATCAGGATGGCAATAAAAGACCGAACGATGGTCCGCCTGATTTGGATCAATTGTGGCGCGATTTCAATCAACGTCTGAGCAACCTGTTTGGTAACAAAAAAAACGGCGGCGGCAACAACGGTAACGGCGGCAACTCCGGTGGTACCGGATTTAAACCTGATATGCGTGGTGCCGGCATCGGTGCGGGCGTTATTGCGGCGATCGTTGGATTTCTGTGGCTGGTGAGTGGTTTTTTCATCGTTCAGGAAGGCCAGACCGGTGTGGTTCTCACATTTGGCAAATATAGCCACATGACGCCAGCCGGTTTTAACTGGCGCTGGCCAACCCCGATTCAAAGCCACGAAACTGTGAATGTATCGCAGGTTCGTACTGTTGAAGTCGGCTATCGTGGTAACGTCAAGAATAAGCAGCAGCAGGAATCATTGATGCTGACCGAAGACGAAAACATTATTGATATCCAGTTTGCTGTTCAATTTACATTGAAAAATGCATCCGAATGGGTATTCAATAATCGTGAGAAGGAAGAAATGGTCAAGCAAGTCGCAGAAACTGCGATACGCGAAGTTGTCGGTCGTAACAAAATGGACTTTGTCTTATATGAAGGTCGTGAAAAAATCGCCTTTGACAGCAGTCAGCTGATGCAGCAAATCGTAGATAAATACAAAGCGGGTGTGCAGATCACCAATGTAACGATGCAGGGCGTGCAACCACCAGAGCAGGTCCAAGCTTCGTTCGATGATGCTGTGAAAGCCGGTCAGGATCGCGAGCGTCAAAAAAATGAAGGCCAGGCGTATGCCAATGACGTGATTCCGCGTGCTCGTGGTGCCGCATCGCGTCTGATGGAGGAGTCGGAAGCTTATCGGGCGAGCGTGACAGCCAATGCACAAGGTGAAGCTTCACGCTTCAAACAAGTGCTGGTGGAATATCAAAAAGCACCGGCTGTGACACGTGACCGTATGTATATCGACACGATGCAGAAGGTATTCTCAAGCACAACCAAAGTGATGGTCGATTCCAAAGGCAGCAATAATCTGATTTATCTGCCATTGGATAAGCTGATTTCGCAAACATCTGCCGACACAGCCGCAGCAAACGCGCCATCTGCAGCAGCCTCTACTACACCCGTATTACCATCTGGTTCAGTCGCATTGGAGACGCAATTGCAGCAGGAATCCCGTACCCGTGATAGCCGTATTTCCCGTGATCGGGAGGCTCGATAATGAATCGCCTTATTTCTGTTGTAATCGCATTAGCGATCTTGGTTGGCGTATTTTTCTCGACCATATTTGTGGTGGATCAACGTCAGTACGCAATCGTGTTTGCGTTGGGTGAAGTGAAAACCGTCATCAGCGAGCCGGGTCTGCATTTCAAGTTGCCGCCACCTTTTCAGAATGTAATTTTCCTGGATAAACGTATTCTGACGCTGGATACGCCGGATGCAGATCGCTTCATCACGGCGGAAAAGAAGAATATTCTGGTTGATGCTTTCGTCAAATGGCGCATCGTCGATCCACGTTTGTACTACGTCAGCTTTAGTGGCGATGAACGCAGTGCGCAAAACCGCATGGCGCAAATCGTCAAAGCTTCGCTGAACGAAGAAATCACCAAGCGCACTGTGCGTGAAGTGATTTCTGGTGAGCGTGGCGCGGTCATGGACGGTATTCAGAAAAAAGTAACGGACGAGGCGAAGCAGATCGGTGTCGAGATTGTCGACGTACGTTTGAAGCGTGTTGATTATGTTGATCAGATCAATGCGTCTGTTTTTGAACGGATGAAATCCGAACGTGCACGTGTGGCGAATGAGTTGCGTTCTACAGGTGCAGCAGAATCCGAGAAGATTCGTGCGGATGCCGATCGTCAACGCACTGTGATTCTGGCTGAGGCTTATCGCGACGCTGAGCAAGTGCGTGGTGAAGGCGATGCCAAAGCGTCGCAAATTTACGCACAGGCATTTGGCCAAAGCCCTGAGTTCTACAAGTTCTATCGTAGTCTCGAAGCCTATCGCGCCAGCTTCAAGACGCGTAACGATATGCTCGTGATTGATCCGAATTCTGAATTCTTTAAATACTTCAAAAATCCGACAACTGGTAGTAGCGCTCCAAAGAAATAATGCTGTCTGCCGTGAATGCTTGATAGGATGAAAATCCTGATGTGTTCACGGCAGTATTTTCTTTTCAGCGCCCTACGTTTTACAAGAGCGAATAATTTCACGAGCGTGATTCTGGTTTGAGTCATGCTTTGCCAAGTTTGTTGGCAGTATTAGCCGTGTCCCATTTTCTTTTTCTGACCTATTTCATTTCCCGTCATGCCTAATTGGCTCTTGCCTGAAAATATTGCCGATGTTTTGCCGTCCGAAGCGCGCAAGATTGAAGAGTTGCGTCGTCTGATCATCGACAGTTTCCATCTGTACGGCTATGAGCTGGTCATGCCGCCTATGCTGGAATATCTGGAATCCTTGCTGGCAGGTGCAGGTCAGGATATGGATTTGCGTACCTTCAAACTGGTCGATCAATTGTCGGGTCGTACCTTGGGTGTGCGTGCCGACATGACCACGCAAGTTGCGCGTATCGACGCACATCTGCTGAATCGTTCATCGATCACACGTCTGTGTTACTGCGGCAGCGTATTGCTGACACGTCCAAATGGTTTGCATGCCACGCGCGAGCCTTTGCAGATCGGTGCCGAGATATACGGTCACGCCGGTTTGGAAGCAGATGGCGAAATTCAAGAGCTCGCGCTGGCGTCGTTGGCATTAGCCGGCTTTACGCATGTGCGTCTGGATTTGTGCCACGTAGGCGTACTGCGCGCGTTGCTAGAAAGTGATGCAAATGCGCAGAAGGATGAGCGTGCACTGTATACTGCGTTACGTGCGAAAGATGTGCCGGCACTGAAAGAAATTACTGTTGCCTATGGCGCGGAAACACGTCGCGCCTTGCTGGCCTTGCCAGGCTTGTATGGCGACGTAACTGTGCTTGCGAAGGCGCACGAGGTATTGCCAAAATTGCCAGGTATCACCAAGGCTTTGGATGAATTGAATACCTTGGTCAGCCTTGCGGGCGACGCCAATGTAACGATTGATCTGGCAGATCTTGGCGGCTATCAGTATGAAAGCGGCGCCATGTTTGCGATTTTCGTTCCAGGCTTGCCAAACGCAGTTGCACGAGGCGGTCGTTACGATCACGTTGGTGAAGCATTCGGCCGTGCGCGTCCAGCGACTGGCTTCTCGATGGATTTGCGCGAATTGGCGCGATTGTTGCCTGTCGCTGAACCCAAGCGTGCGATACGTGCACCATGGGGGCGTGAGCCGGCATTACGTAAAGAAATCAGCGCGTTGCGCAAGGCAGGGGAAGTCGTGATTCAAAGTCTTTCCGGCCATGAAAACGATCAGGATGAGTTCGAGTGCGATCGCATACTCGTGCTTGAAAACGGCAACTGGATTATCAAAAAATTAGGTTAAGTGATGTCTACAAAAAGCATGGCAAAAAACGTCGTAGTAATCGGAACCCAATGGGGCGATGAAGGCAAGGGCAAGATCGTCGATTGGTTGACAGATCATTCGCAAGGCGTGGTGCGCTTTCAGGGCGGCCATAATGCGGGACATACGCTGGTTATCGGCGGCCATAAAACTGCATTGCAACTGATCCCGTCGGGCATCATGCGTGACGGCGTGGCATGTTATATCGGTAACGGTGTCGTGCTGTCAGTACCTGACGTATTGCGTGAAATCGACAAGCTGGCTGCGATCGGTGTTGAAGTCCCGTCGCGCCTGAAAATCTCCGAAGCATGCCCGATCATTCTGCCGTACCACACCGCACTCGACGTCGCGCGTGAAGTTGCGCGTGGCGATGCGAAAATCGGCACGACAGGCAAGGGCATTGGCCCTGCATACGAAGACAAGGTCGCGCGTCGCGCGATTCGCGCTGCGGATCTGTTGAATGAAAAACGTTTCGCTGAAAAACTGCGCGAAAACCTCGACTATCACAACTTCGTTTTGGCTAATTACCTGAAGGTCGCGACTGTCGATTATCAAAAAACACTGGATGATGCGCTGGCCGATGTGCCACGTTTGAAACCTATGGTCGGCGACGTATCGAGTGCGCTGTATGCAGCATTTAACGCTGGTGCGAATTTGTTGTTTGAAGGCGCGCAAGGCAGCTTGCTTGACGTTGATCACGGTACTTATCCTTACGTTACTTCGAGTAACTGCGTGGCAGGCAATGCATCGACCGGTTCGGGAGTTGGTCCAGGCATGTTGCATTACATCCTGGGTATTACCAAGGCGTACACGACACGCGTTGGTTCCGGGCCATTCCCGTCCGAATTGCCTACCGATACAGGCGTCGGCAAGCATCTGGCAACAGTTGGTCACGAGTTCGGTACCGTTACCGGTCGTGCACGTCGTTGCGGCTGGTTCGATGCTGCCTTGCTGAAACGTTCGGTACAGATCAACGGTGTGACAGGTATGTGCTTTACCAAGCTCGACGTGCTGGATGGTTTGGAATCGCTGCGTATTTGCACAGGTTATAAATTGAACGGCAAGACGGTTGATATCTTCCCGGTCGGTGCGGAAGATGCTGCAGCTTGCGAACCGATTTACGAAGAAATGCCAGGCTGGAAAGAAACCACTGTGGGTGCAAAAACGCTGGAAGCCCTGCCAGCAAATGCGCGTGCCTATATCGACAGAATCGAGAAACTCGTCGGCGTCCCTATCGACATGATTTCAACCGGTCCTGATCGTGAAGAAACGATCGTACTGCGTCATCCATTCAAATAAGACTTACAACAGTCGGCAACATGCCTGAAGCTAGCGACAAGGATCTATGGGTTGCATGGGATGAATATCACCATGCAATCGAACGTCTTGCTCTGCTAGTGCACGAATCCGGCTGGAAGTTCGATCAAATACTTTGCCTGGCGCGCGGCGGTTTGCGCCCAGGCGATGTCTTCTCCCGCATCTTCGATGTTCCGCTGGCGATTTTATCGACCAGTTCCTATCGAGAAGATGCCGGCATGACGCAAGGCATACTTGATATTGCCAAACACATCACGATTACCAACGGTGCTTTGAGCGGCCGCATTTTGCTGATCGATGATCTGGTTGATTCCGGCGTTACGCTGGAAAAAATACAATCCCATCTCGCTGAACAATTTCCTGATGTGACGGAAGTAAAGTCCGCTGTTATCTGGTACAAAGCTTGCTCATCAGTCAAGCCTGATTATTATCTTGAGTATTTGCCGCACAATCCATGGATACATCAGCCATTTGAAGAATACGATGGTTTGCGGCCGCACCAATTGGCAGCATGGATTAAAAAAGGCAACGTAGAATAAAAACGTGTAGTGATGTTGTCATGCTCGACTGGCACTATGCAGTGAGTAAGAATGAGGGGAAATTCGAAGCAGGCGGATATCAAATCGACTGCAATATTTGACTGCAAAGAAAATGCAGTCTGAAAAAGAAAAACCCCGTTGACGAATCAACGGGGTTTTAATAACTTGGTGCCCACGGAGGGACTCGAACCCCCACACCTTGCGGCACATGGACCTGAACCATGCGCGTCTACCAATTCCGCCACGTGGGCCTACAGAAAGATCAGCAGTATAGCGGAAAACATTCGAAAGTCAATCAAGGAATGCAATGAATTTGCATGATTGCCGACTTATTATGCAAATATCCCTAGCGTCCGTTACACTGACTCCCGTTCCAATAACAATTAACTGAAACAGCTTTTGAGCCAATACTCTTATACCATTCCCAGCCGCGAGGAAATTCTCGGCATCTTACGCACGACGACCAGCTCGCACGATGCGCCATCCCTTGCCACCGCACTCGGCGTAAAGCCTGACGAGATGGACGGTCTCATGCGCCGCCTGAACGCAATGGAGCGCGACGGTCAGATCAAACCGGATCGCTCCGGCAATTATCAACTCGCGAACTCATCGAATTTTATTGAAGGTCGCGTCAGCAGTCATCGTGATGGTTTCGGATTTTTAATTCCCGATGATGCGACTGCGGATATCTTTTTGCCAGAAAAAGAAATGCAGAAAGTGCTGCATGGTGATCGCGTACAAGCGCGCATCATCGGCACCGATAGACGCGGTCGTCCTGAGGGCACTATCGTTGAAGTTGTATCACGTGCCAATACGCATGTGATCGGTCGTTTGTTGAATGAAAATGGCGTCTGGGTCGTCGCCCCCGAAGACAAACGCATCGGGCAAGACATCATATTGGCCGGCTCACCTGGCAAAGCAAAAACCGGTCAAGTTGTTAGCGTAGAGTTGACGGAACAACCGTCACGTTTCAGCCAGCCTGTGGGCAAAATAGCTGAGGTGCTGGGCGACATCGATGATCCAGGTATGGAAATTGAAATCGCTGTGCGCAAGTACGGCGTGCCGCATGAATTTTCTGAGGAAGCAAAGAAAGCTGCAGCCAAGTTGCCAAGCGAAGTTCGCGCAATTGATATCAATGATCGCGTTGATTTGCGCGATGTACCGCTGGTCACGATTGATGGTGAAGATGCGCGCGATTTCGATGATGCGGTTTATTGCGAACCATGCAAAATCGGTCGTGCCGATGGCTTCCGGCTGATCGTGGCGATTGCCGATGTCAGCAACTACGTCAAACCGAATGAGCCGTTGGACGTGGATGCGATTGAACGCAGCACATCGGTGTATTTCCCGCGACGCGTGATTCCGATGTTGCCTGAAAAATTATCCAATGGTTTGTGTTCGCTCAATCCTGGCGTCGATCGTTTAACGCTGGTATGCGATGCGGTGATTACTAGCAAGGGTGAGATCAAGGCTTATCAATTTTATCCAGCGGTGATTCATTCCGCTGCGCGCCTGACTTATACCGAAGTTGCAGCTATCCTGGGCAATACCAAAGGCATAGAGGCTACCAAGCGCCCGATGCTGGTGCCGCATCTGTTGAATTTGCACGGTGTATATCAAGCCTTGTTGCAAGCGCGTCACGCGCGTGGTGCGATTGATTTCGAAACGACAGAAACTTATATCGTTTGTAATGAAGTCGGCAAGATCGAACAGATATTGCCACGTACTCGCAATGAAGCGCATAAGCTGATCGAAGAGTGCATGTTGGCAGCTAACGTCTGTGCCGCAGATTTGCTGGAACGTCACAAGCATCCAAGTTTGTACCGTGTGCATGCGTTGCCAACAAAAGAGAAGTTGAATCAGGTTCGTACCTTCCTGAAGCAAGTCGGCTTGAATCTTGGTGGCGGTGACAAGCCTAGTGCATCCGATTACGCTGAACTGATGCCGAAGATTAAAACGCGTCCTGATGCCTTGTTGTTGCAAACGATGTTGCTGCGCTCTATGCAGCAAGCGGTGTATAGCCCGGAAAATATTGGGCACTTTGGTTTGTCGTATGAGGCTTACGCTCATTTCACTAGTCCTATCCGTCGCTATCCCGATTTGCTGACACATCGTGCGATCAAGGCGATTTTGCAAGGCAAGCGTTATACGCCGAAAGGCATAGACACCAGCGTGCTGAACACGATGTTGTCGCCCGCTGCGCGTAAAAAACATGCGCAAGACAAAGCCGAAGGCAAGCAAAAAGCTGAAGGCGATCTGGCGATCTGGGAAGCATTAGGTATCCACTGCTCCGCCAATGAGCGTCGTGCAGACGAAGCCTCGCGTGATGTCGAAGCATGGCTCAAGTGTTACTTCATCCGCGACAAGCTCGGCGAAGAGTTTACCGGTGTGATTTCTGGCGTGGCAACTTTCGGTATTTTCGTACAGCTTGATTCGCTGTTCATTGAAGGGATGGTACACGTCACCGAGCTGGGCGCAGATCACTTCAAATTCGATGAGGCGCGTCACGAATTGCGCGGTGAGCGGACGGGAATTCGTTATCAACTGACTGATCGCGTGACTGTCCAGGTCAGTCGCGTTGATCTGGATGCACGTAAAATCGATTTGCGTCTGGTAAGCGAACCAGGTATTCGTACGGTCTTGAAAAATGAAGCCCGGCGTGCCGATAACGAACATCAGCAACGTACGCAAAAAAGCGAACAAAAAGGCGCAAGCAAGAGCACGAACAAAACCGCGGTGAAAACCAGTGTGGCTAGTTCAGCTCCTGCGAAAAAAACCAAGGCAAAACGTCCGGCGGCGACGCCAAACAAACAACGTCCACCGGCAACAAAACCAAGCAAGAAGAAACGATAAAAATGAAGAGCAAGATGATTTTCGGCTTTCACGCCGTCACGGCGCGCTTGCGCCATGAAGCCTCTTCGGTAGAAGAAATTTATATCGACGCCAGTCGTCACGATCAGCGCATGAAGGATTTGATACGCGCTGCTGAAGCGTCAAAGGTACGTATTATTTCTGCTGACGATGCACGTCTCAGTAGCATCGTTGGCACGCGTCGCCATCAAGGCGTAGTGGCCAAGGCTGGCGAACTGTCGCTGGCGCGTAATCTGGACGAGTTGCTGGATGCAGTCGATGGTCCACCGTTGTTGCTTGTGCTGGATGGGATTACCGATCCGCACAATCTGGGCGCATGCTTGCGTGTGGCTGACGGTGCCGGCGCACATGCGGTCATTGCCCCCAAAGACCGCGCGGTCGGTTTGAATGCGACGGCCGCCAAAGTTGCCAGCGGTGCGGCTGATAACATTCCCTACATCACAGTAACGAATCTGGCGCGGACATTGCGTGAACTCAAAGAGCGCGACATCATGTTAATCGGTACTACCGACGATTCAGAAAAAGGCTTGTATGAAGCTGATTTCTCTGGTCCGGCAGCGTTGATCATGGGCTCCGAAGGCGAGGGCATGCGCCGTTTGACGCGTGAAACCTGCGACGTTCTGGTTGGCATCCCGATGTTTGGTTCTGTCGAAAGCTTGAACGTATCCGTGGCTTCTGGCGTTTGCCTGTACGAAGCTCGTAGACAGCGGATCGCTACCGGCTCATAAACTGCGATTGAAGAACCGCAGTTCATTGCTCTAGCAATCACAGAAAAGCCTTGCAAGTCATGATGGAGCCGAACTCGGCTCCATCATGACTTGCTATAACAGGCTAATATTGTCACCTCAGTATTTTTCGCATAACCATATTCCATGTTTAGTCGTATTCAAGAAGATATCGCCAATATCATTGTCCGCGATCCAGCCGCGCGCAATAAGTGGGAAGTTATTACCTGCTATCCAGGCCTGCATGCCATTGTCATGCAGCGCTGGGCGCATTGGTTCTGGCGTAATGATTTGAAATGGATGGGGCGCTTTACCTCACATATTGCTCGTTGGCTGACCGGAATTGAAATTCATCCAGGCGCAAAAATCGGTAGGCGTGTCTTTATCGATCATGGCTTTGGTGTGGTGATTGGCGAGACCGCAGAAGTTGGCGACGATTGCACTATCTATCAAGGCGTGACGTTGGGCGGTACTTCACTCAGCAAAGGCGCTAAGCGCCATCCAACATTAGCGAATGGCGTCATCATCGGTGCCGGCGCTCAGGTGCTGGGCGCATTTACGGTTGGCGAGGGTGCCAAGGTGGGATCGAACGCCGTAGTGGTGAAGGAAGTGCCTGCGGGCGCGACAGCGGTTGGTAATCCGGCGCGCATCATCTTGAAAGACAACGCACGCGACGAAGCTGCCGCACGCATGTTTGCATCATATGGTGTGGTGCCGAATGGCGACGACCCTTTATCGAAGGCCTTGCACGGCTTGATTGATAATGCTGCTACGCAAGAGCACCAAATCGAAAAAATTCTGGCAGCGTTGAAGTGTGCAGGTATTGATTGTGAAACCTTGCTGACGACAGAGAAATTTGATCAAGAAGAAATGAACAAGCTGGTCGAGTAACTAATCGAGTAACCACCACAGATTAAGTGTTTCAAATGAGTGATGAAATAAGTAATTCGCAAGTCACGGAGCAATCAGGCAATGAACAATCTTTGCTGGATGCGGGTGAAATTCGCGTGCTGGCAGTCCTAGCTGAAAAAGAAGCTCTGACGCCAGATAGTTACCCGATGTCGCTGAACGCACTGACAAATGGTTGTAATCAATTAACCAGTCGTGATCCTGTGATGTCTCTGACCGAAGATGACGTGAAGGCGATTCTCCAACGCCTGATGGAAGAGAAGTTCGTTACCGAAGTCCATCAGGCCGGCGCAAGGGTCAGCAAATATCAACACCGTCTGCGTGTGAAGTGGTCGCTGGAACAGGACAAGCTGGCCGTGTTGACGATCTTGATGCTGCGCGGGGTACAAACTGCGGGTGAAATTCGTACGCGTTCCGGTCGCCTGCACGATTTTTCTGCGATCGCTGATGTCGAGACAGGGCTGCAATTCCTTATGGATAAATATCCACCGCTGGTTGTGCGTTTGCCGCGCACGCCGGGTACCAAGGAAGCGCGCTATGCGGCCTTGTTGTCAGGGGAAGTTTTTCCTGAATCGAGTGAAGCTGCTTTGAGTTCAGGTAGTGGTGCTGCGCATGTCAGTCGACAGGATCGGATAACTCAGCTTGAAGAAGAAGTCAGTTCTTTAAAGCAGGAAGTCGCTGGATTAACTGAGCAGTTCCAGCAATTCAAAAAGCAGTTTGAGTAATCAGTATCGATTTTCTACTGACAGAAAACAATCGCGCATCGCGATTGTTTGTTGATTAAATAATGCCTCATAGCTGAGGCATTATTTTTAACTGCCAATTTCAATACCGTTGAAATCATAGCGACGGATTACTCCGTTCATATCCAGCGCCAGCCAGTCTCCTCGTGGCGCTGTACCATCCAGATCCCAGTCAGACAATACATAGCGCACACGCGCCTTACCATCTTCCTGATAGTCATGGCGTGCTGGTCTGTGAGTGTGGCCGTGAATCATGGTGGCTGTTGCGGTTTGCTCGAATAAGCCAGTAATCGCCTCATGGTTGACGTCCATGATCTCGTAGGACTTGTCTCGCTGCGCTGCCCGGCTACCTGCACGCAGATTTTCAATGATCGCTTTGCGTTGCATCAGCGGCAGCGCGAGGAAATTTCTTTGCCATTCCGCATCTCGCACTTGCGCGCGAAACTGCATATAGGCTGCATCATCGGTGCAATATGCATCGCCATGCGTCAACACCAGCAAGCGATCACTAATGGTCGTCACAAATGGGTCGGACAGTAAAGTAATACCGCAGGTTTTGGCAAATTGTTCGCCGACCAGAAAGTCACGATTGCCCGCAATCCAGAAAACGGCTATCCCGCGTCGGCTGATATTCTTTAGCTCGTTCACGACCTGTCGGTTGTAAGCATCGTCTATATCGTCATCGCCAGCCCATGCTTCAAAAATATCACCCAGCAAATAGAGCTGACGAGCTTTTGTCGCTTGTGTTTGCAGAAAATTGAGAAATGCCTCGGTAGTCTTTGGCATCGCCGCCTGCAAATGCAGGTCAGAAACAAAAAGCGCAGCCGTTGCAGGCTGCGCTTGTTTGTTCGAAGCAGAAGATGAAATGGTCATATCGTGCGTCGAGAATGATGCAGTGTCAGAAGTGATGATTAGATAACTTCTGCTTTTTCAATGACGACATCTTCAACTGGCACGTCAGCAAACATGCCGCTGCGTGTGGTTTTGACTGACTTGATCTTTTCGACGACATCAGCGCCATCCGTAACTTTACCGAATACGCAGTAACCCCAGCCGTCTTGACCTGGATAGTCGAGGAAAGCATTGTTGTTGATATTGATAAAAAATTGGGCAGAAGCCGAGTGTGGGTCCGAAGTGCGCGCCATCGCCAATGTATAGAGATCGTTTTTGAGGCCGTTTTTGGCTTCGTTTTCAACCGTAGCGTTGGTTGGTTTTTGTTTCATGCCTGGTTCAAAACCACCACCTTGGATCATGAAGCCGTCGATCACACGGTGAAAAATGGTGCCGGCATAGTGACCGGAGTTGACATATGCCAAAAAGTTTTCAACTGTCTTCGGCGCTTTTTCTGCGTCGAGTTCGATAGTGATTTTGCCGTGGTTGGTGGTGAGAATGACTGCCATATTATTCCTTGAGCTATGTAGTGTGAAACAGAAGAATGAAACTAAAAACTATTACGCAATTTATTGGGTAATGGTTGCTGATTCGATCACGATGGCCTGAACCGGCACATCCTGATACGGTCCGCGGCTGCCGGTACTGGTTTGCTTGATCTTGTCGACGACTTCTGCACCTTTGATGACTTTGCCGAACACTGCATAACCCCAGCCGTCTGCACCCGGATAGTTCAGCATGTTGTTGTTATTCGTGTTGATAAAGAACTGAGCGGTAGCGGAATGCGGATCCCCGGTACGTGCCATTGCAATGGTGTAAGTATCATTTTTCAAGCCGTTTTGTGCTTCGTTGCGAATAGGTGCGCGCGTTGTTTTTTCACGCATGTTCTTGTCGAAACCGCCACCTTGAATCATGAAATTACCAATCACACGGTGGAAAATAGTGCCGTTGTACTGACCGCTTTTCACGTATTGCAAAAAGTTTTCTACCGATTTTGGCGCTTTCTGAGGGTTTAATTCCAGCTCGATATCGCCCAAATTTGTTTTCAGTACAACATGGGGGGCATCTGCTGCTTGAGCCAATTGCATTACGCCTGACAGGGAAAGTGCTGCAATCATGGTCATGATATGACGGCGGGAAAATTTCATTTGATTTCCTTCATTCGTTTATAGCGTTTGTGTATGGGTTACGTTTATAAAAACGCAAACCTGCGAATTTTTCTCTCTGGGCTCAATTTCAGCAAAACTTGTAAAGCGGTATTCTATGTCGCGGTTGCACGAATGCCGACACTGTCATATTATGCCGTCCCGTTTGCAAGTTAGGCATTGGATTTGGAGTAGCCGGAGAATTTAAGTTTCGATTAGCCCAAGTCTTTAACCTCGGGTGTTTAACATATTGCAGTAGCAATTTATTATCGGCTTGTCGACAAACGGCCAGAAAATTCAAACAGAGTTCAAGGCTGCAGTAGAGTATTTTATCAATGCTATACTGCCGCAAAAATGTGCATTTTATCAAAAAGAAGTATGACAAAGTGTTTTGGCGACCTAGTCGCATCAGCGCTGGGTTTGCTGATACGCGTTGATGACGATGCGTATCAAGTCTAGTAAAAATCTTGTAGCAAAATCCTGGCCGAAACAGACAATCATTCATGAGTGCCCTGAAGATCTACAATACGCTGGCGCGTGAGAAGCAGTCGTTTACTCCTATTGATCCGGGCAAAGTCCGGATGTATGTATGCGGCATGACGGTATATGACTATTGTCACATTGGGCACGCGCGCGTGATGGTGGTATTTGATCTGGTACAGCGCTGGTTGCGTACTTCAGGTTACGAGGTCACTTACGTTCGCAATATCACCGACATCGACGATAAAATCATCAAGCGCGCAGCGGAAAACGGCGAATCTATTTCGCAACTGACGCAACGTTTTATCGATGCGATGGATGAAGATGCTGCTGCGCTTGGCGTGCAAAAGCCGGATCATGAGCCGCGCGCGACCAACTACGTACCGCAAATGCTGGGCTTAATTGAAACGCTGGAGCGCAATGGCCTTGCGTATAAATCATCCGATGGCGATGTCAATTACTCTGTGCGCGATTTCCCCGGTTATGGCAAATTGTCAGGTAAGTCGCTGGACGATTTGCGCGCTGGCGAACGTGTCGATGTGAATACCGGCAAACGCGATCCACTCGATTTCGTGTTGTGGAAGTCATCCAAGGAATCCGAACCGGACGAAGTGAAGTGGGCATCCAAATGGGGCAGTGGCCGCCCAGGCTGGCATATCGAATGCTCGGCGATGGCTTGTGATTTATTGGGTGAACAATTCGATATTCACGGCGGCGGCGCCGACTTGCAGTTCCCCCATCATGAAAACGAAATCGCGCAGTCAGAAGGTGCGAGCAAGCACACCTTCGTTAACTACTGGATGCACAACGGTTTTGTGCGTGTCGACAATGAAAAAATGTCCAAGTCCTTGGGTAATTTTTTTACGATCCGTGAAGTGCTGGAAAAATTCGATCACGAAGTTGTGCGCTTCTTCATCTTGCGCGCGCATTATCGTAGCCAGTTGAATTATTCCGATGCGCATCTGGATGACGCCCGCAATGCATTGACGCGTATGTATACAGCGTTGAAAGAAGTCGCGCCTGACGATCAGCCTCTGGATATGAACGAAGCGCACGCCGTTCGCTTTGCGGACGCGATGAATGATGATTTCAATACGCCATTGGCAATTGCCGTTTTGTTTGAACTGGCAAATGAAATCAACAAAAATAAATCCGCCGTACTCTCACGCCAGTTAGTCAAACTCGCTGGTATAGTCGGTCTTCTGCAGCGTCCGGCTCAAGAATTTTTGCATGCCGGATTGGCAAGTACGGAAGACGGTGGCGATCTGGAAACATTTGTTATCGAGCAAATTGCCGCACGTGTACAAGCTAAAAAGGAAAAGAATTTTGCCGAAGCCGATCGCATCCGTGCAGGCCTGCTGGAAAAGGGCATCATTCTTGAAGATAAATCTGGCGGTTTGACCGAATGGCGAAGGGCGTAAGCTGGATGGTAAAGATGATTGCCGCTGATGAAACGCGACTCCTGCCAGTTTACTGGGAGGAAGCGAAGGCCGAGCTTATGAAGCGCGACCGCATCATGCGCAAGCTGATCCCACAGTTTGGCGATTTGCATCTGGTCGGCCGCAATGAACCTTTTTCTACGCTGGCGCGCTCCATCATCAGCCAGCAGATTTCTGTAAAATCCGCAGATAGCGTCTGGCAACGATTTCTTGAGGTGTGCCCAAAATGCACACCGACGCAGGTCATCAAGGCCGGTGACAAGCTGGCGGGCTGCGGTTTATCAAAGCGAAAATCAGAGTACATTCTCGATCTGGCCGACCATTTCAAGGCAAAACGTGTCAATTGTGACAAGTGGGCCGAGATGGCGGATGAGGACGTTATTGCCGATTTGATTCAAATTCGCGGCATCGGACGCTGGACAGCGGAGATGTTTTTGATATTTAATCTGCTCCGGCCGAATATATTACCGTTGGACGATCTTGGTTTGCTGGCTGGCATCAGCCGCAACTACTTTTCGGGTGAACCGGTTTCCCGTAGTGACGCGCGCGAAGTCGCCGCGAATTGGGAGCCGTATCGCACAGTGGCAACCTGGTATCTGTGGCGCAGTCTGGACGCAGCACCGGCAACAAATTAAACATATACGAAATCCACCTCGTGTTGATCAGAAGGAGGCACGATGAGTAAAACGACTTTCCTGGGCTTTGAACAGCCGATTGCAGAACTCGATTCCAAGATCGAAGAGCTGCGCTTTGTACAAGATGATTCTGCAGTCGATATCTCGGAAGAGATCGATAGACTGTCGAAGAAAAGCCAGCAACTGACCAAGGATATCTACGCCAAGCTCACGCCATGGCAGGTGTCGCAGATTGCACGCCATCCACAACGTCCATACACCATGGATTATGTGAATGAAATCTTTACCGATTTCCACGAATTGCACGGTGATCGCAGCTATGCAGACGATTTGTCTATCGTCGGTGGTCTCGCCCGTTTCAACGGTATGCCTTGTATGGTGATCGGCCATCAAAAAGGGCGCGATACCAAAGAACGCAGCTTGCGTAATTTCGGTATGCCGAAACCGGAAGGCTATCGCAAGGCGATGCGCCTGATGAAGCTGGCGGAAAAATTCGGTTTGCCAGTATTTACCTTTGTCGATACACCAGGCGCCTTCCCGGGTATCGATGCTGAAGAACGCGGCCAGTCGGAAGCGATCGGCCACAATCTGTACGTGATGGCTGAGCTGAAAGTGCCGTTGATCGCAACCATCATCGGCGAAGGCGGCTCCGGCGGTGCGCTGGCGATTGCAGTTGGCGATGCGGTACTGATGTTGCAATATTCGACTTACTCGGTGATTTCGCCTGAGGGTTGCGCATCGATTCTGTGGAAATCCGCAGAGCGTGCATCCGATGCAGCAGAAGCCCTGGGCCTGACTGCACATCGCTTGAAGGCCATGGGTTTGATCGACAAGATTATCAATGAACCGCTGGGCGGAGCGCATCGCGATCCTAAGCAGATGGCCGCATTGGTCAAGCGCGCATTGGCAGATACCGTGCGTCAATTCCAGGGGATGAAAACCAAGGATCTGCTGGCAGCACGTCATGAAAAACTGATGAGCTACGGCAAATTCAAAGAGATCACTACTACACCGGAATAAGCCTTGAGCAATAAAGACATTGCGGCAACGCAAAGTGAATTTGAACGCGCGTTAGGGGAAATCCGGACGCGCGTTTCTCTTTCAGGATCTACATCAAAAAAAATTGCAATTGCTTATAGCGGTGGTCTGGATTCTGCCGCCTTGCTGAATCTGCTGCATGCGTATGCAAGCCAGCATGGACTCGAATTGTTTGCCTTCCATGTGCATCACGGATTGAGCGCAAATGCCGATCAGTGGGTGGCGCATTGTCAGCAGCAATGTGCCGCTTTGAACGTGACATTTGATGCACGACGTGTGCAAATAGCGCATCAGGAAAAGAGTGGCGTTGAAGAAGCCGCGCGCCATAGTCGTTATGCAGCCTTGGGCGAAATGTGTCGCGCGCATGATGTGCCTTTGCTGTTGACCGCGCATCATCAGGACGATCAGGCGGAAACCGTATTGCTGCAATTGTTGCGCGGCTCCGGCGTCGCTGGATTGTCTGGCATGGATAGTTCTAATCACGCGGCCGATTTACTCGGTGATGCAAGTCTGCTGATGGGGCGCCCGCTGTTGCAACTCGCGCGTGCCGACTTGGAAAAAATCGTCATCAAAAACGCGATTGCTTTTGTAGAGGACGAATCCAATTTCGATCCACGTTACGCGCGCAATGCCTTGCGTCATCAGGTGATGCCGACGCTGGTACAATATTTCCCCGGTTTTCAGCAACGCTTTGCACGTACTGCGCAACACGCCCAATCGGCGCAACGTTTGTTGATAGAGCTTGCAGAGCAGGATTTGACGCAATGTCTGGACGGCGAATGCCTTGATATCACTAAGCTGAAAAATTTCAGCGCTGATCGTATTGATAACATGTTGCGCTACTGGTTTGGCGTGCGTGGTATACGCATGCCTTCGACGTCCTGGCTTAATGAAATGCGCACGCAACTGCTAGAAGCAAAGCACGATGCACAATTGTGTGTAACGCACGCGGATTGCCATATTCGGCGTCATCGCGATCGTGTTTTCATTACGCCCAAGCTAGCTCCAGAAGTTTTGGAGCAACCGCCAGTCGCGTTCAAGTGGAAAGGTGAAGCTTCAATTCATTTTCCGGAATTCAACGGCACGCTTTTTTTTGAAAACGCAGAGCAGGGCATCGCAACCGACTGGTTGGGTTCGCAGTCTTTGACACTACAGCTACGTAGTGGCGGCGAGCGTTTGAAACCAGCATGGAATCGCCCGACAAAAAGTTTGAAATATCATTATCAAGCGTGCGATGTTCCCGCTTGGGAGCGCGAACGCTTGCCCTTGATCTTTGCGGGCAAGCAATTATTGTTCGCTGCAGGAATCGGCATGGATTGTCATCAACTTAGTAACGAAGTCGGGCTGCATATCCAATTTCGTTGGCAATTCCATTAGCGTTAAATCTGCTTGTTTGCATTTTTGCGTACGTTGATAAGCTGAAAATGGCCAGAAACCCTTGTCGGACTTGTCATTCTGCGCTGCAAGCTGTAAAGTCGTGGGTTGATTTTTCCGGCTTTCCTCTTTTTTCAAGCGCGCTTTTCTATCCTTATGGCTTTAATCGTTCACAAATACGGTGGCACGTCGATGGGCTCTACTGAGCGCATCAAGAATGTTGCCAGACGCGTTGCCAAATGGCATGACGCTGGGTATCAAATTGTTGTAGTACCGTCGGCCATGTCCGGCGAAACCAATCGTTTGATCGGCTTGGCAAAAGAATTGATGCCATCCCCGAATCCACGCGAACTCGATATGCTGGCTTCGACCGGCGAACAGGTTTCCGTAGCTTTGCTAGCCATGGCTCTGCAATCCATCGGTAAGGAAGCTGTGTCGTATGCAGGTTGGCAGGTTGCGATCAAGACTGACTCCGCTTTCACTAAAGCGCGTATTCAATCGATCGATGATGCGAAAGTAAAAAAAGATCTGGATGCTGGTCGCATTGTCATCATTACCGGTTTTCAAGGTGTGGACGATGAAGGCAATATCGCGACATTGGGACGCGGCGGCTCTGATACTTCCGCCGTTGCAGTTGCCGTCGCGCTGCAGGCACAGGAATGTCTTATCTATACCGACGTTGATGGCGTGTACACGACTGATCCACGTGTGGTGTCTGAAGCGCGTCGCCTGAATACCGTTACGTTTGAAGAGATGCTCGAAATGGCGTCGCTAGGCTCGAAAGTGCTGCAGATTCGTTCGGTCGAATTTGCCGGCAACTACAAAATGCCGACGCGCGTACTGTCGTCGCTGACTGATCCTTTGATGTCGCTGGAAGAAGAAGCAAAGTCCGGCACCCTGATTTCGTTTGAGGAAGATACAAATATGGAACAAGCCGCTATCACCGGTATCGCTTTTAATCGCGATGAAGCGAAGATCACTGTGTTGGGCGTGCCCGATCGTCCAGGCATCGCTTATCAAATCCTCGGCCCGATTGCTGCCGCGAATGTTGAAGTCGACATGATTATTCAAAATCAATCAGTCGATGGCAAAACAGATTTCACTTTTACTGTTCCGCGCAATGAGTACGCAAAGGCAGTGGACGTATTGAATGACAGCGTCAAGGCGCACATCGGTGCTGCCAGCATTCAAGGTGACACCAAGGTATCGAAAGTATCCGTGGTCGGCGTCGGTATGCGTAGCCATGTCGGTATCGCTTCGCAAATGTTCCGCACCTTGTCGGAAGAGGGCATCAATATCCAAATGATCTCCACTTCAGAAATCAAGATATCGGTTCTGATCGATGAAAAATACATGGAACTTGCAGTGCGCGCATTGCACAAGACCTTCGATCTGGAAAAAAGCAATTAAGTCATATTTTGATGGCATAGTTTGGTTGACCAGACATGCCTGAAAAGTTATGATACTGAACCTTGCAGTAGCGGGAAGTTTGAAGCTACTGAAGTAATGTGGAGGCGTGGCCGAGTGGTCGAAGGCACTTCCCTGCTAAGGAAGCATACGGGCTTAAACCTGTATCGTGGGTTCGACTCCCACCGCCTCCTCCAAAAGATTAGAAGCCCTTGATGAAAATCAAGGGCTTTTTTCTTTGGTCGAATTGGATAAGTCACTTTTACTGGAACAACGCATTTTGAACATGAAAAGAAGTAAGCGCTGGAACGGCAGCATGGATACGCTGGCGGAAGAGTATTTGAACGGTGTGGTTGCGCAAATGATGTCATATGGCGAACGCGTGCAATTTAGTTTGATCAGTGGTGAGAAACCGAACTACCAGGTCATCAACACTTTTGATAAAAAAATGGCCTTCAACGGCAACCATCATTTGACGCAACCGCAAGAAGATGAATTTGCAGGCAGCAATGCCACGCCCGTATTCTCGCTGGAGCAGATCAAGACCAGGGAACCGGCTGTCGCTATCAAAAAGACTGCCGGCACACGTACGGCACGCGTGAGTAAGCGTAGTAGTCCTGCTGCTGCAAAGGTCGGTGATTTGATCGACGTTCAGAAATACGAATACTTCAAAAACAATGTGCAGAAACTGCCAGAAGGCATTCGCGCCTATTCACAAGAAGTCAGCAACTTGATGAAGAATGGCATGTCGGCGGAGGCGGCCTTTGGCCAAGTCGTCCAACAGTACTTCTGAAAATGAGCTGAACTCGCTAGAGAATATTCTCGCCCACAAAAAAAGCCCGCAAGTGATTGCGGGCTTTTTTTATTTGTATCTGCGACAGCGTTCAAATTTTTTTGATGAGGTTACGAAGCTTTTGAGCTACACGCGATAAATTTTTTCACCTGTTTGAACGATTTTGAATTTTGCATCGGAGAGTGGATCCAGTGCGCGTCCATCTGCAAGCTTATAGGTTTTGCTGCCTGGCTGTCCCTCATCTGCCGTTTCTACCGGGGTTTGAAAAACCTCCACATGGTAACCAGCCCCTGTTTTTCCTTTGGCGTCGAATTTTTCTACCAAATCCATAAGAGTCTCCTTTAGGTTGAGGATGGGATATCCGATCTCACAATAGCAGATTTTTTCGCCAACTTTGGCATCGGTTTATTTGCCCAAGCATTACAGGTTTGCCCGCGTTTGCATGTTGGTGTTGGTAAAAATATATGTAATTTTAGTTTTGCTAACAATTTTTTCGGTTTTCATCGAATGCCGATTCGCTGTGCTGATTGAAATGACTAAGTGTTGTATCTGCTTAGATACAAGCGGCACATAACGTGGATACATTCGATAAGCATAATGCGATTGTCTCAGGGTAAATGCAGTGAGGAGAGGCAGAGGAACAAAGAAATATGGAAAAAAACAGAAATTATTTAGTCCAAGCCCTAAAGTTCCGGAAATGGCCGCCGTTATAAAACTTAGATAACGGAATAAAATATTTTAAATTTATTTTGTTTGAACCCTAAAGTTCTGCAATTCCGTGCCGTTAAAGATACAAGAGGCTGAGAAAAAAAGAATTTTTCGCCGTTTTGATCAAATATTTTTAAGATTTTTCCTTATTAAAAATAGTTAAAAATTAATTTCCCAAGCTGTTTTTGGAAAAATTTTGAGATTGCAATAAATTCTCAGAAGTAACATACAAGCCACTCTCCGCTCAATTTCACGTTGAGCGCATCGTATGCTGGTCGACGTTTGTAAGACAAACGCCTACCGGCATATTGCCGTCTTCTCTGTATGAAAATACCGAGTAGTGCCTATTTCAGGCATTTGTTTCCCGAATCAGAATGCATTCACTGGCTCACAAATGTGGCCACAGACATTCACAGGTAAGGGGATTCACATGACAAATAACGACATCATTGCAGAAATTCGCGACGCTAATCTGGGTTACCTGATGCTGGCGCAACAAATGATTCGTGCCGACAAGGCAACCGCAATCTTCCGCCTGGGCATCAGTAACGAAATCGCTGATTTGATCGAAGGCATGAACAATGCTCAAATTCTTAAATTGGCAGGAGCGAACATGATGTTGGCCCGATTTCGATTCGACGATGGTGCCATCCTTGGCATGCTGACCAATTACAACAAAGACCGTTCGCTGGCACATTCGCATGCAGCGATCTTGATGGCTGGGCAAGCTGTTGAGCAAATAGCTTAACGTAATAGCTGCGTGTTAGTTAATCCGATCACATTGCTGTAACTCTCCCGAAGAGCGTGAACATGGCCAAGAAAAGTGTAGTGACAGAATCCCAAGAGATTCAACTCGCCATAGAATTGATTAATCTGGGCGCAAGGTTGCAGTTGCTTGAGTCAGAGACTTCGCTTTCGCGTGAGCGCTTGTTGAAGCTTTATAAAGAGCTGCGCGGCGTTTCTCCTCCAAAAGGCATGTTGCCGTTTTCGACAGACTGGTTTATTACCTGGCAGCCGAATATTCATTCTTCGCTTTTCATCGGTATTTATAAATACCTGGTTGAGCATGCACAGATTTCCGGCATTCATGCTGTGACGAAAGCATATAAGTTGTATCTGGAGCAGGTTGATATGGGTGAAGACGGCGAGCCGGTCTTGTCTTTGACGCGCGCCTGGACCCTGGTTCGATTTTTCGATAGTAAAATGCTGGCGACGGCATGCTGCAGCGAATGCAGCGGTCATTTTGTGGTGCACCGCCTGGATTTGAATGCCAATTACACTTGTGGTTTGTGCCATATGCCGTCCAGAGCCGGTAAAACCAAACGAGCCAAAATGGATGCGGCTTTGCTGGTGGCGTGACCGGATGGTCTAATTTCTGGAAAGAGTGTCTGAGTGAAGATAGTGCGGCGCTCCGGCGCAAAACCGGCGTCGCCCGAATCTAGATACTTACTCAACTTGCCTGCAGTGCAGGCTCTTTTTTTTCAAATCCTTTCTTTCTTTTTCGTTTTGTTGATCGCCCGAGGTTTGGGAGCGATACTCGGCATAACGATGCACATCCTGCTTATTGCATGTCTTCAGGGCATGATTGCCGCCGGTTTTTCATATTGGCGTGGTCTGGCTTTGTGGTGGATGGTGATTCAGTTTTTCTTCCCCATCATTTTAATTCTCGGTCTGTTTTTACAACTGCCACCGTCTCTTTTTCTTTGCGCTTTCGTCACTCTTCTTTTTCTATACTGGAGTACTTTCCGTACGCAGGTTCCTTTTTATCCGTCGAATCTGGCGACTTGGGGCGCCGTATCCGAGCTTTTGCCAAAAGATAGGAGTGTGCGGCTGATTGATATTGGTAGCGGTTTGGGTGGTTTGGTATTGGATTTGTCAAAGCGTCGTCCAGATAGTTATTTTCTTGGTATAGAAATTGCACCGTTACCCTGGTTGGTGAGTATGTTGCGCGCACGTTTCACACGGAGTTCTGCGCACTTTACGCGTGGTGACTATGACCGCTTGAATTTTGCTGAATACGACATTGTGTTTGCGTATTTGTCGCCAGTAGCGATGCCAGCGTTGTGGGAAAAAGCACGCACTGAAATGCGGTCCGGGTCGATGTTGTTGAGTTATGAGTTCCCAATTCCAGACGTCGAACCTGCTTTCATGGTTGCGCCTGCTGTAAATGATCCGAAAATTTACTGTTGGCGTATGTAGGGTTGATGGATATTTTCGTGCGAGGGTGTCATTCAAGTTCCTGTAATTTAAGCCGTTGAAAGCCATGTAGCCATGCTGAAAAAAACCAGTTAAATGTGTCTCTCAAAAAAACAGGCCATCATCCCGGTTGCGTAATGGCAATTGTTGAGGCAATAATGGCATCCTAAAACCAAAAATCGGAGCACACGCTTGTTAGTTATCATTGGATATATTGTTGTCCTCGCATCGGTTTTTGGCGGGTTTGTATTGGCCGGTGGGCATTTGCACTCGCTGTTTCAACCGGTCGAGTTGTTGATGATCGGCGGTGCAGCACTAGGCGCATTTTTTGTCGGCAATAACGGCAAGGCAATCAAGGCCACGCTCAAGGCATTGCCTAGTGTCCTCAAAGGTTCCAAATATACAAAATCCTTGTATATGGAATTAATGACACTGTTATTCGAGATTCTCACCAAGGTACGCAAGGAAGGTTTGATGTCGATTGAAGGCGATATCGATGTCCCTGAAGAAAGCGCTATCTTTACCAAGTATCCGACTGTTCTGGCGGATCATCATATTATTGAATTCATCACAGACTATCTGCGATTGATGGTGTCCGGGAATATGGACGCGTTCCAAATCGAAAATCTGATGGACAACGAAATCGACACTCATCATGCGGAGGGTGAAATTCCGGTCCATTGCATTGCAAAGCTGGGCGATGGTTTTCCGGCCTTCGGTATTGTGGCCGCAGTAATGGGCGTGGTTCACACCATGGCGTCGGTAGGCTTGCCTCCTGCGGAGTTGGGGATTTTGATCGCGAATGCGCTGGTCGGTACCTTCCTCGGCATTTTGCTGGCCTACGGTTTTGTATCGCCTATATCCAGCGTTCTTGAGCAAAAATTGCACGAGTCTTCAAAAGTATTTCAATGTATCAAGGTCACCTTGCTGGCAAGTTTGAACGGTTATGCGCCGGCACTTGCAGTCGAGTTTGGTCGTAAAGTCTTGTTTTCTACAGAGCGTCCTTCTTTCAGTGAATTGGAAGAGCACATCAAGCAATCGAAAACAAAATAAGCTGATTCTTATTACATAAGAAGCAAAGAAGATAGAAGAACCTAGCGGAGACTTAGATGGCTGACGAAGGACTCCGTCCCATTATCGTAAAACGTATCAAGAAATCCGGGGGCGGCCATCACGGCGGCGCCTGGAAAATTGCCTACGCCGATTTTGTGACTGCGATGATGGCGTTCTTTTTGTTGATGTGGTTGCTGGGCTCTACATCCAAAGGTGATCTGCAGGGTATTTCTGACTATTTTTCCAATCCCGTCAAAGTGGCAATGGCGGGTGGTTCTGGCAGTGGTGATGCAACCAGCGTGATCAAGGGCGGCGGTAAGGACATGACACGCATTAATGGTCAACAAAAACAAGGCGAAAGTACTGCGGCCGCTAAGAAAAGCGACCTCAAAGCTGCGGCGGCTGAGCTTGAGCGGCAAGAGACAGCGCGACTTAAATCCCTGAAAGCGCGTATTGAAGAAGCGATCGATGCCAATCCCAGCTTGCGCCAATACAAAAATCAACTTTTGCTTGATATAACGTCGGAAGGTCTGCGCATCCAGATCGTTGATGAAAAGAACCGGCCGATGTTTGCTTTATCCAAGGCTGAGCTGCAACCGTACACCAAAATTATTTTGCACGAGATTGCCAAGACGCTCAACGATATTCCCAATCGGATCAGCTTGTCCGGACATACTGATGCAACTCCCTATTCCAGTGGTGAAAAAAGTTATAGTAACTGGGAGCTTTCTTCCGACCGTGCCAATGCATCGCGCCGAGAGTTGATTGCAGGTGGCATGGCTGATTCAAAAATGCTGCGCGTTGTTGGTCTGTCGTCTGCCGTGCTATTTAATCCCACAGATCCATTAAGCCCGATCAATCGCCGTATCAGTATTATTGTGATGAACAAGAAAACAGAAGATTCCATCACGAAAGAAAATCGGACAGTCGAGGTGACAGATCAGGAAACCGCAAAAGAGACGGTAGAAAAAGGGGTCAATGTATCGGGCGTGGTCCAGCCGGCAGCAACGGTGACAACAGTAGTGAGTCCAGCGGTGGCTCCTGTTACGGTTGCGCCTAGACCGACAGCAAATGCAACCGCAGCTGCTGCGGCCGCCGCCGCAGCAGCTGCTGGCAGATAAAAAACGGCAAATAAACGAAATAATGACTGGGTATTTCCCATGACAATAAATAATTCGTTAGCGTCGCAAGTAACTGATCTTTTGTCTGGTCTGTCTGATCATGGCAGTCAACACTTGACTGAGGTTGAAACAGATCTGGTACAAACCAACGTTCTTCTGGCGGAAGCGATCGAGAAACTTAGCGCCAGCTTCATGGCGATTCATGCCGCCGTTACCGAGCAACAGCAGATGGTTGATGCTTTATCGAACGGTACGCTTGTATCCTCTGTCGCGACACAGGCACTGAAAGCCAAATCCATGCAAATTGACCAGCATGTGAATGCGGCAGTAACCGGTTTGCAGTTTCAGGATATGACCAATCAATTGATCGGTCGCACTCTGCGCCGCGTGGTTGGATTTCGCGATGTACTGGAAGTGGCGGGAGCCAGCAGCATTGCCATTCCGGTCGATGCCAGCAATCAGCAGTTGCATGGCATGCTCAGTCATATCAATGAAACCTTGAAGTCGGAAAGTCTGGACCTGGAAAAAGAATTATGGAAGGCCGTATGCCAGACCCATATGGAAAGCGGAGATATCGAACTGTTTTGATTCGTAGAAAAAATTTGGATTAGCGGGTTTAATAACCTGAAACGTGTATTAGCAGGAGTGAAAATGGCAAAGACAATATTGGCGGTCGACGATTCTGGTTCATTGCGGCAGATGGTAGTTTTCAGCTTGCGTGCGGCAGGTTATCAGGTCACCGAAGCGGTGGATGGGCAGGACGGACTTGACAAGGCGCAGGCGCAGATTTTTGATCTGGTTTTGACGGATCAAAACATGCCGCGCATGGACGGTTTTTCCTTGATCCGTGCATTGCGTGCATTGCCAACCTATCAGAAGGTGCCAATTCTGATGCTGACGACGGAATCCAGCGATGAAATGAAAGCCAAGGGACGGGCCGCAGGAGCAAATGGCTGGTTAGTCAAACCGTTTGATCCGCAACGCTTGACCGAGGTTGTTAAAAAAGTCATAGGCTGACAAGCGATGAGTGTAAGCATCATTACGAGCACACACAACGGAGTGGAATAATGACCATCGATATGAGTCAGTTCTTCCAGGTGTTTTTCGACGAGACCGAAGAACTGCTGGCTGAGATGGAAAAATTGTTGCTGGCGGTTGACGTATCTGCACCTGATGCGGAGGACCTGAACGCAATTTTCCGTGCTGCGCACTCTATCAAGGGTGGTGCTGCCACGTTCGGCATTACCGATCTGACCGAAGTTACCCACGTGCTGGAAACCTTGCTCGATAAAATACGCAAAGGTGAAATGGCATTGATGCCAGAGCATGTCGATGCATTTTTATCGGCAAAAGATATTTTGAAAATGCAACTGGATGGCCACAGGCTGCATACACCGGTCGATCTCGATGCGGTTTCCGAAGTTCGTCTCCGGCTGGAAGCCTTGTCGCAAGATGAAGTGGCTGCGCCGGTAAAAACGACGCCCGTTGAGACGGGTTCAACGGCAGTCTCTCGGACTGATCGCCGTTTCCGAATTGAGCTGCCACAGGTGCCGCCACGTGATGTGGAAGCGCTTGCCGCAGAGCTGGGCCTGCTCGGTGATATCAGTCAGGATGTTTTGCCGGATCAGCGCGCATTCTTCATCTTGAGTACGCATGAAGGGCCGGACGACATTATTGCGATCTGTTCTTTTATTCTCGATCCGCAAGACCTCAAGATTACGGAAGAATCCGTGCCCGTATCGGCTGGTACTAAATTGTCGATTGACGAACGTAGCCAGGCAGAGGCGGAGCAGGGTTTTGGTTTCTTTGAGCCGTTGCATTCGGCCATTGCGAACAAGGATCATGAAAACGCGCAGGGTTACGGTTTTTTCGCACCATTCGTACCTCTCGATATTGCGGCACCTGCGACAAGCAAGGCGACCGATTCTGAAGAGGATGAGGTGGATCATGTGGTTGTCGCGGCAGATAAAAAACCAGTTGTTAAACGCGATGCCGACAAAGTTGCAAGCAGCGCAGAGTCATCTTCGATTCGCGTTGGTATAGAAAAAGTTGATCAGCTGATTAATCTGGTTGGCGAATTGGTGATTACGCAGGCAATGATTGAGCAGCGTACTGATTCGCTCGATCCCATGTTGCATGAACGGCTATTGAACAGTGTCACGCAACTGACACGCAATACGCGTGATTTGCAGGAAGCCGTGATGTCGATCCGCATGATGCCGATGGACTATGTGTTTTCACGTTTTCCGCGCATGGTGCGCGATCTCGCGGCTAAACTTGGCAAGAAGGTTGACTTCGTAACTCACGGCGCAGCAACTGAACTCGATAAGGGGCTGATCGAGCGCATCGTTGACCCTTTGACCCATTTGGTGCGCAACAGTATTGATCACGGGATTGAAATGCCCGAGGTGCGTGCTGCTGCGGGCAAAGCGCCGGCCGGTCAACTTTCGCTCTCTGCTGGCCATCAGGGCGGTAATATTATTATTGAAGTCAGCGATGACGGCGGTGGTTTGAACCGCGACCGAATTCTTGCCAAGGCCAAACAGCAAGGCATGGAAGTATCCGACGACATGCCGGATGAAGACGTCTGGCAATTGATTTTTGCGCCAGGATTTTCCACCGCTGAAGCGGTGACAGATGTTTCTGGTCGTGGTGTCGGCATGGATGTCGTCAAACGCAATATTACTGCGATGGGTGGTGTGGTCGATATTCGTTCCAGCAAAGGTTTTGGTACGACCATATCGATTTCATTGCCTTTAACTCTCGCTATTCTTGACGGCATGTCGATCAAGGTTGGAGAAGAAATTTACATTCTTCCGTTGGGTTATGTAGTCGAATCCTTGCAGCCTGATCCAGATGATGTAAAGGAAATCAGCGGGCAGGGTAAAGTGGTCAAGGTGCGCGGCGACTACCTGCCATTGATTCCTCTGTACAAAATGTTTGATATCGAACCGCACTTTACCGACCCTTCAGAAGGCATAGTGGTTATCCTGGAGTCGGAAGGGCGCAAAGCCGCGCTGTTCATCGATGAGCTGGTGGGGCAACAGCAAGTCGTCGTCAAGAATCTGGAATCGAATTATCGCAAGGTGGCAGGCATATCCGGCGCTACCATTCTAGGTGATGGCGGTGTATCGTTGATCATCGATGTAGCAGCATTACTGCGTTCAAGCCGTCAGTTGAACGATGAATCCATTTATTCCTGAATAGGAGAATCGCCATGATTCACAATGTAAAAGACAATACGACAGGTGCTGAAACCGGCAATGAATTTCTTGCTTTCACCTTGGGCAAGGAAGAATACGGCATTGATATTTTGAAGGTCCAGGAAATTCGTGGTTACGAAGCCGTGACCCGCATTGCGAATGCGCCTGAGTTTGTCAAAGGCGTCGTGAACTTGCGCGGCATCATCGTGCCTATCGTCGACATGCGCATCAAGTTCAATCTGGGTGAGCCTACTTATGATCAATTCACGGTTGTCATCATTCTGAATATCAGCGGACGTGTAGTTGGCATGGTGGTGGATAGCGTCTCTGACGTGATTACCCTGTCGCCGGAACAGATCAAACCAGCACCGGAAATGGGCACAGCGTTCAATACCGATTACCTGATTGGTTTGGGCACGCTGGATGAACGCATGTTGATTTTGGTAGACATCGATAAATTGATGTCCAGCGAAGAGATGGGATTGATTGAAAAAATTGCGGCATAAGCATCATAAAATTTAGATTCAAAATTTAGATTCACAAGATTCAAATTAATAAAATTCAAAAGCGACTGTGCAAAACAGCGTATGAAATTTGTGGAGACGGCGTGTTTGGTATGACCGATGCGCATATGGTGAAAAGGAAATCAGTAGTATGAAACCGAATTCTCAAGCAAGATCAGAAGGCTCCAAAGAGTTCGAGTTCACGGCACGCGATTTTGAGCGGGTGCGTACGCTGATTTATAAAAAGGCGGGCATCGCCCTTGCCGAAAGCAAGCAGGAAATGGTCTATAGCCGTTTGGCCCGACGTTTGCGCGCAACCGGCATAGGATCGTTCGTCACGTATCTTGACAAGCTGGAGCAGGGTGGCGATGCGGAAGAGTGGGAGGCATTCACCAATGCCTTGACGACCAATCTCACCTCATTTTTCCGCGAAGCCCATCACTTCCCGATTCTTGCCGATCATCTGAAAAAAACGAAAGAACCGATTGAGATATGGTGCTCAGCCGCATCCACTGGCGAAGAGCCATACTCAATCGCGATGACCGCTTGCGAGGCATTCAACACTTTGACCCCGCCAGTGCGCATCATTGCGACGGATATCGATACCAATGTATTGAACACGGGCGCCAATGGCGTGTATTCGATAGACCGTCTTGACAAAATGTCGCCGGAACGCGCCAAAAGGTTTTTTTTGCGGGGCAAAGGCGAGCGCGAAGGTTTGGTGCGTGTCCGTCCCGAGTTGCGCCAGATGATCACGTTCAAGCAGGTCAATCTGCTAGCCGACAACTGGGGCATCAATACTCAATTCGACGTGATATTTTGTCGCAACGTGATGATTTATTTTGACAAGCCGACGCAAGGAAAAATTCTGGATCGTTTCGCCCCATTGATGAAACCAGACGGCCTGCTGTTTGCCGGTCATTCAGAGAATTTCCTGTACGTCTGCGATGCGTTCAAGTTGCGTGGAAAGACCGTCTACGAACTCGACCCGGAAAAAAAGGCACGCGCGCAATTGCGTCGCGCATGAGATAGAACTTATGAGTGAATTGACCAAAGAACATTTTGCCACGAATGTCTATTACGACCGGACCTTCGATCGCGATGCCGCAAAAATTCTGCCTGGCGAGTATTACTACACCAGCAAGGATATGTTGATCGTCACCGTGCTTGGCTCATGCGTTTCTGCTTGCATACGCGATCGCGCCACAGGCGTAGGCGGCATGAATCACTTTATGTTGCCGGATGGCGGTAGCGATGCAGATAGCCCGATTTCTGCATCAGCGCGTTACGGCACTTACGCAATGGAAATTTTGATCAATGATTTGTTGAAGGCCGGTGCAAAGCGCGAAAATCTGGAAGCCAAAGTATTCGGAGGCGGCGCCGTGTTGCGCGGATTTTCATCGATGAATGTGGGAGAGCGCAATGCCCAGTTTGTGCGTGATTTTCTCAAGGTCGAAAACATTCGTGTTGTCGCTGAAGATTTGAACGACATTCATCCGCGCAAGGTTTATTACTTCCCGCGTAGCGGCAAGGTATTGGTCAAAAAACTTAAACAATTGAATAACAATACGCTGGTCAACCGCGAACAGGATTACGCCAATCGCTTGCAGACAAACAATGTCGCTGGCGATATCGAGCTGTTTTCCTGATTCGATTTGCCTCTATAAAAACAATTATGCCAAGGTGGCGGTATGAAAATTAAAGTATTGATCGTGGACGACTCTGCGTTGATCCGCAGCGTGATGAAAGAGATTATCAATAGCCAACCGGATATGGAAGTCGTTGGCGTGGCACCTGATCCGATTGTGGCGCGTGACTTGATCAAGCAAACCAATCCCGACGTGTTGACACTGGACGTCGAGATGCCGCGCATGGATGGTCTCGATTTTCTTGAGAAATTGATGCGTTTGCGACCTATGCCCGTGGTGATGGTGTCTTCACTGACCGAACGTGGTTCGGAAATTACCTTGCGTGCGCTGGAGCTTGGTGCTGTCGATTTCGTGACTAAACCGAAGATGTCGATTCAAAGCGGCATGCTCGAATATACCGAAATGATTGCGGATAAAATCCGCGCTGCCTCCAAGGCGCGTATCAAGCCACGTCAGATTCAGTCAGCGGATGCAGGCAATACTGGTGAACGTGCATTGCCTTTGATACGCAATCCGCTGACCAGTAGTGAAAAGTTGATCATCATCGGTGCTTCAACTGGTGGCACCGAAGCGATCAAGGATTTCTTGATGCAGATGCCGTCCGATTGCCCTGGTATTTTGATTACCCAACACATGCCTCCGGGTTTTACCAAGTCGTTCGCACAGCGTCTCGATAGTTTGTGCAAGATAAGCGTCAAAGAATCCGAAGGCGGCGAACGTGTTTTGCCTGGCCACGCTTATCTCGCGCCTGGACATTCGCATTTGCAATTAGTGCGCAGTGGTGCCAACTACACGACACAAATCGATCAGGGGCCACCAGTGAATCGTCATCGCCCGTCGGTGGATGTACTGTTTCACTCGGCTGCTGTGCATGCCGGCAAAAATGCTGTAGGCGTGATTCTTACCGGAATGGGTAAGGATGGCGCACTGGGTATGCTGGAAATGAAAAATGCAGGTGCTTATAATTTTGCGCAAGACGAGGCATCCTGTGTCGTGTTCGGTATGCCACGCGAGGCAATCGCCGTCGGTGCGACGCATGAAGTCGGGCCTTTGCACTCATTGCCCGGCATGGTTTTAGGTTATCTTGCAACACATGGCAGTCGAGCTTTGCGTGTATAAGCCAAGGATTGATGTTGCCGGGTTGGAATTCTTCCAACTCTGCGGCATCATCAGTGCATAATAGTAGGGTTCGAAAGAGGGCGAATTTAAGCAGGTTTGTCGTGCAGGTTCGATCTCTTTCAAGATCGATAACGATTCAAAGAATTAATGGAGTAATTCATGGCAGGTCCAAACACCAAATTTTTAGTCGTCGATGATTTTTCAACAATGCGCCGTATCGTCCGCAATCTTTTGAAAGAGCTGGGCTATACCAACGTTGATGAAGCGGAAGACGGCGCCATGGCACTGGCCAAGTTGCGCAGCGAACAGTTCGATTTCGTCGTGTCCGATTGGAATATGCCGAATATGGATGGTCTGACGATGTTGCAGCATATACGCGCCGATCCTGCATTGTCCAAATTGCCGGTTCTGATGGTGACCGCTGAAGCGAAGAAAGAAAACATCATCGCCGCGGCGCAAGCCGGCGCGAATGGCTATGTCGTGAAACCGTTCACCGCTGCGACCCTGGACGAAAAACTCGCGAAGATTTTCGAAAAACTGGCTGCTGCGGGAGCATAAGTTGAGCACGACTTTACGTGCAGATGTAACACCTTCTGACATGGCGGGTGGCGGCGTCGATATTTCGCATGACGAAGTATTGTCGCGCGTCGGTCACATGACACGGTCCTTGCACGACAGTTTGCGCGGCTTGGGTTTCGATCAACTGATAGCCAGTGCATCGCATGATATTCCCGACGCACGTGATCGCCTTGATTATGTGGCGCGCATGACCGAGCAGGCCGCACAGCGCGTATTGAACGCGACCGAGGCAGCCGGCCCGTTGCAGGATCGTATTCAATCCGACGCTATCAGCATGGCGAGCGAATGGCAGCAGACTTTGCAGGGCACTTTTTCAGAAGAAAAATACCGCGCAATGGCTGCACGTACTGTCTCCTATCTGGAACAGACCCAAGGCGCAACTGCGGAAACCAAGCAGCATCTGATGAATATCATGATGGCGCAGGATTTTCAGGATTTGACAGGGCAGGTCATCAAAAAAGTTACCGAGTTGGCGCACGGCCTCGAGCAGCAATTGCTGCAATTACTGGTCGACTATGCACCTCCGGAAATCAAGCGCGAAGTCGACACAGGTTTGCTGAATGGACCACAAATTAATCCGACCGGTAACGATGTCGTTGGCAGTCAAGCGCAGGTAGATGATTTGCTCGATAGTCTGGGGTTTTAATTCACAGGGTCAGCATTTTCTGCTGCTCTTTTTGTTTTAGTTTTGTCCTTTCTCAACGCCTCCATGTCTGAAAACAAATTCATTGTTAGAGAACCGCTGCTGAGTGCGGCACAGCAAATCGTTGGATACGAACTTCGTTGGGATGGCAACAAGCACGGCGATGGCATGGCCAGCGATGAGGATTTGCTGGAATTGGCCACGTTTGCGGCGGAGCAGTTAAGTAATGAAGATTCGGGTTGGTTGCTGAACGATAGTGTGCTGTTTCTGGAAGCAACACCGGCATTGATTGCGTCTGCCGTGGTGCAGACTCTGCCGGCAAAACATATGGTCTTCCGTTTGACGGCAGCCGATCTGGCGGATGCCGATACCTTCCAAGCTGTGACTGCCTTGCGCGAGCAAGGTTATGGGATTTCCTTGTGCGATGCTGAAACGGTGGCTCCGGACAGCCCATTGCTGGCTGTTGTCAGCCATGTCGAAGGCACGCTAGGTGGCGACGGTGCATTTGCAAGCACCGCCAGTGCAGATGGCAAGCCAGCTCCAATCAAGGTGGCGCGCCATATCGGCGGCTGGACTGAATACGATGCGTGCGTCGCTGCTGGCTTGCAGACCTTTATCGGCAATCTGTATTTGACGCCGCGCCCAAGCGCAGAGAAACAAGGTTTGAATTCCGCGCAAACCATCATCGTGCAGCTGATGCAGATGGTGCGCAAAAACGCGGATGTGCGTGAGCTCGAAAACGTCCTCAAGCGCGACGCAACCCTGTCATACAAGTTATTCCGCTATATCAACAGTGTTGGTTTCGGCCTCGGTGCTGAAATCCAGTCCTTGCGCCACGCGGTCACGATGCTGGGTTATTCACCTTTGTATCGCTGGTTATCCTTGTTGCTGGCGACCGCCAGCACGAACAGCCATTCTGCCGTGTTAATGCAGACTGCGATTGTGCGCGGCCGCTTTGCTGAACTGGCAGGTAACGGAATTTTGCCCAAACAGGAAGCCGAAAATCTGTTTGTAGTCGGTATGTTTTCCTTGCTTGATCGTTTGCTTGGTATTCCGATGGAAGAAGTATTGGAGAAAATCCAGTTGTCCGAATTGGTTTCGCAGGCTTTGCTGACACGGGAAGGCATGTATGGCCCATTCCTGGCTTTAGCCGAGGCTTGTGAGCCCGATAATGGTGACATCGGCGCACTGGCCGACTCCTTGTTTCTTAATGCGCGACAGGTCAATGAGGCGCATTTGGCTGCATTGGCATGGGCGCAAGCGATCAAGATATAAGCGCGCAAGTCAGCAATATTTAAGCTGTTTTCAAATATACCCGCTCGGCAATACTTAAAAAGCGGGTATTTCCTCCCCTATTCCCTAGATCAACTAAAAGCTTTCTAGCCAATAATCGACTCATTGGTCCGTATGGCGTCGTCTTGAACGCCAATCGGACCACCTCAGGAGTCGGCTTTGGCTGAAGAAAGTGATCTCGAAAAGACAGAACCCGCGTCACCGCGCAAGCTGGAACAGGCGCGGGAGCAGGGTGACGTCCCGCGTTCGCGCGAGCTGGCGACCTGCACCTTGTTGCTGGGCGCGAGCGGTGCTTTCTGGTTCACCGGCGGCAATATGGTCCACGAAATAAACGAGGTACTTGCGTCAGGGCTGAGCTTCGAGCGCGAGATGGCCTTTGACATGGAATTACTGCTGGCACATGCAGCGGCCAGTATTATCAAATTACTCATCGCGTTTGCTCCTGCAGCCCTGATCCTTATAGTTATCGCGCTGGCATCGCCTATGTTGATAGGTGGTTGGCTCTTCAGCGCGCAGGCTTTGCAACCAAATTTTGGTCGCATGAACCCGATCAAGGGCATAGGTAACATGTTCTCCTCCCGCTCAGCGGTGGAGCTGGGCAAAGCGATTGGCAAGACTGTGTTGGTCGGCTGGATTGCGTGGATGGTGATCAAGTACGAAATCGACGCAGTATTGGCTTTGAGCGTAGAACCGTTGAAGTCTGGTATAGAACATTTAGGCCATTTGCTACTGGTCAGCTTTGTTTTCATCTGCAGCGGCTTGATCATCATTGCCGCAGTGGATGCGCCTTATCAAATGTGGGCACACGCGAAGAAATTGATGATGTCGCGTCAGGACGTGCGCCAGGAATCCAAGGAATCTGACGGCAACCCTGAAATCAAAGCCAAGATTCGCCAGCAACAGCGCGAAATGGCACGTCGCCGCATGATGTCTGAAGTTCCAACTGCAGATGTGGTCGTGACTAACCCGACGCACTATGCAGTGGCACTCAAATACTCTGAAAAAGGCAACCGCGCACCGATTGTCGTCGCCAAGGGTGCCGATGAAGTCGCAGCCAAAATCCGTGAGCTCGCGATGGAAAACAATATCGTGATGCTGGAAGCGCCACCTTTGGCGCGTGCCTTGTTCCGCCACGCAGAACTTGGCGATGAGATCCCGGAAGCCTTGTATATCGCTGTTGCTGAAGTACTTGCTTATGTATTCCAGTTGCGCGCCTTCAGCAAAAATGGTGGTTCACGGCCGAAAAAGCCGGGCGACATCGATGTGCCGCCAGAACTTGATCCTCTTAACCCCGCTGCAGAAGATGCAGACACCAATGGCCTGCCACAATGAATAGTCTGAAAATGCCAGCCTGGATGACGGGCCCGGGTTCAAAAGCCATCGCCGCACCGTTGATCATCATCATGATGTTGTCGATGATGATTTTGCCCTTGCCAGCCATCGTGCTGGACATCTTCTTCAGTTTCAATATCGCGCTGTCTATCATCGTCTTGCTGACGGCTTTGTACACGGTCAAGCCGCTTGATTTCATGGTGTTCCCGACCGTGCTGCTGGTTAGCACGATGCTTCGTTTGTCCTTGAACGTGGCTTCGACTCGCGTGGTATTGACCGAAGGTCACAACGGTCCAGACGCCGCCGGTAAAGTGATTGAAGCATTCGGTCACTTCCTGATCGGTGGTAACTACACCGTTGGTATCGTCGTATTTATCATCCTGACCATCATTAACTTTACCGTGGTGACCAAAGGTGCCGGTCGTATCGCCGAGGTCGGTGCACGTTTCGCATTGGATGCGATGCCTGGCAAGCAAATGGCGATTGATGCCGATTTGAATGCAGGATTGATAGGTGAGCAAGATGCGCGTCTGCGTCGTACACAAGTTGCGCAGGAAGCGGAATTCTACGGTGCGATGGATGGTGCGAGTAAGTATGTACGTGGCGATGCGATCGCCGGCATTATCGTCACGGTCATCAATGTGGTCGGTGGTTTGTTGGTGGGCATGCTGCAACACGACATGGGATTTTCAGCTGCGTTGGAAAACTACACCTTGCTGGCGATCGGTGATGGCTTGGTTGCGCAGATTCCTTCGCTGATCATTTCCACTGCTGCAGGTATTGTTGTGTCGCGCGTCGCCAGCGAACAGGATATTGGTGGCCAACTGGTTGGCCAATTGTTTGCCAAACCGCATGTGCTGTACATCACTGCAGCAATCATCGGCGGCATGGGTTTGATCCCAGGCATGCCGCATTTTTCCTTTCTGATGCTGGCTGCCGGGATGGCTGGTGCGGCTTACATGATTTCGCAGCGAGCGTTGAAAGCGCCTGAAGTCGAGCCGGAAGTGACTGCACCCATGGCTGCGCCCGAAGTAGAAGAAGCTACCTGGCAAGACATCGTACAAGTGGATACGCTAGGCCTGGAAGTTGGCTATCGCCTGATTCCTCTGGTCGATAAATCACAAAGCGGCGAGCTGTTGCGCCGTATCAAAGGCATACGCAAAAAATTTGCGCAGGAAGTCGGCTTCCTGTCACCACCAGTCCATATTCGCGACAATCTTGAATTGAAACCATCGGCATATCGCATCACGCTGAAAGGTGTGGAAGTCGGCAGCGGCGAAGCGCATTCTGGTCAATACCTCGCGATCAATCCCGGCATGGTGAGCGGCACTTTGCCGGGTCAAGCTACCAGTGATCCCGCCTTCGGTTTGCCGGCTACCTGGATCGATGCAAGCCTGCGCGAACAAGCGCAAGGCATGGGTTACACCGTGGTCGATGCAGGCACTGTGGTCGCGACGCATTTGAATCATTTGATCACCACGCACGCTGCGGAATTACTTGGCCGTCAGGAAGTTCAGCAATTGCTCGATCATTTGACCAAGGAATCGCCAAAACTGGTGGAAGAACTAGTACCGAAAATGATCCCGCTGTCGACTTTGCAAAAAGTATTGCAAAACCTGTTGATCGAAGGCGTGCACATCCGTGACATGCATACGATCATCGAAACCATGACCGAGCACGCCAGCTTCACGCAAGACGTCAATGAATTGACTGCGTTGGTACGCGTTGCACTCGGTCGCGCGATTGTGCAGCAGCTTTTCCCATCTACCAATGAATTGTCAGTGATGACGCTGGATAGTCGACTCGAGCGTCTGTTGACACAAGCACTGAGCGCAAGCGGTCCAGAAGGCGCCGGCATCGAGCCGGGTCTGGCCGATACGATTGCTGCTCAGGCAGAAGCCGCGACACGTCAACAAGAGCAAATGGGATTAACGCCGGTACTGTTGGTGCCGGCGCAGTTAAGGGCTTTGCTGGCGCGCTTCCTGCGCCGCGCATTGCCGCAGTTGAAAGTTCTTTCGCACGCAGAAGTGCCCGATTCAAAAACGATCAGAGTTACTAGCTTAGTTGGAGGCCAGGTATGAATGTCAGAAAATTTACAGCAAGCACGTCGCGCGGCGCATGGAGTCTGGTGCGTGAAGCACTCGGTCCCGACGCCGTTATTCTCTCCAACCGTACGGTGGCGGATGGGGTCGAAATTCTCGCTCTGGCTGGCGAAGACATGGCTGCATTGGCCGAGCCTGTGGTCGAGAAAACAATTTCAGAAACGACCCTGGCTGCTTTTTCACCCAAGCACACACTGACGCACGCTCAGCCTGCGCCTTTGGCTATTCCTGCGCCTGCGCCCGTATCTGCGTCTGTATTGCAGCCTGTACCAGCAGCACTCACACAGTCGGCAATCGGAGAAATCAATCCCTCCGAGCTGCACGATGTGATGAAAGAAATCCGTTCGATGCGCGGCATGCTGGAAATGCAATTAGCCGAATTGGCATGGACCGATCAGCACAAACGCGAACCAGCTAAATCGAGCGTCTTGCGTGAAATGCTGGCAGCCGGTTTCAGTGCCAGCCTGTCGCGATATCTGATCGAAAGAATGCCAGCCGGGGCCAGCAAGGACAGCGGCATGGAATGGATCAAAACCATCTTGACCCGCAATCTGGCGACCATAGCGAATGAAAACGAGATCCTTGAAAAAGGCGGCGTCTATGCACTAGTCGGTCCTACCGGTGTCGGTAAAACCACGACGACGGCAAAACTGGCAGCGCGTTGCGTGATGCGCCACGGCCCAGGCAAACTCGCACTGATCACCACTGATGGTTATCGTATCGGTGGCTACGAACAATTGCGCATTTACGGCAAGATCCTCGGCGTGATGGTGCACTCAGTCAAGGACGAAGCCGACCTGCGTATCGCACTCGACGAACTCAAAGGCAAACACACGGTATTGATCGACACGGTTGGTGTAAGCCAACGCGATCAAATGGTGGCGGAACAAATCGCCATGCTGAGCGGCGCCGGCAGCCAGGTCAAACGACTGCTGTGCCTGAACGCGACTTCGACTGGCGAAACGCTCAACGAAGTAGTCCGTTCTTATATGGGTGATGGCCTCGCGGGCTGCATATTGACCAAATTAGATGAAGCTGCAACCATAGGTAGTGCACTAGATGTAGTCATTAGACAGAAATTGAACTTATACTACGTAGCTAATGGACAACGCGTGCCGGAAGACCTGCACGTCGCGAACCAACAGTACTTGGTTGACCGTGCATTCAAGCTCAAGCGCGAAACGGCTCCATTCCAGTTCAACGATGCGGAAATACCTTTGGTAATGGCAAATACAGCAAGAGCAATGAACGACAAAAGTTTGCGTGAGGTGATTCTTGGCTAGTTTCGAATGTGATCAGGCAGAAGGTCTGCGGCGCATGCTCGCCGGACCCAAGCCGCGCATATTTACATTTTTATCCGCAACTTCGGTGGCGGATAAAAGTGCAATGCTGGTCAATTTGAGCGCGTCACTTGCTTCAAGCGGCAGCGATGTCGTGCTACTGGATGCGTGTATGTCGAAAGATGGCATCACACGTCGCATGGGTGTTGAAGTCCAGGCGACCTTGCTGGATGTCGCACGTCAGCAGCGTGCATTGAATCAGGTTGTACAGGCTATGCCGCAAGGTTTTGGGATTGCGTCACTGACTAGTGGCTCGGTACATGCAGCGACGCGTGACGCTGATCAATTGCGTCGTCTGTCGAATGCCTTCGGCGTCTTGGCTGCGCAATCCGACGTGTTGGTCGTGGATGCAGAGTTGGATGAGAGCGATAACTTCACGATTCCTGGTATGGCTAGCGGTGACATCGTTATTCAAGTTGCACCCGGCGCCGCTTCGATCAAGGAAGCGTATTCACTAATTAAACGCCTCAACACACAATTAGGTCGTCGACCTTTCGGCATTCTGGTCACAGGCGCCGATGAGCGCGAGGCCGAAGTCGTCTATCAAAACATGGCGCACGTCGCCAGCCGCTATCTGGCGGTACAACTACACTCCATAGGTTCAATTCCTTCTGACGAAAACACGACACGCGCTGCACGTTTGGGTCGCGCCGTGATCGATGCATTTCCCATGGCTGGCGCATCAGTGGCATTTCGCCGCCTGGCAGAACGTTTTACGTTGTCCGCCAATGGCGTCAAGCTTGGAGCTTGATTGATGTACACCGCAGAAGGAAAATCGGATAGGGATCACCTGGTAAGCGAGCACGCACCGCTGGTCAAAAAACTCGCACATCAGATGAAAGCCAAGTTGCCTCCCAGCGTGGAAGTCGACGATCTGATTCAAGCAGGCATGATCGGTTTGCTGGATGCTGTCAGCCGCTATGAAGAAACCCATGGCGCGCAGTTTGAAACCTACGCCGTGCAACGCATACGCGGCGCGATGCTGGACGAATTACGCAGCAGCGACTGGATGCCACGCAGCATGCGTCAAAACATGCGCAAGATCGAGGTGGCAATGAACAGCCTGCAGCAAAAGCTGGGTCGTCCACCGAACGAAAGCGAAGTCGCCAAGCAACTCAAGTTGTCGCTCGCCGATTATCAGGATTTGCTCAGCGATGGCGGCGGTCATCAACTGGTGTACTACGAAGATTTTCACGATAGCGAAGATAACGAACATTTCCTCGATCGCTATTGCACAGACGAGTCGCCTGATCCGCTACAGAATTTGATGAACACCGGTTTTCGCTCTGCGGTCATCGCTGCTATCGAAGCATTGCCGGAACGAGAGAAGATCCTGATGAGTTTGTATTATGAACAGGAAATGAATTTGAAGGAAATCGGGGCTGTGATGGGGGTGACCGAGTCACGCGTATCGCAATTACATAGCCAGGCCATCGCCAGGATGCGTGCAAACTTGAGGGAGAAAGCGTGGACTGGGGTAGCTTAATTGGCATAACGCTGGCGCTCGGCGGTTTGCTCGCCGGACAATTGCTGGAAGGTGGAAAACTCAGTTCGCTGATTCAACCGGCCGCGTTCATTATCGTCGTGGTAGGCACAATGGGCGCAGTATTGCTGCAAAGCGGCTGGCCGACTTTTCTACGCGGTATCAAAATGGCGCGTCGCGTGTTTGTTCCGCAAGACGATGACTACCCAAGTCTGATGCACGAGATTACCAACTGGAGCACGATAGCCCGACGCGAAGGTCTTTTGAGCCTGGAGCGTGTCATCAAGGATGTCAAAGATCCTTTCATTGCGCATGGTTTGCGCTTGATCGTCGATGGCGTCGATCCACATAAATTACGCGGCGTGCTCGACATGGAAATCGGCGCATACGAAACGCGCGAACGTCTGGCTGTAAAAATCTGGGAGTCAGCAGGCGGTTATGCACCAACCATAGGTATTCTCGGCGCAGTGCTGGGGTTGATCCACGTGATGGAAAATTTGTCTGACCCCAGCCGTCTCGGTAGCGGGATTGCAGTGGCGTTCGTTGCAACGATTTACGGTGTCGGGTTTGCCAATCTGGTGTTCTTGCCGATTGCCAGCAAACTCAAGGCGATCGTCGCACGCGATGTTTTCAGACACGAGATGCTGGCCGATGCATTCTCCGGTATTGCCGCTGGCGATAATCCGCGCCTGATCGAAGAGCGCATGAATATCTACTTGATGTAGTTCGTTTTCAGCCCAGACACCCAACATGGCCCGCAGAAAACACGAAGAAGAGCATGAAAACCATGAACGCTGGCTGGTGTCTTACGCCGACTTCATCACCTTGCTGTTCGCCTTCTTCGTCGTCATGTATGCCATTTCGTCGGTCAACGAAGGCAAGTACCGCATTCTGTCCGACTCTCTTGGCATTGCCTTCGGTGGTGCCACACCCAAAACGCCAGCCTTGAAAGATCCCATCGAGGTGAGCCGTCCGGCATTGAACAGTCGGCCAATTCCTACGCTTGCACAACGCGCCAGCGAGGCGGCAGTCAAACGTGAAAAAGCCCAGATGACGAATATCGCTCGCGATATTTTGAAAGCGATGGCGCCGCTGATCAGCCAAGGAAAAGTGCGCGTGACGCAAACCAGTCGCGGTGTCAGCGTAGAGATTAATGCCAGCGTATTGTTTGCGCCAGGTGAAGCAAAGCTCAGCCCCATATCGGAAAAAGCCTTGCGCGCAGTCGGTGAAGTATTAAACAAGGTCGACAACGACATTCAAGTCGAAGGCCATACCGATAACGTGCCGATCAGCACAGCGATGTTCCCATCCAACTGGGAATTATCTGCGGTGCGAGCGAGTAGCGTTGTCCGCTTGTTTCTCGACAATGGCATGGATGAAAAACGCCTGGTTGCGATG
This sequence comes from Burkholderiales bacterium Ga0077544, assembly GCA_001464355.1. Classification (GTDB taxonomy): domain Bacteria; phylum Pseudomonadota; class Gammaproteobacteria; order Burkholderiales; family Burkholderiaceae_D; genus Oxalicibacterium. The sequence goes on from LNEU01000015.1 coordinate 133,654, forward strand.
GGCCACGGCGCCAATCAACCCGTCGCCAGCAACGATACTGCAGAAGGGCGCTTACGTAATCGTCGTGTGCAGTTGATGATTCTTTCCGGCCTGCCTGAAGTGGTGACTGAAGTCCCGGTTACTGCAGAAAACTGATCGCACGCTTGGTACGCGATTCACGTACACACCTAGGGCTGACTATGAAAATAGTATTAATTGGAATTTTGATTTCAATAACGGTATTTGCGCAAGCGAACACAATGAAGGCCGTAGATAAGGCTGACCTTATACCAATGGTTACAAACGTTATTTTCCCTGCAGACTTACGATTGGCGGTTACGAGTAAAAATGCTGACGAAGCAAATAAATTTTTTGGTTTGTCAGATACCACAGTTGTAGGCCTTGGTGCTGCACTCTTAACGTTAATAAGCACGATAGCAGGTACGCTTTTAGCTAATTTGCAAAGTCGCTACTTACTTCGAGAAAATAATGCACAAGCCAGACAACTTCAGGATGAATCTAATATACAAAAAAATCTTGAAGCTGAAATTACGCGCAAGTTTGTAATGCGACAGTCACTTTATCAAGGTTCTATTGGCGTGACTTTAGAGGCTAATATTTTCTTCGCAAAATTTTTAAGCCAATCTGATCCTAGCGATATTGATCCGTTTTTCAATTTTAATAAATGCTTGTCTGAAATTCAGTTAGTAGGTGATGATGAAACGGTAAAAGCGGCGTTTGAGTTGCAAAGAGAGACTGGAAAATGTTTTTTCAAACTAATGAAAAATCGTGAAGTAATCGACTATTGTCGGGCAAAGAATTCGAATAGTCTGAACACAGTCGTCGATATAGAAATTAACGCCTTGAATACCGAAATGTTGAAGGAGTCTGAAGAGAGTCGTAGGTTGCAAGCAGTGTTGCTTTGGAATATGAAGCGAGAGCTCGGGATCAGCACAAATCTTGACGCGCTTATCAGGGAGACAGAGGCATCTGGGAAGTTGGCAATAGAGTCTTTGGACAATCTAATGAGTGAATGAGTAAAAGTAATTAAATTAATTTCGTCGTGCCAAGCGTGAAGTTAGCTTGCCAAGCTGTTTATAGAGTTCGCCATAACGGCGATTCCATTTTCTGACGGCACGGTATTGATTCAGCACTGTTGCCACATCGCCGCGCGCGATTGGCCCTGTCAGTGCTTGTTGCGGCCCGATCTTCAAAACATTCTCTGTCGTTTCACGCACCAGCGACGCCATCATCTTGAGAGCGACGTCTTGCGGTATGCCGGCTCGTCCATAGGTTTGCACGGCCGTGTCGAGCAGCGTTACCAGGTAGTTGGATGCGAATACGGCGGCGGCGTGATAGAGGATTTTTTCTTCACTCTTGATCGTGACTAGTTGCGCACCGATTGCTGTGAATAGCGGCGCAAGAATATCGAGAGCGCGCTGCTCGCCCTCGACGCCGCAGTAAGTGTCGGCGAAATCGTTGATGATTTTTTCCGGTACTGCAAAGCTGCGGATGGAATGAATGCTGGCGATTGCTGCGCCACGCGTGCTGGCAGCTTGCAGTATCGATGACGGCAGCGCGCCACTGCAATGAAAGACGATGCTGTTTGAGGAAAGGCAATCGGCGTTTGCCAAAGCCTCACAGCAGGCCGCAATTTGATCGTCAGGTGCAGCGATCAGGTAGATGTCGGCAGGGCGCAGGTCCGCGTAGTTGCGTGCTACACGTCCTGCACCTATAAAACCGATCGCGTTTATTCCGCTGGCTGTCGAGCGATTCAAGATGTCTTGAATCTCGACGGCATGATGTTCTTGCCACAAGCGTCCCAGCGTCTGGCCGACTTTGCCACAACCGATAATGCTGAGTGTCGCTGGCTGGTTCATGCTGGTCGCTTGTGATTGGTTTTGCTTACTTGCCTGCTTTTTCCAACGCTTCTTGCTGCTCTAACCATTCAGCTTCTAACTGTGTCACTTCTTTCGTGTAGAAAGACTGATCTGCTAGCAGTTGCTTCAGTTCTTTTTTCTTGGCAGCATCGTAGATCAATGGATCGGCAAGAGCTGTTTCTACTGTGGCTTTCTGTGCGTTACGCTTGGCGATTTGCTCTTCCAGCTTTTTGATTTTGAGTTCGATCGGCTTTCTGTGCGCGGCCAGTTTTTGGCGATCTTCTGCTTCCTGTTTTTTCTGTTCACGTTTGTCTACTGCCGATGCTGCGGGTGCAGCAGGTGCGATGATGCTGGCAGATTTTTCTTTGACGGCTGGCAGCGCTGCTGCATTGCCGGCGGCGGCGTTCTTGGTAGCTAATTTGGTTTTGAACAGCCAATCCTTGTAATCGTCCAGGTCGCCATCGAATGGTTGCAGTTTGCCGTCGGCGACGATGATGAATTCATCGGTGGTGGCACGCAGCAGATGCCTATCATGTGAGACAACCATCAGCGTGCCTTCAAATTGCGCCAGTGCCATCGTCAATGCTTCGCGTGTTTCCAGATCCAAATGGTTGGTTGGTTCATCGAGCAGCAACAGGTTGGGGCGTTGCCATACGATCAGTGCCAAAGCGAGACGTGCTTTTTCACCACCGGAAAATGGCGCGATTTTACTCGTGACCATTGCGCCGTTGAAGTTGAAGCTGCCGAGGAAGTTGCGCAGTTCTTGTTCACGAACATTCGGTGCGATATGAGCGAGATGCCACAGCGGTGATTCTTCGTGGCGCAGCATTTCAACTTGATGCTGGGCGAAGTAGCCGATCGCCAAGCCTTTGCCGAATTCTGATACGCCGCTCAGCGGAGCAAGTTCTGCTGCGATGGTTTTGATCAATGTCGATTTACCGGCACCGTTGACACCAAGCAGCCCGATGCGCTGGCCGATCTGCAATGAGAAGTTGATACCGGAAACGATTTTCTTTTCCGTGATGGAATAATCGGTTTCGTCTTCAATGCGATAACCGGCATCGACGTTTTCCATCACCAGCAATGGATTCGGTGCCGCAGCCGGTTCGCGGAATTCAAATGAAAATTCAGCAGCAGCACGCAAGGGCGCGAGCTCATCCATTTTCTCCAAAGCCTTCATCCGGCTTTGAGCTTGACGTGCTTTGCTGGCTTGCGCCTTGAAGCGGTTGATGAAAGATTCCAGATGCGCCCGTTGGCGTGTTTGTTTTTCCAGCGCGCTTTGCGCCAGGATCATTTGTGCCGCACGTTGACGTTCGAAGCCGGAGTAATTACCTGAGTAGCGTTTTAGTTTGCGCTCGTCGATATGCACGATGACGTTGACGACAGCATCCAGGAAATCCCTATCATGCGAGATGACGATCAAAGTACCTGGATAACGTTTGAGCCAGTCTTCCAGCCAGATGATGGCATCCAAATCCAAATGGTTGGTTGGTTCATCGAGCAGCAGCAAGTCGGAAGGACACATCAAGGCTTGCGCCAGATTCAAACGCATACGCCAACCGCCGGAGAAACTCGCAACCGGTTGTTCCATCTGCGCCATCGTGAAGCCGAGGCCGAGCAGCAATTGTTCGCCGCGCGAGCGCACGGTGTAGGCGTCGGCATCGGCCAATGCGCTGTAAAGATCGCCGATCAATACACCATTGTCAGTCGTGTCTGGTTCGCTTTCGAGGAAGGCGAGTTCTTCTTCCAGACGACGCAAGGTGACGTCGCCATCGATAGCGTAATCGATCGCCGAGCGTTCCAGTGGCGGAGTTTCTTGCGCAACGTAGGCGACGCGCCATTTGGCTGGAAAATCGATAGAGCCAAGGTCTGCATGCAGTTCACCCCGCAGCAATCCGAACAGACTGGACTTGCCCGCGCCGTTGGCACCGATCAGGCCGATTTTATCGCCTGGATTAAGTGTGACGTCGACTTTGTCGAGAAGTGGCTTGATGCCACGCATGAGTGAAACTTGTTGAAAACGGATCATGTGGTGTGTAAGTGGATCGCGCTGGCGACCGACTTTGCTTCTTCAATAAACGATTTAAAAAATAAGCGGCAAGAAAAGTTTCTTGTAGCCGAAAGATGGAACTGCAAGTTGTGTACCTTGCTTATGCGAAATGTCAGTTCGCTGATTTGCCCGGTTCCCGCATCTGCGGGAACGAGCATATAAAAAATTACTGCAACTGATCGGCGGTGACCAGGAACACCATGTCATCACCGGCGCTGGTAGTGAGCCAGGTCAAATTCAATTCTGGGAATGCGGCTTCTGCAAATGCGCGTTCGTTGCCGATTTCGACCATCAAGATGCCTTTTGGCGTCAGTCGTTTTGCTGCGCCGGCAACAATCTTGCGTACTAAATCCATGCCGTCGTCGCCGCCTGCCAAAGCAATTTGCGGCTCACGCAAATATTCCGGTGGCAGCTTGCCCATCGATGTGGAATTGACATACGGCGGATTGGTGATGATCAGGTCGTATTTATTCTCGGGCACATTCGAGTAGAGATCGGATTCGATCAGGGTAATGCGATCTTGCAGTTCGTATTCTTCCACATTGATTTTTGCAACGGCCAGCGCATCAGCAGAAATGTCGACCGTGTCGACTTGCGCATTCGGGAATGCATCTGCCAGCATGATAGGCAGGCAGCCGGAACCGGTGCACAGTTCTAGGATGTTGGTGATCTTGTCTGGATTGCTGACCCATGGCGAGAATTGATCAGGGATCAACTCGGCAATAAAAGAACGCGGCACGATCACACGCTCATCGACGTAAAACCGGTAGCCGCCCAGCCAACCTTCGTTGGTAATGTAAGCAGCAGGCACACGCTCATCGGCGCGTTGTTCGATCACGCGCAGGACGGCATCAACTTCATCCTGCAACAAATGCGCATCGAAAAACGGATCGAGCTTGTCGAGTGGTAGTTTCAATGTATGCAGAATCAGGTAGGCGGCTTCATCCAGTGCATTCGTGCTGCCATGGCCGAAGAACAGCTTCGCGGTGTTAAAGCGGGTCACTGCGTAACGCAGCAAGTCGCGTATGGTAGAGAGATCGTTAGGCATGGTAGGCATGGTTCTATACAACTACTAAAAAGGATGAAGCCCGATACGCGCGTTGCGCTTATCGGGCAGGGTAATTTTTGATCAAGACGTGCAATATTTCAGCGCGTCTTGATCTTTCTATTTTTCAAGGCAGTCGCATTTATTTCGCTAACTGCCTTGATGTCAGAATTAAAGTCGCAAATTTACAGCAGCAAATTTTCCATCGTGCGGCGATAGATATTTTTCAATGGATCGATGAATCGCACTTCAATGTGTTCATCGATTTTATGAATGCTGCCATTAGGCGGGCCGAACTCAACGACTTGCGGGCAAATCTGCGCTATAAAGCGCCCATCAGATGTACCGCCGGTAGTCGACAATTCTGTCGTCACGCCGGTTTCGGATTTGATGGCATCTGCCATCGCATCACTCAACGAACCTTTTGCAGTCAGGAACGGATAACCGCTGATTGACCATTTCAAATCGTATTCAAGGCCATGCTTGTCGAGAATTGCGTGCACACGTTTTTGCAAACCGTCGACAGTGCTGGCCGTGCAAAAACGGAAGTTGAAGTCGATCACGACGTTGCCCGGGATGACATTCGATGCGCCTGCGCCGCCATGTATATTCGATACCTGCCATGAAGTCGGCAAATAGTATTCGTTGCCGTCATCCCATTTTTCAGCGACCAATTCTGCCAATGCAGGTGCACATTGATGAATCGGATTGCGCGCTAATTGCGGATAGGCGATGTGGCCTTGAATACCTTTGATCGTCAGCTTGCCGGACATGCTGCCGCGCCTACCATTCTTGATGGTGTCGCCCAGAACATCGGATGAAGTCGGTTCACCAACCACGCAGTAATCAAGTTGCTCGCCACGTGCTTTCAGCGCGTTACAAACGATCACGGTGCCATCGGTTGCAGGACCTTCTTCATCGCTGGTGATCAGGAAGCCGATCGAACCTTTATGGTCGGGATGTGCTTGCACGAATTCTTCGGCTGCGATGACCATCGCTGCAATCGAAGTTTTCATATCGGCTGCACCACGACCGTACAGTTTGCCATCGCGTTGCGTAGGTACGAATGGTGGTGATGTCCACTGATCGAGAGGACCGGTGGGTACCACGTCGGTATGACCGGCAAATACCAGCAACGGTTGTGTAGTGCCTTTGCGTGCCCAAAGATTGGTGACGCCATCGGACTCTATGGTTTCGCAGACAAAACCGAGAGGCGACAACAATTCGATCAGGCGCGATTGGCAGCCTTTGTCTTCAGGTGTTACCGATGACAGTGAAATCAGTTCTTCAGTGAGAGCGAGCGTTTTGCTCATAGAGTTAATCTTGAAAAATTTGTTGATAAAGGTCGGCCGAGAAGCCGACTGTCGATTTTTTGTTCTTGACCAGTACCGGGCGCTTGATCACCGATGGCGACTCCAGCATTAGTTCGATTGCACTGGCGTTATCGATGATGGAGGCCTTGCGTTCATCAGGCAGATTGCGCCAGGTCGTACCTTTGCGATTGATCAGTACGTCCCACGGCACGTCGAGTAACCAACCCGCAATCAGTTCGCGGGTAATGCCGTCTTTCTTGACGTCGTGAAAGACAAAATCGGTACCATTGTTGCTTAACCAGGTACGCGCTTTTTTGACCGTGTCGCAATTGGGGATGCCATACAGATTAATCGTCATGCTTACATTTTCAATGTGAATTCAGTGAAGCTGGCGCCTTGTTCTTCTTTAGGCTCTTCGACTTCAACTTTTTGTGCTGAGTTATTCAACATCCAGAACAGATTGCTGGCGGAATCGGCGTGTGCAATTGCTTCATCCTGCGTTACAACACCATCCTTGATCAATTGCATCAAGGCTTGTTCGAAGGTTTGCGAACCTGGTGACATACTCTTCTCGATCGCTTCCTTGATCTGCGTGATTTCACCTTGCTCGATCAATTCCGCGACGTGACGCGTATTCATCATGATCTCGACTGCGGCACGGCGACCACCATCAATCGCACTGATCAAACGTTGCGAAACAATCGCACGCAAGGTTGACGACAGATCTGTCAGCAGCGATTGGCGATTTTCAATCGGATAGAAATTGATAAGCCGTGTCAGCGCCTGATAACTGTTATTTGCATGCAGCGTCGCGACAACCAAGTGGCCGGACTGCGCATAGGCGAGCGCGGCTGCCATGGTTTCCTTATCGCGAATTTCACCGATCATGATGCAATCGGGCGCCTGGCGTAAAGCATTGCGCAGAGCGGTCGATAAATCGATAGCATCGCTACCTATTTCACGTTGGTTGACGACTGAGCGCTTGTTCTTGAACAGATACTCAATCGGATCTTCCAGAGTCAGGATGTGGCCAGTACGCAAATTGTTTCGATGATCCAGCATCGATGCAATCGTGGTTGACTTGCCAGAACCGGTGGAGCCGACGACCAATAACAGGCCGCGTTTTTCCATGATCAGTGTTGCCAATGCAAACGGCAAGTTCAGCGTATCCAGCGCAGGGATTTCTCCCGGGATGTAACGCAATACGGCAGAGATACTGCCGCGCTGGCGAAACGCCGATAAACGGAAGCTGCCAACACCTGCCACCGGGATACCGATGTTGAGCTCGTTTTCGCGTTCCAGCTCTTCCATCTTTGCTGCCGGTACGACTTCCGCCAGCAAGGACATGATGGCTTTCTGATCCAGCTTCTGCTGGTTAATCGGCATCAAGCTGCCATTGATTTTTATATGGATCGGCGAATTGACTGCGATAAACAAGTCAGATGCTGCTTTTTCCTTCATCAGGAGAAATAACCGATCCATAGCCATGAGCTAGTCCTTGGTGGAAGTCAAACGCAAAATTACAACTTGTCTACGCAGTTCATTTGCAATAGCAGGCGAAATTAGTCACGCAGCAGTTCGTTGATAGCCGTTTTTGAACGTGTTTGTGCATCTACGCGTTTGACGATCACAGCGCAGTACAAGCTGTATTTGCCATCAGCGGAAGGCAAGTTGCCCGAAACAACAACCGAGCCAGCAGGAATGCGGCCGTAAGTTACTTCGCCGGTTGCACGGTCATAAATTTTGGTCGATTGACCGATATAAACACCCATCGATATAACCGAGTTTTCTTCGACGATCACGCCTTCAACGATTTCCGAGCGAGCACCGATGAAGCAGTTGTCTTCAATGATGGTTGGATTGGCTTGCATAGGTTCGAGCACGCCGCCAATACCAACGCCGCCGGACAAGTGAACATTCTTGCCGATTTGCGCGCATGAACCAACGGTTGCCCATGCATCGACCATCGAGCCTTCATCGACGTAAGCGCCGATGTTGACGAAGGACGGCATCATGACAACGTTTTTGCCGATGAAGCTGCCATGACGTGCCACCGCTGGTGGCACTACGCGGAAGCCGCCTTTAGCGAAATCTTCAGCTGTGTAGTTGGCGAATTTGGTTGGTACCTTGTCGTAGAACTGCATGTGATCGCCGGATGGCATCGTGATGTTGTCTTCCAGACGGAAGGACAGCAAAACAGCTTTCTTGACCCATTGATTGACGACCCATTCGCCGCTATCTTTTTGCGCGACGCGCAATGTGCCTTCGTTCAATTGCGCGATGACTTGCGCTACTGCGTTGCGCAGATCTGCTGGCGCATTTTTAGGTGAAAAATCTGCACGGTTTTCCCATGCCTGGTCGATGATCTGTTCGAGTTGTTGTGTCATGTGAGTACTTATCGGTTGATGATAAAAATAAAATAATTAAAGACTTGGCTTAAAACTTAAGTGCGAGCTGTTCAGAAAAAAATCAGGATTTTTCACCGGCTAATTTCTTGGTAAATTCGACTATGCGTTGCGCTGCCTCCAGGCATTCTTCAACTTCGGCTACCAGCGCCATGCGTATGCGATTTTGCCCGGGGTTGATGCCATGCGCTTCGCGGCCTAAATAACTGCCCGGCAATACCGTTACATTATATTCGGCATAGAGGCGCTTCGCGAATTCGATATCGCTGATGGCGACCAGCTTGTCGACTTTGGCCCACAGGTAAAAACCGGCGTCCGGCAAATCGACATCGAGTACTTCTTGCAGCAAGGGTGTGACTTGCTTGAATTTGGTAACGTATTTTTCGCGGTTATCGATGACGTGTTGTTCATCGTTCCATGCAGCGATCGATGCGCTTTGCACGGACGGGCTCATCGCGCTGCCGTGATAGGTGCGGTACAGAAGGAATTTCTGCATGATGTCCACATCGCCGGCAACGAAGCCAGACCGCATGCCAGGTACATTCGAGCGTTTCGACAGGCTGGAGAAACCGATCAGGCGTGGATAGCCTTTGCGTCCCAGTTTATGTGCTGCTTCCAGTCCACCCAATGGCGCTTCCGCGCCGAAGTAAATCTCGGAATAACATTCATCCGCTGCGATCACGAAGCCGTAGCGATCCGACAAGGCAAACAATTCTGCCCAATCATCCAGAGTCAATACCGCGCCAGCCGGATTGCCAGGAGAGCAAACATAGACTAGTTGCACACGCGACCAGACTTCATGCGTGATCGCGGCAAAGTCAGGCGCAAAATTGCGCGATGGATCGCAATTGACGAAGTAAGGCTGCGCGCCGGCCAGATAAGCGGCACCTTCGTAAATTTGATATAGGGGATTTGGGCATACAACCAATGCATGCTGCGTTGGATCGATTACGGTTTGTGCCAAGGCAAACAAGGCTTCACGTGAGCCGTTGACAGGCAGTACTTGCGTCGCTGGATCCAGCTTTGGCAGGTTGTAGCGACGTTCCAGCCATGCAGCGATCGTGGCGCGCAAAGCTTCCGTTCCTGCAGTGGTTGGATAAACTGCCAAGCCATCCAGATTATCGGCCAGCGCTTTTTGTATAAAAGCCGGCGTTGGATGCTTGGGTTCGCCGATACCGAGGCTGATAGGACGGTAGGCAGCGTTCGGCGTGACGCCGGCAAACAATTGTTTGAGTTTTTCGAACGGGTAGGGTTGCAGCTGATTCAGAAGTGGATTCACGGCAGATAGCGAAAAATGTGCGATCAGTTTTAACGGTTAAGTGTTAATTGATGCAAGGTTCAAAGTGGCAACATTATACCGCTCCGGAGGCGGTAACCGTAGCGTGCTTTATGTCACAACCAAGGTCTTGCTTGAGGTCAGGTCCCAAATGCTAGAAAACGTTATTGCAAATGCTATGATTACCCCCTTTCGCGGGCTGTTTTGCCGCATCCGCCAACTCGGTCGGAACCTTAATTTCTGTTGTATATCCTGGGAACGGTTGCTAACGTGCGTTTAACTTCGATTAAATTGTCTGGATTCAAGTCTTTCGTCGATCCAACGAACTTTCAGGTGCCGGGTCAATTGGTGGGTGTGGTTGGCCCTAACGGTTGCGGTAAATCCAATATTATCGATGCGGTGCGCTGGGTTTTGGGTGAATCCAAGGCTTCCGAGCTGCGTGGCGAGTCCATGCAAGACGTTATTTTTAACGGCACCAACACCCGCAAACCGGCTGGACGCTCGTCGGTAGAACTGGTATTCGATAACGGCGAAGGCAAAGCGGCAGGGCAATGGGGCCAGTATGCAGAGATCGCCGTCAAGCGTACGCTGACACGCGACGGCACCTCGACTTACTACATCAATAATCAGGCAGTACGTCGTCGCGATATTCAAGATATTTTCCTCGGTACCGGTCTAGGCCCACGCGCTTACGCGATCATAGGGCAGGGCATGATTTCGCGCATCATTGAAGCGCGCCCTGAAGAACTGCGTATCTTTTTGGAAGAAGCTGCCGGCGTATCGAAATACAAGGAACGTCGTCGCGAAACAGAAAATCGCTTGCACGACACGCGTGAAAACCTGCTGCGCGTGGAAGACATCCTGCGCGAATTGAATGCCAATCTGGAAAAACTGCAAAGCCAGGCCGCCGTCGCGCAAAAATTCCACGAACTGCAAGCCGATCAAGACGAAAAGCAAAAGCTACTTTGGCTGTTGCGCAAGAACGAAGCGAAGAGTGAGCAAGACAAGCATTTCCGCGATATCGAAAAAGCGCAAGTCGATCTGGAAGAACAAACCGCCAAGCTGCGCCATGTAGAAACCGAACTCGAGCACATGCGCCAGGCGCACTATGGCGCTGGTGATCGCATGCATCAGGCGCAAGGCCATCTGTATCAAACCAATTCTGAAATCGGCAGTCTGGAAGCGCAAATCAAGTTCGTAATCGAATCGCGCAGCCGTTTGCAATCGCAACTCAATTCGCTGACCGCACAGCGCGATCAATGGCAACGCCAGGGGACGCAATACCAGGACGATCTGGTCGAAGCGGAAATGCATCTTGAAGAACAAGCGATGCGTGTTGAACAAGCACAGGAAATCGCGCATCGCGAAAACGATCGTATCCCTGCATTGGAACAGGCATGGCGCGAATCGCAATTGAAAACAACTGAGTCGCGCGGCAAAATCATGCAAGCGCAACAACAGATCGAACTCGAATCCGCACATCAACGCAATGCCTCAAACATCCTGTCCGGTCTGACCGTACGTCGTGAACGTTTGCAGCAGGAAAAGCAGGGCTTGAATCTGCCGGACAGCACACATCTTTCCAATTTGAAAATGCAGTTGGAAGAAAAGCAGGCGACGCTGGAAGAAGCGACAGAGCAACTGGAAGCCGCGCAAGAACAATTGCCCAAGCTGGAAGAAGAACGTCGCACCGCGCAGCAGCAAGTGAATACAGAGACTGCCAACAACGCGCAACTCGAAGCACGCCTGGCCGCTTTAAAGCAATTGCAGGAAAGCGTGCAAACGCAAGGCAAAGTCCAGCCGTGGTTGCAAAAACACGAACTCAGTGAATTGCCGCGCTTGTGGCAAAAACTGCATATTGATCAAGGCTGGGAAACTTCGCTGGAATCGGTTTTGCGTGAACGCACGTCTGCGCTGGAAATGTCGAATCTCGATTGGGCCAAAGCCTTCTTCAACGATGCGCCACCAGCCAAACTTGCTTTGTTCACGCCGAATTCAACGCCGTCCGAAGCAAGTTCTGCACAGGCCGGCCTGAAACCTTTCCTGAGTTTGCTGCAATTGAACGATCCGGGTCTGCGCGCATTGCTGCAGGATTGGTTGCACAACGTCTATGTCGCTGACGATATTGCAGCGGCTTTTGTCGATCGCAATAAATTGCCTAACGGCGCTTATTTCGTCACCAAGCAAGGCCATGTCATCAGTAAATCGAGTGTGCGTTTTTACGCCTCCGATTCCGAGCAGGACGGCATGCTGGCGCGTCAACAAGAAATCGAAAACATCACCAAGCAATTGCGTGCGCAGCACATGTTGGCTGATGAAGCAAAGTCGCGCTCGGTACGTGCCGAATCTGCGTTAACGCAAGCAACGCAACGACTGCAAGAAATTCGTCAACGTGCGAATACGCTGATGCAAGCCGTGCACGGTTTGCAAATCGATGTAATGAAATTGTCTGAAGTGCAGGAACGCTTCAACCAACGCAGCACGCAGATTACAAGCGATCTGGAAGAAATCGCGGCACAGGAAGCGGAGCAGCAACAGGTCAAGGCAGAATCGGAAGCCAAATTCGAACAACTCGATGGCGAGCTGGGTGAACTGCAGGAAAAACACGAAGAGGGGCAGACTGAATATCTGGCCAAGGAACAGCAGTTGAACGATGCACGCCAACGTGCGCGTGAACTGGAACGTTCGGCGCAGGAAGCGGAATATTCAGAAAAGTCACAACGCAGCAAGATAGAAGAATTGAAACGCAGCATCGCTACCGCGCTGGAACAGGCGGCGCAGTTGTTTGCCAATATGCAGCAAGGCAGCCTGGAACTGGAAAGTCTGGACGATCAGGCTGCGCAAGCCGGCTTGCAAACCTTGCTCGACAAACGCACTGATCAGGAGCGTGCGCTGGCCGACGCACGCCATGAGCTGGATCAATTGACGCAACAATTGCGTGGCCATGACGAAGCGCGCATGCAAGCCGAACGTAGTCTGCAACCGCAACGTGATCGTATTACGGAGTTGCAGCTGAAAGAACAGGCTGCGCGTCTGAATCAGGAACAATACGCGCAGCAACTGATAGAAGCGCAAGCCGATGAAGCGGCGTTGATGGAAAAACTGAACGGCGATGTTCGACCATCCTACCTTCAGGGCGAAGTCACTCGTCTGACGAATGCAATCGCAGCGTTAGGTGCGGTCAATCTGGCCGCACTGGATGAACTCGCAACCGCATCGGAACGTAAAAACTTCCTCGATGCACAAAATGCTGATCTGACCGAAGCGATCAATACGCTGCAAGATGCCATCCACAAGATCGACAAGGAAACACGCGATCTCTTGCAAGACACCTTCGACAAGGTCAATCATCACTTCGGTGAACTGTTTCCGATTCTGTTTGGTGGCGGTCAGGCCAAATTGACGATGACCGGCGAAGAGATTCTGGATTCTGGCGTGCAAGTGATGGCGCAGCCGCCAGGCAAAAAAAATGCAACGATTCATTTGCTTTCAGGTGGTGAGAAAGCATTGACCGCGACCGCGCTGGTATTCTCGATGTTCCAGTTGAATCCGGCACCTTTCTGTCTGCTCGATGAAGTTGATGCGCCGCTGGATGATGCGAACACTGAACGCTTCTGCAATATGGTCAAACGCATGTCGGCGCATACGCAGTTTCTGTTCATCTCGCATAACAAGATTGCGATGGAAATGGCGCAGCAATTGATCGGTGTGACGATGCAAGAGCAGGGCGTGTCGCGGATTGTTGCTGTGGATATGGAGTCTGCCACCAGCTTTGCGGCAGAAGCACAGACAGTCTGAATTTTTGCCTGGACGTAATGAATATTTGATATTGGCTGAAAAGTGATTTTTCGAGAGCGGATTGCGTGGCGATTCCTGCTCCCGGACTTAACCTGAATACAGGTTGTACGGTATCCTGAACCTTAGTTGTTGGCATGCTATTTCATCTGATACTGCACGACCATTGAACCCTGGATTTTTATGACTTACTCTGTTTTATCTGATTTTTTAGGCAGCATCTTTTGCCCGATCGATGTCTGCCTGATGAAGAATCAATTTTCCATTCAAGGTGCCGCATGACAGACCTGCAAACTAGCCTGATGGTAATTGGCGGCGCGATTGTGGTCGGCGTCATTTCCTACAATAAATGGCAGGAATACAAAGCCAAGAAAAGTGTAGAGCGTGCATTTTCATCTTCACATGATGATGTGTTGATGGGGGCTGCCGAGCAGGATGCAGCGCCGATTTCGACCACTGTCACCAATATGGATAGGCGTGAGCCAACCTTGTCGTCCGGCGATCAACCCTATGCGGAGTCAGACACTGCTTTTGAAGGCGCAGAGCCTGAAGCGCGCGCGCAAGAAGAACTAGACGCCCAAGTTGACATGATGCAGCCGATTGAAGAAAGGGAATTGCCGGTCGACTATCTGATCGACTGCACGATTCCTCTGACCTTGACCACGCAACTGCGTGGCGAAAAAATTCTGCCTGCGTTGCAATCCTTGCGCCACGTCGGCAGCAAGGCGGTACATTTTGCGGGCCAGCATATCGATGGCGGCTGGGAAGCGATTACGCATGGCGGCATTTACAAATCCCTGATGGCGGGCGTCCAACTGGCTAACCGCAGCAACGCATTGAACGAGCTGGAATATTCAGAATTTGTCATGCGACTGCGCCAGATCGCCGACGATTTCGATGCCGATCCTGATGTGCCGGATATGTCAGAGGTCATGGTGACGGCGCGTTCGCTGCATCATTTCGTCACCGAGTACGATGCCAAGCTCAGCGTGAATATTCAATCCAACGGTGCGCCTTGGTCGGTAACAACTTTATTGGCAGCTTTGGAGCGTCAAGGTTTTGATGTGCGCCCTGAAGGCCGTTTGGTCATGCCGGATGGCGATGGCGGTGTGCTGTTTTCGTTGTCTACGAATGTCACGCTGGCAGAAGAAACGACTAATCGTTTGACCTTGTTGCTGGATGTCCCTGTGGTCGCTCCTGAGCGCGATGGTTTTGGCGCGATGATCGCTTGTGCACGTTCCCTGTCTGCGCGTCTCGACGGCACTGTAGTTGATGACAGCAGCCAGCCTTTGTCTGATGCTGCGCTGAATGAAATCGGTGGCCAGATCGAAGTGTTTTATGCCGATATGGAAGCAGCGGATATTCCGGCAGGCTCCACCCGGGCACTGCGTCTATTTAACTGATCATGCAGCCGGATCTGTTTTCCACGGCATCGCAACAAGCTGGCACTGCGCAGTCTGAAAAAAAATCACAGGATATTCCAGACGCCAGCAATCCGTCTGCGCGAGCGGAATGGTTGCGCGACGAATTGAATCGCCACAATTACGCCTACCACGTACTCGATAGTCCATCGATTCCAGATGTGGAGTATGACAAGCTATTCCTTGAACTACAGACGCTCGAAGTTGCACATCCCGAACTGCTGGTTTTCGATTCGCCTACGCAGCGTGTGGGCGCTTTGGCTGCGTCTGCTTTTCCGCAAGTCACGCACTCGGTTCCTATGCTGTCGCTGGGTAACGGTTTTCAAGATGCAGATATCGTCGCTTTCGATAAGCGCGTCAGCGATGGTTTGAACAGCGCAGCGGAAGTTGAATACGCAACCGAATTGAAGTTCGATGGGCTTGCCATCAATCTGCGTTATGAAGACGGCATATTGGTGCAAGCGGCTACGCGTGGTGATGGTGCGACAGGCGAGAACGTGACGGCTAACATCCGCACCGTACGTGAAATTCCTTTACGTCTGCGTACGGCAGCGCCGCCCCAAGTGTTGGATGTACGTGGTGAAGTCATGATGTACAAGGCCGATTTGCAAAAGCTGAATGTACGTCAGCGCGAGCTGAATGCGAAAGAGTTTGCGAATCCCCGCAATGCTGCCGCCGGCAGCTTGCGTCAGCTCGATTCACGGATTACCGCACAGCGTACTTTGCGTTTCTTTGCCTACGGCATAGGTTTGCTGGAAGGTGCCGACATGCCTGTGTCGCATTCCGCTTTGCTGGATTGGTATGTCGAATTAGGTATTCCGGTATGTGCGGAACGTGCAGTGGTCAAAGGTGCGCAAGGGCTGCTCGAATTCTATAAAAACACGGGTGAAAAGCGCGCACAGTTGCCTTACGAAATCGATGGCGTGGTTTATAAAGTCAATCGCCTCGATCAGCAACAACAACTCGGTTTCGTCTCGCGTGCCCCGCGTTTTGCGATCGCGCATAAATTCCCGGCGGAAGAAGCACTGACCATTGTGCAGGGCATAGAAGTACAGGTCGGCCGTACTGGTGCGATTACGCCGGTCGCTCGTCTGGCACCTGTGTTGGTGGGCGGCGTGACCGTCACCAATGCAACCTTGCATAACGAAGATGAAGTGCGACGCAAGGATATTCAGATAGGCGACACGGTGATCGTCAGACGTGCCGGCGATGTGATTCCGGAAGTCGTGTCCTACGTTCCAGAGGCGCGTCCTGCAAATGCGCAGCCTTTCGTCATGCCTACGAATTGCCCGGTCTGTGGTTCTCTTATCGTGCGTCTCGAAGATGAAGCGATTGCGCGTTGTTCTGGTGGCTGGATCAAATGCTCTGCGCAACGTAAAGGCGGTTTGCTGCACTTTGTTTCGCGGCGCGCAATGGATGTGGAAGGGCTGGGCGACCAGTTGGTTGAGCAATTGGTCGACAAGCACATCATCACGACTGCTGCCGATCTTTATAAACTGGGGTTTCGCGCGCTGGCCGAGCTGGACAGGATGGCGGATAAATCTGCGCAGAATGTACTCGCGGCTCTGGAAAAATCCAAGAGTACGACATTCGCACGTTTCATTTATGCGCTAGGTATTCGCCATGTAGGTGAAGCAACGGCCAAGGAACTGGCGCGGCATTTCGGCAATCTGGATGCCTTGCTGGCGGCATCGGAAGAACAGTTGCTGGAAGTCGCAGACATAGGTCCGGTCGTGGCGAAATCGATCACGGCGTTTTTAAGCGATCCATTCAATGTCGAATTGCTGGCGCAGTTACAGGCGGCCGGCGTTCATTGGCCGGAGCATGTAGTTGAAAACAAGCCCAAGCCCTTTGCCGGTAAAACCTTTGTCTTGACTGGAACACTGCCGACCTTGAGTCGCGATGCTGCTGCAGAAAAAATTGAAGCAGCAGGCGGCAAGGTTGCCGGCTCTGTTTCCAAAAAAACCACTTATGTTGTTGCCGGCGCAGAAGCTGGCAGCAAACTTGCTAAAGCTGAAGAGCTAGGCTTGACCATACTCGACGAAACAGCGTTCCTTCAATTATTGGATAGTGATGACAAAGATTAAAAAAGCAGTTTTCCCGGTAGCTGGCTTGGGCAGTCGTTTTTTGCCAGCGACCAAGGCGCAACCCAAGGAAATGCTGCCTATCGTCGATAAACCCTTGATTCAATATGCAGTAGAAGAAGCCGTCGCTGCCGGCATCACCGAGATGGTATTTATCACCGGCCGTAACAAGCGCGCGATCGAAGATCATTTCGATACGGCTTACGAACTGGAAGCGGAGCTGGCAGCAGCTGACAAGAATGTATTGCTGGATCTGGTGCGTAATGTCATCCCCAAGCATATCAACTGCATTTACATCCGCCAATCTGCACCGCTAGGTCTTGGTCACGCGGTCTTGTGCGCACGCCCAGTTGTCGGTAATGAGCCGTTCGCGGTATTGTTGGCTGATGATTTCATGGATACGGCTGTCGGTACCAAACCGGTGCTGGCGCAAATGACGGAGATATTTGAACGCGAAGGCCACAGTATTCTTGCCGTGCAGGATGTGCCGCGTGCAGAAACCAGGCAGTATGGGATCGTCAGCGCGACCCATTATCAAAGCAATCTGGAACTCGTCAACGGGATCATTGAAAAACCGCAGCCGGATGTCGCACCATCGGCATTGGCAGTTGTTGGCCGTTACATTTTGACCGGCAAGATATTTGAACATCTGGAAAAAATTGGCAAGGGTGCGGGTGGTGAAATTCAGTTGACCGACGGTATCGCGTCCTTGATGCAAGAGGAAAAAGTGCTAGCTTATCGTTATGCAGGACAGCGTTATGATTGTGGTTCCAAGCTGGGTTATTTGAAGGCAACCATGGCGATGGGACGCAAGCATCCGGAAACTGGCGTAGCGTTTGAAGAGTATTTGAAGGCAATGAAATGACCGTAAGAGAAATCCTGAAGATGGGCGATCCGCGTCTGCTGCGCGTGGCGGAACCGGTGACCGAGTTCAACACGCAGGAACTGAACACCTTGATCGCCGATATGTTCGACACCATGCACGCCGCGAATGGCGCTGGTTTGGCTGCGCCGCAGATAGGTGTGAACTTGCGTTTGGTGATTTACGGTTTCAAACAAAATACACGTTATCCGGATGCACCACCGGTACCGGAAACGGTATTGATCAATCCCAAGTTGCGACCTTTGTCAGCCGAGCGGGAAGAGGGCTGGGAAGGCTGTCTGTCAGTGCCGGGATTGCGCGGTGTAGTACCGCGTTTTGCCGCCTTGCAATACGAGGGTTTTGATCAGTTCGGTAATGCGATTAGTCGCGATGCAGAGGGTTTTCATGCGCGCGTGGTGCAGCATGAGTGTGATCATCTGGACGGCATTTTGTATCCTATGCGTATCGAGGATTTTACGCAGTTTGGATACGTCGATATTTTGTTTCCGGAGATGGATCCTAACGACGACGATTGATTTCGCATTTGCAGAAGCAAGTTACTTCACTAGTCGGCACTTAAAATTCTTCGCCTTCATTCAGGTAACGCCATTCGCCTACCGGCAAATCGCCTAGTTTTACGCGACCTATGCGTACGCGTTTCAAACCAACTACTTTCAGACCGACGATATCGCACATGCGGCGAATCTGGCGTTTTTTTCCTTCACGCAAAATGAAGCTCAGTTGATCTTCGTTTTGCCATTTCACCTGCGCCGGCAACAATTTTTTTCCATCCAATATCAGACCGTGGTTGAGCCGCTTCAATTCAGATTCGGGCAACTTGCCCGGTTTAATGTATTGCACGCGCACCAGATATTCTTTTTCTACGCTGGTTGTTTCGCCGATTAAATGTTTGGCGATGCGGCCATCCTGCGTCAACACAAGCAAACCGACGGAATCGATGTCGAGTCGTCCTGCCGGAACCAGACTGCGTAATTGCGTAGGATGGAATTGCGCAGGCGACTTGTCTTCCTTCCAGCGATTCTCGGCTTTGATCAATGCAACGGCTGGTTTATAGCCATCTTCTGCCTGACCGCTGACATAACCCATAGGTTTGTTGATCAAAATCGTCACGCGCTTCGATTGCTCTGCCGCAGCTTGACGTTCCACGGTGACGCGTTGTGACGGCAAGATTTTGGTGCCGAGTTCGGATACGACTTTGCCATCGACGCGAACCCAGCCACGTTCTATCCATTCATCAGCTTCGCGGCGAGAGCAAAGGCCAAGTTCGGACATGCGTTTGGAGAGGCGTAGTGGTTCGGTCATGTGATGCAAGTATCTAAAAATTAAAATGGTAATTGAAAATAGTATTGATGCGAGCAGTGCGTGAAAAACAGTGATTGCAACGAAGGCCTATATGGCACTGAAATTTTTATTGCATCAGACCCGCAAGGCATCGAGCAAATCGCTTTCCAGCTGGATCTGGCTACGCGGATTGTTCAGTGCAGCACCATCGATCAGGAAGACGTCTTCTACTCGTTCGCCCAAAGTCATTACTTTTGCTGTATGCAGATTGACTTTGTACTTGGTGAGCACGTTGGCGATCGAATAGAGCAAGCCATTTCTATCGTTGGCAGAGACAGTCAGCAAATAATATCGACCACGTTCATCCGGGCGCAAATCGACAGTCGGGGTAGCCGGGAAGTTGCGGCATAGACGCGACAAACGACCTTTGCTTGGCACCGGCAAGTCGCTTTGCATCGCCAGCATTTTGCTCAAATCGTGTTCGATCAGACTGATCAAGTCACGATAGCTATCCGCGAATGCAGGCTCGGTAATCAGGAAAGTATCGAGCGCGTAACCATGTTTGGTTGTATGGATCTTGGCGTCGAGAATGCTGAAATTTTTGTGGTCGAAATAACTGCAAATACGTGCGAACAGATCGGGTTGATCTTTTACATAGACTGTAACCTGCAAGCCTTCTCCTATCGGCGCCAGGCGACATTTTACGACTGGTACTGCGCTATCGATTTTGTCGTGCAAGACGCGCGCCTGCCATGCGATATCGGCGGCATCGTGGCGCAGGAAGTAAACGACGTCGAGTTGTTCCCACAGTTTTTCATGTGCCTTGTCAGACAAGCCAAATAAACGTAATGATTTGAGTGCTTCTTCCTGCCGATTCTTGAGTTCGCGATCTGCCGATGGTGCCTGACCGTCAAAAACGCGTGATGTCATGTGATACAGGTCTTCCAGTAACTTGCCTTTCCACGCGTTCCAGACTTTTGGACTGGTGCCGCGTATGTCGGCCACGGTCAGCAGGTACAACGCGGTCAGATGACGCTCATCCTTGACCAGTTTGGCGAAAGTGCTGATCACTTCAGGATCGGATAAATCCTGCTTTTGCGCGACTTGCGACATCGTCAAATGATTCTCGACGAGGAATACAACAAGCTCGGTGTCTTCTTCCGACAAACCATGGTCTACGCAAAAATTCTGAGCGTCTTCCATGCCCAATTGTGAATGATCGCCACCGCGGCCTTTTGCAATATCGTGGAATAAAGCGGCGATATACAGCAACCACGGTTTGTTGAAATTGGCCGCGAGCTGGCTGCAAAACGGGTATTCGTGCGCGTGCTGACTCAACATGAAACGACGCACATTACGCACCACCATCATGATGTGTTGATCTACCGTATAGACGTGAAAAAGATCGTGCTGCATCTGGCCTACGATCTTGCGGAAGTTCGGCAGATAGCGACCCAATACACTGGTCTGATTCATCCTGCGTAGCGCATGCGTGATACCTTGCGGCGCTTGCAGAATTTTCATGAAGAGCGCGCGATTGGTCGGGTCGCGGCGGAATTTGTTATCGATTTTTAGGCGTGAATGCCATAGCGCACGGAAGGTGCGCGAAGTCATGCCCTTCAGTTCAGGATGCAGGGACAGTAACAGGAAAACTTCCAGCATTGCAGACGGCGTCACATCGAAAGTATCGTCATGCGCGATGTCGATAAAGCCATTCACTTCATTAAAGCGTTCGTTGACTGCGACTGGCGAAGTCATTTGCGGAAACAGTTGCGCTTCGATGTTTTGCAGCAGGATCGCGTTCAGTTGCGTGACTGCTTTTGCTGCGAGGTAGTAACGCTGCATCAGATATTCGCTGGCGCGGCGCGTTTCTGTCGATTTGAAGCCAATGGATTCTGCAATCGCAGTCTGAATATCAAAAACCAGTCTATCTTCGCGACGATTGGCGATGATGTGCAGTCGTATGCGAACATCTTTGAGTGCGCGTTCCTTTTGCTTGAGTTGGCGTGCTTCGGTTGGCGTGATCAATCCGCGTTCGGCCAATGCTGGCCATGAGTCGCCAAGTCCGGCCGCTTTCGCAACCCATAGAATGACTTGTAAATCACGCAATCCACCCGGGCTTTCCTTGCAGTTTGGTTCAAGGCTGTAGGGCGTATCTTCGTATTTGGCGTGGCGCTGCCTGAGTTCCAGCGTTTTTGCCTGGAAAAAAGCGCGTGGGTTCATTGCGGTAGCGCAGCTTTCTTTCATCAACTGAAATAGGGCTGGGTTACCTACAACCAATCTTGCCTCAAGCAAACTAGTTTGAACCGTGATATCAGCAGCCGCTTCGGACAGGCATTCATCAATCGTGCGGATACTGTGACCAATTTCAAGGCCGATATCCCAAAACAATTGAATCAATTCTTCCAGTTTGGCCTGCAATGCGTCATCGGGTGCTTCCTGCAGCAATATCAATACATCGACATCGGAGTAGGGGAACATTTCTCCACGACCATAACCGCCGACGGCGACCAGAGCGGCGGACGTTGGGAAGTTGAAGTTAGCCCAGGATTGGATCAGTGCTGCATCGACGTTACTAGTTAACTCAGTCAATAACTGATCTGTCTTCCCACCCGCCAAAAACCTGTCTATGACGATTTGTCGCTCGGCTTTGAGCTGTTCTTTCAATTCGATGGCAAAAGACGGCATGGATCAGGCGTTGGCAGTTTGAGGGGTATCCGAAGATTGCACGATAAATGCTGGCGGTGGCGGGGTGCCGGCGGATTGTGTGAGGATCTCGTAGCCGGTTTCAGTCACCAGCACGGTATGTTCCCATTGTGCGGAAAGACTGCGATCCTTGGTTTTGATGGTCCAGCCATCGCCCATTTCACGGATTTCTCGACGACCTGCGTTGATCATCGGTTCGACTGTGAAGATCATGCCGGCAGCGAGTTTTTCCAGTGTGCCAGGACGGCCGTAATGCAGCACTTGCGGCTCTTCGTGGAATACCTTGCCGATGCCGTGACCGCAAAATTCGCGCACGACGCTGTAGCCGGCCTTTTCAGCATGCTGTTGAATCACGAAACCGATGTCGCCCAGATGCGCGCCTGGTTTGATCTTCGAGATGCCCAACCACATGCATTCATAAGTAATTTCGCTCAAGCGTTTAGCCTGGATGGATGGTTCGCCGATCAAGAACATGCGGCTGTTGTCGCCGTGATAACCATCCTTGATGACGGTAATGTCCAGATTGACCGAATCTCCATTCTTTAAAACCTTGTCGCCCGGGATGCCATGGCAAATGACATCGTTAACAGATGTGCAAATTGCTTTTGGGTAGGGAGTGTAGCCGGGCGGGCAATAATTCAAAGGGGCGGGAATCGTTCCTTGCACATTGACCATGTATTCATGGCACAAGCGGTCAAGTTCACCGGTGGTGACGCCTGCTTTGACGAAGGGAGTAATGTAATCGAGTACTTCTGCGCCTAAGCGGCCGGCAACACGCATGCCGGCTATGTCTTCTGCAGTTTTAATTGAAATATTGCTCATGGGAATCCGAAAAATGCTGAGTTGTACATGGCGAAATACGCTGAATTCGCAGCATGGATTAGAAATAGATGAGGAATTATAGACGAGCGCCCACTTATGCGCCGACGAAAGTGGCGTGGGACTTGAAACAAACAGCACTTTCAGGGTAGAATCTCGGGCTTGCCTGAATTGGTTTTCAAGCAAAATTTTTGTAAATCGCGAATCCGCTCGAAAAGGGTGCCTGAATCAAGACTGAAATCAGTCTGAATCTGGTGACTGAGCAGATTCCAGACCCAACCCTGGAGATATTATGTCAGTAACTATGCGTGAAATGCTGGAAGCCGGTGTCCATTTCGGTCACCAAACCCGCTTCTGGAACCCAAAGATGGCCCCTTACATTTTCGGCCATCGCAACAGAATTCATATCGTCAATCTGGAAAAAACCCTGGGCATGTACCAGGAGGCGATGAAGTACATCAAACAATTGTCTTCCAATCGTGGCACCGTGCTGTTCGTCGGCACCAAGCGTCAAGCGCGTGAAACCATCGCCGCTGAAGCAGCGCGCGCTGGCATGCCTTACGTTGACCAACGTTGGTTGGGCGGCATGCTGACCAACTTCAAAACGATCAAGACATCGATCAAGCGTTTGAAAGAATTGGAAGCGTTGGCTGAAGACGGTTCGATCGAAAAACTCAGCAAAAAAGAAGCGCTGATGTTTGACCGCGAAAAAATCAAGCTGGAAAAAGCAATCGGCGGCATCAAGGACATGGGCGGCATTCCTGACGCAATTTTCGTGGTTGACGTTGGTTACCACAAAGGTGCGATCACCGAAGCAGCTAAACTGGGCATCCCGGTTATCGGCGTCGTTGATACCAACCACTCGCCAGAAGGCGTTACCTACATCATCCCAGGTAACGATGACTCGTCCAAAGCAATCATGTTGTACGCTCGCGGCGTAGCAGATGCGATCCTCGAAGGCCGCGCGACTGCGTCCAACGATCTGGTCGAAGCTATCAAAGGCGGCGACGACTTCGTTGAGGTCAGCGAGCAGGCTTAATACCCTGGCTCTGATGGTTTGAGCGTCAGAAATCAAGGGGCAACAGCGGTTCGCCCCTTTTTTTCGAGCACATTTTGAACGTAATAAGATGGAGGGCGTCACAGCGACGCCTGTCTGTCAGGAATTGTTAGGAGATTGTAATGGCCGTTATTACTGCAGCTATGGTTGGTGAACTGCGCGCTCTGACTGATGCGCCTATGATGGAATGCAAAAAAGCATTGACTGAAGCCGATGGCGATCCAGTCAAAGCAGAAGAACTGCTGCGCGTTAAACTCGGTAGCAAAGCATCGAAAGCTGCTTCCCGCGTAACCGCTGAAGGCGTTGTTGCTGCTTTCGTATCAGGTAACGTCGGCGCATTGGTCGAAGTTAACTGCGAAACAGATTTCGTTACCAAGAACGATGAGTTCCTCGCCTTGGCAAATGCTTGCGCTAAATTGATCGCTGAAAAGAATCCAGCTGACGTGGCTGCCTTGTCGGCCTTGCCTTTGGATGGTAAAACAGTTGAAGAACAACGCGCTGCGTTGATCGGTCGTATCGGCGAAAACATGTCGATCCGTCGTTTTCAACGTTTTGAAACAGCTGGCAAATTGGCTTCCTACCTGCACGGTACTCGTATCGGCGTGATGGTTGATTTCGACAGCGCAGACGAACAAGTCGGTAAAGATGTTGCAATGCACATCGCAGCGATGAAACCAGTTGCTTTGTCGTCAGACAACGTTCCTGCTGATCTGATCGCTAAAGAGCGCTCGGTTGCAGAGTTGAAAGCAGCTGAATCAGGCAAGCCAGCCGAAATCGTCACCAAAATGGTTGAAGGTTCGGTACAGAAATACCTGAAAGAAGTTTCCTTGCTGAACCAGACATTTGTTAAAAACGACAAGCAAACCGTCGAACAAATGCTGAAAGACTCCAAATCCACCGTGAAAGCATTCACGATGTATGTGGTCGGTGAAGGCATTGAGAAGAAGCAAGACGACTTTGCTGCAGAAGTAGCAGCACAAGTCGCAGCAGCAAAACAGGCGTAAGTTAAAAAAATCGGGCCGAAAGGCCCGTTTTTTTAACGCCATCAAGTATGCTTTGATGTGCGCCAATAATGAAGATTTTGCTTCAGCATCGTCATCCACAATATGGCAATGCTGAAGCAGAATCTGGTAAGAACTGAAGTAAAACCATCGCCTCAGTAAAACCGGATAACAAGGAATCCTGCCCATGACAAGCCCAGCCTACAAACGTGTTCTCCTCAAACTTTCAGGTGAAGCGTTAATGGGAGACGATCCGTACGGCATCAATCGCGCGACCATCGAACGCATGGTGGCAGATGTGTCAGAAGTTTCAAAACTGGGTGTGGAGCTGGCGATCGTGATTGGCGGCGGTAACATTTTCCGCGGCGTCGCACCTGGTGCGCAAGGCATGGACCGCGCCACAGCCGATTACATGGGCATGCTGGCTACCGTGATGAATTCGCTGGCACTGGCCGATGCGATGCGTCAGGCGGGTATTACCGCTCGCGTGATGTCGGCGATTGCGATCGAACAAGTTGTTGAGCCGTATGTACGTCCCAAGGCTTTGCAATATCTGGAAGAGGGCAAGATCGTTGTCTTTGCAGCCGGTACTGGCAATCCTTTCTTTACCACCGATACCGCAGCGGCTCTGCGCGGTTCGGAAATCGGTGCGCAAATCGTCTTGAAAGCGACCAAGGTTGATGGCGTCTACAGTGCAGATCCAAACAAGGATCCCGACGCGACACGTTACTCGACCATCACTTTTGACGAAGCGATTTCCAAGCATTTGCAGGTCATGGATGCAACTGCGTTTGCTTTGTGCCGCGATCAAAAATTACCAATCAAAGTATTCTCCATCGTCAAACCGGGTGCGCTCAAACGCGTGATCATGGGTGAAGACGAAGGCACATTGGTGCACGTATAAAATAAGTAAATTCATAAGTAAGTTTCGCTGAATGTTGTCGAGTTCAGCGAATTCAATTTTCGTTTAACTCGTAGCAAAAGAGGAGAACAGTAATGACTGTTGCAGAAGCAAAAAAGACTGCTGATCAAAAAATGCAAAAGTCGATCGAGACTTTGCGAGCAGATTTGGCAAAAGTACGTACCGGCCGCGCTCACACCGGCATATTGGATCACGTCATGGTTGAGTACTACGGTAACCCAACCAATTTGACGCAGGTTGCCAACGTGACGCTGGTCGATGCGCGCACGATCGGTGTTCAACCTTTCGAAAAGAAAATGGTTGCAGTGGTTGAGAAAGCGATTCGTGACGCAGATCTTGGTTTGAATCCGTCTACCCAGGGCGAAATGATCCGTGTACCAACCCCACCATTGACCGAAGAACGCCGCAAGGAAATGGTCAAGCTGGTCAAGAGCGAAGCCGAAGATGCAAAAATCGCGATCCGCAATATTCGTCGCGACGCCAACGAAACATTGAAAAAGCTTTTGAAAGAAAAAGCCTGCTCGGAAGATGACGAGCGTCGCGCACAGGACGAAGTCCAGAAACTGACCGACAAGTTTGTCCTGGAAGTCGACAAAATGGTCGTCGAAAAAGAAAAAGAAGTGCTGACAGTTTGAGTCGGCTCTCGATTCTTTTGTCATTCATTTCATTTCTGGCCGCCCATCCATGACATCGTCAAGCTCAACCCAGGTCGTGCCGGACGTATCACTGGTGCCGCGTCATATTGCCATCATCATGGATGGCAATGGACGCTGGGCGACCAAACGTTTCATGCCGCGCGTAGCAGGCCACGTCAAAGGTGTAGAAGCCGTGCGTGGTATCGTCGAAGCCTGCGCGATGCAGGGCGTCGAGTATGTGACTTTCTTTGCGTTTAGCTCGGAAAACTGGCGTCGTCCCGAGGACGAAGTGTCCTTGCTGATGCGTCTGTTCGTGACGGCTCTGGAACGCGAAGTAGCGAAGATGCATGCCAACGGCATACGCCTAAAAATTGTCGGCGACCTCAGTCGCTTTGACGACAAACTGCAAAAAATGATTGCCAGTGCCGAGCGCAAAACGGCTGCCAATGATAAGTTGACAGTCACTATTTGCGCCAACTACGGTGGCCGTTGGGACATCATGCAGGCTGTCAATCAAATGGTGGCGACCAATCCAGGTGCGACTGATTTCACTGAAGAGCAACTGGCGCAATATTTGTCGCTGTCTTATGCGCCTGAGCCTGATCTCTTCATTCGTACTGGTGGCGAAGAACGTATTTCCAACTTCCTGCTGTGGCAACTCGCGTATACCGAGTTGTATTTCACTGACGCCTACTGGCCCGACTTCGACGCAGCTGCGTTGGAGAAGGCAATTTCTTCCTATCAGCAACGCGAACGCCGCTTTGGTCGTACCAGCGCCCAGTTGACTGAACAAGCATCGGCGGACGAATGCTGAAAACCCGTGTCATCACTGCACTCATTTTGCTGGCAGTGTTGTTGCTGGTGATTTTTTCCGGTTCATTTATTGTGTTTGCTGTATTCACCGGCATCTTCTTTGCGGCTGCCGCATGGGAATGTTTGCGCCTGTTCGGCAATAAATTCCCGGTGGTTGGTGCAGTGTTGTGGACCGCAGCATTTACCTATCTGGTGGTGACGGCCAGTTTCAAACAAAGCATGCTCTTGTACGCGATCTGCGTTGCGATCTGGGCCTTGCGTCTGGTGCCATCCTTGGGGTTCGGATTGCCGCCGCTGGATGGCTTCCGCAATCGCTTGCTGACGGGTATTTTTGGTATTGCCGTCCTTGGCGCGTTCATTGCCATTCTCAGTTTGTACAATCGCTCGGCGCTGTATATGTTTTCGGTGATGGCATTGGTCTGGATTGCTGACATTGGCGCTTATTTCAGCGGTAAGGCTTTCGGCAAACGTAAGCTGGCCCCTTCGATTTCTCCGGGTAAATCTTGGGAAGGCGCGATAGGCGGTGGCATTCTGGTTTTGCTGGCTAGTGCGGCGACGCTGACTGTGCCGGCTTTAAACGATACTTTTGCCGTGCAGCTTTATCTCAAATGGGGCTGGGCCGGATTCCTGGTGATATTGTTATTGATGGTTGCCGCCAGCATCGTCGGCGATCTGTTTGAATCCCAACTCAAACGCCGCGCCGGCATGAAGGACAGCAGTAATCTGTTGCCCGGCCATGGTGGTGTACTCGATAGACTGGATGCGTTGATCCCGACATTGCCGCTGGCAGTGCTGGTTGGCTACTGGATGTAAGGCGCAGATGCAGCAAAAAATGCAGCACATCACAATACTCGGTTCGACCGGTTCCATAGGCGTATCGACCCTCGACGTCATTGCGCGTCATCCTGATCGGTATCGTGTCTATGCATTGACGGCGCACAATCGTGTCGAAGAATTGGCTGCGCAATGCGCACAATTCCAGCCCAGCATCGCGGTTGTCGGTAGCGCCGAATCCGCGCAAAAACTCCAACTTATATTGCGTCAGCAAGGCTTGAAAACTCAGGTTGAATATGGTGCGGCTGCTTTGTGCGCGGTCGCCAGTGCGACTGAGTGCGATAGCGTGATGGCAGCGATAGTGGGTGCTGCCGGTTTGGCACCCACTTTGGCCGCGGCACGTGCCGGAAAAAAAGTATTGTTGGCAAATAAAGAAGCGCTGGTGATGTCTGGTCCTTTATTGATGGAGGCGGTTGCTGCCAGTGGCGCTACTTTGATGCCGATTGATAGCGAGCACAATGCTATTTTTCAATGCATGCCGGCGGCATATCATGGGCAAGATCAACGTTCACCAGTGCAACATGGCATAGAAAAAATTCTGTTGACGGCGTCGGGCGGTCCTTTCCTGCATAGAGATATCAATACCCTGAATCAGGTAACTTGTGCCGAAGCGATTGCACATCCCAAATGGGTGATGGGTCGCAAGATATCGGTGGATTCCGCCACGATGATGAACAAGGGGCTGGAGGTCATAGAAGCCCATTGGTTATTCGGTGTGCCAGCCAGCCAGATCGAAGTCGTGATTCATCCGCAAAGTGTGGTGCATTCTATGGTCTCTTATGTGGACGGCTCCGTGCTGGCACAGCTAGGCAATCCCGATATGCGTACGCCGATTGCCCATGCGATGGCTTATCCGGAGCGGATTGCTTCAGGTGTCGCGCCTATCGATTTGGTCAGGATTGCTCAACTTACTTTTGAGACGCCCGATCTGGTGCGATTTCCCTGCCTGAAACTGGCGTATGATGCATTGCAGGTGGGTGGTTCAGCACCGGCGATCATGAATGCAGCGAATGAGATTGCCGTGCAGGCATTCCTCGATGGTCGCATCGGTTTCCGCGTGATCGATCAACTGATCGCACGGGTAATGGCCGCCTTGCCATCGGGGCCCGTAACGGATATTGAATCAGTTTTTGAGCAGGATCAGCGCGCGCGCGATACTGCTAATTCCTTTATATAAACATGCATTTTCTCCAAACCATACTCGCTTTTGCGGTTGTTCTCGGTGTATTGATTGTCGTGCACGAGCTGGGACACTATCTGGTCGCACGCTGGTGTGGCGTCAAGGTCCTGCGTTTCTCGGTAGGCATGGGCAAGGTGGTTTATTCACGTCGCTTCGGCGCAGACCAGACTGAATGGGCGATTTCAGTGTTGCCACTCGGCGGTTACGTCAAAATGCTGGATGCGCGCGAAGGTGATTTGAGTCATGTCTCGCCGGCGGATTTGAAGCGCGAATTCACCCGCCAATCGGTATGGCGTCGTATTGCAATTGTGGCAGCTGGTCCGCTTGCCAATTTTCTGCTGGCGATTCTGGTGTTTGCCGGTTTGTACGTGTACGGAATTCCAGAGCCTGCACCGAAATTACGCGCACCTGCGGAACAATCAGTTGCCTATCAGGCAGGCTTGCGTGGTGGCGAACTGGTGACGGCTGTCAATGGTGAGCCTATCCAGATTTGGAACGACTTGCGCTGGCAAATGGTACAGGGCGTCGTCAACAACCAACCCGTCAAGCTGGATGTCGAGCGCACGAATCCAAATGTTCCATCTGAAAAAATAGTCAGCACACTCACTATTCCGGTTGACAGTATTTCTGCAGAAGAGCTGGAAGGCGATTTCCTGGTCAAACTAGGTATCGATCTCGCCCGTCCCCGCGCAATCCTGGGCCAGATTGTCGCAGACGGCCCTGCCATGCTGGCCGGTTTGCAGACGGGTGATTTGGTAACCGCCGTAAATGGTGTAGTTATTCCGGATGGCCTTGCTTTGGTGGAAGCCGTACGCGCATCACCTGGCAAGGCTTTGAAAATCGATTTTTTGCGCGATGGCAAGCCACTGAGCGTGAATGTCACACCAGAAGAAGCCAGCAAGGATGGCCAAATTTTTGGCCGTATCAAGGTTGAAGTGCCGATGGCCCCGGATATGGTCTTGGCCAGCCATGGTCCACTAACGGCATTGGGCAAGGGCGTGCAGAAAACCTGGGATACCAGCGTGATGACGCTCAAGATGGTTGGAAAAATGATCGTTGGTGAGGTGTCGTGGAAGAATGTGACCGGCCCGATTACGATCGCCGATTATGCAGGCCAAACTGCTCGCATCGGTCTGATCAGCTACTTGAGTTTTATCGCCTTTGTCAGTATCAGTTTGGGCGTCATGAATCTCTTGCCCATACCCGTGCTGGATGGTGGGCATTTGCTGTATTATGCTGTGGAAGTTTTGACGGGTCGTCCTGTATCTGAACGCTTTGGCGCGATTGCGCAGCGAGCAGGAATAGGAATATTGATGACCTTGATGTTGGTGGCGGTGTTTAATGACATTAACCGCCTGATCTCCTGAACTAGGTAAGTCTTCAAACGAACCCAAGTCTGACTAGTATCTTAATCTACGATAGCCAATGAAATTATATTCAGAGCGTTTCTCTTTACCGACTTTCCCCCGTCACCTTATCGCTGTTGCTACGTTGGCATTGTGCTCGGGTTATGTGCAAGCGGCTGATCCTTTCACTGTAAAGGACATACGCGTCGAAGGTATTCAGCGTACCGAGGCCGGCACAGTGTTTAGCTACCTGCCGGTAAGGGTGGGCGAAACGTTCACGGATGAAAAAGGTGCGACGGCTATCAAGGCCTTGTACGCTACAGGCTTTTTCAAGGATGTGCGTATCGAGGTTGAAGGCGATGTACTGGTTGTCTTCGTTGAAGAGCGTCCGGCAATTGCCAAGGTCGAATTTACCGGCACCAAGGAATTTGACAAGGACCAATTAACGAAGGCGCTGAAGGAAATCGGCGTTGGCGAATCACGCATTTTTGACAAGGCTTTGGTCGACCGTGCCGAGCAGGAATTAAAACGTCAGTACTTGTCCCGCGGTCTATATGGCGTAGTCATCACGACGACTGTGACGCCGATTGAACGTAACCGCGTATCGATTACTTTTGCGGTGGACGAGGGCGATGTTTCCCGCATCAAGAACATCAATATTATCGGCAGCAAAGCATTCTCCGAAAAAGAATTGATCAAAATGATGAGCCTGCGTACGCCAGGCTGGTTTACCTGGTACTCCAAGGCAGATCAATATTCAAAACAAAAGCTCGCTGGCGACATCGAAGCGCTGAAATCCTTTTACCTGAATCGCGGTTATATCGAGATGCAGATAGAGTCGACACAGGTTTCGATTTCCCCGGATAAAAAAGATATTTACATCACCGTGAATATTAAAGAGGGTGAGAAATACACGGTTTCCGATGTCAAATTGGAAGGCGAAATGTTTGGCCGTGAAGAAGAATTGAAGTCGTTGCTGCAATTGAAAAAGGGCGATGTTTATTCCGGTGAAAAACTGACTGCGAGCACGAAAAATATTTCTGAACGTTTCGGTAACTTCGGCTATGCATTTGCCAATGTGAATGCAAATCCGCAACTGGATCGTGAAAAGAAAGAAGTGGCTTTCACGATACTGATTGATCCGGGCAAACGCGTTTATGTCCGTAATATTAATATTTCCGGCAATACCAAAACACGCGATGAAGTGATTCGTCGTGAGTTGCGCCAGTTTGAAAACTCCTGGTACGACGGCGAAAAAATCAAGATGTCACGCGACCGTGTGGATCGTCTGGACTTTTTCAACGAGGTGACGATAGAAACACCGGATGTACCTGGTAAAACGGATCAGGTTGATGTCAATCTTGCTGTCACAGAAAAACCGACCGGCAACATCATGCTGGGTGCAGGTTTCTCCAGCTCGGAAAAATTGTCTTTGAGTGGTTCGATTAATCAGGCGAATGCTTTTGGTAGCGGTAATACTGTCGGTATTGATGTCAATACCAGTAAGCTGAATCGTACTATTTCACTATCCAGCACGAACCCATACTTCACCGACGATGGGGTCAGCCGCAGTTACGAAATTTTTACGCGTACGACACGGCCGCCAACCATCAATACTGGTGATTACCGTATTCGCACAAATGGCGCGAATATCAAGTTTGGTGTGCCGTTTTCAGAATATGACCGCGTGTTTTTCGGTGTTGGTATCGAACAGACTGATGTATTAACTTACACTGATGTCGCTAATTACAATAATAGCCCGGACGCATACAGACGCTATGTAGATAGTATTAATAACGTCGCGAATAGCACAACAGATCCACGTAGCGCTTTCTCGGCAGGTCAACATGATGCATCAGCTACCGGCTTGCCACTGACAGTGGCGTGGCAGCGCGATAATCGCGATAGTGCATTGGTGCCTACCAAAGGCCGTTTCCAGCGCGCCAATTTTGAACTTTCACCAGCCGGTGATTCAAACTACTTCCGTGCAACTTACCAACATCAATGGTTCAAGCCTTTGTTTGGCAGTAGTACTACGCTGGCATTGAATGGTGAGGTTAATTACGGTAAAGGCTTGGGCGGCAAGACTTACCCAATTTTCAAGAATTTCTATGCCGGTGGTATCGGTTCTGTTCGTGGCTATGAGAGTTCCTCGCTGGGGCCTAAGGCACTCAACGGCGATCCATTGGGTGGCTCATCGCGACTGATTGCAAATGCTGAATTGCAATTTCCTTTCCCGGGATCTGGTTCAGACCGCAGCTTGCGTTGGTTCACCTTCTTTGATGCCGGCAATGTATATGATGATGGATTCGCCGGCGGTGACGTGAAAACATCTGTGGGTATCGGTTTGAGCTGGGTATCGCCTATCGGGCCGTTGAAGTTGAGTTTCGGCAAGGCATTGAATGCGGATGACAGCAGCGATGTCACTAAACGTGATAAAACCCAGGCATTCCAATTCCAGTTGGGTACAGGTTTCTGATCGCTTGAGGCATAATACAAATTCGAAATTTGAAATGCGGAGAATTATTTTGAAGTCGTTAACTAAACTATCAGTGGCATCCAGAGGCTTGACATTATTTGTCGCGGGGCTGTTCTTGGTGTCTGGTGCGCAAGCGCAGGAAATGAAAATTGGCGTCGTCAGTACTGAACGTATTTTCCGTGAAGCCGCACCTTACAAAGCTGCACAAGTAAAGATTGAACAGGAATTCTCCAAGCGCGAGAAAAGTTTGCAGGATTTGGCAGCACGTTTAAAAGCCATGGCAGACAAACTGGATAAAGATGCAGCGGTATTGTCAGATTCGGATCGCACCAAGCGTCAGCGCGAACTGGCTGAGGTCGACAAGGATTTTCAACGTACACAGCGTGAATTCAAGGAAGATTTGAATCAGCGTCGTAACGAAGAAATGGCAAATGTCATTGACCGTACCAACAAGGTGATCAAGCAGATCGCTGAAGCTGAGAAGTACGATATCGTTCTGCAAGAAGCGGTTTATATCAGCCCCCGTATCGACATTACCGACAAAGTGCTCAAGGCTTTGAGCAAATAAAATATAAAGGCAACGATGAGCACTCGGCTGGGAGAATTAGTCGAACGCTTGGGGGGCCGGTTGATAGGCAATGCCGACATTGAAGTTGTCGGCATTGCGCCGTTAAGCGATGCAGATGTATCGCACATCACGTTTCTTTCCAATCCCAAGTTCAGAACGCAAGCTGCACAAACGCATGCGGCTGCTTTGATTTTGTCTGCTGCAGACGATGAAGTCGTGGGCGAAACATATCTCGGTGCGCGCATTGTAGTTAGCAATCCGTACGCTTATTTCGCCCGTGCCGCGCAATTCTTTGCCGCGTTGACTGCGCGAGTAGCGTCAGCTGGTATTCACTCTACTGCTGCGGTTGATCCGCAGGCACAAGTTGCTGTAAGCGCTTCCATAGGGCCGCACGTAACCATCGAAGCTGGTGCCATCATCGAAGATGATTGCGTGATTGGTGCCGGTTGCTTTATCGGCGCTGATGCGCGAGTGGGTAGTGCAACACATTTTTATCCACGCGTAACATTTTTAGCCGGATGCGAGATCGGCAAGCGCGGGATTATTCATTCCGGGGCAGTAATAGGCGCAGATGGTTTTGGCTTTGCCAATGAAGGCGGAGTCTGGATCAAGATTCCGCAAACCGGCGCGGTCAAAATCGGCGATGACGTAGAAATTGGCGCGAATACCTCTATCGATCGCGGGGCCTTGGCCGATACCGTGATTGAAGACGGCGTCAAACTCGATAACCAAATTCAGATCGGTCACAATTGTCGTATAGGTGCGCATACAGCGATGGCTGGCTGTGTCGGCGTAGCGGGTAGTGCGATCATTGGTAAGCATTGCACCTTCGGCGGTGCCGCGATGATATTAGGTCATCTGACTATCGCGGATAATGTGCATATTTCGTCGGGCAGCATGGTGTCGCGCTCGATACATGAAAAGGGGCAGTACACGGGGTTTTACCCATTGGCAAAAAATGCCGATTGGGAAAAATCTGCCGTCATCGTGCGCAATTTGCCGACGATGCGTGAGAAAATTCGCGAACTGGAAAAAACAATTAAAGCGCTAAGCGCTAATGAGAGTGAAGAACCAAATGAGTAACGAAACAAATACAGAAGTAAAAGCAGTGTCAAAGACGCTGGATATCAATCATATCAAACAATATTTGCCGCATCGCTACCCGATGTTACTGGTTGATCGCGTGTTGACATGGGAATCCGGTAAGTCGATTACTGCTATAAAAAACGTTACTGCCAACGAGGAATTCTTTAACGGACATTTTCCGCACAAGCCGGTGATGCCTGGCGTATTGATGATCGAAGCGCTGGCGCAAACTGCCGCCTTGCTGTCATTCCTGACGATGGGGCAAAAGCCTGATGACAATAGCGTTGTGTATTTCATTGGCATTGATGGCGCGCGCTTCAAGCGTCCGGTCGAACCGGGCGATCAGTTGAAAATGGAAGTTGAAATTCTGCGTAACGCGCGCGGCATCTGGAAATATAAAGCGACCGGTTCGGTAGACGGCCAGTTGGCACTCGAGGCAGAGCTGATGTGCACGATGCGTACCATCAACGAACCAAGTCCAGCTGCGGGGCAGTAATGAGCTTGATTCATCCAACCGCGATCGTTGATCCAGAAGCGCAACTCGATGCGTCGGTTGAAGTTGGCGCGTATTCGGTAATTGGTCCTAATGTAAAAATTGGTGCGCGTACAAAAATTGGTCCGCATGTCGTCGTGGAAGGGCATACGACGATAGGCGCAGACAACACGATATTCCAATTCGCTTCCATCGGTGCTGCACCACAAGACAAGAAATATGCGGGCGAGCCTACGCAACTGTCTATCGGTGATCGCAATACGATACGTGAATTTGTCACCATTAATTTAGGCACCACGCAGGATGCAAACATCACGCGCCTGGGTAACGACAACTGGATCATGGCTTATGTGCACATCGCGCATGATTGCCAGTTGGGTAGCAACATCATTCTTGCCAATAACGCGACGCTGGCTGGTCATGTGCATCTGGAAGACTGGGTTTTTCTTGGCGGCTTTACATCCGTTCATCAATTCTGCCGTATCGGTGAACATGCGATGACCGCATTTACTGCGGCCGTCAGCCAGGACATTCCGCCGTTCGTTACTGCAGCTGGCAATCGTGCTGTTCCTGCCGGCATTAATAGCGAAGGCTTGAAGCGTCGCGGTTTCAGCAGCGAACAAATCATGGCCATCAAGCGTGGGTACAAAACGATTTATCGATCCGGCTTGCCGCTGGAAGATGCCAAAGCCGCATTACTCGAAGAAGAAAATAAATCCCCTGACGCAGCCGCTTATCTGCGGCAACTGCGCGAATTCATAGCAGCATCTCCTCGTGGCATCATCCGTTGACCTAACGGGCAAGACCTCGATAGCGATGGTCGCCGGTGAAACTTCCGGTGATTTGCTGGCAGGTCGCTTGTTGTCCGGTTTGCGCCCGCAACTGCCGGATGCATTGATGCATGGCATCGGTGGCTCACACATGGCACAACACGGCTTCATCAGCGATTTTCCTATGGAGAAATTGTCGGTGCGCGGCTTGTTCGAAGTGCTGGCACATTATCGTGAAATCAAAGGAATACAAATTGCGTTGCG
Organism: Burkholderiales bacterium Ga0077544; assembly: GCA_001464355.1. Classification (GTDB taxonomy): domain Bacteria; phylum Pseudomonadota; class Gammaproteobacteria; order Burkholderiales; family Burkholderiaceae_D; genus Oxalicibacterium. The sequence continues at coordinate 170,039 of LNEU01000015.1, forward strand.
CGATCAACTATTGATTGAACGGCCATCCGTTTTTATCGGTGTTGATGCACCTGATTTCAATCTGGGACTGGAAGCGCAATTGAAAAGCGCAGGCATCCCCACCATGCATTTCATAGGCCCATCGATCTGGGCGTGGCGTGGCGGACGCATCAAGAAGATTGCGCGCGCGGTGTCGCACATGCTGGTCATCTTCCCGTTCGAAGAAGAGATTTATCACAAGGCGGGTATTCCGGCCACCTATGTTGGTCATCCGCTGGCGCAAGTGATCCCTATGGTGCCGGATCAAGCTGGTGCGCGTGTCGCGTTGGGTTTGTCCGAGACGGCACCGGTGGTAGCACTCTTGCCTGGCAGTCGGATGTCTGAGCTCAAGTACAACGCAGTTGCCTTTATCGCTGCCGCAAAAATATTATTGCAACGTGACGCGAACTTGCAGTTCGTCGCGCCTATGGCAGGTGATGCGCAGCATCGTTATTTCAATGAGTTGATTGCGCAAGCTGGCTTGCAGGATGTGCCGATCAAAGTCTTGGATGGCCAATCGCATTGCGCGCTGGCGGCAGCCGATGCAGTCATGGTTGCATCTGGTACCGCATCACTGGAAGTGGCCTTGTTCAAAACACCGATGGTGATTGCCTACAAGATGATGCGAGCTTCTTGGCATGTGTTGCGTCATATGGGCTATCAGCCGTGGATAGGTTTGCCGAATATCCTGGCACAAGAATTTCTGGTGCCAGAATTATTGCAGGATGCAGCAACGCCTGAAGCGTTGGCAGATGCGTTGTGGAAGCAATTGCAAGATAGCGCACATAGGGAATACCTGAAGCGTCGCTTTACCGAAATGCATCACACCCTGTTACGCGATACCGCGGCAGAAAGCGCGCGTGCTGTACTGGAATTGATTGCACAATCACCGCGTGCTTGACACATACGCGGTCACTAATAAAGCGCTCAGATAGCCATGGTAAAAAAAATCGACACCAATCTTTCGCTGTTCACTAGTCTGGACGAGGATGTCATCTGCGGTGTGGATGAAGCCGGCCGTGGCCCATTGGCCGGGCCGGTGTTTGCCGCAGCAGTGATTCTTGATCCACTACGGACTATCGATGGATTACGAGATTCCAAGAAGCTCACAGAGGCAAAGCGTGATGCATTGGCGATAGCAATCAAGTCGCATGCATTGTCGTGGTCGATTGCGCAATGTTCGGAAGAAGAAATCGATACCTTGAACATTCTGCAAGCCACCATGCTGGCGATGCGTCGTGCGATTGAAGGCCTGCATATCACGCCAACATTGGCATTGATTGATGGCAATCGTTGCCCTGTCATGACAATTCGCGGCGAAGCAATTATCAAGGGTGATGACAAAGTACAGGCAATTTCAGCAGCATCGATACTGGCAAAAACTGCGCGTGATCATGCATTGGGATTGTTGCATATTGAGTATCCGCATTACGCCTTTGATCAACACAAAGGTTATCCAACGGCTTTGCATATGGAACGTTTGCGCGAGCATGGCGTATCGCCTGTGCATCGAAAATCGTATGCGCCTGTGCGTGCATTACTTAATAAATAATTACTCAATAAATAGTCGCGGCAAAAAATTCAGATGCAGTACTGCTTATTATCATGACGCTCAAAACAATTTCCTCGCGCGACAATCCTCTCTATAAAGAGTTGAAACATCTCGCTACCAGTTCACAGGCGCGCCGCAAGGCTGGACGCACATTGCTGGATGGCGTGCATCTGTGTGAAGCGTACTTGCAGCATGTTGGCATGCCACCTCTTTGTATCGTTAGTGAAACCGCGGTGCTTAATAGTGAAGTGACGGTTATTTTGCAGGAGTGCGATGGCAGTGCCGAAACACAAAGCATTGTTTTGCCTGACAACTTGTTCCATGCCTTGAGTCAGGTTGAGCACGGCATCGATATTCTGTTTGTGGTTGGCACGCCTGAACAGTTAGCGCCTCAGCGATTGGCGCAGTCAGCAGTCTTGTTGGACAAGGTACAGGATCCTGGCAATTTCGGTTCTATCGTGCGCAGCGCCGCCGCCGCAGGGATCAAGCAAGTATTTTGCAGTCCCGGTACCACTTTCGCCTGGTCGCCTAAGGTTTTGCGTGCCGGGATGGGCGCACATTTCTTGATAGAGATATTTGAGAACGTCGATCTGGAAGCTTTGATACAACGCGCAGATATTCCTGTCGTTGCTACCAGTTCGCATGCGGAGCAGCGCATTTACGATCTGGATTTGACTAAACCGGTTGCCTGGTTATTGGGTCATGAGGGGCAGGGCGTGGCAGATCATTTGCTAGCGTTGTCTACGCACAAAGTCGCGATTCCCCACTTGGGTGCGATCGAATCGCTGAATGTTGCCGCAAGCTCTGCAGTATGTTTTTTTGAGCAAGTGCGACAACAAATATCACGTTGATTTTTATATTGAGCCTAGCGCTGCTCGGATTTAATTTCCTGCAATATCGTTGCGGCGATTTCTTCAATTGACTTGGTCGTCGATGACATCCAGCGTATGCCTTCGCGGCGCATCAATTTTTCAGCTTCATTGATTTCATAACGGCAGTTTTCCAATGCAGCATATTTGCTGCCCGGTAAACGTTCATTGCGGATTTCCGCAAGCCGGTCGGCCGCGATTGATAAGCCAAATATCTTGCTCTTGTATGGCATCAGGCCACTCGGCAATTTTTCTCTTTCAAAATCATCTGGAATCAGGGGGTAGTTCGCCGCCTTGATACCGTACTGCATCGCCAGAAACAGGCTGGTTGGTGTTTTTCCAGAGCGCGATACGCCTACCAGAATCACATCAGCTCCTGATAAATTTTTATTCGATTGACCGTCATCATGCGCGAGTGAAAAATTAATCGCTTCAATCCGGTTTTTGTATTCTTCAGAATCGGTACTGGTGTGACTGCGTCCTATCGTATGGGTGGATTTGACGCCCAACTCCTGCTCCAGCGGTTCGACAAAGGTTTGTATCAGATCCATGTGCATGCCTTTGGACAAGCGCACTACATCGGATAGCTCTGCTTTGACCAAAGTCGAAAAAATAATCGGGCGTTGACCATCGATCGCGAACGCATCATTAATTTTGCGCAGTGCATCATGTGCCTTGTCCAGTGTGTCGATGAATGGTAATCGTATCTGCTTGAAGCGTAGATCAAATTGCGTTAATACTGAATGGCCAAAGGTTTCCGCAGTGATACCAGTACCGTCCGAGACAAAAAATACGGTGCGTGCACTAGCGGCAATACGTTCGACTGGTGTAGACATAGTTGATGTGTAAGGCTGATGTAAGTTAAAAAAATGCTGCACTGCGATGCGCATTCGAACGGGATTCGGTAAAATGACGGCCAACAGTTCTTTACGTAGAGCGGCTCTCGAAGAATAACAAAAACTGTCGCCTAAGAAAGGCACGCATGAAGATTTCTTGTCATCAAAGCAGAGGTTGTTATGTCGAATGTTGTAAACACTGGGAGCAAGCATGACCAGGTAGAAGGAAGCTATGTTATTTCCTTCGAACATCTACGGATGTCTGACGTGGACTCAGTGGGAGGTAAAAACTCTTCACTGGGAGAAATGATCAGTCAGCTCGCAGAGGCTGGTGTCAGAGTGCCGGGCGGTTTCGCCACCACGGCGCAGGCGTTCAGGGATTTCCTTGAGCACACCGAAAGTGGTGGGTTGAATCTGGCGCAACGGATTGCAGATCGACTCGCCGATTTAAATATCGACGACGTGCGTGCGCTCGCACAAGCCGGCGCAGAAATTCGCAACTGGATAGTGGAAACACCTTTTCAGCCGCGACTTCTTGCCGAAATCAAACAGTATTATCAAAATCTTTCCGCTGATTCATCCAAGGAAATGTCGTTTGCCGTGCGTTCTTCCGCAACTGCTGAAGATTTGCCGGATGCATCGTTCGCAGGTCAGCAGGAAACTTTCCTTAATGTAGTCGGTATCGACAATGTGCTGGAAGCGATCAAGCATGTTTTTGCATCGCTCTACAACGACCGTGCGATCTCGTATCGTGTGCACAAAGGCTTCACGCATGCCGAAGTTGCATTGTCGGCTGGCGTGCAACGCATGGTGCGCTCGGATCTGGGTTCTGCAGGCGTGATGTTTACGCTGGATACCGAATCCGGTTTCACGGATGTGGTCTTCATCACATCAAGCTACGGCTTGGGCGAAACAGTGGTGCAAGGGGCGGTTAACCCTGATGAATTCTACGTGCACAAGCCGATGCTGGAACAAGGCAAGTTGCCGATCATCCGTCGTAATATCGGTTCCAAACTGATCAAGATGGAATTCACTGCAGAAGCGAAAGCTGGACGTTCAGTGCAGACCGTCGATGTGCCTATCGGTATGCGTAATCGCTACTCGTTGACTGATGAAGAAATCGTGCAACTCGCGAAGTACGCTGTCATCATTGAAAAGCATTACGGTCGCCCAATGGATATCGAATGGGGCAAGGATGGTTTGGATGGTCAACTCTACATCCTGCAAGCGCGTCCGGAAACCGTCAAGTCGCAGCAAAAGCCGACCGATGTGCAGCAACGCTTCAAGATGAAAGGTAGCGGCACTGTATTGACCGTTGGTCGTGCTATTGGTCAAAAAATTGGTGCTGGTCCGGTCCGTGTGATTCTCGATGCTGCCGATATGGAGCGCGTGCAACCAGGCGATGTATTGGTTGCCGACATGACGGATCCGAATTGGGAGCCTGTGATGAAGCGCGCATCCGCCATCATCACCAATCGTGGTGGTCGTACTTGTCACGCAGCGATCATCGCGCGTGAACTGGGTGTGCCGGCTGTGGTTGGTTGTGGTGATGCGACTGAGTTATTGAAAGATGGGGCGCTGGTCACGGTCTCATGTGCAGAAGGTGACGAAGGCAAAGTCTATGACGGCTTGCTGGAGTCTGAAGTAACCGAAATCGCACGCGGTGATTTGCCTGAACTGCCATTGAAGATTACGCTCAACGTTGGCAATCCTCAACTCGCGTTTGATTTTCAATCGATTCCAAATGCAGGCGTTGGTTTGGCTCGTCTGGAATTCATCATCAACAATAATATCGGCGTACATCCAAAAGCAATTCTGGAATATCCGCATATCGATCCGGACTTGAAAAAAGCTGTTGAATCGGTTGCTCGCGGTCATGCGTCACCACGAGCTTTTTATATCGACAAGCTGGCCGAAGGTATTGCAACCATTGGTGCTGCATTCTGGCCTAAGCCGGTAATTGTGCGTCTGTCGGATTTCAAATCGAACGAGTACAAAAAATTGATCGGTGGTTCGCGTTACGAGCCGGACGAAGAAAATCCTATGCTCGGTTTTCGCGGTGTAGCGCGTTACCTTGCGCCGGACTTCGCTGAATCATTCGAGATGGAATGCAAGGCGATCAAACGCGTGCGTGACGAAATGGGATTGACCAACGTCGAGATCATGGTGCCGTTCGTACGTACCTTGGGCCAGGCTGAAAAAGTCATCGACTTGCTGGCGAAGAATGGCCTCAAGCGTGGCGAAAACGGTTTGCGCATCATCATGATGTGCGAAGTGCCGTCGAATGCAATTCTGGCGGAAGAGTTCTTGAATTACTTCGATGGTTTTTCTATCGGTTCCAACGATTTGACGCAGTTGACGCTGGGTCTGGATCGCGATTCTGGTATGGAAATTTTGGCAGCTGATTTTGACGAGCGTGATCCTGCGGTACTGGCATTGTTCTCGCGCGCGATTGCTGCATGTCGCAAGCAGGGCAAGTATGTCGGCATCTGCGGTCAGGGCCCATCGGATCATCCGGACTTCGCCGAGTGGTTGATGAAAGAAGGTATTACTTCGCTTTCACTCAATCCGGATTCAGTCATCGAAACCTGGCAGAACCTGGCCAAACGCCTGTAAGGAAGTCGTTGTACAAGGCAGTGTAAAGGTCGGGTGCTTAAATTGTTTTCCATCACAGTTTTTTAGACTAGACTGTGCACACCCGACCGGATAACACTGACAAGCTTTATCGTGGTTTCTCAACCCTCGTTGCTCTCCGGACTGCGAGGGTTTTTTGCTTTAAAACCAAAGTAATGCGTAAAGGAATACTGATGACCGACTGGATGATTTGGTTTGCGGTGGCATGCGTGTTGATCATATTGGAAATGGCAACCGGTACTTTCTATTTGTTGATGATTGCCATCGGTGCTGTTGTGGGTGGCATTGTCGCGTTGAGCGGTGCTGACGGCACCTGGCAATGCATACTGGCCGCAGTGATTGCAGCGGTCGCTACGTTTGCCTTGCGTCGCAGCCGTTTCGGTCGATCAGAAAACCTCGATGCATCGCGCGATCCCAGTGTGAATCTGGATATTGGACAAACGCTGGAAGTCACAGAGTGGCATCATGTAGCCGGTGCTGTGAGTACGGCACGTGTCATGTATCGTGGTGCATCATGGGATGTAGAGTTGGCCGGTGGCGGTACAGCAGTGGCCGGGCAATTCCGGATTCAGCAAGTGCAGGGCAATCGTCTGATTGTCATCAATAACAATGCGGCAGATAGTTAAACTTGCCGCTTAAGGTATCAGAAAACTTTACCTACTCATCGCAACATATCAAGGAGCTTCCATGTTCGGTACTACAAGCACCACTATCATTTTTTTGCTATTCGTCGTCATCGTTTTTGTCGTCAAGACGATTAACGTTGTGCCGCAGCAGCATGCTTGGGTCGTTGAACGTCTGGGTAAATATCACGCAACGCTGGGCCCTGGTCTAAAGATCGTGTTGCCCTTCATTGATCGCATTGCCTACAAACATTCACTAAAGGAAATCCCGCTCGACGTGCCTATGCAGGTTTGTATCACCAAGGACAATACGCAACTCGAAGTCGACGGCATACTGTATTTTCAGGTGACCGATCCGATGCGCGCGTCATATGGTTCATCGAACTACATCTCTGCGATTTCGCAACTGGCGCAAACTACGCTGCGTTCTGTTATCGGCCGTATGGAGCTGGACAAGACTTTTGAAGAACGCGATCTGATCAATCACAGTGTTGTCGGCGCGGTGGATGAATCAGCTGCGAACTGGGGTGTAAAGGTTTTGCGTTACGAGATCAAGGATCTGACGCCGCCGCGTGAAATTCTGCACGCGATGCAATCGCAAATCACTGCCGAACGCGAGAAGCGTGCGCTGATCGCCGCATCCGAAGGCCGCAAGCAGGAGCAGATTAATATCGCCACCGGTGAGCGGGAAGCATCGATCGCGCGTTCCGAAGGTGAGAAGCAGGCATCAATCAATCGTGCACAAGGCGAAGCATCGGCGATTCTGTCAATTGCAGTGGCAAGTGCAGAAGCAATCCGCAAGACGGCCGCAGCGATACAAGAGCCTGGTGGTTCTGATGCTGTCAATTTGAAGGTGGCGGAGCAGTATGTCGAAGCCTTCGGCAAACTGGCGAAGACAAACAATTCCATCATCATCCCGGCCAACCTCGGCGATATGGGCGGTTTGATTGCCACTGCGATGCAAGTTGTGAAATCGCAGGGTACGCACAACAAGTCCTAGCTTGCTTAACAGGTTCATGAACATCCGTCATCACGGAACAATCAATCGATGATCGAGGTTTTTGTTCGCGCAGACTTTGCAAAATATAAAATGGCGCTCAAGGCGCCGTTTTTTATCGTCGATTCTGTTTCATCACCGACTGTATCTCGCGCTGGGTATCACGCTGCTTTTCGGTATCGCGTTTATCGTGTTGCTTCTTGCCCTTTGCCAGTCCGATCTCGCATTTGATATACCCTTTTTGATAATGCAGGTTAAGCGGCACCAGCGTATAGCCGGCGCGTTCTACCTTGATCGTGAGCTTCTTGATTTCTTCCGCTTTAAGCAGCAGCTTGCGGGTGCGTACCGGATCGGGTGTCACATGCGTGGAAGCGGAGGATAAAGGACTGATGTGCGCGCCGAACAGGAAAATTTCATCATTGCGCACAATGACGTAGGCTTCCTTCAACTGCGAACGTCCGGCGCGTATGGCCTTGACTTCCCAACCCTGCAATACGATGCCGGCCTCGAAGCGCTCCTCGATAAAATAATCGTGGAAGGCTTTTCTGTTATCAACAATGCTCATGAGTTTCGGCTAATGGTCGGTTAAAATGGCAACTCTGCGATTCTATCAAACGGTTCTTATTCGATGGCAGTAGTGCACAAAACAGTTTTACTGGGTTACAGCGCTGAACAGATGTTCGCGCTGGTCGATCGGGTCGAGGATTATCCTCAGTTCTTGCCATGGTGCGGCGGCGTAGACGTCAAACAGCGTGAAGACGGCAGGTTGGTCGCCAGCATCATGATTAATTATCACGGCATCAAGCAAAGCTTCACGACCGAAAACACGACGGTGCGGCCGGTTTCGATGACGATGCGTTTGCTGGAAGGACCATTCAAGGAGTTGCATGGTACATGGGTATTCAAGCCACTGCGGGAAGATGCCTGCAAGATTGAATTCGACCTGCAGTATGAATTCTCGAATCGGCTGATCGAATCGATTATCGGGCCGGTATTCAATATGATTGCGACCAGCTTCGTCGATTCATTCAGCAAACGTGCGGATGAAGTGTATGGCTGACCCACGTTTGCCGGACTCGCCCACCAACGGCATTCATATCCAGATTTGTTATGCGCGGCCGGACAAGCAGTTTTTGCTGGAACAAACGGTGGCTGATGGCACCACTATCCAGCAAGCGATCCAGAGTAGCGGAATTATCCAGCAAGCGCCGGAAATCGATGTGAGCGTCTGGCGCGTCGGTATTTACGGAAAATTGAAAACACTGGATACGGTTCTGCGTGAGCATGACCGGATTGAAATCTACCGGCCGCTCATCGCAGACCCCAAAGATTCACGCAGAAAACGCGCTGAAAGCAAGGACGCCAAAAAGAAGGCCTGACATTCCCGGGTCAGGTTGGGCAGTCTGTACCTAAGCTCGTCACTTTATTTGCAGTCTTCCATGATGCGGTTGTTGTTGCGCGTTTCTTGCGCACGCTCTTCATCTGTCATATAGGAACGCTCACCTGATTTATCCATGCGGCTGATGCGTTCTCCCGAATCCAGTACGCGTTTGTAATTGCCGGCTTGCTCGCAGCCTTTCTTTTTGTCGGCTGCTAGTTTTGCCTTGGCGGCCGCTTCCTTGTCTTTTTCGGCCTGTTCCATCTTGCGTTTATTGAAATCGGCGTTTTTTTCAGCGGTCGTTTGCGGTGCCTTCTTGGTCGCGTCAACGTCGCCGGCTGGTTCTTCCGCTGCTTTGGCCGGAGTACTGGCCTGCGTAGCGCCATGCGGCGATTTCAGAATTTTGCTGTTCGGTACCGATGCGGGGGGCGGTGTGTCGGAGTACTGTTTCACGCCTTTGTCATTCAGCCATACGTATTGCGCCAAGGCGGCGCCGGCACAGCCAGCTAACAGGACTGCAACAGTAAAGCGTTTCAAACCGGATGCATGCATGACAAATCCTCAAGAAAGGGCTGGGTTAATACTTGTGCGATTTCGCCATGCTTGACCGTATCTGTCAATGTAAAAGGAAATTTGCAGAGACTTTGTCGCAAGGTCGGGACGCATGAAACGGATTTCTGTATAATTCGCTTTTGCGCCACTAGGAAAATACTATGCGTCTATTACAAAAAGCACTCACATTCGATGACGTGCTGCTGGTCCCGGCTTATTCCGACATTCTCCCAAAAGATACTTCCCTTGTTACGCGTCTGTCGCGCAACATCACGTTGAATATCCCTTTGCTGTCCGCAGCAATGGATACCGTGACTGAAGCGCGCCTTGCGATCGCTATGGCGCAAGAAGGCGGTATCGGCATCATCCACAAGAATTTGACTGCCGCCGAGCAGGCGCGCGAAGTCGCCAAGGTCAAGCGTTTTGAATCAGGTGTTGTGCGTGATCCGATCACGATTGCGCCAACGACCAAGATTCGTGACGTCATCGCCTTGTCGCAACAGCACGGTATCAGCGGTTTCCCGGTAGTTGAAGGCAAAATCGTCGTCGGCATTATTACCAACCGCGATCTGCGTTTTGAAAACGAACTGGATGCACCGGTCAGTGCCAAGATGACGCCCAAGGACAAGCTGGTGTTTGTATCCGAAGGTGCAGATCTGGTTGAGGCCAAGCGCCTGATGAATAAGCATCGCCTCGAACGCGTATTGGTGGTCAACGACGCCTTTGAGTTGCGTGGTTTGATTACGGCCAAGGATATTCAAAAAGCGACGGAGCATCCGATCGCGTCGAAAGACGGATTCGGCAAATTGCGCGTAGGCGCAGCGGTTGGTGTAGGCGCCGATAACGACGAGCGTATCGACTTGCTGGTCAAGGCGGGCGTTGACGTCATCGTTGTCGATACCGCACACGGTCATTCCAAAGGTGTACTGGATCGCGTCCGCTGGATCAAGGATAACTACAAAGGTGTTGACGTCATTGGCGGCAATATTGCAACGGCTGCCGCAGCCAGGGCATTGGCAGATCATGGCGCAGACGGCGTCAAGGTCGGCATCGGCCCGGGTTCGATCTGCACCACGCGTATCGTCGCCGGTGTAGGCGTGCCGCAGATCACGGCGATTTCGAACGTGGCAGACGCGCTCAAGGGTACCGGTATTCCGTGTATCGCTGATGGCGGTATCCGCTTCTCCGGTGATATTTCGAAAGCATTGGCAGCCGGCGCATCGACGGTCATGATGGGTAGCATGTTTGCGGGTACTGAAGAAGCGCCGGGTGAAGTGATTCTGTTCCAGGGGCGCAGCTACAAATCGTATCGCGGCATGGGTAGCCTGGGTGCTATGGCAGATGGTTCGGCTGATCGCTACTTCCAGGACGCTGCAAATAATGTCGACAAGTTCGTACCAGAAGGTATCGAAGGTCGCGTGCCTTACAAAGGCAGCGTCATCGCTATCCTGTATCAACTGGTTGGTGGCGTACGTTCATCGATGGGCTACTGTGGTTGCGCAACCATAGACGACTTCCGCGAACAGGCCGAATTTGTCGAAATCACCTCGGCCGGCATGCGCGAATCGCATGTGCATGACGTGCAAATTACGAAGGAAGCGCCTAACTATCGCGCTGACTAGGGGTTACTGTCGTAATGATTGACGCTCCCGACGCTAGCGGCAGCAATGCCGATGCGGGCGAACAGCAGCATGAGAGTTTTGCTGATGCTGTTGCCCGTATCGAGCGCTTGGGTAAAAGTCTGTTTGGAGTCACCGCCTGTGTCGTGCATTTGCATGGCAAAAAAGTTGGACTCATCACGCAAGCACATCATTATTGCGCGCAACTGCCTTTGGGTGACGTCTTGAACGTCATGCCAGAGAAGTCGTCGCCATTTAGCCCGGCTTTGGGCAAAATTGATAACTTCGAAGTGCGGTTTTACGCCTTGCATCCTTTACGTAATCGCGCAGGCAATATTGTTGGCAGGGTGGTGTTGATCCATGAACGCTCGCGTGCTTTTACTGCCGGTGATGCTCACTGGATGACTGATCTGGTGGCTTTGCTGGAGCGGGAGTTGCATTTCTCCGGCTACAAAGTCTAAGTATCCAACACTGATTTCTCTAAATAATTGTTCCACCTTGAAACCCTAAGCTCACTCTCATGCATTCGAAAATTCTCATCCTTGATTTCGGTTCCCAAGTTACCCAATTGATCGCACGTCGCGTGCGCGACTCTGGCGTTTTTTCAGAAGTCTATCCTTACGACGTCAGCGATGAGTTCGTACGCAACTACGGCGCTGCTGGTGTGATTCTTTCGGGTGGTCCTAATTCCGTCATCGAAGGCGACGACACGCCGCGCGTACCGCAAGCCGTATTTGAATTGGGCGTGCCGGTACTCGGTATTTGTTACGGCATGCAGGCGATGGCTGAGCAACTCGGCGGCAAGGTCGAAAATGGCAAGGTGCGCGAATTCGGTTACGCCGAAGTGCGCGCGCATGGCCACACCGCATTGTTGAAAGACATCAGCGATTTCACCACGCCTGAAGGCTACGGCATGCTGAAGGTCTGGATGAGCCATGGTGACAAGGTCGACGAAATGCCGCCCGGCTTCAAACTGATGGCGTCTACGCCTAACTGCCCGATCGCCGGCATGGCGGACGAAGCGCGTCGTATGTACGCATTCCAGTTCCATCCTGAAGTCACGCACACGGTGCAGGGCAAGGCCATCATTGCACGCTTTGTACACGAGATTTGCGGCTGCAAATCAGACTGGAACATGCCCGATTACATCGCTGAAGCGGTTGAAAAAATTCGCCAGCAAGTTGGTAGCGATGAAGTCATTCTCGGCTTGTCCGGTGGCGTAGACAGTAGCGTTGCGGCGGCACTGATTCATCGTGCAATTGGCGATCAGTTGACTTGCGTATTCGTCGATCACGGCCTGCTGCGACTCGACGAAGGCAAGATGGTGATGGAAATGTTCGCCGAAAATCTGGGCGTCAACGTGATCCGCATCGATGCAGTTGATCAGTTCATGGGCCATCTGGCCGGAGTGAGCGATCCGGAAGCCAAGCGCAAAATTATCGGACGTGAATTTGTTGAAGTGTTCCAGGTTGAAGCGGCCAAGCGCAAGAATGCCAAGTGGCTGGCACAAGGCACGATTTATCCTGACGTCATCGAGAGCGCGGGCAAGGGCAAGAAGGGTCATACCATCAAGAGCCATCACAATGTAGGTGGCTTGCCGGAAACATTGAATCTGCAATTGCTGGAACCATTGCGCGAATTGTTCAAGGATGAAGTGCGTCAGCTCGGCGTCGCACTCGGCCTGCCGCACGACATGGTGTACCGCCATCCATTCCCGGGCCCCGGCCTGGGCGTGCGCATACTCGGCGAAGTGAAAAAAGAATTCGCCGATCTGCTGCGCCGTGCCGATGCAATCTTCATCGAAGAATTGCGCAAGACGCCATTCGTGCTTGCAGCTGGCGCGTCGGAAGCAACCGACAACGGTATTCCGCATCGTAACTGGTATGACGCCACTAGCCAGGCATTTGCCGTTTTCCTGCCGGTCAAATCGGTAGGCGTGATGGGCGATGGCCGTACTTACGAATATGTGGTGGCCTTGCGCGCTGTGCAGACACAGGATTTCATGACGGCACACTGGGCGCATTTGCCGCACGAATTGCTGGGCAACGTTTCCAATCGCATCATCAATGAAGTACGCGGCATCAATCGTGTCGTGTATGACATCTCAGGCAAGCCACCAGCGACTATCGAGTGGGAGTGATGGACGGTGACGGAAAGCCTGTTTTTTGCCTTGCAGCCTGACGTCACTGCCATCAAGCAGGTACAGGAAGTCACCGCTGGTTTATGTGCTCAGCACGATCTTTCCACGCGTTTCATCACCGCCGATCGGCTGCACGTAACTTTGCATTTTGTGGGAGATCTTGCCGCACTTTCACAGGATCAGCTGGAGAATGCGCATGCTGCCGCGGCCGCCATAAAACTGCCTGCGGTTGAGCTCAGTTTCAACAAGGTACTCACCTTTCGATCCGCCAAAGCTGAACGGCCATTGGTACTGGCAAGTAACGCCTCCATGACCGCGCTGCAGTTATTTCGCTATGAACTTGGTGATCAGCTTCGCAGACGAGGCGTTCCTGCAGAAAAAACGGTGTTCACTCCTCATATCACACTCGCCTATGACAAATATACAGTCGAGGAGCAGATTCTCGCAGTCCCGGTAAAGTGGACCGCCAGAGAATTTGTACTGATCAAGAGTTTTGTCGGGAAAAGTCGTTACGAAGTGTTGGGGCGCTGGCCCTTGGCTGCGATTTAAGCCGTCACTGACTGTACGGCCCACCGTTCAACAATCAATGCCACCCGGCTACTCGGGTAAATCTGCAGGAATGCCGTTGGGATTCCGCGCCATCTGATAACTATACCAAAGACTTTGCGCAATCCTTTGCGCCGAAGTGGTGGCACGCCTACCCATAGCTTCATTGGCTTGTTGCTTCGTGGTTTCATCGAACAATGCGAGCCAGTGTTTAAACAGTGCTTCATCCAGATGCGGCATGGCGGCGTGTTTTTGCATCGGTGTACCTGTGTAACTGCCGCTGCCGCGCAGTATCGATGACCAGAAATTGACCAGTGTTACCAAGTGATGATCCCAGTCATGTACTTGAGCGTTAAAAATCGGCCCGAGCACCTCATCTTGTCGCACTTTGGCGTAGAAGGCATGCACCAATTGCGACACTTCTTCTTCAGTGCACAAATCATTACTGAGCATTCTTTTCTCCAGATACTATCTCGTCAACAACGTCGGCATCGACATGCATGATTACTGAAGTATTGGGCTCTGACCATACCGCAAATTCATTGCCACTGGGTTCGATAAAATGAAAGCGGCGACCTCCGGGAAATGAAAAAATTTCTTTGCTGATGATGCCGCTGGCTTCTCTGATTTTTTGCTCGGTAGATTCCAGAATCTGGCTGTAAAAAACCAGCAAGGCTGCGCCTTGGCCGGAATGCGATGCTAGCTCAGATTTGTAGAAACCACCATCCAAACCCTCATTCGAGAAAGCCGCGTAATCCGTGCCGTAATCGACAAAGCGCCATCCAAATGCAGCTTCAAAAAACTGCTTGGTCGCTGCAAGGTTTTTGGATGGGTATTCGACGTAATTGAGTTTTTCATGCAGATTCATGCTTGTCTTCCTCAGTGAGTAGCAATATCGGTATTCTTTGCAGATTATATTGCCTAGCGTCGGAAGCAGCCATGCACAGTATCTCGAATCTGGCCAATATAAAAATCTGGCAAGATTGCCACTTGCTTGCGATCAACCTTCTACTGCAGTTTTCGCCATATTTTTCTTCAATTCCAAATCCGCAAATGGATCGTCCTTGTCGGATTCACTGGTGACTGCATGCTTGAGCATGTATTTTGCATAAGCGTCGATCAATTCCAGTGTAAAGCTGGCTTTGTCCTTTACCGGGATCCAGCCTTGGTCGCTTTTTTCTTCAACCTTGATATCCGAACCGTTGAATTTGATGCTGATTTCCTTGTCTTTTTGCGCTAGCTCGAACTGATCGAGAAAATTGCTGACAGACGCACTGGGATTGCTGCCGCCAAACTCAGCCATTGCATTTTTTAGTGCTTGTTTGCGATCCATTGTTGCGCTGTTGATCATTTTCGCCATGCCGTCACGCAATGCAGGATTTTCATTCAGCATCGATTGAAACTTCACGTTGCGATTGTCGCCACTAAGCTCGTAGCCGTTTTGGCCAGATGTAATACGCAGCGCAGGAGGG
The DNA here is from genome assembly GCA_001464355.1 of Burkholderiales bacterium Ga0077544. GTDB lineage: Bacteria > Pseudomonadota > Gammaproteobacteria > Burkholderiales > Burkholderiaceae_D > Oxalicibacterium. Next base: position 185,275 of record LNEU01000015.1, read on the forward strand.
ACGTTGATACCATAGGACTGCAGAGCACTATTCAAACTGTCCTTGAAGTTCACGTTGGATACTGAAGCAACCGGTGTCAGTGCTGTTGCAGTGATGGGTTTGTTGACGGCACTGGCAAGCAAGTCACCAAACGCCACATTGGAAGATTTACTCGTTTGAGAAGAAATGAAGTTGTACGGTGAATTGACGTTGCGATCATTCGAAATTTTGTCCATGTGTTTCCTTCGTTGAATAACTCAAGGTGAATCAACCAAAACAGGTGACTCGGAATATAACTGTTAGCAGTTGAGCTTAGCAGCGCGATCACGGCTGTAATTCGATGATTAACCGGATTAAATTCTGCTATTTCTGGAAAATAAGGTGTCCTTCAAACAGCGTGAGTCGCTACACATTTGATCTAGCGCAAGAATAAAAAGGACTGATGGACCATAATGAAAACCAATATGCATCCAGCTTCAGACTCTTTCCATCGCTTGCGGTCCGCACAAGGGCCCGATATGGGAACTGTTCTGCAAACACTTGCATCGCTGTTGTGGCTGCCGCAAGCTGCTTTGCTGGCCTATGCAGTGCAGCGCTTGGCGGATGGTGGTGGCATCGATGTCGTCAAAATTCCCGCCGTGTTCTTGCTGCTGTTCGGTTTGCTGCGGGCAGCATGCGACGCATCAGGTTCGCGCCGCGTATTCAAAACAGCACGCAACCATTTGTCTGCGCTGCGTACACAGGCCGCTACCATGTTGGCCGCACGTTCACCGCTGGATGTTGACAGGCCGGCGTCGGGACTGGCTGCCAGCGTGATGGCGGAACAGGCAGAAGCAATCATTCCGTATTTGACACGCTATCGTCCTGCGCGTTTGCGTTCCATGATAGTCCCCATCGCGATTCTGCTTGTCGTGTTTCCCTTGTCCTGGATTGCGGCACTGGTTTTATTCGTGGCGGCACCGTTGATCCCGATTTTCATGGCTCTGGTCGGCTGGCGCGCGAAAGCCGCGAGCGAGGCGCAGATGCTGGAGATGGGCGGCATGAACGCTTTTTTGCTGGATCGTTTGCGCGGTTTGGCAACCCTGCGCACATTGGGTGCGGTGCAAATGACTGCATTGCGGCTGCGCGACGCAGCGCAATCCCTGCGTCGACGCACGATGACGGTATTGCGGATCGCATTTCTGTCTTCTGCCGTGTTAGAGCTGTTCGCCGCATTGGGTGTGGCGATGATCGCGGTGTATGTGGGTTTTCATCTGCTGGGACAACTGGAGTTTGGCGCATGGGGAAATCGCCTGAGTCTGGGGCAGGGTTTGTTTATCCTGTTATTGGCGCCGGCTTTTTTTGAACCTTTACGTGATTTGTCTGCGGCCTGGCATGACAGGGCGGCAGGCGAGGCAGCGCTCGACGCATTGCAGCGCTTATCGGATACCGGTTTGCTGCTGCCGGATGCGCTGGGCGAACAAATTTTTTCTGCCTCTGAACAAGTGAAGGCACCTTCAGTTGCCATTAACGGTTTGCTTTTCTTTCACGGTGGCGCTTCAGCCCCGTTGTTCGACGATTACGTATTGGATGTGGAATCAGGCGAACACATTGCCATTGTTGCGCCCAGCGGTGGCGGTAAATCTACCCTGTTGTCGCTGATCGCCGGTTTAGTATCGGCGCAGGCTGGTGAGATCAAGATCGATGGTCTGAAACTTTCGGCAAGCACAGTGACCACTCTGCGTAGCCGCATGATATGGATAAGCCAGAAGCCGCACATTTTTGCCGGTTCGGTGCGCACCAATGTCACTCTTGGTCGTCCCGGTGTCGATGCAGAAGATGTGGAGCAGGCTCTGCAGTTTGCTGCACTGGATAAGGTGCCGCAGGCAAAGCTCGGTGTTGCATTGGGTGAGGGCGGTGGCGGATTGTCGGGTGGCGAAGCAGTACGTTTGGCTTTGGCCCGCGCGATGGTCGCGCAGTATGCCGATCTGCTGCTGGTCGACGAGCCGACCGCGCATCTGGATGCCGCGACTGCCAAAGAAGTAAGCGATGCCTTGCTGCAGCTGGCGCAAGGAAAAACCATGATAGTTGCTACGCATGATCCTGTACTGGCGGCACGCATGGATCGTCAGGTTGTCTTGAGCACTGCGTTGAATGTAGATGCCGAGGTGGCAGCATGAAGCTCTGGCGCGATCTGCAGCCGGTGCTGACCCTGTTTATTGCCAGTCACAAAAACAAATTACTGATCGGTGCCTTGCTGGCAGCTGTCACTGTATTGTCCGGCATGGCTTTGCTTGGTTTGTCCGGCTGGTTCATCACGGCAACTGCGATTGCCGGCTTGAATGTATCACTTGCATTCATGTTCGATGTCTTCATGCCGTCGGCCGGGATTCGATTGCTGGCGCTGGGTCGTACTGCTGCACGCTATGGCGAAAGATTGGTTACGCATGACGCCACGCTGGCAGTGCTGGCAGCTTTGCGCGAACGTTTATTTCTCGGCTGGGCGCAACCGGAAGCGGCGCGCCGTTTAATGGCACGACCTGCGCAGTTGCTGTTCCGCCTGACTGGCGATATTGATGCGCTTGATTCCTTGTATCTGCGCATTCTTGTGCCCGCCAGTTCGGCGTTGTTGGCTGCGCTGGCAACCGGGATTGTGTTGAGTTTTATCGATGTGCGTCTGGGAATCGCTATGGCACTTTGGCTGATAGTCGCGGGTCTCGGGATTGCCTATGTTATTGCACGAGCATCACGTCGGGCAGCTCGCCGTCGTAGTTATGGCATTGAAGCGTTGCGCGCGCGCAGCATTGATCTGGTCACGGGGCAAACCGAGTTGCTGATGGCCGGACGGCTGGACGCACAACAAGCTTCGCTGCTCGCTGCCGACAAATACCTTGCGCGTGCCGATGATGCCTTGAACCAGCTTGAAGCGCGCGCCGGCGCTGCGTATGGCGTAGTCGGGAGCCTGACTCTGGTTGCCACGCTGCTAGTCGTGGCGGTGTTGATGGAAAACGGCACTATAGGTGCACCGGTCGCTGCGCTGGCCTTGCTGCTGGTGCTCACTGCAACTGAACCTTTTTCGGCATTACGTCGTGGTGCTTTGGAATTAGGGCGCACAGTGTTGGCTGCACATCGCCTGAGTCCACGTATGAATGTGTACGCATCGCATGACGACAACCCCGCGCCGATTGTTCAACCTTCTGTACTGCCTTTGCATCAGGATCTGATTCTGTTTTTACGCGACGTGCGCGCGCATCCTGCAGGTCGGGATGCATCTGGCGCTTCGGTTCTGCAGGACATCTCTCTGACTATTGCTCGGAATGAACGCGTCGCCTTAATAGGTGCAAGCGGTGCGGGAAAATCGACCTTGATGGCAGTAATCGCCGGTGAACTGGCTGCACAGTCGGGAACGGTACAAGTTGCCGCCCACACCTTGCTGACGCAAAGAACTGAATTATTCCAGGACACCCTGCGCGACAACTTGCGTCTGGCGGATGCCGCTGCCGATGACGCGCGCCTGTGGGAAGTATTGCAGACCGCTGGTCTGGCCGATGACGTGAAAAAAATGCCGAACGGGCTGGATACGCGCCTGGGTGAGGGTGGCTTGGGATTGTCCGGCGGGCAACTACGTCGGCTGGCCCTGGCGCGCTTGTTGTTGCGCGATGTGCCGCTGTGGTTGCTGGACGAACCGACCGAGGGACTTGATCCGCAGACCGCGCGCGACGTGTTACAGCGGCTGGACAAGCTGGCTGCCGGGCGCGCCATCCTGCTGGCTACGCATGTGCGGCGCGAGGCTGCGTTGGCGGGTCGCTTGGTTTGTATGGAACATGGGCGTATTGTGATGGACGTGATGCGTGGCGATACGGGTTTTGACCTGGTATTGAATACGCTGCGACCGGATTGAATTTCGACCCCGACCAATGAGCGGCAAAGAATTTAAGTCTTAAAAGGGAGCACCATGGAACTCGATATTGTTTCGTTATCACGGTTACAGTTCGCCATCACGGCGCTGTATCACTTTCTGTTTGTCCCGCTCACGCTCGGACTTTCCATCCTGCTGGCAATCATGGAGACGGTCTATGTCATGACCGGACGCGTCATTTGGCGCGACATGACCAAGTTCTGGGGCACGCTGTTCGGCATCAATTTCGCTATGGGTGTCGCCACCGGCATCGTGATGGAATTTCAGTTCGGCATGAACTGGAGTTACTACAGCCATTACGTCGGCGACATTTTCGGCGCGCCGCTGGCGATTGAAGGCTTGATGGCTTTCTTCTTGGAAGCCACTTTCGTCGGACTGTTCTTTTTCGGTTGGGACAAGCTATCCAGGGTCGGCCATCTGACCGCAACCTGGGCCGTCGCGATCGGCTCCAATTTCTCTGCGTTGTGGATACTGATTGCCAATGGCTGGATGCAAAATCCGGTCGGCTCCGCATTTAATCCAGAAACCATGCGCATGGAAGTCACCGACTTCGCTGCAGTATTGACCAACCCGGTCGCGCAAGCCAAATTCGTGCATACGGTATCTGCCGGTTATGTGACGGCGGCGATTTTCGTGCTGGGTATTTCAGCCTGGTATGTGCTGAAAGGACGTCATCTTGAATTGGCAAAGCGCTCAATGACAGTTGCCGCATCGTTCGGTTTGGCCGCCTCGTTGTCGGTCGCGGTGCTTGGTGATGAAAGTGGCTATCTGTCGACCGAACATCAAAAGATGAAGCTGGCCGCGGTGGAGGGTATGTGGGAAACACAGGATGCGCCAGCCGCCTTCACGCTGGTGGGCTTCCCGAATCAGGAAGCACGCGAAACGCATTACGCGATTCATATTCCCGCATTGATGGGCTTGATCGGCACACGTTCGCTGGATACGGTGATACCCGGTATTAACGAGCTGGTGCAACGTGCCGAACTGCGCATCGCCAATGGCATCAAGGCCTACGATGCGCTACAAAAAATTCGTGCGGCTGGCAGCGCCGATCAAATCACTCCGGCTATGCGCTACGCATTTGAAGAAACCGGCAACGATCTCGGTTATGCGCTACTGCTTAAACGCTATGTAGATGATCCGCGTCAGGCGACCCCAGAACAGATTTCGAAGGCAGCGTTTGATACCGTGCCGCAAGTGGCGCCGCTGTTCTGGCTGTTCCGCATCATGGTGGCGATCGGCATGTTCCTGATCCTGCTGACCGGAGTGTTCTTCATTCTATCCGCCAGACGACAGCTGGATAAACATCGATGGTTGCTAAAACTGGCAGTGTTGGCAATTCCATTGCCATGGATTGCAATTGAATCCGGCTGGTTGGTCGCCGAGTTCGGGCGTCAACCGTGGGTGATTGAAGGCGTGTTACCCACTGCAGTAGCGGTATCGAATTTGGGCATCACGACCTTGCTGATTACGCTCGTTGGCTTCGTGGCGATTTATACCGTGCTGTTCATCATCGAGATGAAGCTCATCTTCAAGGTCATACGAAAAGGTCCTGAGATAGAAAGTTCGCCGGAAACAGGGGCCTACGGCAAACCAACTGCCGACGTCATTCCAGCAGCTACACCGGAGCCACTATGATTCTGCACACACTTATCGACTACGACATCCTGCGTCTGATCTGGTGGGGTTTGATCGGCGTACTGTTGCTGGCTTTTGCAGTGACCGACGGCTTTGATCTGGGCACAGGAATCTTGCTACCATTTGTCGCGAAAACCGATATTGAACGTCGTGTGGTGATCAACAGCGTCGGTCCGGTTTGGGAGGGCAATCAGGTCTGGCTGATTCTCGGAGGCGGCGCAATCTTTGCCGCATGGCCGCAACTGTATGCGGTGGCTTTCTCCGGTTTCTATCTGGCGATGTTTGCAATTCTGGTTGGCCTGATCTTGCGGCCGGTTGCATTCAAGTTCCGTAGCAAACGCGAAGAACCAGAATGGCGGGCGCGCTGGGATTGGGTATTGTTCTTCTGCGGCTTTGTACCGACGCTGATCTTCGGTGTGGCGTTGGGCAATGTGCTGCAGGGCGTGCCGTTCCGTCTGACTTCCGAGATGCACATTTTTTATGATGGCAGTTTCTTTGGCTTGTTGAATCCATTCGCTTTACTGTGCGGTCTGGTCTCGGTCGCGATGCTGATCATGCACGGTGCTGCGTGGTTGCAATTGAAAACCGAAGGCGCAATAGCAGAACGTGTGCGGTTTTACGGTAGCCTCGCTGCCTTGGCGACCTTCGTGCTATTCGCGTTTGCTGGCGTATTGCTGTGGGCATACATAGATGGCTATCGCATCACCAGTGTGATCAATCCGATCGGTCCATCCAATCCTTTATTGAAAACGGTTGATGGTCATGTCGGTGCATGGTTTGTCAATTACGCGGCACATCCGTGGACCCTGGCTGCGCCGGCTCTGGGTTTGCTGGGTGCCATTGGCGCATGGATGGGTTTGCGCATGCGACGTGAGATTTTCACGATACTGAGTAGTGCGGTGAGTGTTGGTGGCATCGTGCTGAGCGTAGGTGCATCAATGTTTCCGTTCATTCTGCCTTCATCCATCGATCCGCGCGCCAGTCTGACGGTATGGGATTCATCATCGAGTCATCTGACCCTGTTCATCATGCTGGTGGTGACGGCAGTGTTCATTCCCATCATCGTGGCTTATACGACATGGGTGTATCACGTGTTGTGGGGCAAGGTGGATGAGCAGGCGATACGTGATGAAAGCGGTCATGCGTACTGATGTGTTGATGTACTGAATTTCGAAGTTCGCCGCCATCGCATGATGGCGGCATTTAGAGACAAGGATGAATCATGTGGTACTTCGCCTGGATACTTGGTCTGCCGCTTGCCGCTGCTTTCGCAGTGTTGAATGCAATGTGGTACGAACTGATGGACGATGAGGCTAAACGCAAAGAGACGCTCGCTAATCCATAGTCGCGAGTGTCGTAGCCTTATACGCTTGGTGTTCGTTTCGACTAAAGAATCATTACGACAGAATAATTTCTTATCAAGATTGCATTTTAAGTCAGCATGTAAGCATGTATGCCACTCAAGTGCATATCGGCAATCTGGCAAAGACCGCTCTGGTCTATAATAACGGCCCGCGCTATACAAGCAATGCAGCGTAATTCCGCATTCATTTGCGACCTGCTATTTGCCTGCGGCCTTGCATCAACCTTCATCTGGCCATCATTTTGACTTACAGCGTAAAAGAGATTTTCTACACATTGCAGGGCGAGGGCGCGCATGCCGGGCGGCCTGCTGTGTTTTGTCGTTTCTCCGGCTGTAATTTGTGGACAGGGCGCGAAAGCGATAGAGCGACTGCCGTTTGCCAGTTTTGCGATACTGATTTTGTCGGCACCGATGGCGAGGGCGGCGGCAAGTTTGCAGCAGCAGAGACGCTGGCAAACACAATCAATGCTTTGTGGCCGGAGTCCTATGCGGCCAGCAAATACGTGGTCTTTACAGGCGGTGAGCCTCTGCTGCAACTCGACACAGAATTGATCGCCGCGATGCACGCAGTCGGTTTTGAAATCGCGATTGAAACGAACGGCACCTTGCCGGTACCTACCGGCGTAGACTGGGTATGTGTCAGTCCGAAGATGGGTTCGCAACTGGTCGTTCGCAAAGGCAGTGAGTTGAAGGTCGTGATCCCGCAATTGGCGCAATCGCTGGCGGCGTATGAAGAACTGGATTTTGAGCATTTCTTCGTGCAACCTATGGATGGCCCATTGGCAGAGCAGAACACTAAGCTTGCTATCGATGTGTGCAAACGCAATCCGAAATGGAAGCTGAGCATACAGACGCATAAACTTTTACAGATTCCTTGACGCTTACTTAGCGCTTTATTATTAGCTTTACAGAAAAATCATGCTGACAATTACCCGCAAACTTGAATTCGATGCCGGTCACCGTATTCCCGACCACAAGAGCCAGTGCCGCAATCTGCACGGCCATCGCTATACGCTCGAAATCACGCTGGTCGGTAATGTGATCGATGTAGAGGGTAGTTCCGATAACGGCATGATCATGGATTTTTCCGATATCAAATCGCTGGCGAAACAGCATTTGGTCGATGTCTGGGATCACTCGTTTATCGTCTATGAAAAAGACGCGAAGGTACGTGAATTCCTCGAAAGTATTCCGGGCCATAAGACCGTCATCATCGACCGTATTCCTACCGTCGAAAATCTGGCCCAAACCGCATTTAATATCCTGAATGCAGCGTACAAGGATCACTACGGTACCGGCTTGCGTCTGCACAAACTGGTGCTGCACGAAACGCCAAACTGCTGGGCTGAAATCACCGCGGAAGGCTGATTGTTGATGCAGGATGACGGCCACAATGGTGTTCAGGATGCAGTCTGGATGCGCCAGGCGCTGGATCAGGCGCATAACGCCTGGGCGCTGGGCGAAGTGCCCGTCGGCGCTGTAGTCGTCAAGGATGGACAGGTGATTGCCACGGGTTTCAATCAGCCTATCGGCACCCACGATCCGACTGCACATGCAGAAATCATGGCCTTGCGTGCCGCTGCAACCATACTCGGCAATTACCGCCTTCCCGGTTGCGAGCTCTACGTCACACTGGAACCTTGCGCGATGTGTTCAGGCGCGATGATTCATGCACGCTTGTCCCGCGTGGTGTTTGGCGCCTCCGATCCGAAGACGGGCGCTTGCGGTTCCATCGTCAATCTGTTCGAACAGAATCAACTTAATCATCACACGCAACTGACAGGCGGCGTGATGGCGCAGGAATGTGGCGCTTTGCTGAAGGAGTTTTTTGCGGAACGCCGCAAGGCAGCGCAAGCCGAAAAATCTGACGGGTCTAACATCATTTGACGGTTGTTTGCCGTCTCTGTAGTCGCTCTCGCTGCCACCATCCTTCCTGGCCTTCCTGATTCACCTCGTTGAACCACATTGCTTAGGCGCACTCCAATCGAGTAATCAGGCTGGTTTGCCATTGTTTTCGTCACGGACAAAGTCCTCATGGATGCACCGCATGTTGCTGCTCAAGGTCAAAAACTGAAGCCGCCCAGCTTGCTGCTGCTGGCGCTGGAAGGTCGTGCGCCGCTGGAATTAGGCGCGTCCTTGCTGGCATTTCCTCTATTGAAAAATGTGCCACGCGGCGATGGTCATCCCGTGATGGTGTTGCCGGGCTTGATGGCAGGCGATGTATTGACTTTATTTTTGCGCAAATTCCTGCAAGGCAGCGGGTATGCGGCTTATGCGTGGGAACAAGGCTTGAATCGCGGGCCGCGCGATGGCGTGCTGGAAGCCTGCATCGCACGCGTCAAAGAGCTGAGTGAAAAGCATGGTCAAAAAGTCAGCCTAGTCGGCTGGAGTCTGGGCGGAATTTTTGCACGAGAAATTGCCAAAGCCTTACCGAATAATGTGCGTTCTGTGATCACCTTGGGATCGCCATTTGCGGGGCATCCGAAGGCGAACAATGTGTGGCGCTTGTATCAAGCGGTTAGTGGAAAAACTGCAGTCGACGATGTACAAATCGCAGAAATCAAGAAGCCGCCGCCAGTTCCTTTCACCTCGATTTTCAGTCGCAGCGATGGTATTGTGTCGTGGCAATGTTGTGTTGAGAGAGAAGGCCAACAGACCGAAAATATCGAGGTGCATGGCAGTCATACTGGCTTGGTTGTTAATCCGACAGTTTTGCATGCGATTGCCGACAGACTCGCCCAAGCCGAGGGACAATGGCGACGCTTCGATAGAGACGGCCATCAAGGGATTAAAAAGCTTATCTATCGCGATCCAACGCGCGCATAAGGCCGTAACGTTTAACCAATTTTTGAAAGTCTCAGTTTGCCCATCGCTAAAGTAAATGATCTTGATATCTGGTACGACACGCAAGGCGATCCAGCGAACCCACCACTTTTATTGATCGTTGGTTTGGGAATGCAATCGGTATCCTGGCCAGAGTCGTTTTGCAATGGTTTGGTTGAACATGGTTTCTATCTGATCCGTTTCGACAACCGCGATAATGGTTTATCGACCAAGCTGCATCATTTGGGCAAGCCGAACACGCTGTTGGCCGTGATGAAAATGGCCTTGCGTATGAAGCTCGCTGCCGGGTACAAACTCGACGATATGGCAGCCGATGCTATCGGCCTGATGGATGCGCTTGATATTCCGAAGGCGCACATAGTTGGCGCGTCAATGGGCGGCATGATTGCGCAGATTGTTGCCGCACGTTATCCGGAACGCGTGCGCAGCCTGACTTCCATTATGTCGACCAGTGGTCGTCGCGGATTGCCGGGGCCAACGCGCGCTGCGCGTAAAGTACTTTTCTCTGCTGCTCCAGATCCGACGCAGCAAGTTGCCCTCGTTGAACATTTCGTCAATACGATGCAAGTGATTGGCAGTCCAGCCTATCCGACGTCGCCAGAAATTTTGCGCGAACGCGTATCGCGCACTATCAAGCGCAGCCTAGAGCCGATCGCTACGACGCGACAACTGCTGGCCATAGGCGCATCAGGTGATCGCGTCGATCTTTTGAAAAATATTGCGGCCCCGACTTTGGTCATACATGGGATCGAAGATCCACTGGTCCCGATTGCCGGCGGGCGTGACGCAGCACGATTGATACCGAATGCAGTGATGGTAGAAATCGCAGGTATGGGACACGATTTACCAGATCAACTGGCAGATCAAATAACCGGAAAAATTGCTGCGCATTGCCACGCGGCCGATGCAATGGCAGTCGGCATGCCGGTTTTGGTTGAGTAGCCAAATGAATGTTCAATTAAATCAGGATGTGCGGCAATTAATATTCGCGAATAAATCAGATGGCCCAGTCGTCGCGATCATTTCGCCTAGCGGCTATGCACCGAATCCAGAAGCAGTTGAGCGCGGCATCGCCACTCTGCAAGCGCAAGGTTGTCGCGTGCGTAACTTTACGGATGCTTCTACAAAATTTCAGCGTTTCGGCGCTACCGACGATGCGCGCATTGCGCAACTGTACGCAGCTGCACAAGACCCTGAAGTGGATATCGTGCTGGCCTTACGCGGCGGCTATGGTTTGACGCGTTTGCTGCCGGATCTGGATTTTGACATGTTGGCGGAGAGTGGAAAACTGTTCGTTGGCCATAGCGATTTCACCGCGTTGCAGATGGGATTGTTGGCAAAGATGGGCGCTGTAAGTTTTTCCGGTCCGATGTTGTATCCCGATTTTGAGCGTGATGAATCAAGTGGTGTTTTGAGCGAATACACGCTCAATAATTTTTGGCAGTGCATGACGCAGTCTTCGCACACGGTTGTCGGTCATGCTGAAGACAATCCACAGCTTTCAGTCACAGGCACGTTGTGGGGCGGCAATCTGGCGATGCTGACGCATCTGGTCGGCTCGCCTTGGTTGCCTAAGGTGCAGGGCGGTATTTTGTTCGTCGAAGACGTGAACGAACATCCTTATCGGGTGGAGCGCATGATGCTGCAGTTATTGCATGCTGGTGTTTTGGATGAGCAGCAGGCGATTGTGCTCGGTGATTTCTCCGCTTACCGTTTGACTGACTACGATAACGGGTATGACTTTGCGCAGATGGTTGCTTACTTGCGGGAGCATGTGCCGGTGCCGGTGTTGACGGGATTGCCGGTTGGGCATGGGCGGGATAAGGCTACGATGGTGGTAGGTTCTCGGGCTGAGTTGGTTTCCGGTTTTGATTCGTTTTCTTTGACTATGACTGGGTATCATTCGTTAATTGGGCGGTAAATCTTTTCTTTCTTCGTGGTGGGTTGCCGGGCTACCCCGGCATCTGACTAAACCACATAGAAACACCCATTTCTAAAGCAAATCACCGCAAAAGGCAGTAAAAGCCACCGCCAAGCGCAGCCGGCCCGCGCCCACAATGGTAAAATGCCCGCCTATTCAAATTAATACCTCCAAAGGCTTTATCAGTGCTTTCCACAGCTAATATCACGATGCAGTTCGGCCCCAAGCCGTTGTTTGAAAACATTTCCGTCAAGTTTGGCGACGGCAACCGTTACGGCCTGATTGGCGCTAACGGCTGCGGCAAGTCCACTTTCATGAAAATTCTCGGCGGCGATCTGGATTCGACTGCGGGCACCGTCATGCTCGATCCGAACGAGCGCTTGGGTAAATTGCGTCAGGATCAGTTTGCGTTTGAAGAAATGCGCGTGCTGGATGTCGTGATGATGGGCCATACGGAAATGTGGGCGGCGATGGCGGAGCGCGATGCGATCTACGCGAATCCGGACGCAACTGACGACGACTACATGAAGGCAGCTGACCTCGAAGCGAAGTTTGCTGAATACGATGGTTACACTGCTGAATCGCGCGCTGGTGAATTGCTGCTCGGTGCTGGCGTATCTATCGATCTGCATCAAGGCCCGATGAGCAATGTGTCGCCAGGCTGGAAATTGCGCGTGTTGCTGGCGCAGGCGCTGTTCTCGAACCCTGACATTCTGTTGCTCGATGAACCGACCAACAATCTGGACATCAACACGATTCGCTGGCTGGAAGATGTACTGAACGAGCGCAATTCCACCATGATCATCATTTCGCATGATCGCCATTTTCTGAATCAGGTGTGCACGCACGTCGCCGATATGGATTACGGCACCTTGAAGATTTATCCTGGCAACTACGACGAATACATGTTTGCTTCAACGCAGGCGCGTAATCAGCAGCTGGCGAACAATGCGAAAGCAAAAGACAAGGTCGCTGAATTGCAAGAGTTTGTACGTCGTTTCGCAGCGAATAAATCCAAGGCGCGTCAGGCGACATCGCGCGCCAAGCAGATTGAAAAGATCAAGGTTGATGACATCAAACCGTCGTCGCGTGCTTATCCATTCGTGCGTTTTGATGGCGAGAAAAAGCTGCATCGCCAAGCCGTTACGGTCGAAGGTATCTCCAAAGCATTCGATAGACAGTTGTTCAAAAATTTCAGCATTACTGTTGAAGCGGGTGAACGCGTTGCAATCATTGGTGCTAACGGTGCTGGTAAAACCACTTTGTTACGCAGCATAGGCGGCAAGGACATCACAGGCCTCGACGCAGACAGTGGTCGAGTCAAATGGGCCGAAAACGCCAACGTCGGTTACATGCCGCAAGATCCAACGGAAGATTTTGCAAGCGACAAAAATCTGACCGACTGGATCGGCCAATGGACGCAAGAGGGCGACGATGATCAGCAGGTGCGTTCGATTCTTGGTCGTTTGCTGTTCGGTGGCGACGATGTAAAAAAATCGGTTCGCGTATTGTCCGGTGGTGAAAAAGGCCGCATGACTTACGGCAAGCTGATGCTCGGTCGTCACAATGTCTTGCTGATGGATGAGCCGACCAATCACATGGATATGGAATCCATCGAGTCGCTGAACATTGCTCTGGAAAAATATGCCGGCACCCTGATTTTCGTTTCGCATGATCGCGAATTTGTTTCATCGCTGGCAACACGCGTGCTGGAAGTGAAAGAAAACGAAATCGTCGACTTCCAGGGTACTTACGAAGAATATTTGACCAGCCAGGGCATCGATTAAGTATCGTAATGAGAGGGCGCGACGAGGAAGATTCCCGTCGCGCTTTTTTGCGTTTGCAGCTTTGTTTCAATATGACAAGCACTGCATTCGAGACATACAACCGTCACCTCAGAATGACGCTACAATTTGACTGCAATATCGTCTCAGCCTAACCAGTTCATCGTGTTCAATCACTGACCAGCCATGCAAATCCAGTCAATCAAAACTATTGAATTCGAACGTCCCGCAATGGAAAGCGGCACTAGCTGTGTCGCCCATGCGTGGGCGCGCACACTAGCCACGCCTACGCAAGAGGAAAAAGTTGCCTTGAAGGAGCGCATCAAGCGCTTATTGAAAGAACGCGAAGCCGTATTGGTCGCGCATTACTACGTCGATGCTGATCTGCAGGATCTGGCGGAAGAAACCGGTGGCTGTGTATCCGATTCTTTGGAAATGGCGCGCTTCGGTCGCGATCACCCGGCCAAGACGCTGGTGGTGGCTGGCGTCAAGTTCATGGGCGAAACGGCAAAAATTCTCAGCCCTGAAAAAACCATTTTGATGCCGGATCTGGACGCGACCTGTTCGCTCGATCTTGGTTGTCCTGTCGATGAATTCAATGCCTTCTGCGACGCGCATCCGGATCGCGTGGTGGTCGTGTATGCAAATACCAGCGCAGCCGTGAAAGCACGCGCCGACTGGATGGTGACTTCATCCATAGGCTTGAAGATCGTCGAACATCTGCATGCGCAAGGTAAAAAAATCCTGTGGGCACCAGATAAACATCTGGGCGGCTACATTCAAAAGCAGACCGGTGCGGACATGCTGTTGTGGCAGGGTTCCTGTCTGGTGCACGACGAGTTCAAGGCGGTTGAACTGGAGCTGTTGAAGAAAGAACACCCGCTGGCGAAAGTACTGGTTCATCCGGAATCGCCAGCCGCAGTCGTCGCGTTGGCAGATGCCGTCGGCTCGACATCGCAACTGATACACGCGGCGCAAACGATGGATGCGCCTGAATTTATTGTCGCCACCGACAACGGCATTCTGCACAAGATGAAAGCCGCAGCACCCGGCAAAATATTTATTGATGCGCCGACTGCTGGCAATAGTGCAACGTGCAAAAGCTGCGCGCATTGCCCATGGATGGCGATGAATGGTTTGCAGAATCTGGCTGACGTGCTGGAATCTGGCCGCAATGAAATCCACGTAGATCCGGAAATCGGCCGCAAGGCGACTGTCTGCATCGATCGCATGCTGGACTTCGCCGCAGCGCAAAAAGCCAATGTGCGTCCATCCAGTGATCTGGCGAAAGAAGGAAAACTGTTTTCGGGAATAGGTCCGGCATGAGTCTGCTGCGTAATCCGTTTGCCCCTTTCGATGCTGCACTGACGGCAGCATTTGAAGCCAACATCCTGGCAGCGCTGGTTGAGGATGTTGGTACCGGCGACGTCACTGGAAAATTGGTGCCTGAACAGGAAATCGTCAGTGCACACGTGATCGTGCGCGAAGCGGCAGTGCTGTGCGGTGCGCCTTGGTTTGAGGCCGTGATGAAGCAATTGGATGCCCGCATCAAGATTGTCTGGAATTATGCAGAAGGCGATTTAATGAAGGCTGATAGCGAAGTGTGTGCGATTGAAGCGCCTGCGCGTGCCTTGTTGACGGCTGAACGTGCGGCTCTGAATTTTCTGCAATTATTATCTGGTGTCGCGACTGCGACACGCGCATATGTCGAATTGATCGCTGGTACGAAAGCAGCCATTCTTGATACGCGTAAAACGCTGCCTGGCTTGCGTCTGGCACAGAAGTACGCAGTGCGCGTGGGCGGCGGCAAGAATCAACGTTTGGCGCTGTATGACGGCATCCTGATCAAGGAGAACCACATTGCCGCAGCAGGTGGCGTAAAGGCTGCCATGCAGGCTGCGCTGGCTTTGAATGCCGGTGTGACGATACAAATCGAGGTGGAAGATTTGCAGCAATTGCAGGATGCATTGGAAGCCGGTGCGCAATCTGTGTTGCTGGATAATTTTTCACTGGAAATGATGCGTGAGGCGGTGGCGCTGACGAATGGACGCGCTTTGCTGGAAGGCTCGGGCGGGGTGAATCGTGATTCGGTTCGGGCGATTGCAGAGACTGGGGTTGATCGTATTTCGATTGGTGGGTTGACCAAGGATGTGCGGGCGACGGATTATTCTTTGCGGATACTCTAAGCGTGTGATATTTTTTTGAGGAAGCCGCGTTATGCGGCTTTTTTTATTGGTGTTTTGGTTTGAGTTTGGTTGTTTCTTCGTGGTGAGTTGCCGGGGGTAGCCCGACGGCTACTCACTTTCTTTGCTTCGCCAAAGAAAGTAAGCAAAGAAAGGCGACGCAGAAGCCGTTGCCCGCTACGCGGGTACCCAAGGCAAACGATCATCAGTCGGGAGCGCAAACAAACTCGCCTTCGGCTCAGACAGGTTTGCACTCTTTATCCGACTGATGATCGTTTGCCTTGGCAACGTCACATGCGGTCAAGGTCAACTGCAAAAATCAAACCGCAACCGCAACCGCAACCGCAACCGCAACCGCAACCGCAACCGCAACCGCAACCGCAACCGCAACCGCAACCGCAACCGTAAGATCAACTCCTTACATACTGCTTGATTGCATTTTGAATTAGCTCGTAACAATGTTGCTGTTGTTGAACTGCAGTTGAACTTTACCCGCTGTGACGCTGCCGTTTGTGCGAAGCAGAAAATGGAAAAAGAAGTGAACGTTGTCTGAGCGTAGCGAGTTTCGTTCGCTTCCCATTTTTTGATTTGCACAAACGGGAAGCCCGAAGGGCCAGCGGCTGTGCGGTCGCCTTCTTTTGCTTACTTTTCTTGGCGAAGCAAGAAAAGTAAGTGGCAGCCGGGCCACCCCCGGCATCCCAACTCTCTACGGAGAAATGCAAACATAAACAAGAGCGATCTAAAGAAACATCTAACAATAAAAAAAGCCGCTGATTTTGCGATCAGCGGCTTTTTTTATGGGCTTGCTATTACCTGATTATTTTCGGTCAGGTTGCAAAACACTAGGCAAGGCCTTAGGCAAAGTCTCAGGATAATCCCGGCTAAAGTGCAAGCCACGACTTTCACGACGCGATAAGGCGCTATTCACAATCAGCGATGCGACTTCTACCAGATTCCGCAACTCCAGCAAATCCGGCGTAATGCGGAAATTCGCGTAGTACTCGTCGATTTCTTCTTTCAATAAGCGAATACGATGCTGCGCGCGTTCCAGACGTTTGGTAGTGCGCACGATGCCGACGTAATTCCACATGAAGCGACGCAGCTCTTCCCAGTTGTTGGCGATGATGACTTCTTCATCTGCATCGGTAACGCGGCTTTCATCCCAGGCTGGCAGGGTAACGGCTTTTTGCTTAGGTTGCTCTTCTATGTATTTGGCTGCTGCACGACCTAATACCAGACATTCGAGCAAGGAATTACTGGCTAGGCGATTCGCTCCGTGCAAACCAGTGCAAGTCGTTTCACCTACGGCATACAAGCCGGGCAGGTCGGTGCGGCCAGCCAGATCGGTGATGATGCCGCCGCAGGTGTAATGCGCAGCCGGTACCACCGGGATGGGTTCTTTTGTGATGTCGATGCCGAATTGCAGGCAGCGCTCCATGATGTTCGGGAAATGTTCTTTCAGGAATTCAGGTGATTTGTGGCTGATGTCCAGATTGACGTAATCGACACCGTGCTTTTTCATTTCGGCATCGATAGCACGGGCGACAATGTCGCGCGGCGCGAGTTCGGCGCGTTCGTCATAGGCGGGCATGAAGCGCTTGCCGGAGTTTTTGCCTGAATTCGGCGGCAATCTCAGTTCGCCACCTTCGCCGCGAACTGCTTCGGTGATCAGATACGATTTTGCGTATGGGTGATACAGGCAGGTCGGGTGGAATTGAATGAATTCCATATTTGCGATACGACAACCGGCGCGCCATGCCATCGCGATCCCGTCGCCAGTCGCGGTATCAGGATTGGTAGTGTAAAGGTAGACCTTGCCGGCTCCACCAGTCGCCAGCACGGTGTGCTCGGCTGAAATCGTGATGACCTTGCCACTTTTGACGTCCTGTACATACAGGCCCAGGCAGCGCGGACCGTTCTTTTTTCGCTCCAGGCTATTCGATGTGATGACGTCGATGGCGTAGTGATGTTCCATCAAGGTGATATTCGGATGATTGCGTACTTTTTCTTCCAGCGTAACTTGTACTGCGTGACCGGTTGCATCTGCCGCATGAATGATGCGGCGCTGGCTGTGACCGCCTTCGCGTGTCAGATGAAAACCGAGTTCGGCAGTTGCGTCTGGCGTGAAGGGCACGCCTTGTTCGATCAACCAGGCAATTGCTTCGGGACCGTGTTCAACGATGTAGCGGGTTGCCGCTTCATCGCACAAGCCACCGCCGGCAATCAGCGTGTCAGCCACGTGTTCGTCGTAGCTGTCATGCGAATCGAGGACGGCGGCAATTCCGCCTTGCGCCCAGCTGCTGGCGCCATCGAGCAGCGCACGTTTGGAAATGACAGCGACCTTGCGGGTTTCAGCCAGATGGAGGGCAACAGAAAGGCCGGCTAATCCACTGCCGACAATTGCGACATCAAATTTCATAAAGTTTCGTATTAAAGAAAGAAAAGTTTGCCCATGACTATATGCGATTTAGCGCAATGCTGTGCAATTTGCATATCGAAAGGTGCTTTTTACAGCATAAGGCATGATAAAAGAGTTAAAAATTATGGATATGGCGGGTGTTGCGACAGATGAAATATCTTGTAGATAGATCGTTTGAAAAGGCGGGCATAAGTGCCTCATGGGCATGTACAAGTTGCAGGCGCAATGGGATAACGTAATTGCAGAGGCGGCTGCGCAACCGGCGATAATACTGAATATGATGAACAGCACACGGGATATTTGATGCATGAACTGATCCCACCAAGCATCAACGGGGGGAGGACGTCATTGAAACACCATCAATGATTCAAGTCGGCCTGCTAATGCCGGTATGACTCAGTCGAGCGGGAACCGGTGGGAGGAGCAGATCAGCGTCTCTGCTTCTTTTGCCGATAGCGGTGGAGAGAACAGGAAACCCTGTCCCAGATTGCAGCCCATTTTTTTCAATTCACGAATATGACCTGTGGTTTCAACACCTTCGGCGATGGTTTGCAGATTCAGCGTTTGTGCGAGTGCCATCACCAGGCGAATAATCTCCCTATCGCTTTGCTTGGTATCCAGGCCGTGTACAAATGCTTTGTCGATTTTGAGTATATCGATAGGCAGTTTTTGCAGATACGCAAGCGAAGAATAACCGGTGCCGAAATCATCAAGTGCCAGACGCAGGCCGAGTTTTTTTAGCATGGATAGCGTTTCTATCGTTTGCAAAGGATTCGCCATGGCGGACGTTTCCGTTATCTCCAGTTCTATCGAGTGCGGAATCACGCCGCTATTGCTCAGTATGTCGCGTACTTGCGTAAAAAAAGATGTGTGCAGCAATTGCCGCATCGAGACGTTGACCGCAACCGTGACGTTGCCCATGGCAGGATAGGTGACCTGCCATGCTGCGAGTTGTTTGCACGCTTGCTCCATGGCCCACATGCCGATAGGCACGACCATGCCTGATGTTTCGGCAATAGGGATGAACTCGTTAGGAGATATCAATCCGTATTCGGGACTGTTCCAGCGCAGCAGCAATTCAAATCCCTTGACACTACCGTCGGCCAGCGACACTTTGGGCTGATAAGCCACCGACAGTTCATTGCGTTCCAGCGCAAAACGCAAAGCCACGTCCATACGTGCATGTTTGGCAGATTTGCTTTGCAGTGCCGCATCGTAAATTTCTGCGCGATTGCGGCCGCGCTCCTTGGCCTGATACATCGCGGCATCGGCATCGCGTATCAAGTCGGCCGGGACCTGATGATCAGGACTCAATTGCGCAATCCCGATACTGGTTTGAATCTTGACGGCGATATTATCGAAAATAAGTGGTTCAGATACCGCATGCATGACAGCTTTAGCCTTGACGCTGGCTTCTGCCAAAGAAGAATTGGTCAGGATGACGAATTCATTGCCGCCAAAACGTGCGACGAAATCAGTTGCCGGCAAGGCACTCACCAAACACTTGCTGATTTCGATCAGGCATTTGTCGCCAAAATCGTGACCATGCGTATCGTTGATGCTCTTGAAGAAGTCAATGTCGCAGAACAGCATGGTTAGACTGGACTGACGTTGTCGACTGACTTTCATGGCGGCGGCCAACGTATTGACGAGATAGCGGCGATTCGGCAAATCGGTGAGGATGTCGTGCATCGCCTGATATTCGATTTGCAACTCTGTGGTCTTGCGTTTGGTGATGTCGCGCGTCACGCCGAGTATGCCTATGGTTGTGCCCTTGGCATCACGCAATGGATATTTGCTGGTGTGAAACCAGCAATGCATATCGCTGTGCCAGAATCCCGGCATTTCCATATCCTGCAGCGGCACGCCGGTTTGCATCACTTGCAGATCTTGCTGCTGGATTTCATCGGCGATTTGCTGCGGAGTGAACTCGTCTTCTGCATTCGCCATTTTCATGCAGATGTCGTAAACTGTTTTGCCGCGCAATTCATCTTCGCTGGAATAGCCGAAATGTTGCTGGAATACCTGATTGCTGATGGTGAAACGACCTTCACGATCCTTGACGTAAATCATTGATGGGTTGAGATCGAGCACGGCGCGCAGCAATGTGGTTTCTTCCTGCAATTTCAGTTCTACGTCCTTGCGCAACGTGATGTCTTCCAGGCTGAACACCAGCCCGTTGATCGCGGAATCGTGCAGCATGTTGTAGCCACGCGTTTCCAGCCAGACCCAGTGTCCGTCTTTATGTTGCGTGCGATGACGCGAGAAGATGGCGCTATGTGGCGTGTTGCGCAGATAACGGAGTTTTCTTTTGTGTTCTTCCTCTTCATCGGGATGCAGTACGGCTTGCAAACCATCGCGGATGATTTCATCCTGGTCGTAGCCGATCACTTCCTGCAGCGCAGGGTTGGCAAACTTGATTTGATAATTTTCATCGGTAATGATGAAAATATGACGAGTCACGCGCGCAATTGCATTGAAACGGCGCTCATTGGTACGCGCCTGGCTGAGAGCGATGCGATTGATGTTCAGTGTTTTTGCCAGTAGCAAGGCGAGCCAGCCTATGCAGATAGTCGCAAAGAGTTCTGGCAACCAGTCTCCTATGGTGACACCAAAATGCACATTAATGCGATGACCGATAAACGCCACGGCGGCGATGACCACCATGGCAATCCTGCTGTGCAAAACCAGCGGGAATACGCCTGCGATAGCGATTAACCAAGGCATAGGTAAAGCCGGCATCGCGTTTTGTGTTGATAGCGTTGCGATGGCGAAGGTTGCGATGCCGACTTCACACAGCAGGAACTTAGTATTGAGCAGAATGGCTGTGCGCAGCCAGAAGTAACGGACAAAGGCGATCGTCAGCAGTGCGGTGAGAAGTACGGTTGCCAGCATGCCCGTGCGCGACAAGCTCAGGTGCCTGGCATAAATCAGCAGAACGACATGGAACACCAATGTGGCGTACAGCAGCAGGGAAGCGGTTCGGAAAATATCGCTTCCCGCGACGGCATTGACGGCACGTAGGGGTGTTTCCTTCATTAGGTTAGAGCGACCGGTTTTATTTTGCTTGCAGCAGCCTTGGCATTTTTACGTGCAGTTTCAACGTCTACTGCAGCTGCCAGCGCCACGCCCATGCGACGACGCGCAAACGATTCCGGCTTGCCGAACAGACGGAGATCGGTACCTGGTATTTGCAATGCTTCGGCGACGCCTTCAAATGCGACGACTTTGGCATCGTGCTGACCGTAAATCACGGCCGAAGCGGCTGCTGTCTTCAGTGCGACATTCACGGGTAGACCGAGTATCGCCTTGGCATGTAATTCAAATTCACTTTGTTCCTGGCTGGCCATCGTGACCATGCCTGTGTCATGCGGACGCGGACTGACTTCCGAGAACCAGACCATATCGTGTTTGACGAAGAGTTCTACGCCGAACAGGCCCAAGCCACCGAGATTATCAGTAACTTTCTTTGCGATATCGTGCGCTTTCTGCAATGCGCCAGGATGCATCGCTTGCGGTTGCCATGACTCAACATAATCGCCATTGACCTGCACATGACCGATGGGCTCGCAGAAATGCGTATGTACTTCGCCATCGGCTCCGATGGCACGCACCGTCAGCAAAGTGATTTCGTAATCGAAATCAATGAAGCCTTCTACGATCACCCTGCCTGCATCGACACGGCCACCTGAGGCAGCGCAATCCCATGCTGATTCAACATCGGCAATACTGTTCAGCTTGGATTGGCCCTTGCCGGACGATGACATCACTGGTTTGACTACACAGGGAAAACCGATTTCAGCGGCACCGGCCTTGAGTTCTTTCAAGCTGTCGGCAAAGCGATAAGGAGAAGTGGCTACGCCTAATTCTTCCGCAGCCAGACGGCGTATACCTTCTCTATCCATCGTCAGCCATGCTGCACGTGCGGTTGGTATCACGCGCACGAGACCTGCATTTTCCATTTCCATCAAGGTGGTCGTTGCGATGGCCTCGATTTCTGGCACGATCAGATCGGGTTTTTCCTGATTGATCAATTCCGCAAGTGCAACACCATCCGTCATGTCAATCACGTACGCACGATGCGCGACTTGATGGCCTGGCGCATTGGCGTATCGATCCACTGCAATCACTTCCACCCCCAGGCGTTGCAGTGAAATGATCACTTCCTTGCCCAGTTCACCGGAGCCCAGCAACATGACTTTAGTGGCGGTGGAGGATAGGGGAGTACCGATGCGAGGAGTGATGTTGCTTTTAATCATGGCGAAAATTCTGGGAAGGCGGTGAGCCTTCGTATCGTGTTGGGAAGGGATGTATTAGCATACAGACAATAGCAAATCTTGCTTCTTTTGGACAGAGCAAATTGCATGCAGTCAGCGTTTATAAAGGCAAAAAAAGCGCGCCGAGCAAGCAAAAAAAAACTGCCAGAAACTCTCTGGCAGTTTTTTATTCGAAAATTTCTCGAACGAAATACTTGATGCTAATCAAGCATTAGTCGTTTGCGTAGATGTCGTTGTCTTTGGTTTCCTTGACGAAAATCATACCGACTACAAAGGTAATCAACGCAATGATGATCGGGTACCAGAGACCATAATAAATATCGCCTTTGAACGCAACCAGAGCAAACGCTGTGGTTGGCAGCAAGCCGCCGAACCAGCCGTTACCGATATGATATGGCAGGGACATCGACGTGTAACGAATGCGGGTTGGGAACATTTCCACCAGCATCGCTGCGATCGGGCCATAGACCATTGTTACGTAGATCACCAGAATGAACAGCAACAGCAAGGTCATAGGGTAATTGATTTGCGACGAGTCAGCCTTGGTTGGATAACCGGCAGCCTTGATCGCATCAGCCAACTCTTTCGAGAAAGCTTTACCTTTTGCATCAGCTTCTTCTTTCGACAAGCCATTCGCGTCGTAAGACGTGATCACTGTGTCGCCGATTTTGACGGTTGCAGTTGTGCCTGGAGCTGCATCAACATTCGAGTAGGCAACCGAAGCAGCAGCCAGTTTGCCTTTCACGATGTCGCATGACGAGGTGAATTTTTTGGTGCCAGTTGGGTTGAACTGGAATTGGCAAGTTGCGGGATCAGCAGTTACGACCACTGGTGCATTTTTCAATGCAGCTTCCAATGCTGGATTGGCATAATGAGTCAATGCGCCGAAGATCGGAAAGTAAGTCAACGCAGCAATCAGGCAGCCTGCCATGATGATCGGTTTGCGGCCGATTTTATCGGACAGCGAACCGAAGATCACGAAGAATGGTGTTGCCAGCAGCAAGGAAGCTGCGATCAGGATGTTGGCAGTTGGGCCATCGACCTTCAGCGTTTGCGTCAGGAAGAACAGAGCATAGAACTGACCGGTATACCAAACCACTGCTTGACCTGCGGTAAGACCTACCAGTGCCAGGATGACGATTTTCAGATTTTTCCATTGACCGAATGATTCCGTCAATGGTGCCTTGGATGTTTTACCTTCTGACTTCATTTTCAGGAAGGCAGGGGATTCAGCCATAGACAGACGAATCCAGACCGAGATGCCGAGCATGAATATCGACAGCAGGAAAGGAATGCGCCAGCCCCAGTCGGCAAATGCCTCTTCGCCGATGGCAGTACGTGTGCCCAGAATCACCAGCAAGGACATGAACAAGCCCATGGTCGCCGTGGTTTGTATCCATGAAGTGAATGCGCCACGCTTGTCGTGCGGAGCATGTTCAGCCACATACGTAGCTGCACCGCCGTATTCACCGCCCAATGCCAAACCCTGCAGAATACGCAGAATGATCAGGATGATAGGCGCAGCGATACCGATGGATGCGTAGGTAGGCAGCAGACCGACGATGAAAGTCGATGCGCCCATGATGACGATGGTGACGAGGAAGGTGTATTTACGACCAATCATGTCGCCCAGACGACCGAATACGATCGCGCCGAACGGTCGCACGATAAAGCCGGCCGCGAAGGCGAGCAGTGCGAAAATGAAAGCGGTGTTTGGATCGGTGCCAGCGAAAAACTGCTTGGCAATAATGGCAGCTAGCGAACCGTACAAGTAGAAGTCGTACCATTCAAATACGGTGCCCAGAGAAGACGCGAAAATAACTTTTCGTTCCTCCGGGGTGATGCCGCGACTGTCGGTCGATACTGTGGCCATGCTCGTCTCCTTAAAATTATTAATAGAATGCGGTGGCACATTCCTGTATTGGGTAAGCGACCCGAGTGTGCGACTCAAACCTTACGCGATGCTTGCTTAAGCTTACGTAGCGCTTACATATTGCGTGTATCGATTTTGCGTTGCAGCAAACGTAAAATCAGGCTGATGGCGTTGTGTGCGTCTTGATTGCGAATTTTTGAAGCCGCGTGTTGCACGATGCAACCGGGGTCAGTTGACGAACAATTCTTACGTGAAACGCAGATGGCTCTAAAATGACGCCATTTTGTAATAGAAGAATCACGATGATGAACCCACCCAACAATCCTGCGATTAAGTCGGAGCCGACAGCATCGGCTTCACCGAGCATCCCGTTTTTGCAAGAACTGGGAATTAAAGTTGTAGAGTCCGGTGGCGGTCAGGCACAGGTCGAGTTGACCTTGCAGGCCTGCCATCTGAATGGCTGGCAGGTTGCGCATGGCGGCGTGATCATGACCATGCTCGATAACGTGATGTCACTGGCAGGACGTTCGATGGAGCCGGATATTCGCGGTGGCGTCACGGTAGAAATGAAAACCAGCTTCATGCAGCCAGGCGGCACAGAGGGCTGCAGACTGATTGCAAAGGGCAAGGTGGCGCATGCGTCGACCAGCATTTATTTTTGCGAAGGCGAATTGTGGAATGGTGACAAGCTGGTGGCAAAAGCGACCGGCACGTTCAAATTTCTTCGTCGTACCGATGTCGCTAAAAAATTGAGCCAGACATAATCCTTCAGTCATCCGTCAACCGAAAGCACGCATGAAACAATTTCAGGACAGAGTTGCTGTGATTACCGGTGCAGCCAGCGGCTTCGGGCGCGAGTTTGCGATGATGGGTGCACGGCTGGGTATGAAGCTGGTGCTGGCCGATGTGCAAATCGATGCCTTGAAAATAGTGGAAACGGAACTAGTGGAGCAAGGTGCGCAAGTACTGGCCGTTCATTGCGATGTGAGCAAGGCAGAACAAGTGCAGGCTTTGGCCGATGCAGCGATGGCACGCTTCGGTGCGGTGCATCTGCTATTTAATAATGCCGGTGTGGCTGGTGGCGGCCTGATTTGGGAAAACTCGCAAGCAGATTGGGATTGGGTATTGGGTGTCAATTTGTTCGGCGTGATTCACGGCGTGCGTATCTTTACGTCTTTGATGCTGGAATGTGCAAAGCGCGATCCGGCGTATGAAGGTCATATCGTCAATACCGCCTCGGTTGCGGGCTTGCAGAATGCTCCGACGATGGGGATTTATAACGTATCCAAGCACGCGGTCGTGTCGCTGACGGAAACCCTTTGTCAGGACTTGCGACTGGTGACATCGTCTATCAGTACGTCGGTTTTATGTCCTTTTTTTGTGCCGACTGCGATACATCAATCCGAGCGTAATCGTCCGGATGAAATGCACAATGACGCTGCGCCGACTGTGAGCCAGCGGGCGGCGCAATCGTTCTCTGAAAAAGCGGTGGTGTCGGGAAGAATTTCGGCGATGCAGATTGCGGAATTGACTTTCGACGCAGTGCGTAACGATCAGTTTTATATTTTTTCCGAACCCGAATCGCTGATCAATGCGCGCAAGCGGATGGAAGATATTCTGCAACAGCGCAATCCCTACGATCCTTATGAGGACATGCCGCACATCCGTGAATTACTGAAAGCGAAGCTGGCGCGCTGATTACATCAGCTGAACGTGGTAGTGATGCTAATGGCGGGGCGGACAATCAAACTCATAATCCGATTCACAACATGATTCATAATCGGACTCAAAATCGGACTCAAAATCAGATTCCTAATCAAGCGCTAATGGAAGAATTAGCCTGTCAATAACTTCAATATCCTTTGGTGCACTGGCCGCGATGCGGGGCACGTGCCGGTAAAGGTGGCATTGCCACTGCCGGGCGCTCTATCAGTACTGGTGGCTGATCGTTTTGCAGTTTAACCAGTGTCGAGACGCGGGTGCCGTAATCCGGTGTTTCGATGCAAACGGCAGACAGCAAACGTTCGCGTTCGAGGCTGACGCCGGTTTTTGGCAAGCGGCAATCGGATGCGCATGTCGTATCCGACAACATTTCGAAGAAGGCATCTTCCGGCGCACCCTGACACAACAAGCTGGCAAATTCCGCCTTGGTGCTGACGACCTTGGGCCACGCACAATCGAGCAGGGAGTTGGATAAACCGTACATTCCTTGCTTGAGCGGTTTGCCGTTGCGCTCGTCGTTTCCCCCACGATTTGAATACCAGATCAATTCGCTTGCATTGCCGATCAATAAATTGAAGCCGTTATAGTCTGCCGCAGAGGCTGAAATTGCCTGCACGTAGTCAGCTGGCGTCATTTCTCCTGCCAGATAATTCAATACCAGATTGCCGCGTGTCGGCGCGTCGGCGCGCGTTTCGGAAGGAGCACGAATATTGGTGATTGCGGCAAAGCGTCCATCGCGTGTAATACCCATCCAGGTACCGCCGCCTTGCAAGTCGCGACCAGCATAAATATGGGGATGGTCGTGCCACCAGGCGGCAGCGCTGGCAGGTCTGTCGTAGAACTCGTCACGATTGCCAGCTGCAAGCAGTGGCATATTCGGCATTACTTGCCAGGCAAAGACGATCAAGCACATAAAGTTAAATCCAGAAAATATTCTACATGACGTTTTCCGACGATCATTGATGGTAACGCAGTCGTCGCAACCGCCTGTTCCAGCTTTGCTTCAAAACCCTCAGCTACCTCCAGATAGACTTCCATCCACGTATGCAAGCCATCCTGTTCTTCAGGGCGTCGCTTGAGCGCGGTACGAACGCCATATTCACGGGCGAGATTATCCTGCAACTGCGTAATTTTTGTCAGGAACACCGCAGTGTCGGCAGCTTGTACGCGGTAATAAACATAGAGATCCATTGCGTATCGTCCGTACCATGAAACGTTTCAAATAAATATCAAACCGGATCGGTCAGAAGATAAGGCAGTGGCTGAAAGGATAATGCCGGGCCATTTGCCGAGCCTAGCCTTACTTCCGATTCAGTGGCTGCCAGTTTGATCTCAACCAGGCAATTGATTTCCTGCGCATTGCTGCGCTCGGCATTCACCACCATGCCACATGGCTGTTCGGGATCGTTAACAGAGAAAATTTCGGTGCCGGCTTCTGCACTTTGAGCCGTGACGCTGGCATGCATCATGCGGCGCTTGAGTTTGCCCAGATACTGACTGCGTGCAACGATTTCCTGTCCTGGATAACAACCCTTCTTGAAGTTGACGCCGCCGATCAACTCAAAATTGATCATTTGCGGTACGAACTTCTCTTGCGTGACGGTCGTGATATGCGGCACGCCGCCATCTATTTCAGCCAGACGCCAGGCAACTGCGCCACTAGGCTGCAGAATTTTTGTCAGCATTGGCCATGCATCTATCGCGTGCGCTTCAGTCGTTATCCATTGATAACGTGGCACTTCAAATGCATTGGGATGGCGGATCAGTGTGCCGGCAGATGTTTCGACCTTGCCATAAATTGCTACAGGCAAAGTCGGGAACCAAGGCATCAAGGCAGTGGCGGCAGCAGGGCCGGACACACCAAGTATGACTTGATCTTGCGTGATGTCCGTTAGCTTGGCTTTCGCGCGCAGGATGAACATGTGCAGGCGTTTTTGTACGCCAGCCTGAATGTCGCGTGGCAATTGCAGCATGACGCCGTCAGCAGTTTTCCAGATCAGCATGCTGGCCAGCAAACGCCCTTTGGGCGAGCAATAACCAGCCAGTCGGGCTTCATCGTTTTCCAGATGTTCGACGTCATTGGTCAGTTGATTATGCAAAAAATGAGCGGCATCTTCACCTGTGGCCGAGATCAATCCGAGATGG
The DNA here is from genome assembly GCA_001464355.1 of Burkholderiales bacterium Ga0077544. Classification (GTDB taxonomy): domain Bacteria; phylum Pseudomonadota; class Gammaproteobacteria; order Burkholderiales; family Burkholderiaceae_D; genus Oxalicibacterium. The sequence continues at coordinate 213,321 of LNEU01000015.1, forward strand.
CTCAGGGGAGCAACAAAATTATCCCGCGCTGTGTCGACCGGCGTGTCTGCCCCGAAAGACAATACTTCAGATACCGCTTCTTTACTGGCGGGCACGCTCAATTGCGCACCGTGTTCAGCCAGAAATTTCAACCATGTGTTCATAGATTCGATCAATAAATTAGCGCAATAAATGAAGGCAAAAACTGCTTCAGCCATTATCATTAGTGTCTGATTATAGTGGCGTGGGAAAAACGCGTGCTATCCCCGTCGATTTGCATTTGATTTTAGCGAGCCCTTGTTTTTGATGAAAAAATTGTTAAGACGGACTTTTCTGTTGGCAATTCTTGCCGGAGCATCTTTCATGTTCTGGGCGGAACAGCCCATTCTTGCCGATGGTCAAGCTCCTATCGAGTTCACAATTGCTCCCGGTAGCAGCCTCAAGAGCAGCATGCAGCAGATCGATGAAGCCGGCGCGCCGGTGCAATCGCTGATGATGGTGTTCCTGGCGCAAGTGACAGGCAACAGTACTAAATTGAAGGCCGGCACTTACGAGCTGAAGCCCGGTACGACGCCGCGCGGCTTGGTTAGTCAGTTGGTGCGTGGCGAGTTTGCGCAAGAGGCCTTAACTGTCATTGAGGGCTGGAGCTTCAAGCAAATGCGGCAAGCGATCAACGCGCATCCATTTCTCAAGCACGATACCGCGACTCTGTCAGATCAAGAGTTGATGGCAAAAGTATCCAGCGACTATACCAAGCCGGAAGGTTTGTTCTATCCGGACACGTATATGTTTGCCAAGAATTCCAGCGATTTGCAAATCTACAAACAGGCGCACAGCCTGATGCTCAAGCGCTTGAACGAAGCATGGCTGGCACGCGATTCAACGCTGCCTTATGCGTCGCCTTATGACGCGCTGATCATGGCGTCGATAGTGGAAAAGGAAACGGGCAGGAAATCTGAACGCACAATGATCGCCGGCGTATTTGTCAATCGCTTGAAACAAGGCATGCTGTTGCAAACCGATCCTACCGTCATTTACGGTATGGGTGAGAATTACAAGGGTAATATCCGCAAGCGTGATCTGCTGACGGACACGCCGCACAATACATATACGCGGGCCGGTTTGCCGCCAACTCCGATTGCCTTGCCGGGCGTCGAGTCCTTGCATGCTGCGCTGAATCCGGCGTCGACTGAGGCGGTATATTTTGTGGCGCGCGGTGATGGCAGCAGTCAGTTTTCTGCGACTCTGGATGACCATAATAATGCGGTGAACAAGTACCAGCGCAAGTAGCTACTGTCAGTAGTTCGGCCCAGCAGTTCAGCGTATTCAAGCTATCAGTAGTACATCCATCCGAATCCTTTTTATGGCAGTGGCATGACAACAGCAAAATTCATTACGTTTGAAGGCATAGATGGTGCGGGTAAATCCACGCATTTATCGTTCGTGGCCGATTTGCTGCGCCAGCAAAAAAAAGCGGTCGTTGTTACGCGCGAACCCGGCGGTACCAGCCTTGGTGAAGCGCTGCGTACCATTCTTCTGCATGAAAAAATGCATCTGGAAACCGAAGCCTTGCTGATGTTTGCTGCGCGACGCGAACATATTGCGCAAGTGATTGCACCTGCTTTGGAGCGTGGCGACTGGGTTATTTCAGATCGTTTTACCGATGCGACATTTGCGTATCAAGGTGGTGGCCGCAAGCTGGATTTGCAAAAGCTGGCCGCGCTGGAGCAATGGGTGCACCCACATTTGCAACCGGATTTGACCTTGTTGTTTGATGTGCCGCTGGATGTGGCGCGCGCCCGTCTGGATGCGACACGTACGCTGGATAAGTTCGAGCAAGAGAAAGCGGATTTCTTTGCCGCGACGCGTGCTGAATATTTACGCCGTGCTGCTGAGTTCCCTCAGCGTTTTCGCATCATCGATTCGACGCAAACTATCTCTGCGATCCAGAATCAGTTGCGCGACATCATTGCAGGGCTGGCTCCTTGAATAATCTTTTACCTTGGCAAGGCGCATCCTGGCAGCAGTGGCAATTACTGCGCGAACGGCTGCCGCACGCGATTCTGTTTCACGGCCCGGAAGGCATAGGCAAGACTGCATTTGCTGAAGCTTGCGCGCAATCGCTGTTATGCGAAACGCCCGCGGCAGACGGACATGCTTGCGGCACATGTGACGCCTGCGGCTGGTTCACCCAATACAGCCATCCCGATTATCGTCGCGTACGTCCGGAAATTCTGGATGACGGCGAAGGTGCAGAAGGCGAAGAGGGCGAGGCAGAAACCAAGAAAGCCAAATCGACCAAAGCACCATCGAAAGAAATCAAGATCGACCAGGTGCGCGCCTTGTCTGATTTCATGAATATTTCTACGCATCGCTCCGGCATGCGCGTCATTACTTTGTATCCAGCGGAAGCCTTGAATACTGCAGCCGCAAATTCCTTGCTGAAAATGCTGGAAGAACCGCCGCCACGCACGATGTTTTTGCTGGTGACGAACAGCATAGATCGCTTGCTGCCAACCATCCTGTCGCGTTGCCGTAAATTTGCGCTGACGATGCCAAGCAAAGATGAAGCGCTAGCGTGGCTGAAGGAACAACAGGTCAAAGACGCGGACGGCTGGCTGGCCGAGCAGGGCGGCGCGCCGCTGACGGCTTTGGATGCGTCGCAAGCCGGTACGCGCGAAACCATGGATGAATTCTTGCAGCAATTGGCCCAGCCCGGCATCGATGGCGCGTTGAAAGCTGCTGACCGTTTGCAGAAAACGCCGATGCCGGAATTGGTCTCCTGGTTGCAGCGTTGGCTGTATGACGTGCTTTCCGTCAAACTTTCCGGCACAATCCGTTACTATCCACGTTACAAAAAAGAACTGGCTGGCTTGGCAGCACGGGTCGACGTCGACAAGCTGTTGCAGGCGATCAAGAGCGTCAATGACAGACGTGCAATTGCCGAGCATCCGCTGGCACCCAAGCTGTTCATAGAAGACATGTTGCTGGATTATTCGACGCTTTTTTCCTGAGAGGTTAGTGATGGCAGATACCCCGATCGCAGCAGCAAGTCCCGCAGTGGGTCGGCCGTCGGTATTGTCATTGCCGATCAAGGAAAAATCCGCGTTATATGCTGCCTACATGCCATTTTTGCAAAATGGCGGTATCTTCGTGCCGTCGACTAAGCAATACAAGATCGGTGATGAAATTTATCTGATCCTGACCTTGATGGACGACCCGACCAAATACCCGATTGCCGGCAAAATTGCGTGGATCACCCCCCCCGGTGCAAACAATAACAAGGCGCAGGGTATAGGCGTGCAGTTTTCAGCTGACGAAAGCGGCGCGCGCATCAAGCAGCGTATCGAGGAATTGCTGGGCGCGGCATTGGGTTCATCGCGCGCCACGCATACCTTGTAAAGATCGACCGGTCTTTTTAAGCAATGTGTTTACTCCAGCAATTGAACAAGTAATTGAATAAACAGTTCACTCATCCATCCAGATCGCAGTATTCCCATCGCCTGGCGACTATGGACGATCTGCCGGCAATTGTCTCCATCTACAACAGCACTATTCCTTCGCATCAGGTCACCGCAGATATCGAGCCTGTCACCGTGGTCTCGCGTCTGGACTGGTTTAACGAACATTCTGCGGATAAACGACCTATCTGGGTGGTGGAAGACAATCAGCAGATTTTCGGTTGGTTGTCCTTCTCAAATTTTCATGCGCGTGCTGCTTATGCACACACGGCAGAAATTTCCATTTATCTGGCGCCAAATGCGCGCGGCCAGGGATTGGGGCCTTATTTACTGGCGCAAGCCATTGCATTTGCGCCGACGCTGGACATTCATACATTGGTGGGCCTGATTTTTGGTCATAACACACCGAGCTTGAAGTTGTTTGAGCGCTTCGGTTTCGAGCGTTGGGCCGATATGCCGCGCGTTGCAACTCTGGATGGTGTTGAACGTGATTTGGTGATAGTCGGCAAGCGTATTGCATGATCAGGCGATAGGCTCAAGCGATCTTGTTTCAGGCATGCCGCTCGCAGCAAAGCCGCTGGGCGCGTACAATTCAGTCCCATGTATATCGATTCCCACTGTCATATCAATTTTCCCGAGCTTGCTGCGCGCATGCCGGAGATACTCGGAAAAATGGCCGAGAATGAAGTCAGCCACGCCTTATGCGTGTCGGTTGATTTACCTCATTTCCCCAGCGTGCTGGAACTGGCTGAGCGACATCCAAATATCTATGCGTCAGTTGGTGTGCATCCTGATTATGAAGATACGCCGGAACCATCCGTCGATGATCTGATTCGCTTGTCCGATAGACCGAAGATCGTGGCGATAGGCGAAACAGGTCTGGATTACTACCGTCTGGAAGGGGATCTGGAATGGCAGCGCGAGCGGTTTCGCACGCATATCCGCGCCTCGCGTGCGACTGGCAAACCACTGATTATTCACACGCGTGCAGCATCAGAAGACACGATACGCATCATGCGTGAAGAAGGTGCGGGCACAAATGCTGGCGGCGCAGCTGGTGTTATGCATTGCTTTACCGAGTCGCTGGACGTGGCGAAAGCAGCGATGGAAATGGGATTTTATATTTCGTTTTCCGGAATCGTTACTTTCAAGAGCGCGAAAGATTTGCAAGCCGTTGCACGTGAAGTACCGCTGGAACTAATGCTGATTGAAACTGACTCACCTTATCTGGCACCTGTGCCGCATCGCGGCAAGGTGAATGAACCTGCGTTGGTGCGCCATGTAGCGGAATATCTGGCGACTTTGAAGGGCGTGCCGCTAGAACAGATCGCTCAACAAACGACTGATAACTTTTTCAATTTATTCAAGATTGCGCGGTGAACAAATGATGTACGTGAAATTGGCTCAAGCGCTCCCTATGCGCAGATTTTTTTTGCAACTGCTGATGGCACTTTCAGTGTTTGCAAGTTTGACTATGCAGGCTCAGGCAGGCGCTTACGAAGATTATTTTCAAGCAGCCAAATTGGATGATGCCGCTACGATTACCTCCTTGCTGCAGCGCGGTTTCGATCCAAATACGATCGAGCCTGAGCGCGGCGATTCAGCTCTCATTCTGTCCTTGCGTGAAAAATCGATGAAGGTATTTTCAGTCATGGTCAATGCACGCACGATCAATATCGACCTGCGTACCAAGAATGGCGACACCGCTTTGATGATCGCTGCCTACAGTGCGAACAAGCCGGCAGTCGAAACCTTGCTCGCCAAAGGTGCTGCAGTGAACCAGGAGGGCTGGACGGCTTTGCATTATGCGGCAGCGACCGGCGATAACGATATCGTGAAAATGCTGATCGATAAATCAGCTGCCGTGGATGCGCCATCGCCTAATAAAACCACGCCTGTCATGATGGCAGCGCGCGGTGGCCATATCTATACGGTAAAGGCATTGCTCGATGCTGGTGCCGACGCATCGTTGCAGAATGACGCTGGGATGACAGCGATCGATTTCGCCAGACAGGGTGGGCACGATGATATCGTTGAAGGGCTGACGTATCGCATGAAGAAGGCCGGCAAGTCTTAATCAACAAGAACGATTAAATCAGAATCTGGTGGCATCAGGAGCGCCGTCTGCAATAGCAACGCATGATGCCTCAGCGTTTTGTTCAGGCGGCGTTCGGCATAACGAATTTTTGTTTTAGCTTTTCACACAGATCGTCTACATCGGCGGTCGTCAAACCCAGCGTTTCGGTTGCTATTTCTCCGCCTTCCAGCCACTCAATCGATACGGCGTGCCTATGCTGTTGTATTGCTTGATCTACCACGCAGAAGATTGCAATCAATTCACGTACCTCCGGCGCGAAAAAATGGTCGGACATGACTTCATACGAATGATGCTTTTTGATGGCGATGACGACCCGCGGATCGGCGTGCCAATGTTCAGCCAGCATGGCGCCAACGAGCGCGTGATTGATGCGGTGGCGTGAATTTTCCAGTTCGATAAAACCGCGATGCTCCAGCTGGTTCGCTACGGTAAGTGTTTCTCCGTAATCCAGAAATGACGCCATCATCAGCGGTATGCCGATATCACAAAACAGACCGAAGTTATACGCGAGTTCAGGTGCGACCTTGGTGGTCTGACGTGCGACGTACATCATGCCCCACGAGCGTTTTTCAGAAACATCCCAAAAGCGCGGCATCATCATCCTGCCGTGCGCCAGCGCGCGCCTGGCCATCAAGCGCGTAATCACTGCATGACAATTGTTCAAACCTATGAGCGTAATCGCATCCTGAACATTTTCAATGTGTCGACTCAGGTTGAACATAGCCGAATTGGAAATCGCAAGGAGATTGCCTGCAATCGCGACATCGCGCTCAACCAGATGCACGATTTTTTTAATACACGGATCTTCGATCGCCATTTCGTGTTGCAATGCGATTAGCAATGCGGGGCGCGGTGGAATATTGACCGGGCGCGCCAACTCGGCAGGCATTCCCTGGTGAGTGTTGGTTGGATTGGGCGCGTGCATAATGTTCCCCCCAAAGAATCAAAGCCTTATGCCTGCTGACTTGAAGGGATGTGCATGCGTGCGATGCTGTGTGCTTTCCCTGAAGCAAGGAGCAGGATAGATGGGTTATTTATTTCTTATATGAAAAACAGAATAAACCTAGTGATGTAGTTTTGCATGTGAAATATTGCAAAACAACGAATGAGAATGTGATTTTTTGTGAAATGAAAATAAAATTTCCTTGTCGCAATAACTTCTTTGAATTGCAATGAAAAAAGCCTGCATTTCTTATTTGAAAATGCAGGCTTGTCAGCATGTTGTTAAAAATTAAACATCACGGTTTGTAAGATCAGTTTGATTTTTTTCTCAGCGGGCAATTTTTGCACTGCTTTTTGCTGTCGCAACATTTCTTTTTCTTGCTCATCACGGAGGTTCCTATTGCAGGCTGGTGTTGCTGGCTGCTATGGCACTCAGGTCAAACCGTCAAACAGAATCACATCAACCAGATCGCCCGCTTTGATTTCGGCTCTGTCGTGTTCCAGCACCACCATGCAGTTGGCCTCTGACATTGAGCGCAATACACCCGAACCTTGCGAGCCGGTGATGCGGACTTCCTGTATGCCGTCGCTGTTCCTGCTTAAAATGCCGCGCTGATATTCAGTACGGCCCGGGCGTTTGCGGATGGCAGCTTGTGATACGACACGCATTAAAGGTGGTGCTTCTACAGTCGATGCGCCCATCATGTGCAGCAAAGCCTGGCGCGCGAGGAAGTAGAAAGTCACCATCACCGCAACCGGATTGCCAGGCAAACCGAACAGATAAGCTTCCTTGCCGTTCGATGCAATTTTTCCGAAAGCCATGGGGCGGCCGGGACGCATACCGATTTTCCAGAAGCCGACGTCGCCCAGTTGCGCCATCATTTGCTTGGTGTAGTCGGCTTCACCGACGGAGACGCCGCCAGACGTGATGATGGCATCGGCATTTTCGCAAGCGGTGCGGAATGCTGCTTCCAATACATCCGGATCGTCCTTGATGACGCCCATGTCGACAACGTCGCAACCGAGGCGCGTCAACATGCCGTACAAAGTGTAGCGATTGCTGTCGTAGACGCAACCTTCATCCAGCGTTTCGCCTATGGAGCGTAACTCGTCGCCTGTGGAGAAAAAGGCAACCCGCAACCGACGCTGAACAGGGATTTCTCCTATACCTAGCGAAGCCAATAATCCGAGGTCGGCAGGGCGCAGAATTTTGCCCTTTTGTAGCGCGGCTGTACCGGCTTTGAGGTCTTCACCTTTGAGGCGGCGATTGTCGCCGGTCTTCACGGCACCTGCAGGAATAGTCATGCCGGTGTCACTGGCATCGCGTACAAATTCTTGTGGAATCACGGTGTCGCATTGTGCGGGCATGACAGCACCGGTCATGATGCGTACACATTCTCCCTTGTTGACTGCGCCGTCGTAGGCGCGGCCAGCGTAAGCGGTACCTATGACTTTCAGTTTCACATCCTGCTCTTTGCTTAGGTCGCTGCCATGCAAGGCATAGCCGTCCATCGCTGAATTGTCATGCGAAGGCACGTTGATTGGTGACACGATATCAACTGCCAGCACCCGATCCAGTGCGCTCCTCAAGGCGATTTTTTCTACTGCATTGATAGGCTGGATGAACTGGCGAATGATTGCTTGCGCATCGGCCACCGGTAATGCATCCGGATCGTAGTCGGACAGGCAGCTGATTACATTGGCGAGCGTGTTGCGCGATGCATTCATTGCGCTGTCATCGGACGGGTTATTGTTAGCCATAGCGTTGGAAGTTTCATTATTTGTATCGTTGAGTTCGCCGTTGTCCAAGGCATCATCCAAATCGGACATGTCGCGCAGGAGGTGCGAATAGCGGAGATTCATGACGCAGTCGCTTCGTATTTTCTCAAGTCATCCAGCGTGTTGATATTGCGGAATGCATCTTCATCGTCGAAGTGAACTTCCGCGACTGTCAACGACGCATACCACGCGTCGAACTTGCGTCCGCCTTCCTGCAGGTACAAGGTCAGGTGCGGCAATAGCGAGGCTTTGGCCAGGCAAAAGACCGGATGTGCTTGCCGTGATTCACCTTCACCGGTGACGGCAACGGCGATGTCGGCATTTTTCTCTTCCAATCCTGAAGCCAAACGTGCGACCAAATCCTTGGGTAAAAAAGGCGAGTCGCATGGTGCGGTGACCAGATAATCGGTTTCGCAATGAACCATGCCGGTTTGCAAACCCGCCAGCGGCCCGGCAAAACCTTGCATTTCATCCTGCCAGACGGGCACGCCGAAACCTTCATACGGTGCGATATTCTGATTCGCATTGATCATCACGTAGCCGACTTGCGGCGACAGCCGCATCAATACGTGCAAAGCCATAGGCGCGTCGCGGAACAATTGCAAACCTTTGTCTATGGTACCCATGCGAGTACCGCGTCCGCCTGCAAGTATGAGTCCGGTAATTTGACTGGTATCCATTTTTTAAATCGTTTCGATATCAGTTGAAGGGATGAGGTAAAAACTAGCCGCCGATGTACGACATCTCGACCTTGCGGTCAGCATTCAAACCGTCGGTATTCGCCGTGCGCAATTCAGAATAGCGATCGCCGCGTGCGCGCCAGATATGGGCGATGACGGTTGAAATTTCTTCATCCGTTTTGTCGCTACGCATCAGTGCGCGCAAATCATGGCCGCCGGTGGCGAACAGACAGGTATAAAGCTTGCCTTCGGTCGATAGGCGTGCGCGGCTGCAGTCGCTGCAAAATGCCTGGGTCACGCTGGAGATCACGCCAATTTCGCCGCCGCCATCGCCGTTCTTATCAACGTAGCGCCAGCGTCCTGCAGTTTCGCCAACGTAATTCGCTGCGATGGCTTCCAGTGGCATTTCTGCATGGATGCGGCGTACGACTTCTGATGATGGAATCACTTCATCCATCTTCCAGCCGTTCGATGCACCGACATCCATGTATTCGATAAAGCGCAGGATGTAAGGCGTGTCTTTGAAATGGCGCGCCATCGGCACGATTTCCTGATCGTTCATGCCGCCCTTGACGACCATATTGATCTTGATCGGACCGAGTCCGACGCGGTGCGCGGCTTCTATGCCCTCAAGCACGTCGGAGACAGAAAAATCGACGTCGTTCATTTGCTTGAATACTGTGTCGTCGAGCGCATCGAGCGAAACCGTGACGCGCTTCAGGCCGGCATCTTTCAGTGCCTGCGCCTTGCGTGCCAACAATGAGCCATTAGTGGTCAGAGTCAGATCCAGTTCGCGGCCGTCCGGCGTGCGTAATGCGCTGAGCATTTCGATCAGCTTTTCCACATTCTTGCGCAGTAGCGGCTCGCCACCGGTCAGTCGAATTTTTTCCACGCCGTGCGCGACGAACAAGGATGCGATGCGGGTGATTTCTTCAAATGACAGTAAAGATGTTTGCGGCAGGAAGGCGTAATCCTTGTCGAACACTTCTTTCGGCATGCAATAGACGCAGCGGAAATTGCAGCGATCGGTGATCGAGATGCGCAAATCCTGCAATGGCCGTGCAAGCGTATCCGCCAGCAAACCGGTTGGTGCTTCCAGGCGTGCCGGGATGACCGGTATCTTGTTCAGATAACGCAGGTCTGCGAGCGGAATGATTTTTTCAGTCATGGCGAAAGTCGTATTAGTACCGACATTGTAAGTGTTTCCCACCCAGACTGTCGAATTGACGCCGGTGATTTATCTGGCTGTGCACTCTTGTTAGATGGAACACAAGCGTCGGTTTCGCAAGAGAAAGCATGAAAAATATGACAATCTTTGCATGCAAGTCATCAGCGAGTCGCATCCAATTAGTTTAGACTTGCGCTATAAAATTCAGGAGAACCAATGAGTATCACGATAGAAGCAGTCAAGGCAGCATTGTCCACAGTCATCGACCCGAATACAGGCAAGGATTTAGTCAGCAGCCGTTCCGCAAAAAATATCCAGATCAATGGGGCCAACGTCATATTCGACGTGGAGCTGGGCTATCCGGCGAAAAGCCAGATCGACGGCATACGCAAGGCGTCGATCGCTGCAGTACGCACAATTGAAGGCATAGGTAGCGCGACAGCTAACGTGCATTCGGTGATCGTCGCGCACTCAGCGCAACGCGGCGTCAAGTTAATGGCCAACGTTAAAAATATTATTGCTGTCGCGTCTGGCAAGGGCGGCGTCGGCAAATCGACTACTTCAGTCAATCTGGCACTGGCATTGGCAGCAGAAGGCGCGCAAGTCGGTATTCTCGATGCAGATATTTATGGTCCATCGCAACCGATGATGATGGGTATTTCCGGTCGTCCCGAAAGCGCCGACGGCAAAACCATGGAGCCGATGGAGAACTACGGTCTGCAGGTTTCCAGCATCGGTTTCATGATCGATCCGGATGAACCTATGGTGTGGCGCGGCCCGATTGTGACGCAAGCATTGACGCAGTTGCTGGAACAAACCAACTGGCGCGATCTGGATTACCTGATCGTTGATATGCCGCCAGGTACCGGTGATATTCAATTGACGATGTCGCAAAAAGTACCAGTTACTGGCGCTGTGATCGTGACAACGCCGCAAGATATCGCGCTGTTGGACGCACGTAAAGGCTTGAAAATGTTTGAGAAAGTCGGCATCCCGATTCTCGGCATAGTCGAAAACATGAGCACGCACATCTGTTCCAACTGCGGTCATGCCGAAGCGATTTTCGGTGAAGGCGGCGGCGAAAAGATGTGCGGCGAATATGGCGTCGATTTCCTCGGTGCATTGCCTTTGACGATGTCGATACGTCAGCAAGCAGATTCCGGAAAGCCGACAGTGGTCGCCGATCCGGATGGTCCGATTGCGGTGATTTACAAACAGATCGCACGCAAAATTGCGATCAAGGTTGCAGAAAAAGCCAAAGACATGTCGTCCAAGTTCCCGACCATCGTGGTTAAGAACGACTAATGTTGCTTGCTTGATGTATCCGGCATAGTCGGGTATGGTTGCCTTAGAGTATTAGTTTTTGCCAGTAAGTAAAGTTGGAAGTGTTAAGGCGTGAGCAGTTTCTGCTCACGCAGTTTTTTCATGATTTTCCTTCATCGTTTGCAAACGCGATTTTCAGAGACAAAATCCGATTTGCAGTTTCGGCGCACAATAGTAAAAGCGTCGCTATCGTTACAACGACAGGCAGAATATGCCGGAATGAGGAGACATGGAGACAGAAGCAATCCGCATTGGCGTCATCATGCAATGCACGCCTTTATCAAGTCGTTGGCAGCCGTTTCAATGGCAGCCGATCGAAATCGTCGGCCAGGTATCGGAGCAGAGCGCACCGCGTTGCCTGCGTAATGATCCATCCGATACACGCTGGCTGTTCAGCGGTATTGACGTCACCTTGTGCAGCAGCGAGGCGGAAGGCTATTTCCTTAATATCAGTGCGCCTACGCCGTGCTGGTTCATCATGTGGCGCATCGAAGATATCGATGGTGTCGAACTGGCAGTTCCCAAATCAGTTACCTTGTCGTACAACGAAGCCGCACGCCTGATGGATGGCGGCGAACGGGTGGATACCTTGCCTGCTTCTACTGAAATCGTGGAACGCCTGAGCGAGTTCACACGCGACTATTATCATCCCGAGCCTAAACGCAAACACAAGAAGCCATCGTTTGAAGGCGGTGAAGGCGTCGACAAGATGGCGCGCGCCGAAGGTGAGAAAAATGGCAGCTGAAGATTTTTTCGCGCGTTGGTCGAAGAAGAAGACCGATGCTTCAACCACGGTTGATGTAGCGGACGCGTCGACCGAAATTTCTGCGCACCCCTTGAACGAGGCGCGTGCAGAAAACCTAGTCAAGGCGAATCCTGATGCGGCAGTCAAACCCGTGCCTACGCAGGAAGACGTCGACCAGCTTACGCATGATTCCGATTATTCAGTCTTCATGTCGCAAGGCGTGGATGAGTCGGTCAAGCGTTCTGCGATGAAAAAATTATTTACCGATCCCCACTTCAACATCATGGATGGCCTGGACATCTACATCGATGACTACAATAAATTTGAACCGATTTCGCCAGCCTTGCTGGCGTCGTTGAACCACGCGAAGGCCTTGCTCGATCCCTTGTCCCAACTCAAGACGCCTTTAATGCGTTTACTGGAAAAAATACCTAAAGAGCCTGAGCAGGGTGCGCTCGAGAGTTTTTCTGCTGCAGACGGGGAGCCGACTTCGCTGCAGGATATTGCAATCACTGAAGATGAGCAAAAAGAAGGCTATGCTGAACCGCAGGAATCTCACAAAGACGGCAACTTGAAGGGGGCAAGCGAAAAAGAGCCCGAGATAAGAAAAGCAGACGCAATGCGTAACGTTGACGACGTTTAAGACATTTTCCCCAGCCAGCATCTACAAGCCAGCCAATGACCACAGAATTCAAAATATGTAATTGCAACCGAACCATGCCGCTTGACGCTGCCGCAGGTGCGCAGCTCGGCACGGCACTCGGAACCTCAGCGCTTCCCGTTGCCACTGAACTATGTCGACGTGAAGTCGGTTCTTATCTGGCTTCGCTCGACGGGGTAGACGATGTCGTTGTCGCCTGTACGCAAGAGCGCGGTTTGTTTGCCGAACTTGCGCAACAGAAAAATGCGGTCGCGCCTTTACGTTTCGTGAATATTCGCGAGACAGGCGGTTGGGGCGCGCAAGCGAGAAGCTCTCTACCTAAAATGGCAGCGCTGCTGGCCGCCGCTGCACTGCCGGATCCTGAACCTGTTCCCACGGTTGATTATCAGTCTGCCGGACATGTATTGATTATCGGCCCGTCAGATCGCGCATTGTCGTGGGCGCAGCGCCTAGGTTCGCAACTTGACGTCAGTGTTTTGCTGACTGACAGCGTCGGTGGCGAGATGCTGCAGGATCGCGAGTTTCCCGTTTTTTCCGGGAAGCAGGTTGCCATCTCAGGCTGGCTGGGTGCATTCACCGTGAAATGGCAGCAGGCCAACCCTATTGATCTGGAAACATGTACGCGTTGTAACGCCTGTATAGAAGTCTGTCCGGAAAACGCAATCGACCTGACTTACCAGATTGACCTGAATAAATGCACATCGCATCGCGATTGCGTGAAGGCGTGCGGGACGATAGGGGCGATCGACTTCACGCGTATTGCGACTGAGCGCAGCAGTGAATTCGATTTGATTTTCGATTTATCCGATGTTCCCTTGCTGACCCTACATCAGCCGCCGCAAGGTTATTTCGCTACCGGTGCATTGGCAGAAAAGCAGATGGATCAGGCATTCAAGCTGACCCAAATGGTGGGTGAATTCAGCAAGCCGAAATTTTTTCTCTACAAGGAAAAATTGTGCGCGCATGGACGCAACGGCAAGACCGGTTGCACATCCTGCATTGATGTTTGCTCGGCAGAAGCGGTCAGCCATAACGGCAATCAGATCAAGGTCAACCCCAATTTATGCGTCGGTTGCGGCGCATGCACGACAGTTTGTCCATCGGGTGCGCTGGCTTACGCCTATCCGCGCGTGACCGATATCGGCATGCGTGTAAAAACAATGCTGAACACGTATGCAAAAGCTGGGGGCACCCAGCCTATGCTGTTGTTGCATAACCAGGAGCAGGGCGCAGCACTAGTCAGCCAGCTCGGGCGCCAGGCGCAGGCACATGGGAAATTGCAGGGAATGCCCGCACGCATCATGCCGATCGACCTTCATCATGCTGCATCCACCGGCATCGATATCTGGCTAACTGCGCTTGCCTATGGCGCTACGCATGTGGCGATTCTGACGACGGCACAAGATGCGCCGCAATATGTCAGCGCTTTGACGCAGCAGATTGATATCGCCCAAACTATATTGAGCGGCCTCGGTTATGAAGGCGTGCATTTGTCGCTGATTCAGGCGACGACTGCGCTTCAGCTTGATGCTGAATTGGCGGCAATTTTGCCTGCACAAGTCCCGGCACAGCGCGCCTTGTTCAATGTTGCTGCAGACAAACGCAGCACGCTGGAATTGGCGATTGATCATCTGAAAACGCATGCGCCGTTGACAGTCGATGAGATTTCTTTGCCGGCTGGCGCGCCATACGGTGTGGTCATGGTGAATCAGGACGCATGTACTTTGTGTATGTCTTGCGTAGGTGCTTGTCCCGAATCCGCACTAACTGACAATGCAAACCTGCCGCAACTACGCTTTATTGAAAAGAACTGCGTGCAATGCGGCTTGTGCGAGAAAACCTGTCCCGAAGATGCTATTACGCTGGCGCCCCGTCTGTTGCTTACCGGTGCAGCAAAAGAGCTGCAAGTTTTGCATGAGGCAGAGCCGTTTCATTGCATCAGTTGCCACAAACCGTTTGGTACAGCCAAGATGATTGAAAACATGGTCAGCAAGCTATCTTTGCATGGTGCATTTTCCGGCAATATCGATAGACTCAAAATGTGCTCCGATTGCCGCGTAGTCGACATGATGGCGAACAAGCAGGAATCGTCTATCGGTGATTTGAAATGAGTTGCAATAGACGGTTTTGATGCCTTGTTTTAATTGAATAGAAAGGTCGGACAGAATCACATGACAAGTGCTCAATCAATCAAGTTTGAATCGCAGGATCAAGGCGAAGAAACCGCGCGCGCGGATGTATACGGGCTGCTCGCTACACTGCTATATACACCGCCACCGCAAGCCTTGCTGGACACGATAGGCAGCGCAACGGTGCAGGGGAGTAGTGTGCTGGAGCATGCATGGGCAGATCTGGTCACAGCGTGCAAAACGGCTCAGCAGGAAGGCGTACGCGAAGAATATGAATTGCTCTTTGTCGGTGTCGGCAAGCCGGAAGTAATGCTGTACGGCTCTTTCTATCTTTCCGGCTTCTTGATGGAAAAACCGCTTGCCGAATTACGTACTGATCTGTCCTTGCTCGGTTTGCAGCGTTCGGATGATGTCGTCGAAAGTGAAGATCATCTGGCATCGCTATGCGAGGTAATGCGGTACTTGATTGCGTCTGATGATGTCGTGCATGCCAATCTGGCTGCTCAGGAAAAATTTTTCAATACACACATGCGCGGATGGGTGCTTGATTGCTGTAACGCGTTGGAAGCGAGTGGCAATGCCCGCTTTTACAAGTTGGTGGCGCGTTTGGCGCACGTGTTTTTTGAAGTGGAAATGCAGGCTTTCGATATGGTCTAGTTAATTGACGGGCCATTAGCAATTGAGCGTTTCATTCAACTGGCGATGAATTTTTTTCATCTGAAATTAATTTGATCCAAATCAGTGCGTTTCTTTATTATTAGTCGTGCAAGTTGCTAAAAGGTATGCTAACTTGCATACATAGTGCATAGGAATTAAAAAGCATATTACGTCCTGACCCATTTACAGGAGACGATCATGTCCGAGCAATCCCGCATTCCCCGACGTACTTTCTTCGCAGGTTTAGGCTTGGTCGCCGCCGCTGGCGTCGCAGCCAAGCTTGCTCCCGCATCCGCTACATCCGCGTTGGAAAACGTACTGTCCCCGCAAGAGCCTGAAGGCGACAGCTACCGTTTGACAGAGCACATCAAAAAATACTACCGCACCACTACAATTTAATAACGAGGTGACGTCATGCTGTTAACTCGCAAAAGCAACGCTGCAGAGCGTTCTCCTGCCCGCTTCTCATCCAGCCTTGCCGATAGTCTGTCGCGCGCCTTGCCGACAATGGACAGGCGCGGCTTTCTCAAGCGTTCCGGTATCGGTATCGGCGCCGGGATTGCAGCAGCGCAACTGGGTCTGATTCAGAAAGCAAAAGCCGCAGAGGGTGGAAAAGCTGCGGCAGGTGGTAGCAAGATTGAAGTCAAACGCACTATTTGTACTCATTGTTCGGTCGGTTGCGCATCGGATGCGATAGTCGAAAATGGCGTATGGGTCAGGCAAGAACCGGTGTTCGACTCGCCGATCAATCTTGGTGCGCATTGCGCCAAGGGTGCCGCATTGCGTGAGCATGGTCACGGAGAATACCGGCTGAAATATCCGATGAAATTAGTGAATGGCAAATACCAGCGTATTAGCTGGGATCAGGCGATGAATGAAATCACCGCCAAGATGCTGGATATCAAGAAAGTCAGTGGCCCGGATTCTGTTTTCTTCGTAGGCTCCTCCAAACACAATAATGAGCAAGCCGCGCTACTGCGCAAATTCGTTTCCTTCTTCGGCACCAATAATACCGATCATCAGGCCCGTATCTGTCACTCGACCACTGTTGCTGGCGTAGCCAATACCTGGGGTTACGGAGCAATGACGAATAGTTACAACGACATGCAGAATTCGAAAGCTGCGTTGTATATCGGCTCGAATGCTGCAGAAGCACATCCGGTTTCCATGCTGCACATGCTGCATGCTAAGGAAACCGGCACCAAAATGATTGTCGTGGATCCGCGCTATACGCGTACTGCAGCAAAAGCCGACCAATACATACGCATACGCTCAGGTTCTGATATCCCATTCCTGTGGGGCGTGCTGTATCACATCTTCAAAAACGGCTGGGAAGACAAGCAGTATATTCATGACCGCGTCTATGGCATGGAAAAAGTCAGAGACGAAGTCATGAAATGGACGCCGGAAAAGGTAGAAGAAGCCTGCGGCGTACCAGAAGCAGAAGTCTATAAAGCAGCAGAAACGATGGCAAAAAATCGACCATCGACTATCGTATGGTGCATGGGGCAGACGCAACACTCTATCGGTAACGCGATGGTGCGTGCATCGTGCATTCTGCAACTGGCCTTGGGTAATGTCGGTAAATCCGGCGGCGGCACGAATATTTTCCGTGGTCACGATAATGTACAAGGCGCGACAGACGTCGGCCCTAACCCTGATTCTTTGCCTGGCTATTACGGCTTGGCAACCGGTTCATGGAAGCACTGGTGTGCAGTGTGGGGTGTTGATTACGAATGGGTGAAAAAGCAATACGCTTCGCAAGCCATGATGGAAAAATCCGGCACTACCGTATCGCGCTGGGTTGATGCAGTTCTAGAAAAGAGCGAGCACATCGATCAGGAAAATACCGTCAAGGCAATGCTGTTCTGGGGGCATGCTCCAAACTCGCAAACACGCGGCCTCGATATGAAAAAGGCCTTCGATAAACTCGATTTGCTGGTCGTGATTGATCCTTACCCATCCGCAACGGCAGCGATGGCCGCCATGAAAGTCGATGGTCAGGAGCTCAATCCGAATCGTGCCGTTTATCTATTGCCTGCGGCAACTCAATTTGAAACATCCGGTTCGGTGACGGCTTCCAATCGTTCCTTGCAATGGCGCGAAAAAGTGATTGAGCCATTGTTCGAATCGCGTACCGATCACATGATCATGTATCAGATGGCGCAAAAACTTGGTTTTGGTAAAGAACTCGTTGCCAAGATCAAACTGGTTCCGGGTAAGGGCGGCATGATGGAGCCGGAACCGGAATCGATGCTGGAAGAGATCAATCGCGGCACATGGACTATCGGCTATACCGGGCAGTCGCCTATGCGTCTGAAGGCGCACATGCGCAACATGAATTTGTTCGATGTGAAAACGCTGAAATGCAAGGGCGGTAAGGATGCGGTCAGCGGTTACGATATGACCGGCGACTATTTCGGTTTGCCATGGCCTTGTTACGGCACACCGGAATTGAAACATCCCGGTTCGCCCAATCTTTATGACACGTCCAAAACGATGATGGATGGCGGCGGAAATTTCCGCGCCAATTTCGGTGTGGAAAAAGACGGCGTCAGTCTGTTGGCTGAAGACGGCTCGCACAGCCTGGGTTCCGACATCACCACCGGTTATCCGGAGTTCGATCACATTCTGTTGAAAAAACTAGGCTGGTGGGACGACCTTACCGATCTAGAGAAAAAAGCTGCAGAAGGCAAGAACTGGAAGACAGATCTTTCCGGTGGGATTCAGCGTGTGACGATGCAAGTGCATGGTGTACATCCATGGGGTAACGCGAAGGCTCGTGCCGTGGTATGGAATTTTCCTGATCCGGTACCGCTGCATCGTGAACCTATCTACGGTACACGTCCGGATTTGACTGCCAAATATCCGACGCACGAGGACAAGAAAGGTTTCTGGCGCATGCCGACTTTGTACAAGTCGTTGCAAGACAAAAATATTGAAACCAAGCTATATGAAAAATTCCCGATCATCCTTACTTCGGGACGTTTGGTCGAGTACGAAGGCGGGGGCGAAGAAACACGTTCCAATCCTTGGCTGGCCGAATTGCAGCAAGAGAACTTTGTCGAAATCAATCCAAAAGCTGCAAGCGATCGCGGCATACGCAATGGTGATTTCGTGATCGTCAGCACGCCGACTGGCGCGCGCATCAAGGTCAAGGCAATGGTGACCATGCGGGTGGGTGAAGATACTGCTTTCATACCGTTCCATTTCTCTGGCTGGTGGCAGGGAAAAGACATGATTGATTCGTATCCGGAAGGCGCAGCTCCTATCGTGCGTGGTGAAGCAGTCAACACGGCGACGACTTACGGCTATGACTCGGTCACGATGATGCAGGAAAGCAAGACGACTATTTGCAATATAGAAAAGGCGGCAGCGTGATTATCTGCAGGAAACGAAAGGCAAACCGTTGAACGTGGATAAAACAGCTAAGGAGACATCAAAATGGCACGAATGAAATTCATCTGCGATGCAGAGCGCTGTATCGAATGTAATGGTTGCGTGACCGCCTGCAAGAACGAGCATGAAGTGCCGTGGGGCGTAAATCGCCGCCGCGTGGTCACTATCAATGACGGCTTGGTGGGGCAGGAAAAATCGATTTCGGTCGCCTGTATGCATTGTTCCGATGCGCCATGCATGGCAGTCTGCCCGGTCGATTGCTTCTATCGCACCGACGAAGGTGTGGTCTTGCATGACAAGGATATCTGCATAGGCTGCGGTTACTGTTCTTATGCCTGTCCGTTCGGTGCACCACAATTTCCTTCCAACGGCACGTTTGGCTTGCGCGGAAAAATGGACAAGTGCACATTCTGTGCCGGTGGCCCCGAAGACAACGGCTCGAAAGCAGAGTTTGAAAAATACGGTCGTAACCGATTGGCTGAAGGCAAGTTGCCGGCCTGCGCGGAAATGTGCTCGACGAAGGCTTTGCTGGGTGGCGATGGCGATGTGATTGCCGATATCTTCCGCGCTCGCGTTCTGCGTCGTGGCAAGGGCAGTGAAGTCTGGGGTTGGGGTACGGCTTACGGTAAGGCGCCAAATCCGGAGGCTAAGGCGCCGGTGGAGAAAAAATCATGATGCGCGCACTGTTGATCTCATTAGCTGCAATCGCGATGGTCGGTTGCAGCGAGAAGAGCCAGTCGCAAGCCGATGCACGTGATTCAGGCGATGTGGCCCCTTACAAAGGCGCAGCGAACGATCCTTATGTTATCAAAGGCTGGACCGCTGGCAATAAGACCGAATGGGATACGCAAATGCGTAACCGTGCTCAATTGCAGAACGAATACGTGAAAACCAATTGACGCGTTCGCGAGGAGAATAATCATGAATACATGGTTCGCCAAACTCGCCATAGGTTTGTCGCTTGTTTTTGCGGCACATGGCGTTGCGCTGGCCCAGTCGAATGAGCCTGTCGTCACCAATAAAACGGAAGCAACAGCACCGCCGGCTGTGCAGAATATGTCGAATATTCAATCCGACGATATCCTGTACATGAAGCAAAATCAGGTTGAACGTACGCAGGTTCAACCTGGGAATCTTGCGCCGGTTTATCGCCAAATCAAAGAGGGCGGGGAGCATTATTCCAGCCTGCCAGCACTGGAATCCGGTGTATTGATCCAGCCTAAAGCTCAATTTCCCGGCCAGGCACGTGCGACCACGGCCGGTGAAGCTTGGCGTCAATACCGCAATGGACCACTGATGACTTATGGCGGCTGGTTGATCATTGTTGCTGTTGTCGGGATTGCAGCATTTTACTTTGCGGTTGGTACCATCAAATTAAAAAACGGCCGTACTGGTCGCTTGATCGAGCGCTTTACCTCCTTCGAGCGCATCTCGCACTGGACGGTTGCCATCAGTTTTCTGACTTTGGCATTGACCGGGCTGATCATGTTGTTCGGTAAATATGTCGTCTTGCCGGTATTCGGGCACACTGCTTTTGGCTGGCTCGCGTATGCATGCAAGAACGTGCACAATTTTGTCGGCCCGGTGTTTACCGTAGCGCTGATCGTCATGTTTGCGATTTTCGTCAAGGATAACTTCCCGGCCAAAGCCGACTGGCAATGGCTGAAAAAACTGGGTGGTGCACGTGGCCACGCGAGTGCCGGACGTTTCAATGCGGGTGAAAAATTGTGGTTTTGGGGCGGACTGGTCTTTCTGGGCTTGATCGTCAGTGCATCAGGTTTTGTGCTGGATATGCTGGTGCCAGGTATTCTTTACACGCGCGCCAATATGCAAATCGCCAACATTATTCATCTGGTGGCTGCCGTACTGGTATTCAGCGCATCGCTGGCCCATATCTACATCGGTACGCTGGGGATGGAAGGTGCTTATGAGGCAATGTCAACCGGTTATGTCGACGATGCGTGGGCCAAGGAGCATCACGATATCTGGTATCAGGATATTGAAAGCGGCAAAGTGCCACGTATTCGTAGTGAAAAGAGTGCAGATAAACTCGGCATCCCGGCCAAGGCTGTCTAAGGAGACATACATGAACAAGTTACTGATTACATTGATGGGCTTGATGGTCATGAGTGTGGCTTCCGCAAAACTGCCACCCTTGCGCGATGAAGCCAAAGCCAAAGCCGATGAAGCCAAGAACAAGACAGCTTGGAGCGACAAAGTCGCTGCTTACCAGTTATGCCTGGCTCAGGATAAGGTCGCTGCAACCTACCTGAAACAGAAAGACAAACCAAAACCTGCGGTTGAAGTCCCTGCATGCACTAATCCAGGACCGTATGTGGCGTTGCAGATTGCTACGACGACGGTTGGTGTGGCAGATGCGAAACCGGTGCCTGCGGCCGGTGCGAAAAAATAAGCTGATTTGATCAGCCTGGGCAATCTGCCAATCTGACGGTGGATTGGCTTAGAGTGATGAGCTCTAAGCCCCTCTTGCCGTTATAATCCCTGCTGTGCCAAGAAGAAATGCAATGTCTTGCGACATCTGCTTCTTGTTGCGCGCCACGCATCATGTAAATACATGAATCCGATAGTGAACAAGGCTGTTAACCTTGTCCAAAATGAGTTGCCATGTCGTATCGTCCAGAATTTACCGCCACGTCTATCAAGTTGACGTATGACGTCAATGCCGTCAATGAAAGTACGCAGGTTTCGACGATTGAGATTCCTGCCGAACGCCCATTGACGGTGTATGTCGATGACCGTGAACTGGTAACGTTGATGACCTTGGGCGCAGCACCGGAAGCGCTCACGCTCGGTTATCTGCGCAATCAGCGGTTAGTGCAGGCTATAGAAGAAATCGTTTCCATCCATGTGGATTGGGATAAGCATGCCGTGTCGGTAACGACGCGTAGCGGCATCGAGAATATTGAGGCGCGTACGGCCAAACGCGTGGTGACCACAGGCTGCGGTCAGGGCACGATGTTCGGTGGTTTGATGGATGAAGTTGATACGATTGTCCTGTCACCAGACGCAAGATTGAAACAATCGACGCTGTATAAAATCGTCAATAAAATCCGCACGCAGGATTCAGTCTATGCAAAAGCCGGTTCCGTGCATGGTTGTGGCTTGTTTTCATCCGAAGGCGAACTGCTGTATTTCATTGAAGATGTGGGTCGTCACAATGCGGTCGATGCGATCGCAGGCATCATGTGGCTGGAAAATATCAGCGGTGCCGACAAGGTGTTTTACACGACCGGCAGGCTGACATCCGAGATGGTGATCAAGGGCGCGCAGATGGGTATGCCATTCCTGATTTCGCGTTCGGGCACGACGCAAATGGGCCATTTTGTGGCAGAAAAAGTCAATATGACTTTGCTGGCGCGCTGCACCGGCAAGCATTTTTTGCTGGTAACAGGCAAGGAGCGCATGGTCTATGAACCGGAATTGCTGGATATTCCACTGCACGTGGCATGATGCTATTCACAGTAGGCTCAGAATATATACGCTGCGTAAACTGAAGCCTTCCTTCGACGCACAATTGGAGTGCGTTAAAATTGCGCCAGAAAAATAAATCGCGATGCTATTCGTCGCACTCATCCCTCATTTCTCATGCCATTAATTGACGCCACCCAGGCTGCTTTCGGTTTGCTCTTTTCGGGCGATCCTGTGCTTTGGCGAATTATCTGGATCTCGCTGAAAACTTCAATTGTCAGTTTGCTGATTGCCGCTCCGATCGCGGTACTGATTGGTTACCTGATTGCCACCCGAGAGTTCACAGGACGGCGTGTCGTTATTTGGATCGCCCAGGCTGCCTTGTCGCTGCCTACCGTTTTGATTGGCTTGTTATTGTATTTGTTGTTGTCACGACAAGGCCCTTTCGGTTCGCTGCAATGGCTATTCACCCAATCCGGCGTCATTCTTGGTCAGATACTGATCGTATTGCCAGTGTTAATCGCCTTCACGCTGTCTGCTGTACAGGCGGCTGATCCAAGGCTGGCAGAAACGGCGGTTGTGCATGGCGCTTCCGGCTGGCGCGTGATGCTGACCGTATTGCATGAAGTGCGTTTTGGCGTGATGGCTGCCGTGATTAACGGTTTCGGGCGTGTCATTTCCGAAGTTGGCTGCGCAATGATGGTCGGCGGGAATATCGCGGGTGAAACGCGCACGATTACGACGGCGATTGCGCTAGAAACCAGCAAGGGCGAATTCGCCCAAGGTATCGCGTTGGGAATTGTATTGGTAGCATTTGCACTGCTCATCAATGCCGGCATGATGCTATTACAAGGCGATACACGTCCTGCGAGGAATATGTAATGGACGCATTATTATCAATTCGTAAGCTGAAAAAGAACTTTGATCAACGTCAATTGCTGAATATAGACCATCTGTCGATTGCTGCCGCACGGGCATATGTGTTGACCGGCTGGAATGGTTCAGGAAAAAGTACATTGATGCGCATTCTGGCCGGGCTGGAATCGGCCGAAGCAGCGGAGGTGACCTTCCGCGGCGAGGTCGTCAATCTGTCACCGTATCCGCGTGTCATGCGAGATGCAGTCGTCTACGTGCACCAGCATCCAGTCATGTTTTCTACCAGTGTTACCGACAATATTGCTTACGGCTTGACGGTGCGCGGCGTGCCTAAGCACATCATTGCTGAGAAGGTGGAAGAAGCGATCGCGTGGGCCGGCATTGCGCACTTGCGCAAGAGTATTCCTACATTTTTATCCGGTGGAGAAAAACAGCGTGTCGCTTTGGCGCGTGCGCGTGTTTTGGCGCCAAAATTGTTACTGCTGGACGAGCCCACTGCGAATCTGGATGGTGCGGCACGCGAGCAGGTAATCGCACTCATCCCGACACTGGTAAGTGAGGGTAGCAGTGTCATCATGGCTTGCCATGATCGTGATCTGATCGCGTTACCCGGTGTGCAGCGTTTGAAATTGCGCGACGGCACACTGGAAGTGAAAGAGATCAATCTGCCGCACTAACACGGTGTGCGCTGCAGATAGCGTTTAAGGTAGACGCAATGTGAACAGCGCTCCGCCGGCTGGCAAAGATTGTAATTGGGCACTGCCGTTGCGGCCGTCATTTTGATGCGCGTGTGCGATGGCTGCACACAAAGCCATACCCAGCCCGGTCGACGGCTTTTTCTCTGTCACTCCCAATCCAGGGCCATCATCCTTAATTGTGAAGACAATCTCTCCATTTGATTTCATGCATGCGATGCTGATCTCGGATTTCGCAAAACGCAGTGCATTTTGCAGCGCTGCATCCAATGCCATTTCTGTCAGATGTTCATCGAAAAATGCGATCGCAGGCATGTTCTTGTCATTGATCGTTATCGATACTTTCGGCTCGCTGGCCTTATGAACTCGCGAATGATTGCGAACCAACGCCCGCAAAAAATCGCCAGGGCTTATTGCTTCAATACGGGCATGCAGGCCATGTTCGGATGCTTTGTATAGCGTCAAAAAGCCAATCAATTTTTCGCGCAAGGTGATGCAAGTCGTGTGCGCTTGCAGTGCTTTTTCATGATTGAGGTCTGCCGTTAAAGTGGATAACTGTCCTTCCAGTGCACCCAAGGCATTTTTCAAGTCATGTACGATGACAGCGGCAAGTTGCGGGTTCATGCTCATGCCTCACGCGCGACTTTAACCAGCGTTTCACGCAGGAAGCGATACATCTTTGCGACGCGCTCACTGTTTGGCATCAAGCCATCCAGTTGAGCCAGATAACCATTGACGCGCTCGACATAGGAACGATCCAAACCTTTTTGGCTCATCCACAGCAAATGTAATTGAGCGGCAGCGAGCAGCACACCGGTATTGTCCGGTGTCGCGGTCAAAGCTTCCTCCAGTTTAGCCAGTGATTCATCGAACTGGCCATTGCGCATGAGTCTGGTTGCTTCATCGACGATCAGTGTGCCGGCACTGATCGATTCTTCAACAATCTTGTCGATCATTACCTCGTTACCCGTGTCTTTCAAAACCCTGCGCGCAAAGGCGACGAGACGTGCATTTTCATGATCAGCCTTGATGGCCTTGGTCATGATACGTGCACCTTCTTCGTTCAAACCGACGCAGAATGCTGCTTTGGCCAAAGCCAGCGCATCGGTATTGGCACGGACTTCACCCGCGGCTTCCTTGGCTGATGCGAATGCAGCCTTGGCCGATTCCATATCGCCAAGACCAGAAAAAGCTTGTGCTGCAATAATCGCTTGTCGCGTCGAAAAACCGGGGTCGTCCTGATAGTCCCTGGCCGCAGCACTTAACACCGTCAAAGCCAAGGTCGGTTCGCGCAGGTCTGTATGCACTTGCGCCAGTGATAGCGCATCGGATGCCTGCGCCGTCAAAGAGCCCCGAGTGTGATTGACAGCCTTGGTGTAAGCAGTGCGGGCCTGTGCCAGATCACCGACGCGATAGGCCGCATCGCCAACCAGGCGGCTGCGTCGTGCGGATGGAATGACCTCATATGATTTGTTCAAGGCATCGAGCACTTCCTGATCCTTGCCTTGCGATTCGGCGATTTGTGCGAGCAGGTCATAGGCGCCGATGAATTGGCTATTCTTTTCCAGAACGCTTGCAACGATGACTTTTGCTTCGTCCAGTTTGCCTGCCGCTTGATGACAACGCGCCAAGCCAAGCTTGGCCCAAACCAGATCGTTACGTAGCGCCAATACTTGTGTGTAGATTTTGCGAGCAGCTTCGATATCGCCCAGATCAAGTGCAGCAGATGATTTCAGTTTCAGTACATCGACTATCCACTTCGGATCACTTTGTGCGACTTTGTCGCACTCAGCAATCGCGCCGCTGAGATCTTTACGCTCCAGTCTGTCTGTGATGGGTTTCAGGGCCTGCTGTTTGTCCATCAAGCGCTCGATGCGATCAGCGATACGGCCGCCGGTCAACGGTTTGACCATGTAGGCATCTGGCTGAAATTCTGCGGTGCTGGCGACACTGTCGTAACTGCTCTCGGCCGTAACCATGAAAAACATTGCGGTCGGTGACAGCATTTTGTTTGAACGTAAAAACTCCAGCATCTGCTGGCCGTTAGTTTCCTTGTTGAGGTTGTAATCGCAAACGATCACATCGTAATTGGCGTTGCGTATGAACTTGATTGCATCATCCGGCGTGGCCGCCTGATCTACCTGTTCGATCCCCAATTGCCCCAGCTGGGTACGGATGTTCTGCCGCATGGTCTGCAAATCATCGACGACCAATGCGCGCAGCTTGGCAAGACGGCTATTGAGAATAGTGGGCATGTATATAGGAGGATTATCGTTTTCCCATGATACCGTTCAGTTACTGATTTAGGTGCGTAGGCTTGTAAAAATATCATCCGATAGTCGAGGGCTTGCACATGCATTGCGGCCTGATTTCGGTGCATTGCATGTGCCGGCAAGAAAACCTGTGTTACTCAAAAAATGGGCGTACTTTTATGGTGACGGCTTAATGATGATAGCGATACTCTTGCGTGTAGCCACCGTAGCCGTAAGATGCCGCTCTGACGTCTTGCACGTAGATGTAACTCTCTTCGTGCAGATTGCCCAGTATGCGTTCAAAGCCGGCAAATGCTTCCTTGATATAGAGCGCCTTCTCATCCTTGGTATTGGTTTCGTCGGTTATTTTTATATCGAAGTAAAAGCTGTTCTTGTTTTGCTCGCTAAGCAGATGACCGCCAACGATCCAGCTATCGCGTCCTGTGAAATCGATGGCGATGGCGGTCACTTCGCGTTTCTTTTTCAGGATGCGACTGGTCAGATCAAGCAATAGGTCTGATATCTGCCTGACCATTTCAGGTGATTTGTCGGCACTTACTTTGACGTTGAGGATAGGCATGTGAATCTCCAATTAGTTTGCTATGCAACTACTCGATTAAAAAAAGCTCATCCTATGGTTGAGCGTACCTGTTTCACTTTAGTGACGGTTTCATCAAAGTGAGCGACACCAAGTTCCTTCTTCAAACGTTTCGTCACTTCGCCGCTGGCTGCGTCCAGTTGTTCTTGTAGCGATATTCCGGTAGCGGTTGCCTGAATTGCTGATTCACGACCGTCGTTACCTGTTGCATGGCGTAACAACAAACCCAATTGTTGCAAACCATCCAGCGTGCGTGTAGCGGTAGAGCGAGAAATCGCAAGCTCTTTTGCCAATTCGCTTTGTAGCATGCATGGCTTCTTCAATACGGCCCGTAGCATGAATGCTTGTGACGGCGTCAAGCCAAATGGCTTGAATGCCTTGCTCCACTCGCGTTCGAGTACGCGGGCGAGGGCGGTGGTATTGAAGTAAAGGCAGTGGTCAAACATGGAGCTAGTGTAGGATAATCTAGTTTGCTATGCAACTATAATTTGCGACGTTGTTTTTCTTCCCTTCGTTATTCCCGGCGCATAATGCGTCACTGCAAAGGCTATCAACGACTCTTTGCACAGCGGATTGACCGACAACGGTCCGGCATTTTGCCGATAAGCACGTTTTTCAGAAAAGAGTTCAACGATGCTTGCAGCAACTCCCTTTGACCCACAATACTTCAGCGAAGTATTGTGTCTGCGTATCAGCGACGATTTGACCGAACACGGATGGTCGCAGCAAAATTTTTTCTTGACGGAAGAGTTGACGATATCCCTTGCCGCAGAATGTCATTTGTTGAACGATGACGGCGGAATGAAGTTGGCTGGCGTAGGACGCGGTAGCGGCCAGACAGTTCGACCGACAATTCGCGGAGACCAGATTGCGTGGCTTAAAGCCGGACAATCGATTGCATGTGACCGCTATCTGCAGATCATGGAAAACTTGCGCATCGCATTAAATCGCACCTTGTTTCTCGGGCTGGATGAGTATGAAAGTCACTTCGCCTTTTACGCGCCCGGCGCTTCATATCTTAAGCATCTGGATCGCTTTCGGGATGACGATAGTCGTATCGTTTCTGTTGTGATCTACCTCAATCCGGAGTGGTTGCAGGAACAAGGCGGCGCTTTGCGTTTGCACCCCGAAGGAATGGCAACGCAGGATATCGTGCCGCTGGCCAGCAGGCTGGTCTTGTTTTTATCTGCACAGATGCTGCACGAAGTACTGCCTGCCACGCGCGATCGCCTGTCAATTGCAGGCTGGTTCAGACGTCGGCCGTGAGCTTGCCGAATACACTTTATATCTACGATTTCTGCAGATGGTGCAAGGATGTGAGTGATGCCGGCAGCCTTGCCGCTGGTGAGAGAAGTGAGTACGAAGGCGCCCTGAATTTAATCCCTCAGTATTTGTCGGACTTCGATTCCAATTTTTAAAATTTGGAAAAGCCGTTCACAGCGAGATCGCTGACATGATTTGTCATGATGATTTTGCGATTAAAAATATTAAACTTTTCTTGCAGGTCGATTATTATCTGTTGCATGCAAGGAACGTTTCTTGATTTCGTTTGTCATAGCAATCGCGTCAGATCCACAGTTTAAGCTCTATCGTCCCTTACCCTTTGTCATCGTTTGTCAGCATAGTACTGATGAAAATGCCGAGTTGTGAGCCTGTACTGCAGTAGCCTCGAACAATTGTATCGAGTTGTTTACTGATATTAATTCCGACGTGGGGAAGTATGCCTAGGACAGATGCTAGCGATATAGCCGCAGAAAAACGCGGCAGCCCGGATGGCAGTACCGAATCCCATCGTCAGGAAATTCTGCTTAAAGCCGGCGCGCTACAGGATGCGATTTTCAACAGCGCCAATTTTTCCAGCATTGCGACTGATGAAAATGGCGTCATCCAGATTTTTAATGTCGGTGCCGAACGCATGCTCGGCTATGCAGCGCCAGACGTCGTTAATCGGATTACGCCAGCCGACATCTCCGATCCGCAAGAATTGATTGCGCGCGCTACGGCGCTGAGCCTGGAACTTGAAACACCGATCACACCAGGCTTTGAGGCGCTGGTATTCAAGGCATCGCGCGGCATTGAAGATATCTATGAACTGACCTACATCCGTAAGGATGGCAGCCGTTTCCCTGCGATCGTCTCGGTCACTGCCTTGCGCGATGCGCAGGAAGAAATCATCGGATATCTGTTGATAGGGACAGATAACACGGCACGCAAGCAGGCGGAAGAAGCGTTGCTGAAAGCCGGCGCCTTGCAGAATGCGATCTTCAGCAGCGCCAATTTTTCCAGCATAGCGACTGATGAAAAGGGCGTTATCCAGATTTTCAACGTAGGTGCCGAACGCATGTTGGGTTATGTTGCGCTGGATGTGGTCAATTGCATCACCCCGGCAGATATTTCCGATCCGCAGGAGTTGATTGCGCGCGCCGATGTTCTCAGCAAGGAACTGGAAACCTCGATTACGCCAGGATTCGAGGCGCTGGTATTCAAGGCATCGCGCGGTATTGAAGATATCTATGAGCTGACCTACATTCGCAAGGATGGCAGCCGTTTTCCCGCGATCGTTTCAGTCACGGCTTTGCGCGATGCGCAGGAAGGGATCATTGGCTATCTGTTGATAGGCACCGACAATACGGCTCGCAAGCAGGTCGAGGAAGCGCGCACATTGCTCGACCAGCGTTTGCGCGACCAGCAGTTCTACACACGTTCGCTGATCGAATCGAATATCGATGCGCTGATGACGACCAATCCGCAAGGCATTATTTCAGACGTGAATGAGCAGATGATCGCGCTTACCGGCCGCACGCGTGACGAGCTGATAGGTGCGCCCTGCAAGAATTTTTTCACTGATCCGGCACAGGCAGATGCGGCGATCAAGCGCGTGCTGATTGAAAACAAGGTGCGCAATTATGAACTGACCGTGCGTGCGCTGAATGGCGAGGAAACCGTGGTTTCCTATAACGCTGCGACCTTCCATGACCGCGATCGCAATCTGCAAGGGGTGTTCGCAGCCGCACGTGATGTGACCGAGCGCAAGCGCTTCGAACGGACCCTGCAGGAAAAAAATATCGAGTTGGAACATGCCAGTCGCATGAAATCCGCTTTTCTGGCCGCCATGTCGCACGAGCTGCGCACTCCCATGAATGGCGTGATAGGCATGGTGGACGTTCTGCAGCAAACCAAGCTCAATGATTACCAGCTCGAAATGGTGGACCTGATACGCGACTCCGCATTCTCACTGCTCTCCATCATTGACGACGTGCTGGACTTTTCCAAGATCGAAGCAGGTCGACTGGAAATCGAACAGGCACCGTTCTCGATAGCCGATGTGGTTGAAAAGGCGTGCGGCATGCTTGACCAGCTGGCTATCAAGAAAGACGTGACCTTCACCATGTTTATCGACCCGGCGATTCCCGATCTCGTTCAGGGGGATGCCTTGCGGTTACGTCAGGTTCTGTTAAATCTTGTCAGTAATGCCGTCAAGTTTTCCAGTGGGCGAGAGCTGCCCGGCACCGTCGAGATGCGCGTGTTGCTGACTGAAAGCAGTGCGCAAAAAGTGACGATTGATTTTCATGTTATCGACAACGGCATAGGCATAGATGATGCTACCAGGGCATTGCTGTTTACTGCATTCAGTCAGGCAGATGCCTCAACCACCCGGCGCTTTGGCGGTACCGGTTTGGGGCTGGTCATTTCGCGTCACCTGGTGGATTTGATGGGGGGATGGTTCAATCTGGACAGCGCCGCAGGAATCGGTTCTACCTTCAGCGTACAACTTGAGTTCGCTCAGTTGCCAGAAGTATCAAAAAATATTCTTCGCGTATCGGATATACAAGACCTTGCATGCGTTACCGTCGGACCGGATGAGGGTCTGACAGATACGATCGCGGCATATCTGAAACATGGCGGAGCACATGTGGAACGTGCAACAGACATGCATGCCTTGCGTTTTTTGATGGAGCATTCGCATGCTCCAATATCAGTCTGCATCGTTGACGCGGCGGATGTAAACGTAACACAGGAAGAGCTGGTCGCTTTTGCGCATAGCATGCCAAGTCAGGATATTCGCTTTGTTTATGTAGAGCGCGGATCACGACGCCATCCTTATGCGCGGCAGCAGAATATGGTTTTGATAGACGGGAATGTATTGACGCGTCGCCTGCTGTGGCAAGCTGTTGCGATGGCAGCTGGTCGAGCGAGTGCAGAACCCGCCAAGTCGCCGCGCGGCAGCGAGCTAGTTGCCTTCGACCCACCGTCGCGCGCACAGGCCTTGCGCGATGGACGCCTGATTCTGGTGGCTGAGGATAATGACAGTAACCAGAAAGTCATCGTACGACAACTGGCTTTGCTTGGTTTTGCGGCCGACGTTGCCGATAATGGCCGCATGGCGCTGGAGCATGTACAACGCTGCAACTATGCCTTGCTGCTGACTGATTTGCATATGCCGGAACTGGATGGGTATGAATTGACGGCATCCATACGCACATGGGAAAACGGCAGGCAGCGATTACCTGTTCTGGCATTGACTGCCAATGTACTTAGTGGTGAAGGTGATCGCTGTCGTGCGGCCGGCATGGATGATTATCTGTGCAAGCCCTTGCAATTAAAGGATTTGAAAATAGCGCTACAAAAGTGGTTGCCGGTCACAGCCGCAATTCCGCTTCCGCAAGAAAGCAATGCTTGCTCATCTTCATCCGAACAAGTGCTCGACGTTAGCGTACTTGAAAACATGGTCGGCAATGATCCTTTGGTTCTGAACGATTTTCTGCATCATTTTCAGTTGAGTGCCGCAAGGATTGCCGATACGCTGCGCTCGGCATGTGTCGAGCAGGATGCACAGCAGGCAGGCAATCAGGCTCACAAACTTAAATCATCTGCGCTTGCGGTTGGCGCGATGGCGCTCGGAGCGCGCTGTGCCGAAATGGAAACTGCCGGCAGGGAAGGCAATAGCGCGCTATTGCTTGCTCTGCTGCCTGCCTTTGAGCAGGATCTGGCGGCGGTCAATGCATTTCTCGAATTTGAACATCTACCGCCGGCGGACAGACGCCGCCGATGATAGAAAGAGGTAAACATGGATAAATCAAAGATACGTATTCTGATTCTTGATGATGAGCCTTTTATGCTCAAGCTGCTGCATCACATGCTGGACCGGCTTGGTTTTACCGAGCTGACGATTTGCGATAACGGCATGGCTGCGCTGGATTGGGTAGCCGCGTCCGATAGCGAGCATGATCTGATTTTGCTTGATTTGAACATGCCGGAGATGGATGGCATAGAGTTCGTGCGCAAACTTACCCAGCATGGCTATCGTGGCAGCCTGGTGTTGGTCAGTGGTGAAAACGAGCGCGTATTGCAAATGGCTGAAAAGCTGATCCGTGCACATGGCATCAACGTTCTAGGCCATATAGCCAAACCAGTTTCATTGCCTGAACTTTCTGTTTTGATGGAAACCTATGGTCAGACACCGACATTGGCACAGCGGGAAGACCCCAGTTATGATGCTGCCGATTTGGCGAAGGCCATTACGGACGATGAACTTGTTATTCACTATCAGCCCAAGGTAGCAGTCACGACGGGGGAAGTGGTCGGCATGGAAGCGTTGGTGCGCTGGCAGCATCCGGTAGATGGACTGGTGTTTCCCGATCAATTCATCAATCTGGCAGAAGAGCACGGCATGATAGACGCGCTGGCCCAGGTTGTATTGAACGCTGCACTGCATCAGATCAAGCAGTGGCAGTTGATGGGACTCAAGCTATGCGTGGCCATCAATGTGTCGATGGACAATCTGGCGTCGCTGAACTTTGTTGATCAGGTTGCGCAAGCTGTATCAAGCATAGGCGTAGCGCCTCACGATATCGTGCTTGAAGTAACCGAAAGTCGATTGATGCACAATCAGCGTGTCGCACTTGAAGTGTTGACGCGCCTGCGGCTTAAACGCTTTCGCTTGTCGATTGATGACTTCGGCACCGGCCATTCTTCGCTGACACAGCTGCGTGATATTTCCTTTGATGAACTCAAAATAGACAAGAGTTTTGTCCATGGCGCTTGGCATGACGAAACGGTACGTGCGATCTACGACGCCAGTCTCGGCGTCGGCAAACGGCTGGGCATGGTGGTGGTGGCGGAAGGGGTGGAAGATCAGGACGACTGGGATTTGCTCCGCAATACCAACTGCGATGTGGCGCAAGGTTACTTCATCGCGCGCCCTATGCCAGCGGCAGCGGTGAACGACTGGATGACATCATGGGACGAGCGCGTCCGCAATGGTTTGTTGACAAGTCGTGTAACGACACCGCAACAACGGCCGCAAGGCTTATAGGACATAGCAGATTTCGCGCACTTTTCATCACAGCTCTAAATACCGCAATGCAGATTTTGCCTCTCCTGATTCCCGCGCGAGCGGGAGTCCAGCTTGCGTGTAATGAATTGCACTGCATATATCTCTGTTGACGCGTTGCGATGTACTCTCACGTATCCATGACAGCGCAGCGATCACGCCTGCTATTCCAGCACTCCGTAAACAGTACTTTTATTTGCGGCAGCAGATAATTTTTTGCAGGTTCTCCCTCTTTGATTTTTAAGCTGGAAAAGCAGGCTCAGCACGCTTTTTTTTAATATCGTACAATTACGATATTAAATTCTATTAAGTCCGATATTTGATTCGTGTTTTAACGAAACATGTCGAAAAGGAAATCTTATGGATAAAGATGTCATACACAAAGCCCTGGCTAATCCTGTGCGCAGGCAGATTCTTGCCTGGCTGAAAACGCCGGAAGTCTATTTTGCCGAGCAAGAGCATCCGCTCGATTTTGGTGTCTGCTGCGGCTTGATCGACAAGCGTAGCGGCTTGTCGCAATCGACCGTCTCTGCACATCTGGCGACCTTGCAGGCGGCGGAATTGCTGACATCGCGTCGCGTCGGGCAGTGGGTCTTTTTCAAACGGAATGAAGCGACGATCCAGGCATTTCTGGAAGCGATACACAGCGATCTGTAATTCATGCCGTCATTAAAATACACAAGAAAAACCATATGCCTTTAGCTTTAGTCATCCTCGCGCTGAGCGCCTTTGCCATCGGCACCACCGAGTTCGTCATCATGGGCCTGCTGCCAGACGTTGCGCGCAGCTTGTCGGTGTCTATTCCCAGCGCTGGCTGGCTGATCAGTGGTTACGCGCTTGGTGTTGCCATCGGTGCACCTATCATGGCCGTCGCTACGGCATCCTTTCCACGCAAGCGTGCCTTGTTGTTATTGATGGTGATTTTCATCATTGGCAATATCCTGTGCGCGCTTGCAACTGACTACACCTTCCTGATGGTGGCCCGCATCATCACGTCGCTGTGTCACGGTGCCTTCTTTGGCATAGGTTCCGTCGTCGCAGCAAGTCTGGTGCCGGAAAATCGCAAGGCATCGGCAGTGGCATTGATGTTTACAGGTTTAACGTTGGCGAATGTGCTTGGCGTCCCGCTTGGTACGGCGTTGGGGCAAATCGCCGGTTGGCAAATGCCGTTCTGGGCCGTTGCCGTACTCGGCGTGCTGTCGTTGATCGGTTTGTGGCGCGTGATGCCGGTGCGCGATGATGAAGAGAAAACCGATATTCGTGCCGAAATCGGTCAGTTGCGCAATGCTGGTTTGTGGGCCGCGTTAGCGACAACGATGCTTTTCTCTGCGGCGGTATTTGCGCTGTTCACCTATGTCGCACCTTTGCTGGAAGACGTCACGCATGTGTCCCCACGCGCCGTCACGTGGACTTTGTTCCTGATCGGCCTTGGCTTGACGATCGGCAATTACATCGGTGGCCGTCTGGCGGATTGGCGCCTCGGCGCAGCCTTGACTGGCATCTTTCTGGTGTTGGCAATCGTCAGTGCGATTGTGCGCTGGACCAGCCCGCATTTGATCCCGCTTGAAATCAATTTATTTCTATGGGCATTAGTGTCGTTTGCTGCAGTGCCGGGTTTGCAAATCAATGTGATGGTATTTGGCAAAGCTGCTCCAAATCTGGTGGCGACGCTGAACATTGGCGCGTTCAACGTCGGCAATGCACTCGGCGCATGGGTCGGCGGGTCGGTAATAAGTGCAGGTTTCGGCTTGCAGGCAGTTCCTTTGGCGGCGGCAGTGCTTGCACTGGGCGCCGTGGTGGCAATCCGTATCTCCTTGCGTCTGGCGTCGGGAGATGCGTGTATGCCTGTTGTTGCAGCTGCTAGAGCTTAAGCAGTGGGCAAAAGTAAACGCAGTTCTTTTCCTAATTCTGAAGAAAGCATGTCATGACTACACTTTTCACACCTATCAAAATCGGTGATCTCGAATTGCCTAATCGCGTCATCATGGCGCCACTTACACGTTCGCGCGCGGTCGGTGGCGGTCGCGTACCGAATGCGCTGATGGCTGAATACTATGTACAGCGCGCATCCGCTGGTTTGATCCTGAGCGAAGCCACAGCGGTCACACCACAAGGCGTCGGCTATGCAGATACACCAGGCATATGGTCCGACGAGCAGGTAGCCGGCTGGAAAGTGGTAACCGATGCAGTGCACAAGGCCGGTGGTTTGATCTCGTTGCAACTGTGGCACGTTGGTCGCATTTCGCATCCGATGTTCTTGAACGGCGAATTGCCGGTAGCGCCAAGCGCCATCCAGCCTAAAGGCCATGTCAGCATCGTGCGTCCGCAAGTTGAATACGTTACACCGCGTGCGCTTGAACTTGCAGAAATCCCCGGCATCGTTGCCGCCTATCGCAAAGGCGCAGAGAACGCCAAGCTCGCAGGTTTCGATGGCGTGGAAGTACATGGCGCCAACGGCTATTTGCTGGACCAATTCCTGCAAAGCAGTACCAATCTGCGTACCGACATCTACGGCGGTTCAATAGAAAATCGTGCACGCCTGATGCTGGAGGTGACCGATGCGTGTATCGATGTATGGGGTGCGTCGCGCGTCGGTGTACATCTGGCGCCGCGCGGCGATTCACACGATTTGAGTGACGCTGACCCGGTCGCCACCTTCGGTTATGTTGCTGCCGAATTGGGCAAGCGCGGCATTGCATTTATCTGCTCGCGCGAATCGATAGGCGACAATCGCATCGGACCTGTGCTGAAAAAGGCGTTCGGTGGTGTCTATATTGCGAATGAAAAAATGACGAAGGAAACGGCAGAGCAGGTGATTGCTAGCGGTGAAGCGGATGCGGTTGCGTTCGGCAAATGGTTTATCGCCAATCCCGATCTGCCACGTCGCCTGAAAGACAATGCCCCGCTTAATCCGGAACGTCCGGAAACTTTCTATAGTCCGACAGCTGAGGGTTATACCGACTATCCGGCACTGGCTTGATGATTTGAGTCCGTATAAATGAAATGAGGAATACTCCGGCTTGCATTTGATGATTGATCATGTGCAGCCGGATGCGCATCATTTTGTAAATAAAATTTAGGTGCCGATATTAAAAATGCGCCGGCTTTCTGGCGTAACGAAGAAATGATGTTGCGGATTCTTGCGCAGGTAATGCACGAAAAATCCGCACAGCGGCACGACGCTTTTTCCGGTCTTTGCAACATGTTCCATCGCCTTGCCCGCGAGGTGCGAACCCAGTCCTTTTCCTGCAAGTGCAGGCAAGACTTCTGTGTGCATGATCATGCACACTTCATCAAAGACGTAATAATCCACAAAGCCGATGATGCGACTCTTGTCTATCCATTCAAAACGCTGGATGATCGTATCTTCTTGTGGTGTCGCGGTCTTCATGTCTTGATCAAAGAGACGGTCTTTTGATTTGGTAGAGATACAAGCGTCATCATGAGATGATACATCTGCCTAACAAATCTACTTGGAGAACAAAGATGTCGAATTCTAATGCGAATCTTGGCAAGTTGACACGCCACCCTGAGGATTGCAGCCGCGTGCTGGTTGCGGCGCTGGAGTCAGGCGATATTGAAACCTCGGTCGCCTTGTACGAATCCAGTGCGGTTCTGTTCAAAAAGTCAGGTGAAGTGATGACAGGGCTGGATGCGATCCGCGAGAATAATGCAGCGGTGATCGCCTTGAAGCCGAAGTTCACGATTGCCTTTATCAACGCGACCTTGAGCGGCGATGGGAGCTTGGCGACGAATCGTATGAAGGCTGAACTGGCATTTACCAAGCCCGACGGGCAACTGGTGCAAACGAATGTAGATACGCTGGAAGTATTGCGCAAGCAGGAAGATGGATCGTGGCGTTACATCATCGATGATCCGTACGGCAGTATGCGAGCGGGCATGAAGGATCGCTAGTTCGCACTAACGGATCCTTATGCCAGCATCGCAAAATTAAGCTTTCGGTTTTTTTCTGTTGTCCAGGAATTTGTTCAATTCCTGAGTACGCGTTTCTGTATGCAAGCGCATGCAACTATAGTACTCAACTTCTTTTAATGTGCTGCCGGTGTTGTAGACACCGATGGTTTTGCAGTCCTGTTCCACAAATCCGCTCCAAGCCTGTTGTGCAATCTTCAATTGCTTTTTGACGGCTGGATAAGGGATGCCATCGATATCCTTGCTTGGCATTTGTGCGTCTAGCGCTTTATAGGTGCTATCGAGTTTGTCGCTGGCTTTTTTGTATTCCGCTTTTACGCATGCCCCCATTTCCTGCGCCGAACCCTTGCCTATGCAAGGATCAACTTGCTGCGCGAATGCGGAAAATGAGAGCAAGGTCAGAAAGAGCAAGGTGATTTTTTTCATTTTATATTTTCAAGAAGAATGAATAAGAGTGGTGGCACATGCGGATAAGTTTGACGTCCGCTTAGTGCGGATTGACTGCGCTAATTTGCAGAGATAGCTTGCGTCATATTTTCATCAACGTCAACACAGTCGGTTGCTCTGCGCCGCAGTTATTCTATCGCTGCTATACCTTCAAGCGATAACCGGTTTTGAAAATGGCCCAGACCGCAAGCAGACACAAGCTCAAAAATACCAGTGTCATCACCATACTGACGATCACACTGACGTCGGACACGCCATAAAAACTCCAGCGAAATCCGCTGATCAAATAAACGACCGGATTCAACAGCGCGATTTTCTGCCATACCGACGGCAACATGCTGATCGAGTAAAAGCTGCCACCCAGGAAAGCCAGCGGTGTGACTATCAGCATAGGAATGATTTGCAATTTCTCAAAGCCGGTAGCCCAGATGCCGATGATGAAGCCGAACAGACTAAAGGTCACCGCCGTCAAAATCAGGAAGGTCACCATCAGGAAAGGATGTGCAATTTCGAATGTGACGAACAGTCGTGCGGTGGCCAGGATTAAAACGCCGAGGATGATTGATTTGGTGGCAGCTGCGCCTACATAACCGATGACAATTTCAACGTATGAAATAGGTGCCGAAAGAACCTCATAAATGGTGCCGGCATACTTGGGCATGAAAATGCCGAACGATGCATTGGAAA
The DNA here is from genome assembly GCA_001464355.1 of Burkholderiales bacterium Ga0077544. GTDB lineage: Bacteria > Pseudomonadota > Gammaproteobacteria > Burkholderiales > Burkholderiaceae_D > Oxalicibacterium. Next base: position 251,593 of record LNEU01000015.1, read on the forward strand.
TGCTCTCGGTCATTAATGCCATCATGATCAAACCGGGTACGATGAATGCGCCATAACTGACACCATTGACCTCTACCATGCGCGCACCGATAGCCGCACCGAAAACGACAAAATAAAGCGAGGTTGATATGACCGGCGCGGCGATGCTTTGCATCAGCGTGCGCCAGGTGCGTGCCAGTTCGAAATGATAAATCGCGCGAATTGCGTAAAAGTTCATGATTGTCTTCTTAATCTTTGCTATGCACTAAACTGACGAAAATCTCTTCTAGCGAGCTTTGGCTGGATTGCAGATCCTTGAAGTCGATACCGTGTTCGCCCAGTTTCTTCAACAGTTCAGCTATGCCTGTCTGTTCGCTTTGCGCATCGAAGGTGTAAATCAACTCGTTGCCGTCTGGAGTAAGTTCCAGTTGCGAGGTTGCAAGCTCTGCCGGGATCGCGGCCAATGGACGTTGCAGATGCAGGCGCAATTGTTTTTTGCCCAGCTTTGCCATCAAGGCTGCTTTTTCCTCGACCAGAATGATTTCGCCTTTGCGGATCACGCCTATGCGATCCGCCATTTCCTCGGCTTCTTCAATGTAGTGTGTGGTGAGGATGATAGTGACGCCACTTTCGCGCAGGCCACGCACCATCTCCCACATGTCGCGACGCAGTTCTACGTCCACGCCTGCGGTTGGTTCATCGAGAAACAGAATCTGCGGTTCATGCGACAGGGCCTTGGCGATCATCACGCGTCGTTTCATACCGCCCGACAATGCAAAAATCTTGGAGTCTCTCTTGTCCCACAGCGATAGCGAGCGCAAGACTTTTTCAACATGCGCATGATCGCGCGGTTTGCCGAAAATGCCGCGACTGAAGTTAACGGTCGCCCATACAGTTTCAAACGCGTCGGTGGACAGCTCCTGCGGTACCAGGCCGATTTTGGCCCGTGCTGCACGGTAGTCGTTAATGATGTCATGCCCGTCAGCGTGTACGGTCCCGGTGCTGGGATTGACAATGCCGCAAATGATATTGATCAGCGTGGTCTTGCCGGCGCCGTTGGGGCCGAGCAGGGCGAAGATCTCGCCGCGACGTATGTCGAGGTCGATTCCCTTTAGCGCCTGAAAACCGGATGCATATTGTTTGGTCAGGTTCTTGACCGAAATGATGGATTGCAAATGAGCCCCGCATAAAATCCGATGGCATAGATTGTAGTGCGTATGCTGTTCCGCTGCTTTTTGTCGATTTTTTTAATCGGCTAATGTCTGTAATTTGACGCGTCAGGACGTCGTCAGTCTTATCAAGTATCCTTCGTTCCTGAATATTTTTTGCCTTGTGTACTCCCTTTGTAATCGTTTGCTGAAATGAATCAAAAAATAACGCCATCGACAGCACTGCTGCTCACAATCGCGCCATTGATGTGGGCCGGTAACGCCATTGTCGGCAGGTCGGTCAATGGACTGGTGCCGCCGATTACGCTGAATTTTTTCCGCTGGTCGATTGCAGCATTGATTTTGCTGCCATTTGCTAGTTGGATATTTCGTCGCAATAGTGGGATGTGGAGGCATTGGCGGCGCTTTGCCTTGCTGGGCTTGCTCGGCGTCGGCTTGTATAACTCTTTGCAATATCTGGCGCTCAAAACCTCGTCGCCTATCAATGTCACCTTGGTCGCTGCCAGCATGCCGGTCTGGATGTTGATGATAGGTTCACTGTTTTTCGGCGTACGGGTGTCGTTCAAGCAGGCTATCGGTGCTGCCATGTCAATTGCCGGCGTGTTGCTGGTGTTGAGTCGTGGCGAATTGCACCAGTTGCTGGCTTTGCGTCTGGTGGCTGGCGACATCCTGATGATACTGGCGGCTATCGTCTGGTCTTTTTATAGCTGGTTATTAACCCTGCCCAAAGATCCGGTCGATATACGCGCTAATTGGATCGCCTTTTTGCTGGCGCAAGTCGCTTTTGGCGCGGTGTGGTCAGGCGCATTTGCTGCCGGTGAATGGGTAATCGGTGCTCCGCAGATAGACTGGGGCTGGCCGCTGATCGCGGCCCTGGTATTTGTTGCAATTGGTCCGGCTATCATTGCATTGCGCTGCTGGGGGCTGGGCGTGCAACGTGTCGGGCCGACTGTCGCAGGTTTCTTCAGCAATCTGACGCCACTGTTTGCGGCGCTGATGTCAGCGGCCTTCCTGGGGGAAGTGCCGCATCTGTATCATGCCCTTGCTTTCGTATTGATCGTGGGCGGGATTGTGGTGTCTTCACGCCATTGAAGGCAACTGCAAATTCTGGTCGGCGATAGCTGGAGCAGGCCGATGCCGAACAGATCAGCGTTACGGTTTGATGCAGATGCGCGATGAAGCATATGACGTCTCATGTCGCCACCAGATCGTAAGGCGTATGCAGGCGCGCATTCTTCAGTGCGACTGCCCACCACTGCAGTTGCGCCAGCATCATGCCCATCGATTTTTCCGGCCTGTCGGGCGCGTGCAGTCTGCCTTGCTCGTCGAACTGTTCCCACACATTGGCAAAACTGACGGTGTTGCGCATAGACGCAATATGCAGTTCGGCAAAGACCTGACGCAATTGTTCGACTGCACGCAAGCCGCCTGATGCTGCGCCATAAGATACGAAGGCCACCGGCTTGGCCTGCCACTCGCCATAGACCGAATCAATCAGATGCTTGAGCGCTGCCGGGTAACCGTGATTGTATTCAGGCGTGACGATCACAAAGGCATCTGCAGTGCCTATGCGTTCTTTCAACAGATCCAGATCGCCGCTTTCATTGCGTGACATTCTGAGCGGTATTGCGAGTTCTGCGGGGTCGACGATATCCAGCGAAAATGCTTTGTGCGCAAGAATCTGCGCGCGGGCCCATTTCGCGACCGTATCGCAGTAACGCCCATCGCGCGCACTGCCATAGATCAAGACCACATTAATAGTGTCGGTCATCGTTGCTGCTCTCCATCGAAATGAAATACAAAATTGATATTGCTCTGTGCATGCACAGCACTGTTGCATCTGCTTGAAAGTCAGTGTAAAACCTCAACTTAAGTTAAGGTCAAGGAAGAGTTGATGATGCTGGATGACGAGCAAATGCACAAGGAACTGACTGTGGGCGTAGTAGCCGGTCGCAGCGGTTTGGCAGTGTCGGCGATTCATTTTTATGAGGTGAAAGGCTTGATCGCCAGTCGGCGCAATCCCGGAAATCAACGCCGTTACGGACGCGATGTATTGCGGCGCGTGGCCATTATCAAGGTTGCGCAGCGCCTCGGCATTCCGTTGGCGGAAGTTGGTGTGGCGCTGGCGACCTTGCCGCAATCACGCACACCGACCGCGAAGGATTGGGCGCGTCTGTCAGCTAAGTGGAAACTGGAGCTGGACGCTCGCATTGAAAAGATGTTGCAGTTGCGCGATCAATTGAATGAATGCATAGGCTGTGGCTGCCTGTCGATAGAAAACTGCAAGCTGCGCAATCCAATGGACACGCTCGCCGAACAGGGGGCCGGACCACGCTTGCTTGATCCCTAATAAAGGGTGATGCGTTTGTTTAATGTCGACTCAGGCGTGTCAGTTGTGCCTGCAGTATGTCTATGCGTTCCAGCAGATCCAGTGCCAGCGCGACGCCCGCCGGATTGATCTCCAACTCTTCGCTCAGCTGCTGCGCCAGTTTTGCGCGACGTAGCGCAGGGCCGGTAAATTGCCAGTCCTGCGGCTGCTGTCCGCTCGGTTCCAGCACGCCTTCGACCACCAGCGCGGTAATCAGATCTTCAGACGCATTGCATGCCTGGCACAGCTCAAGCAAGGTCAGCTGAATATCTTCTTCCACCACCTGACAATCGAAATAATTGATCGTGGTTTTGCTCATGATGGACGTCCTTTATAACGGAGCGCGAGGATTGAACGGCAGGCTTTCCTGCAAAGTGCGATAGGCTTGCCTGGCTTTTTCGGTGGTGGCGGGCGGTAACACGATGGTCAGCACGACATACAGATCTCCTGCCTCCTTGCCGGGGATGCCTTTCCCTTTGAGGCGCAGCTTGCGTCCTGCAACTGAATTCGGTGGAATGGTCAGTTCAACTGAGCCTTCGGGCATCTGCACTGTCACGCTGGCACCGAGCGCGGCTTCCCATGGTGCGAGCGGCAGATCGACATATACATCGCGACCATCGACGCGATAGCGCGGATGCGGACGAAAAACGATTTCCAGATACAGGTCGCCGGCTTTGCCTTCGCCCACACCCGGACCACCCTGGCCGGAGAGTCGCAAGGTCTGGCCTGCGCGTATCCCTTTTGGAATATTGACATTGAGCGTGCGATCCCTGGTGACGACATGGCCGCTGTCATCAACTACCGGCATGCGCAGCGAAATATTGCGCTCGGCGCCGCGATAGGCATCTTCGAGGTCGATCTGTACCTTGGCGTGATGATCTTCGCCCTGCGCATGTACATTGCGGTGCCGCCCTTGGCCAAAACCGGTCTGATGGCCAAACATCTGTTCGAAGTATTCACCGAAGTCGGAGGCGTCGCCGAAGCCGCCATGACCGCCGCGACCGCTGAATTCAAAACCGGCATCTGCGTTCGGCGGCGGCTGAAAATCCTGACCATTTTGCCAATTGGCACCGAGCTGGTCGTAGGACGCACGCGTCTCCGGATCTTTCAAAACCTTGTAGGCTTCGCCCATCTCCTTGAAGCGGGCTTCGGCATTCGCTTCCTTGGATACGTCAGGATGAAGTTTGCGTGCCAGTTTGCGATAGGCGCTCTTGATTTGATCCTGAGTCGCATCGCGTTTGACGCCCAGTATTTCATAATAATCCTTGAATTTCATGACGGCAGCCCTGTGTCTTGTTTCAGGAAAAAATCAATAGCGGGATCGCTGTGCAATCGGGTGTATTGATCAATGCAATATCATTAAATAATAGTGCCGAAAATCCGGCCTATGCCGGCAGTAATTGCCATCGCAAGGGCTCCCCAGAAACCGACGCGCAGCGCAGCGCGCATCATCGGTGCGCCACCAGCCAGCGCTCCCAGCATACCCAGACTGATCAAAAAGAACAGCGAGGTGGCTGCGAGTAGAAGCGTCAACAAGTGGGGTGGTGCCATCACCGCTGTGAGCAAAGGCAATGCTGCACCGGCCGCGAACGTCAGAGCCGATGTCACGGCGGCCTGAATCGGGCGAGCAGCTGTAATCTCGTGTATGCCCAACTCATCTCGCGCATGTGCGCTCAGTGCATCATGTGACATTAACTGTTGCGCCACTTGGGTGGCCAGCTCTGGCGTGAGACCACGTCCAATATAAATCGATGCCAACTCCCTGTGTTCAGCCGCCGGTTGGTCGCGTAGTTCACTTCGTTCGCGTTCCAGATCAGCCTGTTCAGTATCGGACTGAGAACTAACGGAGACGTATTCGCCTGCGGCCATCGACATGGCACCGGCCACCAGTGCAGCGATACCCGCCACCAGCAATTCGCTGCGCCCGGCATTGGAAGCCGCTATGCCCAACATCAGGCATGCAGTTGAAATGATGCCGTCATTGGCGCCTAGTACTGCTGCCCGCAACCAGCCGATGCGATCATTTCGATGATTTTCTGAATGATGGTGGCGATGCATGGGATGCCTTGTTCGGTATTGAGTTGGTGTTGTACTTTATCATTTTAGAGATGCAAACATGCACTGTATCAGCGCATGTTTCCTACCTAGCATCTCATCTTAGTTCGAATCATTTTTGATCCATGTCAATTTGTTCTCAGCCCTGTTTGCTACATTCGTCGTATCCAAATAGCAAGCGAAGGAACATTGTTTTGAATACTGCATTTCCGAAATTGAAGCTGAAAAATAAACTGCTGCTGCCTATCGTGCAGGGCGGGATGGGCGTGGGAATTTCAGCGCATCGTCTGGCAGGTAACGTCGCAAAGCTGGGAGCAGTCGGTACGATTTCCAGTGTTGATTTGCGCCGGCATCATGCGGATTTGATGGAACAAACCGAGAAGTCGCGCGACAAGGCATTGATCGATGCAGTCAATCTGATTGCACTTGATCGTGAAATCAAGGCGGCCAAAGAAATCTCAGCCGGTAACGGCATGATCGCCGTCAATGTCATGCGCGCAGTCGCCGAATATTCAGCGTATGTCAAACAATCTTGCGAGAGCGGTGCCGATGCCATCGTGGTGGGTGCCGGCTTGCCTATGGATTTGCCGGAGCTGACTGCTGACTATCCCGATGTCGCTTTGCTACCGATTTTGTCTGACGTGCGCGGAATTGCGTTGATACTCAAAAAATGGATGCGTCGCAATCGTTTGCCGGACGCCATCGTGATCGAGAATCCGCAGTATGCTGCCGGCCATTTGGGCGCTGCCGGCCTGGATAGCGTGAACGATCCGCACTTTGCATTTTCTGTCGTACTCGAGGGTACGCTGAAGCTGTTTCATGAGCTGGGAATAGAGTCTGAAAAAATTCCGCTGATCGTCGCCGGCGGCATACACAATCCGCAACAGGTTGGTGAATTATTCGCAATGGGCGCAAGCGCAGTTCAACTCGGTACTGCATTTGCCGTGTCGGAAGAAGGCGATGCCCATGTTAATTTCAAGCAGGTACTTACGCGTGCGCAACCGGAAGATATCGTGACCTTCATGAGTTGTGCAGGCTTGCCGGCACGCGCGGTCAAGACGCAATGGCTGAGCAATTATCTCGACAAGGAAGTCAAGCTGCAAGGCAAGGCCGGGCCCAAGGATTGCACGGTAGGCTTCGACTGTCTGCATCAATGCGGTTTGCGTGATGGAATTGCCAAGGCAGGGCAGTTCTGCATCGATACACAACTGGGCTTTGCACTAAAAGGCGATGTCGAACGTGGCTTGTTCTTCCGTGGCTCCGAGCCGCTACCCTTCGGTAGTGCGATCCGTCCTGTGCGCGAACTGATCGACTACTTGCTCAACAGTGTCAATCCTACACTCGCTGCTGCGAGATGATGCTGGGTAGAAGACAGCATTTTTTACGTAGAAAAATTCTGTTTGTCCTACATTTGCGCTCTTCAAGTCTGGCGTGACGACTTGTACTAACTGTTATATCCTCGACCACTGACAATCGCTGCCGTTGCCCCCATCTTTGCAGGCTAAATTTGCAAGGAATGTCCCGGCGACAAAAGCGGTGATTCGCTTGGCAGCATGGTTTTTACGGGGAATAGCGGCATGCGCAAAGGGCGTAAAGCATTATTGTGGGGCATATGCGGTTTGGTGCTGGCATTCGTGATCAGCGCCGTCACCTTGTCCACGCTAAGTGATGGCAAGTATCTGAAAGAACTGGCACGCGACAAGGCGCGCCAGGAATGGTCGCGCGATCTGATGATAGGTGACCTTTCCCTGCAGCTATTCCCTTATCCACGTCTTCATGCCAAGCATGTCATGCTCTCCAATCCCGATTGGGCGCGTGATAAACACCTGTTCGATGCCGAGGATATGCAGGTGGAATTCGCCTTCCTTCCTTTGTTGACCGGGAAATTCGTCGTCAGCGGACTTCACTTCGACGGCCTGAAAGCGAATTTCAACGTTGCCAATGATGGCAGGCGCAGCTGGGATTTTCCGGGCGAGAAAGCGTTGTCTTCATTTTCCATGGCGCTTACTACACTGAATGCAAAAGATAGCAGGGTTCGTTTTCGTCGCGGTAATGACGAAGCGAGTACCTGGCAGATAAAAAGCCTGCGGGCTGGCGGGAACCAGGATTTGCACGATGTTGAATTTGATATGCAACTGGAGCGCGACAACCATCTTTTGCAATTGGATGGCAAGATCGATGATCTTTCTCCTTTCGGTCAGCAAGGTGCGGTCAGCAACGGCGTGATCAGTGCGAAGTCGGGACAGGCAACTGCCACCATTAGCGGAAAAATTCCACTCGACCTCGCGATGCATGACTTTGATTTGGTGGTTGCCATCGATGCACCGTCGACTCAGGAGTTCTTTGGTTTTCTAGGTAAAAAGCAAGGAGCGCCGGCACCATTGAAGGCGAGTGTCACGCTTCATACCGTCAATAGAAAAACCGAGTTCAAGGATCTCAAGCTGCAATTGGGAAAAATGAATTTGTCGGGTGAAGGCCAGCTCAATCTGCGTGGCAAACGACCTGTATTCAGCGCCCAATTGCAGGCGGACCGTGTGGATATGATCCAGACTTTTCTGGACGCCGGTCAACCGCCATTTCCACCGAAAAAACCCGGCCAACTATTTCGTGATAATCCGCTCGCATGGCATTTGCTGGTCGCTCTGAATGGATCTGAGGGAAAGATTGATGCCGACATCGCGGTATTGAAGCTGCGCTCCGGCATAGAGGTTACGGATGCCAGCGCGAAGATCAGCTTCAATGACGATCGCATGACGGTCAATAAATTTTCCGGAAAATTGTTAGGCGGTACCGCGGCCGGTGATGCATTTTTCGACGGCCGCCGCAAGGCAGTGCAATTGAATTTGCAAATGCAGGATGCGACGCTCGAACAGTGGTTCAAGCAAACCGGCAAGAGCACGGATATTTCCGGCGGCAAGATGAAGGTAGACGCAAAGATCACCGCGCTGGGGACAACCATGAATGAACTCGCTGCGACGGTAACCGGGCCGGTGGATATACAGCTTGGGCCGGCAAAAATCTTTTCGCCAAAAGCCGGGCAGGCTGAGTTCTGGTTAACCGGTTTGTTCTCTGCCAAGGATTCAGATCGCGTCGATCTTTCGTGCATCAGCGCACGTTTGCCATTTCGGTCAGGCCTGGCCGAAGGTGAAGGGATTGTCGGTGCACGCAGCGACGCCAGCCAGTTACTCACGCGTGGCAATATTGATTTGCGCGACCAGACGCTGGATTTGCATGGGCGAGTGCGCGCACGCTCAGGCGTCAATTTGGGTATCTCCAGCTTTGCCAGTGGCGTGAAAATTACCGGTCAGCTTGTCAAGCCGGAAATGAGTCTGGATGAATCTGCTGCCTTGGGTGCCATCGCCAGAGTGGGTGCGGCGATTTTTACCAGCGGCCTGAGCATCGTTGCAACTTCCATATGGGATGGTGCCAATCCCGAGTCTGATCCCTGTCAGCAGGTGTTCTCAGACAAGGCCAAAGCTGCGGACAACAAAGCCAAACGTCAAGCGCCAGACTGAAACCGCGCATTTAATGGAATAGAAGCGAAACAAAAGCTATGATGTCGGCAGTTTTTGTTTCGGAAGAAGGATGGCCCATGGCTCTCATAGAAGATATTGTCAAGAAGCAAAAAGACGGTGCGCAATTTGTGATCTCGGCGCAGATGCTGCGCCTGGACCCCGAAGAGTTCGAGACGCTAGTGAAAATGTGGATGGAAGATGAAAACCGAGGCTTTGAACTGGCCAAGGTGCCGCATCGCGCATGTGTAGACGGCGAGTTCTTTATCGACCGTATTACGGTCACTCGCGTGATTGCATCGAAATAAACAGTAACTAGCGCTACAATCACGCCACCATTTTTTATCACCTCGCCCAATTACTGTGTCCAATCGCCTGCTTGTACTCTCGCAATACCTGCTGCCAAAAAAGGCGTTGACCATCTTTGCCGGCAAAGTTGCCGGAGCAAAGGCTGGGCGCGTGACGACTGGTTTGATTCGCTGGTTTATCGGCAAGTACAAGGTCAACATGAACGAAGCGGCGAATCCGGATATTCGCAGCTATGCCAGTTTTAACGAATTTTTTACGCGTGCATTGCGCAGCGGTGCGCGTCCGATAGCGGATTATCCCTATATCTGTCCGGTCGATGGCGCGATCAGTCAATTCGGTGCGATCGACAAGGATCAGATTTTTCAAGCCAAAGGCCACAACTATTCGACCACCGAACTGGTGGGTGGCGATCGTGCATTGGGCGATCGCTTTGAGAATGGCAGTTTTGCCACCCTTTATTTGAGTCCGCGCGACTATCACCGTATTCACATGCCATGCGACGGCAGATTGACGCGCATGATTTATGTGCCTGGCGATTTGTTCTCGGTCAATCCGACGACCGCACGTGGCGTCCCCAGGTTATTTGCACGTAATGAACGCGTCGTTTGTGTATTCGAAGGTGCGGCTGGCCCGTTTGTCCTGGTGCTGGTAGGCGCAACGATAGTCGGCAGCATGGAAACGGTGTGGCATGGCGTGGTCAATGCAGCACGTTTGGGTGTGGTGCGCGAATGGCATTACGACAAACAATATATAAGCTTGAAAAAAGGCGAGGAGATGGGGCGCTTTCTGCTCGGTTCCACCGTGGTCATGTTATTCCCGGCCAAAACACTCGCTTTCAATTCGGCGTGGTCAGCGGAGCGCGCAGTCCAGCTTGGCGAAGCGATGGGCAGCGCGCTGACGCAATAGCTTGCCGTAATCGCAGCGCTAATACCTTGTATGGCTATCGCTTTGCGTCAATTTCCCTTGAACCAGCAGGGATGATCTTCACCTGCTATCTGTGACGCTTTCACTTCATCCGCTTTTGTCTGCTTTGGGTATGTCCTTCTGCTTGACTCATCAAGCACATCATTTCCCTGACATTTGAAATCGTCGCGCGTGTCCCACATCTGCCTGCTATGCTTTCACTGTCCAAATAACTGGGCAATATGCTGACTGAATACTATGAGCTTTCTTCTTGAATTGATTGAACAATACGGTTTGCTGTTTGTTTTTGGCAATGTATTGATAGAGCAATTGGGTGCGCCCATTCCCGCATACCCGACGCTGGTGATCACCGGCGCCTTGCTGGGAAGAGGTGAATATTCCGGACCGCTGCTGCTGTTTGTAGCCGTTATTGCTGCCTTGATTGCAGACTTTGCCTGGTATCAGGCCGGACGCCGTTATGGCGCCAGCGTGATGGCACGTTTGTGTCGCATTTCACTGTCGCCGGATTCATGCGTGCGGCAAACCGAATCGATTTATCTGCGTTACGGCCCGGCTTCGTTGCTGGTTGCCAAATTCATTCCCGGCTTCGCGTCGGTTGCGAGTGCGCTAGCCGGTGCCATCGGCACGCGTCCTGCAAAATTCATTTTTTTCGATGCGCTGGGCGCGGCGTTGTGGGCGGGTTCGGCGATTTTTCTGGGGTCGCTGTTCAGCTCGGCCGTTGCCGATTTGCTGGATATCCTGGCGAGTCTGGGCAAGTGGGGAATTGCCCTGGTGGCGCTGGCTCTGGCAGTCTATATCGCGAAGAAGTGGTGGCAACGTTACGTATTCATCAAAGAGTTGCGTATGGCGCGTATTACGGTCGAAGAGCTGGATCAATTGCTGAAAACCGAACATCCGCCCATGGTGATTGATGTAAGGTCCACACTATCGCAGCAAAGCGGCCGAATTCCAGGTGCGCACGTCTTGTCTGATGACGATATCAGTGCGCTGGTGATGAATACGACGACTGATTCCGAAGTGATTATTTATTGCTCCTGTCCGAATGAGGCATCGGCCGCACGTCTGGCCAAGAAGCTGATGCAGCGAGGGTACACGCGTGTGCGTCCGTTGACGGGTGGGATAGATGCGTGGGTTGCCGCCGGTCTGTCGGTCGATACCAATTAAGCAAATTTTTAGACGATGCTGTCAGTCGCTGCTCATCCACGATGGAAGTAACAACATGTTGATTCTGTTCTTGAAAGCGGCGATCCTGATTCCGGTAACCTTGTTGCCGATTCTGAATCCGTTCGGCAACGCCCCGGTTTTTGCCAGCCTGCATGGCAACATCGGCCCCATTGCGCAAAAGCGTTTGGCGCGACAAGTGGCGATCAACTGTTTTCTCATGTTGGTGGGGGCGATGTTCGTTGGCTCGCATGTGCTGAATTTCTTTGGGATTTCGCTTCCCATCGTACGCATAGGCGGCGGCATACTGGTGATGGTAACCGGCTGGCGTCTGTTAAATGACAACTCGCATGATGCAATTCGGACGCAGGTCGCGACCAAGCAGGTTGAAGTGTGGTCGGATGATGATTTCAAGGTACGCAGTTTTTATCCGATCAGTTTCCCGCTGACGGTGGGGCCAGGTGCGATTGCCGCATCCATTACGCTTGGAGCCAATACGCCGACGCGCGTGCTCGACTGGGTGGTTTCTATTGGTAGTGCCGCACTGGGGGCGTCACTTACCGCCCTGGTGATCTATCTCTGCTACAACTATGCAAACAAGTTGATGAACTTGCTGGGCCCGCTAGGCACGATGGTGCTGTTGCGTTTGTCTGCGTTCATCCTGCTGTGCATAGGTATAGAAATCTTCTGGCACGGTGCCCTTGGTTTGATGAGGGAAGCAGGGATCTCGATAGGCTGACTCATTCATCTTGCTCTGCGTTTGCCGTAAAGCCCCAGGAAATACGCGGCTGATATTTCTTTTCTATTTTTAGAAATGTATTTCAGGACCAGCGTGGATTGTGCTCTTTCAAACAGTCTTTCAGGACGCCCGCATGGGCATGCCATCGCCCCGAGCGGTGAACACGGTATCGCGCTTTCCGAATTTAATTCAACCATGTGGGTTGATCTCAATCACAAATTGAAGATCAACCTTTTGCTTGAATATTTTTGCAATTCTGAAAAGCGCGTATCGCCGAATCCTGAACACACAATGTGCGTTAGTCCAGCGTAATAGCCGTCGCGATGCATGCTGTCCAGATGGCGATAATCGCGTACAGGCATTTGCGTATGCGTCGTCGTCTTTCGAGCAGATAGAGTGCGGTTGCACGTTTCATGGCTATTCCACCTCGCTGGTCATGTCTGCATGGCTTACCTCGAGTAATTTGATTTTTTCCGTGCGATTGGATGGCAACGCGACATCAATGATGTGCAGGGATTTTCTGCCGATCAAGGCCAAACCAATCGGAGACAATACCGACACATGCGCCAGTTGCGAATTGGCTTCGTGCGGGCAAACAAGCGTGACGCGGCGTCGGTCATCAATATTTGCCGGCGAGTAGGTAACTGTCGAATACAGTGCAGCGCAATCCTTGCGCTCGGCACCGACCGCGAGTATCTTTGCGGTCGAAATCATGTCGAGCAATTCTTCGCCAGCATTGAATTCAACTTCGCCCAGGCGGAGTAATTGTTCTGCAAGCCGGCTCAGGATGGCGGCATCGTTTTGTTTCAGGATACGTTGATTTTTCATGGCAATAGTTCTCCATGGCCGACCATCAAAGGCAGACCAGAATTGGCAATGCAATGTCGATGCGCGTGATTACGCAAGCATCAACAAAAGGAAGGTCAAGCAGGCGGCTCGGGAGTGATAGGAGGGAACGAAACTTCGTTCCTGCTGATACTCGCCGAGCCTAAGAGAGGCAGGCGAGGTCTCTTGTGAAAGACGATGGTGTGTAGATCTCCGCTACACCGTGGCCGATGGCGGAGACGCTCATTGCGAGCAGGAAATGCGCGCGCAGGGATTCCGTGTTCGGCGCAGAACTGATGCGTTTCGACAGGAAGGTTGGCGCGGTGGTCATTTTAATAATGATGAAAAATTAAGCAAGGTGCGCACGCGATGTGGGACGCTGATGAGTATAGCCGTTTGCAGATTTACGTCAACCCGGTGAGTGCATGATGAAAATGTATGGGTTTCGTCCTTGGGCTTATTTTTCGAAATAAAGTGAACGCGATCGCGCCCACAGCAAGAAAAAGTCAGAAAATCGACGTGCTTGCATCCTGCGACAAGGCCCAAGCTGCGAGAAAGCATGCGCAAAAACAAGCCCTGTATGTGCATTCAGTGCAGAGTGTGACGCAGACCGTTACACTGCCAGTATTAATTGAGAGTGCCATGACAATAGTAGACAACAGAAAAGCGTTTCACGATTACTTCATCGAAGACCGATACGAAGCAGGAATGGTATTGCAAGGGTGGGAAGTCAAGGCAATCCGGGCCGGGCGTGTACAACTAAAAGAAGCCTACGTGATTGCGCGTGACAACGAGATTTACCTGTTTGGCGCACATATCAGTGCGTTGAACAGCACATCGGCGTTTGATCACCCTGACGCCATACGCACACGCAAACTTTTGTTGCACGTAGCGGAGATTAAGCGTCTAACCAGCAAGGTCGATCAATCCGGATTCACGATGGTGCCGGTCAATCTGCATTGGGTACAAGGTCGTGTGAAGTGCGAAATTGCGCTGGCCAAAGGCAAGAAAGAATATGACAAGCGCAATACAGAGAAAGAGCGCGACTGGCAGCGTGAGCATCAAAAGATCATGAAGATACATCGCCGTTAATTTCAGAGTTGAATACCTATATCCGCAAACTTAAAATTTCCATGCAAAATTCAGATCAAAAACTAAGTACGCAAGAGTTGGAACATATCACCGATGTCACGCTGGATCATTACAACCAGCGGGCGGCTGCTTTCTGGGAAGGTACACGGTCGCATGACGTCAGCCAGAATATCCAATCATTGCTGAAATACATAGAAGCCAATGTACCTTTCAGCATTCTGGATGTGGGTTGCGGTCCGGGGCGCGATCTGAAGACATTTATAGAACTAGGCCATCAGCCAGTAGGGCTGGATGGATCGGCAGAATTTGCGCAGATGGCGCGCGAGTATGCGAAGTGTGAAGTGTGGCAGCAGGATTTTCTTAAACTTGATTTGCCTGCAGATCGATTTGATGGCGTCTTCGCCAATGCATCTTTGTTTCATGTGCCGAGTCAGGAATTGCCTCGCGTACTAAAACAATTACACGCCACATTGAAAAGCGGCGGTGTGCTCTTAACCTCAAATCCGCGTGGTGAAAATCGCGAAGGGTGGAATGGCGATCGCTACGGTGCTTATTTTGAATTGCCGGCCTGGCGTCAATTCATGATGGAGGCTGGCTTTATAGAGTTGGAGCATTACTACCGACCACCAGGATTGCCCCGTGAGCAACAACCCTGGTTGGCATCGGTCTGGCGCAAGGGCTGATTCATCTTCTTATTTTTTTACTCTTACGAGGAATGACATGTCTAGCAATCTACCTGCGGCCATCGCAGCATATTTTTCTGCGGCAAATGCTTTCGATACCAGTGGCGTGTCGACTTATTTCTCCGAAGACGCAGTAGTACAGGATGAAAAACAAAAGCGACATGGCGTGGCGGCGATACGTGCGTGGATGATGGAAACAGGAGAGAAATACGCTGCGGTATCTGAGGTGATCAATGCTGTACCGCAAGGCGATACAGTCGTTGTGTCTGCCAAAGTAAGTGGCAGTTTTCCAGGTAGTCCGATAACGCTGCAGTACACCTTTACGCTGCGCGACGAGCGCATCGACCATCTCGAAATCCATTAATGCTAGCCGGTGTCTTTAGCGATCAAGGCAACGGCTGACTTCATGTGAATATTGACCTAAGCAATCTTTGCCGGTTTTCGAATCATGAAAATAATCACCGCCGCAAACAGACATGCTGCGCCAGCGGTATACAAGGCGGGTGTATAGGTCAGCAGCATCGTGCGCGACAAGCCTGCACCGTAAGCGGCAATCGCACTACCGATTTGGTGTGCCGCAAAGATCCAGCCGAACACCATGCCTGCACGTTCCTTACCAAATGCTGCACCCGCCAGTTTGACGGTAGGCGGCACCGTCGCAATCCAGTCCAGTCCGTAAAACATGGCGAAGATGGACAGGCCGTACAGCGTGAAATCGGAATGCGGCAACCAAAACAAGGACAAGCCGCGCAAGCCGTAATACCAAAATAGCAGCTTGCGGTTGTCATAGCGATCAGACAACCAGCCAGACAGTATGGTCCCGACAAAATCGAAGGCACCCATCATCGCCAGCATGCCGGCAGCTGGAATCGCTGCCATGCCGTAATCGCCACACAGTGAAATAAAGTGGGTCTGAATCAGCCCGCTGGTGGAAAGGCCGCAGATAAAGAAGGTGCCTGCCAGAACCAGAAAGGTACGATTGCGTGAAACGCTGGCCAGTACTTTCAATGGCTCGAGCAAGGTCATGTGGGCTGTTGACGCTGGCACAGGCAGCACCACACTTGGATCGGCACCGTAAGCGACGATACCCATATCGTTAGGACGGTTGCGGATCAGGACAAAGGCGAGTATCGCGACCAACGCGCAACAGCAAAATACCGGCAGCACAGCCATGCGCCAACCGTAATGCTCGATCAACCACGCGGCGACCGGCAGGAAGATTAATTGGCCGGTCGCGGAGCTTGCAGTCAGCAGGCCGATCACCAAGCCTTTGCGTTTCTCAAACCAGCGATTGGCAACAACCGCGCCCAGCACAAGCGCCGTCATACCAGTTGCAATTCCAAGGACCAAGCCCCACAGCATGAACATGTGCCAGAGCTGTGTCATTTGCGTAGACAGGGCGAGACAAAACGCAACCAGCATCAGAGCAGTGGAGATCACATTTCGCAAGCCGAAACGTTCCATGAAGATAGCAGCGAAGGGACCGATCAGACCGAACAAGATGAAGCGCAACGCGATCGCTGACGAAATCTCGTCCGTGGTCCAGCCGAATTCCTTGCTGAGCGGTTGCAGCAGCACACCCGGCAATCCGAGCGCCGCGGCCGACGTCAGCATAGTCAGAAAGGTGATCGCGACAATCACCCAGGAAAAGTGGATACCTTTGCGGTCCAGCCATCTGGACAATGATTGAGCGAGCATGAATTTCCTATGGGTGGTTCAGCAAGGAATTGTTGAGGTGCTTATTGACTGAGCGCTTAAATATTAGGTCAGGAATTTGCATCGGCGAGTAATCGCGTGCGCGCGGCTGACAGGATTTCCTCAGCGATCGCATCGTCATGCGTGGCGCGTGCCAACATCATCGCGCCAACCATGGTGCTCCATTGCGCTAACGCGATCTTCCTACGTGTCGCCGGATCACTGGATGCGACCAGCGATGCCAGCACTTCCACCAGTTCGGTGGTGCCAGCCAGATAAGCGGCACGAACCGGTTTGTCTGAAGCCTCACGTGCCACATCAACGGCCAGTGCTGGACCGGGACAGCTATTGCCGATATCCAGGACATTTTTTGATGACAGGTAATTGTCGACGATGGTTTTCAATGCGGCCTTGTCATCGATCGCGCTTTCCACTCGCTTTTTCCAGCGCTCAACTGCATGGTCGAACGCATTGGCGCAGGCCACAGCCGCCAGCTCATCCTTGGAAGAGAAATGCCCGTAAAAGCCGCCATGCGTGAGGCCAGCGGCGGCCATCAGGTCGGCGACGCTGACGCCATTAAAGCCTTTTTCACGAAACAGCTTTGCAGAAACATTCTCGATAGCATAGCGGTTCAGGTCGGTTTGTTCTTTGGATACGCGTGGCATGGCAGGCTTTGAAATAGGCTGGAAATGAGTAATGTCTGCGAATAATAGATGATAATAATCATAAATACAATAGATGTTATATATCATCTATAAAATTTATTCAAATTGTCTGTCCACGTTAGATGAAGCCTATCCATGAATATGTGGTGGCTGTGCTGCCTTCGTGGAAAAAATGACGTGAGTACGCATCCATGAGGCTGCAGCCCGCCAGTCCGCTAGCCCGAGTGCGCAGCAAAAAACCGATCAATCTGCGAATTTCATCGCAAAATCATCGGCTTGGTTTGTGGTCTTAGTTAATGCAACGGTAATGCCTGAATTTAAAGCTTGAATTTCAGCTTGCTGACATGCAGGCAACCGCTTTTCATCAGATCAGTAATCGCCGGACAAGAGTGCGCCCGCGTTTGGCGCGACGGTTTTCAATCCCAGCTTTTCCAGCATTTGATACGTCGTACAGGCCGCCGCCGACAGTACTGGCAAGCCTATGCGGTCCTGCACTGGTTGTATGGAGGCGAGCGAAGGCATTTGCACGCAGGCAGAAAGAACCACTGCATCGCAGTTGGCAAGATGCAGACGTCGAGAAATCTCGATGAGCGCATTTGGATCGCGCGCGCCAACTTGCAGGTTGTCGGCGATTTCCAGCGAAATGCTGTCCAGTACTTCAAATCCTTCATGTTCAATATAGTCAATCACCAGTTCGGTAAGTGGCTTCATGTAGGGCGTGATGATGGCAATTTTTTTGGCACCGATTTTTCCGAGTCCGTGCACCAACGCGCCTGCGCTGGTGACAACCGGCGCCGCTGCATTGTTTTCCACCGTGCGCCCGTGCAGGCGTTCTTCCGATACGCGATGATAGCCACGCCCCATGCTCATGATGGCGACAAGGCAGGCGTATCCCAGCACATCGACGCGTGCATCCGATAATTCCAGCGCGCAGCGATCAGAGTCGGCATCCATGGCTGCGAGCTCTTCCTTGGTCACACGTTTCATGCGCATACGGCTGGAGTGAAAGGTAAAGCGTTCGGGAGCAATGCTCTCGCGGGCGCGCAAGATGGCGGGAATTTCGGTTTCCATCGTGGTGTTGCTGCTTGGGACGATTTGTCCAATGCGGTAATTTTTCATGAGGTACACCTTTCAGACATGCAAGTAATGAAGAGTGCGCGGCTAAATGCGCATTCGAGGAAGATCAATGTCGGCTTGCTTGAACTGTAAAGCTGACGATCCCTGAAGTCATTTCGTCATGCGTGAGGGGGTGCCTTCGCAAACCGCGAAGGCTGGGATAGTATGCAAGCACAGCGGTATATCGCTCGCATCGCTCGCCATCTCACGAAGGGGAATGCCTTGAATATTGCGCGTTTTGATTTGGTTACGCTTAATCTTTTTGTCGCCATTGCCCGCACAGGCAGCATCACGCGAGGGGCGCATCAAGCCAATCTGGCGCTAGCTGCGGCCAGCAAACGTATATCGGATCTCGAAACTCATTTCGCTGCAGCCTTGTTCTATCGACACGCGAACGGCGTTACCTTGACCGACGCCGGGAATGCGTGTTTTCAGCACGCACTTGGTATTCTGCAAGATATGGAGCGCATGTCCGGTGTCATGTCGGATTACGCTTCCGGCGTGCGCGGGCAAGTTCGCATCTGGGCCAATACATCGGCAATCACACAATTTCTGCCGCTGGATTTGCATGAATTTTTGCGCACCCATGCCGGTATTCGTATCGATCTCGAAGAGCGCAATAGTGGTGACACCGTTGCCGGTGTGCGTGAAAATCGTACCGATATCGGGATATTTGCGGCGCCAACACCCGTGGAGGGCGTGGCAACATTCAGTTACCGCAAGCAGACGCTGGGATTGGTGGTGCCGCTGGATCATCCGCTGGTTGCACGCAAAAAGGTGACGCTCGCAGATGTGCTCGATTACGATTTCGTCAGTCTTGCGGAAGCGACGTCATTGACAGAACGCTTGCATGCGGAATGCAGTCGCCTGCAGAAAACCTTGAAGCTGCGCACCCAGGTGCGCAGCTTCGATGCGGTATGCAGGATGGTGCATGCCGGGATGGGAGTCGGCGTAGTGCCGGTCTTGACGCCAGCGCAAGCGCGTGCACTGGGCATACATTTCTTGCGCGTGGAAGAAGCATGGGCAGAGCGTTCGCTGCTGCTTGCAGTGAGAGATGTACGTGCACTGGCACAGCCTGTGCGTCTGCTGGCGTCTAGTCTCAGCAGTGCTGCTGCACTAGCCTTGCTTTGATTGCATGCCGGGATCAAGCCGCAAGGTTCGCCCGGTTCGACATGGACGTAATCAGGTCGGTAAAGCGTTGCCCCTGAATCATGATGTGATCGCGCAGCAATGCGCTGGCCTTGTCGCCATTGCCTTCAATGATGGCGTTGACCACTGCATCATGTTCAGAAAACGATGTGTTGATACGGTCGCGTACGCGCAACTGCAGACGCCTGTAGGGACGCAAGCGGCGATGCAGGGTACGCGCCTGTTCTATCAGGAATGCATTGTGAGTGCCGACATAAATCCAGTCATGAAACTCTTCGCCACGATAGAAATATTCATCGGGGTCCGGAGCGTTGCGCGCTTCTTCGCAAGCTTGATGACGCGCCAGCAATTCGGCATGATCGGCAGGCGACATCCTGCGTGCCGAGAGGCGGGCACA
Organism: Burkholderiales bacterium Ga0077544; assembly: GCA_001464355.1. GTDB lineage: Bacteria > Pseudomonadota > Gammaproteobacteria > Burkholderiales > Burkholderiaceae_D > Oxalicibacterium. Next base: position 271,431 of record LNEU01000015.1, read on the forward strand.
GATGGCCTCGATCTCTGACATCACTTCAAACATTTCCACCAGTTTTTGCGGGCTGATTTCAGCCACGATGGCGCCCCGTCTGGGACGCATCACGATAATCCCCATTGAATTCAGCTGTATCAAGGCTTCGCGTATAGGGGTGCGCGAGACGCCGAATTCTGCAGCAAGTTCGGTTTCATCCAGGTGATGACCGGGCGCGAGCTTGCCGACGGCAATCATTTCTTCGATGGTTTCGCGCAGTACTTCAGAGCGTTTTTTCATGAGCAGGCGCTTTGTAAGGGATGGATAAAAAGCAAAATAAATATATAAAACTCATTATAAAAGGGATTTAATTCTTGACTGTGTATTCATTAAATGTATTCTTGTATACATAAAAAGAAAAGCCAACGATGGGTTTGTTTGGCAATCGCACAACGATTGCAGATGCAAATTTCAGCGTGGTGCGTGGTTAATTGTCAGTCTGTCAGCGCGGATAGATGCAAGTTTACATATAGAGAAGCGCTTGCTACAGGCAATTCGGAGCAGTTGAATTCTAAAAAAGAAGTTCATACAGGAGACAAAAATGATCAGTAACAAGTTTCTGAAGTCCACACTATCCTCTGTCCTGATAGGCGCGTTTGCAATGGGATTTGCGGCACCAACCATGGCTGCGACCAAGGTTATCAAGATTTCTCATCAATTCCCCGGCGGCGATGGCCCTGAAGTCGATTTCCGACATCGTCTGGCGGTCAAGTTTGCCCAGGACGTGGAAAAACGTACTAACGGCGAATTGAAATTCGAAATCTATCCATCCGCTTCCCTCGTCAAACCGACCAGCCAGTTTTCTGCGATGCAGACCGGTGCACTGGATATGACTGTGCTGCCACTGGCGTACGAAGGCGGCAAAATTCCTGAAACCAATCTAGGCCTGATGCCTGCACTTGTAACCAGCTATGAGCAAGGTCTGCGCTGGAAGACTGCACCGATCGGCAAGGCTCTGAACGATGTCGTCGAAAGCAAGGGCGTCAAGATCATTACCTGGGTCTGGCAAGCCGGTGGCGTTGCCTCCAAGAGCAAATCAATAGTGCAACCTGCTGATGCCAAAGACGTCAAAATCCGCGGTGGCAGCAAGGAAATGGACATGATGCTGAAAGGTGCCGGTGGCTCGATCACGAACGTTCCGTCATCAGAAATCTATAACGCGATGCAAACCGGTGTTTTGGATGCTGCGGTGACATCGAGCACATCGTTGCTGAGTTTCCGTTTGTATGAAGTAGCGAAACAGGTGACTACCGCGCGTAAAAATACGTTCTGGTTCATGTTCGAGCCGCTGCTGATGGCAAAAAGCACGTATGACAGCCTGACCCCGGCACAGCAAAAAATCGTGATGGAAGTCGGTGTCAGTCTGGAAAAATTTGCGATGGAAGAATCAAAGAAGGATGACGTTCGTCTGGGCGAGGTATATGCCAAAAATGGCGCGACGGCATCGGATATGGATGATGCCGCTTTTGCAAAATGGCGCGAACTTGCCAAACAGACTGCGTGGAAAAGCTTTGCTGAAAACGTAAAGAACGGTCAACAATTGCTCGACATGGCACAGGCCGTCAAGTAAATCCCGTCGAATCAAAAATGCCTGCAATCTCGATTGCGGGCATTTTTTCAGGAAATTCATATGACTAATTTGATTCGACTCATGGGCAACGGTTTGCGTACCTTCAACCGCTGGATGGCAATACTCTCAGCCTTGTTGATTGTGACTGCGACACTGGCCCTGGTTTACGAGGTACTGACCCGTTATTACTTTCGCATCGCCAATGACTGGATGATCGAGTTTTGTATTTATCTTTTGATCGCCGCGACTTTTCTGGCCGCTGCTTATACGCAGGCCGAGCGAGGTCATGTGGGCATTGAAGTGCTGGATGAAGTGATGTCGCCTAAATGGAACCGTTATCGGCTTTTATTGGGTGATTTTCTGTCGCTCATCGTGGTGTTTTTTATCGCACGTAATGCCTGGCACTACTCATGGAATGCTTACCAACAAGGCTGGACCACCAGTTCTACATGGGCACCTGCCTTATGGATACCGTATTTTTTCATGGCGTTTGGTTTAAGTACGATGGGTTTGCAGATGGCGCTGCAGATTATCGAAACATTTGCCAATCGTGCCTCGCATGAAAAGCATCAAGAACAAAATCTGCTGGGAGCCTAAATGGGTACCTTGGAACTTGGATTACTTTATCTTGGCGTTACCCTGATCTTGCTGTTTTCGGGGATGCCGATTGCGTTTGCACTGGGCGCGAGCGCGCTCGGTTTCATGTATTTTTTCATGCCGCGCATGAACCTGGAATTGCTGGCAGAAACCTTGTACGGCGAGCTGGATAACTTCACGCTATTGACGATTCCGCTGTTCATCATCATGGGAGCCGCCATAGGCAAGACCAGGGCGGCTGTCGATCTGTATGAGTCTGCATATCGATGGATGCATAAAATGCCAGGCTCGCTGGGTGTTGCTAATGTGATCGGTTGTACAGTTTTTGCGGCATTGTGCGGATCCAGTCCTGCGACGTGTGCTGCGATCGGCGGCATGGGTATTCCTGAAATGCGCAAGCGCGGTTATTCAGATGCGCTGGCAACTGGATTGATTGCGGCTGGCGGCACGCTGGGCATTCTGATCCCGCCATCGATCACCCTGATCATCTATGGCTTGATTACTGAACAGTCTATCGGCAAGCTGTTTTTGGCCGGCATTATTCCCGGTTTGTTACTGGCGTTTTTCTTTGCGGCCTATGTCGTGTATCGCGCATCCAAGGATATACGTCTGGCGAATGAGGCATTGGCAGCGGGGACTGTCGCCGTACATACCGCACCGATAGTTGAAAATTACAGCTGGCGTGAACGCTTTGAAGTGTTGCCGCGCTTGCTACCTTTCGTGATCCTGATCGCCGTCATCATGTACGCGATGTATGGCGGTATCGGTACACCGTCCGAGATCGCCGGTATTGGTGCCTTCGGTGCGATGCTGCTGGTGGTGCTGGTGTACAAATGCTACCGCTGGATGGATGTGCGCGCGATTTTTCTCGGCACGGCCAAAGAGTCATGCATGATCATGATGATCATTGCGATGGCCTTTTTGTTCACTTATGTGATGAGTTATCTGCGCATCACGCAGAGTGCAGCAGAATGGCTGGCTGCGCTGGAAATGTCGAAGTGGGCGTATCTGTTCTGGGTCAATATTCTGTTGCTGGTGCTTGGTTGCTTCTTGCCGCCGGTCGCCATCATCCTGATGGTGACACCGGTCATCCTGCCGGGCATTATCGCCAACGGTTTCGATCCTATCTGGTTCGGTATTGTATTGACGATCAATATGGAACTCGGATTGATTACGCCGCCGGTCGGGCTGAATCTGTTTGTCATCAAGGGCATCTCGCCCGATATCAAGAACCGTGAAATTCTCAAAGGCGTTATTCCCTTCATTTGGATCATGATTGCGTTCATCGCCTTGCTTGCTGTATTTCCGGAAATCGTCACCTATTTGCCTAATAAAGTAGGATCGTAATGAAGCAATGGAATCTGCTATCTGAGAATCGGCGCAAGAGAGTTGAACGGGGGCTGGCGATTACCGGACGTATCGCCGACCCCGACAAAATCGTTGCGCTGCTTGAAGCGCTGATAGAGCCAGGCGACCGTGTCTGCCTCGAAGGTAACAACCAGAAGCAGGCTGATTTTCTGGCCGGCGCCTTGTGCTCGCTTGATCCGGCGCGTGTGCATGATTTACACATGCTGCTGTCGGTGCTTGCCTTGCCCGAGCATCTGGATATCTTTGACAAGGGCATTGCTTCCAAGCTGGATTTCTCTTTCTCCGGGCCGCAAGCGGTACGGCTTGCGCGTCTGGTGGCGGACGGCAAGCTCAATATCGGAGCGATTCATACCTATCTGGAATTGTTCGGCCGTTACTTCATCGACCTGACCCCGCGCGTGGCACTGATCGCGGCGCAGGCCGCCGACCGGCACGGCAATCTATACACCGGACCCAACACGGAAGACACGCCCGCCATCGTCGAGGCAACCGCTTTCAAAAGCGGCATCGTCATCGCACAGGTGAATGAAATCGTCGATGTGTTGCCACGCGTCGATATACCGGCTGACTGGGTGGATTTTGTGGTGCAGGCGCCGACGCCACATTACATCGAACCTTTGTTCACGCGCGATCCTGCCTTGATTTCTGAAGTGCAGGTGTTGATGGCGATGATGGCGATCAAGGGCATCTATGCCGAATACGGCGTGGAGCGCATCAATCACGGCATCGGTTTCGATACTGCGGCAATTGAATTGATCCTGCCGACGTATGCAGAGTCGCTGGGACTGAAGGGAAAAATCGGACGGCACTGGGCCTTGAATCCGCATCCTGCATTGATTCCCGCCATCGAAGCCGGCTTTGTCGAGTCGGTGCATTCCTTCGGCTCCGAGCTGGGGATGGAGCGCTATATCGAAGCGCGTCCGGATATCTTCTTTGTCGGGCGTGACGGCTCGATGCGCAGCAACCGTGCGATGTCGCAAACCGCCGGGCTGTATGCCTGCGACATGTTCATAGGCTCAACGCTGCAAATCGATTTGCAGGGTAACTCTTCGACCGCCACTCTGGGCCGCATCTCGGGTTTTGGCGGCGCACCGAATATGGGTTCGGATGCGCGGGGCAGAAGACATGCCAGTCCTGCGTGGTTGAAAGCAGGCGAGCAGGCACGTCAGGGCAGGGATGTGATGCCGCGTGGTCAAAAACTGGTAGTGCAAATCGTGGAAACCTTCCGCGAACACATGCAGCCGGCGTTTGTGGAAAAACTGGATGCATGGCAACTCGCCGAGCAGGCCAAACTTGCGATTCCGCCGGTGATGATTTATGGCGATGACGTCACGCATATCCTGACCGAAGAAGGGATAGCCAATCTGCTCTTGTGCCGCACACCGGAAGAGCGCGAGCAGGCAATACGCGGCGTGGCCGGTTACACGCCGGTAGGCATGGCGCGTGATAAAAAAATGGTCGAGAACCTGCGCGACCGCGGCATCATCTTGCGCGCGGAAGATTTGGGTATAGACAAGCGTATGGCAACCAGGGATTTGCTGGCCGCCAAAAACATGAAAGATCTGGTGCGTGCATCAGGCGGTTTGTATGCGCCACCAAAACGTTTCAGAAACTGGTAAAGCGAATATGGAAACCTTGAATTTTCGTTTTGAAAATGGACAAAGACATGTCGCACCACAAACCAATATGGTCGGTGTGGTCAGTTCCGGCAATCTAGAAGTCCTGATCGAGACGGCTGCATTGAACGGTGCCTGCGAAGTGGAAATAAAAACGGCGGCAGTGGGATTTGTGACGATATGGCAGGCCGTGATTACCGATTTTCAAGCGCGCTGGTCGCTGGCCGATGTACGCATTTCGATCAACGATGTGGGTGCCACGCCAGCCGTCGTCAGTCTGCGCCTGGATCAGGCAGTGGAATCGATCATCGGAGAAACCGCATGAGCAGCTATCTGGAAGCCAATGCGCGACAACGCATACATCAATTGCTGGATGCTGGCTCGTTCGAGGAATTCCTGCCGCCATCGGCGCGCATCGTCAGCCCGCATCTGGCGCAACTGGATACGCCAGCATCGTTCGATGATGGTGTCGTGATCGGTAGCGGCAGATTAATCGGCAAGTCGGTGCTGGCCGCGTCGCAAGAGGGCGGCTTCATGGGCGGCGCCGTCGGTGAAGTCCACGGTGCCAAACTGGTGGGGCTGCTCAAGCGCGCCGTCATCGATCAGGTTGACGCTGTGATCCTGCTGCTGGAAACCGGCGGCGTGCGCTTGCATGAAGCCAACGCAGGTTTGATTGCGGTATCCGAAGTGATGCGCGCGGTCCTCGATACACGAGCGGCTAATATTCCCGTGATTGTTTTAGTCGGTGGTGCCAACGGCTGCTTTGGCGGCATGGGGATTGTGGCTTGCTGTGCCAATGCCATTCTGATGTCGGAAGAAGCGCGTCTGGCCATGTCAGGGCCGGAAGTCATAGAGACCACGCACGGTGTCGAAGAATTCGATTCGCGCGACCGCGCGCTGGTATGGCGCACCACCGGCGGCAAGCATCGCTACTTGCTAGGCGATTGCGATGCGGTGCTGCCGGACGACATCAATGCTTTTCGCAAGGCCGCCGCCGAGACCATGGCGCGCTATCAACAGAATTCTGCGGTACTTACACTGGATGAACTGGAAGCGGAACATGCGATGCTGAGCAAGCGCCTGCGCGATTTCGGCAAACTTGGCGAGCCTATGGATATTTGGACGCGTCTCGGGATTGCCGAACCTGCATCGCTACCCATGCTGGAAGCCGATGCTTTCACGCAGCAGACAGCAGGTTTTCGCGCGGGAGAACGATGATGAAATGGCAGACACTCGCAAGCACCTTGTTTCCCGACGGTCATGACATAGTTGAAAAAGATAATTTTCTGCGTGGTACGGCGCAGGTTGGCGGACAGACCATCGCTATCATCGGCACCACGGGACACACCTCCATCGGTGTGGAAATCGCGCTGGCCCAGGCCGAGGCGATACTCGCCACGATGCGGGATTTTCCTGCCCGCCCGCTGGTCATCCTGGTCGATACGCAAGGCCAGCGCCTGCGTCATCGCGATGAAATGCTGGGCATCAATCGCTATATGGCGCATCTCGGCAAGTGCATAGACCTCGCGCGTCGCCATGGTCACCGCGTCATCGGCCTGGTCTACGATCAGGCCTTGTCCGGCGGCTTCATTACCAGCGGCTTGATGGCGGATGCGTGCTATGCGTTGCCGGATGCGGAAATCCGTGTCATGGGATTGCCGGCGATGGCACGCATCACCAAGGTTCCTGAAGAGAGATTGATAGATCTCGCCAAGTCGAATCCGGTCTTTGCGCCGGGCGCCGAAAATTATCTGAATATGGGCGGGCTGGAAGCGATCTGGCATGAGGACCTGGCGTCATGTGTGGCGCTTGCCTTGCAAACATCGGTATCAGCGGATCTTCGCAGTCAGCGAGGAATGGAAAGAGGCGGTCGCAAGATGGCCTATCCCGTTGCGCAAGCGGTACTGGGAGTCAACCATGTTTCAAAGACATAACAGAGTCTGGCTTACTGCAGCAGGATGGAAGTTGGCACGCGCGGCAGCGTTGGCCGTGCATGCAAAAGAATTAGCGCGCTGGGCTGAAAACGATTGGCCCGTGATTGTGCGCAGAAGCGAATCGGATATTCCACCCAATATGCTTTGCCTTGGGCTTGCCGCACCACCAGATCCGCACACAGGCATGAAGACACGAATTCCGTTTCTGGTGCCGAGTGAGCACATCGTGCGGCACGATGTACCGCTGGCCATCATCAGTGCAGAAAAGGCCTTGCCTGCCAAGTGGCAAAAGGATTTTGCCGACCTGGTGGAGAAGGTAACCGCGATCGGTCTTGAATTTCGTGTGTACGGTTCAGCGGCGATGCAGGCCATTACCGGGCTGTCTTATCTAACGCCTTCTTCGGATATTGATTTGCTGTTCTTTCCGCAGACGAAAGATCAGCTGCTGGCAGGCAGCGCGCTGCTGACTAGCTACGCAGCGAAATTGCCGCTGGACGGTGAAATCGTTTTTCCATCCGGCAGTGCAGTGGCATGGAAGGAATGGGTACAGGCGGAGAGTCATCCCAGTCAGCCGCGCGTGCTGACCAAGAGCATGTTCAATCCAAGACTGGTGCGTGTCGCGGATTTGCAAGTAGAGCTGGAGTGATCGTCGTGAAACAACAAATACCGGTTTCATGTCTGTCTGCTGCACACGCGTCCTCACTAGCGCATGGATATACCAGAACAGCGCGGCAAGCACACGCATTGCGCGCCGCATGTCTGCAAATCGCTATCGTGGCCATCAGAAGCCTGCATGTCGAGATCGTACTATTCCCTAAGCCCGGCCTGGTGTCGCTTGTCGATAACGGCAGTCATGCAGATATGAACGCCGCGCTCTTCATGCGCAGCCTGTTTTCGCTGCGCCACTATTTTATAAGCATGGCGCATGCGGGTGCGCGCGATATGGTATTCGGTGAGTTGAGAGTGCTGGGCATGCACGCGGAACAGCGGATGCTGGCTGCGACGCAGGGCGTCAATACGCATCGCGGTGCGATTTTTGCATTGGGCATGTTGTGCGCTGCCGTCGGCTACTGTCATGCGCATGCAAGGTCCTTGTCGGCAGAGAATATTCGCCAGACATTAATGGAGCAATGGGGCAATGCGCTGAAAATGCATTCAATCCCATCATCGCCATCGCCATCGAATGGCCTGCGCGTGGCTCACCTGTATGCAGTGGGAGGTGCGCGCGAAGAAGCGGCCAAAGGATTCCCTGCCGTATTCGAGATTGGCTTGCCGCAGATATTGAAATCGCTGGGGCGGAATGCCACACCTTCGATGGCACAGATCGATGCACTTTTTGCGTTGATGGCTTACATGACGGATACGAATATTTATCATCGTGGTGGTGCCGGTGGTGCCATGCTGGTAAAACTGACTGCGCAGGCATTTATCGCACAAGGCGGCACCGCTGCGCCAGAATGGCAAGATACGGCATGCGCTTGCCATCGACTGTTCGTCAGCCGACATCTATCACCTGGTGGCGCTGCTGATATGCTGGCGGCCAGCTGGTTTGTTTTCCAGATTAGCGCATCGCACACACGATAGACTTAACAAGATTGACTGAGCAATTCAACAGGAACGGAATGACAAATCGGATTGCCATTTTGTGTTCGGGGCAGGCAGGCCAGCACGCTGGCATGTTCGATCTGATACGCGAAGATGATCACGCCAACCGCTTGCTGCAGGCATGGCCGCTGGAAGAGTTGTGCGCGTATCCATTGCATGAAATTTTATCTAGCGAGCGCCTGCTGTTTGCCAATCCGATTGCGCAACCGCTGGTAGTTGCCGCGCAGTTAGCGACATGGGAAATCATTCGGGGCCTGATCAGCAAGCCGGTCATCACTGCCGGTTACAGCATAGGCGAACTGGCGTCTTGGTCGGTGGCGGGTGCGATTGTGCCAGACCAGGCGATCCGGCTCGCTGCCGTGCGTGCACAACTGTTGCAGGCATGTATAGAGCCGGGACAGCCGCAACTGATGCTGGCGATTTCACTTTCGCATGCGGTGACGCAGATGGCCGACATCGCGTCTCTGTTGCATGCGCATGGTTTTTACATTGCGATTGAAGTAGCTGAAGATGCCGTCATTGCCGGTGGTTTGCTGACCCATGCAGACGCGCTGGAAAATGCAGTAACCGCGGCCGGCGGCAAGGTGACGCGCCTGCCGATAGAGATTGCATCGCACACGCCCTGGATGAAGGCTGCCGTGCCTCTGTTTGAAAAGGCAGTGAAGGAAAGCGGTATAAGTACACCGCGTTTTCCGGTGCTGGCGGGTATTTCCGGCATACGCCTGCATGACAAAGACGCCGCCGCATCGGCGTTGTCGCGTCAACTGGCCGAAACAATTCGCTGGCAGGCCGTGATGGATAGCGTGCATGAGGCTGGTGCCACGATGACCATAGAACTGGGGCCGGGCGCTGCGCTTTCCAAAATGTTGAAAAGCCGTTATCCGCATATGCAATGCCGCTCTGTTTCGGAATTCAAGTCGCTGTCAGGCTTGAAAAAATGGTTGCAGCAATGAGACGAATAATCCATATGCAGATAGCCGGACTTCAGACTTATTCATCCAGACTTGTTACTCCCGCTGGTTAACACAGCTTGCAAACTCCGCTTGTTAACACTGCTTGTTAACACTGCTTGTTACAGCAAACTTCGTATGCAGAATACTTTGCTCAGCCGAGATCAATCGATGCGCTTAATCCTGTTGGTTGCAGGCGGTTTGATCGGCGAGTAATGACGCAGATAGGTTTCCAGCGCATCGATATCGAGCTCGCCGCCGGAGATCTGTCCACCCTGATTGAACAGACTGAAGCGGTCGCCGCCGTTGGCGAGGTAATTGTTGATGGTTACGCGGTAAATCTCCCCGGCGATAATCGGAGCACCATGCAGACGCATGGCGCTGACACGCGAACCGGCAGGCTTTTGCAGATTGTAGGTATAGCTGAATCCTGCCGATGGAAACAATACGCGCGGATTGTCATTCGTATTGGCATGTCGCTTGAATTGTTGTTCCAGCAAACGGCGTAGTTGCGCCCCGCTAAAACTCTTCACCACCAGATTGTTGCCGAAAGGTTGAACGCTGAATATCTGGCCATAGCTGATCTCGCCACCGCCATACGGCACATGCAAATCAGCGCGTACGCCGCCGGGATTCATCAAGGCGATCTGCGCGCGGCCATGTTCTGCAGATTGGGTCGCAGCTAATTGCGCATCGGCGATCAGATTGCCGAGCTGGCTTTCGCCCGATGCCACTTGTCGGCGCGATAGCGAGGTCGTTAATTTGCCGACTATCCGTTTGCTCAGTGACGCTGACGCGTCCGCATAACGGCTGACAATCGCATCGACCTCGGAGTCTTTCACAAAGCGTGGATAGTCTGCCGACGGCTGGACCATGATGCCAGCGTGATTGATGAACGCGTCTCCCTGCACGATGACATTATTCGCGGATTTGGAAACAACCTTGTGGGTGCGAGGATCGATCATCAGCTTGATGTCGGTGACCAAGGTGCCGTATTGCCCTGCACTGGTCAGCAAGAACGGTTTGCCCGGATTGCGTTTGCCGTAGTCGCAGATATAGGCGCGGTGGGTATGGCCGGAAACAACAACGTCGATACCCGGATCGAGTCGCTCCAGTATCGGCACGATAGCGCCGCTCAGGCTGGGACAGGAATCATCGGGAGTGCCGTCGGTCTTTCCTCCTTCATGGATGACGAGCACGATGGCAGCTACACCTTGCGCTTTCAATTCTGGAACCAACGCGTTCGCGGTGCGTGCTTCGTCGGCGAAGATCAGGCCGGCGACACCAGCAGGCGTGACAATGTGCGGCGTGTTTTTCAGCGTCAATCCGATGAATCCGATTTTCACTTGCTGCTTGCCGCTACCAAACGATTTGATACCCGTCGCAGGGAACAAGGTCTTGCCATCTGACTGGTAGGTGTTGGCAGCCAGAAAACCAAAATTGGCACCGGTGAATGGTTTGCTGAGAGCACATGGTTCGCGCGCCGTGAACTTGGCACAACCGCCATTCTGCATACGCAATAGCTCCGCATAACCCTTGTCGAACTCGTGATTACCCACGGCGTTGAAGTCGATGCCGAATGCATTGACTGCTTCAATCGTGGGTTCGTCGAGGAATAATGCGGATACCAGTGGTGATGCACCGATCATGTCGCCAGCAGACACAACTGCGTGATAGGGATGCGCTTGTTTCAGCGATTTGATGGCGCTACCCAGATAAGCCGCGCCGCCGGCCGGGACGTGGCTGCCGGCACTGTTGGGAGCAGGAATAGATAAACGTGGAGCTTCCAGATGGCCGTGCAAATCGTTGAAGGCAATGATCTTTACTTCTACATTGCCTTCACCCTTCACAGCGGCTATCGCATTACCGGTTTTTTCCGCCAAGGCGCTGCCTGCCATAAAGCAGGCAGACAAGGCTAGCAGAATTCTGCCAGTCTGCAGCATCGATCAGGCTGCGAGGTTTATCACTGCAGCAATCAAGGATTGCCCATGTAATCACGCTTGCCGATTTCAATGCCGTTATGACGCAGGATGGCGTAAGTCGTCGTGACATGGAAAAAGAATTGCGGCAAACCGAAATGCAGCAGATAGTCCTGGCCGTTGAATTTTCGTTCTTTCGGCGTACCTGGACGCAGAACGATGTCGCGTGCTTCCTGACCGTTGATTTTGTCTGCTGGAATACCGTCGATAAACGCGACAGTGTCGGCCAGCATCGCGCGCAGATCGGCAAACGTAGTGGCCAGGCTGTCATCGACTTTTGGTACATCCAGGCCAGCCAGGCGGGCTGATACGCCGCGTGCGAAATCACCGGCGATTTGTACCTGGCGAATCAATGGGAACATATCCGGGAACAGGCGGGCTTGCAGATAGGCATTCGGGTCTATGCTTTTTGCTGTCGCATGTTCTTCGGCTTTGCTCAGCAGAGCGCTGAGGCTGTTGAGCATTTGCTTGAAAACGGGGACGGACGCGGCGTGCAGAGAAATGTTCATTAAATATCCTTGATGAAGAGTGTGACGAAGAGTTTGGCGAAGTAAGCAGGCGAATGGCCGATAATGCGTGCTGCGATTATAGGCAGGAAATCGCAGACGCGTTGGACGTACACTTAAAATGTATAGACGTCCGCCTTTGATGCATTGATTCCCTTGCGCATCGCGCAGCAGCTGTCAAATACAGGCCGCCTCCCACTGTATGTCTATTGATGGTGCTTTGTTTGCGGATCATAGGCGCCGATTTGTTCAACAAAACCATCGAAGGCCGTCAGCAACGGCAGGTATTTTTCAGTTTCATTTTCCACTTGCATCAGCGCGTAGCAGGTCGCTTCATAGCTTGAGAGCTGGTCGGGCTTGCGCGCCTTGCGTATTCGGTAATGCGAAGCAGGCGGATCGCTTAAGGGGAGACGTGGTAGCTGCTGCAGCAAAGGATTGGAGTAAAGCATTTTTCGGCTCTTGCGCCAAGTACCGTCGAGCACAATCAAACGATACTGAATGGTTGCGCTGCTTGCCGGCTGGATAAATGTCTGTGATTTTTCGATGCGTCCATCTTCAGATGTATCTGGATACAAGAGTAGCGGCTGGATTTTCTTTCCACTATCACTGTTGTCGAAAGGCGCATACAGCAATGCCTGCAGCTCTTCTTCAGAAAACGCTTCGCCTGTAATGAGCCGACTGCGTGGCAAACTCAAATGCAGCAGGCGTGCGCTGCCTTTCGGATTGGCTATCTCCAGCGGATGCTGCAAAAAGAGAACCTCTACCGCATGTTCTGTTGTTCTGATCCAGCGACAGATGCACGTGTTCTGTGGTCGCAGGCATTGGTTACAGATGGCTCGTTTGATAGACGTCATGGCGTGCTTTTATTCAGAATGCCGAGAATCGCTTGGCCAGCTTCTCTTTGCGGAAATGCTCGACAATGAAATCGACGAAGACGCGCGTTTTTGCAGGCAATAGTTTTTGTGCGGTGAAGTAGAGTGATAGCGTGCCTATATCGACGTACCAATCCGGCATGACGCGCATTAGTTTTTTATTTTCCAGATAGTGCAACGCATTCGGCATTGAAATCAGCGCGATGCCCAATCCGAGTTGCGCTGCTTCACACGCCGCATCCGGATCGCTCATCGTCATGCGCGTACGCAGCAAGATCGGCATCTGTTCATTCGCATGATTGCGCAAAGGCCACGGACGGATACGCCCGGTTTGTGGCGAGCGGATCAGAATCCCATCGTGCTGTGACAAATCCTCCGGTACTTTTGGTATGGGTTTATCTGCAAAATAATTTGGTGCTGCGACAAGTACACCATGCGCAGGTGCCAGTGCGCGTGCAACCACTCCAGTCGGTAAATCGAAACCGCCACCAATCGCCGCATCGAATCCTTCTGCCACCATATCGACGCGCCGATTATCGAAATGCCAGTCCGGCACGATGGCAGGATAGCGTTGCAGGAAATCACTCAGCAAGGGAACGATATAGGTACGACCGAATCCTGTACCCATGCTGATCTTCAAGGTGCCTGCTGGCTGGCCGTCCGCGCTGGCCATATTCGCGACCGCCGATTGAATCGTCGCCAGACCACCACTGACTTCCGCCAGAAAGAGTTCACCGGCTTCGGTCAATTTCAGGCTGCGCGTGCTGCGCTGGAACAGGCGCACGCCCAGGTTGGATTCCAGTTTCGCCACATTTTTACCCACCGCAGCTGATGTCAGGCTGAGGCGCCGTGCAGCTTCCGAGAAACTTCCTGCCTCGGCACTGCGGACAAAGCATTCGATACTGCTCATCGACTCCATGACGATTCCCTCATGCCAATTTGAACGACTATTTGAAACTTTTAGTTTCAATAGAATATAAGAATTACTATCTAGTAACAACATAATTGATGTCCGATACTGACTCCATCGTCACGCAATTCAAAGCAGTCCAGCTTGGCGAAATTTGTTAAGACGTTCAGCTTGCGTAGTGCAGCTAAATTAACCATACGGAGAATATTCATGTCGAACCCAACACAGCAAATATTGGCAGGCAAAGTCGCTTTCATTCAAGGCGGTTCACGCGGTATCGGCGCAGCCATCGTCAAACGCCTGGCACGCGACGGCGCATCTGTTGTATTCACTTATGTCAGCTCGCCGGACAAGGCAAATGAAGTTGTTTCTGCCGTTCAGCAAAGCGGTGGACGCGCATTGGCTATCAAGGCGGACAGTAGCGATGCCGCAGCAGTAAAACAAGCCATCGACCAGGCTGCAGCAACCTTTGGGCGCATCGATATTCTGGTGAACAACGCTGGCGTATTGGCTTTAGGTCCGATTGAGGACTTCAAACTGAAAGATTTTGATCGCACCGTCGCAGTGAATGTACGCAGCGTGTTTGTTGCGACACAAGAAGCGCAACGTCATATGGGTAACGGCGGTCGCATTATCACGATCGGTAGCACGAACGCTGACCGCATGCCTTTCCAGGGCGGTGCCGCATATGCGATGAGCAAAGCGGCAATCGTCGGTTTGACCAAGGGGCTGGCGCGCGATCTGGGCCCGCGCGGGATTACGGTGAATAATGTACAGCCAGGGCCAGTCGATACCGATATGAATCCAGCTGACAGCGATTTTGCAGATAGCTTGAAAGGTTTGATGGCAGTGGGGCGCTATGGCAAAGCAGAAGAAATTGCCGCTTTCGTTGCGCATCTTGCGGGCCCTGAAGCCGGCTATATCACGGGTGCGAGTTTGACGATTGACGGCGGATTTTCGGCTTAAAAGCCTGACGCAACTGAAACAAAGCGGGCCTGCGTTACAGCAGGCCCGTTGCGGTGATATTAATCTGCGAATCACCGTTGCAAGATATTTGCAGTGCTTGGATATGTTTTAAAAGAAAAATGTCGCGTTCAGCAAGACCTGACGAGGATCGCCCAGCGCAACAACGTTATTGTTCAAGGCGCCGGGATAATATTTTTTGTCGAACAGGTTTTTGACATTCAAGGCCAGTTTGTATCCGTTGCCTGCATAGCTGAGCGCAGCGTCTGCCAGTGTGTAGCCAGGAAGGGTGTAGTTGTAAGAATAGCCCCGCATTGCGCCGGAATAGCGGACGCCAGCGCCTACGCTGACGCCATGCAGTGCAGCCTGGCGGAATGTGTAGGTTCCCCACAAGGTAGCTGCATGACGCGGCACACTATTCAGTGGTTTGCCTACATTGACGGCCACATTATCCTTGGTGACCTCGCTGTCGGTATAGGTGTAGCTGCCGATTAAGTTCCAGCCGTTACGCAGATCCATCGCAACTTCTGCTTCCACACCTTTACTGTGCTGTTCACCAATTTGCAGGTTGTAGCCGGTGTTGGCAGGATCGGATGCCGATACGTTTTGACGTTTCAAATCATAGACAGCAAGACCTGATGTAAGCCGTCCGTCTTCGGATGCAAACTTCAAACCGATTTCACTCTGCTTGCCGGTCTCAGGTTTGAGTTGTTCGCCACTAATTTTTAAGCCACTGAGCGGTAAAAATGAATCTGCATGGCTGATGTAAGACATCACATTCGGTGAAATTTTAAACATCAGGGCACTGCTCGACGTAGTGGCCAGCGTGTTTTGCGTTTGTGTGGTGCTGTTATTGTTGTTAAGTGTTTCCAGCTTGCCGTCTTCGCGTCTGACGCCGAGCAAGACACTCAGGCGATCATTGAATTCAATGCGATCACGCAGGTAGAGTGCGGTAGATGAAAAAGTGGTGGTGTTGTCGTTCACCCAGTTTGCAGGGCAGGTGATGGGCGTGCCATAGACGGGCTGATAGAGATTCAGTGCCGCAAGCGTACATGTGCTGGACTTGAAACGATCCCTGTCCTGGGCCAGATCGAGTCCGCCCATGACGCTGTGTTTCATTCCGAGCAGATCGAGTTTCTTTTCGATATTCGTATCGAGTCCGATGACGCGGCTTTTCGAATCTTGCAGTGTGGCCGAGCGATTTTGTAGACGCTGATTGGCTTGCAGGGTGCCGTTGAATACTCCGCGACCCTGCATCGCCTGTTCCTGCCAGCGGAAATTCTGCCGTAATTTCAAGTCGGGCGAAAATCGATGCTCCAGCGCATAACCGACCCGATATTGTTCCGATGTATAAGGACCAAATGCGCGTTCGCCGATAAAGCGATTCCACGGAATTTCGCCATTGACGTTGGGCAGGATGGTGCCATAGGGCGACAGGCCTTGCTGGCGTATGTACTCATTGTAGTTATAGCTGGTTAATAGCGTGAAGTCGGTATCTGGGCCTACATCGAGTGTCAGCGACGGCGCGATCCAGCGATGTTTTTGATAGACGAATTCCGTCGGATCGTCGCGATCGAGTACCAGGCCGTTAATACGGAATGCGCTCTTGCCGTTCTCCGAAATCGGTCGCCCCAGATCGAAAGTCGCTTGCTTGAAGTTATCACTACCGATTGTGACGCCGACTTCATTAAAGGCATCGCTACGCGGTTTTTTGCTGACCATATTGACCATGCCGCCAGGCTGTACCTTGCCAAACAAAATGGAAGCAGGGCCTTTCAATACTTCTACACGCTCCATGCCGAATGGTTCTTGCGCGACCCACGCATTTTGCGAAACTGACAAGCCGTCCAGAAAAACCGATTCTGTTGCGCGCTGGCCGCGGATGATGAAGTCATCCCAACCGCGTCTGCCGAAATTGCCGGAGACGACGCCAGCTACGTTACGCAACGCGTCGGTCAGCGTGACGGCTTGCTGTGAGTCGAGCAATGCGCGCGTCAGTACGGAAATAGACTGCGGTGTTTCCAGCAAGCCGGCATCCGATTTTGTACTGCCTGCGGCTTTTTTTGCAGTAAAACCGGTGTCGCTGTCTTGCGCGGCTTCTACCGTTACTTCTGGCAGAACGACGGGATTTTGAGCGGAGTTAGTTTGGGCGTGTGCCAGCGATACTGAAAATGGCAAAAACAAAGCGGCCACAGAAGTGGCGACGATTTTATGTTTCAAGATGACCTCGATAAAAAGCGCGGCAAGCCGCAGCAATTACTACTGGCTGGCTATCGAGATAATCGATGGAAGTGGCTGGCTAAATTGGGAATTTCGACGAATGATCAATATTTTCGAATGAGTACACAGCGCATGAAAGCCATTAACTCACGAACTTTATGAATACATTAATGATAATTGTTCCTATTTGAAAATGGAAGGATTTTTATAATTTATTGTCTAAATAACACATTGAAACTCCAAGCATACTGCCTATACTAAATCGCGTGGAGGTAATCAAAGGAGCTGTCATGAGACACAGACTGTATTATTTCCTGCCAGATATAGAGAGTGCGCGTCGCAGCTTTGATGACATGCTGCTCAGCCGTATAGAACAGCGACATATACGCTTTATTTCTGGGAAGCCATTGCCTCCCGATATGCCTGAGGCCGGGTTTTTTCTAAAAACAGACGTATTGCATGGCGCTGCCGCCGGCATGATCGTTGGCGCGATACTCGGGATGGTATTTGGTGCCTTGTTGATTGTGTATTACGAACTGGGTCAGGCGACCGTACTGGTAACGACGCTGATGGGAATCTTGTTTGGTGGCTGGGCGTCGAGTATGGTCGCCGCCGCGATGCCTAATTCACGGTTGAAAGAGTTTTATCCCGATCTGGAAAAAGGTCAAATATTGATGATCGTAGATGTGCCTGCACGACGCGTACAAGAAATCGAAAAGATGTTGGCCGCACGTCATCCGGAAATGAAATTTGGAGGCGAAGAACCACACATGCCGGTTTTCCCCTGAAACGGAAATTAATGTGATGGCAATCAATGGGTAATCCTATGTTCGCTGTGCAGCGATGACCGAATGCCTTGTTTGGTGTTCAAGAAGTCGGCATTGCTTCTTTATGGAGGTCGTTATGGAACTTCACATGCATTCACATCGATGGGAACAACGCAGTCCTGACTGGACGGTGGCCGCTGTTTCCGGCTTTGCCGCAGGTGCAGTTTTAATGGTGCTGGAATTGCTGTGGTCAACCGTCATCATGGGTGCCAGTCCCTGGGAAACGTCACATATGGTGGCGGCGATTGTCATGGGGCAGGATGCCTTGCAGTCGACCGATTTCAATTTGACGATTGTTGCGGTGGCCTTGATTACGCACTACGTGCTAGGGATGGTGTTTGCGCTGATTCTTTCTGCCATTATCGCTTCGTTCCATTTTGATTCCAGCGTAGGCATGGCATTATTGGTCGGAGCGATTTTCGGGTTGGTGCTTTATCTGTTTAACTTCTATGGCATGGTGAGATTTTTCTCGTGGTTCAGCGAAATGCGCGGTTGGGCAACTGTGGTTGCGCATGCGATATTCGGTATGGTCGTTGCCGCCATGTACTGGAAGCTGGAGCAGGCGGAAAAGTAAGGATGTTGCATCACAGCATCACTTGATTAACTGATGCTGAAAACAACGGTAGCCAACTGAAAGGTCGGCTGCCGTTTTTCATTTTGAATGCTGGTGGGCTAACGTTCCAAGTAACACCTCGTGTTTGGAAGGGCCCATCCAGTAATTATTTCCCTAGGTAAGTAGCGAAATATACAGCCTATGGGCTGGCTTCTACTTTGTATGCCAAGGGAATGCCCGGTGCTACGAACAAGCTGTCACCCGACCATATGACCAAATAGCTATTTACGTCAGTATTTGGCGGGGCTGACTATACTCGGGCGCTAATGCCGAAAAATATGCTGCTGCATAAAGGTATCCAGGCTAGTCATTGTTTGTTCCAACGCGCTTTCATCAGGAATACGGCAAACGATGAAAATGCCTGGGATATGCCAGAGTAGTTGTGAGAGGGCAGTTGTGCATGGCTTCAACCGTCTTGTGCGGTCAAGGCTTCTCGATAAACATTTCAGGCCTCACTCGGCAAAGTGTAAGTTCTTCCAGAGAAAGTCGATCCAGGATAAAAATAAAACGATTGTTTCCCTCATGAAAACAATCCTTTTATTCTTTGCTGCTAAGCAGCATTATTTTCAAGCAGGCGTGAATTTTTTGCATGTGTATCGGTAAATCTCGGATGCTATGATCGCCAGGACCGGCAAAACCGGTCAATACCCATGCCCGGTTTTATCCCGAATCGGCGCCCAGCAAATATCTGCCTATCCAGCATTTGCAGCTTTAATTTAGGCCTTGCCCGCAAGCGGCAAGGCATCATCCGGCATGGCCGGAGGCAGGACTCGCGTCTTTCTCCGGTCCTCGGCCTGACAATTCTGAAGAAGACATTACGTACCCATGAGCGCCATTCATCCTAGCAATACACTCAGCGCACGCGGAACGCTGGAAGACAGCATTTACGCCAAAGTAACTTTGCGCTTGTTACCTTTCCTTTTTATCTGCTACGTCGCGGCTTATCTCGATCGCGTCAACGTAGGCTTTGCCAAGCTGAATATGTTGAACGATCTGCAGTTCAGCGAAACCGTTTATGGTTTGGGCGCAGGCATTTTCTTTATCGGCTACTTCCTGTTTGAAGTGCCAAGCAACATCATCATGCATCGCGTCGGAGCACGCGTCTGGATCGCGCGCATCATGATTACGTGGTCGGTGCTTTCTGCGGCAACCATGTTTGTCACGTCGCCAACCATGTTCTATGTGATTCGCTTTTTGCTCGGCGTGGCTGAAGCCGGTTTCTTTCCGGGAATCGTGTTGTACCTGACTTACTGGTTTCCGGCTTCGCGTCGTGGTCGCATGAACGCTTTGTTCATGATTGGCATCCCGATTGCGGGTGTGGTTGGTGGCCCTTTGTCCGGCTGGATCATGAATTACTTTGCCGGTGCCAACGGTTGGTACGGCTGGCAATGGTTGTTTTTGCTGGAAGCGATTCCATCTTTGATTCTGGGTATCGTCACATTCTTCTATCTGCCAAACAGCATTCGCGCATCGACCTGGTTGAGTGACGACGAGAAAAGGATTTTGGAAGAAAACATCGCGACAGATGGTGGAGAAAACAAATCGCATTCCGTCGCCAGCGTGTTTACCAATCCAAAAGTCTGGCTGATGGCAGCAATTTATTTTTGCTGCATGATGGGTTTGTATGGCATCAGTTTCTATCTGCCGACACTGGTCAAGGCATCGGGCGTCAAGGATGCACTGGACGTCGGTTTGCTGACGGCAATTCCCTACACCTGCGGCGTGATTGCGACCTTGCTGGTTGCTCGTAGCGCTGATCGCATGCGCGAACGTCGCTGGCACTTTGCGATCGCCAGCGCACTCGGCGGCCTAGGTCTGTTCCTGAGTACTATTTATGGCGATAACGTCGTGCTGGCGTTGATGGCTTTGTCGCTCGGTACCGCCGGTATGTTGTCGACGATGCCGGTGTTCTGGACTTATCCAAGCGCGATCCTTGGTGGAGCGGCCGCTGCAGCCGGTATCGGTTTGATTAACTCGGTCGGCAATCTCGCAGGTTTTGTCAGTCCGTCTATTGTTGGCTGGTTGAAAGACGTAACCGGTAGCACTAACGCTGGCATGTACTTTGTTGCTGGCGCGTTGGTTATTGGCGCTGTGCTGGCATTATTGCAACCGAAGTCTCTGGTGAACAAGTAATAGCAAAGTAAAAATAAGCAGTAATCAAATGTCGGTTCGGTGCTCAGTCTTTTAAATTAAGAATGCTGTTCTTACAGAAGAAATAAAAAGCCCGCGAAAGCGGGTTTTTTTATATTGGCATCGTTTCTTTATCTGACGTTTGCCTTCGGCCCAAAGCGGACACCAGCGAAATGCAGATTTACGGAATAGGGGATTGAATTAGCGACGTTTGGCTTCGTTCATTCGACCTTAAAGATGCTGTCTTGAAACTCGTTCAGCAAATGACCTCGCCCCGACCTCGTCACAATACTGGTAGGCGATATAAGAACTACTCAGAATATTGTGAATATTCGCATTAATGTTGCCACCGGTCGTGTTCCAAAGTTGCAACCTGAGGGTCACTGGCACCGCAAATTCGCGAGACAGAAGGTCTAATAAGACAGTAAGGACATTATGTCCTAGGGCTTTATGTCTAATGTTGATCGCGGTTTGCTTAACCTAGAATAAGAAAACTTCGATTGAGATGTCATGCAGCGTTTTGAGGTAGTCCTCATCACGATAGATAGTGTCAAGTAATAGCCTGGAAATACTCAAAATGATGGATTGGATCCCTATAGTCTTCGGTACGTTCAAGGCTCTCGTGCTCGGCACGGGCATGTTCTTCGCCATCAAGTGGCATTACGATCAAGGGAAAAAGGAGAAGGAGATGCGCGCGGTGCTACGCGCGGGCACCAAGGTGGCCGCAGTCTTCGCGCTATCGCTCCTGGGCTTGGGGCTCGTCACCTTCGTCCTTGTCAGGATGTTCCATTTGAACTTGACCTACCCATGATGGCAAAGAATAGGCGGCCGATATCCATTGATGCGGTAGCAATTTCCCGATGCGGCTATTGGTAAGCAGTACGGAAATTAGTTTCCGCTACGATGCGGAAGGTCGTTCGGATCATCTGAACCACACCGCATCGATTCGGGCGAAGTGGGCGTTCTGATTAATTCGACGTGAAATGAAAAAAGGCGACCTCATGGTCGCTTTTTTTTTACGCCTCCGAGAGGCTGCTTCTGGCCGATAGCCGACCGTCTGCATCCACCGGTTGAAACCGCCACCCAAAGCGGACGTCCATACGGTTCGACTATAAATATCAATGGATTAGAAAACTGAAGCTCTGGACAAACTGCGAGCAGCAAAATTGAAAGAGCAACCAAAGCGTCTAGGAAGATCGGGACTATTCAGTATGAACACGAGAATGAGTAAAGAAGTTGGCTTCAAACTCTGCCGCTGATATAGGTTTTGAGTAGTAGTAACCTTGTAGGATTGTGCATCCGTTGAAAGCACAAAAATCCGCCTGCTCCTTAGTTTCAATTCCCTCCGCAACAATTTTTAAACTCAACGCCTGCGCAAAACGTATCATTGCGATTAACAGACGATCACTCTCGCAATTTATTCCTATTGTAGAAACAAATTCCCTATCAATTTTTAACTCTTTTATTGGAAATAGCTTCAAATGATGCATAGAAGAGTAACCGGTACCAAAATCGTCTAGCGACAAAATGATGTTACGAGAGGCTAGTTCAGAGAGCGTCGCAACAGCGCGTCCTTGATCACCGATGAGCGAGCTCTCCGTGATTTCTAGCTCCAAACGATGGGGCGCCAAGTAGTTACTCGATAAAGCTTCCCTAACATCCTGAATCAAGCTGGCATGCTCCAACTGTATGGGAGAAAGATTAACTGAAACGGTAAGGTTGCGATCAAATTCTGGGTAGCGGTTTAACCAAACACTTAACTGACGGCATGACTCCCGTAACACCCAGTTGCCAATGTCAACAATCAGACCTGTATTTTCTGCGATGGGGATGAAATCGCTTGGAGCCAGCAAACCGAGACGTGGGTGATTCCAGCGTACTAGCGCCTCCATTCCCGCTAATTTGCGATCTTGCGCGTCAAACTGGGGTTGGTAATACACGACAAATTCTTGATTCGATATTGCCGTGTGCATTTCACGTTTCAATGTAGTGATATGTTGTACCGCTGCGTGTAATTTTTCAGAGTAAAAACGGAAGCGATTACGACCATCCTGCTTAGCTCGATACATCGCGACATCAGCGTGATTTAATAAATCAGATGAATTTTTCGTGCTGCAGTCAAGAACAGCAATGCCGACACTTGCAGTAATCATCAGCTCCGCGGAAGTCAGAATAAATGGTTCCCGCAATACGCCGATTAAGCGCTCGGCAAGCAATGAGGCTTGCTCTTCGTGTTCTAGATTGTTTGTGATTAATACGAATTCATCGCCACCCAATCTGCAAAAGCTGTCACCTGCACGAACCATTAACTTCAATCGACGGGCAATTTCGATTAAAACCGCGTCCCCAGAACTATGTCCCAAAGTGTCGTTAATGCTTTTGAAATCATCAATATCCAACAGCAGTACGGCAAGGCCTTTCTGCTTGCGAAGAGAATTTTCCATCGCAACGTTTAGAGTGACTTCAAAACCTCGCCGATTAAGCAAGCCTGTCAGCGAGTCGTGCTCAGATAGAGCTCGTAATTTTTCGTGACTAGCTTTGAGTGCCTCTTCCATAGAATAACGTTGTCGTGCTTGGCAAATTGCCCGCGTAAGGCGACGTCCGTCTACCTCATCCTTGAGCAAGAAATCTTGCGCTCCGGCCTCCAAGCATTGTTCAGCTACAGCCGGATCCTCCTGACGACTAAGCATCAAAATGGCGACATGCCCAAATGCGCCAGAGCGTAATCGCTGCAGGACCTCTACACCGTCCTGATCAGGAAGACGATAGTCGAGCAAAATGGCATCAAAATGCTCTTCTGCAGCAACCTTTAAACCAGCAGCGGCAGTAGCGCACTGGCGAATGTCGAGCATAAGCCCTGACTGTTTTAATGCACGAATAACCGCGACTCTATCCAACTCATCGTCATCGATCAGCAAGATTCGCATAAGGGAGTTCATATTAGATTCACTTTTAGGTCTCCATAGGCAATTCGACTATTCTCCAATAATGATCAAGCATTTGAATGACTCGCATGAATCCATCGCCAACCTCGCTTTTGACGATGTATCCAGCGACATGCTGAGCGTAAGCCGCAACGACATCCTCGTCAATTTTCGACGTGGTCAACACAAATACTACGGCGCTGGATAGCACTGGATCATCACGCAATGCCGTTAGCATCTCCAATCCGTTCATACGAGGCATATTAATATCGAGCAATACGATATAGGGCCTTCTTACTTCACCATGCTTGCGCAGCAAGGCTAAGCCCTCAATACCATCACGTGCTCGCACAATCGGATTGAGTATTTTGCTTGTCTTTAACGCGCGCTCAATCCCCATTGCATCAATGTCATCGTCATCAATCACGACGATTGTTACTTCTCGGCTTACAGGGTTTTCAACCATAGAATTCCTCTATTTGTGCTGGTTCGGCCAGATAAAGCGAAATGTGCTCCCGTGCTCTCCATCCGACTCCAACGTAATCTGTCCTCCTTCAGCTTCAATCGTCTTTTTGACCAATGACAAGCCGATCCCACTGCCTTCGACTTCATCGCGTGGTTTCAATGTCTGAAACATGGCAAATACCCGCTGCTGGTGTTCTAAGGGAATACCAGGTCCGTCATCGGCCACGGAAAATTCAACCCCTTCTTTGAGAAAGAGAGCATCGATCTTAATATTTCCATGATCTTTATCATGGTGTTTGATGGCGTTCCCAATCAAATTGCGAAACACCAATTCAAGCGGGACTTTTCTCGTCAATAAAGTTGGAAGCTCATTAGCCAACTCTAGTTGAATATTTTTTTTTGTCGCGGTCAAATCAAAAATATCTTTAATGAGGTCAGTGGTATTGACCGTTACGATATCACCATTGGATCGTCCGACTTTTGAGTAAGCAAGGAGATCGTCAAGCAATGTGTTCATGCGTTTTATGCGGCTACGCATGAGTTGCAAGTGATTTTTTGTATCGTCGTTTAGAGTCTCACGTAAATCGTCGGCAATCCATGTTGCCAATTGATCTATTCCACGCAATGGCGACTTCAAATCGTGTGAAGATACATAGGCAAAATTATTGAGTTCTTCGTTGATACGAGTTAATTCGCCAATCAATTTCTGCTGGCGAAGATCAGCTTGCTTGCGATCGGAAATATCGACAATGGCAGAAAGAACTTTCATACCTGAGGCAGTCATGATTGGATTGAGTCCAATTTCTAGAGGAAACTCGCTGCCATCTTTTCGTCGCCCAAACAGTTCTCTACCGGCCCCCATGGCCCTAGGTTTTGGAGTTGTAAAAAATGTTCTTCGATGATCTGGGTGTTGGCCGCGAAAACGATCTGGCAAAAGGATGTCAATTGATTGACCAATCAATTCTGCACGCGCATAACCGAATATTTTTTCAGTCTGGACATTGATCAGTTCAATAATACCTTCCTTATCAATCATGATCATGGAATTTGGAGCCATCTCGACTACTTGCCGAAACTGTTCTTCCTGCAATTTTCGTTCTGAGATATCGACAATCGCCGAGAGCACCTTAATTCCATCAGCAGTCTGAATTGGGTTGAGCCCAATTTCAACAGGGAACTCACTGCCGTCTTTATGACGGCCAAATAGTTCGCGACCAACTCCCATCGAACGAGGACTAGAGTTTGCAAAGAACGCTTTACGATGATGGGGATGTGATCCGCGATAGCGTTCTGGTAAAAGAATATCAATAGACTTGCCGATCAAGTCAGCGCGCGCATAGCCGAAGATCTTTTCAGCCTGGACGTTGACTAGTTCAATGACGCCGTCCTTATCAATCATGATCATGGCATTTGGAGCCATCTCGACTACTTGCCGAAATTGATCTTCCTCTGGGTTCTTCCTGAGAGTGTCCATGTGCATCACTTTATTAGAATTGGGAAAAGGTGATTGCTGATAGCACTGCTTACTTCAAAGCATTGCCCACCTACCGCTCCAAGTATTCAAAGATGCCATGCGCTTATCTTCTCAAACAAATCAAGATCAAACACGTGTTGGTCAGATATCGATTGATATAAATATTGATACCTATACGTTTAATACAATTTCTTTGTACTTTAACCGAGGTTAGAGAGATTTGATTAGCATGTCCATTCCCATATTTATGGGATAAATGATATTTATCGCGTGAGCCTATTGCTTTATTCGTATGCGTTGAGTCTGCGCCTAAGGAGAGTACATTCGAAAGTACTCGATTACAAAGTCGTATGGATATCCGCTTTTGGCGGCGGTTTCAACCGGTGGATGCAACAGATTGATAAAACCGTTGAGCCGGTGTTTCGTAGTTTAAGGTCTTTCTCGGTCGTTCATTGAGTTGTCTGGCAACAGCATTCAATTGAGCCTGCGAGTAACCCGAGATGTCCATTCCTTTCGGGAAGTACTGGCGCAGCAGGCCGTTGGTATTTTCGTTTGAGCCGCGCTGCCAGGGACTTCGTGGATCGCAGAAATACACCTGGATATCTGTAGCCAGTGTGAAGCGCTTGTGGTCAGCTAGTTCTTTGCCGCGATCCCATGTTAGCGATTTATATATTTCCTGCGGTAGCTTGCCCGCATGCTTGATCAACGCATCAATCACCGTCTGCGTATCTTTGCGAGCGATCTTGACCAACATCACATAGCGCGTATGACGCGCCACCAACGTCGCTATCTGGCTGTTGCCACTTCCAAATAATAAATCACCTTCCCAGTGGCCTGGCACTGCACGGTCTTCTACCGTAGACGGTCTTTCGCTAATCGAAACGGCGTCAATGATCTTGCCATGGTTGTCTGTCTTCTGCGTGTGATGACGTGAACGACGCATCACACGTGTGCGTCTCAGATGCTCGGTCAACTCCCTCTTCAGGGCACCGCGTGTTTGGATGAACAAAGTCTTGTAGATGGTTTCGTGTGACACATGCAATTCCTCATTGCCTGGGTGACTGTGTTTGAGCCATCCGGCCACTTGTTGTGGTGACCATCGCTGGCGAAGCTTGGTCGCAACGGCGGCGGCTAGCTGTTGGTTCATTAAAAGCTTACAGGCTTTGGGACGATGCGCGCGATTCCAGGTAGCTGCATCTGCCTCTGCAGCACGGTAGGCTTCAATGCCGCCGTTGCGTTTGATCTCGCGACTGATTGTGGATGGTGCGCGCTCCAAGTTCCTGGCAATGGTGCGCATCGAGTCACCAGCGACAATCGAACGGGAGATTTCTTCCCGTTCGACCAGCGTCAATGCCGTACTAGATCGAATGCATGGCGGCGGTCGGATCCCACCGCTCTCGGCCAGAATGCGCTGGACAGACGAATGGTTTCGATCGAATAGCTGAGCAATCTGCTGGAGAGATTCTCCCTTCTTCCAGCGATCCCACATCAGAGCCTTCTGGCTATCGGTATAAATGATCCTTGTTCGGCGAACCATGACACACTCCCGCTATCTGCATAGCCTTTAGTGTGTTGCATCCACCGGTTGAAACCGCCGCCGATAACGGACGTTGGTATTAAATAGCCAGGAAAATAAAAAAGGGCAGACATGTTTGAAATGTCTGCCCTTTTAATGTGCGAAGCTAATCGCTATCGCTGTAGATTAATTGCGAATCTGCAGCGAACGGTTGAGGCTCAATGCAGCCAGCGAGCCGACAGCTCCTGACAGCAAATACAGGCTGACATAGCCGAGACCGAAATGCGCGGAAAGACCAAGAGCGACTAGCGGTGCAAAACCGGCACCAACCAGCCATGCGAGATCAGATGTCAGCGCCGCACCAGTGTAACGATACTTGGCAGGGAAGTTTGCGGATACGGCACCGGCAGCCTGACCATACGACAAGCCAAGCAAGCCAAAGCCGAGTATGACGAACAGATCCTGACCTTCAGGTCCGCCATTCATCATCATCGGCACAAACGCGCTGAAAATAGCAATCAGTACCGCAAGCGTGCCCAGAGTGGTGCGGCGACCAAAGCGATCGGCGATCAGCCCGGATGCGACTACACCTACTGCGGCCAATGCAGCACCCCACATTTGTACCTGCAGGAAAATGCTGATAGAGCGTGCCGAGTACAGATTAATCCAGGACAGCGGGAATACTGTGACGACGTGGAACAACGCATAGCTGGCCAACGCAGCCAGTGCACCGATGACCAGATTGCGGCCTTGTGAACGGCTTAGTTCTACGACGCCAGTCGGTTCCAGTTCCTGTTCATCCAGCAAGCGGCTGTATTCGGGTGTCGATACCAGACGCAAGCGAGCAAATAGCGCTACCACGTTGATGGCAAACGCAACATAGAACGGATAACGCCAGCCCCAGTCCAGAAAATCAGCTCTGGAAATGGTCGAGATCAAATATGCAAACAGGCCTGCCGCAATAAAGAAGCCTACCGGCGCACCGAGTTGCCCCAACATTGCATACCAGCCGCGTTTGTTTTGCGGTGCATTGAGCGCCAGCAGGGAAGGCAAACCATCCCATGAGCCACCCAGTGCCACGCCTTGACCAATGCGCAAGAGCGACAGCGCAATGATCGCGGTAGCTCCCATGTGCGCGTAAGTCGGCAGAAACGCGATGCCGGCAGTGGAAAAGCCGAGTAAAAACAGTGCTAGCGTCAGTTTCGCTTCACGACTGAAACGCCGCTGAATTGCCATAAACGCAATGGTGCCGAAAGGCCTGGCGACAAACGCGAATGAAAAGATGATAAAGGCGTAAAGTGTGCCTTCCAGCGGTTGGGCAAACGGAAAAAATACCGCTGGAAATACCAGCACCGAAGCAATGGCATAGACAAAGAAGTCGAAGTATTCCGAAGCGCGGCCTATGACGACGCCGATGGCAATTTCGCCGGGGGCGATTTGGCTATGACGTGTATTTAACAGGCGCGGGCCATTGCCGGGTGAGGCGAGCCGCGAGTCGGGTGGAAGTTCAGTGTTATAAGTGTTGTCCATAATCTTGGCCTCCATATCGATCTTGTTTTACCAGCGCGCTGACGCTGCCCCACATCCACAGGTCCCTGACCTTCAGGGTGGGACAAAACGTCCTATCGGCAACGCGCGCTGTTTGTATTACATTATCACGATCCCACAACCTCCGTAATGTATTGAATGACTTCTTTAATAACTCGTCGCGGATTATTGTTGTTGCCCCTCATGTTGCTTGCAGGCTGCGACTTGGTGGTGCTCAATCCTTCCGGTGACATAGCTGCCCAGCAGGGACAACTCATTGTTGTTTCCACGCTATTGATGCTGTTAATCATCGTTCCGGTGATTTTCCTGACTTTTTTCTTTGCCTGGCGCTATCGGCAAAGTAATACAACAGCCAAATATGATCCTGACTGGGATCATTCCACACAGCTCGAACTGGTGATCTGGGGCGCACCGCTCCTGATTATTATCGTCCTGGGCGCGATTACATGGATCAGCACGCATACGCTCGATCCATATCGTCCGCTCGATCGTATTGATGCTGATCGCCCGATTTCATCCGCCGCTCAACCGATGATCGTTGAAGTGGTCGCGCTCGATTGGAAATGGTTGTTTATCTATCCAGAGCAAGGTATCGCGACCGTGAATGAATTGGTTACACCAATCGACGTTCCTGTGCGCTTCAAGATTACCGCTTCGACCGTGATGAATTCATTTTACATCCCTGCGCTGGCTGGCCAGATTTACGCGATGCCGGGTATGCAAACGCAACTGAATGCAGTGATCAACAAAGAGGGTGTGTACGATGGTTTCTCTGCGAATTTCAGCGGTGATGGCTTTTCGCACATGCGCTTCAAGTATCACGGCATGGAAGAGACTGACTTCGACAACTGGGTGAAAAAAGTCAAAGCGGAAGGCGGCTCACTGGATCGCAGCGGCTACACACAGCTGGAAGTGCCTAGCGAACGCGAACCTGTGCGCTACTACGGCAAGGTTGCTCCGGATTTGTATGGCGCGATCCTGAATCGTTGTGTAGCTGAAGGTACGGTCTGCATGGACAAAATGATGCACGACGATGCAAACCGCATGAAAATCGATGCCGCTGCCAAGAATTTCCTTAAGGACGGAAACGTACCCCGCGTCGCGCTATTTGACGCACCAGTATGCACTTCGTCCACCAATTTATTGAAGAGTAATGATGCTAGACCATATTGATCTGACGAAGCTTATCTTCGGCCGTCTGAGCTGGGACGCGATTCCGTTTCACGATCCTATCCTGCTTGGAACATTTGCAATGGTCGTCCTCGGCGGCGGCGCAATGCTGGGCGCGCTGACCTATTACCGCGTGTGGGGTACTTTGTGGCGCGACTGGATTACCAGTATCGATCACAAGAAAATCGGCATCATGTACATGATTCTCGGTTTGGTCATGCTGATGCGCGGTTTTGCTGATGCAATCATGATGCGTGCACAACAAGCGGTTGCTTTTGGCGATAATCCTGGTTTTCTGCCACCACATCACTACGATCAAATCTTTACCGCGCATGGCGTGATCATGATTTTCTTCGTGGCGATGCCGCTGGTGACCGGTTTGATGAACTATGTCGTGCCTTTGCAAATTGGCGCACGTGACGTTGCTTTCCCGTTCCTGAATAACTTCAGCTTCTGGATGACGACCTTCGGTGCCGGTTTGACAATGGCTTCGCTGTTCGTCGGTGAATTCGCACGTACCGGCTGGTTGGCATATCCGCCACTGTCAGGCATTTTGGCGAGTCCCGGCGTAGGTGTCGATTACTACATATGGTCACTGCAGGTGGCCGGTGTTGGTACCTTGCTGTCCGGCGTCAACCTGATTGCAACCATCGTCAAGATGCGCGCACCAGGTATGGATTTGATGAAGATGCCGGTTTTCACGTGGACTGCTTTGTGTACCAACGTGCTGATCGTCGCTGCATTCCCTATCCTGACCGCTGTGCTGGCAATGTTGTCGCTGGATCGTGTGTTCGATACCAACTTCTTCACGAATGACAAGGGCGGCAACGCCATGATGTACGTGAACTTGATCTGGATCTGGGGCCACCCTGAAGTCTACATTCTGATTCTGCCGTTGTTTGGCGTGTTCTCGGAAGTCGTATCGACATTCTCGGCTAAGCGTTTGTTCGGTTACACCTCGATGGTGTACGCGACGGTCGTCATCACCATCCTGTCTTATCTGGTATGGCTGCATCACTTCTTCACGATGGGTTCCGGCGCGAGCGTCAATTCGTTCTTCGGTATTACCACGATGATTATCTCGATACCGACCGGTGCGAAGATTTTCAACTGGTTGTTCACGATGTATCGCGGCCGTATTCGTTTCGAATTGCCGATGTTGTGGACCATGGGCTTCATGATCACATTTGTGATCGGCGGTATGACCGGCGTGTTGCTGGCGGTTCCACCAGCCGACTTCGTGTTGCATAACAGCCTGTTCTTGATCGCTCACTTCCATAACGTGATTATTGGTGGTGTGGTGTTCGGTGTATTTGCCGCGATCAATTATTGGTTCCCGAAGGCGTTCGGCTTCACACTCGACGTGTTCTGGGGTAAATGCTCGTTCTGGTTCTGGCTCGTCGGTTTCTGGATGGCGTTTATGCCGCTGTACGTGTTGGGTCTGATGGGCGTGACGCGTCGTATGAGTCAGTTCCAGGATCCATCGTTGCAAATCTGGTTCCAGATCGCAGCATTCGGTGCGGTGCTGATTGCCGCAGGTATTGGTTCGATGTTCATGCAGTTCTATGTCAGCTTCAAACGCCGTGCTGAATTGCGCGACGTGACAGGTGATCCATGGAATGGTCGTACGCTGGAATGGTCGACTTCGTCGCCGCCTCCAGATTACAACTTCGCATTCACGCCACGTGTTCATGACAACGACACATGGGCTGACATGAAGAAGAACGGCTACAAGCGTCCATTGACGGGTTATACCGCGATCCACATGCCAAAAAATACGGCAGCCGGTTTCATCATCTCTGCGCTGAGTGCTGCGATCGGTTTCTGCCTGATCTGGCACATGTGGCTGGGTGCTGGTGTTGTATTCGTCGTCATGATGGCGGCCATCATTATTCATACCTTTAATTACAAACGCGATTTCTACATTTCGGCGGAAGAAGTAACCCGCACCGAAGAAAATCGCACACGTTTGCTGGAAAGCCATGTCTGAAATTACTGCAACTTATGGCAGCGCGATAGGCGCTGATACTGGCGCGGATCCAAGCGCGCGTTATTATGTGAACGAGCATCATCCGGAAAACAGCACCTTGCTGGGTTTCTGGCTGTACCTGATGAGCGATTGCCTGATTTTCGCGTGTTTGTTCGCAACCTACGCTGTGCTGGGTCGCAGCTACGCTGGCGGTCCGACCGGTGCCGAATTATTCGATCTGCCACTGGTGGCGATGAATACGGCATTCCTGCTGTTGTCGTCGATTACCTACGGCTTCGCGATGCTGGAATCGCAAAAGAAAAACCTGCGTGCAACGATGATCTGGCTGGGTGTGACTGGTTTGCTCGGTCTGGCCTTCCTGGCATTGGAGTTGTACGAGTTCAGCCATTTGATACATCTGGGTGCAGGCCCGGAACGTAGTGGCTTCCTGACAGCTTTCTTTGCGCTGGTTGCTACTCACGGTTTGCACGTTACCTTTGGTATCGTCTGGCTCGTGACCTTGATGTTCCAACTCAAGCGCCACGGTCTGATTCCTGAAAACGGCCGTCGTCTGATGTGCCTGTCCATGTTCTGGCATTTCCTGGATGTGATCT
Organism: Burkholderiales bacterium Ga0077544; assembly: GCA_001464355.1. Lineage (GTDB taxonomy): Bacteria > Pseudomonadota > Gammaproteobacteria > Burkholderiales > Burkholderiaceae_D > Oxalicibacterium. The sequence goes on from LNEU01000015.1 coordinate 303,792, forward strand.
GGATCGGCGTCTTTACCTTTGTTTATTTGATGGGAGTCCTGCCATGAGCGATCATCATTCCGCACACGGTGCACACGGCAGCGATCACGGTCACGGCCACGACGACCATGTTGATCACGGCAGTCTGAAAAGCTATACGATTGGTTTTGTACTGTCAGTCATTCTGACGGCGATCCCGTTCTGGCTGGTCATGGGTAATGTGATCAGTGATTCCAGCACGACCGCCTTGGTCATTCTGGGTTTTGCAGCGGTACAGATTGTGGTTCACATGATCTACTTCCTGCACATGAATACCAAATCCGAGGGCGGATGGTCGATGCTGGCTCTGGTATTTACCGTTATGGTGGTTGTCATCATGCTGGTAGGTTCCATCTGGGTCATGTATCACCTCAACACCAACATGATGCCTCACATGTCGGATCCGACAGGTGAATTGCATATGCCGTCGGCCACGCATGATGCGTCTCAGCACACGCAACACAAATAATGGTGGATGAGTTGCAAGGCAAAAACGGCTCGGTTTCGCAGGAAACCGAGCCGTCTTTACGTTCAAATACCACGCGTCTCGTATTGGCAGTCTGTGCAGCGTTACTATTTGCAGGTTTTGTTGCCTTGGGTACATGGCAGGTTTATCGTTTGCAGTGGAAACTTGCTTTGATTGAGCGGGTAGATCAGCGCGTGCACGCGGCGGCAGTGGCGGCACCCACGCCTGAGTACTGGTCGCAGGTCAGTCGTGAAAATGATGAGTATCGGCACGTTCATGTAAGTGGGGTGTTTTTGCATGAACTCTCCAGCAAGGTCCAAGCGCTGACAGAACGGGGGAGCGGCTATTGGTTGCTGACACCGCTACGAGCAGAAGATGGCAGTGTGGTTTTCATCAATCGCGGCTTCATCACAGAGGCGCAGAGCAAGATGATTTTTTCCGAGCAGGCAAAAGCAAATGCATCAGCACTTGGCCGTGCCGACCAAGTGCTGGTAAGCGGTTTGTTGCGGATCAGCGAACCGGGCGGCGGCTTCTTGCGTAAAAATGATCCCGCCGACAATCGCTGGTATTCGCGTGACGTTCAATCACTGGGGCAAGCGCACAGTCTGCCACGCGTTGCACCCTATTTTATCGATGCTGCAGTTGATAAAGGCAATCCTTCTACTGCAGATTCCTCACTAGTCAGGCCGGTCGCCGGTTTGACGGTGATCGCATTTCACAATAGCCATATGGTCTATGCACTTACTTGGTATGCTCTTGCCTTGATGGTGGCAGGTGCAGCTTTTTGGGTGACACGAGAAGAGCGCAAGGCAAGACGAGCGCGCAAGCGCTGATTCGCTTTGCGCTACCAGCCGCGCCGATTGTATAGACAGAGAAACTGAAGATGCTGGGAAAAACTGAAATTCCTTCGGTTAAAGAAGATCTGAAAATTCGAAGCACCGCCGTGCGTGCAGAAAATTCCGCTGGCCACAAGAATATGCAGCAACTGATTCAGTTGCGCTGGATCGCCGTCGTTGGCCAAATCACGACGATTGCCGTCGTCACACTGATCTTCGGTATCGAACTCCCGGTACGCCACATGCTGGAAGTACTGGTATGTCTGGTTGCATTCAATATTGCCAGCCATTTGCGTTGGCATGAGCGACCATACGTATCAAATAAAGAATTATTTCTTGCGATGCTGGTAGACGTCGGCATACTGACTGCACAGCTTTACTTGAGTGGTGGTACCACCAATCCTTTCATCTTCCTGTACCTGCTGCAGGTTATTTTGAGCGCCATGTTGCTAGAGGCGTGGTCGACGTGGAGCATCGTTGCGATCACTAGCGCCTGCCTGATAGGTCTTACTCTTTTTTCAAGCCCACTAGTATTGCCTTACGATCATCAACTGCGTTTTTTCAGCTTGTATGTACAGGGCATGCTGATCTGCTTTACCTTGAACGGCATCTTGCTGGCATTTTTCATGACGCGTATCAGCCGCAATTTGCGGGCAGGTGACGCGCGACTTGCCGAATTTCGCAAACGCGCGCTGGAAGAAGAACATATCGTCCGCATGGGCTTGCTGGCGTCCGGCGCTGCGCATGAATTGGGAACGCCGCTGGCTACTTTGTCGGTGATTCTCGGCGACTGGAAGCACATGCCGGAATTCAGTAATAACAAAGTGCTGCTGGAAGAAATTACCGAGATGGAAACGCAGTTGCAGCGTTGCAAAAGTATCGTCAGCAGCATTCTTCTTTCCGCCGGTGAGGCGCGAGGTGAATCGTCGGTCAAGACGACGCTCAGCACCTTCCTTGATGATCTGGCGACCGAGTGGCGCAGTAGCAGACCGGTCGCTTCATTTGACTACACCAATCGGATTGCCCATGACGTACCAGTGGTGTTCGACTCTGTATTGAAACAGATGATTTGTAATGTGCTGGACAATGCATTTGAAGCATCGCCGCAATTTGTAAGTCTGGATGCATCACGACAAGGCGATACGCTGACTTTACGCATCAGCGATAAAGGCCCCGGCTTTGCACCAGCGATGCTGGCGCAAATAGGCAAGCCCTATCAGTCCAGTAAAGGGCGTCCTGGTAGTGGTCTTGGATTGTTTTTGGTAGTGAATGTGGCGCGCAAATTGGGCGGTACCGTCAATGCGCGCAATCGGGAAGAGGGCGGTGCGCTGGTTGAACTGACATTGCCGCTTGCTGCAATCAGTCTGGACGAGGAAGAATAAATGTCGGCTGATCGCCTGTTGTTACTGATTGAAGATGACGCCGCTTTTGCGCGCACATTAGGACGCTCGTTCGAGCGTCGCGGATATACAGTTTTGCTTGCGGCGAATCAGGATGCTGCCACAGCCTTGTTGCGTGAGCATTCCCCTGGTTATGCGGTCGTCGATCTCAAGCTGGAAGGAAATACATCCGGTCTCGCCTGCGTACAGATGCTGCACAAGCATGATCCGGCGATGCTGATCGTTGTGCTGACTGGATTTGCCAGTCTGAATACGGCGGTAGAAGCGATCAAGCTTGGCGCCTGCCAGTATCTGGCGAAACCATCGAATACCGACGACATTGAAGCTGCGTTTGGCCATATCGCAGGTGCGACTGAAATTGAATTGACCAGCCGTTCGACATCAATCAAGACGCTGGAATGGGAACGCATCCACGAAGTGCTGGTGGAAACTGATTTCAATATTTCCGAAGCTGCGCGCCGGCTTGGCATGCACAGGCGAACCTTGGCGCGCAAGCTGGAAAAGCAGCGCGTCAAATAAGTAATACCGGACGATGCGATGACCTTGAGCTTGTTTGATGCCGAAGAAAACAAGCGCACATGGCAGGAGCCTTTGTGCGACGGTGCGTTGGTGCTACGTGGTTTCGTTCTTGATGACGAAACGAAGATTCTTGCAGCATTGGAAGACGTCCTTGCACAGTCACCGTTACGTAATATGGTTACGCCTGGCGGATTTCGCATGTCGGTCGCGATGAGCAATTGCGGTACTTACGGTTGGGTAACGGATAGAGGCGGTTATCGCTACGACCGCATGGATCCTGAAAGTGGGAATGCATGGCCTGCGATGCCCGATTTTTTTGCAAAGCTCGCTCAAGAAGCCGCAGCACAAGCTGGTTTCAAAAATTTTGAACCCGATGCCTGCCTGATCAATCGCTATGAAGTCGGTGCACGGATGTCTTTGCATCAAGACAAGAACGAATGTGATTTCACGCAGCCTATTGTTTCGGTTTCGCTGGGCATTCCAGCCATGTTTTTATTCGGCGGCATGCGACGCGAAGACAAAGCCATGCGGGTGCCGTTGGCGCATGGCGATGTAGTAGTGTGGGGCGGTGCAGCCAGACTGCGATATCACGGCGTATTGGCCGTCAAGACTGCAAGTCATCCGCTACTTGGCCAACATCGAATTAATCTGACTTTTCGCAAGGTTAATTAAGCACTTGTTCATCAGTGCACCAGTGGGCGCTGATGAATTCATGATGTGGCGTTGACCATTTTTTCGAGCGCCTGTTTCATTTCTTCCGGACTGACATCGCGCATATGCGTCGCGATCGACCAATTGTGACCAAAAGGATCTTCCACCACGCCGTAGCGATCACCCCAGAACATATCTTCCAGCGGAAACTTGACGATGGCGCCAGCTGCAACTGCACGATTGAATACCGCATTGGCATCTTCGACATAAAGATGGAGCGTGACTGGCGATCCTTTCAATGCCTTTGGTCCCAGTGCGTTACAGTCGCGCATTTGGTCTACCAGCATGATGCAGGAATCGCCGATACGAATTTGCGCATGCATTATTTTTCCTTCCGGGCCGGGCAGCCGTGCCAACTCCACTGCATGGAATGCCTTGATATAAAACATGATTGCATCGGCTGCACCTTCGCATACGAGATGAGGTGTGACGGTATGCATGCCATTCGGTATTGCTTGTACTTTGCTCTGACTCATGATGAATCTCCTTTTTCATGGACCCCCGGCCTTTTCTCGCTGCCGGAACCACTGATTGCCATATGACTTAAGGCTTAAGATCAAACAGCGCCTTGCCGCTTTCGGGATCGAAAGGTGCCGAAAAGTGCTCGTGTACGATGTGCCATTGGCCATTTGTTTTCCTGTATGCGCTGGACACGCGCATCCATGAAGAATGCTGATTGCCATCCTTGTCGGTGCCGCCACAATGATTAAGGCAATGGCTGTAGGCGATTTGGTCGGCTGCGCCTATATGTAAATCATGTATTTTGAAAGTCATAGGGCCGCTACACATTTCAAGACAGGTTTTCCAGTGTTTTTTGTACGCGTCAATGCCTTTGAATTGCAGCGCCATGATCGCATCATAGGCAATCACTTCGGGGGCGTAGTGGGACATGATGGCATTCAGATCACCTGCACTGGCGGCCTTTTCCCAACTCTTCATTAAGGTACGTACATCGGCTTCGGAGTTTGCGACGGCTTGATCCATGATGTTTCTCCTTTGTAATGAGTGCTTGTTTACGTCATACGTAAATCATAGGATAGGTAGTAGAACGTCTACACAATAATAGAAAATGACAAAGAAAATGGAGGCGTTGAAACGCAAAATCTATCGTTGCGGGAATTTGTATCGGCCATTGCTGGATGCCGGTACACAGCCGGTGCTAGCTATCGAAGGTGAATGGGCGAGGTCGAGTAGAAGTAATGCGGCCGATGTCGCGCGTACACATCTGCGGGCGGTGAGTACTGGTATATGCGTTTTGCTCGCAGTCGATGCAGATCAGGCAGAAGCGATCTGTCAGCGTTTGATCGACATGCTCGAGTCTGGTTTGCCGCAAGCCCGTACAGTGTGCTGGCGACGTTGGTCAGCGCGAGCGCAAGGGATCCAGCAAGTGGCGCAAGGCATTATGGTCTAGCTCGTACATCAAGGCAATCAGACTGCCTAATTCACCTTTGGGAAAACCTTCGCGCGCGAACCAGCCCAGATAATGCCCGGGAAGGTCGGCCAGCAGACGGCCTTTGTATTTTCCATAAGGCATGGTTTGACTGACCAGTAGAGAAAGGTGTTCTGGATTCATGCCTTGCGTGTGAAGTAATCAATTATGTCGCACATGATAAACCTTGAAACAGCTTGCATCGAATTGCGTGAACAAAACTTGAATGAGGGTAAGGCTGCGGTGCTTTGCTAACAAGGGTATGCTTCAACACTGCATGCAATACGGTTTCCCTGATAGATCATGTCCCGGTTGTCGGCAAGCAACGCCCATTCATTTCAAGTTTCGAACAAGGAGAACAGCATGAGCCATTATCAAATTGCAGTTGTCGTCGGCAGTCTGCGCAAGGATTCCTTCAATCAAAAAATGGCCAACGCGCTGGTCAAGCTGGCACCTGCCGGGTTCGTGTTCAAGCAAATGCAGATCGGTGATTTGCCACTTTACAATCAGGACGATGACGGCAATCCTTCCGTCGAAGTGAAGCGCTTGAAGGCAGATATTTCGGCATCGCAGGGCTTGCTGTTCCTGACCCCTGAATATAACCGCTCCATCCCCGGCGTACTCAAGAATGCGATTGATCATGTTTCGCGCCCCTACGGCCAAAACGCTTGGGCAGGCAAACCGGCCGGCGTGCTCGGCGTATCTGTAGGTGCGATTGGCACTGCGCTGGCGCAACAGCATTTGCGTAATATTCTTGCCTATCTTGATGTGCCGACACTTGGCCAGCCGGAAGCATTTATTCATGCCAAGGATGGCTTGTTTGACGCCGATGGAAATATCGGTGAAGGCAGCAAGAAATTCCTGCAAGGCTGGATGGATACATATGCCGCCTGGGTCAAGAAGCATGCAAGCTGAAAGTTACGACCCGTTTCAGGCCTGATTGTCGATCTTCGGTCAGCTTGATATGCAAGCGGCTTGCAAAGCCGTTCATTTCTTTAACCATCAAAAGCGGATGTCAATTCTCAGATGTTGATCGAAACGGCTACCACGACGGACATTCCGGCTCTTAGTGAACTGCTAAGTGAACTTTTTTCGCAAGAACTAGAGTTCGCGCCGGACAACACGGCACAGTCCAGCGGGTTGCTGAAGATAATCGAGAGTCCTGATATAGGCATCATCTTGCTGGCGCGGCGAAATGGGCAAGTGGTCGGAATGCTGACCATGCTGTTTACAATCTCCACTGCGCTTGGTGCGCCGGTAGTGCTGCTGGAAGACATGATAGTCACCGCTGCATGTCGTGGAGAACGGGTTGGCAGCCAGCTTTTGAGTGAAGCGATTTCTCTCGCCAGCAGGCGCGGTTGCAAGCGGATTACCGTGCTCACCGACGGCGTTAATCTGGCGGCACAGCAGTTCTATGCGACGCAGGGCTTTGTAGCTTCGAGCATGAAGCCTATGCGGCTTTTTCTCCGTTAAAAAATGATGCAGTACGCGCAGACTTGAGTCTGCGTTCAGATATAGCGCGCAAGTCGAATTAGATTATAATGAGAATCATTGTTATTTAATTTGGCCTTGTGTGAATCTTTCCGAACTCCCTCCATTTACTTCCGCCGTCGTCGATCAGGTAACGAACATCGAAAGTGATGATCCGATTGCCAAACGTTTGCGCGAACTCGGTTTTGTTTCCGGCGAACCGGTTCGTATCGTGGCGCGGGGGCCGATCGGTGCTGATCCTTTGTTGGTACAAATCGGCTTTACGCGTTTTGCCTTGCGTCGCTCGGAAGCACAGCGCGTCAGCATTCATCTAGATAATTAATTTTCGTCTCTTCCATGGCTATTTCAGGTATTTCACGTATTGCGCTGGTCGGTAATCCCAATTGCGGAAAAACGGCTTTATTCAATCAACTGACAGGCAGTCGGCAAAAAGTCGCGAACTATGCTGGCGTGACGGTTGAGCGCAAGGAAGGGCGCTTTACTGCGCCATCCGGCCGCGTCTTCAAACTACTCGATTTGCCTGGCGCATACAGTTTGGAGGCAACTAGTCCGGATGAAGTGGTCACGCGCGATATTTGCCTCGGACGTATTCCAGGCGAAGATTTGCCTGAGCTGATCGTCTGCGTTGCCGATGCCACCAATCTGCGTTTGCATTTGCGTTTTGTGCTGGAAGTGAAACGACTTGGACGTCCGATGGTACTCGCGCTGAACATGATGGATGCGGCACGCAAGCGCGGTATCACCATCGATCGGGAAGAATTGCAGCGCCAACTCGGCATGGATGTGATCGAAACCGTCGCGATCAAACATGACGGTGCAAAAAATCTTGTCGCGCATATCGATCAGATGCAGGTAACGACACCCGAAACAGTTACCTACGAGAGTGACGCCGATCTGCATACGCATGTGCGGCAGATACTTGCTTCCGCAGTGACGATGCCGCGTACCACTGCAGCGGTCGACGATGCAATCGATCGCTGGGCTTTGCACCCTGTATTCGGCTTGATGATTCTGGCTGCAGTGATGTTCTTTATCTTCCAGGCGGTTTTCTCCTGGGCAGAGCCGCTGATGGACGGTATTACCGAGGGTGTGACCGTTACCGGAGAGTGGTTTGCTTCGACTTTGCCGGATGGCTTGCTGCGCAGTTTGATTGTCGATGGCTTGTTTGCCGGCTTGGGTGCAGTGCTGGTGTTTCTGCCGCAAATTTTGATCCTGTTTTTGTTCATTCTGGTGCTGGAAGAATCCGGCTACCTACCGCGTGCCGCCTTTCTGCTGGATCGGATGATGTTCAAGGCCGGTTTGACGGGCCGTTCTTTCATTCCCTTGCTGTCCAGTTTTGCCTGTGCCATTCCCGGCGTCATGGCCACACGCAGCATCCAGGATCCGCGTGATCGTCTGACCACTATTCTGGTCGCGCCGCTGATGACCTGTTCGGCTCGGTTGCCGGTGTACACATTGCTGATTGCAGCGTTTATTCCCAACACGACGGTATGGAATCTCTTCAATCTGCAAGGCATCGTTCTATTCGTGCTGTATGTGGCTGGCGTGACCAGTGCGCTGGCAGTAGCGTGGTTTATCAAGCGCATGCGCAAGGATAAAAGCGAACATGCATTGTTGATGGAGTTACCATCCTATCGCTTGCCTAACCCGCGCAATATTGCGATCGGTTTGTGGGAGCGCGCCTATATTTTCCTGCGTCGCGTGACCACCATCATTCTTTCGCTGACCGTGCTGCTGTGGTTTTTGTCGACTTTCCCATCACCGCCTGAAGGCGCAACGATGCCGGCGATTGATTACAGTCTGGCCGGCATGCTTGGACGATTTATCGAACCCGTATTTGCTCCTATTGGATTCAACTGGCAAATCTGTATTGCCTTGATTCCGGGTCTGGCTGCACGGGAAGTTGCGGTTGCCGCGTTAGGGACCGTCTATGCGATGTCCGGCAGTGAAGAAGCTGTCGCCGCGCAACTCGGTCCTGTGATTGCCGCACAATGGTCGCTGGCGACTGCGCTGGCTTTGCTGGCCTGGTATGTATTCGCTCCACAATGCCTGTCGACGCTGGCAGTGATACGTCGTGAAACGAATTCCTGGCGCGTGGTGGCAATTTCGACCACTTATCTATTTGGTCTGGCGTATCTGGCGGCATTTTTGACGTACCACATTACCAAGGCACTCTCATGAGCATGTACGGATTTGTACAGAATACGATTATCGGCTTTGTTGTGTTGATGAGTGCTCTATACGTTCTGCGCAAGCTGATGCCGAAGTGGGTACGCGGTAGACAGTTGGCTTTGTCGACCATGCTGAGCCAGCCGTCACATTCAATGCTGGTACGCAAGTTGGGCAACTTCATGATGCCGAATGACGCGTTGGGTGGAGGTTGCGGTAGTGGTTGCAGCAGTTGTTCCAGCTGTGCCTCCAATTCTTCTGCTGAGACACAAGAGTTCTCAGGGAAAAATGAGGTCGCGGTGGACGAAATCAAGCCGTTGGAGTTTCAACGTCATATCTGAGTCAAGAAGGCAATTGAGTCAAGGCAACTCAGCATTCATTCAGCAATCATGCCCTTGAGCTGAAATGAAATAGCGCAGTATGAACAGCAAGCCCGCAGTTATTTGATATTCAAGCCAGCCATGACTGGCTGTTGACGTTCGGTCATCAGGAAGTGATGCAGGCTGACTGCATCGGCCGTACGATTTGCGCTGGCACGTGCATTCAATAGCACCATGATGGCATCGCGACCGGCGGTACGCACGCGCATGATAATGCAACGCCCGGCTTCTTGCGTATAACCGGTTTTGGAAAGCGAGATCGTCCAGTTCTTGTCGCTTACCAGCTTGTTGGTGTTGTGATAGTGACGCGCTGAACCGCCTACTTCAATCATGTCGCCCGATACAGTCGTAATTCTTTCGATTTCAGGATAGCGGGAAGCGGCCATTGCCAGTTTGGCCAGATCGCTTGCAGTCGAGGTATTGAACGGCGAGAGCCCGGTCGGCTCTTCGATATTGGTACGACGCAAAGACAATGCATGTGCCTTGTTGCGCGCTGCCACTTTAAAATATTCCGTGCCGCCTGGATAGGTGCGCGCCAGCGCATGGGCCGCACGATTGTCCGAGGACATCAATGCCAGTTCCAGCAATCTCAGGCGCGACAGGACGGCCCCGACCGGGACCCTCGAAGAGCTGAATTTGAGCACGTCGACATCGTCATCGGTGATCGCGATTTGCTCATGCATATCCAGACGCGCGTCGAGTATAACCATCGCTGTCATTAACTTGGTCAGCGATGCGATAGGCACGATATCGCTGGCGTTTTTCTCAAATAACACCTTGCCTGTAGCTTCATCAATCACGATGGCATGCTTGGAACCCAGGGACATGGCTGAGGTTGATGCCGCAAGTGTACAAAGTGCAGCAAAGAGAAAAGACTTGATCATATGTGCTCGAAGAATGATTGCATCTGCGCCGATCATAGCGTCGTTTGCAGAAGATGTATGTGGTTATCGTGTTGCCGCAGCAATATATTTTGTAACCGATGCAAATTGATCAAGGTGTGGACTGACAAGATATAAACCGAGTCAGGCTGAGAGGCAGAATCGACAGGCGCAGCAAGACCATGAAATCGGGTATGCGTCACGCAATCCTAGAGTCGGAAAAGTGGCTTGTTTCCAAGGGATGATTTGGACGACGCACATGATTTTGCGTCGTCCCACTGCGCTCAAGAAGCGTCAGGTTTGACTGGCAGGTTAGGGTCGAGTGTGCGTGCGACTGCGGCGAACATTTCAGATGCTGCTGTAAATTTATTGCGTTCGAGGTATTCAGATTCGCGCATCAGATGGACGGCGAGGGCGGTATCGTTAGTCGTGATGCCCTTCAGGCTGCGGCCCAGGTGACGGCAGAATGAAGCAACTTCACTTTTTGTAACGGTTTCTACTGGTGCTGCGCTGGTGTTCGTGTCGCTCATTGAAGCTTCCTTTTTTCATTCAGTGGCTGAAGGCGAAATGATAGCGAACATGGCATAAATTGTCTTCTGCGCGCACAGTTTAAATTCTTGCATTAATGAAGGCTTCGTAGAGTTTTCTCCTCGCTCAGCCGTCCAATTTATGACAAATCACTTTAATTTATTAGTTTAAATATATGATTTATTTGTAATAAAATATTTTTTATTGAAGTTTTTTGTCAAGATGATTTGTAATGAATAGCACGATGGAAAAAGAGATTTCTGTTTGTTGCGCACAGATTGGATGCACAAACCATGGCATGAATATTGAACGTTATCCGTTTGCCTATGCCCAATCGTGTTGTGATTCATTGCCAACATTCAACAAGTCCACAAAGGAGTCTGATGCAACGTCGTGACCTACTCAAAGCATCCGCCGCGCTCGCGCTGGCCGGATTTTCTGCCCCGTCCTTGTACGCTGCGGGTAATGCTCCTGCCAAACTCAAAACGCTAGGCAAGTCGGAGTTCTTCGATTACGCATTCCTGAAAGGCCGTGCGCGCGATATGGCTGGCAAGCCATATCAGCAAACCGTGGATAAGGTACCTGCCAAGGTCAAGGCGCTCGATTGGGATCAATATCAGTCGATAGGCTATCGCGATGATCACGCCTTATGGGGCAAGGACAAATTGCGCTTTCAAACCAAGTTTTTCCACCTCGGCATGTACGCGACGCAGTCCGTGAAGATACATGAGCTGGAAGATGGCAAGGCGCGCGAGCTGGCCTACGATCCGGAGATGTTCAATTACGGCAAAAGCGGCTTGAAGGGCGCTGACTTGCCGAAGGATCTGGGCTTTGCCGGTTTTCGCGTCAATTTTCATACGGATCTTGTGCGCGATATTGCCGCGTTTCTGGGCGCCAGCTATTTCCGCGCAGTCGGCGGCGATTGGCAATACGGCTTGTCGGCGCGTGGACTGGCGATCGATTGCGGGATGGCGCGACCGGAAGAATTTCCGCGCTTCACCGAATTCTGGCTGGAGCGTCCGGTCAAGCAGTCGAGCAAGCTGGTGGTGTATGCCTTGCTCGATTCGCCTAGCGTGGCTGGTGCCTATCGCTTCGAAATCATGCCAGGCGCCACCATGTTGATGGATATCGACGTCGCGCTGTATCCGCGCAAGGCGATCGAACGCATGGGTATCGCACCGTTGACGAGCATGTTCCTGACAGCGGAAAACGACAGGCGCATCGGTAATGACTGGCGTACCGAGATTCATGATTCCGATGGCTTGTCGATGTGGTCAGGCAACGGTGAATGGATCTGGCGACCTTTGGTTAATCCTGAAAACCTGCGTTTCAATGCCTATGCCGATCAAAGCCCGCGCGGCTTTGGCTTGATGCAGCGCGATCGCAACTTCGATCACTATCAAGATGATGGTGTGTTCTATGATCGCCGACCCAGCCTGTGGGTAGAACCCAAGTCGGGCTGGGGTAAAGGCTCGGTTCAATTGGTGGAAATTCCTACGGTGGATGAAACTTTCGACAACATTGTCGCCTTCTGGAATCCGGAAGCGATACCCCAACCCGGGCAGGAACTACTGTTCGGCTACAAGCTGCACTGGGGCGCGAGGATGCCAGTCAACCCGCAAGCGGCAACCGTGGTGGCTACGCGCACCGGTATTGGCGGTGTGATAGGCAAGCAGCGCACGTATTTTTCGTGGCGCTTTGCGGTCGACTTTAGTGGGGGGGATTTGGCATTGCTGGGACGCGCAACCAAGGTCGAAGCCGTGGTGACGGCCAGCAAAGGATCGGTGGAAATTGTATCGGCGCGTCCGCTGGACGATATCAAAGGCTATCGCGGCATGTTCGATTTGAAGATCAGTGACGACATTCAGGGGCCCATCGATTTGCGCCTGTATCTGACCGCAGATGGACAAACCTTGTCGGAAACCTGGTTGTATCAATGGACGCCGCCAGTCAAACGCAGCTTTCAGTAAACCGGCGATGCGCCTGTCTCCCCCGCTGTTGCTGAGCGAGGCAGGCGCTGCAATATTTATTTGAATGCTTGTTTGAATGTTCCAGGCTGGGTGCGATTGCATTCATGCTTATGGCAAGCTTTATTCTGGCGCGGGATTTTCAGGCTCGCATCCCAAACATGGCCGAAATTTGGCCGTCGTGCATCCCCGGCCGTTTTCAATTTTGGATGAAAAAGGTAAGATGGCGGCATGATTGATCCTTCTCTGATGGGCCGGCTTTCCTTTACGCCGACAGCTCCTACCAAACCACCGTTGCAGCCTGGTCGCCATTCTCTCGGAATAGCCGAAGAACGTGATGCCATTCTGTATGTTCCCACCGGGCTTGAAGAAGAAGTTGCCGTGCCTTTGCTGGTCTTGTTCCACGGCGGTGGCGGCAGCGCAGAAAAAGTAATGCCCTTCCTCGAGCAGCATGCAGAGCGCAATCAGTTTCTGTTGCTGGTGCCGCAATCGATTTATCCGACTTGGGATATTGTCATAGGCGGCAACGGTCCCGATCTGCAACGCCTGAATCAGGCCTTGACTGAAGTGTCGGCACATTACTTTATCGATCCCGATCATTTTGGCTTTGCCGGGTTTTCGGATGGTGGAAGTTATTCCTTGTCGAATGGCATCACCAATGGCGATCTGATTACCCACGTGATCGTGTTTTCCGGCGGCTTCATGTCGGTCTTTATGCAGGAAGGTGCGCCCAGGATATTCATCGCGCATGGCTTATCGGATGAGCAATTGCCGATTGAAACCAGTGGCCGCCCGCATGCCGAGAAATTGAAGGCGGCAGGCTACGACGTGACGTATCTGGAGTTCGAAGGCAATCACTCGATACAGCCGCCCATCGTCGAATTGGCAGTACAGTTTTTCCTGAAGTAAACTGGAAGTAATACAGAAAGCTCGCCGCGGCGACCTATCGTTGCGGCTGATTCAGCCAAACAGGACGGCATACATGCCGTGCTACACTTTGATGATGAACCGATTTTTCAAGACTGCGATGTTGTGGCTGCTTGCGCTGGCTTTGCCAGTGCAGGGTTTTGCTGCAGTCACGCAATCGTCTTGTGCGCCGCAGATGCAGCATGTGATTGCGGTGGCAGAGGCTGTAGAAAATTCGGCACATTCACATCATTCAATCAGCGTTGATAATGTCGAATATACGCATCATCAAATGACCGTGCAGGTTAACGATGCCAATACGTTAGCGGATCAACAGACCGATCAAACACAGTCACACGCAAGCGTAAAATGCAGCGCCTGTGCAGTATGCTGCATCGGCATTGCGATGTTGCCAGGCATACTTGAACTGCCGGTTTTCCCCCTCGTCTCATCACCAGTTGTTTCTTCGCCATCTTCTTCCTTCTTCGGTTTTATCCCTGACGGGATAAAGCGCCCACCCAAGCCTTCTCTCGTTTAAATCAAGGTAATCAATCCGCTTGAACGGCATCAATGTTCAAGCTGCGGTTCAAGCCGCGATTGATGTGCGCACGCATGTCGTGCGCCGATTCCCATCATTTATTAAACGAGAATTTCATGAAAATTCTATTGCATTCGCCATTTCGGTCGGCCGCCATAGCGTTGGCCACGCTTGTCTTGCTGTCTGGTTGCGCCAGCTTTTCCACAGATGGCGGCATGGCCGAGGTTGCCGCACTGACCCGCGAGCGCACCGGCCAGATTCCACAAAGCGTACGTAGCGATAGTGAGCGCAGCAGTCTGGATAAAACGGTACGGGATCTACTGGAGCAACCGCTCAGCGCAGACAGCGCGGTACAGATTGCCTTGATCAATAACCCCGGTCTGCAAGCAAAGCTGGCCGAACTGGGGATTGCCGAAGCCGATCTGGTACAGGCTGGCCGCATGCGCAATCCCGGGTTTTCATTCGGTCGCCTGAGCGGCGGCGGTACTGTCGAGATTGACCGCAGCGTGATGTTCGACCTGGTCGGTTTGTTGACTATCCCGATGCGCAGCAAGATAGAGAGCGGTCGCTTCGAACAGGCAAAACTGCAGGCCGCAAGCGATGCCGTCACTGTGGCTGGCGAAACGCGTCGTGCATATTTCAATGCGGTTGCCGCACAACAGACCCTGCTCTTTATGGCTCAGGCAAAAGAAGCGGCCGAAGCCGGGGCCGAACTCGCGCAAGGCATGCTGAAAGTCGGTAACTGGAACAAGCTGGATGCGGCGCGCGAGCAAATGGCTTATGCGGATACGCTCGCGCAGCATGCACGCATTAGGCAATATGCGCTCGGTACGCGTGAACAATTAACGCGCATGCTGGGCTTGCTGCGAACGGATGATGCGTTTGTCTTGCCTGCTACATTGCCGGACTTACCAAAAGTACCAAAAGAGCGTGACAAGCTTGAAGCGCAGGCGATGCAACAAAGGTTGGATGTACAAATGGCCAAACGTGATGCCGAAGCCACCGCCAGTGCGCTCGGCCTGACCAGGGCTACGCGTTTCATCAACGTGCTCGACGCCGGTTACATCAATAAAAGCGAAAACGGTAGTCCGCGCAGCAATGGCTATGAGATCAGTCTGGAACTACCGATCTTTGACTGGGGCACGGCTAAAACGGGCAGGGCAGAAGCACTCTATATGCAGGCGCTGCATCGAACTGCCGAGACCGCCGTGCGTGCGCAATCTGAGGTGCGCGAACGCTACGCCGCTTATCGCACAGCCTATGATCTTTCTCTGCATTACCGCGATGAAGTGGTCCCGCTGCGCAAGCAGATTTCGGAAGAAATGCTGCTGCGCTACAACGGCATGCTGGCCAGCGTATTCGACCTGCTGGCTGATGCACGCGTACAGATCAACGCAGTCAATGCCGCGATCACCGCGCAACGTGATTACTGGCTGGCAGAGACCGATTTGCAGTTGGCTATCAACGGCAGCGGTGCAGCGCAAGCATCTGCTGCGTTCGCCAATGCCGTATCCGCGTCATCGACAGCAGAAGAACACTGAGAAGGAATAGAAAATGAGTATCGACATGATTTCTCGCAGAGGTTTTCTCGCAACGGCAACAACGCTAGTAGGGGCAGGCTTGGTCAGCAAGGCGGGTGCTGTTTCGATTCCGGAAGCGCAGATCGTTCAGCATGCGCGTACCTTGCCGCCCATCGCCCCAGCGAATGGCCGTCCATTCAATCCAGTTGTAACACTTAACGGCTGGAGCGCACCATGGCGCATGAAGAATGGCTGGAAGGAATTCCATCTGATCGCCGAACCCGTGATTCGCGAACTCGCGCCCGGCATGAAAGCGACTCTGTGGGGTTACAACGGCTCCAGCCCGGGGCCAACGATAGAAGTGGTCGAAGGCGACAAGGTACGGATATTCGTGACCAACAAACTGCCTGAACACACGACCATACACTGGCATGGCCAGCGTCTGCCGAATGGGATGGATGGCGTGGGCGGTGTGACACAACCACAAATCCCGGTCGGCAAAACCTATGTCTATGAATTTGAAGCGAAGCGTCCCGGCACCTTCATGTATCACCCGCATGCAGATGAAGTCACGCAAATGGCGATGGGCATGATGGGATTCTGGGTCACGCATCCTAAGAATCCTGAGCAGTACAAGGTCGATCGCGATTTCGTGTTCCTGTTGAACTCCTACGACATCGAACCCGGCAGCAGCACGCCCAAGGTGAATACGATGCTGGACTTCAATCTTTGGACCTGGAACAGCAGGGTGTTTCCCGGTATCGATCCACTGGTATGCCGGCAGGGCGACCGCGTGCGCATACGCTTCGGCAACCTGAGCATGACCAATCACCCCATCCATATTCACGGCCATGAATTCGAGGTGACCGGTACCGATGGCGGCTGGGTACCCAAATCTGCACGCTGGCCGGAAGTGACAACCGACGTCGCCGTCGGGCAAATGCGCGCGATCGAGTTCGACGCGACCGATGCGGGCGACTGGGCCTTCCATTGCCACAAAGGACATCACACGATGAATGCGATGGGACATGGCGTGCCGACGATGATAGGCGTGGATCAAAGCAAGATCGCCGAAAAAATCATACGCATTATTCCCGACTACATGGTGATGGGCGACAAGGGCATGGCCGACATGGGGTCTATGGAAATGCCTCTGCCCGACAACACGCTGCCGATGATGAGCGGAAACGGGCCGTTTGGCCCCATCGAGATGGGCGGCATGTTCACGACGGTCAAGATACGCAAGGACCAGAAGCCGGGCGACTACAAGGACCCGGGCTGGTACAAACATCCCAAAGGCAGCGTCGCCTACGAACTGAAATAAAGAACAGGAGCGGAAATGAAAAAATTTAATTTCGTCGTACTGCCGTTGTTGCTCGCATCATGCGTGGCGTTTGCGCATGGGGATGAAACCCCTGCAAAAGACAGATTCGATGCAGCGGCAAACGAACAGATGACATTCGGCATCGCTGGTGACCCGACAACAGCCAGCAGGACCATACGGATAGCGATGGATGACAGCATGCGTTTTACGCCTGGCTTGATCACGGTCAGGCAGGGAGAAACAATCCGCCTGGTCTTCACGAACAATGGAAAAATCATGCATGAAGCCGTCATAGGCACCATGCCGGAATTGCAGCAGCATTCAGCGCTGATGAAAAAATTCCCGACGATGGAGCATGAGGCTCCCTATATGGCGCATGTCAAGCCTGGCCAGTCGCAGGAAATTATCTGGACCTTCAACAAGGCAGGCGAATTTTACTTCGCTTGTCTGATCGCCGGTCATTTTGAAGCGGGCATGGTAGGCACGATTACTGTGATCGCGAAAAACTAATCAGGACCTGGTGTCCGTCATTCGCAAATTAAGTATGTTTTAAAAGGGTAAATCATGAAGTTTTTAACTAAAACCATTCTTGCCGTTTTCCTGGCAGGTTCAGCGAGTGTCGCAAGTCATGCCGCCGATGCTACCGCAAGCAATACCACGCAAGTTACCGATGCCGCCAAGTCCGCCACGCCGATGAGCGAAGGCGAAGTCAGACGAATTAACAAGGAAGGAGGCAAGGTAACCATCAAGCACGGACCACTGGATAATCTAGATATGCCGGGCATGACGATGATATTTCGCGTCCAAGATCCCGTGATGCTGGATCAACTCAGGGAAGGTGACAAGATTAAATTTGTCGCCGACAAGGTTGATGGGGTATTCGTGGTGAAGGAGCTTCAAATAGCGGATTGAGCATGCTCACATATGCAGATGCGTGAATCCACATGTTTGCATTCAAGCGCGAGAACTCACCAGGCATCACGCATCAGGCTTCAGGCAATCGACAGGGTTCCATGGCATTTGGTAAAACAATGGGACTGACATGCCGTGACGGATGTGAAGTTTTATATCGGCTGCGTGTTGTATAGATGGAGGCGGTCGACTTGCACCAAGAAACACGTAAAAATGAAGAAGCACGCTGACAGCCTCTGCCATCAGCGTGCTTCTTCAGGCCGTGAGCAAAACCACATTTAACAACCAGCTACGCTGTTTCGCCCAGATTAAGCGTGGCCTATTTCAAACTGATCACGCCGCAAGCCAGACGCTTGCCGGAATTGCCGGTGGGCTGCGTTGTGTAATCGTCCGGATCCGCATGCACGATCAAGCCTTTCCCTATGATGCTATGCGCACCGCTTTTGGATAACGTAATTTGGCTGGCCGGTATGGCGATAGCCAGCGTTGCTGTCCCCGTTGCATCGGCAGTCAGATTGCCAAAGTCGCCAGCATGACGCTCGGCAGTGGAAGGGGAGCCGTGTTTTGTGCCGGACGGATTGAAATGGCCACCCGCGCTGGTCGCATCCGGTGCGCTGCAATCACCTTTTTCATGAATGTGAAAGCCGTGTGTACCTGGCGACAGGCCTTGTATGCGGGCATTGACCAACACCTTGTCATCCTGTTGGGTAAAACTCACGATGCCGCTTGTCGTGTTGCCCTGTGTCGGTTTCATGATGGCTTCGGCTGCCATCGGCGATTTTGAAAAACCGGCACAAGCCGTAACGACAACAACAGCGCTTAAAACTGTCACAACTGGAATGATCTTCATGTCTGCATTCTCCTGTATGAATGATTGGTTCTATCAACCTTGGTAACGCGCTATCTGCGGTTGCCGGTTGAAAGAGTCGCATGCTTCTGATGGCTTGCTGCTACTGCGTTTCACAACCTTATGCTGTATACATTGTTAAAGTCACGCGCACACCGACAACACTGAGACATGGGTTTTCCACTATCAAAACAATTACTTGCAGCGCCTTCCTCACAAACTTTTCAGGATGGAAAATGGAATTCAATGTTTTTCAGTGTTTATCAGACAATGTTTATTGAGTGTAGTTCGTGTATTCGTTTTTGACAGCGGGAGTGGCGGCCTATAGCAGGTCGATACCGAAGCGACGCAAAACAAAAGCGAACAGGGCAAAGCAGATTATCGTAATGGGGAATACCGACAGCGTCGGCCAAAATCTGAGGTGCGGCAATAAGGCCGGTAAAACAAGAAACATCGGCAGGGTTGGGAATCACATACCAAAATGTGTACCAGGCATGATTCGCTAATTCGCTTTTTTGCTTGCGTCTCGATATGAAGCCAGATCAGGGTCAAGATCGTGATGATGGGTAAAGTAGCGATCAGCCCGCCGAGTTTATCGCTGCGTTTGGCAAGTTCCGTAACAAGAACAACCACGCCCGCAGTAATCAAATCAAATACTTGTTAATAATCCAGGTCATTGCCTATCATCCATATGTATATCGACGGGATTAAGTATTGCAGCTCTGTTATTGCACCTCTGTTGATGCCCGATAATTTGAAGGATGGCATAACATTTTATAAATTCTGGGCCAGTATCCCATGCACATGGGATGTTTTTTTGTTCCAGAGTCAGCAGAATGCGTGCATTAATCAATCATCAATTGAGCCAGCGCAATGCATGATATTTGAGCGCTTGTTTTATATAGGCCTTGGCTTATATTGAATCTACTTTCCGGATAGGTTGAGTGTTCTTTTCGAAAGGAGCGTCCCATGTACTTTGAAAGATATGAGCAAACTGCTTTAGATGACCCTTTATCCGCATCGCAAGGAAAATACCGTTGGCGTTTTTGGGCCAATGGAAAAATAATTTTTGCCAGCGCCGAGGGCTATCACAATCAGGATGAGCGGGAACGTTCGCTAGAGATCGCGCGTGCGACAAATTTCATGACACCGGTCGTCGATGCTCCTGTGAGCGCAGGGTTTGCCGGTATAGATACGGTTGGTTTGATCAATACGGTCAGTGGCCAGCCACGGACGATCAGATTTGAGGATCCAGTTTTGGGTTTGCTTGAAGGCTGCAGCAAGAACGATACATAACAATGGTTGCAATAATGACCGAAACGCACTACAAGTTATAACGTACGCGGAAATATAAACATTTACGACTAGATATCCAAGGCCTTGTCCTCATCGTTGTGGGCAAGAAAAACTCTTTAAAAGGATCATGACATGATGTTTAAAACAATTTTGCTGACGACTGACGGCTCGGACGCTTCGGACATGGCTGTTCGATCAACCATAGAATTTGCGAAGCAAAACGATAGCAAGATCATCGGCTTGGCGGTTGAAGAAGTACATCCTTATTTCCCTTATGCAACGGAACAAAAGGCCGGAGAAATAGCAAGGCAAAATGTCAAAAAAATTGCAGATCTTGCCGCCGCAGCAAATGTCCGTTGCGAAGTACATACCGAACGTGGAAGCAGTCCATACGAAGAAATTATTGAAGCAGCCAAGCGTTATGGATGCGACTCGATTTTCATAGGTTCGCATGGACTCAAGGGCATAGACAGGGTTTTGCTGGGAAGCGTTGCGCAAAAAGTGCTGATCCATAGCTCCGTGCCTGTTGTGATCCTCAAATAACAGAAGATGCGCTGCAAACGAGATCCCTACAGCATGTAGTCGGAAGTAGAAACTTGCTCCGCAACAGCGCGCCAATTCTGCGGGAAAATCTAGTGCACATGGTGCAAGTATATTTGCACCATGTGATCGACAGATGAATCGATAGCCTTGCCGCCTAGGCAAGCTGGATTGAATGGAAAGATGGTGCGCTGGTTGTCGAAGATGGACCAAGTCCATTTTTGACAGCAATAATTTCCGCCATCACGCTCACTGCAATTTCGGCCGGCGTTTTGCTGCCGATATATATGCCGACCGGGCTATGCAGGCGTTCTAGCGAAACATGGGTTTCGCCAAAATGGGTAATCATGCGGTCACGCCGGCTTGCACTATTGCGTAGCGATCCGATTGCACCCACATAAAATGCACGGCTGTGCAGCGCTTCAAGCAAAGCCAGATCGTCCAGTTTTGGATCATGACTCAGTGCCACGATGCAGCTGCGTTGATCCGGTCTGAATGTGAGCACGGCATCGTCCGGCATTTCCGCCACCGTCTTCACGCCAGCTACCGACCAGGTGGCGAGATACTCGGCACGCGGGTCGCAAACCGTCACGGCGAACCCGTTAAAGACCGCCATCGTAGACAGATATTCGGCCAGTATCCCGGCGCCTATCAGCAACATCCGATATTCCGGACCGAGCGTGCAGGCAAGTTGCTTGCCGTCAAAGTACAACGGTTCGCTTGCGTCGCTGGATTCCAGAACGACTTGCCCGTCGGCGCAAGATACCGTGCGTCGCATCAGCATGCCGGACTCAAGTCTGTGCACCAGGGTGTCCAGCGCTTCATGCTGCGGATTGAACTCCAGCAGCAATTCCAAAGTACCACCACAGGGGAGGCCGAACCGATGCGCTTCGTCTGCGCTGACGCCATAGCGAACCACTTCTGTAAATGCCGATCCGCCATTCAATGCGCTGTCGGCGTTTGCATAACGCCGTATCAGATCGTCCTCTATGCAACCGCCCGATACCGAACCAACGGCATGGCCATCCGCGCGCAATGCCATCATTGCGCCTATCGGTCGCGGCGACGAGCCCCAGGTTTTGACGACGGTTGCCAACAATGCGCGATGGTCGGCGGCGCGCCAGTCACGCAAATTACGCAATACGGTGAGTTCTATGCTTTCCATTTATTTATCTCAGGCTTGATTAACGGTGCGCATGAATAAGTCCTCGGCTCGTGACAAGTCATCGACCGTATCCACATCGGTGACGAGGCCCGGATCGTCGATGGACAAATCTAATACTTCGTCAGTTAAACGATACTTTTGAATCACCGACTTCGCACCGACGTCACCGGACAGGCGGGATAGCGCGTCGAAGCATGCCTTGCCGAATCCGACCGGGTGGCCTTGCTGGCCGCGGTAATGCGGCACCACTACCGTGTGACGCGCCAAGGCATCGGCTACCTGTCGCAAGCTTTCCGGCTGTATCAGTGGCAGGTCGCCGGGCAGGATTAACCATCCTGCCGCATGCGCGGTAGCGCACACACCGGCGGCGATCGAGTCAGCCATGCCATCGCCAGCCGCGCTCGTGACGATATGGGCCTGCAAGCCGGATGCCTCAACCGCACTGACTACGTGCGCCAACACGGTTGAGCCTGCGAAGGACGCGGCAAGCTTGTGCGTCGTCCCGCCCGATGCCAGGTAACGTTGCCCTTTACCGGCGGCGAGCACGATAACGATGGGTTGGCTGGACATGGCTTTAGAGGTAGGCAGGCATCTTGTCGATCAGCTTGTCGAGCGTCACAGGATAGTCGCGCACCCGTACGCCGGTCGCGTTGTATACCGCATTGGCAATTGCGGCTCCAACACCACAGATGCCGAGTTCGCCTACGCCTTTAGCCTTCATCGGCGATGACATCGGATCGGTTTCATCGAGGAAGATGACATCCTGATGCGGGATATCGGCGTGCACCGGAACTTCATACCCGGCCAGATCATGATTGACGAAGAAGCCGGATCGCGTATCGACTACCAGTTCTTCCATCAATGCGGCACCGACGCCCATCGTCATGGCGCCGATCACCTGGCTGCGCGCCGATTTTGGATTGAGTATGCGTCCGGCTGCGCACACCGCCAGCATGCGCCGCACGCGCGTTTCACCGGTCGCGATGTCGACACCGACTTCAACAAAATGCGCGCCGAAAGTGGATTGCTGATATTTCTTGTCGAGGTCGCCATACTCCATGAAATCCTCAGCAACGATTTCTCCGCCTTCTGCGACCTGGCCCAGCGGCACGGAGCGGCCGCTTGCGCGCACCATGCCATCTGCAAACGCAGTGTCGGCCGGATTGAATCCCAATTTTTTCGCAATCATTTCGCGCAACTTGACGCAGGCGGCATACACACCAGCGGTGGAACTATTGCCGCCCCATTGACCGCCCGAACCGGCAGATACAGGGAAGGTCGAGTCGCCCAGACGCACGACCACTTTATCAAGCGGCACGCCCATCATCTCGGCTGCGGTCTGCGCAATGATGGTGTAACTGCCAGTACCGATATCGGTCATATCGGTTTCGACGGTCACTACGCCGTTGCGATCGAGTCGAACGCGCGCGGCCGATTTCATCACCAGATTGTTGCGGAATGCCGCCGCCACACCCATGCCGATCAACCATTGGCCATCGCGGGTTTGGCCAGGCTCGGCATTGCGTGCATTCCAGCCAAAGCGATCTGCACCCGTACGCAGACATTCAATCAAACGACGCTGGGAAAAGCGGCGGTCTGGTTTTTCAGGATCGACCTTGGTGTCGTTGAGGATGCGGAAAGTCACGGGATCGATCTTGAGTTTTTCTGCCATCTCATCCATTGCGATTTCCAGCGCCATCAGGCCCGGAGCTTCACCCGGTGCGCGCATTGCATTTCCTTCGGGCAGATCGAGTACAGCCAGTCGCAACGAAGTCATGCGATTCGCGCCGGCATAGAGCAGACGTGTCTGCTGCACTGCGGTTTCCGGTTTGCCGCCTGGCAGATCGCCAGACCACGATTCGTGTCCAATCGCCGTGATCTTGCCATCACGAGTGGCGCCGATACGGATGCGCTGGATGGTGGCCGGCCTGTGCGTGGTGTTATTGAACATGAACGGGCGGGTGAGGGCGACTTTCACCGGCCGATTCGCAGCCCGCGCACCGAGAGCGGCCAGCAGCGCTTCGGAACGAACAAATAATTTGCCGCCAAAGCCGCCGCCGATATAGGGTGAAATCAGCCGTACATTTTCCTTCGGTACGCCGAGCGTCTTCGCCAGATCGCCGCGTCCCCAATCGATCATTTGATTGGAGGTCCATACCGTCAGCTTGTCGCCTTGCCACGATGCGATGGACGCATGCGGCTCCATCATCGCGTGCGACTGGTCGGGTGTCGTGTAGTGGGCATCAAGCCGTACGGGGGCAGTCGCGAACGCGCCGGCAAAATCGCCGGTCTTGGTATCCGGTTCTTCTTCTTTTTTAGGCTTGGCTGCCGAATCCTTGGCCTTGGCCAGATCGTAGGCACCTTTCGCAGGAGCGTATTTAACCCGCACCAGATTGGCGGCGGAGCGCGCCTGTTCAAACGTATCTGCCACCACGATGGCAATCGCCTGATGGTAATGCTGGATGTCCGGCCCGCCGAGCAACTTGGCAGTATTGAATCGCCCTTTGGCTAGCGTGCCCGCAGTCTCGGCAGTGACAATCGCAATCACGCCTGGTGCTTGCCTGGCTTCGTTCAGATTGATGGAGGTGATCCGGCCTTTGGCGATCGCCGATCCGATCACATAACCATAGGCAGCGTTCGGTGCCGCCGCATGCTGCTCATACGCATAAGGCGCAGCGCCACTGGTTTTGAGCGGGCCGTCAATACGATCCACCGGACGGCCGATGACCTTGAGTTGATCGATGGGATTGGTGGTGGCAGGCGTTGTAAATTTCATGACATCAACCTTTCTTCGCTTCGGCCAACACGGCGGCGAGCGTACGTTGCACCAAAGGGATCTTGAACGCATTTTCATGCGTCGTTTTCGCGCCGGCCAGCAGGATATCTGCCACGGCCTTGGCGCCATTCGGCAATTTCTTCTCTGCCGCCTCCACCCGCCATGGCTTGTGCGCGACGCCACCCAATGCCACCCGGCCAGTGCCGTCGGGCTGAACGATTGCGGCGACAGAAATCAATGCAAACGCATATGACGATCGATCCCGCACCTTGCGATATATCTGCTTGCCGCCGACAGGCTTGGGCAGGTTCACGCTGGTGATCAGTTCGCCGGGCTGCAATGTGTGTTCGATATGGGGCGTGTTGCCCGGCAGTGTATGGAAATCGGCAATCGGAATCGTCCGCACAGAGCCGTCGGGTCGCACGGTCTCGACTTGCGCATCCAGTACGCGCATGGCCACCGCCATATCGCTGGGATGAGTCGCGATGCATGCGCCACTGACGCCGACCACGGCAAGCTGGCGGCTGAATCCGCCTATCGCTGAGCAGCCGCTGCCGGGGACGCGTTTGTTGCAAGGCAGATTGGTGTCGTAAAAATAGGGACATCGGGTACGCTGCAGCAGATTTCCGGCAGTCGTAGCCTTGTTGCGCAGCTGTGCGGATGCGCCTGCCAGCAAGGCCCTCGACAGCACGCCATAGTCGCGGCGCACGCGCGCGTCGGCTGCCAGGTCGGTGTTGCGTACTAGCGCGCCGATCCGCAGTCCGCCATCAGCCATCAGCTCGATCTTGTCGAGCGCCAGACCGTTGACGTCTATCAGATGTGCCGGGGTCTCGATCTCGAGCTTCATCAGGTCGAGCAGGTTGGTCCCGCCCGCAATAAATCTCGCGCCCGGTGTGCGTAATGCCGCCGCCGCTGCTTCTGCCGGCGACTGCGCGCGCTGATAACTAAAGACCTTCATGCTGGCCTCCCTGCGACTTCGGTGATCGCGTCGATGATATTGGAATACGCGCCGCAGCGGCAGATGTTGCCGCTCATGCGTTCGCGGATTTCTTCGGCACTGACCTTGGGGCTGGCGTTTAAATCGGCGCTCACATGACTAGGAATACCTTGTTTGATTTCCTCCAGTACCGCAACCGCAGAACAGATTTGGCCCGGCGTGCAGTAACCGCACTGGTAACCATCGTGTTTGACAAAGGCCGCCTGCATCGGATGCAGCTTGTCCTTGTTGCCCAAGCCTTCAATCGTGGTGATGTTCGCGCCTTCATGCATGACGGCGAGGCTGAGGCAGGAATTGATGCGCCGTCCATCGACGATGACGGTACACGCTCCGCACTGGCCGTGATCGCACCCTTTCTTGGTGCCCGTCATGTGCAGGTTTTCGCGCAATGCATCAAGCAGTGTGGTGCGCGTATCGAGATCGAGCTGGCGGACTTCGCCATTCACGCGGAACGATACTCTGGATGTAATGGGGGATTGGCTAGGCGTAGTTTGCATAGAAGTTTGAGCTCCCGCAACGGACGGCACTGCCATGGCGGTGGTGGAGACCGCGCCTGCAATCAGCAGATTGCGCCGGGTTATTTTGATATCGCTGAATTGATCCATGGTGTTCGCATCCTATTTGGCTAATGGAGACTGGCTGATAGAGATTGCTGCCTGGCGCATGACCGCATGACTGCAAGAACATGTGTCGTATGGGAAAAGACCCTAGTACGATACTCGACTTGAGAAAGACCTGCTGGCGGCAGATTAATTCCCTATCAGCATGGCAATTAGGGAAGTTTTACTCCGGCCGCGCATATCGGCAGACAAAGTTGTGTGAGTGCTCCGCGTGCATTTGCGCTTCTCGACAGATTGCCGCCGCCATCATGCTCGCTTGCAAGCTCTACTC
The DNA here is from genome assembly GCA_001464355.1 of Burkholderiales bacterium Ga0077544. GTDB lineage: Bacteria > Pseudomonadota > Gammaproteobacteria > Burkholderiales > Burkholderiaceae_D > Oxalicibacterium. The sequence goes on from LNEU01000015.1 coordinate 330,299, forward strand.
AAAAGTCTGATCTAGCTCAACAAAATGCGCTATTCCTGACATAACGACGAATGCCAGCATCGCAGCGGTGTAGGATCAATTCACTGCAGATGGGCTTTGCGTTGGATTTTTACCGGCACGATCAGACCGGCAAGGCGAGCGTTACGCGGATCAAACAAACCTGGGAGGTCAGCCTCCAACCCGGATCACTCATTCACGAAGGAACCATCATGAAAACAAACGTAGGAAGTATCGATCGTATCGTACGCATTGTTGCTGGTGCTGCGCTGATTGCAGCATCTCTGTTAGACCTTATCGGCCCATGGGGCTGGATAGGCGTGATCCCACTGGCAACCGGAATATTTCGTTTTTGTCCGGTATATCTGCCGTTCGGCTTTAATACCTGCAGCGTGAAAAAATAGCTTGTTTGCCGAATAAATAAATTTGCAATGCCGCCAACTGAATGCCGACCCTTCGCGCATCGCGCGCGAAGAAATTCGGCATCACTACAAACATAGCGGGGAAGGGATGCGTTTGATTCTTAACCGTCACGCGGAGTTATTCCGCTGTTTGAGCGCTAGTGCTTTGCCGCGAAAAATCTGGCGAGCTGTTGCAGCCCAGGCCGTACGACAAGGAAACCGCGATAGAGCCATTCCATCAAAAACATCATTCCAGGCAAACGAGATAACCGGCCAAGCCAGCGCCAGCCCGGCAAGCGATTCCATACAAATACAAAAGCCTCGGCACCACTCAATAAATCGCCGTCAGGAGTAAACAAGTGAAAGCGCTTCAGCAACTGCGCCTTGGTCATGCCGGCAGGCGGCTGGAAATCACAAGCGGATACATCGATCCAGGCAATGTCCTCACTTGCCTGTATTTTTTGATAGACGGCAATCTCACGGCGGCACAGAGGGCATGCTCCGTCAAACATGACTTTGGTTGATCTGTCGCTCTGACTATCGGCATCGTTGTTCATATGACTTTCTTTCCAGGCGCGAATGCGAGAAGAACAGCATGGATAGTGCGATGAAGGTCTTGTTCATGGTGCTAAAACAGTTAATGACACAGTTAATCAAGCCTCGCCAATCATGTCTTTAAGGATATATCTTGAATACACGGACAACGCTTATAAGGCGCTGCACCTGTTCGCTGAGTGTTGCAGAGGTGGCTGACGCTTCTTCGACCATTGCCGTGTTCTGCTGCGTCACGGCTTCCATTTCAAGAACCGCGTGGTTGACATGCTCAATTGCAGAACTTTGTTCACGCGCGGCTTCACGGATTTCCGCCATCGTTGCGGTCACATTGCGGATGCTGGCGACGACATCTTCCATGGTTTTTCCGGCTTGTATAACGAGGATGCCGCCGCTATCGACTTCCTGCGCAGACGTATTGATCAGCTGTTTGATTTCCTGTGCTGCCATCGCGGCGCGCTGGGCGAGGTTGCGCACTTCGCCAGCGACGACGGCAAATCCGCGTCCTTGCTCTCCTGCCCGGGCCGCTTCCACTGCGGCATTGAGCGCAAGAATATTGGTCTGAAAGGCAATGCCGTCAATGACAGAAATGATATCGACGATTTTTTGCGAAGACTCGCTGATGGATGCCATGGTGGCCACCACCTTTCCGACTTCGGCGCCACCGCGTTCGGCAATTTCTGCTGCAGTTTTGGCAAGCGCGGCGGCGTGGTCTGAACTGGAGGCGCTGTTCTTTACGGTCGAGGTGATTTGCATCATGGAGCTCGCGGTCTCTGTCAGAGAGCTACTTTGCTGCTTGGTGCGCTCGGCCAATGCGTTGTTATTGTTTGTAATGTTTACGGACGCAGCGGCGATGGCACTGGTACCTTCCCTGACATCAATAATGGCATCGCGCAATTCAGTCATCATCAATTGCAACGCTTTTCCGGCACTGCTTATCGGTGCATCTGCGTCGAGACGCAAATCGATAGAGCCATTGCCGGTGCCCGTCATCGATGCGACCCGGGTACTCAATTCTCCAGCCTGTACTGCATCACGGTAGAGTAGTTGCGCCAGATAGGCGAGCACAGCAGATTCGATCACCACAAATAAAGCATGCAGGACGACTTTGCCCAAGCCCGGCTCGGTGAAGCAAATCACGCCATATCCCCATTCTTGCAAATAGCTGAAACTGAGGTGATGAATAGCAATCACGACTGCCGCAACCATGATTACCTTCCAGTCGCGGTAGCACAGCAGAAACGCCAAAAGCACAAAAATACTGAAATGCAATTCAGTCATTCCGGCTGCTTGATGAATGAAGAGGGCGGCAAAGACCATCAGCGCTGCAGCGACTGACGCGCGACTCGCGAACGCCTCGGGGGCGCGCCAGATGAAGAGTGACGGCAGTACCGCTGCTGGAAGCCCAACCAAAAGTGCCCAATGCCACGTTCCGTGCAACGTCGATAATCCCAAACCGCATAGAAAAAGAAGCCACAGCAGCGGCAGCATGAGTCGGTGAGCCTGTTTGTAATATCGGTCTAAAAAAGGATGCATAGTTATCGATAGTTATGTGACGGTGAAATACAGTTCAGCAACACGTTTGGTGCAAGGCGATTACCCTTTAACGCAGCAGTGGTGCCGGTGTTTCGCGTGGCTTATTGGCTTATGAAGCTGGCTGCAAGCAACAAGCTTGAGCCCACGATAGTCAGAACGCTGCGCAAGCGCATAAACCACTGAGGGGAAAGTTCGGTTTCTGCAATAGCTCTGTCGGCGGCATAGCAAACCAGTAGCAGGCAAGCCAGTATCCGTAGCGCTGCAACAGAAGGGAGGAGGGCGGCTATCCATGCAATCAGTGCTGGGACGATGCTCCAGCTGTATTGAACCCATGGTCGACGCGAACCTCCGCGAATGGCATAACCCCATTGAAGCGCGCCGACAAAAGTACAGATTACTGCGCCATAAAGGACTAGTGCATGCAACAGCAATGCTTGATGTTCTGCATCAAGCATTAGTGCCAAAAACGGCAGCAAGGCGAATGGGATCAAGCCACCCAGGCCAAGAACAATTGCCGGAACGGAGGGCTGCGGCATCTCGCTCGAGATATTCACAACACTTCACCTGCTTTGGCCGGGAACTCTATGCCTTCTGCCTGCGCCAGACGCACCAGAGCTTCCTCAAGGGCCGCCCGTGCATGGCCTGTCGTCCATTGCAAATCTCGGTGTAATGCTGCGTCCTTGGTATCGCGATTTGCGCAAGCTGCACTATATTTTTCAAAGCTGCCCAGACTCAGCAAAAGCTCTGCCAAATGCCGTGGGCATTCACAGTAAATTCCAACCTTTGTTCCAGTGAATGCCGCCAGACTATTTTCATCAAAGCGAGCAGGCGGCGGCGCTTCTGTCGCCGGCATAAGGACTCGTGGCCGATTCTGTGACAAAGGCGAACGCATCAAGGCGTTGCAAAACCATTCAACCTCGACCGAATCGAGCGGCTTGCGCACGACTTCATAACCGGCAGAGCGCAATTCCTGCAGTACAGGCGTCGGGGCAAATCGGTAAAAAATAATGCCACTGCTGGCGTCGCAGGCTTTCTTGACTTCGTTAATTGTATGGATCGTCGTTTCATTCAGGATCGGAAATTCGATGACAGCAATATCTGCTTTCGTCCCTGCCAATTCCTGAGGGGCATTGTCGAGGTCGATGCATTTTCCGACAATTTTCAACGTGCTGTGCGACAGCGCGTGGCTGATGCGTTGTGACGATATCCACGGCCCTACTAGCGCAATACGAATGTCGTCCGCAGGCAAGTGTGTCGGCGCGCTTGTATGTGACAGTGCACTCTTTGCGAAATTGGACATTTCGTTCAGAGTTTCGATGGGCAAGGTGGCGATGCTGCCTATTGCATGTCCGGCATCGACTAATCGTTTGATGATTCCCAGGCGATGTACTTCATCCGGAGAGTAAAGCCGCTGGCCTCTTTCGCTCAAACGAGGCCCGACCACGCCGTAGCGCCGCTCCCATACACGTAATGTTTCAACCGGCACCCCTGTAAGACGGGCGGCTACGCCGCTTCTGTAGCAGGCAATTTCTGACTCGAATAGAAGTTTTTTGTCCGACATGACTACACCCTGAAACGTCAACAGGATGAAATAATATCAGATTGAACCACTAATGAACTGATGATTGGTATTTATATGCGGGTCAAAATCGGTTCATTGGTGCTTGGGGCTGCCTTGAATTCGATAGATCAAGTCGGTCTGCGACCTCGCAAACGAGGGCGGTCGCCGGCAATTAGTCCTTATGGACCTCGCGTCTCGGTTTCCTGACCTTTGATGGCATTGCGATACTTCGCATTTGCAGCAGCCTTCTTCTCTGCCTCCATCGTCTGATTTGACGCTTTGATACGTTTTTTCTCTTCCTTGCTCCGTTGATGGGCGATGTCTTTGTTTCCGATTCTGTTAGTCATTGCGTTCTCCTTTAAGTGCCGTCAAGTCTGGCATTTCACCAAATATGATGAGGTGCATTTGTTTGCCGGATATCCGGTTTTTCAGACTGCAGGCGGATCAGTTTCACGTCCAAATTCTTTGTGTTTGATCATGGCTGAAATGAAGGCTTTAGTAGCCTTGCCTGCGTCGGGCTGATCCAGCCCCACAATGAAGGGATCCTTTTCTTCGCTAGGCAGATTGATCGGAATGCCAGCCTTTTCCAACAACGCCTCGGCGGCACCCATCATCAGCATTGGTTTGCAATGGCGGTATTGATCTTTAATGAATTCAATCGCATTACCATCCTTAAGCAAAGCGGCAACGCCATCTACACCATCTGGAACCACGACCGCATCATAAAGCGCAGCCGGGCCGGCTTCGATAGATATCTCTGCGTGCAAACCAAGTTTGCCTGCCTTCACTTCACCTAGCTTGGCGGCGACGAAACGAGGGACTGCACCTGCGTCGATCAACGTTGAGTAAATACTTGATGCCATTGCACCATCAATGCCCGGCGCGATCAGGATTGCCACCCGCCTTGTCTTGATATCGCTGGCGGGGTACGCGCTCATCGACAGTGCAGGGGATGGATCGTAAGTGTGCGGTGGCAATGGAGAAATATTTGGCGCAGGCGCAGGCACGGCAAAACCTAATCCACCGGCAACACCGGCAGCTAACTCAGCATTGACGTTGGCCAGCAGCGATACGACCCGTTCTCGAATCGCTTGTGTTTGCACGCGGGTGAGCTCGAACCGAAAGGCTTTAATGATGTGCTGTTGCTCGACCGGAGTTTGCGAGATCCAGAGCAGCTGCGCCTGCGAGTAGTGATCCGCAAACTTTTCAGGTTTGCCGCGCACTTTGTCCTCACTAACGCGCTCCGGGAAACTCGTGAATCCTTTCGCGCCGCCAGCCTGGAAAGGGCAGCCGCCACCCAGAGAGTTTGGTTCATACGATACGCGGCCGCGGGCAACCGCCTGCCTATGCATGCCGTCCCTTTGGTTGTTGTGAACTGGTGCAAGTGGCGAATTGATAGGGATCTCGTGGAAATTAGCGCCGCCAAGTCGACTTATCTGCGTGTCGAGGTAAGAGTGAATTCGTCCCTGCAATAAGGGATCATTGCTGAAATCGATACCCGGAATAATGTGAGCAGTACAAAAAGCCACTTGCTCGGTTTCAGCAAAGAAGTTATCCGGGTTGCGATTCAATACCAGCTTGCCAACCGCGATGACAGGAATCAACTCTTCTGGCACCAGTTTGGTTGGATCGAGTACATCGAACTCAAATTCGTCCGCCTGTTCTTCGGTAAATACTTGCAGTCCCAACTCCCACTCAGGATAGGCACCAGCCTCAATCGCCTCCCATAAATCCCTTCGATGGAAATCCGAATCAGCACCAGATATTTTCACCGCCTCATCCCAGCAAAGTGCATGCGTGCCGGCCACTGGGGTCCAATGAAATTTGCAAAAGACAGATTCGCCCTCAGCATTGATCAAGCGGAACGTATGGACGCCAAAGCCTTGCATCATTCTGTAACTACGCGGAATCGCACGGTCAGACATTTGCCATAACAACATATGCGTCGATTCCGGCATCAATGAAACGAAATCCCAATACGTGTCATGCGCGCTAGATGCCTGCGGCATTGCAAAATGCGGTTCTGGCTTGACGGCATGAACCAGGTCAGGAAACTTCATAGCATCCTGGATAAAGAAAACCGGCATGTTATTGCCGACCAGGTCCCAGTTACCTTCGTCAGTGTAAAACTTGACGGCGAAACCCCTGACGTCGCGCGCGGTATCTGTCGAACCGCGTTCTCCTGCGACGGTAGAGAAACGCACAAAGACCGGCGTTTGTTTGCCGTCTTCTGCAAAGGGCGTCGCCTTTGTCAATGCGCCCAGCGCTTGATAGCATTCGAAGTAGCCATGTGCTGCGGAGCCGCGAGCATGAACAACACGCTCAGGGATTCTCTCGTGATCAAAATGTGTGATTTTTTCACGAAGGATGAAGTCCTCCAGTGCGGTTGGCCCTCGCAAGCCGATTTTCAGAGAGTTTTGATTGTCAGCAATCGGTACGCCTTGGTTCGTCGTCAATTGTTGCCCACCCGAATCCACGCGAACACGGTCTAGCGACGCGATCATTGTATTTATCCCTTGCGGAGGTTTTCCCGATCCGGTTTTAGTCGATGCGTTTTTTTCACTCGCCGTGCTACTCGTGACGGCCGCAGAGGCGGGTAGAGCGGTAGCACCCTCGGGCGGGTTATATGCTGCCTCACCATATTCTGAAGTCTTGTTTGGATTGTTCGGCATTGAACCAGCGAGTGCCCCGGTCCCTTCAACCTTGTCCGCCAAATATGAATTTTTTACTGCACTCGTTTTTGCTGCCGGTTGTGCGGTGGACGGTCCGGAGACGGTAGAGAGCAGCGAGCCAGTATTTTTTCGAGCCTTGATTTTCGTTGGCATAAGAATCTCCAAAGTGATAGATGAGGGGGACCTGGTTTCTAACTTTGAAGATTAAGAGATGTATTGGGGTTAACCAATCAGACGTTTGCTCAACACCGTGTAAGACAAGGGGTTCAATTTCTGTGCGGATAGAGATGCGAAATGGAAACAAATTTGTGAGGGGGAACGACAGGTTCTGGCGCAGCTAACTACCCACTGATAATCTCCCGCCGATCACATCGTCTCAGACAAAACCTATCCAGCGGCCAGCTATGAGGACGGAAAGCCAAAGAATGGCGGATGCGGCGGCCAAGGCTCGCACTCGCACAGATGGCTGGCCGCTGCGCAGGGCAGCATCAAAGCTCTCACCGCGATGCTGCAGTGCGATGTTGCAGATTGCCAGTACAAGCAGTACGGCCTTGAAGAGGAAAGCTGGATTCTCTGCGTACTCCACCGGTTTCACTGAGAACAAGCAAAGCCCTGTCGTCACCGCGAGTGCGGTGCCCGTTGCCGCTGCACGTACAAGAAAGGGGCCAAGGGTCGGCAGATCCCGTCCGTGCGTTGAACGCAAAAGGAGCAAATCGAGCGGCAGGATCGCACCAACAAGTAACCCTATACCAAGGATGTGGGCGGCATTGACAACGAGGTAGGCGACCCAGTATTCCTGCAGGAAGACGGCACCGGGCCAACCAGCAATTGCTTGCAGAAAACCTGTCATCGCCGTGCCGTCATTCCTTGATGCGTTCAGGATACATGTCGTACTGTTTGCCGCCGACCGTAATGCGCACGGCTTTTATATGCGCCTTGTTCGGCTCCTTACTGCGGTTGCCCAGTACTGTAATGTCATCGCCCGCCTTGGCAGTGTCGCCGGTGAAACCTGAGCGCCGTGTCTGATTCGGGTTTCCCAGATCGACTTGCCACAAGCGGCCATCCTGGGCCTTCACGCGCATGGCTGGATGCGGCGGCGCCATCGAAATCTCGGTTATCGTGCCTTTCAACTCGGACTGCTCTTCTTCCGCCCAGGTCCAGCCATGATGCGCGAAGGCTTGCATGGTAAATAGCGCCATGGCCGTTGCGCAAAACATCAAGACCATACGACGCGTAACATCGCGCGCCGTCATGGAGATTGTGCGGGTGGCGGTTCGACTTTCACTTGATACCGACATAATCATGCTCCTTTAGGTGAGTAAAAACTGAGAGTCCAACGCAGTAACTCAGTTCCCGCTTTTAACGGTACAAGAACCGCCGTTGCTTACGGCCCCAAAAGCGAAGGGTAGTAGTTTTCTCTGAACGTCCGCTTGGGGTGAGAGTTATCCGCGTCGAGCCGTTTCGATCGCAGCGATGTCGATCTTTGTCATCGTCATCATGGCTTCGAACGCACGCTTGGCTGCTGCTTGATCAGAGTCTGTAACAGCGTCGATGAGTGCGCGTGGTGTGATTTGCCACGATAAACCCCATTTGTCTTTGCACCAACCACATGCGCTTTCTTGTCCGCCGTTTTGAACGATCGCATTCCACAATCGATCTGTTTCAGCTTGGTCGTCAGTTGCGACCTGAAAAGAGAATGCTTCGTTGTGTGTGAATGCCGCGCCGCCGTTCAAGCCAAGGCAAGGAATGCCCATCACTTTGAACTCGACTGTTAAAACGTCGCCTTCCTTGCCAGAAGGATAGTCACCTGGCGCGCGATGAATAGCATCTACTGTGCTATCAGGAAAGGTCTCGGCGTAGAACTTTGCAGCATCCAAAGCAGTGCCATCGTACCAAAGACAAATCGTGTTTTTGTTGAGCATATTGATTCTCCTTTTTATTCGCCTACGCTGCCGGTAATGGGCAATACAATTCCAGTAATGTAGCTGGAGCAAACAGCAGAAGCGAGAAATACATAAGCAGGTGAAATCTCTTCCGGCTGTGCAGGTCTACGATAGCTGGTTTGCGCACCGAACTGTGCGATGTCTTCCGGCTTGGATTTGTCCGCCGGATTAAGCGGAGTCCATACTGGGCCTGGCGCGACTGCATTCACGCGTATGCCCTGATCCAGTAGATTGGCGGCAAGCGCCATTGTGAAGGCATGAATCGCACCTTTGGTAGTCGAGTAATCGAGCAACTTTTTACTACCTCTTAAACCCGTCACCGAACCGGTGTTGATGATGGCGGAACCACGCTTCAAATGGGGCAGTGCGGCTTTTGCCATATGAAAATAGCCATAGACATTCGTCTTCATGGTTTCATCAAAACGTTCTTCTGTCAGATCCAGCAAAGTATCAGCGTGTTCTTGAAATGCTGCGTTGTTGACCAACACGTCGAGCTTGCCGAATGTCTTGACTGCCTTCTTCACCGCCTTCTGACAAAATGCAGCGTCTTTCACATCGCCAGGTAGCAACAAGCATTGGCGACCTTCCGCTTCAACATGACGCCGTGTTTCCTTGGCATCTTTATCTTCATTGAGATAAATGATCGCTACATCGGCGCCCTCACGCGCAAATAACACCGCGACTGCACGCCCAATGCCAGAGTCGCCACCCGTGATGATGGCTTTCATTCCTTTAAGTTTGCCGCTGCCTTTATAGCCAGTCGCGAGAAATTGCGGCGCCACCTCCAGCTCGGCTTCGGTGCCAGGTTTTCGCAAGTGCTTACGCGCCATCGGCGGTGCAGCTTGCTTCTTGTCACTGGTTTGTACCGCCGGCTTGGACTTGCTTGCAGTTTTCTTGCTCGCGTCCTTTACATCTTGCTTACGTTGGATTTTTTTCTGTTTCTCTACGGTATCTGCGGTCGAACGGGATTTTGTTTTGACGGACGATGCCATGCGTCTCTCCTGTAGTTAAGCTGTACAGTTTTATGACGCAAGCGAGCTTGCCACGTTCCCGAGAAAGGGTATTTCTCTTAACGGAGATCGTCTGCAGCCGATGCCGAGATGGAGGCAAGCGATATCGTCAAGATCTAGATTAGAAAAATTTTAATCAGTGGTGTTTCCTATTGTCCGATAAGTATCCAAAGGGGCATCGAGGTTGCCGAATTTTGTGACTATATTTGACTGCGCTAAATAGTCAGCTAACTTATTAAGATAGTGGATATTGATAACTGGCTGAATCAAAGTTAGAAGCTCTCGACCTGAACTAGTTAGCTGTATTTGTTCTAACTTAACGCTAGTTCGATTTTTAACGGGCACAAAGATCAGGCATTTACCATTAAACCCGATTCCAACGTGGGATTGTCCAGCAGGAAGCATTGCGGTTACATTTAAATTATCGCCATCCATAAGAAGTCCAGCCTCTCTTAAGATGAGAATTTCGCGGTATATTATTCCGAAGTCGTCCAACCCAGAACTTACTTTAGAAGGTTTAAGAATATTTCCTGTATCTGTCGAAAATTGTCGTATTTTTTGAAAAATCTCAGCTTCTTTTTGAGTTAAATTTCGCAGTACCTCTAAAGTCCGTAGACTGAAAGATCCCGGTTTGGCAACTTCGCCAGCTAAAATTTTCCCCCAGAACTGGTGCATTTCATCGCTAGAAATATCCTCCGCGATGTTAAAAAAACGTGTTCGCCAATCTTCATCAACTGGTTCATCTGAAACATCCGGTGGCAACTGTTCAACAGCCGCGTTTGCTATAGCTTCAATATTTGATTGAGCTCCCAATGCTTTGTATGTTTGGCGAACTTGCATACGTTGCTCTAAGGTTGCGTTCGCCTCTAACAAGACAATATTTGCCTCAACTTTTGCTTTAGCTAATGCAACCATTTTTTCCACTTGAACTGCCGTTTCGGCATTTCCCAATAGCTTCATTACTTGAGCTTGCGCTACTCCTTCTCTACGTATTGCCGTTGGTTTATATACAGCGCCGGTACCCGCGCTAATGGCCTGTCCCTGACTTGAAAGACACCAAGATAAGGTGTTTTAATCAATCAGGAGGAAATAAATGGCAAATCGTAGACAGTTCAGCAAGGAGTTCA
>LNEU01000016.1 GCA_001464355.1 Burkholderiales bacterium Ga0077544
CATCCACCATAATGATGTTGCCAACGCGAATTTCTTTTGCAGGTTTCATAAAAAGTATACGTAAAAAGTAGGTTGCATAAAAATCATCTGTCGCCTGCAGCCAAAGCCACGAAAGCTCACGTTTGATCGAAAAAAGAAGCTTTAAATTAGCCGCGAATTATACCTAGTTTTTAGCGGCCTCTGACCGCAGCGAGACAGCAAATTGCAACAAATTGGATGTTAAATCGCCGTTTGCCAGCATTTTTTGCTGCCAATCCGCAGATTTATGAGCAATTTTTGGCATATCAGCTTGAAATAATGACCACAGCGCCGGCCAGTCGATCTGCCCTTCCGCACCTGCTACTTCAGCGCCATTCCAGAGCAAAGAAAAGTTCGTCAAGCTGACGATGTCAGGTGAATAACGCTGCAAAAACGCGCGCAATTTTTTGTGATGCAGATTTTCATCTTGCGGATAGATATGCCAGATAAACGGCTTGCCCGCCCACTGCGCACGCACCCACGAATCCTCACCGCGTACAAAATTTAGATCGCAAGCCCACAGCAACTTGTCGTAATCCGGCTGTGCAACGAATGGAAGAACACGCACTGTTAGCGCGCCACGCGTAAATGTAGCGCCAGCTTTTGCTTCCGAACCCAGAAATGCCTGAATCGACTCAACAGCAACACCTTCCGGCACCAGGCAGGTAATGGCTTGCTCACCATTTATACAGGCGTTAAACAAAGCCGTGATTGGCGCGTGTGGATAACAGAACAAGGACACCTTGGTCGAAGCCATCTCGGCCGACGTCACACCGAACTGCGCGAGAAATTCCGCCATGGCTTTTGGGTCAGACTGAAATTGCTGCCGCTGCTCTTCCAAAGAAGATTCACGCAATAAACCACCAGTTTTTTCAGTAAAACCCGGGAAGAAAAAATGCTTGGTCAAAGGCAGGCGCGGATGAGATGAGGGCAGCGTATGGCAACCCTCCACCCATTCCTCCGCAGTCAGACCCTCGAGGTTGAGCCACACCGGGCGCGGATTACATTCAGCCATTGCCGTGATATAGCCAGGCGGGATATCGCAGGCAAAGAATTCTATGACGATGTCAGCCAAATCGTTGGTCGTAAATACGCCATCCTGATCACGCCAATGGCGGATAGTCGCGCCAGAGATTTGCTGTTCTTCAACATCAGTTAACACGTCCGGGCAAATACGCTGAAAGCTGCGCAAATCATCCACCCACAAAGTGACGGCGATATTGTGCTCGCGCTGCAACTGTCTTGCGAAGCGCCAGCAAATACCGATGTCGCCGTAGTTATCGACGACACGGCAAAACAGATGCAAGGTTTTGGGAAATGTCATGCAAGTAGCCAAAAATTTAATTCACGAATGATAGACGAGGATGGGATGATGGTTATCGAAAATCGCTCGGCAACCATCACTCCATCCTCGGATCAATGTGCACCAGCAGCATCAGCTGGTGCACTTGATTTGCTTGGCTTGGTCATCCAGATGAATCCAATCAACAGCAAAAACAGGATTGCCGAAATCCAGAAAATATCCGTCGCCGCCAGCGTACTGGCCTGCACCGTCATCGACCTATCAATCACCGCCCATGCGCCCTGTTCGGTGAGCCCCCGCGACGTCAATGCGTCTACCGATAGCGTAAATGCCGGGTTGTGCGGGCCTGTATGTTCAGCCAGTTGCGCATGATGCAGGATCGTACGGTTATCCCACATCGTCGATGTCACCGAAGTACCGATACCGCCAAACATGATCCTGACGAAATTCGACAACCCTGCCGCTGCAGGGATCTTGTCTGGCGACTGTCCGGACAAAATGATCGACGTCAGTGGAATAAAAAACATCGCCATCGCCGCACCTTGAATCACTGTCGGAATCATCAACGTCAACACATCCACATCCTGTGTAAATTGCGAACGCATAAAGAACACCAGCGCAAAGATCAGGAAGGCGGTTGTAGCTACCCAGCGCGCATCAATCTTCGGCAACAGCTTGCCGACTATCGGCGACAAAATGATCGCAAAAATCCCGACTGGCGCCATCACTTTACCGGCCTCGGTCGCCGTATATCCCAATTGCGTCTGCAACCACAAAGGCAAAATCACCAGACTGCCGAAGAACAAGCCATAGGCCACAGAGATTGCAATCACGCCGCCACTAAAGTTACGCCCTTTGAACAAGGAAAGATCGACCACTGGATGTTGTTCGCCGATTTCCCAGATGATGAAGTAGATGAATGCCACCACCGCGACTGATGCCAGGATAATGATTTCACCGGAATGGAACCAGTCGAGTTCTTTGCCTTTATCCAGCATCAGTTGCAGACAACCTACCCACAATACGAGCAGCACCAATCCAACCTTGTCGATAGGCAGCTTGTAGGTTTTGGATTCACGTTCACGATAAATAGACCAGGTCGCCCACGCCGCGAAAATACCGATAGGAATATTGATGTAGAAGATCCACGGCCACGTGTAGTTATCTGATATCCAGCCGCCTAGCAACGGGCCTGCCACCGGAGCCACAAGCGTCGTCATGCCCCAGAACGCCAGTGCCATCCCGCTCTTCGCTGGTGGATAACTGGATAACAGCAAGGCTTGCGACAAGGGAATCATTGGGCCTGCCACCGCGCCTTGCAGTATCCGTGCAGCAATTAGGAGCTCGATACTCGGCGCCAGGCCACACAAACAAGAAGCCAGCACGAACAACAGGATAGACGTGATGAAAAGACGCACCTGACCAAAGCGCTGCGTCAGCCAGCCTGTCAATGGCACCGAAATCGCATTCGCCACTGCAAACGAGGTAATCACCCAGGTGCCTTGTTGCGGCGAGACGCCGAGGTCGCCAGAAATCGCCGGTATAGAGACGTTTGCAATCGATGAATCGAGTACGTTCATGAACACCGCAAGCGACAAGGCTATCGTGCCGACAACGAGTGGCGTGCCGCTCAGTGGGGGCAACGCGGTACGAGGAGTAGCACTCATGATTTAATGTGTATTTTTAGCTGCTGCACTATTGCTGTTGGCGGCAATGATGGTAGCAACACGCGCCTTGGCTTCTTGACCTGCATTGTCGAACACAGCTGTTTGGTAAGCGGGCGCTGTACGTGCTGGCACAACTGATGTCAGTGACGTACCTTCAGCATGCGCGATGTCCACTTCTACCTGCATGGACAAACCCACACGCAAGGGACGATCAGCCAGTTCTTTAGGATCGAGCTCAATCCGCACTGGAATACGTTGCACAACCTTGATCCAGTTGCCGCTTGCGTTCTGCGTGGGTAGCAAGGCAAATGCGGCGCCAGTTCCGGCTGACAAACCAACTACCTTGCCGTGATATTCAACACCGCTGCCATACAAGTCGGAATGCAAAGTAACCGGCTGGCCGATACGCATTTTGGCGACTTGCACTTCCTTGAAATTGGCATCAACCCACAAGCTCGTCAGCGGCACAATCGCCAGCAATGGCGTACCTGGTGCAACCCGTTGACCGACCTGCACTGAGCGTTTGGCGATGTAACCCGTTATCGGTGCGGGCAAGGTATTACGCGCCAAAGTCAAATAAGCGGATTGAACTTGTGCAGCTGCGCGCTGTACGTTCGGATGATCGGCGACCGAGGTACGATCTGTCAGCACTTGATTCGAAGCGAGTTGTTCACGCGTAGCCTGCAATGCGGATTCTGCGGCTTGCAATGCGGTGCGTGCATGATCCAGTTCTTCCTTCGACACTGCGCCAGTTCCACTTAATTGTTCGCGACGTGCGAGATCAGACTTGGCACGCGCAACATCACTAATGCGTGCGGTGACGTTGGCATTCAAGGCACCATTATTGACAAACAGTGTGCGCACTTCAAGTACAGTTTGCGCGAGTTGCGCTTCTGCCTGATCAAGCGCGACTTTGGCGTCGCTGTGATCTAGTTCGATCAATGGCTTACCGGCTTGCACCAGTTCTGTGTCATCAACATGGATTGCAATCACAGTGCCGCTGACTTGCGGCGTGACTTGCACGACATTGCCTGCGACATACGCATCATCGGTATCTTCAAAATGACGCGCGTAGATTGCCCACCAGACGCCGTATGCAATCAGCAAGAGCGCCAGCAAAACGGAGACAGCAATGATGCGCTGGCGGCGTTTGCCATTATTGGCTGGAGGTGTTTCTGTTACTGCTGTGTTAGTCGTATTGTGGAAACGTTCAGGGGAGTAGAGTTGTCTTCTATTGCGAGGCCTTGCGACTGTGCGTCAAAACCGCCGCCCAGAGCCTTGATCAAACCTATGCGCAAATCACTGCGACGCGCCTGCAAATCAAGATCGACTCGACGTTGCGACAGCAGCGTCATCTCGGCAGCGAGAGCCGGCAACATATTGGTGGTACCTATGCGTTCGCGTTGCTGCGCCAGATCCAGATTGCCGGAGGCGGCTTGCGTTGCTTTTAGTTGCTGCTCACTTTGCAAGGTAACTGCGCGCAGCGACGTCACTTGATCAGCGACTTCGTGCAAGGCATCGTTCAATGCGCGGTTGTAGGTAGCGACCATGCTGTCGTATTCCGCAACGCGTCCCTTCAGATTCGCCCGCAAGGTGCGACCTTCCAGAATCGGCATCGTGATTGCAGGCCCCGCACCGAGTGTGCGACTGCCGCTTTGCAGCAGATTGTTCAAACCTATGCTGGAGAAACCGGCCGGATAGAACGCAGCCTTGGCAGAGCTAATGTCGCCCTGCACTGCTTCAACCTGCCAGCGCGCCACGACGATATCCGGCCTGCGTCCCAACAATTCCAAAGGCAAAGTGTCGGGCAAGGCAGTTGCGACATCGGCTGGCAAAACCGGCCGTTCGATTTGACGACCACGATCCGGGCCCTGTCCCAACAATGCAGCAAGCTGATTGCGTGTCAGCGAAATTTGCTCCAGCAACTGTTCGTGCTCTGCACCTAGGCTTGCGACTTGTTGCCGTGTTTGCTGATTCTCGGATTTGGCATCCAGCCCTGCGTCGAGACGCAGTTGCGTCAGGTGCGCGACTCTTGCGCTGACATCTAGCTGCTGCTGATTTAAATCGAGTTGCGCATACAGTCTGGCCAGCTGAATCCAAGTACGCGCCACCGATGTCGCTATCACCAGACGTGCGTTGTATTGCTCCGCTTGTGCAGCTTTTCCTTGCGACAGTGCACTGCGTAATTCACCGGCATGCTTGCCCCAGAAATCAAAGTCGTAGGAAAAATTCAAACGCAAGGCGTTATCCGTTTGATAGGTACCTGCATACGGCGGCGGAATAATGTAGTTCTCGCTGAAGCGCTGGTAGGTGCTGTCGAGACTGGCCGATACCGCAGGACGGCTGGCAGCATCAGCCGCATCTGTCATTGCTGTAGCGGCGGCAACACGTGCAGCAGCAATTTGCAGATTCGGATTACCGGCGATTGCTTCATCGATCAGTGATTGCAAAGGTGCGCCACCAATTGCTTGCGCCCATTTGATATCAGGCCACTGTCCATGCTGATCAGGTAGCGATTCTGTAGTCGCATATTCCGCAGGCTGACGCAGCTTACCGCTGGTTTCGATTCCTTTAAAACTCGCGCAAGCACTGAGCAACACAAATGCGCAACTCGCTGCGACTATGCCGCGGAATGAGCCTTTGCTCGATCCGGCAGAAAAGCGTAAAGAGGTTTTCATTATTCACTCCTGTTTTTCAATTCCTTGCTACTCGCTTCAGCGCCGTATAACAATTTGCGCAGCAAGGTTCTAAGCGTGTCTACTTCAGCGCCGCTGAACTCGGCGAAATTTTCATTGAGTACGCCTACATACAAGTCGGGCAGTTTGTCGGCGAGCGCTACACCCTCTTCTGTCAAACGCAGATTGATGACGCGCCTGTCATCGCCACGTGGCATGCGCTGGATCAAGCCGCGCTTTTCCAATCTGTCGACCATGCGTGTGATAGATGCCGAATCGATGTACAACTCGCGCGATAACTCGGCTGCAGTCGAGTAATTCCCCGAATTCAACATCAGCAACATGCTGCCTTGCGCGTGCGTGATGTCGTGCTGCGCCAAATCGATATCGACCGCTTTCGCCAACTTGGTACGAGCACGCGCCAGGAGGTAACCAACGCTTTCTTCTACGCACCAAGAGCCGGATGGGAAGTTTTTTTCAAATTTATTCATATGTCTGCCTGATCAATGACTGATAAGTCAATAACTGTCTAGGCAGTTAATTTACCCGCGTTTTTATTTTGTGTTGCTAAGAAAACGTTAATAAACGCCAAATTCAGAAGAATTTTTCTTGGAAAATGCTGAAGTGATATCAGACTGTCATCTCGCACGACCAAGTTGTGACATCGGAACATGCTGCAAACATGAATACGAATTGGGATTTCAGCTTGGGTTTATGAAGCCTGAAGCGATTGGTTTTATTCACCGAATTTAAATCAGATCTTCAACTTGGAATTCGCTCGAAGCGCCCTACGCACCACAGATCAATCAGGTGCCAGATAATGCTCAGCGGTTAAATTGTAGCGACGCATAAGTATAAAAACGCGACGTGCTGGATTACTTCGATACTGATTTGAAAGTGTATGCAGCGAGAATGATGATTATCGATTGCGAGAAACCGGGCAGTCCTAGAAAAGACTCGTCGGGATTGCCGCAATATTGGGCGGAATAGAAGAAGTGGCTTAGTAATTAGCGAAGACAAACACTAGCGAGAAATTGCATCGTCTGCTTTGAAATTATCTGTAGGTGTGACGTCACGCGTTAGTGAACGTTCGCGCAGCAACTAGGCATGAGCTGCATAACGACCACAAACGAAAAAGCTCTGATTAATCAGAGCTTTTTTATACCAGACGAATCTGGAATTTGGCGTCCCCAAGGGGATTCGAACCCCTGTACTCACCGTGAAAGGGTGATGTCCTAGGCCTCTAGACGATGGTGACCTTTCGCAAATTCGGCAGTTGCGATAAGCGAGAGCTTAAGCACTGATCCTTTGCGTCCTAACCTTGAATAAAAAAAGCTCTGAGTAATCAGAGCTTTTTATACCAGACGAATCTGGAATTTGGCGTCCCCAAGGGGATTCGAACCCCTGTACTCACCGTGAAAGGGTGATGTCCTAGGCCTCTAGACGATGGTGACCTGATACTACTTAACTTCTACTAACTACTCTGCACTTTGCTGGTGGAGGTAAGCGGGATCGAACCGCTGACCTCTTGCATGCCATGCAAGCGCTCTCCCAGCTGAGCTATACCCCCTCTTGCGCAGAAGCGAGATTATAGCAAAGGTTTTCTCCCTGTGTAAATCACTCTTTTGAATCTTTTTAAAGATAGTTTGCGATACGCGCCAGAACAACGTCACGACCAAACAATTCGACTACTGCATCGATAGATGGGGTTTGCAATTGTCCTGTGATGATTAAACGCAAAGGCATTGCCAATTGCGGCATCTTCAACTTGTGCGCAGCGAGTACTTCTTTCAGTGCAGCAGACAATGCTTCCTTGGTCCACTCCACTGTTTTCAGTTGCTCTGCATATTGCGCAAGCGCTGGCTTGATTGCATCCGTCAGGTGTTGCGTCAGCAATGCTGCATCCGGCGCAGGTTGGCGATAGAACAGCATTGCGAATCCAGCTAATTCGTTCAGTGTAGGAGCACGCTCCTTCATTAAGGCAATAACCGCAGCTAGGTCTGGTGCATTTTCAAATTGCGCACCGCTTTGCTCCATAATCGGACGAATCAATCCAGCAAGACGCTCATTGTGAGCTTGCTTGATGTAGTGATTATTTAACCAGAGAAGTTTTTCCAAATCAAATTGCGCTGGTGATTTAGTCAGATGATCAAGGTCGAACCATTGCGTAAATTGTCCCATCGAGAACACTTCATCATTTCCATGACTCCAGCCTAGGCGCGCCAAATAATTTAGCATCGCTTCTGGCAAATAACCTTCTTTCGGATAGTCGGTCACGCTGACTGCACCGTGACGCTTGGATAATTTCTCGCCATCGGTACCGAGAATCATAGGCAGATGGCCATATAGGCTTGCAGGATATTGATCTGGCGCGGCGTGTTATTGACGTGATCATCGCCACGAATCACATGCGTGATCTTCATGTCGGAATCATCTACAGCCACGCAGAAGTTATATGTCGGCGTGCCATCCTGACGCGCGATCACCAAATCATCCAGCTCGCGATTGGAAATCGTGATCGAACCTTTGACGACATCAACCCAAGTCACATCGCCTTCAGTCGGATTGCGGAAGCGCACAACAGGCTTGCGATCGGCGGGGATCGACGGCAAGGTTTTGCCTTCTTCCGGACGCCATGTGCCGTCGTAGCGCGGTTTTTCGCCAGCAGCACGTTGACGTTCGCGCATTGCTTCGACTTCTTCCGGCGACGAATAGCAGTGATAAGCGGTGCCAGCGGCCAGCATTTGCGCAATGACTTCACGATACCTGTCCATCCGTTGCATTTGATAGAAAGGGCCTTCGTCGTGATGCAAACCCAGCCATTCCATCCCTTCGATGATTGCCTGTACGGCTTCAGGTGTGGAACGTTCAAGATCGGTATCTTCAATACGCAGCACGAAGGTACCGCCGAAATGGCGTGCGTACGCCCACGAAAAAAGCGCGGTACGCGCGCCACCAACGTGGAGATAGCCGGTAGGGCTGGGAGCAAAACGGGTGCGGATAGAAGCAGGAACGGTCATGGCAAATAAAAACGGCCTTGGATTGCCAAAGCCGTCCTGTAAAAAAAACGCCATTTTACCGCGTCGCCATGCGGATGGACTAGCCCAGACTGAAACATCCGGACTGCTTCGATCAGATAAAGCGGGGTGGCTTGTGTGTCAGCATTTAGTGACTATATATAGAACAGGACTGCGACAACCTGCGTGGCACTGCTAAAATTACGCCTTTATTACCTAATTTATCCAGCATCACCTTATGAGCAATCCATTGCCGCGCAAACTTTTCGTCACGACCGCCCTCCCTTACGCCAACGGCGCATTTCATATCGGCCACATCATGGAATACATCCAGGCCGACATCTGGGTACGGTTTCAGCGCATGCAAGGCAGTGAGGTGAACTTCGTCGGCGCCGACGATGCACACGGTGCGCCTATCATGATCGCGGCAGAAAAAGCCGGCCTGACGCCACAGCAATTCGTGGAAAAAATCGCCTCTGGACGCAAACAGTATCTGGATGGTTTTCACATCGCCTTCGATAACTGGAGCTCGACCGATAGCCCGGAAAATCACAAGCTCGCGCAAGAGATTTATCTGGACTTGAAAAAAGCCGGATTGATCGCGACCAAAACAGTCGAACAATTTTTCGATCCGGAAAAAAGCATGTTCCTGCCGGATCGCTACATCAAGGGCCAATGCCCGAAATGCGGCGCCAAAGATCAGTACGGCGACAACTGCGAAGTTTGCGGTGCAGTGTATGTCCCTACCGATTTGATCAATCCGTATTCGACACTGACCGGCGCGACACCGGTGTTGAAGAACTCAGAACATTTCTTCTTCACTTTGTCCGATCCGCGTTGCGTGGAATTCCTCGAGCAATGGATACAAGGTAACGACACCGACGGCAAAGCGCATCTGCAGTCCGAAGTCGCCAACAAGGTCAAGGAATGGTTTTCGGTACGCGACAATATTGACGGCAGCACCAGCGAAGGCTTGAGCGACTGGGACATCTCGCGCGACGCGCCTTACTTCGGCATCGAGATTCCGGATTCACCAGGTAAATACTTTTATGTCTGGCTGGATGCGCCTGTCGGCTATCTGGCGTCACTGAAAAATTTGCTCGACAAACGCGGCGACAATTTCGACGCTTACATGGCTGAGCCTGCGCTGGAACAAATTCACTTCATCGGCAAAGACATCGTTAATTTCCACACACTGTTCTGGCCGGCAATGTTGAAATTCAGCGGCCGCAAAACACCGAACAAGGTATTCGTACATGGCTTCCTGACCGTCAACAACGGCGAAAAAATGAGCAAGAGCCGTGGCACCGGGCTGGATCCTTTGAAATATTTGAGCCTAGGCATGAACCCGGAATGGCTGCGTTATTACCTCGCGAACAAACTCAGCGCACGCAACGAAGACATCGACTTCAATCCGGAAGATTTCATTGCGCGCGTCAACAGCGATCTGGTCGGCAAGTATGTGAACATCGCCAGCCGTGCTGCCGGCTTTATCGCGAAACGTTTTGATGGCCATGTCGTGACTGACTGGGCGACCAAGGACGATGCCTTCATCAGCAAGTTGCGCGACATTGCGCCGGAAATCCAGGCTTTCTACGACCAGCGTGAATACGGCAAGGCACTGCGCGCCATTATGGAACAAGCCGATATCATCAACGCCTATGTCGATGCCAACAAACCATGGGAACTGGCCAAGAAGCCGGAGAACAGCGCTGCTCTGCAAGAAGTCTGCAGCCGCTTGCTGGAAGCATTCCGCATTCTGACTATTTACCTGAAACCGGTATTGCCCAATCTGGCTACACAAGTCGAAGCGCTGTTGAACATAGAACCGTTGCAATGGCATCACGTCGTTACACCATTGCCGAACAATCATCTGGTCAATCCGTATTCGCATCTGATGACGCGTGTTGAACCGAAGATGCTGGATGACTTGTTCGACATGCCTGCCGTAGTCGATGTCACCATCGGTGTGCCTGGCACGCCAGCGACATCGAATGACGATGCTGCGAGTGCCACGAACATCGCAGCCCTGGCACCAGAAATCAAGATCGATGATTTTTCCAAGATCGATTTGCGCATTGCAAAAATCGTCAATTGCGAACATGTCGAAGGTTCAGACAAATTGCTGCGCCTGACGCTGGATGTAGGCGAAGGTCGTTTGCGCAATGTGTTCTCCGGCATCAAATCCGCTTACCAACCAGAAGAGCTGATCGGGCCAACCTCGCACCTCGCAAGATGAAGTTCGGTATCTCTGAAGGCATGGTACTGGCCGCATCGGCAGCGGATGAAAAAACCAATCCGGGTATCTACATCCTGAATCCATGGCCGGGAGCAGAACCGGGCATGCGCGTCGGCTGATCGCCTAACCGCAGCGAAAGTAAAAGCAGAAAATCAAAACGGGCCAATCGGCCCGTTTTTTTTATTTCGCACTGATTTATTACGCTATTCACGTTTCATTTGCTGCGATTCATCCACGGCATGTCATCTACTGCAATTATTTCTCGACAGCGTTCGCACGATCCAGCCACTGCTTTACATCCGCCAAGATCTGATCCGACATAGCTGGATCGTTCAACACACGTGACAGCGTGACCGCACCTATCATCGCGGCCCAATTACCCACGGCTGCCTGACGCCTTTCAATGTCCGTTTCGCCAGCCATAGAATGACTGAAGGTTTCAATCTGGCTACGTGCGCTTTCCGTCATCGTCGTACGCGCGGCATCCGATGCCCGCGTTGCCTCTTGCGCCAAAGTGGGGAAAAGACAACCGATACCTGGATTGTCTCTGTGCTGGGTACTTAAATAGCCATCAGCAAAAGCGGCGAAGTTGATTCCGGGGGCGTCCTGGCCGGAATACGGCGCCAGCGTATGCGCGAACGCTTGCGCCAGCAAATCATCCTTGGATGTGAAATGTCCATAGAACGCGCCGTGCGTCAGGCCTGCAGCCTTCATCACATCCGCCACTGTTACGCCTTCAAAGCCACGCTCGCGAAACATGCGGGCCGCCGCATCCAGAATCAACTTCCGGTTTTCTGCGACTTGTTCTTTGCTGATTTTCATCATTGGTCCTTGGCTGAAAATATTCACAAATTAATGCTTGACACTTTACATGACGACCATCATGATTGCAATCATTATGAGCATCATGATTAAAACTTGGCGCCATAAAGCGGTCTTTCTGACTGATATCCCATCTCGTTTCACCCTATTAAAGGAAATAAGCATGAGCATCGAAGCCAAAACCACCACCATCCTGATTACCGGCGCTTCAACTGGCATAGGCGCAACCTACGCCGACCGCTTCGCAAAACGCGGCCATAACCTGATACTTGTCGCCCGCAACGGCGCACGACTGGAAGAATTGGCAACACGTCTGCGCAAGGAAACCGGCGTGACCATCGACATCATCGTCGCCGACCTGACCAAGTCCGCCGATCTGGCAAAAGTTGAAGCCCGCCTGCGCGACGACAAAGACATCGGCATTTTGCTCAACAATGCCGGTGCTGCTGCACACGGTGGCTTTGAAAGCTCGACCGCCGATGCACAAGAAAACCTGATCACGCTGAATATCACTGCACTGACACGCCTGAGCGCAGCCGTTATTCCCCGTTATCTCGCGCAAGGACAAGGTGCGATTGTGAACATCGCGTCAGTGGTCGCACTTGCACCTGAACTGCAACTTGGCATGTATGGCGCAACCAAGGCTTATGTATTGCACTATTCGCAAGCGCTGCACGTAGAACTCGGTGCCCGCGGCTTGTATGTGCAAGCCGTATTGCCGGCAGCGACAAGAACAGAAATCTGGGAACGCTCGGGACGCGATGTCAATGAGATGACCGGCGTGATGGAAGTTGGCGAATTGGTTGATGCGGCATTGGTCGGCTTTGATCGTGGCGAAGTCATCACGATTCCACCACTGCCAGATGCCGCTCAGTGGGAAACCTTTAACTCAGCACGTCAAGCAATGCTGCCTAATCTGGCGCAAGAACACGCGGCAAAACGCTATCAGGCTTGATCGCGTTAATGGGTCTGAGCGTCTGCATTTGTATGACTGCACTCTCTTTATCAATTTGAAGAAAGCGTAGTGAGGAATGCAGGCGCTTGCTGTAGTCGCAAATTGAACGTGAATTCAAATCCGTATTGAATACTGATTACGAACAAAGAATCACATCAAGCTTCAAGATAGTCTTCGCCATCGCCATTGTCTGGCACAAAAGCTGCTGCTAACATCGTCTCCATGCAAGCCAACACGTAGCAATCGCTGCATTCGGCAATCATGGTGACCGTGAAGGTACAGACTAATGAAGTTCAAATTCTCGTTTCACCCGCGCCTGCTCGATTCCTTGCGTGATTACGATGCTGGTTTGTTCTTCCGGGATCTGAGTGCAGGCTTGACTGTCGGTATCGTTGCTCTCCCCCTTGCAATGGCGTTTGCAATTGCCAGCGGCGTCAAACCCGAGGCGGGTATTTTTACCGCCATCATCGCAGGCTTTCTGGTGTCAGCCTTCGGCGGTTCGCGCGTGCAGATCGGCGGACCGGCCGGTGCCTTCATCGTCATTGTGTACGGCATCGTTGAAACCTACGGCGTCGCCAATCTACTGATCGCCACGATTTTTGCCGGCATGATGTTGTGCGCGATGGGCTTGTTCCACCTTGGTTCGTTGATACGTTATATCCCGGTGCCTATCGTGATCGGCTTTACCAACGGGATTGCGGTGCTGATCGCCTTGTCGCAGATGAAGGATTTTTTCGGTTTGCGGATAGACAAGATGCCAGCGGATTTTTTTACGCAGATCAAGGTGCTGGCAACGAGTACCGATACATTTAATCCGATCAGTCTGATCATTGCGGCTCTTTCCCTGATCATTATTTTTGGCTGGCCGCTGCTGTGGCAAAAGAAAATCGACGAGACGCCGGCCCTTGCAAGCCCAAGAGTCCAACGCGTATCCATCATCATGCGCGCCGTACCGGGCACAATTCTGGTGCTGCTATTGGCGACCCTGAGCGTCACTCTCTTCGATCTGAAAGTAGACACCATAGGCAGCAAGTTCGGCGGCATACCGCAAGACCTTCCTACGTTCAAGTTACCGCACTTCTCGTGGGAACTGGTCAAACAACTGTTTCCCCCTGCATTGACGATCGCCTTGCTGGGTGCAATTGAATCGCTGCTGTGCGCGCGCGTGGCCGACAACATCACCGGCGACAGGCATGATCCGAACCAGGAATTGATGGCGCAAGGCATCGCCAATATCGTCACCCCTTTCTTTGGCGGCATACCGGCCACCGGCACAATTGCCCGCACTGTAACCAATATCCGCGCTGGTGCTGCATCGCCGATTGCCGGCATTCTGCATGCGCTGACATTGCTGGTCATCGTGCTGATCGCCGCCCCGCTCGCCAACAATATTCCATTGGCGGCATTGGCCGCGATCCTGCTGTATGTCGCCTACAACATGGGCGAATGGCATGAGTTCGCGCGCCTGCGGCACTTCTCGATGAACTACCGGATTTTGATGCTGGCGACTTTCCTGCTGACGGTCATCGTCGATTTGACGGTCGCGGTGCAAGTGGGGCTGGTGCTGGCGTGCGTATTTTTTATTTACCGCATCTCCAGCCTGACGCGGATAGAACTGATTCCGTCAGACAGTTTGAGCGTACCCTTGCCGCGCGGCGTCATGGCTTATTCGATCTTTGGCTCTCTGTTTTTTGGTGCCGTCGGCAAGCTGGAAGGCTTGATCGGGCAGCAGACGATGCCGGAAAAAGCACTGATACTGGAATTGCATCAATTGATCAACCTGGATGCGACCGGCCTTGATGCACTGGAAACCATCCACAAGACACTGCAACGTCATGGTAGCCAGCTCATCTTGTGCGGACCGAATCAGCAGCCGCTGGATTTGATGCGGCGTGCCGGCTTCTTGAATCGACTCGGATTGCAGAACTGCCTGCCCAATCTGTCGGATGCGGTGGCACGCAGCGCGGCATTATCGTCCTGATGACCTGCTGATGATTCGCTGATCCTGCGCTAGCCGCGCACCGGGTCGGTCACCGAGGTTTGGGTGACTGCTCCACTATCGCTATCGAAATGCACATTGAAAAAACGTTCGGTGGTCGGACCTTCCAGATAGCGCCAATCCCACACCTCTTCATTCTTTAAACCGAACTTGACGACGCTACGCGGCTTGCCGAGTATGCGACGCACCTGATCACGGCTCATGCCGGCCTTGATGGTGGCGAAATTCTCTTGCGTTAACACTTGTGCGTAGGTCTGAAAAATCCCCTGCGCATCCAGCTTGACCATGAAGGTGCGATGCCCTTCCGGACCTTTTGGATATTCCAGCGTACGCGATCCGTTATCTTCCTTCCAGATCATTTCCGGCTCACCCATCGCGCTGCGCACGTCGGCTTCGGTCGACATGCCTTTGCTCAGTTTTTCCAGGCCGAAGTCTTCAATTACCCGACCATTGCAACCGAACATCAACAAACCGCAAACAAAACTGAACAAGGCACGTAAAAAATTCTTCATGTAATTCCCATATTTCCATATAAAGCGAAAGCGGCACCTGCCACCGAACATTGATTATCCCGGCATCTGGACCGGGTGATTGCCCGAATGGCAGTTTTATCCCACACGCTCACAAAAAGTAAGGATTTAGCGAGGATTGTATCCTTATGGAACATCCAGCCACTGATCCGGCAAAGCTGGTCAAAACCGGGCAAAAGACAGGGTAAAATAGCGGCTGATTCCACCTTGTTGCCAATTTACCCATGAAACTCAGCAAACAGCACGCCAATTATCAATCCGAGATCACCCAGTTCATCGACTCGCTGAAAGCAAAGAATCCGAACCTGGAAGCCTCGCAGCTCGCCGGTCGCGCACTGCTGTGGGATAAAAGCCCTATCGATCTGGAGCAGCAAGCCCGCAATCAGGCTTCTCATATTGATCAACAAGCTTACCCGTATCAAAACAAAGTCCGGTAAATGAGCAACGGGCCGAACACGATGCGGGCGCACTTGCCTTCCAGTGCGCCCGATCTTGTGGTCGATGGCAGACCGGATACCACACCGGATGTCATCGATGGCGTCGCGTATGCGCGCCTGTACGGCGAACCGCTGTTCCGCATGCCTACGGATTTGTATATTCCGCCGGATGCGCTAGAAGTCTTCCTCGAAGCATTCGAAGGTCCGCTCGATCTGCTGCTCTACCTGATCCGCAAGCAAAACTTCAACATCCTCGACATTCCGATGGCGCAGGTGACGAAGCAGTATTTGCAATACGTCGATCAAATCCGCCTGCACAATCTCGAACTCGCTGCTGAATATCTATTGATGGCAGCGATGTTGATCGAGATTAAATCGCGCATGTTGCTGCCTGTGCGCAAAGCCGATACCGGCGAAGAAGCCAGCGATCCGCGCGCCGAGTTAGTCCGTCGTCTGCTCGAATACGAACAAATGAAATTGGCGTCACAACAAATTGACGCCTTGCCGCAACTTGGCCGCGATTATGTACGCACGCAGATTTATATCGAGCAAAGCGTCGTCACACGCTGGCCGGAAGTCGAAGTCGTCGATCTGCAAGCTGCGTGGGCAGATTTGATCAAGCGTGCAAAATTGACTGCGCATCATATGATCAGCCGTGAAGAATTGTCGGTACGTGAACATATGACGTCTATCTTGCGTCGCCTGCAATCGACCAAGTTTGTCGAGTTCGCCGATCTGTTCGATCCTTCGCGCGGCGTGCCTGTCGTGGTCGTCAACTTCGTCGCGCTGCTGGAACTGGCCAAGGAAACCCTGATCGAGATAACGCAGGCTGAACCATTCGCACCAATTTATGTTCGCCTGGCTTACGCGCCTAGCTGATTTTTTCCATTCACACCGCGATCGCTTCCATCATTTCGATTTTGTGCCCGGCATCTGACGCGCAACCAACCCACATCCAGACAGTTTTATGAAGATCATTTCCTGCATCGAAGAATTGCGCGACCATTTGCGCGGCCAGTTACGCACTGCATTTGTCCCTACCATGGGCAATCTGCATGACGGTCACCTATCGCTGATGCGTCTGGCGCGCAAGCATGGCGATCCAGTCGTTGCATCCATCTTCGTCAATCGCCTGCAATTCGGTCCTAACGAGGATTTCGACCGCTATCCGCGCACTTTCCAGGCTGACGTTGAGAAGCTGGAAAAAGAAGGCGTCTACATCTTGTTCGCGCCGACAGAAAAGGATTTGTATCCGGAGCCGCAAGAGTTCCGTGTACAACCACCGAATGATCTGGGCAATACGCTGGAAGGTGAGTTCCGTCCCGGCTTTTTCAGCGGCGTGACCACCATCGTATTGAAACTTTTTTCCTGCGTACAGCCGAGCGTCGCGGTATTCGGCAAAAAGGATTATCAGCAGTTGATGATCGTGCGCAATATGTCCAAGCAATTCGCATTGCCGACAGAAATCATCGCAGCCGAAACCTATCGTGCCGAAGACGGGCTGGCACTGTCGTCACGCAATATGTATCTGTCGGCAGAGGAACGTGCGGAAGCACCGGCGCTTTTCAGAAACTTGAACGCTGTGGCAGATGAAGTACGCGGCGGCCATCTGGATATTTTCGAGCTGGAACGCCAGGCCATGGCCGACCTCAAGCAACGCGGCTGGCAACCTGATTACATCTCGATACGCAAGCGCGCCAACCTGCAACCGCCAACAGCCGGCGATATGGCGCAAGGCGAAAAACTGGTGGTACTCGCCGCGGCAAAATTGGGTGCAACGCGCCTGATTGATAACCTGGAAATCTGATTCTGGGCTCGACCCTGGCTTTGTATTGTTTTTCAGTTCGACGCAGCCAGGGATAAGGATGAGCACGTTGCAATGATCTTTTGCAATTGCTGCTTGTGCGCTTCTATATTTCCATCGATATACAGGCTGGTACGAAAACCTTCGGTACCAGCCAATATGCAATAAATCGCCTTGCAGGAAAATTGCAGTTGCACGATGCGTGCGCCGACGACGGCGTCCAGTACGATGGAACATACCTTCCCTGCCTTGATGGGCGCCGAACTCATAACCGCCATACTTTGCGCAGAAACATCTATCGTACGTATCTGTATGGTCGCGTCATCGGTCGTCATCAAGCCGCGACGACGAAATACATAACGAGGTTCTTGTCGCCTTGAATCCTGTGCAGCCAGCATCGCATGCGCACTCATGATGACTCTTTCTCAAAAGGGAGTAGTCATGAATGCTACGGAGTCAGCATGACGATTTGATGACAACGTAAGGTTCGAATGTTAAAGATGCTTGAGCAAGAAGATGCTGCAGATTACACAAATAATCTTTATCGATTTTGATTCGGCATCATCATTAAATCAGTCGCACCGAGATCAATTTTTTGTTGGGACAACAAAGTCGTTACCTGTCCGCGATGATGCGTCTGGTGATTAAACATATGCGTGACCAATAGCCAGGATGGCTTGTTGCGCGTAGTTTTAGTCATGCCGCTATACCAGGAAAAGTCGCCAGCCAGCCATGTGGCATCCAGACTCGCAGCCCAGACGATCAGTTCTTCATCCAACGCTATCCGTGCTGCTTTCAATGCATCCCACTCGGTATGCAAATCGAGATTGGCGGGCGTGGTCGGCATCCCTCTTTCCAGCGATGTACCTTTAGTGAAGCGGCCCAGCCACATCGCATCGCCCCACACCAGATGATTCAAGGTCGAATGTATCGATTTAAAGAATGCGCCGCAATCGGCCTTGCGTTCCGCATCGCTCAGTTGCTCACTGGCGGCATAGACCTTTTCATTCATCCAGCGGTTGTAACGCGCCAAGAACTGCGCGTATTCCGGTGAAATCATTTTCTAGCTACCCACTGCAAAAGCTCTTGCCACTGATCGACATCTTTTTCTACGCGCGATGGCGCCACATCCCATAGCGTCGCCCCGTTTGCTGAGAGCTGCACGTAATTCTGTGTATCGCGCAGGAAACCAAGCACCGGAATACCGAGCCCATTCACATATTGCGTCAGTTGATCCGCTGCACGCGTGCGCGCGTTGACCCGCATGCCGAGCACAGCAAGCTCAAACTTGCCTTTGGTTTGTTTCAGCTTTTGCAAAAATTCCTGCGTCGCCAGAATATCGAAGATAGATGGTTGCAGCGGAACGATCACCTTGTCGGCGATCTGCATGACTTTATCGAAACGCTTGCCGCTAAATCCGGCAGGCGTATCCAGCACGATATGCGTGGTTCCTTTTGGTGGCTTGGCGACGTGACCGTCTTCGATTTCCCATGGCTGAATCACCGGTAATGATGCGTGGCGCAATGCCAGCCATGCGCGCGACGATTGCTGTACATCGGTATCGCCCAGCATGACCTTGTGTCCTTGCGATGCAAAATATCCGGCAAGATTGGTGGCAAACGTACTCTTGCCGACGCCGCCTTTCGGATTGGCGATGACGATGACTGGCATGAAATTCCCCTTTTGGCGTTGTTATTGGCGATTCACTTGAAACCAGCCTGCAGTCTGCCTCTCGCTGATTCAGCAGCAAGAATATCATGCTGCATTGCAAGGTCAATCCTGCCAGAAGGGTTAGCAACAGGCTTGTTGTATAGACGTCAAAAGCGACGCCGATGGCGCCAGACAAGTGGGAAAATCAGGCCGTGGAATCGTCCAGTGCGCACAATGCATCCAGCAGCGGCTGCGTTGCTTGTGCGAGCCTGTCCAGACTGGCTTCACGCAAACTTGCAGTATCCACCGCAACGTCGCTGTCCAGCCCTGCCCAGCGTAACAAGGCGGAACAGGCGGACGGCGTATCGAACATCCCATGCAGATAGCTGCCCAGAATTTGATCATCGGCAGAGC
Source organism: Burkholderiales bacterium Ga0077544 (assembly GCA_001464355.1). GTDB lineage: Bacteria > Pseudomonadota > Gammaproteobacteria > Burkholderiales > Burkholderiaceae_D > Oxalicibacterium. The sequence goes on from LNEU01000016.1 coordinate 19,531, forward strand.
GCGCACCTTCCGGACGGCCGGCGATGACAAAAGCCGGGAACGAACGCGCTGCGCCGTCGGAAAGTCCCATATGGATTTCGTAGCCGCTGACGACTGCATCGTTATCGGTAAACGCACACATACCCTGCACCTGCTCTAACTGCTTTTCACGCGTCAGCACGGTCGCGATATCCAGCAAACCCAGCCCTTGCGAAATACCCGGTATACCTTCGACGCCTTGCGGATCATCTATAGTTTTTCCCAGCATTTGATAGCCGCCGCAGATGCCGATGATCTTGCCGCCATAACGCGCATGACGAATCAATGCCTCACGCCATCCGTTCGCAATCAGCCAGTCCAGATCGCCACGCGTATTTTTACTGCCAGGCAGGATGATCAGATCGGCTGATGGAATCGGTTGCCCAGGCCCGATCAATTGCAGATCGACGTCCGGATGCGCGCGCAGCGCATCGAAGTCCGTGTGATTGCTGATGCGCGGCGGCACCGGCACAATCACGCGGAAAGCACCACGTGCGACTTGCGTTTGTTCCACCGCATCTTCGGCATCGAGAAACAAACCGTGCAGATAGGGCAGCACGGCCAGCACCGGTTTGCCGGTTTGTTCTTCCAGCCATCGCAGCCCCGGTTCCAGCAAGCTGATATCGCCGCGAAAACGGTTGATGACAAAACCGATCGTCCGTTTGCGCTCGCTCTCTGACAGGCAAGCCAAGGTACCGATAATGTGCGCGAACACGCCGCCTCTATCAATATCCGCCACCAGAATCACCGGGCAATCGACCGCCTCGGCAAAACCCATATTGGCAATATCGCGATCGCGCAGATTCACTTCTGCCGGACTACCTGCGCCCTCCACCAAAACGACTTCATATTGCTTCCGCAAGCGGCCATACGATTCCAGTACCGCTTGCATAGCGATCGGTTTGTAGGCGTGATAGTCGCGCGCATTCATGTCGCTGCGCGCCTTGCCGTGAATGATCACTTGCGCACCGGTGTCGCTGGATGGCTTGAGCAAAATCGGATTCATGTCGGTGTGCGGCGGCAAACCGGCAGCAATCGCTTGCAAAGCCTGAGCACGCCCGATTTCTCCACCATCGCTGGTGACGGCGCTATTTAATGCCATATTCTGCGGCTTGAACGGAACGACCTTTACACCCTGTTGCGCCAGCAAGCGGCAAAGTGCTGCAACCAGCGTGGTTTTGCCGGCGTCAGATGTGGTGCCTTGCACCATTAATGTATGAAAGGGAAATTTCACGGTTGCTCTTTCATGGCTGCATAAGTCACGGTTGAACCAGTTATTTTGCCGTACGGCGGCTGCGGGCCAGTTCCAGTTTTTCGCACACCACGGCAGCACCTTCTATCAGGCGCGGCCCGGCGCGATTCACCAGATCGGCATCGACGGAAAACAGATTGTCTTTTTTAACCGCCAGCAGATTCGGGTAAGACTTCCACATTTCCAGGCCACCGGATTTTTCTGCCTGCCTGTCACCGGTCATCATCACTTCCGGATTTTCCAGCAGCACGGATTCGACGCTGACCGTCGGTGCAGGAATCGGCAGTTTGGCAAACACATTTTCACCGCCGCACAGACGAATTGCATCGCTCATGATGTTTCCGCCATTGAGCGTGTACAGCGGCTTACCCCACACCTGATAAAACATGCGCACGGTTGGACGATGGCGATACTGCGCGTCCAGACGTGCGAGTTCGGCGCGCTGGGCGATGGCAACCTTGTTGGCTTTCTGCTCGGTGCCCATCAAGATACCCAGCCGCTCTATGCTGGTCGGAATGTCAGCCAGCTTCTTTGGTTCGTTGAAATAGAAAGGAATGCCTAGCTTGCGCACATGTTCAAGCTGACGCTCTGAATTGCCATGCAGCCACACCACCAGTAAATCGGGTTTCAAGGCGATGATGCGCTCGACGTCGATTTGCTGATGACTGCCGACACGTGGAATTTTCAATGCCGCCGCCGGAAAATCGCTATAACCGACCGTACCGACTATCCGTTCACCGCCACCTGCGGCAAAAATCAGTTCCGTTGCATGTGGTGCCAGCGATACGATGCGTTGCGCCGGTTGCGTCAAAGTCACTGTATTGCCGCCATCGTCCTGCACGCTGACGACAGCGTTCGCCGCGCCAGCAATCAATATCAGACTCAGTGCCGCAGCTTTCGTAAAGCGAATACTCATTCAATATCCTGTGAAATAGTCGATGCTGCCAATGCCTGCTGCAAACGTTGCCAGCCTGCGTCATCAGGCGGCAAACCCAGGCGCACGCCGTGAATAAAATGTCTGATCCACACGCCATGCGCAGCCATCTGTTCCGCAAATTCTGCTGGCCTTGCATGTGGCCAGTACTGATACAACGCACAACCCGTCGATGCAAGGCCATATGCAGCAAGCAGTTGCTGCAAGCGTAATCCTTGCTCTTTTAATTGCTGACGCATTGCAAGCTGCCATGCGCGATCCGACAATGCCGACAATCCTATTTGCTGTGCCGGACCGCTGATAGTCCAGGGTCCCAGCAAATCGGCAAGTTTTGTTAACAACTCAGGATGAGCAGCGACAAAACCTAAACGCAAACCGGCCAGTCCGAAAAATTTACCGACTGAACGCAATACGATCAGGCCAACTTGCGCGGTGTGCGAAGCGACACTCGCCTCCGGCGTAACATCGCCAAATGCTTCATCGACTATCAGCCATCCACCTTTTTCTGCCAACTGCGCGGCCCAATGCAGCAGGACTTCGGCTGCGACAGATTCACCCGTAGGATTATTCGGATTGCAGACCACCATCACATCGCAATCATCCACAGCCGATGCCAGTTGTGCGTACGGCACTTCTATTACTTCATGCCCCGCCTGCCTCCATTGGAATGCATGTTCCGCATACGAAGGTGCAGCAACCACGACTCTTGAACGCAAGCGCAAGCGCGGCAAGCCCTGAATTGCGGCCTGCGTGCCGGCGACTGGTAACAACTGCGGAGCGCAGTAATAACTTTGCGCAGCGTCCAACAACGCGGCACTTGGTTCCGGCAAACGATGCCAGGCATCTGATGAAATCACGGGAACGGGATACGGTTGTGGGTTGATGCCGGTAGAAAGATCGAGCCAGTCTTCACGCAGGCGTTGATAACGCCGTATTGCTTCATGCAGATTGCCGCCGTGTTCAAGCATGGGAAGCTCCGGCAATACCAATCAGGCAAATCAATCCTGCCCACAGTGCTGTAGTCAATGCAACCAGCCGCCATGCGCGGGCAATGTCTTTGCCAGTCGCGAATGGACCGCTGCCTAGCGGTGGACGCTGTTCAACTTCACCGTCGTAAATTGCCGCACCACCTAGAGAAATATTCAACGCCCCCGCGCCGGCCGACATCACTGGCCCGGCATTCGGACTGGACCACGCCGGCCCTTGCGTGCGCCAGCATTGCCATGCGAGACGCGTATTGCCGAGTAATGCATATGACAGCGCCGTCAAGCGCGCCGGAATGAGATTCAGCACATCATCCATGCGCGCAGCGACACAGCCAAAATCGTTAAACCGTGCATTGCGATAACCCCACATTGCATCCAGCGTATTCGCCAGACGAAACAACACCGCACCCGGGCCACCAGCAAGCACAAACCAGAACAAGGTACCGAACACGGCATCGTTGCCATTTTCCAGCAAGGATTCAACGCCGGCCTTGGCCAGATCGGATTCCTTTGCCTGCGTGGTATCGCGACTGACGATGCGCGCAGTCAAGATACGCGCCTGCGGCAAATCGTCATCCATCAATGCCTGCGCAATCGGCAAGGTGTGATCACGCAGGCTACGCAATCCCAGACAGAAGTACAGCAGCAATGCATGCACTGCAAACGCAATCAACATATCGAAGCGTGCCAACCAGAATGTCAGACCCCAGGTCAGCGCGACAAACGGCAATACGATCAGCAGCCATGCCAATCCACCGCGCGCAAAACGGTGACTGCCTGCGTTGAGGATTTTTTCCAGCCGAATGGCAAGATTGCCGAAACCGACCAGCGGATGCCAGCGCGTCGCTTCACCCAGGCGCATGTCGAGCAGCACACCCAGCAAGACCATGATCGCAATTGCAGCGAATGAAAAATCCATCAACACATCAGCCTCACATCAACCCTTGAGCACGACCGGCAAGCCGGCGACGACCAATATGGCGCGATCACACACTGCTGCAACATCCTGATTCAAGCGACCTGATTCATCGACGAACCAGCGCGAGAGCGCACCTTGCGGTATCACGCCCTGCCCGATCTCATTCGAGACAAGAATCACGCCGCCCTTGGCCTTGTCCAAGGCCTGCAACAATAATGCACGCTGATACTGGAAAGCCGGCGGCGGCTCTATCATCCCTACTTCCGGATAGTTTCTCGCTTCAGAAAACAGGAGATTGGAAAGCCAGACCGTCAGACAATCGACAAGAACCAGCGTATCCGGCCCACTGTGTTTTTCGATGGCCCGCGCTAACTCAATGGATTCTTCTACCGTGGTCCAATACACATCACGGCGTTCACGATGATGCGCAATGCGACTTTTCATTTCATCATCGCCGGCCTGAGCCGTCGCGATATAGACAATGCGCTTCCTGGAGGCAACCGCCAGTCGCTCTGCATAAGCGCTTTTACCGGAGCGCGCTCCGCCTATGATCAGTGTACGCATCAGCTCCAATCACCTTTCGAAAAGATGCGCGCCATCGCCGCCGGGCACGATGAAAAGTACGCGTGGAAATAGGTTGCAGTCAATGCACGCTGCTTATATACAGCCTCGCCCTGCGCACCATTCGATCGTTTCACCGTTTGCGCGACGGGTTCTGCATCGGTGATCAATGTCGAGTAATGAAATGCATGGCCGCGCAACTCGCCTTCTGCCATCTCCAGCGCCTGCATGCCCAGTCCGGCCAGCTTGGTCTGCATGACGACTTCGCCCTTCAACAAACCGACCATGGGCCAGATCTTGCCCTGTGCATCCTTGAGCGTATCGGCCACCACCATCATGCCGCCGCATTCTGCGAGTATGGGCACGTCCTTTGCATACGCATCGCGCATGGAATTCTGCCAGCGTTGCGCCGCCGACAAGCTTGCACAATGCAGTTCGGGATAACCACCCGGGATATATACCGCATCCGCATTGGCCGGAACCGGCTCATCATTGAGCGGTGAAAAAAAGTGCAGCTGCGCACCCGCTGCTCGCAGACATTCAAGGTTGGCGTGATAGACAAAGGCGAAGGCAGCGTCACGCGCAATCGCGATATTTTTTCCGGCGAGAAGTTGCGCAGCGGGTTGAGTCTGCGCAGCAGCAAGACTCTCTTCCAACATGATGGGCAGGATGCTATTCCATGCGCCCATATCAAGATCGATTTGATCTGCAAGCTGATCGAGTATCTGGTCGACCTCTGCAATTTCATCCGGCTGCACCAAACCAAGATGCCGCTCAGGCAATGACGCCTGCAACTTCGGCAAAGTCGCCAGTAATGGAATACCCCGTATCCCTTGCGTAATCTGCGTTGCATGGGATGCGCTGGCTACCCGATTGACAATCACGCCGGCCAGCTCTACCGGACCGTACTGCTGCAGCCCGAGCAATATTGCACCTGCAGTCTGCGCCATCTTCGCAGCATCGAGCACCACGACAACCGGCACGCCGAATGCGCGCGCAAGATCGGCAGAGCACGGATTACCATCATACAAACCCATCACGCCTTCGATCAGGATGACGTCAACTTCGGCAGCGGCTTTAACCAATAATCTGCGGCAATCGTCGAGGCCGACCATCCACAAGTCGAGCGCATACACTTCGGCGCCGCTCGCTCTTTGCAAGATCATCGGGTCAAGATAATCGGGGCCGGTCTTGAAGATACGCACACGCAAGCCCTGCTTGATCAACTTGCGTGCCAGCGCGGCAGTTACCGTGGTCTTGCCCTGTCCCGACGCAATCGCTGAAATCAATACAATACGTGCGCTGTTCATGATGTTTTGCTCGCCAAGCCGCCAGCCGAGCGGGCACTTGCAAATGGTTCTATCGTCGTGATTTTGAACATGGTGGCGTATGCGTGCATGGTTACCACTCCACGCCAGCTTGTGCCGCAATACCGGCAGCAAACGCGTGTTTGATAGGCTGCATCTCGGTGACGGTATCTGCCACTGCGATCAATTCCGGCGGCGCGCCGCGACCAGTTACCACCACATGTTGCATCGCGGGACGCGCCTGCAGATCTGCGATGACGCGCTGCACATCGAGATATTTGTATTTCAATGCGATGTTCAACTCATCCAGTACGACCAGGCCGATTGTAGGATCGCTCAATAATTCCTTGGCGCGCTGCCATGCGATTTCTGCATTGGCGACATCGCGTTCACGGTTTTGCGTTTCCCACGTATAGCCTTCGCCCATCACATGGAAACTGATCTCATCCGGAAAACGGCGGAAGAAGTTTTCTTCACCGGTTGCAATCGCACCTTTGATGAACTGTACGACGCCGACTTTCATGCCGTGCCCAAGTGCGCGCGCGGCCATGCCGAAGGCGCTGGAACTTTTTCCCTTGCCGTTGCCGCAGGTAATAACAAGTACGCCGGCCTCACGCCTGGCCGCCTCGATTTTTTTATCGATGACTTCTTTCTTGCGCGCCATGCGGGCATTATGACGTTCGGTCACTCCATCGACATCTTTATCTGCGCTGCTTTGATGTTCACTCATATTCACTCTTCCTCACTTCAGATTCACTTCTGCTTCACTTCTTGTTCTTTATCGCCAGCCAGATAAATGGTGCGCTCGCCGTGTTTGACTATCTCGATGGGATGACCCAGACATTCACTGAGCAGCGGTGCCTGCATGACTTCATCCACGCTGCCCGCATGCCAGCGGCCATCGCCCATCAATAACAAGGCGTGGGTTGCCACGCTGTGCGCAAGGTTTAAATCATGGCTGACCATGACGACAGATTTACTTTGCTCGCGACATAGTGTGTCGAGCAGACGCATGATGCTGACTTGATGCGCCAGATCGAGTGCGCTAGTCGGTTCGTCCAGCAGTAGCAAAGGTGTGTCCTGCGCCAATACCGCGGCAATGGCCACGCGTTGCCGTTCACCACCGGACAAGGAGCGCACATCGCGATCGGCCAAGGCATTGACGTCCATCAACTGCAACGCTGAATAGGCTGCCGCATAATCAGCATCTGATTCCCAATAAGCGGACTCGTGATACGGATGGCGCGCAGTCAAGACCGTCTCGATCACGCGATAGGCGAAGGCATCGCTTCTACCCTGTGGCAGGAATGCACGTTGACGTGCCAGATCCTGCAAGGGCCAATCTTTCAGCACGCGACCATTCAAGGCAATCGTGCCACCTTCGGTTGGACGCAAGCCAACCAGGGCGCGCAGCAAGGTGCTTTTACCGGCGCCATTGCGTCCGATCACGCACCAGCATTCACCAGCGCCGATTTGCCAATCCAGCGCATCGACCAATAACCGATCGGCAATGCGCAGCTGTAATTTATTTGTGTGCATCATGGCGTGCATCAGCGCTTCCTCAACTGATGCAGCTGCAGCAGGAAGACCGGCACGCCGATGATTGCGGTGATGACACCGACCGGCAACTGCTGCGGCGCTACGACGCTGCGCGCCAGCGTATCTGCCAACACCAGAAAAGCACCCCCAACCAGCGCCGCAGCGGGCAACAGCAGACGATGATCAGGTCCCAGAACGAAGCGACATGCGTGCGGCACGATCAAGCCGACGAAACCGATGCTGCCAGCGTTACTGACTGCGCTTGCGGTCAACAATGCTGCACATAAAAACAAACCTATACGGAATCTTGCAACGTTGATGCCCAGCGTAACTGCTGCTTCCGCATGCAATGCAATCACGTTGATCGCACGCGCTGCACGCGTGGAAAAGATCAAAGCGCCTATCAATACTATCCAGGGCAGCCAGCGGAATTGCGTCCCCGACAAATCGCCTATCATCCAGAACACCATGCCGCGCAGGCGATTGTCCGGTGCAATCGATAGCATCAATGCCACCAATGCGCTGCAACCGGATGCGAGTATCACACCGGTCAATAACAATAATGGCGCACCGCCATCAGAGTTGACGCTACCGCGCAAATCACGCTGCGCCAGCAAGTACAACATGACGGACACCGCCATCGCGCCGACAAAAGCGGCGACATCAATCGACCAGCTCATTGAAAATAGCAGCATCGCGCCCAGCGCGCCTACCGCAGCACCACCCGAAACACCGAGCACGTAAGGCTCGGCCAAAGGATTGCGCAATAGCGCTTGCATCATCACGCCAGCCAGCGCCAGCGTCGCGCCAGTCACAAAAGCAGACAAGGCACGGCTAAGTCGCAAATCAACCAGCGTCGCCGCCAGCGTCGAAGTCGTTCCCTGCGTCAACTCACGCATCGCGGACAATACATCCTGCACGGGCAAAGCCACCGAGCCGACCACACAGGCAATCACGACACTCAGCAAGGCAAGAGAAACCAGCGTAGACAAAACCATCCATGCACGCTTGCGTCCATGCGAGGCAGAGATGCGCATGGATTTAACTGAAGTAACGCTCATGGATGCAGCAACATTCGGACTTCCTCATGAAATTCGCGCATGCAAGGCCTAGGTATAGGCCCCAAGCATGCGCGACGATAGGACTGCTATTTTACAAAAACTGCTTCAATGCCACTTATTTAAATCCATAGCGCACGCCAACAAATATGTTGGCGCCAGCAGTTTGATAGCCTTGTGCAAGCTCATATTGCTTATCGAGCGCATTATTCCAACGACCGAATAATTGCCAGTCATTACGCAAGTCATAACTCGCATGCAAATTCAATAAAGCATAACCACCCAATTGTTTGGTCTGCTTTGAACCATCAAAGCGATAACCCGAATAGATAATGTCGGCTCCTGATTTAAACGCGCCCATTGCATGACTGACGCCCAGTGTGCCGTGATACCTAGCACGACGCGCAATCAAACTATTGTTAGTAAGATCGCGTGGATCTTGCCAATCTAGAGTGCTATACAACCGAAAATCCGAAATACGCGTTCCGACGCTCAAGGAAACACCTTTCAACAAAGCTTTGCTGACATTAGATGAACAACTGGTACCCAAAGCAGTATCGGCGCACGGCTTTTGAACTTCGATAAGATCAGTGATCTTGTTGTGGTAATAGGCAAAGCTAAAATCGGAGTGGCCATCATCGTAGTAAATTCCAATTTCGGTATTCTTGCCTTTTTCCGGCTTCACATTCGGATTACCAAAATTAGGAGCGTAATAGAGATCGTTATAGGTTGGTGCGCGGAAGCTGCTACCTAAGCTACCACTCAGTCGCAATGCCTTGCTTAGATGATAGCCGTAACCCAAACTGCCCGTGACATTCGAACCATAAATGGAACTATTGTCATAACGCACACTTGCGCTTCCTAAATGTGCGCCGCGATATAACTGATACGCCAGCGCTAATGAATTATTGCTGCGGCTACGATTCTGCTTGGCCTGGCTTGTATTGAACACACTTTCTTCGCGACGTTCCAGTAAAACCTGCAGCAAATCCGTTCCCAGCTTAATATCGTTTTGCCAGCTCAACTGATCCTGTTTGGAGTTATTTAATGTCGGTTTTGCCGTTTCGTATTGCTCTTGTTTGGTCTCCGAACGTGAAAACTGCAGCAAACTGCTCCAGGCATCTGTGATCTGGTTACGCGAATAAACAGCATAGGTATCTACATTGCTGATAATGCGCGAGTTATAGATAGATTTCGATACGTCGTATTCACCGTCATTTTGACCATTTAAAATCGATGCACCTATCTCATTCCCTTTCGCCAACTCCCAGGAAAATTGTCCGCTCAGACTACGTTTTGAATAGCCATCGTCGTCCGGATCGAGATCCTTACCCAGACGGGAAGAAAAGCCTTCGGCTTTTTCGTGCGCCGTATTAATGGAGTACCGTATCCGATGCTCACCTTCGACAGAACCTGAAATACCTGCAGTCACAACCTGTTCGCCGTAACTACCCGCACCGGCAGAAAATGTCGTGCGTGGAGCGCCATTGCCTTTTTTGGTAAATATCTGAATCACGCCACTGACTGCATCAGCGCCATACAAACTTCCCAGTGGCCCCATGACAATTTCTACACGCTCGATTTGTGAGAGCGGAATTGCCGACCATGTCGCCGTTCCTGAAGTTGATGAAACACTACGTATACCGTCGATCAAGAGAATCGTTTGCTTACCATTCCCGCCGCGTATATACACTTCACTATCGCTGCCTGCACCACCATTACGCTTGACTTCAACACTGCGTTTTGTTTGCAGTAAATCTACCAGCGATGTTTGACCGGACGCGCGGATTTCCTCTTCTGTAATGACAACGTGGTCAATTAGCACATCACTGGTCTTCTGGGCGCTGCGTGATGCCGTGACCACCACAGGTTCAAGCGTTTGGTCGACAGTGGTTTGCGCGATAGCAATTGGAGAAAATGCCGCAGAAATAGAAATGCTGATGGCGAGAGGCTTCAACGCCACTTTCGCACATCGTAAAACGGATGAAGTCATGATTACTTTTCGTAGAAACACAGCACCCAGCCCGCTTCCCCGCAGGCTGAATTGAAAAGAAACACAGGAAGAGAATCAACGACCGATACGACAGGAGCCGGGATAACCAGGACGTGCGCGAATCGCGTCGCGAAGATCCCCGTTCGCAGCATTTCCACCTGTCCTGGCCGGTATCCGGGCTTGCAAGCATGATGGCCTCACCTTCCCATGCAAAAACGCACAGTGGTTTGAGAGACAACCTGTCACCGATAAGCGACGCTTGATTACCGTTGCGGGGGCAGCACACGTTAGCCTGACGGCTTCGTGTTTCCCGTTTAACTGCAGACATGAACATGTCTGCGAGCACCAAAACTGGCGACATTGTAAGGGGCTCACTGCTATGCGGCAACTAGGCACAATACTTAGTGAAAAGGCTGTGTCATCAGAACCACAGGACTCACGTTAGAAAATGGCTAAGGATTTTGATATCGAATAGACAATAGGACATCCGAACTGCGCTCAAGAATCCAGATGTAAAAATCCCGCATATGATGTCGGAATACATTTTCCAACATCACATGCGGGACAATCTTGCAAATAATTGCAGCAATTTCTAAAACTAGAAATCCAGGCGTGCCGAGAGTTTTACCGAGCGACCCGCATCGGGGTAGATGCCTCGGCTATTCGAGCAGTCACCAAACGCTTGGCTGTAATAGTCCTTGTCCGTCAAATTTGTACCACTCACAGCGAATTCCCAGGCACTGACTCGTACCGCATAACGTGCATCAAGCGTTGCAAAGGACGGGATACGCGCAGTACAGCTATTCGAAAAATCTTTGCCATAACGCTGTGTATCAACCCATTGCACACCAACATCCGCTGTCTGCTTGTCCGACTGCCAGTTCAGACGGACAGTTGCCGTATTTTGCGGCACCAACACCATTTCTTTGCCGGCGTTAGGACCATCGGCAAATTTTGCTGAAACATGTTGCCATATCGCAGACAAGAAAAAATCCGATGACAAGCGCGCGCGTCCTTCCAACTCCACACCTTCTCGTTTTGTACGATCTAGATTGACGTTGGCACCAAACCCTCCAGACGTGGGATCGTAAAAAATCTCGTCCTTCAACTTATGACGAAATACCTTGGCAATCAATTTATTGTTGTCATTACCAAGCGCCGCACCCAGCTCAAGATCATTCGAATACTGTGGTTTTAACGGTGTGGACAAATAGGTGTTTTCATCAACATTTGCGACACGATAGCTTCTGCCGGCCTTCCCAAACAAGCTCACAAGGGGTGTCATTTCATAGCTCGCATTCAAATCAAAGGCATTGACCGAAAAGGATTGATCGTAAGACGTGCCTGCACGCAAATCCTGATCAAATTTTTCATGTCTTGCACCGACCGCAACTCTCATCCTGTCAGACCTGATTTCATCTCGAACATACATCGCCATTGCATACTGCGATGCATGCTCATCTGCATTTGGCAATCCTCCGGAGGAACTCTGGGTAAACCGTTTAGAGTCAGAAAAATCCATCCCGGCAATCAACTCATTGCGTATATTGCCGAAGTTCGACACGTATTTTGCGCGCGGAGAGAACTGTTTGACGTCACTCTCAGCGGTGGATAAAAATCCACTGAAGTCGCCTTTAGAAGTCTTCTCCCGATAAGACAAATCAGCAGCCAGCTCCAGGTTACCGTAGCGCTGATCGACAAAGAATGTATACCGATTGGAGTCGAGAGATCCATTCTCCGTAGGTTTTAATGTTTGCCTGGGATTTTGCAGGTACTGACTCAAGGTCAGAGAACCTGGAAAGCGCAAATCCTGACGTGCTGCATCGATGCGAAATCCTATACGCCCGTTCTGCAATGCCCACTGCATGCCGCCGCTGAAGTTTTCCTGCTTCAACGCATTATTATCGCGATAATTGTCCGTACGCAAAGCAACCAGATTGGCATCGATCGAAAAGCCATCCCAGCCTGCATTCAAGGAAGCACGCATTTCTTCCTGACCCCGATTGCCTATTTCCGCGACCACAGAGCCATGCGTACCTTTCGTTTTACCGCGCTTGGTAATGATCTGAATCGTGCCACCGGTCGCGCCCTGGCCATACAAGACGCTACTGCCACCACGAACCACCTCTATCCTCTCAACCGATTCAATCGCAATTGCAGACATCATTGCAGGCTGCAGTTCATTTTCAGATATACGAATTCCATCAACAAAAATCGCAACGTTCTCATTACTGGTCGAACCAAAGCCGCGCAAATCCAGCGATGAATCAGAAGTCCCGCTTTGACTGGAGCGTCCAAATACGCCGGCGATCTTGCGTATCGCTTCATTGATGCTGCCTGCGCCGGAATCGCGAATTTGCTGTGCCGTAATGACGGTGGCACCAATTGGTGCGTCCATGCTTTCAAAACGCGATGCGGAAACCGTTACCGGTGCCAGTTTTTGATCAGGTGATGTTTGAGCAATGGCAGGAAAGGTCAATGTCGCCAGAGCGGAAACCAGCGCAAGCGGTTGCCATGCAGCGATGCTGCGATTAGAGATTACGGATTTCATCATGTCTTCTTGAACAAGGAGCACCCGACTTGCTTCCCCGCGAGTCGAGTTCAACGAAAAAATGCGATGAGGATGATCAGAACAAGCAGACGTCATGCAAAGAATACAGACGTACACTTGCGACGCTCCCCGTTCGCATTGCTTTCACCTGCTCTGGCCGGTATCCGGGCTGACAAGCAAACCATCTCACCTTCCCATGCAAAAAGCACAGTGGTATCGAAAAATGATTGGTCACATGATGATTGTGACGCTTGTTTTACCGTTGCGGGGGCAGCACACTTTGGCCTGATGGCTTCGTGTTTCCCGTTTAACTGCGGACATGAGCATGTCTGCGAGCACCAAAACTGTGCCATTGTACGGCGCGCGCACTTACCGGGCAACAAGGTCGGCTTTTAACCGTCGCATTTCAGCTTATATCGCTTAGAGCTATTCGCGCTTATTTCCCTCGCTACGGAAAGCCGTCCCATACAGCGCTAGTCTATAATCCAGCCTTGCCCGACCGACCCTAAGTACATGTTTACTCTCGAACAAATTAAAACGATAGATGCGCAGCTGGCGCTCGCGACCGACCGCACCGCATTGCTGCAGGTAGATGGTAGACCTCTTATCGTCAAGCGGCTGGAAGCACCGCTCAAACATTGGGGTTATCCGGTATTGAATACTCTCGCCGCCGTCTTGCGCCAACCCATGCTGCGTGCAGTGCCTGCACCTGGCGGCAGCGCAGCGCAGGCAATTGAAGTGGCGCGTTTGCGCTCGCTGAAAGCGGCAGGCGTGTCGGTACCGGAAGTATTGCAAGTGACGCCAGAATGGTTTGCCATTTCATTTCTGGGAAAAACGTCGATTGATCAGTTGCTGCGGCAAGAACCCGAGAAGATTTTGCACTATTGGGAAAACGGTTTGCAGGCGATTTTGCAACTGCATCGCCTGGGTCAAAATGCGAGTCAATGTTTTGCACGCAATATGATCTGGCATGAAGGTATTGTCAGCTTCATTGATTTTGAAGATGATCCGATCAAGAGCATGCCATTGGCTTCAGCGCAAGCGCGCGACTGGCTGTTATATCTGCACTCCACCGCTTATATTTTGAACATGAATACGCAAGAAATTGCACAACACTTTTTGCGGTATCTGCGACAGGATGGAAAAGATGTACAGCGGGAATTAAACCGTGCGGCGCGCACATTTGGCTGGTTGCGTATATTGCCTAGCGAACGTAAACCGTGGGGAAGAGATGTCATCTCCGCCCAGGCAGCTGCGCAGGTTTTATACTTTGCAGCCAGACAGTTTAAGTAATCTAAGTAATCCTAGCAATCCACTACCAGTAATTCACCATAACGAATCTTGTGCGGTTTTTGTGCTGCATACAAAGCCATTTCAGGAATCGACAAACCATGTTCGCAGGCTGCCAGCAAGCGAATGATGCCAGCATGGCAAATCACGATCGCGTGTTCGATATTCAGTTTAGTCAGTTCATCGCGAAACGCACGCACGCGTTGCGCAACCTGCAACACACTCTCGCCACCGCCGGGTTGATAACCGACCATATCATTGCTCCACGCATTGACCGATGCACGCGGGATGTCTTCCCATGAGCGCATTTCCCAATCACCGAAGTGCATCTCTGCCAAACGTTCATCGTAAGTCGGTGCCGGACTTCCCAATGTTTCGGCCAGGCTCTCACTTAATTCCGTGCATCGACGTAAGGGACTGGAAAACAGCATGGCCTGCTTTGGTAAAACCGGCAACAAGGATGCACGCGCCAGCGCCAGCTGCTCTGCCGCTACCGCCAAGTCAGTGCTGCCATAACAAGTATTGACAGCGACGATGGGCCTTGGATGGCGAACGAGATAAAGGTGCATAGAGCTCCTCAATAAGCAATGGTAGCGAGTACACCTAGATAAAAAGCAACTTCGGCAACTTGTTGTACTGCACCGAGACAGTCGCCGGTATAGCCGCCTATACGGCGTTGAAACATGCGCGCCAGCCACAATACTGAAAATGCAGCAAACAACATGCCTGCAATGATTGCAAGCAAAGGCAGCAAGCCGGTCAAGCAAAGTATGGCTATCGGCAGCAAGGTCGTCGCAGCGGCGATGCAAAACTCTTGGTTAGACATCTGCTGCCCGATTGGTTTCGCCTTGCCGTTCGCCTTTGCATAATCCATGCGCCACACCAGACTGATTGCCGCCAGACGCGACAGCGGATGCGCAACCAATAAAGCAGCAACCACCGCCGGCGACGGCAGACTGGATAGCGCCATCCATTTCAACGCCAGCATCAAGCCAATACCAATTGCACCGTATGCGCCTATGCGCGAATCCTTCATGATCTCGAGCACGCGCTCAGTGGTCGTACCGCCACCAAACCCATCGCAGGTATCGGCAAAGCCGTCTTCATGAAAAGCACCGGTCAAATAAATCCCGGCGATCGTCGACAGCAAGACGGCAATCGATTGCGTCCACAACAATGAAGCGATGATATAAATCACTACTGCAACCAGCGCGACGACGATACCTACGGCAGGGAAATAACGCGATGCATGTTGCAGCCAGCGCTCGTCAAAACCTACCCAGCGCGGGATCTGTATGCGGGTAAAAAACTGCAGGGCAATGAAAAACAGGCGCAACTGAAGAACGCAACACTGCAGGCATCGCGCGCGCCAACTTGGTTTGAGAAAAATATCCGGTTCCATTATTTTTATGCGCTCTTTTTACTCACCTCTGCCGAATCAAAAGTCGCCATTTCTCGCAGGAAGTTAACAGCGGCCTGCAACAGCGGCAACGCCAGCACTGCACCGGTGCCCTCGCCCAGGCGCAAGCCCATCTGCAGCAGCGGCCGCGCTTTCAAATAGGCCAGCATTTGCTGATGACCGCGCTCATCCGAACAATGCGCAAATACACAATAGTCAAGAATTGCAGGTTGCAAACGGGCCGCGACCAGCAAGGCGCTCGTGATGATAAAACCGTCAATCAGTATCACCATGCGACGCTCCGCAGCTGCGAGCATGGCGCCGGCAATCATCGCAATTTCAAAACCGCCGAAGGTGGCGAGAATATTCAAAGGTTCGCCTGTCAATATGATAGGCGCATGAAACGCTGTCGCTGTCTCCACCACTTTTTGCTTGTGCTGTACACCGTCAGGCGTCAATCCGGTACCAGCACCCACGCAGTCCGCCACCGGAATTTGGGTGATTGCATGCATGATGGCAGCGGCAGACGTCGTATTGCCTATCCCCATTTCACCGAAACCCACGACATTGCCTTTCAGCACCGCGACCAGGTCCGCACCACGCTGCATCGCTTGCGTGCACTGCTCGGCAGTCATCGCCGGCCCTTGTGCAAAATTGCACGTGCCATATGCCATCTTGCGATCAATCAAACCATCGCGCGCACCAAAGTCGTGATTCACGCCTGCATCGACAATGTGCAATGCGCAATTATTTTGCCGTGCAAAGACGTTAATCGCTGCACCACCGGCAAGAAAATTTTCTACCATTTGCCAAGTCACGCTTTGCGGAAAGGCCGAAATATTCTCGGCAACGATGCCGTGATCACCTGCGAACACGATTAAGGCAGGATCCTTGATGCTTGCCTGCGTAGTCTGCTGGATCAAACCTATCTGTTTGACGAGCGACTCCAGCTGACCCAAACTACCTGGCGGCTTGGTTTTGTTATTGATAGCGACATCAAGCGCATTATCTAGCGCAGCATCATGGGTAAAAGGAATAGAGGAAAATGTCATGCTTGACGTGTACTCGTTAGGCACACGATCCCTGAAATAAACTGCCCGATTGATAAGCATTTGCGCCACCGATATGGAACTGTATTCTTGCGAATACCGGTTTTACCTCTGTCTGACGGTAAAACCCGGGGCCAAATAAAAAGTAGCTGCAGTGTAGGCGTGAGGGCAGATCGCGTCAAACGACATCACGCGTACGCCGTCCGCCAAATTCAACCTTTTGGGCTGGAAAAGCCACTTCACAATTCATTCCTTCAAGCAAGAAAAAACACACGAAACTGACGGAATCAGCTTTACTTTTAACTAAAATTTGCAATTGTTGCGCCGCATCGCCAACTTGCATTGAATAGCTATGCGCTCTCTGTAAATCTGGGTATTATTGCTTCAGGTAAATAGGTAAATACTTACCCATCCATAGCTTGTTTAAGTGGAATAACGCAACATCGCGATGTTGCGCATAAAGATCGTGCATTGCTGACGCCATTCCAGCGGGATGAAGACTCGTAAAGAAAACAAGCAGTGAATATGGATAACGAGACGGAGAGAACTAGATGAGCGGCGATTTAGATGATTTTGATGCACTTTTTGAAGAAATTTCCGCGCAGCGTGCAGAAACCGTAGCGCCGGTCGCGCCAGCAGCTGCTACCGTACCAGCAGCGACTACACCCGTGACTTCTGCCGCAGTTGCAGTACCTTCGCCGGGAACTGACGCAACCGAAGATGTCTCCGACAAGCCGATGTTTGAGCGTTTGGGTGGCATCGTTCGTTTGTTGCATGATTCCTTGCGCGAACTGGGCTACGACCGCTCGCTGTCGAATGTCGCATCAGAAATCAATGACGCACAAGGGCGCCTCGAATACGTCGCCACGCTGACCGAACAAGCCGCGAATAAAGTTTTGAATGCGATTGATATCGGCATGCCGGAACAAGACGCATTGTCCAAAACCGCCAAGAATATGGATGCACGCTGGAGCCAGTTATTCGAAGGCAAACTCAGTGTTGAAGAATTCAAAACGCTGGCCAACGACTCCCGCCAGTTCTCCAACAAAGTGGTTGAAGTGACCGAAGCCGAAAAAGCCCGCCTGCTGGAAATCATGATGGCGCAAGACTTCCAGGACATCACCGGCCAGTTAATCAAGAAAATTGTAACGATCACCCACAAGGTTGAAGGCGAACTGGCGCAACTACTACGTGACAATGCGCCGCCGGAAATCAAGGCCGCACGCGCTGAAGCAAAACCTGCAGCCGAGGTACCTGTCGAATTGATGAACGGTCCGTCAGCACCTGCCATTGCAATGGTGCAGGATGATGTCGATGATCTTCTTGCCGATCTGGGGTTCTGATGGATGACATGGACGACATGCTCAAGGATTTCGTTGTCGAGGCATTGGAGCTCGCAACAAATGTAGAAGAGCATTTGCTCAGCCTTGAACGCAATCCTGGCGATCTGAATACACTGAACGCCGTTTTCCGATCTTTCCACACGATCAAAGGTGGCGCTGGATTCATGAATCTGGCAGCGATGGTATCTGCCTGCCATCTGACAGAAAATCTGTTCGATGCCTTGCGCACAGGAGAAGTCCCCGTCACACCTATCGCGATTGAAGCTGCATTGCAAGCCAGCGGCTTCGTTGCCGATCAATTAACTGCGCTATCAAACGGTGCCCAGCCAAGCAGTCTGTCAGCCATGCCAAGTGCACTGGAAGATATCCTCAACAGCGCAATTGCAGGTAAAGATGCAGCGCCTGTTGCAGTTGCAGCAGCGCCAGCAGTCACAACAGCAAGTACGGAAACAGTCGCGACCACCGGCGCAGATGGTTTGGACTGGAACGCGCTGTACCAAGCCGTCGTTCCAGCGGGTACTTCAGTGTCGCCCGTGGCCGCAACGACAACAGCAAACGCAGCGCTTGCTGCGGCACCAGCAACGACTCCATCGGCACCTGCAGCAACACCGGCAAAAGGCGGTTGGGATGGGATAGACAGACGCGGCGAGAACAAACCAGCTGCGGCCGCGAGCGCCAAGGAAGAAAGCATACGCGTCGATGCAGTCAAGCTGGATGCCTTGCTGGAAGTTGCTGGCGAATCGGTACAAGCAGCGAATCAGGCTAGCGTGCTGTTGGAAAAACTTGCGCAATTCCCGGTTGAAGGACAAGCCGCAACACTGATGGCAGCGCTGGCTGAAACCCTGAATCGCGCCTCGCGTTATTCGACCGAACTACAACGCGCGACACTGTCCACACGCATGCAACCGGTAGGCAAACTGTTCCAGAAATTCCCGCGTCTGGTGCGCGAATTGGCGAAAGATCTGGGCAAGGATGTTGATCTGCAAATCGAAGGCGCTGACACTGAAGTCGATCGCGTCGTCGTCGATAGTTTGTACGATCCGCTGGTCCACATGTTGCGCAACTCACTGGATCACGGCATTGAAGATAATGCGACGCGTACCGCCAATGGTAAATCCACCAAGTCAGTCATTCTGCTGAAAGCGTGGCAGGAAGCAAGTAGCGTCATGATCGAGATTTCCGATGATGGCAAGGGCATGGATGGCGAACAATTGCGCGCCAAGGCAATTTCCAAAGGCTTGATCAACGATGGTGCGGCGCAATCAATCGAAGAAATGCTGCAACTCGTGTTCCTGCCTGGCTTCTCCACCAAGGAAGTTGCCAACAGCGTATCCGGTCGTGGCGTCGGTATGGACGTGGTCAAAACAGCGGTAGAAAAACACCGTGGTGCGATCACAATCGATTCCAAACTCGGTGTGGGTACACGCTTTTCGATCCGCTTGCCGATCGAGTTATCGATTGTGCCTACCATGCTGGTACGCAGCTCTGATGCAGCATTGGCCTTGCCGATGGCCGTTGTGCAACGCGTGGTTGAACTACCCGAAGAATTTGAACACGTAGGCGGTGCGCCGGTATTGCGCGATCAGGGACGTCCGTTACCGGTACGTTCGCTGGCCGGTTCGCTTGGCTATGAATTGGCTACCGAACGCGTCGGTATCGTCATCGCCGCGCCACAACCGTACATCCTGTCGGTAGGCGCGGTCGAAGGTACTGCTGATCTGGTGATCAAACCGATGACCGCAATTACCGTGTCTGGCATTGCCGGCACCGCACGCTCGGCGGAAGGCGAACTAGTGCTGGTGGTCGGCTTGTCCTTCTTGCTGGAGGGCTGCCGCTCCAATGCCAAACTGGCGGCGTAAAGCACGAATATTTCAAACAAATATTCTGCGTCGATGTTGGATTCGAAATTTAAACGCCCATACCTATAGACGTTCCAGCTACACAATAAAAAAGACCCTGCTTAGTTTCAACTAAGCAGGGTCTTTTTTGTCTGCCGACCTGATGCTGATGGGACAACGATCAATGATGGGCAATCACCAAATTATCAATCGTCTTTAGCACCATCAATACCGAGCTCATGAATTTTACGCGTGATGGTATTGCGGCCTATCCCCAAACGCACTGCTGCATCGTTCTTGCGGCCATGCGTATGTTTCAAGGCCATCTTGATCAAGGTCGATTCAAACTGACGACCCAATGCATCCATCACTTCTGGCTGCCCCGCTGCCAGCAAGTTTGCTGCTTCGGTTTCCAGCAATGAAATCCAGTTGGTATGTTCAGCCGGGGCACCAATCGGGAATGAAGCTGCTTGTGGCATGCTGCTCGCGGCCGCCGCGCCATCACTTTCAATCGCTGCATACACGGCTCCATTTGGCGACGGAACGGCCAATGTAGTTGACGAATACGTTTGCCCTTCGGTCAACTCGTGCGGCAGATCCTTGGCTTCTACCGTCTGCCCCGGCGCCATCACGGTAATCCAGTTACACAAATTTTCCAGTTGACGCACATTGCCCGGCAATTCAAGGCCGGTCAAAAACTGCATTGCGCCTTCGGACATCCGTTTAACTTCGACACCAAGTTGCTTGGCGCTTTGTGCGAGAAAGTGGCGGGTCAGAATAGGAATATCTTCACGTCGTTCGCGCAAGCTAGGCAGGCGCAGGCGAATCACGTTCAGGCGATGATACAAATCTTCGCGGAACAAGCCTTCGCGTACGCGATGCTCAAGATTTTGATGCGTCGCTGCAATCACGCGCACGTTGGCTTTCAGCGGCTGGTGGCCGCCGACGCGATAAAAATGTCCGTCCGACAGCACGCGCAGCAAACGCGTTTGCAAATCAAAAGGCATGTCGCCGATTTCATCGAGGAATAATGTACCGCCATCAGCCTGCTCGAACCGACCACGACGTGAGGCCTGTGCACCGGTGAAGGCTCCGCGCTCATGGCCAAACAGTTCGGATTCCAGCAAATCTTTTGGAATGGCTGCGGTATTCAAAGCAATGAAGGGTTGCGATGCGCGTGGACTGTGTTTGTGCAATGCACGCGCAACCAGTTCTTTACCCGAACCTGATTCGCCGGTAATCAAGACCGTGACATTCGATTGAGAGAGGCGACCGATCGCGCGAAAGACATCCTGCATCGCCGGTGCCTGACCGAGAATTTCCGGTGTTTCGGCAGAAGCCTGCTCAACGCTGGTTTCACGCAGGCTTTCTTCCAAAGCCCGACGTATCAGTTCAACCGCTTTGTCGATATCGAAAGGTTTGGCCAGATATTCAAATGCGCCGCCCTGGAAAGCTGCCACCGCAGAATCCAGATCGGAAAATGCAGTGATGATGATGACTGGCAAACCTGGATGCTTGGCTTTGACGGCCTGCAGCAATTCAAGACCCGTTTCACCCGGCATGCGGATGTCAGATACCAAGACTTGCGGTGCGCCGGTTTTAAGCGCCTCCATTGCATCGCGTGCGTTGGAAAAACTCTTGGTTGCAAGATTCTCACGCGCCAGTGCTTTCTCAAGCACCCAACGGATCGACTCGTCATCGTCAACAATCCAGATTGGTTTCATATAGTTTTAATATCCGCAGTCATATTGCAAAGTTATTGATTCATTGCTGCGAGCAGAATAAAACTGTCACGGCAATGGAATCAGAATCCTGAAGTCCGTGCATCCCGGCCGACTGTCACATTCGATTACGCCCATATGTTGCTGGACAAATGTCTGCGCCAACGTCAGCCCCAATCCACTACCGCCATCCCGGCCTGAGACCAGAGGATAAAAAATACGGTCTTGAATATCCGGCGGGATGCCCGGTCCGTTATCAATGATATGCAAGTCTAATGCCAGCCGGTATCGCACCTTGGCTAGCGTCACTTGCCGCGCGATTCGGGTACGGATAGTAATTTCTGCGTCACCCGCTTTCATGCGTGATGAAAGTACTTGCGCTGCATTATGCGCAATGTTCAACACTGCCTGTATCAACTGTTCCTTGTCGCCACGGAATTCAGGCACGGACAGGTCGTAATCACGTTTCATCTTCAAGCCGGTCGGGAATTCAGAGACGATCAGGCTGCGTACGCGCTCGCATACTTCGTGAATATTCACGTCACCGACGATATGCGGACTGCGATGCGGCGCCAGCAATCTATCGACCAAAGTCTGCAGCCGATCCGCTTCCTTGATGATGACTTGCGTATATTCACGCAACTCTTTCAAATGGCGCTCAGGCAGTTCCAGTTCAAGCAGTTGCGCTGCGCCACGAATACCACCCAGCGGATTCTTGATCTCATGCGCCAGATTGCGGATCAGTTCCTTGTTGGCCTGACTTTGATCAATCAGACGCTCTTCCCGATCCAGCTTCAGTTGCTGTACGTTTTCACGCAGCTCAATCAGTACCGGTGCATCCGGATCGTCCAGCGCAGTGACCACCGTATGTACTTGCAAGGGTTCGCGCCCTACCCGCTCCAGCGTCAGATCTTGTCGCTTGTCGGCAAACTGGTGTTGCAATGCTTGCTGAAATACCTCTTCCAAATCCTCATTGTTGAGGAACAGTTCGGTCAGCTTGTGATTGACCAACGCCTTGCTCGAACTTTCCAGCAAGTTTTCAGCGGCAGGATTGGCATAAGAAATACGACCTTCTGCATTGAGCACCAGTACAGCTGATGCAAGCAGATCGAGGCCGCCAAAAGAAATTAAAGGTTTTTTCACAGGAGTCCAAAAAAGAAAAGCCGCATAATGCGGCCTAATCCTAGCAAACATCGTACCGATCGACTCAGTGATTTACTTCAAATTACCGAGCTCTCGTTTCAATGCATCTACATTTTTTTCCGTGCGCGCAATATCGTCCTTCAGCGCAGCGGTACGCTCTTGATACTTTGCATAATTACGTTCATCACCGCGACGCTCTGGCTCACCATTATTGTATTCACCGCGCAGTCCCGCCAGTTTTTGCTCTTCGGTCCGCATCTCATCTTGCAGAATCTGCTTGCGATCGCTGTCACGTGCTTTCTGAACGGTGTCGTTCACACGCGGAAAATCGGTCGGTTTGGCCGATGCCGTTTGTATCACAGGTTTTTTGGTGACTACAGCAGGAACGGTGGTAACACCGGGCAGATCGACTCTTTTGCAGCCCTTGGTGGCACCGGTGTTTTTGTATTCACGATTGCCATTGCTATCGATGCATAGATAGACCTCACTTTGCGCAAGCGCAGGAAGTGCAGTGGCAGAGAACAGCAGAATAGCAAGTTGACGTTTCATAAACTTTCTTTTTGAAACTGTTAAACCGAGGTCTTAGTTTAGGACAAGAAACAGTTGCTGACAAACATTGAACCTCAATTTACTGCTGGTCTGCAACACATCAATTTATCAAATGACTATTACCGCGCGATAACACGCCAATAAAAAAGCGGGGAAAGCCTGCGCTTTCCCCGCTTTTTTTCGCCCTGAACTAGCAGCGACAATCAAAGGATTGATTACAGTGAATAGTACATATCGTATTCAACTGGATGAGCAGTCATGCGGAAACGCTGCACTTCTTGCATTTTCAGTTCAATGTACGCATCGATCATCGAATCGCTGAACACACCACCGCGGGTCAGGAACTCGCGGTCTTTATTCAATGCATCCAACGCTTCTTCCAACGAAGCACAAACGGTTGGGATCAACGCGTCTTCTTCTGGTGGCAAGTGGTACAGATCTTTCGATGCTGCTTCACCTGGATGGATCTTGTTTTGTACGCCGTCCAAACCAGCCATCAGCAAAGCCGAGAAGCACAGGTATGGGTTAGCCAAAGGATCCGGGAAACGCGCTTCAACACGACGACCTTTAGGGTTCGAAACGTGAGGGATACGGATCGAAGCGGAACGATTACGTGCCGAGTATGCCAATTTAACTGGCGCTTCAAAACCTGGGACCAAACGTTTGTACGAGTTGGTACCTGGGTTGGTGATTGCGTTCAGTGCTTTAGCATGCTTGATGATGCCGCCGATGTAGTACAGAGCGAAATCTGACAAGCCAGCATAGCCGTCGCCTGCGAACAGGTTTTTGCCATCTTTCCAAACCGATTGGTGAACGTGCATGCCCGAACCGTTGTCGCCAACGATAGGTTTTGGCATGAATGTCGCTGTTTTACCGTAGGTATGCGCTACGTTCCAGACAACATATTTCAAGTTTTGAGTCCAGTCAGCGCGCTCAACCAGAGTCGAGAATTTGCTGCCGATTTCATTTTGACCAGCACCAGCAACTTCGTGGTGATGTACTTCAACTGGAATGCCAAGCGATTCCAGGATCAAGCACATTTCCGAACGCATATCTTGGAAGCTGTCGACTGGTGGCACTGGGAAGTAACCGCCTTTAACTGTAGGACGGTGACCTGTGTTGCCGCCTTCGAGCTTTTCGCCAGTCGACCACGATGCTTCTTCCGAATCGATCTTGACGAAGCAGCCGTCCATGCCGATTTTCCAGCGAATGCTGTCGAAAATGAAGAATTCTGGCTCTGGACCAAAGTAAGCGGTGTCGCCCATGCCGGACGATTTCAAATACGCTTCAGCGCGTTTGGCGATCGAACGTGGATCACGGTCGTAACCTTTGCCGTCCGACGGTTCAATCACGTCGCACTGCATGAACAATGTAGTTTCTTCGAAGAATGGATCGATGTTTGCGGTGTTTGGATCTGGCATCAACAACATGTCAGATGATTCAATACCTTTCCAACCTGCGATCGAAGAACCGTCAAATGCATGACCGGATTCAAATTTATCCATGTCGAAATGCGAAACTGGCACAGTGACGTGCTGTTCTTTGCCGCGTGTGTCAGCAAAGCGAAAATCAACGAATTTAACTTCGTTGTCTTTCACCATCTTCAAGACCTCTGCTGCCGTCATTGCCATGCGAATCTCCTAAAATTTAGCAAAGTGAAACAAATTAGTTAATGGGTTGTGTGCCGTGCGTGTGTCTTAACAGCGTGCGACCATAACTCGCCCGAAATGATAGCAGATTCCATGCCATCAACCGCACGAATAATGCACGCGTCGCACCTCCTTGGAGCAACTTGCTTCTTATGCTGTCAGCGCCTTTTAACAAGCCAAGAAGCAAACTTGGAACAAGTTAAAAAAATCACCAATATAGTGCAGGTCAATATTTGTGCATTTTTTTAGTGCAAATTTGCTTCCAAACACACGATGCGCATTATTTTGGTGCGAATCAAGAAAGGGGGCTCGGATTATTAGTCAGCTAACAATCTATTTCACCGTAGCGGATACAAGGCTTCGATCAATCACCTCAATCCAGGCAAGGCTCTACATCGAGGATAACGATGCGGCAATCGCCCCGGATTAAGAAGCGATGCAAGCGATGATGGATTAATATTCACTCCAGTACGGGACTGAAATGCACAGTACCTGCAAACGGCTTGGCTGCAAACGGCTTGGCTGCAAACGCAAGAAGCAAAGCCAAACCAAAGAATGATCAAATGAATTGAGAGTGCTCATTGATTAAGCGTTCGCAGGCGAACAAACAAGGGGGCCAAAAGGTCACCGCAAACAGACAACAAGCACTCATCTATAATTAAACGCATCATTCATCTCAGACGCGCATCATGACAAAACCTGCAGACATTCTCGCTACTGCGCACGCACGCGCACAAAATAATCAATTGCCATATGCCGGCGCAGTGACCCCGCAAGAAGCTTATGCGCTTTTGCAAAACGATCCCAAGGTCAAGCTGGTGGATGTGCGTACCCATGCAGAACGCGACTGGATTGGTCGTGTCAATGTCGGGCCGGAACAGCATGTTGCCGTGCAATGGAATCTGTATCCGGGTGGCGCGCCGAATCCGAATTTCCTGCCGGAACTTGCACAAGTTGCAGACAAAGACACCGTGTTGCTCTTCCTGTGCCGCGGTGCGGTCCGTTCGCGTCATGCAGCAAAGCTGGCGACGGAACATGGTTATGCAAACTGTTTCGACGTACTGGAAGGATTTGAAGGCGAGAAGGACGCCGAAGGTCATCGCAAAACCGTCAACGGCTGGTGCAAGGCAGGATTGCCCTGGATAGGCGCCTGAGGCCACTCAGACTAGCGAAGCAATCACTCCTGCACTGAGTCCGTCTTTGCTTCGCTGAGCCACAGAATACGCTTGCGCACCAGATTGATATTGCTACGCAGGCGATACAACTCATCGGCAAACGATAGCGGAATCGAAATCTGATTAACCTTCTCTTCAATCTCATTCAAGCGGCTTAATTGTGCAGGATAAACCGTCGCCCGTTTGTCCATCGGTACATCCTCTATCAATTGCTCAACCGTGCGCAATTGTCCATACCAGCGATACACGCGTGAACGTACTTTCCACACATAGAGTGGCGGCAGGATGCGCGACAAAGGAATAATCAACGCACCAAGTGCGACGATCACCACCCACATGCGCTCGAAAAAATTTGCCGCCCAGAATGGCATATACCTTTGCAAAAATGGCGAGCCTTGTTTATAAAATTTTTCAGCTTCAGGCACTACAGGAATTTCCGTATAACTTGCATTAGGAAATTCACCCTGCTTGCGGAACCAGCCTGCGCCACCATGAATATTACCGGCAGCCTGTACAAACAAATCAACCAAGGCAGGATGCATGTCTTCACGTGCAACCAATGTCGCAGTCGGCGCAATCAAATGATAATTCTTGGGCGGCAAGTCACGCCCGAGATCAACAATCCCGCGTGGCAAAACCACATGCGACAAATACGGGAAGCGTCGTGAATACGCTTCTGCCTGGGTGAAATCGAACAGCTTGATACCTGGTGTTTGCAACAACATCTGGATCAACAAGGCATCCGGCGCAGAACTGAATACCAGCGCGTCAATACGCCCTTCTATCAACTCAACCGTCGCTGGCGTATTTTCCAGTTCGCCCATTTTCACATCGCCAGGTTCAATACCATTCACCGATAACAAGGTCTTGAACAGCTTGGGCACGCCAGTACCTTCCGGTCCGACATTAACTCTCTTGCCTTTGAGTTGAAGCAGCTCGTTGACGTGGCGATCGGCACGGTAGAACAACCAGATTGGTTCCGTGAACAAACTACCGAGCGATACCAGACCTCGGCGTTCCGCATCGGCATGTTCAGTCGAGCCACTTTGCACGAATGCGATATCAATACCGTAATCCGGATCGTTGAGCCGTTGCAGATTTTCCTGCGATCCCAATGATGGCTTCAAGGTGACATTGATATCAAATTTTTTCAATGCCTCCGCATACTTTTTACCGAACTCGTCATACGCACTATTTTCCTGGCCGGTAGACAAGGTCACATGCTTGGGCGGTGCCGGATCGACCAGTTTGTAAGCGATGAAGCAGGCGGCAACGACCAGCAAAGTCATCGGGCCGGCCGTGACAATCAGATCGCGCAACGAGAATTCAGTGAACTTGAAAATTTTCGGCATATCGTTCTTTGTGGAAATAGCTGGCGCATTCAAAAGCACAAAAACAGGAAACTCACGATGCCAAGAACTGGTCATCGTAGCAAGGTTAGATATAAGGGAAAGTTTGAAGACAAGAAAAAACTACTGCATACCGCCGAAGAATATCGACGGTATGCATTTCAATCAGCCAAGCTTGACTGCGTGTTCACGCGTTTCGTGGAAGGTCACACCGGGCCAGCGTTCTTGTGTCAGGCGTAAATTGACGCCCGAGCTGGCAAGATAGGCGAGATTGCCGGCGGCATCGTGCGACAGATTATGACCGGCTGAAGAGCGTTCAAAATCAGCCAGCATCTTTTTATCATCGCAGGTAATCCAGCGTGCGCTACTGATACTGGTGCCTTCAAATACGGCATCGACGCCATACTCATTCAGCAAACGACTGGCAACCACTTCAAACTGCAGCACGCCCACGCCACCCAATACCAGATCGCTGCTGTTGACCGGTTTGAAGACTTGAATCGCGCCCTCTTCGCCCAACTGCTGCAAACCTTTATGCAACTGCTTGATCTTCAGCGGATTGCGGATACGCACAGCACGGAAAAAATCTGGTGCAAAATACGGAATGCCGGTGAACTGCAGTAATTCGCCTTCAGAAAAACTGTCGCCGATCTGCATATTGCCGTGATTCGGCAAACCGATGATGTCACCGGCGTATGCTTCTTCAACCTGCTCGCGACTCGATGCCATGAAGGTCACCACACTGGATACTTTGATCTCGCGATTCAGACGCAAATGCTTGACCTTCATGCCACGCTGAAAACGACCGGAACATACGCGCAAAAATGCAATGCGATCGCGATGTGCCGGATCCATGTTCGCTTGAATCTTGAATACGAAACCAGAGAAAGGTAATTCCGTCGGCTTGACTGCACGCACAGTCGCATCGCGTTCGCGCGGCGGTTGCGCCCAATCCAGCAGCGCGTTCAAAATCTCGCGCACGCCAAAGTTGTTGATCGCCGAACCGAAGAATACCGGCGTCCGCGTTCCGCTCAGAAATGCATCGAGGTCGAATGGATGGGATGCACCGTGCACCAGCTCGACTTCCATTTTTAATTGTTCAATTTCAAGCGGGAACATCTCGGCGAGGCGCGGATTGTCTATGCCTTTGACGACCTCAAAGGTCTGATCAGCTTTTTCGCTACCGGGCGCAAACAACATGATTTCATCGCGCAGCAAGTGATATACGCCGCGGAAATTTTTACCCATGCCGATAGGCCAGGTCACTGGCGCGCATTCGATCTTCAGCACCGATTCCAGCTCGTCCAGCAGTTCCAGAGGATCGCGTGTTTCGCGATCCATCTTGTTCATGAACGTGATGATAGGTGTATTGCGCATGCGGCAAACGTTCAACAGTTTGATCGTTTGTTCTTCCACACCTTTTGCCGCATCGATCACCATCAATGCGGAGTCGACGGCGGTCAATACCCGATACGTATCTTCAGAAAAGTCTTGATGGCCCGGCGTGTCGAGCAAGTTGACAACGTGGTCGCGATATTCAAACTGCATGACCGAGCTGGCGACGGAAATACCGCGCTGCTTTTCGATTTCCATCCAGTCGGATGTTGCATGACGACCGCTCTTGCGTCCCTTGACGGTACCGGCGAGTTGAATCGCGCCCGAGAACAGCAGGAGTTTTTCAGTCAGCGTGGTTTTACCCGCATCCGGGTGAGAAATAATGCCGAAGGTACGACGGCGTGCGACTTCACGCTCGATCAGGTCGGCGGAAACGGAACGTATTTCGACGTCAGATCCTGCATCTATCGGAGAATCGGGCGTTGCGGAATCAGGCATGAGGGTTTCGGGCGTAGTGGACATGGAATAGCCCTTGCGAAAAGGGCTAAAGTCTACCGTTTCTTGGCCCTGAAGTCTAATCTGGCTATGGAATAGCGATGGATTTCAATGCTTAAGTGACGCATATGCGATACCCAAGCAAAGCTTGCGTGGAAACGCTTAACGTTTTACCAAGCCGGCCGCTTCCAACCTCGCCCAGATAGCATCTTTTTCAGCGTCGTCGTAAATGATCCAGTTGATCACTTCATCAAAGGTCCGGCCGCAGCCTTTGCAAATTTCATCGCCATGCGAAGTCGAACAATAACCGGCACAAGGCGAATCCGGGCGAAGCACGTCTTTGCGAGGCTGGGCAGGCGCGGCATCTGCAGGCGTACTGGCTGGCTGCTTTGTTGAATTATTTGACGACAAGTTTGCCGAATTGTCTATGTTGCTCATACCCAAAGTGTCTGTGATTCTGTCCATCGAACCAGCATTGTCCATCAAACCGGCGAAAATTACTGGGCTTGAACAATAAAGTCGGTCAGCAGTACTTCTTCGATATTTCGGGTATTCAACGCAGTATTGGCAGCATCACGCAGGATGGTCTGCACGTAGCTGACGCCTTCCGGTTCCCGCAAACGCTTGGAATCCACATTCGCTAATGCAGCCTGCAATGCAAAATTCAGTTCTTTTTTATGGCTGTTCAGCCAGTCCGCATCTTCCTTGCGCGTCTGGACCGCAATGGTCGCCTTGATTGAAAATTCTGAGCTGCGCACTACAACCGGGCCAAAGCTGGCATAGGTGGAAGGCGACACCGGACGGGCACTGTAAGAAAAATACAGCCAGACTGAAAGCAAGCCGATCAAGACAATAGCCAAAGCGCCACCAATGATGATGACATTCGTGTCGACTTGCCTGGCTTTGGCCATGATGATGCCCGGAGTGGTTGGATTGCCTGCTAGTTTAACCGATGTATCCGGGCAGACGCCCTATTTAATTTCCGCATGGCAACAAATTAATGCTGCCAGCCTGTCAGGCCAAGCGGTTCGGCGTTACACCACTACTACCGCGCTCCAGCCTGTCTTCCAATTCGCCTATGTGCGCAGCAACGGTATTGCCGGATTGCTCAATGGATGTGGCAATTCCGCTATTCAAGCGATCCAGACGATCTAGCAAGGTGCCACGCAATTCCAGATTCTGCTTGTCGATGGCGCGCATTTCGAATTCTACAAACTGACGTAATTCGGTATAACGGGATGCCTCGGCCTGATCGGCGCGTTCACGCTGCAATTGCAGCTCCTTGGTATGGCGACGCGATTCCAGCAAGGAGTAAGACTGCAACTGGATGAGCAATGCCAGAAAAAAAGCGGATAGCAAGGCCGTCAGCCCAAGCATGACCAAACCTAGCGGCGCCTGTATGGTTGCGACTCCCAGCCACAGGTCGGTTGGCGTATTGAAGGTGGCCCAATTCAACGCTGCCAATGTAGCGATCGCGCCCAGAATAATGACGAATAACAATGTACGAATATGCATGATGTGCGCGCTTTCAATGTAAGGTTCAAGAAGTGAGCGTTCGCCGAAACAAGTTTGTGGACAGCGGCACCCGATAAAAGCTATGCATCAAATAAGATAAAGATTGTCTCGCATGCGGCAAGAGTTGTTTGTGCGGCAACGTACAGTGGAAAAGTATCGAGTCTTTTATGCTAGGCCACGACGTTCAATCGTACCTTGAACGCGCCCGCAATTTTATTGCGTGCTCCCACTACAATTATTACAAGGAAAAATCATGGCTATCGGAACAATCCTGCTGATCGTATTGATATTGATTCTGGTCGGTGCCCTGCCAACTTGGGGACATAGTCGCAGCTGGGGTTACGCTCCCAGCGGCATTACCGGCTTGCTCGTTGTCGTCCTGCTGATCCTGCTGATAACAGGGCGAATTTGATTGATTAAGCGCTAACGCATCTTGAGAAACATGGCACAGGGCGTCATTACCCTGCGCCATGTTTCTTTTAAAGTCTGTACTCGTCTGCCGCCACATTGCATTAACGTCATGTCGCTTTCGTGATTCCCCTTTTTTGCGCTGCTTCTCATTGCGCAATTCTGCACCTCCAAAACTGTCAGCAGCCACGACAGCACTCCCTCTGTTTATTCAGATAAATCAAATAAATTAATGTGCGTTTTTGTCACGCAGCCCAAGAAATTTCCTTGGCTTTTGATTGCTTAATGTAACATTCACTCTACAATTAGTTACCCTAGAAAAATAATCTAAACGGAGCGACCTTTATGAAATTCACCTCTTTGTTGGCAATGATATTGCTGGCAGCCGGCATCAATTCCGCTGTAGCACAAGATCTTGTCCTTGCCGTGAATGAAGGTGTGACTTATCAGGACGGTGGCCCCGCCAGCGAACGCTACAAACCCTTGCTGCAATTGCTGTCGAAAGAACTCAAACAGAACGTTAAACTGCAATCCGTAGACAAATATTCAGTGTTTGAAAAAGGTCTGGCTGAAGGAAAATACGATCTCGCCTTCATCCATCCAGCCCACGTCGGTTTGCTCGCCGTCAAAAAGAATGGCTATGAAGGTCTGGTCACCGCCAAGGGATTTACCGATTACCGTGCGCGGGTGCTAGTCGCAAATACATCTCCGATGAAAGCCATGCAGGATTTACGTGGCAAGAAAATCGGCGTGCCATCGATTGAATCGATTACGACTGTGATGTTCACCGCCAACCTGCGCGAACTGAATTTTCCACAACCGGAAAAATCCTTTACCGCTACCCGCTATCAGGATGCCGTGCCCTTCATGATCGATAACGGTTTTGTGGATGCAGGTGTCACCGGCTCTGCCGGCGTAGCCAAAGCATGGGTTGCCAAAGGTGGCCGTATCCTGGCCGAAACCAAGCCTATCCCTATCAAGCAATTCCTCGCATCAAAAAAACTCAGTGAATCCGACAGAGAAAAACTCAAAAGCCTGTTGCTTAACTTGTCGGAAAATGAAGCCGGCAAAAACGCATTGTCCAAAATCGGCATGACCGGCTTCGTCCCTTGGAATACGCAAGTGATGAATGAAGCTGCTGCTCGCCTAGGCTTGTAATCTTTCTGCCGCAAGGGCTTCCCATTCAAACGCCTCGCTTATAGCGGGGCGTTTTTGTTTCGGCCTCAAATTAATTCGTGACTTTTAAAAGCTGTAGCTTTATACTGTGTTTTTATACAGTATTACATGTTTCCGTCGGGCTGCTCCCCCTCCTGCTTTACTGTGCAGCCCGACACTTTCTTCGCTCTCACTCAAAATCCCAAACCTTGTTTCCGGCTTCCCGTAAATCCATCACAGCCACGTATGGCTTGCCTATCAGTCGTTTTTAGATCAAAGTAGCGCCCAGTTTTGAAATACCTGGCTCGGGGTCCTGCGTGGAAGAACATGCGCGGGTGAGAGATACCCGTTGAACCTGATTGAGG
Source organism: Burkholderiales bacterium Ga0077544 (assembly GCA_001464355.1). Lineage (GTDB taxonomy): Bacteria > Pseudomonadota > Gammaproteobacteria > Burkholderiales > Burkholderiaceae_D > Oxalicibacterium. Next base: position 52,427 of record LNEU01000016.1, read on the forward strand.
TAATCCTCGCGCAGGAAAGCATGCGAACTATCGCCATCCTCCACGGCGCAGAACCAGCTGACCTGCCATCCTTTTGAAAGAAGATGATGGCGTTAACAAACAATCCTGCGGCAGCCAGCAATGCCGCTTTTACACCCGCTTTCATACCAATTCCTGCTGCAGAGCGCGTGTTTTCTTTCCGCGATCATGCGGCATTGTGGTTCAGCCTAGGTGTCGGCTTGCTAGTCATGCAGATCGGTGCCTTCCTCGGCACCGCACTCGGTACCCAAACCGCGTTATTGGCTATCGTCGCCGGCTCTTTACTAGGTGCCGCGCTGCTGGGCTGGGTTGCCTACATAGGATTTGAGCGTGGCCTCTCCAGCCCGGTCTTGATGTGTCAAACGCTGGGTACGTCTTTCGCAAAATTGCCGGTCATTCTGAACGTCATTCAGTTGATAGGCTGGTCAGCGTTTGAACTGGTCGTCATGCGCGATGGCACAACTGCGCTGATCAAAGGCATTACCGGATTCGATGCGGCATGGGTTCCGTATATCACTGCGATTTTCTGGGGTCTGTTGCTGGTCGCACTCGCTACCGGCTCGATGATTGGTCTGGTACGGCGCTTTGTCGGCCGTTATGGTTTGCCGCTGGTAATTTTGTCACTGGTCTGGCTGACTTATCAATTCTTTTTGAAGGCGCAGGCGCAAGGTCTGGATGCGATCTGGAACAAAGCTGGTGACGGGTCCATGAGTACGCTGGCCGGGATAGATCTGGTGATGGCAATGCCAGTATCGTGGTTGCCTTTGGTTGCCGATTTTGCGCGTTACGGCAAGGCCGGTGCCAGCACCTTTCGCGGTACATGGCTGGGTTTTGCAGTCGCCAATATCTGGTGCCACGCATTGGGTGTCTTGATCGTCAGCACATCAACTCCGGATGTTAATTTGATGACGACTTTGTTATTGGCGCAAGGCGGTTTGATTGCGCTGGGATTGATTTTGATCGATGAGATGGATAACGCTTACGGCGATGTCTATTCCGGTTCGGTCTCGCTCAACTTCCTGCATGGCAAATTCACGATACGCTTTTGGGGGATTGCACTCGCTTTGGTTGCAACCGGTTGCGCACTGATATTGCCTATGCATGGATTGGAACCCTTCCTGCTGACGCTTAGCTCGGTATTCGTACCTTTGTTCGGCGTCGTTATTTCTCAGTTGGCGAAAAATGGACGCGCAACTGATAAAGCGGTGAATGTCGTGCCGGTTGCGATATGGTTGACAGGGATCGCGGCCTTCCACATCTTCCCTATGCTATGGCCACAAGTGGGATCTGCGCTGCCTAGCCTGGCAATCACGCTGTTATTGGGCACGATATATCGGGTAGCGCGTACACCGACTCTGCAATCCGCTTAGGCAATATGATTTGAACGGATGATGAGTGCTTGATCAAATTCATCATCCGTTTCACTTATCTTGCTGCGATCTGTGATTTATCCCAACCGCCGCCTAGCGCCTTGAATACATCAGTGGTACCCGTCAGGCGCAGCAACTTCAACTGCGTTAATCTATCCTCGGCCGTGAACAAGGTACGTTGTGCATCGAGCAGGCTGTTCAAATCATCGGCGCCTTCGCGATAGCGCAACTCGGACAAACTCAGCGCACGCAATGCTTCTTTTCTGATCTCGATCTGCGATTCTTCCTGCTCTCGATTGCGCGTTGCATTGCCGAGCGCATCATCGACTTCTTTCAAAGCTGTATAGACAGTACGACGATAGCTTTCCGCCAATTGGCGACGCGTGGATTCATTGCTTTCAACCTGCAAGCGCAAGCGATTGCCATCGAATAGAGTTTGCACTATCGATGCTGCGATGCCTATGCTGTATGTTGGATTGCCCAGCGTCAGCAAGGCTGCACTTGAATTGCCGGCAGCACCTGTCAATGAAATCGTCGGCAGCAATGCCGCACGTGCCGCCGCCACATTGGCAGAACCGGCCAGCAATTGTGCTTCCACGCTCGCAACATCCGGACGGCGCGTAATCAGCGTTGAAGGCAAACCGGCACTGACTTCAGGGATGGCAAGTGTATCCAGACTTTGTGCTGCAACCTGCAACGCCTGCGGCTGACGGCCGAGCAAAATCGCCAACGCGCTGACGGTTTGTCGCTCTTGCACTTGCAGCGGCAAGATCGTCGCGCGCTGCGCCAGCACGGTGCTGCGCTGACGACTGACATCCAGTGCTGAAGCGGCGCCAAATCGATAACGCGCTTCCACAATCGCGAACAGTTTTTCTGCGATTGCCAGATTGTCTTGCGCCACCTGCAATTGCATACGCAAGGCCAGAGTCTGGAAGTAGGCATTCGCCACGCCTGTCGTCAAGGTCAAGCGCACCGTTTCCAGATCGTAGAGGCTGGCGTTCAACGATGCATTCGCGCTACGTGTAACGGCCGCCACGCGACCCCACACATCAACCTCATAGTTGATGCTAAGCGCAACACCGGTGGATTCACTTCTGGTCCAGCCGCTACCGTTTGGACCAGGTTTGACTTGCCCGGTATCCGTACCCGCACTGACGGTCAGCAATGGGAACAGCGAGGCGCCGGCACTACGCGCGGTAATTTCAGCCTGTGTCACACGCTCTGCTGCAATGATCAAATCGGGACTGCCAGCCAGCGATTGATCGATCAGGCCGGACAGTTCGGCCGAACCAAATTCGCGCCACCAGTCACGCTGAAGTTCAATACCTGCGGGTGCAGCCTCGGCCCAGGTGGCGGGAATTTCTACATCCGGTTTGCTCGTATCGATGGTATGCGCACATGCACTCAGTGCAAGCACGGTCGCCACTGCAAGGGCCAGACGTGACCGTCTGAAATTAAAACGAGCTGGATTAAACCGTGAAGTCATGACTGTCATTTCATTCTGCCGACAACGCGACCACGGGGTCGAGTTGCGCAGCTTTTTTAGCGGGTAAGTAACCAAACAGCAAACCTGTCAGGAATGCACAACCGAAGGCGAGCAAGACAGGGGCTGCAGAATATTCGATGGGGGTGCCGAGCGCGCCAATCACGGCTGCCGAGGCCAAACCAAAAACGACGCCGATAGCTCCGCCTATCGCGGATACCACCACCGCTTCAATCAGGAACTGCTGCATGATATTGCTCTCGCGTGCGCCGGTCGCCATGCGTATGCCGATTTCGCGCGTCCGCTCCGTGACAGACACCAGCATGATGTTCATCACACCGATACCGCCTACCAGCAAAGAGATAGCCGCAATCGAGCCCAGCAAAATAGTCAGCGTGTTTTGTGTCTGCTCCATCGCTTCCATAATGGATGCCATGTTGCGGATCTGGTAATCCACAGTGCCGTGACGCTCAAGCAAAAGCTTGTCGACTTCTTCCTGTGTTTCATCGATGCGGTCCACGTCTTCCACTGCGACAGTGACGTTACGTAAAAAGCGCTGTCCGGATAAACGCAAGCTGCTGGTGGAGTACGGTACAAACACCACGTCATCCTGATCCGAGCCCATGGGCGACGCACCTTTTTCCGACATGATGCCAACCACCTGAAACAACAGATTGTTGACCAGTACGAATTCACCTATCGGATTGCTGTCGCCGAACAAGGCGGTCGCGGTGGTTCTTCCCAGCACGGCAACGGCCGCATAGTTTGTTTCGTCATCCTCACTAAAGAAGGTACCTTCCGCCACCGGCCATTGCCGCGCAAGCGGAAATTTTGCGGAGGTACCAGTGACGCTGGTCGATGTATCCGACGTACCAAAACGCAAAGTAGCGGTACTGCTCTGTTCTGGAATCGCGGCGAGTATATTCGGCAATTCATCAATCGCTTTTACATCGTCCACCACAAGAGTCGCCGTACCACTAAAGCCGCGCTGATTTGGCGCGCCCGGACGCACCAGCAGCAGGTTGGAACCCATTGCACTGATGCGCTCCACTACTGCCGCCTTGGCGCCATCGCCGATTGCCAGCATCGCAATCACTGATGCAACGCCAATCACGATACCGAGCAAGGTCAATACAGAGCGGAAAAAATTCGCACGCAAGGAACGCAGCGCCATCTTTGCTGCTTCCAGCATATCGGTCAGTCGCGATCCCACACCTGGGACGACCGGACGTACAAAATCCGTCTGCAGCGGTGATGGGTGCGCCGGACCAGGATCCGAAAGAATATGACCGTCCTTGATTTCGATTAGTCGCTGCGCGTGATCTGCCACCTCTTTTGCATGTGTAATCAGCAAAACCGTATGGCCGCGTGCAGACAGATCTGCCAGCAGCTTCATCACGTCCTGACCACTCTTGCTGTCGAGCGCACCTGTCGGTTCATCGGCCAGAATAATGCGACCACCATTCATTAGTGCGCGCGAAATCGATACACGTTGCTGCTGCCCGCCGGATAGTTGATTTGGCTTGTGGTGCGAACGTTCAGCCAGACCCAACTCGTTGAGTAAGGCCTGCGCACGTGCATGGCGTTCGGCTGGTGGCAAGCCCGAATACATCGCCGGCACTTCGACGTTCTCGGCTGCGCTGGCAGACGCAATCAGGTTATAACTTTGAAATACAAAACCGAAATCGTCACGTCGCAACAAGGCACGCTCATCACGCCCGAAGTCAGACACATCACGACCCATGAAGTGATAACTACCAGTCGTCGGTCTATCCAGACAACCAAGGATATTCATCAGTGTGGATTTGCCCGAACCGGATGCACCCATGATGGCGACAAACTCACCCTCATAAATTTTCAGGTCGATGCCGTGCAATACCTCAACATCAAGTCCACCGTTGCGATAGGTCTTGGTCACACCGCGCAATTCGATCAGTGGCGTTTCATCCGCATCGCGCCCGCCGACTTTCAAGACCTCCTCGGCAGTCAGATCGATCTCCTTGTTCATTAACGCCCCCGCCCGGCCCCGCCCATACCCGGCGGCATGCCACCTGCACCGCTCGCAGCTGGTGCGCGTTTGGCGGATGCAGGTAATTTCGTACCGATGATGACAGTGTCACCTTCGGCCAAACCGCTGACCACCTGCATCTGTACCCGATTGGTAACGCCCAGTTCGACTTTGCGTTGTTCGACCTTGCCATCCTCATCGATGACTTTAACCGTGCCGCTACGTGGCGAGCGTGTTGTACTTTGTTCGGCAAACCCGCTGGTGGAGGATGAATTAGCAGGTGGACTACCAATGTTCGAGTTAGCAGCCAGCGGATCGATCTTGTCGGCAACAGCAGATTTTGTACTGCCGGCCTTGGAATTCTCTTCGCCGGCTGCCTTGTCGCTTTGTGCCAAAGCAGAATCACCTGACTTACCTGCAGCTTCGCGCATTGCACGACGACGCTCTCGAATAGCGGCGCGCTCTTCCGGCGACATCTTCTCGAATGCCGCACGACGTTCTTCGGGCGACATACTAGCGAGCGGATCGCCAGACTGTTCAGTGGATTTTTTATCTGTTGTCGCAGTCGCACTGGTGGTTGCGTTACTTGCAGCGTTACTTGCAGCACTATTTGCAGCATCCTTGCTTGTTTTGGCGTCGGTTGACTTCGCTGCATTTTCTTTGGCCGCAGAATTGGTTGTAGCAGATTTTTCATTTGTCGACTTGCCACCGGCACCACGCGCGATAGTCACCGCAGACGTCGGTACCAGCAGTACATCTTTCGCTGTCGCCGCAATAAAAAATACCTGCGTCGTCATGCTCGGCATCAATGCCTGATTCTTGTTCGGCACATCAAACAAGGCGTTATACAAGACCACATTATTGGTAACCGTAGGCGTTGGTTCGATCTTGCGCAAAGCCCCGTACCAGCGACGACCCTGACTACCCAGCGTAGTGAAGTACACTTCCATCCCTTTGCTCAGCTTGCCCACTTCAGCTTCTGACACCTGCGTCTGCACCGTCATCGTCGACAGATCCGCAATACGCAAAATGGTCGGTGCATTCTGATTGGCATTCAGTGTCTGACCTTGACGCGCTGTCAGTGACACGACAGTACCTGTCATAGGTGCATAAATTTTTGCGTAATTAAGATTGGCTTCGTCAGCACGCAAAGTCGATTGCGTCTGTTCTATCTGCGCTTGCAATGCATCAATCTGCGCCTTGGCGGCACGCAGGTTTGCTTCTGCAGTTTGCAGCGTTTCTGCAGTAGTGGCATCAGCCGCCATCAAATTTTTCTGACGCGTGAATTGCAGATTTGCCAGAGCCAGGTTGGATTCGCGCTCCTTCATCGTTGCCTGCTGATTACGCAAACCTGCGCGTCGTGCATCCACCGTCGCACGAAACACTGTCGGATCAATCTCCGCCAGCAGATCGCCTTCCTTGACCACCGATCCCACTTCGATATGCAGCTTCTTCAACTGACCGGACACTTGCGCACCGACATCCACATATTCAAGTGGTTGCACAGTACCGGTCGCCGTCACGAGATCCTGAATGTCGCCGCGCTGCACTTCTGCGACTTGATAAATTTCGCGAGGATCCTTCTTGGCATAAAACTTTTGCCATCCCCAATAGCCGGCAGCAGCGAGCAGCACGACCAATATCGCCAGCAAGGTATAACGATGCAAAGCACGTTGGCGCAAAGTAGACAGGAAAGAAGAAGACTTCATAGACAAGGGCAATCAGAGTTTAGTGGTTATTCAATCAGACAACAGAACAAGACGAAATCAACATTCATCTTTAACAGCAAACAAGACCGGCGCTTCAAAACCATCCATTCATGCATGCTGCAAAAAATGGCTGGCTATCCGGATGATGCAAGGGAATGGCTGGCGACGGCATAAAACGTTTAGTAGGTGCTAACGATAGCGAGTCCGTCTGCGTTTATCAAGCGAATCCCTGATTCTGCGAGGTAAAGAATTGTGAAGAAGATGTGTAAGTTTGTATCGCCGCAAGGCTCTGCTTGAGTGAACACAGTATTCAAGCCCAACAAAGAAAAAATGGCGCCGATGTTTATACAAACATCCAGCGCCATTTCCAATTCTTAGCAATCAATTTATTGCAATACTGAGCGATATCTCTATTCGTTTAGTACAGTCGTCATCACAACTAATGATTAGCCGCGATCCACAAAAGCTCGTTCGATCACATAATCGCCAGGTTGGCCGATACCAGCCGACACTTCGAAACCCAACTTATCGAGTCGTGCTGCAGTGTCCTTCAACATGTCCGGGCTACCGCAAATCATTGCGCGATCGGTCAATGGATCAAGCGGCGCAATGCCGAGATCGTCACACATCTTGCCGGTTTCAATCGCGGTCGTGATACGGCCTTCATTGACGAAAGTTTCACGCGTGACAGTTGGGTAGTACAACAATTTGGCAGCGATCTCTTCACCCAGGCCTTCGATTTCCAGCAATTCCTTGCCGATGTAATCCTTGTATGCCAGCTCGCTCACCAGACGCACGCCGTGTACCAGAATGACTTGGTCAAAACGTTCGTACGCTTCAGGATCACGAATGATGCTCATGAACGGCGCCAAGCCAGTGCCGCTACCGAACAGGAATAGGCGTTTGGCTGGCAACAGATCCGACATCACCAGCGTACCAGTTGGTTTGCGGCCGACTAATAATTCGTCGCCCACTTTCAAATTTTGCAAATGCTTGGTCAGCGCACCATCCTGCACTTTGATCGACAGGAATTCCAGATGCTCTTCCCAGGATGGGCTGGCGATACTGTAGGCACGCAGCACGTTCTTGCCGTCGATCGGCAAACCTATCATCACAAAGTGACCACTCTCAAAGCGAAAACTTGGTTCACGCGTCGTAGTGAAGGAAAACAGCGTGTCGTTCCAGTGATGAACGGTCAAAATCTTAACGGTGTCAAAAGCGGCCATAAAATCAATACATCCTAAATATCAAATCGTCGTGAACAAAATACGAAAAACCGCGAAAACTGCATATACGCGGGACGGCAAGCTGTGGGCGCATGCCACTAAAAACCCACGTTTCCAAAGGGAAAAGAGCGCGTATTTTACCAGCCGGGACTGACCTGTCGCCGGTATCAGGCGATTGGCCGGAATACGCAGCAGTAGTGAACTTTATAGGTGCAAACCATGAACTACTTGAGAACTATTCTCATTATAACGCGAGCCTTAAAGCTCGGCAACAATTGACCGTCAGGATACCTGAGTGATGCGATTCGACAATGACGGAATTCTCATTTGCTTATAACCAGATTGCTTAAAGAAATTGTCCGAACACTGTTGTGCGCGATTCATCAAATGGTAATAAAACGGTAATCAAGTTGTCACAAGTGCTACGCATAATCCGGCAATTTATTCGGAGACAATAAAAATGCGTTTCAGTTATCCGCAACTGCGCCCACTCCCACTTGTGCTTGCGCTGCAAGCCATTTTCACTCTGCCAACATATGCAGCACCCGCACCTGTTTTCGATGTACTTTCCGGTCAGACTGCGGGTGCACAGTCACTAAGCGGCGCAGAAGGCGTGGTCCAGCAAGGCGGCACGCTGACAACCTCTGGAGCGACAACTGCTGTGATTGTCAATGCAGGTACTTCCACGCTCACTAATTCGGGCACGATCAGTCAGACCGGCAGCGGACGGACGATTGACGTTAACACCGGCACACCCATATTCACGCTCACCAACAACCTGGGTGGGCTAATTACGGCAACAGGCGGCGAAGTCATTCGCTTGAATCGGGCTGCAGGCAGCTACCTGATTGAAAATCAGGGCACGATTTGGCAGACCAGTACAACGCCGGGCGGCAGCCGCGCCATTAAGGCCGATGCGAACTTCACCTCGGCCAACAACCGAATTATCAACGGCTCGATCAATAACACCACTGCGATCATTCGCTCTGATGCGAATGATGCCATTCGTCTGGGAAGCAATTTCACGTTGACCAACTACGGAAATATATTCTCTACCGGGATTGTAAATACGAGTTGCCCGGACTATCTGCAAACGCCTGTCAACAAATGCGTCAACGACCTGTCAGCAGCTGACGGCGTCGCCATTGAAAACAGCCGCTCCAACGTCGCCATCCTTAACTACGGCACCATCATCGGCCCGCGCCATGGTATTGATGGTGGCGACCCGGTTGCTGCAACTGCTGATTCGGACCTGATTGGTGTGGACCGCCTTATCGTGACATCCACTGCTTCGAACGGCGTGACCTTCGACAAAGAGGTAGGCGGCGTTACCACGTCGAACGTCAAGATCGACAATCCCGTCATCATCAATTATGCCGGCGGTGTCCTGACTGGCAACAACGGTTCCGGCGTCGGACTGGATGGCCATGGTGTCGTCATCAATTACGGCACCATCACAGGCAAATACGCGGGAGCCGGTAACGTGTATGACCATGAAGGACTCGGGCTCACCACCAGCAATGGCGACGGCGACGGCGTAGACATTGATGGCTTAGCTTATATTGAAAATTACGGCCGCATCCAGGGCCTTGGTGCAGGTGGTTTGGATTCCGGCGGCAACCCCAATGGGGCCGATGGTATCGCTGCTGGTGGCGGCACAATTATTAATCGTGCCGGGGCAGTAATCTACGGTCAGTCCAAGGGTATCTTGATCGATGATGGTGCCGACAGCGGTCGCGGTACGGCTACAGCCAGTGGTGCTGCCGCCATTATCGTCAACGAAGGAACGATTACCGGCGACAAAAAAGTCGCCGTCGGCTTGGTCGGCAATTATAACGACACGCTCAACAATGCAGCGACTGGCGTCATCACTGGTGGTGCCGACTCACTCCGCCTTGGCGAAAATAACAGTACGGTTGCCGGTGCAGCAGTGCAAATGGGGGCCGGCGACGACACCTTGATCAACAACGGCCGCATCGAAGGCAAGAACGGTTTGGCCATCGATATGGGTACGGGTAACGATACCTTGCGTCTGCTCGGCGGCTCGGTCATCGGGGCTATCGATGGCGGCACGGGTACTAATACGCTGGAAACAAATGGCACACAAATTTTTGCTGACGGTAACCTGCGCAACTTCCAAACTATCACTGTGCTTGGCGGCAATCTGCGTGTCAACGGTGCGTTCGCTACCACCGATTTGACCGTCAACGGCACATTGCAAGCTCCAAGTAGCGGCGCATTCCGCACGGCTAGCGTGGCAGGCAATTATGTGCAAGGGACCAGCGGCGTGCTAGAAACACGCATCGGCGCCAGCAATACCAGTGACACGATCGCAGTGACAGGTACTGCTACATTGACAAACGGTGCGACAATTCGTCCGTTGATCGGCGGCGCAATTGCTGACGGCTCCACCTACACGCTAATTTCGGCGGGAACGCTCAACGCCAGCGCGGCCAACCTGACTATAGATGGCGGTAACGGTGCCTTCTATTCCTACAGCCTGCAGGGCAGCGGAAACAATCTACAGTTAGTGGCACGCCAGCAAAATGGCATTGCCGCAGTGGCGCCACAAAGTTTTAAGAGCCTTGCAAATATATTGAATTCGGCAGCGTCGAATGGATTTACAACGTCGCAACAAGGTCTCAACCTGTTGAACGCGCTGCAAGCGTTACCGACTGCACAAGCCTTGTCCGATGCGACATCACAACTCGCACCGGAGACCAATGCAGCCGCGCAATCAGCTTCAAATGCGGCACAAGGCAGCGTCTTCTCTGCATTCGACAATCGTATTGATAGCGCACGCAGCGGCGGCCCACTCGCCATGAACAAAACCGGTCTGGCTGGCGGTGACTCAGTCGGCAATCGTTTCTGGCTGCAAGGTCTGGCAGCAATTGCCTCGCAAGATGCACGCAAAGGCGCGAATGGTTATGACCTTGATGCACAAGGTTTGGCAGCCGGTTATGAATTCGATCTGAACACACGCGACATGGTCGGCTTCTCGGGTGGCTATACGCAAGCCGGCAGCGACGGCAAAGATAGCGGCGCCGGCGATGACACCGACGTCAAATCCATCCATGCCGGTGCCTACTTCAGCCGAACCGATGCCAGCTACACACTGGATGCCGGTGTCGCGATTTCTGCCAATCGTTACTCCAGCCAACGCACGGTCACGATTCCTGGATTTACCGAAACACTCAGAGGCAAATACTCAGGTTATCAAGTCGGTGCGCGCGTCGAATACGGCATCCCGTTTGCGCTGGATGAGAAATGGATTGGCCGCTGGTTGATGGGTGCACGCCTTGGCTATCTCGACAATGGCGCGTATTCGGAAAACGGCGGTGCGTCTGCGCAAAACATTGGCAGCGCAAATGCCAATTCGGCACAAAGCGTATTGGGAGTGGAATTCGTCAATAGATTGAGTGCAGCGTCCAGTGCAACTTTGCGTGCGCGTTATCTGCATGAATTTGCAGATACACCAGCGATCAACGCCAGCTTCGCTGCTGGTGGACCGTCATTCCGTCTCGGCGGCGTGCAACCGGCACGTGATTCCTTGCAACTTGGATTCGGTTATCGCAATGTGACAGCAGAAGGCACCACAATTGCAATTGGCTACGACATGGAAATCAAGGATAAGTATCTCGGTCATCAATTGACGGCGAAAGCAATCTGGAACTTCTGATGCGACTGATGTCGATCGCCATCCGCATACGGTGATCAATCCCCGGCAGGGTCACAAGCTCTGCCGGGGCATCCGCCGGATACGCACGCAAAAAATCCTGCAGCAGACCTGTTGGTACAACTTTATCCTCAGCACCTGTCACATGCACTTGCGGCACACGCACCAGTTTTTCTCTGACATCCAACACATCGAGCGAGCCGGTCAGCGGTGACACTTTGTGATGAGCAGTCCAAGCTGCATGATCGAGTGGCGCGGCAACGGTAATCAGCATCGCAACATCATCACGTCGCGCTGCAATCAAGGTCGCCATTACGCCACCACCAGAATATCCCGCAACTCCAATCTGTCTGGCACGCGTAGTACGTTTGACTTCATCAATCGCAGCATTCAACCGCGCTACCGATTTTTCAGAAAAGCGCGCACTGGTCCAGTCTTCGGTAGAGCACGCCTGAAGTTCAGGCAACGACAGAAACTGGCAAGGTCGTGCGAGATACAGCACGTTCTTTCTGGAGATATTTTGCGCCAACCGCCAAGCAACTGCGTCGACCGGTGTCGGATCTAGTGAGGGTTCACGCACATTCAACCAGGCGCGGCCATCTCCTTCAATCATGACCCACAGGGTGGGCGATGTTGTTTGCTGCAGATATTTATCCTCTGGCGATACACGCAGCATTCCGATCACCACAGGTGCTGCACCAAAGCGCATTGCTGCAAATCCCGCTGCCGCCGCTTCCTGTTGCATCAAGCGATAGCGATCAGCTGTGGAACTCGCACAGCCGTTAACCAACACGACAGCCATCATCACAGCGATTGAACTGATCGAAGCACGCAAGGCCTGTTTGAGTCGTATCACTATGCAATGCTCCGTTGATTCTTCTGACCAAGTTGACGAAGGAAAAGATGCGACAAAATACAGCGCTCCCCGTCGCCCGACCTTATACAACAGATCACGCGACAAATCCACTGCGCTTATCACGTGCTCCCGCATCGTCAGGACAAATAAAAACCGGCTGGTGCCGGCATTATCCTGATGGTGAGAAACAAGACGAGAAACAAGACGAGAAACAAGGCGAAAAAACTAATGGGGATTGAGTTTGGCTATCAATAACTCACGCAAGTCCTTGAACGCGAGCGGTCGGCTGATGAAATAACCCTGCCCTTCATCGCAACCATTTTCCTTCAGGAAGGAAAAATGCTCTTGCTTCTCGATACCCTCGGCAATGACCTTGATCTTCAAGCCATGGGCCAGCGCGATGATGGTTTGTGAAATGATCGCATCACCCTGATCGCTGTCGCAATTGAAGATGAAGGATTGATCGATCTTCAAACGATCGATAGGAAAGCGCTTCAGATACGCCAAGCTGGAAAAACCGGTACCGAAATCATCCAGCGATAATTGAATACCCATCTCGTTCAGGCTATTCAAAATCACCACGACTTCCTCGATGTTATGCATCACCATGCTTTCGGTGACTTCAAGCTCAAGGTAAGACGGATCGAGTCCGGTCGCTTCGATTACAGCCCTGACCGTTTCGACAAAATTCCTTTCGCCGATCTGACGTGCCGACAAATTGACGGCCACACGTATCGGCGGCAGGCCTTCTTTCTGCAATTGTAAATTATGTTTGCAGGCGGTTTCCAGCACCCAAATTCCGATTGGAATGATCAAACCATTGCACTCGGCCATGGGAATAAACTCCATAGGCGAGATCAGGCCACGTTTCGGATGCTGCCAGCGTATCAGCGCTTCCATGCCGATTACCGAGCCGTCACGGAAATCAATTTGCGGCTGATAAACAAGGAACAGTTCATTGTTCGTCATCGCATGCCACAAATCATTTTCCAGCGACAGGCGTTCGCCGGTCGTCGCGTTCATTTCCTTCGTATAAAACTGGAAGTTATTGCGGCCATTCGATTTGGCACGGTACATTGCCGCATCGGCATTGGCCAGCAAGGATTCCGAATCCTCACCATCCTCGGGAAAGCGCGCAACGCCCATACTGCAAGTCACCACAAGTTCCTGGCCGCGAATCAGCATAGGTTTGACCAGCTCACGCTGAATGCGCTGCATCACCGACGAATTGCTGTCACCCGGATTCTGATTCGTCAGCAGCAGCACGAACTCATCACCACCTATGCGCGCTACCGTATCGCCGTCGCGTATACAGGTTTGCAAGCGTGCCCCGACATTAGCAATTAATTCATCGCCTGCACCATGTCCCATGCTGTCGTTGACCAGCTTGAAGTTATCCAGATCGATAAACACCAAACTCAGGAATTGATCATTACGACGCGCCTGTATCAATGCCTGCTGGGTACGTTCGTTAAGCAGATTTCGGTTGGCAAGGCCTGTCAGCGTGTCGTAGTTTGCCTGGTGCTCAAGGTCTTCCTGATAACGCTTGATCTGCGTCACGTCATACAGCACGCCTACAAAATGTCCTGCCGCACCACTTTCCGTGGTTTGACTCACAGGAGCAATGTACAGCTCGTTGAGGAACATGCTGCCATCCTTGTGATAATTACGCAGCAGGACGGAAGCAGGACGCTGTTCGCGGATTGCTGCGCGCAGCTTTCCCAATTCGGGCTGATCGGTATCCGTACCTTGCAGGAAGCGGCAATTACGGCCTATTGCCTCTTCACTTGTATAGCCGGTAATCGTTTCAAAAGCGCCATTGACATAAATCAGCGGCATGCCCGGCGCTGACGTATCGACGATCACGATAGGATTAACGCAGGCCTCGATCGCGCGCGTGCGCAATAATAGATCCTGCTCAACCTTCATCCGCTCCGTCACTTCAATAGCGATACCACCTATATGCTGCGAGCTGCTATTTTCAGCTGACAGAGGGAATTTCGTCGATAACCAATATGTGACGCCGGACGGCATCGACATCACTTCGACTTCCTGCAGTGCAGCGCCGGCATTCCGTACCCGCGTTTCCATTTCGCGCAATTTGTATGCAACGCCGAGAGGCACCAGTTCGGTATCCAGCTTGCCGATGGAATAGCCCTTCTCGACATTGAATGCCTTGTCGAGACCATGATTGCCATACAGATAGCGTCCATCCTTGTCCTTGATGAAGGCTGCACCCGGCAGGTTCTCCATGAAGGTGCGGAACATCAAGTTGCTTTCCAATAGTTCCGTCTCGACGCGACGCCGCGCATCCCTTTGTTCCACGTGCTCCATTGCACGCGCGACTGCGCTAGGCAATCGCGACAAATTTGTTTTGATGACGTAATCGCTGGCACCGAGTTTGAGCGATTCAATCGCCAGCTCTTCGCCTATGCGTCCCGACACAAAGATGAAAGGTGTATCCGGCAATTCCTGTCGAACCACCTTGAGTGCGGATAAGCCATCAAAATGCGGCATGGAAAAATCCGACAAGACGACGTCCGGCTTGAAGTCGATCAGCTCATGCCGCAACTCCTTCTCGGTTTCAACCCGTCTGGCCTGATGTTGAATGCCACCCCGCTTCAACTCGCGTAAAGCAAGTTCAGCATCGGTCGGCGTATCTTCCACCATGAGGATTTTAATCATTAGCCTGTCTCGACATCAGATTGCAATTATCTTGCTCCGGGAATTCTATTCAGGATCGCCCAATAGAAACCCGCCTTGGAAACCTCTTCAAAAAACTTGTCGGACTCCACCGGCTTGACGATGTAACTGTTCACGCCATGCTCATAACAACGCACAATGTCCGGCTCTTCAGCACTCGAAGTCAGCATGATCACGGGGATACGCTTGGTCCCATCGGTGGTCTTGATCAACTTCAATACTTCCAGTCCATTGACCTTCGGCATTTTTAGATCCAGCATGATCAGGGTCGGGTCTCCAGTAACCCGATCAGCAAAATCTCCGCGACGAAAAATATAATCCAGCGCCTCCTGTCCATCCTTGACCCAGGTGATGTTGTTGACAAGGCCCACCTTCTTGAGCGCACGCATGGTCATCTCGGCATCGGTGGGCGTGTCTTCTGCAAGCAGAATATGCACCGGTTGCATATCTTCGTTCATGCGGTAGCCTCCTTCGGTAAGCTGAAATTGAAAATCGTATATTCGTCAGGCTTGCTCTCGGCCCAGATGCGCCCGCCGTGGCGCACGATGACACGCTGCGCAATCGCCAAACCGACACCCGTTCCGGGAAATTCATTTTCTGTATGCAGGCGCTGAAAAACACCGAACAACTTGTTATAAAAGCGCATATCAAAACCGACGCCGTTATCGCGCACGCTATACACCACCTCGTGTTCACCCTGCTTCGCCGTGATCTCGATCAGTTGTTCAGCCTTCTTGCTGCTGTACTTGACGGCATTTGACAGCAAATTCATCAACACCTGCCGCAACAGAGCGCGATCGCCCCAAGCGAATGGCAAGTTCGTTTTTTTCAAGGACAAAGAAGTCCGGGAACTAGTACACACTTCCGACCAGACTTCATCGACCAGCGCATTCATATCGACCTTCATCGTATCGACCGGCTTGCGTCCCATGCGCGAGAAAGCCAGCAAATCATCGATCAATTGCCCCATCTTCTTGCTGCTGGCACGAATGACCGACAGCAAACGGCGGCCTTCGTCGTCCAGACGATCAGCAAAATCTTCTTCAAACATCCGCGAATACCCATCGATGGCACGCAAGGGTGAACGCAGATCGTGAGAAACCGAATAGCTGAAACTCTCCAGCTCCTTGTTCGTCAGTTCCAGCTGGGCTGCCGTTTTCTCTATCGAGCGCTGCGCACCTTTGCGATGCTTGATTTCCAGCATGATCAGCCAAAGCGCAGAAAGCAGCAGTGCAATCGCCACCACATTACCCAATAAAATCCACAGCTTGGTTGAACTCGCCTTAGCCTCTACCATACGGGCACGCTCACCCAACAACCTATCCTCAATGGCGATCATGTAATCAGCGTGGCCGCGCAAGTGCAGCATCGCCTGCTGGCCCGCACCGCCAACCAAATCAGTCGTTTCTTCCAGGCTGATTTCGCCGCGATCGGCCAGCATGTCTATACCCAACCGCAAGGATCGCATGCGTATGTCGATTAATTCCTCAAAATCATCGATCGACCGTTTCTGATCCGGATTGTCTTTCGTCAAATATCTCAGTTTGCTGATCTCATCAGGCAACTTCATGACGACATCGTGATGCTCTTGCAAAAATGATTCATTGGAAGTAATCAGGTATCCGCGTTGTGCAGACTCCGCATTCTTGACATCCGATGCGACCTGATTGATTTGCTGCATGACGAGATGCGTATGCTCAACCAGCTTTGCACTATTTTGAAATTGATCGACGCTATTAAAAGTCACGAAAGAAATCAGCACGAGCAGGAACAGAGCGATACCTAGCCCCAGCTTCGTAAACCATTCCTTCTTGATCATTTGACCTGATCTGGAATCCTCAGACATTTCCATATTTGTCGGCTTATTTTTATCCCGGCTAACGCAAAAACGTTGTCCAAGACATATTCTCAGGAAATGAAACCACTACAAATCTGTGTATTTTTGCTGCCTAAATTACGGTGTCCACCTTGCCGTACGGCTACGTTTTAAATGATTCTAGTGTAAAAAAATAGATCGCAGTTACATCTTGCTTACAAAAAATTGTGTCATGAAAAATTCATGCATTTTTCCTTTGCTTTCATAGCGAGAATGCACTGCACAAGACATGCCAAATGCACTATTTTTTCTCCCATATATATGGGAGAAAAATGCCATTAAGCATGATTAAAATAATATTTCGTCAACACTGCAAACACGCACGCGCATTAAAATTCTGCGTAAAGATATTTTCAAAAATATTAATTTTTAGGCAATTAAGTGTAGCAATTATCAAAATCTGCTGGCGCTTTTCAGTTTGATCCAAGGCTGGCGCATCAAATCAGCCGCAATGATTGTCAAACTTCACCAGCCATTCTCTTGTCCATAACGACACTTTCAAGACAAACTGAAACAGCCGCGTGAGCATCGCCTGCGAGAGCTACAATATCGGCCATAAGCAATTCAACATATTGGAATGGATCACTAGATGGAAAACGCCGTATACGACCAAGCACTCACTGCATTGAAAAATCTCTTCGGCACACCGCGCCCGCTAGTCAACAAAGGCGGCGCACGTTTCCTGCGCAACGGCACGATCACGATTTATCACACCGAGCTCGCGCCAGGCAACGAAGCGGAAATCGCGTTCAACGTACACCCGCTTGCATCGGCATACCGCATCACGCCTGCTGCGCTGACCAGTTTGCTGGATGAATGCAGATACCTGACCGGTAAACCGACTGAAACCAACAAGGTGCAGAACTGGCCGCGCATCGGTTTTGCCACCGAAGAAGATGTCACCCGCGTCATGGAAAAGCTCTCTGCCGTACTTGTGAAGTAAAAGCATGTAACCCTCTCCCCAAATGCGATCCGCGCGTATAAACTGAAAGCATCAAAGTTACACAGGATCGCCAATGACCAGTGACAAGGGGAACATGATGGACAACTTGAACGTACAGTTTCACGTTGCCGTGTTAACCGTACCGAGCTTTGTCACCGCTGAGCAATTTCCGGAATGGCTGCACCGCGAAGCACTCGCCATTCAGGAACTGAGCGAAGACAACAGCCTCACCATCGTCAGACTGTTTCTCGCCACCCGCATCAAGGAAGTCTGGGGCCGCAAAAAACTGGACGTACTGCTGCAAGCCATCACAGACAAATACCCGCACATTTTTCGCGTAGAGATGGTCGTCATCGACAATCAGCTCAATATCGACGAAAAGGAACTGATACAGTCGGATGCAGAGAGTGAACTCGCGCAAATACTCGAAACGGTTAAACAGCTTCAGGAATTGAAGATAGCAAAGAGCAAATTGCACTAATCAGATTCTGCGCAACACTCCTCTCATCCCGCCGTTCAGCGGTCCGGCAGCGCAACACCCAAACAGCGATCAGACGCACAGCGTAGTGCTGTGCACATGCCATCATGATTCAGCTGTTTCAATTGCTGCACATCGTCCGCACAATCAATTGTAAAAATCTTCCTGCGCATCTTTCACATTTGTCTCACGCTCTCTGTGTCTGAACGCACATACACATCTTAGTGGCACAACCTATCCTTGGCCGGGATCTTTAGTTAGTCAACTAGAAGAACTGAATCGCCCATTCGACATGAGGGAAGTGCCAGCGCACTATCTTTGGCACGCCATGTTCTCCTTATGGAACACCTCGTCGCATCACAACCCAAACAGCTTCTCGAAATGCATTCCCTTTGAGTGCAGGGTTGAGTTGAGTGCATGTCCATTGAAAACATAACGATTTAACAGATTAAGAAACTAGATTGATTCATGCACAAAAAATATCGGCATCTGAAAATCACCAAATCAAGAGTCGCATGTTTGATATTGGGTTTATGCACAACAAGCATCGCGAGTGCGGTCATTCCGCAAGCCGAATACGATGGCGTGATCCGTTCCGCCAGAGACGGCCAGGTCGCGCCTGCAGTTGAAAAACTGACTTTGTGGCACGACACCTACCGCGACGATCAAAAGATTTTGTACGACCTGGTAGTCGTACTGGGCTGGGCTGGCGACTTCAACAAGGCGCTCACTTATTACGATCAGCTGGCCAAACCAGAGACGCCGGCCTACGTCTTGAAATCGCTTGGATATGCCGCCAATAAAACGGAACGCTGGCAACAGGCAGAACAGGCTTATCGTCTGGTGCTGAACAAAACGCCCGAAGACTACGAAGCACGTGCCGGTCTGGTTGATGCATTGCTGGGTCAGAATCGCAGTGACGAAGCATTAAAGTTCGTGCAGCAGTTTTTGCCCAAGTTTACGTCTGCGTACAAAACCAAAGACGTGCAAATGATCATGCTGCTCGGTTACGTGCATACGCGACGCGGCGAACATCTGCTGGCGTCCAATACTTATCAGAATGCAGTTCGACTGGACTCGCAATCGCGCGCGGCTTTCCGCAACTATGTGTTCTCGCTGAACGCAGCAGGGATGCCTTACCTGGCTGCCCGCACTGCAGACCGCAAGCTTGAATGGTTCAGCGAAGAAGAGCAGCGTCAAATTGCACATGCCGTTGCTGGGCAAACAGTCAATTTCGGGCAATCTCAACTGAACGTCGACTACCGGCAGCCGCGCTTCGCTACGACAGACGCATCGCTGTCGGAGAATCAAAAAGTTACGGATCAATTTGGTGAAAAACCAGTTACGCAGTTTGACCGGATGATCGCATTGCGCGACCGACAGCAGATGCCTGAAGTGGTTGAGCTTTATCAATCGCTCAAGGCATCTGGTGTGGCGATTCCGCCTTACGCAAAAGCAGCCGCTGCCGATGCCTATTTGTATCTGGAGCAGCCTGAGGCGGCGCGCGATCTCTATCTTTCCGCAATCGAAGAAGCCCGTGCAGGCGATGTCGCTACTGTAGACGCGTGGCAATCTGGATTGACGTACGCCTATAGCGAATCTGAACAACACAACCTGGCTCAAGCGACTGCCGATCGGCTGTATCAAACGACGCCAGCGTTTTCCAATGCCGGCATTCCAGGGGTAGAAGCACAGAATGACGATTATCCGTCTGGTGCGGTATTGCCCGTGCTGGTACGTATGTATGCCGATCGTTTGAAGGAAGCGGAAAGTCGTCTTGCCATCCTGCGCCAAAGTGCGCCATTCAATCAGCAGATTAGAAGCGCATATGCGGATTTGCGCATGTCGCGCGGCCATCCTCGTGCCGCATTGAGTGAATATCAATTGATACAAGTTGATTACCCGAAGGCAGTCGAACCGCAAACAGGACGCGGCAACGCCTTACTGGTATTGAATCAGTTTACTGAAGCCAAACAGGTGCTCCCGGCTCTGCAACGCGACTACCCGGAAAATAAAGACGTACAGAATTTTGCGCGTCAGATCGATATCTATGATCGGCCGTACCTGGAAGTCACCAGCACCTTCGGCAAAGGTGGCGGCATCGCCGGCGCAGAATCGGTGGTAGAGGCACGTCTGTATTCAGCACCGCTGACTAATTCGCTCGGTGATCGTTATCGCGTGTTCAGCCATATCTCCCATTCCGATGGCGATATCAACCAAGGTGGTGCAAACGGCAGCAAAGTCGGACGCAGCAGAATCGGCGTTGGCCTGGATTATCGCGTGCGTGATCTTACTCTGGCGGCAGAGATCAATCGTGCTGTCGAAAGCGCGAATCGTACCGGTGTCGCACTGGAGATGACCAAGGATTTTTCCGATACGTGGCAGATGCAATTCGCAGCAGATTCCAATGTCAACGATCTGGCAGCTGCGGCATACAACAACGATGTGACAGCTCAGCGCCTGAGCGCCGGCTTGACCTGGCGGCAGAACGAATCGCGCCGCATCGACGGCGAGTTATCCAACACCCGGTTCAGCGACGACAATCGTCGTGATGCCGCCACGCTGGCATGGACAGAGCGCTGGTGGAGTGGTCCGGTATTCAAGCTGGATTCCATTCTCGGCTTGGCGACTTCGCGCAATAGCGCATCCAATGCCGTCTACTTCAATCCCTCCAGCGACAAGGAAGCTACCGCAACGCTCGTCGCTGAATGGACCACATGGCGTCGCTATCGCCGGTCGATGATCCAGCAAGTGCAGGTATTTGGCGGACGCTACTGGCAAGAAGGTTTTGCATCCGGCGCAACTTCCGGTGCGCAATACGGCCATGCATGGTCTATCGATGACGTGTTCACGGTGAGTTATGGCATAGGCACCGGCAAACATCCTTATGACGGCGTGCAGGAAAGACGCGATTACGGTTACTTGAATCTGAATTGGGCAATCAAATGAGTCGCATCCTGACGCCAACAGCCTGCGCTCCCCGCGCAGCCAAGACGATTTCTGCACGCTGGTCAAAATTTTTGCTGACCTTGCTGACCGCCGCGTTGTTGCCGCACGCAGTACAGGCGCAGCAACCGTCCACCGCTGTGCTCGCTTCACCGCGACTGCAGACATTGTTGCCGGTCAACGATGCGCCGCAAACTTATCGTGTTCTGGCATATCACGACGTCCGTGACAATGTGCGCGAAAGCTTCCAGACCTGGCCGGAAGCGACGGCAATTGACACGCAAGACCTCGTGCAGCAACTGTCGTGGATAGATAAAAACGGTTACCGTCCGGTCAGCCTGCAACAAATCATTGACGCGCGCGCTGGCGGCAAGCCGCTGCCCGACAAGGCCATCCTGCTGACTTTCGACGATGGTTTTGAAAGTATCTACAGCAAGGTTTTCCCCCTGCTCAAGCAGTTTAATTATCCTGCGGTCATCGCCATCGTCGGCGACTGGATACAAACGCCACAAGATCGTCTCGTACAGTTTGGCGATATTCAGGTTCCGCGATCGGCATTCGTTAACTGGGATGAAGTGCGCGAAATGGTCGGCTCCGGTTTGATCGAAGTGGCGTCGCATACTTACAGTCTGCATCAAGGCATTGTCACTAATCCTCAGGGTAGCCTGATGCCGGCAGCGATCAGTCGCCGCTACCAGGCGCAAGGTTCGCAGTACGAAAGCGACGCCGCCCATGCACAGCGCGTCAAGGCAGATCTGCTGCGCAGTTCGCAGCTGATAGAGCGCGAAACCGGCAAACGTCCGCGCGCAATCGTCTGGCCTTATGGTGCCAACAGCAGTGTTGTGAATCAAATCGCGACAGAAGTGGGTATGCCGATTTCTCTCAATCTTGAGCCAGGTCCCAACACACCTGAAGATAATCCGAAACACATACGTCGTTCATTGATGTTATTTGATACCGGCCTTGCAGGACTGACGCAATTGCTGCGACAGCCGGCAAGCTACGACGGCGCAGAGCAGCCGCTGGAGCGCGTGATCCATGTCGATCTCGATTATGTCTATGACGCCGATCCGCTCGTGCAGGAAGCCAATCTGTCCAAGCTGATGGATCGTATTTATCGTTTGCAACCTAGCACTGTTTATCTGCAGGCGTTCGCAGATCCGGATGGCGATGGCGTCGCCGACTCGCTCTACTTCGCCAACCGGAACATGCCTATGCGAGCCGATCTGTTCTCGCGTGTTTCATGGCAATTAAAGACACGTGTAGGCGTACGCGTCTTTGCGTGGATGCCGGTGATGGCGTTCAAGCTACCGTCCACACATCCGGCCGCAACACGTCTGGTGCAAACCATGCCGGGCGCACCTGCATCGGCGTCAGAAAATCGCTACCTGCGTCTGTCGCCCTTCGATCCTGTCGCGCGCAAAGCAATAACAGAAATTTATGAAGATCTGGGCAAGCATGCGATTTTTGCCGGCGTACTGTTTCACGACGATGCCACGCTGTCGGATTACGAAGATGCCAGCCCTGCTGCACTTGCCGTCTATCGCGATCAATGGAAGTTAAGCGGTTCGCTGCAGGATATTCGCAACGATCCACAAGCACGGCGCACCTGGACCACGCAAAAGACCGCTTATCTAAACGCGTTCACCATGCATCTGGCGAATACGCTGCGCAACTATCAACCTGCGCTGCAAACCGCGCGCAATATTTACGCGCAGCCTGTGCTCAACCCCGATGCGGAAGACTGGTTTGCACAAACCCTGCCGAGCTTTCTCGCGACCTATGACTACACCGCCATCATGGCCATGCCTTACATGGAAAACGCAGCCGACCCAACTGCATGGTTGAACCAGTTGATTGGCAAGGTCAAGCAAACACCAGGCGCATTGCGCACGACCGTGTTTGAACTGCAAAGTCGCGACTGGAAAACCGGCAAGTCGATTCCATCCAATATTCTGGCGGCACAACTGCGTCAATTACACAGCGCCGGCGCACGCAATCTCGGCTACTACCCGGATGATTTTCATTCGAATCAGCCGGAAGAACACATCATCAAACCAGAAATTTCGATACAAACCCATCCGGTTCGAAAGTAAGCCATGCAATTTGAAAATATCCTGTTTGGATTCACCTTCTATTACCCGCTGTTCATGGCGTACGTCTGGATCATCGGCGGCATTACCTATTACCTGCGCTACGAGCGCGCGGGATTGCGCGAAGCCGATCCGCTGGCAGAACTGACGTCCTTCCCATCGGTATCCGTCATCGTCCCCTGCTTTGACGAAGGCGATAACATCCGCGACGTAGTCGAGGCATTGAGCACGCTGAATTATCCCAACTACGAAATCATCTGCGTCAACGATGGCAGCAAGGACAATACCGGTGCCATCCTCGATGAATTGATGACCCTGTACCCGATGCTGCGCGTCGTGCATCAAGCGCGCAATCAGGGCAAAGCCGTCGCCTTGAACACGGCAGCGCTGATTGCCAAAAGCGAATTTCTGATGTGTATCGATGGCGATGCGATTCTTGATCGCAATGCGATTCCCTGGCTGCTGCAGCATTTTGAAACCGGCCCGCGCCTTGGTGCCGTCACCGGCAATCCGCGCATCCGCACGCGCTCGACTCTGCTCGGGCGTCTGCAGGTCGGTGAGTTTTCGTCGATAGTCGGCTTGATCAAACGCACGCAACGGATTTACGGTCGTCTGTTTACAGTATCCGGCGTGGTCGCCATGTTCCGTCGCCGTGCCCTGCTCGATGTCGGATTCTGGAGTCCGGAAATGCTGACCGAAGACATCGATATCAGCTGGAAAATGCAGTTGCATCAATGGGACGTGCGCTTCGAACCGCGCGCACTGTGCTGGATACTGATGCCGGAAACACTCAAGGGACTGTGGCAGCAACGTCTGCGCTGGGCGATGGGCGGCATCCAGGCGATCGCCAAATACGGCTACATTTTTGGCCAATGGCGTTTGCGCCGCATGTGGCTTATCTATCTGGAATACATCCTGTCAGTGCTGTGGGCCTTCGCGATGGGATCGGTTTTACTGTTGTGGGCGATCGATCTCGTCATCCCGCTGCCGGAAAAATGGCAAGTCGAAATCATCCCTAGCTGGCACGGCGTCGCGATCGGCACGACCTGTCTGCTACAAGTATTCACCGGCATGATTCTCGACCGTCATTACGACAAGAAGGCATTCCGTCATTACTTCTGGATGATCTGGTATCCACTGCTGTACTGGATGCTCAATATGTTTACCACCATATGGTCTGTGCCCAAGGTTCTATTCCGCGGCCGCGGCAAGCGCGCGGTCTGGGTCAGCCCGGATCGCGGTGTCAGTCCGGTGGACTCACGCAATGCCCAGCCAGTGACCGACGGCGTGATCCGTCCGGCACCGTTGCATACATCCATCTCCAAGGTAGATCAGCCATGAAGACTAAAAAAGACCGACCGCGCCTGAAGCTCATATTAAACATGCCAGGTCTGGTATCGCTGCCAAGCAAAATCGGCAGCGGCCTGTTCACCGTCGTGTTCTGGGGATTGTTTCTCTATCTGTGGGTACCGCTGATTACCCTGATCGCGTGGGGTGCGGGTATCTACCATGCATACAGCGAAGTACAGTATGCGCAGGAACTGCTCAATCTGCGGCATCTGGTCTTTAACTACAGCATGGTAGTGCTATTGCTATGCGGCTCCCTGCTCTTGTGGGCGCTCAAGGAATACCTGCGCTTTCGCGACTCAACGCGGCGTCGCATTCCGATCACGGTGGAAACCACCGAACTGGCCGACTACGCCGAACTGGATGTAGAACATATCGTCCAGTGGCAAGGAATACGCAGGATGGTTGCGCATCATGACGACCATGGACACCTGCGCGAGATGGCCCTGGGCGCAGTCACAACAGAAGCCAATCCCAAGGTCGCTTGACGACACAGCATCGGCAGGCTGTCAGTGATTTTCATTTGCTTGAGGTGGACATCCTTTGTTACAACAAAGTTGGCAAAGCGGCATATGCGCATCGTAAGATACACACGTAAATACGCACATAATTTCCAATCCGAGATCAATATGAAAAAGCTGACAGCAAGCCTCATCGTCATCACAAGCTCACTCGCGGGCTGCGCGGTTGACGATGGTTATGGCTATGGCAGCCAGGGCGGCACATATATAGAGCAACGCAGCTACGGCAGCGCCATCGGCGGCACCACTTGGTATCGCGAAGAAGTACCGTATTACCCCAATCATCAACATTACGATCGCAACCGCAATGGCATTCCGGATAACCGCGAGATCGATCGCAATCGCAACGGTATTCCCGACAATCGTGAAGTGGATCGCAATCGTAACGGTGTTCCAGACAACCGGGAAGTGGATCGCAACCGTAACGGCATACCCGATCAGCGCGAACAGGATCGCAATAGCGTACCCGACCACAGAGAATACGACAGGAACAAGAATGGCAAACCGGATCGTCCCGTCTCTGAACGCAAACCCGATGGCGCATCCAGCCGTACCAGCCAGCTAAGCGACAAATTCCGCGATGGCCGCAACGATAGCCGCTAGACATGCAGTGGCCATATCGCGATCGCGCAAAAAAGACGCATGCGCTTGATGCGCTTTTACTGCGATCTTTGATGCGCTCTTTGATGTTCTCTTGATCTAGTCACTGATTCATCACGCTTGGTAGTGGTATAAGTAACGATGCAGTCTATGCATCGCCTTTCTCCTTGCATGACTGCAATATTGAACCACTACCAGGAGACATTATGAAAATTACAGAAGCCATCAACGTCAAGAACGCCGCTGGCAAATCCGTTACCCTGCAACATCTCGTGCCAGGAATCACCTATCTCGATTACGGCTTCACCCATCTGCCGCGCAACTTCGATGGCTACCGCGTCAAGGACACCGATCGCACCGCAATCAAGCAAGCCGATGGCACTTTTACAATCGGTGATTCAAGCGACGTCTATAAAGCATCCTGACCATCAAAATAGAAGACACATAGTTTTGTAGTCTTCTCAGCAAACATAAAAAAACCGCGTCTCTTTTCAAGGAGACGCGGTTTTTTATTTGATGAAAATATTAATTCGTATCTTCATCACTTGTACTTGTGGCAGCTTTCTCTTTCGCGCTGCGCTTATCTTCTTCAGTCATGATCTTGTCTTCACCGGGCACCGTTTCATGCACAATGGTTTCGCGTTCTGCGCGATCTTTCAATTCTTCGTTGCGTTGCTTCACTGTATCGACTTGGGTCATCATGACTGTCTCCTTTGAATGATTGTGTGTTGATCTTACGTTGCCGGATCAAAACAAAAAATCAGACAAGCGGACATTCGCTTGTGGGAATAGACCTGCATTTAGATTTCCAACAGAAAACTTTTACAAGCAATGCGGTCACCCATTAATCGCGCCCTCCTTCACGACGCGACTCACCTTGCCGTCCTCTATGCTGTTCGCGTGCCTGAGGCGAGCGCTGCTGTTCATGAGCCTGTGGCTGCAGACGTTGCTCGCGTTGTGGACGCTGCGCTTGCTTTGGTTCACGTTGTTGCCGAGCCTGTACTTGTTGCTCACGACGCTGTTCTTGCTGATTCTGCTGTTCACGCTGTTGCTGCACCTGTTGTTCACGTTGCACTTGTTGCGCGCGTTGTTGCTGTCCTTGTTGCTCGCGCTGCTGCTGTATCTGCTGCTCACGCTGTATCTGTTCGCGTTGCTGTCCCTGCTGTTCACGCTGTTGCTGGAATCGTTGTGAATCTCGTTGTGAATCGCGCTGCGATTGCTCACGTTGTTGTCGCATCTGCTCGTCTCGTTGCTGTGGTGAACGTGACGGGTCCTGCGAACGATCAAACTGCGGACGCACTTGCGGTTCATTGTCACGCGCAGGGTTGATCTGCGACGTAGAAAGTCGTGATGAAGATTGTGGCGAATCCGGACGTCCATCCTGTGAACGGCGATCATCATTTTGACGTGAGCGATCAGGCAGCGGACCACCCGCCGCGCGTGCAGAAACTACAGCTGCACCTTTGAACTGACCGGGCCTATCAGTGGCAGCAATCGGCGGCCTGCCTTGATTAAACGATGCGCGCTGTTCGCGATTGCCGATGGCGGCACGCACGTGCTGCGTCTGCATGGCAGTTGGTGCGATATGTTTTTGACGCGCATAGTTTTGCTCGCGTGTATTAGGTCTCGCGTTCACGCCGCCGCGGCCACCGTTGTAGCTGATGTTATTGACGGTCACATTATTTATGACGGTCTTGTTGTACACCCTCGTGACATGGCGATTACCGAAGTTGTTGATCGACCGGTTGTAATAAAACGCACCGCGATTCCAGTAACCGCCGTGATAACCGTAGCCGTTGTAGCCATAACCGTAGTTCACGCCACCGTAAAAACCGACTTGAGGGCCCCAGTAACCGCGGTGAAATCGGTATCCCGCATTAGTCCACGCCCAGTAACCCGGCGTCCAGAACAAACCGACTGCAGGCGGGCGAACCCACGTACCCGGAATCCAGTAATAGTCGTCGCCGTCATACGCCCAATAACCCGGCGACCAGATATAACCTTCATCAGGAAGCGGTGGCTGCACATAAACCGGTAGCGGCGGTGGCGCAATTGAAACGAACACATCCACCCTGGCCCAGCTGACGGCAGGTATCGCCAGTGCAATAACCAACGCGATGCGTGCAAAGAGAGAGCTAGCCATGGCAAATCCTTGTGAATGATGTTTGGACAGTCCGGATGAGATTCAACGAACTGGTATGAATCAGATGGCTATAAAAGTCTGAAGTTCAGCTGAGACGCTACGGGTGTGTAACCAGCCGTAACCGCCAGCGAACCAACATATTCGCGACAACATCAATCGAGATCCATCCCAAACCACATCAAATTGCCTTGACCTCACCCCCATCCATTCGAATGGATGTTCCGGTCATCCATCTTGCAGGTGGCAA
The DNA here is from genome assembly GCA_001464355.1 of Burkholderiales bacterium Ga0077544. GTDB lineage: Bacteria > Pseudomonadota > Gammaproteobacteria > Burkholderiales > Burkholderiaceae_D > Oxalicibacterium. Next base: position 80,670 of record LNEU01000016.1, read on the forward strand.
TACAAGATAGGCCAGCAAGTCGGCGATTTCTTCCGGCGTGCCGTAACGACTGATTTCTGCGTTCGATAAGAACTTTGCCATCGCCTCTTCCACCGTGACGTTGTGCGCTAGTGCCCATTTCTCCAGATACGCGCTGCGGCGTCCCGTCATGACCGGCCCCGGTTGCACGCTGTTCACCTGTACGCCATCGGCAATACCACGATCGGAGAATGCTTTTGCCAGCGCCATGATTGCTGCATTGATCACGCCAACTGCCGCATACGGCGCCTTCGGCACGACGGCAGAATTACCCGAGGTTAACACCACCGAACCGTGCGATGCTTTTAGTGCTTCCCATGCACACAGTGTGAGCCTGCGCGCACCGTGGAACTTCAGCGCCATACCAGCATCCCATTGCGCATCGCTCGTCTCGAACAGATCGATCTGCGGCACGTCGCCTGCGATGTTCAATAATGCATCGATGCGCCCGAACTTTTCCAATGTGCGCGCGACGATAATGTCAGCCGCGTCGATGTCACTTAGATTCAAGTAGATTACCAATGCTTGTGCGCCGGCTGCTTTCACCTCGTTGGCGGTGTCTTCAAGCTTGTCGCGATTACGCGCGACCAACACCACTGCTGAAAAATCCTTCGCCAACCGGATTGCAGTTGCGCGACCAATACCCTGGCTTGCGCCAGTCACGATGGCGACGCTGTTTGTTCCCGTATTCATGATGTTTCCACTTATCGATTAAAGGCTGATTTCAGAAAAACGCGTATGGCCGTGGCGATCTCGGCAGCATGCGTCTCCAGCGCAAAATGTCCGGTGTCATAAAAACGCACATCCGCATCCGGGATATCACGCTTGAACGCTTCCGCACCGGCAGGAAGGAAGAAAGGATCGTTGCGGCCCCACACCGCCAGCAACGGTGGGCGATGCGTACGGAAATAATCTTGAAATGTCGGATACAGCGCCACGTTGCTGGCGTAATCCAGAAACAGATCGAGCTGCGCCTCGGCCACATTAGGGCGCGCCAGATAATGCGCATCCAGCGTGTAACCGTCGGGGGAGATCGCCGTCGCATCCGACACGCCGTGTGCATACTGCCAGTACGTTGTTTCCAACGTGAGCATCGCGCGCAGCGCATCTCGATTTTCCTGCGTCGGCGACTGCCAGTACTGGCGAATCGGATTCCAGCCATCACTCAAACCTTCTTCATACGCATTGCCGTTTTGCGACACGATGGCGGCGATGCGCTCCGGATGTTGCAACGCCATGCGCAGTCCGACCGGCGAACCGTAATCGAACACATAAACAGCAAAACCATCCAGCTTCAGCGTTTCCGTAAAGCGCGTCATCACCGACGCCAGATTCGCGAACGTATAAGCAAACTCTGTATGCGGCAGCACATCCGATTGACCGAAGCCCGGTAAATCCGGTGCGACCACGTGAAAGTCCTGCGCCAGCAACGGAATCAAATCCCGATACATGTGACTGCTGCTGGGAAAGCCGTGCAACAGCAACAAAGTCGGCGCATTCACACTGCCCGCTTCCCGATAAAAGATATTCAGACCATCGACCGATGCCTTGCGATAAGCGATTGCATTCATTTCCAACCTCCGTTTTAGTAACCATGTTGATGATGTTTTTAAGGTTATACATTTACATGTAACCTGTCAAAGTATTTTTTAGAGGTTATTTAAATTTTCATCGAGAGCAAAAAGAATTTCGGCATTTTCCATAGCAGAAAAATCGATAATTCAACCGTTAATTTGTTGCAACAGTAAGATTTACTGACCACTATTTACCAAAATCGCAGAAATTTGTAACTTCTAATTTAATTTCAAATAGGTTACTATTTCGATCAAGTAAATCGACAAGGAGGCATCACATGAACGAAAATCAACGCCCCGCGCCCATGTTTCTGGCAGACGCAATGGGATTGGATTTTTTGAATTCAGTCGCCACGCCAATGGACACCGAGGTCGAATGGATCGCCTCGGGCAACGACCTGCTCGACTGGCTGGAACAATCGAAACTGGTACCGGAACAGGATTTGAAAGCCGTACGCGACAACGCCGGTCCGGGCGAACTGGACTCCATCGCGACGCAAGCTAAAAGCCTGCGCGAATGGTTTCGCACCTTTGTCATCAAGCACAAGGGACAAACGATGTCTTCCGCTGCGTTGCGTGAGCTGGAGCCGTTGAACAAACTGCTCGCCCGCGACGAAGGCTACGAACAGATCATCGCTGCCGAAGATGAAACGATGTCAGGTTTGAAGATGGCAGAACTGCGCCGCTGGCGCTCGCCGGAAACGTTGCTGTTGCCAATCGCAAAGGCGATGGCGGATCTGGTCTGCAAAGAAGATTTCACTTACGTGAAAGCGTGCGAAGGCCATGCATGCACGTTGATGTTTCTGGACAAGACGCGCGGTCACGCGCGGCGCTGGTGCAGCATGGCGATCTGCGGCAATCGAGCTAAGCAGGCTGCGCATCGGTCGCGTAGTAGGGGGTAAGAGTCGCGCAAAGGAGAATTCGCCTGCCTTACGCAGGCTAGGGAATCGCTTGCAAGCGATTCCCTTCGAATCCCCCGCGTAAGCCGCGCAGGCGGCTTACTTTTCTCCGCTACAAAACAAAAATGCCCGCTTGCGCGGGCATTTGTATTTTGGCGGAGAAAGGGGGATTCGAACCCCCGGTAGGCTATGAACCTACACACGCTTTCCAGGCGTGCGACTTAAACCACTCATCCATCTCTCCTGAATTTATTCTTCGCCGACCTGCTTTTTAGCGAAGTCGCCGATTATAGCAAAATTTTATCTGAAAAGGCCGGTTTTACCAGCCCTGCCTTGCATAAGGCGCGTAAAAAAGCCGCCGCAGCGGGTGGCTGCGGCGGCTTTTGCTGATGACGCAAAGCTTATTGAGCCTGCTTGAGCTGTTCCAGGATGGCTGGATTCTCCAGTGTCGAGATGTCTTGCGTAATCGCTTCGTCCTTGGCGAGTACGCGCAACAGGCGGCGCATGATTTTGCCTGAGCGGGTCTTCGGCAGATTGTCGCCGAAGCGGATTTCCTTCGGCTTGGCAATCGGGCCGATTTCTTTCGCTACCCAGTCGCGCAATTCCTTGGCAATCTGCTTGGCTTCGTCGCCTTCCGGACGGGTACGTTTGAGGACGACAAAGGCGCAGATGGTTTCACCAGTGGTTTCATCCGGTTTGCCGACGACGGCGGCTTCGGCCACCATCGGGTTGGCGACCAGTGCGGATTCAATCTCTGCGGTGCCCATGCGGTGACCGGAAATATTGAGCACGTCATCGATACGGCCGGTGATGGTGAAGTAGCCGGTTTCTTCATTGCGGATTGCACCGTCGCCTGCGAGATAGGTCCTGCCGCCGAGTTCGTGCGGGAAGTAGCTTTTCTCGAAACGCTCAGGATCGTTCCAGATATTGCGGATCATCGATGGCCACGGGCGTTTGATGACGAGCAGGCCGCCTTTGCCGTTTGGCAAATCGTGACCGCCATCATCGACAACAGCTGCGGTAATGCCCGGCAACGGCAAGGTGCAGGAGCCCGGCACCATCGGCGTCGCACCCGGCATCGGCGATATGACGTGGCCGCCGGTTTCGGTTTGCCAGAAGGTGTCGGCAATCGGGCAGCGCTCGCCGCCGATATGTTTGTAGTACCACATCCAGGCTTCCGGATTGATAGGCTCGCCGACGGAACCCAGCAAGCGCAGGCTGGTGAGATCGTAATTATCAGGATGCACGGAAGGGTCGGCATCGGCCGCCTTGATCAGCGAGCGGATCGCGGTCGGTGCAGTGTAGAAGATTGAAACCTTGTGCTTTTGCACCATATCCCAGAAGCGGCCGGCATTTGGGTAAGTTGGCACGCCTTCAAACACGATTTGCGTGGCACCGACTGCGAGCGGACCGTAGGTGACATAAGTGTGGCCGGTGATCCAGCCGATGTCGGCGGTACACCAGTAAACATCTTCCGGCTTGATATCGAAGGTCCACTTCATCGTCAGCATGGCCCACAGCAAATAGCCGGCGGACGAATGCTGCACGCCTTTCGGTTTGCCGGTGGAACCGGATGTGTAGAGGATGAACAATGGATGCTCGGCACCAACCGGTTCGGGGGCGCATTCGCTGGTTTGCTGTTCGACCAGCTCATGCAGCCAGACATCACGGCGTTCGACAAACTCAACCGGGCCGCCAGTGCGTTTGTAGACGACAACATTGCGTATTGTGTCGCAGCCGCCGAGCGCGAGCGCTTCATCAACGATGGATTTGAGCGGCAATTGCTTGCCACCGCGCACTTGATAATCTGCGGTCAGGACCGCGACCGCACCTGCATCGATGATGCGCTCATGCAGCGACTTGGCGGAGAAGCCGCCAAACACTACAGAGTGCGTGGCACCGATACGGGCGCAAGCTTGCATCGCAGCAATGCCGTCTATCGACATCGGCATGTAGATGATGACACGATCGCCTTTATTAATACTAAGCGACTTGAGGCCGTTGGCAAATTTGCAGACGCGTTCGTGCAGTTCTTGGTAGGTGACGCGCACGACGTTGCCGTCGTCAGCCTCAAAAATGATGGCGACCTTGTCGGCATTGCCGTTGGTCAGATGACGATCCAGACAGTTCCACGAGACGTTCAGCTCGCCGTCTTCAAACCATTTATAGAACGGCGCATTCGATTCATCCAGTTTTTTGGTGAACGGTTTGGTCCAGTGAATATTCTGTTGAGCGAGGCGCGCCCAGAAACCTTCGTAATCGTCAGCCGCTTCTGCGCATAGCGCTCGATAGGCATCCATACCGCTGATGGCAGCGTTGGTGACGAAATCTGCGGGCGGGTTGAAAACCCGCTCCTCCTGTTTGAAGCTTTCGATGCTGGACATTGTCCCCTCCGTTACGGATTTTATTTTGTTACCCACAATATGCTTTTACTCTTACTGAAGCCTTACACCAATCTGACTGCAAATCTGAATGAAAATCCAGGTTTAGAAGCGGCTAGAAAGATTCAAATCAAATGCTGCCGAGACACTTTGACGCAACGCGGCAAAAACCGCAGGCGCGTGTAAAATGCATGCTTCCTTCAGTCATCTATTACACCAGCGCATCTACATGAAACCATCTTCCTCTAGCAACGAATCAGCAACAAAGAAACGCATACATCCGCTAGCTAATTTCATCTTCATGACAAGATGGCTACAGTTGCCATTGTATATTGGTCTGATCCTTGCGCAATGCGTCTACGTTTTTCACTTTTGGGTGGAGTTGTCGGATTTGATCGGTGCGATTTTCGGCAATGCTGATTCGCTGAAACATATTCTGGATGTCGTCACCATTCCTGGCGCGCAACGTGCAGAGAAGCTGACAGAAACCACCATCATGCTGGTCGTACTGGGCTTGATCGACGTCGTCATGATCTCTAACCTGTTGATCATGGTCATCATCGGCGGTTACGAAACCTTTGTCTCGCGCATGAATCTGGAAAGCCATCCCGATCAACCCGAATGGCTGTCGCACGTCAATGCGTCGGTACTCAAAGTCAAGCTGGCAACGGCGATCATCGGCATCTCGTCCATCCATTTGCTGAAGACATTTATCAATGCCTCGTCCTACGATGCAAAAACGCTGTACGCGCAAACCGGTATTCACATCGTCTTTCTGATTTCCGCATTGGCAATTGCCTACGCTGATCGCATCATGGCGGAAACCAATGTATTGAATCAGCAAGTGCACTGATTGAAAAAATGAGTTCAAGTACACATTGAGCAATGCAACGCATCGAATCAACCTTCCACTAACGTTCACAGCCGATACCGCCATGACCATCATTAAACAAGACGATTTGATCGAATCCGTTGCTGCAGCTCTGCAATACATCAGTTACTACCATCCGCAGGATTACATCCAGCATCTGGCGCGCGCATACGAAGCAGAACAAAGCCCGGCAGCCAAGGATGCGATTGCGCAGATACTGACTAATTCGCGCATGTGTGCGGAAGGCAAACGACCGATCTGCCAGGACACCGGCATCGTCAATGTCTTTTTGAAAATCGGCATGGAAGTGAAGTTCGAAGGATTCGGCAAGGGATCGATTACCGACGCCGTCAATGAAGGCGTACGTCGCGCCTACAACCATCCGGACAACACTTTGCGCGCATCGATCGTGGCCGACCCGCATTTCGAGCGCAAGAACACCAAGGACAACACACCAGCCGTCGTGCATATGGAACTGGTGCCCGGCAATACCGTGGATGTGCAAGTTGCAGCCAAGGGCGGCGGCTCGGAAAACAAAACAAAGTTCGTCATGCTCAATCCATCCGATTCGCTGGTCGATTGGGTGATGCAAACCGTGCCATTGATGGGCGCAGGCTGGTGTCCACCGGGCATGCTCGGCATCGGCATCGGCGGCACGGCAGAACGCGCGATGCTGATGGCCAAACAAGTGTTGATGGAAGACGTCGACATGTATGAACTGAAGCAACGCGGTCCGCAAAACAAGACTGAAGAATTGCGTATCGAGTTGTGCGACAAGATCAATGCGCTCGGCATAGGCGCGCAAGGTTTGGGCGGTTTGACGACCGTGCTCGACGTCAAGATCATGATGCATCCTACGCACGCGGCGTCCAAGCCGGTGGCGATGATCCCTAACTGTGCGGCGACGCGTCACGCCCACTTCGTGCTCGATGGTTCCGGCCCGGTTTATCTTGATCCGCCATCGCTATCCGATTGGCCGGATGTTAACTGGACGCCGAACACCGAGCTGTCGAAACGCGTTGATTTGAATACGCTGACCAAGGAAGAAGTCGCCTCGTGGAAGCCGGGCCAAACCCTGCTGTTGAACGGCAAGATGCTGACCGGTCGCGATGCTGCGCACAAGCGCATACACGACATGCTGGCCAAAGGCGAAAAACTGCCTGTCGATTTCACCAACCGGATTATTTATTACGTCGGTCCGGTCGATCCGGTGCGCCATGAAGTGGTAGGCCCAGCCGGCCCGACCACCGCCACCCGGATGGATAAATTTACTGAAATGATGCTGGCGCAAACCGGCTTGATCTCGATGGTTGGCAAAGCCGAACGCGGCCCGACTGCAATCGAAGCAATCAAGAAACATCAATCGGCCTATCTGATGGCGGTCGGCGGCGCAGCGTACCTGGTCTCCAAGGCGATCAAGACTGCCGAGGTCGTCGGCTTCGCCGATCTGGGAATGGAAGCGATTTACGAATTCGACGTGACCGACATGCCGGTCACGGTCGCGGTCGATTCCACCGGCACCTCAGTCCACAACACTGGACCGAAGGAATGGAAAGAAAAGATCGAGAAAATTCGCCTGAACGAAATTCCTGTTTCAGCAGTTTGATTTTCAACTGCCACTTCATCCGATCACTCATTTAATAACATCACGACCTTGAGCTTCTCCGTCACTCCCGATCCTGTTGCTGCTGAAGCGCCTATAGGTATTTTCGATTCCGGTGTCGGCGCCTTGTCGGTGCTACGTCATATTCAGGCGCGCTTGCCATCCGAACATCTGCTGTGTTTTGCCGACTCGGGCCACGCGCCTTACGGTGGCAAATCGGATGCAGAAATTATCGAACGCACTTTGGCCATCGCCAGCTTTCTAATATCGAAGAAGGTCAAGGCCATCGTCGTCGCCTGCAATACCGCGACCGCTGCCGCCATCGAAGCTTTGCGCCAGCAATATCCGGATTTGATCGTGGTCGGTGTCGAGCCTGGCTTGAAGCCGGCAGCGGTATTCAGCAAGAGTGGCAAGGCTGGCGTGCTGGCCACGGCAAGCACACTGGCCAGCCCTCGCTTTATCGCTCTGCGTGATCAGCTGACAGAAACCACCGGCGTCACTTTCCTGACGCAAGCTTGCGTAGGGCTGGTCGATCAGATTGAAAAAGGCGAGCTGAACTCGCCAGAGACTATCCAGATGCTGGAGCGTTATGTGACGCCCTTGCTGCATGGCGGTGCCGACACGCTGGCGCTGGGTTGCACGCACTACCCTTTTGTCCAGCCTGTGATTGAAGCCATTGCGCAGCGCGAGAGCGCGGTCCCTGTCACCATCATCGATACCGGCGAAGCCGTATCGCGCCAGCTGGAAAGATTGCTGCAGCAACGCGGTCTGCAACGATTCGAAAATATGCCTGGTTCTTTGCAGGCTTACACGACAGGCAGCCAGAGCGCGCTGGAAAAAGCCTTCGCAAACTTGCTGAATTTGCATCCGATCGTTACCCCGCTGAAGACTGAAGCGACGGTCTGATGCTGCAATCCGATGCTGCTGTCCGTTGTGGCAAGGTGAGCGCAACACGTGTATCGCCATTCGGCAAAACCCCGCTATGGCACGTGCATATCCCTGCACCGGCCCTTGGCCAGCGCCCGCTTTTTTCAGTTCGTTGATTTGATTTGCCAGCGGCGTATGAATTTTGTATAATGCGCAGCTGTCTTGCAAAACATCGCAAGTCGCTCGTAGTAAATCACTGGTGGCTGTAGCTCAGTTGGTAGAGTCCAGGATTGTGATTCCTGTTGTCGTGGGTTCGAGCCCCATCAGCCACCCCAAGAATTTTAGCCGTGCCCTGTGTGAAAACATGCGGCACGGCTTTTTCTTTGTAGCAGCAGACATACGCTTGTCATTGGAGCGGCGCTTGTGTGCAAGAGTCGACTATCCGCATACGAAAACATGCCGGCATCGTTGTCACTCCCGGCGTTTATGTTGCAGTTGAAAAAATCAACGCCTTCTGCTTGCTCATCAGCCCTTTCAATTCCGTCATATATGCAGCCCTGCGATGGTCCGGCATGTCTTCAGACAAATAATGAAGACAACGAGATAAATCCTTGTTGGCTTGCCACATCGAATACGACAATTTTGCGTTATCCATGATTGGTACCTCCTGCGAACGAGTCTAGGCGCATTGCCCGTATTTAGATCCCTATGCTTTGTAACAAAGTTTATTCGTGATGCATGGTGTTATTGGCAAGTAAAAATACTGGTGTCGAAGTGCTATCGCATGCCTGTTGCACATAAAAAAAGCCGTCGCAAGTGACGGCTTTTTTATGATAAAACGAATGCGATTAATGACCCGACAAGGCAGCTTCGGCCGCAGCGTTTTGTTTGCGGATTTTTTCTTTTTCAGCATCTTCAGCGCTCAAAGGAGCCGCTGGTGCTGCGTCAGCCCCGGCTGGTGCAGTTTCAGTTACTGCAGGAGCGGCGTCGGTCGATGCCGATTTTTCCGAGTTGCAAGCGGTCAATGATAATGCGAGCAAAAATGCAGCGAATAATGATGTTTTCATTCTTTTCCTTGTATGGATGATGGTGTGTTCAGACGATGTCGCCGAGGATGCGTGGCGGACGGCGCGGATGGAATACTCGCACCCGCCCGCTTGTGAGTGTGGCAACTATAGAGAGCGGCCACGGATCGGTAAATTGTGGAAGTCACCTACTCTTCATTCACCTTTAGACATGAAAAAACCCGCGACGCGGCGGGTTTTTTCATGTGTTCTGCAGTCTGTGCTGCCGGCTGCGAGTACCTGTCTGGATCAACTATTGTTCGTCACCTTGTTAGGCTGCTTGATCGGATTGTTATGCTGCGAAACATGGGCATTCTGACTGGCACGCGCGTTATCAATATCCGCATATTTTTTCTTCATCAGCTTTTCCATCTCCGTTACATCCTGTTCAAGCACCGGATTGCCAGGTGGATTGGCTTGATGATTGCTCTCATCGTTTTGATCGACTTGCTTGTGTGAATTTGGCATGGTGATCTCCTAGATGTTTTGTGCACTAACCTTAGCATCGATGCGTGCAGAGCAAAATAGGACTACCGGCCAATATCTTGTAGGACTGAACGAAGCAGGATGCTCGCAATGCAACGCACGGCTCCGTATTGCGAGCTGGATCAATGACTGTGCAATCGGCTGCGCACATCTGCTGCACTTTATGCTGCGTTATCATGCTGACTTATCCCGAACCGCTAAACTATTCGCCATGACGCAAACCCTGCTCGACACCAAGAAACTGGAAAATATATTGCAAGAATTTGCGGATGCGCGCAATTGGCAAAAGCATCATTCGCCCAAAAATCTTGCGATGGCTCTGACCGGCGAAGTCGGTGAACTGGTGGAAATTTTTCAGTGGCGCAGCGAAGAAGAGTCCTGGCAGGTTGCCCAGGCGCCGGAGACGGCAGAACACGTCAGGCAGGAACTGGCCGACGTCGCCTTGTATCTGATACGCCTCGCCTCGGTATTGAACGTCGATTTGAATGCAGCGATACAGGACAAGTTGATCATGAACGCAAAGAAATATCCGCCACTGTAAAATTCGGACTTGAATATGTGTTGCGGCCCTTGTGTCGCATCCATTACGTTGCGTCGATTATGTTGCTCCATTGATTGGTGCAAACCCGACATACTTGGCACGAACATAATAGCCTGAGCACGCTTTATTTTTGCAATTTTCAGTTCGCCATGCGAGCAATTCACTAGATCGATTAATCATTTCCATGACCGATACCACTTTCAGCAAACGCAGCAATCCCGCCAGCACCTTCACAGAATGGTTGCGCGAACAGAATCAGGAAAATTGGGACGCCGCCATCCATCATCGTTTCATCGATGAATTATTTGCCGGCAGCGTCGCTGACGATGTCTTGCAACATTACCTGGTGCAAGACTATCAATTCATCGATCGCTTTGTCGCATTGCTGGGTGCAGCGATTGCCAGTGCCGATCTCTTCACGTCGCGCGTACGTTTTTCGCGTTTTGCCGCGATGATCACGAGTGACGAGAATACTTATTTCCTGCGCGCCTTCGACGAGCTGGGCGTGGCCGACCAATACCGGATCACGCCACCGCTGACCGCACCGACTACAGCGTTCCAGGCTTTGATGACAGAGTCGGCGGAAAGCCGGATCTATCCGTTATGCCTGTCGGTGCTGGTGGTTGCCGAATGGCTTTATTTGAGCTGGGCTGATCGCCCTGATGCGAAATTGCCGGAGCGCTTCATCCATGCAGAGTGGATTACGCTGCATAACAATCCTGCGTTTGCCGAATTCATCGGCTGGTTGCGCGCCGAACTGGATCGCACCGGTCCATTACTGAATGAACAGGATCAGGCGCGTTGCGCCGATATGTTCGGCCGTGCCGTGGCACTGGAACGCGCATTCTTCGATCACGTCTACACACCACTTCAATATTCTTGAATCGTTGCCTGCTTGCGCTTATTAAGCGGGCAGACTGAAATTTTTATTAAGGAAACCCATGTCTTTTACCGCTGACATCTGGCAAGAAACCTCGCCGCTGTTTGACACCATACGCACCATGCCCTTCAATCAGGAACTGGCTGATGGCACATTGAGTCAGGAGCGTTTTCGTCATTACATGATTCAGGATGCGCATTATCTGATCGCTTTCGGCCGTGCCCTGGCAGTTGCTGCGGCAAAGGCAGACAACACCGACGAGATCGTGCAGTTCGCCAATGCTGCGCATACTGCAATCATTGTCGAGCGCAGCCTGCATGCGGATTTCATGGAGCAATTCAATGTCAGTCCGGCTACCTTTGCCGCGACCCCGCTGTCGCCCGCTACTCATCATTACAGCAGCTATCTGATTGCAACGGCCTGGAGTGCGTCTTATCCGGTTGCATTGGCGGCATTGCTGCCCTGCTTCTGGATTTATGCAGAGATCGGCAGCGACATCCTGAAGCGCGCCGCGAAAAACAATCCATACGACTCATGGATCAGCACGTATGCAGGCGAAGAATTTCACGCGGCGGTACGCGGCGTCATCGCCACCGTTGATCGTGTCGCGTCAGTTGCCAGCGAAGAAACACGTCGTGACATGCGCATTGCTTACACACATGCGGCGAAACTGGAGTGGATGTTCTGGGATTCTGCATACCGGCTGGAGCAATGGCCGCTCTGATCAAACTGCACTAAACAATCTGGCACGCCTATTATCAGGCCCGCTCACATTTTGATACGGGCCTGTTTTTTATCTACCGCGGAGAGAGTCAATTGCTTATGATGTAATGAGGTGCGGCATGTCGCCGGCCGCAAGCATGCGGCTGCCATTTCTTGCATCGCCTCACTTTTACCACGACACAGGAGTGCACTATGGACGAAGAAAGCTTCAATCTCAGCATGCGAAAATTTTTGAAGATGGTCGGTGTCAGTTCTCAAAATGCCATCGAGAAAGCAGTTGAAAAAGCGATTGCAGAAGGCCGCATCAGCGGTACCGAATCTTTTCCGGCGAAAGTCACACTGGAGATAGAAGGCGTCAAATTGCACATTACTTTTGACGGAGAAATTCGTTTGCAGTAAGCCGATCAGCTTCATGTTTGTCGCGCCACGGCATACAAAACTGCAACTGATCTGCAAGCTATCTGCAATGCATGGCCCCACCTATCAGATGCACACAATGTGCATCTGATTTTTTATCACCTGTTCAAGCGCACTATTTCAGTCTTGCCACTGTTATGTGAATGAGCGCACAGAAGGTCATCCAGGGAACGCTTATTCTGTCATTCCTTCATTCCACTGAAGGAATCACGTAACAGCGAATACGCTTTCCTCGCTGGAAAGACAGACCTGAAAAAGCGATTCCACTGGGATATCACCGCAGACATACGGAGGTTGAAATGGGCAGCAACTACTATATCGGCTGGCTGGTTAGCGCTTCCGTACTGGCCGTTTTATTCTTGTACCTGGGTTTTTAAGAACCGGAGCAGCTGGCGCCCGAATTGAACAAAGCGCGAAGGATGTTGCCCGCGGCCGCATCCGACAAGTTCAGTTGCAGCGCGCTGTTGCTGGATGCGTACACGCGCTTCAAATAAAAGCGGCAGGCCTGTTAGCTACAGGCCTGCCGCTCATCATAAATCTAAAATTCTGCGCGCGGACTTAACCGGACGCACCCACGTTTACCACTTGTATGGTGGAATCGCCATCGTTACCAGCGCATTCAACTGCGTCTCGCTGACAAGCTTTTCGGCATGGGTTTCAGCCGACACAGCGGCCGGATTGAACACAATAAACAGTCCGCCAGCTACGGTGACGGCACATATGAATAATGAGATGAAATGGCGTTTCATGATATCGCTCTCGATTCTAAAATAAAGATCATTTCCACGAAATGATCAGATAACTGCTTCGTTGGGCACGTCTGACACTGTAATCTGCGGGCCGAATGGCAATACATTTCCATTCTCTGCTGCGGATTTCCCCAACCCCTTGTCATGCATGGCGTACGTTCTCGAAGCCAGCCATGGGTTACGCCGCACTCGCGCTCTTGAGTTTTCTGCACCCAACTCGGATACAAACTCTGGCGTAAATATGCGTGATTCTGTTTTTTTGTACCCGTTGATGCCCTTGCATGCTGCTTCGCCAAGATATTTCAAGGCTTTGTAGCGTTTGCGTCGCAATAGGCTCTCAACTGGATCAGCATGCCGATCCGCAATCTCGGTACATGCCTTGATATAGCCCGGCCATTCGACTGCTGCCCTTTTCTTGAGGACAGAGGCAGCATCGAATAAAGTTGTTTGAAGAATAGACATCATGCACCTCGTGATTGATTTTTCGTTCTAATCGTTTGGTCGTATTCAGATTGTCGGCATCGTGATTTTCAGCCCCCGCCTTTTACTCATCTAAATATGAGAAGGTCTGTCGCGGCATGGGAAGGATCGTATCCGCATGACGGATTCAACAATATAGGACAGCGGCGCAACTTCTTGTAGGAAAAGAGGAAGTTTGTGATCTATATCAAAACCGCCAGTGACCGCATTCATAACGCGCCTATTTGGTGCGCAAATCAGCCATGACCAAATGGTATACAAGCTGGTACACATCTACTTTCGCGATTTGTTGTACTCTTACTTGCTCCGCATTAATTTTGAATTCCCCCATGTCCGCCACCGAAACTGCCGAGCCATCAGCATCACCGATTCCGCCCCTTGCCATCCCCGCCTTATCGCTTGCTGCTTTTGGCAGCGCAATTTCGTTACGGGTAACAGATCCGCTCTTGCCCAGACTTGCATCGGAATTTGGCATGTCACTGGGAAATGTTTCTTATGTGATTACCGTTTTTTCGATTGCTTACGGTTTCTCCCAGCTATTTTTTGGTCCGGTCGGCGACCGCTTCGGTAAATATCTGGTGATTGCCTGGGCTTGTCTGGCGTGCGCCTTCACCGCACTCTTATGCGCACTCGCTCCCAATTACCCGTTGCTCATCGTTGCACGCCTGATGGCTGGCGCCACTGCGGCCGCCATTATTCCTTTATCTATGGCCTGGATAGGCGATGTGGTGCCATACGGCGAGCGGCAACCAGTATTGGCGCAGTTTCTGATCGGTCAGATTGTCGGTATTTCTGCCGGCGTCCTGTTGGGCGGGCTGGCCGCCGATTACTTCAGCTGGCGCGTACCCTTCTTCGGCATTGCCTTTTATTTTGTTTTCGTCAGCCTGACGCTGTTTGTCTACAACCGAAAACTACCTTCTTACGCGGTGACTACGCACAAAGTTGCAGGCTCCGCCTTGCAGCGCATGATCAATGAGTTTGGCCAGGTCTTGGCCAAACCGTGGGCGCGCATCGTATTGATCACGGTGTTTCTGGAAGGTGCATTCTTATATGGCGCATTTGCCTTCATCGCCTCGCATTTGCATCGTGTCCATCATCTGTCGCTGACCAATGCTGCGGCGCTGGTTATGTTGTATGGATTGGGCGGCTTTCTGTATGCGACCACGTCACGCCGGCTGGTGCGCAGCCTCGGCGAAAAAGGATTGTCACGCTGGGGCGGCATTATCGTCGCCGCCGCTTATCTGACCATAGGCCTTGCGCCCGATTGGTACTGGGCGATTCCCGCATGTTTCGCCGCCGGGCTAGGCTTCTACATGCTGCATAACACCCTGCAAATGAATGCAACGCAAATGGCACCGGAACGACGTGGTGCAGCTGTCTCCACCTTTGCCGCCTGCTTCTTCCTGGGCCAATCAGCCGGGGTCGGTTTGGCGGGACTTGCGGTAGAACAATTTGGCACCGGCGCTGTCATTTGCATCGGAGCCATCGGCGTGGTGCTGACAGGACTTAGTTTCAGTCATTTAAAGCAGGCATCCGAACAATCTGGGTAGATCGCGGCTTTCCATCAACACCCCAGCCTGCCTTGCTCGATCCGCTGTTAGCGATATACTGATAATGCACCTATCGCTCATCAGGAGGCCTTATGTATCGCAAGATTCTGATCGCTTACAACGGCACATTGGAAAGTCGTGCCGCGTTGCAGGAATGTATACGGCTGGCTCCTGGCCCCTCTGCAGAAATCCATTTGCTGGCAGTCGTCAATCCGCCGCCATCGGTCGTCATTGGCGAATATGCGATGGTATCCATGCAGGGCATCGAAGAAGAAATTCTCGCTGAGAAGAAAAAGATGGAGCACGAGGTAAGCGCTGGCCAGGCCTACCTGCGCGAAGCCGGCTTACAGGTACAAACCCATATTGAAGTTGGTGAACCGGTACCCACCATCGCCGAACTGGTAGACAAACTGGGGGTGGAATTACTCATCGTTGGCCATTCACGCCATCAATCGTTGGCCATGCGCTGGTGGCGCGGCGCTACCGATGCCTTGCTGGTCGAAAAAATTCGCTGCAGCCTGCTGGTGGCAATGGATCCAAAACATGATGGATGAACATGCGAGGATCAACTTTGGAATCAACTTGAAAAGCAAGATGAAAAACAAGATGAGGTTCACTTTGAGATTCAAACTATCGGCTGCAACGATGTTGTCACCCGATTAATGACCTGTAAAACGATACAGATTGTTACGAATTTTCAGTAGTCGAAGATGATGATTAGGCGTTAAATGTCATTATCCATATTGAGATTTCCATGAAAAAAATTATTGCACTTTGCGGTTTGGCAAGCGTCCTGACACTGGCAGCAACGTCGGCAATGGCTGGCGGCGTGAACTGGTCCGTCAATGTGGGCGTGGGTGGCTATTATCCGCCACCACCGGTCTATTATTCGCCACCACCGCTCTACAACAACTATTCCAATTACTACGCGCCACCGATTATTTACGGTAGCCAGGTTCCCGTTTACAGTCCGCCACCGCCCGTCGTATATGCACCTGCACCGATCGTTGTTTATGGTTACAGGGATAGGCATTATCGCGGCCCACGCCATGACAACTACTACCATCATCGCGATGGTTATCATCGCGGAGCGCGTGATTACCGCGATTACCGTCGCTGATTTTTATCTGTCGCATATAAAAATGGCTAGTCGCATCGACTAGCCATTTTTATTTTGTACGCTCGTTTCCATACTGTATGGAGTGAGTAATTACCTGTGACCACGATGACCACCGCCACGGTAGTGACGCGGACCGTGATGGCCACGATGCGAACGATATTGAAATCCAAAATTCACCACGGGCGCAACATATACCGGTGGCGCTGCATATACTGCCGGACCGCCATATACAGGTTGATCGTAATAGCCGGAGTTATACGGCACGACCGCACAGCCACTCAAGGCAGCCAATCCTGCCAGCGAAAAAAGCATGCGCTTCGCCACACGTGTGTTGATTATTTTCATCGAAACAGCCTTTCTTCCAACAAAGTTGAAGCAGAAAAAATGCATAGCCTGCATCGATTTTGGCTGATGCTGATCTTGCTTTTCCCTGCCATCCACTTCAAAAATGCGCTGTAACGTTTATCGCCCTAACAATGCTTTTGCTTGTTACGCCGGCATCGCATTGATGCCAGCGTCCTCCCAAGCCTGACGTTTTTTACGCTTGCTTTCAGTCTATAAAACTCTTAACGACGATAGTCGCCGCGGTCATAGCCGCCGTATTCGCCACGACGTCCATTCGATTGATAACGGTCCCGATAGTCGTTACGTCGGCTGTAATCATCGCGATAAACCGGTCTTGCATAGACCGGCGCTGGCCGGTAATAGACAGGTTGCGCTTGATAATAAGGTTGGGCCTGATAGTAGCCTTGCGGTTGGCGACGTCCGTAATGACGATCATCGCTGTGACCGCTGGATGCACTCGCACCCACTACTGCGCCCAGCACGCCGCCGATAATGGCTGCATCCTGGCCGCCGACGCTGTTACCGATTACTGCCCCGACCACCGCACCCAGCGCCGTATTGACACCACGATTATCAGCGGAAGCCGTCGTCGAGACTGCGGCTGTCGCCAGCAAAGCAATGCCTATCCATTTTTTGTGCAGCATGATTGACTCCTGTACCCACGGCGAAAACCAGATTTGGTTTATGAATCGCGTCGGCATGGAATCACTATATAGATCGGGTGTGGGAAATCCACGGGTGAAATAGTCTTTTACAACTGTAAAGAAGTATGAAGACGATGGGGCTCAGGCAAGGGAATAATCAACGGCGGTGCAGCAGAGATAGATGATGGGAATCGCATCAATTCTCTCGGCGACTATCGATGAAACTCCACAGATACTGAAGCATCACTATCTGTGAACAGACTTATTGCAAATTGACTTCGGAAACGATTTTCCACTGCGCACCTTCTTTCGCCCAGTACTGGCGCTTGCGCGTGACGTGCTTGCCCTTGCCGATGAGCGCTTCCTGAGTGAAGGCAGCGACAATCATTTCCTTTTGATCCTTGCCATCCGGATACCGGAATAAAGTCACATCACGCAGTGCCACCTCTATCTTGCGCGCACCCAGAGTTGATTGCTGCAACTTGGTCAGCCAGCCATCCAGGCTTTGGCCGCGTGGTGCTTTAAAGCTGCGCGAATAATGACGACGTAAACGATCCGGATCGGTACTCTCAACATCGACACGCCATGACTCCAGCATTTTGTTGGCGCTGAGTTTGTCTGCTTCCCATTTTGCCTTGGAGACGAACTTCAAATCGTCACTGATGATAACGGGCGTATTGCCGACTTCAACAGTTGCCGATAATTCCTTTAGATCAGCATTGGTGAGCACCACGCAACCATCCGAGGACAAAGGTGGGCGGCTGTAACTATCCGATGGCACGCCATGCAACCAGATGCCCGAACCACTGCGGCCATTGGCCTTGTCCCATTCATTCGGATAATTGATAGGCAAGGCACCTGGACCGTAAAAATCAGGCAGCTTTGCACCCGCTAAACGTGCGGTGATGTAATAGACGCCGAGCGGTGTCTTTTGATCGCCTTCCTTGAATTTCTCTACACCGAGTTTGCCCTGACTAACGTAGTAATCGCTGACCAGTTTTAATTGTTCATTGTTGCGTTCATAAACATAGAGACGAGAACGTTTGGCATCGACCAGCACAATTTTTTTCTGGTCGTCGCGCATTTGCAGAATAACGCGCGGAATCATGTTCGGATCCGGACGCTCGCGCAAGGACTTCAAACGCACGATCGCTTCGGCACGAAGATTATTGAGTTTGTCGGCCGGCGCGTTAGGCGCGGCACCAAAGGTTTTGATAGTTTGCGTATGCAGCAAGAGCAAATCGCCACGCACCAGATGACCCAGCCGGAAAGTTGGATAGGCCGCAACCAAGGCATCCGCCTTGGCCTGCGCATCGCGCAAACGATTTGCAGCGAGGGACTTGTAGACCTCGATCAGCATGATTTCCGGATCGAGACGGGCCGGCACACCAGGCTTGGTACCGCTGGCAAAAGATGGCAATGGCATACCTGCACCACCAGCGACCAGTAAGCTTAAAGCAGCGGCACCTGTCCAACATCCAATACGACGTGCGATTAACCGCAACTTTATTTTTTTACCAGCCATTAGCTACCCGCACGCTCCTGCTTGATCTGCCATTTACCGGATTGCTTGATCAGCACCAGTGTCTTGCGGCTGTTCGCCTTGACCCGATCAGAATCATAAATCTGGCGGAATTTTACGGTCGCGGTATTGCCGCTTACATTGACTTGCGGTGTTTCGATTTTGACGCTGATACGATCTTTGTCTTCGATACGGGCACGACGCTCATCCGCCCATGCCTTGCGTGCCTGTCCTGCAGGCAAATCGAATTCACTGGAGTAAGCATTCAAATACGCTTTGACGTCGCGTGCGCTCCAGGCTTTGGCCCATGCGTTCACTGCACTCATCACCTGATCGCGTTCAGCATCGGCGGCGGCATTAGCTTTGGCCTTCGCTTCACGCTTGGCATCGGCTTCCTGTTTTTGCGCCAGCTTTTGTTGCTCTATTTTCGGATCTGGCTTGGCTTCCGTTTTTACTTCAGGCTTGGCTTGAGGTTTAGGTTCAACTTTTGGTTCGACCTTGGTCACTTCCTTGACAGGAGCTTTAGGTTCGATCTTCGGCTCCGGCCTGGCTTCCACTTTTGCCGGCGCTGAAGGTGCTGCAGCAACCACCGCTACTTTTGGATTGGTACCGCCAGTCGTGTTGCCAACCAGCGTACGCACCATCGTCAGTTTGGATTTGGCGCCCGTGTTCGTATTGTCCAGTTGCAGCGCCTTGTCATAGGCCTGGCTTGCCAGCTTGGCATGTACATCACCCAGGTTTTCGTAGGCTGTGGCATATGTCGGGTTGGTGCGTATCGCCATATCGAGCGCAGTGCGGGCTTTTTCGTATTGACCGCTGGATGCGTACAGCACTGCCAGATTATTGTAAGGCTCAGGCAAGGTTGGATAATCTTCGGTCAACTTGCTGAAAATCGTGATCGCTTCCGCCGATTTGCTTTGCTCAGTCAGAATCACACCCTTCAAGAAACGCATTTGCGCATCACGTGGATTTTTGGTCAAAAAAGCATCGGCTTTTGTCAATGCAGCAGCATGCTGCCCGGAGCGCAATAATTGCGAAACATCGGTCAGGTCATCGGCCAGCGCCGGAAAAACACAGAATCCTGCCAGAGACAAAGCCAAGGTCCGGCCCAACACGTAACGTAAGCCTGAATTGAAGGTGCGACGTGGCGCGAAGAACATGGTTTTCCTTGTTATGTTTATTGGATAAATGCGCACAGCCGATATAGTACGACAAACCGCACATCTTCCCAAACCGATTGCGAAGCGACGATGTGGCTGGATGACTACGTTTTTAGAGCAGCGCCAGCACCGCGTTTTACCCGCTACGGATGCTGCTGCTTAAAGTGCCGATGCCGGGACAGGATTTTCCGGGATTCAAGCGCTTACGGCAAGCAAATCGATGGCGGTCATTGATGGTGTTGGCATCCTTGCAAGGCAGCCGCAAAAATCCCCTCCCGAATGCACCAAGAGGGCGCAAGGCTGATTGCCCGGCACCCTCTTGCATCTGCAATGGCCAAGCGGGAAATCATCCCGCGAGACCTTTCCATATGGATTTATCTGACTTCCGCGTCCAGCCCGCCGTTTGTGGCAGCGGCTGAAGAACTCGACAACGCATACGAGATTTGCAGCGTGGCAGGTGCCACTGCTCCGCTAGAAACATTACTCACAGCCGCTACCGATTTTGCAGCCTGCGGTGCAAACATCTGCAGTGCATCATGCTGAACGCTCCAGCCTGCGACGCCGACAAACAATGCCAAACCAGCTGCAATCGAAGTCCACATGCGCGCACCGGATTTGCTTTTTTGCGGGAGCGATGCGCCCGATTCTGCCAACACCGCAGTCGCGCGCAAACGCCATTCCTCGTGTTGCTCGCCGCGATCACTGATGCGGGAAATCAGATCACGTGCAATCGCCTCTGCCTCTGCCTGTTCGCGATCACTTTGCACCTGATCGACTTTCGATAATTCGAGTGCAACAACAGCAGCTTTTGCTTTTTCTTCGGCAGCAAGCAGTGCTTCGCGCTCTGCTGCAAGTTGCGCTTCCTGCGCCAGACGCGCTTCCTCTTCGGCAGCCAGACGCTGTTTGGATACCTCGGCCATTTCAAGCTCGGCGATTGCTGTCAGCTCGGCTTCCGTACAGGCTTTTTGTTCGGCTTGCAGTTTTTCTTCAATCGCGGCCAGTGCGATTTCGCTTGCTTCCAAGCGTTGCTGTTCCAGCATTTGCTGCTCTTCCAGCAATTCCAATGTGCGTTGTTCAGCCAGCGCACGTTGTTCCTCGACTTGCGCACGCTCGCGTGCTTCCAGTGCCTTGCGTTCCGCCGCTTCCATCACGATTCTCTGGGCTTCGACTTGCTGCATTTCTGTTGCCAGCAATTCTTTTTCTGCGTTAGCAATCACTTCAGTTGCATGACGCATCGCTTGTTGCGCCTGCTGTCTGCTGCGCAGAATATTTGCCTGTTCTTTTTCCGCATGTATTCTCAGTTCTGACTCATGCAAAGCGGCTTTTTCTGCTGCAATTTTTTCCTGAGTAACGCGCAATATATTTGCCGCGCCTTGCAGACGCTGCTGTTCGGCTTGCAACTTTTCTTCAATGGCATCCATCGCCTTTTTTTCCAGATCGGCACGCGCACGTTCTACCTTGGCCAACTCGACGGCTTGTCGTGCGGCTGCCTGCGCGGATTGCGCTGCCTGACGTTGCTGTTCGGCCTGCTGGGCAGCGGTTTCCAGCATTTGCTTTTCTGCCAGCAGAATCGCGGCATTGGCGGTACGCGATACCTGATCAGCATCAGCACGCGCCTGCAATACGCCCGCCTGTTCCTGCTCTTGCAAAATGCGTGCTTCCGCTTCAGCTCGAGCTTGTTGTTCACTGCTCAATTTTTGCTGTATCGCTGCCAGCGCCTTTTGTTCAGCCAGACTGCGTGTACGTTCAGTTTGTGCCAACTCCAGTGCTTCTGCCGCACGTTGTTCGGACGCCAGTGCATTCGCTTGTTGCAGCTCTGCCTTGATTCTGGTTTGTTCCAGCACTTCGCGACTTGCAATGCATTCTGCTTCGGCTGCTTCGCGAATTTTGCGTTCGTTCAGTTCGCGCTCGCGCAGCAACTCCATTTGCTGCAAGTCAGCGCGGATGCGTGCGTCAGCTTCTGCCTTGGCGGCAGCCTCGATCTGGCACTTTTCTTCCAGTGCCTGCAAGGCCAATGCTTCGGCCTCGGCGTGCTCGCGTTGCACGCGTGTGAGCTCGACCATTTGACGAACCTTGTTCAAGGCCAGATGCGCGGTTTTTCTTTGCAAGGCGGTCTTGGCTTTGGCCTGTTCCAGGATGTGTTCATTCGCTACACACTCGGCCTGACGCGCGGCACGCAATTCCTTATCGGCCTGCTCTTGCGCCGCCAGCAATACAGAATTCTTTTCATTCGCACGCGCACTTGCTTGCGCTGCTGCGCATGCAGCATTTTCTTTCGCAATTCTGGCTTGCGCAGTCTGCATTTCTTTTTGTACCGCTGCGGCACGCTCACGCTCGGCTGCCAGTTTTTGCTGGGTCACGGCCAATGCCTTTTGCTCATCCTGCAAGCGTTGCGCCTGTACTTTCGCCAAAGCCACCGCTTCATGTGCTTGTGCCAGGGCCGCTTCTGCAGCAGCGCGCTTGAGGTTAGCTTGCTGTGCGGTTTGTTCCAGCTTGAGTTTGAGTGCTGTGCTTTCGGCTTCTTCCGCCGCCAAAACTTGTTGTGCCGCGTCCTGTTGCTGTTGCAATAAAGCTGCCTGCTCCTTGCTCACTTCCGCGCGTGCAGTAGCGGTGGCCGCTGCCGCTGCTTCAAGTTGCTTCTTTTTCTGCAAGGCCAGCAATGTTGATTGCTCTGCTTCCAGGCGCGCATGTTCTGCGTTCGCCAGCGCAAGCGCTTGTTGTGCTTTTTGCGCAGCGATTTCTGCCATTTGCTGTTGCAAGACTGCGCATTCTGCGGCCT
Source organism: Burkholderiales bacterium Ga0077544 (assembly GCA_001464355.1). GTDB lineage: Bacteria > Pseudomonadota > Gammaproteobacteria > Burkholderiales > Burkholderiaceae_D > Oxalicibacterium. Next base: position 103,343 of record LNEU01000016.1, read on the forward strand.
TGTCGACTGCAAATTTTTCGGATATCGACCGTGCGCCAGCCATTTCCGCTGCAGCGCGTTCCATCGCAATGCGTTGTTCCGCCAATTCTCTGGCGCGTTGTTCTTCTTCAGCGCGTACGCGTGCCGCGGCTTCTGCCTGCTGTTCTGCGATGGCGCGCTGGCGTGCTTCTTCCTCTCCGCGTGCTTCTACCGCGATACGGGCGCGTGCCTGTTCATCGGCCTGATGTTCAGCTTCTACGCGCGCAATGGCGGAATTCTGCAATTGCTTTTCAACCTGGATGCGTGCTTCGGTGGCGACACGGATGCGTTCGTCCGCTTCACGACGCGATTGCGCGGCGACCGCTGCAATGTTTTCGATATGCTCACGACGTTCTGCCGCCGCACGCATTTCGGTTTCTGCCTGCAAACGTACCTGAATCGCTTCCAGCGCACGTTGTTCTGATTCGATACGCGCTTGTGCCGTTGCATGCTGCTCTTGCTCGGTAGCGGCACGTGCCAATGCATCTTCACGCGCGCGCACTTCGGCTGGCACCCGATTCAACATCGAAGCCAAGGCCTTGGTGTCGGCCTCTTCGCGTTGTTGTGTCAGCACCAGCGCATCGCGACGCGCATTGATCAGTGTCTGATTGGTTTCACGCGCACTTTTTTCACGTCGTTCATGTTCACGCGCGAGGTCAGCCACGTGAGATTCAAGACGTGCACGTTCTTCGGCTTCGGCTTTTGCAGCTTCCGTCGCGATATGGGTAGCAGTGATGCGCTCCACCATTTGCTGACGTTTGTATTCTGTTTCCTGCGCCAGTTGCTCAGCGGCTTCTGCTGCCTGCGCGCCCAACTCTGTTTCTTCGGCGATTTGTTCTATCGTGCGTTTGCGCGCCAGTTGCTCAGCCTTGGCACGTCCGATAGCAATAATGCCAAGCTGGGTATCGGCTTCAGTACGTGCGCGCAGTTCGGCGATTTCCTTGTTGACGGCAACCGTGCGTGCTTCACTGGCGGCACGCGCCTGACGCTCCACTTCAAGGCGGGCACGGCTGGCGGCGATGGCTTCTTCGGCAGCCTTGGCATTGCGGTTGGCTTCGGCGATGGCAGCGGCATCGGCTTGTGCGCGATCTTCTGCAAGCGAACGGGCATGCGCTTCAGCATACGCACGATTCTCGGCCGTCACGGTAGCCTTGGCTTCTGCTTCCACGCGGGCGATGGCTTCACGAATCGCCTTCAAATCCATGCCTGCCACGCGTGCGCCCGTCTTGGGCGCATCGATCACAGTATCGATGAATTCGTCATTTCCCGCATCGGCTGCTTGCAGAGAAAAGTTTTTACGCAGTTGATTCGTTTCCATCGTCATCCTCGCTTGAAAATCAATTCCGCCGACCTTGCTTAGGCCAGCCGGAGTTTCTTAATAGGCATTATCGGAGGATGGTCGGTATATCAGGCGGGAAGAAGAGGGGGGAAATCCGGCTATTTCGACGATATGACCGCTCCCGGGCGGGAAAATTACTGGGGGCTTGTCAGATGCTGGCGCCAGGCAATTGCTGCAAAATCCCTCTAAACCGCTCCATTCTGAACGGTTTGACAAGAAAATAGTTCATACCGGCGTCCATGCAGGTTTGTACATCCGACAAGGTCCCGGCTGCGGTCAATGCCACGATAGGCAAGCCCGATGCCGGCCCCGACAGGCCTCGAATGATGCGGGTCGCCGCCAGCCCATCCATTTCCGGCATGTGCATATCCATCAGGACGAGGTCGAAATGACTTTGCTGAACCGCAAGCACTGCCTCATGACCGTTTTGCGCGACTTGCACGGTGTGCCCGGATTTCTTCAGCAAGGCGACCGCAACCTTTTGATTCACTTCATTATCTTCGGCCAGCAGAATATGCAAGGTGCGAGCGGCGAGCGGGATGGCGATGCTCGCCTCAACCGGGTTTTTCCCGGCGTCCGCTGCCGGCGAAAATGCCAGTTCAAACCAGAACCGGCTGCCCTGACCCACTACGCTTTCCACCCCGATACAACCGCCCTGCATCTCGACAATCTTTTTGCAGATGGACAGGCCCAAGCCTGTACCGCCGAAACGCCGCGAGATCGAACTGTCCGCCTGCGAAAAAGACTGGAACAAACGCGCCTGCGCTTCATCTGCAATGCCGATGCCGGTATCGATCACCGTAAATCGCAACGAGATCTGTGCGTCGCTGGCCGGCAGTTGTTCTATCTTCAGCGTGACGCTGCCCTCTTCGGTAAATTTCAATGCATTGTTGATCAGGTTCAGCAAGACTTGCCGCAAGCGCCCCACATCGCCCAGCAGCGCGCGCGGCAAGCTGGCCACGTAATCAACGCCGAGCGACAAGGCAGGACTGCGTGTTTTGCAATTCATCAAAGCAACGACGCTATCGACTGCCTTGATCAAATCAAAATCGCCAGACTCGAAATCCAGCTGGCCGGATTCCAGCTTGGAAAAATCCAGTATGTCATTCAGGATGCTCAGCAAGGCTTCGGCCGAATACTGCGCGGTTTCCAGATGCTCTTTCTGTTCCGCATCCGAGGCCTGCGCCAATGCCAATTGCAGCATGCCGAGCATGCCGTTCATCGGCGTGCGTATCTCGTGGCTCATCACAGCGAGAAATTCGGATTTGGCACGATTAGCCGATTCGGCATCCTCTTTCGCCTCTGTCAGTTCACGCGTACGTTCAAGTACCTGACGTTCCAGATCGCGAGTCAAATTCTCCAGCGCGACGATATCGTCGTATGAACGCAAGGCAGAAATGATGCACGTCAGCAGCTTTTGCCGCGTCAGTTCGGTTTTGGATTTGTAATCATTGATGTCGTAATCGATCACCACATCGCGCTCCGGGGCCTGACCCGGCTGCCCGGTGCGCAACACGATGCGCACGCGCCGGTTATTCATTTGCTCGCGAATCTGGCGCACCAGTTTCAAGCCGGCATTGTCTTCTTCCATCACCACGTCGAGCAAAATGATCGCAATGTCGGCATCCGCAGCCAGCATGTCGCGGGCTTCGCGTGCGGAATACGCATGCAGAAACTCAAGTTTGCGCCCCTTGAACTGCACATCGATCATCGCAACTGCGGTCACCTGATGGACTTCTTCCTCATCATCTGCAATCAGGATTTTCCATGGCAGGTGCATGTCATCGCTGCGGCCTTCTTTTTCAGGTGCAAATACAAAATCTTCAAACATGATGTGCCTTAAAGCAGACGTTGCGCAGTGTGCGCTTCTGCAGCAGCGGAGATTGCAGTCGCAGCAGGATTGCGCGGAAATCGCACAATGAAAGTGGTGCCGACGCCGACCTGGCTTTCGACCGTGATCTGTCCCTGCAAACTGCCTGTGACCAGATTATGAATAATGTTCAAACCAAGACCGCTGCCGCCACGGCCGCGCATGGTCGTGAAAAAGGGATCGAAAATCATGGCCAGATTCGGCTGTGCAATGCCAATGCCATTGTCGGAAAAACGCAATTCGATCAAATCGGTTTCCATCCCTTTCGCATATACATTGCGCACCACGATCAACATCTCGCCTGTCTTTTCGTCGGGGAATGCATGCAGCAATGCATTCATCACGAAGTTGGTAATGATCTGCGCCAACGCACCCGGATAGGTATCGACTTCTATCGCGTCATCGCAATTGACGGTCATTCTGTGTTCCGAGCGGCGCAACATCGGGCTCAGGTTCGACAGCACTTCGTTAATGTAGGCTTTCAGCCTGAAGATGCGGCGCTCTTCGCTGGTCTGATCCACCGCCACGTCTTTGAAACTTTGTATCAGCGTCGCCGCCCTTTCCATATTCGACAGCAGCAATTTGCTGATCGTGGTGGCGGTACCAACATAGGCGTCCAGATCCGAGCGCTTCATGTCGCCGCTCTGGAACAGCGATTTCAGCCGCGTGGTTTCTTCCGCCAAGGTCGATGCGCCAGTCACACTGACACCTACCGGCGTATTGATTTCATGCGCAACACCGGCCACCAGCTGACCGAGGGAAGCAAGCTTGGCAGATTCGACCAACTGCTTTTGCGTGAGCCGCAAGGAACTCAGCGTATCGTGCAGCTCGGTATTTTTCTGGCTGAGCGCCTGGGTACGTGCTTCGATTTTCTGTTCGAGATCGTTATACAGGGTGGCGTTTTCCAGCGAGATCGCAATCTGCGTCGATAGTATCTGCAGCAGTTCTGCATGCTCGTTCGTGAAAGCGTCGATTGCCAGATTGTTTTCCATATACAGCATGCCGACCAGCTGTCCCTGCTTTTGCAAAGGCAGACACATGATCGATTTCGGACGCTCCTGTTCTATATACGGATCACCATTGAACTGGCTGTCATTCGCCGCATCACCCAGCAAAACTTTTTCGCCGGTACGCTTGACGTAGTTGATGACAGAAAGCGCCAGATTGGAACACTTTTCTACCGCTACTTCCTGCTGCAGAATGATGGTGTCGCCATTGATTTCCGCCTGCACAAACAGGCGTCCGTGCGCCATCAACAGCAATGCGCCTTTTTGCGCACCGGCATTCTCGATCAGCAAATGCATTAATTTCGACAGCAGTTTATCGAGTTGAATTTCGCCCGACAGCGCCTGCGATGCGCGAATCACCGTCTGTATATCCACTTGTCGCTCACGCGCTTCGGCCAGGCCGCGGCTGTCTGCGCGCTTGCGGGCAATCACGCGCGCCAGCAACGCCGAATGGCTGGCCTCCAGCTGCAGCGCCTTGGCAAATGCACCCCATTCTTCATATTTGGCATGCGCCTGCTCCAGATGCATGCGCGCATTGATTTCTTTGCCGACACCGAGATAAAACTTGCCGGCCAGCTCATGCGACAAGGCTTCATCGTTCAGGAAAGCGTTGTCGCGCGCACCCTTGATTGCCCACTCGTAGAACTGTTCGGCACGCACGCTTTTGCCGGCAACGCGCAAGCGCTCGGCTTCGACCAATTGCCATTTATGCAGATAATTCATGGGAGCCGCATCTGCCCATGGTTTGAACCGGGCCTGCATCGCCTTCGCGCTGGCAAGCGCTTTTGCATTGTTGTCGTAGGGTCGACAGCGCGCAAGTTCGGACAAGGTATGCACCCACATCAAGAATCCCGATGACGGTGTGCCGAACGCAAAACCCGGCAAGGCAATCGCTTCTTTTGCATGCGCATGCGCACTGCCGAATTCGCCGAAATAGTATTCGCCTATCGCCTGTATCGTGCGCACGTAAAACAAGCCCCACGGATCGGCGGCATTCTTGCGCGCCATTGCATAATCTTCCTGCTCGCGACCCTGCGTGATATCAGTGATCGACTCACCCACCAGACGTGAAAACAGCAGCGCCCACGGAATCATCACGCCCAACAGCGCCGCGTAATCCATCTTGCGATAGATATCGAGATCCTTGCGTATCGTGTTCAATGCGTCATGCACATTGCCGCCGGACTGAAAGCGTATCGCATCCGAAAATGACAGCGCCACCATCGCGCCCGGCCGGTCGCCGATTTCCATTGCCTTGACATAGGTATCCATCAAGGGTTCCAGCGACAGCCGCAAGTGCTCGCGATGATGCCGAATGATGCCGTGGAAGATGCCGACCGCGCCCAGCAATTGCTTGTGACCGCCCAGCTGCTTGGCCACTTTGCCGAATTTATAACCCTCTTCGTGCTTGCCTAATTTGCCGGCGAGTGTGCGTCCCCATACTGCATACGCATACGCAGAATTCGGCGATGATCCGTAACGAATAGAGCGCCGCACGATTTCCAGCGCCACCCATAACACCACATTGGAACCTGCCAGATAGGTAAAGCCGTAACCCAGAAACGCCATCGTCGCATGCAGTTGCAGCAGATACTGCGGATCGGTGGCTGGCGGCAAAGCGGCCAGTTCCAGCGGATCTCTGCCGCGCAGCGCCAGCTTGAGGCGCAAGCGTGCGAGTCGAATATCCTTTTCGTCGAGATTGACCGGCACCTTGATGCCGGAAATTTCCAGCATCTCGATCCCGGTTTTCATCAATTCCTGCGGTTTGTAGATGGCGCCGTAGCAGCGAATCAGATAATCCTTGGCTGCAATCACTTCATTCGGTGTGGCGCTCTTTTCGCAAACGACCTGGCACAGCCTTTCCATCTCGCGATAATCGGCGCGCGCAAATGCGACATTGATCAGCTCCATATACAACTCGTGCATGAAGCCGGGCTTCTTGCTCCAGTCCGACTCGCTGCCGAATTCATCTGCAATCTCTATGCATTCGGAATGCACATCGAAGGCCGCCGACTTGCGGGCTTTTTTGGCCGCCAGCAAATTCAGATTGGCCAGTTCATCTTTCTCTGCCTGCAGGTCCAACAGGTTGCGACCCTGATTCAGGTGATCGACGATATTGAAGATCTGCTCTTCCTGCTCCACCGTTGTCAGGCTGTTCAGCAGCAGACGGCCTATCTCCAGATGGACGGCATCGGTTTCATGTTTGGCGATACCTTCATACGCCGCCTGCTGCACGCGGTCATGCTGGAATTGATACGACAACGGTGCCAGCGCCACTGCGGCAGCCGTATGTTCGGCCGGGACAATCAAACCGGTTTGCAGCGCGTCATGCAGTAATTCGCTGATTTCCTGCTGCGGTTTTTCGCTGACTGTTTCTAGTGTCTGCAGGTCGAAGCGGTTGCCGATACACGCCGCGATCGTCAACAGCCGCTGCGTGGATAGCGGTAGGCGGTGCAGCTCCTTGGTCAACAACTCAACCACGTTGTCGGTGATATTCAGTGCCTTGATCTGTTCGATATCCCAGTTCCACGCACCGCTTTCAAATTGCAGCAAGGTCTCGCTATGCAAGCTCTTGATGAATTGACCGATGAAGAAAGGATTACCCAGCGTTTTACGATAGATCAGCTGCGCCAGCGGCCGCGTTTCTGCGATGTCGCGCTTGAGCGTATCCGCCACCAATTCTTCTATGCTGTCTTCCAGCAAGGGGCTGACTTCGACTATGGTGACGATCGCATGTTTGCGTATCAGATCGATCGTCACATTCAACGGGTGTGCGATATCGACTTCATTGTCGCGATAGGCACCGACCAATAACAGACAGGGATTGTCAAGATCCTTCATCAACAAGGTCATGAGCTTCAGCGATGCGGCATCGGCCCACTGCAGATCGTCGAGAAACAAGACGATGGGATGATCAGAATGCGTAAACACACTCACGAAATTCTGCATCACATAGTTGAAGCTGTTACGCGTCGCGCCCGGCAGCGGCACTTGCGGCTGCTTGCCGATGATGAATTCCAGTTCCGGAATGGCCTCAATAATCAACTGGCCGTTGGGACCGAGCGCCTTCAATAATTTGCCACGCCATTCGGCAATGCGGTTTTCGCTTTCCGTCAGGATTTGCCGCATCAGTTCGCGGAAGGCTTCATTGAAAGCCGAATACGGGATGGTGCGTTTGAACTGATCGAATTTGCCGGAGATAAAGTAACCGCCTTGTGCGACCACAGGTTTATGTATTTCATTCACCAGCGACGATTTACCGATGCCGGCGTAACCACTGACCAGCAGCAGTTCTGCGCCACCCGCCGCCACGCGCTTGAAGGCATTGAGCAGGCGGCTGTATTCATAATTGCGGCCATACATTTTTTGCGAAATCTGCAGGCGATCGCACACATCGTATTGCGCCAGCGCGAAAGGTTCGATGACCCCGCTTGCGGCCAGCGATGATAGGCAACGCTCTACATCCTTGAGCAAACCCTCCAGGCTTTGGTAGCGATCTTCCGCATTCTTGGCCAGCAGCTTGAGCACGATATTGCCCAGCACTTCAGGGATGGCCGGATTGAAGCGGCTAGGCGGCAACGGTTTTTTGGCGATGTGGCTGTGTACCAGCTCCATCACATTATCGGATTCAAAAGGCAGATGGCCGCTCAATAACTCATACACCACGATGCCCAGCGAATAGTAGTCGCTGCGGTAATCGACTTGCCGGTTCATGCGCCCGGTTTGTTCCGGCGAACTGTAAGCCAGCGGCACCGTGGCATCGTTGCGCAACTCGACCGAACCGTCTTGCAGCAAACGTAAATTGGCCAGGCACAAAGCCTGATGCAGGTCAGTGCGCTGATGGACGTCGCGCAAACCATGGATCAACGCGACAAACAGCGTCAGGGCCGCGCTCAAGTCATACGCGCCGTGCCCGCTATCCGGTTGCTGCTGTTCGGGATTGCTTGCGATCGATGAGCGAAAGAACATCGCGCGATGCAAGCCAGTTTTCACCGTGCCGTCACGCTTCGCCAATGTTGACCAACTCGATGCCTGTGGAAATATGATTTGATGCCCCGCTTCTATCCGGACTGGCGAAAGCTGTCTCGCTTTTTCTTGCCAAGAAAATAATTACAGTTGATGATAGTTAAGTATTACTCGGTCCTCCGCCCCACGTAATATAGCTTGAAACGTCTGCTGCGCGGCAACGATACGGTATCAAATCAATAATAAATTATGCCCAACAATGCACTTGCTCAAGAAGTCATCCCCACCCAAGAGATAGAAGATACACGCGACCTCGCCGCACGCCTGCAAGCCAAAATCATCCGCGACAATCCGACCGGCATCATGCGGCGCGATGCCCATCCCAAGATGCACGGACTGGTCAAAGCCGAATTCATCATCGAGCCCGATTTGCCGGCCGACCTGCGAATCGGGATATTTGCCGAAGCGCGCAGCTATCAGGCCTGGATACGTTTTTCCAATCAGGACGGCACCATCCAGCCCGACACCTCGCGCGACATACGCGGGATGGCAATCAAGCTGATGGGCGTGGCCGGCGACAAATTGCTGGAAGCCGAACGCGACGCACAGACGCAAGACTTCATCGTCATCACCACCAATGTATTCGTGACAAAAGACGTGGCCGAATTCGATGGCTTGATCAAGGCAATGACCGGCAGCACCTGGGCAAAGATCAGCTACTTCGCCACGCACTTGCGCGTGATCTGGAACCTGATCAAGTCACTGAAAAAATTCGCCAACCCATTACAAACCCGTTACTGGAGCACGACGCCGTATCTGTTTGGAGAAACGGCAGTCAAGTATTCAGCGATCCCGCGCGTGATCAATCCTGATGAAATTCCTGCGAACCCTGGGCCGGATTATTTACGCGAAGCGATGGTGCGGCAGTTATCGCAACGCGAAGCCGTGTTCGACTTCACCGTGCAACTGCAAATCGATGCGAGCAATATGCCGATTGAAGATCCGGGCAAGGAATGGAAAGAGTCGGAATCGCCGTTCCGCAAAGTCGCCACCATACGCATCCCACCACAGGAATTTGACAGCGAAGCGCAACGTAGCTTTGGCGAAAACTTATCGTTCACGCCCTGGCACAGTTTGCCTGCGCATAGGCCTTTGGGCGGCATCAATCGCGCGCGCAAGATTGTTTACGATGCGATTTCTACGTTCCGGCATGCACGGAATAATGTGGCGCGGCGGGAACCTACTAGTTGGGAAATTTGATTTCAACTTTTAGATTAGCTTAAGCAAATTGACAATGTAACCATAGAAAATGGCGATTGTAATTTCCCATAACTATTCCCCTTTGCAATTTTCAAAATTGCAATATTTTTCAGTTGACTATGACCAATAACGACGATGCGCTTAGCTTTTTAGACTACTACCTCTCAGACGAACACGAATCAGATTCCGCTGTGATGTTAGAGGGGCCTTGGGGCATAGGAAAAACCTATTTCGTCAAAGAGTATTTGAAGTCACGTCAAGCTTCGATACAAACGACAGACAAACCAGGCAAGCGACGGTATTTATACGCCAGTCTTTATGGCGTTCGAACCACCGCTGAAATTACTGCTCAATTTTTTTCTCAAGCACATCCAAAGCTAAATTCAAAGGCAGCAAGGTTACTTGGATCATTGGCATCAAGAGTTATAAATGGATTTGCAGGCACTGATGTGAACTCTCAACAAGAGAACCAGGCCATTCTTGAAGGACTAGTATTAAATCTTGAAGACCAAATTTTAGTCTTTGATGATCTTGAGAGATGTGCCATGCCTTTAAGTGATGTTATGGGTTTTATAAATGCCTATGTTGAGCATGAGGGCATGAAGGTCATCGTAATCGCTAGCGAAAGTGATATGCCAGAAGATAGTCAAAAGGCAGAATATTTAAATAAAAAAGAGAAACTAATTGGTAAAACGTTGCGTGTTGGCTCAGATCCACGAACAGTCTTACAAGAATTTCTAAAGAAAATAAAAGACCCAATTGTCGTTAGCACTATCAAGATAGAACAAGAGCAACTTCTCCGTGTATTTACTTCCTCTGAGGCGCATAACTTTAGAAGCCTGCGCTCGGCGCTTACGGATTTCGAACGACTTGTTTCGTTAGTCGACTCAAAATTGAAGACATCTCCTGTTGCGATGAGCCGTCTGCTAATGTATTTGGTCGCCACGGAACTAGAATTTCGGTGTGGAAATCTTAAGCACAGTGATTTTGAAAACCTCACAAATTTTCTTAAATTTCAATTACTCGATAGGCTGAATAAAGAGAAATCTTCACCACAGTTTCTCAGGATTGAAAAGTTACAAAGCACATATAGCGACGTCATTTGGGATGATCCAATCGTGCCTCCTGAGTGTCTTGGACAATTATTTTCAGCGGGAAGTTTTGACGTAGAGGTAGTCAACAAACATTTGAACAACCATCCAATTATTATTGGATACGAAGCAACACCTGCATGGAGACAGCTATGGGATTGGACCTCATTGGATATTTCCCATTACCATGTGGCGCGTGAGAAATTGATTGATGAGATTAGAAACCATGAAATAACTCATCCCGGAATTATTCTGCATGCAGCTGGAATATTTATTTCGTTATCAACCTATGACGACAATCTGCTCGGCTCGCGCGTCGATATTCTTAAATATTTTGAACGATATTTTCAAAAACTCCTAAGGCAAGGTCGACTTGAGCCTGCTCTTGATGTGTTTGATCGTCTCTATGGAACAACAGGATATGGAGGGCTAGGTTTCAGTGGCGGAGACTCGCCATTGCTAAAAAAAATCGTTTTAATAGCACGGGATGCAACAAGTCTTGCGTTTGAAGAGAAAATGAAGGCCCTCGCCCCACAACTTCTTAGCCGAATACAAGAAAATTTAAATGATTGCCAATTCTTGAATCAATTCGGACACAACGAGGGTAATTACGGAGGTACGCCGATTTTACATTTCGTAAAAGTGAAAGATTTTGCTGATGTACTGATACAAGATTACCACCCTAATGATCACCTTTTTGCTGTACTAAAAACAAGGTACCAATCCGAGCGGCTTAATAATAATCTTGAAAATGAATATGACTGGTTAAGGAAATTACGAAAAGAGTTGGAGCGTCGTGCGAATAAAGCATTTCCTCCTTACAAGACCTTACTTAAATTACGAATCGACTCCTGTTTCGATGCCATTGAAAAAGAAACTTCATCAATTGAATCTGCCGCTACTAAATAATACTTGGTTGACCACCAAGCCAAAAAGGACAATCACTGACACCGGAAAAACGGTCCCCACTAACCGGATGATCAAACTCCACACCAATCGCGTGCAACAAAAGTCTGTTAGCCACATGCTGACTATCAGCTGTGCCATACAAATCACAGCCCAAGATCGGATGTCCAATTCCCGCGCTGTGTATCCTCAACTGATGAGTACGTCCAGTACTCGGCGTGAATAACACACGAGTCGTATCCGGCGCTGTCTGTCTATCCAACACCTGAAAATGGCTACTGGCAGCCTTGCCGGTTTCAAAACAAACTTTCAGTTTCGGAAAAGTGGCCGGGTCTTTGGCAATCGGTAAGTCGATATCGCCTTCATCGGCGACGACGTGCCCCGCCAATACCGCCTGATAGGTCTTGACCACGGTACGCGCCTGGAATTGTCGATTGATATTCGCCGCGACCGCCTTGTTGAGTGCAACAATCATGATCCCCGAGGTACCAAAATCAAGCCTGTGCAAGAGCAAGGCCGTAGGGAATTGCTGTACCAGACGGTAATGCACTGAATCCAGATTGAGCGGATTTTTACCCGATAGCGACAACAAGCCGCTGGGCTTGTTGATCAGCAGTATCACGTCATCCTGATAGAGGATGGCGATGTCTTCGGCACACGGCGGTGCCACAAAGGTGTCGATGCGGGCGTTCATTGTGACGAATCATAACTTGATCCGATCATCACTCCGCAAAACGTGGTCAGTAGATCAGCAGGGAATCGCCGCAATGATTCCCCGCGATCCCCTGCTTCGCCATCAAGTTGGATCGACTATCCCTTTGGCTATCATCCGCAATGCCGTCATACTCGGAATAAAGAAGTAATCGCCGCCGCGGGTTTCGACCAGACGTGGAATCTTGTTGAGGAAGTATGGCGCATCGTCACTGTCTTTCTCTACTTCCAGCACTGCACGACTCAATAGATCTGCACCGTGATTACCGAGAATGATTTCCTTGTCATTACCCGCATGGAAGTCGTTGCCGTAATTGATCCACTGCTGCTGCACGAATTCAAACTGGCGGCTGATACTGGCGCTGATCATCATGATGACGATGCCGTGATTGCCGTCGTCGCGGGTCGGGTCTTTCACATCACCATAAGGCAGGCCACGTCGCATCACGCGACGGCGATTGGCTAATGCGCCCGGTGTCTCGAATGCATCGGGTGTGGACTCCAGCGAGGCGCGTGGATTGATGCGGCGCAGATGCGAGCTGAATGGGCATTTCGCGCCATCCATATCATTGTTGAAGGTGAAGCCGCTCAGCATCTTGTCCTGCTCCACGCGGTTCGCTGCGTAGAACTTGCTATCCCATTCGGCCTTGCTTTTTGCATCTGGCGCATCGACCAAAGGCGCGCCATTGTCGCGCCAGCGACCGACGAACTTTGCGGCCAGCAGTTCTTTGCCACCGGGATATTTTGCGCCTTCCTGTTCAAGGTAAGCGTTGAAGGTGCCGACGTTTTCATGCAGCTTGCGATACACCATGAAGGTGCCGTTGCGCGACAACAGTTGCGGCGCTGGTGCAGCCGGATATTCATCGGCTTCATCACGGTGGCCGAGGATGAATTCGCCCGTCGCAAGCGGCGCCCATGTGCCATCCTTCATCTGCTTGCCGCGACCAATCACGCGCTCTGCCCGCCCCGGCAATCCTTCGAATACCGGATCGCCGATGCCGTCGGTATAACCGAAGTGTTCCTTGCTGGTCGGCTTGCCGTCTTGCACCACCGCATGCACATCCTGGAACAACATGTGTTCTGCGCCGTCATCACCACGATGACCGGACAGAATCGCCACACCGCCAGCACTTTTGGTCACCAGTTCCTGCAGCCATTCATAACGCTGCTGCATATCGGCGGGTGTCTGGCCATTGATCGAAATCCAGATGTGCACATCCTTGGCCCAATCGGTTTCACGATTGTCGCGCCAGATAGCATCCCAATGTTCGGGCGCGCTGCGGCCATCATCACCGAGGATGTCCTTGCGCTTCTTCATCCCCATCACGAATTCCATAGGAAAACCGATCAGCGATGCGCGCGGCAATTCCAGCTGCTTCAAGCCCTGATAAGTAAAAGCGATGTTGACGGTCGATGGTGGCTTGGGTATCGGATTGACGCCATCATCCCATTTGACGGCGGTGGTGACTTCTTTGGTCACTGCGCCTACGAATTCACGCGCACGCTTGCCATCACGAATATTCAGAAAGAGATAGCGCGCGACCGGAAAGTTAAAACGACCGTAAGCCTTGATTACATTGCCCTGTATGTCTAGCAGATCCAGCTGTTTTTCCACGATGTTTGTCCTTTGATTTTTACAGAGTCGATTGACCTGGCGCCCACGCCGGTCCCGCCAGATTGAGCGGCTCGACACGCCGTATGAATACCTGATACGCCTGCTGCAACTCGGCTGCCGGCAAGCCTTGATGCTCGGCGGCGAAGCGCGAGAATTCCTGCTTCAGATATAGCGCCTTCAATTGTTCGGGCAAGGGATCGTCGTTCGAGCCGACAAAGAACAACGCTGCCTTCAACTGACACTTCTTGATATAGGCGACGAAAGAATCCGCATCCTTGACTTCATCGAAGCCATAACAGAATTGCCAGATGTGCCGGATGTCGTCGCTGATCGCTTCCCACATGCCGCGCAGATAGGCATCCAGATCGCCACGCAGATTGCAGGAGAAAACGATGTACTTGGACTTCAGGTGATCTTCGCGCGGTAAGGCTGCGCGGCGAAATTTATCCGAGAAGATGGACATGAAGTCGTAGAAAGTGCCGCCGAATTCGGTACCGGCCAGCGATTCGTAATACACATCGTCGAGCACAAAATAACGACACAGATAGGTTTGCGGCACTTTGGCCATCGGGCTGTGTTCCAGCAAACCCCAGTTCTGCAGGCGGTGCCTGACTTCATCACTGTAGGCGGTGCCGTTGTAGTGGCCCTTCTCGATAGGACACAGGCAGGTTAATGCGTAGGCGTTGCCGCTGATGTTAGCCATCTCAATCTCCCTTGGCCTGGTCGGCCAGGCTGACAATCGGCAACGCTTGCATGGTGCCCATATCGTGCTGCAGGCTGCGCAGCAAGGCTTTGTAGTTTTTCAGGAATTCATCGGGCGGTGCATTGTTGTATTGCGCGTCAAAGGCAAGCAGCTGGGTTTTCAGGGCCTTCGCCGATTTGACGTCATTCGATGCGGCCATCGGATAGGCGCTGTAATAGTGATCGGTCTGGATCTGGTTGAACTGTATGTATTCATGGAAAGGCGTCAGCGGTACCGAGCGCGGGTAACGGATATTCCATTTCCAGAACAGATCGAGGCCGCTCGGTATCGAGAACGTGAAGGAATCGACGTACTGCGCCCAGCTGCCATTGAAATTGCTGAAGAACAGCATGTAGGAATAGTTCAGCGTTTCCTTCGGCTGATGTTCGCTCAGATGCGGAAACTGCTTGCGGCCGACGATGACCCAGCGCGCATAGTGAATCAGCGATAGCGTGATCAGACCCTTGAGCGTCGATGGCATTTTGAGCGCCACCCAGAAAATGACCTTGTTAATCCACGTCATATACCAGCGGATCGGTGTGATCACATTCATGGCATAGGCTTTTCCAGCGATATTCGACATGCACTCTCCCCTTGCAACATCTGACACCATTACGGAAATATCAGTACGCAGAAAAAACGCCCAATCACAGCAGCGCCTACGGCTTCTGATATCGACTTTTGGAACGGGCAGCAAGCTGATTCACTTGTGCAGCCCTGATTACGATCTTGATTTTTCTTTTACTGGTACTGCAGCCGTATGGATCAGCGTTGACCCGCTACGAATACTCCCTGCCGAAAGACGGATAGTGCGACCTGCGTGTTTGCTGCACTTTTCTATTGAACTATCTATCTAGTTTTTTATTGAAGTTTTTTATTGATCACGGGCCGCAGCAAGATTACATGAATGCATGCGATTGTCGCAATAAAATAAAGCGTCACTATCCCGTCATTTGCCCCATGCTTTGCTATATTCTTGCTGTGCACAGGCGCGGCAGTTGATGCGATACATCATCCATCAACTGCCATATCAGATGACGCTGCAAAACCTCCCAGAGAGATCATGTCTTCAACCATCCGCTTCAAACTGAAGCTGCGCACCAGCGCACAGCAAGCTCGCGTGCTGCGTCGCCGTGCCTTGCAGAACAATGCATTGAACGGCACCGAGTTGAACCCGCAACTGGTGGATGCGCTGCATCGCACGATCAACACGCAAATGAATGGCATCATCGGCGCGCTGGAAATGATCCGCCAAAACGATCTGGCATCCGATCAATCAGACATGATCAATCTGGCGCAAGACAGTGCCGACAATTTGTTGCTGGAAGTAGACCAGTTGCTGGCCTCGCCTCAGGATTTCAGCAGCCCGATACCGTTAGAGACCGCCAGCGATCCTGTGGCCAACATCAAAATGATGCTGGTCTATGCAGATGCAGATCAACGTTCGCGGATTGAAAATAAATTGCAGCTACGCGGCGTGCGCGTGAACAGTTTCGAGCTCCCGAATGATGCGCTGGTGGCGCTGGAAAAAGCTGCCGAGGATGGCGATCCGTATCGCATCGTTTTACTGGATCAGAACATGGCCGGCATCTCCGGCGAGACTCTAGGCATCGCCATCAGCAATTCGCCCTTGTATCGCGATGCGCTGATCATCCTGATGAGTGATGAGCACAGCCGATCGGATGCAGACAGGCTGACACATGCAGGGTTTTCCGCATGGCTACCGAAGCCTACTCCGCACAGCATGCTGCTCAATACCTTGCGCATGTTGTGTACCTGTATCGTCAAAAAAGATGCGCCACGCTTCGTCTGTGCCGGCGTGCGCTTCGCTGCGACACTGAATACGAAACTGCATGCGAAGCCGAGTGCGGACGGTACCGATTTTTTTGCAGGCTTCTCGCATGCGCGCATTCTGGCTGTCGATGACCATGCAGTGAATCTGCACGTGGCAAAGAGCATGCTGGCGCGTTTCGGCTGCGAGGTTGATACCGCCTCCAGCGGCGAGCAAGCGCTGCAACTGGTGCATGCTCGGCATTACGATCTGGTATTGATGGATTGCCAGATGCCGCAGATGGATGGCTATCAAACCACGGCTTTATTGCGTGCGATGGAATCCGCCGATAGCCATACCATCATCATCGGCTGGTCGGCCGGCACCCGGCACAATGAACGCGATACCTGTCTGGCGATCGGCATGGATGATTTCATCGCCAAGCCGATACGGCTGCGCTCATTGCATGAGTTGCTGACGCGCTGGCTGTCGGCGACAGCCAGCAGCATGAAGACGGTGCAACAGGATGACGAGCTGGATGCCACGCAACAAATGTTTGGCGAGGATTTT
The DNA here is from genome assembly GCA_001464355.1 of Burkholderiales bacterium Ga0077544. Lineage (GTDB taxonomy): Bacteria > Pseudomonadota > Gammaproteobacteria > Burkholderiales > Burkholderiaceae_D > Oxalicibacterium. The sequence goes on from LNEU01000016.1 coordinate 120,209, forward strand.
TCCGAGCTTGCGCAGCTGTTTCTTGCCGATAGTCCGAAGCGACTGGCATCGCTGACCACCGCGATAGCCGAACAGGATGCGCTTGCAACAGGACGTTTGGCGCATGTCTTGTGCGGCAGCACTGCATCCTTAGGTGCGACTGCACTGGCGGCTCTTTGCCGGGACCTTGAAATCAAGGCAAAAAATCATGAGCTGGATGATGCGCCTGCACGCTTGCATGCAATAGAACGCGAGTACGCACGCATCAACGCAAAATTGGATGACATGCTGCACCCCGCAATCCAGACCGAGCCAGGCAATACGCACGGCAAACATTGACTACCTCCCCCCCACGATTGTCTAGCGAGAATATTTTTTGATCAAGGCACCAGGCAAACTCAATTTCGTTATTGCCGACGACGACAGAATGACACGCAATGTATTGCGCATGTTGCTGCATGAAGGCTATCACCACGTTGCCGGTGAAGCCGGCGACGGCGAGAAGGCGCTCGAGCTATGTATCGCGCATCAGCCTGATATTGCATTCATTGACATCGACATGCCCAAGCTTGACGGTCATCAGGCCACGCAAAAGATACGTGAGCAGTGCAAGAATACGCAGGTCATTGTCGTCAGTTCACTGGCTACTGTCAGCCATGTTCAGCAAGCGCTACAGGCCGGGGCAAACGGCTTTGTCGTCAAGCCCTTTAACAGCAACAAGGTCAATGAAGCGATACGGCAATGCCTGAAAAAATTGAAGATCGCTTGAATCTGCATTGATAATATTGGAACCTGGTGTTGCCTGTATCATCATGAAAACAGCCGAGACGCGACTCTCCGCGCATCCCATACGAACATGCTGAAAGTACCGGAAAATGAACCAAATTCCTGAATCAAAAAAGAATCATCTGTGGCGCAAAACCATCTGGCATACCGACCCGGAAGACTTTCCGCTCGGCCCGCATCATTCGGTGGAAGTGTATTGCTGCGAAGAGTCGAACGGTTACGCGATCTGGTATGCGCGCCGACTGGCAAAGGATGACAGCAGAAATCACGCTGGAATTGAAAACGGCGATTATCTGCTCAACTTTTTCGCCAAGACCAAACGTGACGATGCGATAGAACGCGCAGTCCTGATCGCCAATAGCGATGCGTCTACCGACAAAATCATTGCCGCGCTGGACGCTTTGGCGAGGAACGCACAAAAGATTTAAAAGGTTGCCGCAAGCAAATAAAGCCGCACTTAACAATCCGGCAAGCGCTCAGCGCGCTGATGCAGGCAATCGCATCAACACGTCCACAACGGCGCTTCATCCATCAAGGCCACTTGTTCGCGTAATTCGAGGATGCGATCCTGCCAATAGCGTTGCGTATTGAACCACGGGAAAGCGACCGGGAAAGCGGGATCTTCCCAGCGCCGTGCCAGCCATGCTGCATAGTGAATCAGACGCAATGTGCGCAATGCTTCGACCAAATGTAATTCGCGGGTATCAAATTCGACAAAGTCTTCATAACCGGCAAGCAAGTCAGAGAACTGACGCACCATATCGCGCCGCTCACCCGATAACAGCATCCACAAATCCTGAATTGCCGGTCCGATGCGGCTGTCGTCAAAGTCGACAAAGTGTGGCCCCGCGTCAGTCCACAAAACATTACCAATGTGACAATCTCCATGCAGCCGCAAATTTTTAATGTCACCAGCCCTGTCGAAACAGCGCCGCACGCCATCGATCGCCTGCGCAACCACGCTGCGATAGGCATCGAGCAAATCAGGCGGTATGAAGTTATTCGCCAGCAGATAATCACGCGGCTCTTCACCAAAGGTAGCGATATTTAATGCCGGCCTGTGCTGAAACGACTGCAGGCTGCCGACTGCATGGATACGCCCGATAAAGCGACCCAGCCATTCCAGCGTCGCCGGATCGTCAAGTTCCGGCGCCCTGCCACCGTGCCGCGCAAAGACGGCAAAGCGAAAACCGGAAAATTCATGCAGCGTTTTGCCATTCGCCAGCGTCATCGCCGGCACGACCGGGATTTCCCGTTCGACCAGTTCAGCGACGAATGCATGCTCTTCCAGAATCGCCTCATCGGTCCAGCGCGCTGGCCTATAGAACTTGGCAACCAGCGGCGGGCCATCCTCGATACCGATTTGATAGACACGGTTTTCGTAACTATTGAGCGCGAGCAGACGGCCGTCGCTATATAAACCGACGCTTTCCAGCGCATCGAGTACGCAATCGGGCGTGAGTGCGGAAAAAGACAAGTCAGGAGATGAATTCATTTGCGCATTGTACGGTGCGAGCGCATTTCTCCACCGCCCATTTGCACTGCAACAACTCGTTCATCCAGATGACCGAATTTCAGCAATCGCAACAAATCTTTGCGCTTCATGCTGATACACTTCGGCTCTGCACATCCACAAAGAAACTCATCATGCAACTCGACCAGCCCCTCTCCGATAAAGAATTCGACGAACTCGATAAATTCCTGCTGTCCGATCGTACCGCCGACGACTGCATGGCGATGGACTCACTGCACGGCTATCTGACTGCATTGACTGTCGGCCCGGAAGAAGTACCTTTGGCTGAATGGCTGCCGCATGTCTGGGGCGAAGATGCAGAAGCCATCCCGAAATTCAAGAACGACAAAGAATACGAACGCATCGTCGCGCTGATCGCCCGCTTCATGAACGAAATCGCCATCACGCTGGAAGTCGCGCCAAAAGAATACGAACCACTGTTCTGCGAACACGAATGGGAAGGCAAACCGGTACTGGACGGCGAAGCCTGGGCCTGGGGTTTCAACCTAGGCATGAGCCTGCGCGCAGAGGCATGGGAGCCAATCGAGACCTCGAACATCGCACCGCTGATGCGCCCTATATATCTGCTAGGTGCGGAAGAGATCGAAGAAGAAGAAATGGTGCTGGTGGATAACCCAGTCAAATGCCACAAGCTAACAATCGAAATCGAAGCCGCCATCCCAGAAATCCACAAGTTCTGGCTGCCACACCGCAAATCGGCAGTAAAAACCGTACAACGCGAAACACCGAAGGTCGGCCGTAACGACGATTGCTCATGCGGTAGCGGGAAGAAGTTCAAGAAGTGCTGTGGTGCTGAAACTGCGGAGTAAGTATTCATAACTCTGCTTTCATCTACATTTGTGCGAATGTAGATGAAGCGTTGCTGGGTTTCACGATTCTTTTAAGCATGCGAAAAACAGAAAGCTATGTGAGAGGCGCAATATGGCACAACGATCTCAGAAAAATATCGTGAGCGATGCATACCGTAGCGGCCATTTTATCCCGCAGTGTTTGCGGTATACATTACGTTAGGGCTTATGCGAAACGCACCATCTCTTACCTTTGCCTTCTTGGCGGCAATACTGGCGCCAACATTGGCAATTACTTTGTACTTTGCGGTCGGTGCCGGCATCGCCACATATAGCGGGCTAGCGAATGGCTCTGAGATGCGTGTCGGTGTCCTCGTTCTGCTATTTGGGATCCTCATTTCGGCGGGTCACGTATTGGTGCTCGGAATACCATCGATCCTACTTCTTAAGAAATTTAACCGCCTGAGCTCGTGGTCCGCGATCGCGATCAGCTTTGTGTTGGGGTGCATTCCGATGACTATTTGGTCATGGCCTTATGACTATTCGGAATTCAAGTCGGGTTACAGCTACTGGGATGGCAAAGCCATGGTGGATGCCAAAATCAACGGTGTTCCTACCCTCACAGGTTGGGTCGACTATTTTCAAGGTGTCGGCTTTATGGGTGCGTTCGGCGCGCTAGCGGGCATAACATTCTGGCTCACTTACAAATCACTAAGCCCTAACACTTCCGTCAAGCGGGACGCGCCGCAAGCGGCGCGTCCCTTACCTTAGACGTTAAATTACGCCTTGGAAAAACTATTGCCAAAGTAGCTTTTGAAGTTGCCGTTGCTCTTATCCGCTTTGACGCTGCCGTTTGTGCGAAGCAGAAAATGGAAAAAGAAGTGAACGCTGTCTGAGCGAAGCGAGTTTCGTTCGCTTCCCATTTTTTGATTTGTACAAACGGGAAGCCCGAAGGGCCAGCGGCTTGCGGTCGCCTTCTTTTGCTTACTTTTCTTGGCGAAGCAAGAAAAGTGAGTGGCCGCCGGGCCACCCCCGGCTTCTACCCATCAGCTACCAACAAACTTCAGCCCAAAACCCCAAACTCAAATCTCAACAGAAATAAAAAAACGGACGCCACCATCGCATCCGCTAATCTCTTACCCATTAAGGAAATTACTCCTTAATAAAATGCTCCCGGTAATACCGCAACTCCTCAATCGACTCAATAATGTCAGCCAGCGCAGTATGCTTCTGATGTTTCTTGAAACCACTCGCCAACTCAGGCTTCCAGCGTTTGCACAATTCCTTCAGCGTCGAGACATCCAGATTCCGGTAATGGAAGAAAGCTTCCAGTTTCGGCATGCCCTTCGCCATGAAGCGTCTATCCTGACAAATCGAATTGCCGCACATAGGCGATTTGCCTTTTGGTACGTATGCCTTCAAAAATTCGATTAATGCCTCTTCCGCCTGCTCTTCGGTCACGGTTGACGCCTTGACGCGCTCGATCAGACCGGAGCGGCCGTGCGTGCCCTTGTTCCAAGCATCCATGCCATCCAGCGCTTCATCCGATTGATGAATCGCGAATACCGGACCTTCGCCGATAATATTCAATTCTGAATCTGTTACCACCACGGCAACTTCAATGATGCGATCGTTTTCCGGATCGAGGCCGGTCATTTCCATATCGAGCCACACCAGATTGAACTCATTCGGACGTGCAGGTGTGGCGGATGGCGTTACGGATGGCGTTACTTCTGCAGCTTGTGACATAATTGTTTCCCTTAGACCGGCGTAATCCGTCATTTTCTCACAGGAAAAGAATGTCATCACTTGCGTTTACTGTTTTGTTTCTGAGCTTTCTGGTTATCAGCCTTGGAGTTCGCTACTGGCTTGCATCGCGCCATATTCGCCACATCATTGCGAATCGCGCTGCTGTACCTGCGCAATTTGCAGATCAGATTTCACTGGCAGCGCATCAAAAAGCCGCGGCTTACTCGATCTCAAAGACCAAGTTTTCTCTTTTTATCGTGCTGCTGAATACGGCTGTGCTGATCGGCTTTACGCTGATGGGTGGCCTGCAATGGCTGGCCAGCGCTTCGTTTGACATTTTTGGTGATGGATGGCGCTATCAATTGGCTTTGGTATTGGCGTTTGCAGTGATATCCGGCCTGATTGAATTGCCTTTTGATTATTTCCGCCAGTTTGTGCTGGAAGCGCGTTTCGGCTTCAATCGCATGTCACCTGGCTTGTTCTTTAAAGATCTGCTGAAAAGCACCGCGCTGTCACTGTCACTTGGCCTCGGCCTGGTATGGATCACGTTGATTCTGATGGAAAACGCGGGTGATCTATGGTGGTTATATGCGTGGGCAGTGTGGTGTGGATTTCAGATGTTGATGCTGGTCCTGGTACCGCTTTTCATCGCACCCATGTTCAACAACTTCAAACCCCTGGAGGATGAGAGTCTGCGAGCCCGCATTGAAAATCTGATGCAGCGCATAGGCTTTTCTTCCAGTGGTCTGTTCGTGATGGATGGTTCGCGCCGCAGCGCGCATGGCAATGCCTACTTTTCGGGCTTTGGCGCAGCGAAGCGCATCGTGTTCTTCGACACCTTGCTGGAACGTCTGGCTCCGAATGAAATTGAAGCAGTGCTCGCGCACGAACTCGGACATTTCAAACTCAAGCATGTGGTTAAACGCATTATCGTGATGTTTGCGGCATCGCTGGCTTTTCTCGCCGTGCTCGGCTTTTTGAAAACCCAAACCTGGTTTTATACAGGCTTGGGCGTAGAACCGATGATGGGTGCCAGCAATGATGCGATGGCACTGATTCTGTTTGCGCTGGTATTGCCGGTTTTCTCTTTCCTGCTGTCGCCGCTGACTTCGCTCAGTTCGCGTAAACATGAATTCGAAGCCGATGCCTTTGCCGCTCAACATACAAACTCGCAGGATCTGGTTTCCGCACTCGTCAAACTGTATGAAGACAATGCATCCACATTGACGCCAGATCCCTTGCATTCGGCATTCTATGATTCGCATCCGCCAGCCAGTGTGCGCATCAACAAGCTACTGGCCATTTGAGTCAAATCATCATGAGCAACGCTGCCGACTTACTCAAACAAAAATGCCGTCATCAAGTGACGGCATTGAATGCAGAAGAAATCGCGCAGCGTTTGCAAGCCGTTTCCGACTGGAAGCTGCAGGACGAAAAAGTCGTCAGGGAATTTACCTTCCCTGATTATTACGACACACTCGCCTTCGTCAATGCAATCACCACCATCATCCACGCCGAGGATCATCATCCCGAGCTGGTGATTACTTATAACCGCTGCATCGTCAAATTCAATACGCACTCTGTCAATGACGGCAAAGGCGGTTTGTCAGACAACGATTTTATCTGCGCGGCCAAATTGAATGCAGTCTTCGAACGATCGTTCGCTTAATTAATGACCAAACCTATAGCCGCACTTACAAACACTGTCACAGGCACTGTCATCGCGGCACATGGCCGACACTATCTGGTCCAAGCCGACGACAAAAAACTTCAATGCGTCACACGCGGCAAGAAAAGCGATGTAGCCGTCGGCGATATCGTCAAACTGAATTTGACGTCCGCCAATCAGGGTGTGATTGAAGAAATCACCGAACGCAAGACGCTGCTGTACCGCTCCGACCAGTACAAATCCAAACTGCTGGCCGCTAACGTCACGCAACTGTTCATCGTGGTAGCGACAGAGCCCGGCTTCACTGACGATCTGGTATCGCGCTCATTGGTCGCAGCGGAAGCGGCCGGCGTCGCGGTGCATATCATCCTGAATAAAATCGACGTCGTTGCCTCGCTGGAAAAAACCCGTAAGCGCGTGGCCTTTTACGCTGGCCTTGGTTATCCGGTGCATGAAGTGTCGGCTACTGCACAGCCGGAAGCTACCGTCGCCGCGCTGATGCCTTTGCTCACCGGACAATCGACGATCCTTATTGGCCAGTCCGGCATGGGCAAGTCGTCCATCATCAATCTGATCGTGCCGGATGCGGATATTGCGGTGCGCGAGATTTCTGCCGCGCTCGATACCGGCAAACATACGACGACATTCACCCGCCTGTACAAGATGGACGAACAGACTTCCATCATCGATTCGCCCGGCTTTCAGGAATTTGGCTTGTATCAACTGACCGAAGGCATGCTGGAACGTGCGTTTCCGGAGTTCAAAGCGTATCTGGGCAAGTGCAAATTTTATAACTGCCATCATTCCAATGAACCGGAATGCGCGATCCGCACCGCAGTCGCGACCGGCGAGATCGCACCGATGCGACATGCTCTGTACTTGCAGTTACTGCATGAATCATCGCAGAAGCTGTATTGAAATCCGGCCAGCCTCGTTGCGGGTGGCTTTTTGGGATGAAAATCCCTTATAATTGAAGCAGTTACAACATTCGGCGGCAGGCGCCAACCTAGCCGCCGTTTTCATTATGGCAATCAAACACTTTCTGCAATTTTCCGATCTGACGCTGGACGAATTCGATTATCTGATCGAACGTACGCGCATCATCAAACGGAAATTCAAGAATTACGAGCCCTACCATCCACTGGCTGATCGCACGCTGGTGATGGTGTTCGAAAAAAATTCGACCCGCACACGTCTATCGTTTGAAGCCGGCATGCACCAGCTCGGTGGCGCAGCAATTTACCTGAATACGCGCGACAGCCAGCTCGGCCGCGGCGAACCGGTGGAAGATGCAGCACAAGTGATGTCGCGCATGTGTGACGTCATCATGATCCGCACCTTCGGTCAGGACATCATCGAGCGCTTCGCTGCCAATTCGCGGGTTCCAGTAATCAACGGCCTGACCAACGAACATCACCCTTGTCAGGTGCTAGCCGATGTATTTACTTACATTGAACACCGCGGATCGATCAAGGGTAAAACCGTGGCGTGGGTAGGCGATGCCAACAACATGCTGTATTCATGGCTGCAGGCCGCTGAAGTGTTCGATTTCCATGTTCAGGTGTCGACCCCGCGTGGCTACGATATCGATCCGTCTCTCGTTGCACCGGGCAACACGCATTACACCGTACATGCGACGCCGACCGATGCCTGCACAGGCGCACATCTGGTCACGACGGACGTCTGGACCAGCATGGGCTTCGAAGAAGAAAACGCAGCGCGTTTGAAAGCATTCGATGGCTGGATCGTCGATGCCGCCAAAATGCAGCGCGCGCAACCGGATGCATTGTTCATGCACTGCCTGCCTGCACATCGCGGCGAAGAAGTCTCGGCCGAAGTCATTGATGGCCCGCAATCTGTCGTCTGGGAAGAAGCGGAAAACCGTCTGCACGTGCAAAAAGCGTTGCTCGAGTATCTGGTTCTCGGCAAGCTCGATTAATCACAGCTTCAGTTTTATCCCGCACCTTATACAAATTTAATTCACATTCATTCTAAGTACGCGAAGCACACACCATGTCGAATATTCTCCAATCCGTTCCAGTGAATCAAAAAGTAGGCATCGCCTTTTCCGGCGGCCTAGACACCAGCGCAGCCTTGCACTGGATGCGTCAAAAAGGCGCGATTCCGTACGCATACACCGCCAATCTCGGGCAACCGGATGAAACCGACTACAACGCGATTCCAGAAAAAGCCAAAGCATACGGCGCAGAGTTAGCACGCCTGATCGATTGCCGCGAACAACTGGTGGCTGAAGGTATCGCAGCATTGCAAAGCGGCGCCTTCCACATCTCGACCGCTGGCGTTACCTACTTCAACACGACCCCGTTGGGTCGCGCAGTCACCGGCACCATGCTGGTCGCCGCGATGAAAGAAGACAACGTCGATATCTGGGGCGATGGCAGCACGTTCAAGGGCAATGACATCGAGCGCTTCTATCGCTACGGTTTGTTGATGAACCCGGCACTGCGCATCTACAAACCATGGCTGGATGACGCGTTCATCGATGAACTTGGCGGCCGCAAGGAAATGTCGGAGTTCCTGATCAAGTCCGGCTTCGACTACAAGATGTCCACCGAGAAAGCGTACTCGACCGATTCCAACATCCTCGGCGCAACGCATGAAGCGAAAGATCTGGAAGAGCTGAGCAGCGGCATGCAGATCGTCGAACCGATCATGGGCGTCGCATTCTGGCGCGACGACGTCGAAATCAAACGCGAAAAAGTCACCGTACGTTTTGAAGAAGGCCGTCCAGTTGCATTGAATGGCGTCGTGTATACCGATCTGGTCGAACTGATGCTGGAAGCCAATCGCATCGGCGGTCGTCACGGCTTGGGCATGAGCGATCAAATCGAAAACCGCATCATCGAAGCGAAGAGCCGCGGCATCTACGAAGCTCCAGGTCTGGCATTGTTGTTCATCGCTTACGAACGTCTGATTACCGGCATCCACAACGAAGACACGATCGAGCAATACCGCGAAAGCGGCCGTCGCCTCGGTCGTCTGCTGTATCAAGGCCGCTGGTTCGATCCGCAAGCGATCATGCTGCGCGAAGCTGCGCAACGCTGGGTTGCACGTGCGATCACTGGCGAAGTCACGATTGAACTGCGTCGCGGCAATGATTACTCGATTTTGAATACAGTGTCCGAAAACCTGACCTACGCGCCAGAACGCCTGTCCATGGAAAAAGTGGAAGACGCGCCATTCTCGCCAGCAGACCGTATCGGTCAATTGACGATGCGCAATCTGGACATCACAGACACACGTCACAAGCTGGCCATCTACAGCAGCGCCGGCCTGCTGACTGGCAACTCCTCGGTTGCGCTGCCTAGCTTTGAAAAAGACAGCAAAAAATAATTTTTCAACATCAAATATTTATATCAAACACAAGATCATGACTACTCAATTCGATAACGTTTCCGTCGTCAAAAAAGCCAATCTCTACTTTGATGGCAAATGCGTGTCACACACCGTATTGTTCGCGGACGGCACCAAGAAAACCATAGGCATCATTTTTCCATCGACGTTGAAATTCAACACCGGCGCTGCAGAAATCATGGAACTGAATGCCGGCAAATGCCGCATTCGCCTGGCTGGCGCAACCGAGTGGAATACCTATGAAGGCGGCCAGCAATTCGAAGTGCCGGCAAATTCGAGCTTCGATATTGAAACGGTAGAAACACTGGATTACGTTTGCCATTTCATCTGATATAAAAATACCTCCAATAAAAAGCCCGGAATACTCCGGGCTTTTTTATTATTTGCGGCTGTCGGGCCAACCAGCCTGCATCTTTAATCCGCGGGAGGAAAATCCACCACGGTGTCGTTGATCCGATTGAACAAGTTGGTGAACGTGATGCTGGTAACGGCGAGCACGATCTCTACGATTTGCATATCCGTAAATCCGGCATTCTTGATTTTTTCAACTGTCGCGCCAGACAATGTCCCCTTTGTCGAAATCAATTCCCGGGTGAAGCTTGCCAACGTATCCAGACGCGCATCGCTGGACGGGGTGGCATGACGGATTGCCAGTACATCTTCCTTGCTCAAGCCCGTTTTTTTGCCAATCAAGGTGTGTGCCGCAAGACAGTAATCACACTCGGCTACCTGACTCACAACGAGTTTCACGACCTCTCCTTCTTTCGCGCCTAGCGTTCCTTTTTTCAATGCACCATCAATATTGAGCAATGTTTCCAATGCAATCGGACTATTGCTGCCGATGTTGACGTAAGCGTTTGGCACGAGACCTACGGCTGCTTTGATGCCAGCGTAAAGCTGTGCGGCGTGTCCAGTGGATTCGGATACTGGTTGGTTAAATAAACGGCTCATGATTATTCCTTGAAAAGTGTGAGTGAACTGGCGGCCTCAAGCACGCCAGTAATACAGATGAATCGTTGGTGAAATATTTATTCTGCGGATTTTTCGATTGCAGAAACCAGACCTTGCACATCGGTCAGGAACGGTATGTGGCCGGTATTGAGCGTGAGCTCCAGGCGCACCGGCGTGGCGGCCACCATCTTTTGCTGCAGGTAAGGACTGACGACCTGATCCTGTGCGGTGTGGATGTAGACCTTGTCGACCTTGCCGAAACGCGCAGCAGTCAATTTCACGGGCGTGACGATCGGTCCCAACGGCTCGTCGATGATCAGATCGGGCAATACCTTGCGCAAACCTTCTGGCGCGCCGTTGGCAAACAAGTCGGCGCGGGCTGCATAGTTGACCGAGACCATGCCTTTGGCTTCATCAATCTGCAGTGCCGGACCGGCCTTGCTGTCGCGGTCCTGTTTCGCCAGCGAAATCATCGATTCGCCATCCTGCGGCAGGTAGGCGGCCAGATATACCGCTGTCTTGATCTTGGCGGGAGCCGCTTCCGCTACCGTAGATATCGCAATGCCGCCAAAACTGTGACCGACCAGCACCACCGGCTGCGATTCGCCATTGATCGCCTTGAGTACCGTGTCGCGATACACATCGTTGCTGACCAGATTGGCCGCCAACGGTGCGCTCGGACGACCGGGCAGATTGATACTGATCACACGATAACCATCGGCCTGCAGTTTGGCGCTGACGCCATCCCAGATATGTGCGTCTTCAAATGCGCCGTGGACGAGGGCAATAGCCGGCTTTTCTGCAGCCATTGCTGAAGCGCCGATCAAGGCGGCGGAAGTCAAAATCAAAACGTTTAATGCTTTCATGCCATACTCCTGAAAAGGGTTTATAAACTCGGGAACCACAGGACAAATGATAGGACTCAGCAACATGAACAACCATATCCAGGAGCCCGGACTTCATGATCGATCGTCCGGAAAAATGCCGGACTATGGCATGGCGGCCACCCGCGCCGACGTCCTGTCACAAGTGCTGACCTTGATACGATTACGCGGTGAACTGGTGTATTCGGCGCAGCTGCGGGCACCGTGGAGCATTGCCTTCCCCAAGGGGGCGGCGCATTTCTATTTCGTTGAGACCGGCACGATGTGGGTCAAAACCCTGGGCGCTGAGCCGCTTGCGGTAAGCCAGGGCGACATGCTGTTACTGCCGCATGGCACCGGTCACATGATTTGCGATGATCCGATCACGCCTCCGGCAGAAATCGGTGACCTTATCGGCGAACACTTTGATCGCGACAAATCAGTGCTCGATTACGGCGACGACGGCAAACCGACTCGCCTTGTCGGCGGCCTGTTCCATTTCGAAGGAGGATCGCTGGCCGCCATCATGGCAGCGCTGCCGTTGGTGGTGCATATCCCCAGTGAAAACGGCAAGACGCCAGACTGGCTGCACGCACTGACGCATTTTCTGGTCAAGGAATCGCACGAAGTAGAACCCGGTTCATCGCTGATGATTTCGCGATTGATTGATTTGCTGGTGATACGTACGCTGCGTACCTGGGCCGCCAGTCAGCCTCATCCCGGCGGTTGGATTGGCGCACTGGGTGACGAACGCATAGGACGCGCACTAAGCGCCATCCATGCCGCACCCTATCATCCGTGGACCGTGAAAGGACTGGCCAGTCTCTCTGCAATGTCGCGCTCGATTTTTGCGGAGCGCTTTACTGCACGCGTGGGAGAAGCCCCTCTTCACTACGTAAAACGCTTGAAACTGACACTTGCAGCGGACATGCTCGCGAGTGGCGGGCTGCGCGTTACGCAGGCGGCAGAGCGCATCGGTTACACATCGGATGCGGCCTTCAGTCGCGCTTTTAAAGCGCAGTTTGGCTACGCACCGAGCGAAGCAAGCCAACGTCAGGATGGTTCCTGACGTGACAAGTGCGAGACGTCAGTGGAAGACAGCTATGGACTGCGCTCTGCGCCTTCCACCATAATGACGCCATGAATAGCAACGCCAATCTTTCGAATCTAATTAATCCTCTTAGCCCGGGCTGTCCGCTTGCGACAAGCCCGACGTAAACCTCTCCAAGAAAGAAACATATGATCCTTGGCATTGATGTGGGTGGCACGCATACCGATTCGGTATTGATGCAGAACCGCAAAATCATCCGCAAGTCCAAAGTACTGACCGACAAGAACGACATTCTGGGTTGCGTGATGCGTGCGACGCAGGCTGTCACGACAGCCGACGATATCAGGCAGTTGAAGCGCATTGTGCTCAGCACCACGATTTCGACCAATGCGGTTGCGCAAAACCAGCTCGATACTGTCGGCCTGATCGTGATGAACGGTCCTGGCGTTTCGCCCAAGGATTTGCCGCTCGCCGATCAAACGCAATTGATCGCGGGTTACATGAACCATCGCGGGATAGAAGCTGAAGCTATTGAGGACGACGAGCTAGAAACGTTGAAGCAACAGTTCGCCAAAGACAAAATTGAACACCTTGCCGTCATCGGCAAGTTCTCGACACGCAATCCGGTGCATGAGCAGGATGTCGGCTCCTTCTTTGCAGACAAGATCGCGCACGTCTCACTCGGCCATCACCAATCCGGCGTGTTGAATTTCCCGCGCCGTATCGCCACCACTTACCTGAATGCTGCGATCTGGAGCCTGCACAGCCGCATGGTCGATCAACTGGCCGGCTATCTGCAGGAACTCGGCGTCAATGTGCCGCTATTCATTCTGAAAGCGGACGGCGGCACGATCGGCGTCGAGCAGTCGCGCAACTATCCGGTACAAACCATTTTGTCCGGACCGGCCGCCACCATCATGGGCGTGCTGCCGTTTGTCTCGTCTACACAGGACTCCGTATCGATAGACATCGGCGGCACAACTACAGACATCGCATTGTTCGCGGACGGCGCGCCCTTGCTGGAACCGAAAGGCGTAGAGATCGAAGGACATAAAACCTTGATCCGCGGTTTGCTGACGCATTCGATGGCGCTCGGCGGCGACAGTCATGTGCAAGTCGTCAACGGCGCATTGCAGATCGGCCCTGAGCGCAAAGGCTCGGCCATGGCCTTCGACGGTCCGGTGCCGACACCTACCGATGCGCTGATCGTGCTCGGTCTGGCCGACATCGGCGACAAGACCAAAGCGTTGCGCGCGATGGAAAGTCTGGCTACTACCTTGCAGCAAACACCTGAGCAAGTCGCGAAAGAAATCGTGGACAGCATGTGCGCCAGCATCGCCACCAAGGTCACGCAAATGGTCAGCGAGGTCAACAGCAAGCCGGTTTACACCATCCATGAACTGCTCGAAGGCAAAACGCTGAACCCGCAGCAACTGATTGCCGTCGGTGGTCCTGCGCCCTACTTGGCCAAACAGGTCGGCGAGTTACTGCAGTTGCCGGCGCTGGTGCCAGAAAATTCAGACGTTATCAACGCCAACGGTGCGGCAATGGCACGCACTACCGTCGAATTGAATTTGCTGGCCGACACTGAATCGCAGCAACTGAGTTTTGCCGAAGACGGCCGCAAGGTAAAAATTTCTTCGCGCGCCACAGTCGACGATATCGTCGCGATTGGTCAGGAACGTTTGCTTGAAATCGCTAGAGCCGCCGGTGCACGCGATGAAGATCTGGAGGTGGAAGTGGCCGACTGCCAGTCATTCAATGTCATTCACGGCTATGCAACCACCGGCAAGAATATCCGTGTCCGTCTGCAGATCAAACCCGGTTTGATCAAGCATGAAGCATAAGAGTGAAGAACAAGCCTGAGGAAACAAACATGAGCACGAAAAAAACTGAGGAAGCTAGCGTGAAGAAAAACACAGGACTGGTATTTTTCCCGGCATTCGATTACGCAATCTCGCCTACGCATCCGGAGCGTGAAGAACGCCTGTTGTACACGCAAGATCAAGTGTTCGAAGAAGGCCTGCTGGACTTCGACAACATCAAGGAATTCAAACCCGGCGTGGCTACCGCAGAAGACATTCAGCGTGTGCATTTCTGCGTGCCAGGCATAGACGAAATCGTGCATGCATCGCATCTGATTGCCGTCGGCGGCTGTATTACTGCGGCCGACAAGGTAATGACGAAAGAAGTGGATAACGCATTTGCGCTGGTACGCCCTTGCGGCCACCATTCGTTCCGTGTCGTGCATGGCAGTCGTGGCTTCTGCACGCTGAACATGGAAGCAATCATGGTCGAATACATCCGCCACAAATACGGTGTGAAGAAAATTGCGATTGTCGATACCGACTGTCACCACGGTGACGGCTCGCAGGACATTTTCTGGCACGATCCGAATACCCTGTTCATCTCCATGCATCAGGATGGTCGCACGCTATATCCGGGCTCCGGTTTCCCAGACGAGCTGGGCGGACCGAATGCTTTCGGCACCACGATTAATTTGCCTATGCCACCGGATACCTGTGAAGAAGGTTTCCTGTATGTGCTGGATGAAATAGTCATGCCTATCGTGAACGAGTTCAAACCGGACCTGATCATCAATTCGGCCGGACAGGATAATCACTATTCCGATCCGATCACAAACATGAAATTCACCGCGCATGGTTACGCGGTACTCAACCAGCGACTCGCACCGGATCTGGCTGTGCTGGAAGGTGGTTACTCGATCGAAACCGCCCTGCCTTACATCAACACTGGGATTATTCTCGCGATGGCAGGCATGGATTTCAGCCACATCAAGGAACCGGACTATGACGCGGAAGATCAGAAGCAGCCAGCTGCGATAGGTGCCTATCTTGAAAAATTGAAGGATGCGACTTTCCATCACTGGAACAATCGCGAGATGCTGCGCGAGCAGGTCTATCCACAACAGGAATTCCACAAGCGCAATTTCAATGTCTATTACGACACTGATGGCATACATGAAACCATCAATGAAACGGTACGTTCATGCCCGGATTGCGGTGGTACCGTCGTCATCGACTCCAACTGCAGCGATACGTACAATCACATCTTGGCGGTGCAAATTCCACGCTATGCCTGCGCGCCTTGCCGCAGCTATGGCGAAGAAATATTCAACAAAACGGAAATTGGGCGCGCAGTCGGGCAATACACGCAGGCCTTCTTGCAAGACAAGGATAACGATCGCTATCTGTCCAAGTAACAGCTTAAGTAAAAGCTTCTAAATATGTCGGCAGAGTGCCGGCTCACACTGAGCCGGCACTGCTTGACTTAAAGTTCATACACGGCCCTAGAGGTGCGCAGAAGTTCGCGTCCTCACGCATTCCCCAGCGCATGTAGTGCATCCCTGCCGTAAGGTGATAACAGCCAACCTACACAAGCACAGTGCAGCAACACTGTTATCCAATAAATCCGCAGAAAGGAAACCTTGCTGGTTTTATGCCGCAAGAATTTTTGCGCCAACCATCCTCCAGGCCAACCGCCGAGGAAATTCAGCAAATGCAGGTTGTTTTCACTAATCCGCCATTCACCCTTGCGTGCTGCCGATTTATCGATCGCATAAGCGGCAAAGCTCAGCAAACTTAGCGCGAGGTAGCTGCCCAGTACCGGCAATAAAATTTTCGTGTCCATGACTCCGTGATTAGAACTTGGTACTGAGCAATCAAAGAAAAATCGGTTCGGGTTCCAGCAACACGTCAAAGCGCTGTGCCACATCAGCCTGAATAGCCGCAGCAAGCTGCGCAATGTCTGCACCACTTGCACCACCGCGATTCACCAACACAAGTGCCTGATTTTCATAGACGCCTGCCGCGCCTGCGGTTTTACCCTTCCAGCCGCATTGGTCGATGAGCCAACCCGCAGCCAGTTTGACGCTGCCATCCGGCTGCATGTAGTTCACCAGTTGCGGATAAGTCGCGAGTAGACCGTCGCGTTGCGATGTTGTCACGACCGGGTTTTTGAAAAAACTGCCGGCATTGCCTATCACCGCTGGATCAGGCAATTTGCGCGTGCGGATCGCAATCACTGCGGCGCTGATATCTTGCGCAGTCGGCTCGGTAATTTTGCGCGCTGCGAGTTCTTGCGTCACATCAGCGTAACGGATCACTGCCTGCCATTTTTTGGGCAATGCAAACGTCACATCCAGCACCACTGCTCTATCGCGCAAGCGATGCTTGAACACACTATCGCGATAGCCAAACATGCAGGCTGCTTTATCCAGCGTGCTTTGCTCGCCGGTTTCAAAATCAAACAAGGTCAGCGAATAAAAACAGTCTTTGATCTCTATACCGTAAGCACCAATATTCTGTATCGGTGCCGCACCCACGCTACCTGGAATCAGCGACAGGTTTTCCAGCCCGGCGAGATTGTGCGCCAAGGTCCACTGCACGAATTGATGCCAGTTTTCGCCGGCTGCAGCACGCACATAGGTGGCATCTTCATCTTCACCGACGATTTCGATTCCCTTGATTTCCATATGCAAAACCAAGCCAGGGAAATCCTTGGTTAATAGAATATTACTGCCGCCACCCAGCACCAGGCGTGGCATGTCCGCAAGTGTGGCATCGTTTTTTATCTCAGCGAGCATATCGACCGAGGCGATAGGCAAATAGGCCTGTGCACTTGCTTCCACTCCGAAGGTGTTATGGTTGCGCAGGGAAAAATCGTACTGAATCGGGAGAGAATGAGCCATAGTGGGCGATTATATCCCCGCTCTACACGCCTGCAGGCCTAGCCGCTCGGTTTTTTGTCCGTTAGAATGGCGGACGAATCGTATGCACAATGAACCATCTGGCATGTCGCTGGCATCTGCCGCGCACCAGGCAATAAAAGGAAATCACCATGCCGTCTTTTGATACCGTCTCTGAAGCCAATATGGTCGAAGTCAAGAATGCTGTCGATCAGGCAGGAAAAGAAATCACAACGCGTTTTGACTTCAAGGGCAGCGATGCCCGCGTCGAGCAAAAAGAGCGTGACCTGACTGCGTATGCAGATTCGGAATTTCAGCTGAATCAAGTGTTGGATGTATTGACCAACAAACTGGTCAAACGCAATGTCGATGTCCGCTTCCTCGATCGCGGCAAGATTGAAAAAATCGGCGGTGATAAGGTCAAGCAAGTCGTCAAGATCAAGAACGGTATCGAAACCGAAGCTGCCAAGAAAATCGTGCGCATCCTCAAAGACAGCAAGCTGAAAGTACAAGCGAGCATTCAAGGCGATGCAGTTCGTGTTACCGGTGCAAAACGTGACGACTTGCAGGATGCAATGGCATTGTTGCGCAAGGAAGTTGCCGATCTGCCGCTGGAGTTCAATAACTTCCGCGACTAAGGCAAATCAAGGTGCATGCTAAACCGTGCATATTGCAAGCCCATAACAAAGCAGTGTCGGCCGCATGCTGCACGCAATACCGGATAGAAAACCGTTTCCCTTGGGAGGGACAGCAGTGAATAGTCGAGTGCTTGCCTTTGGTTTGTGTTTGATCGCATTGCAAAGTCACGCCGCCGATATTAGCGTGGTCGGTATCTTTCCTGGCAAAGCGGTATTGGTCGTTGACGGGCGCTCTCCCAAGACTTATTCGGTTGGCAATACCATCACCGATGGCATCAAACTGCTTGCCGTCGGCCAGAACAATGCGACTTTCGATACAAACGGGAAAAAACAAACCATCGATATAGGCGAACATGTCAATCGCATCGCGCCTTCGACCGGGTCGACCGTAACTTTGCAAGCCGATGCCCGAGGCCACTTCATCGTGCAAGGACAAATCAATGGCGGCGTGGCACGCATGCTGGTCGATACCGGCGCAACGTTGGTTGCAATCCCGGCAGCAGATGCAATTCGTATGGGTATCGATTACAAAAAAGGACAACCCGGCTACGTGAATACAGCAAACGGCGTGGCACCCGTTTACCAGGTCAGACTTAATTCCGTGAAAGTTGGAGACATCGTATTGAATCAAGTTGACGGTTTGGTTCAGGAAAATGGTCTGCCGTATATCCTCCTCGGTATGTCTTTCTTGAATCGTACTGAAATGCGGCGTGACGGTGATCAGATGGTTTTGACCAAACGTTATTAAGATTAAATGATCATAAAAAACGGGCACTGAATTCAGTGCCCGTTTTTATTTTTGCCGCAATATCTGCGATCTACTTCGAATGCTATCGCTTATGCGTCTGGATCTTTCAGGCGACGTTGTTTGACTGCTTCAGCCAAACCTTCCAGCACGCCCAAACTATCTTCCCAGCTGATGCAACCGTCAGTCACTGACTGACCATAGACGAGTTCCTTGCCTGGCACCAGATCCTGACGACCGGCAACCAGATGCGACTCGATCATTACACCGACGATACGCGTATCGCCACCAGCAACTTGCTGTGCGATATCGGCGCAGACCGGGATTTGATTTTCCGGTTTCTTCGAGCTGTTCGCATGCGAAGTATCTATCATCAAACGCGATGCAAGACCATTGGCTGCGATGTCCTTGCACGCTTGCTCAACACTGGCTGCATCATAGTTAGGCGTTTTACCGCCGCGCAGAATGATGTGGCAATCTTCATTGCCGCTGGTAGACACAATCGCCGAATGACCGCCCTTGGTAACTGAAAGGAAATGATGCGGCTGCGATGCCGCCTTGATCGCATCGACTGCGATTTTCACATTACCATCAGTACCATTCTTGAAACCGACCGGGCATGACAAGCCTGAAGCCAGTTCTCGATGGACTTGCGATTCGGTGGTGCGTGCACCGATCGCGCCCCAGCTGATCAGATCCGCAATGTATTGCGGGCTGATGACGTCAAGGAATTCAGTACCCGCCGGCAAACCAAGATTATTGATGTTCAACAGCAGTTCGCGTGCAATCCGCAAACCTTCGTTAATGCGGAAACTGTTGTCCATATATGGATCGTTGATCAAGCCTTTCCAGCCGACCGTGGTGCGCGGTTTTTCGAAATAGACACGCATCACGATTTCCAGCTCGCCCGCAAAACGCGCGCGCTCTTTGACCAGTCGATTTGCATATTCCATCGCAGCCTTGGTGTCGTGTATCGAGCATGGCCCGATCACGACCATCAAGCGATCATCCTGCCCGTGCAAGATACGATGCAGTGCAATCCGCGCATCGGCAGCAGTAGTCTCGGCTTTTTCGGAGACACCGAGCTCGCGTATCAAATGCGACGGTGGGGTCAGTTCTTTCATTTCTCGAATTCGTAAATCATCTGTGCGTGGCATGTTTTTCCCCAGTCAAAATCTGTTCTGCAAAAAATAAAAAACCGCCATCGCGGGCGGTTTTTAAAGAATTTCGGTTTAAGCTTTTTTACCTGCGCGCTTACCGCTTCTCCACCGCCATTAGGCTGGAATAGCTAAAGTAAAAATAAAATTGGAAGCGCGAAGCAGTCATGTCTGTAACTGAAATCTGTTTTATCTGTCGGTAATATTGCAATAATTCAGCTGAATTGGCAAGAAAAGCTTGGAATATGAGTTGGCATTCAAACAAATTTTGGAAGAATGCCAACAAATATCAAGCTGTTCCGCCTACGGTCACGCCGTCGATACGCAAGGTCGGCTGGCCAACGCCGACCGGCACGCTTTGACCTTCTTTGCCGCAGACGCCAACACCGCTGTCGAGACGCATATCGTTGCCTATCATCGA
The DNA here is from genome assembly GCA_001464355.1 of Burkholderiales bacterium Ga0077544. Classification (GTDB taxonomy): domain Bacteria; phylum Pseudomonadota; class Gammaproteobacteria; order Burkholderiales; family Burkholderiaceae_D; genus Oxalicibacterium. The sequence goes on from LNEU01000016.1 coordinate 140,623, forward strand.
GACGCGGTTCAATACATCCGGACCGTTGCCAATCAGGGTTGCTCCCTTGACCGGATAGGTTACTTTGCCGTTTTCTATCATGTAGGCTTCGCTCGCCGAGAAGACGAATTTTCCGTTGGTGATATCGACTTGCCCTCCACCAAAATTGACCGCGTATAAACCGTTCTTCACCGACGCCAGAATTTCTGCAGGATCCTTGTCGCCACCCAGCATGTACGTATTCGTCATGCGCGGCATAGGCAGATGCGCGAAAGATTCACGACGCGCATTACCGGTGACCGGCATCTTCATCAAGCGCGCATTCATCGTGTCTTGAATATAACCCTTCAAGATACCGTCTTCGATCAGCGTCGTGCATTGTGTAGGATTGCCTTCATCATCGATATTCAGCGAACCGCGACGATCGGCAATAGTGCCGTCATCGACAACCGTCACGCCTTTGGCAGCAACGCGTTCACCAATACGACCGGAGAATGCGCTGGAACCCTTGCGATTGAAATCGCCTTCTAGGCCATGACCAATCGCTTCATGCAGCAACACGCCAGGCCAGCCAGGTCCGAGCACGACTGTCATCGGGCCGGCAGGTGCCGGACGCGCTTCCAGATTGACGAGTGCAGAAGCGACTGCTTCGCTCGCATATTTCTCCAGCAATTCATCGCTGAAATAGCCGTAGCTGTAGCGACCGCCACCGCCGCTGGAACCCATTTCGCGTCTACCATTCTGCTCAGCGATTACTGTGATCGAGACGCGCACCAATGGACGAATATCCGCTGCCAGCACGCCATCGCTGCGCACGACCAGCACCACATCGTATTCACCGGCGAGACCGGCCATCACTTGCACCACACGTGGGTCTTTTGCACGTGCGATGCGTTCGATTTTTTCCAGCAGTTTTACTTTTTCAGTTGCATCCAGCGAGGTCAGCGGATCGTTGGGTAAATACAAATCGCGACCGCCTACTTGTTGTATCGCTGAAGCGACCTTGATCTTGCCTGCGCCCTGGCGCGCAATCGTGCGCGTGGCAATCGCTGCTTCATTCAATGCGCGCTCGGAGATTTCATCCGAATACGAGAATGCTGTCTTGTCGCCGGATACGGCACGCACACCGACGCCTTGGTCAATCGAAAAGCTGCCGGTTTTGACGATGCCCTCTTCCAGACTCCAGCCTTCACTTTTCGTAAACTGGAAATACAAATCTGCGTAATCGACGCGATGCGTGAACATCGTTCCCAGGGTCTTGATCAGGATGGATTCATCCAGACCGAAAGGCGTCAGTAATACATCACGCGCAACGGCCAGGGTTTTCAGATTTGGTTCAAATGGAGTCATTGTTTATTTGCCATTTGCGCGTTGATGCGCAAACAAAATTGATTCGGAAGTTAATATATATAGCGAATTGTAGAGCATCTAGCCGCAAGCCCCCCGGAAACACTGCAAGGTACTTACCACTAAGACTACAGTTTGCGGTGTTTCAAGGCAGGGAGATTTTCCCGAATTCCAGATAGATAATTGGGTTCTATATCACCAATTACAAGGCCTTCGCCCTCTGCCAGTACGGTTTTGACTTCACCCCACGGGTCGATCAGCATGCTGTGTCCCCATGTCGTGCGGCCGTTTTGATGACGGCCGCCTTGCGCTGCTGCCAGCACATAACATTGGTTTTCAATCGCACGCGCGCGCAACAGAACTTCCCAATGCGCCCTGCCGGTTGTATAAGTAAATGCAGCCGGAACCACGATCAATGTGCAGTCGCCCATCGCGCGATACAGCTCGGGAAAACGCAAGTCGTAGCAAACCGATAAACCTACTTTGCCGAACGGCGCGTCGAAGGTTGTGACTTCCGTGCCTTCGACAATAGTGCGCGCCTCGTCATACGATTCGGCACCCTTGGTAAAGCTGAATAGATGAATCTTGTCGTAACGCTTGACCCGCTCACCCGCCGGGTTATAAACCATCATCGTGTTCAATACCTTGTCGACTACGGAAGCTGCCATCGGCAAGGTGCCGCCTATCAACCACAGTTGATGTTCACGCGCGGTTTCGGCCATGAAAGTCTGAATAGGCCCGACATCGATCTGCTCCGCCAAACCGAGCTTGTCGTTTTCATGCATGCCCATCGCCGCCCAATATTCAGGCAGCAAGACCAGATTGGCACCTTGTTGCGCGGCATCTGCAATCAGGCGTTTGGCAGTAACGATATTCTCTGCGATGGAAGGCGTAGAAACCATTTGAATGGCGGCTACCCGCGCGATGGAATGCGTCATGATTCAGTCCCCGGTAATGGTATCTGCGAGTCGGAAATTCGATATGGCTGGCGCCTGGCCTGACTTGCGATCGATCTTGACCACGTTCGGATCGCTCCACGCACCGGTAATCGCATATTCAAAAGTGAATGCCCGCATTAAAGGTTCGCGCAGGAATAATTGCGCCAAAAAAGTACCGGCACCGATGACAGGATTGATCGCCAATGCATAGGCAACCGATGCGGCGCCCGCATTGATTTCAGGAATGACGACCGCACGCAAATTCTGTGATTCCTTGGCGATATCGGCAGTACCGTCTATCAGCACGGTTGCGCTCACACCGCGCATCTTCAGGTTATCGGTAGTGGCGACGCCATTCGAAATGCGCGCACTGCCATTGATACCGTCAAAGGCAAAACCCTCTGAGAATACATCGCGAAAATCCAGTGTCAGGCGGCGCGGTATCGATTGCAGGCTCAAGACGCCCAGCAATTTGGCCGCACCCGGCTCGACTTTGAGAAACTGTCCGGAGGCAATATCCAGATTGATATTGCCGGACAGACTGGGAATATCAAAAGAAAACGGCAAACCTTTCCAGCTGATATCGCCATCCATCCTGCCCTTACCGCCACGTAGCACATCGGCAAAGCCAAAACGGTTCAGCAGGTTGCCGGCGTTTGCGATATCCAGACGGTAATCGAGACTGGAAACATTGCCGCCATTCCCGGCCAACCAGTTACCCTTGGCCGTCAGCGTTGCATCCGGGTTAGCCAGCGACAGATTACGAATGCGCCACTCGCGTCCTTCCGTTGCGCGCACATAGTTTGCGAGCAACTCCAGGCGCCCGAGCTTCTTGCCGAATAATTCAAAATTTTCAGCGACGACATCCAGCGCCGGCATTTCTGTCGTGCTATCCACTCCATCCATCAAATTCTTGACGTCCGAACCGACGGATTTGGGAATGACCATCGAAGCCAGTCGCGCAGTGACTTTACCCAAGCCACGGCCGGATGAAGACTCGACCCAGGTCAAGTAACCGGATGCCTGCGCCGAATCGACATTGGCTTGCCAGACACTGGTTTGATGGGATACGCCCACCACTACGTCATCGAATTTCTTGCCCATCAAAATCAGTTCATTGGCACGTGCAGCCAGTACATTCGGCTCTACATATTGCGAAATATTGAGTGCGTCGGATGCATCGGCAGTTTTCTTTTGTCCTGCTTGCGCAACAGACACATTCTTTCCACTCGCTGCAGTAATTGAGGAGGCGACAGCTATCCATTCATCAATATTCAAGGAGCGTAAACTGACGTTCACCATCAATCCGCTATCAGGTTCCGGTGCCGGCGTATTGACACCTATGCCGCCGCGCACCAGATGCCAGGCTGCGGCAGGGTCGTTTGCATTTTTCTCGCGCAAATAATTTGCCACCATCGATGAACCCAATGACAGCTTGATGCCATCCCGCATCAGCGCAGTATTATCGGACGACAGACTGGCTTGTTCTATCTTCAGCGGCAACGCATCCTTGGCAGCCTTGCGCAACGGTGCCGGGAACGCCAGGCCCAGACCGCGCAAATTGGAATCAACGAGGATTTCGACGCGCTTGCTCTTGACACTGATAGATGCGCCAAAGCGTGTGCTGCCGGTGATCTTGTCTATCAATTTTTGCATCGCTGGCGCAGGATAATTTTTGCGCAAACCAGCGGCGGACAGCGAGCCATCAGCCTTGATCAGGATAGTGCCGTCTTTTTGCGTGCCGCCGGTTACCGTCAAAGGACCACCAAGGAAATTCGCCTTGATACCCTTCAACGCCAGACCTTTTTCATCGAAATCAAGCTGGCCATTGGCTTGCATCAACGCAGGAATGCCATTCTGCAAAATCACATTATTGTTGGCAAATTTCAGCGCGCCCTGCACCTGGGCATCGATCATTTTATTTAATGGCAACTTCAAACTCAGCGCCAGTGTCGCATTGCCGGTCGCCTTGGTTTCATCAGTGAAGTGGCCTATCCATGTCGCAACCGGACTGTCTACCGTGTATTGCACTAGGTCCTGCAAAGTGCCGGCAGCCTTGCCATCGATTTCGAGGACAGGATCGGTAGCAAGCAAGTCTGCAATCACGGCTTTCACGTTGGATACTTCTGCGCCGTGGGTTTTGCCACTTTCACCTTTGATTTCCATGCGGGTGCGATCGAACAGGATCGTGCCTTTGACTTTTTCCAGCAAAGGCCACAACGGTGCCTTGCCATCCTTGCCGAACATGTCGGGTGCGTAATTCAGGCTGCCGTTATCAATCTTGCCGCCAAAAATAAATTCGCCTTTCGGTTTTTCACCAGGTTTTTGCGTACGGAAAGGGAAGTGATTCAAATCGCCTTTGACCTTGATGGTACCGTCACGCAGCGTGCCGTCGACCAAAGCATTCCCCAGCCATGAGCGAAAATGTTCGTTCATGGCTAATGGCAAATAATCACGCACCTTGTTCAGTTCCAGCCCGGTCAAACTTCCGCTCAAGTCAATCGTGCCCAGCGCACGCGACGATTGATTCTGCAGCGACATCAAATGCGTACCCGCAAACGATCCGAGCAAACCCTGTCTGGCAAAGCTCATCTTTTGCACTTCAAGCAATAGCTGATCGTTTTTCTGAAAAGTCCATTTCGCATCCATTTTCAATGCATCAAATACGACATCGGACTCTGCAAAATAACCTGGCAAAGCCAGTGTGATATTTTCCGATGCCAGTGCAAATGTTCCACCCTGATGAGAGGCATCGACATGACCGGTCAAATTCTCAAAGCCCGGAATCGCAGGTATCGCAGCTTGCGCCGGCAACGTTGCGCTCGCAACGCGCGCCGGGCGAGCAGCTTGCGCACGCATCGCCAAACCTGCGAAATCGCCTTTGACCTTGTAGGAAGATATATTCGGGTACGCACCCTGCCACTGGGCGGAGAAATCCTTCAGCTTGCCGCGCGGCGCAAAATCCTGCAGCAGGCGTAACTGCGTTTGCGGCAAGGGCAGGCGTCCGGCAAAATCGGTCCAAGCCTGCAAGTCCAGCGATTTCGCATTCACCTCTATACGCTCGGGCACACCATTCCTGGCCGCGACATAGTGTTCACTCATCGTGGTCTTGGGCAATTGCAAGCCATCGTCGGTTTGCAAGGAAAAATCCACCACCGAAATCGTATGTCCCTGCATACCAAAAGTCGGCACACCATCTCGCGGTCCGCCTTCCAAAGTCTCGCGTACCGATATCCGTCCGTTTGCACGGGCCAATGCCAGCGGTGCCATGTTTTTGCGCAACTGCACTGATACATCCGACAGACTCAGATCAGCAGTAAAGTCGGCAACCCGCGCATGATCGAAAGACAGCCATCCCCGCAGCGAACCCTTGGCCTGTTGCAAATCAAAAGGGAAATCGAGATAAGTCTTCCACGCCGCCAAATCGGTATCGCGCAAATCGGTATAAAGCTGGCCGGTCCAGCGCGACGCATCGGAAATTTTTTGAGAAAAAATGGGATGATCAAAACTGGCACGCACATCCAGTGGCGCAGCGATGGCGACGGGTGGCGTCGCATTCAAAGCAAACTGGTGATGCCGTCCGTCGTTGCGCAAGACGATATTGACGCGATTGAGCAGCAATTCCGGAGCCTGGCGCAGCTTATCCTGCCAGCGCAATTGGCCATCGCTGATACGAATCTCGCGTTGTGACAGAATCCAATCAGCCGCCTTGCCATCGCCACTTTTTTTCAAATCGACCAGCAAACCGGCGACATAAAAATTACCGGAAGCATCACGCTGCACATCCATGTCCGGCTTGTCTATCTCCAGTCTATGCAGACGCAAATCGGCAACAATCAGCGACCACCACGACACCGTGGCAGAAACCGCAGGTAGTTGCAGCGCCGTTCCGCCATCCTTGTCATAGACGACGACATTGCCCAACGATAGATGCGGACGCAAACCGTGCCACGATGCCGCGATGGTTTCTATCGATACCTGGCGTCCTATTGATTTGGTCGCGACTTTTTCGACATCGACACGATAGGTCGATATCTGCGGCAAGACCGCATAACGTAAAGTGAGGAATAGTGCGCAGAAGATAAAGTAAGCGACGACCAGCAACTTGAACGACCAGCCCAGCACATGATGGCTCGCCTTGTTGGCGGCTCGCGCCGATTGTTGAATCGCACGCCAGCAAGACCGCAGCCTATCGGCAGTCAGGGTCTGATCAGGTGAGCGTGGATCTATATGCATCAATCAAAAGGTCGGCAAATCTACTTCGCGTAGAATAAAACAGGCTGGCTGGCAATCGGCTGGCATAAATTTAAATCGGGCTTTAATTCAAAGCCTAACGACAAGAACCCTAGGATACTCCCAAGCCCGTGCCTAACCTATCTTTGACTCCAATTACTGCTTCGCGCTTCTATTCCCGATGGCTCCATGCGGACGAATCCCGCGCAAAAAAGGTTGCCGAAGTTGGCAGATTATCCCTGAACTCGGCCATCTTCGCTGAAATCTTACAAAACGAAACAGACGCCGGCGCCTCTCTGCCGGCAGCAATGCGCCGCCTGCGCAATCTGGTCATTGCGACGCTGATCCAGCGCGACCTGAGCGGCCAGGCCGATCTGGCCGAAGTCGTCGACACGATGACGGCTTTCGGTGATTTTGCAGTGCAGACACATCTGGCGGCCGTCACAACCGAAATGATGACGATACACGGCACGCCTATCGGTGCTGAATCAGGTGAGCAGCAAGAGATGATCGTACTCGGCATGGGTAAGCTGGGTGGTGGCGAACTGAATGTTTCTTCCGACATAGACCTGATCTTCGTTTATTCGGAGGATGGCGAAACCGTCACCACCACGCCCGAACAAAGGCAGTTATCGAATCACGAATTTTTCATCCGGCTGGGCAAGAAACTGATTGCAGCCCTTGCGGAAATTACCGAAGACGGTTTCACCTTTCGCGTCGATATGGCCCTGCGTCCGAACGGCGCGTCGGGCCCGCTGGCCGCCAGCTTCAATATGGTCGAGGAATACCTGATCGTACAAGGCCGCGAATGGGAGCGCTATGCCTGGGTCAAGGCGCGTGCGCTGACCGGCAAGCCAGCAGACATTACAGCACTGGAAAAAATCACGCGCCCCTTCATTTACAGGCGCTATCTCGATTACGGCTCTATCGATGCGATTCGCAATATGCACGCGCAAATCCGTGCTGAAGTCACGCGTCAGGAAGCACGTCATCCTGACCGCAGCAACAACGTCAAACTGGGCCGCGGCGGCATACGCGAAATCGAATTTCTGGCACAAGTACATCAATTGATACGCGGTGGCCGCGACGCCGCCCTGCGCGATCGCTCGACGCGACATACCTTGCACACGCTGGCAGAAAAAGGACTGTTCAAACCGGACGTCGTCGATCAGTTGCAGCATGCTTATACCTTCCTGCGCAATCTCGAACATCGTCTGCAATATCTGGACGATGCGCAAACCCATACCTTCCCTGCGAACGAAGCCGATCAACTGACAATAGCAAAGATGATGGGCTACAACGATGTGCCGGCCCTGTTGGCTGCACTGGAAGAACAGCGCGCGCTGGTTGCCAGGCAGTTCGACGCGATCTTTAGCGACAAGACGAATGACAACGGCTCCGACGACCGTGCAGCCGCGGACCTGAATGCCGTGCTGACCGATACTGATAGCGAACAGGCGATCCAAACCTATTTGACCAGCCTGTCCTTCGACCATGCAGCCGATTCAGCCAAACGTCTGCTGGCGACCTGGCATTCGCCGCGTCTGCAATCGCTGCCGGAAGCCAGTCGCAACAAGCTGGTGGCGCTGGTCAATGCGTCGCTGCCATTGATTACCAAATTGACTGAGGCGCGATCCACGACCCTGGGCCGCCTGCTGGACTTCCTGGAAGCCATTGCGCGCCGCGCCGCCTATCTCGCCTTGCTGACTGAATATCCGCATGCGCTGGAACGCGTGATCCGCATGATCGCGGCCAGCGACTGGGCCGCTAAATATCTGACCCGCCATCCTTTGCTGCTGGATGAATTGCTGGACGATCGCACCTTGAAGGCAGCACCCGACTGGAAAGCCTTTGCGCACGACTGTCGCCAGCGACTGGATGAGACACCCGGCGACACCGAACGACAAATGGACGTCCTGCGCGAAATGCATCACGCGCAATTGATACGACTGCTGGCACAGGATCTGGTGGGCGATATGAGTGTCGAGCGCCTGGCCGATCATTTATCCGAGCTGGCAGACAGGTTGGTGGAAGCGACCATACAAACCATCTGGAAGGGCTTGCCGAAGCGGCATCGTGAAGAGCCGAAGTTCGCCGTCATTGCGTACGGAAAACTGGGCGGCAAAGAACTCGGCTATGCATCTGATCTCGACGTCATTTTCCTCTATGACGATGACGATCAGGAAGCGCCTGCGCTGTATGCCAAACTGGCACAACGCTTCATCACATGGATGACTGCGCATACGCCAGCCGGCATATTGTTCGACGTCGATATCGCACTGCGCCCGGACGGTGCCAGTGGTCTGCTGGTTTCCACCGTTTCTTCGTTCGAAAAGTATCAAACCACCTCGGCCTGGCTTTGGGAACATCAAGCGTTGACACGAGCGCGCTTCTGCGCTGGCGACGCCGAGATCGGCGCACGCTTTGAAGCGATACGCGAAAGCGTATTGCGGCAGAAACGTGATCCGATCGAGCTGAAAAAAGAAGTGCTGGAAATGCGCAAGAAGCTGCACGATGCGCATCCGAACCGTACCGATCTGTTCGATCTGAAGCATGATAACGGCGGCATGATCGATATCGAGTTCATGGTGCAGTTTCTCGTGTTGCGCGATGCTGCGCAGCACCCGCGACTTACTGGCGATATCGGCAATATCGCCCTGCTGAAATTATGCGGAGAACTGGGCTTGATCGATGCAAGCCTTTCGAACACCGTCGCCGACGCGTATAGAACCTTCCGCAAACTGCAGCATCAGATTCGCTTACAAGGCGCCGAGCGGGCAAGGGTTGAAATGGAACGAGTCGAACCGGAAATTGCCGTAGTCACCACCCTGTGGAATGCGATATTTGCGTAACTATTGAGGCAGAGCTTTTGACAACAAGGACGCAAGCAAGACAATATAAATGCGCAAAAGTTATCCCCGTTTTTTGTGCACAGGCCTGTGGATAAGCTGAGTGCAAGCGACATATGTCATTGATCTGAAAGAGAATTAATTTACTGCACAATCTGCGCAAGTTCGACTCTGCCGACGCGCTTGCGCACCCCATCTGCTCGAAATTATCCCCGGCTCAGTTGACAGCATGCGCAAGTTAACCGCATGCCGACTGCATTTTTTTGCTATACAACTGCCGCCCGTACTGCAGACAGAGCTTTCCTTTATTATTTTTTTATCTATATGACCGACGTGTTTGTCGCATCGACAAAACATTTTTTGCAAAGGTGGAAATAAAGCCGCTATCGGCACTTGAATTTTCCAGAACTTAGCGCGACACTAAAGCCACTGCAGAACGTCCTTAGAGACACCAGTAATATGACAAACACTTTCAGCCGAGACAAAGGGAGAGACGTATGTCAATAGAAGCCATAAATCGCGCACCAGCGGATTTGATGCATATCAGAGTCGATCATCAAGACGAACTTCGATATTGGGCAGATCGGTTTGAACGAACGCCACGCGAACTGGAAAATGCAGTGATTAGGGTCGGCGCAAATACAAAAGATGTAGAGCGCTACTTGAAGTTGAAGTCCTACTGCAAATAAGCTTCCCGATGTAAGCCAGACCAGCGGCTCGTCAACCTTTCAAAAATTATCCGATTGAGTCAATCGGATATTTTCAACATAGCCGCAAGCATTCCCAAACCTCCCTTGGATGACATGAACGCCGCAGCGATCATGTCATTTTAGCTGCCTTGCCGATGAACAGGATAGGACCGGTCGGTGTGCCTGTAGGCGAGCCGTTTTCCGGCTCCAGCGTAATTTCAAACAACTGATTAGCCTGCATAGGCGGCAATTTATCCAAAGCCAAGGTGACGGTTTTGCCCGGCTCGACCAAACCTAGAGAAACCGGTTTGTCCCAGCCTTCACCCTTGGTCCAGAACTGCAAGGATTTTTGACCAGGCACGGTGTCCGTACGTAATGGCGTCAAGGTCAAATGTTTATCTGCGCTGGTTTGCACTATCCAGCCCGGCGTACGTTCTTGCGGCTCAACCAGCACCACCATAAAGTTTGGCTCTGACACCGGCGTTGTTGGTCGCATGATCATCACTGCAACCAGCACGGCAGCTGCGGCAAAACCACTCGCGGCCAGTCCACGCCATAAGCGTAAATCACTCCACCATGCCGACCAGCTGGATTGCGCGGTCGCCGATTGGCGACGCAAATCTTTCAGGATGCGCGGCCATAATTGTGAAGACGGTTCCTGCTCTTCCACCAACGACGTCAAGGGTAGTAAACGACGCTCCCACTCTTCCACTGCCGTACGCAATAATGCTTCATTCTGCATGCGTTGCGCGACTTGCTGACGTTGTGCGGCTGACAGCGTGCCGAGCACATATTCACCTGCCAGATGCTGCAATTCGTCGAATGACTCATTCATCCCATGCACTCCCGCAATGCGGCCAAACCACGTTTGACCCACGCCTTCACTGATCCCAGAGGCGCATTCAGGCGTTGCGCAATTTCACTATGACTGCAGCCATCCACATAGGCGCACAAAATACTATTGCGCTTGGCGCCGTCGAGATGGGACAGACAATCCTGCAACTGTCCCAGGCTGGCATTCAATTCAAATTGATCAACGATCAATTCCTCATTCTGTTGCTGCATGTTGTCGATGGCTTCTTCGTCCGCATACACTTCGCGCTCACGATCCCGCAACATGTTCAATGCCTGATGCCGCACCACGCTATAGATCCAACCTCGACCTTCACCACGCGTGGCATCGAAACTGGCAGCTTTATTCCAAATACTGACGAAGGCATCGTGGACTACATCTTCGGCCAAATGCCGCTCACGCACGATGCGTAAAGCCACACCAAGCAGACGCTTGCTGTCTTGCAGATAAATGCGCTTCAACGCATGTTCGTCGCCCAGGGCGCAAGCATGCAAGGCAGCGTTGTAATCAAAGGAGTCTGAGTCGGCAGGCAAAATAGTCTGTCTTTAAAAAATTGGAATGAGTGATACCGATTTATTTCCAATTAATTATATAGGACGCAATCTGCCTGCCAACGTCTTCCTCGCGCTTAATTAAGCTTAATCATTAAACTTGATAATTAAGCTCAAGCAGCTTTCCAGAAAATGTAATCAGCCTGGTATTTGACGATTTCCTTGGTGCCTACATTGCCTGCACCGCAAGCTGTTGCTGGCGCTACGCCGCCCTTGGTCGCTACGCGCTGGATGTATGTCACACCTGTCATTGCGCCGCTACCGGTTGCTGGATTTGCTTTGACTAACTGGAATGGAATGTTGCCTGCACCAGCTGGAGCGACTGCCAACTGAGTAGCCGTCACTTTCGAGCCGTCATTGCTTGCCCATGTTGCTGGTGGGCCGAAATATTTACCAATTGCTTTACCGCTACGATCCGACAACACTGCGTCAGGACCAACGAAAACCCATTCAAACTGGCCAGCCATATCTTTTTTAACGCGGCATTCATAAGTGATATCGCCTGCACCAACAGTTTGCAATGAGACAGTATTACCGGCTGGGACTTGTACAGTTGGTGGCAACGCATCTTGCGAATACATAGGAGTGGTCGAACATGCTGACAACAAAACAGCAGCGGAAGCGAGCGCAACGGCGGAGAGAGTGATTTGCATGATGTTTTCCTTGGTAGTTAAAAAAAGTGATCAGCTGGCGTATCCGGATATCGGAAATTTATGCGCTGATACTAGTACTACCCACCAGATGCGGATTTGGATGCAGTCGATTCAAAATAAATTTAATTATTTTGATTTAGGTGGTTTGCCGGTAAAAGTCAGCGGAAATACTGGTTTAAGGCGGCTTAAGGATTGCCGCAGGGAGATTTGGATTCGCCCCTACCTCTATAAAGGGGCCGAAATCCAGCGCGCACGCAGTATACTTTGGCCTTTTACGGCAATCGCCTCACCGCTAAGGATGTTCCATGAGCGCTTTACCTGCATGTTCCAAATGCAATTCCGAATACACCTATGAAGATAACGACATGTATATCTGCCCGGAATGCGCGCACGAATGGCCAGTTCAGCAAACTGCAGAATCGGCCGAAGAAGGCAGCAAGGTCTATCGCGATTCCGTCGGCACTGTGCTGCAGGATGGCGATACCGTGACGGTGATCAAGGATTTGAAATTAAAAGGATCTGGCGGCACCATCAAGGTCGGCACCAAGGTCAAGAATATCCGCCTAGTAGATAGCGATCATGACATCGACTGCAAGATCGACGGTTTCGGCGCGATGAGCCTGAAAACGGAATTCGTCAAAAAGGTTTGAACCTGCGAGCGTGAGCTTCGTCTATAAAATCTAAGTAGCGATATAAAATCCTACGCAAACCAACGGATCGCAAGCCCATGTTGCCAGCGCCTATTTTTTCTGCAAATGTTGCACTACGCACCGAGTGCCCGCCCGGCACTTGCGTCTGCGATAGAGAAAGTTTGCTGAATGATCCGGCTGGCGATGTGCGCATCCTGCAGTTGACCAAGATGGAAGAGAAGAAGCTGATCTTGCGCATAGAAAGTATTACTTCCTATGCCGACTTGCAGCACATGATCGAACGCATGTACGCGCAACTGGGGATCAGCTTGCAAATCGCACCGGGCTTGAATGAAGTGCGCACCGTACGCGGCTTAAATATCGAATTGCTGGAGCGACCCGGCTTATGCAAGAAAATCCGGCAAACGATACCGGCGGCGATACGTAAGTGCCTGGATAGAAATCCGGAAATCGTCTACGCGATTCTGGATGCGCACGATCTGTTTGGTCGCGATTAAAGATCGTGTATCACAAAAAACAGCCATAAAAAATGCCCCGAATCCGGGGCATTTTTTATTCAAAGCTTTGCAGTTTATTTTGCAGTCATCAACGCCACTGTTGTATCCAACATGCGGTTCGAGAAACCCCATTCATTGTCGTACCACGACGAGACTTTCACCAAACGACCAGACACTTTAGTCAAGGTCGAATCGAAGTTGCTAGATGCAGGATTGTGGTTGAAATCGACCGATACCAAAGGTTCGGTTTGGTAAGTCAAAATACCTTTCATCGCGCCTTCTGAAGCTTCTTTCATGATGGCGTTGATTTCTTCTACCGTGGTATCGCGCTCAGCGATGAAGGACAGATCGACGATCGATACATTGATCGTTGGAACGCGGATCGCGTAACCGTCAAGCTTGCCGTTCAATTCTGGCAAGACCAAACCGACCGCTACTGCAGCGCCGGTTTTGGTTGGGATCATCGATTGCGTAGCCGAACGTGCACGGCGCAAATCTTCGTGCATCACGTCTGTCAGTACTTGATCGTTGGTGTAAGCGTGAACCGTCGTCATCAGACCATTCACCAGACCGATTTTGTCGTTCAATGGTTTGACCAATGGTGCGAGGCAGTTGGTGGTGCACGATGCGTTTGAAATAACGGTATCAGTTGATTTCAATACGCCGTGATTCACGCCGAAGACGATGGTTGCGTCTACATCTTTGCCACCTGGTGCCGAGATGATGACTTTCTTGGCGCCGCCCTTAATATGTGCCGATGCTTTTTCTTTTGTCGTGAAAAAGCCTGTGCATTCGAGCACGACATCAACGTTCAACTCGCCCCAGCCGATTTGCGCCGGATCGCGTTGTGCGAATACGCGGATCTTGTCGCCGTTGACGATCATGTAATCGCCATCGACTTCTACTGTGCCTGGGAACTTGCCATGTGTCGTGTCGTAACGGGTCAAATGGGCATTCGATTGAGCGTTGCCCAGATCGTTGATCGCAACGATTTGAATGTCATTTTTTTTACCGCCTTCGTAATGCGCGCGAAGGATATTGCGGCCGATGCGGCCGTAGCCGTTAATTGCGACACGAATGGTCATCTTTTTCTCCAGAAAAATTCAAAACAACTATAGAAATTTATTCAGCGCATGCCTGCCGCAATGCGGTCAGATCACGCCAGCCGTAACCCGTTTCCATCAGATCCAGCCCGTCCCATGTGAACGGCTGTTCGACTAAAAGTTCAGCACCCATTTGTTCGTAAAACTGACGCGCAGCCTGATTGCCGGCAATCACCCACACCAGCAAACCGGTCGCACCCTGCAATTGCAAAGTACTTGCAATCATCGACAGCAAACGACGACCAACACCACCGCGTTGTGCAATCGGCTTCAGATAAATTGCAGTCAACTCTGCATTCAAATCAAACTTCTCAGGCATCAACAACATGCCCGCTGCAAAACCAACCAGTTCCGTACCAGCTTCCGCGACAAAAACAGCGATCGTCGGCAAGTCGGCATTCAGCACTTGCAACCACATCTCTGTGCTTTCTTCTGCACGCATACCATCGAGATAAGCATCCGGCATGACGCCGCGATAGGTTGTGCGCCAGCTATCGACGCGCAAGGCGGCGATTGCTGCTGCATCATTCGCAGTCGCGCGGCGGAAAGTGATTTCGGTCACGCCAGTGTTTTCTTCACAGCGGCAACGACGTTTTCGACGGTGAAGCCGAAGTGTTTGAACAACACGCCAGCTGGTGCCGATTCGCCAAAGGTATCGATACCAATCACGCCGCCTTCGAGACCAACGTACTTGTACCAGAAGGAGGTAACACCCGCTTCAATCGCCACGCGTGGCACGCCTTTGGTCAACACGCTGGCTTTGTATGCATCGTCTTGACGATCAAATACGTCAGTCGATGGCATCGACACGATGCGTACTGCGACGCCATGCTTTTCCAATTCGTCTGCGGATTTGACTGCGAGCTCGATTTCCGAACCGGTCGCGATCAGGATCGCTTGTGCATTGGCGACGTCACGCAGTACATAGCCGCCGCGTTTGATATTCGCAATTTGTTCTGCTGTACGTTCCTGGAACGGCAAGTTCTGACGCGAGAAAATCAAAGTCGATGGGCCGTTATGACGTTTGACAGCTTGTTCCCACGCGACTGCCGATTCAACGGTATCGCATGGACGCCAGTTATCCAGATTAGGGATCAGACGCAAGCTCGAAACGTGCTCAACAGATTGATGAGTTGGACCATCTTCGCCGAGGCCGATAGAATCGTGCGTGAAGACGAACAGCGAGCGCAGCTTCATCAATGCAGCCATACGCAATGCGTTGCGGCTGTAATCGGAGAAGGTCAGGAAGGTCGCGCCGAATGGAATGTAACCGCCATGCAAGGCGATACCGTTCATGATCGCGCTCATGCCGAATTCGCGCACACCATAGTTGATATGATTGCCGGCGTGGTCGCCGCGCACTGCAACGCATTCTTTCCAGTTGGTCAGATTCGAACCAGTCAAATCAGCCGAGCCACCGAGGAATTCTGGCAAGCCTGGTGCGTACGCTTGAATCGCGTTTTGGCTGGCTTTGCGGGTGGCAATGGTTTCTTTTTTCTCGACGCAAGTTGCGATGTAATCGCTGACCACTTTATCGAAATCACCAGGCAATTCACCACTCATGCGGCGTGTCAGTTCTGACGCTTCTTTAGGGAATTTTGCGGCGTAGGCACTCAACAAAGCATCCCACTCGCCTTGCGATTTGCTGCCTTTGAGTTTTGCATCCCATGCGGTGTAAACATCGGCAGGAATATCAAACGGCGCGCTGGTCCAGCCCATCGCTTCGCGTGATGCTGCGATTTCCTTGTCGCCCAAAGCTGCGCCGTGCACATTGTGCGTGCCCGCCATGTTCGGCGAACCTTTACCAATGACTGTACGGCAGCAGATCAATGTTGGTTTGTCGGACAACTTGGCTTGCGTGATCGCTGCGTCGACTGCGCTGACGTCATGGCCATCCACCGCGCGAATAACATTCCAGCCATAGGCTTCAAAACGCTTAGGCGTATCGTCGGTGAACCAGCCTTCGACGTGACCATCGATAGAGATGCCGTTGTCGTCATACAGCGCGATCAGTTTCGACAGCTTGAGTGTGCCAGCCAGCGAACATGCTTCATGCGAAATGCCTTCCATCAGGCAACCGTCGCCAAGGAACACATAGGTGTGGTGATCGACGACGTTGAAATCCGGCTTGTTAAATTCCGCCGCCAACAATTTCTCAGCCAGCGCCATGCCGACTGCATTGGTGATGCCCTGGCCCAAGGGACCGGTGGTGGTTTCGATACCCGGTGTCACATCCACTTCCGGGTGGCCTGGGGTTTTCGAATGCATCTGGCGGAAGTTACGCAACTCATCCATCGACAGGTCGTAACCGGTCAGATGCAACAAGGCGTAATGCAGCATCGAGCCATGTCCGTTCGACAAGACAAAACGATCGCGGTTGATCCATTTAGGATTAGCCGGATTGTGCGAATAGTGATTCGACCACAAAGCGACGGCGATTTCCGCCATCCCCATCGGCATGCCGGGGTGACCGGAATTGGCCTTTTGTACTGCGTCCATTGCCAGCGCACGGATTGCGTTGGCCATTTGAGTAGTCGGGAGCGTGGAAGTCATGTGATTTAGAGTGATGGCGAGTCGAATGAAGAATAGAATAAATGCAGAATAAAATGCGGCACTAAAGCAAGCTTGCATGCAGCAAAAAGCACTTTGCTGCGAAGCCGCATATTTTACCAGAGTGACGCGGCCAAGGCTAAAATCGAGTACTGGAAATTCCTTTTAATTAAGACAAACCAAGACAAGCAAGGTCACGATCGGCGGAAATTTCATGCCGAATCGACAACAACGGAATACAAATGCCTCGTTTTTATTGCCCACAAGCGCTTGCGCTCGGCACCATCATCACCCTGCCCGACCACGTCGCCCATCACATTCAGGTCATACGCCTGAACACTGGTGATCACATCACACTATTTAATGGTGAAGGCGGCGAATACACCGCGACCATCAGCACGATAGAAAAAAAACGCGTCACCGCCGAAGTCAAACTGTTCGAGCCACGCGAAGTTGAACTACCCTATGCGATAACGCTGGCGCAAGCGTTGCCGGAAGCATCCAAGATGGACTGGATCATTGAAAAGGCAGTTGAGTTAGGGGTGCACGCAATCCAGCCGCTCGCTTCGCAGCGCTGTGTAGTGCGACTTTCCGCCGAACGCGCCGCAAAAAAACTGCAGCACTGGCAAGGCATCGTCGTCGCAGCATCGGAGCAAAGCGGTCGTAATCGTTTAACGACGTTAGCTGAACCGGTCGATTTCAATCAATGGACACATCAGCAGGACCTGCACGTACGCATCATGCTCAGCCCGCGCGCCGAGCAATCGCTGTCCGACTGGGCGCGCCACCATCCACCGCAATCGGTGGCGCTGATGATAGGACCGGAGGGCGGGTTCACAGACAAGGAAGAGAATCTGGCGATTGCACAGGGAGCATTGATGCTGTCTATGGGGCCGCGTGTGTTAAGGACGGAAACGGCAGGAGTCGCTGCGGTGGCTGCGTTGAATGCGGTGTGGGGCGCGATGTAAGGGTGGCGCAAAATCTCACTACATCCGTATAAATAAAAAATAACTATGTCTATTACTATTTTTCCACATATGGTTAGCCGCAAAAGTTTAGTCGGAGATTTTTCTTCCGACGACTACATGGCAATTAAATTATTTAAAGAACGTAGCAAGGAACTCTTTCAAACCAAAAGGAAGTACCCCAACTGGCCAATTAGTAAAACTAGCCGTGTCCATGACTCACTTGTATTTCACGGAAATACTCCAGACATTGATACAGTAAAACTCCTCGCTTTAAATTTTCGCTTCTTTTATGCGACAAAAGAGCTCACTCATTTTGAAACAATAATAAATTCTATTAGAAGACATGCGATTGACGACTGGGCTAAAGGTTATTTAGATCACGTCAAGTCTTCTTATAAAAAAGACATGAGAAGCACTGATGTATCAGGCAATATGGGCCGCCCAACCACCAATCGTGAAATTATTGATTATTGGTTTAATTCTAAGTTTTTTCATTCTGATGTGAGCAAAAATTCAATTTTGCAAGCACTTCATAACGAGATTGGCGAGCACACCTCTCTATTTCAATTAAATCTAGCAATTGCCAAATGTTCAAGTCATATTGCCAGTCTATATGTGGCACTAAATCAATTAGAAGAAGCCCATCCTTACATCTACACACCAAACCATAATTTTGGCTACAAAACGCAATCAGCCGTTTAAGCTAAGCTTTATCTCGCGCGAGTTACCAAAGAAACCAGTCGAAAGCATTTATAATTCAAGGTTTTGCGACGGCTTTACCCGTCAACTCCAGTCTATTCAATGAAGGTATTTCGCGGACTTCCCAATGCTGCTTCCCGTGCGCCGTGCGCGCTGGCGATCGGCAACTTCGACGGTGTGCATAGGGGCCATCAGGCCCTGCTGGCGCGCCTGCGCGAAGTCGCGTCAAAAATAGGCATTGAATCCGCAGTCATGACTTTCGAGCCGCACCCCCGCGAATTTTTTGCTGCACGTGCTGGCGACCCATCAAAGGCACCGACGCGTATAGCCAGTTTGCGCGACAAGTTGCAGTCGCTGGCCAAGGCTGGCGTGGATCGCGTGATCGTCGAACACTTCAACGAACACTTTGCATCCTTGTCTCCGCAGGAATTTGTCGAAAAAATTCTGGTGCAAGGTTTGCATGTCAAATGGTTGATCGTCGGCGAAGACTTTTGCTACGGCTCCAAACGTGCCGGCAATGTTGCCACGCTGATTGAAGCCGGCAAGCAATATGGCTTTCACGTCGAGTCGCAAGCTACCGTAACCAGCAGCGGTACACGCATTTCTTCATCAGCAGTGCGCAGCGCTCTGGCGCAAGGCGACTTTGCACAAGCGGAAGTGTTGCTCGGCCATCCATATGCGATGTCCGGTCATGTGATCCACGGTAAAAAGCTGGGACGTACCATCGGCTTCCCGACCTTGAATCTGCGCGTAGCCCACAAACATCCTGCGCTGTCCGGTATTTATATAGTGCAGGTGCGCGGCTTGGCAGATCAAGCGTTGCCTGGCGTAGCCAGCATAGGCGTGCGCCCAACGGTGGACGATAGCGGCCGCGTTCTGCTGGAAACGCATTTATTCGACTATAACGAGCAATGCTACGGCCGATTGATCAGTGTTGAATTCCTGAAAAAATTGCGCGACGAAGAAAAGTACATCGACTTGCCGACACTGACTGACGCGATCGAACGCGATGCAGTGCAGGCTCGAACCTACTTCAAGCAGATAGCCGACTCGGCGACCTCCGCCACAGA
This sequence comes from Burkholderiales bacterium Ga0077544, assembly GCA_001464355.1. Taxonomy (GTDB): domain Bacteria; phylum Pseudomonadota; class Gammaproteobacteria; order Burkholderiales; family Burkholderiaceae_D; genus Oxalicibacterium. The sequence goes on from LNEU01000016.1 coordinate 160,252, forward strand.
CCGAATTTGACGATCGAACGCACTCTTTCAATACCGTTCGTTTGATCCCACTGAATACTTTATAAAAGCAAACCATGTCCGACAACACAAACAAGCCCGAAAACAAAACCGGCAAGCCGAACAAGCCAGATGCCAAACCAGCCAGCAAATATCCGGTCAACATGACCGATACACCTTTCCCTATGCGCGGCGATCTCGCCAAGCGCGAGCCGCAATGGGTCAAGCAATGGCAGGATAAAAAGATTTACGAAAAAATCCGCGAGGCAGCAAAAGGTCGTCCTAAGTTCATCTTGCACGACGGCCCACCGTATGCGAATGGCGATATTCATTTGGGTCACGCGGTCAACAAGATCCTGAAAGACATCGTCGTCAAATCACAAACATTGGCCGGCTTCGATGCGCCGTACGTTCCGGGTTGGGATTGTCACGGCATGCCGATCGAAATCCAGATCGAAAAACTCTATGGCAAAAACCTGCCGACCGCTGACGTCTTGACCAAGGCACGCGCTTACGCGACCGAACAAGTCGAGCGCCAGAAAAAAGATTTCATCCGACTCGGCGTTTTGGGCGAATGGGACAATCCTTACCTGACCATGGCTTATGGCAATGAAGCCGACGAGTTGCGTGCACTCGGCACCTTGCTGGAAAAAGGTTATGTCTATCGCGGCTTGAAGCCAGTCAACTGGTGCTTCGATTGCGGCTCTGCATTGGCAGAAGCGGAAGTGGAATATCAGGACAAGCGCGATCCGGCGATCGATGTCGGCTTCCCGTTTGCGGAACCAACCAAAGTTGCTGCAGCATTTGGCTTGCCTGCACTGCCAACTGAAAATGGTTTTGTCGTGATCTGGACCACGACGCCGTGGACCATTCCATCGAACCAGGCCTTGAACGTACATCCGGAATTGCAGTACGTATTGGTAGAAACATCGCGCGATGAAAAACCATTGTTGCTGATCCTTGCAGCCGATCTGGTCGAGGCTTGTCTGGCACGCTACAAACTCGAAGGTAAGGTCATTGCGACCTGCGCCGGCGCAGCGCTCGAAGGCACACGCTTCAAGCATCCATTGGCATCGCAAGACGCCGGCTACGATCGTACCTCGCCGGTTTATCTGGCCGACTATGTCGCAGCCGATAGCGGTACCGGCATCGTCCACTCTGCTCCTGCCTACGGCATCGAAGATTTTATTTCATGCAAAGCGCACGGCTTGAAAGATGACGAGATCATCACGCCTGTCATGGGCGACGGCAAGTTCGCATCGACGCTGCCCTTGTTTGGCGGCCTGACAATTTGGGAAGCATCGAAACCAATCTGCAGTGCATTGACTGCGGCCGGCGCATTGTTCGAACTGAAAATGTCCGATCACAGTTATATGCATTGCTGGCGTCATAAAACGCCGATCATCTATCGTGCGACTTCGCAATGGTTTGCCGGCATGGATGTGACGCCGAAAGACGGCGGCCCAACCTTGCGCGAAACCGCATTGAAAGGCATTGCCGAAACCAAGTTTTTCCCAGACTGGGGTCAAGCACGCCTGCACGGCATGATCGCGAATCGTCCTGACTGGACGCTGTCGCGTCAACGTCAATGGGGCGTACCTATGGCGTTCATCGTGCACAAGGAAACCGGCGCACTGCATCCGCGTACACCAGAATTGCTGGAACAAATTGCCAAGCTGATCGAGAAAAGCGGCATCGATGCGTGGCTGACACTGGATCTGAAAGATCTACTCGGCGACGAAGCCGCGATGTACCAAAAGAATAAAGACACGCTGGATGTCTGGTTTGATTCGGGCACTACGCATCAAACAGTTCTGCGCGGTTCACACAAGGAACAACTGGCCTTCCCTGCGGACTTGTATCTGGAAGGCTCGGATCAACATCGCGGCTGGTTCCATTCCTCATTGCTGACTTCGTCGATGTTGAACCGCCGTCCGCCATACAAGGCTTTGTTGACGCACGGCTTCACCGTCGATGGCGAAGGCAAGAAGATGTCGAAGTCGCTAGGCAATACGCTGGCACCTCAAAAGATTTCCGACACCTTGGGTGCAGACATTTTGCGTCTGTGGATTGCATCGACCGATTACACCGGCGAGCTGTCTATCTCGGATGAAATCCTGAAACGCGTGACGGAAAGCTATAGACGCATCCGCAACACACTGCGCTTCCTGATGTCGAACACCACCGACTTCAACGCGGCTACCGATCTGGTACCGGTTGCCGATATGCTGGAAATCGATCGCTATGCAATCGCGCAAATGAATGCGCTGCAGGCGGAAATCGTTGCGCATTACAACGTCTATGAATTCCACCCGATCACATCCAAATTGCAGATGTATTGTTCGGAAGATCTGGGCGGTTTCTATCTCGACATCCTGAAAGATCGCCTGTACACCAGCGGCGTCACTTCGCATGGGCGTCGTTCAGCGCAAAGCGCGATCTGGTATTTGACGCAATCATTGTTGCGCTTGATGGCACCTGTGTTGTCATTCACCGCAGAAGAAGCGTGGGTGATTTTCGCCGGCGACAAAGCGGGCGATACGATCTTTACGCAAACGCATTATGAATTGCCTAAGGTTGCGGACGGTGAAGCACTGTTGGCTAAGTACACGGTATTGCGCGATGTACGTAACAACGTCACCAAGCAACTGGAAGAAGTCCGCGTCGCCGGCGGCATCGGTTCATCGCTACAGGCTGAGGTCGCATTGAACGCCAGTGGCGACAAGTTTGCCGCGCTGGAAAGCCTGGAAGACGATTTGAAATTCGTACTGATCACTTCGCATGCCACCGTAACAGAAGTAGCAAGTCCAGAAGCTGAATCTGTCGTCGTCACACCATCAAGCTATCAAAAATGCGAGCGCTGCTGGCACTATCGCGCCGACGTAGGGTCACATGCTGAGCACGAAGGCCTGTGCGGACGTTGCGTAGCCAACCTGTTCGGCAAAGGCGAAGCACGCCGCTTTGCATAACGTAGATCAAAACCTAGTGAAAGAACTGATGACGACACATTCCTCACCGCTTACTGGCATCACACGCTGGCTCGGCATCGCTTTGATACTGGTGATACTTGACCAGATCACCAAGATTGCAGTTACCAGCACTTTTACCTATGGTGAATCGATGCCGGTCACGCCATTTTTCAATCTGGTGCTGGTGTATAACAAGGGAGCTGCCTTTAGTTTCCTCGCCTCGGAATCTGGCTGGCAGCGTCATTTCTTCACCATCGTTGGCCTAGGTACATCTGCCTTCATCATTTATTTGTTGAAGAAAAATCCCGGCCAGCGTTTATTGAGCTGGGCATTGACGTTGATACTCGGCGGCGCCATTGGCAATGTGATTGACCGCGTTTTATACGGCCACGTCATCGATTTTCTGGATGTGTATATCGGCAGCTGGCACTGGCCTGCATTCAATATTGCCGACAGCGCGATTTGCATAGGCGCTGTGCTGTTTGTATATGACGAATTACGGCGCGGCAAAAAACCTGCTTCCAGCACGTGAACTGTTAAACTAGCCCGCGACATCTTTCAGGAGTCACCATGGATCTTGCTGGTAAAAAAATCGTACTGGGATTGACTGGCGGCGTTGCCTGTTACAAGGCTGCCGAATTGACACGCGCGCTGACCAAGGCTGGCGCTGTAGTGCAAATCGTCATGACTGATGCCGCAACGCACTTCATCACACCGGTGACGATGCAAGCCTTGTCGGGCAATCCAGTGGTTACCGATCAATGGGATGCGCGTGTTTCCAATAACATGCCGCATATCGATCTGACCCGCGATGCCGATGCCATCGTGATCGCCCCCTGTTCCGCCGATTTCATTTTCAAGCTTGCGCATGGAGCATGCGACGATTTGCTGTCCACCTTGTGCGTGGCACGTCCCGAAACCTTGCGCTTGCTGGTTGCTCCCGCGATGAATGTCGAGATGTGGCAAAACCCGGCCACCAAACGCAACGTCGCGCAATTGCGCGCAGACCGCATTGCTGTACTCGGCCCTGATGCCGGCGAACAAGCATGTGGCGAAACCGGCATGGGTCGCATGCTGGAACCTGAACAATTACTCGAAGAAATCATCGCCAGCTTTCAGCCGAATCAATTGGTCGGCAAAAGCGTAATGATTACCGCTGGCCCGACTTTCGAACCTATCGATCCGGTACGCGGCATCACCAATCTCTCTTCCGGCAAGATGGGTTATGCAATCGCCCGCGCAGCGCGCGAAGCTGGCGCAGACGTCACGCTGATTTCCGGCCCGACTGCATTGGCCGCGCCGTATGGCGTGCATCGCATCAATGTACAAACCGCAGAGCAAATGCATGATGTCGTGATGTCGCGCGTGAGTTCGCAAGATGTATTCATCGCCGTCGCGGCAGTCGCTGACTGGCGGGTGAAAAATGTCAGCGCACAAAAATTGAAAAAAGGTGCGGATGGCAAAGCACCTGAACTCGAGTTCGAACAAAACACCGATATCCTCGCTGCAGTCGCCGCCTTGGCAAAACATCCGTACTGCGTAGGTTTTGCAGCAGAATCTGAAAACCTGCAGGAATACGGCGAAGCCAAACGCAAGAAGAAAAACATTCCGCTATTGGTTGGCAACATCGGTCATCAAACCTTCGGCCAGGATCAGAATGAACTGGTGCTGTTTGATGAGCAGGGCCACAAGCTGCTGCCACTCGCTGACAAGCAAAAACTGGCGCGCCAGTTGATTAGCGAAATCGCCAACCGTCTCTAATCTAGAAATACTTAATCTGAAGCATCGCTTTGCATTGCTGTTCAAAACCTCTCGACATCCTTTTACATGAAAACAATAGACGTAAAAATTCTCGACCCACGCATGAAAGAGCAATTGCCAGCCTACGCAACCAGCGGCAGCGCCGGCCTCGATCTGCGCGCTTGCATTGATGCGCCTGTCACCATCAAACCGGGCGAGACGCATTTGATCCCTACCGGTCTGGCTATTCACCTTGCCGATCCAGGATACGCAGCGGTCATCTTGCCTCGCAGTGGCATGGGCCATAAGCACGGTATCGTGCTGGGAAATCTGGTAGGTCTGATCGATTCAGATTACCAGGGCCAATTAATGGTCTCGACCTGGAATCGCGGACAAGCAGAATTCACGTTGAATCCTATGGAACGTCTGGCGCAATTAGTCATCGTACCTGTGCTGCAAGTCGGCTTCAATGTGGTGGATGAGTTCGACAGCAGCGACCGTGGTGTCGGCGGTTTCGGCAGCACCGGGAAACACTAAATTTTAGGAGAATGCTTTATGTACGGCCTGCTTCAACCCATTGTCACGCAACTGAAGCGCAAAGCAACATACGTCAAGCCTGCCCGGATTGCCTTACTCCCTATGGCATTTGCATTAACTGCGTGCAGCACAGTTTCGCTCGATACACCGAGAACACCGGTAGCAGTAAGCGCTGCTGAATCTGCCCAATTGCAAACCCTGCGCACGATCACATCGCAACAGGATCGACTGTATCGCATCGCAGCGCCGCTGCTGGTCAGCAATGCCCCGCTGTGCAGGGGCAACGCACGCAATCTGATTGGCTTTAGCGCAAAAAACAAGTATTCATTTTCCGAAGATTACGTAGATGCTGCGCAAGCCTTGGGCTTCACTGAACAATTGCAGGTAACCGGCATACTGAACAACAGCGGTGCTGCACGCGCCGGTATCAAACGTGGCGATATCCTGGCGACTGTCGAAGGTCAGGCTATGCCTGCAGGACCGAATGCCGAACGTCAAGCAGCGGCAATCCTCGGCCCCATGGTCGGTAAACGCAGCAGTATCAAACTTGGCCTGACTCGCGCTGGCAGCAATGTAAACGCTACTGTTCCACTCACTCTGGCTTGCGGTTTCGGTATCGAACTTGGCAATGCGGATAACGTGAATGCGTATGCAGACGGCCGTCGTGTGCTGGTGACACGCGGCATGTTGAATTTTGTACGTAACGATGGCGAACTGGCTTTTGTGATGGCGAAGGAACTGGCGCATAACGCACTCGGTCATCCATCGCAACAGAAGATGAATGCTACCGCAGGCGGCATTATCGACAATCTGATCCGCATTACGCCAGATGCCAGTGCATTGAGCGGCAGCGGTGGTATCCGCCCGATGCCGCAAGAACTGGATGCGGCAGCAGACAAGCTGGCGCTTTATATGTTGGCGCGCGCAGGTTACAGCATTGATGGTGCAGCCGCTTTCTGGCAACGTCTGGCGACCCAATACCCATCCAACGCAGCAAATGCATACACGGCGATTCATCCAGCAACGGCTTACCGTATAGACGCAATCAACAAAGCCAGCGCCGAAATCAAGAACAAAACAGCGGCAAAAAAATCACTGATGCCTTGACATGTTCTTGTACAAGAGCATAGAGGCGCTCAAGTCTCTAAACAAATGCTAACTAAGCGCTGGCGCGCATCGCTTCATCGATATCTGCACGCGACAAATCAGGTGCAAATTGCTGGATGAAATCATACGTATATTGACGCAAATAAGCGCCTCGACGAACAGCAAGGCGTGTCACGTTCTGCGCGAACAAATGCGCGGAATCAATTACTTTCAAACCGTTAGCGCCATCTTTTTGCACCGCCATCGATGCCACGATACCGACACCGAGGCCGAGCGAAACATATTGCTGAATAACGTCTGAATCCATCGCGGTCAATACGATATCAGTCGCAATATTTGCCTGCTTGAAAGCATCGTCGATATGACCGCGACCGGTAAAGCCGAGATCATAGGTAATCAATGGATACTGCGCGAGGTCTTCCAGCGTAATCGGTGTTTTTGCCAACAGCGGGTGGCCGTCCGGCACCACGATGGAGTGATGCCAGCGATAGCATGGAAAAGACACCAAATCTTCGAACTGACTAAGACCTTCCGTCGCAATCCCGATATCGGCCTTGCCCGACAATACCCATTCTGCAATATGTTCCGGTGAACTCTGTTGCAAGGCGATCCGTACTTTAGGGAAGGCAGTGCGAAAACCTTGCACCACTTTCGGCAGCATATAACGTGCTTGCGTATGGGTGGTAGCGACGGCCAAGGTGCCAATTTCCTGACCTGCGTATTCCTGACTCGCACGTTGCAGGTTTTCTGCTTCCAGCAACAATCTGTCGATGATCGTCAAAATACCGCGACCTGGATCAGTCAGACCGGTAAGCCGCTTGCCGTTACGCTCGAAAATATCGACGCCCAACTCTTCTTCCAACTCGCGTATCTGACGGCTGACACCGGGCTGCGATGTGAAAAGCACATTCGCGACCTCAGTCAGGTTATAGCCGCAACGCGCGGTTTCGCGTATCGATCGTAATTGCTGAAAATTCATATCAAAAACCTCTACCCGAAATGCATATCCCGCAGATGCGGAAATACGCGCTGCGGCGCTCGCGGTCAATTCAATCAAGTCAAATCGAATCGTCGACAAACACCTGTAAACGTTTGGGACGCACGATCAGCGTTTCGCCTTCTTTAAACTTCAACTGACTGAAACGCTCATTTGAAATAACGGCTTCAATCAGTTCACCATTGTCATCGCGCGCCAATTCGAGCTGTGCCAAAGGACCGATTGCGTGGGCGCGACGCAACTGCACGACGATGCCTTCTGCGCCGGTAGTGTAACGATCAACTTCCAGATCATGCGGACGCACATAAGCGATGCCTTTGGTATCTTGCGTTTCTGCGTGATCAGGTGCATCGAATGCGATACCTGACGATTGCAGCACGCCTTCATGCACGCGACCATGGAACAAATTAACGTTGCCCAGGAAGCCGAACACAAATGGAGAAGCAGGATTGTTGTACACATCTTTAGGTGCGCCGATCTGTTCTACATTCCCTTTGTTCATCAACACGATTTGATCGGCAACTTCCAGCGCTTCTTCCTGATCATGCGTGACGAAAATACTGGTGACGTGCAAGTCGTCGTGCAGCCTGCGCAACCAGCGGCGCAATTCCTTACGCACTTTTGCATCGAGCGCACCGAACGGCTCATCCAGCAACAACACGCGAGGTTCAACCGCCAGTGCACGAGCCAAAGCAATACGTTGACGCTGACCGCCAGACAATTGCGGTGGATAGCGATCGGCCAGCCAATCAAGCTGCACGAGCTCGAGCAATTTGGTGACTTTTTCCTTGATCACTTGTTCGGAAGGACGTGTCGCACTTGGGCGTACACGCAAACCGAAAGCGATGTTTTCAAACACGGTCATGTGCTTGAACAATGCGTAATGCTGGAACACAAAGCCGACCTGGCGTTCACGAACATGGCGCGCCGATGCGTCTTCGCCGTCGAGCAAAACCTGGCCGTGATCTGGTTGTTCCAGACCGGCGATGATGCGCAACAAGGTGGTCTTGCCGCAACCTGATGGTCCCAACAACGCAGTCAACTCACCGGCTGGAAATTCCAGCGAGACATTGTTCAATGCGGTGAAACTGCCAAACTGCTTGTGTATGTTTTTTACTTCGATACTCATGATCCCTGCTCCCGATACTCTTCGTGTGTGTCCCGCAAACGCCATTCAATGAATGATTTGAGCGCCAGTGTAACCAGTGCCAACAAAGCCAGCAACGATGCTACCGCGAATGCTGCAGAAAATTGATATTCGTTATAAAGAATCTCAACCTGCAGCGGTATGGTATTCGTTTGTCCACGTATGTGCCCGGAGACCACAGATACCGCACCAAACTCACCCATTGCACGGGCATTACACAAAATCACGCCGTACAACAAACCCCATTTGATATTTGGCAAAGTCACGTGCCAGAAAGTCTTCCAGCCAGATGTACCTAATACCAATGCGGCCTCTTCTTCTTCGCTACCCTGCGCTTGCATCAATGGAATCAGCTCACGCGCCACAAATGGAAAAGTTACAAAAATAGTCGCCAGCACTATGCCCGGAACCGCAAACAGGATCTTGATGTTGTGTTCCTGCAGCCAGCCGCCAAACCAGCCTTGGGCACCGAACAGCAAAACGTAAATCAAACCGGAGATCACCGGCGATACCGAGAATGGCAAATCGATCAAGGTCAGCAAGACACTCTTGCCACGGAAATCAAACTTGGCGATACACCATGATGCTGCCACGCCGAATACCAGATTCAGCGGCACTGCAATCGCCGCTGTAATCAGTGTCAGCTTGATCGCAGATATCGCATCCTCCTCAAGAATCGCTGCAATGTAAGCGTCCCAGCCTTTTTTCAACGCTTCTGCAAACACAGCAAGCAGCGGAACAAACAGGAACAAAGTCAGGAACCCCAGCGCGACCACAATCAGCAATGTCCGCACCCATACCGGTTCCAGTGTGGCGGCCGGCACATGCGGTGCAGTACGGGGTCTGGCAGCAACCGCCACATCGATAGACGAAATCACCGCAGCCATATCAAACTTTCTCCGCCTGACCGCGTTTGCGGGTCCAGGCTTGCAATAAATTAATCGTCAGCAGCATCGCAAAAGACACCAGCAACATCACTACCGCAATCGCTGTCGCACCGGCGTAGTCGTATTGTTCTAGTTTGGTCACGATGAACAGCGGCGTAATCTCGGACACCATGGGCATATTGCCAGCGATGAAAATGACCGAACCGTATTCACCCGTTGCACGCGCAAATGCCAACGCAAAACCAGTCAGCAACGCAGGAAAAATCGTAGGAAAAATAACCTTGGCAAAGGTTTGCCAATGACTGGCCCCCAGACTGGCAGCGGCTTCTTCCAGCTCGCGCTCGGCATCTTCCAGCACAGGTTGTATGGTGCGTACGACGAAAGGCAAGCCGATGAAGGTCAAGGCTACAACTACACCTATAGGCGTAAACGCCACTCTGATGCCGACCATTTCCAGATAGCGGCCCAGCCAGCCATTCGGCGCATATAAAGCCGTGAGTGCAATACCGGCAACCGCGGTAGGCAATGCAAATGGCAAATCCACCAATGCATCGATGAATTTTTTGCCGGGGAATGAATAACGCACCAATACCCACGCCACGATGCCACCAAAAATTGCATTGAAGAACGCCGCCAACAAAGAGGCTCCAAACGTCAATTTGTACGACGCGATTACCCGATCGGAAGTCACCGCCGCAATAAACGCATCCCAACTCATCGTGAACGTCTTTAAAAAGACGGCTGACAAGGGAATCAGAACGATCAGGCTCAGATAAAAGATCGTGAATCCAAGCGATAAATGAAACCCTGGAAGTACGCGGGATGCCTTTAGTTTCCGGGTAGGAACAGGAATAGCAGCGGCAGACATAAGCTCTCTTTATTACGAATATAACTAATAAGCCGCAATAATTACACTCAGCAGTTATAAGGAGAACGAATCTTTTTGCATTTTGTTAGAAGGAAAACGTATATCGAATTGTTTTCCGTCAAATGACACAGAAGTTGAGATTCTTGCCGTAGAAGGTGAGATTCTTGCCAGATCGGTTGAGCCTGTGAAGCCATAAAACAGCTCTCATTGATCATCCTGAACGCTTTGGCATTGATCAAAACGATGGGGGCACTCTCGAATGCCGTCAGACGGCATTCATAATCCAAAAAATCTTATTCTTTCACTCGCATTCGTTTGGTGTAGAAGCATCCCCAAGCCAATCCGATGATAGCAGCAGCAAGCGATGCGAGCAGTATCCCCATCTTCGCTGCGCCGAGTAAATTTTCATCAGTGAATGCCAGCGTCGCAATGAAGATAGACATCGTAAAGCCAATCCCTGCCAGTAATCCGACCACGGTAACGCCAGGCCATGTGACGCCGTGCGGAAGTCTGCACCAGCCTGCGCGTACGACCAACCAACTTGCACCGATAATCCCTAATGGTTTTCCCAATACCAAGGCGACAAACACGCCCAACATGATGGTTTGCGATCCATCCATGGAGAGGTTAATGCCATCGAGACTTACTCCCGCGTTTGCCAGGGCAAACAAGGGCATGACACCGTAGGCAACCCATGGATGGAGCGCCATTTGTACGCGGCTGACTGGCGGAATGAGGTTTCGTTGTGCAAGTCGCAGTTCTTTGAGGGACTGGGTCATGTGATTTGGGGTGGTATCCGGTTTCGCAGAGTGTGCCCATAGATCGCTCACAGCACGTGTCGCCACGTCTAGTGGCTGTTCGCGCGTGCGGCCCGGCAGCACCGGCGTCATCAATCCAAGCACCACACCGGCCAAGGTAGGGTGTGCGCCGGATTGAAGAAGGCCGATCCAAAGCACGATGGCAGGCACGATATAGGCATAAGCAGAGCCTATACCCATGCGCTGCATGGCCAGCACCATGAGGATACCGACGGCAGCCACAAGCAGTCCACCGTACTCCAGCCCGCCGGAATAAAAGATGGCGATGATAAGAACGGCAACGATGTCGTCAATGATTGCCAGCGCCAACAGAAAAATACGCACGTTCCCGGGGATAGAGCGACCCAGCAACGCAAGAACACCTAATGCGAATGCAATATCGGTAGCTGTCGGTACGGCCCAGCCTCTGGACTGCGCGCCATCAAAGTTGAACGCCAAATAGATCAGCGCAGGAACAGCAACACCGCCAACCGCTGCCGCCAATGGTAATGCAGCCAGACGCACACTTGCGAGCGCACCTTCATGAATTTCGCGCCGAATTTCCATGCCGACGACTAAAAAAAACACCGTCATCAAGGCGTCGTTAACCCAGAAATGCAGTGATTGCGAGAAGATAAACTGGCCGAAGCCGATAGAAACCGACGTATGCCACAGTGAGTGATAACTATCGGCGACGGGCGAATTTGCCCACACGATGGCGATTGCTGCGGCGAGCAATAACACGATACCGCTGACGGCTTCGATATGGAGGAAACGTTCAAGAGTATGGAGGGCGCGCTCAGTCAAAATCTGCGCGCGCGGCAAAGATTGCCGTGACGGGTGTTGGTTCATGGTCGCTAATATCCCGCGCGGCGGCCCGACCATCGCATAACCTGTAACGTTGCGACATGCAGCGTTACACCCGTCTCGATCTTACCTCAGCAATCCGATCCATGCAATTGCGGACCTTGTTGTCACCGGATTCAGTGCCCTATCTGCGCGGCACCTTCGCTCCCGCTCTTGTCATGGGTCGCAAATTTTTCAACCATCGTTGCACTTGCCCGATTCAGTCCGGAGACGATGACTTCAATGCCATTGCGCCGGAATTTATGCACGACACGATCAAGGGCATCAACGGCCGTGATATCCCAGAAGTGAGCATGCGACAAATCAAGGTGGACAGAAGAGACATCGCTTTCCTTGAAATCAAATTCTGAAACAAGCGCTTCGGACGACGCAAAAAATACCTGGCCACGAACGAAGTATCGGCGAGTCTTTTGCTCGGTGTCCAATGTGGATTCGACAACCAGTACATTGCGCACCTTGGATGCGAAAAATATGGCACTCAGCAGGACGCCAGTTCCGACGCCAATTGCAAGATTATGCGTAGCAACAACCACAATCACAGTCACCACCATCACAACAGATGAACTGGTCGGATGTTCGACGACATTCTTGAAGGAGCGCCAACTAAATGTGCTGATCGAAACCATGATCATCACAGCGACCAGTGCTGCCATTGGAATTTGCTTGACCCAGGGTCCGAGAAAAACCACTAGAACTAACAGGAAAGCACCCGCAACGAAGGTAGACAAGCGTCCGCGTCCGCCCGATTTTACGTTGATGATGGATTGACCGATCATCGCGCAACCCGGCATGCCACCAATAAAACCTGCAACGATATTGGCAATGCCTTGACCGCGGCATTCACGGTTCTTGTCGCTTGGCGTGTCGGTAAGATCATCAACAATTGCAGCCGTCATCAATGATTCAAGCAAGCCGACAATTGCAATTGCGATTGAATAAGGGAAGATGATTTGCAAGGTTTCAAAAGTCAGCGGAACACCCGGAAAAGCGAAACCGGGCAGGCTATCCGGGAACGCTCCCATGTCGCCCACCGTTCGCACCGGAATATCGAAGGCGATCGCGATAATAGTAAGGACAACAATGCACACAAGAGGCGAAGGCACTACCTTGGTCAATCGAGGCAGCAGGTAAATAATTGCCAAGCCGCTGGCAACCATGGCGAATACAGCCACAGGAGCATTATTCAATTCAGGCAGTTGAGCCAGAAATATCAGAATCGCAAGTGCATTCACGAAACCGGTAATGACAGAACGAGAGACGAAGCGCATCAATGCGCCCAGCTTTGCAAAGCCTGCGACAATCTGCAGTGCGCCTGCCAGCACACCCGCAGCAAACAAATACTGGACGCCATGATCTTTTACGAGAGCGACAACCAACAAGGCTATCGCGCCTGTTGCAGCAGAAATCATCGCTGGACGCCCACCTGCAATAGCAGAAACGACTGCAATCACAAACGCAGCGTAGAGCCCCACCTTGGGATCAACGCCTGCGATAACGGAAAAGGCCAGCGCTTCAGGAATAAGTGCCAGGGCAACGACCAGCCCAGCCAGCAGGTCGCCACGGATGTTTGAGAACCATTCTTCGCGCAGTGTGTGAGTTTTAATCATGATGATAGATTTTGATGTGTGTTGAAACGACTACGCATTGCGCAATAAAGCGCAGACGATGAATATTTATAAGCAGGTCAAGCGTATAGGGATGGCACAAATTTCAACTGCATCATATGCAATCGAATTGAGACTTGGTGAGTATGTGAACGTGATAGATATGGCACGCTCGCGAACCTTCAACTTGAAGCCGTAGATGTTTAACGGTAGGAAGGTTCAGAGAAATCTACATTGGTGTGCGATTGGGAAAATTGAAAGAATGCGTGGACTGAAAACTGCCAGCAGCCAGTATCGTAAACGATGATGAGTCAAAATGCAAAATTCAAAACCTGAATACGTGTACCAGCCTCGTCTGCCTTCATGCCCGGACATAAACAGGACTACTGCATTGAAGATGTAGAGTGCTAGCAAAACAATACTCATCCAACTGCCAATGCGGAAGACTCTGGATACAGGGCAGTAGGTCAATGCAACGACAACCGCTCCGCTCATGAAGGAGCACGCAAGTGTTGACACCATCTGCAGCGAAGACACCTGCTCGTACCCGGTGCCTGGCTGGTAGCCGGGCTGTTCACCTGGATCGATTAGAACAATCAATATACGAAACGAATTTTACAATTTTTGTAAGCGCAGAAAAATCGGGGTACGGAGTGTGCGGCAACTTGATGTGCGACATGCATCGACAATATCCGTCGCCATCGTCACGCGTGTCAATTCGATGCGAAAATCAACTACACGTTCTATGAAAAGGTCGTTGGCAGTCAACCAGGTAATCGATATGAAAAAAAATCGTCCGACCATCCATCAGATCGAAATACGGGTAGCGAAAGTTCCGCAACTCTTCAACTCGATGGATCCCACCCCTTTTCATCATCGCGATCTGGATATAAATGCGGAAAGATTCCTGGAAAGTTGGGCGTTAGAATTTCCGCAGGATAGCCACTTTCGTATCATCGTACATATTGAAGAGATGGCGCCAGAAGACCCCACTGAGCTAGTCGAAACGGCTATACAGAATCACTTCGAATACAAGACCATCCTCGCCAGACGCAACTTGAGGCTGCTGCTGGTCGAGGGGCGCACCAGCATGTTGATCGGGCTCTGTTTTCTGGGGCTATGCCTGCTTGGCGCAGATCTTTTGTCTGTTTTTGCAAACAATACTTTCCTCAAGATACTCAAGGAAAGTCTACTTATAGGCGGTTGGGTTGCCATGTGGCGTCCGATGCAGATGGTTCTTTATGATTGGTGGCCCATTGTTCGAAGAATCAGAATCTATCAAAATTTAAGCCACGCAATTGTGCAAGTAAAATCAGCGAAAACTTAGAAAAAATAGCTAATTACATTGCGAACATTTTGCTGTCGTTTATGGTCCCTCGTTGATCCGACATTTATTCTCTACGACGGATGATGGCCATGGTCATTTGACTATAGTTACCGGGACATGCGCCAATTGAATAACCTTGGTTGTCACCGAGCCGAGCACTAGCCCGCTTATCTGACTTAATCCGCGACTTCCCATGATGATGGCGTCGCAATGCGCTTCGTGTGCGTACTGCGCAATTTCGCTGGCTGGTGAGCCAGTGCGATGGTGAGCCTGACAGGGTACGCCGTCGGCATCAAAAACTTGCTTGGCTGATTGTAAAATCCGATTAGCGTCTGCTGTATGCAAACGCTCAATTTCCTGGACGGACAAAATAGCATGTTCTCTCACCAGTGAGGGTTCCTGAACATTCAGTAGTACAACTTGAACATCGGAAATTTCCTTGGCCAACGCAAGTGCATAGTGCACGGCTCTCAATGCATTGATCGAGCCATCACAGGGGATAAGTAATTTTCGCATTTATTTTCCGTCACAAAGTGAAATTCGCTACGGCTTGGAATTATCTGAAAATGGTGTGATAGCAGGTGCTGGTTCATCCTTGCTTGAATTGTACTTAATCTGTCCACCTGATTTAGACTAGTCGGTGGCCGCCCTCTGCATTCGCGGACGCATGTTATAAGCCACTTTCATCTATTTGCGGCGCCTGTCAATTAAATCGCAACGTATAGCAAACAGCTGGCTACATGGTTACTGTGATGTGCGCATAAATGCCTAATTTAATACGAATATTCATACCGGATGTTTTATACACCGCTCTTTTTAATTGAAAATAATCAAGACATTGATCTGGCTCAGTGTTTCGAACAGTAAATTTAATAGGATGCAAGTATTCCTTGTCATCACGATCTGCTTCCTATGCTTATTCCAGAACGCCCTTCCATCATCTTGTTAGCGAAGGTCTTCGTTGCTTCAGTCTGCTTTATCTTGATGATGGCAGTACTGTGGAACGTGTGGTGGACAAGACAGGAGAAATTGAAAGAAGCGACAGTGGTCACTTTCAATATGTCCCGTGCGTTGGCTCAGCACGCCGAGGACACATTCAAGGAAGCCAATAGCGTGATGATCAGCCTGATGGAAATACTGGATCACGATGGGAAAGACCCGGTGGCCTTGGCGAGGATAGAACGCTTGATGGCTGTTCAGGTAAGGGAATTATCGCAACTGAATGGATTAATCATTACCGATAAGAATGGCGACTGGCTGGCCAATTCTGCTCAATTGCCGAATCCAGGCAGAAGCAGCAAAGACAGTACCTATTTTTCCTACCATCAATCTCATGAGAGTTTGCGGGCTTACATTGATGGGCCGACTAGAAACAGAGAAACCAGTGATCTGATTTTGACTATATCCAAGCGAATTAATCAAGCGGATGGAAGCTTCGACGGCATCATGATTGCCGCGATCGATTTGCAATACTTTAGCGCGTTCTACAATAATTTCGATGTGGGAAATGATGGGGCCTTGATGCTGGCGATGAACAATGGGCGCGTGCTTGTCGACCATGCCATTACTGGCAAAAACAGACAAGGTGGAAGCATGGAGCCAAATCACATCGCGCAGACCTATTTCGAAATTGGTCAAATAGAACCCGCGAAAATAGAAAGTATTCATTACCTGAACAATTATCCTATCTTCGTTGCCGTGGCCTTGTCAGCGGACGAAGTCCTGGCCGATTGGATAACGGCTGCCATATTTCACGTGCTTGCCTTGATCGTACTGATATCGTTAGTCACCGCATTTGGCATGAAACTTACCAAAGAGATTCGACTGCGCGTAGATGCCGAAACAAAAGCGAATGAGGAAAAGCTGCATATCGAATCGCTGAATCGGATGCTAAACGATCTGGCAATGCAAGACGAACTGACCGGTCTGGCAAATCGTCGCTGCTTTAATGAGGAAATTATCAAAGAACTGCGTCGGGCAGCCAGGAAACATGAACCTTTTTCACTGATCATGTTGGATGTGGATCATTTCAAGGGCTATAACGACACCTATGGACATCTGGCGGGAGATGAATGCCTGCGAAAAATTGCCGCAACCGTTAGATCCATGGAGAGTCGGCAAGGGGATCTCGCCGCGCGCTACGGCGGCGAAGAGATTGTCGTCATGCTGCCGAATTGCGATCGCAAGAACGCAATCGCAATTGCAGAAACGATACTTCAGAAGATTCGATTGCTGGCAATTTCGCATGCCGCTAATCCAATCGGCATCGTGACAGTCAGCGCCGGGGTCGGCGTGCTGGAATCGGTGGACCAGTCCGACAGTCCGAATAAAATTATCGCCAAGGCAGACAAAGCGCTTTATATAGCGAAGTCTGACGGTAGAAACTGTATAGCGGCATGCTGATTTTTTCTGGAAAATCCAGTTCGACGCTGCCGAATTTTCTGTAAAAAATCTGGGCAGGCCAGCCCTCAATCCGCAGCATAGCCGACTGATTGAGTCACGATGATCTGTTTATTCGGCCGCAAATTCATCGCTTTCGCCAATTCAGGACGATCCAGCAAGCCACGCACTACAGTCGCCAGACCCGCCGCAGCACAAAACAGATAAACGTTTTGACTAATAAAGCCGGTATCCAGAGCGGCATAGAATGCTTGCTCGTCCATCTCACCCTCTTCCATTTTGGCAAGATCGGCTACATAGATCAGATTCACCGGCACATGCGGGACGAAATCCTGCGTTCCGGTTTTAGCGCGCAAGTCTTTTTCCTGCAATAAGTGCAGTGTAAAAGTGTGAGGATCAAACAGATACAGACCTTGCTCCATCGCGACATAGACATCGATCTCTTGCCAATTTCTAGCCGATGGATTGGTACGGTGCGCTTCTTCCGGTCGATTGATGCCGCACGCTGACCATAGCAAATGCGACAGCGTTTCAAGGCTGAGATGACGATCGCTGAAGTCGCGTATGGTCTTGCGTTTCAGTAATATCTGCAGCAGCGGCACTGTCAGATCCTCCACATCGCGGTCAATAGACAGGAGTGGGGTTGTAAGCGTTATCGTGTTAACGGCGGTAATTGGAAGTTGACTAGTCATGATCTCTAATTCCAGTGAGTTGATTCGAACGACAGTGAAAGAATACCAACCATGCCTGTCCATTATCAGGCACATGATCCGCCAGCTTTCCGTCTGAATGCAACGATGCGCAGTGAAAGCTTGTTGATACAAATCAACGCTGGATGGATAGCAAATAATACGTTTCGCGGATTGCTATTTGTATGGCTGCAAACACTACGTCCATACCAGATTTCTATACAGCATCTTGCATGTCATTAGAGTCTAATGTGCGCATGCCACTGGTATGCGCCGCCCTTTTCGTATTGGCGGGCGTGATCAGCAACACAGGTAGTGGTGACACCCGCGCCACACGCTCGGCATCACTACCCATCAGTATGCGGTCAATACCGCGCCTACCATGTGTGCCGAGCACGATCAAGTCTGCACCGCAGTCCACCGCATGTTCGACAATAATGTCGGATACATGAGCACCGGTACTTTCACACAATTCAGTATCGACAAGTATGCCCTGGGCTTCCAGCTCGCTACGCGTGCGCTGGAGCAGTTGTCTCGCCGCTGCCAAAACTTGCGGACGCGTTTGACTAAGGTAGGAATGGGGAGTTTGGTAGCCATAGACGTGCTCACCCATGTCTACTATGTGCAATAGTCGGACTCGCGCAGCACAAAGTTTTGCGAACGCACTCGCTTCAGTCACTGCGCGCTCAGAGGTCTTGCTGCCATCAATCGGTACCAAAATATACTGATACATAAAATAGCCTCCTTCATTGAGCGCAATACCGACTGTCATAGTTTGGGCTTCTATGGGTACGAATATTATTGCGATACCTATTCCGCCCACAACGTACGGTCGACATGCAACGTATCGCCCCCGATCAAATACGGCTCCGGGTCATTTACAGATACACGGTCCGGCGACAATACCCACACCACCCGATCCATGCTTTGCAGCGCTTCATATACGGCATAGATCTAGCCATGACCGTTACACCGGCTAGCCGCATCTTCATGATCTGAAATAGGCTGTCATGCAAGCGCTGGCTAGCTGACCGTCTGAGCCCATGATCAAGACTTCTACCAGTGCATTACTTGATGCATGTCAAACGGCAGTGAAGTTGGCGGGACATATTGCCGCGACGGCCTATAGTGAAGCGATCATTAATGTGATCGGCACGAAAGGGGAAATCCAATGTGCAGTTCTGATATGGAAGCCTGCTGTATAGGACAGACCCGCAACTCGTGTAAGGAGAACGCCATGAAGAATGCATCCTTTCTGCTGCTGACCTTAGGCATCTGCCTGGCGTATGCCGCCGACGAATCGATGATCCAGCTAAAACAGGGGCAAGGCGTACAAGCAGCCAGGAACAATTGCGCGACCTGCGATAGTCTGGAATATATAGAAATGAAATCGCCCTTCCTTGATACCAAGGGATGGCAAGCCGAAATCGGCAGGATGATTAGTGTCTCTCACGCGCCGATCACCAAGAATGATGCGGCAACCATTGCCGATTTTCTCATTCACCAATACGACGCCGAGCCACTCATTGCAGAAAGGAACAGCACGCACTGACACGGCAGTTCGCCATCGCGGTCTGCGATCAGACGGAATGAAGAGCGCATGCCCTTACTGTTTAACACGCTACCCAAACCATGCAGTCAATCAAATCAGGAGTCAGTACGATGCAAACGACAATGCCAGCAAAGCGCTTTAAAAACCGGGCTGATGCCGGGCTGATGCTGGCGGAACGACTTGCTGCATACGGCGGACGCCGCGATGTCATCGTACTGGCTTTGCCGCGTGGCGGCGTACCAGTTGGCTTTGCGATTGCGCGCGCGTTGCATGCGCCGCTCGATATTTTGCTGGTGCGCAAGTTGGGAGTTCCCGGTCATGAAGAATATGCGATGGGTTCGGTTGCCGCAGGTGGCGTATGCATATTGCGGGATGATGTCATCAAGCAACTGAATATTCCGCAATCGGCGATTGACGCACTGATCGCCCGCAAGCAGGAAGAGCTGGCATGGCGCGAAAAAATGTATCGCAGCCATCGTCCGCCTGCGGATTTGAAAGATCGGATCGTGATCGTGGTCGATGACGGTTTGGCCACAGGTGCGACGATGGCCGCGGCTCTGCAGATAGTGCAAGCGGCAGCGCCGGCACGAATCATCGTCGCCGTGCCGGTAGCCGCACAGGATTCGGTGCGGCAAATTCAGCAGCAGGTGGATGACTTGGTCTGCCTGCTAACCCCGGAATTTTTCCATGCAGTTAGCTTGTGGTACGAAAATTTCGGACAAACCAGCGACGACGAAGTCATACAACTACTCAACGAAGCGTCACGCTTGCAGGCACTAAATGTGCCCGCATCACAGATCGGTGCTGTTTGAACACCAACGGATGGGAGGGATGTGCGATGCAATCATTACAAAAGGAATTGATCGATGTCGAAACCGATGGTGTTTCACTCGAGGGCATGCTGACCATCCCAGATGGTGCGGCCGGCATGGTCCTGTTTGCCCATGGCAGCGGCAGCAGTCGCCTAAGTCCGCGCAACAACTATGTCGCCGATTATTTGCAACAGTTTCGCATGGGTACCCTTCTGATCGACCTGCTGACACCACACGAAGACAGCAATCTATCCAGCCGCTTTGACATCAGCCTGCTGAGTCGGCGTCTGAATGCAGCCTGTGACTGGCTGCAGGCAAGCGAGGCTACTGCTCATCTGCCGGTCGGTCTTTTTGGTGCCAGCACCGGAGCCGCCGCCGCCTTGCAGGTCGCCGCCATGCGCGGGGACGGCATCGTTGCCACTGTTTCGCGCGGTGGGCGCCCCGATCTGGCAGGTCGCAGCGCGCTGCGCATGGTGAGTACACCGACGCTGTTAATCGTCGGCGGCCATGACGACATCGTGATCGAACTTAATCGCCAGACTTATGCACTCTTGCGTTGCGAAAAGCGACTCGAAATTGTTCGCGGAGCGACGCATCTGTTCGAAGAAACCGGCGCACTGGAACAGGTAGCCGCACTTGCCGCCGACTGGTTCGGGCTGCATCTGATCGGTCCTAAAGCCGTCACAGCCAAGACCTAGCGCATGTCCGCTATGGGGAAAGGCAGCGCAATGACAAGCACAGAATCAATAGTCCGCTGAGCCCGAATTCTGCGCTGCTAGGTCGTGATTTGATTGGGTCACACAAATGCACATCCGGATATTTCGCGCGAGCGTGATGTGGCAGCGGCGCTGCATACATTAAAAAAATTAATCAGCGACGCAAATTTTCATTAAAAATTTTAAAGAATTACACCGCTTGAAATACACAGCAACGCATCTATATTTTTCTCAGCGGGCGCTCTATTGAGGCTCGCCTCAACCTTATCGCTTGTACTTTGAAAGGATATAGCCATGCGTACCTATGACTTTTCACCTCTGTATCGTTCTGCTATCGGCTTCGATCGTTTGGCGCAATTTTTTGACGATGCACAACGCACCGAATCAAGCTATCCGCCCTATAACATCGAACTGGTAAATGAAGATAAATATCGCATCACGATGGCTGTCGCCGGATTTGACCGTAGCGAAATAGAAATCGTGACCGAAGGCGACACACTCAAAATTACCGGCCGCAAGGCACGCGAAGAAACGCCCCGTAACTTCTTGCATCGCGGCATCGCTTCTCGCGATTTCGAGCATAGCTTCCAGTTAGCCGAACATGTACATATCGTGAGTGCAAAACTGGATAACGGACTATTGAATATAGAACTGGCACGTGAAATCCCCGAAGCACTGAAACCTCGCAAGATATTGATTGATGGCGTCGGCGAGAACGTGCAGAAACTGGTCGCTTGAAGACGGCAACTGACATAACGCGGGCAAAATTGTCCGCGTTTTTTATTGTCGAAAGAATGAAGGAGTCGTGACCAAAGGAAAAATTTTAATCCATCGCCCATTTTGAGATATTGAGCACTGCGCTGAACAGGGCTTGAGGATCATGAAAAATAATTTTGAGCTTGATTAAAGACGGCTTGTAGTGCGCCTTATCGGATTGGCAACTGTGATCCGCAAATTCGGCATACTGACTTCATGCTGAGACACAAAGGTTGTATAAATCCATATTTGCATTACCTTAATGAAATGAAACCGGACCACGATAATCTGTGCATTAGCGTACTCGAGTCCACGCATCGTGCGTCCATCTTAACGCTGGATGCATCGCATCATATCCTTCGTCTATCGAATGTCGAGTGCACATAAGCACTAGGCCGAGCGAGCTCCGCAAGATAGGTTTTATGCTGGCAGACACTGCAAAAAAAGTAGGCCCCCATAAGATCGCATAAGCATGCCGTCATTGCTTTTGAATTGATATGCATACACAGCGCGTTTTGACATTGGTATGACATGGCGATCTCCGGATCTGGAATGAATTTCCATTTTGTACCGATAGAATCGAATGTCAGCTTTCACCATAGACTGTTACAAACTAGGTGATTCATGAACATATGGCAAGTGTGTTGCTTCCGTAGTTGTCGCAAGTTCAATAACCAGCATGGGAGTTCAAAATTAAATCACGACGCACTTCGCAAAGCGAAAAATAGATTCGAATAGTAAAGCCATATCATCGAGAACAAGGTGTGCAGCTACTATTGAATTATGATGGACGCCTGCAGCTCGCAATGCATATGATTCATACACAATGACGAAAAAGATACTAATCGCGTTAACACTGAGTGCTTGCATATCCATGTCACATGCAGCAGGCGATGTCATCGCAGGCAAGGTGGCCTTTGCAAAATGTGCAAATTGTCATCAAGTCGGCCCGTCCGCGCGCGGTGCATTCGGCCCGCAACTCAATGCAATTTTCGGCAGGCAAGCGGGTACCAGCAAGGATTTCAAGTATTCGATGGCAATGATCAATTCGCGCATCGTGTGGTCGGAAGCCAGCTTGCGCGCCTTTATCAAATCGCCGAATGATGTCGTACCTGGCAATAAAATGCGTTTCTACGGAATCAGCAATGAAAAACAGATTGCGGATCTGATTGCTTATTTGCGCAAGTTTGAATGAAGCCGAAAATGGAGTAATCAGCCACATTTACCGCTCACCATTTTTTGCAATGGCTTTCTTTAAAAAGCTTTTACGTAGAGTGATATACGGCCCGCTCCATCAGCCAGGTACAGTCGGATTGAGATGCTCATGCGTTGCGGTTTGATTTCAGCATGTATCGTCATCAAGCAGCCAACGTTGTATACAACAACCAATACCGGTTAGTGTTGCTGGCAGGACGTTTGCCAGTACTCTTCGCATCCGTCGTACCGCTGGGACAAGCGGCAGACGGGGTCAGATAGCGTGCAAGAATCATCTAGCAAGGCCAGACCAACCAGATACTGTTCAAGGCCTGCTCTCAGGTCAAACTATTTCCTGCCTGGTTGATAGATTTGATCGAACACGCCGCCATCAGAGAAATGTTTCTTCTGTGCCGCTGCCCAGCCACCAACATCTGCAATCGTGTACAGCTTCAACTTTGGAAATTGACCTGCATATTTTTTCGCGACTTTTTCATCGATAGGACGATAGTAGTTTTGCGCTGCGATTTCCTGGCCTTCAGGCGAGTACAGATATTGCAGGTAAGCTTCAGCTACCTTGCGTGTGCCGCGACGATCAACCACTTTATCGACAACAGCGACTGGTGGTTCAGCCAGGATGCTCGATGAAGGCGCTACGATTTCAACTTTGTCCGGGCCTAGTTCTTTGATCGCCAGGATTGCTTCGTTTTCCCAAGCCAGCAAGACGTCGCCGATACCGCGCTCAACGAAAGTAGTGGTTGATCCGCGTGCGCCCGAATCAAGAACCGGTACGTTTTTGTACAGTTTGGAGATGAACTCGGTAGCTGTCGCTTCGGTGCCGCCTGGTTGTTTCAATGCATACAACCATGCTGCCAAATGATTCCAGCGAGCGCCGCCCGATGTTTTTGGATTTGGTGTGATGACGGCTACGCCTCGCTTGACCAAGTCATTCCAGTCCTTGATGCCTTTAGGGTTACCTTTGCGGACCAGGAATACGATGGTCGATGTGTAAGGCGAGCTGTTGTGCGGCAAACGTTTTTGCCAATCCTTGTTTAGCAAACCATCTGCGGCAATCGCGTCAATGTCATAGGCCAGAGCCAGCGTGACGACGTCCGCTTCCAGACCATCGATAACTGCACGCCCTTGTTTGCCGGAACCGCCATGCGATGTCTTGGCTTTGAGATCGTCACCGGTTTTTGCTTTCCAGTCTTTGGCGAAAGCCTTGTTGAAATCCTGATACAGTTCGCGCGTTGGATCATAAGAGACATTCAACAACGATACTTCTGCTGCATGAACAGCTGGTGCAATCAATGCGATTGCGAAGGCGGTGCCTATCAATTTTTTGAGCAACATTTAATTTTCCCCTTGGGCATTTCGTTTCTGAGGGTTGAAGATTAAATTGCTGCCCAAGAAAGCGACACGAATTGTTTCATCCTTCCTTATGCGTTTTACGCATAAGGATTTTTTATAACGCATTCATTAATCTGTTGCGTCATGAAAAATTGTTGAAGGCATGCATGCGTATAAGCTAATGCGCAGAGTAGAAGCCAGATACGGATGCGTCCACCTCGCTGCATGGAATCGACTGCATGCAGCGCTGAATTGTAGTGGGCACCACAAGCAAAGATGCGTGTGGTGCTTGTATAAGCATTTGCTATTAGCTTATCCCAACACCATTAATCGCTGCACCGGCTTCAATGACCGCGCATCACGTGCCGGCAAACAATGGCCACAAGATCACCAGCCAGGTTGCCGCAGCCAGCATCAATGTCAACAGTACGGCGGCACTGCCAAAATCTTTGGCATTTTTCGATAAGGGATTTCTCTCCAGCGAGACGCGATCCACAACAGCTTCGATTGCCGAGTTGATCAGTTCAACTATCAAGACCAGTACGAACACAGCGATCAGCAATAACTTCTGCCATGCAGCGACAGGCAGTAGCAAAGCCACGATGGTCGCCATCGCAACGACGACCAATTCCTGGCGAAATGCGTGTTCGTTGCGCCATGCCGATTTAAAACCGGCCATCGAATAACCGAAGGCCGAAAAAATGCGTTTCAAGCCGCTTTTGCTTTTGAATTCACTAGTTGCTTGTTCTGGATTATTCATGTCATTTTCAATCTGGTTGACAGGTTCGATACGGATAGTGAGGCAGCGCGAGATACATAAATTATCTGCCCGCCCTCCCCGTTGAGAGAAACAAGCTTTACGCCTGTTTTTCATGATGGCATCACTTCTGTGAATATCCCGTTAAACCGCCCGCCAAGCAGGCGAATCTTTGTCTCTGAACGCAAATCAAGACGGTTTTCAGCAGCGAACTTCTTTTCATCTTTCACGATGTGATATAAAGTCAGGACTGCGATGGACACTAGAAAACATGAAAACAGCTCACCCTGCAGAGTCGGATAAAACGTCAATACAAGTCATAGAACGCATGACTTCGCTGCTGGACGCACTCGCCATTTATCCAGATCCAGTCAGTCTGAAAGAACTTTCCCGCGTTACCGGCCTGCACCCTTCGACTGCTCACCGCATTCTGAATGACCTTGTCATCAAGCGCTTTGTCGACCGCTGTGAGCCTGGTACTTACAGGCTCGGGATGCGTTTGCTGGAACTGGGCAATATCGTCAAGAGCCGCCTGAGTGTGCGTGAAGCGGCGCTGGATTTGATGCGTAATCTGCACCGCAAGACTAATCAAACCGTGAATTTATCGGTGCGGCAAAACGACGAAATCATCTACATCGACAGGGCTTTTTCGGAACGCTCCGGCATGCAGGTGGTGCGTGCGGTAGGTGGACGTGCGCCCTTGCATCTGACCTCCACCGGCAAGCTGTTCCTGTCAGTCGATGAAGCCCGCACTGTGCATGCTTATGCGGTTAGGACCGGATTGGCAGGCCACAACAAGAATTCGATTACCGATCTGGCGAAACTGGAAGGCGAACTGAAGCTGGTGCGTGCTCACGGTTACGCGCGCGACAATGAAGAACTGGAGCTGGGAGTGCGTTGCATGGCGGCAGGTATTCATGACGACACAGGCAAGCTGATTGCCGGTTTGTCTATCTCCGCACCGGCTGACCGGCTGCAGGAAGAATGGCTGGAAGATCTGATGACGACTGCCAGGCAGATTTCCGCTGCACTCGGCTACACTGAACTGACTGGTGGCATAACTGGCAAATAATGTGTGCGGCATTTGCAATCACATACGCGCTCCTCGCAGATTCAATACCGATTAGCAAGGCGTAAAAAAGGCGAACCGCGGTTCGCCTTTTTAATATTCGGTATCGTTTAACTCTCGACTGCGCGATGCTTGCGCGCGACGTTTTGAGGCTCCATTGTTTCCAGCCATTTGCGTATGCGCGCGGCATCTGCCAGACGCGAGAACTTTCCTTTGGAATCGAGGAAAATCATGACGATAGGACGACCATTGATATTCGTCTGCATCACCAGACAGCGACCCGCTTCAGAGATGTAGCCGGTTTTTTGAATCCCGATTTCCCAATCAGGATTGGTGACCAGTCGATTCGAATTAGCGTATTGCAGTGCGCGCCCACCCGGTTCCACCACGTATTTGGTATCCGTCGAATATTGGCAAAGAATCGGATGTCGATACGCTGCCACTACCAGCTTGGCCAAATCACGGGCACTTGCCACGTTATTACTCGACAGGCCGGTTGAATCAACATAGTGCGTACCCGTCATGCCCAGTGATTTTGCCTTGGCATTCATGGCACCAACGAAGGCGCGAATGCCACCTGGATAGTGACGACCAAGTGCGGAGGCTGCACGGTTTTCAGAACTCATCAGTGCGATGTGCAACATGTTTGCACGCGACAACTGTGACCCTACGCGCAAGCGCGACGAACTGTTTTTCTCACGATCAATATCTTCTTCCGTGACTTCCAGCATTTCATGCATGTCTTGCTGCGCTTCAACGACCACCAAGCCTGTCATCAGTTTGGTGATTGATGCAATCGGCAAAGTCACATTTGCATTTTTCTCAAACAAGACTTCCGAACTGGATTGATCCAGTATCAATGCCACATTCGATGCCAGCGCCAGCGCATCGCGCGTCATGCTCAAACCGGCGATATCGCCAGCGGTCATGACAGGAGGAACGATAGGGACAACTTGTTTCGCTACGCGTTGGTAAATGACTTTTTGTTTGCCACGTACAACGACGGTTTTCTTTACCAGTTTTTCATCAGATTTGAGCGATGCGTTTTCACGCTGTCTAGACGCGCCACGTTTGGCGGATTTGGATGAGGTCTTGCTAGCTTGCGCGGATGAATTGCGCTTGGTAACTGTATTTTTCGATGCCGTTTTAGACGTCTTGTTTGCAGTTTTGTTTGCTGCCTTGTTCGCCGTCGTTTTCTTGACAGTAGCCTTATTTGCGACCGTAGTTTTCTTGACGGTGACTTTCTTTACCACTGCCTTTTTCGTCGCGCTGGAGCTGGGCTCCTTCGCTTGCGCAATAGGGGCGTGAACAATGACAAGTAGCGAAAAAAATACCCCTAGCGCGGACTTAAGCATCTGCGAACTCCCAATTAGCACAGAAAATGATGACTTGCAGTTTAGCAAATCTCTTGAAATGTGCAAGAGAATTAGATAGTTAGCGAAATTCATTAATCTATTTTCTAACTAACAATGACTTTTTGCTCACACAATTGGTGCAGTTTTCTTGATGCCTGAAATAAGCAAATGACAACTTTTTTGAATATTGCGATGCATTTCACCAACATTTTTCGCTATTTTTTAACGACAAATACAACTCCAATCACAGCAAGCAACATGCCAGCAAGTCCTATCAAACTAAATACTTCGCCGAACGCGAGCCACGCCATGAAGGCAGTCGTTGGTGGCGTCAAATAGAGCAGACTGGTGACTTGCGTCGCGGCGCTTTTACGGATCAGAGTGAACAATAAAAATATCGAACCTATGGACAAGGCGAGAATGGCCCACAGCAAGGCACCGATAAAATTCGGCGTCCATTGCACAGTCTGCAAGGCTGGTGAAAGATCTTCCAGCCAGATTGCCAGCGGCAGCACGACCACGCTCGAAGCGGCAAACTGGATGATAGTGCCGGTACGCAAATCGAAATGCGGACAATATCGTTTTTGATACATGGTCCCGATCGTGATGGACAGCAAAGCCATCACGCACAAGGCGACACTCTGCCAGGTCAAACCGATCAAGGTAATTTTGTTCGCGACCACCAGCGCGACGCCGCATAAACCGAAGATCAATCCTAGCCATTGCCGACCGCGCACTTTCTCGCCAATCAAGGGTGCAGCAAATGCCGTCAGTACTGGTTGCATGCCGACGATCAAGGCCGACAAACCAGCGGGCATGCCTAGCTTGATTGCACACCACACGCCGGCCAGATAACCTGCCTGCACAAGAATCCCTGCCACGGCGATATGTCGAACAGTGCCCACAGGCCAGGGCGCACGCAGCAGCAGCACGAGCGGGAATAAAAATGCCAGCACGCCGAGAAAGCGCAGAAGTAAAAAGGTTAACGGTGGCGCATAAGGCAAACCGAATTTTGCGACGATGAAACCGGTACTCCAGATCAGCACAAAGGCAATAGGCATGAGCGCCAACCATGGACTGGCGGCGATATTTTTGGCAGAGATCATAAAATTGATATTTCTTGTTGGCTGCCGTATCCGGAAGTCACATTGAGCAAAGGCATCAAGTGTGAATCTCAAATCAGGACGGTGCGTTGAATTATTTGCATGCAAGCAGCCGGGATTTTATGACGTGTCGACTTTCAATGCTGGCGACTGCATATCGCGTCCCTTGAGCAATCGGCTATTCGATCTCAATTTCGCTATTTCCAAGAGATTTTTTATTTGTAACCCTATGAAATCAAAAGAAAAATTGCTTTTGTGCATCGCAACATATATTTCTTGACACACGCGCCAATATGCATAAAATGACTATGCTGCATCGCATCATTTAACTGCCTTGCCTTCCATCGAATGTATCGTCTACTCAAAGGAGAAACACATGTTTGCAATCCCAGAACAGTTTTCCGCTGCTACCAAGAATCAACTTGAAGCCCAACTCGCCGTCATGAATTCTTTTGCCAGCACTGCATTCGACAGCATGCAGAAAGTCGTCGACTTGAATCTGAACGTTGTCAAATCCTCGCTTCAGGAATCCAGCGCTGCCGCACAACAGTTGTTCACAGCAAAAGACCCTCAGGAATTTTTCTCCCTGAGCAGCGCACAAGCGCAACCGACGGCTGAAAAAGCCATTGCTTACAGCCGCCATCTGGCCAGCATCGCGACTAGCACACAAGCGGAATTTGCCAAAACGGCAGAAACACAAATCGCAGAGACCAATCGCAAAGTAATGTCGCTGATTGAAGAGTTGAGCAAGAATGCTCCAGCAGGATCGGAGAATGCAGTCGCGATTCTCAAATCGGCAATCGGCAATGCGAATGCGAGCTACGACCAGCTTTCCAAAACTGCCAAACAGGCAGTGGAAACACTGGAAGGCAATTTGACTGCCGCCGCGAGTCAGTTTGTCAACGCAGCGGAAAAAACTACTAGCCGTAGCCGCAAGTCTGCATAGGACTAAGTAGTGTTTGCCATCTAAGGCACGCTGCACCGAATAAAGCGCTTGGAAATATCAGAAATGCCCCGCTAAAACGGGGCATTTTTATTGGCCGTATAGTTTAAAAACTTGCCATCTGAAGCGAAGTCTTTACGGTTCAATCTTTTGTTTTGGCAATAGCGCGCGCCAACATCACGACCGGCACGATCGCCACCAATACGATGGTCAGCGCCGGCAACGCAGCCTCACCCAAACGTTCGTCGGAAGCCAGCTGATGGGTAATCACCGCCAGCGTATCGAAATTGAATGGACGTATCGTCAAGGTTGCGGGCAACTCCTTCACCACATCGACGAACACCAGCAAGCCGGCCGTCAACACGCTGCGCCACAGCAAAGGCATATGTATGCGCATCAGCATAGAGCCTATTCCATGTCCCAAACTACGCGCGCTGGCATCCATCGCCGGCGTAATCTTAAGCAGTCCGGTCTGCACACTCTGGAAAGATACGGCAAGAAAACGCACCAGATAGGCATAGACCAGAGCAATCACACTGCCGCTCAGTATCAATGCGATTCCGTGATCGCTATTCCACGCATCGATATACGCCAGCGGAATCAAAATACCCACAGCAATCACCGCGCCCGGGATCGCATAACCCATGCTGACAATGCGATTGCACCATGCCTGCATCTTGCTGTTTGAAACGCGCGCCGCATACGCCATCAATACGCATATCGTGACAGCGATGCATGCAGTCACGCCGCCAAGAACAATCGTGTTTTGCAGCCAGTCAAAATAACGCGCACCGAATGAAATCGCATCGGCATTCCAAAGCAAGCGCAACAATATGAACAAAGGCGCAAAGAACCCACACAGTATCGGCAACGCACAAAACAGCGCCGCACTCCAAGCCTGCCGTCCATGCAGTTGTGTCGCCAATTGCACTGCATTGCGTCCGCCGACCGCGTAATAGCGCGCCCTGCCGCGATTCCTTTGTTCAAGCAGCATCAGACCCATGACAGCGATAAGCAAAACAGCTGCGATTTGCGCCGCTGCGGTTCGATCGGAAAAGATGTACCAGGATTTATAAATCCCTGTCGTGAGCGTCGGCACCCCGAAATACGCAACCGCACCATAATCGGCCAGTGTCTCCATCAAAGCCAGAGCAATACCGGCCGCCGCGGCCGGACGCGCCAGTGGCAAGCTGACTTGAAAAAATGCCTGCCACGGACCGGCGCCGAGCGTGCGCGCCGCATCCAGCATGCGTGGACTGCGTTCTATGAATGCATTGCGCGCCAGTAGATAAACGTAGGGATAAAGCACAAAAGAAAAGAGCAAGCCTGCACCGCCGACGGAACGTATCTGCGGAAACCAGTAACTCTGTCCTTGCCAGCCGAACAGCGTGCGCAAAGCAGTCTGGATCGGCCCGGTAAATTGCAGGAAATCCGTATAGGCATATGCGACCACATAGGCCGGCATCGCCAACGGCAGGATCAGTGCCCACTCAAAAAACCTGCGCCCGGGGAAATTGAATACGGCAACCAGCCATGCACAACCTATGCCGATTACCGCAGTCAACACAGCGACAATGAGAGCAATGATCAGACTGTTGGCAACATACTCGGGCAGTACCGTCCCCCATAAATGGGCAAACGTGCTGACGCTATTGGTCAATTCGTGGGGCGAAAACAGATTCGAAAGCACACCGACTATGGGTACACCTACCAACAAGGCAATCACCAGTGACACAAGCAGCAACGGATGCGTTGCGCCATATTGATGGCGCAGGTCAAGCACAGTGAGGACGCATAGTGATGCTGATAAAGGCGGACAGGAAAAGAAGCATGCGTTTGTTCTCGATTCGTTCTCGGTTTGTTCTCAATAAGTTGGATGAGAATTAGTTGGATGAGAATTATAATCAATCCCTCAATTCATCCATGCACTATTTCCGGACCCACGCGCCATGTCAGTTCTTTCAGATTCGCCGGCACACCTTGCTGTTGACACTATCCGTGTCGGCTACCAGCTTGGGCGCGCCATGTATGAGATCGTGCATGACCTGTCCTTCACGTTGCAACGAGGGCAAATCGGCTGCCTGCTGGGCCAGTCCGGTTGCGGCAAAACCACGGTCCTGCGTGCGATTGCCGGATTTGAGCCGCTCATCAGTGGCAGCATTACCCTGGGCGGCAAGCAATTAAGCGGCGCGCAACACACGGCAGCGCCTGAAACACGCCATGTCGGCGTCGTATTTCAGGACTACGCCTTGTTCCCGCATTTGTCTGTGGCCGACAACCTGGCATTCGGCTTGCGCAATCTGTCCTCGCAGGAGCGCCAATCGCGGGTTGCCAAGCTTTTGAATCTAGTCGGCTTGGCTACGCAAGAAAAAAAATTCCCGCATGAATTGTCCGGCGGCCAGCAGCAACGGGTGGCATTGGCACGCGCGCTCGCACCGCAACCGGATTTATTGCTTCTGGATGAACCGTTTTCCAATCTGGATGTCGATCTGCGTGAGCGGCTCGCCACCGAAGTACGCGACATTCTGAAAGAAATCGGTACTACAGCGGTCCTGGTCACGCATGACCAACACGAAGCATTCGCCATCGCGGACCAGATCGGCGTGATGCAAAACGGCGCCATCGTGCAATGGGACAATGCCTACAATCTCTATCATCGCCCTGCCACGCGTTTTGTCGCCGACTTTATCGGACTCGGCGTATTCGCAACCGGCACTATCGACCCCGCAGCGCAGAATGTGAATATCGAACTGGGCGCGCTACCGCTTTGTCATGGGATGGACAGTTGCGATCCAAATGAACAAGGACAAGTCGATGTTCTGCTACGCGCAGATGACGTGGTGCATGATGACACCAGCCCGTTACAGGCTGAAGTCGTGCGCAAGGCATTCCGCGGCGCAGAATTTTTATATACATTGAAATTGGCAAGCGGCCAGCAAGTGCTTGCACTGGTGCCATCGCATCATGATCATGCGCTGGGTGAACGCATAGGCATACGGCTAGAAGCCGATCACGTCGTGACCTTCCCGAAGACGAATTAAATTTCATCCACGAACGAATCGACAGGCTGGAGTTCTACATCCAGCAAATGCAATTCACTGATCAATTTATCGAAGGCAGCAGCGGCTTGTACTGCTTCGCCTTTCACACCCAGTTCGATATGACGGCGCGTCTGTGCATCGCCGACGCTAGGCAGACTGAACACTTTGACCTGCGGAAATTCGCTCTCTATCGCCTCCATCAATGGCGTCAACGCAGATTCCATGGACTGAAAAACCAGCACTGATTTTTCAAAACGTGTTTGCTGATGGAAAAGATGCGCATAGTGGGTATCCAGTATCCACTCAATCATCGGCCACGCCATCACCGGAAAACCCGGCATGAAATAATGCGCGCCACCCTGTCCGTGCTGAATCGCAAAGCCGGGGATTTTATTATATGGATTGGGAATGATGTCTGCGCCTTGCGGGAACTCGCCCATCTTCAGGCGATGCAGATTTTCGGGTTTTTCAAGATCGAAAGGCACATTCGCTTCTTGCGCCATTTCCTGCATGCGCTCCTGAATTTTCAGTTTTGCAGCCGGATGCAAAACAACAGGCACGCCAAGCGCCGCCGCCGCACATTGCCGTGTGTGGTCGTCAGGCGTCGCGCCTATGCCGCCACAACTGAACACGATGTCATTGCTGGCGAAAGTACGCTGCAACGTGGCAGTAATCCGTGCCCTGTCATCGCCGATTATCTCCGCCCATTCCAGTGACAGGCCGCGTGCGCTCAGCAAATCAACAACTTTTGAAAAATGCTTGTCTACGCGCTTCCCCGACAAAATTTCATCGCCAATGATGATGAGTCCGAATGCCATAGGTTTCCTTCTTGCGTCAGATAAGTGAATGCACTGAGGAATGCACTGAAATGAGTTACTGGTTTATTTTCCGTCTTCAATGATTACTGCATCTGGCACCAGTGTTTGCGTCAGCATAGGCGCAGTGTGTTGAACCTGCGCTTTCAGGTCAGCATCTGCCGCACGATGCTGCTTCAATGCTTCCATGCAGTAATGCTGAAACCATAAACCGCTAAAGATAAAGACCAGCACATACAACCAGATTGCGCCCGCCGCCAACAGCGGAAAGAAAATGACGGATAACGCACCACCGAGCCAGAGCAAGGTCGGTGCCGCGCCCATCGCACCGGCCATCGCACCTATCAACAGCAACTGCCAGCGATGCGTGCGCAGAATGACTTTGCGTTCAGCGGGATCCGCATGATCGGCCAGAGCGTCATACGCCATTACACGATAGGTCAGCCAACCCCACAATACCGGCTGGATCACGAAGGTCAATGGCGGGATCAGCGATAGCGGCAAGGTAATGATCCAGAGCACCAGAAAGACCACAAATGACGAAGTAGATGTCCACAGACTGCCGAGGAAAGTGCCGCCCTTGCGCATTTCCAGTTCCTTGTATTGGCGGCTACCTACATGCTTGGCAATGACGGGCATCGCCATCACACCGACGAAAATCAGCGCCGTCAATATCATCAAGGGCAACAGTATCCACATGGCGATCAAAGGCACGACTACTGTCTTCAGCGCACCCATGCCTACCCAGGTCAGCACATCGTTGCTGAAACGAAAACCGTCATTCTCGATAAAATAAGTTTGCAGACCGTCGATCATTGGTTGCAGATATAACCACAAACCAAAACCCCACACCACAATCGACAATACAAAAGGCAACACGCTCAGCAGCAGCATCCTGATGTGCAGTTGAGACCATACGGCCCTTCCGAAAGCAGTCATTACCGGGCGCATGAGGTATATCCTTAAAAAATCGGAGTCGCCACCAGCGGCTTCCCTCTGATACTAGTCCGTATCCAGTGCGGTCATTTTACCGTGAGCGATTCTTCGGCGTTTATCCACAGCCAGGATGAGTGCCGCTCCGTAAAAATGGCACATCACCTGCTACAATCTGCCCACTTTCTGACCTCATTTTCAAAGGAACCAACATGGCTACCACCTCCACCGCATCCGGATTGCAATATGAAGACAACGTTATCGGCGACGGCGCAGAAGCGACCGCAGGCAACCATGTGACCGTGCATTACACCGGCTGGCTGCGTAACGACGACGGCACCGCCGGCGCAAAATTCGATTCCAGCAAGGACCGCAATGACCCATTCCAGTTTCCTCTGGGCGCAGGTCATGTCATCAAGGGTTGGGACGAAGGCGTGCAAGGCATGAAAATCGGCGGCACACGTACCCTGATCATTCCAGCATCGTTGGGCTATGGCGCACGCGGCGCTGGCGGTGTGATCCCACCGAATGCAACCCTGATCTTTGAAGTAGAACTCCTGGGTGTATAAATCAAGGCGCGTAATCAACTAGAAAGGCAGAGACTCAAACCTCTGTTTGAAGTCGTCGTCTGGAACTCTAGTCAACGCGCCTAATTATCATCGCCATTTCAATCAGTACTTTTTTCAGGAGATTCCATGAGCCTGCAAGAACAATTCGATCAAGCACAAGCCGATTCCAAGAATTTGGCTGAACGTCCGGACAATCTGACCCTGCTGAAAATGTATGCCTTGTTCAAGCAGGCTGGCAGCGGCGACGTCAGTGGCGAGCAACCAGCGATGACGGACTTCGTCGCGCGTGCGAAATGGGATGCCTGGAATAATCTGAAAGGGATTTCACCAGACGATGCAAAGCAACAATATATCGATCTGGTGAATGATCTGAAAGGCTGAACAAAGTCTTTCCTTGTCAGCTCAAATCAAAACGCCCCTTATGAAAATATGGGGCGTTTTTGTTTGCTTGGAAATAAACCTGCGCTTGACTAAACTGCGCCGTCCCTAAGTTCATTGTTTGCGTTATCGGTAAAGCTGGCTAGAGCCCATGCCATCATCCACACGACGAATAGCCAAAAAATCCACAGAAATACCCAGCCAAATATAGTCGGCGCACACCATCCCCAACCACATGCGCCATTGTTCTGAAGCAGGCCTGGGATACCGATTTTGTGAAACAAGTAAATCGAGAGATATGGTACGAGAACCACTACCCCTACGAAGGAATCCAGGTACTTAGGCCATACGTACGCGGGTAGCGATAACAAGATAAACGCCAAGATGAATGCAACAAAGAACTTGAGAGTTCGTAGACGCAACATGTTCTTATCCTGGCTGTGTTTATTGTTGTCAGTGGCTTAGCTCACATAAGCATTGGAATTCGCCTGATTGACTCATCTAAAAGCGAGGCAATCATTTAACACCCACGCATAAAACGATGATTGAATTGATCGCTTTATGCTGTTTCCGCAAAAAACTTGCGCATATTTCTTGCGACTTTTTCTTCCAGCGTGGAAGCAAATGCCTTGAACAGAAAATCCAGCGTGATGTCGATCTGCGCTTCTTTCTCGCGCAGGGCCAGCGTACCGGCCACACCGCTACGCTTGAAGGACAGCACATCGCCATCCCACTGCGTCGTCATTGCAAATTCACTCGCCATCTTGTCTGCCACTTTTTGTGCTGCATCCTTCGCCTGCTGCAAGGGGAGCTGATGCTCCTGCTTG
The DNA here is from genome assembly GCA_001464355.1 of Burkholderiales bacterium Ga0077544. Lineage (GTDB taxonomy): Bacteria > Pseudomonadota > Gammaproteobacteria > Burkholderiales > Burkholderiaceae_D > Oxalicibacterium. The sequence goes on from LNEU01000016.1 coordinate 196,355, forward strand.
ATACTGATATCGGCCATCTTTACTTTCTCGCTTTCATTTCAACTACTTTTAATTCGGATGCATTAATTCGTATCTATTACTTCAGGATTTATCAAATTCGGCGGTTGCGCGCCGCTTAATGCGGCAACCAGATTGGCAGATGCACAATCGGCCATTGCCCTGCGTGTTTTCTCCGATCCGCTACCGATATGCGGCGTCAATACGACATTGGATAAAGTCAGGAAATCCGGATGCAAGGCCGGCTCATTTTCGTAGACGTCCAGCCCCGCTGACGCGATGCGTTTTTCGCGCAATGCGGTAATCAAGGCAGCATCATCAACGATGCCGCCGCGCGCGATATTGACCAACGTCGCAGTCGGCTTCATCAAGGCCAGTTCGGCAGCACCAATGATGTGATGCGTTTGTGCCGAATAAGGCAGCACTAAAATCAAGTGATCGGCGCTACGCAATAGTTCTTCCTTGCTGACATAGCGCGCATGGTTTGCATGTGCTTCCTGCTCGGGTGTGAGGCGGCTGCGGTTGTGATAAATCACCTGCATGTCGAATCCCATCGAGCGACGTGCAATCGCCTGACCAATGCGTCCCATGCCAAGTATGCCCAAGGTGCTGCCATGCACATCGGCTCCCAGAAATTGATCGAAGCGCCAGTTTTTCCATTCTCCGGCGCGTAAAAAATGCTCGGATTCCGACACACGGCGTGCATTCGCCATCAATAGCGTCCACGCATAATCGGCAGTGGTCTCATTCAAGACATCCGGGGTATTCGTCACCATGATGCCGGCGCTCGTTGCAGCGGCAACATCGATATTGTTATAGCCGACGGCCACATTGCAAATGGCTTTTAAATGTGAGTTAGCGGCGATCACTTCAGCCGACAATTTCTCGCTGCTAGTAATCACCACCGCATCTTTTCCCTGCATTTTTTCGTGTAATTCAGAGGCAGAAAAAATCTTGTCGTCCTGATTTGATTCGACATCGAACTGCTGCTGCAAACGCTCGATCACATCAGGAAAAGTTGCGCGTGCAACGAGTATCTTTGCTTTCATTTGCGTGTCCTCAGTTGAAAAAGATGAAGGTCATCAGGATAAACAATGGTACAAGAATCACGCACGACCATCCCATGTAACCAAAAAACGATGGCATCTTGATGCCACGCTCTTCTGCAATTGCCTTGACCATCATGTTCGGTGCATTGCCGATATAGCTGATTGCGCCCATGAATACCGCACCGCAGGAAATGGCTGCCAGCGTTCCCGCCAGAGTAGTCATCAATCTTGTCGGATCACCGCCGGCAGTGTTGAAGAATACCAGGTAGGTAGGCGCATTATCGAGAAACGCCGACAGCAAGCCGGTCGCCCAGAAATACATATGATTAAGTGGCTGACCGCCACTATCGGTCACGGCACGCACCACGGCTGAAAATGCACCTGACTCGCCGGCGCGCAACATCGCAATGACGGGGATGATCGTGATGAATATACCGGCAAATAATTTGCCGACTTCCTTGATCGGTCCCCACGAAAATTCATTCCCGCTTCGCGCACTTTGCGGCGTCAGAAGCAAGGACATCACGATTACAACGATCAACAAGACATCACGCAACAAGTGTTGCAATTCCACTGTGTTTCCCAAAAAGGAAAATGCAATGCCGGGCTTCCAGAAGCCACTCATCAACACCACCATAATCACGACGCCCAACAACGCAAAATTGACCGTACCGTCAAAGCGGATGGCCGAATCCGGGGTAGGGTCCTTTTCAGGCGGACGCAGCTCTTCGCGCCTGTGATAGTAGTGACTGTCGAGCAGATAAAAAATAATCAGCAGCGTTACGCACAGAAATATTGTGGGCGCAAAAAGATGCTGCATGGTCCAGAAGAAATCCACACCTTTCAGGAAACCAAGAAACAGTGGCGGATCACCAAGCGGCGTCAGTGCACCGCCTGCATTGGCAACCAGAAAAATGAAGAATACGATGATATGCGCAGCATGCTTGCGGTTATCGTTGGCACGTATCAATGGCCGTATCAATAGCATGGCTGCGCCTGTCGTCCCCATAAAACTGGCCAGCACCGTCCCGATCGCGAGCAAACCCGTGTTGAGTGCGGGCGTGCCATGCAAATTGCCGCGTACACAGATACCGCCCGCGACAACGAACAGTGACGTAATCAGAATAATGAAAGGGAAAAATTCGGCGATGAACGCATGCGCTGCGCCATAAACTGCGGTCGCAGGTCCGAAAAAGAATGCACACGGCAGTAAAAATGCCAAAGACCAGGCTACCGTCAATTTCCCGAAATGGTGATGCCAAAAGCCAGGCGTCAGTAAGGGGCACAAGGCTATCGACAACAACAAGCCGGCAAATGGGACGCCCCACAACATTGACAATCCGCTACCGCTCAACTCTGCAGCACTGCATAGTGCTGGTGCCAAGGCAAGCATGCCGACGATTAAATGTGCACGCATGGTGACTCCGGAATTGAGGGGTAGCCATTTTATCCCAGAAAAAATATGTCTTGGCAGCAAGGATGATCCAGCAAGCAAGCTGCTTCGCCAACACCAGATTTCGCAGCCCAAAGACGCGCAACGCATGTACTTATTCGAAAACGGTATAACTGTGGTTTGTGAGAAATAGCGATATGCCTTAAAATACAATGCTTTGCGACTGTCGCCGGGATATGTGTGTCACATGCTCCCGCCATCTGCAGTCAGCCCATTTCAAATATTTACAGTTAGGACTGGTATGACCCACGTAGTGACCGATTCCTGCGTACTTTGCCGTTACACAGACTGCGTAGACGTGTGCCCGGTAGATTGTTTTCGCGAAGGCCCGAATTTTCTGTCGATTGACCCGGATGAATGCATCGACTGTGCAGTGTGCGTAGCCGAATGCCCGGTCAACGCGATTTATGCAGAAGAAGATGTACCGGCTGATCAACAACACTACATCAAGTTGAATGTAGAATTGTCGCGCGCATGGCCGTCCATCACCAAGACCAAAGCACCGTTGCCTGAAGCAGACGAATGGAAAGACAAGACTGACAAACTGCAATATCTGGCGCGCTGAAACGCCGCTCGTGCACTTGATCAAAACGCCCTCTGGTTAGCCACAGGGCGTTTTTTATTGCAAAAAATTTTATCGTGACAAAGCAAACTGTTGCAAATTCATTTTAATTTTTGGTTAAATTAACTTTCTTGCAATGGAATTTAGACATAGTTATCAATGGTGCATTGCAATATAAATGGATTGTGACCACAATCAATTTAATGATATTTCATTCCAGAGGCCACTATGCTTTACCATTTGCATGAGTTGAACCGCAGCCTGCTCGATCCATTGATGCAATGGGCGGAAGCCTCGTCCCGTCTTTTTAGCGATCCTGTATCACCGCTTTCTTATACGCCATATGCGCACCGTATCGCCGCCGGCTACGAGTTAATGTACCGCTTGGGCAAGCAATATGAAAAGCCTCACTTTGGCATTGAGTCGGTGCAAATCAACGGAAAATCCGTCAGCATCGTCGAAGAAGTTGCAGAAGAAAAATCCTTCTGCACCTTGCTGCATTTCAAAAAAGCAATATCGGCAAAAGAGTTCTCTGCCTTGAAGCAACCTACCGTTTTATTGGTGGCACCTTTATCCGGCCATCACGCGACCTTGTTGCGCGATACGGTACGCAGCCTGTTGCAGACGCACGATGTCTACATCACTGATTGGGTCAATGCACGTATGGTGCCGCTGAGCGAGGGGCCCTTCCATTTGCACGATTATGTGTATTACATTCAGGATTTCATCCGCCAGCTCGGACCTGATCTGCATGTGATTTCCGTTTGTCAGCCGACAGTCCCGGTATTAGCGGCGATTTCCCTAATGGCCAGCGACAAAGATCCAAAGTTGCCAAAGACGATGACCATGATGGGCGGCCCTATTGATCCAAGTAGCTCGCCGACACAGGTCAATAATCTGGCAGTGGAAAAACCGTATGCATGGTTTGAGAATCACGTGATTTACAGTGTCCCGGCCAGCCATCCCGGTTTTGGCCGCAAGGTTTATCCCGGCTTTTTACAACACGCTGGCTTCATCGCAATGAATCCTGGACGCCATGCGCAAAGTCACTGGGATTTTTACATGCACTTGCGCGAAGGCGATAACGAATCGGCGGCCGAGCATCGCAAGTTCTATGATGAATACAATGCAGTGCTGGATATGCCCGCCGAATATTATCTGGATACGATCAAGACGGTTTTTCAGGAACATCGTCTACCATTGGGTACATGGGAAGTCGAAGGCGAGCTGGTACGGCCGCAAGATATCAAATCGGTCGCGCTCTTTACTATAGAAGGCGAGAAGGACGACATTTCTGGTGCCGGACAGACGCATGCAGCGCAAGGCTTGTGCTCATCGATTCCAAAATCCGACAAGCAGCAATTCACAGCACCGCAGTGTGGACACTACGGCATTTTCTCCGGCAGAAAATGGCGCGAGATCATTTATCCCAAGATCACCGATTTCATTGCCAAGCACGCCTGATACCGAGCTGATTCCCGGCGCAGCGCAGCTGCGTCGGCTCCATATTCTCGATTCCACACAACAACAGCGCTTTTTTCATTTGGCGCAGAGCGCGGTATAAGACGATAATTCTGTTTTATTCTTTTCACCTCTGCTGTGTCCTCTCCCACCGATAAATCGCTTGCCGATCAGCTAGAAGATTTGCTGCCGCAAACGCAATGCACGAAGTGCGGCTACCCCGCCTGCCGGCCATATGCGGAAGCGATGGCCGACGGCAGCGCCAGCCACAACCAATGTCCGCCAGGCGGCATAGAAGGCGTCGCGCGACTTGCACAAGTACTCGGCAGGAAAGTCATTCCGATCAATCCGGTCAACGGCATAGAACGGCCGCGTCCGGTTGCATTCATAGATGAAGCATTGTGCATAGGCTGTACCTTGTGCATACAAGCGTGTCCGGTCGATGCCATAGTCGGCGCCGCCAAGCAAATGCACACGATAGTCAGCGATCTTTGCACCGGTTGCGATCTCTGCGTCGCACCCTGCCCGGTCGATTGCATCGCGATGATCGAGGTCACTCCAGGTAAAACTGGTTGGGATGCTTGGTCACAGGCACAAGCCGATGCCGCGCGCGAACGACACGACTTCCGCAGCGCACGTTTGCAACGCGAAAAAGAAGAGAACGAGACGAGACTTGCGGCAAAAGCTGCCGCGAAACTGCAGGAAGTGCAATCCGAAACGCCGATTTCGGATGAGGAAAAAGCTGAACAGGCGCGCAAGAAAGCCATCATTCAAGCCGCGATAGAACGCGCACGTCTGAAAAAAGAACAAGCAGAGAAAGATGCTACATGAACGCAGAAAAACGACGTGAAATTTTTAATCGACTGCGCACTGCGAATCCACATCCGACTACCGAACTTGAATATCAAACGCCATTTCAGTTGCTGATTGCCGTGCTGCTATCGGCACAGGCGACCGACGTTTCCGTCAACAAAGCCACACGCAAACTGTATCCGCATGCCGGCACACCGAGAAAGATTTACGCACTCGGAGTAGATGGCTTGATTCCCTATATTCAAACCATAGGCCTGTTTCGCACCAAGGCAAAAAACGTCATTGAAACTTGCAGGATCTTGCTGGCGGAACATGGCGGCGAAGTACCGCGCACGCGTGAAGAACTGGAAGCATTGCCGGGTGTAGGCCGCAAGACCGCCAATGTGGTGATGAACACAGCATTCGGGGAAGCGACGATTGCGGTCGACACACATATCTTCCGCGTATCGAATCGCACCGGCCTTGCGCCTGGTAAAAATGTCGATATCGTTGAACAGAAACTGATGAAATTTGTAGCGCCAGAATTTCAGCAAGATGCACATCACTGGCTGATTTTGCATGGCCGCTACACCTGCATCGCCCGCACGCCAAAATGCTGGAACTGCATCATTGCTGATCTGTGTGAGTACAAACAGAAGACGCCGCTTCCAGAAAAAGGTGTGTAGCTTTCAGAAAAAGCATTTTTGAAAATGCTTTTTCCTCTTCTTTTCACAGCAAGAATTTACAGCACGATTGCGCAAGACGCTTCGAACGTCAGGCGCGGCAGACGCGGCTTGATTTTGTCGTGATCGCCGTAACCTATGCTGCACAGGAAATTGGCTTTTACCTGCGTGCCAACGAAGAAATTCTCGTTCACTTTGTCAGCATCGAAGCCCGACATCGGACCACAATCCAGACCAATTGCACGCGCAGCCATGATGAAGTAAGCACCTTGCAGGGATGAGTTGCGGAACGCCGTTTCTTCTATCAGTTTGTCATTGCCGGCAAATGCCGCCTGCGCATCCATGTGCGGAAACAACTGCGGCAACTTGCGTGGAAACGCCATGTCCATGCCGATAATCGCTGTAATCGGTGCCGTTTTAACCTTCTGTACATTACCAGCCGATACGCATGCTGCCAATTTCTCTTTCGCTTCTGGCGACTTGACGAAGGCAATACGCGTTGGCGAACAATTCATCGAGGTCGGCGCCCATTTCATCAGTTCGTAAATTTCACGTAACTGGCCATTGGTGACAGGCTTGTCCAGCCAGACAGAATTGGTATGTGCTTGGGTGAAGAGCGTATCGAGAGCTTCCTGATTCAACATTGTCATTTCCGTTTCAGATTTCAAAATATTCAAAAGATGCGCGGCATTAGCGCTAAAGCAATAGAACCGTATGTTATCCGAAACACGCGCAGCAGTTCAGCTACAAGCCACGTACAATGTCGGTCTGCGTTCAACGAACAGTGCTTTTATTGCGCCTTTATTCTTTCCATGTTCACACCTTCTCAACACGATGTACGCCGTTTTTTTTGCGAGACATTCCGCAAACAACGTGCAAATGAAATCCTCACGCCGCTGGAAGCGATCGCGCGCGACTGGTTGATTCAACATCCCGAATATGCCGATGCATTGACGGATGTCGAGGCGGCTCTGGCGCAGGATTATTCGGTGGAATCTGGCCAGGCCAATCCCTTCCTGCATCTGTCCATGCATTTATCGATTGCAGAACAAATTTCCATCGATCAGCCACCCGGCATACGCGCTGCGTACACCGGCCTGGCGCATAGACTGGGATCTGAGCATGAAGCGCATCACCAGATCATGGAATGCCTGGGCGAGATGATCTGGTCTTCACAGCGTAATGGTTTGCCGCCGGACGGTGCGGCTTATATCGAATGCATCAAACGCCGCTAAACAAAAAATTGAAGCAGCAATCCATACGAACACAAAAAAGCCACGGAAAATCGTGGCTTTTTTGTTGATTTGATACTTTTGCACTAACGCTTATCTACGCACTACCAAAGTAGTTGGCAGGCTATGCAAATAGGCAGCGATGTTTTCGATATCCTGATTCGACAGTTGCTTGGCCAATGGCGCCATGATCGCATTGCTACGGCCATTCGACATTGTATTGCCGCGTTTGTATGAAACCAGAGCGTGTTTCAGATAATCCTTGTGCTGGCCCGCCAGTTTTGGATATGCAGGATCGATAGGTGTCTGGTAGTCGGCGCCATGACAGGAAGCACAATTGTATTTGGCGACTGCAGCCTTGCCAGCTTCGATCTTGCTTTGCGCAGATGCGTTAAATGAGACCACTGCCGACAGCGAGATAACAGCCAATGCGAGAATTTTTTTCATATGGGCTCCCGTTATTTCTGTTGCGAGTAGTAAGCGGCAACGTCGGCGATATCCTGATCCGACATGCTCGTCGCAATACCACGCATGGACGGGTGATTACGATCGCCTTTTTTGTACGCGTGCAAGGCACTGGCGATGTATTTTTCCGACTGCCCACCTATCATGGGCACTTGGTAAACTTCCGGGAAAGTCGCCTTGTAGCCTGGGATGCCATGGCATCCTATACACATCGCAACCTTGTTGACAGCTGCTTTGGCATCGCCAACAACTTCCGCTGAAACAGCAAAGTTGGCCACACCCGCAAGCGCGAGAAGTGCAAATAGTTTTTTCATGATAGCTATGGTTGAGTAAACGAAACCTGCTGGTATACCTTCGTAAAACACGTCGCCGCAAAACATGTAATTTGCAGCGAAAAAGTTACTTCTTTACACCAAAACCGCTCGATTTTACCTGAAGAGATAGGGGTCGTCCATGTTCAAATCGCAATGCGTGTACAGCATCCGACAGTCCGCTTTAGAGCGTTGATCCGCCTGCGTTTGCGCTTAATCCCTGCTGCACAACTCCCCCATCAATTCTGCGGATTCCCCCGGCTGTGCGTCTTGGCTTGCTCTGGCTCATCCGCCGCTGCAGCCACTTCCATTGCAGACTTATCCTCCGGCTTGCTAGGCCAGAAGAACACATAAGGCGTCAGCGTAAAGCGACGCAGCATGGCGCGGAACACCAGCCGCCGTACCCGCTTCGGCACATCGCGTGCGCGCAGAGCCAGCGCCAGCGCACATGAGAAAGCCACGCCCACGTTCAACAGGCCGATAGCGACAATACCGGCGCATGCCAGCCAGAACTGCGGCGTTGCCATCGCTTCCCAGCCCAGGCTGCTGACGGCAGCCGCCAACGTTGCTGTCGATAGCGTCACATGGCGCACGTCCAGCGGCAAGCCGAAGAACTGTGCGATCACCGGCATCATGCCGAGCAAAATCGCCAGCGAGACGTTACCGACGATGCTGGACACATTGTGTTCCAGCCAGTGCGCCCAACGCTCGGCGCGATGCGCACCCAATGCATGGACCAGGCGACGATGATGCGCGATCGATTCGCGTAATCTACGCAGCGCAAACCAGTTATCGGCAAAACCCGCCATCAGGCTGGCCAGCCACAGCAAAATACCCGTGAATGCGGCCAGCAGCGGTGTCACGCCCACTATCGACAATGAATGAATCGTCGCATGTGCTTTTTCCGGATGCATGACCGGCTGGCCGAATATGAACAATGTAGCAAATGACAAGGCGATCACAACCGGGGTTACTGCCAACAGATTGCCGAACACAGCTGCGGCTTGCGAGCGCAACAAGGCGGCGATACGTGCCAGCAATTCACGCAAACCTTCCACCGTATCGAGCCCGCCCATTTGTGCCGCCAGTGCAGGCGCGGTGACTGCAGGCTGCTTGGTCGCCAATACGCCACCTATGGCGGTGATGACAAGGAAACTCAAGGCAAAATTAATCGATAAAAATGCACCTTCAAAAAAATGTGCCAGGCCAAGGCCGGTAATACCGATCTTGATCAATGCCGTGAATGCAGTAATGAAACCGCCCCACATGGCCGCCCTTAACATCGCACGATATTCAGCGCGATCGCGCGCTATGTAATGTTCACCATGATTGGCATTGCGCTCGACCATCTTGCGCGCCAGCAAAGAGAAACTGCGATTGACCAATTCACGCACCGACGAGCGACGATGATGCGCCACGATCAAATCGACCAATACGGCCTGTACCTGTCCGGAACCAGCTTCTGCATGCGGCGCGACGCGCAAATCCAGCAATCGTGCAATCCTGACCAGGTGCGCACGCATGCGTTCGACGTGATACACCAGTCCTACCGATACGCCATACTCATCCAGATGCGCATAGATCTTGTCGGTTTGCGCCTGACAGACAGCGAGCAACATTCGTACGCTGCGCAGACCCGCTTCATCCTTCGCGCTGCCAAACAAATAGTTTTCCAGTTCGCGCCGCAGCGACATGAAAGGCGTGGCCAGCAAAGGCATGCGCGGCTCCAGTCGCTGGCGGAAAGCCGGACTGATACCGACCGAAATCACCATCGTTACCAGATACAGTATCGCCTCATCGATTTGCTGTCGATAACCATGTGCAATGCCATCATCGCCACCCAGCTTCCACAAGCGCGATAAAGTTTTGCCATCCAGCTCAAGCAGCCATTCCGCATCGGATTCATCGGGAAACATTGCAGTAAACAAGGTGGATAAATCCTGTTGTCCAACTGGACGCGGCAAGATCAGTTTGACCATGCGTTCCGACAACTCGGAAAAAAATGCAGACTCGCGCGGCAGACCGGTGGCGGAAAACAGTTCAGGCCCGGTCGCTTCGCGCAAGGTCTTGCGCAATGTTGCTTGCACGCCCTGCTTGACATCGCGATTGCCATCCAGCCAATCCAGCAAAAAACGTATGCGTTGATGTTTAACGCGACGCCATTCGCCATCGTCCAGCAGGGAAACTTTCGCTTCACGACGTATCCAGTCGGCAAGATCGATCATCCAGTTGGCGCGTGCATGCCAGGATGCATCGGGGTCTGCCCTACGCATCAGCGACTCTATCTGCGGCAGATATTGCGCATGGTCGGTGTGATGTCTTAATGCACCGCGACGGAATCTGCGCCACACGGCACAGATTCTTAAAAAGGAAATTTTCATTTATTTATTGTAATTTGGAGCATTCAAAACATATCAGCGTGACTCTAGGGTATTCAAGAACTGCGCACAGAACGACGAACAGGCGATTTACTGCGATTATGCAAGCTGCAGGCTCTGCTCTTGTGTCTACTTTTGTGTCTGCGCTGCCTGTCCTTTCTCGCTTATACTCCGATTTCTTTTCACATTAATGACACCGTCATGCGACACGAAACACGCTTCGAAGGTTCCCAGAGCTATGTCACCACCGGCGATTTGAAGCTCGCCGTCAATGCTGCATTGACTCTGCAGCGCCCCTTATTGATCAAGGGTGAACCCGGCACCGGAAAAACCATGCTGGCCGAAGAAGTTGCCGCCGCACTCAATATGCCTTTAATGCAGTGGCACATCAAATCGACGACCAAGGCGCAGCAGGGATTATACGAATACGATGCGGTATCGCGACTGCGCGATTCTCAACTCGGCGACGAACGCGTCAAATTCATCGACAACTACATCGTCAAAGGTGTGTTGTGGCAAGCATTTACTGCCGATGAACAAGTCGTGCTGCTGATCGATGAAATCGACAAAGCCGATATCGAATTTCCAAATGATTTGCTGCGCGAACTCGACCGCATGGAATTCTATGTGTACGAAACCCGTGAAATGGTGAAAGCCAAACACAGACCGCTCGTCATTATTACATCGAATAATGAAAAGGAATTGCCGGATGCATTCTTGCGCCGCTGCTTCTTCCACTACATCAAGTTTCCTGATCGCGACACGATGGAACAAATCGTCGCCGTACATTTCCCAAATCTGAAAAAAGAATTGCTGGCCAAAGCGCTGGAAGTTTTTTACCAGGTACGCGATGTCAGCGGCCTGAAGAAGAAACCTTCCACCTCCGAGCTACTGGATTGGCTCAAGCTATTGCTGGCCGAAGATATTCCGGCCGAAGCGCTGCGCAGCCAGGATGACAAAGCCATCATCCCGCCGCTACATGGCGCCTTACTAAAAAATGAACAGGACATCCATCTGTTCGAACGACTGGTCTTCATGTCGCGTACTAATCGCTGAGCTCAAAAACTGAGCCACAGGACTTGCCGTGTTAATTGATTTTTTCTTCATGCTGAAAGATGCAAAGATTCCCGTTTCAATCAAGGAATTTTTGCTCTTGCTCGAAGCATTGGAAAAAGACGTCGCCCATCACTCGCTGGATGATTTTTACTATCTGGCGCGCCTGACACTCGTCAAGGACGAAGCGCATTTCGACAAGTTTGATAGAGCCTTCGGTCTGTATTTTAAAGGTATCGCCACCGTCTTCGAAGACAATGCGGCGATCCCGCTCGACTGGTTGCTTAAACGCGCAGCAAAAGAGCTGAGCCCGTCAGAACGCGCATTGATAGAAAAATTCGGTTACGACAAACTCGCCGAACGCCTGCAGGAATTATTGAAGGAACAGAAAGAACGCCACGAAGGCGGCAGCAAATGGATAGGCACAGGCGGCACTTCGCCCTTCGGCAACAGCGGCAACAATCCGGAAGGTATACGCATAGGCGGCGAGAGTAGCAATCGCTCCGCCGTCAAGGTTTGGGAACAGCGCACCTACCGCGATTACGATACTTCACGTGAAATCGGCACGCGCAACATCAAGGTTGCATTGCGCCGTCTGCGCAAGTTTGCACGACAAGGTGCAGCCGATGAACTCGCGCTAGACGCAACGATACGTGCCACGGCCAATAACGCCGGTTATCTCGACATCAAGATGCAGGCCGAACGCAAAAACAATATCAAGATACTGATGCTGCTCGATGTTGGCGGCTCGATGGACGACCACATCCAGCGCACTGAAGAATTGTTTTCCGCAGCAAAAAGCGAATTCAAGAATATGGAGTTTTATTACTTCCATAATTGCGTCTATGACCATCTGTGGCGCAACAACCAGCGCAAGCACGCTGAACGCTTTGCAACCTGGGATGTATTGCGCAAATACACCCCGGATACCAAGGTGATTTTTGTCGGCGATGCGACGATGAGTCCGTATGAAATTTTGCGCCCGGGCGGCGCCATCGATTATTACAACGAAGAAGCTGGCGCCGAATGGCTGCAGCGCTTTACCAAAGCCTTCCCCAGTTATGTCTGGCTCAACCCGGAACCGGAAAGCATTTGGGAATATCGACAGTCTGTAGCGATCATCCGGCAGCAAATGGACAATCGGATGGTGCCACTGACTCTGGAAGGACTGGAGCGCGGCATGCGCTTGCTCAGCAAATAAAGAATCTGCACAGCGAATGCCATGCAGATGAAGTCATTTAACGCGGCAAATGCATGAATTTCTTCAGTGCACTCACGACATGCTGGCTGGCCACCGGTTTGGTCAGGAAGCCATCGACACGCGCCTGGCGTGCTGCGTCCACATCGTAATCACTGGATTTGCTCACCAGAAAAATCACTGAAGTCTTGTCTTGTGGTCGCGCAGTTTTAACCGTCTGGCACAGGCGAAACGGATCGACGTCAACCACCGAAGTGTTGATCAGCACCACCGACACGCGCTGACGCACACATGCGCCCTCCGCCTCTGCCTCGCCTTTGGCCCACAGCACTTCAATCTGGTAGCGCGCCAAAAATTCAGCAACAAAATCGCGAAACGCCGGCGATTTGTCTACGATCAAGACCGCGCCACCATGCGGCAATTCGCTACGAAGGCTGACGTAATCGGCGGGATCAGTCAAATCGATATCGACGCGATTGCGCCGTCGGCGTTCCGGCACCAGCACTACGTCGGACGCTTCCAGTCGCGCCAGCGTATCTGCACGTTTTTCTATCAAGGCGTCCAGAGCTTCAAACAAGCGCTGCCAGCGGATAGGACGCTCAACGCGCGCATAGGGAAGTGGAATAGTTGGCGTGCCGACTAGCAGCACAGGCCGCACATCGCTGGGACGCAAATCAGACAAGGCAACCAGTGCCTTCAGTTCTTCCGCATTGGCGATGTAAAGATCAGGATCCTGCAAGTTATCTTCAGCCAGGCGAAAATAGCCATAACCCTTGCCTTGGTCCAGAGCAAATGTGGCATCAAAGATTTCGGTTTCCTGTTGATTGAATCCAATCAGGCGTGCCGCGAAGGGGAAACTGTTAGCTGACATCAGGTAGTGAAAAGCAAAGCATGATCGTATGGAAAACGGCGCGAAAACCCTGCGCAGCAGTTAACATTTATACACGATTGAAAACGATTAACCATCCCATAAACAAGCGGGTTAAAGCGGCAGAGGTATAAAATTGTGTCAACTGTTTGTCAAAACAAATACATTTGACCGCTTTTGCTACAAAAGTGCCAGCGGCGCGTAACAAATCTAACCTTATTTAACAATTAAACGATTTCGCGGCGGCTTAAGAAAAGGTTAAATTGCGCACATTGCGTATATATCCTTTTTTTTCATTAGAATGCAGACACTTCGATGATGCATGCTATTCAAAGCAAGTTTTAATAAGCAGCGAATCAGCCCGGTTAAAACGCTTATTGGAAGCAACAACCCGGAAGCACTAACTAAAAACATAACTTCCAACCTACATTTTTCAGCCTCTTACCGTATTCGATTGAATGGCCACTAAAAAATCCCCTGCAGACTATAGCGAATCATCCATCCGCGTCCTGAAAGGACTGGAACCGGTCAAGCAGCGTCCCGGCATGTACACGCGTACCGAGAACCCGCTGCACATCATTCAAGAAGTGATAGACAACGCGTCCGATGAAGCGCTGGGCGGCTATTGCAAAAACATCGTCGTGACTTTGAATACCGACGGCAGCGTCAGCGTGGAAGACGATGGTCGTGGTATCCCGGTCGGCATGCATCCTGAAGAAAAAGTACCTACGGTAGAAATCGTCTTCACGCGTTTGCACGCAGGCGGCAAGTTCGACAAGGGTTCGGGCGGCGCGTACGCATTCTCGGGCGGCTTGCACGGCGTCGGCGTTTCCGTCACGAACGCACTATCTACCCGCCTCGAAATTACCGTGTGGCGCGAAAATGGCGTACACACGCTGACATTCTCTGGCGGCGATGTCATCGAACCGTTGAAGTCAAGGCCGATTGCGCGCGATGAAAAACGCAGCGGCACCCGCGTTACCGCATGGCCGGACGCAAAGTATTTCGATTCATCAGTTATCCCGCAAGCGGAACTGCAGCGCCTGTTACGCTCGAAAGCAGTCTTGTTGCCTGGTGTCAAAGTCACGCTGGTGCATGCAAAGAGTGGCGAAGTACAAACCTGGCAATACGATCAAGGCTTGCGCGGTTATTTAACCGAATCGCTGGCGCAAGCGTCGAATGCAGAAACCGTCATTCCCTTGTTTGAAGGCGAACAGTATGCGAACGCCGATGCCGAAGGTTTTGCCGAAGGCGAAGGCGCAGCATGGGTAGTCGCATGGACAGAAGATGGCGCGGTGGTACGCGAGTCTTACGTCAATCTGATCCCGACATCGAACGGCGGCACGCATGAATCCGGTTTGCGCGAAGGCTTGTTTGGCGCAGTAAAAAGCTTCGTCGAAATGCATTCGCTATTGCCTAAAGGCGTGAAGCTGTTGCCGGAAGACGTGTTCGCGCGCGTCTCGTTTGTGCTGTCGGCCAAGGTGCTCGATCCTCAATTCCAGGGACAGATCAAGGAACGCCTGAACTCGCGCGATGCGGTTCGTCTGGTCGCAACCTATACGCGTCCAGCCTTGGAACTATGGTTGAACCAGCACGTCGATTACGGCAAGAAATTGGCCGAACTCGTCATCAAGCAAGCGCAATCGCGTTTGCGTTCGGCACAAAAAGTAGAGAAGAAAAAATCTTCAGGCGTCGCTGTCTTACCGGGCAAGCTGACCGATTGCGAATCGACAGATACCTCACGCAACGAAATCTTTCTGGTCGAAGGTGACTCTGCTGGCGGCTCCGCCAAGATGGGTCGCGACAAGGAATTTCAGGCGATTTTGCCACTGCGTGGAAAAGTACTGAACTCGTGGGAAACCGAACGCGATCGCCTGTTCGCCAATAATGAGATTCACGATATTGCCGTTGCAATCGGTATCGATCCGCACGGCAAAAACGATACTGTCGATTTCAGCAGCCTGCGTTACGGTCGCATCTGCATCCTGTCTGACGCGGACGTCGATGGTTCGCACATTCAAGTGTTGTTGTTGACGCTGTTCTTCAAGCACTTCCCGCAATTGATAGACCGCGGACACATCTGCATTGCACGTCCGCCGCTGTATCGCGTTGATGCGCCAGCCCGCGGCAAGAAGCCGATACAAAAAATCTACGCGCTTGATGACGGTGAACTGGAAGCAATCGAAGATAAATTACGCAAGGACGGCGTTAAGGACAGCGCGTGGACAATTTCACGCTTCAAAGGGCTGGGTGAAATGAATGCGGAGCAATTGTGGGAAACCACGATGAATCCGGATACGCGTCGCCTGTTGCCAGTCGCTCTCGGTGAATTCGATCTGGACTTTTCCGAAGCGCGCTTCAACATGCTAATGGGCAAAGGTGAAGCAGCGGCACGTCGCACATGGATAGAAGAACACGGCAACGAAGCAGAGGCCGATATCTGATCATGAACATCCTGCATTCTTCCCTGTTGGCTTTATCGCTATCGCTGCTATCCGTCGCTGCGCATGCAGACGTGTACGGCTATATCGACGCCAATGGTGAAGCGCATTTTTCGACTGAAAAACTCGACAAGCGTTATCAGTTGTTTGCGCGCGGTGATCAGGCTTTGAATGCAGCGCGCCTCTTGCCGCTAACGACGGCAGAAAAAGAAACGCCGCTGTTCCGCTATCTGTCGCAACATCCGAATCTGAAGAAGTATGAAAAACTGTTAAACGATGCTGCCAATGAATTCAATCTCGATCCGGCCTTGTTGAAAGCAGTGATGGCAGCCGAATCAGGATTCAATCCAAATGCTGTCTCACCGAAAGGCGCGGTCGGATTGATGCAAGTGATGCCGGCAACTGCCGAACGCTTCGGTTTGCAAGCCGATCGCAAAAAAACTATCGCGCAAAAACTGACAGATCCGCGCACCAATATCCGCATAGGCGCACGTTATCTGCGCGTGCTGCGCAATATGTATCCGAATCAGCAGCATCTGGTGCTGGCTTCGTATAACGCTGGCGAAGGCGCAGTGCAAAAATACAATGATGCGATTCCTCCGTTTGCGGAAACCCGCAATTACGTGAAGCTGGTGACGCAGTTTTACAAGCTATATCAACCGACTTCACGCTTTGCGGATAACGCTGTGTTTTCAAATCGGCGCTCGGATGCCAAGCGCATACACATGACCATCCCGGGACGTCGCGACAGCAATCCAGCTGCAGACACGTCTTCTGCTTACGCAATTACTTCCATCGAATAATCCCCGTAAAACAAAACAATAATGACTGATCAAGCCAATCTTTTTGACACTGCAGTACCAGCCGATGGCGGCGAATCACTGACACTGGCAACCTTTGCCGAACGCGCGTATCTGGATTACGCAATTTCCGTCGTCAAGGGCCGCGCCCTGCCGGACGTCTGCGACGGTCAGAAGCCAGTACAACGCCGCATCCTGTTTGCGATGAATGAGTTAGGGCTGAATGCCAGCGCCAAGCCGCGTAAATCTGCAGCTGTCGTTGGTGATGTGCTGGGTAAATTGCATCCACATGGCGATCAATCGGTGTACGACGCACTGGTGCGTATGGCGCAGGATTTTTCGCTGCGTTATCCATTGATCGATGGCCAGGGTAACTTCGGCTCGCGCGATGGCGACGGTGCTGCAGCGATGCGATATACAGAAGCACGCCTGACGCCGATTGCAAAATTGCTGATGGAAGAAATCGATATGGGTACCGTCGATTTCCAGCCTAACTATGATGGTTCGACAGAAGAACCTAAATTGCTGCCTAGCCGCTTGCCTTTCGTTTTATTGAATGGTGCATCCGGTATTGCGGTTGGTATGGCGACTGAAATTCCATCACACAATCTGCGTGAAGTAGCAACCGCAGCAGTCGCCATCATCCGCAACCCAAAATTAGCGCATGAAGAATTGATGGCGCTAGTGCCTGGCCCAGATTTCCCGGGCGGCGGTCAGATCATCACGTCACCGACTGCGATCAGCGACATCTATGCCAGCGGCCGCGGCAGCGTCAAGGTACGCGCGACATGGAAGATAGAAGACATGGCGCGCGGCCAATGGCAGGCTGTCGTTACCGAACTGCCGCACGGCACATCGTCGCAACGCGTGCTGGAAGAAATTGAAGAACTGACCAATCCGAAGATCAAGCTCGGCAAGAAATCGCTGTCGCCGGAACAACTGGCGTTAAAGCAAACCGTATTGTCCATGCTCGATACCGTGCGTGATGAATCGGGCCGGGAAGCACCGGTGCGTCTGGTGTTCGAGCCGAAATCGAAGAATCAGGATCAGACCGAATTCACCAATATGCTGTTGGCGCACACCTCGCTGGAAACCAGTGTTTCCATCAATCTGGTGATGATAGGCGGCGACGGCAAGCCGCGCCAGAAGGCGCTGGGCGATATCCTGCGCGAGTGGATAGATTTCCGCTTCACGACGATTACCCGCCGTTCGCAATTCAAGCTGCAAAAAGTCGACGACCGCATCCATATTCTGGAAGGTCGCGAGGCGATTCTGCTCAACATCGACAAAGTCATCAAGATCATTCGCGAATCGGATGAACCAAAACCGGCCTTGATGGATGCCTTCAGTTTGTCGGAGCGACAGGCTGATGACATTCTTGAAATCCGACTGCGTCAACTGGCGCGTCTGGAAACCATCAAGATCCAGCAGGAACTGGCCGAATTGCGCAGCGAAAAATCGACGCTGCAGGATCTGCTCGACAATCCGTCGTCAATGAAGCGTCTGGTCATCAGGGAAATCGAAGCGGATGAAAAGCAATTCGGCGACAAGCGCCGCACGCTGATTGAAGTCGCGGAAAAAGCCGTCGTTGAAACCAAAGTGATCGACGAACCTGTGACCGTCGTCATCTCGCAAAAAGGCTGGGTCCGTGCACGCACAGGCCACGGCCACGATGCCGCACAATTCACCTTCAAGGCCAGCGACGCGCTGTACGACACGTTCGAATGCCGCACTGTCGATACGCTACTGGTATTCGGCTCCAACGGACGCATCTATTCAGTTCCAGTCTCTGCGCTGCCAGGTGCACGCGGCGATGGCGTGCCGATCACGACGCTGGTTGAACTGGCGAGCGGCACACGCGTGCTGCATTACTTTGCCGGCCCGGCCGACGTCACCTTGTTAATTGCATCGAGTGCAGGCTACGGCTTTACCGCCAAATCAGGCGACATGGTCAGCCGCACACGCGGCGGCAAATCATTCATCACGCTGGATGACGGCGATGAACCGCTAGCACCGCGTCCGGTAATTGCCGGCGCAAGTGCGATTGCCTGTCTGTCGGAAAAAGGCCGCGTGCTAGTGTTCGGCATCGATGAAATCAAGTCGCTGACCGCCGGTGGTCGTGGTGTGATCCTGATGGAACTGGAAAAGAACGAAAAACTGCTGGCGGCGCAACCGATCAGCCAGCGCGGCGTGATCGTATCCGGCATAGGACGCGGTGCCAAAGCGCAGGAGATCCTGTTGTCGGCATCAGGGCTCGCCGTACACATAGGCAAGCGTGCGCGCAAAGGCAAGGGACTGGAATCGAAGATCAAGGCGACTACCTTGACGCCGGTGACCAAGGCCAGTGCTGAATAATCCGATCATCTGCGCTTGCCATTCCCGCGAAGGCGGGAATCCAGAAATGCCTCGCTATGATTTGACGATAGCTAATGCTGTTCTTTCTTCGGACAAGCTCAGTTGCCGGGGGTGGCCCGGCTGCCACCTTCTTTCTTTGCTTCGCCAAAGAAAGAAGGCAAAGAAAGGCGACGCAGAAGCCGTTGCCCGCTGCGCGGGTTCCCAAGTCAAGCAATCATCAGTCGGGAGCACAAACAAACTCGCCTTTGGCTCAAACAGGTTTGCGCTCTTTATCCGCCTGACGATTGCTTGCCTTGGCAACGTCACATGCGGTTAAGGTCAGAAACAACATCAGACCTAACTTCAACAACACCCCCAACATCAAAAGCTCCTGTTCCTGGCATCAACCTGCGTTGTTGTTGAACTTGATGTTGAATTTGATGTTGCTTTTGAATTTTGAAGTTGAACTTCACCCGCTGTGACGCTGCCGTTTGTGCGGAGCAGAAAATGGATAAAGAAGTGAACGCTGTTTGAGCGAAGCGAGTTTCGTTCGCTTCCCATTTTTTGATTTGCACAAATGGGAAGCCCGAAGGGCCAGCGGCTGTGCGGTCGCCTTCTTTTGCTTACTTTTCTTGGCGAAGCAAGAAAAGTGAGTAGCCGCCGGGCTACCCCCGGCAACTCACCACGAAGAAAGAACAGCCTTAGCTAGCGACAAACTCGAACGAGGCACCTGAATGCCAACCCGCTCGAAAAGAGCCATCCGATTAAATCCACAAAATAAAACTGGCCGCTCCTTTCGGCAGCGGCCAGTTTTATTATCTTTGCATGCGATCAATCAAATTTTCGCCGCAATCAATTTCGCCAACTTAGAAACGCCTTCACGAATCTTTTCCGGCGGCACCGTAACAAAACTCAAGCGCAAGGTATTTTTCTGCGGCTCATTTGCATAAAAAGGCGCCCCCGGAACGAAAGCCACATTTTGCGCAATCGATTCTTCCAGCAACTGCATGCAATCTATATGTTCAGGCAGAGTGACCCAGATGAACATGCCACCTTCCGGTTTGTTCCACGTCACGCCAGCAGGGAAGAATTCGGTCAGCGCATCCAGCATGGCCTGACATTGATTCGCGTACAGAGTGCGTATCGATGGAATGTGCTTCGCGAGGAAGCCGTCCTTGATCGCTTCGTACACCACCATCTGCGTCAATTGCGAGGTGTGCAAATCGGCGGCCTGTTTCGCTTGTTCCAGCTTGCGTACCAGCGGCACCGGCGCAACGACGTAGCCAAGACGAATGCCAGGGGTCAGCACTTTGGAAAACGATCCCAGATAAATAACGCCGCTAGGATTCATAGTCAGCATCTTCGGCAATGGCTCGCCGTTGTAGCTCAACGCGCCATAAGGATCATCTTCGATCAATGGCAGGCCGAGGCGTGCGCAGGTTTCGACCAATGCAAAGCGACGTTCGACTGACATCGTGCGACCAGTCGGATTCTGGAAATTCGGCAACGCATACAAGAGGCGGGCACCGTCGGCGATTTTTTCTACTTCTTCCGGCAGCAAACCGAAGTCATCGGTAGGAATCGAAACGAACTTGGGTTGATACACAGAGAATGCTTGCAGCGCGCCAAGATAGCTAGGCGTTTCCACCAGCACCTTGCTGTTATCTTCGATCAATACCTTGCCAAGCAAATCCAGCGCTTGCTGCGAACCCGACACCATCAACACTTGATCTGGCGTGATCGTCACACCTTCAATAGACAATGAATCGGCTATCCATTCACGCAAAGGTGCGTAACCATCGCTAGGGCCGTATTGCAAAGCGACCTTGCCCTGACGCGACAACACCGTATCGAAGGCCGCTTTCATGTGCTCGACCGGGAAGGTTTCCGGCGAAGGCAAACCACCGGCGAAGGAGATGATGTCCGGGCGCATCGTGATTTTCAGGATTTCGCGGATGACCGAACTTTGCAGTTGTTCTGCGCGGTGTGCGAATTGCCATTTGATCGGCGTTGGATTTTCGATTTTCATTATTGCGATGCTTTATGACTGCGGTGTGATGACCAGGATGCTACTCAATACAGGTACAGCAATTTCTTGATCTTGATTAATTAACTTCAGCGATCAATTCGATCTCTACGCAAGCGCCCAAGGGAATTTGCGCAACGCCGAATGCCGAACGTGCATGCTTGCCTTGTTCGCCAAAGACTTCACCGAACAATTCGGAGGCGCCATTGGTGACCAGATGTTGTTCAGTGTAGTCGCCAGTCGAATTGACCAGGCTCATGACCTTGACGATGCGTGTGACGCGATTCAAATCGCCGTCGCAGGCTGCTTGCAAGGTCGCGATCAGATCGATGGCAACGCCGCGCGCAGCAATCTTGCCTTCTTCGGTGCTCATGTTTTTACCCAACTGGCCGACCCACGGTTTGCCGTCCTTCTTGGCGATATGGCCGGACAGGAACACCGTGTTACCGCTTTGCGCAAACATCACATATGCCGCGGCGGGTGTCGCCACTGCCGGCAGTTCGATGTTCAGCGCTTTCAGTTTTTCGTAAAAAGACATGCAAACTCCAGAATAGTGGATGCCATTTCCACACACGCAGAAATGCCAAATGAATAGGTGTCCGTGCACTGCAATTGCGACAACAACGCGCATCTTGCAAAAGTGTCATTGCGAAATGGCACAGTCACGGCAGGAATAAGCATGATTATCTCAAATCCGCGGCATTTCTTGCCAACTATCGACGCGATGCAGCAAGACAGGCGAATTGCCCCGCAAAACGAAATGCGAGGCGACAGCCACATGATACCAAGGCAAGGCGTTTTCTGTTGATTTGCTGCTCAAGTCCGGCGTTTGATGGCCATTTTTTTACCAGCGGCGACGACTGAAATAATCGCGAGAGCAAAAAGGAAGGTACGTAGCTCCAGCGCTTCGCCAAGAATCGCCGCAGCACCCAGCAGTGTAAGGAAGGGTTGTATTAATTGCACCTGGCCGACACGTGCGATGCCGCCTAATGCCAGTCCTTTGTACCAAAAGAAAAATCCGATAAACATAGAGAACAGCGAGACATAGGCAAAGCCGACCCATGCGCCCGCCGATGCCTTGACACCGTAATGGAAGGCCAGCCAGATCGTCATCGGCAATACGATCGGCATGGACAAGACCAGCGCCCACGAAATCACTTGCTGGCCGCTCATGGATTCCGACAAGCGCCCACCTTCCGCATAGCCCATCGCGGCGGCAATCACGGCAATCAGCATCGCCAGATCACCCAGTTGAAAAGAACCGGCGCCCTCTTCCAATGCAAACCCGGCAACCAATGCACTACCTACCAATGCCGTAATCCAGAATCCTGTCGAAGGTCGTTCGCCAAAGCGCAAGGCGCCGAACAAGGCTGTCGCCAGCGGCAAGATACCCAGCATGATCGCGCCATGCGAAGCGGAAATCTGGCTCATCGCTATCGAAGAAAATACCGGGAAGCCAACCACCACACCCGATGCAATGATGCACAAAGATTTCACTTGCGCCCGGGTCGGACGTGGAGCGTTGGTCCACCACAGCAATAGCACCGAACAACAGGCAGCAACCACTGCGCGCCCGAGTGCCATCAAGACCGGGTTCAATTCCGCCACTGCCACACGCGTGAACGGCAAGGTCAGGCTGAAGATCGCAATGCCTATCGCCCCCAGCCACATTCCTTTTGTTTCAGATGTCATGGATTTCATATTGGCCGGCACTTTAGCAGTGCCGACCGCCTCATCGACAGTGGTGGCGATGGCGCCCGGGCTTTCATGCGCGCTCATGACCAGATCGCCCATGCTGAATAAAGCGTCAGCGCGATCATGATGGCGCAAAACAGGCGCTGCCATTTTTCCTGCGTCAGATAACGTCGCAACACTGCGCCTGTCGCGGCCCAGATACTCAGACACGGCAGATTGATTGCACTGAATAACAGGCAAAACACGGCTATCGCCAACCACACCGGCTGGACGGGCGGCAGGAAGGCAGACGCGCCAGTCACTGCCATCACCCATGCTTTGGGATTGGCGAACTGAAAGAGTGCCGCACCGATGAACGACATCGGCCGCGCACTCTCATTTTCACTGCGACCAAACGCCATGCTGCGCAATTGCCACGCCAGATAGATGAGGTAAGTGGAACCTATGGCTTTCAATACGATATGCAGCACGGGGAGCGCCATGATCAGACTGCCTGTTCCGGCTGCGCACAGCGCTAGCATCACGCCAAAACCAAAAACGACACCCAGCATGTGCGGAATGCAACGCGCAAAACCGAAACGAATGCCGGATGAGGTCAACATGATGTTGTTCGGCCCCGGCGTGATCGACGAAACGAAGGCAAAGACGGACAGCGGCAGCAGAGATTCCATATTGTTCCAAGAGGATGGCAAAGCGATCCTGGCATCGCTCTGCTATTTTTATAGTCAAAACATCCTAATCGACAAAACCAATACAGTACCAGTACACTTCAGGAATTAATCTCTCCACTGTCATGGCAATATGACCAATACAGCTAAATCTCGCAGCACCGCCGCCACTTCTATTTTAGTGGCGACTTCAACCCCTAGCGATTTGCCGCGTCCGCTTTTATCGCGCCAGGCCGATAGCTCGCTGATCGAACAAATCGTGCAACTGGTGACGTCGCGCATAGACGATAAATTGCTACGCACCGGCGCACGCATGCCTTCGATACGGCAATTCTCGGATGAGCATGGCGTGTCGCGCTTTACCGTGGTGGAAGCCTATGACCGACTGGTTGCCGGCGGCTTGCTGGAATCGCGCCGCGGCTCAGGGTTTTATGTGCGCGATCGCGCCCCCATGCTGGCATTGCGCAAGTGCGGTACAACGAGACCTAGTGCCGCATCCTCCCAACAGCTGGATGTCGTCTGGCTGGTGCGTAATATGTTCCGCCAACTGCCGGCAGAGAAAATGCCCGGCGTGGGTTCACTGCCCAACGAGTGGCTGGATGGCGATCTGGTCGGCAATGCGCTGAGATCCGTCAGCCGGCAAAATCAGAATATGCTGCTGCAATACGGTACGCCGCAGGGCTTTCTGCCGCTACGCCAGCAACTACAATTGAAAATGGCTGAACTGGAGATATCCGCCACGCCGGATCAGATCGTCACCACCTCCGGTGTGACGCAAGCATTGGATCTGGTGGCGCGCCATTACATCCAGCCCGGCGACACGATTTTTGTCGACGATCCGGCCTGGTTCCTGATGTTCGGTTCGTTTGCAATGCTGGGGGCCAAAGTGGTCGGCATCCCGCGCCTGTCTGACGGTCCAGATATCGGCAAGCTGGCCGAACTGGCCGCCTTGCACAGGCCGAAATTATTCGTCAT
Organism: Burkholderiales bacterium Ga0077544; assembly: GCA_001464355.1. Classification (GTDB taxonomy): domain Bacteria; phylum Pseudomonadota; class Gammaproteobacteria; order Burkholderiales; family Burkholderiaceae_D; genus Oxalicibacterium. The sequence continues at coordinate 220,796 of LNEU01000016.1, forward strand.
CAATTCCGTCCTGCACAATCCAACCTCGACTTCATTATCCGCAGCCAAGGCCTTCCAGGTATTGAAAACCGCCGAGCAATACAATTTCATGATTGTCGAAGACGATATCTATTGCGATATGCACCCAGGTACCAGCGTGCAGGCAGCGACGCGCATTGCAGCACTCGATCAATTGAATCGCGTGATCTATCTGGGCGGATTTTCTAAAACGTTGGCGGCTAATTTGCGCGTCGGCTTTATCGCGACCTCACACGAGATCGCACGTCATTTATCCGACCGCAAGATGCTGAGCGCATTGACCACCACCGAAGTCACCGAACGCGTGGTCTACAAGGTGCTGTCCGAAGGGCACTACCGCAAACACAGCGATCGCCTGCGCACCAAGCTGGATGCCGTACGCGACAAGACCGCACGGCAAATGGAGCGCATCGGCGTCAAGATCAATTTCAACACGCCGGCCGGTATGTTTCTCTGGACCGATATGGGCTGCGATACCAATGTCCTCACGGAGAAAGCGATGGAGGAAGGCTATCTATTGGCGCCCGGCAGCCTGTTCTCACCTAGCCAACTGCCGTCGACTAATATGCGTTTCAACATTGCTGCAATGGGCGACCCAGGCCTCTTGAAATTTCTGGAGCGAACCATAGATCAGCTGCGCAGCAAGACTTGAAATTGCAGCTTTCGCCCCAATTTTCGACGAAACGTTTGAAAGTCTGGCTCAGGTCTGGCTCAGGTCTGGCTCAGGTCTGGCTTACTCGCAGCGCCCGCAATATCATTCAAGGTTGGCGAGTGAGCTACAGACTTTTAACATCGCTTACACAGTAAAACCCACATTCTTTTTTGACACTCGAGGTAAAAATGGCCGCATCCGAACAAAAAAATCCAGAAAAACAAACCCTGGGCTTTCAAGCCGAAGTAAAACAATTGCTGCAACTGATGATTCATTCCTTGTATTCCAACAAGGAAATTTTCTTGCGTGAGTTGATCTCGAACGCATCCGATGCAGCCGACAAACTGCGCTTCGAAGCAATCGACAACAGCGCATTGTTCGAAAACGATCCCGACCTGAAAATCACGGTCAGCTTCGACAAGGAAAAACGCACGATCACGATCAGCGATAACGGCATCGGCATGACGCGCGACGACGCGATCGAGCATCTGGGCACCATCGCCAAGTCCGGCACCAAGGAATTCTTTTCGCGGCTATCCGGCGACCAGCAAAAAGATGCCGCACTGATCGGCCAGTTCGGCGTCGGCTTCTACTCCGGCTTCATCATCGCCGACCGCATCACGGTGGAAACCCGCCGCGCCGGCACCGCAGCAAGGGAAGGCGTGCGCTGGGAATCCGAAGGCGCGGGCGACTTCACCGTCGAAGCGATCGACAAGCCGAGCCGCGGTTCCGACGTCATCCTGCATCTGCGCGAAGGCGAAGATGAATTCCTGTCGTCGTGGAAACTGAAATCCATCATCCGCAAATATTCGGACCACATTTCGCTGCCTATCATGATGGCGAAAGAAGAATGGGACGAAGAGAAAAAAGAAACCGTCACCCGCGACGAACTGGAAACCATCAACCAGGCCAGCGCACTGTGGGCCCGCAGCAAGAACGACATCACGCCTGAGCAATACACAGAGTTTTACAAACATGTATCGCACGATTTCGGTGACCCGCTGACCTACACGCACAATCGCGTCGAAGGCCGCAGCGAATACACGCAGTTGTTGTACATCCCTACGCAAGCACCCTTCGATCTGTGGGACCGCAACAAACGTGGCGGCATCAAGCTGTACGTCAAACGCGTCTTCATCATGGATGATGCCGAGCAGTTGATGCCTGTGTATTTGCGCTTCGTCAAAGGCGTGATCGATTCGGCCGACCTGCCACTGAACGTCTCGCGCGAAATCCTGCAGGAATCGCGCGACGTCAAAGTCATACGCGAAGGTTCTACCAAACGCGTATTAGGCATGCTGGAAGAACTGGCAAACGCCGACGAGCAAGAGAAAAAAGACAAGTACGCGACCTTCTGGGACGCTTTCGGCCAGGTCTTGAAAGAAGGCATGGGCGAAGACGCCACCAACAAGGATCGCATCGCCAAACTATTGCGCTTTGCCTCGACCACCGGCGACAGCGATGCACAAACCGTGTCGCTTGCCGACTACGTGTCGCGCATGAAAGAAGGCCAGACAAAAATTTTCTACGCTACCGGCGAGTCATACAACGCCGCGAAGAACAGCCCGCACCTGGAAATCTTCCGCAAGAAAGGCATTGAAGTCCTGCTACTGACCGATCGCGTTGATGAATGGATGTTGTCTTACCTCGAAGAATTCGAAGGCAAGGAACTCGCATCCGTTGCCAAAGGCGATCTCGATCTCGGCCAACTGGAAGACGAGGCAGAGAAAAAACAGCACCAGGAAACCGAAGAGCAATACAAGGAACTGGTAGGCAAGATGCAAACCGCACTGGCCGACAAGGCCAAGGAAGTGCGCATTACCTTCCGCCTGACTGACTCACCTGCCTGCCTGGTCGCCGATGAAAATGAATTGTCCGGCAATCTGCTGCGGATGTTGAAAGCGGCGGGTCAAAATGCTCCGGACGCAAAGCCGATTCTGGAAATCAATCCGGATCATCCATTGGTGCAGCGTTTGAAATATGAAGACGCAAAATTCGATGACTGGTCGAACATCCTGTTTGATCAGGCGCTGCTGGCAGAAGGTGGCAACCTGAGCGATCCGGCTGGATTTGTGAAGAGACTGAATGAAATGTTGTTAGGTATGACCGGAAAATAATTCCGCATTGCTAGTCCCGAATAAACAAGGCCACACTTTAGTCAGTGTGGCCTTGTTTTTTATGAAGCGACCCATCCACTGAAAACGATTTCTACCTCATACAGATAGTCGGCGATCGGCACGAACCAGATGCCGCACGCACGTCACATCACATCACATCATCCTGGAACGCTATCGATTCAGCTGATTTCTCATCGCCTCAATTCGCTACTAACATCGAACATTTGTTGCGCCTGGCACGCTAGCTTTTCGCCCGCATCGGCAATATCCAGTCAGGCCGGATGTAATGGCAGGTATAGCCATTCGGATAATGCTGAAGATAATCCTGATGCTCGGGTTCAGCATCCCAGAATGGCCCGGCCGCCGCTATTTCTGTGGTTACTTTCCCTGGCCACAAACCCGATGCCTCGACATCGCGCACGGCTTCCTCGGCGACGTGCTTCTGTTCATCGTTTATATAGAAAATGGCTGACCGGTAGCTGGTGCCCACATCATTGCCTTGACGATTCTTGGTGCTGGGATCGTGGATTTGAAAAAAGAAGGCGAGTAGATCTCTGTAGCTAGTCACGCTTGGGTCAAAGATGATTTCTATCGACTCGGCATGCGTTCCATGGTTCCTGTATGTGGCGTTCGGCACATCTCCGCCGGAATAGCCCACATGCGTGGATAAAATCCCGGGGCGGCGGCGCAGCAAATCCTGCATACCCCAAAAACAGCCGCCGGCAAAAATTGCACGTTCAGTGGTTTGGCTCATTGCACTCCTTCGATTTATTTAATCCGTCTATAAGCAGTCAGCGCTTGTGTTACATCATGGCTGAGATTATCCATATGGGGATGTCTTTGCCAATTTCATTCAGCGCTTGAACAAACGCTCGCGCACATGCTCTTCATGAAACACCTGATGCGACGGCTTGACCAGATCACTGCAACTGAATATTTCGATCAATCGCTAGATTACCGTTCTGGCGATGCTACGGTAGTAAAACACTTTTCATGCCCATCCAAAACGTCCCGTCTAAATGCTGCGAAAGTGCGATACCCAATCATTACTCAAGCTGCTTAATACGCGGGTTACGCTGGTGACATTACTCTGCACGCGATGCAAATGATTAGCAGATGAGTAGCCGCAAGAATGATGCCGGCTGAGCCTACTAACGTGCAAAATATATGTAAAGAATCCGGATCGATTGTTCTGATAGAAAGAATCCTCTATTCCAGTAATTCATTGTCCAAGATATATCCGAATGCTTTAATGACACATGAATACTCCGCGTACTCCCCCAACTTCAATACCGATCTGGTTTATATGCATTACGGCGAGCCTGGGACTGGCCGTGGCAATGGGCGTCGGCCGATTTGCTTTTACGCCCTTGCTACCTTTGATGCAGCGCGAGGGATTGATAGACGGGACGGCGGGTGCATGGCTGGCTTCTGCCAACTATGTCGGCTATTTCTTGGGCGCATTGACTGCAGCTTATTTGCCGGGAAAAACACGCATTCAAGTGATGCTCAGCCTGCTGGCAACGGTTGTATTTACCATGGGCATGACAGCGCTGACTCACCTGGCTGGCTGGATCATGCTTCGACTATTGGCAGGCATCGTGAGTGCATGGGCGCTGATACTCATCAGCGGCTGGTCGATGACTGCCCTAGCCCTGCGCAAGCGCAGTGATGCCGGTGGCTGGGTATTTGCCGGTGTAGGTATCGGTATTGCATTGGCGGGTGGCTGGGTCTGGTGGCAAAACGACGTAGACGCACTATCGCTGTGGACACAACTGGGCTGGCTGTCGCTCGGTTTAACCATCATTATCGTAGTGCTCTGGCCGGATGCAAGCACGGCTGCACTACCGAATCGTCATGTACCGGTGGATGCATTGATTCACTATCCAGCCCCAGTCCACCGGCATAGCAAGGCACTGGTCCTTTGTTATGGCGCTCTGGGCTTTGGCTATATTTTGCCGGCAACCTATTTGCCGACATTGGCTCAGGGCCTGATCGACGATCCGCGGCAATTTGGCTTGCTATGGCCGATCTTTGGTTTGGCAGCAGCCGTTTCCACGCTGCTGGCGGGACGCGCTTTGCGTCACTGGAAGGGCCGCAATATTTGGGCTGCCAGTCATCTCACATTAGCGACAGGTTGTGCCTTGCCATTATTCAGTCATTCAGGCTGGGCTATCATGCTGGCAGCTATTTTCGTCGGCGGGACTTTCCTGGTGGCGACCATGACGGGCTTGCAGGAAGCACGTCACATGATGCCGACGAATCCCAAACCATTACTCGCACGCATGACGGCAGCGTTTGCTCTCGGCCAAATCGCCGGGCCGCTCGTGGCGTTGATGTTCAATCATGTGCCGGTTCCCGCCCTTCATTTGAGCGGACTGGAACTGGCGCAAGCCTTGGCTGCGTTGCTGCTTTTGATCAGCGCACGATGGCTGTATCACTCGCAGCAAAAGTCGGAGCAGGCGGGCGACTGTCATTAAAACTCTACTCATATCTATTTAGCTCCACGCTCAACTACTGTTTAAAGCTCATCGCACCGTCGAATCAAATACTAAAAAACAATATTCAACTCCCAATCCCAACCTTCAGCGTGCTGGCAGGCACAGGCCGATGACGGATGAAGGGTGTTTGATTGCACGTGTTTTATTGATCTGCCCATCCCAGGTTCAGCATGAAAAAGAACGCTGGCACTCCGTTTCCCTGCCGCATCGCCTGGCCCTTTCTGGTATCCTTCCGCGCTGCGCATCGTGTTGCGAAATCATGAAAAAACCAGGCGCACCCCGGTAGGCCACAAACCTGCAGCAGGCTAGACAAGACGAACATGCAACACCCACTGCTTGCCCCCCGCTGCCTGTATATCGATGAAGGAATGAATAAAAATGAAATGTGCATTGGTAGGATCCCGTTACTTCGGCGCCTTGGTGTTCGAAACGCTGCGCAAGGAAGCCGGTATCGAATTCACGAGCGTAGTCGCTCCCGCTGAAGATGACCGATTGGCGCAAGCTGCACGCGCGGCCGGCGTCCCGCTGCACGTACTCGAAAATCCGCGGTTTGTGCCGGGAGAAGCGATTGCAGAAGGCACCGACATCATTCTCGCCGCACACACGCATGCACGCGTCAGTGACGAAGCGCTGGCACGCGCGCGTTTGGGCGGTATCGGTTATCACCCTTCGTTGCTGCCTAGACATCGCGGCATTGCTGCGGTCGAATGGACAATTCTGGAAGGCGATCCTATCGCTGGCGGCTCGATTTATCACCTGGCCGACGGCTGGGATGCCGGCGCCATCGCAGCACAAGACTGGTGCTTTGTAGAAAAAGGCGAAAACGCACGCGAATTGTGGGAACGCGCGCTGGCACCGATGGGCCTGCAACTGTTGAGCAAGGTCATCCATCACGCCAGTGAGCACGGCGCACTGCCGGCGTTCCAGCAAGATGCGCGCTTTGCCACCAAGGCACCGATGATTCGCAAGTCGGTCGTGCTGACCGAGGAAGTATCTTCGGACACCACGTCGCTGATCGTATCCATTGTCGGCACCGACAGGCACGGCATCGTCAGTTCTCTGGCCGACCGTGCACACCGCTACGGCGCCAACTGGGCAGCCAGTCGCCTGACCAGAATTGCAGGAGAATTTGCCGGCATGGTGCATTTCGAGGTGCCGCGCGAGAACGCCGATGCGCTCGCCAATGCGCTGCGCGGACTGGAATCCAGTGGCTTGCAAGTGGTCATTGCCAAGAGCGACGGCGCTCAGGTATCAGATGGGATCAAGAGCGTGGAACTCGAACTGATCGGCGATGATAGAGTCGGGATCGTCAGCAGCCTGACCAAAATTTTGGCTGAGCGCAATATCAGTATCGAAAACATACACACCGAGATCGTGCGTAGCGGCGTGTCCGGCAAGCAAACATTCAAGATAGGCGCGCACTTGCTGGTTCCTGCCAAATTGTCCATCGATGACTTGCGCAAAGAGCTGGGCACCCTGGCGCACGCGATGATGCTCGACATCGGGCTGGACGAAAAGCCAGCGCCTGGCGCAACTGCCTGAATGCAGGCTTGACCGCAGCGCCTGCCGGCTGAATCAGGCAGGCAAAACGGACCGCCAAACCGGCATTCATGGCGCCATCCGGGGTGGGAAGCCGCCACTTTGGTAAAATCTACCCTTTTCGGCATTCTGTGCCTTTTGTGGCCTTGTCAGGTAAACCCTGGCCAGGCCTAATTTATTCATTTTTGCTGGAGCAAACGTGCCAGGTCTATTACCCAACGTCGATCCCGACGGTCTTCTCGAATATTCTGTCGTCTATACCGATCGCGCGATCAACCATATGTCCGAACGCTTTCAAGGCGTGATGAAGGATATTTCCCGGACCTTGAAACACGTCTACAAGGCGCAATCGGCCGTTGTCATGCCCGGTAGCGGCACCTTCGGCATGGAAGCCGTCGCACGGCAGTTCGCAACCCAGCAGCAATGTCTGATCATCCGCAATGGCTGGTTCAGCTACCGCTGGACGCAGATTCTGGACATGGGCAGTATTCCTGCCGGCACCACCGTGCTGAAGGCACGTCAGCTGGAAGATTCAGCGCAAGCGCCTTTTGCCCCGCCTCCTATCGCCGAAGTGGTGGCCACGATCGCAGCGACCAAACCGGCGGTGGTGTTCGCTCCGCACGTGGAAACCGCTTCCGGCATCATGCTGCCGGATGACTACATGCGCCAGGTGTCTGACGCCGTGCATGCAGTCGGCGGCCTGTTCGTGCTGGATTGCATCGCCTCGGGCACCATGTGGGTCGACATGCAAGCCACCGGCGTCGACGTTCTGATCAGCGCGCCGCAAAAAGGCTGGAGCGCTTCGGCCGGCTGTGCATTCGTGATGTTGAGCGCGCGCGCACGCGAAAAAATCGATTCCACCCAAAGCACCAGCTTCGCCTGCGATTTGCGCAAGTGGTTGCAAATCATGGAATCCTACGAACAAGGCAACGTCGCCTACCACACCACCATGCCTACCGATGCGCTGACAGTCCTGCGCGGCGTGATGGAAGAAACCGCTGCCTACGGCTTCGACAAAGTCAGAGCCGAGCAACAGGAACTGGGCGACAAAGTGCGTGCACTGCTGGTATCCAAAGGGTTCAAGAGCGTCGCGGCAGAAGGCTTTCAAGCGCCGGGCGTCGTGGTGAGCTACACCAATGATGACGGCATACAATCGTCCAGGAAATTTGTCGCGGCGGGCTTGCAGACCGCAGCGGGCGTTCCATTGCAGTGTGATGAACGGGCTGACTTCAAGACTTTCCGCGTCGGACTGTTTGGTCTGGACAAGCTGCACAACATCGAGCGCACCGTAGCCAACCTGACCAACGCGTTGGACACGATCGTTTAAAAAGCACTACTGCAGGATGCAATCAGTCAGGACGTACAAACAATTAAATCCGGCTAGCGTTCAAGTTGCAGACAAAAAAGCCACGCTATATGCGTGGCTTTTTTGTCGCTGCAATGTAGAAACGTCCTTCGATGCATGCCTTCGCTTATCCCCTGAATACGCCTATATCGCAGATTCAAGGGACAAATCACTTCACGCCTTGAGCCCCTGCGTCAACACATCGGCAGTCACTTCATTCAGATCCACACCGCGTGTTTTTGCCAGTGCCTGCAATTGCTGGACCAAATCGCTATTGAGCTTGACCGCGAACGGTATCAATCCCAGCGCCTGATCGCGCTTGCGCTGTTCACGCCTATCTATCGCTACCGCATTATCTCCGCCAAAAACCGTTGCGCCGGGTGCAATCATCTTGCCCATCAGTTTCTTGGCGTCGCTCTTTGCCATTCCGCTCTTTTTCATTATCTATGGTCTCGTTGATTTAAACCGGCCATTGTACGCAGGGATCAAATGCTTACGAATGTAAAAACGCACAGGGCGCCCGCCACGCGCAAGGGTAGATCGAGCGCTTCTGTGCAATCAACCCTTCTTGCCGCCAAATACCAGCAGCAAGCCGCCAATCACAATCGCGCCGACGCCGGCCCAGATCGGCACATTCACCGTCTCTTTTTCCTGCACTGAAAATTGCAACGGTCCCAGTTTCGCTTCATGCGTTTCTTTCGTATAACTGAAGCTGCCGTAAACCAGGCCCAGGGTACCCGCCACGATCAATACTATTCCTGCCAGTTTTGCTGCATTCATCTTCTTCTCCTTCGTGATTTAACTTCGGAATATCGGTAACAGCCAGACAATGCATCATTTCGTGGAGCAACGGTAAAAGCAATGACGATACCCTGCACAAATACCTGTGCAATGCACATTCGATTTAACCTTTTAACTTGTGATCTTCATTCTTGGCATCTTCCATTGCCTCCGGCTCAAGCTCTTCCGCCGAGCGATTCAGGTGGATGAATACACCCCAAGCAGCCAACAGAAATGCAGTGGCGACCAAAATACTTGCGGCATAGGGAAGTTGTTCCGGTGCTTCATGCAAGGCCTTGAAGGTGGCGACCAAACCTTCGATTGCGAGGGCAACGATGACCACGACAAAGAACCGCGACAGAAAACGCCGCACCCGCGTCGGGGCACTGATGTCCGCATCACGTACCACTTCTTCTTCGACTATCGTTTCCGCTATCTGCAGGGCCACGACGGCCGCAGCCAGCAAACCCACGGCTTCAATAATGTGTTGTGCCGCGGCTTGATCGAGACTGCCGATAAAGGCCAGCCAGCCCATTCGTGCCGCAATGACAATCAGCATCAGTGCTGCACAGGCAAAAAACAAAGCCATCAAACCGTGTATGACGCGAAATACTGTGATGACTTGCTTCATTGGTGATCCTTTATAAGGCTTGCGAATAAAATATCAAAAGACTTGGCGACCTATCGTCCGCCCGTCACATCCAGCAAACTGCCGGTCGTATAAGAAGCCTTGTCCGACAATAACCACAATACCGCTTGTGCGACTTCATTGGCTTCGCCCCCGCGCTGCATAGGCACGTTGCTCTTGACCCGATCGACGCGTCCGGGTTCACCGCCGGTGGCATGTATCTCGGTATAAATCACGCCCGGCCGCACGGCATTGACGCGTATGCCTTCGGTCGCGACTTCCTTCGCCAGCCCTATCGTCAGCGTATCGATGGCACCTTTTGATGCTGCATAATCGACATATTCGCCGGGGCCTCCGGTACGGGCGGCGACCGACGATATATTCACGATGGCACCGCCGCTGCCGCCATGCAGGGTAGACATGCGCTTGACCGCTTCGCGCGCGCACAGAAAACTGCCCAGAATATTGGTCGTGAATATACGTTGCATGCGTGCCGCATCCATTTGATCGACGCGCATCTGCTTCTCCAGAATACCGGCATTGTTGACCAGTGCCGTCAGCGTACCGAACTTTTGATCGACAGTCTGGAACAGATGCAGGATGTCGGACTCGACCGCCATGTCAGCCACGATGGCGATGGCTTCGCCGCCCGCCTGTGTGATGCCATCGACCACGGCATCGGCCGCGGCCTTGTTGCGCAGATAACTGATGCAGACGGCATAACCGTCGAGCGCGCCCAGTTTGGCGATCTCTGCACCGATGCCGCGACTGCCGCCAGTGACGATCATCACTTTTTTGCTCATGTGGTCTCCTGTTGGTTCTTGTCGATAGGACTGCATAGACTGACTACGATAGGTCGCGCGTACATTAAAATACCAGCATGCCAGCTTCTCGCCAACCGCCTCTTCCATCATCCTTGCTGACCGGTTTCCCCCCTGTCATCGACAAGCATACGGAAATCCTGTTTCTCGGCAGCTTTCCCGGTGAGGCTTCACTGCAGGCACAACAGTATTACGCGCATCCGCGCAATCAGTTCTGGCGCCTGCTTTCTGCGCTCATCGACGATGACCTGGTCGCGCTGCCCTACACAGAAAGATTAGACCGATTGCTGAGTCATCGCATCGGCGTATGGGATGTGATCGCTGCCTGCGCGCGCGAAGGCAGTCTGGATAGCGCGATCCGCGACGCGCAACACAATGACTTGAAGATATTGAAAGAACAATGTCCCGCCTTGCGCCGCATAGGCTTCAATGGCCAAACGTCGGGCAAGCAGGCACCCTTGTTTGCGGCGGCCGGTTTTGCAACGTATGTATTGCCTTCCTCATCACCAGCGTATGCCGTGATGACATTTGAACAGAAGCTGGCTGTCTGGCGCGGTATCATGCCTGACTTAAATGCACGACCTTAAACATTTCCCACAGAATTCATGCTGATCAAACGTAAATCCATAGAAGCCGATGCCAATTTGAAAAGCGGCCCAGGCAAGAAATCCACCGCCGCCGACAAGTCTAAACCGGCAGCCAAGCCGCGCAAGGTCAAGTTCGCACCGGTCACCCTGTCGGAACAGTTCGGCGTCCGTTACCTGCATTTCGGTACCGAATGGGTGCAAGGCGCAATGCGCATCAGCAAACCCGACTGGATAGAACTGGAATATGCGCAGCAGATGATGGCGTGGATGCTATTCAACGAGCAGCCGCAACATATCGTGCAACTCGGACTGGGCACAGGCTCGCTGACCAAGTTCAGCTACAAATGGTTTCGCGAAGCACGCATCACGGCAGTCGATTTAAATCCGTCGGTGATCACCATCTGCGAAACCATGTTCAAGCTACCGCCGAATGACGAGCGACTCAGCGTGATCGAGATAGATGCACTCGAATATGTGAATGACCCCGCCAATCTGGGACGCATCGATGCGCTGCAGGTCGATGTTTACGACGCGACCGCACGCGGCCCGGTTCTGGATACGCCGGAATTTTATCAATCGTGTGCCGCCTGCCTGACACCGAACGGCATAATGACGGTGAACCTGTTCGGCGATCATCCCAGTTATGCGAGGAATCTGAGTGCAATGCACTTTGCCTTCGACACCGTGATCTCCTTGCCGGAAGTACATGACGGCAATGTGATCGCGATTGCCTTTAATTCAACACCTACGCTGGACATCGCTGCACTGTATGAACGTGCAGCGCAGATTACCGCGACCACCAAGCTGCCCGCAAAATCCTGGGTCAATGGCATCAAGGCATGGCAGGCCCAGCAATAAAGCAACAATCAAGCGGCACGCCTGCACTGCCCTGCATCCCGGTCGTCGTGCAATTCGCTATCGCTTATTCAGCCGTGTTAACATCGCTGCACGGTTCCATCTAATGGGTCATGGTCATGCCAACTGCTAACGCTGTACCGATTGCAACGAACAAATCTGCCGCCAAAAAACTGGATCTGCAGCAGATTTTTACCTGGCTGCTGGCAGACGGCATCGTCGCCAAGGATGATGTCAAAACCTTCTATAACCAGGCCCAGGCCATCTTCAAAAATGCACCGATCGCGATGCATCCGCTGGTCGCCGTTGCACAGTGCAAGCTGCTATCGGCAGCGATCCCGCACCGCCCGGTCACACTCGACTGGCTGACCGAATGGCTGGCCGGCAAAGTCAAACTACCCTTCTATCGCATCGATCCGCTGAAGATCGATTTCACTCGCGTCGCTGATGTGATGTCCGCCTCTTATGCAACGCGCTTCCAGATTCTGCCGGTTGAAATGACCCCTAGCGAATTGGTGATTGCGACCTGCGAACCATCTGCCGCCGAATGGGAAGCGGAAATCGCCAAAATCACGCGCCGCAACGTCAAACTGGTGATCGCCAATCCACTGGAAATCGGTCAATACACGACGCAATTTTTTGCGCTGGCAAAGTCGATCAAGGGCGCCAAGAAACTCAACGGCCAGGACATCGCGCTACGCAACAATTTCGAGCAGCTGGTCGAACTCGGCAACAGCAGCAAGCAGGTCGATGCCAACGATCAGCACATCATCAATATCGTCGACTGGTTGTGGCAATACGCGTTTGAACAACGTGCGTCGGATATTCATCTGGAACCGAAGCGCGATTTGTGCGCGATACGCTTTCGCATCGATGGCGTGCTGCATCAGGTGTATCAGGTACCGCCTATCGTCATGATCGCGATGACTGCGCGCATCAAATTGCTGGGCCGCATGGACGTGATTGAAAAGCGCCGCCCGCAGGATGGCCGCATCAAAACCCGCACCAATGACGGACAGGAGATTGAGTTGCGTCTGGCCACGATGCCGACCGCCTTTGGCGAAAAACTGGTGATGCGGATTTTCGATCCCGACGTCGTCGTCAAGTCCTTGCCTGAACTGGGCTTTCCGCCTGACGATGCAGCGCGCTGGGACAGCCTGACCACACGCCCGCACGGCATCATCCTGGTGACCGGACCGACCGGCTCCGGCAAAACCACCACGCTGTACACCACGCTCAAGGCGCTCGCCACCAGTGAAGTGAATGTCTGCACCGTCGAAGATCCGATAGAAATGGTGGAGGGATCGTTCAATCAAATGCAGGTGCAGCACGGCATCGATTTATCGTTCGCTGATGGCGTACGTTCACTGATGCGCCAAGACCCCGACATCATCATGATCGGCGAGATCCGCGATCTGGAAACTGCTGAGATGGCGATCCAGGCTGCACTGACCGGTCATCTGGTGTTATCCACATTGCATACCAACGACGCCCCCTCTGCCGTAATGCGCCTGCTGGAACTGGGGGTGCCTTACTACCTGCTGGAATCGACTCTGATCGGCATCATGGCGCAACGTTTGACGCGTACGCTGTGTACGCATTGCAAATCACCGGATGGCGAAATGCTCGACGATGTCTGGCTCAGCCTGAGCGAAGGTTGGGATATTCCCAAACCGCAAGTCATCTATAGACCGGTCGGCTGTCCGGAATGTCGTCAGACCGGTTATCGCGGACGTACCGGTTTGTATGAATTACTAAGCGTCACGCAAACCTTCTCCAAGATGATCAAGGCAGAAACCGATATCCATCAATTGAAACAGCAAAGTATTGCTGACGGCATGAAGCCTTTGCGTCTGGCTGGTGCGTTGAAAATCATCGAAGGCGTAACAACTGCAGAAGAAGTGTTGAAAGTGACGGCAGCGCTGACTTGATACCGGCGAATCAATCGTGACAGCATCAGAAAATCGCACGCAAATAATTCAGCGCCGATCAAATACATTAATATAGTGAGTGCGCTATACAATCAATCGCTAATACTTTCGTACGGAGAGCATCATGAGCAAAGCACAAGACAGTAAAAAAGCAGTAAAAAAAGAACCTTTGAAGAGCCCAAAGGAAAAGAAAGAAGCGAAGAAACTGAAAAAAGAAGAGTCGAAGCGTCAATAAAATTTCTTTCTTCAAAATAAAAAAGGAATCCCTATCGGATTCCTTTTTTATTTGCCATCACACTTCAAATCGGCGATAGCCTTTATTGCAGATTCAAATCCAGGCATCCTCATCAATTTTCCCGAGCGCCTTGAAAGCAGGTTTGCAAAACAGATAGCCTTGCATCAAATTAATGCCTGCTGATAGCAGAAAATCCCGCTCAGCCTTGGTTTCTATGCCTTCGGCCAACACTTCGACACCCAGCTTTTTGCAAATCAATACCACGCCTTCCATGATTGCCTGCTTCGCCTGGATGTGATCTATGTCGCGTACCAGATCCATATCGATTTTAATGATGTGCGGCTGATATTCGGCCAGCAGATTCAGCCCCGCATAACCCGCGCCGAAATCGTCGATTGCAGTACGAAAGCCCATGCGTCGATAAGCACTGAAGATATTCACCAGATGTTGCCGGTCCAGCACTTTTTCGCCTTCTGTCACTTCAAAAATAATATTCTCGGTTGGAAAATTGTATTTTCGGGCAGCCTCCAGCGTCGTGCGAATACAAGCCTCAGGCTGATAAACCGCATTCGGCAAAAAATTGATCGATAACAGCTCCTGCATCCCAAGTTCTGCAGCGGTTTTGACAGCTTTGACACGACAAGCTTGATCAAAAGCATATCTATTTTCGTCATTTACCTGAGCAAGTACCGAATAGGCAGATTCGCCGTTTGGTCCGCGAACCAGCGCCTCATGGGCAAAAACGACCCTTGTTGCAACATTCACAATCGGTTGATACGCAAATTCAAAATCGAAATTCAAGCCATCGGAATTTTTACATTGCTCACAAGCTGGAGCACGATCTTTTTTGTCATCTGCACCAACACTATTAATTGGAATCATGTTGCCTCGTTTTCCTGTCCACTTATTGAATGCATCAATCTGCTAACGTCATTTAATCACAAGCATAGGCTACAGCAAATACACAAAAAAAAAGAACCCATCAAATGGGCTCTTTTTGGTGAACGACGAATAACTGACATTGAATATGCGCACTGCATCTTCAACGTCGATGCGGCGGGTAGCCGCATCGACCATTCTACTTATGCAGTTACCTTGTGGTTGCCACCAACCTCAGGCAAATCGCACGCTGCCATGTGGTGGTTTTTACGCATACGGATGTTGAACAGTTCAACGACCAGCGAGAATGCCATTGCACCGTAGATGTAGCCTTTAGGGATATGGATCTCGAAGCTCTCGCAAACCAGAACCGCGCCGACGATGACCAGGAAGCAAAGCGCCAACATCTTGATGCTTGGAAATTCCGTTACGAAATCGCCAATTGCCTTAGCAGCAAACATCATCACGCCGACTGCAATCACGATCGCAACGATCATGATCTCGACTTCTTTGACCATACCGACTGCGGTAATGACCGAATCCAGCGAGAACACGATATCGATGACCGCAATCTGCGCCATGATCATGGCGAAGCTTGCTTTCTTGACTGGACTACCGTCTGCTTCTTCCTCATGCGGGACACCCATCAGTTCCTTGATTTCGGACGCTGCCTTATACAGCAAGAACGCACCACCGAAGAACAAGATCAGATCACGACCCGAGAAGCCCATCGTACCAATGTTAAAAATCGGATCAACCAAACTCATCATCCAGGACAAGCTCAGCAGCAGCAGGATACGTGTACCCATCGCCAGGCCGAGACCGATCATACGGCCTACTTGGCGTTGATGCGGTGGCAAACGATCAACCAGAACCGAAATGAAAATGATGTTATCAATACCCAGAACGATTTCCAGCATTGCCAGTGTTGCCAATGCTATCCATGCTTCCGGCGTTGTAAATACTTGTAGGAATTCCATGTTTATCTCAAATAGTTGGTTAATGGCCGGTGAGTGTCACCGTGCCAAATTGCATAGAGTTTGATCGTCGTCTCCCTACGTTCAAATCAAATACGCGGCTTGTATATTTATTACTGACAATCTCGATGATTTTCAAATTAATTGAAAGGCTCCGAAACAGCCGATTTTATTGCATGAAAAGGTTTTTATTCAAAGAACCAGCTAACGATGCTACATGTCAGTCCCCTTTAGATTCCGTAAAACAACCATTTCTGGCAGTGGCGAGACTTTAACGAAATTTTAACTACGTGAAAAATCGAATTTAGCGTGACTAATGTAAGTAAAAACCGAACAATAATATTCTTATTTGTAGAAAAACTGATGAAAAAGAAAAGCCCCTGAAAATTCAATCAGCAGCCTGTAGTAAGGCATACAGAGGGAAATTCAAGAGTTCGATCAGATTTTAGCGGAATGAGGCAACGAGATGGCGAAAAATCCGCGGCTGGGGCAACGCAGTCATTTCCCGAAGTATTTTGGAATGTTGCGAGCAGATTACATCAGAATCTCTTAACGAATTCTTGATGTTTATTATTTTAAAGACAATTTACCAATTTTTTGCAGCGCATCAGCCACGGTCGGGTGCTGCAGCCTGACGCCCAGTTCGGCCTTGATCCTCTGATTATCAAGGCGACGGGACTCGGACATGAAAGACAGCATCACTGGCGAAACCTCGTGCTGCAATTGTTCACGCGGCAAGCGAGGCGGACGCGGCAAGTCGAATGCATCCGCCACCGCATCAAAGTAAGCGCCCATCTTCATATCGGAATCATCGACTGCGTGATAGATGCGTCCGGACTGCGCGTGGAATAAGGTAGCCACGATGATGCGCGCCAGATCGTCGGCATGGACGTGATTAGTATAGACATCCTCTTCTGCGAGCAAGGCTGGCAAACCCTTGTTCAAACGCTCAAGCGGCAAGCGATTGGCAGCGTAAATACCCGGCACGCGCAATATGCCCAGGCGCGATTGCGAACGCTTGGCCCATTTGCGCAATACCTGTTCGGCATCGACACGTCGCGTCGCACGCGGATTATGCGGACGCACGGTACGTGTCTCATTGATCAGCTCGCCGCAGCAATCGCCATACACGCCAGAGGTGCTGACATAAACCAGAGTCGCGTGGTCGGGTAAAATGGCGGTCAGATTGCGAGTGCGTCTATCGATGCTGCCATTTGCTTGTGGCGGTGCAAGGTGAATGATGTTTGTTGTCAGGCGAGCGAGGCGCGCCAGCGTGGCCGGTTCATCCAGATTGGCAATGATAGGGATTGCACCGGCAGCACGCAAGGCATCCTGTTTGCCGGTTTGCGTTGTCACAGCAAAAACGCGAAAGCGTTCACGCAATAGTGGCAACAAGCGCATGCCTACATCGCCACAACCCAGAATCAGCAGACGCGGTTTGCCGATACGTGCTGCAGCGAATCTGTCGGAGAAGTTTTTGTTTTCAGTTTTAATTTCCATTATCAGGATTGTATGACGTTCCAAGTAACTGTTCAGCCGAGTGGTCGGCAATTTAGCTGTGCTGAGGATGAAACGATTTTAAATGCGGCGATCCGCGCGAATGTCGGCTTGCCTTATGGCTGTAAAAACGGCGCCTGCAGTAGCTGCAAAGGCAAGGTCTTGTCCGGCGACGTCACACATGGCGCACATCAGGAGCGTGCACTAAGCGCAGCCGATGAGCAAAACGGATTTGCCTTGTTCTGTTGCGCAAAGCCGCACAGCGATGTCGTGATCGAAGCCCGCGAAGTGTTAGGCGTAGGCGAATTCCCGATCAAAAAACTACCTTCACGCGTCGCCAAGCTAGACAAAGTCGCGCACGACGTGATGACCATCACCCTGCAATTGCCCGCCAGCGAAAAGCTGCAATATCGCGCTGGCCAATACATCGAATTTATTTTGAAAGATGGCAAGCGCCGCAGCTACAGCCTGGCCAACGCGCCACATCTGAGCGAGCAAGTCAGCTTGCATGTGCGTCACATGCCTGGCGGCCTGTTTACCGATCACGTATTCAATACGATGAAGGAAAAAGACATCCTGCGCTTCGAAGGACCGCAGGGAACCTTCTTCCTGCGCGAAGACTCGGATAAACCGATGGTGTTGCTGGCCTCGGGCACCGGCTTCGCACCGATCAAGGCGATCGTCGAGCAAGCGGTGCATATCAAGAGCAAGCGCCCTATCGTTTTGTATTGGGGCGGTCGCCGTCCACGCGATTTGTATATGCATGCGCTGTGTGAAGAATGGGCGCGCACGCTTCCGAACTTTAGTTACGTTCCGGTTGTGTCAGACCCGACACCGGAAGACAACTGGGAGGGCCGCGTCGGCTTTGTTCATCATGCCGTCATGCAGGACCTGCAAGATCTATCTAATTATCAGGTGTATGCCTGCGGTGCACCGGCAATGGTCGAAGCGGCGAAGACAGATTTCAGCACCGCCTGCGGTTTGCCGGCCGACGAGTTTTATGCCGATGCATTCACATCGGAGCTGGATCTGACTGCAGCGAAGCTCGCATAAGATTCAGCATAGTTTTATCGCAAGCAGCGTGGCGAAAAACGTTTTGACGCGCTGCGCAAAACGTCATAATATTCTTCACATGAATATGACTGCCGCACTCTTGCGACGCCGTACCCTGCTGCCCCAGCCGGGATTGCCGTGCGTGTAAGCGTGTAGTGTTTCATTCTCGCTCAACTAGCCACAGGCACATCCTGTGGCTTTTTTTTTAGTATTTCTTGCACCGTAACTCTTTTACATTATTTGCATTCAGGAGTAGTCGAAATGGAATTCAGCCAGTACCCCGTCAACGCCCTGCTCAATATCACTACCCGTCCGGAGCTGGTTTTCACCGAAGGCGACGGTATGTGGCTGACCGACCATAATGGAAAACGCTATCTCGACTACCTGCAAGGCTGGGCCGTCAACTGCCTCGGCCATTCGCCGCAATGCATACAAGATGCGCTGGCAGCGCAGTCGAAAAAACTGATCAATCCATCGCCGGCGTTTTACAACGAACCGTCGATCGCACTCGCCGCAGTATTGACCGCAAACTCCTGCTTCGATCGCGTCTTCTTCGCAAACAGCGGCGCAGAAGCCAATGAAAGCGCATTCAAGCTCGCGCGCAAATGGGGCAAGCTCAACAAGAACGCCGCCGGTGAAAACCGCTACGAAATCATCACCTTCGACCACAGCTTCCATGGCCGCACCATCGCCGCCATGTCGGCCAGCGGCAAGGCCGGCTGGGATACGATTTATGCACCGCAAGTACCTGGTTTCTTCAAGGCCACACTCAACGACCTCGACAGCGTCAAGCAACTGATCACCGACAAGACGGTCGCCGTCATGCTGGAGCCGGTGCAAGGCGAAGGCGGCGTGATCCCGGCTTCGCGCGAATTCATGCAAGGCCTGCGCGCGCTGACCAAGGAACGCGGCATCCTGCTGATCGTCGACGAAGTACAAACCGGCATGGGCCGCACCGGCGAATTATTCGCCTATCAATTGTCGGGCGTAACACCAGACATCATGACGCTGGGCAAAGGCATAGGCGGCGGCGTGCCGCTGGCAGCGATGCTGTGCCGCGAAGAAGTGGCCTGCTTCGAACCGGGCGATCAGGGTGGCACCTACAACGGCAACCCCTTGATGACGGCTGTTGGGCTGGCCGTTGCCAATGCCTTACTGGCACCAGGCTTCCTGCAGTCGGTCAAAGACAAAGGCGAGTATCTGAGCACAGCCTTGTTGAAACTGACTGAGCAACACGGACTGGCAGGCGAACGCGGCGACGGTTTGCTGCGCGCGTTGAAACTCGGTTCGGATATCGGCCCGCAGATCGTCGAGAAAGCACGCGACATGGGACCAGTCGGCTTGCTGCTGAACTCGCCACGCCCTGACCTGCTGCGCTTCATGCCTGCCTTGAATGTGACGCATGAAGAGATCGATCAAATGATTTCCATGTTGTCGGATGTGCTGACGCAATTGAAGAAATGATTGGAACTCAAAGGTTGAAGAAGCAGGCGGAAACACTGATCCGCAACTGATCTAAAGCTGATCCAAAATGCCAGATTGAACGCGGGCTTGAGGAGTTGAAGAAATTGACGATGATGCGATTGAAATCCAAGGCAAGTAGCGTGCAAGGCATTGTTCTCGCACTGCTTGCCGCATCGGTACTCGCCGCCTGCGGCACATCAAGTCCAGTGAAACGACAAGGTGCTGCGCGCGCAATTTTGTATGAGCCGCAACCTGTCAGTGAAAAAGGCAATGAAGTCGCGCTGTACGCGATGGGCATGATAGACACCGGTTACCAGTTCGGCGGCAAGAACCCGGAAGCCGGTCTTGATTGCAGCGGCATGGTGTCGTATATCTACAAACAGGCACTGGATCGCAGAATCACTGGCAGCGCGGCCCATATGGCGCGCATGGGACGAGAAATCAGACCCGAGACATTGCGTCCCGGCGATCTGGTTTTCTTCAACACACTGAACCGTCCGTTCTCCCACGTAGGCGTGTACATCGGCGATGGGCGCTTTATCCATGCACCATCGAGCAAAGGAAGAGTACGCATAGAGCGCATGGACAATCTTTACTTCGCGCCGAGATTTGAAATGGCTCGTACCTACTTCGACTGATCCTAATCAGTCGTGGCACAAAAAAGGTGCGGCGTTTTTTGCTGTGTGTTAACGAGCGATTTTACGCTCTACGTCGACAACTACCCCTGCCTTCAGGGTCAAGATAGTCAGCGTCTGAGGATCTTGCGTGTGTGGAAAGTAAGTCCACGACTTCTCTTCAGGTTGACCTCTAACGCTCTTGATGAACGTTTCATGGTCCGGCTTCCCGATTCGAAAGACCACTTCACCCTCTGGCATTCCCTTGCCAATGAAACCTCGCTCTCTGGCATCAGCAGCCAATCCTGAAACACTGGCGAAAGCGAGTAAATTAATGACGATGACATTACGAAGTTTCATAAACCGCATCCTTTCCTTCTTGCCATCAATCGGGCTAGCGATTAATTTGGCCAACGTAAAAATACAAAGATAGATTTATCTTAAATCACAATCGGCCAAACTAAAGAAAAGATTCCAATGGTGCATATTATGGATAATTTATACTTCTCATCTAGGTTTGAGATATGGCCTGTCCCTGACTTGAAAGACACCAAGATAAGGTGTTTTAATCAATCAGGAGGAAATAAATGGCAAATCGTAGACAGTTCAGCAAGGAGTTCA
>LNEU01000017.1 GCA_001464355.1 Burkholderiales bacterium Ga0077544
GGGAGTAAAAATGTCAGCAAGCCGCGCAAGGTGGCGATACTGCCTTTTTGTAATTCTCTGGACGTCTTAGGAATCATGGGTTCACTAGCTTGCTGAAAAGGGGAAGGCGGATTCAAAGTGAATTTGAGCCAAGATCAAATTCAAGATCATGAAGTGGTCATATTATGCGTGCACGCTTTGCATGATAAGGTTGCCCCTCAATCCTGTCCTTGCCTGATATATTTTTGTATATTCAATCGTACGTAGCTTAGCACCAGTCGCTGGGCATCTTTGTAAGCCTTACCGGCAAGGATTGTAGGAATGCGCTTTTGCATGCTGGGTTCGATGCCATATGGGGACGTTATTGCAAGGAACAAGCTTTGCTTGAATTGGATTGCATGGCATCCCGCATATATTCAGGAACGGATGTGGGATGACGTAGTCAGACCGGTTTTGTTTGTCTAATCAACTGCAGCATATAAACAGGAGCAGTCAGCTTGGCACAATTTATTCAACTTGTGGAACACTGCAAGCAATCCATAGACGATGAGCTATTGGCAGGTTTGACCGCCCCTCAAGCGACTACGTCACCAAAATATTTATATGACGCTTTGGGTTCCAAATTGTTTGAAGCGATTTGCGAATTGCCGGAATACTATCCGACCCGTATCGAAGCGGGAATCTTCGGCAAGCATGGGAAAGAAATGGCACAGGTGATTGGCGCTGGAACGACCCTGATCGATCTCGGGGCCGGGAATTGTGCAAAAGCCGCGAATTTATTTATGCATTTGCAGCCTGCGCAATATGTGCCTATCGATATCTCTGTCGAATTTTTGCGCGATGCGGTTGGTCGCTTGCAGCAGCAATTTCCGGATATCGATATGGTTGGTATAGGCATGGATTTTTCGCTTGATTTGCAGTTGCCGCAAAGTGTACGTAGCGATAAGCGCCTGTTTTTTTATCCGGGCTCGTCTATAGGCAACTTTACGCCGGAAGAAGCATTGATATTTTTGCGGCAGATCAAAACGGCTTGTGCGCAGGGTAATAAGACTGACGGCGGCCTGTTGATAGGTGTCGATCTGGTCAAGGAAAACTCCATACTCGATGCGGCCTATGATGACCCGCTTGGTGTGACGGCGTCCTTCAATCTGAATGTGTTATTGCATCTTAATCGCTTGCTGGATGCAGATTTTGATTTGCGCGAATGGCGACACCGTGGATTTTTCAATGACAAATTGAGTCGCATTGAAATGCATCTGGAAGCATTGTCGGATCAGACCGTGCGTTGGCCGAATGGCGTACGCCGCTTTGAACGTGGCGAGCGTATACACACAGAAAGCAGCTATAAATACACCCGTCAGAGTTTTATCAGTTTGCTGACAGAGGCCGGATTCGAGAATGTGACAACCTGGACCGATCCGCAACAGTGGTTTATGGTTTGTCATGCACGGGCGGCTTGATATCAATGGTGAACGCTGAATGATCCGAATGGTCGAACCGATTCTGCGCTTGTCTTTAGTCAGGATGGCAATTGCAAAAAATTGAATTGAGAGCAAGAAGTATCTTGGCATCAACATTACGGATAAATCATGAATGTGCAGACCAAACGTATTGACCTGAATGATGAGAGCAAAGAACTAGCCTTGTTTTACGAAAGGGTGCGTGCCCGCTCGATTGCGCTGGCAGAACCCTTGTCGGATGAAGATTGCTGTGTGCAATCAATGCCGGATGCCAGCCCGATCAAATGGCATTTGGCGCATACGACCTGGTTCTTTGAAACATTTATTCTTGAACGTTTTGAGCCAAATTTTCAGCCGCATCATCCCGCTTTTCGGGTTCTCTTCAATTCTTATTACAACGGTATCGGTGACAAGCATGCGCGTGCGCAACGCGGTTTGTTGACGCGCCCGCCATTCGCGGATGTGCTGAACTACAGGCACGATGTCGATGCGCGCGTGATGGCCTTGCTGGAAAATCCGCTTGCCTCGGATGCTTATATAGAGTTGAACACGTTGCTGGAATTGGGTTTGCAACACGAACAGCAGCATCAGGAATTGATGATGACCGACGTCATGCATTTGCTGTCATGCAATCCACTCAAACCTGCTTATATGGAAACGCCACGTCTGGTTTCAAAGCAGGCTGCAGAAATACAGTGGTTATCTTTCAACGGCGGAGTGGTGCAGATCGGACATGACAATCAAGACTTTTGTTTCGATAACGAGACGCCTGCACACAGGCAGTTTTTGGAACCGTATGCGCTCGCATCGCGTTTGGTCACGAATCGCGAGTACCTGGCTTTTGTAGAGTCGGGAGCGTATCAGAATCCGGCTGTATGGTTATCGGAAGGATGGGATTGGGTACAGACGCAGCAACTGACGCATCCCTTGTACTGGCAAAAGAAAGATGATGACGGCGCTGCGTGGCACGCGTTTAGTTTACAGGGCTTGCAGACTTTGAACCTTGATGCGGCGGTGACGCAGATTTCCTATTTTGAAGCGGATGCCTATGCGCGCTGGGCTGGAGCACGTCTGCCCACCGAAGCAGAGTGGGAACATGCTGCCATGCTCGCACTGCCTTCGGACGATGCGCAAAAAGACGCCATGCAATTTTTCGGGCAATGCTGGCAGTGGACGTCCAGTAGTTATTCGCCTTATCCGGGTTATGCGACTGCCGCTGGCGCATTGGGCGAATACAACGGCAAGTTCATGTCCAACCAGTATGTGTTGCGAGGGTCATCCTGCGTAACGCCGGACGGTCATAGTCGTGCGACGTATCGCAACTTCTTTCCGGCGGCTGCACGCTGGCAGTTTTCCGGCATCAGATTGGTAAGATAAATCCTTCTCAGGAAAAAATAAAAAAGCCGCTGAACAGTTCAGCGGCTTTTTGCATTCAACGAGGAAAATTATTTCTCAGACAAAGCGATATCGCGATTAACTGCACTCAAGACTGCACGGAATGATGCGGTCACGATGTTGCCATCGATGCCGACACCGAAGCGGGTCGTGCCATTGTTGACCCGCAATTCGACATAACTCGCGGCATTCGCGCTGGCACCCGCCCCGATGGCGTGTTCGTGGAAATCCATCAGTTTGATATCCATACCCAATGCATTGATGAAGGCATCGATAGGGCCGTTGCCGGAACCTTCTACAGAGAGTGCTTTGCCGTCTTTTTCAAGCTCAACCTTGATCTGCACTTCGCCACCTTTGGTATCGTCGATGTGATGGCTGCGATATTGGTAAGGCGTGACTGCATTCAGGTATTCGCTGTTGAAGATTTTATGGATATCGTTGGCAGCGACTTCACCGCCGGTTTCGTCGGTGATGCGTTGCACTGCGCGGCTGAATTCGATCTGCAGACGACGCGGCAAGACGAGACCGTACTCCTGTTCCAGCAAGTATGTCATGCCACCTTTGCCCGACTGGCTGTTGACGCGAATCACGGCATCGTAGCTGCGACCAAGATCAGCAGGATCAACCGGCATGTAAGGCACTTCCCAGATTGCGTCGGGTTGCTGTTTCGCAAAACCTTTTTTGATCGCGTCTTGATGTGAACCCGAGAATGCGGTGTACACCAGATCGCCGACGTAGGGATGACGTGGATGCACTGGAATCTGGTTACATTCTTCCACACACTGACGTACTGCATCGATGTCTGAAAAATCCAGGCCCGGATTGATACCTTGCGAATACAGATTGAGCGCAAGCGTTACCAGATCGACGTTGCCGGTACGTTCGCCATTGCCGAAGAGGCAGCCTTCGATACGATCAGCGCCGGCCATCACAGCCAGCTCAGCTGCCGCTACTGCGCAACCTCTGTCATTGTGGGGATGCACGCTGATCAGGATGGAATCGCGACGCGCCAGATTGCGATGCATCCATTCCACCTGATCCGCATAGACGTTTGGTGTGCTGGCTTCTACCGTGCCGGGCAGATTGATGATCATCTTGCGTTCTGGTGTCGGTTGCCATGCATCGGATACAGCGTCGCAGATTTCTTTCGCGAATTCGAGTTCGGTCATGCTGAAGGCTTCCGGTGAATACTGGAATACCCATTCGGTTTCGGGATGTGCATCGGTCAACTCGCGGACCAGTTTTGTGCCGGCCACCGCCATTGCCTTGACTTCTTCCTTCGACATATTGAATACAATGCGACGGAACGATGGCGCGGTCGCGTTATACATATGGACTATGGCGCGGCGTGATCCAAGCACAGATTCAACGGTACGGCGAATCAGATCTTCGCGAGCCGGTGTCAGAACTTCGATCGTGACGTCGTCAGGAATGCGTTTTTCTTCTATCAATTTGCGCACGAAATCGAAATCGGTTTGTGATGCCGAAGGAAAGGCGACTTCGATTTCCTTCAGGCCGATTTTCAACAGCATGTCGAAGAAGCGAAACTTCTTCTCGTGATTCATCGGTTCGATCAGGGATTGATTGCCATCGCGCAAATCGGTACTCATCCAGATCGGCGGTTTGCTGATGATCTGATTCGGCCACGTGCGATCAGTGAGACGGACGGGCGGAAAGGCGCGGTATTTTTGTTCTGGGTTAGACAACATCATGATGTGTTTTCCTTGCTTTGCTAAATAGGGTGGGATCCGTTGTGGCAGTAGGCTACCTGACTTGCCACGCGACGCGAGGCCAGGTAACCGATCGGTAGTAATAGCAAAGCACGCGCACAGCACATCACGGCGGAAAGAGCGCCAGCGATGAACGATGCAGGAAGAGCCTTGATAATCATTTTTAGGGTGAAACCTTGGTATTTGAATGGTGTGTCGGTGATTAAAACCGGCAGGTAAAACGGTGCAGTGCGCAGTGCGCGACGATCAGTTTAATCGTAGCGATAGTAGTAGCGCTGCTAGCAGGGCGCTGGCAGCGTACGAGGTCGTGCGGAATTGAAAAGGTGTCGAGGACATGCCGCTACTTTAGGGGATCGCGGCAGCCCTTGTCAAGTTTCGACGATTTCGCCAAATGCGATTGCCGAGACGACAACATTCATTACGGTGTCCCTGAAGATTCGTTTTCCCTTGTCTGACCCTGCCGCACCTGCGGCTACCATCAAAGGCAACAAATGATCCGGATGCGGTTGTACCTCTCGTGCATGCGGCGCATTTTGCCAATGCTGAAGCATGGTGTTGCGATCCGTTTCGTTCTGCGTTGCCATGTCCGCCAGCCAATCATCGAACTGTTCTGATGCTTCTTTAAACGCCGGACTGAAGCCGCGCATATTGTGAAAGCTCATGCCACTACCGATGATTAACACACCTTCTTTGCGCAAAGTTTGCAACGCTTCCCCCGCACGTATGTGCGTTGCCGGATCCAGCCCTTTTTTCATAGACAACTGCACGACAGGAATATCCGCATCTGGATTCATTACCTTCAATGGAATGAATACACCATGATCCCGGCCGCGTTGCGTATCGAGTCGGGCCGGAATGCCTGCCTCGGTCAGCAGATTCTGCACGCGCGCAGCCAACTCCGGTGCGCCGGGTGCTGGATGAGTCAGTGCATACGTATGCGCAGGGAAGCCGTGGTAGTCGTAAATCAGCGAAGGCTGTGGATTGGCACCGATGGTGAACTCGGCTTCTTCCCAGTGGCCGGAAATAATCAGGATCGCTTTCGGGCGTGTGCCGACGGTCTTGATCAGATTGCCCAAAAAATCCGCCATGTGATCCCACATATGCGGATCGCCCGGCCAGTCCATGAAAAAACATGGGCCGCCGCCGTGCGGGATGAAGAGAGTGGGAAGTTTTGTTTGGGGCATGGTTTTTTCTGCAGTTTTGACGCGTAGCTGCAAGTGTATCCCGTATGTAATTTTCAGTTTGCAGCACAATAAAAAAGGCCGTTCCTGATTAGGGAACGGCCTTTTTATTTGATCGCCTCAAGTCAAAGCATGACTTGAAAATCAACTGCTAATTCAGCTATTAACGCTCGCCGAAAGGACGACGTGTTGCGCCGCCTGCATCGCTGGTACGTGGGCCTTTGTTGTAGCCGCCCTCGTTGCGCGTTGCATTTGGTTTGCTGAACGTGCGTTGACCTGGCTTAGCCGCGTTGCCACGGTTGTCGCCTGGTTTCCAGCCGCCTGGTTTGTGGTTCGAACGTGGTGCCGAAGCAGTACGCTTAGGTTCAAAACCTTCGATTACCGAGACAGGGATCAATTGCTTGATGAAGCGTTCGATACGCTTGACGTTCATGCTTTCTGCATGATTGACCAGCGAAACCGCGATGCCGTTACGGCCAGCGCGACCGGTACGACCGATACGGTGAACGTAGTCTTCCGGGAATTTCGGCAGATCGTAGTTGAATACGTGGGTGATCGCAGGTACGTCGATGCCGCGTGCAGCAACGTCGGTTGCAACCAGGACACGGATTTGACCGCGGCGCAGGCCGTCGAGTGTACGGTTACGTGCACCTTGATGCATGTCGCCATGCAGCGCAGCAGCAGCGAAGCCGGCGATGTTCAAACGATCAGCGATCGTGTCTGCATCGCGTTTTGTCGCGGTGAAGACAACAGCTTGATCCATGGTTTCATCACGCAGCAAATGATCGAGCAGGCGATTCTTGTGCGACAGATCGTCGACAAAATGTACACCTTGCTTGATGTTTTCATGCTTGGTAGCCGAACCAGCGATCTGGATGACCAGTGGATCTTTGGTGATGCGCTTAGCCATGGTACCGACGGTACCGTCCAGCGTTGCCGAGAACAACATGGTTTGACGACCTTCTGGTGTTGCTGCCACGATTTTTTCGATGTCATCGATAAAACCCATGTCCAGCATGCGATCAGCTTCGTCCAGCACCAAAATTTGCAATTCCGAGAAATCGATCTTGCCCGATTCCATGTGGTCGATCAAACGACCTGGCGTAGCAACCAGGATCTCTGGGTTCTTTGCCAACAATTGCATTTGTTTTGGGTAAGGCATGCCGCCCAGGATCGAAATCGCTTTGACACGTTTCATGAACGCGCCGTATTTGTCGGTCGAGGTGGTCACTTGCAAAGCCAGTTCGCGGGTTGGGGTCAACACCAGCATTTTTGGTTGAGCAGCTTTAAAGCGTGGGCGATCGCCGCGTGAGCGTGCCGATTGCGCTTCCTGATTTGGCGTTCTGCCGCCTTCAGGTGCTTGTTGTTCTGATTGAACTGCAAACTTGTGCAGCGCAGGCAGCATGAATGCCGCTGTCTTGCCGGAACCTGTTTGCGACGAGACCATCATGTCACGACCTTCTATCGCAGCAGGAATCGCTTGTGCTTGCACGCCGGTAGGGGCGGTATAGCCGGATTCAGTCAATGCCTTGATGATGGATGCGTGGAGGCCTAGTGATTCAAATGTCATTATTTTTCTTTCGTATAAAGCAGCGCTGCAGGATCTAACCCGGATCGTGTCCAAGCGGAGACTGCGGAATGCGCAAAAATGCAAAGCTAACCAACGAAACAGAAACAGCTGTGAAAACTCTGAGAGATTTCGGCACAAAAGCTTTGCGCCGGGACGGTGTATAAACTTCAACACCTGAAGGCGGGAGGGCTTTATCGTTAATGCTAACGGTTCGCGATGCTACAAAGTGCAATGCCTGTTGCAAAGCACAGCGCGCATTGTAGTACAGATCGGACGCTATGTCGAGTCATTCACTGCTTTGCACTGAAAATGGGCATCGATGCATGCGCGTTACAAATAAAAAAGCGGCAGAATTTTTCTGCCGCTTTTTTACTCAATCACAAGGCGTGCCTAATTGGCTACTCGTGCAATTTCAGTCGGAAATCATTCCAAACCGCCCATGCCACCGACGACATGTGAGAAGCCGCCATCGACATAAGTGATTTCGCCGGTAATGCCGCTGGACAGATCCGACAACAGGAATGCCGATGCATTGCCGATATCTTCTTGCGTGACGTTGCGGCGTAAAGGTGCGTGATCCTTGACGAAGTTGAGGATTTTGCCGAAGTCCTTGATGCCACTCGCAGCCAAGGTCTTGATCGGGCCGGCCGAGATGCCGTTGACGCGTATGCCTTTAGGACCCAACGATTCAGCCATGTAGCGCACGCTGGCTTCCAGCGATGCTTTTGCCAGGCCCATCGTGTTGTAGTTAGGCAAGGCGCGTACGGCACCGAGATAGCTCAGGGTCAGCAATGCAGCATTCGGGCTCAGCATAGGCAATGCAGCTTTGGCCATTGCCGGAAAGCTGTAAGCCGAGATGTCATGCGCAATTTTGAAACCTTCGCGTGACAAACCTTCAAGGAAGTCGCCGCCAATTGCTTCGCGGGGTGCGAAACCGATTGCGTGCACCAGGCCGTCGAGCTTGTCCCACGATTTACCCAAGTCCGCGAACAAGGCGGTGATCTGTTCATCGCTGCCGACGTCACAATCAAAAATCAGGGTGCTGTCGAATTCCTTGGCGAAATCGGTGATGCGATCCTTGAAGCGTTCACCAACATAGGTGAATGCCAGTTCGGCGCCTTCACGTTTGCACGCTTCTGCAATGCCGTAAGCGATGGAGCGGTTCGATAACAAACCGGTGATGAGGATTTTTTTGCCTTGCAAGAATGCCATGAACGACTCCGGTGGTTCTTTGTAATAAGTGCGCGGGAATAAATGCGGAATGGGCAAGATTGTAGGGGCTGACGGGAACAACAGCAACTTTTGTGACAAATCTCTGGTTTTTCGGAGCGTAATCATGGGCCGCGAGTGCGACGTGCTGTGGGTGTTTCTGTAGAATAGCCGGAACGACAACACGAGCATCCTGTACTCGGTATACGATGGCGGGGCTGGCAAACATCATTCACGACAGGCGCATGGTTAAATCAATTTACGCATTTTTGCTGCTCTGTTTTATGGCGCAAGGTAACGCTGTCTTTGCCGCCCATGCTTTTTCTCTCTATGACACGCCAAAATATCCGGCCGGCTTTACCCACTTCGATTACGTTAACCCCGACGCGCCCAAAGGCGGCGAGTTGTTTCTCGCGAACCCTGATCGGCGCAGCAGCTTTGACAAATTCAATCCGTATTCGCTGAAAGGCGTTGCCGCCGCAGGGGTTTCCAGTCTGATGTTCGAAACGCTGACCGTCAGCTCTGGCGATGAAGTGGCGACCATGTACGGTTTGCTGGCGGATGACATGATGCTGGCACCGGACAGATTGGCGATGACATTTCATATCAATCCCAAAGCGCGTTTTAATAACGGCGATCCGGTGCTGGCAGCTGACGTCAAATATTCATTCGACACGCTGATGGCAAAAGGCGCGCCGCAATTCAAGTCCATCTTTGCCGAGGTCAAGCGTTGCGTCGTCATCGATGAGCGCACAGTAAAGTTCGAATTCAAATCGCTGAATCATGAATTGCCGTTGATCGTCGGCAGCGTGCCCGTGTTCTCGCGCAAGTGGGCGACAGGTACCGAGTTTGATCAGATCCAGTTGACGCCACCTATCGTCAGTGGTCCGTATTTGATTGATAGGTACGATACAGGCCGCTCTATTAGCTATAAATTGAATCCGGATTACTGGGGCGCGAATGTGCCGACGCGAAAAGGAACATTCAATTTCGGACGCATCAACTACCGCTTCTATAAAGATGATGTAGCGAAGCTGGAAGCCTTCAAGGCTGGCGAATTTGATCTGGTTGTTGAATACAGTGCCAAGAACTGGGCACGCAGTTACAAGGGACCAAAATTTACCAGCGGCGAAATCATCAAGCGCGAACTGACGCATTCCAACGGTGCCGGCATGCAGGGTTTTGTGATGAACTTGCGCCGGCCACAGTTTCAGGATGTGCGTGTGCGTCGCGCCCTCGATCTCGCGCTGGATTACGAATGGATGAATCGCCAGTTGTTTTTCGGCTCCTACAAGCGGATTTATTCCTTCTTCAACAATAGCCCGATGGCGGCGACCGGTTTGCCATCAGTGGACGAGTTGAAATTGCTGGAGCCATTGCGCGACAAACTCGATCCTGCCGTCTTCGGTCCCGCACCAATTCCGCCCAATACGGACGCGCCACGTTCCTTGCGCGCGAACTTGCTGGAAGCGGTAGAACTATTTCGTCAAGCAGGCTGGACTTACAGAGACGGCGCTTTGCGTAATGCCAAGGGCGAACCGTTTGCATTTGAAATCATCGATGATCAGTCCGCACTGTCGCGCGTCATCAGCGTCTACATTCGCAATCTGGAAAAGCTGGGTATACAAGTGACACAACGTACCGCTGATTACGCACTGGTACAAAAACGCATGGATGAATTTGATTTCGATATGACCAGCATTCGTTTTCCGGATGTCAGCAGTCCGGGCAATGAAATGTTTGACATGTTTGGTTCCAAAGCGGCTGATGAAAAAGGATCGAGCAATGCGTGGGGTTTGAAAGATCCTGCGGTGGACAGGCTGGTTGAGAAACTCGTGGCTGCGGATAGTCGTCAACAACTGGTTGCTGCCGCGCGCGCGCTGGATCGCGTGCTGTTGCACAAACATATCGTCGTGACACACTGGTATTCGTCCACGCATAGAGTCGCGTATCGCGATCGCTTTGGCATCCCCGAGACCGCACCGCTTTACTATCAGGCCGATCCGTATGTGATCTCAACATGGTGGCAACAGAAAGCAAGATGAGGATGCTGCGATGAATATCTGGTCTTACATAATCAAGCGCGTGTTGTTGATGCTACCGACTCTGCTCGGTGTCGTCGCGATCACTTTCGCGGTAATTCAGTTTGTGCCGGGCGGCCCGGTTGAACAGGCAATGATGGAGTTGAAAGGGCAGGTCGGTGCAGGTGAAGCGACCGGTGGCGGTGCATCTCAATATCGTGGCCGGCAAGGGATTGATGCCGAGCGCGTCGCAGAAGTCAAGGCGCTATACGGTTTCGACAAGCCTGCGACTGAGCGTTTCTGGCAAATGCTGAAAGGTTTCGCTACATTTGATTTGGGCAAAAGTTTTTACCATCACAAGGATGTGTGGGAGTTGGTCGTGTCCAAGTTGCCGGTATCCATCACGCTTGGTTTGTGGACTTTCTTCCTGACTTATTTTATTTCTGTGCCGCTTGGTATCGCAAAGGCGGTGCGCGAGGGAAGTCGCTTTGATTCGATCACCAGCATGGTGGTCCTGGTTGGTTATTCGATTCCCGGTTTTATCCTAGGCGTGTTTTTGTTAGTGATGTTTGGTGGCGGCAGCTTTCTGCAATGGTTCCCTTTACGCGGCTTGACCTCGGATGACTGGGAGCAGATGTCAGTGATAGGCAAGGTGCTTGATTATCTGTGGCACATCACGTTGCCGGTGACGGCCTCGGTGGCTGGATCGTTCGCGGTAATGACAATGCTGACCAAGAACACTTTTCTTGAAGAGATACGCAAGCAATATGTGTTGACCGCACGTGCCAAAGGTTTGAGCGAAAACGCGGTGCTGTACAAGCATGTGTTCCGTAATGCCTTGATTCCACTCGTGACCGGGTTTCCGGCCGCATTCATAGGCGCGTTCTTTGCCGGCAGTCTGTTGATCGAAACCTTGTTCTCGCTCGACGGTTTGGGTTTGTTGTCCTACGAATCTGTTATCCGTCGCGATTATCCCGTCGTGATGGGGACGTTGTATCTATTCACATTGATCGGTTTGCTGGTGAAGTTGTTGGGGGACTTGTGCTACGTCTGGGCCGATCCTCGCCTGCAGTTTGAAAGTCTGAATCGATGAATGCATCTGTAACTACACAAGAAGCATCTGTGACCAAATCGGTTTCACCCGGTCGACGTGTCTGGTTGCGCTTCAAGAAAAATCGACGCGGCTACTGGAGCCTGATTCTATTCAGCGTGTTGGTCGTCATTAGTTTACTGGCTGAACTGGTGTCGAACGATAAACCATTAATTGCGAGTTACAAGGGTGAGATTGTTTTCCCCATGCTGACGACGTATTCGGAAAAGAAATTTGGCGGCGATTTTGAATCGCAAGCCGATTACCTCGACCCATTCATCCGCGATCAATTCAAGACGGATGGCAACTGGGCGATTTATCCGCTCAATCATTACCACTTCGATACGCTGAATTATTTTGCGACGTCGCCTAATCCGGCGCCACCTTCTGCCGAAAACTGGCTGGGCACGGATGATAGAGGCCGTGACGTTTTCGCTCGTCTGCTTTACGGTTTTCGCGTGTCGGTATTGTTTGGCCTGGCGCTGACATTCACCGGTGTGCTGCTGGGTTTGCTCACAGGCGCGATACAGGGCTACTTTGCAGGCAAGACGGATTTGTTCTTTCAGCGCTTTATGGAAATCTGGGGTGCCATGCCTGAGTTGTATTTACTGATCATCTTTGCGTCTATTTTCCAGCCTAGCCTTGGTTTGCTGCTGCTTCTGCTTTCGCTGTTCGGTTGGATGGGGCTGTCTGATTATGTGCGCGCCGATTTTCTGCGCAATCGCAATCTTGAATATGTACAGGCTGCGCGCGCCTTGGGTTTGTCAAACGGCCAAATCATCTGGCGACATGTGTTGCCGAATAGTTTGACACCGGTCGTGACCTTTTTGCCGTTCCGTATGAGTGGCGCGATTCTGGCATTGACCAGCCTCGATTTCCTTGGGCTCGGCGTGCCGGCATCAACGGCCAGCCTGGGCGAATTGCTCGCACAGGGCAAGAATAATCTGGATGCATGGTGGATCGCGGTATCGACGTTTGTCGTGCTGACGGTGATGTTGCTGTTGCTGACAAATATTGGCGACGCCTTGCGTAATTCGCTGGATGTCCGGAGGAAGGCATGAGTTTGCTGGATATTCAAAACTTGCAGGTAGCCTTTGATACGAGCAAGGTGGTTGATGATGTCAGCTTCAGCATCGCTGCGGGTGAGAAGTTTGCGCTGGTAGGTGAGTCCGGCTCGGGCAAGACGGTGACGGCCTTATCCATCCTGCGCTTGAATCAGGATGTGAACTACGGCGGAAAAATCCTGTTTGAAGGTCAGGACATTTTGCAGCGTACAGAGGCGTCCATGCGCGCGGTGCGTGGCAATGATATTGCGATGATTTTTCAGGAGCCGATGACAGCCTTGAATCCGCTGTTCACGATTGGTAATCAGATCGCCGAAGTGTTGATGCTGCATGAAAGCATCAGTGCTAAAGCTGCGGCACTGCGGACGATCGAGCTATTGGATAAAACGGGCATTCCCGAACCGCAGCGTCGTGCCTTGTCTTATCCGCATCAGTTATCCGGTGGTCAGCGTCAACGCGCGATGATTGCAATGGCACTCGCCTGCAAGCCTAAATTATTGATTGCTGATGAACCGACCACTGCGCTCGACGTAACGATACAAGTGCAAATCGTCGAACTGCTGAATCAGTTGCAGCGCGAAGAAAACATGGCCGTGCTGATGATCACGCACGATTTGAATCTGGTACGCCATTTTGCTGATCGCGTCGGCGTGATGGAAAAAGGACGTCTGGTTGAAGTCGCGACTACGCAAGAATTATTCAGCGCGCCGCGCGAAGCCTATACACGCAATTTGTTGGCTAGCCAGCCACATAAACTAGTGAATGCGGTCGACTCAACTTCGCAACCATTGATGAATGCCGAGCATCTGCGCTGCACATTCGATATCAAGCAAGGTTGGTTCAAGAAGACGAAATTTGTCGCGGTTGATGATGTCAGTCTGCAAGTACGCCCCGGCGAAACCCTGGGCATAGTTGGTGAATCCGGCTCGGGAAAATCGACGCTGGGTTTGGCCTTGTTGCGACTGTCCAGCGCAAAGGTCGAAGGTAATATTGCCTTCGATGGCAAGGCCATAAACTCTATACATAGCAATGACTTGCGACCTTTGCGTGCGCGCATGCAAGTCGTGTTTCAAGATCCGTTTGCGTCCTTGTCGCCACGTCGCACGATAGAGCAAATTGTTGGCGAAGGTTTGGCGCTGCATCAACCGCAGTTGAGTGCGGAGGGAATACGCAAGGCTGTTGCCGATGGTTTGCTGGAGGTCGGTTTGCCGGCGGATATCATGTCACGCTATCCGCATGAGTTCTCGGGTGGACAACGCCAGCGCATAGCGATTGCACGCGTATTGGTCTTGAAGCCGGATCTGATCTTGCTCGATGAGCCTACATCATCGCTCGATGTGTCGGTGCAACAGCAGGTGTTGTCATTACTGGCAGAGCTGCAGCGAAAATACGGGATGGCTTATATTTTTATCAGCCACGATCTGGCGGTGATACGCGCCATGGCGCATCGCGTGCTGGTGATGAAAGATGGCAAAGTGGTAGAGAGCGGTGCGACGGATATCGTGCTGTCGCAGCCATCGCAGGCTTACACCCAACGTCTGCTGGCGGCTGCGGTATATGCAGACACTAAAGACAGCGTAGCAACGAATTAGTAAGAAAAAATCTAGATTGAAGATGCGCTGAAATTTTAAACAGACGCATAGAAAAAAGCCCGACTCAATCAGAGTCGGGCTTTTTTTATTACTTGATTGTGTTGCGGCCCGATTGCACCGAGACGATGACTTTGCTGGAGCGGCTGCTGCTGGATTTGGCGGCAACTTTTGTTGATTTATTGTTGCGGCTTGCTTGTCGAGTAACGACTTCACTGGATTTTGATTTGGATTTACTCGCCGTGCGCGTAGTGCTGGCAGCACGGTAAGGTACATGCACTTCAAGCTTCTGACCACCTGCCAGTTTGTCGCCACGCAAATCGTTCCAGTTCTTGATTTGTGCAGTCGTGACCTTGTAACGCTTGGCGATGCTGTTGATCGTGTCATTCTTCTTGACAGTCACATTGATTTTCTTCGAGTCAGGTAGATCCGGTGTCATCGCCAGCGTCGCATTATCTGCGACATCTTGCGTGATATCTTTTTGTGCGGCCCCATCAGTACGTGGCACCAATATCGTCGAGCCGGCTTTCAGCACCATTTTTGGCGGAATATTGTTGACTTCACGTATGACCTGCGGCGTGGTATGGAACTTCGCGGCAATCGTTTCTATACGCTCACGTGTATTGGTAATCTTGTGCGAAGTCCATGACGACAGTGCATGTCCCCACTTGGAAAGATTTGTCTTGAATTTCTCTGCATTGCTTTGCGGCAGCAGGATTTGCGTATTGCTGCTGCCTGTGATGACAGGGCGATTGAATTGCGGGTTCAGCGCCTTGAATTCTTCTATAGGCAACTCCGCCAGTTGCGCTGCCAGCTTGACATCGATGTCGCGGGTTTTTGCCACACTGACAAAGTACGGCTGATTGTCTACTCTCGCCAACGTGATGCCAAATGTATCCGGGGCTGCAATGATATTTTTAACCGCTTGCAACTTCGGCACATAGTTCTTGGTTTCTGCCGGCATATACGCTGACAGGCTGTTGAAATCAGTCCCTACTCCGGCGGCCTCTGCTTTTTTTATTGCCCGCTGCACCGAGCCTTCGCCCCAGTTATAGGCGGCTAAAGCCAGATGCCAGTCGCCAAACATCCCATACAAACGTTGCAGGTAAGTCAGCGCAGCATCGGTCGAAGCCAATACACTGCGCCTGTCGTCCTTGAACATATTTTGTTTCAGCTTGAAGTCGAGGCCGGTAGCTGGCATAAATTGCCATAGGCCAGCCGCCTTGGCGCTTGAAAAAGCTTGCGGGTTGAACGCGGATTCGATAAAAGGCAGCAAGGCCAGCTCGGTCGGCATGCCGCGTTTTTCCAGTTCCTCAACCATGTGATGCAGATACAGCGATGCACGTTTAGTGGTGCGCCCGATATAGTCAGGCCGTGAGCTGTACCAGACCGTCTGGTTGATCACCAACTGATTGTCGACCAGATCCGGAATCGCAAAACCTTTGCGTATCCGCGCCCAGACATCCACATCGCTGGCGACAACAAATTCACTGAGCGGATCATTGGCGAGGTTGGGGTTGTCTCGCAGCGCGGCATCTTGTGCCCAGTTGCTGTAAGAATAGGGTAGCGAAAGATCGCTGGCGGCGTGGGAGGCGGAGACAGTACCGAGTAGGAAAACGGTAGCGGAAATAACTTTAAGCGATACTTTTAAATCGGGTATAGGCATGGGGTCTCACAAAATACCGACCCATGATCAGCCGGTTGAAAAGAATAATCATCGAGTGTAAGTAATGCGCATTTTGCGCGTCAAGACAATTTACACAACTGCTAGTGATTAAAGTTGATTTTCGACTACTAGTAGCTATTAGTAAAATAACATCGATCAGCGAAAATACAAGGAAAAACGTCAGCGGAAGTTGTTTTTCCATTCACGCAGGGCGGCGAATACCGTTATCGGATCGCTGTTTTTGGTCCTGCCGTCGGCGATCAGTTGCTGCGCAATCGCCGGTTCGCGGACGCGCAGGAAGGGATTGGTCGCTTTTTCAATTCCGATACTGGAAGGAACCGTCGCTACGTCGTGCTCGCGTTTTTCCTGCTCCACCTTGTAACGTGCGGTCAGTGCCGCGTTACCTGGTTCTGCAGCTAACGCAAAACGCAGGTTGGATATCGTGTATTCATGCGCGCAATAGACTTTGGTGTCATCCGGCAAGGCTGCCAATTTGTCCAGCGATGACAGCATTTGCTTAGGCGTTCCTTCAAACAGGCGGCCGCAACCACCAGCAAACAGTGTGTCGCCGCAAAACAGCCAGCCTTGCTCTGCTGCCACATAAGCGATGTGACCCAGCGTATGGCCGGGTACTTCCAGCACGGATAATTTCAGATCGAGTTCGGAAATAGTGACGACGTTGCCTTCGTCCATCGGCTGCGTCACGTTGGCAATTGGATCATTGCGCGGTGCAAATACCGGGACTTTGTAATGTTGCAAGAGCGTTGCGACACCGCCGACGTGGTCACTATGGTGATGTGTCAGTAGAATAGCGACCAAAGACAGCTTGTGTTCTTTCAGCGCATCCAGAATTGGCGCGGCATCACCCGGATCAACCACCGCAGCGTGCACGCCATCGTGGATAATCCATAGATAATTGTCGTTAAAAGCAGGAACGGTTAAGACACTCAACATGCGCATGGAAACATTTTCGTCTGAAAAATCCATTATATCTCTCGGCTCCTGGCTGGAGACGCCGGCCGGCAATTATGTGCGGGATTGGGAGCATGCGCGTCTGGATGAATTGACTGCAGATATTTTCGGCTTTCATGCAACGCAGATAGGTTTGCCGCAGATTCAGGCTTTGCGGGCGAATCGGATGCCGCATCAATGGTTGACCGATGCGCTGATTCCAGCCGCCGGTTACGACAATCAAGTCAAACCGCTAGTCGTGGTACAGGATTTCGAAGAGCTGCCATTTGCGTCCAGCAGCATAGACCTGATCGTATTGCCGCATGTGCTGGAATTTGCCAAAGAGCCGCATCAGGTGTTGCGCGAAGTCGAACGCGTGTTAATACCAGAAGGACAAGTCATCATCTCGGGTTTTAATCCCTTCAGTTTGTGGGGCGCACGTCAGGTCGCAGGACGTTTGAGTGAAAGCTATTTCCTGCCGCAAGAAGGCGAATTCATCAGCTTGTCGCGCTTGAAGGATTGGTTGAAATTACTGAATATGGAAGTCAGCGGCGGCCATCTCGGATGCTATGCGCCGCCATGCGAAACCGAAAAATGGTTGCAGCGGTTTTCCTTTATGGAAAAGGCCGGCGAGCAATGGTGGCCGTATCTGGGCGCAGTGTATGTGGTGCAAGCGATCAAGCGTGTCAAGGGCATGCGTCTGATAGGGCCGGCATGGAAAGCGCAAAAAGCCGCGGCGCGGCAAGGCGTGCCGGCAACGAACAAGATTCATCGATAAGTCAAAAGTAAGAAAAGAATAAGAAAAGAACAGCAAAGTGGAAAAACAAGAACAGCATATGGAAAAGATAGATATTTTTACTGACGGCGCATGCAAGGGCAATCCTGGCCGTGGTGGTTGGGGTGCATTGCTGGTCATGGGTGAGCGCGAAAAGGAATTGTTTGGCGGTGAACCCGGTACGACTAATAACCGTATGGAATTGAAGGCAGTGATCGAAGCGCTGAATGCATTGACTCGACCATGTGAAGTTGTAGTGCATACCGATAGCCAGTACGTGCAAAAAGGTATCAGCGAATGGATACATGGCTGGAAGGCACGTGGCTGGAAAACTGCAGCCAAGGCACCAGTCAAAAATGTCGATTTATGGCAAGCATTGGATGCCGCACAGGCGAGACATAAAATCGAGTGGCGTTGGGTGCGTGGCCATAATGGTCACGTCGGTAATGAGCGCGCAGATGCGCTGGCAAATCGCGGTGTGGAAACAAGCTCGACCTGAAGTAAGTTGAGTGAAGGATGCCATTCGATTTACCATCACTTACCCTTCAATTTTATGCAGCGCCGTTTGTCCGCTTCACACAGTTATATTTTTTCGCGTTATGCAGATCTACGCGAAAATAACCATTACCTTTTTGAATAGTTAAATCATGCGTCAAATCGTTCTTGATACAGAAACCACAGGCCTAAATCCGCGTTCCGGCGACCGCATCATCGAAATCGGCTGCGTTGAATTGATAGACCGTCGTTTGACCGGCAACAATTTTCATCACTACATCAATCCCGAACGTGATTCGGAAGAGGGCGCGTTGGCAGTCCACGGCTTGACGACTGAATTCCTCAGCGACAAACCAAAGTTTGCCGAAATCGTTAATGAATTCCGCGATTACATCAGCGGTGCCGACGTCATCATTCACAACGCGCCCTTCGACGTCGGTTTCCTCGATGCCGAACTCAAGCGCGTCGATAGCCCACTCTTCAGAGAGCAGGTAGGTGTAGTCATTGATACGCTGGTGCAGGCAAAGGAAATGCACCCGGGCAAGCGTAATTCACTCGATGCATTGTGTGATCGTTATGGCGTATCGAATGCACACCGCGCATTGCATGGCGCTTTGCTCGATGCAGAATTGCTGGCCGAAGTGTATCTGGCCATGACACGTGGCCAGAATAGTTTGAGCATGGATTTGGGCGGGCAAGATGTCGGCAGTGATGGCGTGACACTGGAAGTGGTAGCGATCGCCGAAGTGTTGCTGCAACAGGCCAGCGAGGATGAACTGGCCGAGCATGAACTAGTGATGAAAAGTCTGGACAAGGAAGTGAGAGGCCAATGTCTGTGGCGTGCTGCGTCGCAAAATTGATAGGCGCAAGCTTTTATGAGATAATTTGCGCCGCTTCGGGAGGTTAGCTCAGGGGTAGAGCGATCGCCTCACACGCGATAGGTCACAAGTTCGAAACTTGTACTTCCCACCAAAATTCCTTGATCAGATCTGTGCGTCGATCTGCATCATTTCACGTTCATCACCATAAAACACATTGCCTGTTGTGCCGTGCCGATCAGGCAGAGGCGGCGTTTTTTTGCGCAATTGCTACCTCGTGTATGAACTGTAGTTTCTGCATGACTTCTTTCGACAGCGTAAACGGATATGCATCCGGCATCCCTATGCTGCGATTGAGACTGTTCAACACATAGGTCAGCGCAAACCAGTTGTCTGTCATTTCGCTGAATGATCCGGTTTTTAGCGGTTGCTGTTGGATGGCCAGAGTTGGTTCGCGCGGTTTGCGCGGTTCTAGCTTCATGCCGGAGGAATAGGCGGTTTGCAACATGTCTATCATATGCAGGTAATGGGCCCAGGTTTCGGCCCAGTCTTCCCAGGGATGCGAGCTGGCGTAGTTGCTGACGTAGCGTTGCTCCCAGTTGGCGGGCGGACCGTTCTTGTAATGGTTTTCAAGAGCGGCACCGTAATCCTGCTGTTCGTCACCGAATAATTCTCTGAATGGTGTCAGCCATTGCGTGCCGGCAATCAGTCGGTCGAAAAAATAATGCCCGCTTTCATGACGAAAATGGCCGAGCAACGTGCGATAAGGCTCGTTCATATTCTCGCGCGCCTTCTCTCGCCGGGCAGGATCTGCTTCCGCAATATTGATGACAATCAGCCCGTTGTCATGACCGGTCATGACTTTTTTGTCGGGTGTGTCTTCCAGAAATTCGAAAGCCATGCCGGTATCACCGTCCACCAGCTTGGGCGTTGGCTGCAGATGCAATTCCCAAAGCGAAAACAGCAGTCTGCGTTTTGCTGTTTCCAGGCGCTTCCAGTAGAGGATGTTTTTTTTGTTAGACAGGTCAGGGATGGTACGGGTCAACTGGCAAGAGGCGCATAGATCGTTTTCTGCATCGGCAGGCAGCATCCAGTTACACGCATTTTCTTGAGCATAGTTGATGCATTGCTTATAGTACAGTCCGGCATTGTTAGGAATCAGGCTGCGCCAAAAGCCTTCGCCGTCGGGCTCGAAGGTGCAGATGGCCCGTTGATCAGGCAGATAGCCGAGCATGCCGCCACAGCTCTCGCACCGTACGTTTTCATAAAATACTTGCTGGCCGCATTGATCGCAGTGAAAAGTTTTCATTCTGTCCTGTCTTGTTTGCGTAAGTTACAGAGATGAAAAGATTGATCCTCTAAAATCCAGATCGTTCCGTGAATCGCATGCTCCTGCGTGTTCTATTCGCTGATACTGACAGTCACGTTGACTTGCAGCCCATGCTTGCCGCCGCCGAGAACGATGCCGCGCATAGGCGTGACGTCGCTGAAGTCACGGCCCCAGCCCAGAGTAATGTGTTCGTGCTGTACCAGGCAGCCGTTGGTTGGGTCGAAATCAACCCAGCCGAGTTCGGGACAGAATACCGAGACCCAGGCATGCGATGCATCGGCACCTATCAGGCGCGGCTGACCGGCGGGCGGATGCGTCAGGATGTAGCCGCTGACATAACGGGCCGGCAGACCCAGGCTGCGCAGGCAGCCGATCATCAGTTGTGCAAAGTCCTGGCACACGCCGCGCCGACTGGTGAGTACCTGTTCCAGCGGTGTGGAAATTTCGGTCGCTTCACCGTCGAATGCAAAGTCCTCGTAAATGCGCTTGGTTAAATCGAGTGCTGCATCCAAATGTGGTCGGCCAGGTACAAAACTGATTAGTGCGTACTCTGCCAGATTCGTGCTGCAGACCACATGCGGAGAGGTGTAAAGAAAATGCATAGGCTCCAGCACGCTGCCAGCTTGAAATTGCTGAAGTTCATCGCGTACCGTTTCCCATGGCGACGCATTGCCGATGGCGGCAAGAC
The DNA here is from genome assembly GCA_001464355.1 of Burkholderiales bacterium Ga0077544. Classification (GTDB taxonomy): domain Bacteria; phylum Pseudomonadota; class Gammaproteobacteria; order Burkholderiales; family Burkholderiaceae_D; genus Oxalicibacterium. The sequence goes on from LNEU01000017.1 coordinate 21,012, forward strand.
TATGGCGCGGTCGTAGTGCGACAGTGAATTCAGCATGCACCAGCAACTCCTGGTGTGGCACGGTAATTGTGATACTTGTGGTGCTGTTGCCAAAATAGTCGGCACTGTCGGAGGACTCGGCCGGACCCGGTTCGATCTGCACTTCATGCGACAGCACATCCTGATAACAAAAAGAGCGCGGCGACATGTGCAGGTATTGCTGCGACAAGGTCACAACGCTCTGATAGATGTAGCGCGTCTGGTGCACAACCCGGTAGTGCGCAATTGGATCATTCGGCATTGGGTCGCTCATGCTGCCTGTTCCCGAGTTACGCTGTCACCGCGAATATCGCCGCCCATGTCTCCTGTATAGCTAAAGAAACGCAGGCCTAGTTGTTCTGATACTTCGTAGCTGGCGAGGTTGATACGCGCCAGTAAATCAATCAGGTGGGGATTGCCGCAGCGCAGGTCTGTCCTGGGTGACAATGCGCTTAGTTCTTTCAAGACCGTCGTCAGCAGTTTTTCGCCGCAGTAACCATAGGTTACTGCCAGCTTTTCCTGATACTGCAGAATCCCCTGCAGTTGAAACATGACGGAGCGCGGATTGCTCTCGTCCAGCAGCAACAGATCTAGTGTGCGTACCCATTCCGGCCGTGCCTTGTAGCGTGAGCGATAGGTGACACTGCTGTCGGATAAGTCGAGTAGCCAGTCCAGACTGCTGCCGGCAGTCATTTGCAGCGCATGCTGCAGGATGACGCATTGAAATTGCAGCCGTTCAATGCGCCGGCCTATTGATAGAAAACGCCAGCTGTTGTCGCGTGTCATACCGTCTGTGGCAAAACCAGCCAGCGTCATCAGCGACGTGATCGCCTCATCCAGCATTACGGTGGCTTCAGCCAACGACGGCGGAGTGCTGCTGTCCGGACGTTCCACCATCCGGTTCAAAATACGCCAGTTGTCCAGCGACAGCCGTTCCCGCAGCTGGCTACCGATGCGGTAGAGCTGTTCAAGGTAGGCGGCTGGTCCAGGCAACTCGGGCGACATGACAGCACGCACCAGCGCCGTTTCTACCTCGGCATCGCTCAGCAATTCGTCCGCTTTCGTATCCTGACGCTGACTTTGCTCCTGACTTTGAGCTTGGCTTTGCTCTTCCGGAGCGCTTTCAATCAGGCCGAACGACCTGCACAAGCCTTGGATGACTGGCCATTCTTCGCCCCGGTGCTCGGGCTGAGTATTGAGCAGGAAATCGAGCGTGGTGCGAATAAGACGTGACACTGTATTGCAACGTTCGCTATAACGACCAAACCAGTACAGATTTTCCGTCAGACGACTGGACAGGCGGGTATCTTCACGCAGCAGGTTTTCATTGTTGACGGCAAGTTGCCGCATACTCAACATAGCGGTGCCGCTGGTACCCTGTACCCAGGTATCCTTGCTGCCGCCGCCGCGCTGCATAGTGAGTACCCGCGCATCCGGGCCGGTGGCCACCCGCGTCAGGCCGCCCGGCATGACTACATACCCATCGGGCGTGGCGCAGGCATACACACGCAATCCGATCGCCGATGCGTCCAGGCCGGGTTGTTCATCGGATTTCCAAACTGGTGCTTGCGACAACTGCACCAGGTCTTGCGCTACGAAATTTTGCGGTTCAGCGCGCATGCTGGCGATGAACGCTTCGCGTGCCTCACCTTGCAAATCCTGGCCGAACACCGGCATGTTTTGTAATTGCGGAAAGCTCGGCTTGATGATCAGCCGGTCCATGTTTTCAATCACCTGTTCCAACGCCACCGGCTCGCCGCACCACCAGGTCCCGACTGACGGCATTTTCAAAGGCTCATCCAGCAGGCGTTGGCACAGGGCGGGCAAAAAGCCCAGCAATGCGCCCGACGACAGGAGATTGGAGCCCAGGCTGTTGGCGATCAGTACGTTGCCACGTCGCGCTGCTTCGATCAAGCCGGCAACACCGAGTACTGAATCCGTGCGCAGTTCGAGCGGGTCGCAAAAATCGTCATCGACGCGGCGCAGGATGACATGCACGCGCTGCAGGCCGGACAGCGTTTTGTACCAAACCATGCCGTTACGCACGGTTAGATCACTACCTTCGACCAGCGGAAAACCCAGATACTTTGCGAGGAAGGTTTGCTCGTAATAAGTTTCGTTATACGGCCCAGGCGTCAGCAAAACGATTAGAGGCTGCTCGTCTTCACGCAGGGGCAAGCTAAGCTCATCGCCATATTGATTGGCCGCGCACAAGCGACCCCAGTGGGCCAGACTGTCACGCATGGTGGAAAAAAATCCCGCCAGATGCTGTACTTTCATATCACGAAATAATTCGGGGAAAGCGCGGGAAATGATGGAACGGTTTTCCAGCGCATAACCGGCACCGGACGGTGCCTGCGTGCGATCGGCAACGACCCACCACTGGCCGTTGGGTGCCCGTGCCAAATCGACTGCGTAAAAGTGCATCGCAATATCATCACGATGCGCAATATCGTGGCAAGGGCGCAGGAAACCGGCATTGCCATGGATTAGTGCTGGCGGCAATAAGCCTTCTTCCAGCAGTTTTTGTTCGCCATACACATCAATCAAGATGCGGTTCAGGAGCGTGGCGCGCTGCTGCACCGCTGCCTCAATCCCGGCCCATTCCTCATGCGGCAAAATCAGTGGCAGTACATTCAGGTCCCATGGCCGATGTACGCCGCTGGCGTCATCATAGACGTTGTAAGTGACGCCGTTGTTGCGCAAACGTCGCCGCACATTATCGATGCGCTGGCGCATTGCGTCGGGCGTTTCTTTGGATAAATACTCCAAAAAAGTGCGCCAGTGAGTCCGCGTTTGCCCAGCCTCATCGCGTATCTCGTCAAAGCTGCCCTGTGCCGCCGGATAGTCCGTTAGCAATTGTCGTAATAACATTTTTTCTTATCGGTGTGGTTGCCAGCGCAGGTCCAGCGTCATGGGGAAACTTGGGTTCAAGTCTTCCTTGTACACGGTTATCTGCCCCGGTGTATGTCCATGTTCCCAAAAGCGGGCAAATCGACGCGCTTCGGCGGCGTTGGCATTGACCGGCGAGTTTTCTTCACTGCGGCCGCCCGGATGCGCTACATGGTAGGTGCAGCCGCCAATTGCGCGTCCGCTCCAGGTATCGACCAAGTCAAAAGTCAGCGGCGCATGAATGCCGATAGTCGGATGCATGGCCGACCACGGATTCCATGCCTTGAAGCGTATGCCGGCCACATATTCGCCCGGTATACCGGTCGGATGCAGCGGGACAGGGCGGCCATTGCAGGCCACGATGTAGCGGCCTTCGGTCATGCCGCGCAAGCGCAATTGCATCCGCTCGACGGATGAATCGACATAGCGCGCCGTGCCGCCACTGGCCACTTCCTCGCCCAGCACATTCCACGGTTCGATTGCCTGGCGCAATTCCATTTCGACGCCTTCGTAGACGACTGTGCCGAAGCGCGGGAAGCGGAATTCAATGAATGGATCGAACCAGCTTTCTTCAAATGCATAACCAGCTGTGCGCAAATCCTTGACCACGTCGCGGATATCCTGCGCCACAAAATGCGGCAACATCCAGCGGTCATGCAACGCAACGCCCCACGGTACCAGCTTGCATGGATATGGCTCGTTCCAGAAACGCGCGACCAGCGCCCGAATCAACAACATTTGTAACAGGCTCATGCGTTCATGCGGCGGCATTTCAAAACCGCGAAACTCTAATATGCCAAGTCGACCGGTTGGTCCTGCCGGTGAATACAGCTTGTCGATCGAAAATTCCGAGCGATGCGTATTGCCAGTCAGATCGACCAGCAGATTGCGCAGCAAGCGATCGACTAACCAAGGTCTATCACTCTCCGGCACGTTGGGCAGCATCTGATCCATCTGCTGGAAAGCGATCGCCAGTTCATACAGATTGTCGTCGCGCGCTTCATCCACGCGCGGCGCCTGGCTGGTCGGGCCGATGAAGGTGCCCGAGAAAAGATAAGACAGGGCAGGATGGTTTTGCCAATAAGTGATCAGGCTCTTGAGTACATGCGGGCGACGCAGTATCGGACTGTCGGCAGTGGTAGCGCCGCCCAGCGTGGCGTGATTGCCGCCGCCGGTACCGGTATGGCGACCATCGACCATGAATTTTTCTGTACCGAGTCGGGTCAGGCGCGCTTCTTCATACAGCGTCGTGGTGTTGTAGACCAGTTCATTCCAGGTGGCCGCTGGATGAATATTGACCTCGATCACGCCGGGATCTGGCGTAACACTCAGCATCTTGATGCGTGGATCGCGTGGCGGTGGATAGCCTTCCATCCACAGCTTCATGCTCAGCTTGGCAGCAGTGTGTTCGATGATCGCTACCAGCGCCAGATAGTCTTCGATGCGTTTGAGCGGCGGCATGAAAATATGCAGGCGGCCTTCGCGTACTTGTACGCACAGCGCAGTGTGGATGACTTCTCGTGGGTCTGGATTGGCTTCCAGTTTCGCCGCTGTCGGTTTGCTGCGGGCGGTGCTGTTCGGCTCGGACTTGGCGAGCGCAGCGCGCTTGACGTAAGGATCGACATCGAATTCTGGCGCCATATCTTCCGGCAGTACCCACGGCAAGGCATTTAGCGGCAGGCGCAGGCCCATAGGCGAGTCGCCTTCTACCAGATACAAATGCTCGCGCTTGAGCGGCCACTTGCTGGTACGCCAGGAAGTACCCAATGCAATATCCGGATCGACTTCGGCCGGCTTGATCGGCAGCACATAGCCGACCAGTTCCCCGAGTCCCTGTTCCAGCAAACGCGCCAGACGGCGTCGTTCCACCGGTGAGTCCAGGTCTGATTTAAGCGGGTCGAGATTGATTGGCAAACGCTGCTCGATCTGCGATTGGGTTGCTGCATCTTCATACGCTGGCAGCAAGCTGTCAGCAGGCAGCGACAAGGCCTGTACCAGTTCAGTGGCAAAGCGCGTGGCTTCGGCGCTGCTGTAACCATCATCTTTTTCTTCATCGGAAAACAGCGCCGCATCGCGCCACATAGGCTGACCGTCGATACGCCAGAAAATATTCAGAGCCCATCGCGGCAATGGTTCACCTGGATACCATTTCCCCTGGCCGTAATGCACCATGCCACCAGGTGCAAAGTGCTTTTTCAGGCGATGCATTAATTGCCCCGCCAGTTCGCGCTTCTTGTCGCCGTGTGCCAAGGTATTCCATTCAGCGCCGTCCATATCATCGATAGAAACAAAGGTCGGTTCGCCACCTTGCGTCAAACGCACGTCATGTTTTTTCAGATCTGCATCGACCCGTTGGCCGAGCTGGTCGATGGCGTTCCATTCGGCTTCTGTGTACGGCTTGGTAACGCGTGGATCTTCGTGTATGCGGGTGACCTTCATCTCATGCACGAAACTTACTTCCGCCTTGTCGGTGTAGCCAGTGACGGGCGCCGCCGACGACGGCATGGCGGTGCAGGCTAACGGAATATGGCCTTCGCTGGCCAGCATGCCTGAAGTCGGATCGAGCCCGATCCAGCCCGCGCCGGGTATATATACCTCGCACCAGGCGTGCAGGTCGGTGAAGTCGGCTTCCGGACCACTTGGGCCATCCAGTGATTGTTGATCCGATTTGAGTTGAATCAGGTAGCCGGAAACGAAGCGTGCCGCCAGTCCCATATTGCGCAGGATTTGCACCAACAGCCAGCCGGTATCGCGGCACGAGCCGGTCTTGTTCAGCAGGGTTTCTTCGGGCTTCTGAACGCCGGGTTCCATCCTTACCAGATAGCCTATGTGTTTTTGCAAACGCTGGTTGATCGCCACCAGAAAATCATTGGTCGGCAGATTTTCTTTCAGCAGTTCGGCTTTGGTTTCGGCGATCCATTTGGCCTGCAGCGGCCCAGGAGTATCCGCTTTCAGGTAGGCACTCAGTTCGGTAATGAGCTGTGGCGTGTAACTGAAAGGAAACCGCTCTGCATATTTTTCAACGAAAAAATCGAAGGGATTGATGACCGTCATGTCAGCGATCAGATCGACGGTAAATTCCAGCACATCGGTCTTTTCCGGGAATACAAAGCGCCCGATGTAATTGCCGTAGGGATCTTGCTGCCAATTGACGAAATGCTGTTCCGGCTGGACGGTCAATGAATACGACAGAATCGGCGTGCGGGCATGCGGTGCCGGCCGCAAGCGGACTTCGTGCGGTGACAGATTGACGAGTCTGTCGTATTGATATCTGGTCTTGTGATGCAGCGCGACGCGAATAGCCATGGATCGAATCTTTCGTTCAACGTTGAAACAGGGTTGGGGGCGCGGATGCGTTGCTTTTGCGCGTGCATCAGGCGCCCCATTTTTCGACCATTAATGCTTTTCAATAAGCAGAAAGTGTACCCGGATGTACATGCGGATACACAGAGGGAAAAGAATAAAGCAATACGCTTACGCACAAATTTCAGCTGCATGCTGAATAACGGCTAGAGCTGCTCAAAGTCTGTCGCGGCGCATATTATAACTGTGCCGAGTGCGACATCAGAGCGACACATCAATGCTGATATGTGCGAGCACGTGTTTGGTATTTACGTAAACGCAGTGAGTGATGGGAAAAGATTTTTCTGAATAGATAGTAACCGACGCGATATCGGCAGCGTGAACCGGATGCGGGAAAATCAAGCGTGAATTGTGTTGAGGGAAGTTCTATTGCTCTTCTTGAGAAGGCGCATTTTTGCCCATGCAGCACAGCATGCTTTAGTCGCATAACAACGTTAGTTTCGAGCCGGTGTCGATGCATTTTTAGTCGGTATCTGTATTTATTATTTGCATAAAATGTTCTCATCAGGGCTTATCTTTTCATTTTTGCGTCGGGTAGCGTCGCTTGTTGCTAACAAGTTTGTACTCGAATAAGGACTTCAAATTTAGTCGTTAATTGGCTATTTGCTATGGCACAATAGGCCGAGCATCTAACCAGTCACAGCCATCGGCTATCACTTTTTTCCGTTTATCAGGGACGACAATGACAACAATGATTTTTTACGAACGCGCGATTGCGCTGAATCGTGAGCGGCATCAAAAAATGAAAATCCAATTGAAGACGAATCATTTTGCCTTTGCGGCAAAAACAAATTCTGTCCTCATAGCAGGTAGTGAATTGACTGAAGCATCGCGAGACTACCCTATCGTTTTTATCGGGAAAGAAGGCGGTCCTTTCACGATGGCTGCGCTTGTTGGTTTGGGTGATAAAGACAATTTGCTGGTTAATGACAGTGATAATTGGGAATCAGGTACTTACATTCCCGCATTCATCCGTCGCTATCCATTTGTGTTGGCCGGTAGCGATGATGCTGAAGCATTGACTGTTTGCATAGATGAAGCCTACGCAGGCCTGAATAACGAGCGTGGTGAAGCATTATTCGCGGAAGATGGCACAGAAACGACCTATCTGAAAAACGTGATCGATTTCCTTGTCTTGTTTCACAGTGAAATGAAACGCACGAGTGCATTCGCCGCCAAAATGTCTGAGCTGGGATTGTTGACATCCAAAGTAGTGACGATTGAGCGCGAAGGCGTGAAGCAGACACTGGAAGGTGCTTGGATTGTTGATGAAGTCAAATTGAATGCATTGGACGATGCCACGACTTTGGACTTGGTGCGTACCGGTTACATGGGATGGATCTATGCGCATTTGATGTCCTTGAACAATGTGACACGCTTGGCTAAACGCATGGACGCACGTCGCATCGCTTCAGTTGCATCGACGGCAGAAGAAACCGGCAGTGCAGTAGTCCATTAAACGCTTTTAGCGTCGATAGTTCCTCCGGTCGTAACGCGCGCGTGATAAGTAGTTAAAAACGCGTTGCCGTTGCGATCGGTGCCGCCGGATAAATGACCTGCAAGGTCATTGCCGGTGCGCTTCAACAATGCGTCAAATTCCTTTTTGCCAATCGCGAAGTGCTCACACAGCTGGAGCAACAGTGGCTGCAGATCGCTTACTGTCATTCCTGTTTCATACAAATTGATGTCGAAGGACAGGCGAGAGGTATTTTCTTCCCGGACTTCCACAAACAGCAATTCAGTTGTCGAAACTTTTCCTGCTGCATGCGCAATGATGGCTTTGGCGATGTTGCACACGGCGGCGTTTTTGGGTTCGCTGCCATACATTGCAGTCACTTTTTTCAATAGTTGCGGCAAGCTTAATGTGCGGGGTTGTGTGTAGCTTGAGATCGCCCGTTGTGCTGCATTTTCGGCATTCCATTTATAACCAAGATAGAGTGGGCGTGGCGCATCTGCATCAATATTTCCACTTGGGAATTCCAAATAAAATTTATATGTGTTGATGTTTCCCTGTTCAAAACCGATATGGATGAAGCTTGCATTGGGAAGTTGCATACGTACCTGGGTTTGATAGATGTCGGGCATGCCCATCTTCATCATCAAAAAATCGACGTCTTCAACAGCGATCGCATGCGCGCTAATTCCTACGAGAAAGCGCTCGCTCCATAACGTATCTTCAGCCATTTTGAATGAGCGCTCATAGCCGTTAAGCGGCAGATTTTTGATGAGCAGATATAAAGCGTGCGCAAAAGCATTGCTTGTATTCAAATCGCCACATTGCAAACGCACGTCGGCGATTGCACTGCGTTGGGCATCATGCTCTGACCAACTGACCCCAAAGCTGGTTTCATGTTGGTGCACGGTATTCATCAAGTCAACAGAAAGATGCTTTGCAGTAACTGGATCCAGGCTAATGGCAGTGCCGATAGAGCCCGCTCCGAAGCGCAAAAGCACGCCGCTTTTTGACCACTGATTACCCCATCGATCAGCCTTCAAAAGTGCACCAAAAAAATCATGTTTATCGGGATGAATTTCATTTAGTTTCCATAGGGAAATTGTGACTTTTCGTGACCTAAAATATATTTCTCTAAATGCAAGAATTTGCCTTGTTAATGTTGCTTGCAACCACGATAATTCCGGAAGAAATTTAGTTAGTTTCGTCTGGGAAAAAAGCAATAAATAGACACACGTTGAAAGCGGTTTTTTTCAACGAATTGCTGGAGGCGGAATTTAAAAATAATTGTGTTGGTCAACCGCTTAATTACAAGAACAAAAATGACTCTAATGCACTCACGTTTTATCGTTGCAGCCGCAGTTGCAGCCAGCTTCGTTGCAAGCGCTGCGTCAGCGGAAACGCTCGCCGAAATTTATGCGCTGTCCAAACAAAGTGATCCTAAATATCTGGCCATGCGCACCGAATATGAAGCGACCGGTTTTGCGGTGACTGAGGCGCGTGCTGCTTTGCTGCCGCAGATTTCATATCAAATCGGCAGAACCAATACCACGCAAAATATTCTGAGTAGTCAGAATACGGTATTTGCGACAGGCACCGCAACCTATCCGACCAATGATAGAACGCTGTCCATTTCGCAACCGATTTTCCGTCTGGCTTCATGGCGCAACTGGAAGCAATCCAAGGCTACCGAGAAGCAGGCAGCAGCAGCCTATGCAGCAGCCGAGCAGGATTTGATTGTGCGCACAGCGACTGCGTACATGGCTGTGCTGGCTGCGGAAGATGCACTTGCATTCGCACGCAGCGAAAATGAATCCATCAAGCGCCAATTATTTCTGGCCGACACCAAGTATAAAAGTGGTCAGGCAATCAAGGTCAACCTTTACGATGCGGAAGCGCGTAATGCCTTGAAGGAGTCGGATGTGATCGCTGCAGAAAATGATCTGGCCGACAAGATTCAGGCCTTGCGCGAATTGACGGGCATCGTTGCAACGTCGCTGGTGCCTCTGCCAAAAGCAATTCCGTTGATCACACCTGATCCGCAGAATGCCGACGAATGGGTTCGCGCATCGCTGGAAAAGAATCTGTTGCTGGAAGCGCGCTTGCAGGCGGTGGATGTGGCGCGTCAAGAAATAAACAAGAAAAAAGCCGGCTATTACCCAACTGCAGATCTGTCTATTTCGCGCAGTCAGCGCGAGACGGGCGGCAGCTTGTTTGGTGGCGGTAGCAACGTCAATCAAAACGATGTGATGTTCCGCATCAACATTCCGATTTATGAGGGTGGTGCAACCAGCGCCCAAACCGGACAGGCAGGCAAACATTACGAGACAGCCTTGCATGATCTGGAACGTGATCGTCGTCAGGTCGAACGTCAAGCGCGTGCAGCTTATAAAGGCGTCGTCAGCGGTGCGGCGCGCGTGCGTGCACTTGATAAATCGGTAGAGGCTCTGGAAGGTGCGCGGGAACTAAAAGAGGAAGGCTACAAGGCAGGTTTGTCGACTCTGCTTGGCGTATTGGATGCCGAGCGCGACCTGTATGCGGCACGTCGTGATTTTGCACAATCACGATATGACTATCAACTCAATACCTTGAAGCTGAAACAGGCTGCAGGAACCCTGAGTGAAGAAGATCTTTTGACTATCAGCAGAGCGATGCAATAAGTTGTTTCGGACCGTGCGCAGACGATCGGCGTCTGCGTAACTAACGGTCTGCAATGCAGCAAAGAGTACAGAACATACTGGAACTATCATGGCTTCGAAAAAACTGGCTTCACTGGGCGGACGTATCGCGAAATCAATGCGGCGCTCAGGTGCTCCCAGACCTGGCGCACGTCGCAAAACGCTGTTCGAAGCACTCGAACAGCGTTTTTTGCTTTCTGCAGAATTGGTTATTCCGCCGCCGCCAGTGCAGCAAGCTGTTCTCGAAGCGCCATTGCTGATCAATGAGCCAGGTCAAATCAAGCTGACTTTGCCGGCTGATACGCCACCTGCGGACGCATCACTTACCAATCCTGTTCTTGGTAGCAGTACCCCAACTTCGACTCCTGCCGATACCACTGCCGCGCTGGCAAATGCCGATGTTGCAAGCGCGCTGCCAGGTACGCAGATTGCGTTGTCGGACTTTGCAAAATACATGGAGTCGCGTCCAGCAGCGAGTCAGGTGGTCGTTGTTGACTCATCGATTCCGCATGTAGGCAACTTGCTTGATGGTTTGATAAACGCCATGCCTGCAGGTGAAAACGACACGACCAGTCCATCTGCGGATAGCGAAAATCCGTCCTCAGATTCACTATCGCTGGGTGCGCAACTGCAGGTGATTCATCGCGGTGATACCGATATCATCGTTCTCGATTCGCGCTTCAACGGTATCGATCAAATCAGCTCTATTCTCAGTGCGTACAAGGATCTCGATGCCGTGCAAATTCTGTCGCACGGCAGTAGCGGCACGCTGAATGTCGGCAATACCGAACTCGACAGCAGCAACCTGGATCAATATCAATTCAGCATAGGTGCGTGGGGCGATGCATTGCGTCCGGGCGGCGATATCGTCCTGTATGGCTGCGATGTGGCGCAGGGAAATTACGGCGTCAATTTTGTACAAAGTCTGGCGCGGCTGACTGGCGCTGATGTCGTTGCGTCAACTGACAATACCGGCAGCGCAGCACTCGGTGGCAACTGGGCGTTGGAATATGCGACTGGGCAGATTGAGGCCAAGACGTATCAAATTGATGCCTATGCTTACACACTGGATGTCTTGAACGGAGCCGAGCTGACCGACGACGTCTTGGTCGGTACCTTGAATGATGATTTGATGTCCGGCAAAACGGGGAACGACACGTACCAGTTTTCCGATAACTGGGGTCATGACACAGTTGTTGAAGCGGCCGATGCGATCTTCAAAGACACGCTGGATTTCTCGCTCGTTACAAGTGACCTGACATTCCGTATCAACCTTGATGGCAGCGTTGATGTCTGGGGCACGCTGTTGCCAACGAATACCAGCGCTTCTGCATTCGATGCGTTGCCGACAACGGTTAGTACTTTGCATGCCGAAGGAATTGAAAATATTCTCGGTGGTCTCGGCAAGAACAACTTTATCTTTATTGGTGCATTGACCGGTACAGTAACCGGTACGCTTGACGGCACGACTACGCTCGATTTTTCACTGGTTCCATTGGACATCAACGTCAACATGCAGATGTTGAAAGTTAACAACCTGATGAGCTTTGCGAGTATCGATAGAATCGTTGGTTCTGCCACCGGCAGCAACACAATGGTTGGCGCCAACAAGGCTAATACTTGGGCAATTACAGGTGCTGCAGCAGGTTCCGTGAATGGCACTGCGTTTGAAAAATTTCAGACTCTGACTGGTGGCGCCGCAGCTGACACGATCAATTATTCCGCATACACCGCTGGCGTGACGGTCGATTTGTCTACAGGCACTGCAACCGGTTTTACTGCAATCAGCAATTTCAATAACATCGTCGGTTCGGCTTATGCAGACACCTTGACTGGTGATACGCTGGCCAACTTGTTAACCGGTGGTGCTGGCGTCGACATCATCGTCGGGGGCGGCGGTGTCGATACGCTGGTCGAAGCATCCGACGAAAACTTTGTCGTTACTGCAACAACTTTGCACACTGGTACGTTAGCGACAACGGCTGGTAGTACTACCACGACTGATACGTTCAGCGGCATTAGCAAAATTTCGATTACTGGCGGCGATAGTGCCAATATTATGGATGCGTCAGCAGTTGCGGCCGCTTCACAAATTACCGTTACGCTGGATGGCGGTTTTGGTAACGACACGATTACCGGCGGTCAATATGCCAACTTTTTGATTGGTGGTTTCGGTAACGATACGATCACTGGCGGTGCAGGCGACGACACAGTCACTGGTGGTGGTGGCGTCGATGTCATCGACGGCGGGGTCGGCGGTATCAATACGCTGGTCGAAGCAGCCGATGTGCGCTTTGTTCTGACCAATACTGCGCTCGACATGAGTCAGGGTTCTTCTTCTGTACAAACAATTACCCGTACCGGCACGATTACCGGTGGCACATTCACGTTGACCTTCGACGGACAAAGCACCAAGAACATCGCATGGAATGCGACTGCCGAGGAAGTGCGCGGCGCATTGATCAGCCTCGGCAATATCGGCGATAGCGATGTCGAAGTGAGTGCAACTGCAACCGGCTGGACTGTTTCCTTCACCAACAATCTGGCTGGCATGAATGTCGCGGCCTTGCTGGTTTCGCCAGCATTGGTCGGCAGCGGTGCTATCGGCGTCACCCAAACTACGCTCGGTGAAGTCAAGCGTTCGAGCTTGACTAACATCACGCACGCTGAACTGTCTGGCGGCATCAGCAACAACTTGATGGATGCTTCCGCGTTTATCGGTAATGTCAAAATGTATGGCGGTTATGGCGACGACGTCTTGATCGGCGGCGCTGGCAATGACACGCTGGACGGTGGCATCGGTGACGATACGCTCATCGGCAACAGTGGTTTGAATCATTATTTCGGCGGCAAAGGCATTGATACCATCGTGGAAATCCGCGATGCCGACATGACGCTTACCAACACGTCGTTGACAGTCGGTGGCGTGGTCAGCACAGTTTCTGGTGTCGAGCGCGCAACGCTGACAGGTGGCGTCGGCGACAACATCATTAATGCAGTTGCGTTTACCGGCATTTCTCTGGATACGCCCTTGTCGTTCCTGAATAACGGTGCTGGCGTCAGTTCTACAGACAATACGCTTGCGATTAGCATTAGTCTTGCTGGCGTTCCTGTCACGGTTGATTTAAAAGCCGCGGAAACTGTGCAAGATTTGTTCGATGCGATTCATGCCGCCGACGCAAGACTAACTGCAACTTTGAATGCCGCCGGTGATCGGATTGTCATCACGTCGAGCGTAGCGGGATCTCTGGTCGTCGCTAATTCCGGCGTATCGACAGTTGCAACCAATCTTGGTCTGCTCGGTGGTACCCAAGCCGGTTCTACGTATACAACTGCTGTGATTGCAGCCGGCTATGTGACACTGGATGGTGGTGCAGGCGACGACGTGCTAACAGGTACGTCAGGCAACGATTTCCTCACCGGCGGTGCAGGTGCAGACAAGATCCATGGTGGCCTTGGCGTTAATACATTGATCGAAGAGCGCGCATCCGGGGCGACCGGTAATACGATGACCTTGACGAATACATCGTTCAAAGTAGTTGGTGAAGGTGACGATACTCTTACTGGCATTCAGAAGGCCGTCCTCAAAGGCGGTACCAAGGTTGATACCATCAATGCGGCTGCCTTCTCAGGCGGCGTCACGTTTTACAGTAACGGTGGCAAGGATATTCTGACTGGCGGCACTGCCAACGACGTCTTCTATATAGATGTTGCAGGTTTGACCGGTACTGATAAAGTCACAGTGGATACGACAGCGGGCGCGGACAAGGTCTATATCCTAGGTGCAGGCGATATTACAGCTGCTGATTTGAACTGGTTGCAACTGACAGGCGCGACCACCGCCGAGGTGGTTTTCAAAGGCGGTACAGGTAACCTTACCGAAAACATCGTTTCTGGCGGAGCCAACCTGTCGTTTGAATATGACACGTTCAACCTCAACGGCAAAACGATCAACACCGATAGCACGACCAATGCCGGCAGCATTTCGATAACCGCCGCGCATATCAACTTGAACGGTATCTTGAGCGCGATCAGCTTAGGTGCCGGCACTCATGGCTCCATCACGATCAATGCGCAAGATACGTTGAGAGATTTCAGCGGTCAGGGTTTTGCCAATATCGATTTCAATGAAGCTACGGTTACCGTTGTCGGCGCAAATATCACTGGCGGCAACGTCACGATCACCGCCACCGCAGCGGCACAACGCTATGACATTTCCTATGGTGATTCAGGTATAGGCGGCAAGCTGACGAGTGCAGCACAAGGCGCACTGGCAGGCATGGAAACCATGGCGTTGATCGCCGGCGTCGCCATTTCGACCTCGCGTGCGACGATTAGTATCGATAGCACAAGCGTTATTACCGCCAAGGGAAATTTTGTTGCGCTCGCAACGGCAAAAGCCATTTCCGCACCGAATCCAAAAGGTTTTGGACTTGGCGTCGCGGTCGGTATTGTCAACACGACTGCAACGGTAACTGTGGACGGTACGATCAATGCGACCGGTTCGATCACATTGCAATCGAATGCCGATAACACAATCAATGTCGTCTCCCGTCCGAGCTCAATTGCAGCCGCCAGTATTGCGATCGCGATCAGTATCGTTAACTCGGAATCGACCGCACACGCAACAAACACTTCCAGCTTGACCAGCGGCGGCAGCATTTATATTAATGCCGAAACGATAGATCGCACGCGTACTCTTGGCGAAGGTAATTCGCCGAAAGACGGTAAGCTCGCGATGGCATTCGTGGTCGGTGTGGAAAACGGAAAAACGCATGCCTATCTGGATGGCAAGGCCGATGCGGGGCTGAATATAACGGTCTCTGCTTCCACCAAGCAGGCGGACGTTCCGCAAGGCCAATTATTCAAGATGATTCCAGGCGCAGTGAGTGGCGTCAGGGCGTCTGCCAATGTTGGTATCGATTCGACCGGTAGTTTGCTGGACGATGCTGAAAAATCTTTGTACTCGAAAGCGGGTAGTTTAGGGACTTCAGCGGCTGAGAAAATGGGCCTGCAAAAAGACGCACTGGATGCTGCGAAGACCAAAGCCAAAGCCAAGGCAACCGGAATTCCGCTGATTGGTGGATTATTCAAGGAAACACCTTCGACCAATAAATGGGATGTAGGCGCATCGGTCGCAGTCGCAATCGACACTAATGAAGCGATTGCGCGCATAGGTGACGTCGTCACATTGGGCGCTTCCGATGTTGAAGCAAACGGCGCGATCTCTGTATTGGCAAAAGTAGAAAGCCGTCCAGACATCACGTCCTCCAGCGCAGTCGAGAATGAAGCGACCAAGGATGAGACCAAAGGCTCCGTTGCTCAAAATGGTGTGGCAATCGCTATTTCAGTCGGTGTCTATAACAACATTGCGCATGCTGACATCAATGGCAATGCAAACGTAGACGCGAAGGGCACATTGACGGTTGATGCCAAGACACTGAATCAGATCGATCCTGATACAGCTTGGGGAAAAAATCTTGAGCAGCCCTTTGCTACAGGCGCAATGACGCCTGACCATAAAAGTACGGACGGCCCGAAAGAAGTCGCTAACGGCGACACAGTTGAAGTCGCAACCGGACATGCCGCCGGTGGTGACGTCGGTAGCTGGTATAAGTATCGCGGTGTGCTAGTTCCTGGCTTGCCTGTCGATCTGAGCACGACTGACTTTACCGATAATGCGTTATGGGAAGACGTTGGTTCGCCAGCCAAATCGGTAGCGACAAACTTCGTTACCAACCTGACTGGTTACCTTAACGACAACCTTGGTTTGGACGATAACTTGGTCGATTCGTGGAGCAACTCCACGGCTACGGGGCAAGTTGCGACCAAAGCCGGTTCGTTCACCGCGATGGTGCTGAACCATGATGCGTCAGCGAGTATCAAGAACGGCGCGCAGATCAATCAGGATGCGAATGGCATCACCAACCTAGATAACTTCCGAGGTGGTTTGCAGGATGTGAAAGTCAACGCGCAAAGCGTTCAACATCTGATCAACTTGGTCGGTAACCTTAAAACGCCGGGTATCAACGGTTCGACCGAAAAAGAATGGTCGCTCAAGAACAGTATCTCGAAGCCAGGTGGCGGCTTGTCGCCGGCGTCGGGCGGTAGCGGTGTCGGTGCAGCATTTGGTGTGTATGTATTCGACAACAACGTCAAAGCAGTAGTGGAAGATGGCGTCCATCTGTATGGCAATAATCTCTCAGTTACTGCACAAAATGACGTAGTGACAGCCGTGCTCGGCGGGTCTGGCTCCAAAGGCGGCGCGTCAGGCGCTAACGGCGTTGGTATTGCCAACGCGGTTCTTAACGAAACCTTGGCGCAAGTTGGCAACGATGCCTTAATCACGCTCCATAACGGTAACGTGCTCGGTGGATCGCCAGGTTCTGCTTATGTCAGTGCATTGGATCGCTCTTATGTATTTGCGGTAGCAGGCGCGGTTGCTTCCGGTGAAGCCAGCGGTACTGGTGTCTCGTTTAGCGTCAACGTAGTTCAGCGCAATACCCAAGCTGTCATTGGTAGTTTGCTCGGCGATAACGTCGCGGGCACAGGTTCGTTCGTGGCCAACGGCGACGTCAGCGTCAATGCCAAAAATACTGGTGTGGTTGCCAGCATGGCGATTGCCGGTGCAAAGGCAGCAAGCAATCCAACCAATCCTCCAGCCGCAACACCCCCAGCTTCCAATTCAGGCACGGGCGGTACGCAAGGTGCCGACGGTTCTGCACAAAGTCAGGCTGATCTGACCAGTTGGCAAGACAAGATGAAGGCGGTGCTGGCGGAGATGAATAAAGCGCCAGCCGAAGTCAAAGAAGCGACCAAGGAACCCGCTGAATCCAAAGGTAGCTCCGCCGATTCTGGCGCTGTTACTGTCAACATCATCTACGACAACACGCGTGCTTATGTGCATCGTCTGGGTATCTTGACAGTTGACGATCTGAAGATTGATTCGGTCGACAATACGATCGTTGCATCGTTGGCCGGCGCAGCGTCGGTGGCCAAGCCTTCGACCCCGGGCAAGGATGCGAAAGCGATGGCTGGCGCGTTTGGCTTCAATTTCTTTGGTGGTTACAACGAAGCCTTCCTTGATTACGTCACGACTCTGACTGCTAATACGGTCAGCATAGAAGCAGCTCGTACCGGTTGGATCGTTGCGTTGGCAGCTGGTGTTGGCGGTGCTTCTGGATCAGGCGGCAAAGCGATCGCCGGTTCGGTTGGTGTCAATGTCACTGATAACAAAACAAATTCCAAGTTCGGTCACGTCGGCGGCTCGGTGCTGGGTTTGACTTCGGTCGATGCACACGACGATAACAACATCATTAGCGTTGCTGGCGCTGCCGCATTCGGCGGCAAGGGGGGGTATGGCGTCAGTCTGGGCGTGAACGTCCTGACTAACGATATTTCCTCTACGGTTGATCACGCAAATCTGACCAAGTCGGGCGGCTATCGCGTGACAGCAGATTCTGATGCGATGATCGTCAGTGTCTCGGCTTCTCTCGGTATTGCTACTGGCGGTGGCGGTGCGGTTGGTACTGCGGTCGGTGGTACGGTGTCGGTCAACATCGTTGATAACTCTGTCTCCGCGAAAATTCTTAACAGTAGTTCGTTAACAGGTTCAAGCGGTGAGTTAACCGTTTCCGCAGCGGATGCTTCCGCGATCTACGCATTTTCGGGCGGCTTTGCGCTCGGTCGCAGCAAGGCCTTCGGTGTTGCTGCAGGCGTCAATATCATCGGCAACGATGTGACTGCTGCGATTGAAGATTCGATCCTGCACGCGACTACGGATGCCAAAGTTACGGCTAGTGAAGAAGCGACCATCATGTCCTTCGCCATAGGTGGTGCCGGCTCTGAAAAATCGTCGGTTGCCGGTTCGATTGGCATCAATACGATCGTTGACAGTATCGATGCACACGTCAAGAATTCGGAAATCTACACAGCAGGTGCTGTTGCTGTCAGTGCACAAGACAAATCGACGCTCGTGTCGCTGGCGGGTGCGGTCGGTATTTCGACCACCGAAAAAGGTGTCGGCGTGGCGATCGGATGGAACCGTGTCAGTAACGGCATTACTGCTTATATCAACAGTTCCACTGTTGATAGTTCGGCCGGTTCAATTAGCGTTACCGCGAAATCGAATGCACTGCTGGTTGGAATTGGTGCTGCTGGGGGCGGTGGTCAAGGTACCAGTGGTGCAGGAGCACTGATGATCAACTCGATCGCGAATCAGATCGATGCACACATCAATAATGGTTCTAAGATTACTGCAGACGGCGACGTGACTGTTATCGCGAGTGAAGCAGCAAGCTTGTATTCCGCATCACTTGCAATTGGCGTTTCTACCAACGGTTCCGCGATAGGTGCAGTACTGTCGTATAACTTTGTTGGCTCGGCTAACAGCATTGCTGATCCTAACTTGATCTCCATCGCTGATGCACCAGCTGGCAGTGATGCCAACGGTTCGAAAACAGTGACAGTTGCGGGTAGCGATACTGCGACTGCCGCAGGCGTCACCGCATATATTGACAGCTCTGCAGTAGCTGCTGACGGTTCGGTCACGATACTTGCCGGTTTCGATGATCCAAGCAAAAACCTGGAATCCAGCCCGCTGTTGGCTGGTATTAAAAATATTAATCCGTCTACTGTTGTCACCACGACCGATGGCACGATTACCTTTACTGCACCGCACGGTTATCAAACTGGCGATGCTGTCGTCTATAGCCATGGCACAGGGACCGATGTTAATGGTCTGGTAGGCGGTACCAAGTATTACGTCATCGTGGTCGACACGAATACCGTCAAGCTCGCTACCTCGCAAGATAATGCGCTGAATAATAAAGCGATTGCGTTGACCGGTGCGGGCACAGGTAGCAGTCATAGCATCATCAAATTTGTTGCTACCGCCGCTGAGCCTATC
This sequence comes from Burkholderiales bacterium Ga0077544, assembly GCA_001464355.1. GTDB lineage: Bacteria > Pseudomonadota > Gammaproteobacteria > Burkholderiales > Burkholderiaceae_D > Oxalicibacterium. The sequence continues at coordinate 40,324 of LNEU01000017.1, forward strand.
GTCCAGACTATCAATCCAACATCAGCTGTTGACATTGCAACCGACAAGATCACCTCGACTGCACATGGTTTCGCCACGGGCGATGCAGTTCAATATAGCCATGGCACGGGTACCGATATCGGCGGCCTGGTCGCGGGTACCAATTCCTACTATGTCATTGTCGTCGATGCCGATACGATCAAATTAGCGACGACCAAAGCGAATGCGGTTGCTGGTGTTGCTGTCGATTTGACTGGTAAAGGTAGCGGTACTACTCACGTCTTGACGCAAGTTCTGGCAACGGCGACTCCGCCAGTTGCGACAGTGTTCGCCTCGTCTGCAGTCAAAGTTTCCAGCGCCTTTAGCGATACGGTTTCGTTCGCCGCGGCTCATGGCTTGAATACCGGCGATGCATTTGTATATCGCAAAGGTGTGACTGCTAATACCGCAATCGGTGGTCTGATCGATGGTGAAACTTATTACGTCATCAAAGTTGATGCGACACACGTGCGTCTCGCATCGAGCTACGCGGATGCAACTGCGACGGATGCCAAAGCGATTACGCTGACCTCAAAGGATGGCGGTACCGATCACAGTTTTGTTGTCAAGAAAAGCCAAGTCAATGCAGCCGGTATCGCGATTGCGTTGCCATCAACTATCGGTGCGCAACTTACCAGCGTCACGGTGGCAGGTGCGGGCGGTCAAAATACGGCAGGTGCGGGCGCTGTATCGCTCAACTTCGTGCGCATGAATGTGTCCGCATATATTTCGAATACCGGCAGCATTGCTGGTGTCGCGCGTGAAGTAAAAGCAGGTAGTGGCGACATCACAGTAATGGCACGTGATATTTCGCAAGTTAATACAGGCACTGGTTCACTGGGCATCGCACTTGGCAAGAGCAGCGCAGTGAATGCATCGGTCGGTGTCAATGACATCAATAATCAGGTAACTGCACAAATCGCAGGCGCCAAAGTAACGGCGACCGCAGGCGACATCGTTGTTAGCGCCGAAGAGTCTGCACGCATCATCAACGTCGTGATCGGCGGTGCTGCGGCGACTGGCGGCGGCAATGCAATTGGTGGCTCGTTCGCGATCAACTTTATCAAGAACACAGTCGGTGCAAGTATTCAGGGCGGCACCGCTAATGTTGCATCGACTGTTTACGCATCCAGCGATATCGCGGTAACGGCTAAAGACACTGCATCGATTGCTACATTGGCCGGTAATATTTCGGCTGCAATTGGCGGCAAATTCGGTGTCGGTTTTGCGTTTGCGGTCAATAGTATTCAAGACAGCGTTACTGCTGTGATTGACAATGCTTCAGTCGAAGCGCACACCGGTAATATTTTGGTCGAGGCAACGTTTGCCAAACCAAGTTCACTGCCTATCGGCCTTGATGTACAGATCGCAGCAATGGCGGTCAGTGGCGGTGGTTCAGACACAATTGCCGGCGCAGGTTCGGTTGCATTGAACTGGGTACGCAATAGCGTCATCGCAAAAATTTCTACCATCGGCGCTACACAAACGATCAAGGCTGGCAGCAAATTGAGCGTGCTGGCATCAGACAATTCGACCATCAGTTCATTGGCTGGTGCGATTGCGATTTCTGGCATAGGCGCATCTGGTGCGTCGGGTGCAATTGGCGCATCGATTGCATACAACTATTTAGGTGGTGATCCTAACCATCCAACCACGACCAATAACAATGTCGTGCGTGCATCGATTGAAGATATCCTTGGCAGCATCAGCGCTGGCTCACTGGAAATCGGTTCAAGCTACAACGGTGTCATCAATAACATCACAATCGCAGGTGCAGCAGCAGGCACGTTTGCTCTGGGTGGTGCAGTATCGATCAATCGCATTCGCAATACCAGCGAAGCCTACATTCTGAATGCAGCAAGTGTTACGACGACTGGTACGGCAGCCGATAGCGTGTCGATTCATGCAGCAGATACATCGACCATTCGCGTACTGGCAGGCGGGGTTGGAATTGCCATCGCCAAAGAAGGAGGCGCAGGCATCGCGGCAGGCGTTTCAGTCGCATCCAATGTGATTGAAAACACGGTACGTGGCTATGTGGAAAACGGCAAAATCAACGCTGGCGGCGGCATTGCACTGAGCGCGAAAGAACAGGCAACAGTTGAAGCATTGACGATAGGCGTAGCCGTTGCTGCCAGTACGGGCGGTGGTGGCTTCGCTGGTTCAGGTGCAGGCGCTGGTTCGGGTAATAAAGTTAAAAACACGATTTCCAGTTTCATCAAAAACAGTCTGACCGCAAACGGAAAAGGCATCACGGCAGCAGGTCCGTTGACGATCACAGCCATCGATGAAGCGAACATCAAGGCAGGTGCCGGCGCACTGGCATTTTCCGGTTCTTTCGGTGGTGGCGGGGCCGGTGGTTCTGTCGGTATCTCGATGGCGACCAATGATATCGCTGACACGACAGAAGCGTATATCCACAGCGCAGACGTGTCCGTCAATGGTAACGACATCGTTCTGACTGCCACGCAAAATGCAACGATACAGGCGCTGACAGTTGGTGGTGCGGTCGGTGTGTCGGGCGGTGGCGGTGGCGGAGCTGGTGTGGGCGCAGCCGGTGCGGGTTCGGGCAACAGGATCAAGAACAGTGCATTGGTGTCGATCACCAATGGCAGCACAGTCACGACCAGCACCAGTGGTGCAATCAAATTGATGGCGGCCGATACGTCGCGCATCACGGCGAATGCCGGTGGTCTCGGCATTGGTATTTCTGCCGGTGGCGGTGGCGGCGCAGGCGTCTCGCTCGGTGTTGCAGCTGCAGACAACAATATTGAGAACAACGTCAAGGCGTATGTCGATAACTCACTGGTGAGCGCGGCAGGCGCAGTCTTGTTATCAGCTAGCCAAACTTCGGTCATCGAATCGCTGAGTATTGGTGGCGCGGTTGCAGTATCGGCTGGCGGCGGTGGCGGCGCGGCAGTTGCAGCGGCTGGCGCAGGTTCCAACAACACAATCAAAAATACAGTTGCGGCTTATGTCAGCAATAGCCTGACTACTACTGGTACTAACGGTGTCGAAAAAGGTTTGCGTGCAACCGGCGGCATTACGCTGACGGCAAGCGATGATTCATCAATCACGGCTGATGCCGGCGGTGTGGGCGTCGCGATTCAGGGCGGCGGCGGTGGCGGTGCAGGCGTAGCAATCGGCATTTCGGCAGCAACCAATTCAATCGCCAACACGGTTGACGCATATATCGACGGCTCGACAGTTACCGCAACGTCCAGCGGAATTTCACTGACGGCAACTGAAACAGCCTCGATTGCTGCCCTGACTATCGGTGGCGCGATTGCGGGTTCCGGCGGTGGCGGTGGTGGCGTGGGTGTCGGTCTGGCCGGTGCCGGTTCCGGCAATACGGTGACCAATAAGGCGCGCGCAAGAATTCAAAATAGCAGCGATGTCAAAACGGTGACTAGCGGCGCGATTGCACTGACTGCCAGCGACGAATCCGACATTACAGCGAACGCAGGCGGTGTCGGTATTGCCATCGCTGGTGGCGGCGGTGGGGGCGTTGGTGTATCGATGGGTGTAGCAGCGGCGACCAACAAAATCCGCAATGAAATTACCGCGATGATCGACAACTCGACCGTGACATCGGCCGGTGCATTGTCCTTGTCTGCATCCTCGACTTCGACTATCAAGGCATTGTCTATCGGTGGTGCAGTTGCAGCTGGCGGTGGCGGTGGTGGTGGTGTTGGCGTAGCTGGCGCTGGCGCGGGTTCGGATAACGATATCGATAACACGATTTCAGCAACTATTTCAGCTAGCAACGACACCAAATCCGTCACTTCGCAAGGTGCGATGAGCTTGACGGCAAGCGATACGTCGCACATCGTTGCCAATGGCGGCGGTGTCGCGATTGCATTGACGGGTGGCGGTGGCGGTGGCGTTGGTGTTGCAGTTGGTGTATCTGCAGCGACGAATGCCATCAACAATACAGTTCAATCGTATATCGACAATTCTGTCGTCAAGGTGACGACAGATGAATTGAAACTGAGTGCAATATCCAGCGCAACGATAGAAGCATTGTCCATAGGCGGCGCACTCGGTGTTGGCGGTGGTGGTGGCGCGGGTGTCGGCGCGAGTGCGGCAGGTGCTGGTTCAGGCAATACGATAGGCAACACCGTGCTCGCAACAATCCGCAACAGTGCGGTGGTGTCGACAGTCACCAGCGGCAAGATCACTTTGAGTGCAAAAGATGAGTCCATCATCACGGCGAATGCCGGTGGACTGGGTATTGCGGTTGGCGGTGGTGGCGGTGCAGGTGTTGGTGTGTCACTCGGCGTAGCAGTTGCTGATAACAAAATCGGCAACACGATCACGGCAGCAATCGACAACGCAAAAGTGACCTCGGCCGGTGCCCTGGAGCTGACAGCGCTTTCGAATGCAACCGTCAATGCAATCTCGATTGGCGGTTCGGTTGCAGTCGGTGCAGGCGGTGGTTCTGGCGTCGGCGTCGCAGCGGCAGGCGCTGGTTCCGATAACGATATCGACAACACGATTTCGGCATATATCAAAGACAGTAACGATAGTGATACCGACGTTAACAAGAAGAAGACAGTGTCGGCAAACGGTGCGATGACCCTGAGCGCAACGGATACATCGAAAGTCACCGCGAATGGTGGTGGCATCGGTATCGCAGTCGGTGCTGGCGGTGGCGCCGGTGTTGGTGTGGCGGTGGGTATCTCGGCTGCGACCAATGAAATCAATAACACGGTGCAAGCTTATATCGACAATTCCGTCGTCAATGTCACAGGTAATGATCTGAAATTGACCGCGCTTTCCAATTCGACGATCAAGGCGATGTCGATAGGCGGTGCAACTGCAGTTGGTGGTGGCGGCGGTGCAGGTGTCGGTGTTGGCGCCGCAGGCGCTGGTTCTGGCAACACGATTGGCAATACAGTAAAAGCATCCATCCAAAACGGCGCATCAGTCAAAACGACGATTGGTACAGGCGCGCTTGGCGCGATCAGCCTGGAAGCAAGCGATACATCGAGCATTACGGCAGATGCAGGCGGCTTGAGTCTTGCGGTTGGTGGCGGCACAGTGGGTGTCGGCGCTGCCCTCGGTGTGGCGTTCTCTGAAAATAAAATCACCAATACGGTCAAGGCCTACATCGATTCGGCGAAGGTCACATCGGCACGCGCGCTCAGCCTTACCGCGAACGAAAGTGCGACGATCAAATCGTATGCGGTTGGTGGTGCCGTCGCCGTTGGTGGTGGCGCGGTCGGTGTTGGCGTCGCAGGTGCTGGTGCAGATTCCAGCAACACAATTACGAATACCGTTAAGGCGTATATCAACGATACGACCACGGATGCCAGCAAAGGCGTCACTGCTGGCGGCAACATCAGCTTGACGGTAACTGACATTGCGTCTGTCATTGCAAATGCTGGTGGTATGGCAGGCGCAGTTGGCGGTGGCGCAGTCGGTGCTGCTGGAGCAGTCGGTGCAGCTACAGCTAAAAATACGATCAAGAATACTGTTCAAGCCTACATCAAGTCGTCGTCTGTCGAGGCAACCAGCGGCAATATCGTGTTGAGCGCAAGTGAAAGCTCGACCATTGATGCAACTTCACTAGGCGGTGCGGTTGCCTTGTCTGGTGGTGTCGCAGCGGCATCCGCTGCCGGTGCTGGTGGTAGCTCGATCAGCACGATTACCAATACCGTCGAATCTTATTTTGAAACAGCCAATGTCACCACTGAAACCAGCGGCAACATTTCGCTGAGTGCAGTCGACACAGCAAACATTACTGCGGATACCATCGCAGCGTCAGTTGCTATTGCAGGCGGTGTCGGTGCTGGTACAGTTGCTGTCGGTACAGCATTGGCAAAAAATACGGTTACCAACACGGTTCGTGCTTACAGCCAAGAAACCACAGTGACGTCCGCAGGGACGTTGGCGCTGACAGCCAGCTCGACTCCAACGATCAGCGCCAAATCGATCGCTGCCTCGGTTGCCGTCAGTGCGGCACCGATCGGTTGGGCTTTCTCAGGTGCCGGTGCCGATTCTCAAAATACGATCAACAATACAATCTCAGTGTTCATCACTGGTACCAGTGAGACAGTCAAGAGCACCACGACGGCCGAGAATGGCATCACGCTGAGTGCATCTGAAACTGCGCGTCTGACGGCCCATGTCGGTTCAGCAAGTGTCGCCGCAGGTTTGGTTGGTGGCTCGGTCGGTACTTCCTTGTCCAGCAATACGGTGACCAGCGGCATTAGCGCTTTCATCGACAATGCAAGTGTCACGTCGACCAAGGACAGCATCAGCATTACTACGAATTCGGACGATTCGATCTCGACGCTGGCCTACGCCACTGCTGTCGCTGGCGCTATCGGCGGTGCGGGTGCAGGTGCTAGTGCGACGTCTGTTGTGAATCCGAATCTGTCTTCCTACGCTGGCAGTGGCGCGACACTCAGTGCCAAAGAAAAGATCGATGTCACTGCAACATCGCTTAACTCTTCTAACACCAAAACCATAGGTGCTGCGGGTGGCATGTCGGCGATTGGCACCAGCCTGGCAAGTGCTACAGCGAATGGCTCTGTTCGTGCCTATGTCAATGGTACTGTGACGACGGCAAAGGAACTGAATATCAAAGCCTATGCGACTGATTCCGCGAAGGCTGAGAGTTACGCCGTCGCCGGCGGTATCGTTGCTGGCAGCGGTACGGTAGCGACTGCGCTGGTGTCACCGATTGTAGAAGCGTATATCGGTGCATCTAGTGCTACCGAGATTACAACAACGCAGTTAATTAGTGTGTCTGCCACCGTTAAACCGCGTGCTGAAGCCTATGCATTTGGTGTCGCTGCGGGTGGTTTTGCGGTTGGTGTGTCGCAAGCAACTGCGACCACTACTCCAACTGTCAATGCTTATGTGGGTGGGAAACTCACGACAGGTTCATTGAACGTAAGTGCCGAGCAGGTATTGCCATCCCTAGGTGATTCCGCCTTGGCGAAAGCAACTGGTTCTGCCGGTGCATTGATCGGCGTGGCATCGACTTCGGCTACCGCAATCAACGGTAAAACAGGTAGCTTGTCTGCCGTCACTGCGTACGTAGCAGACGATGCAACACTGGTCATTCGTGGGGCAACCACCATATTCGCCAATGCGAAATCGCAACAGACCGCTGATGCCAGCAGTTATGCCGTTGGTCTGGTTTCGGCCGGTGTGGCGCAATCCAACGCAAAATCAAACACACTGACGTCGGCTTATCTCGGCACAGGCGTCAAGCTTGAGGGTGCGAGTCTGGCGATCACTGCAGTCGGTTACGACAACAACGTGGCATTGACGATCGCCGGTAGCGGTGGCGTTTTGGCAGGTGCAGGCGCGACTGCTGACACCAGCAACATCAGCAATACGAGTGCGCTCATTAACGACGGTGTTGCAACGCGCAACATCACGCTGGGTGCGGACAATGTCTTGCCTATCTTGTTGATTTCATCGACGCCTAATTACAGCACCGATAACGGTGTACGCACTGTGAGCAATGGCCAGACAGTCGATGTTGGCACTGCTCATATTGGCAATGGCGATGTCGGCACACGCTATCAATACCTCGGTTCCACTGCAAGCATCGATCTGGCAACTGCCAATTTCGCCGATACGACGAAATGGAAAGCCATCGGCATCATGGACGGCACAGGCAAGTTGTCGATGTCCGCTGAACATACTGCGGCTTTTAACAGCACAACTACCACGGTTGCTGGCGGTGCATTGGCGGGTAGCGGTGCAACATCCAATCACACTGTCGATGCCAAAGTCACATCCGGCCTCAATAACGATGTGAAGGTGTATGCGAAAGACGTCAGTATTCTCGCGACCAGCCATGTGCTGAAAGCAGAGCAGTCTGGCGCAAATATCGCTGGCGTGACCGGTGGTATTGCTTCGGCAGCTGGCGCTACCAGCGAAACTGTCATCAAGCTGGATACAACCGTCAAGGTAGGCGATCGCTCGCTGCTGCAAGTACGCGGTTACGGAATCACAGCTGGCGACATGCGCCTAGCTGCCTTGAATGACATTGTTGCGTTTGACAAAGTCACATTGAAAACTGGTGGGGCAATTTCTGGTGCTGGCGCGTACTCCACCATCCGTACCGATGGCGTGTTTTCACGTGTACTTATCGGCAACGCAGCGACTGTTAAAACTGTCGGTGCAATTGATATCACTGCACGCGGTCAAGGCACGATCTCGGCTATCGTCGATGCAGAGACCTACGGTGCCGCTACTGTGGCAGTAGCGAAATCGGTCACAGATATTCGTCCGGTCAATGAAGTCGTTATCAGCGCTGATGCATTGTTGCAGGCCGATGCAAATTTGAATGTGTCGTCCGGTACCAGCATCACTTTCAATCGTGATCAATACAAACTGGTTGCACGTACCGATACATTTGCCGGTAGCGCGATCCCTATCGACGATGTCGATTCGACCGCGATTCTGTATCAAACCAATACGATTACTGTCGCTGCTGGTGCGAATCTGCGCAGCGCGCGCGACATCAATCTGAATGCAGAACGTCTCGGCTACGCCGATATGACCAGCCGTGCGAAAGCAGTCAACTGGGCTAGCGCGATTGCCGATGCGATCAATGGTTCGGAATCGTTCAGTGGCTCGCTCGACAGCAATGCTGATGGCATAGTCACCATTAACGGTACCTTGACTACCGGTATCGCTCGCACCCAAACCTTGACATTGAACTGGGATCCAACCAGCACTGCCAATCCAGCGACAGTCGTCGACTACGGTATTGTTGGCGTCACAACCGGCGATGGCATTACCTATCGTGTTGTGACCGAGCCGTTGCTCACGGGTCTTGCGAAAGAATTGCAAAATGCGCAATCGCAATTGGCTGCATACCAGTTCTCTGGCAACACCACATTGATCACGTTCTACACGAACGAAATCGCCCGCATCAAGGCAGATCTTGCAGCAGAAGGTTTGCTCGGCGATCGTGGTCAATTGGTCGACAAATCCGTCACGACAGTGTACGTCGATCCAATCTGGGCGCAAGCCGGCATCATCGACATTCGTGCCGACGTCGTCAAAGGCACAGGTAAATTTGATGCGCCAGGCGATGCATCGGTGATCATTGTCAATAACACGCCAGCGTTCATCAAGCTGATGGGCATCACCATTCCGGAAAGTAATGGCGGCCTGTTCATCAATGGCGTACAAGCTAGCAGCAATCCGGAAATCACTGCGCTCAACACAGCGATTGCCGGTGTTTCGACGACAGCTACATTCAATTCGATTACCCAAACTGCGACCGCTAATCCGCCGTTGATTTCGGTAACAAATAAATTCAATCCTGCGACATACAACCCAGCTCCTGGTCGAGTGAATTTTGCGTCACCAGATATTACTGTACTAGGCGCGATCACCAATCTGGGCGGTAGCCTTTCGCTGGTGATCGAAGGCGGTAGCGGCGACATTCAAATTTCGGCACAAGTACGCGCCAAAAACATGGCGATCGTCACCGGGGGCAATGTTTATATTGATGGCGTGACTGCTTATTCTGTAGGTGGTGAAGCACTGGCAACATGGAAAACTGTCACAGACACCATCATGGCCGGCACCGATGGAGTAGCAGGTAATGCAACGTCGCCTGCCGCCTTGGCTGCAATTGCAGCTGCCAAGGCGGCAGGTCCTGCCAGTGGCGTCGTGATTGGTTACAAAGATGGCGCGCCGGTGTACTCGACAGTGTCGATGCCAGGTGTGAACTTGTATGCAGATCGCATCCACATCACTGCGCAATATCTGAACGTGAACGGCGTGATCCAAAGCGGCAAGGATAACTACACACTTACCATTACCGATGCAACACGCATAGAGATTCAGGGAATTTCCAGCAACGCAACAGGCCGCGTCTTGTTGAAAACAGCGTCGAACGGCGACTTCAATGTGTTCTGGAATACCGGCGACAAACGTATCGAAATCGATGAGCTGCGTGTTAGCGGCGGTTACATCGAACTCGATGCGCATGTCACCAATACCGGCACCGGCGAAATTAAACTGTTGGGTGGGTACGCCGATGTTTCTATCGACAATCAGACCACTTACGATCTGGTGATCAAACGTATCGATACTTCGGAACGTGGTAGTGGCAAGCTATTGATTGTTGATCGTTCGAAACCGGTTGTTACTAACGGAGTGACTACGCAACCGTTCACCGTTACCTTGTATGAGAAATCAGGTGACAAAGTTACGGTAACCGTTGACAGAGGTATTGCAGGCCAGGCGCCTGTATCAACAGTGGTTGATAACATCAGCACTTATGACGTACAGGATGGCCAGCGTTACGGCTGGGCAATCGCGCAAGATGCGGCGGAGCGCAAGAGCGCCACGATGGGCCAAAGTAGCTGGCTCGGGATCGATGCATTTGCAGCTGATCCAAGCACGATCACATGGCAAACGACGGAGCCGCTGGGCGCGCCAAAATTAATAGGCGGCGCAGCCTACTATTACACCGGTACCGGCAGCGATTTCGACTACTCGTACAATCGTGTCGAGACTGGCACCAAAAACTACCAAACTAATCAGCACACCACCAGTACCTGGTACGGTAAAGAAACGCAATGGACGACTTTCGTTCAGGAAAATAAATTTACCGATGTTCACACGTTCTCCATCAAGGCTGATCACGACATCAAGATCAATTTCATCGGCGATAGCAGTAGCGATGTCACCGTCAAATCGGCTGGCTCCATTTTGCTGGCTGGTGCGATTTCAAATGAGTCCGGTACAACTACGCTGATTGCAGGCAATCGTATTGACCATCTGGTTGATAGCGCTTATGTCGGTGGTCAGATTGTTAACCTGACAGCGACTAACGGTATTGGCACAAATTCCGTCAGTGGCAGTACCACGCTGATCAATGGCTTGAACACCGATTTGTCGGCGACGCCAACCTACGATTTCACAACCAGCTCTGGCGCAACATCCGTTTCTAACGGTACGCAGATCAAGTTGTCCACCACATATAACGGTGGCGGTATTGCTGGCAAGGTTTATAAATATATTGGCAGCGGCACATCGCTCAATCTGGGTACGCAAAATTATTCAGATACCAGCAAATGGCAATTGACGACGTCGAGCAGCGCTAGTTACGTTGCTGAGAACTCGGCAAAAATCGTTGTCGGTCAGAAGGTTCTGATTGGCGCCGGCTATGCGGCTGGCGGCGAAGTCGGACAGGTCTACAAATACATCGGCGATGCAGCCAAGATCGATTTGGCGACAGCCAACTATGCAGATACATCGAAGTGGACCAAGGTCGAATCCTTGCCTGCGTTGAATGTAACTGCAGGTGGCAAGGTTCTGATCAATGAAATCGTCGGTGACATGGCGGTTGGTGCAATCCGCGCTGGTGCAGGACAATCCGTCACATTAACAGCGCAAGGTTCGATACTCGCTGCAAAAAATACCGATGGTCGTGTTGGTGCGAAAACGCAGGCAGGCGGCTCGGTCACGCTGAACGCACTGAACGGCAGCATCGGTAGCGCGGCACAAGCAGTGACGCTTTACTCCGGCAGCACTGCGGTTGACACCATCATCGCGTTGGCGGCACAAAACATCTATCTGACCGAAGGCGACTTCGATGCAGGCGGAACCAGTGGCCTGGATCACATGCGCATCGAATTGATTGAATCGCGCTCGACCAACGGTACGATTGTGTTGACCGTCAAGGATGGCTCGCTGATCGACGGTAACAAATCGCAGGAAGTGGATGAGCGTGCACGCGAAGAGCTGTTGGGCGGTGTCTGGAAAGATCTCAATCTGACTGAAGGTACCGGCGCTTTGCAAAAAGTATCCGATACGATCCTTGCGTACAAAAATGCGAAGGAACAGGACTACCGCACTTACTGGACATATCGTAGCGAGCAGGCAAATCCAGCTGTTTACGATGCAAGCTTCCAGGTTCATCTGACAACTGAGCAGTCGGCTTATTACACTGGCGTATTGGGCTACAGCGCGGCACAAATTACCACGCTGGAAAACAAATTGACTGCTGAATACGCAGAGCTTCATGTTCGCTATGGCAGCGTAGGCAATACCTACAACGCAGCGTACAGCTTCGACATCACATCGGGTGACGGCCTGACGGAAGTTAATAAACTGAAATCCGCGATCAAGGTCTGGACCGAAGCAGAATTGTTGAACACGATGAGTGCCGGTTTATTGAAAGCCGCAGCCAATACGCAGGTCAACATTGAAGCGCCGAACATCATCGGTAAAAACGTCACGATCAATGCGTCGAATAATGTCGGCAGCAATGACACTTCCTTGACCATCATCTTGCCAACCAACGGTTCGCAACTGGTGCTGACGCCGGAACAAAAACTGGCGTTTGCTGCAGCGGATCGTATTGACGTGACTTACCTTGCCGGTAATCCTATCGTCAACACTACAGTCAATTTCCATGACAACGTCACTGCTAATGACACGATTACACGTACCGGCAGCAGCTGGACTGCCAGCGGTCTGGCGGCAGGCATGCATATCCAGATTTCCGGCTCGACTGGAAATGCCACGGATAAAGGCGAGTCATATCAAATCAAGAGCATTACGGATGTAACCGTGAATGGTGTGTTGACCAGTACCATCACGCTGACGTCAGGTGCAACACTGGTGAACGAAACCGGGAAAATCGTTACGCTGACTCCAGTGGCACTCAACCCAACGCGTTCTGATGTGGTTTCTGCCGCGATCAATTTTGCGTTGACTGCAGGTGTACCAACGATCACACGCACTGACGGTGGTGACTGGCTGGCAGATGGTTTCGTTGCAGGGGAATTGTTCCAGGTTTCCGGCAATACGAAAAATTCGACCAGCAGTACGGTCTATTACACGATTGCCAGCGTCACCGAATCGACAATTACCCTGGTCGCCGGTACTTCCCTCGTTGCTGAAACTGGCGTCGAAGCGATCTTTACACCGAAGGTCAGCAACCCTGCAGCATTGCGTCCAGCATTGACGGCGATCGTTATCGAACGTCGTGACGATGTGAACGTCGATGCTACCGGTCGCGTCAAGGTCACTGCTGGTAACGAGGTTTATCTTGGTTCTGGTCAGTTGCAGCAGGCCATGAGTATCGATCAGGTAGTCAGTACGAACAACAAGGACATCCGCATCAAGAGCAAGTTTGGTGTGATTAACGATGCGCTGGCGGACGGTAACGCTAACGTTATCGGTAATGATCTGATTGTAGAAGCAGGACAAGGCGCAATCGGCTCGATTTCCAAAGCGCTACTGACCAACCTCACGGGCACTTTGACTGCACGCTCTTTCAACAGTCTGTACATCACCGAGATCAGCGGCAATATGTTGTTGGAGGGTGCGCAATCCACGACAGGTATCGTGCATCTGGAAGCGACCTCCGGTTCTATTCTGGATGGCCTCAATAGCGATACCGCAAAAATATCTGGTAATCGCATCGAGCTGGTGGCTTCGGGTGCCATCGGTGCCAGCGGCAATATGCTGGAAACCGATTTGACCGCAACCGGCACGCTCAACGCCAACGCTAGTGGCGATATCTTTATGTGGGAAACCTTGGGTGACTTGAGTCTCGACGTCATTCGTTCGACAGGCGGCGACGTGACTTTGGGGGCTAGCGGTTCCATCCTTGACGTCGGTAGCGCTGTCGATGTTGACGCATCGCGCCCAGGCATCGATATTTTTGCGCGCAGTATTTCACTGACAGCACAGAACGGTTCTATCGGTCGCTCCGGTAATGACATCGACATCGATACTAATAGCGGTAATTTGAACGGTACGTCAGGCACACTGACTACCGTCAGCATGCAAGATACTTTCATCATCGAAGTACTGGGTAACCTGTTCATCAATGAAATCGGTACCGGCGTCAATGCAGTTGGTACCACGGCGTACACCGCTTTCGTCGCATCGGCAGGCAGTATTTTCAACGGCCGTTCCGATAACGGCAGCAATATCACATCCGGCCGCACCAAGTTGTTCGCTACAGATGACATCGGTACTGCCAGCAAACATCTGACGACCAGAGTCGGAACCTTGCAAGGTAACGCAACACTCGGCAGTACCTACATCTCGAATACCGGCGCGATGACGCTGGCGACACTCGATGGCGCTAACAGCGCGGCGATTACATCAGGCGGCACGGTTGTGATCACGACAGCCAGCCCGATGACGGTCAGCCAAAATGTCGATGCAGGCGGTGGCATCACGCTGATAGCGCTGGACAAGGATGGCGGCACCGCTGACAGCATTGTGATTGCAGCGGGCAAAACGATACGCAGTACAACCTCGTATGTCCACATCAAGGCGGGTGACGATGTCACGGTCGAAGCCGGTGCCAGTGTTATCGCGAAAACCGAACTGACTATCGAAGGCGATTATCAGGGCGATAAAGATGGCGTTGCAGCACCGCTCAATCAAGCCAACAAGGATGCGGCAGGCAGCATCATCACCATCAACGGCACGCTGAAATCGGATACGCACATTGACTTCTTTGGTGAAGCTCAGGACGACACCATCATCGTATCCGGTACCGGTTCGATCTCTGCACCAAGCGTCAATTTCAACGGTGCTAAAGGTAACGACAAGATCAATTTGTACGGAACAATCAACGCGACAACCATCAATCTGCATGGCGATGATGGCGATGATACGGTCAATGTCTGGGGCACGATCAAGGCGACGCAGTTCAACCTGTACGGCGATAGCGGCAACGACAGTATCGCGCTCAATCCGGATAGCGTAGCAGTCGGTTTCAACGCCGCCTACGATTTGATTTTGCAAGCGAACACCAATATCCATGGTGGAGCGGGTGAGGATACGATGTCGGTCAGCCATTTGTTGACGATGACTACCCGAAATAATGGTGTACGCGATCAGATTTCGATCGATGGCCAAGGCGGCACCGATCAGTACATCATCAACGTCAAGGGCACATCCGACTACATTGTCAACATCAACGATAGCGGTGCACCAGCTGACGGTGCGGATCAACTGACGATCAACGGCACCAATACGGAAGACACCTTCCTGGTACGCAAAAACTTTGTGGCGTCGATGGATGCGCTTCCTGCTGTAGCCGGCGATCAGGTGCATTACACCAACCTGGTCGAACGCATCAACTACAACGAAAGCATCAACGGTCGGTTGTTGATCAACGGTCTGGATGGCGGTGATTCGTTCTACGTCGATGACAATTCGACCATTACCACACTCGATGGCGGCGATGGTTCGGATTACTTCCAGTTCGGTCAAATGTTTGGTTCGGTGCGTGATACGACCCACGTCGCTCCCGGCGATGAAATCGAAACGGTTCAAACCACGCTGGGTTACCTTTCACGTGGTATCAGCTTTGCTACCACCGCCTTTGGTGGTGACGGCGACGATCGCTTCACGGTTTACAGCAACAAGGCACCGTTGAAATTGTTCGGCGAAGCTGGCAATGATGAATTCGTGGTTCGTGCGTTCTTGTTGACCGGTACGGGCCTGTCGGTTGCCGATACGCAATTGAACGGCGGTAGCGGCGATGATCACATCGAATACAACATCAATGCGCCGGTCGGCATAGACGGCGGCACCGGTGTCGATACGATTGTTGTGGTCGGTACTGAAGCATCCGACAACTTTGTCATTACCGACAAGGGCGTACAAGGTGCAGGTCTGAACATCGACTTTACCGGCGTCGAAAAACTTGAAATCGACGGCATGGAAGGCGACGATCACTTCTTCGTTCTCAGTACCGCAGCTGGCATGGTCACGACGATTATTGGTGGTCTCGGCAACGATACGATTGATATTGGCGGCGACGTCACCCAAAAAATCGTCTCGAAAGACGTGGAAGGCACTAGTGGCTTCATCAACCATGCAGTCAGCAGTACTGATCCAGCCTACAACGGTATTTACGCTGAAGGCATCAAGCTCAATGTGGCAACTGGCGCAGTGGGCGCAGTCGGTATCAAGCAACAAGCTGCAGGCGATTTGACGGTAGTTGAAAACGGTGCATTAGGTACCGACACGACGTACTACAACATCGCGATGAACGTCGCACCGCCGACATACGCGAATGCTGCTCCGATTTATTTGACGGTATCCGGCACGCAATCGAACAGCAAAGACACGGCTGCCGGCGGCAAGAGCATTGAGGTTTCGCTCGATAACATCAACTTCTCGCAATCGCTGGTATTGACCTTTGATCCGACCGCTGCTGTTGGTTCTGTCAATGACTGGTTGCGCAACCAGAAGATCTATGTGCGCGCAACGGGCGACCTCGCAGCAGAAGGCGAACGCGTAGCGATGATCAGTCATTCGATTTTGAGTGCAGATCCAGCGTTCAATCATTTATTGGTCGCAAACGTACAAGTCCGTGTGATCGACAACGATCAAGCTGGCATCATCGTTACGCAGACCTCGGGTTCAACGCAAGTGCTGGAAGGCGATGCAACTGGCGATACGTATTCGATTTCATTGACAAAATCCCCTGCAGCGAATGAGATTGTCACCGTGCATCTCGGTTTTGACATGATGCAACTGGCGATCGCTTCGGCAGTCAACGATGCTGCCTTGCAGGCACGCATCGATACTGTGAATGGCACCGTCGCATTCGATAGCAGCAACTGGAATACGCCGTTCGTGGTGCAAGTGACTGGCGTCGAAAACTCGACACCAGAAAACACTGCTGGCGTCGTTATCAAGCATAGCGTCACCAGTGTCAGCACCAACGGTGGCGCGCGTGAATTCGTCAACGTGGATACACAAGACCTGACAGTTGATGTGCGAGACAACGATATCGGCGGCGTACTGGTTGTTCAGTCTGAAGGTTCAACTCTGGTATCCGATACCAGCGACGAGTCCTACACGATTCAATTGACCAAGCAACCGACGGCTCCTGTCACGATCAAACTGCTGTCCGATGGCAAAACATTGTTAAGCAGTTACGATACCGATCCACGTTTCTCATTGATTGATGGCGTACCTAGTGTCACCTTTACAGCGGCAAACTGGGATCAGGCATTCAAGGTCAAGGTCGCGGTTAATCCGGATGCACCACAAGTAGTCGGTACGCAACCGGTACAAACCTATCCACTCCAGCAGCACGTCGTGGCGCAAGTTAAAGGCCCGCTCTTCATCGAAGGCAGCGCCATTGAAGGTCGTGACCGTTCGCTCAAAGTCGCAGTCATGCTGCCGACCGAAACCGATACAGCTTTGCCTATCGTTAATCTGGAAGCGCAGGAAAGTACCAACACCGATACGCTCAACATCTTCAATGACGGCAGCGTGTCGAATGACACCGGTACTTTGGGTAAGGTGACCAACACGAGCGGTCTGTCAGCACTGTTCGGCAACAATGCAACCAACACAGCTGACAAGCTGGCGGAATTTGCCAACCTGCAAGGTTTGGGTATGGGCGCTGGTGTTACCTTGAATTTTGGGACAACGGTGACGCCGGATATGCGCACTTTCGATGCTGGCATTACTTATCACGGCATTGAAATCGTCGATGTCAAGCTCGGCAAGGGTAATGACACGTTCACCGTCACACATACCACTGCAGGCGCGATTACAGTGGTGCAGGGCGGCGGCGGCAACGACACCTTGATCGCTAACGGTGGTGGCGGCCCGTTGGCACCACTGGTCTTGTTCGGTGATACCAGTCAGGACGGCAAGTTCTACAGCACGACCATTGACGGTTTGGGAATTCACAACCAAGGTAATGGCTTTGCCTTCACTAACTTTGGCGAGGACATCATCGATGCACGCGGTGCAGGCGGCGGCGTCACCATTTATGGCGGACAAGGTAATGACACGATCTACGGCAGTGAATATGCCGACCAGATTGCTGGTGGTTCTGGCAAAGATACGATTAACGGTAATGGCGGCAATGACCATATCTACGGCGATGCAGGCTTCAACATCGATCTGTCGAAACGCTTCAGTGTCGCTGGCGATATTCTGACTGTCGTCAATGCTGCCAGCAGCAATGATTACGCAGGAACTCGTGACGAACTCGTCGTCGGCAATGACATCATCGACGGTGGAGCAGGTGATGACATCATCATCGGCGATCACGGCGTGATCACGCAGATTGCCGGTACCAAACGTCTGCTCAGCAATGGCAGCGTGACGCAAATCGCTACCTTCAACGATACAACTGGCGGCGCTGATCTGATAACGGATCGTTTCGGCAACAATATTGTGTTCGGCGGCATCGACGGCGATACCATCACCGTCGCTGGCACAAGCAACATCGTCATCGGCGACAACGGCAAGATCGAATTTACGGCTGATGCAAGCAAACTGGTCTCTGTGGAAACCACTGACTACAATCCAATGCTGGGCGGTAACGATACGATCACTGCGGAAAGCGGCAACAGCATTCTGTTCGGCGGTGTCGGTGCAGATATCATCACCACCGCAGTCGGTAACGATACGATCTTCGGCGACAACGGCAAGATCGCTTACAGCGTTTCCGGTATCGCTTCCTTGCTGCGCACGACCGACACAACAGAAAGCACAGGCGGTATCGATCGCATCAGCACTGGCAGCGGGAAGAAATTTGTCTTCGGCGGTGTAGGTGCGGATCAAATCACGCTCGGTCTGGCAGCGTTGGAGAGCACTAGCGGCATCGTTATCGGCGACAACGGTTCTATCCAACTTGACGCTACTGGTGCATTTGCATTGACAGCTGAGAGCCAAGGCTATTTGGTAGCTAGCGGTAGTCTCGGCGGCAATGACAACATAGAAACCGGCAATGGCAACCACGTTATCATCGGCGGTTTTGGCGCGGATCACATCACTACCCGCAACGGTGACGACACGATCTTCGGCGACAACGGCATCATTAATTTCAACGCGCAAGGCAAGTTTGCAACACTGGCTTCGACCAGCGACAGCGTGACCAGCGGCGGCAATGACACGATCACGTCAGTCAATGGCAGCAAGATTGTTATCGGTGGTACAGGCGCAGACATTATCAATGTCGGTGTGGGCGACGGCATCATCCTCGGTGATAGTGGCACTGTCACCTACGATACGGCAGGCACTTTCGTTCGCGGAATCGAAAGCCTGGCAGGCGATACGAGCCATGGCGGCAACGACGAAATCACTGCAGGCAACGGTAATCACTTCATCATCGGTGGTTTCGGTGCTGACAAGATCACGACCGCTACCGGCAGCGACTACATCCTTGGCGATAATGGCAACATCGTGTTGAACGCAACCGGTAAAGTCGCGGCGATGACATCGAACGTCGATAGCAATATCAGCGGCGGTGCAGACATCATTCATGCAGCGGATGGCGACAAGTTCATCATTGCTGGTGTGGGTGCAGATGAAATCGTGGTTGGCACTGGCACTACGAACGGTTCTTCTATCATCATTGGTGACAATGGTCGTATCACGTTCGATGCTGCCGGCGTCTTGCCGCAACTGGCAGAAAGCCTTGATTTCTCCGCAGGCCTGCTGGGTGGCGATGACACGATTACTACGGGCAACGGCAATCACTTAGTTATCGGCGGTATCGGTTCAGATACGATCAAAACATCGACTGGCCGTGATGTCATCGTTGGCGACAACGGTATCATTACATTGAATGCAGCCGGTCTGGTTATCAGTGTTGATGGCACTGTCGATACGCTCGCAACCGGCGGCGGCAACGACACTATCACTGCAGTCGACGACAACAAGATTGTGATTGGCGGTATCGGCAACGACAGCATTACTTTAGGTAATGTTGCTAGCGGCAGCAGTATCGTACTCGGCGACAATGGCCTGGTTACCTTCAATGCGGCTGGCACCATTCTGCGTCAAGTGAAGAGTACCGGTTACCACGACGGCTTTGGCAGTGATGACACCATCGAAGCAGGTAACGGCAATCACTTCATCATCAGCGGCTTCGGCGCGGATAAAATCACGACCGGGAACGGCACCGATTATTTGTTCGGTGATAACGGCATCATCGATCTGGATGCAGTCGGCACAGTGGTTTCGCTGGATTCCAGTGACGACACATTGGTTTCGGCTACCACGCTGGCAACCGGCGGCGTCGACATCATCAGTGCAGGCAACGGTGACAAGTTCGTCATCGCCGGCACAGAGGGCGATAACGTCACAGTTCTTGCTGGCAACGGTTTGATCATTGGTGATAGCGGCAAGGTCAGCATAGATGCCAACGGTGTCACACGCACGATCGAAAGCACAGGTTATCTAGCTGACCTCGGCGGTGACGATACGATTAAAACTGGCGACGGCAATCACTTCATCCTCGGCGGCTTCGGCAAAGATACGATCACGACAGGTACTGGTAGCGATTACATCCTCGGCGACAACGGCAGCATTACCTTGAATGCAGTCGGCAAAGTCACGCGCATGAATTCGAGTGTTGATACCAAAGTGAGCGGTGGTGATGACATCATTACTTCTAATGATGGCAACAAGTTTGTCATCGGTGGCGTCGGCGCAGATACGATACGCGTCGGTGCGGGTAACGGTATCTTCCTCGGCGATAACGGCTTTGTTGAGTTCGATGCAGCCGGCAATCTGGCGCAGTTGATTGAAACCACTGGTCACCTGACTGAAACAGTCGGCTACACCACCGGTCTCGGCGGTAACGACATCATCGAAACCGGCGACGGCAAGCATTTCGTTATGGGTGGTGTCGGCAACGACACCATCACTACCGCGAATGGCCTGGACTTCATCTTCGGTGACAACGGTCGCATCATTCTGAATGCAGCTGGTATCACGACTTCGTATGAATCATTCTTCGATACCGCAGTCAGCGGTGGCGACGATGTGATCGTTACGCTGCAAGGTGTCAAGCATGTGATCGGCGGCTACGGCAATGATCGCATCACCATGGGCGATAGCGATAACATCGCCTTCGGTGATAACGGCAAAGTTGTCTTCAATGATGCAGGCAACGTCTTGACCATGGTCAGTACCAATCCTGCGGTCGGCGGTAATGACATCATTGTGAGCGGCAGCGGGCGCAATGTACTGGTTGGTGGATTCGGTAACGATGACTTGCGCGCAGGCGACGGTGGTAACGCGATTCTCGGTGACAACGGAGAGATCACACGTGCTGCCAGCGGCAAGTACATTCAAATCGTTACCACGAATCCAACCATAGGCGGCAACGACATGATCGTCAGCGGCAACGGCGAAGATATGCTGCTCGGCGGCAATGGCGCGGATGAGTTGTTTGGTAATAACGGCTTCAACGTCATCATCGGTGACAGTGGATTGGTTGAATACACGGATGGCATTGTGTCATTGGCGCAAACCATTGATCTGTATGAAGGTGGTAGCGATATTCTGCATGGCGGCAGTAACTTGAGTGTCATATTCGGTGGTTTTGCTAGTGATCTGCTGTATGGTAATTTCAATACCGATATCATGGCGGGCGACTATGCTGCGGCTTATTTTGTGGATAGCAAGGCGAAATCGGTGGTGCGTTTTGGCTCAGCCAACAATGCACCTGATCTGATTGCAAACAAGCAGGACAATGTGTTTGTTTCATCGCTGGCCGGTGCCATGCGGGAAAATTCAAGTCTGCAATATGGTGTGTCGTTTGCGAACCGTATGGATTCCTTGATTTCCAGCATTTCTGCAACCGGCGGCAATTCTCTCAGCTTGTTGAACTTGCGCGCTCGACATTCATCCAGCGATTCGTCGATGTCATCCAGTGCAAGTCGCAACAATCCGACGCAAACTGCCGTCAATGACATCAGTGAGTTGGGTGATTTGAATGCATTGCCAGCTACAGCGGCAGGTGTCGAAGGGGTTACCGGACAAGATGCGCTTGAGCAGGAACCTGTCGATTGCACGATACCAAATGCAGATGGCAGCTTCCCTACTGTGAATTGTGTGGCTGAGCCGGTCGCACCTTCCGATGCAGTTCCTGCAGTGGAGGCTGCACCTGCGCCAAGTTCCGACGCCAGCGATATCGTCCCTGCAATCGACAATGTGGATATCGCCTTCGCTGGTTTGGCTGGTGCGCATGCGTTGAAACTCGGTCGCAACGGCAAGGATGCAATGCAGTTTGATCCACGTACCGGCAAATGGAGCAAAGCTGAGAAATCAACGCGTGCTCGCACTGCGTTTGATCGCAACACCTTGTTGCAGCAACCGGAAGTAGTTTCGTCAGAAGCGGTAGTGAAAGCACCAGTCGCTACACGCAGCTGGCTGGATCGCATTACTGGCGTTGCCGAGATTGTCGAAACGCATACGGAAGCAGCAGTGAATACCGGTAACCCATCCATCGATTGGAATAGCAAAAAAGAACCGGAAACAACACCTTGAACAAGGCTTGTTTCAGATAAGGATCAGGACAGAAATGGCAAAAAGTAAAAAGGAAAACGCTGCAGCAGAAGAGGTAACTATCGCTGCTGCAGTGGTTGCGGAATCAGCATCAGCTAAATCGTCAACAGCAGAAAAGAACGCAAAAGTTCCACCTGTCGAAGCAGTCAGTGTGCCTATCAAACCAAGATGGGATGACAGCAAGATGCAGAGCGCGTATGCAAATGTCTGCAACGTACTCGGCACGCGTGAAGAAATCACGCTGCTGTTTGGTACCAACAAGGCATGGCAGGCTGGCAGCGATGAAGTTGGCGTACAACTGTCACAACGCGTGGTGCTGACCCCTTATACTGCGAAACGTTTGGCGCAGATGCTGGAGCAAGGTGTGCGTGAGTACGAACAGCGTTTTGGCGAAATCAAATTGTCTTGAGAAATTTTTCGCATAGTCAGTGCCGCAATTTTTTCGCAGCAATGCAAGGATATACGGCCATCTCTTTATACCGACCATCGTTTTTACAACGTAACAAGTGAGCAATAATTTGTTTGCACCAGCAGCATCTGACGTAGTGGTCGGAGAACAGTCCGACCAGCAGCAAGCGCTATGGCTTCGTTTTGCCGATCCGGCCGATGCGCAGCAATTCAACGCGACCTGGCTGGCATTGCAATGCGAAATGATAGAAGGAGCCGTGCGTGCCGTGATGGTGCTCGGCCCACCTGATATCGGTCCTTTCCTCCCGGTCGCATTCTGGCCGCCAGCGCAGGCAGCCAGCCCTTTGCTGGTCGAGGTCGCCGATATCGCCTTGCAGGGACGGCAGGCAACCCTACAACACCGCGACGACCATTCTGCGCTTGCCTATCCCATCATCATCGACGGCCATTTACATGGCCTGGTCGCATTGGAAACTTTGCGCCGCAGCGATGATACCTTGCACAGTTTGATACGTGAGCTGCAATGGGGGATGCAGGGTATAGAAGCCGCCTTGTTGCGACAACAGGCCGTACATGAACAAAATACGCGTGAACGTTTGATGACGACGCTGGATCTGGTTGCGTCGGCGATGACCGAGCAAAAGTTTTCTGCTGCGGCACATGCCCTGGTAACTGATCTGGCGATCCGTCTTGAGTGCGATCGCGTTAGTGTCGGCTTCCGTCGCGATGATCGCTGCAATGTCGACGCCGTATCGCACAGCGCGCAAATCGGCAAACGGATGAATCTGATACGCGCCATCGGTAGCGCGATGGATGAGGCGATCGATCAGAAATCCTTGGTGCAGATGCCAGCCGTTGGTGAGCAAGTATTGGTGACGCGCGATCACGCAGCATTGGCGCGCCAGCATGGCAGCGATTACATTTTGACCGTTCCTTTTGTAACGAGCGAATTGGTAGGCGGTGCATTTACGTTTGAACGTTCGGGCGATCGCCCATTCGCGCTGGCAGAGATTGAACTCTGTCAGGCAGTCGTTGCACTGTGCAGTCGCATTCTCGAAGAAAAACGTCTGAACGACAGATTGTTGGTGGCGCGTTTCAAGGACATCGCGCGTGACCAATTGCGTAAATTTATCGGCCCGCGGCATTTTGGCCGCAAGCTGGCTGCCGGCTTGCTGATGTTCGCGGTGATTTTTTTCAGCTTCGCCAGCAGTAGTTATATGGTGGGTGCGAATGCTGCATTGGAAGGTTCTATCCGTCGTGTTTTGGTTGCGCCATTTGACGGCTATGTGGAAACGTCCAGTCATCGTGCCGGCGATTTGATCAAGGCTGGAGATGTGCTGGCGACGCTCGATCAACGCGATTTGCAACTTGAGTATCTACGTTGGGCCAGTCAGGCCGATCAATATTCGAATCAGTATCAAGAAGCCTTGGCGAAATCAGATCGCGTGCAAGTCAACGTCAGTCTGGCCCAAGTACAACAAGCGAAAGCCCAGATGGAATTGCTGGCCGAGCAGCTGGCACGCGCCAATATCACCGCGCCTTTCCCCGGGATTGTCGTCAGCGGGGATTTGTCACAAGCGCTCGGTAGTGCGGTCAAACGCGGTCAGAACTTGTTTGAAGTCGCACCGCTGAATGAATATCGCGTGATTCTGGAAGTAGATGAAAGCGACATCACCGGCGTAAGGCAAGGACAAACCGGTACCTTGATGCTGACTTCCTTGCCGGGTGAAGTTTTTCCATTAGTGATTGCGCACATGACGCCAGTCACCAGTTCGCGAGAAGGTCGCAGTTACTTCCGTGTCGAAGCGACAGTCGGCAAAGTCAGCGAACGGCTGCGCCCAGGTATGGAAGGAATAGGCAAGATTGATGTCGGCGATCGCAAGTTGATCTGGCAATGGACGCACAAAATGTTTGACTGGTTGCGTCTGATGTTCTGGTCCTGGATGTAAGCGTCGCTTATGGCAGAGTCACTTTTCAGCGAATCATGGTATCGCGTCGCCAACGTCCGGCCGCGTCTGCGTAATCATGCGCAAATTCACAGACACGTCTATCGCGGTGGCGTCTGGTACGTGCTGCAGGATCATATCAGCGGCCGCTTTCATCGCTTTACGCCAGTAGCCAATCTTGTCATCGGATTGATGGATGGCGAGCGCACGATGCAGCAGATCTGGGATATTGCCTGCGAACAGTTGGGCGATGAAGTGCCATCGCAACCCGAGATGATCAAGCTGATGTCTGACTTACATCGCGCCGACGTTTTGCAGAGCGATGCGCCACCGGACATACGCGAGCAGCACGAGCGTCGCGGCAAACACCTGAAGCAAAAAGTGAAACAGTACGTCGGTAATCCGATGTCGCTGCGTTTCCCCTTGTTTGATCCTGATCGTATCCTGCAGCGGATGATGCCTTTCATGCGGCCTATGTTTGGCTGGTTTGGCGCGGGACTATGGTGCGTGACAATACTGATTGCCATCATCCTGGCGGCAATGCATTGGAAGGCATTTTCCAGTGGCATGCTGGATCGGGTGTTCTCGGTCGAAAATATTTTGCTGATGTGGATACTTTTTCCATTGGTAAAAATTCTGCATGAACTTGGCCACGCCTTCGCCGTAAAGGCGCGCGGTGGCGAGGTGCATGAGATGGGCGTCATGCTCTTGCTGTTGATGCCGATACCGTATGTCGATGCATCCGCCGCATCGGCGTTTGAAGACAAAAAGTGGCGCATGCTGGTTGGTGCCGCCGGCATGTTGACGGAATTGTTTATCGCGGCGATTGCAATGATCGCCTGGGTTTATCTCGAGCCCGGCACTGAGCGCGCGATTGCCTACAACATCATTTTGATTACCGGTATCTCGACGCTGCTGTTTAACGGCAATCCATTTTTGCGTTACGACGGGTATTACATCCTGTCTGATTATCTGGAGATTCCAAATCTGGGTCAGCGTTCGAATGATTATCTCGGCTATCTGATTAATCATTATTTGTTTGAAGTGAAAGACGTGCAGTCGCCGGTCGTCGCCAAAGGAGAAGCACGCTGGTTCGTTTTTTACAGCATCACGTCTTTCTTTTATCGCATGTTCATGATGATCACCATCGTGCTACTGGTGGCGAGCAAGTTTTTCCTGTTCGGCATTTTGATGGCGGTGTGGTCGGTATTCAATATGTTGATTCAACCGATCGCGAAGAAGATCGGCTACTTGTTCAATAGCCCCAAGTTGCGTCAGCAGCGCACACGCGCACTTGTCATCAGTGGCTCAACAGTGTTGCTGGCTGCATTGATTTTATTCTGGTTGCCTGCCCCCTCATTTACGCGCAGTGAAGGCGTGGTGTGGGCACCGGATGAAGCGCAGGTACGTGCCAACGTTGATGGCTTCATTACTAAAGTTGTCGCGCAGCCGGGCCAGCAAGTAAAAAAAGGCGAGTTGTTGATTCAATGTGAAGATCCTGAATTGATTGCGCGCTCCACCGTGCTGGAAGCTGAACTGGCTGGCCTGGAAGCAAAATACACCGCAGCCTTATCCAGCAATCGGGTGCAAGCCGACATCCTGTTGCAACAGATGGCGCACGCGCGAGTTGCGATGGAGTTGGCACAAAAACGCCTTGCCGAAATTGAAGTTCGCGCACCTAGTTCAGGTACTTTTGTGATGGCTGACGTACAGAACATGCAGGGACGTTTTGTTCAGCGCGGTGAATTGCTGGCGTATGTGACCGATGAAGGGTTGACGACGATACGTGTCGTGATTCCGCAAGCGAATGCAGACAAGGTGCGCAAGGGATCGCAAAGCGTTGAAGTGCGACCGGTCGATCAACCTTCAACCGTGATCGAAGCCAGGGTCTTGCGCGAAGTGCCAGCTGCGACAGATAAGTTGCCAAGCATGACTTTGAGTTTTCAGGGCGGCGGCAATATCGGTCTTGATCCGTCCGCACAGGATGGCGATGCCAAAACACTACAAAAACTGTTTGTGCTTGATCTGCAGTTACCGAAGGGCGTCAAGATGGATAAACTCGGCAGCCGAATTTACGTCCGCTTCGAGCATCAGCCTGAGCCTATTGGTGTGCAATGGTATTCAAGTGCACGGCGAATTTTTCTAAGGGCGTTCAATGTCTAGCAACGTCCAAATTATTCCAGAGTTCGAGCCGGACCTGAACGGCGATTTGCCGCATGAAGATCGCCCTGCAGCAAGCAGATTGCAGCGCTGGAAGGATCGCTTGCGAACCAACATCGAGTTTATGTTGCGCCCGCAATTGACGCGCTTCGACCAGGTTTATCCAGAGCGAGATGAGCCACAAGCCGATCAATTGCTGGATCGCATCGGCAATGCATTGACTGGAACCATCGTGCGCAAATTGCGCGCGCGGCCAAAACGAGTGCATGCGATTGTCGATCAGGTCGCACCGTTTGAAGCGCCTTTGCGCGAACTGGATGCGGACGGTTTGCGCGAGCTGGCACGTGAACTGACGCGTCAATTGCGCCGCGAAGGAATGAAGGATGAACTGGTCGCGCATGCATTTGCACTGGTGCGCGAAACCTCGGACCGTATCCACGGCATGCGCCATTTCAACTCGCAATTGATCGGTGGCTGGGTCATGTTGCAAGGCATGATCGCCGAGATGGAAACGGGTGAGGGCAAGACGCTGACGGCAACGCTGCCAGCCTGCACCGCCGCTCTGGCCGGCAGGCCGGTACACGTAATTACGGTCAATGATTATCTGGTCGAACGCGATCACGCATTGATGCAACCGGTGTATGCGGCGCTGGGTATTTCTTCCGCAGCCGTCACTTCAGAGATGAGTCACGAAGAACGCCAGCTGGCTTATTCATGTGATGTGGTGTACTGCACCAACAAGACCGTAGTTTTCGATTATCTGCGTGACCGCATCGTACTTGGTTCGCAGTCAGATTCGCTGCATCTGAAGCTGGAAAAAATTTATGGCGGTGATGTAGCAAAATCCCGCATACGTCGTCTGTTATTGCGTGGCCTCAGTTTTGCAATTGTCGATGAGGCAGATAGTGTGCTCGCCGATGAAGCGGGTACGCCATTGATTATTTCTGCAGAAGTATCGTCGCCGGATGAGGCGTTGTTTGCAGGGCAGGCGATTGATCTGGCGCAGCAATTGGTCGAAGGCTTGCACTATCGTATTCTGCGTGGCGAACGTCGTATCGAAATGCAGGAAGAAGGTCATCAGCGCGTGATCGACCTCAGTAAGTCGCTAGGCGGGGTATGGAACATTACTTTGCGCCGCGAAGAAATGATCAATCAGGCACTGACCGCCTTGTTCCTGTTCGCGCGTGACGAGCAGTATCTGGTGCGTGACGGCAAAATTCAGGTCATCGATGAATTTACCGGTCGCGTGATGGCAGATCGTTCATGGGGCCAGGGCTTGCATCAGCTGATCGAAGTCAAGGAAGGGCTGGACGTGACTGCGCGCCGCGAGCCTTTGGCACGCATCAGTTACCAGCGCTTCTTCCGTCGTTATCAGCATTTATCCGGCATGAGTGGTACGGCATCGGAAGTCTCTGCCGAACTTGGCAGTATCTATGGTCTGGGCGTCGTCAAGGTGCCGACCAATCGCTCGAGTTTGCGCATGACACATCCAGACAGGGTATTTGCTACCGATGAAGAAAAATGGAAATGCGTGCTGGAGCGCATTTTGCATCACCATCAACGTGGTGCGCCGATACTGGTTGGTACGCGCTCGGTTGTGTCGTCCGAGCTGTTGAGTCAAAAACTGGAAGAACGCGGCATTGCTCACAAAGTATTGAATGCCAAGCAAGACGGCGAAGAAGCCGACATCGTGGCTGACGCTGGTCATATTGGCCGTATCACCATCGCCACCAATATGGCGGGGCGCGGCACCGATATCAAATTGCGCGAAGGCGCAGCCGAACTTGGTGGTTTGCATGTCATTCTGTCGGAACGGCATGAGGCCGGCCGTATCGATAGACAGATCGCGGGCCGTTGTGCACGACAGGGCGATCCTGGCAATGTTGAGGCGATCCTGTCATTGCAGGATGCATTACTTGTTCCATACAACAATGGCTTGTCGGCACTGGTGTTACG
The DNA here is from genome assembly GCA_001464355.1 of Burkholderiales bacterium Ga0077544. Taxonomy (GTDB): domain Bacteria; phylum Pseudomonadota; class Gammaproteobacteria; order Burkholderiales; family Burkholderiaceae_D; genus Oxalicibacterium. The sequence continues at coordinate 69,111 of LNEU01000017.1, forward strand.
CCGCCTGGTGAGCAGGTTCAGCGACAGGAAAGAAATGCTGCACGCCAAATGGATACGTTATGCACAAAAGCGTACTGAGCGCAGCCAGTCGCGCATACGCAAGAGCTTGTTAAAAGCGGATAAGCAGATGGGCGACATCCTGTCCTTCTCAGGACGTGCAGAATAAATTTATGCCGGTTTTATCATTCAACGAATTCGGAATCACAAAAAATACAAGGGAATCTCTATGCAAAAGCATTACACCAACGGACTGAACACCATCCTGGCAGGTTTCATTTTGAGCGCACTCGCTTCGATGGCAATCGCTGCCGACAAGCCGGTATTTTCATCACCATTGCCGGCACCAGTTCCAAATCTGGCACCGGGTGCGAAACAAGCTCCAGTTGCAACGACACCTACCGCAAACAAGGCAGCGGTTGCGGCGAAACCGGTGTCTGCAGCAATGCCGCAAAGCGGTAACCGCGGCAAGAGTATCGGCGATCAGATGGAGTGCCTGCTTGAACCCTACATCATTGCCAACGTTGGTAGCCCGGTGGAGGGTACCTTGAGCCAGGTTCTGGTTGATCGCGGTTCTGACGTCAAGAAAGGCCAGGTTGTTGCGCGTCTCAATTCGTCGGTCGAAGCAGCGACAGTGACTTTGCGTGCTGCGCAAGAGGCATACGGTCAACGCAAGGTGCAGCGTAATGAAGAGCTCTTCAAGAAGGATTTAATTTCGGCCAGCGACAAAGACGAACTGGAAACGCAGACACGACTTGCCACACTGGAGCGCAAGCAACAGCAGGAAGTATTAAACCTCCGTACGATCACCAGTCCATTGAGTGGCGTGGTGGTTGAGCGTTATCTCGCCCCCGGCGATCACATCGCGCAGGAAAAAATTCTCAAACTGGCACAGATCGATCCATTGAATGTAGAAGTCATTGTGCCGGTAGAACTGTTCGGCGAGATCAAGCCAGGCATGAAAGGCGAAGTCACGATGGGCTCGATGGTCAATGGCAGTCATGTCGCCAGCGTTAAAGTGGTTGATCGCGTCATCGATGCTGCTAGCGGAACTTTCGGTGTGCGATTGGAGCTGCGCAATCCAGGCAACAAAATTCCATCCGGCATCCGCTGCAACGTACGCTTCATTAAATAAAGTCTGACGTCATGCACGACCGCAGTCATCGTAAAGTCATCGCAATTGCCGCCCCTATCGGCGGCGGAAAATCGGCCTTGGTGACTGCGCTTGCCTCGGCTTTGAAAGATTCCGTAACGCTGCGTTTCGACGACTACGAAAATGCCACACGTCAGTCTGTCGATGCGCTTGCAAAATGGCTGGCAGAAGGTGCAGATTTCAATCAGTTGCAAGCGCCGGGCCTGGCGGATGATCTTGCTATTTTGCGCAAGGGTGACGCAATTAATGCTCGCGATGGCGTATCTATCGTTGCTGGCACACAAGACCTGATTTTTGAAATGCCTTTGGGGCGTGCCTGGTCCGCTACTACGGACAACATCGATCTGCTGGTATGGGTCGATGTGCCGCTCGATATTGCATTGGCACGCCGCATACGCGAAGTCAGCGCAGACATGTTGCGGCAGGACGCTGCCAGCGCAAAACGTGGCTTGGCCTGGCTCAATGATTATCTAGGACATTACATCGCGACCATACATGCTGTATTGGAAGCGCAACGCCGCACAGTGCGTGCGCAGGCCGATTTGATCGTTGATGGCACGCAGCCGATCGCCTCAATCGTACAAAGCGTGCTGGATCATATTGCTCAATCTCCCACGGTGGCGCGATGAGTATCCGCCAAGTGCAATGGGATAGTCATTTCGGAAAAGAACGCGACTATCTGTGCGTTGATGCCTTCATTGCCGATATGGTGGGCGCGTGCGCCTTATCTACTGCGTTTGAAACGGGCGTCATCGATTACCTGATAGCGCATGCTTCATCTACGACTTTGGCAATTCAAACTGAACTTCAACTGGATCAACGCGGCTTGCATTTATTGCTGGGTATGCTGCGCGCGAATCGCGTGCTTGAAAGCAAATCCAACGAGGATGGAGTAGCCGACGCGACCGATACCATTCGACTCTCGGCAAGTTTCAAGGCAGCGCTGGTTTATCGGGATTTGATGGAAGCCAAGTTGTACTTTGCGAATTTGGTGGCACCTGACTTTCTGCATTTGCTGACGGCCTTGCTGATGGAGCCGGCCAAGTTTGTCGAACAGGCGCGCATCTTCAAGTTGTTTTCTTATCAGCGCGCGTTTGAACCAACTGCCGAGAATTATGAACAGACGGCACGCTGGATGCGTATAACGACAGCGCTGACCAAGTATGAAGCGCAAGCCTGTATAGCTGCTTTTGATTTTTCACGGTATCAACGCATGCTGGATATCGGCGGCAATAGCGGTGAATTTGTTTTGCGCGTGTGTCGCAAGCATCCCGAGTTGCGTGCAGCTGTCTATGATTTGCCTTTGGTGTGTGATATCGGTGCCAAGCATGTGGCCGACGAGCAGGAAGCTGCGCGTATCAGCTTCATCAAGCGCGATCCGACGCAAGCTGCTTTGCCGCGTGCTTACGATCTGATTACTTTCAAGTCCATGTTGCACGACTGGCCGGATGCGGAGATGTGCGACTTTTTACGTCGCGCATACGATGCGTTGGAGCCCGGTGGCACACTGATGATTTTTGAGCGTACCGAGGCGCAGGTGAAGGATGTGCAAATCGCATACGGTCAATTGCCGCTGATGCTGTTTTTCCGTTCTTACCGCACACCACAAGCGTATCAGGCGCAACTGGAGGCGATCGGCTTTCACTCCGTTACCATCGCGGAAGTGCCGCTGGATATGCCGTTTATCCTGATTACTGCGATCAAGTGAGGTTAATTTGAATACCCTTGACAAATCGTGTGTAAGTTTGCCTGCCTTGTCGCTTGAGCTGACTTCGGCGGAAGATCGTTATTACGACTATTGTCTATGGGAATACGAACCCGTTGCGAATCCGCAAGGCAAGCTGCGTGCTGTCAATCTGCTCAACAATACGTTTGCGTGTGAAGGGATGGGTTCGCGTGCTGCCGAAGTCGTGGCTGCCGTACGTCACGCATTCGGCATGTCGCGCACGGTGTGGGGCGTCAAGCAGGAAAACGGCAAGATCAGCTGGGAATTGTATTTTTACGATTACGATCGCCAGCAACGCACCCGTTCAATTACGCAATTGCTGCAAGTGATCAAGCCATGGATAGCCTGTGATCTGACAGTAAAAGAGTCATCCGATTACTTCATGTTTTCCATCGATTTGAATCATGCCTTGCTGAACGAAGGCGGGCAGATGGATGAGTTGCAGATGTATATGGGGAACGTCGGCAGCACTGTGTCTTCCGGTATCTGCTACACGGTTACAAAAGAAGCGACGACCATGAAGAATTTTTATTTCTTCTTCGATGCGCGTACGCAGGCACGCGAAATCGTCGATAAAGTGCGCTCATCGGTTTATCTGGATCTTGCACATTTCGATCTCGATACTGTGTTGTGGCCGCAGCTGCGCGAGTGCCAAACCATCGTTGTTGCCAACAAACGCACCCACGACGGCGTGTATTTTTCGCGTATTACGATAGATCAGCTGCTATTCTTTTTGAAGAAAATGCAATTCCCGGCAGAGCAGATTGCTTTTGCGGAACAGCACCGTGCTGGTTTGGACTATTTGCTGTTCGACGTAGGGATTGATTATCGGATGGAAAACGGCGTCGTCAAGGTATTGAAGAGCGCATACTATGGTGTGTTCTGAACGCGATTTCCCCCGCGCTGACTCGCTGAATTAACAAGGACCCGCATGGGCTGTTTTGATCACAGGCAGTATGTCTCGATGACAATGGAATTCAGGTGCAACCTGAAGTGCGTCCATTGCATGATCGAAGACACGATGGATAGGCTGAAGCCGCAGACGACGGAACAGTTGCATGCATTGCTGGCGCAAAATGGCATGCATCGCAAATGGAAAGGTCTGATCCTGACCGGATCAGAAATCACCCTGCATCGCGACTTGCCCGAATGGGTGCGTATGGCGCGAAATTCCGGTTTTGAAAAAGTACGTATTCAAACGCATGGCATGCGTTTGGGTAGTGAAAGCTATTGTGCCGAGCTGGTGGATGCCGGCGTGAATGAGTTTTTTATCAGTGTGGCAGGTGCAGATGCCGCGACCCATGATGGAATTACGACAGTTCCCGGTTCGTTTGATAAAACCATACGCGGTTTGGAAATTCTCGACAAAATTCCAGACGTCGTAACGATCACCAATACGGTTGTAACCGAGCGTAGCTATCGTCAATTGCCGCAATTGGTAGAACGTCTGGCCCATTTGAAGCAACTTGCGCAGATGGAGTTCTGGTTCTATTTTCCTATGAGCGAGAGTGACGACAAGAACCTGGTCGCGTCTCATATCGCTGCGTTGCCTTTGTTAAAGCAGGCAATCGCGGATGCGCAAGCAGTAGGGCGCGGCATAGAAGTTAAAAACTTTCCCGAGTGTCTGCTCGGTAGCGATCGCGCAGCTTTATATAACGATCAGCCTGAGTTGTATATCGATGACGCGTTCTGGACAGAATTCATGCGTAATGGTTTTTACCAGTGTGTTCATCGCGATCAATGCAGCTCCAAACAATGCCTGGGATTGAATACGGCGTATGTGAAGAAGTTTGGCTGGCACAAGGAAGAATTGTCGCCGCTTGCTTGAGATTGTGCGCAACAAACCATACGACAAATAAAAAAGCCTGACGATTATTTATCAGGCTTTTTTGTTTGTATCGCGCTTACAAATCATGCACTTGGCTTTTCAAGGGCAGAAATCCAGTGGCAAACGGCGAGGGAAGTATTGTCCCTTGCCTGGCCTGTCTGCATCGCGCAAGGTGCGCCATGTGTAAGTCAATGCGGTTTCCACCGCCGTCAATATATCTTCACCGAGAGCCAGACGGCCAGCCAATGCGCTGGCAAGCGTACAACCCGAGCCGTGATAGCTGCCTGGCAGTCGAGCGCAGGTGAAGGTGCTGGATGTGCCGTCGCGCGAATACAGACGATTGTGGACTTCGTGCTCGTCGCCGTGGCCTCCTGTAATCAGCAAGTGCTGGCAAAATGGCAGTAATTTTTCGGCGCATTCATCCGGTGTGCCGTTCGGCAGTTCAGTCAGAATACGTGCTTCGGGCAGGTTGGGTGTGGCAATTGTCGCGAGTGGCAGCAAGCGTTCGCGCATCGCGTAGCCGACCTCATCCTTGCCCAATGCACCGCCACCGCCGGCGCGCAATACTGGATCACACACTATCGGTACATGCGGCAAGCGCCGCAAAATTTGTACGACGGTATCCACCATCTGGACCGAGCCCAACATACCGAGCTTGATGCCGGCTACGGGCAAATCGGTGATTACCGCATCTGCCTGTGCCAGCACCCATTCCGCATCCAGAACGCGGAAATCAGAGACGTCAACCGAGTTTTGTACGGTCAACGCGGTAACCGTGGGCGCTGCATGGCAACCTTGTGCCATCAGTGCTTCGATATCGGCTTGCAGGCCTGCGCCACCGCTTGGGTCGTGGCCGGAGAGACAGAGTACGACAGGACGTTGATTATTCATGGTGCACATTCTTTTTAACAAGGATGCATCGCTTGCAGCAAATGCCGGAAAAAGGGTGAGGCCAGCAACTAGGGCAAGTCTCGCCAAGAACGACATTATAGCGGTCGTGGATCATTCTTACGGGAAGAGAAGCGCGCTGAGCGCATACAAAAAATGTCTATTGGCGCGACGCGATTACGTGGCCAAAGCACCGGCCTGGAATTGAATCAGGGGAAAAGGCAGTGCTTTGCAATCAAGCCCGGAACTTCGGTTGCGGCTAATGGCTCTGCGATATAGCAGCCTTGTATCTCGTCGCAAGCAAGCGTCTGCAGTATCTTTAATTGCGCTTGCGTTTCCACACCTTCGGCGACGACGCGCATGTCGAGTGCTTTTGCCATAGAGACGATGGCAGTGAAGAAGATTTCGCCATCCTTACCCCGGCCCAGTTGCGCAGTAAATGCCTGATGGACTTTCAGTACATCCATATCCAACCGCTGCAGCAGTGACAATGATGAATATCCCGAGCCAAAATCATCCACATACATGGTGATTCCCATTTTATTGATGGCGGATATCTCGTCGAAAATATCGCCGCTATTACGCATCATGGCCGATTCGGTTAGCTCGATTTCCAGTAACCCTGCAGGAACCTTGTGTCTGGCCAGACATCCTGCAATCAGGTTCTTGACCTTGCCATCATTGAACTGATGCGCAGATACATTGACCGAAACCGGTACCACTTGTATTCCTTGCGCCAGCCATGCCGTAATGTGCGCGCATACCTTGTCAATTACGATTTCGCCGATCGCGTTGATCATCCCGCTGTCTTCTGCCAAATCAATAAATTCACTGGCCGGGATTAACCCGCGCGTCGGATGCTGCCAACGTATCAATGCTTCCATGCTGGTCAGCGCGCCGGTGCAAGTGGCCACGCGCGGCTGGAAATATAGCTCGAATTGATTTTCCCGTATGGCTTGTGCCAAATCCTGTTCAGTATCCAGCCGTAGTTTGATGTTTTCGTACAGCATGCGATCGTAGAAGCGGAACTCGCCCTTGCAGTTAATCTTTGCTGAATACATGGCGATGTCTGCGTTCTTCACGAGTGTTTCCACATCGTGCCCGTCACGCGGGAACAAGGCGATGCCGATAGAGCCACCTACTTTGTTTTTCTTCGATGTCGTATCGCGTGTCAGCTCGAATGGCTCGTGCAAGACTTGGTTGATATTAAATGCGATGTGGGCGACTTCTTCTTCATTGTGTATCGCTTCCAGAATTATCGTAAATTCATCGCCGCCTAGTCGAATGACCTTGTCGGTCGAACGTACTACTGATTTCAAGCGTGCTGCGACTGCGCACAGCAACTGATCGCCAGCGGAATGGCCCAGGGTATCGTTGACGTTTTTGAAGTCATCCAGATCGATGAAGAGGACGGCCAGCATGGTTTTATTCGTTTGCGCGGTAGCCAATGCTGCTGGCAAATAATGCATCAGCCAGTGCCGATTCGGCAAAGTGGTGAGCGCATCTTCCATCGCCAGACGCGACATTTCGCGCTCGTGGCGTTTGGATTCACTGATATCGCGCAAGGTAATCGCAAGGCCCTTGTCGGCGCGTACGAATTTTCGCTTTACCCATTCCGCCTTGATCGGACTACCTTCAGGAATGCGATAGTCGTCTTCGTAAAAACCATTTTCCATGCCTAAGCGGTAGGCATTCATGACACGGTCAAAATACTCGCCCGAGTAATAATCAGATACTTTGGCACCAAGAAATTTCTCTTTGGGCAGACCGAAAAATGACGCCCCTTTTTCATTGCAATCGACAACCGTAAAGTCGGTAATGAAGCCGCTTGTATCCTCTTCAGAAAGCAGAATGTAAAAACCTTCGTTGCCACCCTCGGTAGCAAGACGATAAGTTTCCCGTATTGTTTTGGCTTGATGATTGCGCCATGCGAGGCGTATCGACATCCACATGGCGATGAGGGAAAACAGGAAGAAAATGATGGTGCCTGCAATCCCTATCTTGCGATACATCAGCAAATTGCGCTCATACGGTTGCAGTACGTCTTGTTGGTCCAGTCCCACCAAAGCAAAGAATGGGTAACCGCTTAATTTGTGAGTAGCGATAAAGCGCGTTCTGCCATCCGGGAAAAGATGGGTGGCCCTGGATGCAAGGTCGGTATCTATTTTTTGTGCAGAAAGTGGGCTGGTGTCGCGTTGCTCATTGCCGACCTTGGACATGCGCTCGATGCCGTCTTCGCCAATGAAGGCGAGAATGCCTCTTTCACCCAATACCTGGTCATCGGAAAAAAGGGTAAAGAATTCCGGTGTAATACCCAGGACAAGTACGCCGCCAAATTTGCCGCCATCTTTCTCGATGCGCAGCGTTACCTGAATGATCTTCTTGCCGCTTAGCCGTCCTATAGTCGGCGTGCCGATACGCAGTGCAGTCGACCGACTTGTTTTGTGAAACTTAAAATATTCACGATCCAGCACATTAAATTTGCTTCCTAAAGGAAGTGTTGCCGTGACTGGCATACCGTTTTCATCATAAATCGCCGCTGAAGCGAATCGAGGAATGTTGAGCACGCCTTCCATGCTCATTTTTTCGAAACTTAAGGAGCCGTTGGATTTTTCCCAGCCGAACTTTATTTGTTTAGCCAGAATATCCAGTTGCTCAACAGTTCGGGTCAGATATTGCGCATAGGCTTTTGAGATGGATGCCGATTTTTTAAGCGCATTCTCTTCCAGTTGTTTCTTGTCGCCTTCGAGTTTCGAGAACATGGCGCCCCAGAGAAGTAGCGTCAATAGCACCGCGAACAGAGACCATAGAACGAGGAAATGAAGATTGCGCCGGATGTAACTGCCCCTTGCCATTCTGTGTCGCGGATAAGCTCCTGAAATTCTTTCAAACATATGAATAAGAAAATGAGCGTTAACTATCGAAATGCAAGTTGATCTGAGCAAGTAAAACTATAAAGTCGGACTATAAAAGTCGGTAAGAATTGTTGACGGGAAATAAAAGGTGATGGGACGAAAACGCCGCGTGTCTTATGGAATCTTGATTGAAGTAGCTCATCAGAAAACACATTCGGTTTTAAGCGTTTGTTTTTATTTATGCGGCAAGTGGCTGTAACAACTGACCGGCATGCCTCCCTTGTTTCGCCCTCAGTCTAGTCATTTGCTTTATTGTTCCATATCCCATAAATATGGGATATGGCATTGTTACTCACTGGAAAATTAACAATTAATCAGCCACGAATTACTGCAAATAAAAATTGACATTGCCGTCGTTCAACATCGCACGTTCCCCACACAGTTTTTTCTGAGATGCGTAATCAAAAAAATTAACAAATTTCTTGATGAGAAGCGCATATTGTTAATATATTGTTATGTAAATGGCTATTTCATATGCGCTTGCACCGGCGCATATGGGCTTAGAAGCAAATAAGCATGCGTCTTGCTGGGAGTTGGCAGGGCGCGTACCATGAGGGCGGAAAATTCAGCCATTCTTTTACGGAGAGATTGATGTCAGTTCATTTGATTGAAGCAGTGCGATTTAACGATGCAGGCGACAAAGTAGAAATGGTGCGTTGGGGACGTGGGCATCGCAAGGCCGATGGTTCTCCTGGCTGGGAGGCCGTTACTTTGGAGCAAGATGTGAGTCTGGTGGTCGATGCATTGCATTTTGGCGATGAAGTGGCGACAGCATTCAAGGTAGGTAACGAAATGGTGCTCGGACCGCGTGTGCATATCGTCATACCTGAGCACGGCATTGAAGATATCGATACGATCGATCACGATGTGCCTGGCCGCACGCTGGCAGATTTACCACGATTTTAAGCGCAGCTATTCGGCTGCGGGAATCATAGATATTAAAGACGGGAAGTGTGTATGGGTGGGGATTTAACGACAGATGAATTTGATGCGCTGGAACAGATAGTCGCAGGTATCAAGCATGCGCGGCCGTCTGCCTGCGTGGCGCGGAATACCAAGCGTCTGACGGGCTTGAAATATATCGCCTATGCAAAAGATGGCAGCCTGGGTGTGACCGATAAAGGCAAGCAAACCTTATTCATCAAGAGTTGTATCGAGGGCTTGCGTGCGATCGCTAGTGATTCTCAGGCGGTGCTCAAATCTGACGTGGCAACCTTCCTCGGCAAGAAAGGCCACATAGTGGCGCAAGAAGGTGCAAGCGGCTTTGATATCACGCAAAAAGGCCGTGAGTGTCTGGTCGATATAGACAGTAACAGCAAGTAATTTCTTGTTTGTGAACAGTGGTGGTACATGCTCGTCTCTGCGAACTTGTATCGCCACTTACAGGTAGTTGATGCATTCTCGCATTTTGTAAAAAATCAGGTCGGTCTGGATAGGCGTAACGTTTTTCTGCTTTTAAGTAAGAGGAAAGTTACATGCAATCTGATTCGCATTTTCATCAAGCTCGTGTTCGCGCATTGCAGATGCCCGGATGGTTGTCGTCGTGCATAACGACACGGCTGCAGCGCCATTTTATTTTTAGATAATCGTCCAGATACTCCTGATGCGTGTATCGGATTGTTGCTGTGCGCAGTATTTTTTGCCCATTCGACTCTGCTGCTGGGCAACCCGTCGGAATGTTTTCAGATAGGGCCAGGCAATGAATAATCGAAACAATAATCTGATGAGCGGTTCCTGCATGTCATCCAGCGCAGTGGAGGCGGGGCATGCACATGCGGCATTGCGGATATTGACCCATTTGTTACGGGATTTTCCAAGTGCGACGACACTGCGCTTGCTGAGCGAGCAACTGCATCACATTGAAATCATCACGCCAAAATTTACACTCTTGCTCAGAGATCCGGCCGTGTTGCGCAAGCTGATATTCGGCCGTAGTCCATTGCCGCTTGCCGATGCATACATCAATGGTTTGATTGATGTAGACGGTGATCTCTATGCAGCGCTTGGACTCAAACAGTATTTTAAAACGTTCGATTTTTCACTAGGCGTACGTTGGGCTTTATTGCGTGATGCGTGGCGCCTGCCGGCAAAACCTAAAAGCATTCTCGACACACCATTTGATTCAGGCAGATTTTCGCACAGACATTCAAAGGGTAGCGACCAGGCTGCCATCGCATTTCATTACGATGTGTCGAACCTGTTTTATAAACTATGGCTGGACAAGGAAATGGTTTATTCATGCGCCTACTTCGAGTCCGAGAACGACACCCTGGAGCATGCGCAGGAGCACAAGCTCGACCATATCTGCCGCAAGCTGCGGCTGATGCCGGGCGAGCGTCTGCTCGACGTTGGATGTGGTTGGGGTGCCATGGTGTGCTGGGCAGCGCGTCATTACGGTGTGCGTGCGCATGGCATCACACTGAGTCACAAGCAGTTTGAATATGCGCAGGCACGCATTGCGGCTGAGGGCTTGAAAGATCTGGTCACTGTCGAGTTGCGCGATTACCGCGATCTGGAAGGCGACGCGGTCTACGACAAGATATCCAGCATTGGCATGTTTGAGCATGTGGGATTGTCGAATCTGCCTGTGTATAACGCCACCATCAAAAGAGTATTGCGTCCCGGTGGTCTGTTTCTCAATCACGGCATTACACATGATGAAGAGGGATGGCAACGGACGATCGATACCGAATTCATCAATCGTTACGTATTCCCCGATGGCGAGCTGGATACGGTCAGCAATATTCAACGCAGGATGGAGCAGACCGGCTTTGAAATCCATGATGTAGAGGCATTGCGGCCGCACTATGCATTGACGCTCAGGCATTGGGTGCAGCGGCTCGAAGAGCATCGCGAAGAGGCATTGGAATATGTCAGCGAACCTGCCTATCGCGTCTGGCGACTCTATATGTCTGCGTGTGCGTTGGAATTTGAATCAGGTGGTACAGGCATTTACCAGATACTGGCGTCCAAGCCGGGCGGTGCAAAGTCAGCAGTGCCACTGACGCGCAGCGATATTTATGCAAAGCGTTAGTGCTCACAGCGTTGTCCAACAAGTGAATGAACAGCGAAAAAAGTTTTTAAAGTCGCGGAATGATTAGTTGTCTGCTGAAGATTTGATCAAGATCAAACTCTGAAAATGTTGGTGCGATACCTTGTTGATCGTTCCCATCAACGTTGGAGTCTTCGTGAAAAAATCAGTACTGGCAGTCGCATTAGTATCTTTACTCAGCATCAGTTCGCAAGTATTTGCACAATCATCAGGAGAGAGCCCATGGTTGGTGCGTGTGCGTGCCATTCATCTCGATCCTGCCAATAAATCAGATCCCATCGGCGGTACTGGCGCATCTGATCGCTTGACCATCAATTCCAAAACAATTCCAGAACTTGATATCAGCTACTTCTTTACGCCTAATTGGGCGGCCGAGCTGGTACTGACTTATCCGCAAAAGCAAAAAGCCTCTCTGGATGGTGCACAGATCGGTACCTTTAAACATTTGCCGCCGACATTGACCTTGCAATATCACTTCAGCCCCGAAAAGACGATCAGCCCCTATGTTGGCGCTGGCGTTAACTACACGAGAATTTCCAGTGTGCATTTGTTGAATGGTGCTGCGCAGCTTGAAAGCAGCAGTGTCGGTTTGGCGTTGCAAGCAGGCGTTGATTTCAAACTGGATAAAAACTGGTCATTGAATCTGGATGTGAAAAAAGTGCAAATCAGAAGCGATGTAACCACCAGCGCCGGACAATTGAGCGCCGTCAAAATTGATCCTTGGCTGATCGGTGTCGGCGTCGGCTATCGTTTCTAAAGGTTAAGAAAAATAGAGCTACGATTTGACATTGCTTGGATTCAATGCGTGTCACTATCAAGTCAAATACATGGATTAGATGTTGATTTGATAGTGCACGTTGGTATGTCGAAATATAAGAATAAAAATGGCGTCATTCGTAGCGTGGTTTTGCAATAACTGAGTCTCAATTCTTTAGTCGGCATCGTATCGTCAGATACCAGCAATTCAGCTTGCTTGTTTTTTGTTGCAAGATGTAGCATCTTGAATAATATATTCATTTATAAACAGTCGAATTCAACAAAAAACTTTTCATTGGATACTTAATTTTTTAGGCAATAGCTATATATGACTATCGATTCGGACAAGATTATTACTGACAGGCTGGCGCGTTTGGAGTCGGATTTTTCTTCTTTGCGGGACGGCTATCTGATTGTTAACAAGCGCTATTCTGAGACTCTTCAAGCGATGAAGGGATTGACTGAAAACGCCTTGGAATGTGCATTGCGCTCAGCTGCCGCAGCTGAAAAAGCAGCCTTGGCTTGCCAAAGTGCTACAGCTGCTGCGGTTGCATCGGCTTCGGCGCAGATAGTTGAAGCGACATCTGCCGCTGCAGAGGCAGCGAGCCAAGCCGCTTTAGCGGCATCTGAAGCGGCCGCTGCCGCTTCTGCTGCCGCCGCTGCCGCCGCATCTGCCGCCGCCGCTCAGGCAGAAGAAACAGCCGTGCAAGCGTCAGCCGAGGCCGCACATGCAACATTAAGAGCAACTTCAGCTGCAGCAGAGGCTGCAAAAATGGCAAGCCGCGCTGCTGACGTGGCGAAATCATTAACGAAGTAAAGGACGACATTTCCGTTTCACAAAGAAAGCCAGGTTGGTATCTCTTCTAGAGTTTGATTCCTGGTGTCGGTAGCTGCATCATCAACCTATAAATTCTTATAAATGATTCAGTGCTTATTTTTCTGAAGGTCGCGGAATGTACAATTTCCCAATTGAAAAGGAAAAGGAAAAGGAAAAAGAAAAGTCCTTTTTTATTCTTACAGAAAAGCTCGAGAAGCTTGAAGCTGAAATCAATTTTTTATATGACCAAATGCCGTTTGGCAGTTACAGCCTTGCAGCGGACGGTACCTTCGCCAGCGTTGATTCTCATGTATTGAGCTGGCTCGCTTCCACCCAGGAAGAATTGATAGGCAAGAAAAAACTAGGTGACTTCTTGACGAATAATAGTCAGGAAAAGCTGAGGACAGAATCTGCAATAGCGGCTCGATCTGAATTTTCTGGTATCGAGCTCGACCTGCTATCAAAAGACGGCGCAATACGTCACATCTCCCTCAGTACGAGTGGCTTGAGAGATGCTGCCGGCCAGTTGTTATCCTGCCGCTACATCATGTTCGACATGACGCCGAACAAGCAGGCGCAAGAAAAACTTCGGATCGCAGCGACTGCACTTGAATCTGTTGCCGGTATTTGCATCACAGATCCCGATGGAGTGATTTTGCAGGTCAATAAAACCTTCACCAGGCTTACCGGCTACACCGGGCAAGAACTGCGAGGCAAGAGCGTGCAGCTACTCAGTTCACAAAGTGTAGAACAAGAAAATTATAAATTGATATTTGACGCCATCCGGTCGAATGGTCATTGGCAGGGTGAAATACACGAACGACGCAAGGATGGGCATCCTTTTGTCGGGTGGCTCAACATCGCAGCGATCAAGCCAGCTCCAGGAATAGTTTCGTATTACGTCGGCTTTTTGTATGACATAACGCACAGTAGCGCTCAAGAAGAAATCAAGCGATTGGCATTTTATGATTCGCTGACGCAACTGCCTAATCGACTGCATTTAGAGAACAGGCTCATCAGAGTATTGGCCAAATTGCCGCAAAGTGGTTTGCGCGGCGCGCTCTTATTCATTGATCTGGATAATTTCAAAACAATTAATGACTCCAAGGGACACGCTGCGGGAGACCAATTGCTGATTGAGATTGGCGAACGTCTACGCCATTCCGTGCGGCATGAAGATACCGTTGCCAGACTCGGTGGTGACGAATTCGTTGTCTTGGTGAGCGACTTGAATGCGAGCGAGGTGGAGGCGGCACGTCAGGCAATGGCGATAGGCAGAGAAATTCTGACTTCTTTGGCCCAACCATATCAATTTCTTGATTGTGAATTTACTTGTACCGCCAGCATTGGTGTCTGCATGTTTGAAGGAGGCGAATCTCCCAAGGCGCTGTTACAGAATGCGGATATGGCGATGTATCAGGCAAAAAAAGGCGGCAGAAACTCCTTGTGCTTCTTTAATGAAGAGATGCAGATCGCTGTGGCCTCGTATTCAAAGCTCGAACAGGAGCTTCGTTGTGCATTGAGAGAACATCAGCTGGAAGTTTATTTTGAGCCGCAATTAAATTCTGAAGGCAAGATTATCGCCGCCGAGGCCTTGGTGAGATGGCGTTCTCCTGAACGTGGGATGATATTGCCGAATGACTTCATCAAGATTGCTGAAGATACAGGATTGATTATCGGTATTGGACTTTTTGTACTGCAAACAGCCTGTGATCAGATCAAGGCGTGGGAAAAAGACGCACGCACCAGAGATCTTCAAATCGCCGTGAATGTCAGTGCACGTCAGTTTTTGCAGGTGGATTTCGTGTCTTTGCTCATCGACGTGATTACGACCAGTGGAATCAATCCAGCGCGCTTGAAACTAGAATTAACGGAAAGCATGATGCACGACATCGAAGCTACTTCCGAAAAGATGGAAAGTATAAAAAAATTGGGCGTCAGTTTTGCGATGGATGATTTCGGAACGGGCTATTCATCACTTTCAAGTTTGACCAGATTGCCGCTGAATCAACTCAAGATAGATCAGTCTTTCGTACATAACATGCTGCTCAAGCCGTCTGATGCGATTGTCGTGCAAACCATTATCGGTATGGCGCACAGTCTGAATCTGGAAGTGATAGCCGAGGGCGTAGAAACACAAGAACAAAGAAATTTTTTGTTATTAAATGGCTGCGCATTGTTTCAGGGTTATTTTTTCAGCGGGCCTTTATCCATTTGTGACTTCGAAGCCCTGTTGTTCCGACAGAAAAGCTCACACAGTAGTTAATCTTTTAGTGTGGCTATGTCTCACCAATTAATCCCGTTCCTGCTGCCTGCCAAAGTTTAAGCCATACAGACATCCTGTTGATGAGATGTGCAGCTCCAATCTGCTTGAAGTCTCGATTATCAAAAGTTGCCGCGTCCGGTCTGCGGGACGATTTTGCAAACATATATTCCGAGCGCCGCATATCAACTGCTTAGCCGCTGGCAGTAATGCGATAGTAAGTGGGCGACTTGTGAGATCAGAACGGAAGGCAGGAGTATTAGACATTGTCTAATGCCGACAGGATTCGACAAAAGAAAAGGGCCTAGTTTTTCAACTAGGCCCTTCATATTCTGTGGCTCCCCGAACATTTCTTGCCACGAACCAGACCACTTGTTAGTTTGGTTGTCCTTTTACCCAAACGTCTCTCTGCACGCCTGGCTGCTTGACTCAAGAAAACTCAGTATTGCTGGTGGAAATACTGGTTCGTGTAGTACTCGCCTTGGGCGTTACGATTAGCGCGCATCTTAGTTGCTTTTTATTTAAGAGAATCGGGATGTTCATTGGAACTGTATTGCCATAGCCACGATGTTGTGAAAATACAATTGGTGAATCTGTAATTATTCCTTGATTTATGTATCCAATCGGATACTATGGTTTCTAATGAACGACATCCACAGCACAGAAGAATTCGAAGATTGGCTCACCTCCCTAACGGATCTAAAAGCCCGGGCAAAAATATTGGTCCGTATTGACCGCGCAAAATGTGGAAATTTCGGTGATTCAGAAGCTGTAGGCGATGGAATATCAGAAATGAGAATTGATTTTGGCCCCGGATATCGGGTTTATTACGTACGCGAAGGCCGGGTGGTCTATCTGTTGTTGAATGGTGGCGATAAAACATCGCAAAAGGCCGACATCAAGCGTGCGAAAGTAATGTGGGAAGAAATCCAAAAGGAGCATAAATAATCATGGTTACTAAAATTGGAACATTCGATACCGCTAAATTTCTCGATAGCGAAGAGGCAATTGCTGCCTATATCAATGTCGCCATTGAAGAAGGCGAAACTGATGCATTAATGATCGCTCTTGGCAACGTCATCAGAGCTAAAGGAATCGCTACTGTTGCGGAGAAAGCAGGCCTTGGCCGCGAGAGTCTTTATAAAGCACTCGCGCCTGGTGCAACGCCACGTTACGACACTGTGGTGAAACTGACTCGTGCACTAGGTCTGGATTTAAATGTTACTGCACATTGTTGATTTGCATCGAAAACTGACCCACTTAGCCGCATAATTTGCATCCAAAACTGACCCACGTTTAGAACACAATCCTACTTACCAAAGTGAGTAGGAGATATGGAGTGATCGACGTGGCATTACTTGGAATAATTCGACGCTGGCACCTTCGTGACCAGGTCTCATTGAGGGAGATATCCAAACGATTGGGTATCTCTCGAAATACCGTCAGGTGTTGAGCCAGCCTACGCTGATCGACGTTCCCCGACCTCTCTCGACAAATACGCGTTCAAGCTTTCAACCTGGTTGAAGACCGAGGCAACGAAGTCGCGTAAGCAACGACGTACTTTGAAACAGATGCATATCGATCTATGTGCATTGGGATTTGAAGGGTCGTATGACCGGGTCGCAGCCTTCGCCAGACAGTGGAAGGTGGATCAGTTAGAGAGGGTCAATTCTGCGAGCAAATCAACAGGGAGGTGATAACGTGTTGCTACTGTCACGTTTTAGTCACGTTCGGAAATAGAAAAAGCCCCACATTTTCATGTGAGGCTTTATATTCTGTGGCTCCCCGAACTCGCTGTACTACGAACCAAAAATATTATTTGTTTAACCCTTGTGCTTCCTAAGCGATTGCAAGAAAAGCGTGCTGCGTAGCTTGTTTGCACGGAATTTTTTTGGTTCTGGGTGTAATACGCAATATATAGCTTTACTGCTTATCTTTCAGCTCCACGTACGAAACTCTCCAAATGATATGGGCGCTCTTACTCCAACGCACTATTGTTCCCTGCCTCGCATACTAAACTTTGATTCAAACATTGGCGTTTAGTTTTTCACCTACAACAACGTGATATTCAGGTGCGCCTAAGTTAGCAAACAGGCGTAAATGGACAAGAATATATACGCGACCATCGAAATCCAGCGGCTTTCGAATATATTCAATTCTCATTTGGTGTAAAAAGTCCGTTGGGGGTGCCAACTCTTTATTGCCACCAATCCAATAAGATGGCGTTTTGTCTTTTTCAAAAATTGTGTCCAATACAAAAGGCCTGATATTTTTGTACCCTAAATCTGCGACCGCAAATGCATAAGCAATCTTCGCCAACATGCTACTGAATTTCATAGCATTGAATGCCGCGAGATAGATTCGCCTTGCACCCAGCACTTGAAATAATTTTTCTTGTTTTTGAGGATCATGGCTATATGACCAAGCTCTTGATTCTCGAAAGTCAGTAGAGGGCGCTAGACCTTCGATAAAATCAGCAGGTCCCAACTGATATAAAAAAAGAGTAGAAGGGTACTCTTCGATAGGCATAAAAGCTTTATCTGCGTAAAAGCGCTCAGTCTTTATGTAGGGCAGTAAAAGATCCTTGCGTCCGACATGTTTTTTTGAGCTTTGCATGCGCAAGCTGTGTCGTATGGGTTTCATCATCATGTTGCCCAAGTAATATCCTTCAAATGCGCTCGTCACTGCTTCACATTTTTTGCATGATGATTTTGGGAGAATGAAATTGCCATTAAGCCCATACGGAATTATGTGTTCCTTTCGTAACCCATCCTTTCCTCCATCTGACCCGCAATAAATGCAAATTCCAACTGGTGGGTAAGTGGTTTGAGGGGTTGCAATCAATGGATTGTTTTTATTCACGAAGAACCTCCATAATCACTTCTGGGGGGGAATTGTTAAAGGTGTGTATGAATCAACTTCAATACTTGTAATATCAGGACTACAAACTTTCTCATAAAAAGTACGCCGCCCATCCGTTAGGTTAAATATCAAATTCATTCTTATGCATTTATTTATTCTCTGATTCGTCCGTATTCGCTTGTAATTTGCTCAACTGGAGCTACGCATGTCCCGTTCCCAGTGTTTGAAATGTAATCACTACCAACTATCGCGCAAGAAGTGCAAAGCTTTCCCTCGGGGCATTCCGGCAAAAATATACGATGGTGATTTCGATCACAGCATGCCATTTGAAGGCGACAGGGGTATCAGATATGTTGATCTGGCCTGTCCCTGACTTGAAAGACACCAAGATAAGGTGTTTTAATCAATCAGGAGGAAATAAATGGCAAATCGTAGACAGTTCAGCAAGGAGTTCAA
>LNEU01000018.1 GCA_001464355.1 Burkholderiales bacterium Ga0077544
GCGAATGGGTGGACGCATTATCGCCGCCGATGTGGCTTCGGTAACTCTTGATTCTGAAGTCGTAATTGAATCCGGTAACGTTTATACATTGTGGGTTGTCTTGCCTGATGGCGTCGTTGAGAGCCGGTCTGTCGTCAGTTCGCCTGGCACATCAGCACTGTTAAACGTATCGCCAGATTTCAGCGCAATTCCAGAGGCAATGTCGGTATGGGTGCTGGCTTCCGCTGATTTGCTGCCAGAGACATGGCGCGTTATTTCGATGACGGAAGTAAAAGGTACTCAGGCGGATATTACTGCCCTGGCATATCGCCAAGACAAGTATGCAGAAATTGAGGCAGGACTGCGTTTGGAGGCTTTGCCAGTCAGTAATATAAACGGCATTCCTGATGTGCCCACGGACATTCAGGTAATTGAATCGCTCTACAATTGTTGGTGCGCGCATCACGGTTAGTTGGCTGGGCAACCAGTCCTATTACGAACTGCAATATCGTCGCGCAGAAAGCAATTGGACGACAGCAAGCACCTCTGCATCATCGATTGACATTCAGCCTGCGGAGCCTGGCGACTACCAGTTCAGCCTCGTCGCGATCAATGCGGCTGGGCGCAGGTCGGCACCCACTCAGTTTAATAAGACGATCTACGGATTGACAGCACCACCAGCGAGCGTGTCTGGATTTCGGCTTGCTGCAATTAGCGGGATGGCGCACCTGTCCTTTAACGCGGCCACTGATCTGGACGTGATTGTCGGCGGACATCTCCGCATTAGGCATACGCCGGAGCTGATTGCTCCAAAGTGGTCCAACGCGACCGACATTGGCCCGCAAATCCCTGGCACCGCTACAAATGCAACATTGCCGCTATTGGCAGGAACATACCTCGCAAAGTGGGTAGATTCTCGCGGCATAGAGAGCATCGCGGACGTCGGGATTATCACTGATGCACCAAACGTCATGTCTATGAACATTGTCGACATGATCGATGAGGGGCCGCTGTTCTCTGGTGCTAAATCGGGCGTGGCTGTATCCGGCCCTTACCTGACGCTGGATTCGGCTGAGACTATCGGTGAGCAGCTTGGCAACGTCAGCACCTGGTCATCGCTTGGCACATTGGGTGGGCTTTCAGCGGTCGGCGAATACTTGTTTTCGCGCGGCATTGACCTCGGATCAACGCAGACTGTGCGCATTTCTGCTGGTCTGCTGGCTGACGGCTTTGATGCGCTTGATCTCATCGCATCGAGGCCGCTTGTATCAACGTGGGCATCCGTAGTGGGTGATGTGATCACGGACGTGTCTTGCACGATCTTTGTTCGGACAACGACCGATGATCCAGACCTTTCTCCCGTATGGGGTAGTTGGCAAACATTCTTTGTTGGCGAATACATTGCGCGTGGGTTTGAATTTAAAGCGGTGTTGACCAGCAATTATCCCACTCACAACATTCTTGTATCAGAGCTGCTGGTAACGATTGACATGCCTGATCGCATGGAGCAGGGCGACGACATTGAAAGCGGGGTTGGTACGCACAGAGTCACGTTCGGCCTTCCATTCATGGCGCCACCGGCAATCGGCATCACGGCGCAAGACATGCAGACCGGTGATTACTACAGCGTCACCAATAAAACAGAAGAATATTTTGACATCACCTTCCGCAACGCCGCAGGTAGCGCGGTATCACGAACATTTGATTTTTACGCAAAGAGGTATTAAATGACGCAGCATGCATACACGATTGCAGATCAGCCAGGACTAGCATTTCTGGCTGATGTTAATGCCGCATTGGCAGCCATAGTTACAAACAACAGCGGCACAGAAGCGCCAGTCGAGACATATGCCCATATGTGGTGGGCTGATACGACTGCTGGAATATTAAAGCGCCGCAATGCTGGCAATACAGACTGGATCAGCGTTATGTCGCTTGATCTAGCTATTTCTGATTTTGGTGAGTCTCTGATTACTGCTGCTGATGCCGCTGCTGTTCGTATCCTTTTAGATGCGGCACAGGATTCTGGACTCATTCACACCATAGGCAACGAAACAAAATCCGGCGTGCTGACGTTCATGAATTCGCCGGTAGTTCCTGCGGCAACAACAGCAGGCCAAGCAGTTAACAAAGGACAGCTTGACGCTTTCGTTACTCCAAAATATTTGAGTGGTTTTGCGATTACCGCTGCCGGTGCATCTAGTACGATAACGGTAGCTCCTGGATATGCCGCAAGCAGTGACGATACCATGATGATGCGACTAGCCTCTGCCATGAGCAAAACTACATCGGCGTGGGCTGTTGGGTCTGGCAATGGTGGCTTAGACACTGGAACGATTGCTAATAATGCGACGTATCATTTCCATGAAGTCATACGCCCAGATACGGGGGTAGTAGATGTGGCAATCTCATTGTCGCCAACAGCTCCAACAACAGGCGGGAATATTCCTTCTGCTTATACAAAAAATAGACGATTCGCTTCATGGCGCACAGATGGCTCAGCGCAGTGGGTAAAAGGCTACTCTTCTGGGGATAGATTCTATTTGGATAGCATCGTCAATGATGTCAATGCCACAAATCCCGGTGCTACTGCGGTGACGCGTACTCTATCCGTTCCAACTGGAATCAATGTTGATGCGCTCATTATTGCGAGTTTGGCGATTGGTACTGCGGCGTCAAGTCTTTATGTCAGCGATTTAGCGACGGCCGACATTACTCCATCTGCATCTGCTGCATCACAGATTACAAATCAACTAAATAATCAAGTTGGAAACTGTCCTATTACCGTTCGTACGAACACAAGTGGTCAGATCAGAACGCGATTACTTGGTTCGGACGCAAGCACGATCTTAAGAGTTAATACTCAGGGATGGGTTGACACAAGAGGGAGGGATGCTTAATGCCTTACGTTCAACGCAATGAAAGTGGTGCTGTAACAGGAATTTTTGAGGTATCTCAAAAAGGGTACGCAGAAGAATTTTTGGGAGATGACTCTGTAGAGCTACAGCCAAGATTTGTAGATTTAAAAGGCGCCCGCATCGCTGAGCTAAACGCCATTGCGCAGCGCTTAGCAGATCAGGCGATTTCAGGTTATCCAAAAGCGGAAACACTCTCTTGGCCGGATCAAGCTGCCGAAGCATTAGCATGGGCCGTTGACGATGCAGTACCTACGCCATATATGGACTCGCTTGCTTTAAGTCGTGGATTGGATCGTGTCGAATACCTTAATCGCACCGTCGCAAAGGTTGCATCGTTCAAGGCATTCTCGGCACATGTATTCGGTACTCGTCAGAAGTATGCGGATCAAATCGACGCCGCAACAAATGAAGCCGAACTTAACGCTATCGTTTTCAACTTTGCATGAAACTCGCTTCCTACACTGGCACGCACACTGGCTACAAAGGGGCTGGAAATATGCTTATCCGTTTTCGGCTGAAAGGTGTTTATAGCCACAGCGAATTGGTATTCATGCCTGGCGATGGCGTCGATCACCTGATGCCTGATAGGGCATGCGAACCAATTGACGGGGCGTACTGGTGCGCATCATCGACAGGCACTGACGTTATGCCGGAATGGTCGCCACGCCGTGCCGGAAAAGTCGGTGGAGTGCGGTTTAAGCGCATCTATCTCGATCCTGAAAAGTGGGAAGTCGATGAATGCGCCGGCGATCCAGTAAGAGCAGCTCAGTGGTTTAAAGACCATCAAGGCGATCTGTACGATTGGCAACTAATAGTAGGTG
Source organism: Burkholderiales bacterium Ga0077544 (assembly GCA_001464355.1). Taxonomy (GTDB): domain Bacteria; phylum Pseudomonadota; class Gammaproteobacteria; order Burkholderiales; family Burkholderiaceae_D; genus Oxalicibacterium. The sequence continues at coordinate 3,719 of LNEU01000018.1, forward strand.
GCGTGGCGTGGTTTATTCCAGACAAAAGAAGCCGGTATGCATGCTCTGAGTCAGTCGCAGCAGCATTGGGCTATATCGACCCATTTCGATACGACCCCTGTGTTCTCAAATCGGCAAACCTGATTCATTCAATACAAGCACCTTCGGGTGCTTTTTTCATTTAGGGAGCAACCCATGTCAGACACATTGAACGCTTCTGCAGCAGCTGGCAGTGCTCTTATTAAAATATTTGGTATTCCCGTACTGACCGGATCGCTTGCCGCAGCGTTGGGCTTTATGTTCATGTGGCCACAAACCAAGAAAGAGGCATTTTCTCGGTTTGCATGCTCAATTCTCTCATCGGCAACGATCGGGCCTCTGGCTGTTGTTTGGCTGCGGTCGTACAAGCCTGACCTATTTGAATCAGCCAAAGCGATCGCGCTGCTGGCAGGAACGGAAGAGGCCGTCGGTTTTCTCTTTATCGCCGCCCCAATCATGGTCGCCGCCGGCTTGCCTGCCTGGTGGATTATTGGCGCGGTAGTTCGTTGGTTCGATAACCGGCGCGACAAAGACATTGGGCAGATGGGTGGGGATGTGATCGATCTGATCAAGCGCGGCAAGGATCTGGTATGAGCATCGTTGTGGTGGACTCCATCACGATGGAACAGTTTTTCATGAAGCGCGAGCGCTTGTATGGAAGCGAGTTGACCGCCGAATTGCGCGCCAATGCGGCGATGACAGTGGATCGAATCAATCAGCTGATCGCGGCATTTTCAGCCGATGGCGTCGAGCTCGAGATCCGTCCGGATACAAAGTCACCAGTATCTAGCGGATGGCGTCCTGCTGCTGTCAATGCAGGGACAAAAGGTGCGGCGCCACGCAGCAATCACATGAAGTGCCTTGCATGTGATCTGTACGATCCCGAGGGTGCAATCGATGAATGGGCTCTTGCTCATCCTGATGTGCTCAAGCGCATTGGGTTATGGCAGGAGCATCCATCTGCAACAAAGTCGTGGGCGCATTTTCAGACAGTCCCGCCCAGATCCGGCAATCGTGTTTTTTACCCTTAGGGCGACGTCATGAAAATAGATTTAATTCCGGCGTGGGTGTACTGGATCGTAATTGCTTGTGGCCAGCAATTGAGGGTATCTGGCCTGCAAGTCGACATCGCAACTGAAAAGCAATCCCGCAGCGATGAGAATGCAGATCGATTCCGTGTGGCTATGCAATGGCAGCAGTACGTAGATGACAAAGAAACTGCACACACGATCGCTCAGCAAACAAAGGATAACGAATATGCAAAAGCTTACAAAAAGTGGGAAGCCGATCGCGCTATTGATACTGCTAACGCTAACCGGTTGCGCGGGACCATTGAAGCCTTCGCCGCCAGTGGTCGCCGACCAGGTGAATCTGACGCCGCTTTCATCGAGCGTATCGGAAATCGACTTAAAACCATCGGCGGATTACTTGCAGGCGGCGCGGACATGGTTACTGAAAGTCTCGGAATCATTGAGCGACGCGACCTTGAAGTAGTGCGTTTGGCTGAGCAGATAAAAATTGATCGGTCGGCCTGCTCAAAAAGCAATTCCCCGCCTGAATAGCGATTTGTTGAAGCGGTTTGATGTTTTGCTATACTGTTCATTCATACAGTATAGGTGAAGCATGTATTGTCGAGTTTTACAGCTTTGGGAAAACGGCCATCTGCTGCCCAAGCACAGGCACAACAGCGCCAGCAAGTGGAGCGAAGGCGAATTCACGTTCGAGCCTTGCGAACATGAAGCATTCAATCGGACGATGCGCCGTGCAAAACTGATCCAAACCATCGAGGCCGGCGGGATGGGCAACGAAGTGTTGCCATATCTCTACGACGCCAGCTTGGTGACTATGCAGGCAGACTGGATGCGGGTATCAGGCTTCTATTTCGATGACAGCACAAAGAATGCCCTCATGCAGACCTGGCACGTAATCATTTTGGCGAGCGACTATCGAGAATGGGTGATCAAAGACAGTATCGAAAAGCAATTGCGAGAAGAAAAAGCACAGCAGCAAAAGAAAAATCAGAACGTGCGCAATGACTGATCCAGCCGTAAAATATTGTCTAATATCAAAATCGCAAACTATGCTGGATAAGGATTTCAAGATGTTGGGTGTGATACTGTATATTAGACAGATTAGCTAAACCTTGAGTATTGGCGCGGCTTAGAGGCGGATATATGCCTGCATGGGGTGCAAGGGGTCGAGTGTTCGAATCACTCCGTCCCGACCAAATAAATCAAAGGGTTACAGCAAAATGGCTGCAACCCTTTTTTTATTTTCATGGCTCGTTTCGTCCTTATGGAGTTTCCTCTGGCAGTTGGGTAACGGAAGTCCTTGATCCTATTGCGGGAAAGAAAAGGCGTTAGACATGAATATCTATATCACTCTTGGTCTTGCTATCGTCTTTGAAGTGATAGCGACAAGTTGCTTGAAGGCCTCTGATGGTTTCACTCGTTTATGGCCTAGTGTAGCGACGGCAATTGGTTGTGCAGCATCCTTTTATTTCCTTGCTATCGCTTTAAAAACTATCCCCACTGGCATCGCCTATGCAATTTGGTCGGGCGTAGGTGTAGTGTTGATTTCTTTAATTGGCTGGGTCGTCTTTAAGCAAGTGCTGGATGCGGCAGCAATTCTCGGCATGGTGCTCATTGTTGCTGGTGTTGTTGTGATTAATCTGTTCTCCAAGGTCGGAGCGCATTGAAGTCCTTGTAAGCTGGATGGTGAGAAGAGGCGTGTGCTTGAATCATATTCATTGCAAAGATCATGGTGACGATTCATTGAATTTTCTCTCAAACAGAAGTATCGCCTTCGTCTATGGATAAAGTCTCTCCGATGATCGTCGCTGCAGGTAGTTTGTGCATCGCGATGAATGAAATTATCCAGACATACCATGCGCAGGGCGGGAGCGCGTTTGCTGCAAAATACGGCCCGTCTGGGAAGTTGCGACAAGAGATAGAGGCAGGTGCGAAAGTCGATGTGTTTGCTTCAGCTTCAACCGAGCATACACAAGCGTTGGCACAACAAAAGTTATTAGGGCCTTTTGAAGTATTTACGCATAACGATCTTTGCGTGGTCGTGAGACCGGAACTGGATTTGAGTGCTGATAATATGCTGGATGTTTTGAGTGCACCTTCGGTGCGAGTGGCGACCTCTACTCCGGTGAGTGATCCTATGGGAGATTACACTTGGCAGTTCTTCAAAAATGCAGAGAAGAAGCATGCTGGCTTCTACCAGTTACTGGATGCAAAGGCACGCAAGCTGTCCGGTGCCATTGTACCGGCTGCGGGTGAAAACCTGCCTTACATCAGCGCGTTTGAAGATGACAAGGCAGATGCTTATATTATGTACCGCACCAATGCCTTAATTACAAAAGAAGCCTTGCCGCATTTGAATGTAGTGGGTATTCCTGATGATCTCAACGTGCGCAGTGATTACGGTATTGCTGCTGATTTGTATTCGGCTGCCGGAAAGGATTTTGTGCGTTTCACTATGCAGACACCAGCACAGAATATTTTGAAGAAGCATGGTTTCGGTTAATGCATGATTGGCTCATGTCATAAATCGCGTATTTAATACTTAGTAAATTTTTATCTCTGTAAAGCTAGAAAAATAATGAAACTAGGCAGGATGAATAAATATATTCTTTGGAATAGCGTCTGATCATGCACGGACTTTTTGATTTTGAGCAAGATGGTCGTTATGCTTTGCGCCGTATTCCAATGATTATGCGTTTCAATCTAGATGCATGTGGGATAAAAATTTCACTGACAGCCTGGATTACGCTCAGTCGTGATGAACGGGAAGAATTGCTTGTCATGCCGTGTGCGTCAGAGTCGGAAAAAGATATTTATCGCATACGCCTTGCCGCCATGCTGGCACCACATGCGGATAATCCTGATGCCGTGATCGAGTTTGTTGATATAGAGGCCGCACCGGCTTGGGAAAATCGTGGTGTCTTGCCACAAAACATGCACGACTCCTTGCAAGAGCTAGGATTGCCTTTGCCTGATCTTGTACAGTGGGCTGCCTTAAGTGATTTGCAGCGATTTGCGTTAATCAAGCTGACGCGCTCCGGTCACAAGAATGCCAATCTTTTACCGGCAATGAAGGAATTTGGGTTGATCTGATTGCTTATTTTTCAGTGAGGAAATGGTGAGTAATGGATTCCTACATTGTCTTCAGCACTAGTCTGATACCAGTGATGTGTAGTTTTCTATAACATTCATTTCACTATCACCGGAGCCGGCGGTTCGAAAATATACCGGCACCAATTTCTTGTATTGCATCTGCTGCATTACATACATCACACTGCATCAGTATCATGTCCGTGGACGCAGAAAGTTAGCGCTCCTGGCGATAAAAAACTCGCATCACATTATTTTTGTGTTCAAAGCCAGAGCGAGCATTCATCTCGATAGCACTCGCACATGTGTCAGTATTGAATCTCTTGGATATACGCTATTCTGTCGGCAATGATCAGCTTCACCTCCCGGAAAAATAATGCCCATTAAAATCAGTTCCCATTTCGATGCGGGTGCGATTGATATCGTGCGCGCAGAAACTGCGCAGGCTATCGACCTTAAACTGCGTAAAGACACGCATGCGGATATAGCTCAATGGTTTTACTTTCGCTTGCAGGGTGCGCGCGGCGAACGCTGCAAGATGCAGTTCTTGAATGCAGGGGAGGCAACCTATCCGGATGGCTGGAAAGATTATCAGGCGGTTGCCAGCTATGATCGCAAGAACTGGTTTCGGGTGCCGACTTCTTTCGATGGCAATGTGCTGACGATTTCGCATACACCGCAATCCGACAGCGTTTATTACGCCTACTTCGAACCATACTCATGGGAACGCCATCTTGATCTGCTAGGAAGAGCGCAAGCATCCCCGCTGGCACGTGTCGAGGATCTTGGTTCTACGATTGAAGGGCGCGACCTGAATGTAGTGATCATAGGTAATCCCGCCGCACGCAAAAAAGTCTGGGTTATCGCGCGTCAGCATCCTGGCGAGTCTATGGCTGAGTGGTTTGCTGAAGGAATGATCGATGCACTGATCGATAACGCAAATCCAGTTTCGCAAAAGATTTTAAAGCATGCCGTTTTCTACATTGTTCCAAACATGAATCCGGATGGTGCCTTCAATGGCAACTTGCGTACCAATGCAGCGGGTGCAAACCTTAATCGGGAATGGATGACGCCGACATTGAAAAGTAGTCCGGAAGTTTTTTATGTGAAGAATAAAATTCATGAAACCGGGTGTGATCTCTTTCTAGATATTCATGGCGACGAAGGTTTGCCTTATGTGTTCGTGGCTGGGAGCGAAATGCTGGAAGGCTTTACCCAGCAGCAAGCGGATGAACAGCAGGAATTTATCAGACAGTTTTTGCAGGCCAGTGAAGATTTTCAAACTGAATTCGGTTACGGTAGCGGCAAGTACCGGGCAGAGATGTTGAAGCTGGCATCCAAATACATAGGCCATACTTTCAAGTGTGTATCACTGACGCTGGAAATGCCGTTCAAGGACAACGCACGTTCACCAGATCCCAAAGTAGGTTGGAATGGTGCGCGTAGTGCGCAGTTGGCTAAGCAGATGCTGGTACCGATTCTGCATAACGTCGAACGTGGCGCGCGATGAGTATAGAGATTGAAAGAAAGTTCCTGGTATGCGGAGCTGGATGGAAAGCGCTGGGGCAGAGCGTATCCATCCGTCAGGGTTATCTGTCGACGAATCCGGATCGTGTCGTGCGAGTGCGCATCGAGGACGAGAAAGCGACACTGACGATCAAGGGTAGGACGAAGGGCATCACGCGTGGTGAGTGGGAGTATGCGATTCCTCTGGCAGAGGCCGATCAGCTCTTGAGTGACCTATGCGAACGACCTTTGATCGAAAAGACCCGCACCAGGATTGTGTACGACGGCATGGTGTGGGAAGTCGATGAGTTCTTTGGCGACAATCTGGGCCTAGTGGTGGCAGAGATCGAGCTGGAAAGTGAAGAACAATTGTTCGCCAAGCCAGACTGGATTGCAGTAGAAGTGACGGACGACGCGCGTTATTTCAATGCGAATCTATTGCGTCACCCATACTCTGCCTGGTGAGAAAAATACGGCGCAGTGAACACCGCGCCGATTAGCAACTTTAATGCAGATGAGTTGAACCAGCTGGTGCATCTTCCGGCATCTCTGCATGCGTCAGTTCTGCATCCATATCCGGAAAGAGCGGTGCACCGCAATCGTCACAGAATTCCATCGCGAACAATTCGCTGTGGTGTTTAACATTAGTCACGCCGCATTCTTCCAGCAGTGCGAGAATTTCTTCAATCGGCGATTTGCGTTCTACATCGGCAGAAATGACAGGGTCGACGGGCACATCAAGGTCTCGGTACTGTAATTCTTCTTCATCTTCCTGGCCATACAACGGCCACACAATGCCGTAAATCACTTCCAGCTTTTCAGCCAAGGCAAAGCTGACGCGATACTCGTCTACGCGTGCTTCGGCGGACTCCTCTCCAAAGCTGCCGATAATGGCTTGCAACTCATTCGGTTCCACGTCCAGTGTGTACGTCAAATAATGCACGGCGGCGCGTATCGACGCAGGGCGGATTTGCTTGTCGCCTTCGCGACATGCAACGAAGTAGGCTTCCGGCAACAGCAACTCTATGCCGCAACCCGGCAACAGGCGGGTAATGTTCGGCATGGCCTGCGTATTCCATTGCGACAAGGCTTCATCGCGCTCACCAAGATTGGCTGATGCCTGCCAGCGAAACAATGGTTCATGGGCTGCGGCAGTGACCACAGCCAATAGATAACGCGTATCTGCAAGGAAGGGCGCCGTTTCGGGCGGTTGCGTAAGCTGCTTCAATGGACTGTTCTTTAACGCAGCCTGACCCATGCGTTGCGTAAGGGCGAAGGTTTCTGCATGACTACGCGGCAACTGGTCGATAGAAAACAGATTCGGTGCCATTGCCATTTTTGTACCTGCCGCCAGTACGTGTGCCTGCAAGTGTGCAGACAAGGTCAACACCATATCGGCAGGAATGGGGCCGGAGGCGATGGAAAACCGTGTCCATGCAAGGATGGGTATGGCGACCAGGAGTGCATCGTAAGTAATGCCATCCTGTTCGATCTGACACGATTCGCTGGCGGCTTCTGCGCATTCCATCAAGGCATCGTAGGCTGCTGATTCCAGTTTGAATAAATGATCGAGCGCGGCATCAACGACATCTTGATGATTACCCTTCAAAAGCTTGCGCAATAACATATCCAGCTGGCGTTCCCAGTTGCGTTCTTCCAGCCGACTGGCGGCTTGAATGATTGCTTGTGCAAGCGTGGCCAATCGCTGGCTGTCGACTGACAGCTTGTGGCTTGTATTTTTTGTTGGACGACGCATGAAGGAATAATCTGCAGAGGGCGATGGAATTTGTATTGTAGTGGATTACTCGCATCTCAAACGCTTACATCAAATTTTGATCGTACTTTGATCACTGAAGATTGGTTAAAGATGTAATGCATAGTGCACAGTTCGTTGGCACCCATAAAAAAAGCCACATGTTGTATGCATGTGGCTTTTATCTGACCCTGACTTATGTGCTTCAGTAACTTCCCGTGGAAGCTAGATCAGGCAGATAGCAATTGACGCAGAACGAAAGGCAGAATGCCACCGTGCTTGTAGTAGTCGACTTCGATAGGTGTATCGATGCGCAACAGAACTTTGACATCTTGCGATTGACCGTTTGTACGATGAATTACCAGGGTCACTTCCTGTTGCGGACGCAGATTACCTTCCAGTCCTTTCAGGTCGAAGGTTTCTGCGCCGGTGATCCCCAGCGTTGTGACGCTGTCGTCACCAAGGAACTGCAAGGGCAATACGCCCATGCCGACCAGATTGGAGCGATGGATACGTTCATACGAACGTGCGATGACTGCTTTTACTCCCAACAACTGCGTACCTTTTGCCGCCCAGTCGCGTGACGAACCCGTGCCGTATTCTTCGCCGGCAAACACCATGGTTGGCGTACCTGCAGCGACGTAGCGCATTGCTGCATCGTAGATAGACATTTCTTCGCCGCTAGGCTGGAAGCGGGTGATACCGCCTTCAACACGTGAGCCATCCGGTTTGACAGGAATCATCAAGTTCTTGATACGGACGTTGGCGAAGGTGCCGCGCATCATGATTTCGTGATTGCCACGACGTGAACCGTAGGAATTGAAATCTGCTTTCAATACGCCTTTTTCAGTCAGCCATTTACCTGCCGGGCTGCTGTCTTTGATCGAACCTGCAGGCGAAATATGATCGGTCGTGATCGAGTCACCAAAAACGCCAAGCGCGCGCGCGCCGGTGATGCCGGTTGCCGCTGCTTTTGGCTCCATCGTGAAGTCGTCGAAGAATGGCGGTTCTGCAATGTAGGTTGAGGTTGGCCAGTTGTAGACTTGGCCTTCTGCCACGCCCTTGATACCTTCCCATAATTTGCCTGGTGCAGTTTTGACTTGGGCGTAGTTATCCTTGAACACCTTGGCGTTCATCGCAAACTTCATTAGCTTGGAAACTTCTTGCGAAGTTGGCCAGATGTCGCCCAGATAGACGTCGCGCATCTTGCCATCGGCGCCTTTGCCGCGCCCGACTGGTTCCGTCATCAAGTCACGTGTCATGTTGCCAGCGATCGCGTAGGCGACAACCAGCGGTGGCGATGCCAGGAAGTTGGAACGAATATTCGGATGAATCCGTGCTTCAAAGTTACGGTTGCCCGACAATACCGCCGAAGCGACGATGTCGTTTTGCACGATCGCTTCATTCATCGCTGGCGTCAGGTCGCCAGCGTTACCGATACAGGTTGTGCAACCGTAAGCGGTGACACCGAAGCCGAGTTTTTCCAAGTAGGGCAGCAGGCCGGCTGCTTGCAGGTATTCGGTTACCACACGTGAGCCAGGAGCAAGCGACGTCTTGATGTGCGGTGAAACTTTCAAGCCAGCTTCAACTGCCTTCTTCGCCAGCAAGCCTGCGGTCAACAATACGCTTGGGTTCGAGGTATTGGTGCATGATGTGATCGCTGCAATCAGCACGTCGCCATTTTTGACTTTGACGCCATCGCTGTTGGTGTAGATTGCATCCAGATCTTCGGCCTTTTTATTGAAGCCGTTTTCGGATGTTGGTTTGGCAAACAGTTCTGCGAAGTTCTGTTTGACGTTGCCGATTTCGATACGATCTTGCGGACGTTTTGGGCCAGCCAATGAGGGCGCAACGGAACCGAGGTCGAGTGCAACGACGTGCGTGTAATCGATCTCGCCGGATTTTGGCACGCCGTACAAACCTTGTGCCTTGAAGTAGTTTTCAAACGCATCGATTTCGGCTTTGGTGCGGCCTGTACCTTTGAAGTAATCGATGGTGGCATCGTCGACCGGGAAGAAGCCCATCGTGGCGCCGTATTCCGGCGCCATGTTGGCGATGGTGGCGCGGTCGGTCAATGACAGAGACTCGGTACCTTCGCCAAAAAATTCGACGAACTTGCCGACGACTTTTTCCTTACGCAGCAATTCTGTGATGGTGAGTACCAGGTCGGTGGCGGTCACGCCTTCACGCAACTGGCCTGTCAGATTCACGCCGACCACGTCCGGTGTCAGGAAATAAACCGGTTGGCCCAACATGCCGGCTTCGGCTTCAATGCCACCTACACCCCAGCCAACGACGCCGATGCCGTTAATCATGGTGGTGTGCGAATCGGTGCCGACCAGCGTGTCTGGGTAATAAACGTCGGTTTTGCCACCATCCTTACGTTTGTGTACGCCACGCGCCAGGTATTCCAGATTCACTTGATGCACGATGCCGAAGCCTGGCGGCACCACGCCGAAAGTATCAAATGCCTGCATGCCCCATTTCATGAATTGATAGCGCTCGTTATTACGCTGAAATTCGAGTTTCATGTTGAGATCGAGTGCATTCTTTTGGCGGAAGTGATCAATCTGGATCGAGTGATCGACGACCAGATCAACCGGCACCAGCGGTTCGATATTCTTTGGGTTCTTGCCCATTTTTTTAGCGACACCACGCATTGCGGCCAGATCTGCCAGCAATGGCACGCCGGTGAAATCCTGCAACACGACGCGCGCCACGACGAAAGGAATTTCATCCGTGCGTGCTGCGGTAGGCAACCAGTTGGCTAATTGATGGATATGTTCTTCAGTTACTTTTTTGCCATCGCAATTGCGCAGTACCGATTCCAGTACGATGCGAATCGAAATCGGCAAGCGGGAAACATTCACGCCGAGTTTTTTACCCAATGCAGGCAGCGAATAAAACGTGCCCTTTTTTGAGCCGGAAATATTGAATTCTTTAAGTGTATTCAATGTGTTGCGCGACATGACTTTCTCCTTGATACAAAATAACCGATACGAAAATTACTTGATGCTTGATATATGAATCGGATGCTGCCATTTCGATGCTACTTTCGATTGATGACAGCATCGTTTTTTAACTATTAACTCTTGGTCTTGGCAGCAAACGCTTTGGTCTGTTCTGGATCTCTGCATTCGTTAGCCAATTGCTGGCCTTTTCTGGAATCGAGCAACATGGCTTTGGTTGGAATGTTGATCCATACCAGGCCAGCCTTGCGATTCTCGAAACGATTGGCGCCGGTACTGGTGCCGACTCTGCGCAGGCGCTGGACCTTGTCTTTCCAGCGGATCGCCATATGCTTGTCGTCGCTGGCGTTGTTATAAGTCGTGATCTTGTTGCCGAGTTCGCAATTGAAATGCGTAACAGTCGAACCTTCAATATTGGCTTCGCCCAGATCTTCATCGTCATCTTCGCTGTTTGCGGCTGTGCTAGCTGCTGCACCGGCCGCGACTGGAGCGGCTTTTGCCACAACTGCTTTCTTGCTGGTTTTCTTTATCGGTTTTTTTGCAGCTTCTTTCTTGGGCGTGACACTGGTCGATTGCGCAAAAGCGGGATTGAGCATAGAAGACATACCCGCCAGCAGGAAAATGTAGAACAGTTTCTTCATTTCAAATCTCCAATAAATTTTAATGATTCGTTTGCATTCTTATGTGTTGCAAACGAACAGATATTCATAAAATAGTGCGCGCCGAATCGGGTATGGTCAGGCCACTCGATTGCGCTCGCTGCAGTATCGTCCAGTAATAACGGTAGCTGGCTCGATCATGCAATTTACCATTGTGCTGGATCGGGCCCCATTGCACCGCCTGTGCTTGCGACAGGATAGCGGCTGCTTCGTTCACTTCTGAGAGCTGAGGCGCAAAAGCTTCCAGAACAGGCTTGATTTGGCTCGGATGAATACTCCACATTCGCGTATACGCAAATTCGGTAGCGGCACGTTGCGCATCGCTGGCAACGATCGAGGTGTCGCTGATTTCTGTCGTGACGTTATGCGATGGAGTTTTGCCGTACGCATGACAGGCTGCTGCGATTTCGAGTTTGGCGCGTGCCAGCAAGGGATGCGCAAATTGTCCTGGCGAACGCATTGCGCTGCCGGGAATTGCGCCGTAATGTGCGGACACAAAATCCATGATACCGAACGATAAACATTCGACTTGTGGCAGGGCGGCAATCGCGTAGGCATCTTTTAATGCGCCATGCGTTTCGATCAAAACATGTACGGGTAAATTGGTCCGGCCATTTGCGTGGCGGTTGATCAGGCTGATCGCATTTTCTACATCAGCGACGCTATCAACTTTTGGCACGACTAGATAAGCCAGTCGTTGTGAGGCGTGCTGCAGGATGATTTTTATATCCTGTTCGAAGAATTCGCTAGTGACATCGTGTACACGTGCACCGATACGGCCGAACAGATTTTCTTCACCTGCAATCAAGCTACCGATTAGATGCGCATGCGGTTGTTCATTGCCATGTGCTGCGCCATCTTCGCAATCAAAAGTGATGTCGAACACGGGGCCCAGTTCTTTTTGCAGTGCGAGCGATTTGCGCATCAGTTTTTCTGAGCCTGCATAGTGATCGCAGACCGGAATCGAAACCGGTGGCAAGGTGCCGTGAAAGAGAACTTCGGAAGGGTGCATGAATGGTGAGTAAATGTGCGCTGGCTAAATGGCTGGCTGCAGGGAAGGGCAAACGACCATGTCAGTCATTTGCCCATGGCTCATCAAGCCAGAAGGTGTTTGACGCCTTCACGTTCTTCCGTCAATTCTTTCAATGTCAGATTGATGCGCTCTTGTGAGAATGCATCGATTTCCAAACCTTGAACGATTTTGTATTCGCCGTTTTCGGTAGTGACAGGGAAGCCGAACATGGTGTCTTTCGGAATGCCGTAAGAACCATCCGATGGAATACCCATCGTGACCCATTTGCCGTTGGTGCCGAGTACCCAGTCACGGACGTGATCGATTGCTGCATTTGCCGCCGATGCTGCCGACGACACCCCGCGCGCTTCGATGATAGCGGTGCCACGTTTGGCGACTGTAGGAAGGAAAGTATCTTTGTTCCATACATCGTCATTGATGCTTTCCTTGACCGATTTGCCGTCGATCGTGGCGAAGCGATAGTCAGCGTACATGGTTGGCGAGTGATTGCCCCAGACTGTGAGTTTTTCTATCGATGCAACTGGTTTGCCGGTCTTGGCTGCGATTTGCGACAGGGCACGGTTGTGATCCAGGCGTAGCATGGCGGTGAAGTTTTTTGCTGGCAGACCTGGTGCCGATTTCATTGCGATGTAAGCATTAGTATTGGCTGGGTTGCCGACCACCAAAACTTTGACATTGCGCGATGCAACTGCATCCAGCGCTTTGCCTTGTACTGTGAAGATCTGTGCATTCGCTTCCAACAGATCTTTACGTTCCATTCCGGCGCTACGTGGGCGTGCACCGACCAGCAACGCGACATCAGCATCCTTGAATGCAGTCATTGGATCGCTGTGGGCGGAAACGCCAGCCAGCAATGGAAATGCGCAATCGTCGATTTCCATGATCACGCCTTTAAGTGCGTTCTGCGCTTTTTCGTTATCGATTTCTAGCAATTGCAAAATAACCGGTTGGTCTTTACCGAGCAAATCGCCGTTAGCGATGCGGAATAACAGGGAATAACCGATCTGACCGGCGGCGCCGGTAACGGCAACACGCATAGGGGCTTTAGCCATGTTGAATCTCCAAGGGTATGATGAAATCGAAGTTGGGTATTGGGAAAGTATTCCGCGTGGCGCAATGATACAGTTGAATACCTTTTAAGTCAGCGTGGCTATCCACAAGCGAATCATGGATTTTGCGATTGCCTGAATAAAAAGACTCGCGCAAAATGATGCAATCGGAAGTTTAGACTTCTGATATTGCTCTGTCAATATGTATCTTATGTCTTATATAAGACATGTTAATTTTAATCTTTTGCTGGACGACACTGCCGGTTTTGTGGTGAAATCCACATCCATGAGCTCAGCCCATTCCTCTTCGAACAGCAATCCGGCACATCCAGCACCTGGCGGACAGTCTGTAGGATCGTCGCCGACTTTCAGTCCGCTGTATCAACAAATCAAGGCATTAATCACCCAAAGTCTGCAATCGGGCGAATGGCGTCCGGGCGAGTTGATCCCTAGTGAAATCGAATTGGCGAATCGCTTCAAAGTAAGCCAAGGCACGGTACGCAAAGCGATAGACGAACTGTCAGCCGAAAACCTGGTGGTGCGCCGACAAGGCAAGGGGACATTTGTTGCGACGCATCATGAAGCGCGCGCTCAGTTCCGTTTCTTGCGTTTAAAGCCTGATGTCGGCGACGCTCAATATCCAGATAATAAAATTGTAGAAGCCAAGCGCTTGCGTGCGCCGGCGGATATCGCACGTCAGTTGGATATCAAAACCGGCGACTCGGTTTATTTCATCAAACGTATACAAACCTTTGGCGACGCACCTACGATTTTGGAGGAGTTGTGGTTGCCGGGGGCGACGTTCAAAGGATTGTCGGTCGAGCGCGTGCTGGAATACAAAGGTCCTATGTACGCCTTGCTGGAAACTGAGTTCGGTATACAGATGATCCGTGCGGTTGAAAATATCCGCGCCGTGGTTTCGGATGAAAGCGCATCAACTTTATTGGCGGTGGACTTGAATACGCCATTGCTGAGCGTGAATCGCGTTTCGTTTACGTACGGGGATAAAGCGGTCGAAGTTCGACGTTCTTTGTATGTGACAAATAATCATCACTATCAAAACGAATTGAGTTGAGCATGAAGTGTGATGTGCTCACATGCATGTTATTTGTCAAACAGGCAAGCAGATGAAAATTATTCAGCAGGATTTAATTAGGCAAGATTTATTTTGGTGTGCTGCACCAAAATCGGTGAAAATTACGTGTTTATCTCGTTTGGGAAAGTCACGCCATGTCTGATTCACTCAAAACCAGCAAGCCGGAATTCCGCAATATTCACATTACGGACATCGCGCGCTACCGCTTGCCGCTGGCCGGGATTTTGTCGATTTTGCATAGGGCTAGTGGCGCCTTGATGTTTGTATTGTTGCCATTCATCTTGCTGCTGCTCGATAAAAGTCTGATGTCTGAAATTTCATTTGAATATTTCAAGGGCATTGTTTCTCACTGGTTTATTAAACTCATCATCCTCGCCTTGTGCTGGGCGTATCTGCATCATTTGTGCGCAGGTATTCGCCATCTGTTTATGGATATCCATTTCGGCTTGAATAAAGAACAAGCAAAAAAATCAGCGGCAATTGTGTTGGCAATCAGCTTGCCACTCACCGCGCTGGTCGCGCTCAAACTGTTTGGAGTGTTTTGATGCCAAAAGATAATATCGGCCCGCATCGCCTGGTTGTCGGCGCGCATTACGGTTTCAAGGATTGGCTGGCACAACGTGTGACGGCGATCATCATGATCGCGTACACGCTGGTTTTGTTAGTCGCTTTTCTGGTCGCCAGCGATTTCAGTTATGAAGGTTGGGCTTCGCTGTTTGCGCAGCAATGGTTCAAGATGTTTACCTTCGTCGCCTTCCTCGCGTTGTTTTATCACGCGTGGGTTGGTATGCGTGATATCTGGATGGATTACATCAAACCGGTTTCTATACGCCTCGCATTGCAGGTCGCCACGATCGTGTGGCTAGTCGCTTGTGCCGGATGGGCGGCACAGATTCTCTGGAGAGCGTAACGTGGCAGCACTCAAAACAAGCATTCCTACACGCCATTTTGACGCCATCATCATCGGTGCCGGCGGCTCTGGTATGCGCGCATCGTTGCAGCTTGCAGAAGCTGGCTTGAATGTTGCAGTCTTATCTAAGGTATTTCCAACGCGTTCGCACACAGTCGCTGCTCAAGGCGGTATTGGCGCATCGCTGGGCAATATGGCTGAAGACAATTGGTACTGGCATATGTTCGATACCATCAAAGGTTCGGATTATCTGGGCGACCAGGATGCGATCGAATTCATGTGTCGCGAAGCACCGAAAGTGGTCTACGAGCTGGAACATTTCGGTATGCCTTTCGACCGTAATTCAGACGGGACGATTTATCAACGTCCGTTCGGCGGCCACACCGCCAATTTCGGTGAGAAGCCAGTGCAGCGTGCATGCGCGGCAGCCGATCGTACTGGCCATGCTTTATTGCATACGCTTTATCAGCGCAACGTTCGCGCCCGCACCCATTTCTTCGTTGAATGGATGGCCATCGATTTGATGCGCGACGCTGAAGGCGATGTCATTGGCGTAGTAGCGCTGGAAATGGAAACCGGCAACGTCATGATGCTGGAAGCCAAAACCACAATGTTTGCAACTGGCGGTGCTGGCCGTATCTGGGCTGCATCGACGAATGCTTTCATCAATACCGGCGATGGCATGGGCATGGCGGCGCGTGCCGGCTTGCCTTTGGAAGACATGGAATTCTGGCAGTTCCACCCAACCGGTGTAGCTGGCGCTGGCGTATTGATTACAGAAGGCGTGCGCGGTGAGGGTGGTATTTTGGTGAATAGCCAGGGCGAACGTTTCATGGAGCGTTATGCGCCGACATTGAAGGATCTGGCGCCGCGCGATTTTGTTTCTCGTTCGATGGATCAGGAAATCAAGGAAGGTCGCGGTTGCGGCCCGAACAAGGATCACGTGATGCTGGATTTGCGTCACATCGGCGCAGAAACGATTCAAAAACGTCTGCCATCAATTCTGGAAATCGCACACAAATTCGCCAACGTCGATGCGACACGCGAACCGATCCCGGTTGTACCGACTATTCATTATCAAATGGGTGGTATTCCAACCAATATTCACGGTCAGGTAGTCGAACCGAAAAACGGCAATCCGAATCACGTCGTGAATGGTTTGTACGCCATCGGCGAATGCGCTTGCGTATCGGTGCACGGCGCGAATCGTCTCGGTACCAATTCATTACTCGATTTGATCGTGTTCGGCCGTGCGGCAGGCAATCACATTGTTCAAAGTAACTTGAAACAACGCCAGCATAAACCTTTGCCAGCCGATGCGGCTGATCTGGCGCTGTCGCGCTTGGCGCATCTGGAAAGCAGCACTGGTGGCGAACGCGTTCAGGATGTTGCCAATGATATTCGCGGGACGATGCAGCAGTATTGTGGCGTATTCCGCACCGATGATTTGCTGCAAACCGGTTACAAGAAAATCATGGAGCTGGATGAGCGTCGCAAGCACGTTTCGTTCAAGGACAAATCCAAGGTCTTCAACACAGCACGTATCGAAGCGCTCGAACTTGATAATTTGATTGAAACCGCCAAGGCCACGATCACCTCGGCAGCGGCACGCAAGGAATCACGCGGAGCGCATGCGCATCGCGATTTCGAAAAACGTGACGACGAAAATTGGTTGAAACATACCTTGTTTTATTCAGAAGGCAATCGTCTCGACTACAAGCCGGTGGTAATGAAACCGCTGACCGTCGATACCTTTAAGCCTAAACCACGTACTTTCTAAAAGGTCAGAACATGGCACGGACGCTCAGACTTCAGATTTACCGCTATGATCCTGACAAGGATGCGAAACCCTACATGCAGGATGTGACGGTCGAGTTGCATGACAATGACAAAATGTTGCTGGACGCCTTGCAGCGTATCAAGGCCGATGTTGATGATTCGCTCGCCCTGCGTCGTTCATGCCGTGAAGGCGTGTGCGGTTCAGATGCGATGAATATCAATGGCAAAAATGGTTTGGCTTGCACCACCAATCTGAACGAATTGACGGAGCCGATTGTGCTGCGTCCTTTGCCTGGTTTGCCGGTGATCCGCGATCTCATCGTGGACATGACGCAATTCTTCAAACAATACGATTCCATCAAGCCGTATCTGATTAACGATACAATCCCGCCTGAGAAAGAACGTTTGCAATCGCCAGCCGAGCGCGAAGAGCTTGATGGCCTGTACGAATGCATCTTGTGCGCATGCTGCTCGACTTCATGTCCATCATTCTGGTGGAATCCTGATAAATTCGTCGGTCCGGCAGGCTTGTTGCAAGCTTATCGTTTCATCGCGGATACACGCGATCATGCGACCGGCGAACGTTTGGATAATCTGGAAGATCCATATCGATTGTTCAGATGTCATACAATTATGAATTGCGTGGATGTTTGCCCTAAAGGTTTGAACCCGACCCGCGCAATCGGAAAAATCAAGGAATTGATGGTGCGGCGGGCAGTCTAGCGTTCGCGTAGTGGCGAATAGGATGATTTGCCGCATTGTTTTTTTCTCGGTCCTTGACTGAATAGTGCCCGCAACAAATGACGTGGAAAAGCGTTAAACAGATTGAGTGAGTATCCATGTCGAACACCCATCAAGCTGATCCCGTAAAGCGTGCACGCCTGAGATGGCGCGGCCGCCGCGGCTTGCTTGAAAATGATTTGCTGCTGACGCGCTTTCTGGATCAACACGAAGAAACGCTGACAGATGAAGAGGTGGAAGCCTTTTCAATATTGCTGGAATTGCCGGATAACGATTTACTGAATTTGCTGTTGTCACGCAATGAACCACAGGACGAGGCTGATGTGCCTCATGTTCATGCGCTGCTGATAAGACTGCGCGCCATTTGATTGAAATGCTTGATGAAAGTTAATCAGGCGCGCGTCAATAAAGGTTTTTTAATTTAGCGATTTATTCTTAAATCGACTACCCCCTTGTTATAGAAGGAAGAGCCATGCCCCACTCTCAATCTGACACCAAAGCCACACTGTCGTTTTCCGACGGTTCGCCATCCTTGGAGTTGCCGATCTATAAGGGCACTATCGGTCCTGACGTGATTGATATCCGCAAGCTGTACGGTGCTAGCGGCAAATTTACTTACGATCCAGGCTTCATGTCGACGGCGGCATGTAACTCGACCATTACCTATATCGACGGTGACAAGGGTGAGTTGCTGTATCGCGGTTATCCGATCGAGCAGTTGGCAGTGAGCTGCGACTTCCTGGAAACCAGCTACTTGCTGTTGAAAGGCGAGTTGCCTAACGCACAGCAGAAAAAAGAATTTGTCACGACAGTGACGCGTCACACGATGTTGCATGAGCAAATGCAATTCTTCTTCCGCGGTTTCCGTCGCGATGCGCATCCTATGTCAGTGTTGGTTGGTACCGTTGGTGCACTGGCTTCCTTCTATCATGATTCGCTTGATATTACCGATGCACACCACCGAGAAGTATCGGCTATCCGCTTGATTGCCAAGATGCCTACGCTGGTTGCAATGTCATACAAATATTCGGTCGGTCAGCCTTTCGTCTATCCTCGTAACGATTTGTCGTACAGCGCAAACTTCATGCACATGATGTTCTCTACGCCTAACGAAGAGTACAAAATCAATGACGTGTTGGTTCGTGCACTGGACCGCATCCTGATTTTGCACGCTGATCACGAACAAAACGCGTCGACATCGACAGTGCGCTTGTCCGGTTCTTCAGGTGCAAATCCATTTGCGTGTATCGCAGCAGGCATCGCCTGTCTGTGGGGGCCTGCACACGGTGGTGCCAACGAAGCAGCATTGAATATGTTGAAAGAAATCGGCTCGGTTGACAAAATTCCTGAATTTATCGAAAAAGTTAAAGACAAGAATTCCGGCGTCAAGCTGATGGGCTTCGGTCATCGTGTCTATAAAAACTTTGATCCACGCGCGAAACTGATGCGTGAAACCTGCCACGAAGTGCTGGCAGAATTGGGCCTGCACGACGACCCATTGTTCAAGCTGGCAATGGCACTGGAAAAAGTGGCGCTGGAAGACGAATACTTCGTATCGCGCAAGCTGTACCCGAACGTCGATTTCTATTCCGGTATTGTGCAATCGGCACTGGGTATTCCAGTGTCGTTGTTCACCGGTATTTTTGCGATGGCGCGTACCGTGGGCTGGGTTGCGCAATGGAATGAAATGATTTCCGATCCAGAGCAAAAAATTGGCCGTCCGCGTCAGTTGTACATCGGCGAAAAAGCGCGCGATGTGCCTGAGATGGCAAAACGCCCAGCTTAATTAAATAAGCAAAGTACATAGCAAAAAGCGCGTCTGATGATTCGCTTTTTGCCAATTTTTTTATGTTATTCTCGTTTCAAATTACCAATATTAGTTATAGAAGTTCAAGCTAGCGAATAAAAAGTCCTTCCCCACAACTTGATGTGCAATCCGCCAAACGGTCAGGCCGTGCCGCGGAAGGTTAAATTAACCCGCTAATCTCGCGAAACGCGAAGAAAGGTGAGCAAGATGATGCAACAAAGCCAATCCAACTCTTATCTGTTTGGAGGCAATGCGCCGTACGTTGAAGAACTGTACGAAGCGTACTTGGACAATCCGGGCTCCGTTCCAGACAACTGGCGCGCCTATTTCGATGGCATGCAGCATGTGCCTGCCGTCGATGGATCGAGCAAACCTGACGTGGCACACGCGTCGGTCATAGCGTCCTTTGCCGAGCGTGCCAAACATGGGCCCATTCGTACCGTTACCGCTTCGGAAGATGTCGAGATGGGGCGCAAGCGCGTCGCCGTCACGCAACTGATCGCCGCCTATCGCGTACTCGGTAATAACTGGGCCAATCTCGATCCGCTGAAACGCCAGGAACGTCCACCGATTCCGCAACTGGAACCTGCTTTCTACGGTTTCACCGATGCGGATATGGACATCGTCTTCAATATCAGTAATACGCATTTCGGTTCAGAAACAGCGTCGCTACGTGATTTACTGAATGCTTTGCGCGATACCTACTGCCGGTCAATCGGACCGGAGTTCATGTACATCAGCGATCCCGCGCAAAAACTGTGGCTGCAGGAGCGCTTTGAATCGATACGTTCTTCTCCGACTTTTTCCAGCGAAAAGAAGAAAGACATTCTGGAGCGCTTGACGGCGGCAGAAGGTCTGGAGCGCTACCTCCATACAAAGTATGTTGGGCAGAAACGTTTTTCACTGGAAGGTAGCGAGAGCTTTATCGCCGCACTCGATGAAGTCATCCAGCGCGGTGGCGAAAAAGGCGTGCAGGAAATCGTCATCGGCATGGCGCATCGCGGTCGTCTGAATGTGCTGGTTAATATTCTGGGCAAAATGCCGCAGGAATTGTTTGCAGAGTTCGAAGGGCGTCATGGTGACGACTTACCTTCAGGCGACGTCAAATATCATCAAGGTTTTTCATCCGACATCAGCACACAAGGCGGTCCGGTTCATTTGTCGCTGGCATTTAATCCCTCGCATCTGGAAATCGTTAACCCGGTGGTCGAAGGTTCGGTTCGTGCGCGTATTGAACGCCGTGGGCAAAACGATCCTTCGCAACAAGTGCTGCCTATCCTGATTCATGGCGATGCCGCTTTCGCCGGCCAGGGCGTCATCATGGAAACGCTAAATCTGGCGCAGACACGCGGATACGGTACGGGCGGTACCGTGCATATCATTATCAATAATCAAATCGGTTTTACGACGTCAGATCCGCGTGATTCGCGTTCGACTCTGTACTGCACAGATGTTTCGAAAATGATTGAGGCTCCTGTGATTCACGTCAACGGCGACGACCCGGAGGCAGTCGTCTTTGCCGCACAAATTGCACTTGATTACCGTCTTGAGTTCCGTAAAGACATCGTGGTGGATATCGTCTGCTATCGGAAACTGGGTCACAACGAACAGGATACGCCTGCGCTGACACAACCTTTGATGTACAAAAAGATTGGCCAGCTTTCCGGTACGCGCAAGCTGTACGCAGACAAACTGCTGACGCAAGGCACGATCGCAGAAGATGAGGCCGACGAGATGGTCAAGGCGTATCGCGATGCGATGGATGCGGGCAAGCACACTATCGATCCGGTGATCTCGAACTTCAAAAGCAAGTATGCAGTCGATTGGCTGCCATTCTTGAATCGCAAATGGACAGATGCTGCCGATACCGCAATTCCGATGACGGAATTGAAAAGACTGTCGCAGCGTATCACCGTGATTCCCGAAGGTTTCAAGGTCCATCCACTGGTCGAGAAAGTATTGAATGATCGGGCGACGATGGGACGCGGCGAGATGAATCTGGATTGGGGTATGGGCGAGCATTTGGCCTATGCGTCGCTGGTTTCTTCCGGTTATGCAGTTCGTTTGACTGGTCAGGATGCAGGCCGCGGTACTTTCGTACATCGTCACGCAATCCTGCACGATCAAAATCGCGAGCGTTGGGATGCGGGTACGTATTGCCCATTGCAAAACGTCTCCGATCAGCAAGCGTGGTTCCGCGTAATCGATTCAGTCTTGTCGGAAGAAGCGGTCCTCGCATATGAATATGGCTATTCGACTGCAGAGCCGAATACGCTGGTGATCTGGGAAGCGCAGTTCGGCGACTTCGTCAACGGCGCACAAGTTGTTATCGATCAGTTCATCAGCTCCGGCGAAGTGAAATGGGGCCGTGCTTCTGGTCTGGTGATGATGCTGCCGCATGGTTATGAAGGGCAGGGGCCGGAACACTCGTCTGCACGTCCTGAGCGTTTCCTGCAATTGTGCGCCGACAATAATATGCAAGTGGTACAGCCGACCACCGCGGCACAGATTTTCCATTTGCTGCGTCGTCAGATGATCCGCAAGTTCCGCAAGCCTTTGGTGATCCTGACGCCAAAATCCCTGTTGCGAAACAAGGATGCCGGTTCGCCTTTGGAAGAATTGGCCAAAGGTTCATTCCAGACTGTGATCGGTGAAGTAGATACGACCATCGATGCGAAGAAAGTGAAGCGCATCATTGCCTGCTCCGGCCGTGTGTATTACGACTTGGTCAATGCGCGCAAGGAACGTGCGCAAAGCGATGTTGCGATTATTCGTATCGAGCAACTCTATCCATTTCCGCACAAGGCATTTGCGGCTGAGCTCAAAAAATATCCGAATGCAGGTGATTTGGTTTGGACGCAGGATGAGCCGCAAAATCAAGGCGCATGGTTCCAGATTCAACACAATATTCTTGAGAATATGGCCGATGGGCAAAAACTGGCTTATGCAGGTCGTCCTGCCAGTGCATCGCCAGCCGTTGGGTATTACGATAAGCATTACGCGCAACAAAAGGCGCTGATAGAAACAGCATTCAGCAAGTTAAAAGGTTTTATCCAAACGAAATAATGACCCTGCGACATTCCAGATACTGGAATGTTGTATGAACAAACCGAAACGGAGAGTTATATGGCAATTCTTGAAATCAAAGTTCCGCAACTGTCGGAATCCGTTGCTGAAGCAACTTTGCTGCAATGGCATAAAAAAGTAGGTGAGACAGTCACCCGTGACGAAAACCTGATCGATATCGAAACAGATAAGGTCGTACTGGAGTTGCCGGCACCAGAAGCTGGCGTGATTACGCAAATCGTTCGCGATGACAACAGCGTGGTGGTTGCCGGTGAAGTAATTGCGCTACTTGATACTGATATGTCGGCAGTTGTCGCGCCACCGGCGCCAGTGGCTGCTGCGCCAGTGGCTATATCACCAAGCCCCGCAAGTGCCTCGGCATCGTCAAATATTGCTAGCGGCATAGCGATGCCAGCGGCGGCCAAGATGTTGGCTGAGAATAAGCTGGCGGCGACCGATGTTACAGGCAGTGGCAAAGATGGTCGTGTGACCAAGGGAGATGTGATCAATCAGTTGGAGAAGAAGCCGGCCCCGGCTGCGCCAGCCGCCAAACCGGCATTGCAGCAAGTTGCTACGCCAAATTCTCCGGCCTCGCTTGCCAATCGTCCGGAAGAGCGTGTGCCTATGAGTCGCTTGCGTGCGCGTATCGCAGAACGTTTGCTGGAATCGCAATCGACCAACGCAATCCTTACTACGTTCAACGAAGTCAATATGCAGCCGGTGATCGACTTGCGTACCAAGTACAAAGACAAGTTTGAAAAAGAGCATGGCGTCAAACTCGGTTTCATGTCTTTCTTCGTCAAGGCAGTGGTTGCTGCGCTGAAAAAATATCCGATCATCAATGCATCCGTTGACGGCAATGACATTGTTTATCACGGCTACTTCGATATCGGTATCGCAGTCGGTTCACCACGCGGCTTGGTTGTGCCTATTCTGCGCGACGCAGATCAAATGTCGATTGCCGACATCGAAAAGAAAATCGGCGAATTTGGCAACAAGGCAAAAGAAGGCAAGCTCACGCTGGATGATTTGACCGGCGGTACCTTCTCGATTTCGAACGGCGGCATCTTCGGTTCGATGTTATCGACCCCTATTATTAACCCACCGCAATCGGCGATTCTTGGCGTGCATGCGACCAAGGAACGCGCGGTTGTTGAAAACGGCCAGATCGTGATTCGTCCTATGAATTATCTGGCGATGTCTTACGATCACCGCATCATCGATGGACGCGAGGCTGTATTGGGTCTGGTCGCGATGAAGGAAGCTTTGGAAGATCCTGCTCGCTTGTTGCTGGATCTTTAAGATCAATCAGATAAAAAGACACACGAGCGCATCGGATTCATTTCCCTGCACCATGGCTCTGTGTCTTTTTATTTATGTGAAAAACTTCGCGGGATAAAAATATGTCGAAAAATTTTGATGTGGTGGTAATAGGCGGTGGCCCAGGTGGTTACATCGCGGCGATTCGTGCAGCGCAACTTGGATTTTCAACAGCCTGTATCGATGAATGGAAAAATGTCAAAGGCGGCGCTGCACCAGGTGGAACGTGCACCAATGTCGGTTGCATTCCATCCAAGGCTTTGCTGCAATCGTCGGAACATTATGAACACGCCGGACATGCGTTTTCCGAGCATGGAATTGAAGTGCAGGGCCTGTCGCTGGACATGAAGAAAATGCTGGCGCGCAAGGACACGGTTGTTAAGCAAAACAACGATGGCATTCTATATTTGTTCAAGAAGAACAAGGTGACCTTCTTCCACGGTCGCGGATCGTTTGTCGCCGCAGTAGAGGGCGGTCATGAAATCAAGGTTGCCGGTGCTACCGAGGAAAGCATCATTGCCAAGCATGTGATCGTGGCAACAGGATCTAACCCGCGCGCATTGCCGGGAGCAGATTTTGACGAAAAACTGATTTTGTCGAATACCGGAGCACTTGCCATTGCCGACGTACCTAAACGTCTGGGTGTAATTGGCGCGGGTGTGATTGGTTTGGAAATGGGCAGTGTGTGGCGGCGCCTCGGCTCGGAAGTTACTGTGCTGGAGGCATTGCCAGCTTTCTTGGGCGCAGTCGATGAACAGGTCGCGAAAGAAGCGCAAAAGCAATTCACCAAGCAAGGCCTAGCGATTAACCTTAGCGTAAAAATCGGCGCGATTACAGCAGGCAAGAATGATGTGACGGTGAATTATGTCGACGACAAAGGCGCGGCACAAAAAACAGTATTCGATAAATTGATCATATCGATAGGTCGTATTCCAAACACAATCGGTTTGAATGCAGAAGCCGTTGGATTGCAACTCGACGAGCGTGGCTTTGTAGCTGTGGATGGCGATTGCAAAACCAGTTTGTCAAATGTGTGGGCTGTCGGAGATGTGGTACGCGGACCTATGTTGGCGCACAAGGCAGAGGAAGAAGGTGTGGCTGTCGCAGAACGCATTGCCGGTCAGCATGGTCATGTGAACTTTAATACAATTCCATGGGTCATTTATACATCGCCGGAAATAGCGTGGGTGGGGAAAACAGAGCAGCAATTGAAGGCAGAGAAGGTTGCTTATAAAGCCGGTACTTTCCCTTTTCTGGCAAACGGTCGCGCACGTGCATTGGGCGACACAACAGGTTTCGTCAAATTTTTGGCTGACGCAAAGACTGACGAAATTCTGGGTGTACACATCATCGGACCGCAGGCATCTGAGCTGATTTCGGAAGCAGTCGTGGCGATGGAATTCCGTGCATCATCGGAAGATATCGCTCGCATCTGTCATGCTCATCCATCATTGTCAGAGGCGGTAAAAGAAGCAGCGCTCGCCGTAGATGGCAGGGCATTGAATTTCTAGGGGCAGTTTATGCGCTTTGTCACTTATTCCGTTTTGTCTTTATCAATGTTGCTGGCCGCATGTGCGACCGGCGGACAGGGTGATGGCCGCGTCTCGATTACCACCGCCAGCAATGGTCAGGAATTTGGTGGTGCCAATTGTGTTGTTGTCACTGGTTCCGGTCGCTGGAACATCGTGACCCCAGCCACTTTGCAGTTGGGCGAAGCGAATGGCGAACTGCGCATAGTCTGCAATCGGATCGGGTACCGTACGTCTGAGCTAAGATTGCCACCTTACGGTCAGGCATCCGGTTCCAGTATGGGAGTGGGACTCGGTGGAGGTAGCGGCGGTGTAGGATTAGGTCTTGGGTTCAGCCTGCCTATCATGACGGGCGGTGGCAGCTACCCGTCTCGCGTTGTGGTGAATATGTATCCACAATAGGCATTCAGACTAAAGCAATGTGATCAAGATAAAAATGGGCGAGTCATGACTCGCCCATTTTTATCTTGAGAGCAAAAAATAAATTATGTCTACTAAAACTGAAATGAATTGGATTTGAACGGGATGAATGTTCAGGAGTTTTATGATCAAGCCTTGTTGGAGCGTGGCTTCACTGCAGACGAAGCACAGAGAATGGCAGTTATTCGGCTACAGCAAGCTTATGACGAATGGGTAGAGTACAAGGCGCAGCGTGCGAATGCCTTCCTGCGCTTTCTCAAGCCGCCTGAAATCCCGCGCGGCGTGTACATGTGGGGTGGCGTCGGTCGCGGTAAATCGTTTTTGATGGATAGTTTTTATTCCGTCGTTCCAGTCGTACGCAAGACGCGCGTGCATTTCCATGAATTCATGCGCAGCGTGCATCGCGAACTTGACGAATTAAAAATGATTGCGAATCCTCTGGATGAAGTGGCGTTGCGACTTGCGAAGAAATATCGGCTGATCTGTTTTGATGAATTTCATGTCACAGACATTGCCGATGCAATGATTCTGTACAACCTCTTCAAGGCTTTGTTCCAGAAGGGCGTTTCCTTCATCATCACTTCCAATTTTGAACCGGATACGCTGTATCCCGATGGTTTGCATAGAGACCGTATGTTGCCGACGATTGCGCTGCTGAAAGATAAGCTTGATATTTTGAATGTCGATGGTGGCAACGATTACCGCAAACGCGCATTGACGCAGGTCAATGCTTATCACGCGCCATTGGGTGCGCAGGCGGATGAGGCCCTGCGCAATGCCTTTGCGCGCATCGCGGAAACCAGCGATGAAAATCCACTCATTAATGTCGAAGGGCGGCAGCTCAGGGCATTGCGACGGGCGGGCGGTGTGATATGGTTTGACTTCGCTACACTATGTGGCGGACCGCGTTCACAAAATGATTATCTGGAAATTGCCAGCCGTTTTCATACCGTTGTATTGTCCGATATGCCTGCGATGTCGGTTGGCATGTCTTCCGAGGCACGCCGGTTTATCTGGCTGATTGATGTGTTGTACGATCATAAAATAAAATTAGTGATGTCCGCAGCTGTCGAAATGGATAAGCTCTATACCGATGGAGCATTGCTGATGGAATTTCAGCGTACGGTATCGCGATTGATCGAAATGCAATCGACCGATTATATGGAAGCTGAACGTCGTCGCAGCGGTCAGGCAATTTTGTAGTGGATTCAGAGCAAAAAATCACGACCGCAATTCAAGAAAACGTAGTTAATAAATGCGACATTTAACCTTACTCCAAACTGTAATTTATGAACTTGATATTGAAGATATTCGCAGCCAGCGCGATACTATTGTCCAGCCAGTTTTCCTGGGCGCAAACTCCCGTAGTGTTAGACGATGCGGCCTTGCAAGCGTATTCAGTGCAAGAGTTAGTTAGTCAATATCCAGCTGGGTCGATTCAATCGCAGGAGGCAGCAAGCAGCGCGCTTCAGATGGTGACAGCTGCACGTGCCAACATTGAAGCCCGTTACAAAATGGATCAGCGTGTTTGTTACCCCAAATTCTTTACCACTTCATGTTTGAACAAGGCGACTGAACATCGACGGGTCGATTTATTATCGTTAAAGCCGGTAGAAATTGAGGCAAATGCTTATATACGCCAAGCTCGCGTGGTTGAACGAGATCGTCGCTTGGCGGAAAAAGCGGCCGAGAGTGCGGGCACACCGATCTTGAATGAGGCATCAAGCGAGAGTAAGGCTGCAATAGATGCGCAAAATCTCGATAGTGAAAAAAATAACGTATCGAAGGAAGTTGAACGCAAGGCACGTGCCGATGCCCGTGCAAAGAAAAACGCCGAGTATGCAGAAAGACAGCAGAATTTGAAAGCGAATGAGGCTGTTGAAGAGCAGAAACGTGCTGAAAATATCAAGAAATACGAGGAAAAGGTAAAGGCCTCAGAAGCTCGCCAGAAAGAAATTCAGCAGAAAAAAGCGGAAAAAGAGCGTTTGAAAGAAAATTGATAATCTGTGCAGGTAAAAGTTGACGGTTGAAAAGTTTAATCAGTTATGAAAAATACCAAATTTCACAAGGGCAAGGCCATTCAAGCGTTAGAAACCTGCCTAGTTTCAATGCAATATTGCGTAATTATCAAAGTTTAACTTTTTTGGTTTTATCCGGTATATAATCAAGCATCGTTGAGATTCGAGCTAGTGGTGCAGTCTGTCTGTCATTCCTGTCTTGGTTGAAACGATCTAACGGGCAACTGCCCAACTTAACTGAAATTAGGAATTGCAATGGCAACTGGTATCGTAAAATGGTTCAATGATTCGAAGGGCTTCGGCTTTATCACCCCTGACGAAGGCGGCGAAGATCTGTTCGCTCACTTCTCGGCTATCCAGTCGAGCGGCTTCAAATCACTGCAAGAGAACCAACGCGTTTCTTTTGAAGTGACTGCTGGCCCTAAAGGCAAGCAAGCTTCGAACATTCAGCCTATCTAAGCTGAATCAAGCGAAATAGAAAATCCTCGGTTCGCCGGGGATTTTTTTTGCCTTAATTTTTCCTGAGTGTTCGAAGTTGCGAGGTTCAGGCTAATGGGAAAGTTTCACGTGCATGCGACTCAGGTTTGAGTCAACGCCTTCCGCAGATTGCGCTCCAGCTGCCACTCCCTATATTCAGCACTGCTTTGCGCCTGCGTCTTTAATTCGAATTCATTTTTTTCCGCATGCGATGTGATCAGGCGATTGGCGATGCGAGGATCGGGCATCGTGGTGCCGTAGAACATGACATCGTCACCGCGCTGAATCAACAGCGTGGGAAAATTTTCAACATCGAAATCGCCTACTAAATCTGCGCGATCTTCAATATCAATCCAAATGAAAAGCTTGTCTTGATGTTGCGCCGCCAGCTCATCAAATCCAGAGCGGTAGCTCGTACATACATCGCACCATGCAGCACACAGGCAGGCTACGACCCATACATCATCTTTCATGCGTTGCGCGAGCTGATGCTGGTTTTCCGGTTGTAGTGTGATGCTGGGCATGGCGGTATTTTACCGGTTTCTCCTGGGCGACGAGTAAATCACTCGTGCGATAGAATTTTTTACTATTTCTCTGAACCGTTGCGCGCGTTCCAAGCGCCTTCCAGCTTGCGCGCTGTAAAATACCGCCATGTCTACCATTCTCGCTATTGAAACCTCTTCTGAACTAGCTTCTGCAGCGCTGTTGCACGACGGTGTCGTGACGTCTGCAGAGGCGGCTGGCGTCGTTACGCACTCTCAAAGCATTTTGCCCATGGTGCAGAGTCTGCTCGCTGATGCAAGTATCAAGCTGACTGATTGCGATGCCATCGCGTTTGGCTCTGGCCCCGGCTCATTTACCGGCGTGCGTACCGCTTGCGGGATCGCGCAAGGGCTGGCGTATGGTGCTGATCTTCCAGTATTGCCGACTGTCACCTTGCTGGCGCTAGCGCAGGCTTGTTATGAGGAAAATGGTGCGCGCGATGTATTGACTGTGCTGGATGCCCGTATGGGTGAAGTGTATTGGGCGCAGTATAAATTTGATCAGGCGTGGCATATAGTCGTGCCACCGACTTTGTCAGCGCCGGTGGATGTGATGCCGATTGGCGAGGTCGTCGCTTGCGGTAATGGATTGAATGCATACGCGGCAGCATTTTCATCGCAACCTTTTTTCAGCGAAGCATTGAAAGATAGGGTGCCGCATGCGACCCACATTGCACATTTGGGTGCGATTGCCTTGGCGCAAGGATTGGGTGTGCCGGTTAGCGCTGCTGAACCCCTGTATTTGCGTAACAAGATTGCATTGACGACGAATGAGCGCCTTGAGAAGGCAGCAAAGGAGACTGCATGAGTTCTGTGCAAAGTCCGATCCCGCCGTTGCCATCGCCACCACCACGTCCCCTCAAGCTGTATTTTTATCGAATGCAGCCAGCTGATATCAGCGATGTGCTGGCGATTGAAAATGACGTTTATCCATTCCCGTGGACGCGTGGAAATTTTCTTGATTCCATCAATAGCGGCTATGAAACCTGGATACTTCGCGATGGTGCAGGCATATTGAATGGCTATTTCTTGTTGATGCCATCCGTTGATGACGCACACTTGCTGAACATCACGGTGCATCGCGATTTGCAAGGGCAGGGCATAGGACTGTTATTGCTGAATAAGGCAAAAGCCATCATGCTGGAAAGAAAGCTGCCTGCACTTATACTCGAAGTGCGTCCATCCAATGCGCGTGCTGAAAAAATCTATGGACGTTATGGTTTCGCTCGTATTGGTATTCGCAAAGGATATTACCCCGCTCCGAATAATCAAAGGGAAGACGCAATAGTGATGAAGTTGGATTTATGAGTTGCCAAAACCGGCGTGTGGCATTTTTGACTGAAATGGGCTTGGGGCCGGTATGGTCGCAACGCGGCGCCGCAGCCTTGCTGCAACCTGATGACGACCCGCCTGTCAATCATCTTGCAGCTATAGCCGTGGTGGCGGAGCCAGACATTGCGGAACCCAATTTATCCGCATGGTCGCATGCAGAGTCGGCAAAGATTGCCGCACCAGTACCAACTTTGTCTAAACCTGCCACGCTTGTCACCGATGTTATGCGCATGGATTGGGATCAACTGAAGTCGGCGGTCTCGACTTGTACGCTCTGCGATTTATGCAAAAGCCGTACACAAACGGTGTTCGGTGCCGGCTACCAAAAAGCTCGATGGTTATTTGTAGGCGAAGGTCCCGGACGAAATGAGGATTTCCAGGGCGAGCCTTTCGTAGGTCCGGCTGGAAAGCTGCTAGACAATATGTTTGTCGCGATGGGGATGAAGCGCGGCGAGAACACTTATATCGCCAATGTCGTGAAGTGCAGGCCGACGGATGCGAACAAGCGTGACCGAGCACCCGCCGCAGAAGAAGTAAATGCCTGTATGCCATATCTTGAACGACAAATTGCGTTGATCAATCCGACGGTCATCGTTGCGCTTGGTAAAACAGCGGCTTTGTCATTGTTGAAACTGGATCCGGCAACACCGGTAAGCAAGTTGCGCGGGACTGTGCATCGTTATGCCGGTTTGCCGCTTATCGTCACTTATCACCCTGCGTACCTGCTGCGCAGTCCTGCAGAAAAGAGTAAGGCCTGGGCAGACTTGTGTCTTGCCATGCAAACTTATGCTGGCAGTGCAGTCGTTTAAATCTGCGGATAGTTTTCAAATTGAATTCCACCAGCGTTGTGGATATCTGAACGATCCGCACGTGCGTGCATTGGCGTGGTTATTGTTGGCGCCGGATCTGCTTGATAGACATGCGCCTCAATGGCATGGCAAGATCGCCACGCTGCCGATACAGATGCTGGAAGGTCTGGACGTCTGGCTGCAAAATCTCGATCACCAACCTGATGCGTTGCACGCCTATCTGGATATGCAACCGTTCGCCCGATTAGGACGTTATGCCGAGAAGTTGATGGCGTTCTTCCTTGAGCATCAGGGCGTGCTCTTTGCACATGGCGTACAGGTGCGCGCAGGGAAAAATAGTACGATAGGCGAATTCGATTTTCTATTGCACATTGACGAGCAATTGATTCATTGGGAGTTTGCCACCAAATTCTATTTGCTGGAATCCTGCGGTGCAGGTGATGATGCCGATTACTTTGTCGGTCCCAATCTGGCGGACACGCTGGGTGCAAAAATGCACAAGATTCTGGATCGCCAATTACTTCTTTCCACGCATCCTGCTGCGCAAATCCATTTACCTGCGCCTGTAAGTTGCGCGCAGGCATTGGTCAAAGGCTGGCTTTTTTACCCCGAGTATGAATTGCCCCAACCATCGGTATTTGGAACGTCAGTCACGCATTGCCGAGGTTTTTGGTGCACTTTTTCTGACACTATGAATTTGCGTGCTGACCGATATATGATCTTGCCGCGCCTGCAGTGGCTTGCGCCTGCTAAATCAGCTGTAAAACAGACGATGGACAGGCAAGCATTACAAAGCTATCTGGCTGAATATTTCGTTGAAGATACGATGCCTGTACTGGTGGCGCTGCTGGAAATAGATGGAGATGTCGCGGTGGAAGCGAGCAGAGGATTCATCGTACCCGATGACTGGCGTACACGTGCCGGGCAAAGAGTAAAGCTGGTACATCCGTCGACATAGAAATTACTTGAAAGATGCTTTTAATAATCTGATTCTTCAGACGATGAATCAGATTATTAAAAATTAGTGCTTATGCTCGCCTATCAAGGATAGGGAGTCATGTTCGCGCTGATTGGCGGCATGGCGACGCATGATCAGGATCATGATGCCAGAAACAGATAGGCCGAACAGCACAATGACAATATTGATATCCATATCTAGTTTGACCATGAGTGCGTAGAGCAGCAACATCGTCAACACTGACAGGTTTTCATTGAAATTTTGTACCGCGATCGAATGACCTGCGCTCATCAACACATGACCGCGATGCTGCAGAAGAGCATTCATCGGCACCACAAAATAACCGGATAAGGCACCTATCAGTACCAGCAATGGATAAGCCAGCCATACAGAATGCACCATCGTCATCATGATGACGACGATACCCATTATGACGCCCAACGGCATGACAGATAGTGATTTCTTCAGCGGTACAAAGCGGGCAGCTGCAACGGCGCCAATGGCAACGCCAACTGCTACAACACCTTGTAAAATGGCAGCCTTGTCCAACGGCATCCCCAAAGCTTGACCTGCCCACTTCAATACAATGAATTGTAAAGTCGCACCTGCACCCCAGAAAAGGGTGGTGACAGAAAGCGAAATCTGACCAAGCCGGTCCTTCCACAAAGTGGTAAAACAGTGTGCAAAGTCGCCTATTAGCTTGATTGGATTGCGCTCCTGATGAGGATAGCGGGCACCCGTATCAGGAATTTTCAGATTGAAAAGCGCTGCCAATAGGTAAACCACGGCAATAATGCACAATGCAGTTTCTGCCGGCGTATCGATACCAAAACTCAAGATTGGAAAATCGAAAGCCAGCAATTTGGCAGCGATGGCTGGATTGATCAAGGCACCACCCATCACCGTGCCGAGGATGATGGATGAAACCGTAAGGCCTTCGATCCAGCCATTTGCGGCGACCAGTTTTTCCGGTGGCAGCAGTTCGGTCAAAATTCCGTATTTGGCAGGAGAGTAAGCTGCAGCGCCAAAGCCGACCACTGCATATGCGATCAATGGATGCACATCAAAGAACATCATGCCGCAACCAAATATCTTGATCAGATTGGTCACGAACATGACGCGTCCTTTTGGCAAGGCATCCGCGAATGCGCCGACAAATGCGGCGAGAACTACATATGATAGGACGAAGAAAAGCTTCAGTAATGGCGTCATCCAATCGGGTGACTTCATTACTGTCAATAATGCGATAGCCGCAATGAGGAGGGCGTTGTCGGCGAGCGAAGAAAAAAACTGCGCCGCCATGATGGTGTAAAAACCGCGATTCATCCGTATTGATCTATTTGTCTATATATCTCCGGCTTGCTTTATACCATGAAAATATAAGACTACGATTGAAATGGCAGTCATTCAATCAGAAGCGTCCGGTAAAATATGGCACTCTTGTTGATTCAAGCTTGTGTTTTAACTCTCTTTACATTTACGTATGCCCAGACCGCTCGTTGCCACTATTGATATTGCTGCTTTGCGTCATAATCTGGGGATTGCGAAGCGCTGTGCTCCGAATTCCAAAGTCTTGGCGGTCGTCAAAGCAAATGCTTACGGACATGGGCTGGAGCGTAGCATGCGCGGCTTCGCCGAGGCAGATGGTCTGGGTTTGATCGAAGTAGATAATGCATCAAGATTGCGGCAACTCGGCTGGCAAAAACGTATCGTGTTGCTCGAAGGGTTTTTTGACGCATCCGACTTGCCTGGAATCGTTGAACATCAAATTGAAACAGTGGTGCATTGCATAGAGCAACTTGAGATGCTGGAAAATGCGCAACTGAACGGTCAAATTAATGTGCATTTGAAAATTAATAGCGGTATGAATCGTTTGGGATTCATGCCGTCGGTTTGCAAGGCAGTCTATCAACGTTTGCGCGCAATTTCTGCGGTACGTGATATTTCCTTCATCACCCATTTCGCCAATGCAGAAGATGCAAGCAATGCTCGCGTATCACTGGAGCAGCAAGTGCAACGCTTTAACGCCGCTACAGAAGGTTTGCCCGGCGATAGGTGCTTGTCAAACTCTGCCGCTGATCTCATGCATCCTGAATGCGCTGCGGATTGGGTAAGGCCAGGCGTTATGCTTTACGGCGGAACACCGGCAAACACGACCGCAGAAGCGTTTAGATTAAAGCCAGCCATGACCTTGCGAAGTGAAATTATCGGCGTTCAGCATATCGTGGCCGGTGATGCAGTAGGTTACGGTAGTGCCTTTGTTGCCGATAAGGCGATGACGATCGGTGTCGTGGCCTGCGGTTATGCGGACGGGTATCCACGTCACGCGCCCACTGGTACGCCAGTATTGGTGGATGGCATCAAGACGCGGATGGTAGGGCGGGTGTCGATGGATATGATTACCGTCGATCTGACTCCAATTTCTAGTGCATGCGTCGGCAGCAAAGTCGTGTTGTGGGGGCAAGATCTACCGATAGATGAAGTCGCTAATACAGCGGGTACCGTTGGCTATGAATTGATGTGCGCGATCGCACCGCGCGTACAAATCACTGAACGTGATGAGCCCGAACAATCTAACCATTCCATTTGAAATAGAACCTGATGGCAAAAGCCAAAACCAATTACACCTGCAGTGAATGCGGCGGCATTAGCAATAAGTGGGGCGGCCAATGTCCAGCTTGCGGCGCATGGAATACTTTGGTGGAGACCGTCGTAGAAAGTGGTTCCAACCGCTTTTCGGTACAGCACCAGGGTTTAACGCAATCAGCGCCCGTATTAAGTCTGGCCGATATCGAGGCGACAGACGTTCCGCGCTTTGGCACAGGCATAGAAGAATTCGATCGCGTACTGGGTGGCGGGTTGGTGGCGGGCGGTGTGGTCTTGATCGGTGGCGATCCAGGTATCGGCAAGTCGACATTGTTGCTGCAAGCGTTGGCAAATCTGTCGAAGATTAAAAAAGTTCTATACGTCAGCGGGGAAGAGTCGGGTGCGCAGATCGCATTGCGCGCCAAGCGTCTTGCAGTGGATGCAAAAGAGTTGAAGCTTCAAGCTGAAATTCAGCTGGAAAAAATTCTTAATACATTGGCGGAACACAAGCCCGATGTAGCCGTCATCGATTCCATTCAAACAGTGTATTCGGACGCGCTGAGTTCTGCTCCTGGTTCGGTCGCGCAAGTACGTGAATGTGCAGCGCAACTGACGCGCGTCGCCAAACAGACTGGCATCACCATCATCATGGTTGGCCACGTGACGAAAGAAGGCGCATTGGCTGGTCCCCGCGTACTGGAACATATCGTCGATACGGTTTTGTATTTCGAAGGTGATACGCACTCCAGCTTCCGCTTGGTGCGCGCAATCAAAAATCGCTTTGGTGCGGTCAATGAGTTGGGCGTGTTTGCGATGACGGAAAAAGGATTGAAGGGCGTATCCAATCCTTCTGCCTTGTTCTTGTCGCAGCACGACAATCCTGTCCCTGGGGCTTGCGTGATGGTGACGCAAGAGGGAACGCGTCCCTTGTTGGTCGAAATTCAAGCATTGGTGGACACATCGCATTTGCCGAATGCGCGTCGTTTATCAGTCGGTCTGGAGCAAAACCGGTTGGCGATGTTATTGGCCGTCATGCATAGGCATGCAGGTGTCGCGGCTTTTGATCAGGATGTTTTTATCAATGCAGTGGGCGGCGTAAAAATTACCGAGCCTGCTGCTGATCTTGCCGTTTTGTTGGCGATTCATTCGTCTATGCGCAGCAAACCTTTGCCGCGCGGTTTGGTGGTGTTTGGTGAAGTAGGGCTGGCTGGTGAAATTCGTCCTGCCCCGCGTGGACAAGAACGTTTGCGCGAAGCGGCCAAGCTGGGATTTTCGATCGCATTGATTCCGAAATCGAATGCACCCAAGCAAAAAATTGAAGGTCTGACGATTATTGCAGTAGAGCGAATTGATGAGGCTCTAAACCGTGTACGCGAGCATGAATAAATGCGTAAAGAAGGTTAGCTGGTTTTTTTACTCAGATTTAGTAAAGCTTTTATTGAGAAGCTTGGCTGCCTTCACACCGCTGCGCACGGCAGATTCCAGTGTGGCTGGATAATCGCTTGCGAGATAGTCGCCGGCAAGCATAAGCGTAGAAAACTCGGTCTGTTCTTGTGGACGTTGTATAGCCGGTGTACACGAAAACGTTGCGCGCTTTTCCGTAATGACACGAGTCCATTCTGGCGTCGCTAATTGCGGCATCTGTAACGTGCTGGCAAGTTGTGCGGCAATCGCTGCAGACAATACTTCATGTCCTAACTCAATCGCTTCTGTCGATGCGCTGACTACTACCGCGAACAAACCATTTTGTGTAGCGTCCAATTGACCTCTATCAAATACAAACTGTCCCCAACATCCCGTTTCAGGATCATCATTCAAAGCGTAAAACGGAATGGCGAGTTTCGTATCTGTCGGATATTGCAGATAGCAAGTGGTGATAGGTTCGTAGTCAAAGGACGGAATATTAGTCGCACTAGCTATATCGCTCAGCAGAGTGGCAGCCTGACTTGCTGAAGTCGCGATGACAAGGCCATCGTAAATTTCATCTTCCGCTTTATCCTGCGTAAGGCCCCAGCTATTTTCGTTAGTAGTGATTTTTTGAACAGCTGCACCAAGTTTGATTGCCCCACCGCGTTGCTGAATAAACGCTGCCGCTTCTTGTGGGAATAGTGCGGTCAAATTCAAGCGTGGAAGCAGCATGTCCGATGCGGCACGACGTGCACCCAAGCTATCGCGCAATACATTCAAGAAAATCTGCGCAGAAGCACGCTCCGGTGGTGTGTTCAGCGCTGCGATACAGAGCGGCCGCCACATCAATTTGATCAAGCGTTCGGTTTGATCGAAGCGTTGCAATAATTCACTGACACTGCAATCGTCATTCATGCGCCAATCCATCCAGCGTGCCGCTGAGGAAAAACGAGCGAGTGCCATTTTGTCTTTGCGAGCAAGACCTTTACTGCGTAACAAGGCTGCAATCAAATGGAAAGGTGCAGGCAATTGCGGTGCGACGAAATCCATTCCATCGGAGTTATGTGGATAGCGCATTTGCAAGGGAAGGCGCAGCAATGCTTTGTCTTCATCTACACCTACGCGCTGCAACATGCGTAAGGTTTCTGAATATGCCCCGAGCAGAATGTGCTGTCCGTTATCCAGCCGTGTGCCGTTGATGTCGACGGCGCGAGCGCGGCCACCTAAGGTGCGGGACGATTCGTACAGTGTGATTTTATGACCTGCTGCTGCCAGCTCGACTGCTGCGGCGCATCCTGCCCAGCCTGCACCGATGACAGCGATGGATTTGCTCATGTTATGCGGAATATTTGCGCAGAGTGTTACGCATCAACCACGAACGTAAGTGATCCACGCAAGCCAAAGTTTGCGTATGGGTGTGAGCGAAATACGCTGGTTCAATACATGGAAGCCGTCACGTTCAACTTCATTTAATACCGCGCGATAAATCGCCGCCATGATTAAGCCGGGACGTTGTGCGCGTCTATCTTCCTTCGGCAACAAGGCAAATGCCTCGTCATAATATTTTTGTGCGCGTGCAGCCTGGAACTGCATCAACTTTTCAAAATTTTCGCTGTGACGTGCATTCAAGATATCGGCTGCAGTGACATTAAATTGTTGCAGCTCGTTGACCGGCAAATAGATACGACCTTTGCGCGCATCTTCGCCGACATCGCGAATGATGTTGGTCAGTTGAAATGCGAGGCCGAGTTTTTCTGCGTATTCCAATGTTTGCGGATTGGTGACGCCGAAAATCTTTGCTGACAAAATGCCGACTACGCTCGCCACATGCCAGCAATATTTTTGCAGACCGGGAAAATCGAGATAGCGCGTTTGATCAAGATCCATTTCCATGCCATCGATGATCGCCAGCAAATGCTGAGTCTCGAGTGAAAATGTTGCCAGATGTGGTTGCAGTGCTTTCGCAACCGGATGCGTCGGTGTGCCGGATGTCATCGCAGCTACCTCACTACGCCACCAACTTAATTTGGTACGTGCGATTGCAGCATCTGTACATTCATCAACGGTGTCGTCGACTTCTCGACAGAAAGCGTATAGGGCAGTGATAGCGCGACGGCGATCTGCCTTCAGGAAAAGAAAGCTGTAATAAAAGCTGGAGCCGCTTTGTGCGGCTTTTTGTTGGCAGTAATCGTCGGGTGACATAAAAGTAGGGCAAGTAGAACGTGTAGAGCGCTAGGCGCTGATGAAGCCGCTATGCTAGCCGACTAAGGCAATCGGGACAAATAATGTTGCTATCTCGTGTCTGATTTTTTAATACGCAAGCCAGTTGGTGGCAAAAAGAATTTGCTACTGCGCTTACTTTACTGAATTGGATGCCAAGTTTGCTTTCATCCGAAGTGCGCGCCATACCAACAATAGCCAATCGCTTTTCGCTAGTTTGGGGCGACGTTGAAATACATCGTAATCGACAGCTTCTATGCATTCCAGAATCCGCAAGCCACCTTGTACCACCAAACGTAATTCCCAGCCTATTCGGCCAGGTAATCGCAATGCCAGCGGTGCGCCAAATAGCAGCATATTGCGCGCACGCGCGACTTCAAATTGCATCAGTTTGCGCCATGCATCGTCAATCTTTTGGCCGGTGATTTGATCTTCAGATACCGCGAATTGTTGCATGTCTACTAGCGGTAGATAAATACGCGCTTTTTGAATGTCTACTGCGACGTCTTGCCAGAAGTTTATCAATTGCAGAGCAGAGCAGATGTTGTCAGAATCGCGCAAATTTTTTTCGTTAGCGGCACCATACAAATGCAGCATCAGTGTGCCAACGGGATTGGCGGAGCGACGGCAGTAATCCAGTAAGGCTGAAAAAACGACGTAGCGCGTCGTGACGACGTCCTGCTTGAAAGCAGACAACAAATCGCGGAAAGGTTGCAAGGGGAGCTGATAATCGGCAATGACTTTTGCCAGATCGCGAAATAGTGCGGTGCTTGGCGTACTTCCGGCCTCGATCTGGTCCAGCCCATCTTCGTATGCATTTAGCGCTGCGAGACGTTGATCGTCGCTGGCATCGCCTTCATCGGCCAAATCGTCCGCGCTACGGGCGAATGCATAAATAATTTCGACGGCTGGGCGTAATCTTGCTGGCAGCAAAATAGAGGCAACAGGAAAATTTTCGTAGTGATCGACAGCCATGGATGGAAATATTCGGTGCGCGTAGAGATGATCGCTTCGTAAAACTATTCTTAAAATATTTATAACGAAGCAGAAAGCCAGCCAGCATAGTAAATGAAAATGATGTCTGGCTAGCAAATAAGCGTTTTGCGAAAAGCCGAGATTTATCTTGAAATCAAGCTTCAAGATTGCCAATAAGCAAAGCAATAAGCCGTTTTCAGGCCGTCACCGCAGAATTCAAAATAGGCAAACTGTCAAAATCTGCGCAGGCGCTGCAAAATCCAGTAAAATCCCGGGTTGAAGTTGAACGGCCGATACAAAAGACGGTGCAGGGCGACCCACAGTTTCACTTCCAGGTCGCCCTTTGCTTTTGTATTTGCGCACTTAGTGCACATTCCCGCGAGGATGGCGAAATTGGTAGACGCACCAGGTTTAGGTCCTGACGCCAGCAATGGTGTGGGGGTTCGAGTCCCCCTCCTCGCACCACAGAATTCTTTATTTTTGGATGATTCACATGGCAACTGTAGTCGAAACTTTGGACAAACTTGAACGCCGTATCACGATCACCGTGCCAATGGCTGATGTACAAGCAGAAGTTGAAAAACGCCTGAAAGTACGCGCTCGTACCGTCAAGGCGCCAGGCTTCCGTGCCGGTAAAGTGCCGATGAAAATGGTAGCGCAACAATACGGCTATCAAATCGAAAACGAAGTGCTGAACGACAAAGTCGGCCAGGCATTTGGCGAAGCAACCAGCGAAAACAAGCTGCGCGTGGCTGGTTATCCAAAAATTGAAGCGAAGAACGAAGACGTCGCTGAAGGCACATTGGCTTTCAACGCAACGTTCGAAGTTTACCCAGAAATCAAAGTAGGTGATCTGGCCAAGGCGGAAGTCGAAAAGACAACCGTTGAAGTCAGCGATGCTGAAATCGACAAAACCATCGATATCCTGCGCAAGCAACGCGTCCATTACCACGTCAAAGGCGAGCAAAGCGCGCACGGCGACGGCGGCTCAGATCTGACCGCTAAAAACGGCGACCGCGTGACTATCGATTTCGTCGGCACCATCGACGGCGTTGAATTTCAGGGCGGCAAAGCTGAAGGCTACGCATTTGTATTGGGCGAAGGCCGCATGCTGGCTGAATTTGAAGCGGGTACTATCGGCTTGAAAGTCGGCGAATCAAAAACTTTCCCATTGTCCTTCCCAGCTGATTACCACGGTGCAGACGTTGCCGGCAAAACTGCCGAGTTCACGATCACCCTGAAGCAAATCGAATGGGCGCACATGCCTGAAGTTGACGCAGAATTTGCAAAATCGCTGGGTATCGAAGACGGCGATCTTACAAAAATGCGTGCAGACGTCAAACAAAATCTGGAACGTGAAGTCAGCAACCGCGTAAAAGCGCGTACTAAAGATAGCGTCATGGATGCGTTGATCAAAATCAGCGAATTTGATGTGCCTAAAGTGCTGATCGATCAAGAAACACAACGTTTGATGGAATCGACCCGTCAAGACATGACACAACGCGGCATGAAAGTCAGCGACTTGCCTTTCCCTGCCGAACTATTCACCGAACAAGCAGAGCGTCGCGTACGTTTGGGCTTGATCCTGGCAGAAGTCGTTAAAGCTAACGACCTGCAAGCAAAACCAGAACAAGTCAAAGCGCAAGTAGAAGAGTTCGCACAGAGCTACGAAGACCCAACTCAGGTTCTGAAGTATTATTTCAGCGACCGTAATCGTTTGGGCGAAGTAGAAGCTCTTGTATTGGAAGAAAACGTCGTCAATTACGTGTTGGGTAAATCCAAAGTAACCGACAAGTCGGTTGCGTTCGATGAATTGATGGGCAATAACGCACAAGGCTAATCGCTTTGTGCGCTCCATAAGGAAAGCACATGACCACTAGCATGACTCGTACTTCCGCTCTAGATACCGACATGCTCGGTATGGTCCCAATGGTGATCGAGCAGAGCGGTCGCGGCGAACGCGCGTACGATATTTATTCGCGTTTGCTGAAAGAGCGCATTATCTTTTTGGTCGGACCGGTCAATGACCATTCGGCGAATCTGATTGTTGCGCAGTTGCTGTTCCTTGAAAGCGAAAATCCGGACAAGGACATTTCCTTGTATATCAATTCGCCAGGCGGTTCTGTTTCGGCAGGTATGGCGATTTTCGATACGATGCAATTCATTAAACCGAATGTATCGACCTTGTGTACCGGGTTGGCTGCATCGATGGGTGCTTTCTTGTTGGCTGCTGGTGAAAAAGGCAAACGCTTCTCGCTGCCTAATTCACGCATCATGATTCATCAGCCACTCGGCGGCGCACAAGGACAAGCTTCTGATATCGAAATCCAAGCGCGCGAAATTTTGTATCTGCGTGAACGTCTGAATGCGATTCTTGCTGAAAGAACTGGCAAGTCGATTGAAGAAATCAGCAAAGACACCGACCGTGACAACTTCATGTCCGCCGATGCTGCTGTCGAGTACGGAATGATCGATAGCGTTTTAGCAACACGCGCCTGATAGTCTTGTATTTTTTGTACAAAGTGACGCCCGGGCGCTTAAACGTTCGGGCGTTTTACATTGTGATCTTGTAGCGGAGCATTGCTTTTCGTGCACGACGTGACGAATCCGTAATTCGCAGGTAATATCAATCCGCAACCAAGATCAATCTGTATCAACCATAGATAACGCGCACCATGTCAGAGAAAAAATCCTCAAGCGGCGAAAAACTGCTCTATTGCTCGTTCTGCGGCAAGAGCCAACACGAGGTTAAAAAGCTCATTGCCGGACCATCCGTGTTCATTTGCGATGAGTGTATCGACTTGTGCAACGACATCATTCGTGATGAAGCCTCCAGTGTAGAAACATTGGGTACCGGTCCACGTACGGATCTGCCAACGCCGCAGGAACTATGCGAGTTGCTGGATCAATATGTCATCGGCCAGAATTCAGCCAAACGCATTTTGTCGGTAGCGGTTTATAACCACTACAAACGCCTGAAACATTTGGGTAAAAAAGACGACGTCGAGTTGGCAAAGAGCAACATCTTGCTGGTAGGTCCAACCGGTTCCGGTAAAACGCTGCTGGCACAAACACTGGCGCGTACGCTGGATGTGCCTTTCGTGATCGCCGATGCGACCACGTTGACGGAAGCAGGTTATGTTGGCGAAGACGTAGAAAACATCATTCAAAAGTTGCTGCAAAACTGTAACTATGAAGTCGAGCGCGCGCAAAAAGGGATCGTTTATATCGATGAGATCGACAAGATTTCACGCAAGTCAGACAACCCATCGATTACCCGCGACGTATCGGGTGAAGGCGTACAGCAGGCTTTACTGAAACTGATCGAAGGCACGATGGCTTCGGTGCCGCCACAAGGTGGCCGCAAGCATCCTAACCAGGATTTCGTGCAAATCGATACCACCAACATCATGTTTATTTGTGGTGGTGCATTCGATGGTTTGGCCAAGATCATTTCCGAGCGTTCAGAGAAGAGCGGTATCGGCTTCTCGGCAACTGTGAAGAGTCGCGAAGAACGCTCTGCAAGCCAGGTCATGCTCGATACCGAACCAGAGGATTTGATCAAGTTCGGTTTGATTCCTGAATTGGTAGGTCGTCTGCCAGTCGTGGCAACCTTGCGTGAATTGGATGAAGAAGCCTTGATCCAGATCCTGCTCGAACCCAAAAATGCATTGATCAAACAATATTCGAAATTGCTGGAAATGGAAGGTGCAGAATTGGAAATTCGTCCAGCTGCCTTGCAGGCAATTGCGAAGAAAGCGATTGCACGCAAAACCGGTGCACGCGGTTTGCGTTCGATTCTGGAGCACGCATTGCTTGACGTCATGTACGAATTGCCAAATGAGCAAAACGTTTCGAAAGTTGTCATCGATGAAGGTACGATTACCAACGGTGCAAAACCATTGCTGATCTATCACGAGCAACCTAAGGTATCAGGCGCAAAACAGTAAATATCTGCAAAAACAGCAGGGAATATCAAAAAACAGGCTCTTTTGAGCCTGTTTTTCATTTAAAACGCAGTACAATAAAGTCAGCAGAGATCATTCAGGCTTACATCGTAAAGCCACTTCGAAGACAACTTCGCGGGTGGCTTTTCTTGTTTTTCAGGCTGATTTTTGTTGCTGTCCGGGCTTGTGTTTTGGCCGTTAGCGCCAACATCATTAACACGTTTATCGATAAGGCTCGCCATGACGACTACTATTTCCACTGAACAAACCCAACTGCCGCTATTACCGTTGCGCGATGTTGTTGTCTTCCCGCATATGGTGATCCCACTGTTCGTCGGTCGTCCAAAATCCATCAAGGCACTTGAAGCTGCGATGGAACAAGGCAAGAGCATCATGCTTGCTGCGCAAAAAGCCGCTGCCAAGGACGAACCGTCCGCCGACGATATTTATGAAATCGGCTGCGTCGCCAACATTCTTCAAATGCTGAAGCTGCCCGATGGCACCGTCAAGGTGCTGGT
The DNA here is from genome assembly GCA_001464355.1 of Burkholderiales bacterium Ga0077544. Classification (GTDB taxonomy): domain Bacteria; phylum Pseudomonadota; class Gammaproteobacteria; order Burkholderiales; family Burkholderiaceae_D; genus Oxalicibacterium. The sequence continues at coordinate 47,284 of LNEU01000018.1, forward strand.
CGAAGGTGCACAGCGCGCGCGCATTCATCACATCAGCGAACTCGACACGCATTTCGTGGCCGATTTGACGCCGATTGAATCTGAAGCCGGCGACGAATCTGAAGTCGAAGCGATGCGTCGCGCGATCGTTCAGCAGTTCGACCAATACGTCAAACTGAACAAAAAAATTCCACCAGAGATTCTGACTTCGTTAGCAGGAATCGATGATGCCGGTCGTCTGGCTGACACCATTGCTGCACATTTGCCTCTGAAGCTAGAGCAGAAGCAAGTCATTCTGGAAATCTTCAACGTAGCCAAACGTTATGAACATCTGCTTGGCCAACTGGAAGGCGAACTCGACATTCTGCAAGTCGAGAAGCGTATCCGTGGTCGTGTTAAACGCCAGATGGAAAAATCGCAACGCGAATACTATTTGAATGAGCAGGTCAAAGCGATTCAAAAAGAATTGGGCGAAGGCGAAGAGGGCGCGGATTTCGAAGAACTCGAGAAAAAAGTGCTGCTTGCAAAGATGCCGAAAGAGGCACTTGCCAAAGCGCAAAACGAACTGAAAAAACTGAAGCTGATGTCGCCAATGTCAGCTGAGGCAACAGTCGTGCGTAACTACATCGATACCTTGGTTGGTTTGCCTTGGAAGAAAAAATCCAAAGTGAACAACGATCTGAGCAATGCTGAAAAAGTATTGGAAGATGATCACTACGGTCTCGACAAGGTGAAAGAACGGATTCTGGAATACCTCGCCGTGCAACAACGTGTCGACAAATTGAAAGCGCCGATTTTGTGCTTCGTCGGTCCTCCAGGCGTGGGTAAAACCTCTTTAGGTCAATCGATTGCACGTGCGACGAATCGCAAATTTATTCGTATGGCTTTGGGTGGTGTGCGTGATGAAGCGGAAATTCGCGGTCACCGCCGCACCTATATTGGTTCGATGCCAGGTAAGATTTTGCAAAGCATGGCCAAGGCCGGCGTACGTAATCCATTGTTCCTGCTTGATGAAATCGACAAGATGGGTGCTGATTTCCGCGGTGATCCGTCGTCAGCTTTGCTGGAAGTGCTCGATCCGGAACAGAATCACACTTTCTCCGATCATTACATTGAAGTCGATTTCGATTTGTCGGACGTGATGTTTGTTGCGACATCAAACTCGTACAACATTCCGCCTGCATTGCTGGATCGTATGGAAGTGATTCGTCTGTCTGGTTATACCGAAGATGAAAAAACCAGCATTGCACAACGCTACTTGTTGCCTAAACAGATCAAGAACAATGGCCTGAAAGAAGGTGAAATTAGCGTGGCGGAATCGGCGATACGCGACATCATTCGTTACTACACACGCGAAGCTGGTGTACGTTCACTTGAGCGTGAAATTTCGAAAATCTGCCGCAAGGTCGTAAAAATGCTTCTGCTTAAAAAGCAGGAGAAAAAAATTGCGGTCACTTCGAAAAATATCGACAAGTTCCTCGGTGTACGTCAATTCGATTTCGGCGTAGCTGAAAAAGAAAATCAAATCGGCCAAGTCGTTGGTTTGGCATGGACTGAAGTTGGCGGCGATTTGTTGACTATCGAATCCATGGCAATGCCAGGTAAGGGCGGAATTATTCGCACCGGTACTTTGGGCGACGTGATGAAGGAATCGATCGAAGCGGCACGCACTGTTGTTCGTAGCCGCGCGAGAAAACTCGGTATCAAAGCCGATATTTTCGAGAAGAGCGATATCCACATTCACGTGCCTGAAGGCGCTACGCCGAAAGATGGTCCATCGGCTGGTGTGGCGATGACCTTGGCGATGGTGTCGGTGTTCACTGGTATTCCAGTCCGTGCTGACGTTGCGATGACAGGTGAAATTACCTTGCGTGGTGAAGTCTTGCCGATTGGTGGCTTGAAGGAAAAACTGCTGGCAGCACATCGCGGCGGAATTAAAACTGTGTTGATTCCTGAGCAGAACGTAAAGGATCTGGCAGAGATTCCAGACAATGTGAAAAACAAACTTGAGATCGTTCCGGTTCGCTGGATCGACAAAGTACTTGAGATTGCATTGGAACGCGCACCTGTTCCACTGACCGATGAAGAAGCCGCACTGGTTGAGGCGGCGCTTGCCAAACCAGCGGCACCCAGTGATTCTGGTGTCGTGAAGCACTAAGTTTCCAGTATTTAAAAGGCGCTCTCCGGAGCGCTTTTTTTTTTGCGTAAAACGAACATGCTGCACAAGCACATCAATATTCAAACATCAAAGCTGTGTTTTCAGAGGGAAAAGCGCGGTAAAGCGCTTGACACAAGGCTTTGCGGCTTGTTTAATACCTGCTGCAGATTTTTCTGCGACCGCATCTCGTCTTGCTGACTACTGCGAGAATGATGTTGCGGCTTTCAACCTTTGTGAGGGGACGTTAGTGAATAAGACAGAATTGATTGACCACATTGCTGGTTCCGCCGACATTTCCAAAGCTGCTGCAACGCGCGCGCTTGATGCTGTTATCGTTGCAGTCAAAACAACTTTGAAAAAAAATGGCACAGTGACCTTGGTTGGTTTCGGTACATTCTCTGTTGGCAAGCGTGCAGCACGCACAGGTAGAAATCCACGCACCGGCGAAGCGATTAAAATCAAAGCGGCCAAAGTGCCTAAATTCAAACCGGGCAAGGCTTTGAAAGACGCAGTTAATTAATCATTGCTGAACGTAATTTGCTGGTGCAAATTACGTCAACATGCTGTAAAATAATTCCTTTGCGGCGTGGTGACAACGCTGTATGTTTGGCTGAATTAAGCAAGTGCGAGCAGTCTGCGCAATTTAGGGTGCTTAGCTCAGTTGGTAGAGCGGCGCCCTTACAAGGCGTAGGTCGGCGGTTCGACCCCGTCAGCACCCACCATCAGTCAAACTCGCAAATAATCATCAAGTAGTTTAGGAGTGGTAGTTCAGCTGGTTAGAATACCGGCCTGTCACGCCGGGGGTCGCGGGTTCGAGTCCCGTCCACTCCGCCAAAAAAGCAAAAAAGGCGAACGAGAGTTCGCCTTTTTTCATATGCGACGTATTAATCTGTTTGTGATTGGTTAGCCATGTTTGAATTTATTCGCACCCATCGACGCCTGATGCAGTTCTTGTTACTGCTGATTATTCTGCCTTCGTTCGCTTTCGTCGGACTGGAAAGTTATACCAGCATGGGCGACGCTTCAAACACAGTGGCGAAGGTCGGCGGTCAAACGATTACGCAACCTGAATGGGATGCTGCACAACGCGAACAGATGGAGCGTTTTCGTCAAATGTTCGGTGAACAATTCGACGCAAAAATGTTTGATACGCCAGAAGCCAAACAGGAAATCTTGAATAACCTGATTGCACAACGGGTGTTGGCAGATGAAGCCAAGCGCAACAAACTCTCCGTATCTGATCAAGCCTTGCAGCAAACCATTATCAATATGGGTGGTTTGACGACTGCCGACGGCAAATTCGACGTCGAACGTTACAAAAGCATTCTTGCAGCGCAAGGCATGACACCAACTACTTACGAAGCCCGTCTGCGTCAGGATCTGACTTCGCAACAGGTAAATGCCGCCATCCAAAGCACCGCATTTGCACCGGATTCATTGGCTAAACGCTTGTCGGAATTGAGTGAGCAAGAACGCGAAGTGCAGCAATTGGCGTTTCGCGCATCGGATTATGTTGCGCAGGTCAAAGTGACTGACGACATGCTCAAAGCATATTACGAAAAGAGCAATCAGTTTGATGTGCCTGAGCAAGTCAAAGCGGAATATGTCGTACTTACCGCAGACGCTCTGGCCACACAAATTAATGTGAGCGATGCCGACATCAAATCATATTATGAGCAGAACGCAAAGCAATATGGTACCGAAGAACAGCGTCGTGCCAGTCATATTCTGATTGGCGTCAATAAAGATGCGTCCGAGGCAGATAAAGCTGCGGCCAAGGCCAAGGCAGAAAATCTGCTGGCATCGTTGCGCAAGAACCCACAGGAATTTGCCAAATTGGCCAAGGAAAATTCAGTTGATACAGGTTCTGCAGAACGCGGTGGCGATCTTGGATTTTTCGGCAAGGGTTCCATGGTCAAGCCATTTGAAGATGCTGCCTACAAGTTGAAACAGGATGAAGTGAGCGACTTGGTGCAATCGGATTATGGTTTTCATATCATCAAAGTCACTGCTATCAAACCTGCTGCGGTCAAGCCGCTGGAACAAGTAAAAAGTGAAATTGCCAATGACATCAGAAAACAATTGGTCGGCAAAAAATACACGGAAACGGCAGATGTGTTTAACAACACGGTCTACGAGCAGGCCGATAGTTTGAAAGCAGTTGCCGACAAACTGAAGTTGAAAATTGAAACGACGGGTACTTTGTCACGTCAGGTGAATCCTGCCGTTGCGCCTACCGCTCCGTATAATAATCAAAAATTCCTGACCGCTTTGTTCTCGGATGAATCGTTGAAAAACAAACGCAATACGGAGGCAGTTGAAGTTGCACCCAATACGCTGATCGCAGGTCGTGTCGTTGAATACAAACCAGCGACCAAACGTCCTTTCGATGAAGTGAAAGCGCTGGTGCAAGAACGCGTTGTGCAGACCGAAGCGCAAGCTCTGGCGAAAAAAGTGGGTGAAGCGAAGTTAGCCGCATTGAAAGAGAAAGACGATGCGAGTGGTTTCTCGGCACCGCAGACCGTTTCTCGTGCAAAAAGCCAGGGCCTGAATCCTGCAGTATTTTTGGCAGTGATGAAAGCAGACACCAGCAAGTTGCCGTCCTATGTCGGTTTGGAAGCGCCGCAAGGTTATGCAGTTTTGCGCGTAGTGCGCGTCGTGCAGCCAACCAATGTAGACAGCGCCAAACGTCAAGCTGAGCAGCAACAGATTGAGGCAGCATTGGCACAGCAGGAAACATATGCTTATATTGAGGCGTTGAAGAAGAAGGCCAAAGTGAAAATCATGAAGCCGGTCGATGCTAAATCCGAGACTGCTGAATAATCGAGAAGATGTTTGAGATTAAATAAAAAGCCGCTAGTCACTAGCGGCTTTCTTTTATTTTAATGTGGAAATCAGTGGTTTCAGTTGTGGCCAGATATTGGCGAGTATCTTCGGGTGAGCTTCTGCACTGGGATGTATGCGATCAGCTTGAAAGAATTCAGGCTTTTCAGCAACGCCTTGCAGCATGAAGGGGACGAGCGCGGTTTTGTTTTCCTTGGCCAGTTTTGGGAAGAGGGCAGTAAATTGTTTGGTGTAATCACCACCATAATTAGGAGGTATCTGCATGCCGACCAATAAAACTTTTGCCTTCGCATCCTTTGCGCCTTTGATCATGCTGCGCAGATTTTCCTGCGTGGCGGTGAGCGATAAACCTCGCAGCGCATCGTTGGCACCCAGTTCGATGATCACGATGCCAGGTTGATGTTTGGCGAGCAAAGCCGGTAGCCTTGCTTTGCCGCCGCTGGTGGTTTCACCGCTGATGCTGGCATTGACGACAGGCGCAGAAATTTTTTCAGCCTCCAGTTTTTTCTGCATAAGATTGACCCAGCCTTCACCGCGTACCAGCCCGTATTCTGCTGACAAGCTGTCGCCGAGCACGAGTATGGTTTTTGATGCAGAATAAGCACTCGTTCCGAACGACGTTAAAGCAGTCAATATCACCGCTTGGAATATCGGTTTTAACACCGTCTTTAATTTATTCCCCACTTGATACGAAAACCTGAAATCTATCCGCATGCCTGAATCCTCTACTGTTTATCCTGCAATTGAAGCAATCAATCTGACTAAACGCGTGGCCGATGCAACGGGTGAACTGACCATCCTGCAAGCGGTTGATTTTACCGTGCAAGCGGGAGATACGCTGGCCATCGTCGGCGCATCCGGTTCTGGCAAGTCCACCTTGCTCGGTTTGCTTGCCGGATTGGATACCCCATCCGATGGTACGGTCAAACTGGATAACGTGGATATCTTTGCGCTCGATGAGGATGGTCGCGCCGGTTTGCGCAAGGAAAAACTTGGTTTTGTGTTTCAATCATTTCAATTGCTGGGACATTTGAATGCAGTGGAAAACGTTATGTTGCCACTTGAATTGCGTAATGATGCCAAGGCACGAGAGAAAGCAGAAGTGATGCTGGCGCGTGTGGGCTTGTCCAGTCGCTTGAAGCATTACCCGAAGTATCTGTCGGGTGGCGAGCAGCAGCGCGTCGCATTGGCGCGCGCATTTGTTAGTGAGCCGCCTTTGCTATTTGCTGATGAACCTACCGGCAGTTTGGACGCCGCGACTGGTGAGTCGGTAATTAAATTGATGTTCGAATTGAATCAGGAGCGTAAGTCGACATTGGTATTGGTTACACATGATCCGTCGATTGCCGCCTTGTGCAAACGCACCATCACGATCGCTGCGGGTCGCCTTGTATAGAAGGCGATTTTTGTCGAAATGATTATTGCCGCAGCTACCGGGGCGAGTGCTGTCTTGATACGAGTTGATTCAGTACTGCACGTATTTCAGGAATCAACTCGCTTGCTGTGAGACCGATTGGTCCGGTGCCGTTTGCCACCAGATTGTCCGCCGCCTTGCCGTGCAGCCAAACGGCGGCTAGCGCAGCTTCCCACGCTGGCCAATTCTGTGCCAGCAGAGCGCCACATAACCCCGACAGCACATCACCCGAACCGGCAGTTGCCAGTGCCGGGTTACCCGTCGTGTTGATCACGGTTGCACCATCCGGTGCAGCGATAACCGAGCCGGAGCCTTTGATTATCGCCACAGCATTGAATTTTTTTGCAATAGTGCGGGCCGCCGCCAAGCGATCGGCCTGTACTTGTGAGATTGTAATTCCCAGCAAGCGTGCTGCTTCCAAAGGGTGGGGCGTCAATAGGTCGATCACTTTGCGCGACAATAATTTTTGTTGCAGACTGCTTTCTACTGCAATGAGATTCAACGCGTCCGCATCCAGTACAAGTGGCATATGCGCGGCCAGCGCCTTGAGCAGAAAATCGTGCGCGTTGCGCGAAGTTCCCAAACCTGGTCCGGCCACGATGGTCGCACTGTTGAAGTCGAAGTCGGCGGCCAGTCGACACATTAGTTCTGGTTGTGCGCTGTCGTAGTTCAATGCTTCGTCAATGCCTGCAATGAATACGCGGCCCGCACCAGATTTTGCAGCCGTTCGCGCAGCAAGTATTGCGGCACCGACCATTCCGTGCGCACCGCCAAGCACGCTGACATCGCCGTAACTGCCTTTGTGGGAATTGTGTCGCCTGAAGTGCAGCGCATTTGAAAACAACGCAACATGATTCAATTGTGACGATGATGACGGATACAAATCCGCCGCCAGTCCCAAGTTGCTGACGTGCACCTGGCCCGCGTAATCGCGGCCATCGCAAGTATGCAATCCTGCTTTGTTACCTATGAAGGTGATTGTATGCGTTGCCCTGATTGCAGTGGCCTTGCCATCTACTTGAATGGCGTTAGAGCCAACAATCGTGCCGGTATCTGCGTCAAGTCCGCTAGGAACATCGAGTGCCAGCACTGGGCAGCGGAGGGTGTTGATATGTTGGATGAGACTTGCGATGTCGCCAGCTATTGGACGCGTTAGTCCTATGCCGAATAATCCATCGATGACCAATGCCCAATCGTTTTGCGTGTTAAGAGCGTCGTGGATCACATGCGCAGGACTGCCATGCATGCGCGACAATGCCTGTTGCGCATCTGCTGGCAAGCGAGCTGGATCACAGGAAAAATGGATCGCCACATTCCAGCCGGAATGCGCCAGCTGACTTGCGGCTTCTAGCGCGTCCCCGCCATTATTGCCGGGGCCGACCAGGACCAGTATCGATGCGCTGTCATCATGATTTGCCAGTAGCTGACGCGCATAGTCCGCCGTTGCCGTTCCTGCGCGCTGCATCAGTGTATAAGAAGGATATGTTGCGAACGCAGCATATTCGATTTGGCGAATTTCTGCGACTGTATAAAGTGTGAGGCTGCTGGGCATCGGATGGCACGATCAGAAAACATGTGACGGCAGGCGGCGATCACAAATTAACTTGATTCTAGTCCAATCGCTTTCGCTTCGATCAGTGGTACTGCAAACAACGCGCGTTTTTAGAGCAAATGTGGCATTGATTGGCTGAAATCAGCCAAAGCGCATCGGCGTCAAACCATCCAGATCGATATCCGGCGTGTGATCAGAAACAATATCTGCCAGTACTTTGCCGGAACCGGCCGCCATAGCCCAGCCGGTTGAGCCGTGACCGATATTGACGTATACATTTCTTACCGGCGTTGCGCCGAGAACAGGTGGGCCGTCGGGCATCATCAGGCTGGTGCCCGACCAGAATGAAGCAGTATTGAAATTACAGGCATCCGGGAACCAGTCATAGCCAACCTTCAGCAATGTGTTCAAGGCTGCCTGGCGTAATTCCTGTGTGCGTGCACCTAATTCTGCAGTGCCGGCAATGCGTATGCGATTGCCCATGCGCGTGATCGCCACCTTGTACGCCTCATCGAAGACCGAGGCGCTCGGTGCGGATTCAAAATTACGTATGGTCGCCGTAGCAGAATAGCTTTTTACCGGATAAACGGGCAAATGCACGCCCATCGGTGCCAGCAGTTTGGCGCTTTCAGCGCCGCTGGCAAGAACTACTTTGTCTGCCGAATAGCTGTAGTCGTCAATCCTGATATCTACGCCGCGCGCGATTTGGCGTATCGATTTGACATTACTGCCAAAATGAAATTCCACCCCCATCGCTTGCGCAAGCTGGCGAATCTGGCGCGTGAACAAAGGGCAGTTGCCGGACTCATCGGCTGGCAAATGCAGGCTGCCGGACAGCGGCGTATTGATATTCAACGCGGGCTCGATGGCACGCAATGCCACGGCATCCGGCAAGTCATGCCGAATGCCGTGGGCTGCCAGAAAATCTAAGCCGGGCTTCGCTAGCAGCAGGTCGCGTTCTGAACGGAACAATTGAAGATAGCCAGCGGCCTGTTCGTAATCCAGCTGATGTCGATGGCGTAGTTGCTGCATGATGTCGTTGCTGTAAAAAGCAATCCGTTGCATGCGTTCGCGATTGATTTGATAGCGCGCCAGATCGGATTCCTTCAGCCAGCGACGCATCCAGCGCCACAGCGCAGGGTCCAGTATACGATTGAGGAAAACCGGCGATTCTGCTTTCAGCAGATAAGAGGAGAGCGATTTTGGTGCGCCTGGAGCGGCCCAAGGGGCAATGCTGGAAGGGGCGAGTATGCCGGAGTCGCCAAAGCTGGCTTCTTCCGCCACATTATTGCGACGTTCGATGACCACGACTTCATGTCCTGCTTCAGCTAGAAAATAGGCAGTACAGACACCAATCACACCTGCACCAACAACTGCTACTTGCATTACTTCTACCCTTCCTGAAATTAGCTTGCCATGTTACCAAGCGGGCCTGTGAATACGCCAGCACAACGAAGGTAAATCGCCAATAAGTTGCACGAATGCGATAGCTTGGACCAATGTCAGGAAAAAACTGCGCTGATTAATGTCGATGCACCAATAAAAAACCGCGCCTGAGCGCGGTTTTCAAATAAGTCTGGCAAATTAATTTGCCGACTCTGACTCTGTCGTCACAAGGGCTTGCGGCCGCTAATGACACGCAACAGGATAACTACGATGGCAATCACCAGCAGAATATGGATGAAGCCGCCGATGGTATAAGAACTGACCAGACCGACCAGCCATAGGATTACGAGTACGACTGCAATGGTATAGAGCATGGCAATTTCCTTTCGAGTTATGATTCATTGTGGAATGCTCGCTACAGCAACATTAAGCTCCCATTTTTATCACTTGGCAAGCTAGCCGGGACCGTGTCGATACCGCGATAAAAATGGTGATCGCAGCAATCCAGTAGATTTGCAATCAGCTTTCCCTCAGTTTATCTCAGCGTTTAATTGCCCATCTGTACGTTATCGCACATAGAAACATCGATACGATTTGTGGTTTGAATTGCCATGATTTATAGAGATGCCTATGGGACAATCGCTGCACGTTCATTCCGTTAGCATGATGTTCATAATGCAGCGATCAATTTTTCAGGCACACAATCATGAATAATAAAACAGATAAACAAGATGACTTGGTGGTGCCGGATGAACTTAAATTTCATGGTGATACTTCCGGTGCCGCAGAGATGGAGCGCATCCATATCGCAGTCAATGCGCGTGGCGTGGCACTGACCATTCTGGCTGGTGTGGCATTTGTGTTCGCTTTATCGGCAGCGCATAAATTTTTTATTCCGTTGGTGTTCGGTATCTTCATTGCCTATACCTTGAACCCATTGGTGGTACGTCTTGAACGCGTGCGTATTCCGCGGGTATTTGGCACCTTGCTGGTGATCACAACGATATTAACCAGCGCCTTGTGGACAGCGAATAATCTGCGGGATGAATTCAATTCGATATTGGTCAGTTTGCCGGCGGCGACGCAAAAGTTGTCGCGTTCTATCAAACAATTGCAACGCGATCAAACCAGCACGATTCAGCAAATGCAGGTTGCGGCATCGGAAATTGAAAAGGCCACAAATCAGGCGACTGGTGCGCGGCCTGTAGTCAAAAGTACTAGTGGCGATCAGTCAGTATTTAATTTGAGCCAGTGGTTGTTGTCGGGCTCCGTTGGAATCTTTGCTTTCGCGAGCCAAGCCTTGATGGTGATTTTTCTGGTGTTTTTCTTTTTGCTGTCTGGTGACATGTTCAAGCGCAAGCTGGTGAAAATCAGCGGCCATTCGCTGTCATCTCGAAAAATTACCGTGCACATTCTGGATGCGATTAATACCTCTATTCAAAATTACATGTTGATGATGCTGATCACCAATGTCATTTTCGGCTTGCTGATGTGGATTGCCCTGCGCTGGATCGGTCTTGAAAATGCAGGTGCCTGGGCGGTTGCGGCCGGATTCTTGCACATCATTCCTTATTTCGGGCCGTTACTGATCGTTGCGGCTACGGGTGTATCGGCCTTTATGCAGTTTGGAACATTTGCCTCCGTGTTGGCGGTTACTGGCGCTACGCTGGCGATTGCCACCATCGTGGGTACATTCGTGACGACGTGGATGACGGGGCGCATTGCCAGAATGAATACGGTGGCAGTGTTTGTTTCTCTTCTGTTCTGGACCTGGCTGTGGGGCGTATGGGGCATGCTGCTCGGAATTCCGATCATCGTGATCGTCAAAGTGATTTCCGAGCACATAGAGGGCTGGCAAGTCATTGCCGAATTACTGGGCGAATGACCCGTTAGCCAGGCTTTATTAACTTGAGGTATCCCGCCCTTGCGTCAGCGGGCGTATTATGTGTCTGCAAAAAACCCGCCTTGTTGTCAGTGTTGCGGGTCCTTCTAGCAAACACAATCAAGGATGAATACCATGCAAAATACTGATGACTTTGGAAAACTGTTTTTGCGGCTAGTGCTGGGCATATTGATTCTGTTGCACGGTATTGCAAAGATTATTGCCGGTCCTGCATTTGTCATCAGTTCGGTGACGGCGGCCGGATTGCCGGCGCAACTGGCTTATCTGGTTTACGTGGGCGAAGTGCTTGCTCCTATGCTTTTAATCGTCGGCATCTGGTCACGTCCGGCAGCATTGATCATTGCAGGCAATATGGCGTTTGCGATTTTCCTCGTGCATATGAAGCAGCTGGGATCGCTGAACGGACAGGGCGGCTGGGCGCTGGAACTGCAAGGCATGTTCCTGGTGACTGCGTTGGCGCTGGCTTTTCTCGGAGCGGGGCGCTTTAGCCTCGGTGGTCGTGGCGGCAGGTGGAACTGATCACAAGCCTGAATGCACGCGCTCTAAATAGCCGGATGGATCAATAAGGGACGCATAAAAATGCGTCCCTTATGCATTTCTAGCGCAGTAATTCTTGCTGTTTGGGCAGTTTTTAGACAGTTCGCCGGCAGTTAAAATGTGCTCTGTCGCGGTATAATCACGCTTTCTGATTTAACTCGTGGGACGGCAGCGGATTTACTCTGCTTTTCTGCATCAACTACCTTCTCACCATGCTGATTTTGCCAGGTTCCAACGCCCTGTCTGCTTTTCGTACCGAACGACTCTTACTGCAATTGCAACAAATTGATCATGCGATCGTCAGCGTTACGGGGCGATTTATGCATTTTGTTGATTCTGCTGCGCCTATCGGGCCGGACGATGTCAGGCGTCTAGCTGCTTTACTGACCTATGGCGAGCCATTTGACGGCAAGATCGAAGGTGACGAATTTGTCGTGATTCCACGCTTCGGCACGATTTCCCCATGGGCCAGCAAGGCGACTGATATTGCGCACAATTGCGGCATGACGGATATCCGCCGTATTGAACGCGGCATCTTGTATGTCGTGCACCTGAAATCAGGTTTGCTCGGCGGCGCGAAAAAATTGTCAGACGAAGGCAGCGCAGAAGTACAGGCACTGCTGCATGATCGCATGACCGAAATGGTGTTGCGCAGCGCTGAAGAAGCCGCCGGCCTGTTTGGAGAACTGGAAGCCAAACCATTGGCGTTCATCGATATCACGCAAGGCGGCAAAGCGGCATTGGTGCAAGCCAATACCGAACTCGGCCTTGCTTTGTCCGAAGATGAAATCGATTATCTCCTGGCCGCATTCACCACCGCAAAGCGCAACCCGACTGATGTCGAATTGATGATGTTTGCACAGGCAAACAGCGAACACTGCCGCCATAAAATTTTCAACGCCGATTGGACCATTGACGGCATCAAACAGGATAAATCCCTGTTCGCAATGATCAAGAATACGCATCAACTAGCGCCACGCGGTACTGTGGTTGCGTACAGTGATAACTCTTCGGTGATTGAAGGCGCGACGGTTTCGCGTTTCTATCCACGTGGTGCAGCGAGCGGCAACGTGTATGAAGCTTCGGAAGAGTTGACGCATATTCTGATGAAGGTCGAGACGCATAATCACCCGACCGCAATTTCACCATTCCCTGGCGCTTCGACTGGTGCCGGTGGTGAAATTCGCGACGAAGGCGCAACTGGTCGCGGCGCCAAACCCAAGGCTGGTTTGGGTGGGTTTACGGTTTCAAATCTGATGTTGCCGGATGCTGTGCAGGAGTGGGAAAACGACCATGATGTCACCGTCGCGGTAACAGAAGACACAAAATCGAATGCATACGGCAAGCCTGATCGCATCGCTTCGGCTTTACAAATCATGATCGACGGCCCTATCGGTGCGGCATCATTCAACAATGAATTCGGACGTCCTAATCTGGGCGGTTATTTCCGCACTTACGAACAAAACGTGGCCGGCTCGGTCAACGGTTATCACAAGCCGATCATGATCGCCGGTGGTATAGGCAGTATCTCTGCCAAGCACACCAAAAAGAACGATCTGCCAGTCGGCAGTTTGTTAATCCAGCTTGGTGGTCCTGGCATGCGTATCGGCATGGGCGGCAGTGCTGCATCATCGATGGCAACCGGCGCTAATACTGCCGATCTGGATTTCGATTCGGTACAACGTGGCAATCCGGAAATGGAACGGCGCGCGCAGGAAGTCATCAATGCATGCTGGGCGATGCAGGATGACAATCCGATTTTGTCCATACATGACGTAGGCGCAGGTGGCTTGTCGAATGCCTTCCCGGAAATCACCAACGATGCCAAACGTGGCGCGATTTTCGACTTGCGCGCAGTCCCGCTGGAAGAAAGCGGTATGGCGCCTAAGGAAATCTGGAGCAATGAATCGCAGGAACGTTATGTGCTGGCGATCGCACCTGAAAGCCTGCCGCAGTTCGAATATCTGTGCAAGCGTGAACGCTGCCTGTTTGCCGTCGTTGGCACCGCGACTGAAGAACGTCAACTGAAGGTTATTGACCCGCAATACGGCAACGAGCCCGTCGACATGCCGATGGATGTCTTGCTCGGCAAGCCGCCGAAAATGCATAGAGACGTCAGCCATGTGAAACAAATATTACCCGCTGTCGATTTGACCGGTATCGATTTGCTGGAAGCATCGGTACGCGTATTGCGTCTGCCTACCGTCGCTGATAAATCATTCCTGATCACGATTGGTGATCGTAGCGTAGGCGGCACCACAGTGCGCGACCAGATGGTCGGCCCCTGGCAAGTTCCGGTCGCAGATTGCGCAGTGACAGCGATGAGCTTTGAAGGCTATCTTGGTGAAGCAATGGCGATGGGTGAACGTACGCCGCTGGCTGTCATCAATGCTGCAGCGTCAGGCCGCATGGCGGTGGGCGAAGCGCTGACCAATATTGCTGCGGCACCAATTGCCGATATCTCTGATATCAAGTTGTCCGCCAACTGGATGGCTGCTTGCGGTCAACCAGGGCAAGATGCAGCGCTGTTCGATACGGTAAAGGCAGTCGGTATGGAATTGTGTCCGGCCTTGGGCATCAGTATTCCGGTTGGCAAGGATTCCTTGTCCATGCGTACGACATGGCAGGACGAAGGTGAAGACAAAGCGGTTATCTCGCCTGTCTCGCTGATCGTATCGGCATTCGCACCGGTTTATGACGTGCGTAAATCGCTGACCCCACAATTGCGCAGGGATGCTGGCGACACCGTGTTGATCGTAATCGATCTGGGTCGCGGCAAGAATCGTTTGGGCGCCTCTTGTTTCGCACAAGTCATGCAGCAAATCGGTAACGAAACACCGGACGTCGATAACGCCGAAGATCTGAAAGGATTCTTCAATGCGATCCAGCGCTTGAACAAGGAACAGAAGCTGCTCGCATATCACGATAGATCCGACGGCGGTTTGTTCGCGACCTTGTGTGAAATGGCGTTCGCCGGTCACAGCGGTCTGTCTGTCAATCTGGATATTCTGACGCTCGAAGGCGAACACGCCAGTGATGGCGGAGATGCGAAGAACTGGACCAGCCAGGTAGCTGAACGTCGCAACGATATGACCTTGCGCGCCTTGTTCAATGAAGAACTGGGCGCCGTGATTCAAGTGCGTGACACTGAAAAATCAGACGTCATGAACGTGCTGCGCGAATACAATCTCGGCGCATGCAGTCACATTATTGGCAAGCTCAGCGAAGATCAAACAATTGAATTCACACGCGACGCAAAGGTGATCTACAGCCAATCGCGTATTGATCTCCATCGTTTCTGGAGCGAAACCAGCTGGCGCATTGCGCGCTTGCGCGACAATCCGGATTGCGCCGATGCCGAATATAACCGCATTCTTGACAAGCTCGATCCAGGTATTACACCAGTAGTCACTTTCGATCCACAGGAAGATATCGCAGCACCATTTATCGCCAAGGGAGCGCGTCCACGCGTGGCGATTTTGCGTGAGCAGGGTGTTAACTCGCAAGTGGAAACAGCGTACGTGATGCACAAGTCAGGCTTCGAGGCAGTCGACGTGCACATGAGCGATCTGATTTCCGGTCGTGCGTTTTTGAGTGATTTCAAAGGTCTGATCGCCGTCGGTGGTTTTTCTTACGGTGACGTATTGGGCGCAGGCGAAGGCTGGGCAAAAACCATTCTGTTCAATATGCAATTGGCAGAAGAGTTCGCAACCTACTTTGATCGCGCAGATACATTTGCCTTGGGTATATGCAATGGTTGCCAGATGATGAGTAATCTGAAATCGATTATTCCTGGCGCACAAGCGTGGCCGAAGTTCACACGTAACAAGGCGGAGCAATTCCAGGCGCGCTTCTCGATGGTTGAAGTGACGGATTCTCCATCCATCTTCTTCAATGACATGAGCGGTACGCAGGCACCGATCGCCATCGCACACGGTGAAGGTTATGCAGATTTCTCGCTGACCGGCGACATCGACGAGGCTCTTGTGGCGATGCGTTTTATCGATAACAAGGGGCATGCCAGCGAAACCTATCCGTACAACCCGAATGGCTCGCCAGAGGGTATTACATCGGTGACGACGCCGGATGGCCGCTTTACGGTATTGATGCCGCATGCAGAGCGTGTGTTCCGTAGTGTGCAGCAGTCATATCATCCTGATTCGTGGGGTGAGGATTCGCCTTGGATGCGGATGTTCCGGAATGCGCGTAAGTGGGTGGGGTGATTTGGTAGTTTGCAGCTTGCTGTAGAAAATTTGCTCGATTGGAAATGCCGTTCGGTTTATGACTGGGCGGCATTTTTTGTTTTGTGATTTGTTATTTCCGCTAAGGTGGGAATCTTTAGAGGGCTGTTGTTGCTGATGCTTTTCTCTCTTCGTGGTTAGTAGCCGGGGGTAGCCCGGCGGCTACTCACTTTCTTTGCTTCGCCAAAGAAAGTAAGCAAAGAAAGGCGACCGCGAAGCCGCTGCCCTTTGGGTTCCCGTCTGTGCAAATCAAAAAATGGGAAGCGAACGAAACTCACCTGCGGCTCAGACAGCGTTCACTTCTTTACCCATTTTCTGCTCCGCACAAACGGCAGCGTCACAGCGGGTGAAGTTCAACAGCTAGATCAACGTCAACGTCGCAATTCAACTGCCGCTACATAGTTGGAGAACAACTCAGAATGCATCTGTACTGAAACGCTAATTCTGTTTCGATGACCATTTTTTGTTCTGTTTTTTGGGGTTTTGGTTTGTCTTGGTTTGGTTGTTCGAATTAGCTCTTGACCTTAACCGCATGTGACGTTGCCAAGGCAAGCGGTCGTCAGGCGGATAAAGAGTGCAAACCTGTTTGAGCCGAAGGCGAGTTTGTTTGTGCTCCCGACTGATGATCGTTTGCCTTGGGTACCCGCGCAGCGGGCAACGGCTTCTGCGTCGCCTTCTTTTGCTTACTTTTCTTGGCGAAGCAAGAAAAGTGAGTGGTTGACGGGCCACCCCCGGCAACTAACCACGAAGAGAGAAAAGCATCAGCAACAAAAAACTTCTCTTGATTCCCACCCTCGCAGAAATACAACCATCACCAACACCAAACCAAAAACAATCAACCAAATTAAAAAAGCGCCCCGAAGAGCGCTTTTTTTATCCCAGCAAAAGATTACTGAATCTTCGCTTTGGTACGCAGTTGCTGTTGGAACGCTTGCAGCTTCTTCTGTTGCAGACCTTCCTTGATTTGCGGTGTCACTTCTTCCAGTGTCGGGATCTTCGCTGCACGTACATCATCCAGACGGATCACGTGATAACCGAATTGGGTTTTAACCGGTGTGTCGTACAACTGGCCTTTTTGCAGGGAAATCATCGCATCCGAGAAAGGTTTGACGAATGCGGCTGGTGCTGCCCAATCCAGATCGCCGCCGTTGGCTGCCGAACCTGGATCTTTCGATTGCTTGGCCAGATCCTCAAACTTGGCGCCGGCTTTCAACTTGGTGATGATGGCTTTTGCATCTTCTTCTTTTTCAACCAGGATGTGGCGAGCGTGATATTCCTTATCGCTGGCTTGTGCCTTGAAGCGGTCGTATTCAGCTTTGACGTCGGCATCCTTGACTGGATTCTTTTTCAGGTAGTCGGCAACCAGCGCGCGGATCAGGATCGATTGACGCGCGATTTCGACTTGGCTTTTGACATCAGCTTGGCTACCGAGGCCAAGTTTGTCAGCTTCCTGAATCAGGATTTCGCGATTGATCAATTCATCCTTGATCATGGCGCGTAGTTCTGGGGTGTCTTGCTGGCCTTGGGAAACCATTTGTTTGACCATCACATCCGCACGGGAAGACGGTACCGGTTTGCCATTCACAACAGCCAGATTTTGTGCCATCGCAGGCAGTGCAGCAGAAACGAATAATGCGACCAGCAGATGAGCGGGTTTGAAAGTCATATAAATTCCTAATGGAAGTATTTTATTGAGGGTACGGCAATCGATCTAACTACAGCGCGCATCGGATTTCAACATCAGATTTCTGAAGGCGCCAAAGCAGTAATGGCTAACGCATGTATTTCTTTTTGCATCATGTCATCCAGACAATCATACACCAGCCTATGGCGTTGTATACGACCCTGCTTTTCAAATTTCACGGAAACAATGCGCAGTCGATAGTGACCGCCACCCGAGGCAGCGCCGGCATGACCTGCATGCAACGCTGACTCGTCTTCCAATTGACATTCCGATGGTGCAAAAGTTTCAACAAGCCGTTCACGAATACGGTCAATTCTGTTGCTCATTGCGGTTCTTTCAGGTGTTTGGATAGCAACAGGCTTTGAATAATGATGAAAGCAAACATCAATCCCATGCCGCCGAACAACTTGAAGTTTACCCAGGTAGCGGTGGAAAAACTAAACGCAACATACAGATTCAGCAAGCCCATCGTCATGAAAAATGCGACCCATGACAGATTGACGCGGTGCCACACGCCTTCCGGCAATGACATCTGTTTTTCCATCATCGTACGTATCAGATTTTTCTTCAGGAAAATCTGACTGAATAGCAGTGCCGCAGCAAAACACCAGTAAAGAACGGTCGGCTTCCACTTGATGAAGGTCTCATTGTGAAAGTAAATCGTCGCGCCCCCAAAGAACACAATGATCGCCAGTGACAGCCACAAAGTCCCATCAACTTTTTTCTTGCGAGACAGTAGATAGCCGATTTGGAAAATGGTGGCGATGATGGCGATCGCGGTTGCCAGCAGGATAGGCGCTTGCGTGATCGTGACCTGGCCGCCGGAGACCAGTCCGGAAAGAAATTGCTGGCCGAATGACTGCGCCGCTTCTGCATTGCCTTCGCCCCACTTGAAGACGATAAAGAAAAGAATGACAGGGAAAAGGTCGAACAGGAATTTCATTTAGGCGCGCCTTCAGTCAGGTCGGGAGTTGCATCGAAGCGCAAGGATGCCGAGTTGATGCAATAGCGCAGGCCGGTGGGCGGCGGACCGTCATTGAAGACATGTCCCAGATGCGCGTCGCATACATTACAGATAACTTCGGTACGGATCATGCCGTAGGCTCTATCGACTTTTTCTTTCACGTTTTCTGGATTGAGCGCAGTGAAATAACTAGGCCAGCCGCAGCCGGAATCGAACTTGGTATCCGACGCAAATAAAGGTGTGTTACAGCACACGCAAGTGTAAATGCCGTGTTCGTGATGATCCCAATAGCGGCCGGAATACGGCGCTTCGGTCGCAGCGTGACGGGTAACGTCGTACTGCTCATCGTCCAGCATTGCGCGCCATTCGGCGTCGGTCTTGATTACTTTTTCAGTCATGATGAACAACTCACTTCCAGGTCGTTGGCCCAGTCGGGCGGTAAGGCTGCATATTTCTCGTTTTCAGGCTGCTCGTCAAACGGTTTTTCCAACACTTGCAATAATTTGGCTACTTCCGAAAAGTCTTTACTCTGCGCTTTTTCGATTGCGATTTGCGCCAGATAATTGCGTAAAACGTATTTGGGGTTGACTGCGTGCATTGCAAGTTTGCGTGGCGCATCTTCGCTGTTTTCTGCCCTCATGCGCGCAATATATTGCTGCGTCCAGCCGTCAAATGAGGCTCTATCTATAAAAAGATCGCGTACCGGTTCCCAACTCTCAGATTCATCGATCTTCACATTACCCAGACTACGGAAGAACAGCGTGAAGTCGGCGTGACTGCCGTGCAGTACTTCAAACAGAGCATCGAATAATTTTCCGTCATCCGGTTGGCTGGTTTGTAAGCCTAGTTTGGCGCGCATCAATTCCTGGAATTTTTCGGCAAACGCTGGTTTGTACATGCGCAGCGCGGCTTGCGTTTCCTCGACTTCGCCGATCAACGGTAACAATGCCTGGCCCAGCGCATAGCAATTCCATTCACCGATTTGCGGTTGGCGCGCATACGAGTAGCGGCCTTGCTGATCTGTGTGATTGCAGATATAGGTGGGGTCGAATGCTTCCATGAATCCGAAAGGGCCGTAGTCCAGTGTCAGGCCGAGTATCGACATATTGTCGGTATTCATCACGCCATGCATGAAGCCGACCGCCTGCCAGTGCGCAATCATGTGTGCGGTGCGCATGGTGACTTCAGTCAATAGCGCCTTATATGGGTTGTCTGCCGTCTTGAACTGCGGATAAAAATTGGTTAGGACGTAGTCGGCCAACGTTTTCAGTTCATCGTGTTTTTCATTGTAAAACCAGTGTTCGAAAGAGCCGAAGCGCACAAAGCTTTGCGCCATGCGGGTCGCCACGGCGGCGGTTTCACGTTGTTCGCGCATGACGATCTGGTCTGAACCGGTGACGCATAAAGAACGCGTGGTCGGGATGCCGAGAGCTGCCATCGCTTCCGAACACAGAAATTCACGTATCGATGAACGCAGCACGGCACGGCCATCGCCCATGCGCGAGTAGGGTGTCAGGCCGGCACCTTTTAATTGCAGTTCCATGCGGCCGGATGGTTCTATCGTCGGCGCGGGCACATCGCCCAGCAAGATCGCGCGTCCATCACCCAGTTGTCCTGCCCATGTACCGAATTGATGGCCGGAATACACAGCCGATAAAGGTTTGGCACCGGCGAGAATTTGATTGCCGGTAAAGATGTCGATGAAAGCCGCGTCATTGGCATTTGCAATATCCAGACCGATCAAGGCTGCTGCTGGCGCGCTCGCACACACCAGATAAGGCTTGGGCAAGGGCGTCGGCATCAGCGCCGTGTAATGCGCAGGCGGCAAATCGGCAAAGGAGTTGGCAAGCGGCAGCTGGTCGATGGCTTGACCAGCTTGCGGCAATAGTGGGGCGCTCATATCAATTCCTTGAATTTCTGGAAGCCTGCGGTCTATGGTGCATAAGCAAAGAAGGTGAGCAGACTAAAGACAATGTAAGTGCGTATGTCGAGTGGCCTTGAGTCTTTGCTCAGACCAATACTTCGGGACGAAAGCGCGTATTTTGCCAGAGAAGATCAAATCAGATGCGGCATGCCTGAAATAGTTTCTTTGATGTATTTTCTGAAACAAAAATTCCCATATATATGGTATAAAAATGGCTACTATTGCTTACAAGAAAATACGATGACTCTTCGCGCTTTCTCTTCGCCCTTGCTTTTGATTGTCGCTGCCGCTTTTTCCCTCGCATATGCGCCGCGTGCGCAGGCTGAGAACGTGAAGATCGCTTTCATCGATCCTTTGTCCGGTCCATTTGCACCGGTTGGTCTTAATCTCTTGCGTAGTTTTCAGACGATCGCCGAGTTGGCTAATCAGAAAAAATGGGGCGGCGACAATGCGATAGTAGTGGTGGGCTTCGACAACAAGGGCAGTCCGCAAGAATCGCTGATTCAATTGAAGTCTGCGATCGATCAGGGTTATCGCTACATCACGCAAGGCAATGGTTCCGGTGTCGCGATTGCGCTTCTCGATGCGGTGAACAAGCATAACGAGCGCAATCCTGGCAAGGAGCTCGTGTTCCTCAATCACTCTGCGGGTGATCCGGTATTGACGAACCAAAAATGCAGTTTCTGGCATTTCCGTTTCGATGCACATTCCGAAATGAAGATGGAATCGCTGACTACCTATATGGCGAAAGATCCGAACATCAAGAAGGTATATGTGATTGGGCAGAATTACGCATTGGGACAGGAAGTCTCGCGCACATCGCGTATTTACCTGCAGCGCAAACGACCAGATATACAGATTGTCGGTGATGATTTGCATCCTATCGGCCAGGTAAAAGATTTTTCTCCTTATATTGCCAAGATCAAGGCATCGGGCGCAGACACGATTATCACTGCCAACTGGGGTAGTGATCTGTCTTTGTTGATCAAGGCTGCGAAGGAGGCGGACCTTAATGCCAATTTCTATACGTATTACGCAGCGACGACAGGCGTGCCCACGGCGATGGGTGCCGCCGGACTGAATAGGGTTCGCTACATCGCTAACTGGAATCTGAATAACGAAACCTACGCCGGCAAGGACATCATCGAACAATTCAAGAAAAAATATAATGATGACTATTACGCAATTGCGCCGTACACGATCATGGCAATGCTGGGCAAGGCATTCAGGGAAAGCGGCTCAACCGACCCGCTGAAGGTTGCGCTGGCGATGGAAGGCATGAAAGTAAGGAGTTTGAACGGTGAGGTCGAGATGCGCAAATCCGACCATCAGGCGCAACAACCTTTGTATATCGCTAGCTGGGTGAAGAAGAACAATACCGATGTTCAGTTCGATCAGGAAGACACCGGTTACGGCTGGCGCACCAACCAGAAAATCGATGCCTACGTCGCGGCTCAACCGACTTCTTGCCAGATGAAACGTCCCAATTAATTGCAGAGCAAGGGTAGTATTGCGAAGCTGCAGATTTTGTATTGCAGACCTTGCGCAATCCCGGCCTAAGGCCACGCGCGTAAATAAGGATGCGCGCTCTATGCGCTGCAATCAAACAGGGAACCGGTTTCTTGGAATTTACGCTGATCTCATTGCTGAACGGATTGAGCTACGGCTTGCTGCTGTTCATGCTGTCATCCGGACTGACGCTTATTTTCAGCATGATGGGCGTGCTGAATTTTGCGCATGCCAGCTTCTACATGATAGGTGCTTACTTCGCCTACAGCATCAGCACGGCGATCGGATTCTGGGCGGCGCTGGTGCTGGCACCGTTGGCGGTTGGTCTGCTTGGCGCGTTGATTGAACGCTACGGTTTGCGCAAGGTACACAAGTATGGCCAGATTCCCGAACTGCTGTTTACCTATGGCTTGTCCTACGTGATCGTTGAGCTGGTGCAACTACTATGGGGCCGCGTTGCTGTGCCTTATGTCATTCCCGCTGAGCTACAAGGCTCGCTATTTACGCTCTACACTACCACCTTCCCGATTTATCGCGCTTTCATGATGTTGATTGCGATTCTGATGCTGGTCGCGATCTATTTCATGTTGACGCGCACCCGCATAGGCTTGGTGATCCAAGCTGCATTGACGCATCCGCAGATGGTCGAAGCACTGGGTCACAATGTGCCGCGTGTATTCATGTGGGTATTCGGCGGCGGCTGTGCGCTGGCCGGTTTGGCTGGCGTGATTGGGGGCAATGCCTTCGTCACTGAACCGAATATGGCGCACGCATTGGGCAGCATCATTTTTGTCATTGTCGTCGTCGGCGGCATGGGATCGCTGACCGGTGCTTTGCTGGCATCCTTGTTAATCGGCGTATTGCAGACCTTTGCGGTTGCGCTGGATTTCTCAATGTTGAGCATGCTAGCGACGCTGGGCTTCAATATCGATCAAAACACATTCGGCTATACCGCCATGCAGCTAACGATCTCGCAGCTTGCTCCGATCCTGCCTTATCTTTTGCTGGTCCTCATATTGATTTTCAGGCCAAAAGGTCTGATGGGATCGAGGGAAGGCTAGCGCGTGCAAAACCTCAATTGTGGCCGCTGGATAGTGTGGGGTGGATTTGCCCTGACTTTGCTGCTTGCTCCGCTGATTTTCTACAAGGGTGCATCGCTGTCGCTGCTGTGTCAGATGGGCGCATTTATCATTCTCGCGCTCTCGTACAACATGTTGTTGGGGCAGGGCGGCATGCTGTCGTTCGGGCACGCGGTGTATTCGGGGCTGGGAGCATTCTGCGCGATCCACGTGCTCAATCTTGCAGCTGCCGGTAGTGTGACTATCCCCGTTAGCTTGATTCCCTTGGTGGGTGGTTTTGCTGGCATGTTCTTCGGCGCACTGTTTGGTTATGTGACGACCAAAAAATCCGGTACGACGTTCGCGATGATCACACTCGGGATTGTGGAATTGGTGTTCGCATGTTCATTGATGTTTCCAAACTTTTTCGGTGGCGAAGGCGGCATTTCGACGGATCGCGTCATCGATGAACCTTTCTTCGGCATCAGTTACGGGCCACAAATACAGGTGTATTACCTGATCGCATTCTGGCTTTTTGTGTGCACTGTCGCGATGTTTGCATTTACGCAGACGCCGCTGGGTCGCATCATCAATGCAGTGCGCGATAATCCTGAACGTGCAGAATTCATAGGCTACGATCCGCAATGGGTGCGTTATCTGACCCTGATGTTATCCGCATTCTTTGCCGGTATTTCCGGCGGCTTGACCGCGATTAATTTTGAAATCGTCAGCGCCGAAAATGTCAGCGCCTTGCGCTCTGGTTCTATCTTGTTGTTTGCCGTGATCGGCGGCACTGGCTTTTTCTTCGGTCCGATGATCGGTGCCGTCATCGGCGTGTTCCTGACAGTCATGTTGTCGAGTTTTACCAGCGCCTGGCAACTTTATTTCGGCGTGTTATTTGTGTTGATCGTCATGTATGCGCCTGGCGGTATTGCTGGTTTGATGATGCAAATTCCTGGTCTGATTCGAAACGGAAAAATCAAGCATGTGTTGCCGCAGCTTGCGCTCGGATTGTTCGCAGCAATGTTGATGACGACCGGCTTTGTGATGATGGTCGAGATGCTGTATCACCTGACTTTGCATGCTGCGGATGACAGCAGCATGCAGCTATTTGGTTTTGTAGTTGATATTGCGCAGGCTTATGGCTGGGTAGTGGCAATAGCCATGATTGTCGTGGGTTTGGCTGGCTGGATTGGTATGCGAAAAAGAGTTCGTCTTGTTTGGAATGACGTTGATCCAGTAAGTCCAGCTCGAGAAAAGCAGGTGCAGGTATGAGTACAAATGCGCCCGCAATCGAACTCATTGACGTACGGAAAAGTTTTGGCAAAACCGAAATTATCCGTGGTGCCAATTTACAGATAGCTCAGGGTCAACGCTATGCATTGATCGGCCCGAATGGTGCTGGAAAATCCACTTTATTCAATTTAATCTCAGGCCGTTTTCCGCTAAGCGGCGGCGATATTTTGTTGAATGGCAAGAGCATTGCCGACCGCAAGTCTTATCAGATCAATCGACTGGGGTTGTCACGCAGCTTTCAAATCACAAATATCTTCCATCGCTTAAGCGTATTTGAAAATTTACGCTGTGCAGTGCTATGGTCGCTGGGTTATCGCTATTCGTTTTGGCATCGTTTGAATGCTTTGAATGATGCGAATGAGCTGGCCGAAAAAGTCATGGAGGAAATCGGTTTGCGGGCGAGACGGAATATAGACGCAGGTTTGCTGACTTATGCCGAACAACGCGCGCTTGAGATAGGCATCACGATCGCAGGCGGTGCTGAAGTCATTCTGCTCGATGAACCAACTGCCGGCATGAGCCGTTCGGAAGCCGAAGCCGCCGTTGAATTGATACGCAAGGTCACCGTAGGCAAAACGCTGTTGATGGTTGAGCACGATATGAGCGTAGTTTTCGATCTGGCAGATCGCGTGGCGGTGTTGGTCTATGGCGAGATCATCGCTTGCGATGCGCCGACTGAAATTCGCAAGAACGAACATGTACAGCAAGCGTATCTCGGTAGCGCCGACCATGGCGAGGGTCTTTTATGAGTGCGCTACTCGAAATTAGAAACTTACACGCCTATTACGATAAAAGCCATGTGCTGCACGGCGTCGATCTGGTGGTGAAACGGGGTGAAATTGTCAGTCTCTTGGGGCGCAATGGCGTCGGACGTTCTACCACCGTCAAGGCTGCAATGGGCATGGTCGAAGCGACTGGTTCGATGATGTTCAAGGGGGAAGAGTGTCTGGGTTTGAAGACGTTTGAACTTGCGCAGAAAGGGTTGGCGTACGTGGCAGAAAGTCGCGATGTTTTTCCCACGTTGACGGTTGCACAGAATTTATTATTGGGCGAAAAACGAAACGGTCCGTCGCGTTGGAACGCTGATGAGATGTATTGTTTGTTCCCACAACTGAAAGCCCGCCAGCATGTCGCGGCTGGCATGTTATCCGGTGGCGAGCAACAAATGCTGGCCTTGTGTCGCAGCCTGATGGGTGATCCGGATTTGATCATGATCGATGAGCCGACCGAAGGTCTGGCGCCACAGATCGTCGCGCTGGTGGCAGAATTTTTAAAGGAATTGGTACAGCGTGGCGTATCGGTTTTGCTGATAGAACAAAAGCTCGATATCGCATTGAAAATTTCTCAACGCGTGTACGTGATGGGACACGGGAAAATTGTATTTGAAGGGTTGCCGCAAGACTTGCATTCAGATGCCGCGATACGCAAAGAATGGCTGGCAGTCTGATAAAATTTGTTGAGGAAAAAAATTCAAAGAACAGTTTGTCGTAGGCGATCAGCAGCGTTTGATGCATCGCACGGCCTTCCCTGTCTACACCCAATGTTTTCAGTTTGCACAGGCGTTCGCTGCCATCGAGCGACGCTTGACTCTGGCGTACTGCTTCTGCGTGATACCAAATTCAGACATACCCGCTACCAGGATGTGACCGCTTTATGCACCTAGTTAACTACAGTCGGCGGCGTGAATATATTTAACGTGAAATGTGGAAATAGAGCGTATCTAGTTTGGTCGTACATGCAGTTTGCTGTTGTCGCTGGCGCAAACTCGATTGCGTCCACTTTCCTTGGCTTCGTATAGCGCCTGGTCAGCTAAAAGTATCAGATCAGCTGGTGAATTATACTTGCGAGATGGGACCATGGCGGCGACGCCAGCGCTGATAGTGACAACGCTTCCCGCATTTCCTGCATGTACTATCTGCATCGCTTGAATTGCCAAACGAACGCGTTCAGCAACCGCAGTGGCACCTCCCATATCAGTTCCTGGCAACAGAATCGCGAATTCCTCGCCACCGTATCGAGCAACAAGATCACCGGGGCGGGTCGAGGCAGTCTTCAAGCTCTTGCTTATTTTTTTCAGACACTCATCGCCTTGTGGATGACCGTATTGATCATTGTATTTCTTGAAGTGATCCACATCCAGCATGACAAGCGCGAGCGAGGTTTGGTTGCGCATGGCACGTGCATATTCTTCATCGATTGCGGCATCGAAACGACGTCGATTCGCCAAGTCGGTCAAGCCGTCCTGCAGAGCCAAGGCTGCGAGTTCACCATTGATTCTTTCGAGATCGTCCCTGGCAGCACGCAACTCGGATTGCGCATGTTCGCGGGTGGCAATTTGACGAATCAGGTGCAGACCCAGTATCCATAAAAGAGCGATGACAACCATGGTCACCAAACTAAAACGTATAGTTTCTTCGCGCCAGCCGGCGAGAACCTCATCTTTTGAGAACGCTACTGAAATCAAGGCTGCGTAACGATTCAGTTGACGATAACTATAAATACGTTCTACGTTATCGATTGCTGATGTGATGACTGTCGTACCCGCAGGACCGTTACGCAGATAGTATTGATAGACGGGCCCGTTTTGCAGATTGGTGCCAACTATCGCATCATCGAATGGACGACGTACCAGCATGGTTCCGCCATCAGTGAGTAATGCGATTGAACCTAGTTTGCCAATTTCAAAACTTTCATAAAAAGATCGAAAATTCTGTATGCTAATTGCGGCCAGTGCTACGCCTGCAAAGCTTCCATTGGCGTGTTCGACTCTGCGTGAAACGGTAATGATCCATACACCTGTGTAGCGACTGCGTACGGGCGGGCCGATATACGGGCCGCGGTCTGCGTGTTCGCGATGAAAAATAAAATATTCGCGATCACTTACATTGATCTTCTTTAATTCGGTTTCCCATGAATCGGCGACTGGCTCGCCTTGATTGTCGTAGATGGAAAGGCTGTTTAATACAGGAATATCTGCGATGCGATCCTGCATGTAAATATTCAGGCGGTTGAGGCGTTCGGTCTGCCCGGAATTTTGCTCCTGCATTTCGACCAATCCCACCAATACATTGTCGATGCCGCCTATCGTATCTTCAGCGTGCTGCGCCAGTGCTTTTGCCATGTTGCTGGTACTGGTCTCCGCCTCGCGCAGCTTTGCCATGCGGGTGTTCCAGCTATTCCAGGCAACTATGCAAATGAAAATGAGAGTGACAACGAGAACAAAGGCGCAAAGTGCGCCTTGTATGGAAAGCTTCTTATTGTTTTTGCGGGAAGATGAGGGCGAAACAGCCAAAATTATTGCCAAGATTTAACGTGCCTTGATTATAACGTATCAAGGGCCGCCTTCTTCCGCCTGCGCCGCGTGTGCCTCGGTACTTGAGCGTCTGTTACAGCCAATATTCCAGACGACGTGCCATCCATTCCTGCATCCGATCCGAAGCAGGGCGCTGCTCCCATTTTTCAGGAGTGATTTCCAGCGAGTTTTTCAAGTCTTCATTAAAAGCACTTTCCATCACCGTGCCAAAATCCTGATCAATTGCGATCAGATTAACTTCACTGTTATGCAAAAAGCTGCGCATATCCAGGTTTGTCGAGCCCACCGTGGACCAATAACCATCGATGACAGCCGTTTTTGCATGCAATACCGATGCCTGCAATTCAAAGATACGCACACCGCTGGCCATTAGCTGGCTATAGAAAGAGCGGCCGGCATGCCTTACCAGCCCGGCATCCGATACGCCGGGAAACACAATCTTTACATCAACGCCGCGTTGCGCTGCTTTGGTGAGCGCGTCTACCATTTGCGCGTCCGGAACGAAGTATGAATTAGTGATGTGTATCGATGTCTTGGCTTCTTGCATGGCCAGGATGTATGCCTTGTATATCTCGTAGTCGCCGTCAGGTTCGCTGCCGATAACGCGGACAATCTTGTCGCCTACCGGTTTCAGTTGCGGGAAGTACTTTCTGGCAGCAATATCATCAACTTTTTGACTGACCCATGTTTGCATGAACAGCCACTGGAAGGATGCAACTGCCGGTCCTTCAACCTGAATGTGGGTGTCGCGCCAGCCTAGATTCGAGCGGTTTTTTGAGCGTGAGCGGAAGAGCGAGCTTGAAGAATAGTCATCTGTAATGTTGATGCCGCCAGTAAAGGCGATCATGCCGTCGACTACCAGAATCTTGCGGTGATCGCGATTATTCAAACGCCAAGAAATCATGCGTTTGAATGGATTGACGGGATTGAATTCGACCACGCTGATGCCGGCGTCGCGCAGTTTTTGGAAAAATGCAGGAGGTGTGTTGAGCGAACCTATGCTGTCGTAAATGACATTGACCTGAACGCCTTCTCGCTGCTTTTGCATCAGCAAATCGGCGAATTCTCCACCCAGGCCTTCCTCATCGAAAATATAGGTTTCCAGATTGATGTGGTCTTGTGCATTCTTGATCGCCGCTATCATCGCGGCCATCGTTTGCGGACCGTCATTCAGCAGTGTGAGCTTGTTTCCGGCAATCAGTGGCCGGCCGGTCGCGGCTTCTTCCAGAGCGGCGAGCTCCGGCAAATCCACTTTTGCATTGCGCAGTCTTTGCGCGAGTAGCGATTCGGTTTTTTGTTTTGATAATGAGCCGTTTGCAGTTTGAATCGTGGCGGAATCTTGAGGGTCCAGCGATGTTTTCAAATAATGGACATCCGGCAGTGAAGCACAAGCGCCCATGGAAAGACAAAGTGTCACGAAAGGAAGGCATTTCAAGAAATGAACGCGAAATCGATTATGCATGATGATTTTATATTTTAGATTGTTCAACAGAATCAATAGCGGCTGGATTTAAAACAGCGTCAGCCGGACCAGTACCCATACACTTTTTCTCTACCCCTAAAGTGAATGCCACATTGCATGCAGACGATAATCGATATGACAGCGATAAATCCCGAAAGTTGGCTTCAAAGCAAACTTTCTTTTTGCTATGTAATTGTTTGTGTGCACGCCTGTAATTTTTACACGCATACATTCATGTCTGGCTGGCCTAAAGTATTCAGATCAGTTGTCGATAAAAAG
The DNA here is from genome assembly GCA_001464355.1 of Burkholderiales bacterium Ga0077544. Classification (GTDB taxonomy): domain Bacteria; phylum Pseudomonadota; class Gammaproteobacteria; order Burkholderiales; family Burkholderiaceae_D; genus Oxalicibacterium. The sequence goes on from LNEU01000018.1 coordinate 76,787, forward strand.
TAAGAAGCGCCATTTCAGGTGCATAGAGGCGAATATGGACGTAACTAATATTGCAAATTTGGCGACAAATCTGGCGCAACAGCGCAATGACATGGATATCTCGGTCGCAGTTTTCAAAAAGGCACTGGATGCACAAAGCTCTGCAGCGCTTTCCTTGATCAAAGCCATTCCGACCGTATCGCTTCCTCCTCACCTCGGTAACAACGTCAATACAAAAGCCTGATCAGTAAAGCGTGTTGATCAGTGCATGGTCGGGATTGCAAAATCGTTCTACGGCCGCATCTGTTTCTCTTTGAGAAAACAGTAAGGGATCGCAATGGAAACTGCAGACGCGATACGCGAATTCTGGTTTGGCACGGACACTGATGATGTCAAGGTTGCCGAGCAAAAGAAAAAACTCTGGTGGTCCAAGGATGTCACGGTTGATCACGTCATCCTGCGGCGGTTTGAAAAATTCACCATGGCTGCGGCGGAAGGAAGGCTGGATGACTGGCGGAGTGCGCCACAAGGATTGCTTGCGCTTATTCTGCTGACCGATCAATTCCCGCGCAATATGTACCGCAGCACTGCGAAATCGTTTGCATATGACCCGCTCGCATTGCATTTGAGTACGCAAATGCTGGAGCAGGGCATTGATCAATCCTTGCGACCGATTGAACGTGTGTTTGTCTATTTGCCACTAGAGCATTCCGAATCGATTGATGATCAGGAGCGCGCTGTGCAATTATTCGAGCAGCTTGCAAACGATGTGTCCGCTACACAGAAATTCATTTTCGACGGCTTTTTGCAATTTGCGATTCGCCATCGTGACATCATTGCCCGCTTCGGGCGTTTCCCTCACCGCAATGAAATTTTGGGGCGTGCTTCGACTGATGAAGAAATCGCCTTCCTGAAAACGGCTGGCTCTTCATTCTGAAGGCAAGCTCATGATCAAGCGCACTCCTAGCCATTCAAATAAACAGGCTCGCCACAGTAACGTGCTATGCCAAGTCTGTATGCAAATTGCATGACTGTTTTTGCCATCACATTTACGCAGGCAACGAAAATGGCTCTTACCTTCATCCAGGCAATCATAAAGATTGGCGGTACCGTGACTCAGCGGGATATGAAAGCCGACAATAAAGCTGTGCACGGTGCTGCATACGTTAAGTTCTGATATCCGCTGCATTACCGATGTGATCAAGCAACACAGCGACGATTGAAATTGCAAGGGATAAGCTGCGTAGGTTAATATGAGAATAGTTCTCATTATTATTTATTTTCTGCGCAAATATTTTCCATGTCTTCATTTGAACCCGCCTTGCAGCAGCAAATGCATACGCTATACAGCAATCATCACGGTTGGCTGCACGGTTGGCTGCGCAAAAAGCTTGGCTGTGCGTTTCAGGCTGAGGATTTGGCGCATGACACTTTCCTGCGCTTGATCGTACGTCCGCGACAGCTGGATGCTGGCTACGATCCGCGTGCTTATCTCACTAAAATTGCGCAAGGCTTGGTGATTGATTTGTGGCGTCGCCAGGAAATTGAGCGCGCGTGGCTGGCTACGTTGGCTGCGCATCCCGAATCGGTCGTGCCATCGGCGGAACATCAAGCCATCATTATTGAAACACTGATGGAAGTGGACCGCCTTCTCAGTCAGTTACCGGACAAGCCGCGACGTGCATTATTGCTGGCGCATCTGCATGATATGACGTATGCCGAGATTGCCAGCGAGTTGGCAGTGTCCGAACGGATGGTCAAAAAATACATGGCGCAAGCGATGTTGCATTGCCTGGTCAACGGCGCTGCATTTAAAACGGCGATGGCCTAAACATGGCGTCGATACCTTTATCTGCGTCATCTGCGCAAGAATTCGAATTTGCCACATTGGAGCAGGCTGCGGAATGGTTTGCTGTATTACGTTCCGGTGTGGCAAGCGACGAAGAACGTCATCAGTGGTATGCATGGCTGGATCTGCGCGAAGAAAATCGTTTGGCCTGGCAGCGAGTAGAAGCGATCAGCAATGGCTTGGCGCTACCCAAAGCCACGCCAGAAGCTGCCAACGCTGCACTGGGCGCGGCAGTGCTGCAACGTCGCCGCAGCTTGAAGATGCTGTCATTGTTTGCCGTCACCGGATTGCTTGGATGGGGTGCGAGTCGCAACACCGATATGCAAATGGTACTGGCAGATTTGAGCGCCGATCATCGCAGTGCCGTTGGCCAAATCAGCAATCTGACTTTGCGCGACGGCACCCAACTCTGGCTCAATACAAACAGCTCGCTGGACGAGGTTTATAGCGAGCGCTTTCGAAGCGTCACACTGCGCAAAGGCGAAGTAATGATCGCGACCCAGCCAGACGATCGCTCACCCGCACGCCCTTTCATTGTGTATAGCGCGGAAGGCAGCCTGCGCGCATTGGGTACGCGCTTCAATGTGCGTCAACTGAACGGCAAGACCAGACTCAGCGTGTTCGAGGGCAGGGTAGAAATCGCGCCTATTGATGCGCATGCGACTGCAAAGATCATAGAGGCAGGCGAAGAAGTCGAGTTTAGCCGAACCGATATCGCTGCAGTAGTACCCGCCGATGCTGCCCGCCAGGCGTGGAGCAATCGCGTGCTGTTGGCAGATAACATGCCGCTCGGAGCTTTCATTGAAGAGTTGGCACGCTACCGCGCCGGTTATCTCGCTTGCGACCCCGCTATTGCGCATTTGCGTGTGGTGGGCGGTTTTCCGTTGAGCCAACCGGATCAGGTGCTTCTGATGCTGGAGGCGGCATTGCCGGTCGCAGCCCATGCGACCATGCCATGGTGGGTAACGGTACGCGCCCGCTAATCCGCAACCCCTTACAAAAATAATTCTCAAATAATTCACTAGTCAGTTCCCCTTTTCAGATCTCGTTCGGAAAGCAAGGTGAAGGCCTGATGCCTGCCGTCAATTTTTCCGAAAGATCCTATGATGAAACATGACTTCTCCCATTGCGCTGGCGCGTCTCAAGCCGGTTTTTCAGTTAAACCTATCGTAGTTGCGATGCATGCGATGTTCGCTGGCGCAATGATCCTGAGTGTATTGCCTATATCGGCCGTGGCTGCGGAGCAGAGGTCAGCAGCCACGGCCACCGCACATACATTCAATATTCCGGCAGGATCTTTGAGTAGCGCGATTGCACGCTTTGTTGCTGAATCCGGAACCTATGTTTCTGCCAATGGCGCGCTGACCGATGGTAAAAATAGTCAGGGCGTGCAGGGGAATTTGTCGGCACCAGATGCGCTCGGCCGTTTGCTGGCAGGCACTGGCCTGGAAGCCGTGGTGCAAGCGAATGGAAGTTATGTACTGCGTCTTGCCCCCATCGTCGCTTCGACCTTGCCGACGGTAACTGTTACCAGTGCAGCAAGCTCGTCCGGTGACTTGCCCAAAGCTTTTGCGGGTGGACAAGTAGCGAAAGCCAGTCGCATGGGTGTGCTTGGCAATGTAGATATATTTGAAGCGCCATTCAGTACCCAAAGCTTTACCGAAGAATTTGTGCAAGACCAGCAGTCACGGCGTGTCGCCGATATTATTTCTGTTGACCCTTCAGTGCGCAGCGCGATGGCGGAATACGGCGATAGTGAAACCTACATCATTCGTGGCTTTCCGCTATTTGTGAATCAGGTCGGCGTAAATGGTTTGTACGGGATGACGGAAGGGCGCCGCATTACACCAGAGTTTTACGAACGGGTTGATGTGCTCAAGGGACCTGCTTCCATGCTCAACGGCATTACCCCCTTTGGTGTTGTCGGCGGCAATATTAATCTGACCAGCAAAAGAGCAGGTGATGAACCGCTGACGCGTGTAACAGGCAGTTATATTTCAGACAGTCAATTCGGCGCGCATCTGGATCTGGCGCGTCGCTTTGGTGAGGATAAGGAATGGGGTGTACGTCTGAATGTCCTCAGGCGCGATGGCGACACACCGATAGAGCGGCAGGACGACCATATGAAAAACGGTGCATTAGCCGTGGATTACCGTGGTGACAAACTGAAAGCCAGTCTGGATGTCGCCCAGCAGGAGCGTCTGACCAACGGTTATTCGGCCAATATCACCTATAACCCGGGTTTTGCTCTCCCGAAGCCGCTGAATAACGAGAAAAACTTTGTCAACGATTGGGAATATATAAAGACCAACGCGAAATACTGGATGGCGAAAACCGAGTATGAATTTGATCCGGCACTCACGGCGTACGCCAATTACGGCAATTCGGAAGGCGATGAAGAGTACTTTTATGCAGGCACACAAGGCCGTCGTTTTATAAATAGCGCAGGCGATTTCACTGCGCGCGTAGGTGGATTCAGGGGGTCGTATGAAGTCGAAACCTACGAGATAGGCCTGCGTGGCCGGATGATGCTTGGTAATATTTCCAATAGCTATGCGGTTAATTACAGCGACTTCGACCGCAAATCATATGGCGCAACCGTTCATACAACAGCGCAATACACAGGCAACGTCTACACCACACCGAACCTGCCTAGACCGACAGTAAATTATGGTGTCATTCCACAAAATGGCGATTTGCAATTAAGCAGCGTGGGCTTGGTAAACACATTCGGCTTTGTCGACGACAAGGTGTTACTCACTCTTGGTGCTCGTCATCAAAATCTTTATAGCGGTATTTTTACCGCCGGCACAAAAACAAATGCTTATGACGAAAGCAAAGTGACACCTGCCGCTGCTTTATTGGTCAAACTAGGCAACTACTCTGTCTACACCAACTACAGCGAGGGCCTGGCGCAGGGCGCGACTGCACCTGGAGGCACCAACAATGCAGGCACCTTGTTACCACCGTCGGTTACCAAACAATATGAAGGTGGGGTCAAATACAACGCCGGCACATTTGGCGCTACTGCAGCCGTGTTCCAAATTTCACAACCCAGCACGTTCACCAATGCAGCGAATTTCTTCGTAGCAGATGGCGAACAGCGCAACCGAGGACTGGAACTGGCCACGTTTGGAGAGCCATTGCGAGGCCTGCGCCTTTTAGGCGGCATCACCTTGATTGATGCCAAACAAACTAAAACACGCAATGGTATTAATGACGGCAAGGATGCAATCGGCGTACCGAAAATGAACATCGTCTTGAATGGTGAGTACGACCTTCTCGGAATTCCCGGCTTGACGCTCACAGGTCGGATCAACTCGTTTAGCAGTGCACAAGCAGATGTGGACAATACCCAAAGTATTCCCGGCTGGACCACGCTGGATGCCGGTGCGCGCTATGCGATGCATGTTTCCGGCAAGGCCGTCACGCTACGCTTCAATCTGATTAACGTGGCTGACAAAAGTTACTGGAATTCGGTCTCGCGCAGCTTTATCACGATGGGCGCGCCACGTACTGCTTTGCTGTCAGCCACTATAGATTTTTAAGTGCATACGACGACACGATAAGGTCAGGCAGAGTGACAGGCCGAGGACGGTAATTCGCCGTCGGTTATCGGCTGCTAGTCACCATCTGCCAGATACTATTTGAATGTTGAGGTGCGCGTGTTGTGTTGGTTTGCGTATTGCCAGCGCTGTGCATGCGATTAGTCAGACGTCGAGATGAGTTTAAGTTAAGCCGAATGCTCACTGCCGAATTCAGCTTTGGCAAAGAGCTCCGCAGTCCATTCAGCAAAGGCGCGCACCTTTGCCGACAGATGCCGGTTAGGCGGATACAACATCCATACAGGAACCACCTCGGACATGTAGCCGTCCAGTACCGGCACTAACTGACCCGATGCGGTGTATTCATTGGCGATAAAAGCCGGTAGTTGTATCAGGCCTATGCCGGAGCATGCGGCGACAGCGCATATATCGAAATCGTTGATGGCGACGCGCGGCCGGCCCTGTATCGGTGTCTGGGTCTGACCCTGTTCATAAATAAACGGATAGATCTTGCCGGTTTTGGATGAGAAAAAACTGACGACCTGATGGCGTTCCAGTTCTTCCAGATTCTTAGGCGCGCCATGTTTGGCCAGATAGGAGGGCGCAGCATACGTGACCATGCGGAAGTCGCCCAGGCGTCTGGCCACCAGCGATTCGTCATTGATATCGCCGCCGCGAATCACGCAATCGATACCTTCATGCACCAGATCGACAGGCCTGTCGGAACAACCCATTTCGAGATCTATTTCAGGATAGCGATTGAAGAAGTCAGCCAGTGCCGGTGCAATGATGCGGCGTCCGACCGCGCCTGGAACGTCGACGCGCAACCGGCCTTTGGGCGACATCGCGGCATGACTGACCGCTGCTTCGGTTTCCTCCAGTTCGCTTAATAAACGTATCGCGCGTTCGTAATAACCCGCGCCTTCCGGCGTCACGCTTACGTGACGGGTGGTGCGATTCAATAATTTGACGCGCAAGCGTTTTTCCAATGCGATCACTTGCGCCGATACGGTGGCTTTTGGCAGATTCAATGAGACCGCAGCTTTGGTAAAGCTCGTCAGTTCAACCACGCGTGTGAATGCCAGCATTGTGTCAAAGCGATCCATCCCGTCATCCCGATATCGATTAAAGTTGTTGTGATTCTAGTGTATTTGCACGGGCTGCTCGCTGAAAACCAGACAAGCGTTATGCTGCAGCAGGACACTATTGCATGTTTATATCAAGTGCAATCTCATTTCATCGAACAGGAAATCGCATGATTACTCTCTATACGTGGACCACACCGAACGGGCGCAAGCCGGCCATCATGCTGGAAGAACTGGGTGTGCCTTATCAGATAAGCACGGTCGATATCGGCAAGGATGAACAGTTCGCGCCATCTTTTTTGGCGGTTTCGCCGAATAATAAAATTCCTGCGATTGTGGATGAAGACGCAGAAGGCGGACCACTGGCGATTTTTGAGAGCGGTGCGATCCTGACTTATCTGGCGGAAAAACACGGTCGCTTTCTGCATGCATCCGGCCCCACGCGTTATAAAACTTTGGAATGGTTGCATTGGCAGATTGCCGGGCTGGGACCTATGCTGGGGCAGCTCGGATTCTTCGGTGTGCGCTCCAAGGACAAGTCGCCATTGGCAATCGATCGTTTTGTCGAAGAGTCTGATCGCTTGCTGTCAGTAATGGATAAGCAACTTGCCGGTAACACTTATCTGGCGGGCGATGAATATACGATTGCAGATATTGCGTGCTACCCATGGACGATTGCGGCGACGATTACTTTGAAAGACGTGCTGGCAGAAAGTCTGGCGACGAAGCCGGCCGTGCATCGGTGGTTAAAAACAGTAGGTGAACGGCCTGCGGTGCAAAGAGGTATGGCAGTCCCCAAGGTTTGAAAACGACCTGAATAAAAAACCGCCTGATATTGCTATCGGGCGGTTTTTTATGTAATTCAATTTTTCTTCACTTGCGTGATGTTTGCAAGATATCTTGCTGATTAGTCGGCTTGCTTGTAAATGGGCCACGCACGCATCGCAGTTGCAGCAATGGCCAGCAACTTGTCCCGATTGCCACCACTATCTCTGGCTTGTGTTGACATGCCTTGAATCACGGTCATGTAGAAACTGGCAAGCTCTCCTGCGTCTGTATCAGGATGCAACTCACCGTTGGCAATTCCTTTTTCGATTCGTGTAGTGATCAGTGTTTCGACGTTGTCACGTCGTTCTGTCATTGCGCTCTGCACATGCTCAGCCGATGCTGAACAGTTGGTGGCTGCGGTCACAACCAGACAACCGGGTGGGTGGCTCGGGCAAGTGTTATCGACTGCGCTGCTTTGCAATAGGCGTTCAATTGCATCCCGGGCAGTGGGAGCCTGATTAAACAGGCACTGCAAAGCGTCACAACTCTTGGTCGAATAGCGTTCCACTGCTTCCAGAAACAGCTTTTCCTTGTCGCCAAATGCGGCATACAGACTAGGCGGAGTAATGCCCATCGCCGAAGTCAATTCACTCAAGGAAGCGGCTTCATAGCCGTAACGCCAAAAAACCAGCATTGCACGTTCGAGCGCAACCTCGCGATCGAATGACAGCGGCCGGCCGGTCTTTTTACGCGGCTTTTCGGATTTATTTTCTATTTCCATAGTGATCGATAGTAAACCTCTTGACACGCGAAAACAAGCGCTATAAAGTCACAAACTTAATTCGTAGTGATCGCTATTAAATATGACTGCGGCATGACACGCTGTCTTTTGTGCCCGGCATTTCTTACAAAGATGATTAAAGATCATCAATTTTTTTATCAAATATGATCGACTGTCCAATATTTATAGATAGTTCTTCATAAATAGCGCTATTTATCTTTATTCGATGGATTCCTATACTCCATCCCATCGAATCAAGTTTTACGGGAGCAACAAAATGAAAAATCAAATTTCGCGTCGTTTATACCAAGCCACTGCCGTCGCCGCAAGCACATTAGTGATCTCTGCTGCGATGCACAATGGCACTTTCCAGGACGCAATTTATGACGGCGCTTTAACTGGCGGCGCGATGTGGGCTAGCGCCACTTCCGTCAACGCTTTTGCGCAATCGACACCGGTGGAGCAGCACTGAGATGATTTTGACCGGCACAGTTCAGCGCAGTTCATCTTTTGGTCCTTGGACCACGTCGTTTAAAACGTCGACACAGTCGCGCGAAATCGGTTTGCGCGTGTTTGGCAAAAACGGCAGTAAAGACAGCGCGAAAAGTGGGCCGGCAGAATTATTGCCATTAGTAGTTTATTTCCACGGTGGCTTCTTCACTTGTGGTGCCGTGGAAGATGCCGATGGCATCGCCCACGCATTGTCGGAAAAAGCAGTCGTCGTCGCAGTGGACTATCCGCTGGCTGGCACCGATTCTTTTCTCGATATCACCGAAGTGGCATTCGAAGCCTTGCAATGGGCGTATGACCACGCCGCAGGCTTGGGTGCAGATGGCATGCGCGTGATGGTGGCCGGTGATCAGGCTGGCGGCAATTTAGCCGCTGCGGTCGCGATGATCGCACGCGATAGATTGACGCCAACCACACGTGGCATCTGCCTTAAAGGCCAGATCCTGATCACGCCGATGCTGGATCCTACTCAATCATCCAAGTCCATGAAGGCACTCGGCAAATGCGTTTGCCAGGAAGGTTGGGCGGCTTATCTGCCATCGACCAGCGACGCTTTACATCCGTATGCCGCTCCAGCGCAATCGCGCCGTCTTGGCGGTTTGGTGCCGGCATTAGTCATCACTGCGCAAAACGATGCATTGCGCGATGAAGCTGAACAGTACGCATCGAGTTTGATCGCTGCCGGTGTGCCGGTGCAAGTACGCCGCTTTGCTGCTGAAAGCGGGCAACTGGTCAATCCGACTCACGCAAGTTTTTCATCTGTCATTTCAACGATTAAGCAATTTATTCAGGATCCAGCCTGATCCAGCATTTTTGGGCAACAGCCATTTGATCTCATTTCATCTCATTTGATCTTTCACACAAACACACATCTTTACTTAATTCTTCAGGGGAATAAAAAATGCAAAACTCCATCACATCACGTTTCTCATCACGTTTCTCACGCAGCACGATCGCGATTGCAATCGGTGTTCTTTTCGTCATTGGCGTTGCCACCGTATCGTTGACCGGCCATGCCGAAAAATCTGCGCCGACTGCGCCACCTGCAACACCAGTCACCGTTGCCAATGTGCTTGAGCGTTCGGTCACCGAGTGGGACGATTTTTCCGGCAGGGTTGAAGCAGTAGAGCGTGTTGAAATTCGTCCGCGTATATCCGGCACCATCGACGCCGTGCATTTTCAAGATGGTCAGTTAGTGAAAAAAGGCGCATTGCTGTTCACGATTGATCCACGTCCTTACAAAGCTGAACTGGCGCGCGCCGATGCCGCACGTGCCGGCGCATCAGCCCGCTTGTCCTTGGCGAAAACAGAATTGGAACGCACCAAACGTTTGCTGGAAGATCGTGCAGTCGCACAACGTGAACTTGATCAACGTGAAAACGCATTACAAGAAGCCGACGCGAATCTGAAATCTGCCGATGCTGCAGTACTGACGGCACGTTTGAATCTGCAATATACGGAGATCACCGCACCAGTCGCTGGTCGCGTCTCGCGCGCCGAAATCACAGTCGGTAATCTGGTCGCAACCGGTCCGACCGCACCGACACTGACGACACTGGTTTCTGTCTCGCCGGTCTATGTCAATTTTGAAATCGACGAACCAACTTACATCCGTTACTCAAGCGCTGGAGCAGTTGGTAACACCGGCGTGAATCGCGTGCCGGTTGCGATGGGTCTGACCAGCGAAGACGGTTATCCACGTCAAGGCCATGTCAAATCTTTCGACAACCGCGTTGACACTGGCTCCGGCACGATTCGCGTACGCGCTGTATTCGATAACGAAAACGGCAGCTTGACGCCAGGCATGTACGCACGCGTACGCACCGGTGATTCCAACGCCAAGAATGCCTTGTTGATTGATGACAAGGCAGTCGGTACCGATCAAGACAAAAAATATGTAATGGTCGTTGGTGCCGATAACAAGGTCGTATATCGCCAAATCACATTGGGACCGATCGTAGAAGGCTTGCGTGTAGTACGTAGCGGCTTGAAAAAAGATGAACGCATCGTCGTGAACGGTTTGCAACGCATCCGTCCGAATGACACCGTCACACCAGAAGTGGTTGCAATGGACGCCAAAGTTGCGAGCGCGAACAAGGCTGCAGGGAAGGGCACTGCGACAGCAGTGAACTAAGCCGCCTTTGTTCAGAACATTTAAAAAGAAGAAACTGATATGAATATCTCTCGATTTTTTATCGATCGCCCGATCTTTGCTGGCGTTTTGTCAATGATCATTTTGATCGGTGGCTTGATCTCGATGTTGAATTTACCGATATCCGAATACCCGGAAGTCGTGCCGCCATCAGTCGTCGTTAAAGCCAATTTTCCTGGTGCCAATCCGCAAACCATCGCGGAAACAGTCGCCACGCCGATTGAAGAGCAGATCAACGGCGTAGAAGGCATGTTGTATATGTCGTCGCAGGCAACCTCAGATGGTTTGATGACCTTGACCGTCACCTTCAAACTCGGCACACCACCAGATCTTGCACAGCAACTTGTGCAAAACCGTGTGAACCAGGCCTTGCCGCGTCTGCCTGATGTCGTGCAGCGTTTGGGCGTGACCACGGTCAAGAGCTCGCCAGACATGACGATGGTGGTCCATCTGGTTTCGCCAAATGATCGCTACGACATGACGTATCTGCGTAATTACGCAGTGCTGAACGTAAAAGATAATATTGCGCGTTTGCCAGGTGTAGGCTCGGTTCAATTGTTTGGCGCTGGTGATTATTCGATGCGCGTATGGCTAGATCCACGCAAGGTAGCCGAACGCGGTTTGTCGGCCAACGATGTGGTTGCTGCGATTCGTGAACAAAACGTAAACGTCGCAGCCGGTGTGATCGGCGCATCGCCATCGGTGCCGGGTGTCGATTATCAAATGTCGGTCAACGCACAAGGCCGTCTCAAAACTGAAGATGACTTCCGCGATATCGTGATCCGTACTTCGCCAGATGGCGTGGTGACGCGTTTGCGTGATGTGGCGCGTGTTGAATTGGGTTCCAGTGAATATGCATTACGTTCGCTGCTGGATAACAAGTCGGCGGTTGCGATGCCTATCTTCCAATCGCCAGGTTCGAACGCGCTGGAAATTTCAGACAACGTTCGTAAAACGATGGCTGCGTTGAAAAAAGATATGCCGGAAGGCGTCGATTACAGCATCGTCTACGATCCGACACAGTTTGTGCGTTCGTCGATTGAAGCTGTTGTACATACCTTGCTGGAAGCGATTCTGCTGGTCGTGATCGTCGTGATCATCTTCCTGCAAACATGGCGTGCATCGATCATCCCTTTGCTGGCAGTGCCGGTATCAGTGATCGGTACCTTCGCGGTGATGATGGGTCTTGGCTTCTCGATCAATGCGCTCAGTTTGTTCGGGCTGGTACTGGCGATCGGTATCGTCGTCGATGATGCGATTGTGGTGGTCGAAAACGTCGAACGGAATATTGAAGACGGCTTGACTGCACGTGAAGCGACTTACAAAGCGATGCGTGAAGTGTCTGGTCCGATTGTTGCGATCGCACTGACCTTGTCGGCGGTATTTATTCCACTCGCGTTTGTCAGCGGTTTGACTGGTCAATTCTTTAAACAGTTTGCGTTGACGATTGCGATTTCAACCGTGATCTCGGCTTTCAACTCCTTGACTCTGTCGCCGGCGTTGGCTGCATTGCTGCTGAAAAGCCATGGCGCGCCTAAAGATAAATTCCAGTTGCTGATTGATAAATTGTTTGGCTGGTTCTTCATTCGCTTTAATAAAGTGTTCCATCGCGGTTCGCAAAATTACGGCACCGGTGTGACCACCGTATTGAAGCGCAAATCGACTTCGCTGGCAGTGTATGCAGTGTTGATTGGTGCGACGATGTTTTTGTTCCATCACGTACCGGCTGGCTTTATTCCAGCTCAAGACAAACAGTATCTGGTTGGATTTGCACAATTGCCTGATGCCGCATCGCTCGATCGTACTGAAGACGTGATTCGTCAAATGTCCGAGATCGCGATGAAAACACCTGGCGTTGAATCGGCAGTGGCTTTCCCAGGTTTGTCGATCAATGGTTTCGTGAATAGTCCAAATTCAGGCATCGTTTTCACCACGCTTAAACCGTTCAACGAACGCAAGAGTGCAGACTTGAGCGGCGGTGCGATTGCATTGAAATTGAATCAGCAATTTGCTGGTATTCAAGGTGCCTATACAGCGATGTTCCCACCACCACCTGTGCAAGGTCTGGGTACGATCGGTGGTTTCAAACTGCAGATTCAAGATCGTGGCGCACTCGGCAAGGAAGCATTGAACGATGCATTGAAAGCGTTCCTGGCGAAGGCTTACCAAGCGCCTGAACTTGCTGGCATGTTCTCAAGCTATCAGATCAACGTGCCGCAACTGTATGCCGATCTGGATCGTACACGTGCGCAGCAACTTGGTTTGTCGATACCTGCTGTGTTCGATACCTTGCAGATTTATCTGGGTTCACTGTACGTCAACGATTTCAATCAATTCGGTCGTACCTTCCAGGTGCGGGTGCAGGCAGATGCACCGTTCCGTGCGCATGCTGAAGATATCGGTTTGTTGAAAGCGCGTAATACCAAAGGTGAAATGGTGCCTTTGTCTTCTGTACTGAAAATGACGCAAAGCTATGGTCCAGATCAATTCATTCGCTACAACGGCTTCCCAGCTGCTGACGTGAATGGTGGTCCGGCTCCTGGTTACAGCACTGGTCAGGCGCAAGCGGTGGTTGAACGTCTATTGGCTGAAACTCTGCCACGCGGCATCAGCTACGAATGGACCGAGATCACTTACCAAGACAAGATTGCCGGCGATACGCTGTTCATCATTTTGCCGTTGGCGATGTTGCTGGTGTTCTTCGTACTCGCTGCGCAATATGAAAGTCTGGCACTGCCATTGGCTGTCTTGTTGATCGTACCGATGGGCTTGCTGTCTGCCATCTTCGGTGTCTGGTTAACCGGTGGTGATAACAACATCTTCACGCAGATTAGTCTGATTGTGTTGGTCGGGCTAGCCTGTAAGAACGCGATTCTGATTGTCGAATTCGCTAGTGAACTTGAGCATCAGGGACGTGAGACTTATGCAGCAGCAATCGAAGCAGCACGTTTGCGTTTGCGTCCGATTTTGATGACATCGATTGCGTTTGTCGCTGGTGTGGTGCCGCTGATTATTTCTTCTGGTGCAGGTTCAGAGATGCGTCATGCGATGGGTGTAGCGGTGTTCGCCGGCATGATTGGTGTAACTGCATTCGGTCTGTTCCTGACGCCTATCTTCTATGTGTTGTTGCGTACGCTGGAGAAAAAATTCAGCCGCAAAAAGGAACCCGAAGGCGAAGCTTATGTGCATCACCCGGCTCCTGTCGCACTCGACACCAAGCATAATTACGAAGGTTGATCATGAAAAAATTTAATTTAACTCTGACAGCTCTAGTCGCAGCATTAGTACTCGCGGGTTGCTCTACAGCGAAACCGCCAGATCAGGTCAAACTCGATTTGCCTACGCAATATCGTGAAAAATCTGATCAGCTGGATGGCGCATGGAAAGTCGCAGCACCAGCCGACAACAAGGATCGTGGCGCATGGTGGACTGTGTATGGCGATAACGATCTGGGCAACTTGATCGTCGAAGCGACGAACTCAAATCCTAATCTGGCCATGGCGCTGTCTCGGGTAAAAGATGCACGCGCTACTGCCGGTGTAGTGGATGCGGATCGAGGCGTGCAAGTTGATGTCGGGGTAGGTCCAACTCGCGTTGGCAATGCACAGACAACATCGACCACTTATCGTGCGCCTTTGTCGTTCTCGTACGAAGTCGATTTGTTCGGTCGCTTGTCTGATTCCAGCCGCGCTGCACGACTGGATGCAGAAGGGCAGGAAGCCGCTTATCGTTCCGTCTTGCTGGCATTGCAGTCCGATGTCGCGCAACTGTATTTCACGATACGCTCGCTCGATTCGGAAATCGAAGTCCTGCAAAAAACCATCGCCTTGCGTCAGGAAGGACTGGGTCTGGCACAACATCGTTTTGATGCAGGTGACACTAGCGAACTCGATGTTGCTCAGGCAAAAACCGAATGGGCCACCACCAGTGCCGAGCTGGAAGGCGTCAATCGTGAACGTGCACGCAGCGATCACGCACTGGCAATTTTGCTAGGTAAAGCACCGGCCGAATTTACCCTGGTCGTCGCACCGTTCAATGCGCCTATCGTTACAGTGCCAGCTGGTTTGCCATCCGATTTGCTGGAACGTCGCCCCGATATCGCACAGGCGCAGCGTCAACTTGCTGCATCCAGTGCGCGTATCGGTGCGGCCAAGGCAGCCTTCTTTCCAAAGTTGCTGTTGACGGGTTCCGCTGGTTACGAGTCTAACGAATTGCGTGACCTGTTTAAATGGTCTAGCCGTAGCTGGATGCTGGGACCAGTGGTTGGGACCATGTTGTCTATGCCCTTGTTTGACGGCGGACGCAATAGATCGAATCTCGCGCGTGCCGATGCAAATTACGAAGGCATGGTTGCCAACTATAGACAGCAAGTGCTGGTTGGTTTCCGCGACGTCGAAGATAATCTGAGTGCCTTGCGCACGCTGGACAGACAGATGGTGTTTGAAGAACAGGCGATCAAATCAGCGCAACTCGCCGCCCGCTTGGCAGACTCACGCTATCGCAATGGTTCAGCAAGTTACTTTGAAGTGATCGATGCTCAACGATCGAGTTTGTCGTCGCAACGTTCGCGCGTGCGAAGTGCAGGGCAGCGTGCAGTGGCATCCGTAGGTTTGATCCGTGCATTGGGCGGTGGCTGGGAATCGCCCGTGGAGTCAGCGCAGAGCGATGTTCCGCCTTTGGCGCAACAGCAGCAAAAATAACAAAGGTAGCAGGCAAGGAAAACTTCTGTACACCAGAAGTATCAAGCAAAAAGCGCAGCCGGAATTGAACATTTCCGGTTGCGCTTTTTTACGAGCTGCCCTGTAGTTTGATGTAGGCGGACCTCATTGAACCGTATGGCTTGGTCGGCAGAGGAACTGTTGCCTAGATGTTCTTTGATGTACTTCTTAAATTAAAATTAAACCAGTGTTTATTTTCACTCAATCAAGCCGCCCATAGTTTCAGGCGACTTGCAGCAGTATCGGTATGCCTGTCGAATACCACCTGATGTTACAAAAATGCGTTGCATGAATGAATGTCTGCAATTAAACGATTGCGCGATCTGCTGATGAGATTCGTCTTTCCTTTAACTTGCGCACTTCCATGCCTTCGGGCTTTCTTTGTGACAGGTCCGAGGTCTCTGTGCCCAGTGCAACACTCCATACGGCTTCATCAGACTCAACGCGATTTCGGCCATTGTGCTTCGCTTTATACAAGGCTGCGTCTGCTCTTCCATAAGCGTCTTCAAAATCACAATTGGTGTCGCTCCAACTGACGCCGAAGCTTGCAGTGACGAGAGGACGAGGAAAGCAGGAGAAGGCTTCACCTGCAATCACCATACGCACGTGTTCTGCAATGTTGATGGCATCTTTTAAATTGATATTTGGTAGCAGCACTGTGAATTCTTCACCTCCAACGCGGCCAATTTCGCCAATGCCATTAAGCGCGGAGGCCAATTTTTTGACAAGTTCACGTAGTACCGCATCTCCTGTTGGGTGTCCAAAATCATCATTGATTCGTTTGAAAAAATCAATATCCAGGACAATCAAGGAAAGCGTACTTGTTTTCAGGTAATGCTCTGCACAGGCAAACACCGCACCTCGATTGAGTACTCCCGTGAGATTATCGTGCCGAGCTTTATAGTCCAGCTCGGAGGTCAATTGTTGCAACTTGAAATTGAGGGTATTGAGTTCCAGCTCTTTACGGTCGCTACGTCCAATCAAGCGACGCGTTTCGCGCATCAATCGATGAAAATTCTTTGCAAGGTCATCCAAGGCAATTCTGCACTCTTCAGCAGATGCGCCATCCTTTGATATCACTTCGTAAGCTGAATTCAGTGCAGCCGTTTCAGCCTCAAACAGATCGTTATCATTCATCAGGTTCTCACTGCGTGATCGTTGAATGTCAATTCAGGAAAGTCTTCATGTAACTCTTGTCCAAACTCGAAGATCGTGTCGTCATCTTCATCGTGATACCAGTCAAGAACAATGGTATTGCCGGCAAGTGCCTTGTCATTCAGTGCGCTAAACAAGGAAAAAAGCATCTTGGTACTTGAGCTATTGAAGTATGAAAGCGCTACTTGTACAGTGATTTGTTGAGCAGCTCCAACATGTTTAAGGTAGGCGTTCAATGCTGCAATGATGTCACCCCAAAATATTGCTGCGTTTTCTGGGTAGGCTTCACCTTTCAACAACAACCGATGTTCGTCAAAGCGGAAATCAACTTCTGGAGAACTCGCGCTAGCAGGGATATAAAGATTGTTCATAGTTGGTCTTTCTGTGAAGGTGCTATCCCTCGATATCATTTGCATACTGCAATCAGATGGTCGCTTTGAGGCAGAACATCATGTTCCCGTCTGCCCCTTCGGGGATAAACTCAAAGTCTAGTGGTTCGCTAGCGTCTCTTGCCATCGTCAGAAAGCCCAACCCGGCACCTTTGCTTTCCTGAGGCGTTTCAGCACGTAATGTTTCCTTGTATTCCAAACGGATTTCTTCGTTTGTCAGTGTGCGCAAATGCTCTAATTTTTCGCGCAAATGATCGGCAATGTCTGCGTGAACCAGGTTGGAACACTTGAGGAAATAGCGGTCATTTTCCACCGAAATACATACTGAGCCGCGGCGCATTTCAGCATCCGTTTTGCCGCTTGTTTCAATTGATTCGGCTGAGTAATGAATAATGTTTTGTGCCATTTCAATAAATGATGAAAACAGCTTGCGACGGGTAGGGCTCGCCGCGCCGATGTATTCAACGCGTGTTTTTACTGCATCCGCCATTGCCGCAATGATGTTTTGCGAGAAGTACCCCATGTAGTAAAAAATGACATGGTTATGGCCTGCGCATTCGCAAGTCATATGCAACTTGGCAATCACTGTTCTATTTTCCATCTTGATTCGACTTCCCTTATGGCGATTACTTACAGTGCTGATTGCTGCTGATTTGATGCACTGAGGCGGAATCCAAAGACCGTTAAATCGTCACGACGACGATGCAAACCTTGGTAAGCCTTCTGCTCTAACATTAATAGTTGTCCAAATTGCGGCATCGGCGTGTCCCGATGCCGCATCAAGTAGTCACGAAGACGTTGCTTGCCAAATGCAATATTCTTCATGCCACCAATCTGATCGATGATGCCGTCTGTCGCGCTGAGCAGAATGGCATCATTTTTCAGCGAAAATATTTTGTTATCCCAGCACATCTCGTTCGGCGTGTCGACGTAGCCAATTCCAACGCGTTTTCCTTCTATTGTCTGGATTTCATCTTGATCCGGCATAAGAATGAACAAAGGCGCTTTTGCATTAGCACAGGTCAGTTCGGATGTCGCGTCGTTGAACCAAAAGAATGCTGCATCCATGCCATCATCCGATTCGGACAAACGATTTTGGTCTGCATATTGCCCAAGTGCCTGCTTCATCCCGCGATTGACTTCACTCATCAGCATGGCAGGATCTCTAGGCCCCAGTTTGCTCAAGCCTTGTGACAACAAGGATGATGCAATTAATGTCAGGAAGGCTCCAGGAACACCATGTCCGGTGCAATCTGCAACAGCAGCAAACCATCCATCATTGAAACGTTCAAAATGATAAAAATCACCGCCAACCACATCGCGCGGCTCCCAAATCAGACATGCGTCACTCAGCGTTGCGCTCATCGCCTTGCGTGACGTGCTCATCATTGCGCGCTGAATCGTGCTCGCGTAGTCGATGCTTTGCATGACTTGCAGGTTTTTCTCGGTTTGAAGATCGACCATCATGCGCATAAGATCCAGGCCCGATCCAAGGCCAAGGAATTCATCGTTTTCAACGATCAAAAAGCCTTCTGCCAACGTTTTGTCGCCTGATTCAACTGCAAGTGCAGCCAGAGTTTCTATATGCGTACTGGCATCTACTATCAGCGGATTTTTATCCATGAACGCAATACATGTCTTTTTTTCATACAGCTCTCTAAAGTAGGGCTTGGACATTTGCGACATGAATATATTGCGACTGATCAAACCAATCGGACTCTGCCCCTCGAGAACCGGCAAGCTGATCAATTCGCGATTTTGGCTAAATAAATCCAGCACCTGTGCATTGGATTGATCGAACGAAATAGTAGGTACAACTATGGCCAGTGCTCTAGCTGACGCATTCGAATGCGCAGGATTAATCACAGACATGATGTTGAAATCAATTTTCAATTTTTCTTTCTTGCAGGTTTGCAACGCAGGGAGCCTATTTTTTTTGACGTTGTCGACGGTTAATTAGCCAGGCTAAGAACACCTGAACTGTTTTAAGCAATGACGCTGAAAGACATATTTTGTGTATCCAAGAAGCTGGAATTCTAGTTGCGTCGTATGACAGGGAAATGACTTGTGGAAACATTTCAAACTTATCGAACTGCGGGAATTGCACCAAGCGACGAGATTGAATGTTCTTTTGAAAAACTCGCCAATCGGTTGCACTGGTTTTATCAACATCTTTTTCCGTAAATTCTGTTCGTGAACTCAATCGTGTCAGTGCTTGCCTTGTGCATATGGCGTTAGCTTCTACTGCTACGCGTCTTGCATTGTCTTTTACTTCAGTTCAAATAAAAGGCAGGGCCGATGTATAGGCGTAATTTGAAAATGGACGGGGTTAGGTATTTTTTTGCTGAATTGTTTGTATGAGTACGCTCTAAAAGCGCAGATAGCTATTTGAAGCGAAATGCTTCTGTCTAATAAATATGTCTTCGTAACAATGCCGTCATATTGAAAATCTAGAGTCAATTCAATAATCATTGAATTGCAAGAATATTGAAATATTCTTCTACTAGGAATTCATATGTCACAACTCGGCACTCGCGCTCACTTCGTGGCCGCCTTCATCACGCTGTTTTTGTTAGCAGCAAGCGTCAGATACCAACGATAACAGTTCACGTGTCGTCGCACTCGCATTACGACAAGCCTCACTTGCGCAACGGATGGCAAAAATCGTTCTCTTGCGATCCCTGGACACGTCGAGGGCTTCCAAGCAAGGGCTGCAAGTCGATCTGACCCAATCCAAAATTGAGTTTCAAAATGGTTTAAATCTGCTGGCCGATGAAGCGGGTTCAGATCGGCTATTAAGTTCTCGTGTTGAGCTGGCACGTCAGCAATGGATTTTCTACCAAGCCGCGCTTGCATCAGCGGGCACCAATCAAACCGAACTTCGCAATATTGCAACCACAAGCGACCGGATTGCGGAGCAAATGATTGAAATTGTTCACATCAGTTATGCACTACCGCTTGATAGTTTGACGTCTGCCCGCTGGAAATGATTTAAAAGCATTCCACCTCAGTATTTATTGACATATTTAACTACAAAGGATTTGCCATGAAACTTGGTTTTCAAACGCTATCGCCTCTTTTTTTACTGACAACCGCTTTGTTTGTCGCGCCTGCAAAGGCACAAACATTCATCAAAATTGATGGTTCCAGCACGGTGTTTCCGATCACTGAAGCTGTAGCCGATAATTTTCAAGACTTGAAAAGTGGCGCTGTCAAAGTGACGACCGGTATTGCGGGCACCGGTGGTGGATTCAAAAAATTCTGCAAAGGCGAAACTGATATTTC
This sequence comes from Burkholderiales bacterium Ga0077544, assembly GCA_001464355.1. GTDB lineage: Bacteria > Pseudomonadota > Gammaproteobacteria > Burkholderiales > Burkholderiaceae_D > Oxalicibacterium. The sequence goes on from LNEU01000018.1 coordinate 97,003, forward strand.
AAATGCCTCGCGTCCAATACTGAAGAAAGAAATGGATGAGTGTGCAAAGAACGGTATCAAATATGTAGAGTTGCCAATTGCATTCGATGCGCTGACGGTTGTTGTTAATCCAAAGAACAAATTCTTGAACAAAATTACAGCAGAAGAACTGAAGAAGATGTGGGAGCCGGCAGCGCAAGGAACAATCACCAAGTGGAATCAGGTCAATCCTGCTTGGCCTGATGCGCCGATCAAATTGTTTGGCGCAGGTGCGGACTCCGGCACTTTCGATTATTTTACCGAAGCGATCATGGGTAAGAGTAAATCCAGTCGCACTGATTACACATCGTCAGAAGATGACAATGTCGTCGTACAAGGTGTTGCGCGTGACGTCAATGCGATCGGATATTTTGGTTATGCATATTACGTCGAGAACAGCAAGCGTCTCAAAGTTGTTCCAGTCGTTCATAAGGCAGGCAAGCCGGCAATAGCCCCTTCGATCAAGTCCGTAATGGATGGCACTTACCAACCGCTGGCACGCCCTTTGTTTATCTATGTAAGTGTGAAAGCCGTTGAAAGAAGTGAAGTCAAAGAGTTCGTCCAGTTCTACTTGAAGAACGCACAGAAGTTGGTGAGGGAAGTGAAGTACATTCCTTTGACTGACAAGGATTACAAACATGCATTGACCAACTTCACCAACAAGAAAACTGGTACAGCTTTCGGTGGTGATGCTGAAATCGGCGTCACCGTAGCAGAGTTATTACGTCGTGATCCGAAAGAATAAATCGTTGTAACTTGTGTCAATTCCCTGGATTGCTTAAATAAAAAGTAATCCGGGGAAGTCGCCGTACAGATGAAAAATAATGAGAGGGACTTGTTTTTATTCATTAATTCAATAATAATTGAAATATTGAATAAAGGAGGCACCATGGACACCAAAGCTACTCTTGCAGCCTTATCCGCACTTGCTCAGGAATCTCGCCTGTCAGTATTTCGCTTGCTGGTTCAGGTAGGGCCGCATGGAATGGCTGCAACAAAGATTGGTGAGGAGTTAGGTATTTCGCCATCGTCCATGTCTTTCCATTTGAAAGAGCTGGCACATGCCGAACTCGTGACCGCAAGGCATGAAGGTCGCTTTGTCATCTATTCAGCAAATTTTGCAGTCATGAATGCGCTGGTAGGCTTTTTGACGGAGAACTGCTGCGGCGGCAATGTTTGCTCACCGAATGGTGTTTGTATTACCACTGAAGACGCACAGTCTTAATTCCACGCTGTTTTACCCAACCCTCCCCACAAAGGATTCAACATGACCACACAACAGAACGACAAGACGTACAACGTCCTTTTCCTCTGCACCGGCAATTCCGCGCGCAGCATCATGGCAGAAGCAATGCTTAACACTATGGGTAAAGGTCGCTTTGTCGCATACAGCGCAGGTAGCCAACCAGGCGGCACCGTCAATCCATTTGCGATTGAACAAATCAAAAGTACTGGCTATGCGCTCGAAAACTTGCGCAGCAAAAGCTGGGATGAGTTTGCGTTGCCGGATGCGCCCCACATGGACATCGTTATTACGGTCTGCGACAGCGCAGCAGGTGAAGTTTGTCCATTTTGGCCGGGGCAACCCATTTCTGCACATTGGGGATTTGAAGATCCGGCGGCAGCCACGGGAGCCGATGAGGAAAAGCGTGCGGTCTTTTCCAAGGTAGCCAAGCAGATCCATACGCGCATCAGCTTGCTGAACAGCCTGCCGATCGCAAAACTTGAAAAAACAGCGATCAAGCGTGAGATGGACGCGATCGGTGCGAGCAAAAACGTTTAACCACATCTCTTCATCGCAGTTCCGATCACTCTGGCGCGCAAGCGCCATCGAGTGATCACTTCCCTCTAAGAAAGCCGATCTTGTTCACCGCATTTATCATTTTTTTACTGACGCTTACCCTGGTCATTTGGCAGCCGCGCGGACTCGGCATAGGTTGGAGCGCAAGCCTGGGCGCGCTACTCGCCCTGCTATTCGGCGTAATCAGTTTTGCAGATATTCCGGTGGTCTGGCAGATCGTATGGAATGCAACCGGCGCGTTCATAGCGATCATCATCATTAGCCTGCTGCTGGATCAAGCCGGCTTTTTTGAATGGGCGGCACTGCACGTTGCCCGATGGGGTGGCGGCAAGGGGCGCAAATTGTTTGTTTTACTGGTGCTGCTCGGTGCGGCAGTATCGGCCTTGTTCGCCAACGATGGCGCAGCCTTGATCCTCACGCCGATTGTCATCGCGATGCTGCTGGGATTGAAGTTCTCGCCACAGGCGACACTAGCCTTTGTGATGGCGGCTGGCTTTATTGCTGACACGGCCAGTCTGCCGCTGATCGTTTCCAATCTGGTCAATATCGTTTCGGCAGATTATTTCAATATCGGTTTTACACGCTATGCATCGGTGATGATGCCGGTGAATGTCGTCTCTGTGGCCATGACTCTGTTGGTTCTGATCTGGTATTTCAAGCGCGACATCCCCAAGGATTACGACGTAGCCCAATTGAAAAATCCTTCCGACGCTATCCGTGATCGCGCTACTTTCATCGCAGGCTGGTGGGTTCTGGGTTTGTTGCTGGTCGGATTTTTCTGGCTGGAAGAACAGGGCGTACCCATCAGTGCGGTGGCCGCCGTCGGCGCCATCGTTCTGTTGGCAATTGCGGCAAGAGGGCATGTGATCTCGACACGCGATGTCATCAAGCATGCGCCTTGGCAAGTCGTGTTTTTTTCACTCGGCATGTATCTGGTTGTCTACGGTTTGCGTAACGCCGGGCTGACCGGATACCTGACCAGTTTGCTGAATGAATTTGCTGTCCACGGCATCTGGGGTGCAGCGATAGGCACGGGGCTAATGACGGCCTTGTTGTCTTCAATCATGAACAACATGCCTACGGTCTTGATAGGCGCGCTGTCCATTGATGCAACAACAGCGCAGGGTGCAGTGCGTGAAGCAATGATTTATGCGAATGTAATCGGCAGCGATCTGGGTCCAAAAATCACACCAATCGGCAGCCTCGCCACACTGCTCTGGCTGCATGTATTGGCAGGCAAAGGCATCCGCATTTCCTGGGGCTACTACTTCCGCGTCGGCGCTTTACTGACGCTGCCTGTGCTACTGGCGACGCTCGCTGCGCTGGCGATCAGGCTCAGTATTTAAGTATTATCCAGCAACACACATGGAGAACAAATGACAACGATTTATCATAATCCTGCATGCGGCACATCACGCAACACACTCGCGTTGATCCGCAATACCGGTGAAGAACCAACGATTATCGACTATCTGAAAACGCCGCCGTCGAAAGCGGAGTTGATTGAAATGATCAATGCGGCCGGCTTATCGGTGCGCGATGCCATCCGTCAAAAAGGCACGCCGTATTCCGAGCTGGGCTTGGACAATCCTCAACTGAGCGACGATGCATTGATAGCTGCCATGCTGGCAAATCCGATCCTGATCAACCGCCCCTTTGTTATCGCCGACAAAGGGACGTGCCTGTGCCGCCCTTCTGAACTGGTACTGGATATCCTGGGCAGACCGCAGCAAGGCGCATTCGTCAAGGAAGATGGTGAAGCCATCATCAATGCAGAGGGAAAACGTGTTGCGCAAACTGACTGATTTACCCAACATCGATACCGCCGTGTTCAACATCCCGATCGCAGAGGATTTGAAAACGACAACACCGTCTACGCATGCGCCCCGTTTCCTGCTGCTGTATGGTTCCCTACGTGAAAAATCCTACAGCCGCCTGTTGACATTTGAAGCAGCGCGCTTGCTGCAAGCAATGGGAGGTGATGTGAAAATTTTTGATCCGCGCGATCTGCCCTTGCCGGACGGCGCACCCGACGATCACCCTAAAGTCAAAGAGTTACGTGATCTGGCTGCATGGGCAGAAGGCATGGTCTGGTGTTCTCCCGAACGTCATGGCGCAATGACAGGGATCATGAAGGCGCAGATAGACTGGATTCCCTTATCGATAGGTGCAGTGCGTCCGACCCAGGGCAAGACACTGGCAGTGATGGAAGTCTCCGGTGGTTCTCAGTCATTCAATGCCGTCAATCAGATGCGTATTTTGGGACGCTGGATGCGCATGATCACCATTCCAAATCAGTCATCTGTTGCCAAAGCGTTTTTAGAGTTTGATGAATCAGGACGTATGAAGCCGTCTTCTTATTACGAACGTGTTGTAGATGTGATGGAAGAACTGTTCAAGTTCACAATGCTGACGCGTGATGTTTCATCGTATTTGGTAGATCGATATAGCGAACGCAAAGAATCTGCAGAAGAATTAAGCAAGCGTGTCAATCAGCGCTCAATTTAAATTTTCGAAGTACTGCATCATGCGTGCGTAATCCTCCTTCAACGCGCCTCCTGGCAGCCTGCATGCAGTGTTGGCATAGATGGGATTAATCCTGACGAGGCGACGAGAGTACTTATAGATATGATTTTCACGCCAGGATTGCTGCCAATGACATTAGCGTAGATCAGCGCTTGGGCAATTCAGCTTGAGCATTGCTTGCGTCTATCGACAGCGCAGCGACCAGCACGGTAGGCATGTTGTTCATGCCCGAAGAAAGACAGGCAGTCATCAGGCCGGTCATCGTGTGTATATGGGATGGTGATGGCTTGCCATCCACGTATGATGAAACGCGATAAAACGTAGCCGACGCGGCGTCCCTTCATCCATCGTATGAGCAATCCAGCGGAGCGATCAATGCGTACTGAAAAACTGTTTCCCATGCATATGAGTCGATGGTTTTTGATTGCGCTTCTTGCATCTTGCTGCATACAGAAAACCGCATTTGCTCTTGACGATCCTGCTTCCAAACGTGCTCCCGTCATGCTGGCAAACGTGTATCACGCCGGCATCGATTTGCGTGAATATTGGGTAAGCGAAAAATACGATGGCATTCGCGCCTATTGGGATGGCAAGAAATTGTGGACGCGTGGCGGAGAAGCGATTGCGCCACCTGCATGGTTCGTTGCCGGCTGGCCGGAGATTGCACTGGACGGTGAATTATGGGCCGGTCGCGGACGTTTTGCGGCTGCCCTGTCAACTGCGCGCCGGCAAATGCCCGATGACATCGCGTGGCGCAACATGCGCTTCATGGTATTTGATTTGCCTGCGCATGCAGGTACTTTTGATCAGCGATTGCCAATGCTGAGATCCAGTATTGCGGCAATAGGCTTGCCATGGGTGCAAGCGGTAAAGCAAAGCAAGGTGAGCGATCATCACAGCTTGCAGAAAATGTTAAGCGCGATTACAAAGGACGGCGGCGAAGGCTTGATGCTGCATCGTGGCGCATCGCACTATCGTGCCGAGCGCAATGACGATTTGTTAAAACTCAAGTTGCATGACGATGCCGAAGCACGCGTGATCGCCTATATTGCCGGTAAGGGAAAATACGCCGGTCAACTCGGTGCCTTGCTGGTGGAGATGCCGGGCGGACAGCGATTCAAGATAGGCAGCGGATTCAGTGATGCGCAACGTGCTGATCCGCCGCCGATGGGCAGTCTGGTAACGTATCGCTTTCGCGGTGTGCATGACAGCGGCATCCCACGTTTTGCCAGTTTTTTAAGAGTGCGCGAAGATCAATAGAATGCGCGCATTGATGATGTTGGCGTTATTATTCTGCATTAATCAATGTTGCATTATTCAATTGCGTTATCCATCCTGCTCAGTCAAGGAGTCATCATGTTTATTTCCCCCATTTCAAAAACACTCATTGCCGGCTCGTTGATGTGTGCCGCATCGCTCGCATGGGCATTGTCTTTGGCAGATATCAGCAACAAGGATGCAAGCAGCGGGGTCAAGGCAGCGCTGGAAAAAGGAGCGACCATTGCCGTCGCCAAACTGGGTGTGGAAAACGGTTTTCTGAATAACGAAAAAGTGAAGATCGGTTTGCCTTCCGCAGTGGAAAAGGCCATGCCGCTATTGCGCATGACAGGTCAGGGCAAGAAACTCGATGAGTTGCAGGTATCCATGAATCACGCGGCCGAGTCGGCGGTCGCGCTCGCCAAGCCTTTGTTGCTGAATGCGGTGAAGTCGATGTCTGTAACGGATGCAAAAAATATTCTGACCGGTGGCGAAACTTCGGTGACGGATTTTTTCCGCGAAAAGACGGCGACGCCTTTAAGTGCAAAGTTCTTGCCCGTCGTCAAAAAAATTACGGACGGTAACGGCTTGTCTGCTCAATACAATGCGGTGATGGGCAAGGCCAGCGCCAGCGGTTTGGTATCGAAAGAAGAAGCGAGCGTGGAAACCTATGTCACGCAGCGCGCACTGGACGGTCTCTACACCATCATTGCCGATGAAGAAAAAGCGATACGTGCCGATCCGGTCGGTACTGGCAGTGCAATTCTGGGTAAGGTGTTCGGCGCAATCAAGTAAAAAATCGCTTGGATTTACCTTCATGAAAAAACGGCGCAGGATGCGCCGTTTTTTATAGATGTTGCCAAAGCCTTTTCATCCTTCTGCTTAAAAACCTTCCAGCACAATCTTTCCCTTGGAAGTATTGCTCTCAAGCAGTGCATGCGCGCGGCGCAGGTTGGCGGCATTGATGGTGCCGAAGTTTTCCGCGATCGTGGTCTTGATCGTACCGGCATCAATCAGACGGGCGATTTCATTGAGCAAATCATGCTGCTTCTGCATATCGGGTGTCTCGAACATCGAACGGGTAAACATGAGTTCCCAATGCAGCGACACGCTCTTACGTTTCAACTTCATGACGTCCAGCGATGTCGGGTCGTCGATCAGGGCAAATTTTCCTTGAGGTGTAATGGATGCAACGATTTCGTCCATATGGTGACCTGTCTGGTTCAGACTGGCGACATAGGGGACGCTATCGAAGCCTATCTTTTTCAACTCTTGGGATAAGGGTTTGCTATGGTCGATCACGTGATGCGCGCCCAGGTCGCGTACCCATTGTTGCGTTTCCGGACGTGATGCGGTACCGATGACGGTCAGGCTGGTTAACTGACGTGCCAGTTGGATGAGGATGGAGCCGACGCCACCTGCAGCGCCGATGACGAGCAGGGCGCCGGTTGTCTGGGCATTGATGCCCAGGCGGTCAAACAGCAATTCCCATGCAGTGATCGACGTCAATGGTAACGCAGCAGCTTGTGCATAGGTGAGGGAGCCGGGCATATGGCCGACGATGCGTTCATCGACCAGATGCAATTCGCTGTTGGTGCCGCAACGCGTCAGTGAGCCTGCATAAAAAACGCGATCACCCGGCTTGAACAGGCGGACCTGATCACCGACTGCGCGCACGATGCCGGCGGCATCCCAGCCAATCACCTTGTATTCGCCATCAGGTGGAGTCGCACTTGAGCGCACTTTGACGTCAATCGGGTTGACCGAAATCGCCTTCACCTCGACCAGCAAGTCGCGACCGTGCGCGATCGGCTCGGGCAATGTGATGTCGAGCAGCGCCTTGTCATCAGTAATTGGCAAGGCCTTCTGGTATCCAACAGCTTTCATTTGAGTACTCCTTTTTTGAATATGCGTGAGCGATCTGTAGATCGCATCAGAAAATAAGTGCAGCAGCCATGCTGTGCAGTTTCCGCTATATTCTGTTTATTGAAAATACGCTGAATTAACTATCACTTTCAAAAATAAAATGAAAATACCCAGACTGGAAGACTTGATGTTATTCGTCCGCGCCGCCGATTGCGGCGGTTTGTCAGCTGCCGCACGTGAACTGGATATGGAGCCTGCTGCTGCCAGCGCCGGATTGAAGCGTCTGGAAGCCGCATTGGCCGTGCGTCTGTTCGTGCGCTCGACGCGCAGCCTGCGTTTGACGCCGGATGGCGAACAATATCTGCTGCATGCACGCAATGTGTTGCTGGCACTGGACGAGGGAGCGGCCAGTCTGGTGCGTAACAAGGAAACCATCTCCGGCGAACTGAATATTTCAATTCCCTCGGATCTCGGGCGCAATGTGCTGCTGCCGTGGCTGGATGAGTTTCAGCTGCTGCATCCGGACATTCAATTCAGGATACGCGTCAGCGATCGCCTGGCTGATTTGTACAGGCAGACGGTAGATGTCGCGATTCGCTATGGCGCACCGGAAGATTCCAATATGGTGGCCTTGCCTTTGCTCCCTGACAATCGCCGCGTGCTTTGTGCGTCGCCAGACTATTTCAAACGTCATGGGACGCCGAAAGTCGTGGCCGATTTATCCAGTCATAACTGCCTGCGATTTGTCCTCGGCGAGACGGTTCATGAACGATGGACATTCCATAAAGGTAAAAAAGTCGAGGCGCTGACCGTTGATGGTGATCGCGTGAGCGACGATGCCGATCTGGTGCGGCGCTGGGCAATAGCAGGGAAAGGACTGGCATATAAATCGCGCGTGGATGTCAGCTGCGATTTAAACGAAGGAAGACTGGTTGCTGCATTGAAAGGCTATCAGGGCGAAGCTGCGCCCTTGAATCTGGTGTGTGCACATCGCTTGATGCTGTCGCCTGCAATCGTCGGCTTGCGGGATTTCCTGCGGCCACGATTGGCGGATTTGTCTGCATAAGGTGTCAGCCGCAAACAGTGGTAGAGCAAAGGGAGCGAGACGAAGCTAAGTCCGTAGCCATGCAGTATCAGTGACTTGACAGGTAATGTTTCAATGCGCGGAATCGGATGATAGGGAGAGCGAGCCGGATTGTACTTTAGCGACACAAGAGCTTGCACATTTTTTCCGGATTCCCGTTTGCAGTGTTGCGCTTCTCCAGCGTAGACGGCAAGGGCAGATCCCGTGCGCAAAGCTGGCAGACTTTGACAGCCGGCTCAACAGTGTCGCAGACAGACCTGTCAGTCTTTTGCGGCGCGCGCAGTATCAGATAAGACATGGGAGGCGAGTAACAAGTAGAGTTTCGTTTTTTTCGGATGAAGATCACGAGAAAAATTCAATGCCCCATTTCGTTGTTGAACGGTTTGTAGGCATGTGACGGCAGTGGAACGACAGGGAGCAGCGACATTTGTTTTGACGTGCGTTCGTTTTTGCGGTATTCGCATGGTGACATCGATAGATGTTTTCGAAATAATTTTGCGACATGTTCGCCATTCAAAAAACCACAGCGCCTTGCAATTTTATCGACAGGTAAATCAGTTTCGGTTAATTGCTGTCGTACTGCTTCCAGCCGAATATGCAGCAGATATTCGCTGGGCGTCCAGCCGGTGCTTAATTTGAATTGGCGCTGAAAATTGCGTTCACTCATGGACACGTAATTGGCAGCGCTCAACATATCGATGCGTTCAGCCATGTGTTCGACAAACCAGCGCGATGCTTGATCGATCTTATTCGAAGTCTGCGTTTCGTTTATTTTAAAGGGCTTGATCGAAAGCGGATTTTCGCGGCGGCGCTGGCAACCGACGACGCTTTCGGCGACGCGTTTTGCTACTGCCGGGCCGAGGTCGGACTCGAGAAAGGAAAGTGCAATATCTGATGCCATGCCGATATCGCTCGCGGTAAACATGCCACGGTCTTCCGTAATTTTTGCATCACGCTCGAGCAGAATCAGGGGGAATTCTTTACTCAACTTGTCTTGTAGTGCCCAGTGTGTCGTGGCGCGACGATTGTTCAGCAAGCCGGCAGCACCCATGACAAACACGCCTGTGCATATCGCTGCAATTCGACGTACGCTTCCATTGATATTTTGCAGCCAGCTAATCAGACGAGGATCGCTGTAAGCGTCGAAATTTCCTGTCCCGCTGATGATCAATAGCGTATCGAAAGAATGATTGTCGTGAGGCGGAAGAGGTGAAGTCATTATTTGTACCGAGGCTGATGATCGGATGGCCCCCCCGTCTATCGAAAGCAAAGAGATGGCATAGCCTATCGCTCCTGGAAATACGGAGGAAATCAATTTATCACCAACTGAAAATACGTCTGCGGCACCGATGACATCTGCCAATATGACGCCATCAAATACGATGATGCCTATGTGCTTGATGGATTTTGCATCGCTATCGGGGGCGAGGGTCTTGAAAGACAGCAATTCCATGATTTTTCCTCATCTGTGTTTTGATTTTTTTCTATCTGCTTCGTTGTTCTACGTTTTTCTTGATTCCCTAAAGAGGAATTAATGCTGAACTTGCCGCTAATACTGCTAATACTGCTAATACAAGTTGCATGGTATGGAACACACACGTTCGCAGGTTTGATATAAGTCATGTTGCATGCAATTCGCGATGTCTAAAAAAGTTGATGCCCGTAATGTTTCCTTTTCATTTGGTATCCAGCTGATCGTTCAGCCTCGCATTTTCCAACGTGAGTTCTGCAACGATTTGCTTGAGCTTGTGATTTTCTTGCAGCAGAGATTTCAAATCCTGCGGGAAAGAGGGCATCATGCTGTACCGTTTTTTCCAGCTTAGAAATGTTTGCTCTGAGACACCGGCTTCCCGGATCACATCTTCCAGAGGTAATCCCAACTCTTCCTGTTTCAAGGCTGAGGCGATTTGTTCACTGGTGGTTGGCGGCTTCATCGCATGACCTTTCATTCAAGACAGAGAATTGGTTAACTATTATTTGGATTCTGCGACTTCCAGCGGTGCAAGTCCCATACGTTGACGAACGATAGGGTCTGTGTATTCGTAAGAAGATGACGCTGTCGCAGTGCCGTTTGCGCTATTGGGATTGGTATTTGATTTAGTCTGTTTTGGCGAGACAGGGCACTCACGTCCGGTATCTTCGATTGCTCTGCGATTAGCCTCGCTCTGACATAACAAGGCAAGCGCCACATCGTTCAATCCCATCGCCCGAAATTCGCGCGAATCAAGACGCCGTACGCATGCTTCATCGACCATCGTGATACCGCCGCTTGCACCGACGCCGACCACGGACAAGCCGAAGGATGCCGATCCCATGCAGGTATCAGACAGGGTAGCCGTCAAAGAGGGAGCGAGCACGCTAGGTACTGATTTGACCTTATAGCTACCACCATAATCAACCGTGGCTTTGGTGTTGTATGCACTGCTGCCGGCTTCGCCGACGTCGCCCAACTCTGCCGCGCTGATATTGCCATTACCGTTTGTGCCGGAACCCGAGCCACCAGTTGGAACAGAAACCGATACGCTGACAGTGGATGTGCCGCCAGATGCGTTACCGCCTGTCGCGCTACCGCCAGATGCCGCGCCGCCAGCACCGCCAGCACCGCCTGTTGCTGTCGAAGATGCGCTGGTAGATGGGGCCGAACCTGAGCCGCCATTTTCTCCTGCAAATACTGGTAAGGTAATTATTGAGGCTACCAGCATGCCCGCTATTTTGCTTTTCATGGCTGCTCCATCCTGTTGTTTGTTATTTGAAATGGACCGGAGGAGAGGTCGTTCTCCTCCGGTCGCCCGGCATGCCGGATATTTCAGGTATTAATTATCTGCATTCGACCATGCATTGCCACCGTTACCGCCGAACCCGCCGAAAGCTGGGCCACTGAATGCTGGCGAACCTACGGTTACTGATGTTGCATCGCCTGCGATATTTTTGTTATCGCTGACAGATGCATCTGCTTTTCCGGTAGCGGACAAAGTTGTTCCTCCAACCGCCACGGAGTTGCCGTTAAGTTTTTGTTCCGAACCTGTCGTGTTGCCGGCTCTGACGGTACCGCTGCCACAGCAAGCTGGGTTTTGGCCGTTGTTGCCACCGAACCGGCTGGCTTGACTAGTTTGGCCGTTTGGCGCACCCATAGATGCTCTGCTTGTTGTGTTGCCTGCCGTGGTTGCGCCGCCTGTCGACGTAGCACCGCCAGTGCCAGTCCAGTTTCCACCGCTATTGGCGTTGCCAGCGTAGTTGCCTTGGTTGGCGCTGCCAGCATTGGCTGTGCCGCCAGTAGTTGCGCCGCTAGTGGCATTGCCTGAGGTTGCGCCGCCACCAGCACCACCGGCGCCACCCGTGGAAATTGCAGTAACGGCCGTGAATGCAGAGCTTGGGGTGTTGCCGTTGTTGCCGTGGTTATTGCCGTTGCCTGGGCGAGGGCCGTTTGCCATTGCTGACATTGCAAACAATGAGCCGATGATTGCTACAAGCATAGTTTGTTTCATTTTCTATTCTCCTGAATAAGGGGCGGAATGAGTTTTGCTGCCTTGTTCGTATGCCCCGTCTGACGAACAAGATGTGTCAAGAAAAGTGACTTTCAAAGTCACCTCGAATCAATCCGCCTTTGACCAGTGCTCTGGTCCGTTTGGATTGACTTGATCTTAGGATGAGAAATAAATTTATTTACGACGAAACCTTGTCAGCATCAGACAGATGAAGATGCCGGATTTAGCAGGGTTTCTATGCGGTAAGCAGAAGAGGAATGCGGACTTGCGATTAGGCGTTGTGAAAATAAATGATCGCAATGAGGTGCTTGTATTTCTCTTTGTGAGTCGAGATATGCAGCGCCTCGCAGTGACGTAGAAAATTGAAATGCATCTTCAATCTCACGCTGTCAGCATAGAGAAATGCAGTCATCAAGAGCAGCCATTGGAATAGAAAAATACGATTGCATTGTGTTGAGAGCGTACAGATGGAAATTTTTATTTTTGAGTAGCGTTTGTCACTGCTGCACCAGCAGTGACAAACGATGTGACGTGATCGATGTGCAAAGTCAGGCTGGAAGTACGTGCGGTGAACAGACAATGCACGACCCTCGTGAATCGTGCGGTGTAATGGCAGGGGACGGTCTATGCGATGTATGTCGCGACAGCCATTCATCTGATTTGGTTCGGTGAATAGAACCAGTATTGAATCAGTGCATTGACTCAGTGAACGGCTGCAGCGTTTTGTACAGGACGACTGTGGTGAATGACTATGAATGAATAGCGCCGGTTTTTACTTTCATATCGTTTTCTATCCATTCAAAGACGGATGTGTACTGTGGCTGCCAGGCTAGTTCCTTGCGTGCTTTTTCTGCTGTCACGCGGCTATTCGAGCCGAAGGAATAGACCGCATGGCCGAATCCCCACTCCTTGATCGCTTCGTCGACTGGCCATGATTGCGGTGCGCCCAGTTTCAACCGCTTGGCGATGGCTGCCACAATTTCGGCATACGATGCTTCGCCGTTTTCCACGAAATAAAAAGAGCTGGCTACTGCGTTTTTCAGCGCAAGCAAATACAGTTCGACGACATCCTTGATATGGACATTGGACCAAACGTTGACGCCTAGACCTACGTAACGTGCGATGCCGCTTTTTTGTGCTTGCGCTACCAGTGGCGGGATTTGCACACTGTCCTGGCTGGCACCGAGGCCGGTACCGTAGATCATCGTGTTGCACAGGATGACCGAACGCACGCCACGTTGAGCCGCATCGATGATTAGTTTGTCGAGGGCTGCACGTGCGGCTTTCTCCGGCACGATGGTGACAGGTGTGTCTTCGGCAAACACTTTGTCAGACTTCCATTCTCCGCGCGCATCGTCGCCGATCACGCTGGAGCCGCTCGTATGAATGAAGGCCTTGTGCGAACCTTCCAGTGCATTCAGCATGGTTATGACCGAGGCCAGATGATCCGAACTGGCGGCATTGATGACGGCATCTGCCTGTTTCGCTTCACGCGTCAGGATGTCTTGATCTTCCAGTGTGCCGATCACTGGAGTGATGCCGAGTCGCTTGATGCGGTCGGCTTGTTCTTGCGTGCGTACCAAGCCACGGACTTGATAACCTGCTTCAAGCAGACGTGTTGCAACCGATCCGCCGATATAACCTGCTGCGCCAGTGATGAATATGTTCATGCTTTATCCTTTTATAGATTGATCCAGGTGGTGGGCTTGCTCTGCGATCGAGAGTTTCCGCTACGGAGCAAGCGCATGGACGTACTATGCCGACATTTATTGTTGAGAAAAATAGCGGTATTATCAAAAGATATTTTCTTGAAAATCAACAATGAGCCGGGGTTATGGATATCAATTCAGACGATTTGAAGACCTTTGTGACTGTTATCGATAGCGGAACTTTAGGTGCAGCAGCGAGCAATCTTGGTCAAACCACATCGGCAATCAGTCGCGCCTTGTCGCGACTGGAAGAGAAGCTGGCGACATCTTTGCTGACACGCACCACGCGCCGCATGGAGTTGACCGACGAAGGGCAGCTGCTGCTAAAGAAAGCGCGTCTTATCCTCGCTGCAATGGACGAAGCGGAAGAAGCCATCCGCGTGCGGCGTCAGCGACCGAGCGGCAGATTGCGAGTGGACGCGGCAACTCCCTTTGTCCTGCATGCAATCGTGCCGCATGTGGCCGAATTTCGCGCGCTGTATCCAGAGATTACATTGGAGTTGACCAGCAACGATCAGGTGGCAGACTTGCTTGAACATCGTACTGACATCGCGATTCGTATCGGGACCTTGCAGGATTCGACCCTGCATGCGCGTGCCTTGAATGCCAATCCTCTTTATTTATTGGCGAGTCCCGAGTATTTGCGACGACACGGCACCCCGAGCACACCGGAGGAACTGGCGCAGCATCAACTGCTGGGTTTTTTGCAGTTTGAAACCGGCAATGCGTGGCCGATACGACATAGCGGAGGCGACACGCTGATCGTGACGCCCGCTATTTTTGCATCCAGTGGTGAAACCCTGCGCGCACTGGCTTTGCATGGGCAGGGTATTGCGAGTCTGGCTGACTTCATGACAAGGGAAGATATTGCAGCGGGGCGACTGGTCAAGATACTGGAGGCTTACTACACCGGATATCGGCAACCTATCCATGCCGTGTATTACCGGAATACGCAATTATCACGGCGCATCAGTTGCTTCCTCGAATTTTTGCAGCAGAAGCTTTAGCGACAAAAAAATATGGTGGCGATCAATCGTTAATATTGACAGGGATATTTATTTCAATGTTTGCTTGCGTTTGAAAGCACCAGTGCCAGGGCTCGTAAATGAATCCCAGCGCATTGTCGCGTGGGTAGGACATTGCAAATCCAAAACGTCCGGCATGTTCATTCAGCCAGCGATATGCAGCCGTGTTTTCAAACTCTTCTTCTGTCGCTATACAACCCGGCGTATTGATATCGATTGCGCAACCCGTGTGATGTTCGCTGTAGCCGGGCGGCGCGCTCAGAGTGAGGATCTGTTCGATAGGCATGCGGCGATCCAGCTTGTTCTGGATGATTTCGATTTGTCTATCGATGGAACGGAAGGCAGAGACGACTTCGAGGATCACATCATCCTGTAATGCCGCAGCTTTCATCCCGGCCCATGCTGCAGCAGTTGCCGGCGTCATCATGTACTCGCGACCGTCGGCATCGGTGTCACCTAGTGCGAGTTCCTGTGCTTCCAGATAAAACGGCAATTTCTTCTGTGCGATCAACTCCAGCGCAATCCCCAGCTTTGCCAGTTCGCGATGGATGCGGTTTTCGTATTCGTGATTTCTGATTTCGTTTTTCATGCAATTTTTGATACGTCTGGTGATGACGGATCAGCTTACGTCGGAATCTGAATGTCTGCAATCCGTGCCGCGTCTGGATTTGCTTGCGGACTGTCTCTACAGCTGTAGAACTGCGCTATCATGCCAGCCAAGCAAAACCATGAGGTGACAAGTGAACTTGAAAATGAGAAAAAATTCTATTTTTAGCTTATTGCTGCGCGCGCAGTGGTGGGTGAGCGGCATTATTGCAGTGCTTATTGCGATTATCGCCTGGGCCTTGCTGCCAAGACAATATGCCATGTACGGTGTGTTCACAGGCATGCCGTTCATGGTCATCTGCATCATGGTGCTATGGCGCAAACGCGGTGAGCCAAGCGCTGCACGCGTAGCCGAAATTTTGCAGGCAACGCGCGCGATGTCCTGGAAGGATTTTTCAATCGAAGTAGAACGCGCATTAGTACTTGATGGTTTTGAAGTGCAGCGCATTGACCAGCCGTACGCAGATTTTTCCATTAGCAGTTCAGGTCGCAAGGCTCTCGTCAGTTGCAAACGCTGGAAAGCGGCGAGCAATGGCATCGAACCTTTGCGCGATTTGCATCATGCGGTGGAGGCGAGCGGTGCCGATTATTCCTTCTATATTACTGCCGGCGAATTGACGCCGAATGCAATGCAGTTTGCCGTCGATCACAAGATGCGACTGGTGCATGGAGCGGGCCTGGCCAAGTTGTTGCGCGAAATGAAGGTAGCCAAGAGCAAAATCTAGTTCGCCGATGACGGCCACTTGTGGCGATCAGTGCAGATAACAAAGCGGCAGCAAGATTCGATCTTGCTGCCGCTTTGTTTTGTGTTGCGATTTTCGCCTGCGTTAGCTTGTCGCGCTACCGGATTTTTCGGCTAGCGCTTTTTCCAGTTCGGTGATACGCACGCGTTGTGCCTTGTCGTTGGTGAAACGTTCGGTGATATCTCTGGCGACTGCCAGTGCACCGAGAATTTTTCCTGATTCATCACGCACCATGCCGAAACTCATGTCTATGTAAATCTGGCTACCGTCTTTATGCATGGAGCGGGTGGTCAGTACTTTGTCGACGTATTTCATTTCGCCCGTGGCAACAGCATGATCGAAGCCTTTGTTATGCGCCTGCAGCATGCGTTCGGGGATGATGATGTCGAGCGGGCCGCCAATCACGTCAACTGCAGCATGACCGAAAATTCTTTCTGCTCCGCTATTCCATACCTGGATCAAACCGGCAGGATCTGCAAAAATAATTGCATCCGGTGCCTGCTCGACGATTGCCTTGGATAAAGCCAGATCCAGAGTGCTGGTGTTATTGCTCATGTTTTATTCTCCTGTAGTTCATTCTGATATTCATTTCGATCATGCGTTGCGGTAGTGCATTTGCACAAAATATGAACGGTTTAACTGCCTTCGGCAAGGCCGTGTTCGAAAAGTGCTGCAATCATGTCGCTCTGTGAAATCATTCCAAGCAATCTTCCCTGCTCATCGATTACCGGCATCTGGTGCACTTCAGCATCTGACATCAGCGGTACCAGATCGACAATAGACTGATTGGCGTCGGCCGTGTACACCTCTTTCGTCATGATCTGGCCGACGACTTCGTGTTTTTCCGTATGTGTCAGTTGCGAAGGGCGCAGCAAATTGCTCAGCCTTTGTCCCAGTCCTTCATGTAATTCGATTTCTGCATGATGCAAGAAGTCTGCCTTGGTCACGATACCGATCACACGGCGTCCTCTATCGATCACTGGCAATGCCGTTAAATCGTGCGACTGCAACTTGGCCCAGGCTTCTGCCAGCTCGGTACCGAATTCGACACTGACGACATCTTTGGACATGATGCCGGAACACTTTACCTCACCCATGCGACGGCGGTAGGCCTGCATTTCGGTCTGCAGCATGATCGATTCAAGATCGGCGCGGCTAATATCGAGTATCTGGTTGTAGCGCGTCAACACGGTATCCAGATCGCTGGGCGTGATGCCGATACGCTCGGTCGGTGCGACGTCGGTCGTGTTGTGTTTGCTGCTGCGGTCCGGTTGCGCCACATGCGGATAGCGACGTCCGGTTGCGTTATTGAAGAATAATGCAGTCAATAATAGCAACAGGGAGTTGAGTGCAACCGGTATCAGGACAAAGCTGTAACCCATTGCTTCTACCGCCGGTCCGCCGAGTACGGCGGTCAATGCCACGGCACCGCTGGGAGGATGAATGCAGCGAAAGGCAAACATGCCGGCGATCGCCAGGGCGGCGGCGAGGCCGGCGGCCAGGATAGGTTCGCCGACCATTTTGGCGCACGTCACACCGATGATTGCCGCGAGTATATTGCCGCCCATGATCGACCACGGTTGTGCCAAAGGGCTGGCGGGTACTGCAAACAACAATACAGAAGACGCACCCATGGGGGCGATCAGCCACATCGCATGCACGTCTTTGCCGAGAATAAGATAAGTGGTGAGGCCGGTCAGAACCAGGCCGAATAATGCGCCTGAGCAGGCACGCATTTTTTCATAGCGATCGACGGAGCCCGGCGCCGGGAAAATGCGGAGTAGCCACTGCCATTTCGATTGAACCATGCTGCTCCTAACAAAATACCTGATGTGCTCTTATGCGCTATTCCGTGCTCTTGCAGCGCAACCAAATGCCGGTCTACGTTGTAGCCCTATGCAGCATGGTTGATGCGCATGCTGCGATGGTCAGGTGAAATCACCATGATGATTTCGTTGATCCGGACAGGTAAGGATTTGTGTTTCAAGGGTGGAAGTTTAAATATGTTGCATTTTAAATGCAAGTATATTTGGCATGTCTGACTGCAAGCGGGAATGCCTCAGAATTTATTTGGTTATGACAGGCACTATGTCATTGCAAGCGTGGTCACGGGCGTTGCAAAATATCATAACAAAAAAGCAGGGCAGCTGAATTGATCGGCCTGATTATCCAGGCGCATCCAGCCCGGCGGCTATCCTCAACGTTCCGTTTAATGCCACAGGTTAAAAACATTCATCTCAGGAATGAAGCCGAAGAAATAAAATGGCGCATCGAACAATAAAGACCTGCATGATTGCATGCAGCCAGCGTATCAATCCGAATTGAGCGTTTAAAAGGAAGCCATCCCATGCCCATCATCACCAATATCGAAGATTTGCGCGTATTGGCGCAACAGCGCGTGCCCCGCATGTTCTACGATTACGCCGACTCCGGTTCATGGACCGAATCGACGTATCGCGCCAATAGCAGCGACTTCGCCAAAATGAAGTTCCGCCAGCGGGTCGCGGTAAACATGGCCAACCGCACGCTGAAAACCACGATGATCGGACAGGACGTGCACATGCCGGTGGCAATTGCACCGACCGGATTGACAGGCATGCAGCATGCTGATGGCGAGATACTCGCAGCCAAAGCGGCGGAAAAATTCGGCATTCCCTTTACGCTGTCGACGATGAGCATATGCTCGATCGAGGATATTGCCGCGCATACCAGCAAGCCGTTCTGGTTCCAGCTGTATGTGATGAAGGATCGCGCGTTTATTGAAAGACTGATAGAGCGCGCCAGAGTTGCAGGTTGTTCGGCACTGGTCTTGACGCTGGATTTGCAGATTCTGGGTCAGCGCCACAAGGATTTGAAGAACGGCTTGTCCGCTCCGCCAAAACTGACGTTGGCGAATATCATCAACATGATGAGCAAGCCGCGCTGGTGCATGGGCATGCTGGGCACCAAGCGTCGCGGCTTCGGCAATATTGTCGGGCACGCGAGCGACGTATCGGACATGTCATCGCTGTCGTCATGGACTTCGCAGCAGTTCGATCCGCTGCTGTCATGGAAAGACGTCGAATGGATCAAGAAGTGCTGGGGCGGCAAGTTGATCATCAAGGGCATCATGGATGCAGAAGATGCAAAACTGGCAGTTGCCAGCGGTGCCGATGCCTTGATCGTATCGAATCACGGTGGCCGTCAGCTGGATGGCGCCTTGTCCAGCATTGCCGCATTGCCTAGCATCGTCGATGCGGTCGGTGACCAGATAGAGGTACATATGGATGGCGGCATCCGCTCCGGTCAGGATGTGATCAAGGCGCTTGCGCTCGGTGCAAAGGGCACGTATATCGGCCGTTCCTTCTTGTATGGTTTGGGTGCAATGGGTGAAGAGGGTGTGACCAAATGCCTGGAAATCATTGAGCGCGAACTGGACTTGACGATGGCATTTTGCGGTGTCACCGATGTGAAGAATGTGGACAAGAAAATCCTGATTCCCGGAACTTACTGATCGCAGATTCAATAGCAGCCGTGGATAGACGCACCAGTCTCACTGGAAGTCGCGGCTGCTGATCGCGAGTTCGCCCAACAAGTGTGAGTGATCGACGATGCGTTTTGCCACCAGATGGTGAACACCCTCCCTGGTTTGCCAGATGCCGTACACGGTCATCAATTGCGCATTCAATATTTCCTTGCGCTGTTTTTCCACCAGCGCTGGCCAGATGATGACGTTGGTGATGCCGCTTTCATCTTCCAGCGTGACAAACATGGTGCCCTTGGCGGTTGGCGGCCGCTGCCGCATCGTGACAATGCCGGTGGTGCGCGCAATCTTGCGGTCGGCGAAGCCCCTCAATTCGAGTGACGTGGACAGGTTCATTTGCTTCAGGCGCGGTCGCAGCAAGGCAAGCGGGTGACGGTTCAGCGTTAATCCGAGACTGGCGTAATCGGCGACGATTTCCTGCCCTTCGCTGGCTTGCGGCAAGATCAAGGGCGCTTCCGCAATAGGTGCATTACGCAATAATGCGGAGGCTGGTCGCATTCCCGCCACTTCCCATTTGGCCTGGCGTCTATGTCCGCTTAGCGGCAGCAAGACATTAGCGCGGGCGAGGGCGCCCAGTTCATTTTGATCGAGTGCGGCACGACGCGCGAGATCGTCCACGCTGGCAAAAACGTAATGCGTACGCGCTGCCACTATTCTTGTCGCGGCAGCTATCGATAATCCTTTGACCATGTGCAAGCCGAGACGTACCGGCGGCATGGCGGATGTCATGTTTTCCAGTGTGGATTCGATATCGCTGATAGTGATGTCGACCGGATGCACGATGACGCCGTGCCGCCGCGCATCCTGCACTAGTTGCGACGCGGAATAAAAGCCCATCGGTTGCGAGTTGAGCAAGGCCGCAAGAAAAGCGGAAGGGTAATGGCATTTGATCCATGCCGAGACATACACCAGCAAGGCAAAGCTGGCGGCATGCGATTCGGGGAAGCCGTATTCGCCAAAGCCCTTGATCTGTTCGAACAGGCGGTCGGCAAATTCCGCCGCGTAGCCATTTTTGATGAGGCCTTTTTTTAATTTTTCACCATGCTTTTCAAGATTGCCTTTGCGCTTCCATGCCGCCATCGAGCGTCTGAGCTCATCGGCTTCGCCGGGAGAAAAGTCTGCCGCCAGCACCGCGATCTGCATCACCTGTTCCTGAAAGATAGGTACGCCGCAGGTACGTTCCAGGGCTTTTTGGATGGCCGGCCCCGGATAGCTGATTTGATTTTTTGGCATATGCCGCTGCTTCAGATACGGATGCACCATGCCACCCTGTATCGGGCCTGGCCGCACTATCGCGACTTGTACCACCAGATCGTAATATTGCTGCGGACGCAGACGCGGTAGCATGGACATTTGCGCCCGCGATTCGATCTGAAACACGCCTATGGTGTCTGCCAGGCAAATCATCTCGTAGGTTTTGCTGTCCTTGTCGTGAATATCCTGCATCTCGAAAGGGGCGCCGCGTTGCACGCTGATCATGTCCAGCGCACGCCGGATGGCCGACAGCATGCCCAGGGCCAGTACATCGACTTTCAGCAAGCCGAGCGCATCCAGATCGTCCTTGTCCCATTCGATGACGCTGCGATCCTTCATGGCTGCGTTTTCTATCGGCACCAGTCGCGCCAGGCTGTCCTGGGCAATCACGAAGCCACCTGTGTGTTGCGACAGATGGCGCGGAAAACCGATCAGGGTTTGCGTCAATTCCACCAGTTTTTGCACGATGGACGATTGCGGATCGAAACCGC
Organism: Burkholderiales bacterium Ga0077544; assembly: GCA_001464355.1. Lineage (GTDB taxonomy): Bacteria > Pseudomonadota > Gammaproteobacteria > Burkholderiales > Burkholderiaceae_D > Oxalicibacterium. The sequence goes on from LNEU01000018.1 coordinate 118,391, forward strand.
TTTCGCGCAGCCGTTGTTCGTTGACTTCGCGCCCATCCCACCATTTGTGCGAACTGGACAGACGGTTGACTTGTTCAAAGTCGAGACCAAGTGCCTTGCCGACATCCTTCATCGCCGAGCGCGGTCGGTAGGTGATCAGCGCGGCGGTCAGTGCCGCCCGATGGCGGCCGTATTTTTGGTAAATGTATTGCATCACTTCTTCGCGCCGTTGATGCTCGAAGTCGACGTCTATGTCCGGCGGTTCATTGCGCTCACGCGAGATGAAGCGCTCGAACAATACGCTGCTGCGTTGTGGGTCGACTTCGGTAATGCCCAGGCAATAGCAAACGATGGAGTTGGCGGCCGAGCCGCGCCCCTGGCACAGGATGTTCTTGCTGCGGGCGAATTTGACGATGTCGTACACGGTAAGGAAATACGGCTCGTAATGGAGCTCGCTGATCAGCGTCAGTTCATGCTCGATTTGCAGGCGAAATTTTTCGGGAAAATTATTCTTGAAACGCCATTGTGTCGCCCCTTCGAATGTCAGGCGGCGTAAATAACCGGACAGGGTTTCGCCGACCGGCACGATTTCTTGCGGGTATTCATAGCGCAATTCATCCAGCGAAAAAGTGCAGAGGCTGGCCAACCGGATGGTTTCTTCCAGTAAGGGCTGCGGGTAAATTTGCGCCAGACGCAGGCGTGAGCGCAAATGCTGTTCGGCATTTGGCTGCAACTCCAGCCCGCATTCGGCTACCGATTTACCCAAACGCACCGCGGTTAGCGTGTCTTGCAATGGTTTGCGCGAGCGTACATGCATCAGTACATCGCCGCTCGCGAGCAAGGGTACGGCGGTTTTCTCCGAGATGGCTGTTAGCTGATCCAGCCAGTATTCATCGTCGCAGTGATGCAGCAATTCGACGGCCATCCATGCGCGGGCAGGGAAGGTGTGCATCAGCCATGCGGCTTGTTCTTCGATTTCTGTTCGTGTGCAGTGGTGTTGCGGGATCAAAATGGCCAGGCAATCCGGCAAGAATGCCAGATGAGCGGCGCTGCTTTTCGGCTCGAGGCGCTCATCGAAATCTTTGCGATACAGCGTATAGCAACCTTTGGCGGCACGCCGTCGCCCCAGCGTGATCAGCTCGGATAGATTGCCGTAGCCGTTACGGTTACAGGCTAGCAAGACCAGTTTGGTACCACAGGCTAGCTTGATTTCGCTGCCTATGATCAGATGCAGCTTCTGTTTCTTGGCCTCCACGTGCGCGCGCACGACGCCGGCCAGCGAGCATTCATCGGTGAGCGCCAGGCTGCGGTAACCCAGATCGCAAGCGCGTTGCACCAATTCTTCCGGATGTGATGCTCCTTGCAGGAAACTGAAATTCGAACGGCAGTGCAGTTCGGCGTAGGAAGGTAGAAGCGCTGACATACGTAAAATTTGGCATTCATTTTCAATAAATCTGAATGTTCGCTCACGCTGATAATTAGCATTTGCCTATGAAATTTAAATAAATAATGAAAATATGATTTTTAAATTGCGAGCGATCGTTCAATTTTTATGCAAAGAATCCATGTAAAAACCAGCCAGACCCTGTCGTGTCGTTCATCATCCGTAGACGGAATATCCAGAGTAATAAATGCCTGTCGTTTTGTGCGATGAAGTAATCGCGCGTCGCCAGGCCATCGTCCCACCAGCCGGACTCGATGCGTTCTGGCCCGATCAGCAAAGTCAGCGGACTTTGATAAAACGGTTTGTGTTGACGCGTGATCAAGGCCATTGGCTTTTGCAGCAGCCAGGTGGGCCGAGCACCTGCGCTATGTGCCAGTTGCCTGTCTTGCCGGTTGTTGCGGCGTGTATTGTGAATGCCGCTGATTGCTGTGGTCGCAGTACTCTTTTCCGGCCGGTGATCGGCACATATTGAAAGCTGGCGTACAGCGTCATTTCCAAGACGGCTCTGCAAGCGTTCAATCAGGCGTCCTGTGTTTTCCGCATCCGATGCCGGGGCCGGGAATAACTCGGTATTCGGTGCTGCCTGTTCTGCAATCTGATTGGCCTTCAATTCAATTTCAATCACCGGTGCGATCAGATCGAGTTGCGCCAGCCGCTCACGCAGCAGCAGTGTCAAATGATCGATATCGCGGCTGGGCATACCAAGCACTATCGTTAGCGGCGTACTGCGATGATCGCGCTGCCGTGTCGATTCATGATGCAGGAAGAGCGTGATACTGGCGACTGCCGCATGGCGGGCTGCCAGCCAGCCGCTTAATTGCAATATCAGGCGACGTGCAGCGAACAACAGCGCTTCGGTACTTTCCACGCGTGCCGGTAATTCGAGCCTGACATCGAAAGCAATCGGTGCTTCAAACCACTGGTGCGCTTCGGTTTCATCGCCATAGGCCCGGTCCAGTTCACGCAGCACTTCCTTGCCAAAGCGTCGCGCCAGCCCAGCGCGCGGCAATCGTCTTAGCTGGCCAAGGGTGCGGCAACCGATGCCGCTCAGTGTTTCCAGATGGGGCTGAGCGGATTGCAATACCTGCAGCGGCAGTTCATCAAGTGCCGCAGCGGCCTGGTCCGGCGCTACGAATACCTTGCTGATTTGATCGGATTGCGCGCGTAACCAGGCGCCGCACGCGGTAGGTGCACTTGCCAGGCGTGCATGCAAACCCAGTTCCATCAAGCCGGACAGCAAAGCCGATGCGATGTTCTGTGCTCCCTTGAACAGGCGCAGGCTGGCAGCGACTTCGATCAACAGCCCGGCGGGACGCAGCACCACATGCGGCGTGAAGTGCAGGCTCCACAACGCGGCTTCCTGCAGTGCTTGCACCTCCTGCTCCAGATCGCGCGGAAACGCGTGCAATTCCGCCGTTAATGCTCGCGCACTGGTTTCCGACATGCCTGGCTGTATGCCTGCTTCTTCCGCACGCTGATTGCACCAGCCAACCAGCTTGCGTTCGCATATGACGACCGGTTTGTCCGGCAAGCCATCCTGCGCGTCGGCAGACGCCAAAGCGGATGCATCAGCATGATCGGATGAAAGTCTAAGCCGGCAGCGCAGCGCGGTGTCGAGCGGCAGTTGCGGCAAGTGCAGAGCGATCCACAGCATAGGAAGATGTATTGAAAACGGGTTTGCTGAGAACACGGGTCGCGAGTGGCTTGACCAGTATTTCCGGAATCGAAAGCGGCAGCACGATAGGATCGACATGCACCGGACCACGGCGCTTGATGATTTCTACCGACATGCGCCCGGCAGCGGACGCTTGGCAAACGAGACGCAGCGGTGCCGGCGACGATTGGTCCCGGGCCGACAGCGGACGGAATATGAAAGTCAAGCCTTCGCATCCCGCCGCAGCCAATTGCAAGCGACGCAAATGATCGGCCCGCGCCTGCGGCAACCAGCACAGCAATGCGCCAAAGCTGGCACTTTTCAACGCCTGTTCTACCGCCCAGATGCGATCAACCGGTTTGTCGGCTTCTATCAGGATGACGTGCGTCAAATCGATGCCGAGTTCGGCCAAGGCTGCAGCAAACGGAATATGCGGCGGCGCCAGCAACACCACGGTTTTGCCGGCTTGCGTGATCCGCGCGAGAGTGGGAGCGAGCAGGCGTAATTCGCCTACGCCAGGATTGGCAAGCAGTAACTCAGTCAATACGGAAGGAGGCCAGCCGCCATTCGGCAACTGCTGATCAAGCTCGCGGTAGCCTGAAGCGATGGGCTTGGATCGATATGAGCCCATCTGATCGCCCAGCCAGATTGAGTCTGCATGCGACGCAAGAATAGACGATGTGGAAAAGGGAAGAGCAGAAGCCAGTGCAGCCATAAAACCTCCAAAAGTACTGTTTGCGACAAAACGCCATTGTTCGGGCGAGTGATCAATATACTGTATATGCATACAGTATAAAAGTCTTAAATGAAGTTTTTTGTAGTTTTACAGGATGGCTTGCTACGGATGGGTGCTTCATTTTTAGCTGAATGGCAGGAATGCAACATCGCTATTGATAAAAAACAGTCAAATAGTTACTCTATGGAAATATTTAAATTTGTGAACATTTGCAAACGCAGCTATCTCGATTCTGTTGCTCAAAGACTACTGTCATTCCCCCGCTTGGAGAGATAAGTCAATTCATTGGCTAGCCAATACACGTTTTTGAGTGCGAGCAAGACCGCGTTCCTTGCTGTGATGAATATGCGCTATCGATTGGACAAATGTACGAGCGCCTCACTTCGCCTCAGCATAGCTGGCGAAAGCTGAATTTAGCGGAGTTTTTCAGATTATGTTTTGCATTCAAATGAAGAGAAAATGAACGCTCCCATTGCAACGCTGTATTACATCTCGGTGGGAGTGTTGCTCATGGCGGCATTTCATGCCGCGCTACTGGCGCGCAGCAGCGCCTATACAAGAGCATATTGGACCTTCGCTAGCATCTGCCTGTCTTTTTCCTTATTTCAGTACTTCTGTGTGATGCAGTATTTGGCGACCGACCAGCAAGCGGCCATGTCCGCGCATAAATGGGTCAATTTTTTCTCGATTGTGATCGTTGCTCTTATCGGATATCTGGTCGCCGCCCTTGAAAATAAATCCAGCTCATTCAGAACCGCATACATTGTCGCCAGCCTTGCTGCATTGGTGATCGTAGCCAACTTCCTTAATCCCCTCGGCTACCGTTTTGATAGCCTGCAGCACGATGGTTTGACTGTATTTCCATGGGGAGAACAGATCAATATTTTTTCCGGTGAACCATCGGTGGTCTATCGCCTGATGCGTCTGGTGTCCTTGGCGGTGCTGATTTACACCATCGTCTTTTCAATCAGGATACGCAAGTTAGGTGGACGGCTCGCCAACCGCTTGATCTGGATTTCGATCGCCCTCATGCTGTTCACTGCCAGCTTTGCCGGCCTATCTGATTCTGGTGTCCTGAAAATGCCGTATTTCGGCGGCTTCGGCTTTTTGTTTCTGGTCGCCGGTTTTTCCGTGTTGGTCAGGGCCGATGTCTCAAATAGGAAAATCGAGGAAATTCGGATCAATGAAGCGCTGGAGCGCGAAGTTAAAAGCCATAAAATCGCCAACCAGCGGTTTGAGCATGCGTTACACAATGACCCGCTGACAGGTTTGCCGAATCGTGCCGGCGCCCTGATCAGGTTGAATAATCTTCTTAATATCAACAAGCTGCATCAAACCAAGTTGGCGGTTTTTTTATTTGATCTTGACCAGCTTGGGATCATTAACGGCACGCGCGGACATAAGGCGGGAGACCAATTGCTGAGAGAAGTTGCGCAACGTCTGCAAGGCAATGTCAGGGATAGCGACCTCGTTGCAAGACTGGATAGTGGCGGCTTTGTGATTGGTGCAAGCGGCTTGAAAGGCGAGGGCTGTGTGGCCTTGCTCCATGAAAAGCTGTGTGATGCCTTGGAGCCGCCCTTCGATGTTGCCGGCAGCGTGCTGAAGATGACATGCAGCGTCGGGGTGGCGGTGTTCCCGGATGATGCAGGAATGGCTGAAGATATTCTTGCTGCAGCTGAACTCGCTTTGCATGATGCCAAGAGTAGTGGTCCCGGTAACCTGCGGTTTTTCCATCCATCACTAAAAGAAAGCATTCAATCAAGAATTGACTTTGAAAATGCATTGAAAGAAGCGCTGGAGAAAAAGCAGTTTTTCCTTTGTTATCAACCGCAAGTGCTGGCATCGGATGGACGCACGGTGTGCCTGGAAGCGCTCATTCGCTGGCAGCATCCGACTTACGGCCTGGTGATGCCTGACCGGTTTATTCAGCTGGCAGAATCTATGGGGCTGATCGCTTCAATCGGCGCATGGGTCATCGACTCTGCATGCGAGCAGCTGGCATGCTGGCGCGTCATGGGCTTTGAAGAAATCAGGGTCGCGGTCAATCTTTCGGCGCAGCAGTTGCTGGATCCCGATCTTGAAGAGACCGTCACCCGGGCGCTAGAGCGCTCCAGCCTGTCGGGCAGTGATCTTGAACTGGAGATTACGGAATCCGTCCTGATGCAAGATCCCGAGAGATCCATAGAGCGGCTCGCCGCGCTGCGCAAACTCGGTGTGCGATTGTCGATTGATGATTTCGGTACAGGATATTCTTCATTGGGTTATCTGAGGGTGCTCCCCGTACATGCATTCAAGCTGGATCGCAGCTTTGTGCGGGATATCGGCAACGGCGGAAAAGATCTGGAAATTTGCGCGACGTCGATTGGACTCGCGAAAAATCTGGGGCTGGAAATTGTCGCCGAGGGAGTGGAAACCGAAGCGCAAATGCAGCAACTGCGCACATTGGGTTGCCATCTGCTGCAAGGCTACTTTTTTGCTAAACCGCTCATTGTGGAAGCGGCCAGCCACTTCCTCACATCCTGCTCACATAAAGTGCTAATGCCGCCAGAAGAGATACAGATGACATTGGGCCTGGCAGGCTGATCTTCGGTCGATTTGCCTGCTTGTAGAAGCTTGTGTATCGACTGCCTGCAGCGCGCTAATGCGCAATATCACCCGCGCGTCACCACAGCGTATAAGTCATGATGAACCCGGCCGACACCATCGCGGTCAGTGCCACGGCGAACAAGCCTTCGGCGATGCGCGTCAGTAATTGAACCGTGCGCTGGTGTTTGGTGCGTAGCGCCCAGAACACGCAATAGGTGCACAGCAGGAAAAACAGCGCGCTCAGGGCAAATATGTCGTCGACAACGGTGGCACCTGTCGTTCGGCGCATCGTTGAGAACAGGGTGATGCCGGTAATGCATAAACCGGCCATGGTGCCGGAGCTTGATAGCAGATGACGCAGTTCATCTCTCGTGTTGTTGTCCATAGTCGGCCCCCGTGATAGCTCTGCTAATAACTCTGGCGGCGGGTTTATGGTTGACGAGGACCTCGCAGAAGTAGCGATGTTGGCGATGAGATTCATCGCGAAACGCCAAACACCACCCTGAAAATACCTCCTTGTGTTCTCAGGCTGATGTTTCTTGTATCTGCAACATGGTAAATGACAAGTTACCGCTATTTCATCAGGCCTTGAATTAATGCCGCATGAAAACGCTCAGGCTGCTGAATTTGCGGTGAATGGCCCAGATCTTCGAATTCAACCAGGGTGGCATTCGGTATCGCGTTCGCGGCTACCTTGCCCAACACTGCATAATTACCCAAATTCTTGCGCTGCTCTGGCGGCGCAAAATTTTTGCCGATTGCGGTGTTGTCACGTGTTCCTATCAATAACAGAGTCGGTACCTTCAATGTCGGGAATTCATACACGACCGGCTGCGTGTACACCATCTCGTAGGTCAGGGCTGAATTCCACGCCACGATGTTTTTACCTTCGCCTGAATACATGCCAGCCTGCATATCTACCCAACGGTCGAACTCCGGTTTCCACTGGCCGACGTAATAGGTATTTTGCTGATAGTTACGTATGCCCTTGGCATTTGTCTTCAGTTCATTGGCATACCATTGATCAACCGTCAGATAAGGTACACCCAGTGTTTTCCAGTCTTCCAGACCAATCGGATTGACCATCACAAGCTGATCGGTCTGCTGTGGATACAGCAAGGCATAGCGTGTGGCCAGCATGCCACCCATCGAATGACCCATGACCGTGACCCGTGCTATGCCCAGACTGTTCAGCAGAGCGTGCGTATTGGCCGCGAGTTGATGAAAACTGTATTGATAGTGATCTGGTTTGGTCGACTTGCAGAACCCGATCTGGTCTGGTGCAATGACGCGATAACCTTCACTCGTCAGTGCCTTGATCGTTCCTTCCCATGTCGCTGCGCAGAAATTTTTTCCATGCATGAGTACTACCGTGCGCCCATTGGATGGCGATGATGGTGTGACATCCATATAGCGCATCTGCACATCCTTGCCCTGTGAGGTAAAGGCATAGGTCTTGACTGGATAGGGATAGTCAAAGCCTTGCAACTCTGCGCCATAGCGCGGTCCATCTTGTGCCAATGCAATGGCCGGCAAGGCTGTAGCCAGGATGGCGGCGGAAAGAAAAGTACTCAGTTTTGAATGCATGGACAAGCCTCAGAAAAGTGAATCGACGGACTTATTGAGTAATCGCCGCCGATTTGGTTCCTGAGCGTAACTGCACGCAGTTGGAAGGAGTCTTTTTATAAGGTAGACAAAATGTGTCTAGGTTTATGGTTGACGAGGAGCTGGTGCATTTTCTGCCAATGCAATTCGTCTCCGCAAGCGTTCGGCTTCGACTGTGTCATCGGCATTTTCTGCGCGCAATAGTTGTACACCTAACCACGCCAGTAAGGGGCGACGCCAGCCTTGTGCCGAAGCGGTGTCTATTGCGACAGTCAGCACAGCAGGTGTGGCACGATTGCTGCGAAACAGGACGCCGGCAGCAACTAGTCTGGCCAGTGGATCTTCTATATTTTGCAGAGCGCCAGAGGCTGCGACGTCGGAACTGGCGCCAGCGACCGTGCGATGCTGTTCAGGTAGCAAGACGATATCCTGCGGCTTGATTTTGCCGGCCAGATAATCTGCATAGGCGCGTTCTGGCGCGGCAGCATCTGTCCTCAATTTTTCGAAACCCTCGCATTCTTCAATGACCAGACTGGCGACTCGGCTCGCGCACCGCGTCAGTTCTACCCGGGCCATCAGGTCGGCGCGACCAGTGCGGCTGATCTCGCTACGCGCCAGATTGAATTCCTGTGTTTCGACGCGAGCATTTCCTTCCAGATAGGCGGCAGTGGCAAGCTCCATTGAATTCTTGGCATTTATCTGCCATTCGGGGACGGGCTTGCCGGCACATGCCGCAACTAGTGTGAGTACGCTGATAAATAAGCTGATACGAGAGAAAATCGAGGTGGTTATCATGGCAGCGTCAACTCCGCATCGCGTGCAAACGGCCATTTGCGATTGATCTCGGTGACCAGTTGATCAACCTTGCGCAGGCTGCGATCCACGTCGGTGCGCAACACATCCAGATCGCTAGTGGCGAGCTTGGCGTTGGCGCTGATGGCTTGCGCATCGACCAGTACCGCATCGACTTTTTTCAAACTGGCTCTGGCTTCGCTCAACATCGCATTGAGCTGCACGATGGTGGCTTGGCTATTGCCATCCTTGCCGAAAATCTGATTGTCGGCTTTAACCAGCAAGCCATCGACTTTGGTCAGCACACTGTTGGCGCGATCCAGTGTCGCTACCAATTTTTTCGCATCTTTTTCATTGCCCATCAAGCCACCGAGCGCACCGTTCGGGCCGTTGAATTTTTCTGTCAGTGACTGCAAATTACTCAGACTGGTGCTGAGTGCGGATTCCGCTGCGGTCAGGCCGTTCAGGTTTTCAATCAATTGTTTGGCCGAAGCGACTAACAAGGGAATTTCAGCCGCGACATCACCGACTAGCAAGGTGCGCTCGGCACCGGCCGGCAACGGTGGATCGGCAGGTACGCCCGTGTAAGCGCGCATCTTGGTACTGCCGACAATGCCGCGTTCCATCGCAAACACGCTGGAAGTCCGCAGCCAGTGCGCATCTTTCTCGGCGACATCGACGATCATGCGCGCCTTGCCTTCCTTGCTGAGTTCGATACGACTCACGCGCCCGATAGGGAATCCGGAAAATGTCAGATCCATGCCGACCACCACGCCTTCTGAATCGTCAGCCAGCAAAACCAGTTCCTGTGTCGTTTCGAAAGCGCCGCGCGCATACATCAAGTATGCCGCCGAGCCGCATACCAGCGCGATCAGGAACAGCAACAGGATGCCTGCCTTGAACTCAAGATTTTTCGGCATCGCCTGCATGCTTGGTGGCGATGATGGGGTCGGTGTTTGGCTAGAATTGTCAGGGCGTTCTTGCATGGGTGGTATTTGCCATATAAGGATTAATAATAGTTACCCATCAGTGAAGCAACTTCAATCAATAGAATCACGAAGAACAAACGCACCATTGCTGCCAATTCATTCGCGGCTTTGGAGCGACTATGCAGTGGCGTGTCGCGTGTATCGTACAGCGATGACGCCATCGGACTCAGCGATACTGCCAGACTGAAAAAGATGGTTTTCAGCAAAAAAATCATCGATACCGCAGGGTTGAAAATTTGTCCCACCACGCGCGTATAACCGGGCAGCGCCCAATGGGTAAAACCATAAATCGACAGATAGGCAAGAATCAGGGAAATTACGCAACTCACCACCGCCAGCATCAAGACAGAAAACATGCCCGCCACTGCGCGCGGGAAAAATTCACGGCGTATCGGATCTATCCCTTGTTGTTGCAATAGTGCGAGATCGCCACGCCTGCGCATTTCAGCCAGTTCCACGCCATCCGGCAAGGTGCGGCGCAAGGCAACGAATAATGCTGCTGTCAGCGGGATCAGCTCCAGTACCAATACGCGCACCACCATTTCCAGCGCATATTTGGAAAGACCGTAACTCAAGGCTGTGACAACCACGATGCGAATCAGGATCAGGCTGATCAAAGAAGTCAGCACCGTAAACCAGATCAGGTTCTGCGTCGTACCGAGTACGATCTGATAGGCAATCGCATGCCGGTTCTCGCGCTGATAGGTAGCCGGCGACAATGCCAGTGATAACACCAGCATGCCGAACAGCACGATGCGCCAGCCGCTGATCAGCCAGCGCAAGGTTGTGCGACCTATATGCCAGAAAGTGCTGAAGGGAGATGCTTTCATAGTCATGCAAACATGGTAGCAGCGAAACGCGCGTGTCTATATGCGCGTGTCCATATATAAGTCGAATAATTGCTCGCCAGCTTTTGACTTTGCCGCAAGATCGCACCACACTGGATCTTTATCGATGGCAACGCAGATGTTTTTAGTCGTCACATTCAACTCATGAATTTTTTCACTCCCGAACGCATTGCAAAGACCCGGGCGCTTGCGCAGGGCGGCAAGCCTTTCATCTTTGATGATGGTGATATGCGTACCTTGCATTTCAATGAGCAGGTCGTGCAAAGCGCAATGCGTTTGTCGGCTCCGGACGAGTTGGTAATTCCGTATACGCAGGCGATGGCTGGATTCCTGTCCCTGCATCCGCTGCCGCAGCACATCCTGATGATAGGTTTGGGCGGCGGTTCCCTCGCCAAATACTGTTACCGGCACCTTCCGTTGGCACGCATCACCGTACTGGAATCGAATGCCGATGTGTTGTTGCTGCGAGATCAATTCCTGATTCCGCCGGATGACGCACGCTTGCGCGTAATACAGGTAGATGCGATTCCGTACATCGAGAACCTGGCGGTCGGTTCGGTCGATGTGATCATGCTGGATGGCTTTGATGCGGAAGGCGTGTCGGCTACGCTACGCTCACCGGAATTTTTCATGAACTGCAAAGCCATTCTCGCCGATCGCGGTGTATTAATCATCAACATGGGTGATCAACACGACCATATAGTCGGCACCGTGACGCAGGGGCAGGCCGTGTTTGGTGCATTCCATCACTGGTGGTTCAAGCTGGTAACGGATAACAGTCATGTGGCGGTGGCCGTGAATGCCGCAGATGATGCAATCAGCGATGCGTGCTTAAGAAATGTGGCACTGAAAATCGGCGAACAGTTTTCACTCGAACTTGTTTATCCAAAGAATTTGACGCCGGAATAAAATTCCCCTGCGCGGCACCGAAGAGCTGTTACCCTCTTTGCGATTGGTGCGATGAAACAGAGCTTCGGAGATATTCGCTACGTAATTCACTGCAACAGGTGCTTAATCGACGTGATTCGATGGCATCGCGATCTTGCCGCAAATCAAATAGTCGGGAACTACTGCTCATTTTTCGCCTCCAATTGAGCAAAATATGGACCACCATGTCAATCTAAAAGCCGCATAAGCGGGAGGAAAAAATATGGTCAGTACTATCCTGACGCATGCCAAACCGGCATGTGCAGTGCGATCTTTCGCCGCCCGTACAGTTCAGTTGCTTCGCATCAGAGTACCCGATGCGCATCTGAATCCAGTTACTCATTCGATACATATCGAAGGTGAAAAAAGCGGGGGCGTCTTTGCTTAATTCCATTCTTCAATATCTTCGATTTGGTTCCTTAGCCCGAATTGACGAGAACTTTCCCGACGAGCCGCCGCGCGTAGAAATTTTCAGCGCGGAAAAACTTGAGTCCCACGCGATCCATTTGGCGACTATTCAAAAAATAGGTGCCGCGCCACATCGCATGTCGATTTCTGCGTTGGCGCGCGCAGATGGTCGTACATTGATTGCGGCACATGCCGCGATAGGGCGCGCTGCTGGCGAGCGCCGTGCGATTACGTCAGCGGCGGAATGGCTGCTCGATAATCTGCATGTGGTGCAAGAAAACGTGTCGGGCGTGGTCGAAAACATGTCCCGCCGCGTATACAAATCATTGCCCAAGCTGATGGACGGCGAATATGCCGGCATGCCGAGAATTTATGCCTTGTGCCAGGAATTTGCCGCACACACTGATAATCACTTTGATACCGATTTATTTCTGCGTTTTGTCAGTGCGTATCAACGCGTACAAGCGTTGACGATGGCCGAGCTGTGGACCTTGCCTGTGGTCATGCGTGCAGTCTTGCTCATGCATTTGCGTCGGGTGGCAATGCGTGTGGTCAGAGCACAGGCAGCACGGCAAGCTGCCGACGATCTGGCCAATGAGCTGATCGCAATAGCACAAAAGACACCGGAAAAGGAGCAGCCGGCGATTGTGTTGCCTGCCGGACATTTGCGTCAGCCTTTTGTCGTACAACTGGTGCAACGCCTGCGTTACCAGCAACCGGGTTTTACGCCCTTGCTGGATGCGCTCGGTACGCGACTGGTCGATCAGAATCTGACCATTGACGATCTGGTATTGCGCGAGCATACAACGCAAGTTGCCTCCAATCAGACCATACGCAACATCATCACCAGCATGCGCGGCATTGCAGCTTTCGATTGGCGTACATTTTTTGAATCGGTGAGTCTGGTCGAACAAAGACTGCAAACCTTGCCGGCTTATGCTGTACTGGATTTTCTGACGCGCGATCGCTATCGCAACATCATTCAGCAAATCGCACTGAATGCACGCTATTCGGAGCAACAGATTGCCGATGCATTGGTACGCAAGATCGAGTATCACCGCAGCCAGATGCAGCATGACGAGATCGTTGCCGATGAACGCGCGCTCGATCCCGGCCATTATCTGCTGGCCGGCGGCCGCAATGACCTCGAAGCTGAACTGGGTTATCAGCCGCATTTTTCACAAAAATTCAAGCGTCATTACATTGCGCACGCCAGCCTGTATTACCCGCTGACGATTATTACTCTGGCTTGTGTTTTGCTAGCACTTCCATTGCTGAGCGTGCACGACAATACAGTGCCGGATATTGCCTTGGCATTGCTGATCATGGCCGGATTTTTCCCCGCATCCGATATTGCGATTACGGTGGCAAACAAGATATTGATGCGACTGTTCTGGCCGCGTCATTTACCGCGCCTTGAGCTGGAAGATATTTCGGCAAGCCTGCGTACATTTGTCGCCGTTCCGGTGATGTTGACCAGCGAAGAGGGGATAGAGGAAGAAGTACGCCAACTGGAAGCGCATTACCTTGCCAATCCGGACGGTGAAGTTTATTTCACGCTGCTGTCGGATTGGGCAGATGCGAAACAAGAGCATATGCCGCAGGATATTTACCTGCTGGAAAAAGCACGCAGGGATATCGCTGAATTGAACGCCCGTTATGGCCCTAGTGTCAGCGGTCAGACGCGTTTTTATATCTTGCACAGGAAGCGTTTGTGGAATGCAGCGGAAGGTCGCTGGATGGGATGGGAACGCAAGCGCGGCAAGTTGCATGAATTTAATCGATTGCTGCGCGATGCGCACGATACCTCGTTTTTGCTTGATGCAATTGCGTTGCCGCAAACTGTACGTTACGTGATTACGCTGGATGCCGATACGCGCATGCCTATCGGCGCCTTGCGCGCTTTGGTGGGTGTTGCTGCACATCCATTGAACCAGCCGCGCCATGATCCGAAAACCGGTCAGGTGATAGAAGGTTACGGCATCCTGCAGCCGCGCATCACACCGACTTTGCCGATGCGGCAGGAGCGCACATTGTATCGACGCTTTTTCTCGGCACGCGGTGGCATCGATCCGTACGGCGGTGCAGTACCTGATGTGTACCAGGATGTATTTGGCTGGGGTAGCTATTCCGGCAAGGGTTTGTACGATGTCGACGCGTTCGAACGTGCGCTTGCCGGCAAGGTGCCGGAAAACACCATGCTCAGCCACGATCTGTTTGAAGGTGCGTTGGCGCGGGTGGCGCTGGTCAACGATGTAGAGTTATTTGAAGACTTCCCGTCGCATGTCGAAGAAGCCGCTGCACGTCAGCATCGCTGGACGCGTGGTGATTGGCAATTGCTGCCGTGGCTGCTGAATGGCGGTCGCGCGTCTATGTCTATTATCGATCGATTGAAGATCGTCGATAACATGCGGCGCTCCCTGATGGCGCCGGCGATTCTGGCCCTGCTGGTGACGGCGTTCTGTCTGCAATCTTCACCGATCTGGCCGTGGCTGGTGCTGGGCATAGTCGGCCTGGCTGCGCCCTCGGTATTCCAGTTTGTATCCGATCTGCTGCCGCATCGCGATGACCTGTCATTCAAGGCGCACTGGCGGCGCGGGCTGGCCGTGTTGCCTGACACTGTTGCAGTGGTATTCATTTCGCTGGCGGTGCTGGCGCAACATGCGTGGCTGATGCTGGATGCGATATTCCGCACCTTGGTGCGCCTGATGTTTACGCGCAGGAAGTTATTGCAATGGGTAACCTCGGCCCAGGTCAGAAAATCCAAGCAATATTCGATTTCCAGTTTTGCATGGCGTGGGCGCATGGGGGTGCTGCTGGCGCTGGCGATAACCGGGATTGTGTATCTGGCCAATCCGGATCGCTGGACGCTGGTGCTGCCGCTCTGTTTGCTGTGGCTCTTGAGTCCGCTTATTGCACGCTGGATCAGTCTGCCGCCGGTCGACAAGAATGTCGAACTGCTGGACGCGGATGAAGAAATGGAATTGCGTCTGACCGCGCGTCGTACCTGGCGCTTCTTCACGACTTTTGTGGTTGCACAAGATAACTACTTGCCACCAGATAATTTCCAGGAAAAGCCATATCCCGTCATCGCACATCGCACGTCGCCAACCAATTTTGGCCTGTATCTGCTTTCCGTTGCCACCGCGCGCGATTTTGGCTGGCTGGGTTTGGCCGACATGATGCAACGGCTGGAAGAAACCATGGAAACGCTGCACAAGCTGCCGCGTTATCACGGTCATTTTTTCAACTGGTATGAAACAGAGAGGCTGGAAGTTTTGTTACCGCGCTATGTCTCGACGGTGGACAGCGGCAATCTTGCCGGCCATCTGTTTGTACTGGCACAGGCATGCAAGGATGCGCGTGAACAAACCGTGCTGCGGCCTGGTGTCGCTGCCGGTATCGGCGATACCGTGCTGTTACTGCGTTTTGCAATTGAGGGGGTGGGTCGGGAGTCGCGTACACAAACTGTCAGCATCACCGAACTGCGCAAGTGTGCTGAACAATTCAGTGATCTGTTACTGGCAAATGGCAGCGGCTTTTCCACATATGCTGGCTGGCAAAAACTGGTCGAACGTGCAGAAGACCTGGTGGATCTGGCACAGGCATTTTCTGTAGAAATCCAGCTTCCCGACAACGAAGTACTGACTTGGACGCATGAATTGCGTGAAGCTGTGCGTACGCATTGTGCCGATTTTGTTGCAGTTGTGCCGTGGGCGCATCTGGAAGCGCAGGATCGCGAACAAAGACAGAATGCCGAGCTGTGGCAACTCATCAACGCACAAATGTCTGGGGATATCGTGCTGGAAGAGTTGCCTGAGCGTTACGCAGTGGCGCGGCAGGAAGTCAGTCGTTTGTTTGCATCGCAAAACAGGCTTGACCCCGATGTGATGTCGCAGGCTCTGTTTGACGAGCTGGATACGATATTGAATCAAGCCGTACTGCTGTCAACCAAATGGTTGTGGCGTCTGGAAACGCTGGAGAATTCCGCGCGTCAAATGGCGACTGACATGGATTTCCGTTTCCTTATGTCAGCTGAGCGCAAGCTGTTTTCTATCGGCTACAACGTCGACGAAGGACGGCTGGACGATAGCTATTACGATTTGCTGGCATCCGAAGCAAGACTCGCCAGCATGGTGACGATCGCCGATCGCCAGGTGCCGCCATCACACTGGTTCCGTCTTGGTCGTCGCATGCTGGCGGGGACGGATTATCCGGTGCTCGCTTCATGGTCAGGTTCCATGTTCGAATATCTGATGCCGTCCTTGGTGATGTCGTCGCCGCGTGGCAGCATGCTGGATCAAACCTGTCGCGGCATCATCAAACGGCAAATCGAGTATGGCAAGGAGCGCAAGGTGCCTTGGGGTGTCTCGGAATCGGCAATGAATGTCCGCGACCGCGCTTTTACCTATCAATATTCAGCATTCGGCGTGCCCGGTCTGGGCCTCAAGCGCGGACTGGAAAAGGATATAGTCATCGCCCCTTATGCGACTGGTCTGGCGGCGATGTACATGCCGAAAAGTGCTGTTGACAATTTCCGTCGATTGACCGGCATGGGTGCGGTCGGGCGTTACGGCTTTTATGAAGCGCTGGATTTCACGCCTGGTCGCCGTGCAGAAAATCAGACGATGGCGATCGTGTATGCATACATGGCGCATCATCAGGGTATGTTGCTGGTCGCACTGGGCAATGTCATCAACAAAAACGTGATGCGACATCGCTTCCATCGCGAACCCATCATTCGCTCAGCCGAACTGCTCTTGCATGAATCGCAGCCGCGCTGGATACAGCCGGCTTCTCTGGCCATCAGCGACGATCTGGAACGGCCTACCGTGGTTGCGCCGGAATCGGGTGTGGCGCGTCATTTCTACAGTGCAATGACGGCGACGCCAGAAACGCAATTGCTGTCGAATGGACATTATGCAGTGATGCTGACGGCCGCCGGCTCAGGCTACAGTCTGTGGAACAAGCTGGGCGTGACGCGCTGGCGCGAAGATGCAACGCGCGATCAATGGGGCAGCCATTTGTATCTGCGCGATTCGGATAGCGGCAAATTCTGGTCGGCTTGTTATCAGCCGACTGCGGTCGAGCCGGATTCCTATGAGGTCAAATTTGCCGAAGATCGTGCGCGTATTTCGCGTGTGGACGGTACGATTTCCAGCATGCTGGAAGTGATTGTGTCGCCCGAGGATGATGCCGAGTTGCGCCGTCTGACGCTGACTAACAACGGCACGCGTGCGCGCACGATAGAAGTGACTTCGTATATGGAAGTACTGCTGGCACCAGTGGCGGCGGACGTCGCGCATCCTGCCTTTTCAAATCTGTTTGTCGAAACCGAATACCTGCATGAAGTACGCGGACTGCTGGCGTCGCGTAGGCCGCGCAAGGATGGCGAAACGCGTCCGTGGGCTGCGCATGTGGTGGCGCGTGGCGAGGGTAGCAGTGCCATCGGAATCGAGTATGAAACCGACAGGGCGCGTTTCATCGGACGCGGTCAAGGCGTCAACCAACCGCGTTCGATCAGCGATGGTCGTCCATTGTCGAATACTGTCGGCGCAGTGCTGGATCCGATTTTCAGTCTGCGCGTGCGCCTGCGGATAGAACCGGGAGAAGTCTCGCATCTGGTCTTCACCACGATGGCTGCGAACTCGCGTGAAGAAATCATCAGCCTCGCTGATAAATATCACGACGGTTCAACCTTCGCGCGGATTTCCGCATTGGTGTGGACGCATGCGCAAGTGCAGTTGCATTACTTGCGCATCGAGCACTACGAGGCGGAATTGTTCCAGCATATGGCGAGCCGCATCTTGTTTTCGGATGTGTCATCGCGTGCCAGCCGGCGTGTGATTCGGGCCATGTCCTTGAGTCATTCCGGTTTGTGGGGGCAGGGAATTTCCGGCGACAGACCGATACTCTTGCTACGCATGGCCAAACAGGAAGACTTGCGACTGGTTTCGCAATTACTGCGTGCGCAAGAATATTGGCGCATGAAGCAATTGCCGGTTGATCTCGTCATCCTGAATGAAAAAGGTGCGTCTTACGCGCAAGAGCTGCAGGTCTCGATGGAGAGCATGGTCAGAGCTGCGCAAGCATTTTCTGCGCAGCAGGAACAGGCCGAGCGTGGCGGTGCGTATATCGTGCGTGCCGATCTGATTACCGACGATGAACGTACCTTGTTGCTGGCTGCGGCACGCGTGGTGCTGGAAGGCGGACAAGGCAGTCTGGCCGAACAGATGCAGCCGCGTGCCGACAGCGATGTCGATGCACCTTTCTCATGGCTAGAGCGCGATATGCGTGTGCCGCAAGGCGCGCCTGCCGGACCGGCACCACAACTGACCTTGTTCAACGGTCTGGGCGGTTTCGATCAGAACGGCCGCGAATACGTGATTGTGCTGGGGCAGGATCAGGAAACACCTGCGCCGTGGATTAACGTGATCGCCAATCCTGTGTTCGGCTTTACCGTTTCCGAACGGGGTGCCGGTTATACGTGGAGTTTGAATAGCCGCGAAAACAAACTGACGCCCTGGTCGAATGATCCGGTCTCCGATCCGTCCGGCGAAGCCTTCTATATACGCGATGAAGAAAACGGCGCCTTGTGGAGTCCGACCATGTCGCCGATACGTGTGCCGAACGCGACGTACACGACACGCCATGGCCAAGGTTACAGTCGCTTCGAATTGACGTGCAGCGGCATCGCCAGCGAGTTGCTGCAGTTTGTCAGTTGGGACGATCCGGTCAAGATTTGCCGCTTGCGTTTGAAAAACGTCTCGCGTAATTCGCGTCGTTTGTCACTGACGTCTTATGTCGAATGGGTGTTGGGCGCAGCACGTACCAATAACATGCCTTTTGTCGTAACCGAACGCGATGCAGAGAGCGGTGCGCTCTTTGCGCGTAACTCCTGGAATATCGAGTTCGGCCAACGCGTTGCATTCGTGGATCTGTGCGGCAGTCAAACCGCATGGACTGGCGACCGCAAGGAATTCATAGGTCGCAACGGCAATCTGCAAAAACCGGCGGGCCTGATAATGGGTCATAGCTTGTCGAATCGCGTCGGTGCCGGTTTCGATCCCTGCAGTGCAATGCAAACACTGGTTGAAATCGCCCCTGGTGCGGAAACCGACATCGTGTTCTTGATGGGACAGGCGGAGTCGGCAGAAGCCGCGCGCGAATTGGTACAGCGTTACCGCGAAGCCGATATCGATGAAGTGTTCGCAACCAGCCAGCGTAACTGGAGCGAGATCCTGCATACGGTACAGGTGGAAACGCCGGATCGTTCGATGGATTATTTGCTCAACGGCTGGCTCTTGTATCAAACCTTGAGTTGTCGTTTCTGGGCGCGTACTGCGTTTTATCAGGCTGGCGGTGCGTATGGTTTCCGCGATCAATTGCAGGACACGCAAGCCTTGGCGCTGGTTGCTCCCAAGCTGGCACGCGATCAAATTTTGCGCGCATCTTCACGCCAATTCCCGGAAGGCGATGTTCAGCATTGGTGGCATCCGCCTAGCGGACGCGGTGTGCGTACACATATCTCGGATGACTTGATCTGGTTGCCGTATTGCGCGGCGCATTATGCCGATGTGACTGGTGATAGGCAGATCTACGACGAGATGATTCCTTTCCTGGAAGGCGATTTACTACCGCTGGAGAAGGAAGACAATTACTTCGAAGCGAAAATCTCTAATGAAAAAGCTACGGTCTACGAGCATTGCGCGCGCGCTCTGGATCATAGCCTGCGCACAGGTCCGCATGGTTTGCCCTTGATGGGTGGCGGTGATTGGAACGATGGCATGAATCGCGTTGGTCACGACGGCAAGGGCGAAAGCGTCTGGCTGGCGTGGTTCCTGTATGCAACGCTACTGCGCTTTGCGCCGGTAGCAGAAGCGCGTGGTGACCAGATTCGTGTCACCCGCTGGCTGCAACACGCAGAGAAGTTGAAAGCTGCCACCGAGAAACATGCATGGGATGGCGCTTGGTATCGCCGCGCATATTTCGACGATGGCACGCCTTTGGGTTCTGCCAGCAATGCCGAATGTCGTATCGATTCGATTGCGCAAAGCTGGTCGGTGATTTCCGGCGCGGGCGAAACCGGACGCTCGCAACGCGCAATGGAATCGGTCGATCAATATCTGATTCGTCCAGGTGATGATTTGATTCTTCTGTTCACGCCACCATTCGACAAGACGCCGCTCGATCCTGGTTACATCAAAGGCTATTTGCCGGGCGTGCGTGAAAACGGCGGGCAGTACACGCATGCTGCAGTGTGGTGTCTGATTGCATATTCAATGATGGGCAAGGGTAGTCAGGCCCACGATTTGTTCAAGATGATCAACCCGGCTAATCGCACCAGCACGCGTACCGGCATGGCTGCATACAAGGTGGAACCGTATGCAGTTGCCGCCGATATTTATGCCGAGTCGCCGCACGTACGACGCGGTGGCTGGACCTGGTATACCGGCGCAGCCGGCTGGTTATATCGCGCTGGTGTCGAGTTCATACTCGGCTTGCAAGTCAAGGCAGACAAGCTCAGCCTGGACCCATGCCTGCCGCCGGAATGGCGTAATGCGAAACTGCATTATCGATTTGGTCGCTCTATATACAACATCAATATTGTCAATCCGGATGGCGTCAGCAAAGGCGTGGTGAGGGTTGAGCTGGATGGCGTTGCGGTAGCGGACAAGGTTGTTACCATGTTCGACGATCGCGCAACGCATACGGTGACCGTTGTGATGGGGTTCGACAAGCTGAGCTAATGCGTTGACGTAACTTCGCTGTCTTCGCTGCAGCCGCTGATACCGGCTGCAGCGTTTTCTTTTCATTCCCATTTTTATCTTTAAGTACTTAGCTCAGCAAATTCCCCAACAAGGGAATAGCTAGGTAAAACCTCCATACCTCTTCCCTTTGCTTTGTTGTGAGGCTCACCATAATGATGCTTCACGTACCTGTTCCTGCGGGAGCCGTACGCAAACGACAACCTACGAGGATGACACCATGCTGACTGAACGCGAACTTGAAAGCTCCTATCTGGGCCAATTCATCCCTGTGCATTACCACCACAATATGTTGATGGACCAAAATCGGATGTCAGGTTTCAAGGCCGCGATTAATCATTTGGTTGCACCCGGCGCCAAAGTGCTTGAGTTGGGAGGCGGCACGGGCGTGTTGTCATGGTTTGCGGCAGCCACTGCAGAAAAAGTCTGGTGCGTTGAGTACAACCCTGATCTCGTAAGAGAAGCGCGTAACTTCTTGTCCAAGAACGTCAATGGACACAAGGTTGAAGTGGTCGAGGCCGATGCGTTTGACTATTTGCCACCAGAACCTGTTGATGTCGTGATCTGCGAAATGATCCACGTCGCGATGGTGCGCGAGAAGCAGGTGCAAGTGATCGAGGGATTCAAGCAACGCTATCTGGAAAAATTCGGTGGCCCTTTGCCGATCTTCATTCCGGAAGCGATGATCATGGCAGTTCAGCCCTTGCAGCAGGATTACTCGTTTGAAGGTTACAACGCGCCTATCGTGCAATTCCGCGAAGCGACGTTTGAGCAGGCTGGCAGCATCGATCTTGCTGCTCCTGCGGTGTATTCCCTGTTGGACTTTACGCAGACAGTCGGCATCGATATCGCATGGCAGGGTTCGTTTGTGATTGAACGTGACGGCATCGTCAATTCCTTGCGCTTCGTGACCAAAAATATCCTTGCGGTCGTGATGGAAAAAAATTCCACGATTGATTGGCTGAATCACTACATGACTTTGCCTTTGGCAGATCCGGTTCTGGTCAAGGCTGGCGACCAGTTATGCGTCAGTTTTGCGTATAGGGCGGGTGGTTCTATTCAATCGTTGCAAGCTTCGATACGTGCGGGCGATGCCTCGATCTTTGCGGTAGAAGAGCAGATGGAAACGGTTGCTGCCTGATTTGTTGAACAAAACAGCGGAATAAAAAATGCCGAGCCTAAGGAGGCTCGGCATTTTTTATGCAAGTCAATTTACTTCACAACCAGCGAAACCACGGTCAGCAAAACAGCAATGAAAATCGCCACGCCCAGCAATGCGGCAACGATGACATAAACAGGATTGAGTCCGGTCACGTCTTTTTCATAATCGGAGCGACGACGCAGCCCGATGAAGGACCAGAACACCGCGCCCAGGGTGGCCAGAAAAGACGTTTTTTCAGTTTCTTTCTTGATCGGCTCTGTCATCATTTTTCCTTGAAGATTTAATCCGGACTGCTAGCTCCGAGTGCATAGCGCAGCTTCATTCTCCAACCCAGCTTTCCCGATTGACAGAATACCGACTACTGGGCGCCGTAGGCAGCATCAGATGCGCTTGTATTTTCCGTATCAGATGATGGCACGACTGCTTTGCTGTTAGTGATTCGAGGTCAGCAGCGTCAGCGTCTGTATCAGCATTTTGCACTCATCCGGATTGCCTATGCTGATGCGCAAGTACTGATTGATGCGTGGATGCTTGAAATGGCGCACGATAATCGCGCGTTCGCGTAATCCTGCCGCCAGTTGCTCGGCAGCATAGGACTCATGACGTGCAAATATAAAATTAGCCGCCGAAGGCAGTACCGAGAAACCAAGTTTTTGCAGCGAGGCAGTCATTTGCTCGCGACTGGCGATAATTGCCGCATTGGTTTTCTGGAAATAGGTTTCATCGCCATAGCTGGCGACTGCACCGGCCAGCGCCAATCTATCCATGGGGTATGAATTGAAACTGTTCTTTACACGTTCCAGCGCTTCTATCAATTTTGCATGACCCATCGCGAAGCCGACACGCAAACCGGCCAGCGAGCGCGATTTCGAAAACGTGCGTATGACCAGCAGGTTGGGGTATTTATGGATCAGTGGAATCGCCGTTTCGCCGCCGAAATCTACATAGGCTTCATCGACCACGACCACCGCGTTTGGTTGCTTGATCAGCAATGCCTCAATCTTGGACAAGGCTAAGGGAATCCCGGTAGGCGCATTCGGGTTCGGGAAAATTATGCCGCCGCAGGCACGATTGTCGTAGTCGGCGGTATCGATTTCCATCGCACTGTTCAATGGCACTTCGATGTAGTCGATGCCGAACAGCTTGCAATACACTGGATAAAAACTGTAAGTGATATCCGGGAACAGCAAAGGCTCGGAATGCTTGAGCAGCGACATGAAGGCAAATGCCAGCACTTCGTCGGAACCGTTGCCGACGAAGATTTCATTCGGTTGCACGTCGTGATAAGCAGACAGCGTCTTTTTCAGTTCGGATGCATCCGGGTCCGGATACAGACGCAAGGAATCTGCAGTGACCGCATGCATCGCAGCAGTGACGGCGGGCGACGGCGGATATGGGTTTTCGTTGGTGTTCAGCTTGATCAAGCCCGGCAATTTCGGCTGCTCACCCGGTACATATGGCGTGAGTGTTTGCACAATGGGGCTCCAGAACTGGCTCATGACTGCTTTCCTTTTTGATTGATACCGTCATTTTATCGTGTGCCGTGACAAAATAGAAAATCGCGGTGCTTGAAATAAGAACGTTCTCACAGATGCATGCGCCGATTTGTATATTAGTGATGACGAGATGACATCGAACTGCAGCGCTTTTTCTCGTCCTCCGGCTGATAAATCCGCTTCGTTCTGGTACAGTGCCGCCATGAGTAAATTGACCCTAGACCGCATCCTGCAATCGCAGGGATTCGGCACCAGAAAATACTGTCGCGGCCTGGTCGAAGACGGCGAAGTCAGCATCAATGGCGAAGTTGTTGACAGCATCAAGACGTCTTTCGACACGACCGATTTCGAATTCACGATTTTCGAAGAAGTGTGGCGCTATCGCGAGCACGTTTACATCGTGTTGAATAAACCGGCGAACTTCGAATGTTCACGCAAGCCCAGCCATCATCCCGGCGTATTGACCTTGCTTCCTGAACAATTCACTTGGCGCGACTTGCAACCTGTGGGCCGTCTCGATCACGATACGACCGGCATGTTGCTGATGTCGGATGACGGTCCCTTCATTCATGCGCAATCTTCACCGAAGCGGCATATTCCAAAAGTGTATGTCGCGACTACGCATGATCCTGTAACGCCTGAGTTGATCGCGCTGTTGCTTGGTGGCGTGCAATTGCATGATGAACCGGCTCCGTTGGCAGCACAGACTTGCCGCATGCTGGGTGATCATCAGATCGAAATTGTGCTGGAGCAGGGGAAATATCATCAGGTCAAGCGGATGCTGGCTGCGGCGGGGAACCATTGTTCGGCTTTGAGCCGGGTGGCGATTGGAGAATTGGCGCTGGAGTCGTTGGGGTTGGAAGAGGGTGAGTGGGTTTATTTGGATGCCGCGCAATTGGCTTTGCTTCGGGCGGTTGCTGACGCTTAATAATTCTTTTCTTTCTTCTATGAGATTCAGTTGCCGGGGGTAGCCCGGCGGCTACTTACTTTCTTTGCTTCGCCAAAGAAAGTAAGCAAAGAAAGGCGACGCAGAAGCCGTTGCCCGCTGCGCGGGTACCCAAGTCAAACGATCATCAGTCGGGAGCACAAACAAACTCGCCTTCGGCTCAAACAGGTTTCCGCTTGCCTTGGCAACGTCACATGCGGCTAACGTCAAACGCAAATCCTAACTGCAACCTCCACAACCTTAATCACTTAATAATTTTTGAATTGGTTCGTGTCAATGCTGTTGCCGTTGAACTGCCGTTGAAGTTAAACCGCTGTGACGCTGCCGTTTGTGCAGAGCAGAAAATGGAAAAAGAAGTGAACGCTGTCTGAGCCGCAGGCGAGTTTCGTTCGCTTCCCATTTTTTGATTTGCACAAGCGGGAACCCGAAGGGCAGCGGCTGTGCGGTCGCTTTCTTTTGCTTACTTTTCTTGGCGAAGCAAGAAAAGTGAGTAGCCGCCGGGCTACCCCCGGCTAACCCACTCTCATCGAAGAGATGAACGCGTCAATTCCCTCAGTACGCAAAACATCAAACATCAAAACCACTCCGCAGCATCTTCAATGCCACCAGGCGCATTTGCAGCAGCATCCTGCTCCATTTTCAACCAAATCTCAAACTGCTCTGCCGCCATCGGCTTGCCAAAATAGTAGCCCTGCAACTCATCGCAGCCCGCCGCACACAGCAGGTTGACGTCCTGCTCCAGTTCCACGCCTTCGGCAACGACCTGCAAGCCCAGCGTATGTCCCAAGCCGATGATGGCGTTGGTGACGGCCAGATTGTGCGGTGAGATGTGGATGTTTTGCACGAAGGATTTGTCGATTTTTAGACGATCGATCGGGAACTGGTATAGATAGTTCAGGCTGGAGTAGCCTGTGCCGAAGTCGTCGATCGATAAAGAAAACCCCAGCGCCTTGATTTGCTCCAGGGCTTTGATTGTGGCCGGTACGTCGTCCATCAGGATGGATTCGGTCAATTCCAGTTCGATGTTGCGGGCATCGGCGGGAATGTCTTTCAATGCGTGTTCCAGTACCTTCAGCAAGCCGCCTTCTTTCAGTTGCACTGCTGATAGATTGATCGATACCGGGATCTCGCCAAAACCACTGGCTTTCCATTCTACGTGCTGGCGCATCGCTTCTCTGATGATCCACGCGCCTATCGGGACAATCAAACCCGATTCTTCGGAGACAGGGATGAAGTTTGCCGGCTGGATCATCCCTTCGGTCGGATGCTGCCAGCGCACCAGGCTTTCGACGCCGGCCAGCCGGCCTGTCATCGCATTGATGCGTGGCTGATAATAGAGCACCAGTTCATTGCGTTCTACGGCATGGCGCAGATCGCTTTCCAGGTGCATGCGCTTGACGACGCGGTCATTCAGTTCAGCCGTGAAGAACTGGACATTGTTGCGGCCGCTTTCCTTCGCTTGATACATCGCTGAGTCGGCGTGACGCATCAGCAAGTCGATATCGTCGCCGTCATCCGGGTATAGCGCTATGCCTATGCTGCACGAGATATACAGTTCCATGCCGTCGACAATATGCGCTTTTTGTATGCGTGGAATCATGCGCTGCTCGACCAGCTTGCCGACTTCTTCCGCACTTTCGACGTTGTTGAGAACGATGACGAATTCATCGCCGCCGAGTCGGCTGACGGTATCGCCTTCGCGCACTGTCTCTACCAGCCGACGCGCGACGGAGATCAGCAAGCCGTCGCCGATGTGATGCCCCATCGAGTCGTTGATGTTCTTGAATCTATCCAGATCGATGAACAAGACGGCGACCATACTTTCGGCGCGTTTGGCTTGCTGGATCGCCATCTGCAATCGTTCATCGAACAGGAAGCGATTCGGCAACGCAGTCAGTACATCGTGATGCGCAAGATAGTGAATCCGTTGTTCATTGGCCTTGCGCTCGCTGATGTCGAGTGACATCGCGATGTAATGCTGGATTTCTCCCTGCTTGTCACGTACCGCATTCATCACCAGCCAGGCCGGATACGATTCACCATCCTTGCGGTTGATCCACATTTCGCCTTGCCATGAGCCCTTGGTCGATGTGGTACGCGCGAGCGTCTTCGAGAAGTTTTTTTGATTGCGGTTCGATAGCAGCATCATGCTGTACTTGCCGATCAACTCATGCAATTCATAGCCGGTGTTACGGCAGAATGCGCGGTTGACGGTGACGATGCGACCGCTGGCATCGATAATGACAATACTTTCCGACGACGCTTCGAAAACCTTGGCCCACAGTTCCAGTCGCCGCTCCATGTACTTCATGTGATTGATCGGCGTGAAAGTCGTCAGCACAGCGGGTTGTCCCTGATAGTCGAGACAGCGCGCGGATACCAGTGCCCATGAAGGTTTTTCGCCGCCGGTCCAGCGCACTTCGAATTCATCAACGGTATCGGTGTCGTGCAAACGCTGGAAGAAGCGCGCACGCAAGGCCGGCAGCATGCCGGTTTTCCATGGATTTTCGTCACGTCCGCCCAGCCAGGCGCGGGCAGCATCGTTCGCATGTAAAACCGCATGATCGGGAATCGACGTCACCATCAATGGAATCGGAATGGCTTCTACCAGTTCATGCTGCGCCTGTGCGGCCCGGGTTTGTGCCACCAATTCCTGTTGTGCGATACGTTGCTGATCCAGTTGCTGCAGCATGCCATTGAAGCCTGTGACCAGGCGGCCGATTTCATCTGTACTGTCCCATGAAGAGCGCAATGAATAATCACCGGATCGGCTGACATTGTCTGCCACGCGCGCGAGATTGCGGATGGGCAGGGCGATCTGGCGTGCGACAAAAAATACCAGACTCAAAATCACCATCAACAGCAAAGCTGCGGTGCCCAGATGTTGCCACATGCGACTATAGGCTTCTGCGATACGCTCTTCCAGCAACCTGTGCATTTGCCGGTCGGCTGCGATCCACGCCGTTTGTAAATCACTTATCGCTGCGATTCTCAATGCTTGATAGTCGTCATCGTTTTCATCGACATTGATGATGCCGGCCATGGCCTGACTGGCAATCCGAAAACGCTGGATGGACACCAGCAAATCGTGACGCGATTTTTCCAGTTCAATGCGCAGAGTCGGACGGCTGGCAGCGAATGCCTCATCGTAATCGCTCTGAATCCCCTTGGTCGTGGCATCCAGCCTGCCTTCGAGAATCAGAAAGCGAGTCTGTTGGACAGACCGATTTTCATCGTAGATTTTTGGCAGTTGCGTGGCCAGATCGCCGGTACGGTCCAGCAGTTCCAGCAGCTCCGGAAAGCGCAAAACAATCAGCGACATCGTGTAATAGCTATCCAGGTCTGGGTCCAGGATCAGATTCGACTGATTGCCTATGCGCGTGAGCAAGGCGCGACCTTGTGTGAAAGCGTCGTCGGTTTGGGTCAGCGTATCGCGACCTGGCTGCGTTGCCTGCAGGGAGCTGGCAAAGGTTTCTGCCAGCTCCCTGCTACCCATGTCATTGCCATACTTGTTCTCTGCATCGCGAATTGACTGCGCATAATGCGCGGGCGGTAGCGTGCCAGATGCGGGATTGACCGATGCGATCAACGCTTCGCGGACGTTGGCAATGTACTGATTGCCAACGATTTCCTTGGTTGAAAAATTAATGGCGATAAATTTTTCATGGATCAGGATGCCGGAAATGAAGATGACCGCAGTCAAATCGAGAAAGTAAATCAGTGCCAACTTGCGCCCGACTGTCAGACCACCGATTAATTTTGTAATACTTTTCTTCATTTTGACGATCAGCCAATAGAGGTTGTATTCTTTATCAGCAATGGACGTGCCATCGATTCGGATTAGATGGCAAAGATTTTGTGCTGATCCAATCCCATAACGGTGCGCGAATCTGTTGCAACAATTTCTTTTGCGCAATTTCCGTGCGCTTGCGAGGATACAGGAAAATAGCGCCCATTTAACGCACCCAAGCGAGGCGCGCACTGATTTGTGTCTGCCATCGATTCAAATGTAAATTTCCGTTAAAGATGGATGCCAGCAACAAATTTGAATATCACGCACAGCCTTGATGCGATATGATTAATTTCATGTATGCATCATATTTTCATTGGAGACAAGTAAGGTAATGCACGCCATCAAACCTGTGATTCAACTGGCCAAGGAACGTGCGCTATTCCGATTTTCCGCTCTTGCAGCGCGCATGCTGCAGGAAGCGAATGCCAGCATCAGGCAAGTCACTCCCGGCGCCGGTTCGGCGAACGAACAAAAGACCATTTCCGCAGCCAAAGAATGGTTGGCAACGCAGGAAGTTCCTTTTCTCAAGCGCCTGAACGCAAGCTATTCCGGTTATGTCGAGCGCGGCATGCAAACCATGTATCGCGATCTGCGCCACGAGTTGCAGGATGCATCAGTCAATAGCTGGGCCCTGATCGACGACGAAACCATTACGCGCCAGATTGAAGTGGAACGGCGCGTGCTGCGCCTGCGCGACGCCGATCAACTCAGTCTCGGGCGTTTGAATTTGATGATCGCGCAACTGCATGACGAGCATGACGTGCGTGAGCGGGAGAATCCTTTCCGTCCGTATCTGATGGCGCGCGCCTTGCACGATGTACTGTGTTCTATGTGCAGTACCAGCGACTTGTGTGCGATGCTGTTCGATCACATGTCAGGTGCCTTGGCAGCCGAACTGCCAGAATACTTTGCCGCAATTCGTGAAGTGTTCGAATCAAACGGCGTGCATGCGCGTCTACTGGCGCGTCCAGCTTCATTGAATCGTCGCGATCGCGCAATGCTGATGCCGCAAGGGCAGAATTTTTCGCAAGTTATCTTCGGTGGAACGCCGCATGCCGGTGGCGATCAAGCAGCGAATCCGGGCAGTAATCCAAGCAGTAATTCAGGGAATAGCGCAGTTGCTGGTTCGGGCAATAACGGCGTGAACAATCCCGGCAATCCATCCGCAAATCCGGCAGGTGCTTATCAAAGTAATTATTCCGCTGGCTACACAGGGAATCAAACAGGCTACTACCCGCCTAATTTTTCCTTGCCGCCAGCGCTGGAACACATATTGTCGCTGATGCAGCAACGTGCATCGGATGCGCCTGATGTGCTACGTACACCGGAGCAGGAGGGGCAGGCCGCGTTGCAGGATTTTGTATGGAAAATATTTGGTCAGGTTGCGCCGGAACGCATCCCGTCTCATCCGCGCCATGCGGACACTCCGCCTAGCGAATTTCGTCCAGTCGTTGATGAAGACACGTCGAAGCCGCATCCATTGACCAGTCAGTTGCATCGTCTGCAACAGGAAGCCGTCAACGGCGTCGCGCGCGACGATGAAAGTCAACTGCTTGATTTGCATAGCGAACTGGAAACCGAAAGACTGAGCGAGATGGAGCGCGTGACGATAGACGTTGTCGCGATGCTGTTTAATTTTATCGCCAATGATGTGTCGCTACCGGATGCATTTCGCGCCACGATCACGCGTTTGCAAGTGCCTTTCCTGAAGGCGGCGATGCTGGTGCCGCGTATTCTGGAGCAGGCGGATAATGCCCCGAGAAAATTACTCAACCGCATGGCGTCGCTGGCAATCGGACTCGACCCAAAGACCGCGCCCGGTATTGAAATACATGCACAGATGGTGGTGACGGTAGAGAAAATCCTGAATGATTTCAAGACGGATTTGATTGTTTTTGCGGATGCGTTAGCGCAATTTGATGAGGCAATTGCAAGAATACTGCGTGAATACGATGCGGAAATCCAGCGTGTCATCCAGGCGCTGGACGAAGCTGAAAAAGATCCGCAACGTTACGATGTCCTGATTGTGGAAACCGTCAATGCGATGCGTGAGCGCCTGCAGACGGTACAGACAGATCCGCGTGCAGTCGATTTCCTGATCCGGATATGGTCACGCGTGCTGGTACATGCAAATGAAGATGAAAGCATAGACAGTCAAGCGTATCGCGATGTCGTTCCCGAATTGATCTGGAGCGTACATCAACACGATTTGACCGAGCGCAGTGCGTTGATGAAGCTATTGCCCAAGCTGGTCAGGCAGGTCAAGCAAGGGATGAAATTAATTGCACTGCCAGAGACGGAAACCAAGCAGGCGATCGACGATCTGATTGCGATGCATGCGACGGTGCTCGGGATGATACAAGCGACGCCGCTCAAGGCATCGGTCAAGCTGGAAACCTTGCATCAGCATTTTGCATCCTTGCGTATCGGTAGCGCGAATGCGGAAGCGGCCACCATACACGCACCGACCGTGCCACAGCTTCGCCTTGAATCCGCTTTGCGCAAATTCAATGTGGCTGCACATCAGTATCTGGATAACGATATGGGCACCTTGCTCAGCTCCGATGCCGGTTGGCTGGGCGGCATGCACGCGGGAACGGTAGTTGAATGGTGGGCTAACAATATCTACCAGCCGGCACGTTTGATGTGGGTAAACCCGCAGCAGTCGTTCTATCTATTTCAGCTGGTTGTCTCTCACGAGCCGCCGCGCTTGCTGATTTATTCGTCGATTTCCTTGATCAAGGCGTTGCGCGAAGGATCGATAGGCATGATCGAATACGCTCCTGTCTTCGATCGCGCAATCGAATCGCTGCTGGACGTTGCAGAAGTCCAGCAGCCGCTGAGTGTCTAAACCGGGTTGTGTGTGAAGAGGTTTATCTGACGCTTATTTGATGATTTTGTAGCAGGGCACATAAGCCTTGCCCGGCAGCTTCATCCTGCTCTGCACAACAAATGCCGACAACAGCGTATCCATCGGCTCCATGATGTCGCGATCACCGCTGATTTCAAACAGACCGTGTTTTTCAATCGAGCGTATCCCGCTGTCTTTCACGTTGCCTGCCACCACACCTGAGAAGGCACGACGCAGGTTGGCTGCCAACAAGTGACTTTCCTGATTCTTGTGCAAGGACAGATTGCGCATGTTTTCATGCGTAGGGAAAAAAGGTTGCTGGAACGGATGATCGATTTTCAGCGTCCAGTTGAAGTAGTACGCATCACCCTTGCTCTTGCGGAACTCGCGCACCTGCGCGATACCGGCCTGCATTTCTTGCGCAACCAGCTCAGGATCATTGACGATGATTTTGTACAACCCTTGCGCCTTGGGCCCCAAAGTCGCACCGATGAAATAATCGATTTGCTTGAAGTAATCGACGGAATCGGCAGGGCCGGTGAAAATCAGAGGGAAGGGCAGGCCGGCATTGTCCGGATGCAGCAGGATGCCGAGGATGTACAGAATTTCTTCCGCCGTTCCGGCACCACCGGGAAACACCACGATGCCGTGTCCGGCACGGACAAATGCTTCCAGACGTTTTTCGATGTCCGGCATGATGACCAGATCGTTAACGATAGGGTTAGGGGCTTCCGCAGCGATGATGCCGGGTTCGGAAATGCCGAGGTAACGTCCGGTCGAAATCCGCTGTTTGGCGTGACCGATGGTGGCGCCTTTCATCGGGCCTTTCATTGCCCCCGGGCCGCAACCGGTACAGATATCCATGTCGCGCAAGCCGATCTGGTAGCCCACTTTTTTGGAATAATCGTATTCCTCGCGTGAGATCGAGTGGCCGCCCCAGCAAACTACGAGCTTGGGATTCAGATTCGGATGCAATGCATTGGCATTGCGCAGGATGCTGAACACAGAATCGCTGATGCCGGCTGAAGATTCCAGGTCAAAGGTCGGGTTGGAAATAATTTCATCGTGGATGTACAGAACATCGCGCAAGACCGAGAACAAGTGCTCATGTATGCCCTTGATCATTTTTCCGTCTACGAAGGCGCTGGCGGGCGCGCCCTTGATGTCCAGCTTGATACCACGTTCGCGCTGAATGATGCTGATATCGAAAGACTTGTAACGCTCGAGCAATTCCTTGCCGTCGTCGGTAGTGCTGCCGCTGTTAAGCACGGCCAGTGCGCAGTTGCGAAACAGGCTGTACAAACCGCCGTTGCGGGTGTCGAGCAGTCTTTGTACTTCGGCCTTGGATAGAATGTCCAGGCGACCTTCAGGCGAGAGTAGGGTGTCGATTACTTCGTATTCCATGAGTGCTTAGCTTCCGGATGATTGGATCGGGTGCGCCATTTTAATGCGCAAACAGTTTGACGTCTGTGTTTGATTTGGCCTGTCTTCAGACTGGCGGCACAGACGGTCTGGTGCGGGCTGTGAAGTTTGACCGGCACCTGCCGAAATCAGAATTTCGGCAGGTGTAGTCCGGGTATGCAGATGATGAAGGGTGGCCGACGCGCGGCCGACACCATTGCCTAGTTTCTGGGCGAGAAATCGAATGCTGCTTTCAGTGCCTGATATGCCTTTTGTGCAACGACAGTGTGCACGGGTGGTGCAACATTGACGATGACCGCATACAGATCGCCGGCCGCCGCATCACCGGAAACGCCGGGAATTCCTTTGCCCCTGAGGCGCAATTTGCGTCCAGGCATAGAACCGGCTGGGATCGATAACTGTATCGAACCTTCAGGCGTAGGCACATTGACGGTGGTGCCCACAGCAGCAAGCGCCGACGTTAATGGAATATCGAAATAGATGTCGCGTCCCTCGATGCGATAACGACGATGCGGGCGGATCACGACTTCCAGGTACAGATCACCGGCCTTTCCTTCGCCCATGCCGGGAAATCCCTGGCCCGCGAGTCGCAATGTTTGTCCGGCACGCATGCCTTTTGGCACGCTGACCTTCAGTGTACGTTTGGAAACGATAGGCATGCCATACTCATCGGTGACGTAGGTCGGCATCGAAATACTGCAAGCAGTGCCACGGAACGCATCTTCCAGATTGATTTGGACTTTGGCATGCTGATCGCTGCCATGCACATTGATGGCGCGATGTTTGGGAGGCGCCGCTTGGGGTCTGCCCATAACCTCATCCAGAATTCCACTGAAATTGCCATCGCTGCGCTTGTCTGCACGCGGGTCAGCATTCCAGTCGTTGCGAGGCGCGCTGCGGCTGGCAGTACTTTTCGTCCCTTTGGTTTCCCCGCGCGTATCTTTCTTTGCATCAAAACTGTGGCTGCGCGCAGCTTGTGGCGGCACTTCCTTGCGGGTATAGAAAAATCCCGATATCTGGTCGTATTCCAGACGTTTTTCAGGATCTTTCAATACCTTGTAGGCTTCGCCAACTTCCTTGAAGCGCAACTCTGCCAGTGCTTCACGGCTGACGTCAGGGTGATATTTACGCGCCAGCTTGCGATACGCGTCTTTTATCACGTCCTGTGTCGCATCGCGCGGCACGCCTAGTATTTGGTAGTAATCCTTTGATTTCATTGTCAGATTTCGTAACTCTCAGCTGAGCGTATGCCATCGTTAGGGAATATGTTCTTTGCGGAAAACAGTTCTTTCTGCAAGAGCATTCTGACATTGGTGGCACTTTGCTGAAATGATGAACAGGGCAACTATTGCTCGTCAATTAATGCAATAGTAGACAAAAAATAGTGGCTATGCCGGGCTGAATACTGTCTATTCCCGCCATTGATGTTGGCGGATCAAGCATGGAAAACGACGATTCAGCTATGTCTATTATGCTTTGAAGGGCATACTCTCAACTTCGTTCAATAAACGACATTTTTAAGTTGGAAAAAAGTTATGACCTACGAAGAATATCTGGATGAAGTCACTACATTGCTGACTGAAATGTACGATCTGACTGATGCCGCTGCGATCAAGCATGTGATGCGCGCCCAATCCGCCGATTTTTTTACGTTGCACGATGATGATCCCGCAATGCGTACCCAGGAGCGAGCGGTAGAAGATGCGAAGACCATTTTCAAGCAGCGCAATGTGTCCAAGCCGGAAATTTTCAAGAAATAAAGCACCGCTGTCATTCATCGCACCACTGCAATTCGCCAGTTCATGGCCGCAGATCCGGCCAGCGCGTCGCCTTGTATGTTGGCGGGACGGCAATGCCGGTCGCTGTATCAGCCTGGCATTCTTTGAAAAAGCGGAGTTCCATGCGTTTGCATCCCCGCCTGCACGTTGCAGTTTTCTTATTTCCCCTGTATCTCCCCTGTTTATATCGGTGACGTCTCTGTGAGTGAACAATCAATTATCAGCTGGAACGAAGCGGACACAGAATGCTCTGCGCGCTGGCAGTCCGAGAACAAGTCCGCTGCGCCCAAACGCGTCGTTATTGCCGACGACAAGATGACTGCCGATTCAGCCTTCCGACTGGCCAGCGAAGGCAATGCCTTGCTGTGGCGTGGCGATTACCAAAATGCACGGCAGTTGCTGCAGGCTTTGGCGCGACGTACCGAGCGTAAGCCACGTAAAGCTGCGACTTCACCGCTGGATGCGTTCAATCTGCATAGGCAGGCGCAATCACAGCGCGCTCGTACGCTGGGTATGTTGCTGATAGAAGTCGGCGCCGATTACACGATAGGTTTGCGCCGTGCACCTGACATCAAGCTTGCCTGCAATGAAGCGTATGGCGCCAGCAGCGGTCCCTTCATCGTCTCGCTGCGCGAAATACTCGGCTTGATCGGTGCGCATGAATGGCGCAAGAACGGCGTCGAAATTCCCGCATTGAATGAGCGTATCCATCCTCACTACGGGGTGTTTTCCCCGGTGCGTGGTGAATATTTGAATCTGATTGCCGAAGCACCATTGCCGACGACCAAACTGGCATTCGATATCGGTACCGGCACCGGCGTGATTGCCGCCTTGCTGGCACAACGTGGTATCGAAAAGGTGATCGCCACCGATCAGGATGCGCGTGCGCTGGCGTGCGCCCGGGAAAATCTGATGCGTCTCGATTTGCGCGATAGGGTGGACGTGATAGAGGCAGATTTATTTCCAGAGGGAAAAGCCGCGCTGATCGTTTGCAATCCGCCTTGGATACCGGCACGCCCGAATTCATCGATCGAATATGCGATCTACGATCCGGATAGCCGCATGTTGCGCGGATTTTTGAATGGCTTGGCAGAACATCTGGAACCTAAAGGCGAGGGCTGGCTGATCCTGTCCGATCTCGCAGAACACCTGGGATTGCGTACGCGCGAAGCATTGCAGCAGATGATAGACGGAGCCGGTCTGAAGGTAATCAAGTGCATGGATATCAAGCCGACGCATCCACGTGCCGCAGATGAAACTGATCCCTTGCACAGCGCGCGCTCGAAAGAGATCACGTCCTTATGGCGTCTAGCTGCACGCTGACCAAGATAATTTGCCATTCACACATACAAGGAATGGCAGCAATAGAAATTGAAATAGAGGAAATTCGATGAGTAATAAACCATCCCGCACCCTGACTTTCAAATGCGCGAAATGCACAAAGTCAGTTCAAGTCTTTTTGCAGAAGGTTTCAGCCTGCTCGCATATCCAGCCGTATCAAGGCATCTGCAGCTGTGGCGAGATTCGACGTCACGCGACCGGCGGCAAGGATGTGGTGGCATCCTTTGTGGCAACGGGCGAAATCGACCATCACCACTAAAAACAATTAACCGTTATCGGTTTCGATAAAGCGCATCTTGAAATTACGCCCCTTGATATTGCCATTGCTTAGCTGCGCATAGGCCTTGTCGGCCGCGCGCCTATCGAGCGCCACATAGGTCATGAATTCAAACACATTGATCTTGCCGACCTGATCCTTGGTCAGTCCGACATCGCCGGTCAAGGCGCCGAGCAGATCGCCGGGACGCAATTTATCCTTCTTGCCACCCATGATGCACAGCGTAACCATAGGTGCATGCAGGTCTGCACCCATGGCTGGTTCAGCCGATTTCAAGTCAAACCATTGTGCCGGCTTGTGCTGATATTCCTCGATCAGCTTGACCCATTTTTTCTCGTTCGGCGCACACAGACTGAGCGCCAGGCCTTTGTCCTGACCGCGACCGGTACGACCGATGCGATGGATATGCACTTCGGTATCTTTCGATACATCGACGTTGATGACAGCGCCCAGCGATTGAATATCCAGTCCGCGCGCGGCGACGTCGGTCGCTACTAAAACAGAACAGCTCTGATTGGCGAACAAGACCAGAATTTCATCGCGTTCGCGTTGTTCCAGTTCACCATATAAAGCCAGCGCGCTAAAACCTTGCTCGCGCAACTCTGCCGCCAACTCACGACAATGAATCTTGGTATTGCAGAAGGCCAGCGTCGATACCGGACGGTAATGCTTTAACAGCGTGGCGACGGCCGCGTTGCGATCGTCGTAGCCGACTTCGTAAAAGCGCTGTTCGATCTGATCATCATTGTGTTGCGCTTCGACTTTGACTTCTACCGGTTCACGCAAGAACTCTGCGCTGGCTTTGCGAATATCGTCCGGGTAAGTCGCCGAGAACAGCAAGGTCTGGCGACGCGTAGGGCAGGCGCTGACGATGCCAGCGATCTCTTCATAAAAACCCATGTCGACCATGCGGTCGGCCTCATCCAGCACCAGCGTCTGCACGGTGGACAGATTAATTGTGTTG
This sequence comes from Burkholderiales bacterium Ga0077544, assembly GCA_001464355.1. Classification (GTDB taxonomy): domain Bacteria; phylum Pseudomonadota; class Gammaproteobacteria; order Burkholderiales; family Burkholderiaceae_D; genus Oxalicibacterium. The sequence continues at coordinate 155,157 of LNEU01000018.1, forward strand.
CGACTGATGTGGTCGCGCAGGCGGCCCGGGGTGCCGACCACGATATGTGCACCGTGTTCCAGCGACGCGATTTGCGGTCGCATGGGCGCACCGCCGCACAGCGTCAGCACTTTGATGTTGTCGGTAAAGCGGGCCAGGCGGCGCAATTCATTGGAAACCTGATCCGCCAGTTCGCGTGTCGGGCAAATCACCAGCGCCTGTATTGCAAACCAGGTTGGATTCAACTTCTGCAGCATGCCGATACCGAAGGCCGCCGTCTTGCCGCTGCCGGTCTTGGCCTGCGCAATCAAATCACGCAATTGCAAAATGACCGGCAGGCTTTGCGCCTGGATAGGTGTCATCTCGCGGTACCCCAGTGCGTCGAGATTGCTCAACATGGCGGGTGAAAGAGACAGGCTGGAGAAGGAACTTGGATTCATGAGTGGCTAGCGTGATGCAGAAAAGGACTCGCAGTCTAACAGGCATGGAGCAATAGATGAAAAGCGCGGTGAAAGTTGGCGTGAGCCTACGGTTTTTACAAGTTCAGGCAATCGTCAGTAATTCACGTAAAAACAGGCGAAATTTCATGACCGAAGATGCCATACCACATTATGAAAAATTACTATCGCGATGCAGCATATAAAAATTTCAATGAGCAAAATATCGTTTCATATACAGAAAAACAGAATGTAACCACATGAATATAAACGATTAAATATATTTAAAATATCTTATATAAGACATTGTTGCTCCGCAAAATATCTCCTATGATTAAGGCAGATTTTCGTTTGTGCACTTATAAAACTTAGGAGACACATCATGACAACTCGTGAGCAGCAAATTCAGGCATTAAACAAGGACTGGGCTGAGAACCCACGCTGGAAGGGTATTACGCGCACCTACACCGCGGAAGACGTGGTGCGTTTGCGCGGCTCGGTGCAGATACAGCACACGCTGGCGCAGCGCGGCGCGGAAAAGCTGTGGGACATGTGCAATAACGAGCCCTTCGTCAATTCGCTGGGCGCATTGACCGGCAATCAGGCGATGCAACAGGTCAAGGCCGGCTTGAAAGCGATCTATCTGTCGGGCTGGCAGGTCGCCGGCGACGCCAATCTCGCTGGCGAAATGTATCCGGATCAATCGCTGTATCCGGCCAACTCGGTACCTATGGTGGTCAAGCGCATCAACAACACTTTCCAGCGCGCCGATCAGATTCAATGGTCCGAAGGCAAGGGCGATGTCGATTTCTTTGCACCTATCGTGGCCGATGCGGAAGCCGGTTTTGGCGGCGTCCTGAATGCCTATGAATTGATGAAGTCGATGATAGAAGCCGGCGCAGCAGGCGTCCACTTCGAAGATCAACTGGCATCGGTGAAGAAATGCGGCCACATGGGCGGCAAGGTCCTGGTGCCTACGCGTGAGGCGGTCGAGAAGCTGAGCGCTGCGCGACTGGCCGCGGATGTGTCAGGTACGACCACGCTGGTGATTGCACGGACCGATGCAGAAGCAGCCGATTTATTGACCTCCGATGTCGATGACAACGACAAGCCTTTCCTGACAGGTGAACGCACGGTCGAGGGCTTCTACAAAACCCGTTCAGGTTTCGATCAGGCGGTGTCGCGCGGCTTGGCTTATGCGCCTTATGTCGACATGTTGTGGTGCGAAACCGGCAAGCCGGATCTGCTCTTTGCGAAGCAATTTGCCGATGCCATCCATGCCAAGTTCCCCGGCAAGATGCTCGCCTATAACTGTTCGCCATCCTTCAACTGGAGAAAGAATCTGGACGACGCCACCATCGCCAAATTCCAGAAAGAGCTGGGCGCGATGGGCTACAAGTTCCAGTTCATCACGCTAGCCGGCTTCCATTCGCTGAATTACTCGATGTTCAATCTGGCGCACGGTTATGCACGTCACCAGATGTCGGCCTTCGTCGAGTTGCAGGAAGCCGAATTCGCTGCCGCCGAACAAGGCTTCACTGCGGTCAAGCATCAACGCGAGGTCGGCACCGGTTACTTCGATGCGATCACGCAGGTCATCCAGCAAGGGCAGTCATCGACGACGGCATTGCATGGCTCGACTGAAGACGAACAATTTTTCGAGAACAAGCTCGCAAAAACGTGCATTACAGGCCATAAAAACGCAGCCTGAAATGACTGCTGCAAGGCCGAACTTCACAAGAGTGCGGCCTTGCAGAGAACAAAACCCGGCATCAAACGAAGCATGAAATCATTTTCACAACGTTAAAACACAATCTTTAAAACTGATTTTTATAACTGATTTTCTATAACTAATTAATAGACGGAGACAAGCATGGCAGAGATCACACTAGACATCCCGGCAGGAATCGAGATTGAAGGCGAATTCAACGAAGAATACGAACAAGTGTTGACGCCTGATGCCCTAGCGCTGGTCGTTAAATTGAGCCGTGCATTTGAAGCACGCCGGCAGACTTTGCTGCAGATGCGTGTCGACCGTGCGAAGCGCATCGATGGCGGCGAGCGTCCGGACTTTTTGCCGGAGACCGCACACATCCGTGCCGGCGACTGGCGCATCGCACCGATACCGGCTGCACTCGAATGCCGTCGCGTCGAAATTACCGGGCCGGTCGATCGCAAGATGGTGATCAATGCATTGAACTGCGGTGCGGATATGTACATGGCCGATTTTGAAGATGCCAATACGCCTAGCTGGGACAACCAGATTCGCGGCCAGATCAATCTGATCGATGCCGTGCGCAAGACCATTACGCTGGATACCAACGGCAAGCATTACCAGCTCAATGACAAGCTCGCGACGCTGATGGTGAGACCCCGTGGCTGGCATCTGGATGAAAAACATGTGCTGGTCGATGGCAAGCGCGTGTCCGGTGGCATCTTCGACTTTGCACTGTTCATGTTCCATAACGCGCATGCATTGCTGGCGAGTGGTGCGGGCCCGTATTTCTACCTGCCCAAACTGGAATCGCATCTGGAAGCACGTCTGTGGAACGACATCTTTGTCATGACGCAGCGCGAGATGGGTCTGCCGCAAGGAACCATCAAGGCCACCGTATTGATAGAAACCATACTCGCTGCATTCGAGATGGATGAAATCCTGTATGAACTGAGAGAGCATAGTGCGGGCCTGAATGCAGGGCGCTGGGATTACATTTTCTCGTGCATCAAGAAGTTCCGGCTCGACAAAAATTTTTGCCTGGCCGATCGCGCCAAAGTAACGATGACGGTTCCGTTCATGCGTTCCTATGCGTTGCTGCTGCTGAAAATCTGCCATCAACGCGGCGCGCACGCGATGGGCGGCATGGCGGCCTTGATCCCTATCAAAAACGATCCGGTGAAAAATGAAATAGCGATGAACGCTGTGCGTCTCGACAAAGAGCGCGATGCCATCGATGGCTATGACGGTGGCTGGGTCGCGCATCCGGGTCTGGTCGATCTGGCCATGACGGAATTCAAGAAAGTCCTGGGCGACAAGCCTAACCAGATAGGCAAATTGCGGCCCGACGTCAGTGTCGCCGCAGCCGACTTGCTGGACTTTCAGCCCGAGAAGCCGATCACCGAAACCGGCCTGCGTTACAACATCAATGTCGGCATCCATTATCTGGGTAGCTGGCTCGACGGCAATGGCTGCGTACCTATCCATAACTTGATGGAAGACGCCGCCACTGCAGAAATCAGCCGCTCGCAAGTGTGGCAATGGATACGCTCGGACAAGGGCGTGCTGGAAGACGGCCGCAAGATCACAGTCGAGATGGTGCGCGGCCTTATCAAGGAAGAGCTGGCCAAGGTCAAGATGTTCGCCCCTAACGGCAACAGTGCTAGCTATGCACGTGCCGCACAGATATTTGAAGAAATGTCGACGGCAGAATCGTTTGCGGAATTTTTGACCTTGCCGCTGTACGAAGAAATCTGATCGAAGAAATTTAATTCGGGGGAGGGGGCTGCATCGCGCAGTCCCCGTTTTGTCCATTGACCTTCAAGACGGACGGCAAATCTCTGTTGCTGTGACAGGATTTGCCACTTCGCTTTGCATCTCGTAATGAGATCGCGTCACGTCAAGTCAAGTCAGCAATGTCGATGCCTAGGAATTGTTTAATTTTAAACCCACAATTTAATTTGGATTTCGCCAACTATAATTGGCAAGCTATTCGTAACAAGATGAAATGAAATGTTTCGTTTTTTTCATTACTTTTTTATATAAAACAAGTTTGCCAACTGAGGTAATTGCAATGAAGTGTTGTCAGTGTTCATCGCTAGCAATGTATCAAGTAACAGTGAAAAATTTCCCGCTGTGTCTAGATTGCTACTTAAAGTTTTCGCAAATTCAGCAACGAGAGCTTGAGAATCATGAGCGCATGGCTAATTTTCACATGGATGAAATGTCTGCGGTAACTGGTCTTCCTTCGCTTGGCCCACGTTTTCCTGCTCGTCCTCTACCGGTAATCGTTTCAGGAGTGAGATTGAATAATATTTCTGTAAACAACAGCGTGGTTGGCACCATAAATACTGGCTCTATTGGCAGTGTTGATCAATCTATCTCAGCATTAGTTCAATGTGGAGCCCCCAATGTGGCTGCCGCAATAAAAGGTCTCTCTGAAGCCGTTCTCCAAAGTAGCGACCTAACGCCAAATCAAAAAAATGAAATAATAGAAAGTCTCAGTGTTCTCGCAAAAGAGGCTGCGACACCACAAGACCAACGTCGAAATACAGTTGCTGCCGCTTTACTTGAGCGAGCTACGCAGATAACTGCTCTGGCAAACGATGTAGCTGATATATGCTCTAAGTGGTGGCCAGTTATAGCTGCTTTATTTTCAGGGGCCTCAAATTCCTAACCGCTCATTAAAGAAAACGTTAGATGTCAGTTACCCTTCGCCGCATATTTGACGCGCAACCTGCCACTTGGCAAGAACTCGAGTTGTTAGTTGAGAAAGCCTTTGTAGAAATGGGTTATGAAACCCACAGAGGCCATGAGTTGAAAACTGTCCGTGGCAAAGTAAAAGTGGATGTATACGCAGTAAAGCGGAGTACCCCAATACCAACGGTCGTTCTATGTGAATGCAAATATTGGGCAAAGCCCGTAGAACAAAATACTGTATACGGCTTTCGTTCTATCTGTGCTGATGTAGGTGCTCATTTCGGTCTCATTATTTCGCGCGAAGGGTTTCAGTCGGGGGCAAATGAAACTCGTGAGGCAACAAATGTTCATTTACTCGACTTTAATGCTTTTCAGGAAACGTTCTTTGATGAATGGCGCACAGGAATTTTCATGAAATTCGCACAAATGAGTGACGTACTAATGCCTCTTATTTACAACCGCTATAGCATCAAAGACGCAACCCTTGAAGCAAAACTTAATGACCTGAATCCATTCGTGAAATATGAAATGTTTTTTGGTGAGCGCAGCTTTAGTTCTTACTTCGTCCGGAACGATGATCTTCCCGTCGAACTCACAGATCCGCGAGGACATCCTAAAGAACTGCGGCGTATGACCATTCGTTCACATCGTGAGTACTTTGAAGTTGCTGCGCAAGGAGCAGAAGATGCGAATAAACATTTTGAGCTCTAACATTTCGTTTAATAGATGCGTCCAATGGCTAAGTTTTTGGCATTCCTTCATGTTGCGCACTTTTGTAAAATTGGCTGCCGCTCACCCTGACTTACCCATTTTTGATTTGGATCAAGATCACCCAACCCCGTCTCCGTAGACTCCACCTGCGGTCGTGACATGTCCTGATTTCGGGGCAGTCGATCGCCGGAACGGGAAAATGACAGCTTCAGCGATACCAATCACTTTGCTTCCTTCGGTGGAATTCGATGCGCAACTGATACGCAAGTTGAATCAGGTGGGTCCGCGTTACACGTCTTATCCAACAGCTGATCGCTTCACGGCGGAGTTCGGCTATCGAGATTATCTGCAGGCGGTAACGGGTGCGCGCGCACGCAGCAATACCCACCCCTTGTCCGTTTACATACACATCCCGTTTTGCGAGTCGATTTGTTACTACTGCGGTTGCAACAAGGTGGTGACCAAGGATCACAGCAAGGCGGTGACCTATCTGAGTTATCTGAAGCGCGAGATTGAAATGCAGGGTCGCCTGCTGGTCGGCGCCAATCAGATCGAGCAATTGCACTTTGGCGGCGGCACGCCGACTTATCTGACTGATGCGCAGATGGAGGATCTGATGGCGCATTTGCGTCGCTGGTTTAGCTTCGCGTCAGATGCGAATGGCGAATATTCTATTGAAGTCGATCCGCGTACCGTTACGCGCGAGCGCGTCCATGCCTTGCGTCGCCAGGGTTTTAACCGCATCAGTCTGGGTGTGCAAGACTTCGACGCCGATGTGCAGAAGGCCGTCAATCGCATCCAGCCCGAGAGTGAAACACTGGAAGTCATCAGCGCCGCGCGCGAAGCGCAGTTCCGTTCTATCAGCATCGATTTGATTTATGGCTTGCCGAAGCAGAACCTGATCACCATGAATCAGACGTTGAACAAGGTGATTGCAGCCGACCCCGACCGTATTTCGATCTACAACTATGCGCACTTGCCGCATTTGTTCAAGCCGCAGCGCCGTATTGCCGAGGCTGACTTGCCGGATCTGGAAACCAAGCTCGACATGCTGGCGCTCTGCATCAAGCGTCTGACCGAGGCTGGTTATGTGTATATCGGCATGGATCATTTTGCCAAGCCGACCGATGATCTGGCGATCGCGCAAAGACAGGGACGCTTGCATCGCAACTTCCAGGGGTATTCCACCCATGTCGGTGCTGATCTGATTGCCTGCGGGATTTCCGCCATCAGCGCCGTCGGTGCAACTTATAGCCAGAACGTGAAAACGCTGGATGAATACTACGAGCAGATAGAGCAAAATGAATTGCCGATTGCGCGCGGCATCAAACTGACGATGGATGATCTGCTGCGACGCATCATCATCCAGATGCTGATGTGTAATTTCGAGCTGTCGGTGGCGGCAATCGAGCTGGCTTATCCGATTTCGTTTCACACTTATTTTGCAGGCGAGCTGGAGAAATTGCGCGTGCTGGAACAAGACGGCTTGCTGATTATCGATGATGAATGGATCAGCGTCACACTCAAGGGACGCCTGTTGATCCGCAATATCTGCATGGTGTTCGATCGTTATTTGAACGCTGCCGCCGATGCTGCAAGCAAGACTGGCGTTCGACCGTTACGCCATTCCAAAACTATTTGACGCGGGGAGCGCGTGACTGGATTCAGCCTTCTTCCATTCTTCATGATAGGCCTGCTCGGCGGCTTGCATTGCATAGGCATGTGCGGCGGCATCGTCAGCGCATTCACGGCTGCATCGAAACCTGCGCGCGCCTTTCCGGTTGCGGTGGTGGGCGTGCAGCTGACGCAGACGCTTGCATGGGATAACGTGACGCGGGTCTTTGCATACAACGCCGGTCGCATCGGCAGTTATGCGATTGCCGGTGCCATCGTGGGTAGCGTCGCCGGCAGCATTCACTCTCTGGCAGGTCTTGCATCGTTGCAACTAGCCGGCTACTGGCTGGCAAATCTGATGCTGGTGGTACTGGGCTTGTATTTGATGGATGTATGGCGCGGCCTGGCCTATCTGGAAAATTTCGGACAAATTATCTGGCGACATATACAACCATTGATGAAGCATTTGCTGCCCATCGATCATGCAGGCAAAGCCTTTGCGCTCGGCGGATTGTGGGGCTGGCTGCCGTGCGGCATGGTCTATAGCGTGTTGCTGACGGCGATGTTCACCGGTAGTGCAGTGTCTGGTGCCAGCGTCATGCTGGCGTTCGGTTTGGGAACCTTGCCGATGATGCTGGGCCTGGGATTGATCGGTAGCCGGCTGCGCGTATGGTCGCAGCAACGCGCGGTGCGCATGGCTTGCGGTGCGCTGGTACTGGCCTTTGGCGTGCTGGGTCTGATGCGCGCCAGTGGCATGTCGGCCGGCTATATGGATGTGTTCTGTATTTCACCGCCATCGATGGCTGTTGTCACGCCTGCCGCGAGCACGCCAGCGATACTGGAAGTGGCGCAATGAGTGCGGTTCCGGCTATCGACAATCAGCTTGCTGCAGAGGCGACGCTGCCGGATGCTGCCTGCTATCACTGCGGTTTGCCGGTGCCGCTGTCGGTGCCGGGACTGCATGCGTCCAAGTGGCAAGTCGAGATAGACGATCAGCCGCGCGCCATGTGTTGTCCCGGTTGCGCAGCGGCGGCACAAACGATCATGGACATGGGCTTGTCCGATTACTACCGTACCCGTTCGGCTTTTTCTTCTCAGGTGGACAGTGCGGCGCTGCTGCCGGAGGAATTGCGACTCTATGATTTGCCGGACGCCAGCAAGCAATTCGACCTGAATGCAGAAAGTGCAGAAGCCACCTTGTCGATTGAAGGCATACGCTGTGCGGCCTGCGTGTGGCTGATTGAAAGACGTCTTGCGCACTTGCCCGGCTTGCAGGCGATCAATCTGAATGTGGCTACTGAACGCCTGTATGTGCGCTGGGACAAGTCGCTGTGCAAACCCAGCGACATTCTTCAAGCCCTGCGCGATATCGGTTACACCGCATATCCATACGATACGAACCGGCACGATGCGCAATTGCGCCGCGCCAGTCGTACGTTGTCACGTCAATTGTTCGTCGCCGGACTGTCGATGATGCAGGTGATGATGTATGCGGTACCCGCATACATTTCGCACGATGGCACGCTGGAAGCGGACATGGCCGAGCTGATGCGCTGGGCCAGCTTGTTGCTGACGATACCGGCCATCTGTTACTCGGCCTTGCCGTTCTTTCGCGGGGCATACGCCAGTCTGCGTCAAGGGACACTGGGCATGGACGTGCCGGTTTCGCTCGGCATAGGTGCAGCTTTTTTTGCGAGTTTGCTGGCCGTGTTGCAGGGAAGTGGCGACGTCTATTTTGACTCCGTGACGATGTTCATCTTCTTGCTGCTGTGCAGCCGTTATCTGGAATTAGTAGCGCGCCGCAAAGCCGCCAGTGCGCTGGAAAAATTGCAGCATGCGTTGCCGGCCGCAGCGTCACTGATGCGCGCTTATCCAGCACAACGCGATTGCACCACGGTCGCGGCGACGCAGCTGTGCACCGGCGATTTCATCCTGGTCAAGCCGGGTGAGGCCATTGCGGTGGATGGCGAGATCGTCGAAGGTAGCAGCACGATAGACATGTCGCTGTTGACTGGTGAAAGCCTGCCTTTGAAGAAAAGCGCAGGCGAGATCCTGCCGGGCGGCGCGGTCAATATCTCGCAGGCGATCGTGCTGCGTGTCTGCAAGGTCGCGGCCGAGAGCACGCTGTCGCAATTGATCAAGCTTATAGAGCGTGCCGGCCATGCCAAGCCGCAGATATCCTTGTGGGCCGACCGCGTCGCAGCATGGTTTGTGGCAGGACTGTTGCTGTTGGCGGTAGCCGTATTCCTGTTCTGGCAATGGCATGAGCCGTCGCGTGCGTGGCAGATTGCGATTGCGGTACTGGTCGTATCTTGTCCGTGTGCGTTGTCGCTTGCGACGCCGACTGCGCTGGCGGCTGCGACCGACAGACTGGTACAGCAGGGCGTATTGATCGTGCAGCCGCATGTTCTGGAAATTCTGCATCGCACCAGCCATATCGTGTTCGACAAAACCGGCACGCTGACAGTAGGCAAGCCGGCCCTGCAAAAACTGCAAACCTTCGGCCTGATGGATAGGCGTGCTTGCCTGCAGATTGCCGCAGCACTGGAGCAATCGAATGCGCATCCGCTGGCGCAGGCGATTATCGCGGCGGCCGATACAACAGCGCCAGCCATCTCGATGGAAGAAGTCATCTATGTCGCGGGGCAGGGTGTGGAGGGTGTGATAGACGGGATACGCTACCGACTCGGCAGCGCGTCGTTTGTCAGCGAGTTGGCGGGACGTGCGGTCACCGATCATGGTGCAGCCGGAATGACGCCGGTTTATCTGGCCCGCAGCGATGCCTTGCTCGCGCGGTTTGATCTGGCCGACGCGATACGTGATGATGCGCACGAGGTGATTGCCTATTTTCAGCGGTCCGGTAAAACCGTTATCTTGTTAAGCGGTGATCAGGACGACGTCACCCGGCACGTTGCGCAGCAACTCGGCATCGCTGAAGCGCATGGCGCATGCCTGCCAGAGCAGAAGCTGGCATTCGTCCAGGCACTGCAGCAGCGTGGCGCCATCGTCGCGATGGTGGGTGACGGCATCAATGATGCCGCTGTGCTGCGTGCTGCTGATGTATCTTTTGCAATGGGTTCTGGTTCGGCACTGGCACAGACGCATGCCGATACGGTCTTGTTGTCGCCGCATCTGTCGGCGGTATCCAATGCTGCAGAAGTTGCCAATAAAACCATGCATGTGATCCGGCAGAATCTGGCGTGGGCCACGTGCTACAACCTGTTGGCGATTCCGGCAGCGGCAGTCGGCTGGATCAATCCGTGGTTGTCCGGCATCGGCATGTCTGTCAGCTCGGCAGTGGTGATTGTGAATGCGCTGCGCTTGCGCCGCATTCCACGTGCAAAGGCGAGCATGCGCAAGTCAATGACTGATCAAGGCAGCATCGCTGTCGCATTACGGAGGCAGGTGTAAACGGACATGGAAGCTTTATACCTGTTGATCCCGCTGAGTATCCTGATCGTATTCCTCGCAATATGGATATTCTTTCGTGCCTCCGACGGTGGTCAGTTTGACGATCTGAAAGGCCCGGGCGAACGACTTCTTCAAGATGACGATAGTCCTTGAAATACATCGACATCTGATCATTGTCTGCCGCTCTGCAGTTGCGCGTGAACCGTCGCGAGTTCTGGCAAGTGACTATCTGCATCGCAAATAACAAACAGAAAAGAGACAAGTAAAGGGCACGTAACAAGCACGTCGCACTATTTGCGGGCTTTGCTCTGCAAATTTTGATGCAAATCAAAATGCATATTCCACCAGCACCTTACCCTCAAGTTCATCATCGTTGTACTTTAGGGAGAAGGTTTGGTGGACAAGACACTTGACTACAACTACAAGATCGTCAAACAGTTTGCGATCGCCACAGTTGTGTGGGGAGTGATAGGGATGCTGGTTGGCGTCTTTATCGCGGCACAACTGGCATGGCCTGCACTTAATTTCGATATTCCATGGCTGAGCTACGGTCGCTTGCGTCCACTGCATACCAACGGCGTCATCTTTGCGTTTGGTATTTGCGGACTCTTCGCGACGTCATACTACGTGGTGCAGCGTACCTGTCAGGTACGTTTGTTCTGCGACAAACTGGCAGCATTCACATTCTGGGGCTGGCAACTGGTGCTGGTACTGGCCGTCATTACTTTGCCTATGGGCTGGACCCGTGCCAAGGAATACGCCGAGCTTGAATGGCCGATCGCGATATTGATCACCGTAGTGTGGGTAGCTTATGCGGTGGTCTTCTTCGGTACACTGCTCAAGCGCAAGGTCGCACACATCTATGTCGCCAACTGGTTCTTTGGCGCCTACATCATTGCTGTCGCGTTACTGCACATTGTCAACGGTGCCAGCATGCCGGCCTCGCTCGGCAAATCTTATTCGGCTTATTCTGGTGTGCAGGATGCGATGATCCAGTGGTGGTATGGCCACAATGCAGTCGGCTTCATCCTGACTGCCGGTTACCTCGGCATGGTGTATTACTTCATTCCGAAACAGGCTGAGCGGCCGGTGTATTCCTACCGTCTGTCCATCGTCCATTTCTGGGCGCTGATCTTTACGTATATGTGGGCAGGTCCGCATCATTTGCACTACACGGCATTGCCGGACTGGACGCAATCGATAGGCATGGTGTTCTCGCTGGTGCTATTGGCACCGTCGTGGGGCGGCATGATCAACGGCATGATGACCTTGTCCGGCGCATGGCACAAACTGCGCTCCGATCCTATTCTCAAGTTCCTGATCGTATCGCTGTCTTTCTACGGCATCGCCACCTTTGAGGGTCCGATGATGTCGATCAAGACAGTCAACTCCTTGTCGCATTACACAGACTGGACCATCGGTCACGTACATGCCGGTGCATTGGGCTGGGTCGGCTTCATCACCATGGGTTCGATCTATTACCTGATTCCGCGTTTGTCCGGCAAGAAGGAGATGTGGAGCATGCGTCTGATCGAACTGCATTTTTGGGTCGCGACCATCGGCATCGTGTTGTACATCGCATCGATGTGGATTGCCGGCGTGATGCAGGGCTTGATGTGGCGCGCAGTCAATCCTGACGGCACCTTGACTTACACCTTTGTCGAGAGCGTGAAGGCGACGTATCCGTACTACGTGATCCGTTTTACTGGCGGCCTGTTGTACCTGTCTGGCATGTTGCTGATGGCTTACAACACCTGGATGACGATGCGCGAGAGTAGTGCCGTCAATGCACGCATCCCTGCGGTCCTTCCGGCACACGCATAGATACAAACAGATCAAGGAGTATTGAATGAAATTTTCACATGAGTGGATCGAAAAGAATCCATGGCTGTTGATCGCGCTGGTGACGCTGGTGATCAGCGTCGGCGGTGCGGTAGAGATCGTGCCGCTGTTCTTCCAGAAATCGACCACTGAGCCGATTGCAGGATTGAAGCCGTATTCGCCCTTGCGTCTGGCCGGTCGCGATATTTATACACGCGAAGGTTGCTACAACTGTCATTCGCAAATGATTCGTCCTTTCCGTGCAGAGACCGAACGTTACGGTCATTACTCGGTTGCCGGTGAATTTGTTTATGACAGACCGTTCCAGTGGGGCTCCAAACGTACCGGTCCGGATCTGGCGCGTGTAGGCGGACGTTACAGCGATGAATGGCATCGTACACATCTGGATAATCCGCGCGATCTGGTGCCTGAATCGAATATGCCTGGTTATCCATGGCTGGCAAAAACCAAGCTGGTGCCGGCAGAGATTACGCCGAAGATGAACGCGCTGAAACGTCTTGGCGTGCCTTACTCAGATGAAGAAATCAAGGCCGCACCAGCCGCACTGGTTGGTAAGACGGAGCAGGATGCGTTGGTGGCATATCTGCAGGGACTAGGCATTTTGATCAAGGCGAGACGCTAATCATGAACATTTCCATCGATGCGAGCAGCATCATGACAGTAGTGAGTTTTTTGACATTCGTCGGCATCCTGGTGTGGACGTTTGTCATGCATCGCGGCAGCGATTTCGACAAGGCAGCACGTACGCCGTTTGCAGATGAAGAAGATATGGAGAACGAGGAGCAGCGCCATGTCTGATTTCACCAATGATTTCTGGAATATATACATCACGGTACTGACGCTGCTCGGCATCATCGGTTGCGGCATCCTGTTGTGGTCGCAATCCCAGGTCAAAGTCAAGATTGAGCCGGGTACAAATCATCAAATGGAAACCACCGGTCACGTCTGGGATGAAGACCTGACCGAACTCAACACACCGATGCCGCGCTGGTGGATGTGGTTGTTCTACATCACGATCGTTTTTGCATTGGCTTATCTCGCGTTGTATCCGGGACTCGGCACCTATGTCGGCAAGTTGGGCTGGAAGTCGGCAGATGCTTACCAAACAGAATTGAAAAAAGCCGATGCCGATTACGGTCCGCTGTTCAATCAATATCAGCAGCAGGATTTGAAAGCAGTTGCAGCCGATTCACAGGCACATGCCATTGGTGAACGCTTGTTCCTCACTTATTGCGCGCAATGCCACGGTTCGGATGCGCGTGGCAACAAGGGTTATCCGAATCTGACTGACAAGGATTGGCTGTATGGCGGCACACCGGAAGTCATCAAGACCACGATCCTGCAAGGACGCCACGGCGTGATGCCTTCGATGGCTGCAGCGCTGGGTTCCGACAAGGATGTGGAAAACGTCGCGCATTACGTGTTGAGCTTGTCCGGCTCCAATTCCGATCCTATCAAGACTGTGTTCGGTAAACCGAAGTTCGCCGCATGCGCGGCGTGTCATGGTGCCGATGGCAAGGGTAATCAGGCATTGGGCGCGCCTAATCTGACCGACAAGGTGTGGTTGTACGGCGGCAGCGCCAACACGATCATGGAAAGCATACGCAAGGGGCGCGACAACATGATGCCGCCTTTCGAAGATTTCCTGGGCGACGCCAAGGTGCATGTGCTGGCTGCGTATGTATGGAGTTTGTCGAATGACGTCAAAGCTGAGCAGCCGAAAAAATGATGGAAGTCAGGCGAGACTGCATGTGCTGGATCTCGCCTGATGCCATCCATAAATTTGTTTTTGTAGTTGACCAAAGATTGAAAGAGCAGGCACGAGCATGAGCGTCAGCGACCCTGAAGTTTCCGTCATCAAGATGTATGCCGCGCGGGAAGAGATATATCCGCGCGAGACGAAAGGGCGTTATGCAAGCTTGCGCTGGATATGCGTATGGCTGACGCAGCTCGCGTTTTACGGGCTTCCGTGGCTGAACTGGAATGACAGGCAGGCCTTGCTGTTCGATCTGGCCGCGCGCAAGTTTTATATTTTCGGCATCGTGTTGTGGCCACAGGATTTTATTTATCTTGCGGCTTTGCTCATTATCTCTGCCTATCTGCTGTTTCTGGCGACGGCGATTGCCGGCCGAGTCTGGTGCGGTTTTGCCTGCCCGCAAACGGTTTATACAGAAATTTTTCTGTGGATAGAGCGGATGATAGAAGGCAAGCGCAGCGCACGCATGCGCCTCGACAAACAGCCTGCATCATTTTCCAAGATTGCAAAAAAGACCGCCAAGCATATGGCGTGGGGCGGCGTTGCACTATGGACGGGGTTCACGTTCGTCGGCTACTTCACTCCGATTCATACCTTGACGCAGGAAGTATTGAACCTTGCACTCGGCCCGTGGGAGCTATTCTGGGTATTGTTTTATGCATTCGCCACTTACGGTAATGCAGGCTGGTTGCGTGAACAGGTCTGCAAGTACATGTGTCCCTACGCACGCTTTCAGAGCTCGATGTTCGACAAGGATTCGCTGATCATCAGCTACGATCGAAAACGCGGCGAACCACGCGGCATGCCGAGCAAGCATGCAGATGCATCGGCGAAGACATTGGGGGATTGCATAGATTGCACATTGTGCGTGCAGGTTTGTCCGGTCGGCATCGATATCCGCGATGGCTTGCAGTACGAATGCATAGGATGTGCCGCCTGCGTCGATGCCTGCAATACGGTGATGGATAAAGTAGGGTCACCGCGCGGCTTGATTCGTTATACGACGGATAACGCGCTGACCAACAATCTGTCGATCAAGGAAGTCCGGCGGCGTGCGTTGCGTCCACGAGTATTAATCTATACCGGCATCCTGCTGGCAATTGTGGTGACCTTCTTTTCGGCACTCGGTTTGCGTACACCGCTCAAGCTAGACGTGATTCGCGATCGCGGTGCGATGGGGCGCGAGGTCGAGGACGGCATGATAGAAAATGTATACAGACTGCAAATCATGAACACGGCAGAAGCCGCGCACCGCTATCAAATCAGCGTGGCCGGCATTGAATCGCTGGCACTGGCAACACCGGATGTCGTCGATCTGGCGCCAACCGAAACGCGTGCAGTACCAATCAGAGTACGGGCTGCACAAGGGCAGGGTGCACCAGGCTCCAACAAGATAACCGTCACGCTGAAAGCAATCGATGATGACGGCCTGCAAGTCACTGAAGACGCGGTATTTTTTGTGCCGCGTTGAAATAGCCAAGGAGAACAATATGTCGAAGGTTGCATCGATACCGAATGCCACGCACAACGAAGGTCCCTGGTACAAGCACCGCTGGCCCTGGTTGTTGATGATGGGCCCGTTCGCGGTAGTGATCGCGGGCAGTATCACGATCTGGATTGCCGTGACACAGCAGGATGCGTTGGTGGTGGATGACTATTACAAGCAGGGCAAGGCGATCAATCAGGATTTGCGGCGCGATCGCGTCGCTAGCGATTTGGGCGTACAGTTCTCTGCGCATTACGACGCATCTACCCGCATGTTGAGTGGGTCGGTATCCAACGAGGCGAGGCAGGCGATAGACAGTATCAGCGTGCGGCTGATACACGCAACGATTCCGGAAAAAGACCTTGTGCTGCTCGCCCAGCCTGATCAGGCTGGAAAATTTTCAGTCGCTTTACCCTTGCTGGCGATGGGGCGCTGGCAGGTACTGGTGGAGAATCAGAAGCGCGACTGGCGTTTGAACGGTAGTTGGAGCTGGCCGGCGCAACGCAGTATTGCCATTGCTGCAGACGAATAAAAAATAAAGCAGCTCAATAAAAAGAGGAGACACAATGCAACGACTATTGATGATCGTTCTATGGCCTTCGTTTTTGGTGGCTATCGTAGCGGAAGGCGCACTGTTTTCACTGATCGACCCCTTGCATGGTTCCGTGGTTGATGGCAAAGAGGCAGTCTGGTCGCTGGCGACTTACACCATAGGCTTCTTTCTCCTGTGGCTGTTCTGTGCATTGTCGAGCGCGCTGACCTGTTATCTGGGCCTGGGCGCAAAGGAAATAAAGTAGCGGCGCGAAGGCGTGCAGATTGAGTCGCTAACAAGTCGCGATCATCATGCACTGCATTCTGAAAAGGCCAGGGGCCGCAAGTTGTTGCGATA
Organism: Burkholderiales bacterium Ga0077544; assembly: GCA_001464355.1. Classification (GTDB taxonomy): domain Bacteria; phylum Pseudomonadota; class Gammaproteobacteria; order Burkholderiales; family Burkholderiaceae_D; genus Oxalicibacterium. Next base: position 171,696 of record LNEU01000018.1, read on the forward strand.
GCGGCATCAGCCGCAGGTTTCCGTCCCTGCAGCCATTGCCTTCAAGGTGACGGGGTCAAGCAATACGATTTCACGATTGCTGACGGTTAGCAATCCTTGCTTTTTGAATTTGGAAAGCAGACGACTGATACTTTCTATCGTCAGACCGAGATAATTTCCGATATCTTCGCGCGACATGCGCAACTGGAAGTCTGTCGAGGAATAGCCGCGCGCCGTGTAACGCGATGCCAGATTCACCAAAAAGGCAGCAAAACGCTGCTCAGCGCGCATATTGCCCAGCAGGAGCATGACGCTTTGTTCACGCGTGATTTCCTGACTCATCATGCGATGAAAGTGCCGCAGCAGGATGGGCATGGTGCCGAACAACTCTTCCAGTCTGGGAAACGGGATCTCGCAGACTTCACTATCTTCCAGTGCAATCGCATCGCAATGATGACGGTCTGTACTGATCGCATCCATGCCGAGTAATTCGCCGGCCATCTGGAACCCGGTAATCTGCTGCTCGCCGCCGGCATTGATCTGATATGTCTTGAAATGACCGATCCGTACTGCGTATAGATTGGTAAATGGATCATCCATCCGGTACAGGTAACCGTCACGCGGCACCTTCCGTCGGCGACCGATGATCTCATCCAGCTTGTCCATATCGTTTTCACCCAAGCCCATGGGCAGGCACAACTGGTGCATGCTGCAGGTTGCGCAACTGGTGCGCAGTGAAGTAACGAGGGAAGACGGATGGGGGAGGGGGGAAGAATTGCTCATGATTTATTATGCATCCTGGTAGCAATTATTAAGTGCACTACGTGCACTTTAAACGTTTATTTTTTGTTTGCAAAATGACCAGCTTGTATTGTTGTCTGAAGCAAAGATATCTTGTCTTGGATTTTTGCCCATTTTTCATGATCCGGCATCGGTTCCTGTTGCAGCTTGATCCGCTTCCATTCCGGATGATGTGACAAGTTACGGTTCAATTCGACAAAATGCTTTTGATCCTCGGCGATTTCAGAGGCGCCGATAATGGCATTGACCGGGCATTCAGGTACGCACACCGAGCAATCTATGCATTCATCCGGATTGATGGCCAGAAAGTTGGGCCCTTCAAAGAAACAATCCATAGGGCATACCGCGACGCAATCTGTGTATTTGCACTGTATGCATGATTCAGTCACTACAAAAGGCATGTCTCGGATCCATTTTCCATAGGATTCGCCATTGTAAGCGCTAAGGGAATTAATTCCTTAAATAAGGGTATTGATGAAAAATACTCAACTCCATGTCTTCTACACGAAATAATTGCATCGCCTGACAGACCGATCTGCCCTGGACTTTCAGTCCAGCGGCGAACATATACAATATGGATATTGCAGAAACGTCACTTTGCGTGAAACAAATGGTTTCAACTTGCGGGCGCAATGCCTGCTAAAGTTGCGGCGCACACAAGACTTAACAGGGGATCGCGTTGCGGCTGTTTTCACTTATTAAAAAATCCATCGTGGATTGGTCCGAGCGACCAACCGACATCAAACTTCGACAGGCAGGAATAGTGGCGCTGATAGGCGCTGGGGCTTTTGCATTGCTGATGGCGCTCTTTACCGCCTTGTTCATTGTTCCCAATCTGCCACCCATCGATGCATTGACCGACTACAGGCCGAAAATTCCGCTGCGCGTCTATACCGCCGACAATGTCTTGATAGGTGAATTTGGCGAGGAGCGTCGCGATTTTGTATCGATAGCGGGAATTCCATCGAGTATGAAGAACGCGATCATCGCGATTGAAGATAATAATTTCTATGAGCATGGCGGCGTCGACGTTTTGGGCGTGGTGCGTGCCGGCCTGGCGAATCTGATACATAGCCGCTCGCAAGGCGCTTCTACCATCACGATGCAGGTTGCGCGTACCTTTTTGCTGACGCGTAAAAAAACCTACAGCCGCAAACTGCAAGAAGTCCTGCTGGCATACCGTATCGAAAAGAATCTGACCAAAGATCAGATTCTGGAGTTGTACATGAATCAGATTTATCTGGGACAGCGTGCTTATGGTTTCGGTAGCGCTTCACGTATCTACTTTGGCAAACCGATCAAGGAGTTGACCATTGCCGAAGCCGCGATGCTGGCCGGCTTGCCGAAGGCTCCCGCCAGTGCCAATCCGGTTGTCAATCCGAAGCGCGCTACCGAGCGTCAGCAATACATACTCAAGCGCATGCACGATCTGGGCTTTATCACGCAAACGCAATACGAGAATGCCAAGGCGGAAAAACTGAACGTGCTGGCTGACGGCAATCGTTTCCGCACGCATGCAGAGTACGCTGCCGAGCAGGTGCGCCAGTTCATGTACACGCAATACAAGGACGAGATCTATACCAGCGGCATGAGCGTCTACACCACGCTCAACAAGGCTGATCAGGACGCGGCTTACGAGGCGCTGCGACGCGGCGTATTGGACTATGACAAGCGCCACGGCTATCGCGGCCCTGAAGATAATATCGATTTGCCGAAAGACGCAGAAGACAGGCAGCAGGCCATCGAAGACATTCTGGTCAAGCATCCGGATAGTGACGACTTGAAGGCGGCTGTCGCGACGGCGGTTTCAGCGAAATCAGTTAGCGCTGAAACGCTGTCCGGCGACAATATAGAAATTACCGGTGTCGGCTTGCGTTTTGCTGCATCAGGCTTATCGAGCAAGGCGGCTGAAGATAAAAAAATCAGGCCGGGTTCGGTAATTCGCGTTGTGCAAGACAGCAAGAAGAAATGGGCTATCGTGCAATTGCCGGAAGTCTCTGCCGCTTTCGTTTCCATTAATGCGCAGGATGGCGGCATACGGGCGATGGTCGGCGGTTTTGATTTTGCGTTGAATCAGTTTGATCATGTCACGCAGGCATGGCGACAACCCGGCTCTACCATCAAGCCCTTCGTTTATTCGGCTGCGCTGGAAAAGGGATTTTCACCCGCGACTCTGGTGAACGATGCGCCATTGGCCGACGACAGCATGACCGAGCAAAACGGCAAGGCCTGGAATCCGGGTAACGACGATGGTAATTACGATGGTCCGGTCACGATGCGTACCGGCTTGAAGCGCTCAAAAAATCTGGTCTCTATCCGCATTTTGCGCAAGATCACGCCACCGTTTGCAATCGAACACATGGCACATTTCGGTCTGCAGGCAGACAAGCAGCCATCCAATCTGACACTGACCCTGGGCACAGGTTCTGTCACGCCGTTGCAGATGGCGGGTGCCTATGCGGTATTTGCCAATGGCGGTTTTAAATTGAAGCCTTATCTGATTCAGAAAGTTGTCGACGTACGCGGCAATGTATTGATGGAGGCTGATCATCCGCAAGCAGGGGATGAAACCGCACGTGCCATCGATCCGCGCAACGCTTTCATCATGAATACGATGTTGCGCGACGTTGTACGCTCCGGTACAGGTTACATGGCCGGGCAACGATTGGGGCGCAGTGATCTGGCCGGAAAAACCGGTACCACCAACGATTCCATGGATGGCTGGTTTGCCGGTTACGGCCGCGATGTGGTGGGCGTGGCATGGATGGGTTACGACACGCCGCGTACGCTCGGCAGCAGAGAGTTCGGCAGCACGCTGGCACTGCCGATCTGGGTTGATTACATGAAGACTGCGCTGCGCGGCAAGCCGGAAATCCAGAGCGCCGTGCCAGCTGGCTTGACGCAAGTCAATGGTGATTGGTCTTATGACGAATACGTCAATGGTGACGCGGTCAGATCGGTGGATGTGGATGAGCAAAAGGGATTCTGGGAGCGCTTGTTTAATCCGGATAACGAACCACAAGCCCCGGGAAATATAAATCCAGATGGCGTGAATCCGGAAGAAAAACAGAATAACGAAGATATGTATCGCGGTTAATTTTTGTCGTGAGACAGCGAGTTTGTGACGGCAAGATAACCTGAAGAATATTCAGCGCGGTCGGATGTGGTGTGGCATGTAGCGCGGTATGTAATGCAGCGTGCGCAGCATATCGAATGTCCCTTTGGTAAGTCGCGCATTTGGATCATGCATCCCGTCTGGTTTCAGTCTGGTGTCACGCGGAAGGCGCCGTTTCAACCCGGCGTCTTCCCAATCCTTTGGCCTTGTACATTGCCCGATCTGCCCGGTGCAACAATGCTTCACTGGTGACGCCAGACTCCGGATAGGCAGCAATGCCTATACTGGCGGAAATACTGACAGTGATGCCGTCAAGAACATACGGCTCGGATATGCATTCGACCAGTTTTTCTGCGGTTGCCTTGGCATTTGTCATGCTGGTTCCTATCATGACAATCGCGAATTCGTCGCCACCCAGGCGCGCCACGATATCGGAGCTGCGGCTGCCGGCTTTTAGTCGAGCGGCGACGCTGCGCAGCAATCTGTCACCGGTTTCATGGCCATGCCCATCGTTGATGATCTTGAAACCGTCCAGATCTATATACAGTATGGATAGTTGACTGTGATTGCGTTCGCACAGCAGCAGTTGTTGATTGACGATCTCATTGAATAGCGTGCGATTGGCGAGGCCGGTCAGACCATCGTGATTTGCGCGGTGTTGTGCGCTCTGCAGCATGGCTGATGCTTTCATCAAAGAGGCACCAACTTCGTCTGCTTCACGCAGATGCAAAGGCGGAACGTCGACTTTTTCGCCACTACCCAAAGCAAGCGCCGGGCCGGTTAGACCGTGCACCGAGAGGGCAATGCGGCCACCAATGAACCATGCCGCAGCAAGACTGCAGATCAGCAAACCAATCGTGGCGAAGACGAGAAAGAACAAGGTTTCTCGCAACTCGTGGTGCAGACTCTGTGTCGGTATGCCGATAGCCAGCGACCAGTTTGAAACGGATGAGCGGCTGAAGACTGTTTGTACGGAAATGCCGTCATAGGTCACGCTTTCAAACGTATTTTCTGTCGCTGCCTTCATTTGCCTGACCATTTCCGGTGTGGCCATTTTTCCTGCGTAGTGCGCCATGTCACGAGTGCGCGCCACGATTCTGCCACTGCCATCGAAGATGGCGGCGATCCAGCCTTCCGGCAGCCTTTGCTGCAACAGCAGTTTTTCAAACCGTTCGGGAAAGATGCCGGCATTCAGATTGTATTGAATGGTTTTCCCGGGGACGGGAACGCCTACCGCGAGCATTGGACGCTGGGTTACCTCGCCGATAAAAATATCCGAAATAACAGGTCGGCCTGTCTCATAAATCATATGCATACCGACAAATTTGCTGGAGTTCGGAAGCGCGGTATCGAACGGGCGACGGGTATTGATATATTGCTTCCCATGAATGTCGAGCAGAGCAATATTAATGTCGTCTTGGTTGGTCTGATTACTCAATACCTGGTGGGCTTGCTGATAGAAGGCGCGAAAATTGCGAGACTTGATATAAGACGATGTGGAAAGTGCGACTAGAGAGGATTCGATGCTGGCAAGATCACGGTCAACCACCGAGATCATGGCTCTTGCGGTGTGGAGCGAATTTGCCAGCAGTTGATCGCGGGCGCGCTGGTAATCGTATGCGATCAGCAAGACCGCCATCAGAGATGCCGGGACTACGCACGCCATGACGAGTAAAACAAGCTTGGAGCGTATCGTGGGCGCGCGCTTTGTTTTCATTATGGCGTCGGGTAAATGTTGCCTGACTATTCAGGAAATGCAAATTTTATAACATTTCGATTGTGTAACCGGTTTTTTATTGCCTAAAGAAAAACAATCAGGTGGTCATGCAAATAGTGTTGTGATTTTTCTGCAAGATTGATTACACGCATCAATTTACTTGGCAAAAGAAAATTTCAGAGGCATCGTAGAGCGCCAGAACGGTAGCTTGATTGCAGATGCATTGCCGATGCATCTCCGATCATCTGCTGCCGATTATTTAATTATTCTCTTGCTGTCTTGCGCCGCCATGCCTTTACGGACTTTCACCGCTCTCTGCTTGTACCTGCTGCTTTTGCCCGCTTATACGGCTGAACCTGTCATTCAGAACGCGCTCGGCATGAAGTTCGTGCTGCTGCCTGCAGGCGAATTCCTGATGGGAAGCGATGCCTCGGTGGATACGCTGGCGCACAGCTATCCTCAATATGAGCGCAAACGTTTTGAAGAACTGGCGGATGAGGCACCGGTGCACAAGGTGCTGATCACGCAAGCTTTTTATATGGAGCAGCACGAAGTGACGGTAGGACAGTTTCGACGCTTTCTTGCTGCTTCCGGTTACACGCCTGAATCCGAGGCCGATGGCAGTGGCGGCTATGGCTACAATCCCGATTACGATCCGGCAAAATCCGCACGAGGCGATGCTTTTGAGGGACGTAATATCAAGTATTCGTGGCGCGATCCGGGTTTTGCGCAAGATGATGATCATCCGGTTGTGAATGTTACGTGGAACGATGCAATTGCACTGTGCAAATGGCTGACTGCCACCGAGGGGAAAACATATCGTTTGCCGACCGAAGCTGAATGGGAATACGCGGCACGCGCAGGGACGCGCACGCAGTATTACACTGGCGACGATCCGCAGTCGCTGTTGGCGGCAGCCAATGTGTTCGATGACGATGCTGCAAAAAACTGGTCTGCATGGCGCAGCTATGCACTGGTCGGTTCGGATGGCTTTGCCTTTACGGCACCGGTAGGTAGTTTTGCGCCCAATGCTTTCGGACTGTACGATATGCACGGCAATGCATGGGAGTGGACTGCCGATTGGCATGATGATCGTTATTATGCGAACTCACCGGTGGTCGATCCGCAAGGGCCGGAAAGTGGAAGTGTGCGAGTAAGACGCGGTGGTTCATGGCATACGTGGTCATTTTATGCACGGTCTTCTTACCGTAACTGGAATGCGCCCAGTACGCGTTATACGCTGGTTGGCATGCGACTGGTGCGTGAAGCGGATTAGTCACAACTGAATAATTTTTGTTTGCTGCTGCGCTGATGTTTGCTCGGGGCTCAGTAGGAATATGCGATTGATGAAGTAAGGAAAAATGAAGACATTGATAGACGTGACGGGGTGCTTTCCCGTTTTACGCGCGCTGAATGCGCAACAATTTACAAATGCAATCGAGCCCCGCTTGCTGGATATTCGTAATCCATTGACTGGTTTGCAAATCGATATGTTCGGCAAGGTAACTTCGGTAGAGATCGCGGAAGAACTAGGCATCGTCACAGTGGAAATAGACGTTGCGGATGATTTTTTGCAGCGCTATCAATTGCAGCCGGAGCAGATCCGTACGATTCTCGTCGAGCGCATTACCAAATTGCGACATCCTGCAACGGGCGCTATGGCGAGAGTGGAGGCACGGCTGGCGAGTTGATGCAGATAGCTGAGCTTGCTCGGTGATGTTGGGTAATCGTTGTGTACGGTTATTTTAAGTATCGGCAGCAAAGAAAAATCAGCGGACCTTGCTGCGCGATCTTTCTTGCTTGTCCAGCGCGGTCAAGATGCGCTTCTGATTCAACGGCGACAGGTGTTCGACGAACACCATCCCTTGCAAATGATCGAGTTCGTGCTGTATGCACATCGCCTTCAAACCATCCGCCTGCAACTCAAACGGCTTGCCATCCAGATCCAGCGCACGCACGCGTATCCATGCCGCGCGACTCACTGTCTCATAGACATCACGAACAGATAAACAGCCTTCCTCGAACTCCGCTTTGCCGCCCATCTTGATCACTTCAGGATTGATCAACACCAGCAGTTGATTGCCTTTCTCTGATACGTCCACCAGGATGATTCGCAGGTGCACGTCCACCTGCGTTGCAGCCAGGCCTATGCCATCGGCTGCATACATTGTCTGCGCCATGTCGCGCACCAGCTTGTGAATCTGTTCGTCTATCTTGGCGACCGGCTGCGCAATCGTGTGCAGCCGGTCGTCGGGATATTGCAGGATGGCTAGCTTGCTCATGTTGATTCAGATTTTCTCGAAGATGACGCATGCACATTTTAATTGACTGATTTTTATCACCGCGCCAGTCAATTTTTATATTTCGTTTACACCCTACACCGAAGTCTTTACTAAATTTTTAGACCATTTCTCCTAAGCTACTTCTCATCAAAACAATGATGTGGAGTTTGAAAATGGACCTCGTATTTATAAGCGCAATCGCAGCGTTTTTGCTGGTTTGCTGTGTATTCGCCGAAGGCTGCAGCAAGTTGGGAGAGCGTAAATGAATCTATTTTACGTAATCGGCGCGCTGGTGGCGGCCGGTTTGCTTATTTATCTCGTGACGGCATTGGTGAAGGCGGAGGATTTATAAAATGACTTCGCAATCCATCATGTACCTCGTTGCATTTTTATCCGTATTGCTGGTTCTGGCGTATCCCTTGGGCCTGTTCATGGCGAAAGTCAGTGACGGTACGCCGATACGCGGCTTGGGCTGGGTGCTCAAGATAGAAAATGTTCTGTATCGACTTGCAGGTCTCGGCGTGCAATCTGCGATGAGCTGGAAAAGCTACGCCATCGCGCTATTGGTATTCAACACTGTAGGTGCGCTATTTGTATATGCGGTACAGCGCGCGCAAGCCTGGTTACCACTGAATCCACAAGGTTTTGGTAACGTCAGTTCTGATTCATCGTTCAATACTGCAGTCAGCTTTGCCACAAATACAAACTGGCAAGGCTATGCCGGCGAAACGACGATGAGTTATTTAACGCAGATGCTGGCGTTGACCGGGCAAAACTTCTTTTCAGCGGCCACCGGTATCGCCGTTGCATTTGCACTGATTCGTGGCTTCAGTTCCCGTTCTGCCAAATCGATAGGCAACTTCTGGGTTGATCTGACACGTTCCACGTTGTACATCCTGTTGCCACTTTCCATCATCGTATCGATTGCCTTGATGGGGCAGGGCGTGATCCAGAATTTCTCTGCATATCAAGATGTCTCGCTGATCGATCCAGTGACGTATCAGCAAGCCAAAACGAACCCTGACGGACAGCCTGTGGTGGATGCTGAAGGCAAGCCCCTAATGGAAACCTTGACTGCCAAAACGCAAACCATCGCAATGGGGCCGGTTGCATCACAAGAAGCAATCAAGATGCTGGGTACCAATGGCGGCGGTTTCTTCAATGCGAACTCGGCTCATCCTTACGAAAATCCGACTGCACTCAGCAACTTCATCCAGATGCTGGCGATCTTCCTGATTCCGGCTGGTCTGTGCTTTACGTTCGGCCGCCTGGTCGGCGATATGCGGCAAGGCTGGGTAGTACTCGGTGCGATGACCCTGATCTTTATCGTGATGACATCGATCGTGATGATCTCGGAACAAACCGCGCACCCAGCGATGCAAGCGCTAGGCGTTGATCAGGCCCCCAGCCCAACCCAATCCGGCGGCTACATGGAAGGCAAGGAAACCCGGTTCGGCATCAGCGCGTCCGCCTTGTTCACTGCGGTGACGACGGCTGCGTCATGCGGTGCCGTCAACAATATGCATGATTCGCTGATGCCACTGGGCGGCTTCGTGCCACTGGTATTGATGCAATTTGGCGAAGTCGTATTCGGCGGTGTCGGGACCGGTTTGTACGGCATGTTGATCTTCGCGATTCTTGCAGTGTTCATTGCCGGCCTGATGATAGGTCGCACGCCGGAATATCTGGGTAAAAAAATCCAGTCTTACGAAATGAAGATGGCATCGATTGCGATTTTGGTGACCCCGACTCTTGTACTGGTTGGGACTGCGATTGCTGTACTGCTTGAACCGGGTAAGGCTGGGATTGCCAATCCGGGCGCGCATGGTTTCTCCGAGATTCTCTATGCGTTCACGTCGGCAGCCAATAACAACGGTAGCGCGTTTGCAGGATTGTCTGCCAACACGCCGTTCTATAACACGCTGCTGGCAGTCGCGATGTGGTTCGGCCGATTCGCGATGATCGTGCCGATTCTGGCGGTAGCCGGTTCGCTGGCAGGTAAGCAAAAACTGGAAGCTAATGCCGGCACGATGCCTACGCATGGCCCGCTGTTTATTGCCTTGCTGGTGGGTGTCGTAGTGCTGGTTGGCGTATTGAATTACGTCCCGGCGCTGGCACTCGGCCCCATCGTCGAACACCTGCAATTGTTCTCTCGATAGTTCTCACAATAATCAACCAGAAACGGTGAGCGCGAGCCGCTTGCCGCTCTCACCAAATTAAAGAAAGCCTGCCATGCAAATGCCAGAATCCAATGCGGTGCCTGTCGTGTCACGTAAAAGCCTGACGCTTTTCGATACGGCCTTGATAGGTCCAGCCATTGTCGATGCATTCAAAAAACTGACGCCACGTGCACAGTGGCGCAGTCCTGTGATGTTTGTTGTCTATGTTGGCAGCATCATTACTACATTGTTGTTCCTTCAATCACTCTTCGGTAAAGGCGAGGCCAGCCCTGGCTTTATCTTTGCCATTTCGATTTGGCTATGGTTCACGGTGCTGTTTGCCAACTTCGCCGAATCATTGGCCGAAGGACGCAGCAAGGCGCAAGCTGCGTCCTTGCGCGCCTTGAAGCAAACCGTGCTGGCGAAGAAACTCTCAGTGCCTAAGCACGGCACATCATGGTTGCCTGCATCGCCGGCCGATTTGCGCAAGGGCGATACCGTACTGGTCGAAGCCGGCGACGTGATTCCGGTCGATGGCGAAGTGCTAGAGGGAGTGGCATCCGTCGATGAAAGCGCCATCACCGGCGAATCGGCTCCCGTGATTCGTGAGTCGGGCGGTGACTTTTCTTCCGTCACCGGCGGCACGCGCGTGTTGTCAGACTGGCTGGTGGTGCGCATCGCGGTCAATCCTGGCGAAGCCTTCATTGATCGTATGATCGCGATGGTCGAAGGTGCGAAGCGTCAAAAGACACCGAATGAAATCGCCTTGACGATTTTGCTGGTCGCACTGACCATCATCTTCCTGATCGTGACTGTGACCTTATTGCCGTTCTCACTGTACTCGGTAGAAGCGGCTGGTAGCGGTTCACCTATTACCATCACAGTATTGATCGCACTGCTGGTCTGCTTGATCCCGACCACCATAGGTGGCTTGTTATCAGCGATTGGTGTGGCCGGCATGAGCCGCATGATGCAAGCCAATGTGATCGCCACGTCGGGACGTGCAGTAGAAGCGGCAGGCGACGTCGATGTATTGTTGCTGGATAAGACGGGCACCATCACACTGGGTAATCGCCAAGCATCAGAATTTTATCCAGCACCGGGCATCACGCAAATTCAGTTGGCCGATGTTGCACAACTCGCTTCGCTGGCCGATGAAACGCCGGAAGGCCGCAGCATCGTCATCCTTGCCAAACAGAAATTCAATATACGCGAACGCGATATCGCTGCCTTGAACGCGAGCTTCGTTCACTTCAGTGCGCAGACACGCATGAGCGGCGTTGATATGGGAGAGCGCATTATCCGCAAGGGTTCGGTTGATGCGGTGAAAAAGCATATCGAATTGCTGGGCCGTCCATTCCCTATAGAAGTATCGAATACGGTGGACGATATTTCACGCCGCGGCAGTACGCCTTTGGTGGTGGTTGATGATGGTCGTGTGATGGGCGTGGTCGAACTAAAGGATATCGTCAAGGGCGGTATCAAGGAACGCTTCGCCGAACTGCGTCGCATGGGCATCAAAACCCTGATGATCACCGGCGACAACAAGCTGACTGCAGCAGCGATTGCGGCCGAAGCCGGCGTCGATGACTTCCTCGCCGAAGCGACGCCGGAACAAAAACTTAAACTGATACGCGAATACCAGTCGCAAGGCCGTCTGGTCGCGATGACTGGCGACGGTACCAACGATGCGCCGGCATTGGCGCAGGCCGATGTTGCGGTAGCGATGAACTCCGGCACACAAGCAGCGAAGGAAGCCGGCAACATGGTCGATCTGGACTCCAATCCTACCAAACTGCTGGAGATCGTCGAGATCGGCAAGCAGATGTTGATGACGCGCGGTTCACTGACGACGTTCTCTATCTCCAATGATATCGCCAAGTATTTCGCGATCATCCCGGCTGCATTTGTCACGACTTATCCGCAGTTGAAGGCGCTGGACATCATGCATTTGAGCAGCCCGTCATCGGCCATCATGTCGGCCGTGATTTTCAATGCGCTGATCATCGTTGTGCTGATCCCGCTGGCCTTGAAGGGTGTCAAGTATCGCGCGGTGGGTGCTGCCGCCTTGTTACGTCGCAATATGCTGATCTATGGTCTGGGCGGAATATTGGTGCCCTTCGTCGGCATCAAATTGATCGACATGATCCTGACCGTTTTTGGTCTTATCTGAATCAAGAATGAAACGAATTAATATGAAAGCGACATTTCGTCCCGCACTGGTTTTATTTGCCGTGCTCACCCTGATTTGCGGCGTCATCTATCCGTTCGCGGTTGCCGGCATCGGCAAGCTTGCCTTCATTGAGCAGGCAGAAGGCAGTCTGGTATCACGTAACGGCGAGCTGGTTGGCTCCGCGCTGATCGGTCAGGCGTTTTCATCTCCCTGGTATTTCTGGGGACGTCCATCAGCTACAGGCCCTATGCCTAACAACGCGGCGGCCTCCAGCGGTGCCAATCAGGGGCCGCTTAATCCGGCATTGATCGACAACGTGAAAGGTCGCATCGCTGTGTTGAAAGACGTTGATCCTGACAATACCTTGCCGATTCCTGTGGATCTGGTGACTGCCTCAGCGAGCGGACTCGATCCTGAAATCAGTTTGGCGGCGGCGCAGTATCAGGCAGTTCGCGTCGCGCGTGAACGCAAGATGGCGCTGGAAGAAGTGCACAGCATCATAGGCAAGTACAGCAGAGGCCAATATCTTGGATTCTTCGGTGAGCCGCGCGTGAACGTACTGGCATTGAATCTCGCACTGGACCAACGTCAGTAATCGCTAGTTCGGGCGGCCGCAGCATGCAGTGCCCGTATTTTCCTGTTGTGAGTGCCTGGCGTTTTCACCGAATATGGCACAATCAAAGCCATTACTTTATTCCTTATCGTCGCCACATTTATGCCTCCAGTCGATCACCAACGTCCTGACCCAGATGCCTTGTTGGCGCATGTGCAGGAACAGGAGCGTAGAGCCGAACGGGGGACATTACGCATTTATTTCGGCGCGTCTGCCGGCGTAGGGAAAACCTATGCGATGTTGTCTGCTGCGCGCCGGATGCAGGCCGAAGGTCACGATGTGCTGGTTGGCATCGTCGAGACGCATGGCCGCAGCGAGACCGCCGCTTTGCTTGATGGACTGGACGTGCTCCCACGCAAAGAAATTGCGTATCGCGACAAGACCATTACTGAATTCGATATCGATGCAGCACTGGCACGCAAGCCGGCATTGATTCTGGTAGACGAGCTGGCACATTCGAATGCGCCGGGTTCGCGTCACCCCAAACGCTGGCAGGATGTGCAAGAGCTGCTGGAAGCCGGCATAGACGTCTTCACAGCAGTCAATGTGCAGCATCTGGAAACCCTGAACGATGTGGTAGGCGGCATCACGGGTATCCGCGTCGCGGAAACCCTGCCGGACACTGTATTCGATCAAGCCGACGAAGTCGTATTGGTCGATATACCCGCTGATGATTTGCTTGCGCGTCTCAGTGAAGGCAAGGTTTATCAGCCGCAACAGGCTGAACGTGCATCGCGCAATTTTTTCCGCAAAGGCAATTTGATTGCGCTACGCGAGCTGGCCCTGCGCCGTACCGCTGATCGTATTGGCGATGACGTACAAGCCTATCGGATAGAAAAATCCATCAATGGCGTGTGGAAAACCGATTCCGATCTATTGGTCTGCATAGGTCCTCGTGCCGGTTGCGAACATGTGATTCGCAGCGCGGCGCAACTCGCCGGACAGTTGAACGCTGAATGGCATGCGGTGTATGTGGAAACACCGCAATTACAGCGTCTGTCTGCGGCACGGCGCGAACATATTCTGAAGACCTTGAAACTGGCGCAGGATCTGGGGGCAACCACGGCCGTCCTTTCCGGCGGTGATATTGCACGTGAAATCGTCCACTATGCGCGTAGTCATAATTTTTCGCGCATTGTCCTGGGCCGAGGACATGCCAGATGGTTTTGGCAGACCTCGCATTTGAAGCGTATTGCGCACTATGCGCCGGACATCGATTTGATGGAAACCGGACAAGGCGACAATGAGTCTTCTGCGTCGCACAGTTTTGCCGAGCGCTCAAGCCTGACTGCGGATGAAATGCCAGCCGCCCAGAAACACCGCTATTGGCCTTACGGCTGTGCAGTCGCTGCCTGCGGTTTTACCGCCTTGCTGGCAACGCCGCTGCTGCCGCATCTGGATCTGGCCAATATCGTGATGCTGTTTTTGCTGACAGAAGTATTGATTGCCGTCCGTTTCGGGCGTGGCCCTGCAGTAATGGCGGCATTTCTCAGCGTCGCCGTATTTGATTTCTTTTTCGTTCCGCCGCGCTTTTCATTTGCAGTCAGCGACGTACAGTATCTGGTTACCTTTGCAGTGCTGTTGGTGGTCGGATTGATTGTCGGTCAGCTGACATCGGGATTGCGTTTCCAGGCCAAGATTGCTGCACATAGGGAAGGCCGGGCACGTGCTCTGTATGAATTTTCTCGTGAGTTATCGGGGGCATTGCAAACTGAGCAGATATTCGAGATTACGCAATCCTTCATACAGAGAACCTTCCGTGCCAAGGCCATATTGTTGTTGCCTGATGATGCGGCACGCTTGTCGCTTCCTTCCAATGTTGGTGGCAATGCTGCTAACCCAGCAGAACTCGATATCGGCATAGCGCAATGGGCATTCGATCGCGCTACGCCAGCCGGTATGGGAACAGACACGCTGCCAGCTAGTATCTATTTTTATCTGCCCCTGGTCGCGCCGATGCGCACGCGTGGCGTTCTGGCAATTCAACCCGAGAACCGGCGCTGGATTCTGATTCCCGAGCAAAGACAGCAACTCGATACCTTTGCCGCGCTTGCTGCGATTGCACTTGAACGCGTGCATTACATCGAGGTAGCGCAAGACGCGCTGGTACGTATGGAGTCAGAACGTTTGCGCAATTCACTGCTGGCTGCGTTGTCGCATGATTTGCGCACTCCGCTGACTTCGCTGGTTGGCTTGTCTGAATCGTTGACGATGTCGAAGCCGCCACTGACCAGCAGTCAGCAAGAACTTGCGCAAGCCTTGCACGATGAAGCGCTGCGCATGGGACATCTGGTTTCCAATTTGCTGGATATGGCGCGCATACAAAGCGGTGAGGTCAAACTCAATTTGCAATGGCAGGAATTTGAAGAAGTTGTCGGCAGTGCATTGCGTGCCAGCCAATCCGCGATAGTTCGTCATGAGATCAAAACCAGGTTGGCGCATGACTTGCCGCTGGTACGCTTCGATGCTGTATTGATAGAACGTGTGTTGTGCAACCTGATAGAGAATGCAGCCAAGTACACACCGGCCGGCTCGCGCATCACCATCGCGGCAGAAACCAACGGACGTTTTCTGGAAGTGGCGGTCTATGACAACGGCCCAGGTCTGCCGACCGGACAGGAAGATGCCATCTTTGAAAAATTCACCCGAGGTGAACGTGAATCTGCAACGCCAGGCGTAGGCCTCGGATTGGCAATTTGCCGCGCCATCGTCGAAGCGCATCAGGGAATGATACGTGCAGCGCATTCGCCGGAGGGTGGTGCTTCCATCAATTTCACTTTGCCGCTAGGCACACCGCCGACTATGCCGGACCTGGACAACGATATGGACAATCGCGACACCACTTTGGATCACGCATCATGAGCGAAGCATTACCGATTGCATTGCTGGTTGAAGACGAACCGCAAATTCGCCGATTCGTACGCGCCGGTTTGGAAGAAGAAGGTTGGCAAGTCTTCGAATCGGAAACCATTAAACGCGGACTGATCGATGCCGGCACACGCAAGCCGAACCTGATCGTGCTCGATCTCGGTTTGCCGGACGGCGACGGCGTGGATTTCATTCTGGATGTGCGCAAGTGGTCGGCTGTCCCCATAATCGTGCTGTCGGCTCGCGTAAATGAAAGCGACAAGATCAAGGCACTCGATGCGGGTGCCGATGATTATTTGAGCAAGCCATTTGGTGTGGGAGAACTGCTGGCGCGTGTGCGTTCCACCGTGCGCCGACATCGCAAGTCAGCAAGCGATGAGCAAGAAGCGTTTCAATTTGGCGACGTCAAGCTGGATATGAAAGCGCACCTGGTTACCAAGGGGAATCAGATGGTGCATCTGACACCGACTGAATACCGCCTGCTGAGCGTGCTGGCAACGAACGCCGGCCGCGTCGTAACGAATCCGCAATTGCTGCGCGAAGTGTGGGGGCCATCGCATTCGGAAAGTAGTCACTACTTGCGCATCTACATGGGACATTTACGGCAGAAGCTGGAAGACGATCCTGCTCAACCGAAATACCTGTTAACGGAAACAGCGGTGGGTTATCGTTTGCTGCTGCCTTTGTGATTCCCCATTACTTTATGCTGAAAAAAAATGCACGCATGATGCGGGCATTTTTGTTCTAAAAGCGATTTCAGGATTCAAGTTTTGCAGTCAGCGTAATCTCTGCATTGCCCTTGAATAGTTTGGATACCGGACAGCCGACCTTGGCGTCGTTTGCGATCTTTTCGAAACCGGCTTGATCGGTACCCGGTACTTTGCCGATCAGATCAAGATGAATTTTACTAATTGCAAAACCACCTTCAACCTTGTCCAGCGTGACCGTTGCAGTGGTTTTCAAGCTGTCTGCGGTCAAGTTCGCTTTACCAAGTTCACCTGACAATGCCATTGTGAAGCATCCCGCATGGGCTGCACCTATCAACTCTTCAGGGTTGGTGCCGGGACCATCTTCAAAGCGCGCCTTGAAACCGTATGGAGCTTCTTTCAGTACGCCGGTTTCCACCGAAATACTACCGATACCGTCCTTGATGCCGCCTTTCCATGCTGCTGATGCGGTTTTGTCCATGTACGTCTCCTTGAATGGTTGAGGTTAAAGATAGAGCGCTACAACCTTGATCGGTTCCATTGAATTTTCAAGGAACTATTTTTCATTAATGCAGAGAAAGAAAAGCCCGCGACATCGTTGTTGATGTCGCGGGCAGATTCATGCCTCTTCTAGCTGTGAACTAGTTGATTGAGCATGGGCGCATCAGTAAAGATGCTTAGGCGTGAAAATACAAGCTTAGAAGGTTTTGCTGACGGTCAGAACCAAGGCGGTTTTTCCCATGAACTTGCCGTTGACTGGCGATGCGTACGCGTCTTTATCAGCATTAGTGCCAATCACGGCAAGCGCACCGGTTGCAATGCCGAAATCTTTGGTGACGCCGACTTTCCAATCGGTGTAGCTGTAGCGATTATTATCTACGCCGCCGTTACTGCCTTCTACTGTTTGATGACCTGCATGCAGGTTCAGGATAAAGCCTTCACCGACGTCAAGATTCATCCCCGCATCCAGATATCCGCTGCCATCGCTATCCACGAAGCCGAATAGATTAGTGACAGAGCGCGAGTATTTAATATACGCAGGCCCATAACCAAGTTGTGCGTAGAGCTCAGTGGTGTTGGCGCTTGGGTTCAAGTCATTGGATGGATAAACGTAAGTTAGTACGCCGACGTCATACGACACATCTTCGGTAATGGCACCGCGCTTGCCGCCATACACATCGACTTCGACGCTGCCGCTACCACCAGCATCTTTGACGAATTTGATCGTGGAAAGCCAGGTCCCTAGATAGAAACCCGTTGGGTTGTTGAAATAGTCGGCGCCGCCTTGCAATGCCGGCTCCACGCGTGTCTGCGAAATGCCCCGGAAACGATAGTCAGATGTAATTGCTGCATTGAAACTGACTTCGCTATCAGACTTCTGTTCTTGTGCGTATGCGATGCTATTGGTAAATGCGGCAGTTATCGCGGCAACAACGATCAATTTTTTCATCTATTTATTCCTCCGTTATTAAATAAAAGTGACAGCGAACAAAGCAGCCAGCTTCAGTGCGGCTCGCGAGTAAATACGCATATGGAGATCTGTGTTCGCTATCGTGAAACGCAGCTTATAGATCAAGGAATAAAGATTTTCTAAAAAGACGTGTGTTCTACGTAAACGCGCTATATAAATTGCGCTGTACACAAACTGGTTTGAATGTCTCCGTGGCTTCAGAAATATTCACATCTCGTTGAAAAATGATTTAAGACTTGACCTTCCAATCATGGGAAGGATTAAAGTCAGGTAAAGGTATCCACCTTAGCGAGGAACGTCATGCAGCAATCCAGTCAGAAAATCGTAGTTGTGCCGAATATTTCGCTGTCCGTAGAAGGGATGACTTGCGCATCCTGCGTGGGGCGAGTGGAGCGTGCGCTCCAGGCAGTGCCGGGCGTCAAGCAGGCATCGGTCAATCTGGCAACAGAGCGCGCCACCATACAGCTGGACAATGAGGTAAAACGCTCAGCCCTGGTGGAGGCGATAGAGCATGCAGGGTATGCGGTGCAGGCCGACAATTCTATCGATCTGAATATCGAAGGAATGACTTGCGCGTCGTGTGTCGGCAGAGTAGAGCGTGCATTATTGGCGATACCAGGCGTGCAATCTGCAGTGGTCAATCTGGCGACAGAGCGGGCGAGCGTGGTTGCCGGCGATGTGGTCCATGCAAGTGCATTGATTGCGGCTATTGAAAAAGCCGGTTATCAGGCGATATTGATAGAGCAAACCACAAGCAGCGATGACGCGGCGGCACAGCGACGTGATGAAGAGCTCAGGATATTGCATAGAGATTTGCTGATTGCTGCACTGCTATCTGCACCGGTGTTCGCTATCGAAATGGGCGTGCACCTGATTCCAGGCATGCACGAAAGGATTGCAGCGACAATCGGGATGCAGGCTAGCTGGTGGTTGCAGTTCATCCTGACCACCATCGTTTTGTTTGTGCCCGGCCTCAGATTCTACAAAAAGGGGCTGCCTGCATTGTGGCGGCGCGCACCTGACATGAACTCGCTGGTAGCGGTCGGCACTTTGGCGGCCTACGGGTTTTCCGTTGTCGCGACCTTTATGCCATTCTTGCTGCCGAGCGCAACCATTGCGGTTTATTACGAAGCGGCAGCGGTCATCGTGACGCTGATTTTGCTAGGACGTTTTCTGGAGGCCAAGGCAAAGGGGCGTACGTCGGAGGCGATCAAACGTCTGGTGGGCTTGCAGGCAAAAACTGCGCGGGTGCGTAGAGAATTAACCGTCATTGATCTGCCGGTGGCCGATGTGCTGACTGGCGATATTGTTGAGATTCGGCCCGGTGAACGCATTCCCGTGGATGGCGTGGTGATCGATGGTGCCAGCTTTGTCGACGAATCGATGATCACTGGTGAACCGGTGCCTGTCGAGAAGCTACTGGATGGCGCCGTTGTGGGTGGCACCATCAATCAGACCGGTGCGCTTGCCATCAAGGCGACGGCGGTAGGGGGCGCGACCGTGCTCGCGCAAATCATCAGGATGGTGGAACAAGCGCAAGCTTCCAAGTTGCCGATTCAGGCGCTGGTCGATCGCGTCACGATGTGGTTCGTTCCGGCTGTCATGGGCGTCGCTGCGCTGACCTTCCTGATCTGGTTCTTTTTCGGGCCTGATCCGGCGCTGACGTACGGTCTGGTCAATGCAGTAGCCGTCCTAATTATCGCGTGTCCATGTGCAATGGGCTTAGCCACCCCGACGTCCATCATGGTTGGAACCGGACGTGGTGCAGAGATGGGCATATTGTTTCGCAAGGGCGAAGCGCTGCAACTATTAAAAGAGGCAACAGTGGTCGCTGTAGACAAGACCGGTACGCTGACCGAAGGCAAACCGGCACTGACCGATATGGTAGTGACAGATGGCTTTGTGCGCGATGAGGTGTTGGCAAAGATTGCTGCTGTAGAAGGAAAATCGGAACATCCGATTGCGCGCGCGATAGTCGCCGCTGCGCAAGCCAGCGGCCTGGTGTTGCCGACAGTGACGAGTTTTGATTCGGTGACCGGCTTTGGTGTGCGTGCGCTGGTCACGCTAGCCGGCGCAGAAACGCGTGTCGAAATCGGTGCCGATCGCTACATGCGCAAACTGGGACTCGATCCTTCCGTCTTTGCGTCTGTTGCAACCCAGCTTGGCGACGATGGCAAGACACCCATGTATGCGGCAATTGATGGTCGTCTCGCTGCCATCATTGCTGTTGCCGATCCCATCAAGGCGACGACCGCTGACGCCATCAAGGCGCTGCATGCACTTGGATTGAAAGTCGTGATGATCACCGGCGACAACCGCAGAACCGGCGAGGCGATCGCGCGTAAATTGCAGATTGATGAAGTGATCGCCGAAGTACTGCCGGACGGAAAAGTGGCGGCAGTCAAACGGCTGAAGCATGATTATGGTCGGCTGGCCTATGTCGGAGACGGCATCAACGATGCGCCAGCGCTGGCCGAAGCTGATGTCGGGATCGCGATAGGCACGGGCACCGATGTCGCCATTGCAGCCGCCGATGTGGTGCTGATGTCCGGCAGCCTGAACGGTGTGCCGAACGCGATTGCGCTTTCCAAGGCAACGATAGGTAATATTCGGCAAAATCTCTTTTGGGCTTTTGTGTACAACTGCGCGCTGATTCCTGTGGCGGCGGGTGCGTTGTATCCGGTCAACGGCTTGCTGCTGTCGCCGGTGTTTGCTGCCGGTGCGATGGCTTTGTCTTCAGTCTTTGTGTTGGGGAATGCGCTGCGTCTGAAGAAATTTCAACCGCCATCAGTGAGCGATATAGCGTAATCATCACCATGAGTCGCAGGTAGCGGGATGATCCGAAGAAATCCCTGACGTCACCGTAGTACGCAAACTGAGATAATGCTGCTGCGATCAAAATATAGATGCAGTTGGCACTTCCGCGAGTATGGATATTCAAGCTCGCATCGCCTGCAAGCCGATAAGGAAATTTACTTTGAGTAAGCAGCACATCAAGCCGCACAGTGGTCATGATGATCACCATCATCATGACCACGGTCCTGATCACGATCACAGTCACGATCAGGAACACAAACGCCACGACCATTCCGCACATGCGCATTCAGAGCACGCTCACGCCGGCCATGATCATGCGGGTGGTGCGCACAGTCATGCGCCGTCAGTGACTGAAGCAAATGAAAAACGCATCCGGATCGTCTTTTTGATGACCGCCGGTTATGCGGCAGTACAAGCAGTAGGCGGCTGGATGTCGGGTTCGCTGGCATTGATTGCCGATGCCGGGCATATGGTGTCTGACGCGGCGGCTTTGTTGCTGGCGCTGATCGCTTATCGTGTTGCTGCACGTGCACCCGATGCGTTAAGAACCTATGGTTTTCACCGCGTACGCGTGTTGGCGGCATTGGCCAATGGCGCCGCACTGCTATTGCTGGTGGCCTGGATCGCGTGGGAAGCGGTTGCCCGTTTTCGTTCACCCACTGCAGTTCTTGCCGGACCGATGCTGGTCGTCGCGATGATTGGATTGTGCGTGAATTTGGCAGGTGCGTATGTATTATTGAGGGGAAATCAGGGCGACGGCAACCTGAGAGGCGCCTTGCTGCATGTGCTGGGCGATCTGCTGGGATCTGTAGGCGCGATTGCGGCGGCGGTAGGCATCATGCTTACCGGCTGGACCTTGCTTGATCCTATCTTGTCGGTACTGGTTGCGGTACTGGTGGTGCGGTCTGCATGGGGCTTGGTATCCGATTCGATTTTCATTCTGTTACAGGGCACACCACGCGGTCTGGATATCAAGGGCGTGGAAGCGGATATCGCGTCCTTGCCCGGGATTGCAGAAGCAGGGCATCTGCATGCGTGGACACTCACCGACACCAGTATTGTGGCAACCATACACGTCACGCCCGCGCCTGGTTCAGATCCGCTGACGCTGCCAAAGCTAGTGGTGGCGCGCTTGAAAGATCAGCACGCAATTGAACATGCAACCGTGCAGGTTGATCCGCCCGGCGGGATGCAGCAGCCCTGCGCGAATACCTGATCATTCAGTGCGCACAAGTTATTGATACGCGGCCCGATACCAATGTGCCGCAAGGGATAATTTAAAAGTGGGATAAAATCCCGCTAACTTATGAAACGTCTTCTGATAATTTTGATGCTGATCGTTGTGCCGCTCCAGCTTAGCTGGGCCGCGGCCGCAGTGTATTGCGAGCATGAAATCAATCCGAAGACCGTGCATTTCGGGCATCACGAGCACGAGCATAAGGACATTGCATCTGCCGGCGAGCTAGAAAAGGACACGCCCACATCCGCATTCGCGATAGATGGTGATTGCACTTCCTGCCACTTGGGCAGTGTCGCTCTGCCGAGCATCACGCCAGCGATCACTTTGGATGTGCTGAGCACGCCATTAGTTATTTCTTACAATTCCTTGCTTGCTTCAAGTCGTCCATCCCGACCTGAACGTCCCAAATGGGCAGTCGCCGCTTCCTGATCCGGCGCCCGCTCTTTCTCTTTACTTTCTACTTTTGATGTAGTTTCTAGCGCAGGTCGTCGGATTCCCTTTGTCTGCTTTGTTTACCAAGGAAATTCGATGCAAAAGTCCATATTGCCGCTTTTGTTTGCGGCATCGATAGCATTTCCAGTTCATGCCCAGATTTCTTCAGATGCCGGCATGACATCAAGCACCAGCGTTGCGCAGCCCACAGCTTTAAAGCAGCTGACGCTTGCCGCTGCATTGCAGCTGGCGTTCAACGCCAATCCGGAAATTGCAGCAGCGCGGCACGAGGCGCACTCCGCTGAAGGCACAATTCAGCAAGCTGGCCTCATCCCCAATCCAGAGCTCGCTACACTACTTGAAGACACAAGACGCGAAACGCGCACAACCACCGTGCAAATCAATCAGGCCATCGAACTAGGTGGAAAGCGCGGTGCACGTATTGCCGCCGCAGAACGCGGGCGCGACTTTGCACTCATCGAGCTAAGCGCAAAACAGGCCGACATACGTGCGATGGTCATCTCCAGTTTTTACGATGTCCTGATTGCGCAGGAACGCTATCTTCTCGCCGAAGGATCGGTCGCCTTGGCGCAGCGTGCCACGCTGATTGCATCCAGGCGTGTCTTGTCCGGAAAGATTTCCCCGGTTGAAGAAACGCGTGCGCGCGTAGCCGAATCAGGCGTGCGTATCGAGCTGGCGCAAGCGGCAAACGAACTGGCATCTGCACGTCGACAATTGGCTGCGACCTGGGCCGATATCAATCCGCGCTTTGAGCGCGTCGAAGATGCGGTAATGGATATTCCTGCGTTGCCTCCTTTGCCAGAGTTGACGCAGCGCTTGCAACAGTCGCCGACTTTGCTGCGCGCAAAAATGGAAGTTGAACGCAGGCAGGCGATGGCAGAAGTGGAACGGTCGCGTCGCATTCCCGATCTGACGCTTAGTGTTGGTGCCAAGCGCGATGAGCAGTTGGGACGCAATCAGGCTGTAATCGGGCTGTCGATGCCACTACCCGTATTCGATCGCAATCAAGGCAATGTGCTCGAATCGCTTCGGCGCACTGACAAAGCGCGTGATGAACTGGTTGCGACGGAAGTCAATGCAAGCATGCAGTTGGGACAGGCGCATGGTCGCTTCAGCACTGCGCGTTTGGAGATGGAATTGATGAAAACCGACATCCTGCCGGGTGCACAGCGCAACTATGAAGCCACCACAAAAGGTTTCGAGCTCGGCAAGTTCAGTTTTCTGGAGGTGCTGGATGCGCAGCGGACTTTCTTTCAAGCGAAATCGCAGTATTTGCGTTCGCTGGCTGACACCTACCGTGCTGCAACCGACATAGACCGCCTGTTGGGCGAACCATTTTCCATCATCAAGTAATAAGGTCCATGATGAAATTCAAAGCACGCAACAAACAAAACACCATCATTATTATCGTGATCGTCGTCGGCCTCTTGCTGGGCGGCTTGATCCTGGGCATGGGTAAAAGCAAACCGGAGAGCGAAGAACACGGCCACGCCGAAACAAAGGGGCACGCCGATACTGAGCACCATGAAGAAAAAAGCGAAGCCGGCCATCAGCATGAACAGAAGCATGAGACGGAGGATAAAGCGGAGCATGCAGATCACGAACAGCACGCAGCATCAGAAGAAAAGAAAGGCCCACACGGCGGCAAGTTGTTTGTCACGGACGGCTACGGTCTGGAAGTCACCATTTTTGAGCAAGGTGAGGAACACCGCTTCCGTTTGTACACCTACCAGAACGGCAAGCCTTTAACGCCGAGCGCCAGTCAGGTCAAACTGACACTGGAACGTCTGGGCCGCGCACCGCAGAACGTCACGTTTGTAAATGAGGGCGATTACCTGAAGGGCAATGCAGTGGTGGAAGAACCGCATTCCTTCAAAGTCACCATCGACGCGCGTCATGAGGACAAGTCGTATCAATTTACTTATGCACAGGAAGAGGCAAGGATCGCGATGAGCGATCAGCAATTGAAACAGAACGGCGTGCAGATACTGACGGCCGGTCCGGCGCGTATCAAAACCAGTCTGCAATTAATCGGTGAAATTCGCCTGAATGAAGACCGCACCGTATATGTTGTGCCACGCTTGACCGGCATCGTGGAAGCGGTCCGTGCGAATGCCGGCGACAAGGTTCGTAAAGGACAGGTGTTGGCCGTTATTTCGAGTCAGTCACTATCGGATCAGCGTAGTGAATTGCTGGCCGCGCAAAAACGTCTGGCACTTGCACGCACGACTTACGAGCGTGAAAAGATGTTGTGGGAAGAAAAAATCTCTGCCGAACAGGATTATCTGCAAGCCCGTGCAGCCATGCAGGAAGCCCAGATCATGGCCCAGAGCGCCCGGCAAAAGCTGGCAGCACTGGGGGCGTCTGCTTCCTCGTCCAATCTGACGCGATATGAAATCCGCTCGCCTATCGACGGCGTGATTACCGACAAGCGTATTTCGACAGGTTCGGTCACCAAAGAGGATGCCAACATCTTCGTTATATCCGATTTGTCTACTGTATGGGTCGATCTGACTGTGCGTGCGGAGGATATCAACGCGTTGAAGACCGGGCAAAAAGGCACGGTCAAATCCAGTGCTTTCGCTGCGCAGACTACGGGAGCCGTGTCGTATATAGGCGCTTTGGTCGGCGAACAGACGCGCAGCGCCAAGGCGCGCATGGTGCTGGCCAATCCTGATGGCATCTGGCGTCCCGGCTTGCCGGTGAATGTGAATCTGGTCGCGGACGATGTCGAGGTGGCGATAGCGGTGGCCGCAGATGCGATTCAAACGCTAGGAAATTGGACCGTCGTCTTCGGTCGCTATGACAACCTACTGGAAGCGCGGCCGCTTGCATTGGGTCGTAGTGATGGCAAATTTATCGAAGTACGCGAGGGATTGAATGCGGGCGAACAATACGCCGGTAGCAACAGCTTTCTCATCAAAGCAGAACTCGGCAAGGCAAGTGCCAGCCACGAGCATTAAGGCGATCACTATGAAGAAAATGATCGCGATCGTTCAAGCGCACAGCACCGACGCGCTTGAACCAGGCGTGCGCGGCACGCGTCACTTGTCTTGTTCTGCATTGAGGAAAATCCATGTTTGAGAAAATCATTCGTTTTGCGATAGAGCAGCGCTGGCTGGTCATGTTGATCACCGCAGGCATGGCAGCCTTGGGAATCTATAACTATCAAAAGCTGCCTATCGATGCCGTACCCGACATTACCAATGTGCAGGTGCAGGTCAACACCAGCGCACCCGGTTATTCGCCGCTGGAAGCAGAGCAGCGCATTACCTTTCCAATTGAAACCGTGATGGCAGGTCTGCCATTGCTGGAACAGACCAGATCCATATCGCGCTACGGCCTGTCACAGGTCACGGTGATTTTCAAGGAGGGCACTGATATCTATTTTGCGCGACAACTGGTGAATGAACGCATACAGGAGGCGAAAGAAAAATTGCCATCGGGCCTGGCACCGAGCATGGGACCTATCTCTACCGGACTGGGTGAAATCTATATGTGGACGGTGGAAGCCAAGCCGGGAGCGCTGAAGCCGGACGGCAAACCTTACACTCCTGCAGATCTGCGCGAAATCCAGGACTGGATCATCAAACCGCAACTGCGTAATGTACCGGGTGTGACCGAGATCAATACGATAGGCGGCTATGCCAAGGAATTTCAGGTTGCACCTCTGCCCGAAAAATTGATCGCACATGGTTTGTCGCTGCAAGACCTGATCATCGCCCTTGAGAGCAACAACAGCAATGTAGGTGCCGGCTATATAGAGAAGCGCGGCGAGCAATATCTGATACGTGCACCCGGTCAGGTCGCGGATATCAAGGATATAGCCAACATTGTGATCAGCACCCGTCAGGGCGTGCCCTTGCGGATTGGCGATGTGGCTGAGGTGGGAATAGGCCAGGAATTACGTAGCGGTGCCGCAACCGAGAATGGCAAGGAAGTCGTGCTGGGGACTGTATTCATGCTGATAGGTGAAAACAGCCGCACCGTCTCGGCCGCTGTCGACAGAAAAATGCAGGAAATCAACCGCAGCCTGCCGAGCGGGATCGTCGCCAATACCGTGTACGACAGGACGGTGCTGGTCGACAAAGCGATCGCCACGGTCAAAAAGAATTTGATCGAAGGTGCGTTGCTGGTCATTGCCATCCTGTTCCTGTTTCTCGGCAATATACGTGCGGCGATTATTACGGCGATGGTGATTCCATTGTCGATGTTGTTTACCTTCACCGGCATGGTCAATAACAAAGTCAGTGCAAACCTGATGAGTCTGGGCGCACTGGATTTCGGCATCATCATCGATGGCGCGGTCGTAATAGTCGAAAACTGCATACGCCGTTTGTCGCATGCGCAGGTAGTAGCAGGACGTCGATTGACGCGCAGCGAGCGCTTCCACGAAGTGTTTGCGGCATCAAAAGAAGCACGCCGTCCGCTGATCTACGGTCAGTTGATCATCATGGTGGTGTATCTGCCACTCTTTGCGCTGTCCGGCGTCGAGGGCAAGATGTTCCATCCTATGGCGTTTACCGTGGTGTTTGCCCTGATAGGCGCGATGATACTTTCGCTCACCTTCATTCCGGCCGCCGTTGCCTTGCTGATAGGCGACAAGGTCAGCGAAAAGGAAAACCGCCTGATGGCGTGGTCCCGGCGTCGTTACGAGCCTATGCTGAATTGGGCCATGATCAGCAAGCCGCTGGTGCTGACTGTCGTTGGCGTGCTGGTCGTGTTGAGTGGTTTGCTGATGACCCGCATGGGCAGTGAATTCATTCCCAGTCTGAACGAAGGTGATATCGCCTTGCACGCCTTGCGCATACCAGGTACCAGTTTGACGCAGGCGATAGATATGCAGGTGGAACTGGAACGCAATATCAAGCGCTTTCCTGAAGTCAGCCGTGTTTTTGCCAAACTAGGCACAGCAGAAATCGCCACTGATCCTATGCCACCGAATGTGGCGGACACCTTCGTGATCCTCAAGCCGGAAGCGGAGTGGCCGCAACCGAAACGCAGCAAGGCAGAGCTGCTGACCGCAATGCAGCAAGCGGTTGCCGAAGTCCCGGGTAATAATTACGAGTTCACGCAGCCTATACAAATGCGCTTCAATGAGTTGATTTCGGGTGTGCGCAGCGACGTGGCCGTCAAGGTATTCGGCGACAATATGGATGTGATGAATGTCACGGCGGAACAGATATCTGATGTGCTGTCCGGCGTATCCGGCGCGGCCGATGTCAAAGTCGAGCAAACAACAGGCCTGCCCATGCTCACGGTCCAGATAGACCGCGAGAAAATCGCACGGTTAGGCGTTAATGTCGGCGAAGTACAGGAGGCGCTGTCGATTGCAGTGGGCGGTCGCGAGGCCGGTGTCCTGTTTGAAGGCGACCGGCGTTTCGACATCATCGTGCGCCTGCCGGAAATTCTGCGCAACGATATCGAAGCCATCAAGAAAATCCCGCTTCGTTTACCTGTAGATACCGGCCCAGCATCGTATGCTCCCGCATATACGCAGCTGGGTGACGTCGCCACGTTGACGCTGGCACCGGGACCCAATCAGATCAGCCGTGAAAACGGCAAACGTCTGGTCATAGTGACCGCCAATGTAAGAGGGCGCGACATAGGTTCTTTCGTCACAGAGTCTCAGCAAAAAGTGCAACAAGCGGTCAAGGTGCCTACCGGTTATTGGATCGCCTGGGGCGGTACCTTCGAGCAATTGCAGTCCGCAACCGAGCGCCTGAAAATCGTCGTGCCCTTGGCTCTGTTACTGGTTTTCCTGCTGCTGTTTGCGATGTTCGGCAATCTCAAGGATGGCTTGCTGGTTTTCACCGGCGTGCCGTTTGCATTGACTGGCGGGATCGCCGCGCTGTGGCTGCGTGATATTCCTCTCTCGATTTCTGCCGGGGTCGGATTCATCGCATTGTCCGGTGTCGCGGTACTCAACGGACTGGTGATGATTTCCTTCATACGCAGTCTGCGTGAAGAAGGACGTTCGCTGGATGTCGCAATTCACGAAGGTGCGTTGACCCGCCTGCGGCCCGTATTGATGACGGCGCTGGTCGCATCGCTGGGCTTTTTGCCCATGGCTCTGGCAACCGGGACCGGTGCAGAAGTCCAGCGTCCGCTGGCAACCGTGGTCATAGGCGGCATTCTGTCGTCAACCTTGCTGACCTTGCTGGTGTTGCCGCTGCTCTATCAAATGGCGCACCGGCGGGAGGAGTGCGTGGATGAAAATGCCAGTGGCACGCACTCATGGATTTCCCGCCTTGCATTCTGGCGCCAGCAATAAACGTGCGAAATATATGTCGCACAGCTCAAAGTTAATGTCTGCTTGCTGAAATATGCGGGGTCGCGTCTACTTCGACCCCGCTGTCGATATCTGTTAACTAGCGCTTTCAGCTAGCAAGCAATTTAATTGCTCTGTTTAGACCCGGAGTAGGTCTTTAATGAGGGCAGGATTTGTAGGTCTTTAATGAGGGCAGGATTTGCTTCGTCAGATTGCTCAGGATCGCGTAGTTCAGCATTCGCAAGTTTCCCATCTTGCGGCTCCAGCGGCGATTCTCTCTGGCATATCACCGTGTCCGGTTCGTCTATCCCATCTATTGGTTGCTGAAGTTGCCTTTTCTCATTAGAATACTAACGATAATTATTCTCATTAGCGTTACTGTCTTTGCGATAATGCGATTTAATCTGGTTTTTCCATACATACAGAAAAGGAAGTACGTGATGAAACAACGCTTAGCCTTGTTGCCCTTGTTTGCCGCATTGATGTTCGGCGGCGCCGCACATGCCCATCAAATCTGGCTGGAGCAGACACCCAAGGCGGCTCATGTTTATTTCGGTGAGTTTGGCGAAAATCTGCGTGAAACATCGCCAGGCTTGCTGGATAAATTCGGAAAACCTAGCGCCACGCTGTCGAGCGAAAAAGGCGATCAGGCTTTGACGTTGAGCAAGGAAGCAAATGCATTTGTGTTGTCGGCACGCGCGGGCAAGAACCAAACCATCATCGTCGAAGAAGCTAGTTACCCAGGCTTCGAGAAAAAGACCGGTGACACCATCGTGCGCAGCATCTGGACTCCGGCCGCGCGCCTCGTGACATCGGATGCGGCTCAGGCGCCAAAGTTGACGCTGGATCTGGTCCCGAGTGGCAAACCGGGCGAGTTCAAGGTGTATTACAAAGGCCAGCCTCTGCCAAAAGCAAAAGTCGGCATCATCGTGCAATCTGGTTGGGCTAAAGAAGCGGTCTCCGATGAGCAGGGCGCAGTCAATTTCGATCTGCCATGGCAAGGTACTTACGTGCTTGAAGTGCATCACACCGACAAAACAGCTGGTGAACGCGATGGCAAACCGTATGACGTCGCGAGCTTTGTGACTACCTTGTCGCTGGCACAAGCCAAAGGTATCAAGGCAGTTCCAGCAGGTCCTGCTGCGACACCTAACAAGTAAGCACTAAAAAATACACAAGCGACGAACAAGCAAAATGAGTGGTTTTAGAGTGATGAAACTGAATAGAGATGTGCGGTATCGCCTCGGTGTCGCTTCAAGGGCGATTGCTGCCATTATTGGCGGATATGCGTTAGCGGCAGCCTCGACTGCCGTGTTGTCTTTGGTATTGCCGATGTCGCGTGTAGACGCAGTCATGACGGCGACCTTGCTGTCGTTTACTGTTTATACCTGTGCTGCGATCTGGGTATTTGCGGCGCGTGATGCCTTGCATGCCTGGCTAGGCATAGGTGTGCCCACCATTGTGATGGGACTGGGATTGTTCCTGCTTCGGAGCGCAGCATGAGAGAAGGATTTCGCCAGTCTATGGCATGGTTGCACACGTGGGCGGGATTGCTGGTGTGCTGGGTATTGTTTTTGGTATTTGTTGCAGGTACTGCGTCGTACTTCCGCGATGAAATATCGCTGTGGATGAAGCCGGAATTGCACGCCGCCGCAGTTACGCCTGTATCGGATGTTGTTGCTGCGCAAAATGCTATCCGCATGCTGGAGAAGGAAGCGGCCGATTCGCCGCGCTGGTTTATTACCTTGCCGACCGACCGCAATCCCGAACTCACCGTAGGCTGGACCAGTCCGCCGGTCAAAGGTGAAAAAGGTCGCGGCAAGTTCAATAATGCTCAGTTGAATCCGGCTACCGGCGAACGCCTGGCGGCAGTGCGTGAAACGCGCGGCGGTGATTTTATCTACCGCCTGCACTACGATTTACATTACATGCCGGCGCTATGGGCGCGCTGGATCATCGGTTTTTGTGCGATGTTCATGTTGGTGGCGATCATCAGTGGCGTGATTACGCACAAGCGTATCTTCAAGGATTTCTTCACCTTCCGTCCGAAGAAGGGGCAGCGCTCGTGGCTGGATGCGCATAACGCGGTGGCCGTCCTCGCGTTGCCGTATCACTTGATGATCACGTACTCCGGCCTGGTTACATTGATGTTCATGTACATGCCGTTCGGCGCACAAGTTGCGTACAACGGCGACGAAAAAACCTTCCTTGCTGAATCCTTCCGTCAGGCTGAAGTCAAAAAGCCTGCAGGTCAGCCTGCACAACTGGCAGCGATTGCACCCATGATGGCGCAAGCCGAGCAACATTGGAACGGCGGACAGGTCGGCCGGCTCACGATTAACAATCCGGGCGATGCCAACGCAACGATTCAGATCAGACGCGAACAGGAAAAGAAATTGTCGCACTTGCGGCAATCGATGCAGTTCGATGGTGCGAGCGGCGCAATGATTTCAACGATGGGCGATGAAGCCAGCGCCGCGGCAGAAACCAGAGGTGTGTTGTATGGCTTGCACGTTGCTGAATTTGCCAATCCATTGTTGCGCGCATTGTTCTTCCTGTGTGGTTTTGCCGGCTGCGCGATGGTAGCCACCGGCGCCTTGCTGTGGGCGGTCAAGACACGTCAGGGTTATGCCAAAGTGCTGGCGAAAGGCGGGCGTATTGGTTACGGTTTGCGTCTGGTCGATGGCTTGAATATTGGTGCGATTGCCGGTTTGCCGATTGCGTTAGCAAGCTATTTCTGGGCCAATCGCTTGATCGAAGTAGGTATCGAAAAACGGTCTGAAGCTGAAATTCGCTGGTTCTTTATTGCGTGGGGTATCGCTGCGATCATTGCGCACATCCGTCCAACGCGTCGCATGTGGCAATGTCAATTGCTGGTTGGTGGCGTCTTGTTTGCGTTGATACCTGTATTGAATGTCTTCACCACTCATTCCCATCTGGGCGTCACCTTGTTCCAGAGTAAAGGACCCGTCGCAGTTGCCGGTTTCGATTTGTTCGTGCTTGGCTTTGGTCTGCTATTGATCTATGCAGCGAAAAGACTGGCACCGCGAAAAGTTGAACTCAAGTTGAATGCAAAAAATAAAGCGATAGAAAAGAAACCACACGATGGCGACCACTCATCGCTGCGGGAGGCAACATGATCGCGTTTGGTGTTTTCTCGGGGCTGGCCTTCGCCTATGCGGGATGGACCGCCTTGAGCATAGGGATGGACAGGCATTATTCGGATATCCACGGTCGCGGCAAAGAACCTGATCAACGCACACGCAATCAGTGTCGCTTGCTCGGCACTCTCGGCTTGATCGCTACCTTTGCGGTCAGCGTCAAACTGCAAGGTTGGACTGTAGGTGCGGTGCTCTGTCTGGGCATCATGACAGCCGGTGCCTTGCTGCTGGTGCTGTTGCTGACGTATGCACCGCATCGCGCAATCAAGTTCGGCAAGATCGCCGCATTGCTTTCCGTCATGTTTGGGATGGTCTGGTTGTCGGCCTGAGTTTAAGTAAAGCTGTATAAATTAAAAAGGCGGCTACGCGATATATCGTTTAGACGCCTTTTATTTTTATACGCCATTTTTTAGACGGCTAGATGTCGCTTCACACTTTCATCATCCATTTGATCGGATGTGCCGGAAGCGACGACTTCACCACGCGACATGACGATAAAGTTGTCTGCCAGCTCGCGTGCAAAATCGAAATACTGTTCGCACAATAAAATCCCGATATCACCGCGCTCGCGTAGCAGGCTAATCACGCGGCCGATATCCTTGATGATCGATGGTTGTATGCCTTCAGTCGGTTCATCGAGAATTATCAATTTTGGATCAGCCAGCAAGGCACGCGCAATCGCCAATTGCTGTTGCTGACCGCCAGACAAATCGCCGCCACGTCTGTGCAGCATTTCCTTCAGTACCGGAAATAGTTCATACACTTCGCCGCGTATTGTCGACGCCTTGCGGCCGGATTTGGTGGCCATGCCCATCAACAGGTTTTCTTCGACTGTCAGGCGTGCAAAGATTTCGCGGCCTTGCGGCACATAGGCGATGCCGAGTTGCGCGCGTTGATGTGGTTTCAACTTCGTGATGTCGCGGCCTTCCAGCGAGACGTTACCGGCAGCAGTCGGCAAGACGCCCATCAGGCATTTCAGCAAGGTTGTTTTACCCACGCCATTACGTCCCAATAGCGTCAGGCATTTGCCTTTTTCCAGCGATAGCGAGACGCCACGCAAGGTATGCGCGGCGCCATAGTATTGATTCAGTTGATCGACTTGCAGCATGATTTTTCCTATCGTCCCAGATACACTTCAATCACGCGTTCATCCGCTTGCACTTGCTGCATGGTTCCCTGAGCGAGTACCGAACCTTCGTGCAGTACGGTGACTTTGCCGCCTTGCGAAATCTCTTCAACGAAGCCCATATCGTGTTCCACCACCATGATGGAATGCTTGCCGCGCAACTCGTTCAATAGTTCTGCCGTGCGCGCGGTCTCTGCGTCAGACATACCGGCCACAGGTTCATCCAGCAGCAGCAATTGCGGCTCCTGCATCAAGAGCATGCCGATTTCCAGCCATTGTTTTTGTCCGTGCGATAGCAAGCCAGCAGGTCTATGTTCGCTGCCGTTCAAGCGGATCAACTTCAGGATTTCTTCGATCTTGCCGATCTGCTCGGAATTCAGACGCGCAAACAAAGTTGTCTTGACGCGTTTGTCCATCTTCATCGCGAGCTCAAGATTCTCGAACACGGTATGTTGCTCGAACACGGTAGGGCGCTGGAATTTGCGGCCTATGCCAGCGTGGGCGATTTCGTATTCCGTCATCCTGGTCAGGTCTATGCTCTGGCCGAAAAAGACCGTGCCGGAAGTAGGGCGCGTCTTGCCGGTGATGACATCCATCATCGTGGTCTTGCCAGCTCCGTTGGGACCTATGATGCAGCGCAGTTCACCGACCGAAATATCCAGATTCAAATTATTGATCGCCTTGAAGCCATCGAAGGAAACGGTGATGTCTTCCAGATACAGAATCGCACCGTGCGCAGTATCCACGCCTTGCGGCTTGATACGACCGTAACTGACATCGCCTTCGCCCAGTTCGTTGTCTTCAATCATATGGCCGGCGTGATCGATAGGCCGCATGACCTTGCTTTGCTTACTCATGCTGCCTCCTCGGTTTTACTGCGTTTCTTGAATTTATTGATCAGCCCCAATATTCCTTGCGGCATGAATAGTGTGACCAGGATAAAGATCAGGCCCAGCGCAAACAGCCATAAATCGGGAAAGGCGGCAGTGAACCAGCTTTTCAAACCATTGACTGTGAACGCCCCTATGATCGGGCCTATCAATGACCCACGGCCACCGACTGCGGCCCAGATCACCATTTCAATTGAATTGGCGGGTGACATTTCCGATGGATTGATGATGCCGACTTGCGGCACATACAAGGCACCCGCGATGCCACACAGCATGGCGGACAAAGTCCAGACAAAAAGCTTGAACCACAAAGGGTTGTAGCCTATGAACATCAAGCGTGATTCCGAATCACGTACGCCTTGCAAAACACGGCCGAGTTTGGAAGTCACGATAGAGCGACACAGGAATAATGCGCCTAGCAGGAAGGCCAATGTCAGCAGATACAAAACGGCCTTGGTAGATGGATCTGTAATCGTAAAGCCGAGTATGCGTTTGAAATCGGTAAAGCCATTATTGCCGCCAAAGCCAGTGTCATTACGGAAAAACAGCAGCATGAAGGCGAAGGTCATCGCTTGCGTGATGATGGAGAAATACACGCCCTTGATGCGTGAACGGAAGGCGAAGTAGCCGAAGACAAACGCGAGTATGCCAGGCACTAGCACGACCAACAGCATCGCAACCCAGAAGTGTTCAGTCATCCACCAGTACCACGGATATTCCTTCCAGTTCAGGAACACCATGAAGTCCGGCAGATTGCTTTGATATACACCGTCACGTCCTATTGAACGCATCAAATACATGCCGTGCGCATAACCACCGAGTGCGAAGAATACACCGTGTCCCAAAGACAAAATGCCGGTATAACCCCAGACCAGATCAAGCGCCAGCGCAGCCATTGCATAACACATGAACTTGCCGATCAGCGCAATCGTGTAGCTGGAAATGTGCAACGCATGACCATCAGGGAAGATCAGATTCAATACAGGCAATGCAGCAAGAACCACTGCGCAAAACACAATGCCTATCCATGCTGGCCGAGAAAAGAGGGCTGGTTTCGCAGCCAAGGTCATAGGAATGTTTGGATTCGAGGTACTCATTCGACGCTCCTGCCTTTCAGCGCAAACAGGCCTTGCGGGCGTTTCTGGATAAAGATGATGATGAAGACGAGAATGGCGATTTTTGCCATCACTGCACCGGCCACCGGCTCGAGGAATTTATTCACTTCGCCGAGGCCGAATGCAGCAATCACGGTACCGGCCAAATTACCTACGCCGCCGAGCACTACCACCATGAAAGAATCGACGATGTAACCCTGACCAAGATCAGGACCGACGTTACCAAGCTGCGACAGCGCGACGCCACCCAGTCCGGCTATGCCGCAACCGAGGCCGAAGGTCATCATGTCTATCTTGCCGGTCGATACGCCTACGCAATCAGCCATGCGACGGTTTTGCGTGACGGCACGGACGAACAATCCAAGTCGTGTTTTATTCAAAATCAACCATACTGCGAGCACGACGAACAATGCGAAGAAAATAATCACAATGCGGTTGTAAGACAGCACCAAAGATCCGAGTACGGTGACGCCACCAGACATCCAGGATGGATTCGCGACTTCAACGTTTTGTGCACCGAAGATGGTTCGCACGGTTTGCATCAACATCAAGCTGATACCCCAGGTACAGAGCAAGGTTTCCAGTGGACGTCCATACAACCAACGAATTACCAGGCGTTCCAGCAAAATACCAACCGCCCCCGTCACGATGAAAGCGGCCGGCAAGGCAACCAGCAAGTAGGCATCGATGGCGCCCGGGAAAAAATTGCGGAAGAGCAGCTGACACAGGTAGGTGGTGTATGCGCCTATCATCAGCATTTCACCGTGGGCCATGTTGATGATGCCCATTAAGCCGAAGGTGATCGCCAGACCCAGTGCAGCCAACAACAATACGCTGCCAAGAGAAAATCCGTAGAACAGTTTGCCGACGAATTCGGTGATCGTCAGATGACGATTCAATGCAGTTAACGTACGCACGACTTCGATGCGAACTGCTTCGCTAGGCTCGTTGTAAGTGCCATCAGGATTCTTCACCAACATTTGTTCCAGTACTGATTTCAAGTTGGCGTTGGTGGTACTGGCCAAAGTTTTGACCGCAACGCGACGCTGGTCTGCGTCTGGTGATTGCAGGTTGGCAGTGGCGACGACTTGCAACAGGATCTGCTTGATCTCTACGTCGTCTTCCTTTTCCAGCGCCTTGTTGATCAGAGGGATTTGCGCCGGATCTGCACCTTTAAGTAATTCATTGGCCGCAATCTTGCGGGCATTGCGATCGTCGGAAAACAACTTCAAGCCAGACAGCGCCGCTTGCACTACACCGCGCAAACGGTTGTTGACGCTGATACCTTCTGCATCATCGGGCGCTGGCGCGGTCTTGCCTGTCGCAGGATTGTAGGCATCGGTGTCTTCGATGATCAGCACGTCGCCGGCCGGCGTCGCATACAGCGTATCGGTATCGAGCGCAGTCAATATCTTGCGCGCGTCGTCATCAACGAGCGCTGCAATTTGAATGACGGCGGCAATGCGCGCATCAGGATCGTCGCCAGCGAGTGGCTTGAGCAAAGTCGCGTCGATCGCAGCCTGCGCGTGTACGCAAGCGGCTAACAACATGACTGCGAATAATTTTGGAAGAAGTCTCATGGTCTTTTCAATGGCCTGCAAGACGTTGAACTGTACTTGCGGGTGAAACTGGAAATCTGCTTCTCGAATCTGTCGGACATCTGCGCCGGATCGATATTTGATCCGGCGCATTGCCACGGTTCTTGCTATATCAATTTACTTTTCAAACCTGCCGCTTACATCTTTTGCTTGCCTTCGTTGCCCGGGATGTATGGGCTCCAAGGTTGGGCGCGGATGGTGGTTTTGGTTTTGTTGACGACGTTGAACTGACCGTCTGCCTTGATTTCGCCGATCATGACTGGCTTGTGCAAGTGATGGTTGGTGGCATCCATCGTCAATGTGTAGCCGGATGGTGCCTTGAAAGTTTGGCCACCCATTGCTGCGATGACTTTGTCGGTGTCTGTGGACTTGGCTTTTTCTACTGCTTGTTTCCACATATACAAACCGACGTAGGTTGCTTCCATCGGATCATTGGTCACGACCGTATTGGCGTTAGGTAATTTCTTCGCGACTGCGTAAGCTTTCCATTTTTTGATGAAGGCAGCATTCACAGGGTTTTTGACTGATTCGAAGTAGTTCCATGCCGCCAAGTGACCAACCAGAGGTTTGGTATCGACGCCGCGCAGTTCTTCTTCGCCGACCGAGAATGCAACGACAGGGACGTCGGTTGCTTTCAAGCCTGCATTACCCAGTTCTTTGTAGAACGGGACGTTGGAATCGCCATTGATGGTCGAGATGACCGCTGTCTTGCCGCCTGCTGCGAACTTCTTAATGTTGGCGACGATGGTTTGATAATCGGAGTGGCCGAACGGTGTATAGACTTCGCTAATGTCGCTGTCTTTGACGCCTTTGCTATTCAGGAATGAGCGCAGGATTTTGTTGGTAGTGCGCGGGTACACATAGTCGGTGCCGAGCAAGACGAAACGTTTGGCGCCGCCGCCTTCTTTCGACATCAGATATTCAGTCGCAGGGATGGCTTGCTGATTCGGTGCTGCACCAGTGTAGAACACGTTTTTCTCGAGTTCTTCACCTTCATATTGCACAGGATAGAACAGCAGGCTGTTGAGTTCCTTGAAGACTGGTAAAACCGATTTGCGCGAGACCGAAGTCCAGCAACCGAACACAACAGATACCTTGTCTTGCGAAATCAATTGACGTGCTTTCTCGGCAAACAAAGGCCAGTTCGATGCTGGATCGACGATGACCGGTTCCAGCTTCTTGCCCATCACGCCGCCATTGGCATTGATTTCTTCGATCGTCATCAGCGCGACGTCTTTGAGTGATGTTTCGGAGATTGCCATCGTTCCCGACAAGGAATGCAGAATGCCGACCTTGATGGTATCCGCGGCAAATGCCGCCGGGAGCCAGGATGATGCGCAGAATGCGAATGCGCCTAGAGCTGTTGCTTTTAATAGTGTGCGACGTGACATTTTGGTGAGCTCCTAAAGTGGATGAATAAAATCAATACCGAAGACATACATGAAAAAATAGGCAATGCACAAACATGGAAAACAGCACGGACAACAGCAACAAAATACAAACTTCAGACTTGAATATTTAATTCAAATTTCAAACTCAAATCCCTACGAAATTTCTTGTTCAAACAACAGCAAATTTCAGGCCATGCATTTTTGCGAAGAACATTTGATGTGAACAAAGCGACGGAAAATAATCATCCTTCCTCCCGACTGCCATAGCGTTCACGTGCGGTCTGCAACATGAACAACGTGATGCGTTTAACCTCAGCCTGACTTTCAGCGATGTGAGCGCAAATCATTTTTTGTGCACCGGCTACATCTTTGGCAAAGATTTTTTGCAGAATTTCTGCATGTTCGCGATACGTCGCTTCTATGCGTGGCGCCTTGGTAAAGTCAAGGCGGCGAATGATGCGTATACGTTCGGTGACGTCTTGATGGATCCGTACCATTTCATCGTTGCCGACCGCTGACACCAGACGTGCGTGGAAGGCTTCATCCAGTCCGGCGACGGTGGTTGGGTCATCCAGGTATTCAGTTGGCGCTACCAGCCAGATCTCGCGCAAGGTGGCCAGACGCTCAGTTGCATCTTGCTCAACCAGTTTGGCGATGGCATTGGTTTCCATCATGATGCGAATTTCGTACAGGTCTTCGAAGTACTTGAAGTCGAAGGCGCGCACTTGCCAGCCACTGCGAAAGTTCACATCGACATAACCTTCGCGCTGCAACCAGAACAGCGCCTGACGCACAGGCGTACGGCTGACCTGCATGCGTGTGGCGATATCGCCTTCACTAAATTTATCGCTGGGCAGCAAACGAAAGTCGAAGATGTCCGCTTTCAATTGCGTATAAATCTGGATCGCCAGATTGTTCGCATTTTTTCCGGAAGAGGGCGGTGCTTTCAAATCGAGCATGGAAGTTCCTGAACGAAGTTAAAGATTGGCATGCTGTTCGATCGACACCAGCGGATCGCCAGCGTTGATCATCATGCCGGGCTGGCAATGGAAGCTTGTAACGGTGCCGTCATGCGGCGCTGAAATATGGAATTCCATTTTCATTGCTTCCAGAATCAACAGCGGATCGCCCATCTTGACCTTGGTACCCGCCTCGGCGACCAGCTTCCAGACATTGCCGGTAATGTCTGCCGAGACTACCGAGCCAGTCAGTTCAGCAACGTCGACACGGATTTTTTCCACTTCATGCGAGCCGGCGTTGAAGCCCGAGCTGGCCCAATGTGCGACTTCAGTATCGAACGCCGCTTTTTGCTTGGCGCGGAAGGTCACCATTTCTGGTTCTATGCGTGCGAGGAATTCGTTGTATTTGCCGAGATCGAAAATCTCTTCCTCGATCAATACGTTGCAGCGCCCTTCGCGGAAGTCATTACGCAACGTAGTCAGTTCTTCTTCCGTCACCGGATAGAAACGCACCTGATCGAAGAAGCGCAACAGCCAAGGCTTGTTGTCGACGAACATTGCGTTCTTCATGAACTTGTTCCAGATTGGCAGCGTGCGACCAACCAATTGGTACCCCCCCGGTGAATCCATACCGTAGATGCACATGTAGACGCCGCCGATACCGACTGTGCCTTCCGCTGTGTAAGTCCGGGCCGGGTTGTATTTCGACGTCAACATGCGATGACGCGGATCGACTGGTACCGCGCAAGGTGCGCCCAGATAAACGTCGCCAATACCGAGCACCATGTAGCTGCTTTGATAAATTGTGTCGCGTACGGTGTCGTCCGATTCGAGGCCATTGATGCGGCGTATGAATTCGGTATTGCTAGGCAACCATGGCGCGGTATCACGCACAGACTGGCGATATTTGGCAACTGCATCCAGCGTGGCGGAATCGTTGTATGCCATAGGCAGATAGACGACGCGGCTCGATACCTGCATGGTTTCAATGCCAGTCAGCCCGGCATCAGTTGCGATCAATACGTCAACCAGTTGCTTCTGGCTGATGATGCGACTGTCGTAGCGTACTTGCAGTGAACGCACACCAGGCGATAGTTCAAGCACGCCATCATGAGGATGCAGTTTCAATGCTTCCATCAAGGCGTGAATGCGGAAGCGCAGGTTGAGGTCGAGAACGTTTTCACCGTATTCGATCAGGATGTATTTGTCGCCGGCTTGACGAAATACTGTTTTAGGTCGACCGTTGGCGGCCGGTGCTTCAAACAGAATTGGCTCGCCGCGTTGCGATGACAGCACAGGTTCAGCGATCGCGCCTTGCCAGTTCTCGATGAAGGCGTCCTGTCGCTGCTCCAGCAGCAACGCGTCATCGAAGGACATTTCGCGGAAGCGTATCTTGTCGCCCGGCTTGACCTGGCCGACTTTCCACAACTCGCCTTTCACTATGGTTGCGGCGCAAACGAAGCCACCCAGACTAGGGCCGTCGCGCGTCAGAATCACCGGCATGTCGCCAGTGAAATTGATACTGCCGATCGCGTATTCACAGTCATGCACATTCGATGGATGCAAGCCGGCTTCGCCGCCGTCCGAGCGTGTCCATGTCGGCTTCGGTCCATTCAAACGTATGCCGAGACGATTCGAGTTGTAATGCACTTCCCATTCGCTGGCGAAGAATGTTTCTATCGATTCGGCCGTGAAGAAGTCTGGCGCGCCATGCGGGCCGTACAACACACCGATGTCCCAGGTTTTGCCGTAGCTTGGAATCATCGAAGTCGGCAAAGCAGCTGGCGCGTACAAAGGTGCAGTGTTGGCCAATGCAGGCAAGGAAGGATTTGCCAGCGGCAAAATATCTGCAGCGCGCAAGGTGCGGCCAGCGTGTCCACCGAATTGACCCAGCGCAAACGTGGAGCGGCTACCGAGATACAAAGGCAGATCAAAACCATTGCGGACCGCGAGGTAACTGCGGCAACCACTGATTGCTTTGCCTATGCGCAAAATCTGGCCGGCGCGAATGTCGATAGGTTTCCAGAAGTCGACGGCAATACCGTCGAGATCAGCTTTGGTTGGGGCGCCGGTTAATGCAATCACGGTGTCGCAATGAAAGCGCAAGGTCGGTCCGAGTACAGTGGTTTCGATCCCGGCTGCTTGTGGATGATTGCCGACGATGCGGTTCGCTAAACGGAAGGCCCAGTCATCCATCGGGCCGGATGGGGGCACGCCGATATCCCAATAACCGACGCGGCCTGGGTAATCCTGTACGGTGGTGTAAGTGCCACCGTCTATGATTTCAATAACCGCAGGGCGGTAGTGGAAGCTATCCAGATAACGTGTCGATACTTCGCCGGCAGCAAAGCCGGCGCTGGCAACAACCTGACGTAAATAATCAAGATTGGTAGAAATACCGGCCAGGCGCGTTTCGCTCAAGGCGCGCGACATGGCGGCGATGGCAGCGGCGCGATCTTTGCCGTGCACGATCAATTTGGCAATCATCGGATCGTAATGCGCCGACACTTCAGTACCGGTTTCTACCCACGTATCTATGCGTGCATTCGGTGGGAAATAAACTTCAGTCAATGTGCCCGGACTAGGTGCAAAATTGCGCAGTGGATTTTCTGCATAAATGCGTACTTCTATAGCTGCGCCTGCAGGTTCAACCAGGCGGTCAAGCGAAGGCGGCGTACCGGCGGCAGTCAGAATCATCCATTCCACAAGATCGATACCGGTCACGCTTTCGGTGATCGCATGTTCAACCTGTAACCGCGTATTCACTTCGAGGAAATAGAAAGCCTGTTTCTCGCTGTCATAGATGAATTCGACAGTGCCAGCAGAACGGTAGCCTACCGAGCGACCTAAACTTTCTGCTGCGACCCATAACTGACGACGTACTGCTTCCGGCAGATCAGGTGCAGGCGTTTCTTCCACCACTTTTTGATTGCGACGCTGCAACGAGCAATCGCGCTCGCCCAAAGCAATCACATGACCGCGACCATCGCCGAAAATTTGCACTTCAATATGGCGCGCTCTATCGACAAAGCGTTCTACAAATACACCTGCATTCGAAAAGAAGGATTGCCCCAGGCGTTGTACCGATTCAAACGCTGCGATCAATTCTGTTTCGCTATTGCAGCGGGTGAGGCCTATGCCGCCGCCGCCTGCCGTGCTCTTCAGCATGACTGGATAGCCAATGTCGGCAGCGGCCGTCTTTGCCTCATTCAGATCCGGCAGCAAGCCCGAGCCCGGCACCAACGGCACCTTCGCCAATTCTGCCAGTTCGCGGGCGGCGTGCTTCAGACCGAATTGCTCCATCTGTTGCGGTGTTGGACCGACAAAGACGATGCCTTCGGCTTCGCATTGCGCAGCAAAGTCGGCGTTCTCGGATAAAAAACCATAACCGGGGATGATGGCCTGCGCACCAGTTTGTTTTGCTGCCGCGATGATCAGGTCGCCGCGCAAATAACTTTCCGCCGCAGTCTGACCACCAAGGGAAACCGCGACATCAGCCGCCGTAACGTGCAGGCTGTTGCGATCGGCATCGGAATAGACGGCGACCGACTGCACATTCATTTGCT
Organism: Burkholderiales bacterium Ga0077544; assembly: GCA_001464355.1. GTDB lineage: Bacteria > Pseudomonadota > Gammaproteobacteria > Burkholderiales > Burkholderiaceae_D > Oxalicibacterium. The sequence continues at coordinate 214,168 of LNEU01000018.1, forward strand.
TGAGTGTGCGTGCGATGCGGCAGGCGATTTCACCGCGATTGGCGATAAGAACAGTAGTGAACATGATGATCCCTGAGCGGTTGTTATGGTTTTGCGGTCGTGTTCATGCTGGCCAAATACGCTGCCCAGCCGCCGAATTCGGTGATGTCGCGTGCGCCAGCCAGACCGGATGGTTCGCAGATGAAGCCTTTGACGGTGCTGCCATCGGCCAGCGTGACGCTGCCGATTCCGAGTGGAGCAGGGACGCCAGCAACGAAGGAGCCGAATGTTGCCGATGGCACATCCCACAGTTCGAGCTTGATGGCCGAGCCACTATCGCTGCGTACCAGTCCTGGTTTCGGCGGCGTGGTATTGGCCAGTGCGTACAACAGATAGTTGTCTGCGCTGGTGGTACTGAGAACGAACTGCGCATCGCGGCTGGTCAGTTCATGATTCAAGGGCATGCCGCGCAGATGTGCGCCGACCACGGCGACGCGGATCATGTCGACGGGTGCTGCAGTACTTGCAATTTTGGAAGGTGCGAGTGCCAGTCCGGTTGCGCCGCGTTTCAAACCGGTACTTTGATGCCATTGCGCAGCGAAGACTGCGAGTGCGCGTTCTTGCCATGCATCGGCAATCAGAGTGATGCCGAACGGCAAACCATCGGCGCGCATGCTGGCCGGCACGGCGAGCGCGCTCCAGTCCAGCAGATTGACGAAGTTGGTGTACTTGCCCAGATTGCTGTTGAGTCGTACTGGCTCGGCTTGCAATTCACTGATTTTGTAATGGGTAGGTGCGGTAGGCACGACCAGCGCATCGAATTCCGCAAGCAAAGCATCCGCCAGTCGCTTCAGATCGGCGAGTTTATACATGCCGTTGAATGCATCTGCGGCAGAAAAATTCTTCGCCTTGAAAATGATGTCACGCACGACAGGATGAATGTCTGCTTCATGCGCAGTGGCGAACGCCTGAATCGCTGCATAACGTTCCGCGACCCATGGGCCGTCATACAAAAGGGCCGCCACTTCATCGAAAATTGAAAAGTCGACAGGCACGCAAGTCGCACCTTGTGCTTCGAGCTGCTTGATTGCAGCGATAAATGCTTGTTCTGCAAGTGCATCGCCATAGAATTCAGGCTTGGTTGGAATGCCGAAGCGCGGCTTGGCGGGAATGCTTTTACTTTTTGCTTCGTCCGGTATCGCACGTGACAAACCATCTGTCAGATCGAGTGCGGCAGCGACGTCATAGACAGTTACTGCATCTTCATTCGTGGTCGCAAAGACAGAGACGCAATCCAGTGTGCGGCAAGCAGGTACCACACCGGTATTGCTGAATGCACCACGCGTTGGTTTCAAACCGACGATATTGTTCAGACCGGCTGGTACGCGACCGGAGCCGGCGGTATCGGTACCCAATGAAAAAGGCACCATACCGCGCGCAACGACAGAGGCGGAGCCCGAACTTGAACCACCAGAAACATATTCGGGATTAATGGTGTTGGTCGGGATGCCGTAAGGCGAACGAACCCCAACAAGTCCGGTAGCAAACTGATCGAGGTTGGTTTTACCTATCACCACTGCGCCAGCATCCAGCAAACGTTGAATGATCGTTGCATTGCGAGTAGGCGCGTACGCAAATGCCGGACAAGCTGCCGTGGTCGGCAAACCGGCGACATCTATATTGTCTTTTGCCGCAAATGGCACACCATACAAAGGCAGTTGCGTCAGATCGCCATTCACTGCTTTCAGTTGCGCAGCTAATTGCGTCAAGCGTGCGTCTAATGCCGATTGGCCAATGATCGAGATCCATGCAGGATCGGGCGAGGGGAGTGAAGTAAGTAGGGCCGCCAGTAATTCCGCAGGTTGTGCACCAGTGCGATAAGCATTCTGCCATTCAGTAATTGTCCATCCGAGCATTTGGTATCCCTTCTTGTGTACAAGATGGGATATAGCAAAGGCCATGCCAATTCAACAAAACTCTGAACACGCCAGTGTGGGCGTGCTTCTTCGGTTAGGGAAGGCGGAATTATCTATTCATTCCGCACCTGTATGGAGCGCTTGCACAAGGCGAGGGCGGGAGGGGAGGCGCGGCACCGCGCGATTTTGATGCAGGCTACATGCTATTTCTGCATTGAGTGCCCTTCAATGCCTTGGTCACCATTTCCACAAGCTCATCCATATGAAAAGGCTTCTTTAAAATGGAGTGAACAGGTAAATCCTTTAAATCGCCAGGAAGCGCACTCATCATGATCATCGGTATGCCAGAGGTGCGATAATCGCTGGATATGCAGTGAAAAAGCGCAATGCCGTCAAGCTTGGGCATCATGTAGTCACTAATGATTAAATCGATTTTCTTTTCTTTGACGACTTCAAGTGCCTCTTGGCCATCTCCTGCGATTAATACCGCGTAACCATGATATTCAAGTATATTCGCGAGGACTTCGGCCAACGCTAGTTCGTCGTCTACAACGAGGATGGTATGTGTCATGAATTATGATTCCCATCGTTGACTCAACATTTCATATGCGGCGTCGAAAGCTGCATTCCTTGATGTTGCCTTGCCAGAGCCAAATACACAGTGCGTTTGATCACATATGTGAGCAAGTCAGATGTTTTTTGATAAAGTTGTTTTTTGAAAAACACAGGATCCACAAAGCCGAGCGGTGATGGATTGAACAGTGTCTCGATAATAAGAAAGTAATAGATGCAAAAGTTCAACGCAACCAAAGAGCTTGCGGCCTTAATTAGTGCGCATCAGGAAGCGCTGCTTTCTTATTGGCGCATGAAGGTCCGTGAGTTGCCGGCAGCTAAACTCTTGGACAAGCCAACTTTAAACGATCACATTCCCGTACTGCTCAAGGAGCTGGCGGCTGCTTTAGCACTTGCGGATGATGAGGCTATTCGTTCGCAGATTACCGCAGGCTCGTCGACGACACATGGACTGCAACGTTTGGAAAATGGATTTGAAGTCGAAGAGGTGGTCGCCGAGTACAACATCTTGCGAAATTGCATACACGAATTGGCCGAAAAGCATGACGTGATACTTGTGGGTAGCGCAGTACAATTTTTGAATAACACGTTGGACGCAGCAATTGCTACTGCCATTAAAGCGTATGTAGTGCAGCAAGCCATTGATACCAAGAGGCGGCGCGAGGATTACCTTGCCTTCATTGCACATGATTTACGTACGCCATTAAACGCAATTATTTTATCCTCACAACTATTGGAGAGAGTGTGGTTGGAAGGTAACCCACCAGTCGATCGCATTAATCGTTCGCTCAAGACCTTGCAGCGGAATGCAGGTTACCTCACTCTTCAGGTCAATAAGATTCTAGAAGAGAACATTAATCTTGAGACCGAAGCAGGTGTCAAGATGGAGCGCCGACGATTTGATCTTTGGCCATTGGTTGAGTCCTTGATACTTGATTTAACTCCTGTAGCCGGTTCAGGCAGTACGAGCATCATCAACAATGTTTCAGAAGATCTCGTCGTATTTGCTGATGCGTCTTTATTGCGTCGAGTATTTCAGAATCTCATTGCCAACGCCATCCGACATACGCCCGATGGCGAAATAATTATTACGGCCAACCAAGTTGGCTCGTTGGTAGAGTGCGTAGTCACTGATAACGGAAGCGGTATTTCAGAAGATCGAATCGAACAAGTGTTTGAAAAGCTGGAAACCGAGAGCATGAATTTGTCCGATATGGGCTTAGGACTCACCATTTGTAAAACTTTTATCGAAGCGCATGGCGGAACGATTATGGTGAAAAGCGAGATCGACAAAGGATCCAGTTTTTATTTCACGCTACCAGATGCAGAGCAATAACTCGGCGTTCAGTTTGCAAGTACGTATGTCTAAAGCCATAGTCCGCTAAAGATTTGCCGTACATTGCGTCTGCCTGTTGATTTGCGCGCAGAATTGACTCGCTCTAACTGATCCACCTTCGACTGTCTGGCGAAGGCGGCGGTTTCAACCGGACTTAAGCCCCTTTAAACCCCAATGTAAACAAGTCGATGCGCATTTGTTTCAAGGCTCGACAAGCGTATCACTTCATCTCGCTTCTTTGGTCCAGCCCGAGGGGTTCACTCCAGGCCCGCATGCCACCATTCCCGACAGTCATCGCCCCCTGCTGACAGCATTGAACAGATTTTTCCAGCGCCAAGTAGAATGAATGTCCATTGATACTGAAAGCAGCGCATGAAACGCACAGCACTCATCGCGGGCATTACCGGAATCGGCGGCAACCATGTCGCCCGGGAATTGCTGGCGAGCGGATGGGAGGTCATCGGCCTGTCACGTCGACCACCGCAGGGCTTGGCATCTGTTCAACACGTCGTCGCCGACCTGCTCGACCCAAGCGCTCTCGCTCTCGCGCTGGAGAATGTCTCGCCGACACACGTCTTCATCACTACTTGGATGCGCCAGGACACGGAAGCCGAGAATATCCGTGTTAATTCAGCGTTGGTGCGCAATCTGCTCAACGCGCTGTCATCAAAGAAAAGCGTGCGTCATGTCGCGCTCGTCACCGGCCTGAAACATTATCTCGGTCCGTTCGAAGCATATGCCAGTTCCGGTACTCTGCCAGATACACCACTGCGGGAAAGCCAGCCGCGTCTGCCTCTTGAGAATTTTTACTACGCCCAGGAAGATGAGGTCTATTTAGCGGCAGAACGCGACCGTTTCACATGGACGGTACACCGGCCGCACACCATCATCGGGCTAGCCGTCGGCAATGCCATGAACCTCGGCACCACACTGGCTGTCTATGCGACTATTTGTAAAGAAACCGGACGCGCGTTCCAGTTTCCTGGTTCTGAGGCGCAGTGGAAGGGACTGTCTGACGTCACGGATGCGCGCATGCTGGCCCGGCAGCTTGTGTGGGCTGCCGATACGGACGCCGCCCGCAACGAGGCCTTCAACATCGTCAACGGCGACTTTTTTCGCTGGAACTGGTTGTGGCCGAAGCTGGCCGATTGGTTCGGCGTGCAGTCGGCGGGATTTAGCGGAACGATAAAACCCCTGGACGCGACGATGGCAAACGATCATGCATTGTGGCGCGAGATTGCCCAACGCAATGACCTCGCAGAGCCTGACCTGGACCGCCTGGCATCTGCGTGGCACACGGATCTCGATCTTGGTCGTCCACTAGAGGTAATGACCGATATGGCGAATAGTCGCCGTCTCGGCTTCAGTGCATATCAGGCAACTGACTCGTCGTTCTTCGATCTTTTCGAGCGTCTGCGCACAGAGCGACTGATTCCCTAAGTCTGGCGTAATAACTTCAAGCTCTGCGTTGGACGTTAGTGCACGGTCTGCTTGCGATCCAAAGCCGCAGTCTGAAAATTGAAAGTGGCTGTTTGGAACGCGTTCACTCGATAGAAGGGTTAGGTACTTGTCACGTGCGAACGCCACTTTGGTTTGGGTGGAAAATACCACCAGGTTGCTGCGACGGCCAGGCCGAAGATTGAGTATGCGGTTATGAACACCCATGCCGGGGCGTCCCAGAACAGGATGGATTGCAGCCAGTATTCGATGAAACCACCTGAATAGGAAGTAGTTCCAGCTTGCTCCCTCAGCCACATTTCCAGCGTGGTGAGTGGGCAGACAATGCCTAGCCAAGTCTCCGCGACAACGATGAGTATGGTGGCGAGGTGCAACAGCCTGAACCAGAGTGCATTGACCCACCGCCAAGAACGAAGATTGCCGAGGACTACCAGTAGCAAGCCGCCGATCACAAAGAGCACGATCAAGACGTGCAGCGAAAGCACCACATTGGCAAGGAATCGGTATGGCAGTGAATAGGCCATTGCACGCACCTAAGCTTATAAATACACAACCCAATTTAGCATGGGAGCCTGCGATTTAATACTGAAGTCGTTGCCGTTTACTCATATCCAGGCAATACCGATTTCATCAATTCATTGCATCAACGGGGTTAATCCAAGGTCAAGCGGACATTCAATTTTTACTTCCATCGATAGATGACGGTAAATAGGCGGGCGGGTGAGGAAGATAAAAAAAGCTTGTTGTAACAAGCCTTTTTTCAGTCTGTGAAAGCGAGCGACAAACAACGTCGCTGCTCGTTTCATCCTAGTTTGCTGAAATGTCAGCTACCTGCTGTTCAAGCTTGGCCTTAAGGGCAGGATCGAGTTTCAACTCTTTCGCCAATTGATCCAGATAGGCACGCTCCATGAAGGTTTCCTCATCGACAACCAGCAGGCTGGCAAGATACATCTCGGCTGCCATTTCCGGTGTACTGGATACACGTGCCACTGCAGATGGATCAAGTGGACGCGTCAATTCTTCATGCAGCCAACGCTGGTCGCTGGCATCTTCCGAGAGCTTGGCCATTTCCTGTTCAAGCAACTGCGTTTCTTCGGGGCCGATATGACCATCGGCCTTGGCCGCACCTATCATGGCAATCAGTATCGCCGAACTGTGTTGTTCTGCCTGCGCGGCAGGTAGTCGATCCAGCGTTTGCGGTTCGGCAATGGTTTTAATGCCGGTTTGTTGCGCTTTGTCGCGCTGCCAGTCGCCATAGGCTTTGAAAGCCAGCGCGCCCAGTGCCGCCATGCCGCCGTACATGGCCAGATTGCCGCCCATTTTGCGGGCCTTCTTGCTGCTGAGAAGCATAGCCAGCGCACCGCCACCGATGGCGCCTCCGCCGAATCCCGTCAGCAAAGACGACAGACCACTTCCGCCGGCCTGATTATTGCCGGACTGACTGCCGCCTAACAGGCCTCCGAGTTTGTCCTGCAATCCATTCAAAGCGCCGCCACCTTGCTGGCCGCTACTCCATTGTTTGGCCAAATCCTGGCCGGATCGCAATAGTTGATCCAGTATGTGACGTGTACTCAATGTGACTTCCTTGTGAATGTTGTAGACAGGATCATTGATCCGAGAAATCCGGTTTTTGTTCATTTTTTACTAGCGCAGAAGGGGCTGACAAAGCAGAAACGCAGCTCTTACTGGTACTAGTGTCTGGATATTTTATACGGAGCTCCGATTTTCTCAACTCAGGATATTATCAGAGAGAATATGGTCAATCATGTCGTTTTTTACCTTGACCCTCCATACTTTTTTATAGAGTGAAAGCAAATGAAATTGAAGTTCAGTCATGTGGATGTATTGGTCATGGATTTGGAGGTGGCATGCGCGTATTACGCGGATCTCTTTAATGCCAAAATCTCGAAAACCCTTGTCTGGGAACGTGGCGGTCTGCATGTGCGCTACGCGATTGTCATGTTCGGAGCTGAACGTTTCATGCTGGTGCAACCGATTAGCGGAGGCTTGAAAGACCTGCTGGACGTCAAAGGTGACGGAACCATCTATCGTCATTGCTATTCCACGCCTGACATCGAAGCCGCCTATGAAGAACTAATCATAGCTGGCGTTCAGCCGGAAGATGAAAATGGAAATCCACTTGCCAAGAGTAATCTCCAGTCGCCGAGCGGGGCCCGGATTATCTGGTTACCTAAACGTTTCGAAAATTTCTCTATCGAATTGCTCGAAGAAAAAGAGCTGGAAGCATTCATAGCCGACGCATTTGCCGAGATTGCGTAAGACCGGCGCGAGCGTTCGATGCACATTCGAGGCCACTTTGCAGCTCCAAAGCTAGCGTCATTTCAGTATGCTCAGCCAAACCGGCAAGATCCCGATTTTTTCCGAGCATAATCATTCTGGTATGAAGATCTTCACGAATCTGATGACTGACTTCTGCTCCCAAATAGCGCAGGGTTTTGTCGCGCAGGTCCACATAAATCAAATCGTAATGCTTGTTAAGTGAGTGCCACAAGGCATGTGCGCCTGCGGACTGACGTGCGCCACTAATCAAACAATTTCCTGCATCCAGCCACCATCGATAGATGGCGCTGGCTATGCCGCGACGTTGATAGGCTGGCGCGTATTTGGAATGTGTCGCGCGCAGATGTTTGTCCTGACGACGATTCAATTCGATCAAACGATTAAAGACGGTATAGCCCGCGAGACAGCGGTGCTTCAGGTCTTCAACGTAGACATAATGTTCTCCATCTGCCTCTCGATATCGGAAGACCAGATTAGGAAAATTGATGGCTATACAAGGAAGGTCGTAAAGAATATCGCCAGGCTGATTCAAGCGTCGATCTAGCGCGTCAAGTTCTCTTTCCAGTTCGGTTGCCGGAAGCTGTACGTCGATACGCAGTTCCATGATGCGAGCCAGCCAGAGCATATATGGAAAGGGAAGGGCTAAGCTATGCAAGATAATCTCCAAATCAATACTGGGTAAGTAGATTTTTTCAAACTCAACAAAATGTCATCAAGCCACGTAAGGGCCGCCCCACCAGCCGCTCATCAAGCGTTCTGGTTTCGACTTGGCGCGCACCTGGGCACTGGCCTCCCATGCATCAAACTGAACGATCAATCCCGCATAGATGCCGTAGCCTTCACCCGCGTGTATTTCCTCCATTGCCTGCAGGCTCTCTCCCGCTTTGATCGTGCCGTGGGCAACAATGGCTTCCCTGGCATTGATGCCCCAATTTGCTTCCAGATGTTTTTCGCAAAGTATGCTTGCGCCAGATTCGATTCCATTGCCGGCCCAGATACTGTCCAGACCCCTGATGGATCCACCGGCTCTGATACTTTTGTCGCAGCGAAATACGCCTTTGCTCACGAGGTCTTGTCCCACGAATGCATTGCCCGCAACGGACAGATCGCCACCGCAAAATAACTCCCACTCGGCCCGCAAGTCGCCACCGCAACGCAGATTTTCTTGCACCTCAATGCCCCATCCCGCTTTGATATCTCCACCTGCATCCAGCATTACTACGCTGCGAATGCTGCCGGCCGCACGGATATCTTCGCCAGCGATAATGGAATGACCTGCACGTATCCCGCCGCCGGCACGTATCGCACGTCCGGCTCGCACTATTGATGCGACTTCAATGTTGCCCTGTACTTCTATTGTTCCAGCGAACACGATTGCATCTGCATCAATGGCGTCTACTCTTAGTACGCCATCAGTAGGACCAAACTGCGTGAGCAGCCAGCAGGCGTCATCGACCCGGCCCGCATTGACCAGTGCATTCAAAAGAGGCTGGTAATCGCAGCCTTCTTGATGGTTGCGTAGAAACCAGCGAAATCCATCGGCACAGGGACTCTTGTGTTTAACGAAGTTTTTTGTCAGTTCCATGGCGACTTGGATAGGACGAAAAAGGTCAGCGCAAGATAAGCTGTGGAAACCAGAGATGGGCGGAGGGCGAGCAAGCTGAACATGCGCAGCACGCGCACGAACGCAAGCTCGGCGAGAGTTTGCTCGCCGTAGATAATCGAAGACATGAAGTAAATCCCAAAGCGCGGCCGAAACTCAAGAAAGAGTTGGCCGCTATCGCGCTTGGCTTAAGCCCGGCGATAGATGAATTGCGCTAAAGAGAGAAGGAGTTATCGCCGGGCTTAGGAATCTGCTGTCGGCTGGAGGGCTTGCTTGATGCCCCTAAACCTGAGCACGTGCGAAAACGGAACCGTCATTAAAGACTGTTCTGACGCAAATGTGCCAAAGGAATAAACGAGGATTGCCATAGGCGTGAGTATAGGCGATTCCGCAATATCGGGCAAACCATGGGCTTTTCCGCAATGGTCTGTTATAGGTTCAGGGAATGCCCACTACCGGCTAGAGTGGAGTACCGGTTTATACGATGTTGATTCAAGTTCATGAGATTTCCTTGTTAGAAAAAATCTCAGTTTGCACCGACTCGGAATCACCAGGACGGCAAAAAATGGACTTGTAATCGCTATCGAAAAAACGTTAAAGCGCGTGCGCTTGCACAAACTTGCAGAAATTCAGAGATGCGAATGAAAGAACCATCGTCACCGATAAAAAGCTTCGACCTTGCCTTTTAATTTCGTCATCAGGGGATTGCCCTTCCGATCTAGCGCCTTCCCGGCCGGGACCTTAACCCATCCTTCGCTGATGCAATACTCCTCAACGTCGGAGCGGTCCTTGTCATTCAGCTTAATACCAATATCGTGTTCAAATATGGCAGCGTTGTAGTAAGGGCTGCGAGGATCGATCGAGAGTCGGTCGGGAAGAGAGGGCTGGTTTGTAGTATCGTTCATGTCGACAATTATCAACTATAAGATTAAGCAAAACAATTGTTTTGCTTTGTTTTTCAAATCACTTGGTAGCCGCTATCAGAGGCGGATTCAACCGGTCGATGCAAGCCACTAGAAACTAGGGTTAATACGGTCTTAAATCACCTTCACCCGTCAAGCATTACCCTACATCAGGTCGACACCAAATTGACGCATAACAAATGCAAAAGCAGCAAAGCATATAAGCGTGATGACGACAGACGCGAGAAGTGTCGGCCAGAAACCTATCCTAGATAGCAGCATTGGGAAAATCAAGAACATCGGCAAGGTTGGAATGACGTACCAAAATGTATACCACGCGTGATTGCCAATTTTCGCCTCTGGCTGTTTTTCTATATAAAGCCAAATGAGTGTTAATACAGTAATCATCGGCAATGCAGCGATTAACCCTCCGAGTTTATCGCTACGCTTGGCGAGTTCAGAAACAAGAACAACCACGCCAGCAGTAATTAGATATTTTGTGAAAATCCAATACATTATGTTTTCCTAAATGCGCTCATTGCCTGCGTTATCAAAATTTGAGTTGACGCACGCGTTCAAAAATACAAAGTAGTGCACTCGTCACTACTTTATATACATGGGCCCTTACGCAGTTTTATTTGATTGCGAACCTGACGTTAACAGAGCTTTTATCAGAAAAAGTAATTGCTGCCACTAACTTGGCACCTTTAGATAATTTGACCTCACCTTTAGCTACGAGCAAATTGTTTCCGGCGGCTTCAAGTGGCACTTCCGTTCTTTCTGCGCCATTAAGAATGGTGAGTTTTCCTGTTACTCCTTTAGTTGAAAACGCCTCATCATGGTCTTCGACGTAAATCGTGACCTTTCCATCTTTCGCAACTAATTCAAAATTCAAATCATTTGCGCTTTGCACAATGCCCCCATGGTTTGCTTTCGCACCGTGTGCGAACACATTGCCAGTTGCGGCAAGGGCGATGGCCATCGTTGCCAGAGCTAAAATTTTCTTCATTATTTTCTCCAAAAGTGTGGCGTGTCTTGAATAGGTGCAGCCACATAAACCTTTTTAATACGCATCTTCCTGTTTTCCGGCAACAAGCCGTTCAAGCGGTTTACGTCCGACTAACCAAAATATCACTGGCGTAAGAAGCGAATCGAGAATCGTCGAGCTAATCAAACCACCAAAGATAACCACAGCAACCGGATGCAGAATCTCTTTGCCTGGCGCATCTGCAGCCAATAGCAGCGGCGTTAGCGCAAACGCAGCCACCAATGCAGTCATCAATACGGGCGTTAGTCTTTCCAAAGAGCCGCGGATAATCATGGAGCGACCGAATTCTTCGCCTTCGAACTTGCAGAGATTGATGTAGTGACTAACTTTGAGGATGCCGTTACGCGTCGCAATACCTGCCAAGGTAATGAAGCCGACCATAGAGGCCACTGACAGCGATACGCCTGCAATCCACATCGCAATGACGCTACCAATCAAGGCAAAGGGAATATTGCCCATAATGACGAATGCCAAAACACTCGATTTATAACGCGAGTAGAGTACAAGGAAAATCATTGCCAGCGAAAATAGCGACAAGCCAACGATGAGTTTCATGGCTTTTTCTTGTGCTTGGAATTGCCCTTCCACGCTCACGAAGTAGGCGCTTGGCATGGGTGTGGCGGCAATCGCCGCACGAACGTCGCCGATGATGCGTGACATGTCCGAGCCGTCTGTATTAGCGTACACGACGATACGCCGCCTACCATTTTCCCTGCCAATCTGGTTCGGCCCGTCACCTTCTTCAACCGTCGCAATAGACGACAACGGTATTTTCCCGGCGGGTGTATCTATCATCACGCGTGCCAAATCTTGTGGTGAACGTTCGTCATCTGGCAAGCGTATCGTCACATCGAATCTACGCACCCCATCCACAACTTGTGCAATGCGCTTTCCTTCAGAGAGTGTTTCCAACATGGTCAATAATTGGCCTGGTGCCAATCCGTATTGTGCAGCCTTGCGATAATCCACGTGTATCTTGATTTGCGGAATAAGAACTTGCCGCTCAACCGAGAGATCTACCAGCCCAGGCACTGCAACCAGGCGCGAACGCAGTCCTTCCGCTAATCCCCGCAAGGTATCTGTATCGTCACCGTAAATTTTCAACGCGATTTGCGCTCGTACTCCAGAAAGAAGATGATCAAGACGATGAGAAATCGGCTGCCCGATCGCCACCGAAGCAGGGATGGTCGAAAGCTGTGCGCGTATATCTGCCATTACTTCTTCCCGACCGCGTTCCGAACGCTTCAAATCGACATCAATTTCCGATGAATGAACACCTTCGGCATGTTCATCAAGTTCAGCACGGCCGGTGCGTCGGCCAACCTTGATGACTTCCGGAACCTGCCGAATGTTCGTTTCTGCCAGGGCTCCCATCCGGTTGGCTTCTGCCAAAGAAGTACCAGGAGTGAAGGTCATGCCCATTACCAAAGAGCCTTCGTTGAATGGCGGCAAAAAAGCACGAGGGAAAAATGCAATGGTAGATGCGGCAGCAACGACGATCAATGCAGCCATAACCAAAATTATTTTTGCCCTTGGGAATGACCATTCAAGCACACGCTTATCCCAAGCCTTCAGACGACTGACTACGGGGCTATCGCCGCGCGAGAGTTGCTTCATGTGTGGCAACAGGTAATAAGCCAGCACGGGAGTGATCGTCATGGAAACCAGCATCGATGCCAGAATCGACACGATGTAAGCGATACCGAGTGGCGCAAATAAACGGCCTTCAATTCCAGGCAATGCGAAGAGGGGGACGAATACAAGGACGACGATAACGGTTGCATATACGATGCCGGAACGTACCTCGACCGATGCACGCCAGATGACGTCCATCACCGATATCGATCTGTCACCGACACTTCGCTGCTTCAGACGCCGCAAGATATTTTCAACGTCCACCACCGCGTCATCGACTAATTCGCCGATTGCAATGGCGAGTCCGCCCAGCGTCATCACGTTGATTGATTGTCCCAACAAGTGAAATGCGACGGCAGTCACCGCAAGCGATAAAGGAATCGCAATAAGTGATATCGCAGTGGTCCTGACATTGAGCAAGAACGCAAACAAGATAATCGCAACAAGGATTGCACCATCACGCAATGCTTCCGCCACGTTATTGATGGAGGCTTCAATGAAGTCGGCTTGTCGAAACAATACCTCTGGCGCCGAAAGCCCCAAAGGAAGTCCCTGTTTGAGTTCACTTAATGCGCTTTCAATATCGCGCGTCAACTTGACGGTATCTGCAGCGGGCTGTTTTTGTACACTGACGATCACTGCTGGCTTGCCATTGAGTCCTGCATCACCTCGTTTAAATGCCGCCGCGAAGCGCACGGTTGCCACTTGTTCCATTAAGACGGGTGTTCCATTGCGGTATGTAACCGCCAATCCTTTTACGTCTTCAAGACGGTTGGTACGTCCCAGATTACGAATCAGATACTCGCGACTATTGAGATCAATGAAACCACCGCTGGTGTTGGCAGCGAAGCCGCGTAGTGCACTTTCGATTTGTTCTAGCGTGATATTGAATTGCGCCATGCGTGCCGTATCCGGCTCAACCCGTAACTGCCTTACTTCACCACCAATAGGGATGACCTGGGATACCCCAGGAATAGAGAGCAACCTCGGTCGCAATACAAAGTCGGCATATTCCCGTGCGCGCATGGGATCGGTTGTCGCAATATCGATAGGCAATGCTATCAACATCACTTCGCCCATGATGGATGAAACCGGCCCCATGATTGGCGTAATGCCATCGGGTAGTTGCTCCTTCACCAAGGCTAGTCGTTCGGAAACTAATTGTCGGTTCCTATAAATGTCTGTACCCCAATCAAACTCGGCGTACACAATCGACAAACCGACACCTGCAACTGAACGCACTCTGGTCACGCCAGGCATTCCGTTTAACGATGTCTCTACGGGAAACGATACTAGCTGCTCCACTTCTTCAGGAGCCATGCCTCCTGCCTCTGTCAGAATCGTTACCAAAGGTTTATTCAAATCCGGGAATACGTCAATCGGTGTACGTAATGCCGTTAGCGTGCCGTACACCATCAACAGCAATGCCGCCGCCAATACAAATATACGATTGGTGAGACTGAAGCGAACAATCCAGTTAAACATGAGTTCGCTCCTATCGAATTTGATTGATCAGCGCAGTGCCTGACACAACAACGCGGTTTTCCGGAGCAAGTCCCTTCACCACAACAATTGTGTTTGCATCCAATGCGCGTGCTTCAACCTTCTGGGCAATGAACCGTTCTGCGCCTGATTTGATCCAGACAATGGGCTGGTTTTCAGGATTGCGCACCAGCGCTTCAGCCGGAAGTGCGATCCCCTTTACCTTTTCGTTCAGTTTGGCGATCACGGTAACGGGTTGGCCAACAGCTAAGGCCATTCCTTTTCCCTGCGCCTGAAAACTGATTGGCAATGCGCCATCGCGCAAGCTGCGTCCGCCACCCAATAGAATCAGGTCGATAGCAGGATAGGACGCCAGACTTGCTTGTCCAATCCGATTCGCGAGTGCCACGTCCGTACTACTTGCTTCAACAAACATGCGATTCGGATCAATAATTTCGAACAGCACATCGCGTGCTTCTACTATTTGTCCGCTTAAGACGTTTGCGCTGGCGACAATGCCGGAAGCTGGCGCAGTAATATTTTCGCTACCGATGACACTTGCAGACACAGCCCGTTCGCGTCCTATCAGACTGCTCAATTCTGCACGTGCTGCCTCGATGTCTTTTTGCGGAACACTTCCTTCCAGCGATTCGAGACGTTTGATCCGTTGCTCCGCCAAAATGCGGTTGGCGCGCAGGTCGGCTAGTTGCGCCTCTTGATTGCCACGGTCGATAGCGCTGGCGACCGGTTTTATGCGGAGAAGAATCTGTCCCTTCTCAACGCTTTGTCCAGCTACCGGCAATCCTTTTGGGCCAGCATCAATGCGACCGGAAAATGGTGCTTGCACGCGTCCGCCAGCGTTGGGATCTATCGCCACGCGGCCATTCAATTCTACGGTTAGAGGATGATCGTTCTCGATGGCCATCATCGTTCGGATAGACATACTTCGTTGTGCTTGTTTAGGGACATTGACACTGCCATCAGGCAAGCGTGCCAATCCACTACCGCTACCTGACACGGCGCCGTCCAAATGTTCGCCATCTGGACCATGCGCACCTGGCGCACCGCTAGCTATTGGCGAAAGCAATCCAAATATGAATGCTGGAATGACGAGACAAGCTAATTTGTTATGCATGATTGTTTCCTGTCGATTTTTTGCGGCGGCGGAATCTGAAGATTGCGAATAACAGTACGGCTACTACGAATAAGCCGACAACACTCCATGCCCATGGAAAATGCGCATGGTCATCTGCATCAGTCGCGCTTGCTACTATGAGCGTGCCTTCCAGTAAATCACTTTCGTTATCCGCTGTTAGCGTGAAGAGGAGAGCATGCTTCCCCGGCTTAGCTAACGCCTTCAACATGCGTTCGTCATTGACTGCATAGTCGCCGTGATCACTGTGAAACTTTGCAAGCGCTTTCAAGCCGTTTAAATCAACTTCCAGCTTTGCATTGAGCACCGGCTCGTTGGTTTCATAACGGTCGATCAAGATAGATAGCTCATTTGCTTGTAGGCGGCCAACCAGTTCAAATGACTCGGTAAAAGTTTCAATACGAGGTCCAGCATCACGATGTACGTGCCCGGCGGCACCATCCAGATGCTCACCATCCGGGCCATGTGCGCCAGGTGCGGCAATAGCCGACATGGTCAGCACAAAATAGAAAACGCAAAATTTGAGTAGCTTCACGGGAGTATTCCTAATGCTTGATTTAAACGGGCATGGGCTAGTCCCACGGCGACTTTTTGCTGTCTTTCACTTACGTCAGCTTCATGACTGAGGGCATGAGAACGTAATAGATCGCTTAATCCACTCTCGCCCATACGAAATGATTTGGCAATCAGTTCGGTATGCTCACGTGTCAGTGCTGCGCGTTCCGAAGCGGCGGCCAGTCCTTGCTCGGAGGCCGTTAATTGTTGGCGTGCCAGTTCGATATCGCTCAGAAGCATGCTCTCGGTCTGCGCTGCTTCTGCTCTCGCGGTTTCGATTTTGGTGAGCGCTGCCGACTCTAATGGGCGGTTGCGTGCATTTGTTCCGAACGGAATCTGCACAGCTATCCCTACACTCTGGCTGGAGCGACTTACCATGCCGTCTTGTTCACGTCGCATCAGTAAGCCAACAGTAGGTGGGTCACTACGCGTCGAATTCACTGCATGAAGAGACGCTTGGGAGCGCTGTATAGATTTATGCGCAAACAGCATTCGTGGATGCGGCTGCTGCATTGATGTCGCAATAGGCTCAGGTTCCGGGGAGGGGATGTTTTGCTGGCCGGTCAGCGTAATGTAGCGAGCCATAGAGACCTGTAGTCGAGTCTGTACTGCGGCGAGTGCACTTTTTGCGGCGAGAACTTCTTGCTGCGCGAGTAAACCATCTGTTCTTGCAAGGTCGCCTGCTTTGACGCGACGGATCACATCACCAGCAAGTGCTTCAAGATGGCGATGGTGGTCTTGCGCTTCGATCAATTCATCCCGTGCTGCGGCAACTGCCCAAAGCTGTTCTCGTACTTCACCAGCAATTGCCAGGCGGGTATGCACTATTTGCGCGTCTAATTCATCAGCACTGATATTGGCCAAGGATTCTCGTGCTGACCTTTGGGCTGGCAACCAAATCGGGGCGGAAACAGAAACCTCTGTTTCGCGAAAACCAGTTTGATTGCTTCCGCGATCATTACGTTGAGATAAGCCAACTGATGGAGAACCGGCAATCCAGGATTGTGCTGACTCTTGGCCTGCAACCGACTCGCCTCTACGAGCTTCGAGCGTACGAGCCAACGGCGATCTTTGCCAAGCAGCATCCACTGCAATCGATAGGGTGGTATTGGATTCAGATAGCGCCGTAGGTGCTGTGAACACCAATGCGACAGAAAGCCAAAAACGACAAGATATAGAATTAGTAAACATGCGATCTCCATTCGGCAACCAAAAAGGAACCGAAGGCATGCGCATGTCAAACGGAATAATCCGTAAGAAGTTTAATTAATACTAAAAATGCAATACCCTCGGCAGATTAACCGAGGGATGAAGGAGGTCGCTGTGGACGTTCGAGATGAGGGTTGGGAATGTCGAAATATCTACGTTCTGACGCCACCACAATGAATGCACTCATTGGGCTTAAAGGAGTAGCGCTTGCAGGCAGAGTCGCACTTTGGCCAGAGGCTGTGTGATCCGAGATGTGCTGGGCAGATTCGCTTGAGTCATCGTAGTGGATGACGCCATCGTCGCCATGATGATGATTAATACCTTCTTGATGTACCAGTTCGTGGGAAAGATCATAAGCACTTCCAGACGACAGCCAAGCTCCCTGCATACCAAAACTATGCAAAGGCAACAGCATCAACAGGAAAATGCAAAAGAAGCGCCGCACAAAGTTCTCTTTAACAAGATGGTGGATTGATTATAGCAACTAAATTTCAGAAAATGAACTCCTCGCTCCGATATCGCAGCATCGTCAAAATCTGAATGCTGCGCAGTGACGAGCTTGCCATTCATAATATATATGGTAGAGTTCAATACATAAATGTAAAGAAAGCTACATATATGAAATGGTTTCTACTTATTCTGACCCTTCCTACCGAGAACGCTACGGCTCGAATGAGGGCGTGGCGAGCACTCAAGTCGTCGGGTGCAGCAGTTTTGCGAGATGGTGTTTATTTACTGCCCGAGCAAGAATGCAGCAAGGAATCTCTATCGGAAATCGCAGAAGATATCGATAAAAATGGGGGCACGACACACTTACTGCAGACGACTACAAAGAACGAAACATTCGTTACTTTGTTTGACCGCTCAACAGAGTTTGCCGAACTGTCAGGCGCCATCGCTCAACATCGCGCAAATCTCAGTGACGAAACCGCGAACGAAACACTTAAGCAGGCACGCAAGTTACGCAAAAGTTTTGACCAACTAATCTCTATCGACTTCTTTCCTAGCGAATCACAGAAACAAACGGCTGCGGCATTGCTGGAGTTGGAAGCAGCAACGATTCGAACGTTGTCACCGGACGAGCCTCATTCCATATCTGGAAAAATTCCAAGGTTATCACCTGCAGATTATCGCGGTCGCACTTGGGCCACGCGTGCTCGACCATGGATGGACCGATTGGCAAGCGCATGGCTGATCCGCCGCTTCATTGACTCTGATGCGCAAATCTTGTGGCTGGCATCTCCAGTAGATTGTCCAGCAGATGCGTTGGGGTTCGACTTTGATGGCGCTATCTTTTCTCATGTCGGTGCCAAGGTCACATTTGAGACATTGATATCCAGCTTTGGTCTGGAATCTCCGGCACTGACAAGACTGGGTGCCATCATCCATTTTATTGATGCTGGCGGCATCCAGCCACCTGAAGCGAGCGGTGTCGAACGAGTGTTGGCAGGTATACGTTCAACCGTCGCCGACGACGATCAACTTTTAAGCATAGCGTCAGGCATCTTTGATGCCCTGATAACCAATTTTGAACAGGATATATCGAAATGAGCAGCAACCCTTCAACCAATGTTCAAAGTGCAGAAGAAATCCCTCGACCTAGTCAGGTTACTTTCTGGGATGCTCTCAAGTTGTGGTTCAAGCTTGGTTTCATCGGTTTCGGTGGCCCTGCAGCGCAAATATCATTGATGCACAGGGAGTTGGTTGAGCAGCGGCGCTGGATTAGTGAGCGACGATTTTTACATGCATTGAACTATTGCATGCTGCTGCCGGGACCGGAAGCCCAGCAACTTGCTACCTACATGGGATGGTTGATGCATAGAACCAAGGGGGGCATTGCCGCTGGCATGCTGTTCGTCCTGCCATCACTGTTCTTTTTGATCGCTTTGTCTTGGCTGTATATCGCGTACGGGCATGTGCCGCTGATTGCAGGATTGTTTTACGGTATCAAGCCTGCAATTACGGCTGTTGTTGTACATGCCGTTCATCGTATTGGCTCACGCGCATTGAAGAACAATCTGATGTGGGCGATAGCCGCTGCGTCATTTGTGGCTATCTTTGCGATGAATGTACCTTTCCCTTTCATCGTTGCATCGGCAGCGCTGATCGGTTATCTCGGTGGTCGCTATATTCCGCAAAAATTTACCGTAGGTGGAGGTCATGGCGAATCTAAAAAATCGTATGGTCCCGCATGGATAGACGATGACACACCGCCACCAGCGCATGCGCAATTCCGTTGGTTTGGATTGACGAAGATACTTATCGTTGGCGGGGTACTGTGGTGTGTTCCGATGACTGTACTGATGTTGCGATACGGTTGGGACCATACCCTCACGCAAATGGGATGGTTTTTTACTAAAGCCGCCTTGCTGACTTTTGGTGGTGCATATGCCGTTTTGCCATATATTTATCAAGGAGCGATTGGATATTACAACTGGTTGACGCCAACTCAGATGATCGATGGCTTAGCTTTGGGGGAAGCTAACCCAGGCCCTCTCATCATGGTGGTGGCGTTCGTTGGATTTGTCGGTGCTTATGTCCAAGCTGTATTCGGCGCTGATTTGAAGTTTCTTGCCGGGGCCACAGCAGCAGTGCTGGTGACATGGTTCACTTTCCTTCCTTCATTTATTT
Source organism: Burkholderiales bacterium Ga0077544 (assembly GCA_001464355.1). GTDB lineage: Bacteria > Pseudomonadota > Gammaproteobacteria > Burkholderiales > Burkholderiaceae_D > Oxalicibacterium. The sequence goes on from LNEU01000018.1 coordinate 233,949, forward strand.
TTATTCTGGCTGGCGGCCCTTTAGTTGAATCCACACATGGCAATTTAAAATTTACCGCCCCATTGAGCGGAATCACTGCAGCTGTAGTTGGAGTCATTCTTAACCTAGCAGTGTTTTTTGCCTATCATGTCCTATGGCCGCAAGGCTTCGCAGGCACTTTCGATTGGATCGCAGCAATTATGGCAATCGCTGCCGCAATTGCATTGGTACGCTACAAACGCAATGTTATCCACGTTATTGCGGTTAGCGCAATTATCGGATTAGTGTTGAAAACGCTTGCGGTATAGGTATTCGGGGCAATGATCTGATTTCGCGACAATATTACGGAACGTCTGCTTTGGGTGGCGGTTTCAACCGGTGGATGCAACACACTAGAAGCTATGCAGATAGCGGGAGTGTGTCATGGAGCGTCGCACAAGAATCATCTATACCGATAATCAGAAGGCATTAATGTGGGATCGCTGGAAGAAGGGTGAGTCTCTTCAACAGATTGCTCAGCTATTTGACCGCAACCATTCATCCGTACAGAGAATACTCGCAGAGAGCGGCGGCATCAGACCGCCGCAACGCATCCGATCGAGTAATGCGCTGACGTTATCTGAACGCGAAGAGATATCTCGATCCATCGTTGCCGGTCAATCGATGCGCACTATAGCCAGAAGTCTGGGCAGATCGCCATCGACAATCAGTCGGGAAATCAACCGCAATGGCAGTGTTGCAAGCTACCGTGCAGCCGATGCAGGCAAGGCCACGTGGGATCGAGCGCAGCGCCCTAAGCCATGTAAGCTTATACAGAACCGACAGCTAGCCAGCATGGTGGCCGACAAGCTGCGCCAGCAATGGTCGCCACAGCAAGTCACGGGATGGCTCAAACACAGTTATCCAAGCAATGAGGAATTGCAGGTGTCTCACGAAACCATCTACAGAACCTTATTCATACAGGCACGTGGTGCCTTGAAGAAGGAATTGACCGAGCACCTGAGACGAACTCGGGTCATGCGTCGCTCCCGTCATCACACGCAGAAGACAGACAATCACGGCCAGATCAGCGATGCCGTGTCGATCAGTGAGCGGCCTGCGATGGTGGAAGACCGCGCTGTGCCGGGTCACTGGGAAGGCGATTTGCTATGTGGAAGTGCAAACAGTCAGATTGCTACGCTGGTGGAACGCCATACGCGCTATGTCATGCTGGTAAAGATTGATAGGAAAGATACGCACACGGTCGTCAATGCGCTCATCAAGCATGCAGGGAAACTACCGCAAGAACTGTATAAGTCACTGACATGGGATCGCGGCAAGGAACTGGCCGACCACAAGCGCTTCACATTAGCCACTGATATCCAGGTCTATTTCTGTGATCCAAGAAGCCCGTGGCAACGAGGGTCAAACGAAAATACCAACGGACTGTTGCGACAGTATTTCCCTAAAGGGTTGAATCTCTCTAGCTATTCGCAAGCACAACTCAATGCTGTGGCAAGACGATTGAATGAACGACCAAGAAAAACACTAAACTACGAAACACCGGCTCAACGGTTTTATCAATCTGTTGCATCCACCGGTTGAAACCGCCGTCGTAAGCGGACATTTAAAGCCTATGATCACCTTAAACTGCATCGCATATGTGGATCAGATGCATTTCAGTTTGTGGATACGCCCCTTCAGAACAAGTATTTATTTTTAGATGAAACGTTGACGTACAGGGAGCGCAACCGCTTATAGAGATTGACCATCAGCGACTTGCAGCAGCTATCGAGATAGAAACATTTAAGCGAAAGCCCGCATTAACACTGATGCAAGCCGCCACAGATGGTCGCGCTGTATCGAAAATGCATTTGTGCTGGTATGAACGTCATCAGCGCACCCAGCCATGACTCGACACCAAACTGGCTGCAGTCGCTACCTTGGCGCGCGCCGTATGCAATTTTTTGTAGCTGTCGATCAGACGATGGTGCCTGTCGAGCCCCTCCAGTTCCATACTTGTTGGCGTCAAGCCGAAGAAGCGCACGCTGCCATCCACTGAGCCCAGCACAGCATCCATCCGCGGGTTGCCAAACATCCGGCGGAAATTGATCACATAATCGTCCAGCTCCAGTTCATCATCCAGCAGCACCTCCAGCACTACATTCAAGGCTTGATAAAACAATCCGCGCTCGACCGTGTTGTCGTTGTATTGCAGGAAGGCACCAACCAGCTCATGCGCCTCTTCAAATTGCTGCAAGGCGAGATTGATCAGCAGCTTCAACTCGAGAACTGTTAGCTGACCCCAGTCCGTATTTTCGTCAAATTCGATGCCGATCAAGGTGGCGATATCGCCGTAATCATCAAGCTCATTGTTCTCCAGGCGCCCTAACAGGGCGTCCAGGTTGTCATCATCCAGCTGATGCAAGTTCAAGATATCGGCGCGGAATAACAGTGCCTTGTTGGTGTTATCCCAGATCAAATCTTCGACCGGATAAACTTCGGAATAACCCGGCACCAAAATCCGGCAGGCAGTGGCGCCTAGCTGGTCAACGACCGCGGTGTAGACCTCTTTACCCATGCCTTTGAGAATGCCGAACAGGGTCGCGGCTTCATCAGCATTGGAATTTTCGCCGTGGCCAGAGAAGTCCCATTCGACAAATTCGTAATCAGCCTTGGCACTGAAGAAGCGCCACGACACCACACCGCTGGAATCAATAAAGTGTTCGACAAAGTTATAAGGTTCAGTCACGGCTTCACTGGCAAAGGTCGGCCGTGGCAAATCATTCAAGCCTTCAAAGCTGCGTCCCTGCATCAGCTCCGTGAGACTGCGCTCCAGTGCCACTTCGAAGCTTGGATGCGCGCCGAACGAGGCAAACACACCGCCCGTGCGCGGATTCATCAAGGTGACGCACATCACCGGGTAAGCTCCACCCAGTGACGCATCCTTCACCAGCACCGGAAAGCCTTGCTCTTCCAGGCCCTTAATACCGGCCACGATGCCAGGATATTTATCCAGTACTTCCTGTGGCACGTCAGGCAGGGCGATTTCACCTTCCAGAATTTCGCGTTTGACCGCACGCTCGAAAATCTCCGACAGACATTGCACTTGTGCTTCGGCCAGCGTATTGCCGGCACTCATGCCATTGCTGACGTATAGATTTTCAACCAGGTTGGATGGGAAATACACGACTTCGCCATCCGATTGCCGCACATACGGCAGCGAACAGATGCCGCGCTGCACATTGCCGGAGTTGGTATCGATCAGATGCGAGCCACGCAACTCGCCATCGGGATTGTAAATTTGCAGACAGTACTCATCCAGAATTTCTGTCGGCAGCGCATCTTTACGGCCGGGCTTGAACCAGCGCTCGTTCGGGTAATGGACAAACTCTGCGTTGGCGATGTCTTCGCCCCAAAACGACCCAGCGTAGAAATGGTTGTTATTGAGCCGCTCTATATATTCGCCCAAGGCTGACGCCAATGCGCTTTCTTTGGTCGATCCCTTGCCGTTGGTAAAGCACATAGGCGAGTGCGCGTCGCGTATATGCAGCGACCATACATTGGGAACAATATTGCGCCACGAAGCGATTTCAATCTTGATGCCAAGGTTCGCCAGCACGCCCGACATATTGGCGATGGTTTGCTCCAGCGGCAAATCCTTGCCTGCAATATAAGTGCTGGCGTCAGAATCCGGATTCAAGGTCAGCAAGGCCTGCGCATCCGCATCTAAATTTGCGACTTCTTCAATCACAAACTCGGGTCCTGCTTGCACCACTTTTTTTACCGTACAACGGTCGATGGAGCGCAAAATGCCGCGGCGGTCTGATTCCGATATATCCGCCGGCAACTCGACCTGAATCTTGAAAATCTGCTGATAACGGTTTTCCGGATCGACAATATTGTTCTGTGACAGACGGATATTTTCGGTCGGAATGTTGCGCGTGTTGCAATACAACTTCACAAAGTAAGCTGCACACAAGGCCGATGAAGCCAAAAAGTAATCGAAGGGGCCGGGTGCCGACCCATCGCCCTTATAGCGAATAGGCTGGTCGGCAATGACCGTGAAATCATCGAACTTGGCTTCCAGGCGAAGCTTGTCGAGAAAGTTAACCTTAATTTCCATGAGGGGGAATTCCAAAAATGGTGCGCAAAATGATGTGGCCGCTATTATCCGTCATCTGTGACCACGCTGGTATCTTGCAATAATCGATGGTTTTCACAAACGCTGCCGCATGCGGGTAATTTGACAGGCGGATGCCATTGCTGAGGTCGTGCTTGGAACCGGCGAGCTTGCATGCGCCATGGCGATATTCACGGCAGCGCCAACAGCGTAACTGTTACACGAGCAAATGTTGAACGCCTTCACCAGCGAAAGTAAACGAAGGCTATAGTAAGCGCTGCAAATTCTTGCGGAGGTTAAGTTGCGCTATTTTGATTTCAATTCGTGGCAAGGTGTTCTGACTACTTTTCTTGGTCTTGCTGTATTCACCCTGATCGGAGTCGGCGTCCGTGTGCTCATGATGCAGACCGTTCAGCAACGCCGCGAGCGTATGAACCGCCAGATCAATGAGCGACTGAGAACCCTGATCTCCGCATATAGAATCCTGGGTGGCTCTTTCACTGGCCAATTAACCGTGGATTCTACGCACCTCCGTGACTTGCGAGTGACAGAGCAAAAGGAGGAGGCGAACAATCAAAATGAATACAGAAGCTCTGATCGCTCACGGCGCATTCGTGATGCGGTCGAAGCTGCGCTGGCCGACATTATTCTGCTTGGCACCGAGGAACATGTTCGTCTGGCCAGTCAAGCTGCGATTGATATGGCCGCTGGTCGGCCCATCCACACGGCATCACTTGTGATCTCCCTTCGTAACTTTATTCGCACGGCTCTTGATTTGGGCCCGATACCGGGCGACGTCGACATTCCGCTGCAGGGCCCCACCAGAGCTCAAAACAGCAGTGGTCGTGGTAAAGGCGCCGGTGATAAAGACGATGATAAAAATTCCGGTCGCGGAGGCAAGGTGGGCGGTGCTGGCGCTGGCGGTGCGGGTTTAGGAATGGGGATCGGACTTGGAGTAAAGGGCAAGGACAACGATTCTGCTAGTTAGCTCATGGGTTAATGTGGCTTAAAGCATTTATTACGAAACATTAACAAGCATCGTTCACAGCCATGCTCGCTATCGGCCTTGGATTCAAGCGGACATTCTCAGAACTATCTATACATATTTTTAATCTGTCAGGTTGCCCAATAGCTTTGATATTTTCCTCAATGGGATCTAGTCACCTAGACGCTAGCGTCGAATCAATCTAAGTAAGGCCCGTCGCTCACTTTAATCTCCCGCGCATCTTTATTGCGTTCCAAGCGTGGATCAGTTTTTAATGGATATCAGCATCGAGGCAATCCTGACGGTGCAAAGTGGATTACTTGTGAAACGGTAGCTCCGGTGGTAAGTCACAGATGGATCACAACGTAGTGCAATTCAACAACGAAGCCGTTGATTTTTGGAAATACTGGGTGATTTATTGTTGATTCTTCAATTATGATATTGCTACTTAGCAACCTTCCTCATCTGGCAATTCATGATCCAATCCCTTCCGTTATTTCCCCAATCGGTGCGCTGGCAAATGCTACCCCGCAGCTTGTGCTTTACCGTTTTGATTGCTGCAGCTTCGGCTCATGCCGATGATTGGAGCGCCTCTGGCGGCGTCACCCTACGCGACGCCCACTCTACGCAGCCTAACGCTGGCAGTAAAGATAAGGGATGGACCGGCAATGCGATGCTAAGCAAGCAAGTCGATAAATGGACTCTGGGCGGCGGCCTCAGTTACACCCTGAGTACGATCGATACGACCTCCGGCAGTAGCGGCAGATACCGTCCCGCCACGACTTCTGCCGTGGCGCTGGCGAGTCGGGATATTGGTGGCGGTCGCGCCATATCCGCTACTCTGGGTTATGGTGACAGTGCGATCAATAGCTCACAGATATCCGGTGGTACCAGCGTCGCTTACACTTCAAACAGCAACTTTCTGTCGGCATCGCTTGCTCTGACTCAGGCCGTCACTTTGAGCCGACGTTCGCTGCTCATTCTGTCGGCACGCTATACCAATGTCAGTGGTCGCAACGATGCCTATACCAATAGTGCAGGTACGACGACACCATGGTCGAGTTCGAACTTGGGCTTTTATTCGCTGGGGGCAGGCTATAGCCATCGCATTGCTCGCACCACTTTCTATGTGCAGGGCGACTGGAATGCATCGGGCAAAGAATTTGTCAGCGGTACCGGGGATAAGAACTACTTCAACTTCAGCACCGGCCTGAACTATCGCCTGGATGCCAAAACCAACCTCGGCCTGTCTTTTTCAACGGTGGCTGGCAAAGCCTATACAACTGATAACAGCATAGGCGCCAGTGTGCGCTATGCATTCTGACGGAGATTAACTATGTATGTCGATATACCTATGCGTGAAAAGAAAAACCGGATGAACATGTTCACATCAATGCGTAGCTTGATGGCTGCCTTCGTCATTGCAATGGCCGCCTTCCCCGGGCCCGCCACAGCTGCTGATCCCGCGCCTGCTGCTGCTAGTGGCGTTACAGCTGGTAGCATAAATGTCGGCATGCCACTTACAGCTGTTGGTAACAGCGCGCCGGTCCCATCTTCAGTAGCTACTGGAAGTTTGCCAACTCGTGCGAGTTTTGAAACTCTCGTGTTGCCCCTCGATGAGCCCACGCCAACCTTACTTATTATTGGGACTGAGGGTGGGGTTATTAAGGGCCCGCCACAGATACTTATGACTGGTCCGACTGATGGAGGTTTTACCCTTATCGGCAGTATTTTGAAGGATCCGGTTGCTCTTCCGACTGGATCTGTTCCGTCTCGTAAAGAATTGGGTGACGTTCTGGCACTTCTTAAGGAACTGACAGTAGATCTCAAGATTGAAGAGGAAGACAAAAGTACCAGCTATCAACGTGCCAAAGAGAGGATAGACGGCCAGAGTGAAAACATTGGCAAGCAGCTAGGCGGCACTATCAGTAGCCCAAGCAAACTTGATGCAAGCGTGGAAGCGCTGCAGAAACGATTAGCCAATGCAAAGACTGATGATGAACTGAAAGAAATTGCCGCCGCCATTATCACTTTGCAGACTCAGACCGAAATATGGGCATCGAACACTGGTATTCTGGTGCCATCTGGCACCGACGGTACGCAGTTTTCCGTTCAGGTGAATGAAACCATCAAGGCCGTTAATGACCGCGTGATCGCGGGTGTTCAGAACACCATTCGTAGCAAACCTGTTACATGCACCAGCGCCTATGACCCTGGATTGCACATGGTTGTAACGCGTTGCAACTGATTGCATTCCCTCGTATCTTGCTTCTGAATTGGATGAAGTAAGTCCGCCAGGTTAAAAAAACAGGTGTATATCGATCTATGTGCATTAGGAATTGAAGCTGCACATAACCGCTCCACCGTCTTCGCTAGACGGTGGATCAATTAGAGAGCGCGGCTCTACGGTAAATTCTAGATTTTTCATACGATGGCAGAACGTCCGATTTGGGTCGGAAGTGGGCATGCGACCTCAAAAATAGACAACGTTGTTATTGCAAATAACGTCAATCAGATACCTTCTTGCTGAAACACTCCACCAGAAAGTCGATGAAAGCCCTGGCGCGTGCGCTCTGGTTGCGCCTGTTTGCGTAATACACAAACAAGTCGGCAGACGGCAAGTTGAACTCGGGCAGGATGACTTTCAAGCGGCCGCTTTCCAGATACTTGGCCAAATCCCATTCCGAACGGATCAGGATGCCATGCCCGTCGAGCGCCCAGCCGAGGACGATGTCGCCATCATTGCTTGATAGCGCGCCCTGGACTTTCATCACTTCGTTTTGCTGATCGCGTGTGAAGCGCCAGATGCCGTAGGCTTCATCGTTTTGCCTGTGAATGATGCAGCGGTGCTGGGCCAGATCGGCAAGGGTGGTGGGCGTACCGTGTTGCTCCAGATACCGCGGAGATGCGCACAAAAATCTTCTGTTGGTCATCAGGCATCGGGCATTCAGCCTTTGATCCGGCAATTCGCCAAAACGGATCGCCATATCAACACCGCTCTCGACCAGATCAACCGGCTTGTCGGTTAGTTCGACTTGCATCGCTAAGTGTGGATGACGTTTGACGAACTCCGAGACCAGCGGCGCGATCGTCGTGCGGCCGAATCCCAGTGTGGCGTTCACGCGCAACAGGCCGCGCAAATCCGTCTTGCTGCTGGATACCGCATCTTCCATTTCGCGCAGCTGTTGCAGGATGCGCGTCGCATGTGACAAATACGTTTCGCCCTCATTGGTCAGGCTGATGCTGCGGGTGGTGCGATTGATCAGGCGCGCGCCGAGCCTGGCTTCTAGCTGCGCCAATCGTTTGGTGGCGGCGGGCGGCGTGATATCGAGCGCGCGCGCAGCGGCGGACAGATTGCCGTGACGCGCGATCAGGATAAAAAATTCGAGTTCGGATGCGAGGTCGTTTTTCACGGAAGTACTATTCACTAAAAGTTAATAATCAACTGATTTTTGGTGAAGTATAAGCGTACTTTCAGCGGATATGCTGACGACTATGTTGAAGATGCCGTGACCCGGCAGACACCTAATAGTGAGGAAACCCCATGAGAATCGTCGAAATCCGCGAAAAAACCCTGCCCATCAGCTCGCCCATACGCAATGCCTATATCGACTTCAGCAAGATGACACTGAGTCTGGTTGCGGTGATTACGGACGTCATCCGGGATGGCAAGCCGGTCGTCGGTTACGGTTTCAACTCAAACGGCCGCTACGGACAGGGCAAACTGATGCGCGAGCGCTTCATTCCGCGCTTGCTGGAAGCTGATACCGATTCCTTGATCAACGATGCCGGCGACAATTTCGACCCGCACAAAATCTGGGCGACCATGTTCACGAATGAAAAGCCGGGCGGTCATGGCGAGCGTTCTGTGGCGATCGGCACTATTGATATGGCCATTTGGGATGCCGTGGCCAAGATCGCAGGCCAACCGCTATTTCAATTGCTGGCAGATCGTTACGGTAACGGCACGCCGAATCGCGAAATTTTTGTCTACGCTGCCGGCGGTTATTACTATCCGGGCCAGAATCACGAAAAGCTCAAGGATGAGATGCGCAGTTACATCGACCGCGGTTATACGGTGGTCAAAAAGAAGATAGGTGGCGAGTCGCTGGATGAAGACTTGCGTCGTATCGATTCCGTGCTGAGTGTGCTGCAGGACGGGCAGAAACTCGCCGTCGATGCGAACGGTCGTTTTGATCTGGACACCGCGATCCGGTATGCCAAGGCGCTCTCGCAATACGATCTGTTCTGGTATGAAGAGGCAGGCGATCCGCTGGATTTCGAGTTGCAGGCGACCTTGCGCAACTACTACAAAAACCCGATGGCGACGGGCGAAAACCTGTTTTCGATGCAGGATGCGCGCAACCTGATCCGCTACGGCGGCATGCGTGCGGATCGTGATTACCTTCAATTCGACTGCGCCTTGAGTTATGGCCTGGTCGAATATCTGCGTACGCTCGACATGCTGCAAGAACACGGTTGGTCGAGAACCCGCTGCATTCCACACGGCGGGCATCAGATGTCCTTGAATATTGCAGCTGGCCTTGGGCTGGGTGGTAACGAGTCGTACCCGGATTTGTTCCAGCCTTTTGGCGGTTTCCCAGATGGTGTGAAAGTACAGAACGGTTACATCACGATGCCGGATTTGCCCGGCATAGGTTTTGAAGGGAAGGCTGATCTCTATCTGGAGATGCAGAAACTGCTGGCTTGATTTGCCGCCCGCCACATCGATAACGTCGGTGTGGCATGGAGACGGGCGGGTGTTGAAATTGTTATGCCATCAAGCAAGATGGTGATTTTGGGCGTTGAAAAAGAGTGATCGAAAACAAGAAAATATATAAAGTTAATTATTAATTAAATTATTTAACCATTTGATTTTAATAATTTTTTTAACTAAAAAATAAATCACTTTAAGTATTCATCGTTGGTAATACCTGTCTCTTTGCAGGTTTCCTACGGGAACAGGTATTCATGCGCGATTGCTCGCGCTCGGTATTCGTTTTGCCGCTAGTGCTTGTATTGAAGTTGATGCAGATCGTGATCATTTTTGGGCCGCGAAAACGAATCGGGATGCAAGATGTAAAGCGATGCAGTAGTGGACAGACTTATTTCGTCATCAGCCGCCTGAGCATGAAGCTCACGCCATCGACCACCGCAACCATCAGCAACATCGCCACAATCACGCTGGCTGCCTGCTGCATCTGGAACAGCGACAGATGGAATTTCAGCATCTGCCCCAGACCACCCGCACCGACCACACCGAGAATTGCCGCCGCCCGAATATTGTTCTCCCACCGATATAGCGTGTAAGACATCAATTGCGGACTGCATTGCGGCAAGGTGGAATAAAGAAATGCCGCAACCGGATTGACGCCATTGGCACGCAGGGTTTCTTCCGGCAAGGGCGAGCAATTTTCAAATGCTTCGGCAAACAGGCGTCCCAGCACACCTATCGTATGCAGGGCCAAAGCCAGCGTTCCGGCAAACGGACCGAGTCCGGCCGCGATCAATAGCACCGATGCCCATACCAGTTCAGGTATGGAGCGCAGCACATTCAACACGGCGCGAGTCGCCAGTCGAGCAGTGTTGCCAAAGCGGCCGCTGGCGGGCAAGCCGATCAAGACGCCTAAGAAAGCGGCAATCAGAGTGCCGATCGCCGACATGGCGAGGGTCTCGAAGGTGGCGATACCGATTTTTTTGAGAAAGGCAGGAGCCATTTCCGGCGGCGAAAATCCGCGCAAAAACTCTATGCTGGTGCGCACCGCTTCTGCGTCGAAGAAGGCATGCAATTTCAAGGGCAGCGAAACAAAACTGGCCACCACCAGCAGCACGATACCGGCGAGCAGCGTAATGGTTGACCATTGCATCGACGGTCGTACCGGGAAATTCTCGGCCAGTGCAGGCTTCATTCCAGCCTCCTGCGCAACATGCCTGACACGCCATCCGCCGCGGCAACCAGCAGCACGAAGACGATCAGCATGGTCGACAATTCGTCGCCGGCCATCATCTTGATGGATTCATCCATACGCTGGCCCAAACCGCCAGCACCGACAAAGCCCATGACGACCGAGCCGCGGATCGCACATTCCCAGCGATAAACTGTGTAAGAAACCAGTTCTGCCGCAGACTCGGGCAGCGCGCCATACAGAAAAGCTGCCAGCCGACCACTGCCGTTTTGCAGCAAGGTATTGCAAGCGGTCGCATCCGATGATTCCAGTATGTCTGCGTAGACCTTGCCCAGCATGCCGCAGTATGTCAGCGCAATCGCGACCACGCCGGCGGTCGGACCCAGACCGACGATACGTACCAGCAGCAATGCCCATACCAGTTCCGGCACGCTGCGTAACAGGATCAATAGCCATCGCACGGCATTGCGAAATGCGGTCGGCATCAAGGATGCGCGGCCTTTGCCCAAACGTGAAATGGATAGCCGTTCGGTCGCCAGCAAGGTCAACGGTATCGCGCCCAGCAATGCCAGCGTCATGCCAGCGGTTGCCATTGCAACCGTTTCCCAGGTTGCGCCCAATACCATTTGCAAGAATTCCAGCGTATGCGCCGGCGGGAAAAAGCTGGAAACGAAATGCCAGGTTGCGCGCAAGCTTTGTGCGTCGAACAGGATCCAGGGCTTGAACTCCGCCTGCACCAGCATCGGCCACAGTATCAGCAACACCACGCCGAAACCCAGCACGCGACCGCGCCATGCCGGATCAGGGCCGGCTTTGCGAAGGGAAAGTGTGTTCGACATAGTGCTGGGGGTTAGCGGTGAAAGATGAAAAATGAAGGAAAAAGGGACATGAAGTGTGTCAGTTGAGCAGCGTCTTTAGCGCGACATCAGCAGCGCGGTATCGGATCAATGACGGCCAGTTTGGCCATGTCATCTGCAATATTTACCTCAGCTTCGTCATGGCTGTTCTGGTACAGCGCTGCAATCATCGCGTCGCTGACCTCGGCATTGGCTGCATCAAATACAACGCAGCCATCGCGCAGCCCCACAATGCGCGGGAAGTTCGCACGCGCGAGTTCGACCTGATGCAGGCTGCAAACCAGCGTTGCATTGCGCTGTTGCGCTTCGTGCTGCAAGACCTTTAGCGTTTGCAGTGCAAGCGTTGGGTCAAGTGCCGACAGCGGCTCATCAACCAGAAAAGCTTCCGCTTTGGATATCAAAGCGCGCGCCATCCCGCAACGTTGACGCTCGCCACCAGACAGTCTGTCGACGCGCGCATACAATTTGTCTTGCAGGTTAAAAGGCATCAATGCCTGATAGGCGGCATCGATTTCTACCGGTTTGATCAGCGAGCGTATGGCTTGCCACACGCTCCATTGCGGCAACGCACCGGCCAATACCGCATTCACGACGCGCTGACGCGGCGGCAACGGTGGCGTTTGCGGTGCGAGGAAAAGGCGCGCGCGCATCCGATGCCGTTCCGTACTGGCGATATGCCAAGGCTGGATATCGAATACCTGTAGCTCGCCTTCCACGGGCTTAAGCGCGCAGGCAAGGGTGTGCAGCAGGCTGGTTTTGCCAGCGCCGGAAGGTCCTATCAATGCGACTTGTTCGCCTTGCTGTATCGAGAGCGATACCTCACGCAAGGCAAAGGAATCCTGGGCAGCACCGCTGTGGCGTGTGCTGATTTTTTGAAGGTGGAATGTCATCCGTGGAAATGGGATATGTCTGAGCCCATCTCTGCAAGCCTGCAAAGATGGGCTTCAAGGTCGTTATTTCAGCAAACCGGCGTTACGTGCTGCGGCTTCGATCGCCTTGTAATTTTCCGGCTTGGTTGGAATGAAACGGGTCGCGCGCTGCAGATCCAGGATTTCCTTGTCTTGCGGATTCTTGGCATCCAGCGCCAGGAAAGCATCCGTCAATTTTTTGCGGACCACAGGATTCATTTCGGAACGCACACTCCAGTTGTAATCGTAATAGCCGAGTGTGGTGTAAAACACGCGCACCTGTTGCGGATCGACCTTGCCGGCTGCGACCAGTTTTTCCCATACCGAGATATTCAGTGCGCCTGCATCAACCTTGCCGCCGGCCACTGCGGCGACAGTTGCATCATGTGCGCCAGAGTAGGCAACGCGCTTCATGTCGGTATCCGGATTGACTTTCGCATCCAGCAAGAAGGAACGTGGCATCAAATGACCGGATGTCGAGGACTCGGAACCAAAGCTGAAATTCTTGCCTTTCAGGTCGCTGAGCTTGGTGATCGATTTGTCGGTGGTGATAAAGACGGATTTGAATTTTTCATCTTCTTCACGCTGCACCAGTGGCACAACCTTGCCACCACTACGCACATTGGCCTGCACAAAGGTAAAGCCGCCAAACCAGACCATGTCCAGCTTGTTATTGATCAAGCCTTCGACTGATGCGGCGTAATCGGTCACAGGCGTAAATTCAACCTTCATGCCCAGTTTCTGTTCCAGATAATTGCCCAGCGGCTTGAACTTGCGTTGCAATTCGGTCGGTGCCTCATCAGGGATCGCCGATACACGCAATACCTGCTGCGCCTGCGCGAAACCAGTCATGCCGATCGTGAGCGTAGCAAGGACCGCTGCCGCCAAGGCAGGGAATTTAGGAAGTGAAAGACGAGTCATGGAGTGCCATTCTTATATTGAAAGGAAACGGATTGATAACAAGCCCAAAGAGCAGGGCGGTCTTACGATAATACTTATGCGACTTCAACACCGGGAACGCCTGCCTGCATCTCGCCTATCACAGCGGCATCGGCAAAACCTTCTTCCCGGAACGCGGCCAGCACTTGCACGACTGCTTCCGGCGCACAGGACACGAGCAGGCCGCCGGCGGTTTGTGGATCGGTCAGCAACGCTTGCTGTACAGGATTGATCGACGGGGCCAATACTACTTCATGACCGTAGCCTTGCCAATTTCGACTGGATGCACCGGTAATGCAGCCTTGCTCAGCCAGCTTTTGCACTTGCGGCAAAAACGGGATGCTGCCCATCTCCAGCTTTGCCGACAGCCGGGAACCGCGCGCCAGTTCCAGCAGATGGCCGAGCAAGCCAAAACCGGTTACATCAGTCATCGCATGGACGCCATCCAGTTGTGCCAATTTCTTGCCCGGCGTATTGAGTTTGGTCGTGTTGGCGATCATCGAAGCATAGCCATCCGCATCCAGCATATTTTTCTTTAGTGCGGCCGACAGTACACCGACGCCGACAGGCTTGCCCAAAATCAGCTTATCGCCAGCACGTGCATCGGCATTGCGCTTGATTCTGGACGGATGAATCAGCCCCATCACAACCAGCCCGTAAATCGGCTCGACCGAATCGATCGTGTGGCCACCGGCGATCGGGATGCCGGCTTGTGCGCAGATCGCTTCGCCGCCCTTGAGAATCTGAGCAATCACTTCCACCGGCAATTGATTGACCGGCATGCCAACCAGCGCAAGGGCCATGATAGGCGTGCCACCCATCGCATACACATCGGAAATCGCATTGGTGGCGGCTATGCGGCCAAAGTCGAACGGATCGTCGACGATGGGCATGAAAAAATCCGTCGTTGCTATCAGCGCCTGCTCGTCGTTGAGTTGGTAGACGGCAGCATCGTCTGATGTTTCTATCCCGACCAGCAGCTCTTTCGGCAGCGGAAAACCGCCGGTGCCTTTGAGTATCTGGGAGAGTACGCCAGGGGCGATCTTGCAGCCGCAACCGCCGCCGTGCGAAAACTCGGTCAGCCGTATGGCTGGTGGATTTATTGTCGTCATCTGAATCCTGTCTTGAAAATACCTGGGGTCAGGCTGAATGCGCAATGTCTGTCGCCTGATTCAACTGGCTGGCTGCGCGCTGGAAGGTCTCGTCAGAGATATCTGGCAGGTTCAGCGCAGTGGCCTGTTCCAGATGCGTGAAATTGCGTTTGATTGATTGCAGGTAGCCCGGATCGTAATGCTTGCGCAGCAACTCGTCCACCAGCTCGGGAGTGTGGCCGGACAAGGCCAGCTGATGCCATTGCGTGATTTTTTCCTTGCCATGCAAATGCGTGAGGAAATCCAGCTGTGTATTGAGGCTGATCGGATCGCTAATGAAGTGCGGATACTCTTGCATCAACAAGGCAACCCGATACTGAATCG
The DNA here is from genome assembly GCA_001464355.1 of Burkholderiales bacterium Ga0077544. Taxonomy (GTDB): domain Bacteria; phylum Pseudomonadota; class Gammaproteobacteria; order Burkholderiales; family Burkholderiaceae_D; genus Oxalicibacterium. The sequence continues at coordinate 249,100 of LNEU01000018.1, forward strand.
GAAGATGGACGGTGGTACAGGGCGACGCCCGCATTTTTTCCATCAGCATGTCGGGTACCCGCAACTTGCCTACTTTTTTACTCTCGGCCTCGACGAAGATCGGGCGAGCCGGATCGAAAGCGCGCAATAACTGCCACAGCAGGCTCTCAAACCGTTTTTGCGTAGGTTGCGACGCTGTCGGCAAATCACCCAGTACAGAACCGCGGTGTGCGGCCAGTTTTTCCAGATCGAGCACTTGGGCGCCCTGACTTGCCAACACTTGCAGCAAACGACTTTTGCCGCTGCCGGTCGGGCCGCACAATACATTGAAGTTCAAGCCCTGCGGCAACACGGCCAGTTCGGCATTGACATGGTTGCGGTAGGCTTTGTAGCCGCCTTCGAGTTGAGTGACCGGCCAACCTATACGCGCCAGGATATGCGCCATCGCGCCGCTGCGGTTGCCGCCACGCCAGCAATAAATCAGCGGTTTCCAATCCTGCGGATAGGCGAGAAACTGTTGTTCTATATGCGCCGCAATGTTTTTTGCCACCAGCGCAGCGCCCAGTTTTTTGGCCTCGAACGCACTGACAGTCTTGTACATGGTCCCGACCTGTATTCGCTGGCTGTCATCCAGAACCGGGCAATTGATCGCTCCCGGCAAATGATCTTCGGCGTATTCCAGCGGACTACGCACATCGATGATGGCGTCGTAGTGTGCGAGTTGCGGGAGAATTTCACTGAACGGCTGGATGGAAGGGTACTTCATGTTCATTTCGCTGCTTGTGCATTACGGTGTCCGCATTATCCCCGATATGAGTTGCGAATGACGGAATTACATATTCCGTGAATGTCGGCAGAACTTCGCAGCCGTTAAATGTGCAATCGATGCTATGCGGTGAAATTTTTATATGCAAACAAAAAGGCGTTTTCTGAAATGTTCAGAAAACGCCTTTTGAAGCAATATAGACAGAGCGCTGTTCAGTTGCGCTGAACGCTAATGTCGATTTAGCGCCGATTATTAGCGCACGATCAAGATAGGGATATCGGTGGTTGCCAATACTTTGCTCGTGACTGAGCCGAGCAGGATCGATCCGAGTGCGCTATGGCCGTGGGAACCCATGACGATCAAATCAATTTTGTGTTTTTTTGCATATTGGCCGATTTCCCAAGGTGGATCGCCAATCTTGTACTCGGATTCAAAGGCAATTTCCTTTTTGCGCAGTACTTTTTCTGCGACTGCAAGCGAGGCGACTGCCTCTTCCTTGTAATAGCCATCCACGACATCGTCTCCTAACAGGGCGCGTGCGCGGTGCGTGGCCAAACCGATAGGTATCGGTGCTTTTACATGAAGTAGATGCAGTTCAGGCACCTTTTTACATGTGCCGACATAGTCGATTAAAAATTTGGCAGCTTTGACAGTAAATTTTGAACCGTCTACGGCGAAAAGAATCTTCATGGCGTCTCCTGTTGGTTAATTAAATGGCGGTAAATGACAGATAGCACGCTCAATGCGAGGAGGCCTTTCACTATTTCCCTGATTCTTTTTCACTTTTATTCTCAAAGAAATAGACCGGGTGTGGATATTAGTGACCCGTATCGGCACAGCACGCAATATGTTTAATCAATGTCGTTTGGCGAATGGGCCAATGACGATTGAATTCGCAGATGGCCTTGCACCGAATTTCAGCATCGTCTACCTGTCACACCTGATCATCCTGACGTCTTTTTGATTTGCCATTTTGATTTACATCAAGCATTTCAATTGTTTCGCAGCAAGTAAAGTGCAAGCACGACTGCACGTAAAGCAGTGCAGACCGCAATCGTGATGTTCAAGCTGCACATAAAGAGATGAACTTTGACGCGTTCCCTAACGCTTGCTTTCTATACGGGTTCGATACCAGGCGAGCGGGGCGTACCATAAAACACTGGCTATACCGATTGCCATGGCAAGCAACATTTCACTTGCTGATAGCGGAGAAAAGTTGAATATTTTTTGCAGTAGCGGATGTTGCAGTATCAATAGAAGCAGGCAAACAGCAACAACGACAACGCCCCACATGGCCGGATTAGGTTTGCGCAACATCGCCATTACGCCTCCTTTTCGTGAGCGATTCGAAAATATCAGCATCAGGTTGGCAATGATCAAGGCGGCAAAAGCAAATGCGCGCGCTTGCTGTTCCGGCATGGTGCCAATAGCCCAGCGATATGCCAGTGCAACCGCAATCAGCACGCCTGCGCCTTCCAGCAATGCCATCAACAATGCCGATGCGTTGAACAAGGGAACGGCTGGATCGCGCGGAGGTTCAATCATGATGCTGTCTTCCGGCGCTTCGTTTTCAAAAGCCAGCGAGCAGGTCGGGTCAACAATCAATTCGAAAAAAACAATATGCATCGGGTACAGCATGATGGGCCAATCCAGCAGCAATGGCGCCAGCGCCATGCCGGCTATCGGCACATGGATGGACAGTACATATGTCATCGCTCTGCGCATGTTTGCGTAAATCGTCCTCCCTATGCGTATCGCCTGCACGATAGACGTGAATCGATCGTCCAGCAGCACCAGGCTGGACGCTTCCCGCGCTACCTCGGTACCGCGCATGCCCATTGCGATCCCTACATGCGCAGCTTTGAGGGCAGGCGCATCATTGACGCCATCGCCTGTCATGGCGACGACCTCGCCATCGGCTTTCAGCGCCTGCACGATACGCAGCTTTTGTTCTGGCGTGATGCGGGCGCACACCGTCGTCGCTTTGATACGCTCGGACAACTGTGCATCGTCCAGCAGCGCCATCATCTCGCCAGTCAACACGATTCCATCTGCCAAGCCCGCCTGGCGCGCAATCGTCATCGCCGTTACAGGGTAGTCGCCGGTAATCATGATGATGCGGATACCTGCAGTGCGACACTGTTTTATTGCTTCCGGTATGTCTGCGCGCAAAGGGTCCATCAAGCCGATCAAGCCGGCAAAGGAAAATGGAAAGCCGCGCTGATCCTTGGGCCAGATATCGCCGTCAAAAGCAGCGCGTGCCACACCGAGTACACGCAAACCGTCTGCCGCCATACGATCAGCCGCGGCCAGTACGCGCGCGCGGCGCACGGCATCCAGACTGCATAGATCCGCAATAGCCTCGGGCGCGCCTTTTGCCGCGACCACATATCCATCCTGATCGCTGCTCTTCCAGCCTTGCGACATGGCGCGCAGCTCGGGCGTCAATCCGTATTCCTGAATCAGCTCTTGCTCGTCCTGCGATTCTGTCTGCTGCAGAAATGCCTTTCCCGCAAGATGGAACGCCTTTTCCATCGGATCCACCGGTACCACGCGGCTTGCCATGATGGAGAGTGTAAGCAAGGGTTGAAACATGTGCGGCAGCAGCGTGCCTGTCGCCATATCGATATCGATTTCTTCGTCATCGATATAAAGACGTGCAACGCTCATCTTGTTTTCAGTCAGGGTGCCGGTCTTGTCTGTGCACAACACCGAGGTCGTGCCCAGTGTTTCGATGGCGGACAAGCGTCGTGTAAGTACCTTGGCGCGCGCGAGACGCCAGGCCCCCAATGCTGGAAAAACCGCCAGTATCACGGCGAACTCTTCCGGCATCATCGACATTGCCAGCGCAATACCTGCCAGCAATCCTTGCGTCCAGTCACCATGCAAAAAACCTTCGGCCACTGTAAGCAGGATGCTCAAGGAAATACCCAGCAGTGCAAACATCTTGATCAATCTGGACATCTGTTTTTGCAGCAGTGACGATTCCGGCGTGATGTCATTGAGCGCAGAACCAATACGGCCCATCTCGCTTTGGGCGCCGGTTTTTGTTACCTCTGCAGTGCCGTCGCCCTGAACGACCAGCGTGCCTGCATATAAATTGGCAGAAGTAATATCAGCTGGATTGTCAGTGTTTATTTGGGCTGTGGCGACGGTTTTATATACCGGCACGGCTTCGCCGGTGAGTAGCGATTCGTCCACCTGCAGCCCATTACCGGATACGAGAATGCCGTCCGCCGATATGCGGTCGCCCTCAGACAACACCAGCAAGTCTCCACGCACCAGCGTTCGGCTATCAACATATTGTGGCAAGCCGTCACGAATGACCAATGCGCGCGGCACACTCAGGTCGCGCAATGCTTCGAGCGCACGCTCGGCTTTATCTTCCTGATAGAGCGTCAGCCCTACGGTAACCAACACCATTACAAACAGAAAAATGCCTTCGTGCAGTTCGCCAATTACAAGATAGAGCAGGGCTGCACAAAGCAGCAAAATGAACATCGGCTCACGCAAGGCATTGAGCGCGATGCCAAGAAAATTGCGATGCTGTTTGTCAGGCAATGCATTCCCGCCCTCATTCTTTAGGCGAATCGCCGCTTCTCCGGCCGTCAATCCCTGGATCTGTTCCGCATGGCTCATGACATTCCCTTTGTGAGGATCGATGATTGGCGTTGTTGCTCTATATTCGAAAGGCAACGCTCATTATTAAAAACAAAACCAACCGATAAATTCTCGATGGCATGTTTTCGATAGTGTCAAAAAACATGCGGGTCAGGGAACGAATTGAATAGGCTTTTATGCCTATTTTGATGTAGATCAAAAGTCCACTTTCGCGCTCCAATAGGATGAGTTTGTATTACTGAAAAGTAACCACCATTCTTAGAGGAGACAATTATGTTCAAGAAAATTTTGCTGGCTACCGATGGTTCGGATCTTTCGGACAAGGCCGTGCAAGCGACATTGCAATTTGCGCAGGAACACGGCAGCAAAGTAATCGGCTTGTCGGTTGCGACAATTTATCCCTATTTCCCCGTGTACGGCATGGAAGCAATAAGTGGCGAGTTTGTCGATGCGATCAGCAAGGAAGCGGAGAAAAATGTACAGAAAATCGTGGATCTCGCCGCTTCTCTAGGCGTTGATGCCGAGGTTCATGCGGTCGAGGGGACCAGCGCCGCCAGTGAAATTATCAAAGCGGCCGACAAATATCAATGCGACGCCATCTTTATGGCATCGCACGGTCGTACAGGATTGGACAAGCTTTTATTGGGAAGCGAAGCGCAAAAGGTACTGATATACAGCAAAGTGCCGGTTACGATATTCAAGTAATGCGATGCCTGTAAATTTGATGGCGCCATCTTTTTTGCAGGCTGCTTTGAATGCCAGGACGGTGCGCAGCGCCATCATCCGAATACCCATGGCTGTGCAAGAAGCACTGAGCTGTTAACGAAAAATTCATATCACCTTTACTGACGGCAAGCGCAAGAATATCAATCGAGAATATCAACACCGTCTTCGATCGAATGAAAAAGGGAGAAATTGAGGGGCGCGTCGTTTTATCTATCGCCGGCACCAGATAATCCTGGCGGCGATATCTGCAAGCGGATGTAGTCGCAATGCTGCACGACGATGAGAAGACATGGCGTACATCATGTTCCACTTTGGAAACATCAATTATTTTGAACGGTTCGTGCGAATTGTCATCGGCCTGGTCTGGTTGTCCACTTACTTCTTTTTGCCCCACCCATTGGCGCTACTTGGCCTGTTCGGATTGGTGCCGTTGATAACAGGAATAATCGGCTGGTGTCCTGTCCATGCATTGGTGGAAAAGTACCGCAACAATGGTTCTTAAAATTTGCGCCATCGCTTCCTCGATCATTCATTAGGGCATCAAAAAATATCGGCTTCACGCTCTATTTGACCCAGGTCAAATATGCCATTTCCTTCTGCAATAGCATGAGATTGCATTGTTAACTTGACGCTCCATTTTTCATAGGGACGCTTCCATGTTTAAAAAGATTTTGCTGGCTACAGATGGATCGGAGTTGTCCGATAAGGCGATTCGGTCGACTGTGGAGTTTGCAAAAGAGAACGGCAGCAAAATCGTCGGCATATCCGTGGCCACGATTTATCCTTACTTTCCCGTATCGCCAGAAGGAATAAGTAGTCAACTCATCAGCAAGATCAATAATGTCGCGCACAAACATGTCCATAAAATCTCTGTGCTGGCATCCGCTGCAGGCGTTGACGTCGAAGTGCATGTGGTAAGCGGCATCAATCCATCCGAAGAAATAATCAGAGCGGCCACCCACCATCATTGCGACGCCATTTTTATGGCATCACACGGCCGCAAGGGAGTGGACAGGTTTTTGCTGGGCAGCGAAGCGCAAAAAGTCCTCGCACTTAGCAAACTACCGGTTACGATATTCAAGTAAGTAGGCAAGGCCATCCCTGGAATAGTTTAGAGTTGCCGTCTGGCGTATTCGCAGAATATCCAGTCGGCTTATTCATGACTGCCAAATTCCACAAAAGCTTCAGGTCGGTTCATCAGGTATTAATGCAAGTTAAAAACATAGGCTAATCTGGGTGTTGAACATGACTAGCTGATTAATCATAAAAGCTATCGATTTCATTAAAAATATTGACTTGTCCTATCGTCATTTCAAAATCTATACTGACCTTAGCAATAGATTGCAGACAACTATCAAAGGAGAAAATCGTGTCCACAGAAACAAAATGCCCTTTCTCGGGTGGCGCTGGCAAACATACACTTGCAGGCGCAACGACCAATGCGACGTGGTGGCCGAATCAAGTGAATTTGAAGATACTGCATCAGCATTCGCCGCTTTCGAATCCGCTGAAAGAGGGATTTAATTACGCTGAAGAATTCAAGAGTCTGGATCTGGACGCCGTGATCAGCGATCTCAAGGCTTTGATGACAGATTCGCAGGACTGGTGGCCCGCAGACTTTGGCCATTACGGCCCGTTTTTTATCCGCATGGCATGGCACAGCGCCGGCACCTATCGCGTCGGCGATGGTCGCGGCGGCTCATCGTCAGGCGGCCAGCGCTTTGCACCACTTAACAGTTGGCCAGACAACGTCAATCTCGACAAGGCACGCCGGCTGATTTGGCCTATCAAACAAAAATACGGTCAGAAAATTTCCTGGGCCGACTTGATCGTTCTAACCGGTAACGTAGCCTTGGAGTCTATGGGATTCAAGACCTTCGGTTTCGCAGGCGGTCGCGAAGATATCTGGGAACCGGAAGAAGACATTTATTGGGGCCCGGAAGGCAAGTGGCTGGAAGACCAGCGCTACACCGGCGACCGCGATCTTGCAAACCCGCTTGCTGCTGTGCAGATGGGTCTGATATACGTCAATCCTGAAGGCCCGAACGGCAATCCCGACCCGCTCGCTGCGGCGCGCGACATACGCGAAACCTTTGCACGCATGGCGATGGACGATGAAGAGACAGTCGCGCTCATCGCCGGCGGCCATACCTTCGGTAAAACCCACGGTGCCGGTAGTGCAAGCTATGTTGGGGTCGAGCCGGAAGCTGCAGGCATTGAAGAGCAGGGCCTCGGCTGGACCAACAGTTTTGGCACCGGCAAAGGTGGCGACACCATCGGTAGTGGTCTGGAAGTGACCTGGACCACCACGCCAACCAAGTGGAGCAATAACTTCTTCTGGAATCTGTTCGGCTACGAATGGGAGCTGACCAAGAGCCCGGCCGGCGCCCATCAGTGGGTGCCGAAACATGGCATGGGCGCAGGCACGGTGCCGGATGCGCATGACTCATCCAAGCATCACGCACCGGCCATGCTGACCACGGATCTGGCGCTGCGCATGGACCCGGCTTACGAAAAGATCTCAAGACGCTTTTATGAAAATCCGGATCAGTTTGCCGATGCGTTCGCCAGAGCCTGGTTCAAGCTGACGCACCGTGACATGGGTCCGATCGCCCGCTATCTGGGGCCGTTGGTACCGCAGGAAGAATTGATCTGGCAAGATCCGATTCCGGCAGTGGATCACAAGCTGATTGACGAACAGGACATTGCGTCACTCAAGGAAAAGATACTCGCATCCGGTCTTTCCACTTCCGAACTGGCGACCACAGCCTGGGCTTCCGCTTCAACCTTCCGTGGCTCTGACAGGCGCGGCGGGGCGAACGGTGCGCGCATTCGTCTGGCCCCCCAAAAGGATTGGGAGGTCAATCAACCAGCCGAACTGAGCAAGGTGCTGACCAGACTTGAAGCGATCCAGAACGAGTTCAATGCTGCGCAGTCCGGTGGCAAGAAGATCTCGCTGGCAGACCTGATCGTGCTCGGTGGCTGTGCTGCGGTTGAGGCGGCAGCAGGCAAGGGCGGTCAAGACGTCAAGGTCCCGTTTTCACCGGGGCGCATGGATGCTTCGCAAGAGCAAACCGATGTGGAATCGTTTGAAGTGATGGAGCCGGTGGCTGACGGTTTCCGCAATTATGTGCAAGCGGGGCGCGAGGAGTTTGCCGTTGAATTGCTGGTCGACAAGGCAAATCTGCTGCGCCTGACAGCACCCGAAATGACCGTGTTGATAGGTGGCATGCGTGCGCTGAATGCCAATTTCGGCGAGTCCAAGCACGGTGTATTCACCAAACGTCCTGGCACATTGAGCAATGACTTCTTCGTGAACCTTCTCGACATGAATACGAAGTGGCAAAAATCCGCCACGACGAAAGGCTTGCTGGACGGACATGATCGGGCCACGGGTGAGGCCAAGTGGACGGGTACGCTGGTTGACCTTGTCTTCGGTTCAAACTCCCAACTTCGGGCACTCGCGGAAGTCTATGCAAGCAGCGACGCGCAGCAAGTATTCGTGCGTGATTTTGTCGCTGCCTGGAACAAGGTGATGAACCATGATCGCTTCGATCTGAAACAATCGACCTGAAGTAATCTTGTAGTGTGGTCTTGAAGACGCTATGGCACCAGTCTCCACCAAACATGTGGACGCTGGTGCTTTTTTATGTACGCACACACCAAGAAACTCTCGCAAATCAAAGCATTAGAACGTCTTCGAATAAATCACATGATATAAGCAGCGTCAGTTTCCCATGACGGTTTTAAATAGCAAACCGATGATGGCACTCGCAGCAATTACCTGCATCACGTTACGCTTGTAACGCACCAGCGCCACTGCAGCCGCGATGACCATGAGTGCGGCGAGCCAGTCAAATGTGCCGCCGAATCCTTTAGGCCACAGGACGTGATACGCAAAAAACACGGCAAGATTAAGAATGACACCCACCACTGCGGCGGTAATTCCCGTCAATGGCGCAGTGAATTTCAGATTGCCGTGGGTGGATTCGACCAACGGTCCGCCCGCCAGAATGAAAATGAACGATGGCAAAAAGGTGAACCATGTCACCAGCACGGCGGCGGTTGCGCCCGCAAGAAACTGCATATCGGGGCCGAATACGGCTTGCACATAAGCACCGACAAAGCCGACAAATGCCACCACCATGATGAGCGGTCCAGGATTTGCCTCACCCAAGGCCAGCCCATCGATCATCTGCGTCGGTGTCAGCCATTGATAGTGCCCAATCGCGCCCTGATAAATATAGGGCAGCACAGCGTACGCGCCACCAAACGTCAGCAAGGCTGCCTTGGTAAAGAACCATCCCATTTGTGTCAGCGTATGTTCCCAGCCAAAATACAACTGCAAGACCGCCATGGGTACGCACCACAGGACACCGCCCACGATCAGAATTCTGGTCAATCTAGTCCAGCGAAATTGTGCATGTGCAGGCGCTGGCGTATCGTCGTCGATCACTGCCGGACCATACGATTTTTGTGATGCGCCGTGGCCCCCGCCAACCGAAAATTTATGCGGCAGGTAGCGACCACCGAAATAACCGATCAGCGCAGCGCATGCAACGATGATGGGGAAGGGCACATTCACCGCAAAAATCGCCACAAACGATGCGGCCGCAATGCCCCACATCCAATTGTTTTTCAATGCGCGCGACCCGATACGATGAACGGCATGCACAACAACTGCCGTGATGGCAGGCTTGATGCCGTAAAACAAGCCGGCGATCAAAGGTACGTGCCCGTAAGCGATATACAGCCAGGACAAGCCAATCAGAAAAAACAGCGACGGCAGTACAAACAGAACACCAGCGGCGATGCCGCCCTTGGTTCTATGCATCAACCACCCCATGTAGGTAGCAAGTTGCTGCGCTTCAGGGCCGGGCAAAAGCATGCAATAGTTCAGCGCATGCAGAAAGCGCTTTTCACTGATCCAGTGGCGTTGTTCGACCAACTCTCTGTGCATCAGCGATATTTGCGCAGCAGGACCGCCGAAGCCTATGAAGCCGAGCTTGAACCACAGTTTGAGCGCCTGCAAAAACGTGACCTGGTATGAGGTATATCAATCTAATGACGAAATTAATGTTGTAGCATGAACTTGATGAATATTTAACATAGTCATCTGACCGCACTGCCTTGATCAATCGCATATTGAAAGGCATGTATATGTTGACCGACTTTGACATCAAGAACAATAACTGGGCGAAAACGTCCGATGGTGAAAATGTCCTGTGCAATCAAGCAGACGCGTATGCGGCAGTCCCCCAATTGGCATTGAGGCCCATCGCGATCCAAGCGCGGAATATCGCGATCCAAGCGCGGAATATCGCGAAATGGTTTGGCGAAGGTAACACCAGAACCGTCGCGGTCGACGGTGCCAGCTTCGATATCTATTTCGGAGAAATGCTTTTTATCGTTGGACCTTCAGGGGGTGGCAAGACAACACTCTTACGCATCATTTCCGGAAAAATGCGACCGAACGAAGGTGAGGTCATTGTCCTCGGCAAGAACATAGGGTGTCTTGACAAGGATGATCTGGCACACTTCAGATTAAGCACGATAGCCGTGCTTTTTCAGGACTATCATCTGCTCCCTCGGCTCACCACTGCTGAGAACGTGGCAATCCCCTGGATACTCAAAAAATCCAGTTGGCGGCGTGCGCTGGTTGAAGCAAAAAAATACCTGAGCATTGTTGGACTCGAAGACCGTGCCGATATCGTGGTAGCGAAACTCAGTCACGGTGAGCAACAACGCGTTGCCATTGCCAGAGCAATGATTAGCCAGCCATCCATTTTAATCCTCGATGAACCTACTCTCTCCCTCGATGGTGATGCAGTGCGGAAGATTCTGGCGTTTATCCATGGCAAGATACTTAATGAAAAAACATGCGTGTTAATCGTCACTCGGGACGCACGTATTTTCGAGTTTGCCGACCGTATCATGTATATGGAGGATGGAAAAATAACGGGGTTCTGCAAAGGAATGAAATGAAAAATCATTTCTTTGACGCCTCGTTACTTAATATCGTGGGTCAAACTAGTTGGCGGTCGAGATGGATGCATCATTCATTCTGTAATAAAGACCCATGGGATCGTTTTTCATGATCTCCATCTTGCCCGAGATAATCAAGGGCTCTAATGTGAATTTAATCGGCTTTTTCGTCTTCACTTCGACGACACCTTCAGGTCCTGCCGGCAAACAATAAGAACAGGTAGGCGGCGTGTGGGAAATCAGAAAATGCTTCTGCTTCTCGCCCGGCTCCAGCGGCATCATGAATCCCTGTATCTTGATTTCCTGATCGTTGAGCGCAGCGACTTCTTTGGTGAATTGCGGAACGATACTATTCTTGGCCCGCACTTGCTTGACCTTGGCCAGCGTATTCCAGGACGTCACGCCTTTTTTATCCATGATCACCGGCATTTGCGCAGGATTCGGATTGCCGGTTTGAGTGTGCTCGGCACTCTGTTGCGACTTTTGTGCAAAGGCAGGGGCGCCAGCCATGACGACCAATGCTGATACCGCACAAAGACGGGTGAAAAAGCGATTCATAACGACGTACATACAACCTCCATCAAGCGATCTGCCTACGCAGCATATTAATGCGCGTGGCGCATTCCACATAGTTTGCCCAAAGCCAGACCCTTGCAGGACGCAGCCAGTTCGGTATGGCATACCTTTTCATCCTTGCCGCTGGCCAGGCATTGTGCTGCAGCCTGGTGCGCGGCCGCGATAGCCTGATGCTGGGCAATCGTTTCCTTCTTGTGTTCCGCCTTGCTTTCGGCATGGGCATGGAGCGCAGAAAAAGTCACGATCATCATTAATAAATGTTTCATATTGTTCCTCTTCGTAAAAGAATGATCGGTATAGCGTTTCGGCACCACTACGCTTAATGTGCGAGAGTCGCTGCAATATCCGTGCGGTAAGCGCGTATCGCCGGCAGCAATGCAGCGATCAAACCTATGGCGATTGCGAACAGTAACAGCCAGGCTTCCTCAGCAATAAAGATGGAACCAGATAACACCAGATTCTGGTCGGCGGCCAGAATTTGTCCCAATACCTCAACCGCAATATGACCGGCAAACCAGCCGAGGAGGGCGCCGCCCAATGCCAGCAAACATCCCTCTGTCAGCAAAAGCATCAGCAACTTGCGCGGCGATGCGCCGAGCGTACGCAGGATCGCCAGATCCGTCTTGCGTTCTTCCAGTGCGTTATACAGTGCGACAAACATCGACAACGCCGCCGACAGCAAAACCATCATCGCAATGCCGCGCAAAACCTCTATCCCGACACCCATCAAACGGAACAGCTTGGCCGCCTCCAGCGCCGGTTGTGCCGCCTGCAATTCACTCTGGCTATTAATAAAACGTGGCATCGTCACAGCTGCCAGCGGCGATGAATACTGAACCAGCAGGGCGGTCAATTCGCGCGACTCTTCCATCGCCTCTTTTTCTTCCGGATCACTGGCGTCCAGGCCATTCGTCTTTTCGTGGACTACCCAGACCGATTCGACCGGCGTGACTATCAACCTGTCGAGAACAGTGCCGGTTGGATTGAGTATTCCGACCACCTTGTAGGGCGCAGAGTCATGCACTTCGCCACCACCCGACAAGCCATGTGAGCCGAAAAAGTCCTGTCCTACAACGACACCGCTGCGCCTGGCCACCTGCGAGCCAACCACGGCTTGCATAGGCTCGCGAAACATTTGGCCTTCTGCGATCTCGCCCTTGTAATGAGCTACATAGTCAAGCGATGTCCCCACAATACGGAAGCCTTGATAGCTATCGCCCAGTGCCAGCGGCAGCACTGTCTTGACCATCCTGTTTTGCTTCAAAAGAGCTTCGGATGAAAGTGGAATATTGCCCGTAGGCGAATCGACTTGATAGATGGACGAAAGGATCAACTGCAACGGCGATCCTTTTGCGCCAACCACCAGGTCTATGCCCTCAGCATCACGCGTGGCACTGGTCGCAAACTGGGAAGAAACGGACAAGATAAAAGTCATCATCGCCACACCGACCGCCATCAACAGCAGATTCAGCGCCGTCGAGAGCGGCCGGTGGCGTAATGATTTGAGACCAAGGGTAAAGGCGTTGAGTTTCATGCTGTTCATACGCCACCACCTTGCTGCTTGTGGACTGGCAGCCGCAGCGTTTTTGCCAGCGGCAATGCTGCCAACACCCGCGAATCGTGGGTTGCAATGACCAGCGACGCGCCAATTTCATTTGCCTGCGCCAGCAACAAATGGATCGCAGCGCGGCAGGAATCATCATCCAGATTTGCCGTAGGCTCATCTGCCAGCAATAATTGCGGCCGGTTGAACAAGGCGCGAGCCAGCGCAACACGTTGCCGCTGCCCCTGGCTTAATTCATGTGGCTTCGCGCGCTTTTTTTCACTGAGCCCCAGCGCATCGAGCAAGTGCTGCGCACGTGCATGACTTTGTTCGCGATTGCTGGCATAGGCTGCCAACAAGATGTTTTCCTCAACATTCAACGCGGCGACCAGTGCCAGTTTTTGCGGCATGAAGCCAACCGTAGTGCCACGCCAGCGATCTGCATTTGCGGGAAGCAGGGTGGAAACATCCGTTCCGGCGACCAAGATGCAGCCATTTTGCGGCTTCAAGATGGCCGCGATCAGATGCAGCAAGGTCGACTTGCCGCTACCGGAAGATCCCAGCAAAACAGCGTGTTCGCCAGCTTTGATACGGAATGAAAGAGAGTTCAACTGATCCACATGTGCGTGCGGATAGCGATGGCTTAAATTTGAGATGTGCAACATGGTTGCATATTACGTAAAAACGAAGGGCCTGCATAGGCTGTGCAGGCATCCATTTGCGATACAGGGGAATTTTTTAGTTTTAACGCTGCTTACTTTGATGCATCGAAGGCATCGTCAAGACAAGAAGTCATGCATGGAAGTTGTCTGGTTCGCCACGGCTCCTGGTCGAAGTACAGGCAAGCCGCTTTCTACGCCATTTTAATTATGGAAGATTTTGGATCACTGATTGCTCATTTCGGATTCTATTTTTTATCTTCTGAAAGTTTAATTCTTAACTTACCAGCGACTATTTCGGTTGAGTCTGCAATTGCCACTACTTTCAAAACTCCTTCTCTGTCCAACAACAGGGGGCATAAAATAGTATTCACACCAATTAATATTTTGGTGTACTCGTCCGTTGGTGTGCTTTTGGCTCTAATAGAACTGACGGTTTCTTTGATGAATTCGTCAGGAACTCTTGTCTCTGATAATACTTCATCACCCAATATAACCTTCAATGTTAGCGAGGTCATAGGATTATCTAAAGGGGCACTAATAAAAGCTATTACGCACAATTTTGGAATGGCGATTGGTATTTGTTCTACAAATAATTCCGAACTATATAGTCCGATTAAAGAATTCTTGTTTCCAACTTCATAGCGAATATCGTCGCAAAAATGACAGTATGCTTGTGTGCTCATAGTGCTCTTATTAAAGGTGTTGATGCTGCTGAATTTGATTCAGGTTTAACTTTTATAACTGCACGCAAGTCGTCTAATGGCACTGCTAAGGCGTCTGAAATACGTACAACCGTATTCCAATAAACATTCATTTTTCCTGCTTCGATATTTGCAATGTGAGGTTGACTTGTTCCGATAGCCTTTGCTAATTGGCTTTGCGACATCCCTTTTTTTAGGCGTAATTTTGCTAGCGAATTTGGCATGACTTCAGAAAAATCCTCCGCCAACGCTGCTCGAGCCAATTCCATTCTATTTTTATACGCAGGGTCAGCCTCTTCTTTTGCGTGTGCTACGGCTTGTCGAGGTAGCTTTCCGTTTTTCCCCCGTGGAAGGGACGTAGTGTCAGCGCGAGCAAAATAAGTCACCGCGTAGGATGAGGATGAGGATGAGACAAGTACTTCAGCGAAGTCGTCGAATGTCAAACGATTCGTACTCGTCGCAAATTCTGAGTGTGATTGGATGATTGATTTGGTAGTCATAATATTCTTCACGTGTTGCTCCTTCGGGTAAAACATCTGGCACTTTTCTAACGATCGCTAAAATATAAAAGTCACTATCATCAGAGTCGTACGCGTAAATTATCCGATACTGTTTTAATCGTCTTCCTAGTGGCCTAAGCCGATAGCAGTTGTATCCACGTCTCTGAAGGCATTCGATACCTTTGACATTGAAGTGAGGATTAGTGTTTTCGCCGGGCCACTGAGTAAGACTCCAAGCTGCTTCTGATGATTCAGAAATTTGAGTTAGTAGGGCGTCGAGTAGTTCTACATCTCTAGATGTTTCCGCATTTGCACGCAAAACATCAAAGTCTGTTTCAAGGTGGTCGCCATCATAGAATAATTGTGCTGTTGACGCGAAGTGCTTTTGAACTATATGAATCATCTCTGAGGGGCTTTCTCTACATGGAGGTTGGAAGCAACTTTACCATGTGAAAGGATTAACACATCTTCATATTATTAATTTTCTTATTATTTTGATACTTTATTTCGATGCAGTACTTGGTGATTCAAGTTGTTCACCAAATCCCATTTGTCGCATTTGAATTGTTTTCTCCATGTGCCTTAGACGCAACAGTTTTGGCACCCAAAATGGGATTTTCCTCTCACCGTCTAGCCAACCCTTAACTGATTTTTCAGGCCGTTTTAGATTCCTAGCGATTATTTTTACTGACAATCCTTGCGTGCAATGTTTCAATTCTTCGGGGTTGCCATTGGAGTTACTAGGGTTTAGTGGACAGGGGTAGCATTTGAATCCCTCAAGCATAAAAAAGACCAGCGAAAGTGGGCTGGCCTTGTTTGTTTAGGTATCCCATATTTATGGATTATTTCTTTGCTTTGCGCACTAGACGACTTCGCATAATTTATATTATGTCAAATGCTGTCCCATGTTTTAAATGTTCATATCTGAGACTATATGAAGAACAGAAAAAATAAAAAGCGTATCAACCGCCTTTACAAGCGCTCCGAACTAATCTTCTTACCTATCCGGAAGTAATCGTCTTACTTTTTGTTTTTGCACTTCCGTTAGATCTTTAGTTCTACGCTTATGGCCAGCTAAAATCTATCTTAGCAAATTTTAAATGGATATCAAAGATCACCGCCGCACATATATTGCCGTCGAGATTGTGGGAGTCAGTTGATTTTTTGAAAGGCGCTTCCCGCTGATGCAGGTGTAGCACTATCCTTCAATTCAAAGACACATTCTAAGTACGGTTTGACCGAGTCCCATGGCAAATTTTTATCCAGCATAGCGACCAGATTCCGGCCGACTTCAATTACTCCTCCCTGACTGGCCGCACGAGCATAATTTAGAGCACCGCCAGAATCTGCTTGCGCATGAAGATCGGTATCCTGATTGCCATAGGCATGAAACTGAGTAATCGAACCAGGCTTAAATAGTGAACCGGATCCATTGCACTGCTTCCCATAGACAGGTTCAGATCTCTCAACATGTCCTGAGGCGAAACTGTCTTCAACCACATGGAGTAAGCTGCCAAAAGCGACTTCGTCTATGTTGCGACGCAGTGCCACATTCCCTAGTGTGAATAAATCTTGAACATTCCATTCGGTTTTACCAAAATGTTCCGAAAAGCCTTCAATCTTCACATCACGCAAACGCGTGTCCAACCCGTATTCACGCAGTGCGATGCGCCAGCTAAACTCAGCCCACATTAAAATTTTCTTGCGCGTCACCTCCGGTGCCTCGCCGTCTTTAGATGCCATTGCATGTAGGAATTGGAGGTCACCAAAATGTGAGCGATGCAGCATCGAATAACCATTTGAGGCATCCATTGTCACTCCGCTCTTGGCCTTCTTTTCGGCATCCCAAAAAAGACCCGCCCAGCATTTCGGTTGGGTGATGAAACGTACTGTTTCATCAGTTTTGCATGACAAATTCTTGGCTTGATCGGGTAACAAGCGAAATGGTGGATCGTCATTCCATCTGACACCGGCGATAACATATGGACTTGCCATACCGAGATCGGCGTCCTGACAGTGGTTTGTATCACCTTCGCACCCATAAATACGTTGGGTTATTTCTTCGTGTACTGCTTCAGTAAATAGAGGTAGACCTTTTAGCGCAGCACCACTAAGCAGTTTGTCGAAAAATCCAGAATTCATTCGGCTTAACTTGCGTTCCATGGCCGTACCTTCAGTTGATAGCTTAAAGGCATGCGCTGGTGCACTGAACGCTAAAGCGAGAAAGAGAAAAGACCAGCTTGGCGGACAAAGTTTTAAGATCATTCCTATTTTTCCTCTTTTTTTAAACCTTGCTGGTTAGGGCGTTTTCAGTAAATTACGCCTAAACATGCTTGCGAATGAAATGTCATTCGCAAGTTCTTTTGCATAATCACCTTTGCGAAAAACTATTTCTGCAGCGGCACCCGTCGAAGGCACTGGAAGTATTTTCGCCGTAGGATGCAGCTTACGAAATAATTCGACCTCTTCGTGAATCCCATCCATGCCCCCAATGACAACGGCCGCATGGAACTTCCGACTTTGTATCATGTTCATGCGCATAGAATAAATGCTTAAATTTCTATCTCCGTCGATTGCTGAAACATAGCGTTGATCTATAAAATCATCGTTCTCCACTGGCATCATTTCGGTAAAAAATTTACTTTGAAAAATAGTAATTCTTTCTCGATCTATTTCCGCGTGTCGAGCGTACAGTGAAACTAGTGGAGTTATTGCAGGATGACCACCGAATGTAATTCGGCCTACCGGTAGCACTACTTCTATCAATGCTTTTATAGCTTCCCGGATTAAAAACACGTTGGCAGTATCAAAATATTTGCGATCCCGTTCTGGGAGAGGAACGCTCGCCGAAAGAAAAACATCGATCATATAAGATGTCCCTGCAAAGCTGGCAGTGCGTTCTTCATGCTTATTGTACGGACGGGTAAATGAGAGTCAAGCCAGCTCAGATGTTTGAGCCAATTTGGGTGTAGTCCCCTACTGTCATAGATAATCCAAATTTCATCGTCCACGCCTTTATGCTCTGAGATAGAGTCAAAGATTGCATTGATACGATCAGAAGTCGGACGGCCCACAGCAGGGACTACCGCGAGCGACTTTTTTGAAATGTCCACGGATATCCAACGTTGAGGTTGAACGGTAGGATTGAGTGCAAGGTCTCGCGCCAAGTCGCAAAAATAATCAATTAAATGAGCATGACGTAAAGCCATTGCTTCAGCTCTTAATTCCTCTGCTCTATCGCAGATATTGCCTATTGCTTCAATAGTTATGCTTGCACCCTGCCCGGGCGTCTGGTCAGAAAAATCTGATAATCCTAGTTTCAGAAAACGGCTAAACGAATAGTTGCTATCTTCGGTTTGACCTGGCCACAGCAGATGCAGAGTTTGAATTCCCAATAAATTTGCCTGAGCTAATTCGGCACTGGTCCAGCGTCCTTCTCGAAAACCAGGTGTATCAATAAGGACGATCACGTCAACATCTGACATTCGATGCCACAGTTCAGCTTGAAAATCGACGGCTGGCGGAACTGATCTTACATCGATGAATACGTCAAATCCTCGCTTATCCAGTTCTTCATAAAGTAGATCGGCGAGCGGCTGAGATCCTATTCTTCTGTAGCTAATGAAAATCCCGCGCTCTTTGCGGAGCAACCGAAATGTCTCAAAAACTAGTGATGTCAGACGTGTTACGTTCGTTTCATTCGAAGCGACTTCTATCGCGTTGATATGTTTTAATTCGTCCGGAATTTCGTCATTTACGGCATCTAATGAAGTGACAACTGGAGCGACTAATATTGAGTCTTGAAGTATTTGTTTTAAGAAAGGCGATACATTTCTATCTGAATTACCAAAATAAATTCCTATTGCGGGCTTTTTTTTATCGTATTGATCGAACGTGGAGTCAGTAAGAAATGTAAGCTCAGTTGGGGAGATTCCAAGATTCACCGCTCGTGCGATCACCGCAGATTTTAGCGCGACGATGCGGCAGTCCAATTGCCCCATAACAATAATCTGGTACGACTGCTGCATTGTTTGTTACCTCAAACGTAAATCGCTCAACCCATCGACGAAGTATTTTAATATCGGTCGTAAATTAGTCCTGTTTTTCGCTCAACTGATATTGCCTGCACTGAGATGATCAGTTGATATTTAGGTCAACGACCAGCCAAGCCGGCAGCAGTTTCTATCCAGGAGCCGATATTTGTTCTACCGTTTTGCTCTACGAAGTCATAGCTCATGCAATGCGTAGATAGCTGTACGATGTTGGTTGTTCTAGGCGCGTCAAACCACAAATCTTTTTCGGGGATCGCAAGCGTATAGTCAGCGTATTTCACCCACTTCCCTTCCTTCCACTCCGCTAGGAATATGCCGCTTGTAGTTCTATAGAGCGCCATTTGGGCAAGTGGATTCGCTCCTTTGATCGAGCTCATTCCTTTGTCGTTTTTTACGCCGTCTATATTGACAGTTAGTAAACCGTTGCCTTTTACTACGCTACGAGCAATTTCGTATCGCACCCAGCGTCTGGACCATGTACTAGCTCCTGCAAGAACGCATGTAACCGAGGTATTCTCTAAACCTTTTCGTAGGAATGCCTTAAGTACATCATCGCTTTCTTTTTGCGATGCTTCAAATACGCTGCCGTCGAAAAAACCTTCACTATTTTTTTCGTTCTGAACAACCCAGCTATTTCGTACGTTCCAGGCCCGCCAAACGTCAGGCGCGTAGTGGAAAGAGAAGAACGTTCTACGCATTAATACACTTTCATAAATGATTTAGAACATTCACGATCGTCATCATGATGACGATCGGATTCTTGAAATGATGTAAATTAGCGAGCTTTTACAGCGTCATTTACCCAACTTTCAATGTTTTGTTTGATGTGATCGTAAACGTATGTGCTAGTTGAAAATGGCGGGTCATAAACTTTGCCGCTTACAGCTTTTCCATCAACAACCAGTCCAGTAAATGGATTGGCACCTTTTGTTGATTGATTGCCGTCTGAATCCTTCAGATTATGAATGTGAATAGCGAGTACGCCTAGACCGTCTGCCCATGCTTTTTTTATTTCGTGTTTGACCCAACGTCGACTAGCTGTTTTTTCTCCCACTAGTACAACAAGACATTCTTTCCCTTTCATATTGTCCGCAATCCAATCTTCGATTGCTTTATCACCCTTCTTTTTTATCTCTTCCCACTTATTAGAGTCAAGCAACGGTTGCTTCTCAATGGCGCCGATTTGTCGAACTTGCGATACACGCCAGTTGTCGTCTTTGTAATGAAAGCTGAGGAAGCATTTCTTGGCCATATATTTCCCTATTAATTTTTATTTACGAATCACACGAATGGACAGATGCAGAGCATTGACACTTTTATTACTGCATATCGGCACATGCTCATATGAAATGGTCAGCTAAAGCTGTGACCATAAGACGCATGTGCGATCCTGCTTTATCTCTGTATTGGTGCATTTATGTAATCCCATATTTATGGGATGTAGCGTTATCATTATTTTTAAAAGGACTTTAATTTTCTGAAGAATGCAAAAACTTCAAAGCTCATTTATTTAGTGTTGTGTCCCGGTCCAAATAAGACTTCAGCTCGCTGGAGAGCGCCTGATGTGTATCGAGTTTGGCTTGCAACGTGACCAGTTCTATTTGATGTTGATTTAGCTGTCCAGTTACGACAGTGACTTGCTGCACCGCTTCTGCGAGCTGGGTACGCATTTCCCCAAGTTGAGCATCTTTCTCATCTATTTGCTCTTTCAATAGCCTGTTATTCTGCTCCACGCCCTGCAATTGTTCCAGCTTCTGTTCGAATTGACGCACGCGTGTTTGCTGTTCATAGAGCGTTTGCTGGGAGTGCGAAAGCTCTGACACTAACCGTACCCCCTCTTTATTGAGCCTTGTTGCCTCGTCTTGTTTGACGATCAATCCTTGCTGAAGCTGGCGCATTTCTGCCTGCAAACCTTGGACTTGCTGTTCGTGACGCCGCATGTCCTGGTCTCGCTGTTCTTTTGCTGACGCTCGGTAGTGATCCAAAGATTCTCGGGCATGCTGATGTTTTTCTTCCAAGGACTGTCGATGCCGTTCGTTTTCGTCCAGACGTTCCTTGAGCGCCGACACCTGTAGATTCAAACCTTGGCATTCGACCTTTGCCTGCTGCAGCTGTGTCGCAGTGTGTTCATGTAACTCTTTTTCCGACGTCAAGGCAGATTTGGTCTGCTGTAGGCTGGTACTAAGTTCAGTGCTTTCCTGTCCCAATTCCAGAATCAAGGCCGTTTGTCGCCGTTCCGTTTCGGCTGCCTCATTGTGAATAGCCGCAATTCTCGTATCTGCTTCTTCCTGCAATTGAGCGGCCAATCTTGCCACAAGATCCTGCAGCGCATCGCTTAATGGCGCTTTGATAGATTTGCCGCCGTCTTCCTCTTCCAACTCCTTGAGATACTTATGAATCGTGGTCTTGGAGCCAGTATTGCCGAGTTCAATACGTACCGCGTCGACTGACGGGTGCTTGCCCTGCCCTATCAGAGTGTCGCGGGCTTTCTTAACTTCCGATTTGTAAAGTCCGGTACGGGCCATCTTTGTTCCTATGAATTTGATAATGCATTACATACCACGTAATTACATACTAATATTTATCGAAACTCAACAAGTAATTGTTGAATTTAAAGAATAGATAATGCAGTGTTATCACATGTTATCCGGAAAAACAGCTAAAATTAGCCTTGGATTGCTGTAACACAGGCAAAGACTGCTTTTTACTTTTCGATTCTGCAAATAGTGAGCCCAATCCATGGACAAAATCGATCAATACATCCATGCGGCCACTCGGCAAAACACTCGGCGTAGCTACCAGTCGGCTATCCATCACTACGAAGTCGAATGGCGAGGCTACTTGCCGGCGACCGCCGAGAGCGTGGCCCGTTACCTAGCAGACTATGCTGAAACCCTGGCGATCAATACGCTCAGGCATCGCCTGGCAGCACTTGGCCAATGGCATATAGATCAAGGTTTTCCCGATCCTACGAAAGCACCGATCGTTCGCAAAGTCTTTCGCGGCATCCAGCAATTACATCCTGTACAAGAAAAACGCGCCAAGCCCCTCCAACTCGAGCAGCTCGAACAGGTGACAACTTGGCTTGACGGTGCCATCGTTGCTGCAGGCGCAGAACATGATTCGGCGGCACAATTGCGCCACACCCGGGATAAGGCGCTTGTTTTGATCGGATTCTGGCGGGGCTTTCGAGGCGATGAACTGGCTCGACTGGAGGTGCAATACGTCGCGGCGCTACCTGGCGAAGGAATGACATGCTATCTCCCTCAAACCAAAGGCGATCGTCAGTTTAAAGGCAGTACGTTTAAGGCACCTGCGTTGTCCCGTCTCTGCCCAGTAGCGGCATATCAAGCTTGGGTCGACCTGAGTGGACTGGAAAGCGGTGCCGTCTTTAGATCAATTAATCGCTGGGGTAAGCTCGGCGATACAGGCTTAAATCCGGCCAGCATCATTCCGTTGCTACGGTCACTTTTTGCGCAAGCCGGCATTCTCGACGCTGATGAATACAGCGCGCATTCGCTTCGTCGAGGATTTGCAAATTGGGCGACATCAAACGGATGGGATCTCAAAACACTAATGGAATATGTCGGGTGGAAGAATATTCAATCGGCGATGCGCTATATCGACGGTGCAGATCCGTTCGGCAAAAAACGCATCGAGGCCGGGCTGTTACCGGTGGAGCTACAAACGAAATCAAATGATTTACTTCGGAACATCACCGATCAAGAAATTTTGTAGTTGCACAGCCGTATTCGTAGTTATGATTTTCCTTTTTCCGGTGACGGGTATTTGCGGACTTTCAAATGTCCAGACAGAGAAGTTTGATTATTAGATCATACTGAAAGTTGTGTGGCGTCTGCTAGTCACGGTATTGGTTAACCTCTATGGAAATATGTACAAGTTCTTCATGGATACTTACCTGATTTTTGAAGAAATCTGGTTGTACATTCTTGTTCGTAGCCAAAGAGAGAATACAGGCATATTACCTTGCCCCACTCGCCAAAGATGAAGGTCACATAAGTTCGCCTTAATTGGACTGGCCACTACTGGCGCATTAATTTCAGCTGCAAGCAAGACAGGCCCCGAATCCCGTATTAATCGATACGCCCAAACGGCCACCAAACCTGCGCCGACAATCCCTATGACCGGGTGAGTATTCGCATAAAACTTGCCACTCATTCGCATTTCAAAGTTGTCACTATTCAGTAATCGCGTCTCTAGCCGTATTGGCCTCAACTGCCAAGTCGTTCAATATGCCGCAGTTTTTGGCTGTTCGTGTCGTATTACAGAGTTGACGCAGTTCTTTCAACTGCTTTTCCAACGCCTTTAAACTGGCGATACGCTGGGCAACATGACCGATGTGAGCATCGAGTAATGTGTTGACCTCGCCGCAATTGTCTTCAGGTGCGTCGCGGAATCGAAGCAAGGTACGGATTTCGTTCAACGTCATGTCAAGCGAACGGCAATGTCGTATAAGGGACAAACGCTCTACATGCTCTCTACCATAAATGCGATAGTTCGCTTCATTACGCGCCGGTGCGGATAGCAGACCTTCCTGTTCGTAATAACGAATCGTGGCTATCTGGCAATGGGCATGTTTGGCCAATTCACCGATCTTCAGTTTTTCATTGCTCAACGGTATCTCCTAAACATTCCAGTACCTTCATATTATTCAAATATTAAGTCAAACACTTCTTGACCCTCAAGTGGCTTTATAGTTTTAAATGCTTCTATTGTCAAAATGAGGAGTTCATCATGAGCAACTGCTGCTCCAAAGAATGCAGCGTTACCAGCAACGCTGTCGATGTAGAAAATAACGACACCGAACCCAAAGGTACACAGACGCTGTTTCGCATCGAGAATATGGACTGCCCAACTGAAGAGGGCTTAATTCGAAACAGTTTGCAAAAGATTGAAGGGGTCACCGCTCTCGATTTCAACCTTATGCAACGCAAACTTACAGTCACTCATGCACTGACATCTACCGCACCGTTGGTGGCGGCGTTGTCGTCAATCGGCATGCAGGCGCAAGAACTGAGCGCTCGCCGCACGACACTGCTCATCTCCAAGATGGATTGTCCAACCGAAGAGGGATTGATCCGCAAGAAACTGCATGGCATGGCGAGCATTGAGGACCTGCAGTTCAACTTGATGCAGCGCACCCTGACATTCACTCATGCGCCTGAAGCGTTGGCACCAGTGCTGGTGGCATTGCAGGAAATTGGCCTTGGGGCAGAAACTCAGGAAAGCACTCAAGACGGCGCAAAATCCCAGCCTACATCGAATGCTTCATGGCTACCGCTGGCGCTTTCCGGCATCACCGCATTATCTGCAGAGGTCGTGCATTGGTACAACGGTGGCAATAATTGGATGGTAATCACGCTCGCACTGGGGGCAATCCTATTAGGCGGACTGGATACATACAAGAAAGGTTGGATTGCGGTGCGGCATGGCAATCTCAACATGAATGCCTTGATGACAATCGCCGTGACCGGTGCTCTCGCAATCGGACAGTGGCCTGAAGCTGCGATGGTCATGTTCTTGTTTGCGCTGGCAGAGTTGATTGAACAGAAATCACTGGACCGTGCGCGTAACGCGATTCGTGGGCTGATGGATATGACGCCGGAAACTGCGACAGTGCGACAGGCGGACGGCTCTTGGGCAGACATAGAGGCCAAGACGATTGCACTCGGCGCAATAATTCGGGTTCGCCCTGGTGAGCGCATTGCTCTGGACGGTAAGCTAATTAATGGGCAGTCAACAATTAACCAAGCGCCTATTACCGGTGAAAGCGTGCCGGTTGAAAAAAGCATTGGCGATACAGTGTTTGCCGGAACAATCAATGACGCGGGTTCTTTTGAATTTGAAGTCACCGCTCGGTCTGAAAGCACGACCTTAGCTCGCATAATTCATGCGGTTGAAGAAGCCCAAGGCAGTCGCGCACCGACACAGCGTTTTGTCGATCAGTTCGCCAAGATTTATACACCGGCAGTGTTCGTTGTTGCAGTCTTGGTTGCATTGGTGCCACCGCTGGCGTTTGGGCAGCCTTGGTATGACTGGATCTATAAGGCATTAGTCTTATTGGTAGTTGCCTGTCCATGCGCGCTGGTCATATCGACACCGGTTACGATTGTCAGCGGCCTCGCGGCGGCGGCACGCAAGGGCATACTAATCAAGGGTGGCGTGTATTTGGAACAAGGGCGCAAGCTCAGTTGGTTGGCGTTGGATAAAACGGGCACTCTCACCCTCGGCAAGCCAAGCGTTACCGATTATCTGCCGAGTGCCGTTTCTCAATCAAACACCCTTGAAATCGCCACCAGCCTTGCGGGACGTTCCGATCACCCAGTCTCTCGCGCGATTTCGGTGTATGGCGATGCGCATATAACAGCGCGTAATGAAGTCGACAACTTCCGCGCCTTGCTCGGACGTGGCGTTGAGGGACATATCAACGGCCAGCTATATTGGCTGGGCAACCATAGACTAGCAACCGAGCGCGAACAGATTACGCCAGAGCTGGCGGGTCAATTGGAAGCGCTGGAACGCCAAGGACGCACGGCGGTTATGTTGGGATCTGCGGAGCACGTCCTGGCGATCTTTGGTGTGGCCGACACTCTGCGTGAAACCAGTCGGCAGGCGATTGCGGAATTACATGAACTGAACGTGAAGACGGTGATGCTGACCGGCGACAACGTGCATACCGCACAAGCCATTGCTACCGAAGTAGGAATTGACGATGCACGGGGCAACCAACTTCCAGAAGACAAACTACAGGTCATTGAAGCTCTTGCGGCACAAGGCGCGACTATTGGCATGGTTGGCGACGGCATCAACGATGCACCTGCACTAGCGAAGGCTCATATTGGTTTCGCAATGGGTGCGGCTGGCACCGACACTGCTATTGAAACAGCTGACGTGGCCCTGATGGATGATGATCTGCGCAAAGTACCAGCGTTCGTGCGTCTCTCGCGCAGTACTGCTGCCATCCTTACCCAAAACATCGTACTGGCACTCGGGATTAAAGCGGTGTTCTTGGTGCTGACCTTTACCGGTCAAGCGACCATGTGGATGGCCGTTTTTGCAGATATGGGAGCCAGTTTGCTGGTGGTGTTTAACGGTTTGCGCTTATTGCGAAAATGACCTTCAAACATATTTTGTATGATTGGGACGGTTTAAACGTTTCGTTGTTCCAGGCAATTAATCATTCCAGCGGTGAGTTTTTAAGTCACTTGGCTTATGTCGGCAGTATCGCTGGGGACTACCAGAGCATGCCGCTTTTGCTTTGTGTGCTTTTGCTCTTGGCTCACCGCCGTGCGCAACGCGAAGACTTTCTCTCAGCGGCATTGTTGCGACTGCAAGCCAGACGTTTTCTTGTTGGCTTCCTGATTGCGTGGTTGAGCGCGGGACTGCTGAAAGTCTGGCTCGCTTTTCCGCGACCTTTGGCAGTGCTTGGTTCAAGCGTACAGATGATCGGGTCTCCACATGATCTTTACAGCTTCCCCAGTGGTCACGCGGTTTATGCAGCCCTTGTCGCTGTAGTGCTTTGGCGTCTCGTGACATCCATATTTCGTCCTGCCCTCTTGGTTTTTATTGTGTGGGTGGGGTGGTCAAGGATCGCGGCAGGCGCTCATTTTCCAGCTGACGTGATAGCGGGTAGTTTGATTGGGGCACTGTCAGGAATGCTTGCGAATCGATTTGTTCTGCCAGTACTAGGGGACGGTAATTCGACATCTATACGACGTGCATTTAATCGAGTATTGCAGCAAGCGAAGCACCTATTTTCTACTGGAAAATTGACCCGTGCGAACACGTTATTGCAGGATGCGCACGTGCTTGGACAGTGCCTCTTTTGGCCTCATTTTTTGAGCCATCTTTGGATGCTGCGCATCGCATATGTTCGACGAGATTGGCGAGAAATGCGCGGACAACTACTAAGGCTTGCGCTGGTCCCGGTGGGCAACGTCATGGGATGGCTACCTTTAGGTAATACAGGAAACACGAACGTGAGTGTATTCAAGACGATGCCAACACCAATTCGTCTTAAAAATATTATAGAAAAACAATATGACCAATAAGATCATTCAGCATGGTGAGCGCTCTCTGTTTTATGTTCGTCCCTGGCGCTGGTGGTCTGTTGCGATGATGGTACTCATGCTTGATGTTTCCTCCAAGGTTGCCATATCCACTTTAATGGCATATGGCGAAGCTATTCCTGTTACTGGCTATTTCAACTTGGTGCATGTCTGGAATACCGGTGCAGCATTCAGTTTTTTGGCCGATAGCGGAGGCTGGCAGCGGTATTTCTTCATTGCGATCGCGTTTGGTGTTTCCTTGTGGCTGGCTTTTGAACTGCGCAAACCACTACCCGCATTATCGGCATGGGCCTACAGCTTAATTTTGGGAGGGGCACTCGGAAATGCGATTGATCGTTTAATTCGTGGACACGTGGTTGATTATCTCGATTTTCATTTAGTTGGCTGGCACTGGCCAGCGTTCAACGCAGCCGATATCGGGATCGTGTGCGGAGCCGCGTTGCTAGTAATGGCAAGCCTGCGTGGAATTGGCGAGATATCAAAGGAGAAGCCCTAGGCGGACGTTACGGCAGCTCGGCGCAGAACCAACTTTATCTTAGAAGCAGTCTTGAAACTCGCCGCATTGTTCGGTCCGCTGCAGTCGGGCAGAGATCACTTTGCGAGCGCAGTAATGACTGTAAAATACAATAATTCTTATTTACATTTACAGAATCATGTTCGCATTTCAAAAATTTGGCATTGCAATTTCTTTCCTACTATTCAGTACGCTCTCGACCCAAAGCGCTATTGCTCAAGACGCAGCCACCCAAGACAAGGCGAAACAAGTCTGGCAGGTCTTGGATTACCTGGCAGTAGATTACGGAGCGGCAGTACAAGGCGGCTTGGTCGTTAGTAAAAACGAGTATTCAGAAATGCAGGAGTTTTCCGAAAATGCCGAGAAACAGTTAGCCAGCCTCCCGAAGACGGCAGCGAGTTCCGATTTATTGCTAAAGGCTGGAAAGCTACGCAAACTTATCGCCAACAAAGCTTCGGCAGACGAGGTGGCATCTTTATCGCGCGCATTAGCAACTCAGGTGCTGCAGGTCTATCCCGTCCCTTTGTCTCCTTCAAAAGCACCTGATTTGGGAAGAGGCTCTGCTCTCTATCAGGCCAATTGTGCTTCATGCCACGGCGCACAAGGTCATGGGGATGGCCCGTTAGCTGCGCAACTCAATCCCCCCCCGATTGCCCTTTCGGGCCATGACCGAGCAAAAGAACGGAGCGTATTCTCGCTACAGCAGATTATTTCTCATGGTGTGGCCGGAACATCCATGCCAAGCTTTGCACATTTGTCTGAAGATGATCGATGGGCCATTGCATTCTTTGCTTCGACTTTGTCCTACAGCGACGCAGATCGTAAGACAGGCAAAGCAGCATGGGCGTCGGATGCTGCTATTCGCGGCGTTTTACCAAATTTGAGCGCATTAACGCAAGTCTCAGAAACGGCGTTGTCCAAGCAACTGCCATCGACTGCCGGTCCCGTTCTCGCTTATCTGAGGAGTGAGCCAAATATCGTCGTAGCATCTGATGAAGACAGCTTGGCTCTGGCAAAGACGAAGTTATCTGAAAGCATTCGGGCATTGGAGTCCGGTGACAAAGGGAATGCGTCCAGATTGGCGCTGTCGGCCTATCTGGACGGATTTGAAATTGCCGAGCCAGCCTTGGCGGCCAAAAACAAACAGCTCTTTGACGACCTTGAAAAAGGAATGGGTGCCTTCCGTGCCATCGTCAATCGCGGCCAAATTGATGAAGCAAAAGCGGCGGAACAAAATCTGCAGGGCCTTTTGAGTCAAGCACAAGACGCCTTGGTCAACGCAACTGATGATCCGCTTGCCACCTTCCTTGGCGCATTTGCCATCCTGTTACGCGAGGGCTTGGAAGCACTGTTGGTTGTTGTCGCGATGGTTGCATTCTTGAAAAAAGCTGACCGGCGCGACGTCTTGAAATATGTTCACGCTGGTTGGGTCACTGCACTTGCAGGAGGTGGCGTGACGTGGGCAATTGCGACTTATTTGGTGGATTTCAGCGGTGCCAGCAGAGAAATGACCGAAGGATTTTCTGCAATATTTGCTGCGGTTGTTCTGCTCGCCGTCGGCATCTGGATGCATCAGAAAAGCATGGCTGGCCGTTGGCAAGCCTATGTGAAAGAAAAGTTGTCGTCTGCACTGAATCGCCGATCTGCGCTGATGCTTTTCGTCCTTTCGTTCGTGACCGTCTATCGTGAAGTATTTGAAACGGTCCTGTTTTACGCAGCGCTTTGGACGGGTGGCAATGGCGGCTATATGTTGCTTGGCATGGGTGCCGGCATCGTCATATTGGCAATTGTTGCCGTGATTTTATTGCGGACTTCGGCACGCTTGCCGATCAGTCAGTTCTTTGCCGCTAGCTCGGCCTTGGTTGCTCTCCTGGCGTTCGTGATGGTGGGCAAAGGTGTCGCTGCGTTGCAAAAAGTAGGTGTATTTGAGATCACACCGATCGCATTTCCACAGATTGATCTTTTAGGTATTTATCCGACCATGCAGACAGTCGTCTCGCAACTTTTTATTCTTACTGTAATTATCGCCAGCGTGATTTATAACGTTCGCTCGGCGAAAAAGTAGGCATACTGGATCTGATGTCAATTCGACGTTTCCGGTCGAATCGACATCATGCTGGTTGGTACCACCCCGTACTTGTGATCGAATTGTTCAATTAGGTAAGAACTTTCGGGTGCTTGAGCGAGCCTCTTAAAGCTGTGCGCCATACGGTCCATGATTGCGTCGGTGACAGTTTTATTATCCAACGTACCATGCCAATGGTTTCTATCTAACGTATTCCGATAAATCTCATACGAGTTAAAGAGGATTAAGCATTCCCAAGCACGCTATCAGAAACAGGATAAGCAAAGCGCAGCCAGATTCTAAAACTAAACTACCTCTTAAAGCTGCTATAGCTGGACCGTGATTATCACTTGCAATCGAAGCTTCGAGCTTAGGCGTCAATCGATAACGGTTGGCCGCAGCTAGCGCAAGCATGGTGAGAAATAAAACCAACTTTATCGTTAGTAGAATGCCGTATGTCGTGGCAAATATACTGCCGAAATTCAATCCTGAAATCATCAAATAATTTATCGTGCCCGTTACGAGCAGAGCGGAAACTATAACGCTTCCCATTATTGCGAATCCATTCAACATTCGGCCCAGTTGCTCCACTTCGGCGCGTCCGCCCTTTGGGGTCCAACTTAGGAGCAACAGAAAAGATGCTAGCGCCCCGATCCAGGCACCCGCCGCGATCAGGTGGACAATATCAGCTCCCAAATGTACGAAACCTTTAACATCTTCATTCATGACACCGTGCCCGCCCCAAGCCAAAGTTGCCAGAGCTATGCCACCAAAAACAGTCATTAAAACAAGCTGATAAGACGGTCGTGTAGTTAAGATACTAGTGCCAAGAGCGACAAATAAAGCCAATGCTGCCAAACGGATGAGCAATGCAGTACCAAAACTCATCTCAAATAGAGCCATAGAAAATGCATCCGGTGCTATATCAAAATAGCTTTCCGCTCCACTCATCATTTTGGTGGAAACAATGAACCCGACAATTGATAGAACGATTGCAATTATCGCTAGCACCTTGCTTTTTGCTACAAATCGCTTAGCCGTAATTGATTCTCGCTCCAAGGAATTCAGTGAGTAAAGGGCAAATAATGGCAGTCCGAAAACCAACATCAAATCCAGATACAAAGAAAAGCGGACGATCACATTTGCCCAATCCATCACTTTCTCACTTTACGGTGAACGTAATCTTGCCCGTAATTGGATGAGTGTCTGTCGACACAGCGCGCCATTCAACGTTGTATTTTCCCGGTGTTAAAGGTTGATTGGGCGTCAACACCATGACTTTGGGGTCATCAGTTCCGGCGATCTTAGCGGCGATTTTCATCGCCCCCATGCCAGGCATTTCCGCCATGATCAAGTTGGCGCCAGAAAACTGCTTTGTGAGAGTTTCAGAGAAACGCAATTCGATTTTTGCTGGAGCCGGGCCTTCAGAATTATCCTTAGGAGTGGAGTCAACCAAACTAGGGTGCGCGAATGCGGCAGTAGCAATCAAGGTAGCCAGAGAAGCAACGCCGATCCGACGTAAATTACGAATATTAAACATGATGTTTCCTTTGTTAGTTTTGTGAAAAATTGTGAAGCGCTTAAAACCAGAATCTCACGCCTGCGACGACCTGAGTTTGCTGGGCGTCCCCTCCGGCATTGCGCACTAAAGTAGCAGTGCGGCCAAAACGCGCGCTGTGCTCAATACCTATATATGGCGCAAATTGGCGGCTGAATTCGTAACGTAACCGTACTCCGAACGTTGCACTTGAAAGTCCGCGCCCTACTCCTACTTCAGGATCGTCTTTGCCATATACGTTCGCTTCCAGTCGAGGTTGCAAGATTAGCCGCTGGGTCAGCATGAGCTCGTATTCAGTCGACAATCGGAATGCTGTCCGCCCTTCAGTTCCGAGGTAAGCCGTAGCATCTACTTCAAACCAATAGGGAGCCAACCCCTGCACCCCGAATGCCAACCAATTTCGGGAGGGTCCATCAGCGCTTATATCGTTGCGTATACCGGCTTGTACATCCCAGTATGGATGGAAGGCCTTAGCCCACAGGAGCTCAGTACGTGCGTCTTGGACGCGTCCTTGAGCGAACTCGCCTTCAGCTTTCACCGTAAGCTTGTTGTAACTGTCTCCATACCAAGCTTGTACTTCATAAGAATTTGAATCGCCGCCGTTGCTATAGACGCGCTCAAAACGATCAACCAATAGCGAAGCGAACTTGTGCTCGTCAGCCATCATCAAAGAGCGTTGCTCGCCAACCGCGTATAGCCCGGTTCCCAACTCATATCCGCCTGAATAGGCATGAGGGTCTCGCGCATCTGCAGGCGCAGAACTGCCTCCCATGTCAGACATTCCCGTCATACCGTCCATTTGCATATTTCCATGATCGGCGACATTTGATGCTGGGGTTACAGCACTGTCGTCCATCGTCCCAAAGCCAGCATCCGCAGCACTTTGAGTGCTCGTTTGGCCGTGGCCGCTATGACTCTCCTGAGCACTTTGTGCCAATGCGGTTGATGAGAGGACGCAAACCACCGAAGCAATGAGAGTCTTTCTAAGTGAGAAGTTATGCATACCGGCGATCCTTGGTTTAGTAATGGTAATCATGCGATGATCACTTCCCGGAACATGCCAGCATCCATGTGCATCATGAGGTGGCAATGCCAAGCCCAGCGTCCTAGCGCGTCCGCAGTCACCAAAAAGCTGATCCTTTGTGCAGGCTGGACCGGAATGGTATGGCGTCTCGCCAGGAACTCGCCTTCTGGTGTCTCGAGTTCGCTCCACACTCCATGTAAATGCATCGGATGCGTCATCATGGTGTCGTTCTGCAAGATGACTCTCACTCGCTCACCATATTTGAAATGCACGGGGCTTGATTTGCCGAACTCCAAGCCGTCAAACGACCAAGTGTATCTCTCCATATTTCCGGTCAAGTGCAGCTCAATCTCGCGACCAGGCCCGCGCGAATCCAAAGGACCTCCGATCGTATGCATATCTGCCAGCGTAAGTACGCGACGACCATTGTTACGCAGTCCGACGCCAGGATCGTTCAAAGTGGTACGTGGTGAGTCGATACGATTGTCCGTGCTGGCGCCATATTCGGTACTGGCATGACGGGGCTTTTTGCTCGGTGTCTTGAGCGGATCAGCGTTCGCTGCATGTTTGGAATGATCCATGGCCATGCCACCGTGCTGCATGCCCATTGCACTATGATCCATACCGGCCATATTGGGCATCTGGGCCATGCTGTCGCCTTCCATACTCGACATGCCAGACATGTCCATCTTATCCATACTCATGCCACCCATATTCATCGCACCGTGGTCCATGCCAGCCATGTTGGACATATCGCCCATCATGTCCTCCATGCTCAACCATTCCAACTTGTCGATTGCAGGAACAGGAGCGCGCAAACCTGACTTGACTGCCAGCGTACCAAGCGCATAACCCGTTCTATCCATTGTTTGAGAAAAGATGGTGTATGCATCGTCCTTGGGCTCGACGACCACATCACATGTTTCGCCAGGACCAAAACGGAATTCATCTACTGAGATCGGCTCAATGTTTACGCCATCAACCTGAACAACTTTTAACTTCAATCCAGGAATGCGTACGTCATAAAAAGTGTTGCCGGACCCATTGATACAGCGCAGGCGAACCTTTTCTCCTTTCTGGAAAAGTCCAGTCCAGTTACCTGCGGGCGTAATACCATTAGTCAGGTAGGTCAAGACGGCTGCCGACAAATCTCCCATGTCGGTTGGATTCATCCGCATTTCGTTCCACATCTTCCGTTTCGAGAGGGCTGCTTTCCAACCATCTTTCGATACATCACTGAAGAACCCTCCCGCTGTCAGTTGTCCGTAGTTGTAATAGTCGCCTTGCTTCTTTAGGCGTCCCAGGACGGTCATGGGATCGTCATCCATCCAATCCGAGAGCAATAAGATATGTTCGCGATCAGCCGCAATATCTTTTCCTTGAGCCGGATCGATGATAATCGCACCGAACATACCGGTCTGCTCCTGAAAACCAGAATGAGAGTGATACCAGTAAGTGCCACTTTGCTGGACTTTAAAACGATAAGTAAACGTTTCTCCTGGAGCAATACCGTTAAAGCTAATGCCTGGCACACCATCCATTTGGAAAGGCAGAATGATGCCGTGCCAGTGGATCGACGTTGGGACAGCCAAGCGATTAGTTACGCGAATAGTGACTGTTTCGCCCTCTTTCCAGCGAAGCGTAGGCGCCGGCAACGTGCCGTTGATAGTTGTAGCAATCGCTGCCTTGCCTGTGAAATTGACTGGCGATTCGGCTACGACCAGATCGAACTGGTTTCCCCGGAGTACGGGGGCAGCAGTCCCTGATGCAATGACGTCTTGCGCTAATACGTGACGCAGAGGAGCCGAAACTCCCAGCAAAACTCCTCCTGCGGCAAGGCCTTGAACAAAACGACGACGAGATACAGACATGGTTGAACGGGCTGACATAGATGAGAGTCTCCAAACCAAAAAAGGAAGTTTTTTGATGAAAGTAAGCTTAATTCAAACATATTATCTTTAGCATTACGGGTTCATTACAATCGTGTAATGTCCGCGTAATCTAGAGTGACTTAGCGTATCGTTTGGCTTACAAACTAGCTCGCACAGGCGAGCGTGTATTCTGCACGGATCGGAAAATGAAATTATTAATCGTCGAAGATGAAGTAAAGACTGGCGAGTATCTACAGCAAGGCCTCATGGAAGCTGGTTTTGCAGTGGATTACGCTAATAATGGGCTGGATGGGCATCATCTCGCCGTTACCGGAAACTATGACCTCATCATTCTGGATGTGATGCTGCCAGATATAGACGGATGGAAAATTTTGCAAGCATTGCGTAATGCCGGCAACAATGTTCCAGCTCTTTTTTTAACCGCCCGTGACGGTGTTGCAGATAGAGTGAAAGGTCTTGAACTGGGCGCTGATGACTACGTGGTCAAACCATTCGCGTTCTCAGAATTGCTGGCCCGAGTAAGAACATTACTACGTAGAGGAATTCCCAGCCCATTAGTGGATCGGATGCAAGTATCAGATTTAGTCCTCGATCTTGCTCGACGAGCAGCTACTCGTGCGGGAAAACGACTAACCTTAACTAACAAGGAGTTCCTTCTGTTGGAATTCTTAGTGAGACACAAAGGGGAAGTTCTGCCTCGTTCCCTTATCGCCTCTCAAATTTGGGATATTAATTTTAATAGCGACACTAATGTTATTGATGTCGCTATTCGCCGCTTGCGCGCCAAAATGGATGACGATTACGAACCTAAATTAATCTCCACGATTCGGGGCGTCGGATATGTTCTTGAAGATCCAGATGATGCCAGGGTCGCATAATGTTTAGAATTTCACTGACCGGACGTCTTACGACTTTGTTTGCTGCCACTTCTGTCGCGGTCTTGGTTGGTTTCGGTACATTCATTTCATCTGCTATCGAGGAACACTTTTCAGAGCAAGACCAGTTATTGCTTCAAAATGAATTGCAGTTGATTCAGAAAGTCATTGAGGAAAAAGGAGTAGATTCGATCAGTCAGACTTTTGGCGAAGCGTTGCATAATCACCCTGATTTCTACGTGGACGTACGTGACCTCAACGGTAAGGAAATTTATTCCACGTTCGGTGCATTTCGCGATGCAATTCTGTCACGCGTACCTAGTAGTAAGACCAAGAACGGCTTTGATGTAAAGATAGACGAGCATCGAGAGTTTCAAGCCATTCGTGCTGAACTTAAAGCGTCTGCCGGCTTACCAGTCATTGTGGTTATTGCGGTCGATAAGGCTATCCATACTCATTTTATGAGCATGTTCCGAACCACGTTAATGCTATACGTTATGGTCGCGGCAATTGCCACAGTTATGCTGGGCTGGTGGGCTGCAAGGCAAGGCCTTTCCCCTTTGCGGACTATGGCAGCACGCGCCCAAACTGTTACGTCGCAGAACATGAACGAACGTATGCCTGTCGATGCAGTGCCGACAGAAATGACAGATCTCGCTGTCAAACTCAATGCCATGCTTGATCGCCTTCAGAACGATATTGCCAGGTTGACGGAATTTTCCGCAGACCTTGCACATGAACTCCGTACCCCCATCAGTAATATGCTTACACAGACTCACGTTGTCTTAAATCAGAGTCGCAGTACTGCGGATTACAGAGATTCTCTCAGCTCAAACGCAGAGGAGCTTCAGCGACTAGGGAATACGATCTCGGACATGCTGTTTCTGGCACAAACAGAAAACGGACTGGCGCTTCCGTCCGTCGCCAAACTTAACATGGCGCGTGAGTGCCAAGCTTTGTTGGAATTTTACGAAGCCTTAGCCGAGGAAAAAAAAGTGGTCTTACGGTGCGAGGGAGACGCAGTCGTTATCGGAGATCAGCTCATGTTTCGCCGTGCTTTAAACAACTTGCTATCGAATGCAATCCGCTACACACCATCGTACGGGACTATTTCTATAAAGATAACGTCAGCAGAATCGGGCACCACAATTACCGTACAAAACGATGGCGAGGAGATACCCGCCGAAATTCAACCGCATCTGTTTGATCGTTTTTTTCGGGCCGATAAATCTCGCAAAAAATCTGAATCCGACTCCGCAGGTTTGGGCCTTTCTATCACGCGCGCCATCATGCAGGCACATGGAGGCAGTGTCTCTGTGGTCTCTAGGGACAGCAAGACTGCATTTAGTCTCTATTTTCCATCGTCGCCACGAAAGTAAACTGAAATTCTCGAAAATGGCATACCGATAAGGTATGCCGAATCCTCCCGAGTTACTTGCCCGATCAGCGGTGTAATCTCACCGCCACATTTATTTTTGTATCGACAAAACCGTCACTGTCGCGGTGCCATCGATATTCTCGACCGTAAATTTCACTTTGTCGCCAACCTTCACATTTGAAAGCAATGCTTTGTCCTTTGCGGCAAATTGCATGGTCATCGGCCCCATTTCTACCGTCGAACTTTTGATACGTCCGTGTTTCAGCGTAATGCTTTTGTTTTCTTTATTGACGGCTCTTACCTCTCCATCTGACAAGGATGTTGCATTCGCTGGTTTCGCTGGCATCTTGTCCATTTCCATACCTTCCATCTTCATTCCAGCCATGTCCATCCCTTTGCTGCCCTGCTCAGCGTAGACATTCACCGCCAATAAAGAAAAGCAGCAGATTGTCACTAGATTTAAAAACGATTTCTTCATTTGATACTCCTGGCTAAATTGATTGAATTGATTTGCTTAGTACTGCCAAACGTAATTTGCGTTCCTGAAGCAAACGCCATGCTGCTGGAATCACAAACAGCGATAACAATGGTGCGGTAATCATGCCTCCCACCATCGGGGCGGCAATTCTTTGCATTACTTCGGAGCCGGCACCGCTACCGAACATAATCGGGACAAGGCCGGCCAGGATAACTGCCACGGTCATGGCTTTGGGGCGTACACGCAGTACGGCTCCTTCTCGTATCGCTTCTGCAATGAGTTCCTTGCTTAACGGCAGCCCGGACTGCAAGCGCTGATTTAATGAATTGCGTAGATACACCAGCATCACAACGCCGAACTCAGCCGCCAGTCCTGCCAAGGCGATAAAACCGACCGCAGTGGCAACCGAAACCGCATGACCCAGCAACCATACAAACCAGAAACCGCCGATAAGTGCAAAGGGCACGGTCAGCATGAGCAGCAATGCTTCCGATGTGGAGCGAAACGCCAGATACAGCAGAATGAAGATGACCGCGAGCGTGAGCGGAATCACCGTTTGCAACTTGGCGAGCGCCCGTTCCAGGTATTCAAACTGCCCCGACCAGCCTATCGAATATCCAGGTGGGAGTTGCACTTCTTTTGCCACCGCTGCCTGCATCGCCTTCACGGCTGTGTGCAAGTCGGTTCCGCGTACATCGACATAGACCCAGCCAGAAAGCCGTGCATTCTCGCTGCGTATCATCGGCGGCCCATCGCTTACCTTGATGTTCGTAATATCACCCAGCCTTACCTGTGCGCCCTTCTCTGTCACGATAGGGAATTCGCGCAGTGTCTGTACCGAATTTCGATATTCCTGCGGGTAGCGGACATTGATAGGAAAACGCTGGCGTCCATCCACAACCTCTCCAATGTTTTCTCCGCCAATCGCAGATGAAATGACCGACTGCACATCCGTCACCGCAAGGCCATATCTTGCAGCTTTTGCTCGGTCGATATCAACATCGATATAACGTCCGCCGCTTACGCGTTCCGCCAGCGCAGAAGTCACCCCGGGTACCTTTTTGACGACGGCTTCGATTTGCGTAGCGATTTTGTCGATTTGTCCGAGGTCGGCACCGGATACCTTCACACCGACGGGCGTCTTGATACCTGTCGAAAGCATGTCGATACGATTACGGATAGGCGGCACCCAAACATTCGATAGTCCCGGAACCTTGACTATCCGATCCAGTTCTTCAATGAGCTTTGCAGAGGTCATGCCGGCACGCCATTGGTCTTTTGGTTTGAACTGAATGGTCGTTTCAAACATCTCCAAAGGTGCAGGGTCGGTTGCGGATTCTGCGCGGCCGGCTTTGCCAAATACCGTGGCAACTTCCGGTACCGTCTTGATAAGACGATCGGTCTGTTGCAGCAATTCGCTGGCTTTAGATGCCGATAGTCCGGGCAACGCGGAAGGCATGTACAGCAAATCACCTTCGTCCAGCGGTGGCAAGAATTCGCCGCCTAGTTTGGACAACGGAATAACAGTCAGAGCAAGAGCAAAAAACGCAATCGCAATCGTCCATTTCGGATGTGCCAGACTTGCATTCAACCATGGCCGGTACGCCCGTATCAGTACGCGATTAATCGGATTCGATGCCTCGCTTGGAATACGTCCACGTATCATGTATCCCATCAGTACAGGAATCAACGTAATCGCCAGTCCGGCTGCGGCAGCCAAGGTATAGGTTTTTGTATATGCCAAAGGCGCGAACAGCTTGCCCTCCTGCGCTTCCAGGGCGAACACCGGAATGAAAGAGAGCGTAACGATCAATAGCGAGAAGAACAGCGCCGGCCCTACCTCGATAGCCGATTCTGCAATCAAGTCCCATCGCTCTTTCGCACCTATTTCCTGATTCGGATGCGCATGCGAATAGGCTTCCAGATGCTTGTGTGCATTCTCAATCATGACAATCGCTGCATCGACCATGGCACCCACAGCTATGGCAATGCCACCCAATGACATCAAATTGGCATTGACGCCTTGGTAGCGCATCACAATGAAAGCAGCGAGCACGCCCAAGGGTAGCGAGATGATGGCAACCAAGGCACTGCGCAGATGGAACAGGAAGATGGCGCAGACCAGTGCGACCACTACAAACTCTTCAATCAGCTTGTCCCTTAGGTTCGTGACTGCTGCCGTAATCAATTTGGAGCGGTCGTAGGTCGTGACAATTTCCACACCTTTCGGCAACGAGCTTTGCAAGGTGGTCAGTTTTGCCTT
Source organism: Burkholderiales bacterium Ga0077544 (assembly GCA_001464355.1). Taxonomy (GTDB): domain Bacteria; phylum Pseudomonadota; class Gammaproteobacteria; order Burkholderiales; family Burkholderiaceae_D; genus Oxalicibacterium. The sequence continues at coordinate 288,348 of LNEU01000018.1, forward strand.
GACCGCTTTGATGGTTTCCAGCGCGTTCTTACCGGAGCGCATGACAACGACGCCGCCGGCAACCTCACCTTCACCATTCAACTCCGCTATGCCGCGACGCATTTCGGGGCCAATGCGCACTGTCGCTACATCCTTGAGCAATACTGGCGTACCCACATCATTTGCGTTTAGCAGGACATTACGAAAATCTTCCAGAGAACGCAGATAGCCGTGCGAGCGCACCATATATTCGGTCTCGGCCATCTCAACAACCGAACCACCGGACTCCTGGTTTGCCTTCGCCAATGCATCAAGCACTTTTGCGTGAGAAATACCGAAAGCTCGCAGCTTGTCCGGGTCGAGGATCACTTGATACTGCTTCACCATCCCACCGATGCTGGCGACCTCGGCTACATCCGGCACGGTTTTGAGCTCGAACTTCAAAAACCAGTCGTTCAATGTCCGCAACTGACTGAGGTCGTTTTGCCCGGTACGGTCGACCAGCGCATATTCAAATACCCAGCCGACTCCAGTTCCATCCGGCCCAAGTTCGGCCCGTACACCCTGAGGCAAGCGGCTTTGCACCTGGCTGATGTATTCCAACACTCTGGAGCGAGCCCAGTATTGGTCCGTCGCATCGTCAAAAAGAACATAGACGAACGAGTCGCCAAAGAAGGAATAACCACGGACAGTCTTGGCGCCGGGAACAGCCAACAGTGCCGTAGTCAGTGGGTAAGTGACTTGATCCTCAACTATCTGCGGTGCCTTGCCGGGATACTGGGCACGAATGATGACCTGCGTGTCAGACAGGTCTGGCAACGCATCCAAAGGCGTTTTGTTCAACGACCATAGCCCCCATCCTGCGATGACGACCGCAGCAAGCAGTACCCAGAATCGATTGGCAATGGACCAGCGAATAATTCGCGCAATCATTGCTTGCCTCCTACCGGTTTGACGCTTTCGAGCAGATAGCCGTCATCATTTTCCTTGAATGAAAACTCTACTTCCTGCCCTGCTTTTATCTCGCTGAATAATTCAGGACGCGACTTGTTAAAATCCATCGTCATTGCACCCCACTCAAGTTCCGGGATGGGCTTGTGCGAAAGGGTTAATGCTTTTGGCGTTACTTTTTCTACAGTGCCAATACCCCGGTGAACAGGAGATGCTGCTGGCTGCATCGCTTGCTTAGTATCAGCAAACTTAGGCAATACCGACTTCAGGCTTGCTTCGGAATCGATAAGGAATTGACCTGAGGCGACTACTTTCTGCCCCTCACTCAAACCACTCAAAATCTCGGTATCGTTGCCGGTATCCCGGCCAGTCGTCACAACCACAGGCTGCATGCTGTTGTTTTCGCCAACCACCAGAACAATCGATTGCTTGCCGCTTGCAATCACGGCTTCACTAGGAACGAGAAGACGTGAAACGGATTTCTCGGCATCCAGACGAACACGCATGAGCATGCCCGGCGTAAGACTGCCATCACGATTGTCCAGCTCCAGTCTGGCCTGCAAGGTCCGTGTCGCAGTACTGATACCCGGCAGGATTTCGCGAACCTTGCCGCTATATTTTCTATTTGCGTCACCGGAGAACATAGCCTCCACCGTCATCCCGGAACGGACCGAATTACTCAATGCTTCGGGCACTTCTGCTACCAGCCAGACCTTGCTCAAACCGGCGACTTTTGCAATGGTCATGCCGGGCGTTACCATCGCCCCATCGCGCACGGACAGTTCGGTGATGACGCCGGTAACTGGGGATGTCAGCGTGAAGTGCTTTTGAGATTGCCCGGTGCGGTCTGTCTGATTTATCAATCCGTCCGGAATAGACATCGCGCGCATTCTTTGTCTGGCGGCTGTCGCCAGTTCGGTATTGCCGCCACGCTTGAGTGCCAGATATTCTTCTTGCGGCGCAATCCAGTCAGGAACGAAAATCGAAGCTATGGCTTCGCCGCGCTTGATGCGCTGCTGAGGCGAACGGGCATACAGTTTGTCGATATATCCCGTCACACGACTTTGCACGACTTCCGATGCACTCTCATCGAACTGCGTGGTGCCAACCATTTCAAATGCATCCCGTACTTCTTCGCGCCTTACGGTTGCGAATCGGATACCCAGATTCTGTTGAAGTGTCGGACTGACTTTTACGCCACCATCTTCCGAACCCTCATCCGCATAAACCGGGACCAACTGCATATCCATGAAAGGACTTTTGCCAGGCTTGTCGAATTTGTTTCCCGGAACCATGGGGTCATGCCAATACAAGACTTTGCGCCCAGTCTTCGGGTCAACTTTTTCAGTTGCCGCGCCAGATGTAGCAGCGTTATCCATACTTCTTTGTGTACCGAACCAATACCCGCCAAACACGAGACCAGCACCGGCTAATACCAGGACGATCGCTTTCAAAGCGAATTTCGATTTCATTTCATTTCTCCTGCAGACGCAATCTCATGTGGAACCACGTGATATTCAAGCGCCGCCCAGGTCAACGCAGCTTCTCTTTCAAGCTCGGCTATTTGCAGCCGTCGTTCCAGCAACATTTTTTTCGCATTGAAAACGGCACTCAGACTGCCGGCACCCGAACGGTACGCAGCCGTCGCCAATTCCACCTGCTGCGATGCTGCCGGCAGCAACTGCGCATTGAGTTGCACAACACGTCCTTTGAGACTTTCCAGAGTGGACGATTGATTCTCGATTTCGGTCTGCAATTCACGCAATGCTTCTTCGTACTGCATCCTGGCCTTGGTCCCTAAAGCGGATTTTTCTGCAATGTCGCGATTCTGTTTTTGCGCACGATTAACAGCAAGAGGAATGCTGATGCCAAAAGACACCATGTTTGAATACTGACTGCCGCGCTGACTGTAAGCAGCTTCAACCGACCAGTCTGGATTGCTTTCACGGCTTGCTACGGTGCTGTCGGCATCGGCGAGATTGACCGCTCGGCGCGCAGACAAAAGCATAGGATGATATTTTTCGAGTTCTTCTACCGGTAACCCCGGCACATGTGAAGTCAGCTTGGGGGTCTCGTCGGCGACAGTGGCGGCGGGCATACCGGTCCAGCGACTTAACGTAAGACGCGCATTTCTCAAATCCTGTGTGTTCTTGCGCGTCGCATCTTGCGTTTGCGAGAGCGTCAATTGCGCTTGCATTACGTCCGAAGCGTTTGCCTTGGCACCTCGATGGGCAGCATTCATCGCATTCAGGTCTTCGGCTGCTTCTTTTTCCATCGCACTGACCAATGCCAATGTACGCTGACCATAAAGTACATTGACCCATGCCTTGGCTGCTTCTTCCCGCACCTTGGCAACGCTTTCCAGATAAGTGCTTTCTTCCATTTCGACGGCGCGCTGGGCACGTTCAGACCGTGCAACGCGCTTGTCGGAAGAGACCCATTGCTGTTCGATACCGACCCGACGCATGGTCATGAAGTCGCTTGTGGTGCTGTAACGGTCGCTACCCGTCACCGGCAGATTGTCGATGCCAACTTTCAGCATCGGGTCCGGCAATTGGTCGGCTTTCGCTGCTGATTCACGACTGGCCAATACGGATGCATTAGCGGCCTTGGTCAGTGATGAGCGCTGCAATGAAAGCTGCAATGCTTCGTTTAATGTGAGCCCATTGGATTGGGCGTGAACAAAAGATGTACCAAAAGCCAGCGCCAGTAAAACGCTGATTCGGCATAGAGTGCGCGACTGATGATTCAGTGGCGCGTGGATACGCAAAAACATATAACCCCCGGTAAAAAGACGAACGCCGACCACGGCACAATGCCGGTCAGCGAAACAACTGGGGGTTAAATCAAATGCGAAGTCGTTGCGTTCGGAAATAAGGCGGGTCTACGCCTAATTCCAGAGGAGCGTCTGTCCAGGCTAAAGCCAGAACGGCAGGAACAACCGGCAGAGGTGCCGGCATGATGAATGAAACAATAGTTGGTGCCAGCGACGGTGCGGCGGCCAGATGTTCAAGTGCCAACTGCGTGCCTGATTGTTGGGAAGCACAATGAACAGGTTTCTCAATATCCATCTCTGCACAGGGTATGTCACCCATTGCCATCTCTTGCGCAGGAGCCGTTGTCTGCGGACAGACGTAGGCAGCCATTGCTATTCCTGAAGTCAGAACGGTCATGACCAGGAAACAAGCAATTAGGCGGCAAAAAGATGAAAACGAGTGTCGGCGCATTTGGCGGTATTTATAAAATTTTTTACAGTTTAGCGCAATTCATTCATATGCATGGTCATGTTGCACCAACGGATTACATCTTTGTAATACCGGTGTCATGTGTGTGTAACCGCTAAATTTCTACAATTCATCCATTGATACGTTAGATCGCTAAGCAGCTGAAATGACGTATCTCACCGATTTCGTTTTTGAATTTACTTAGACGAATCAATCCTAATTTTGGAGAATTGAAATGAAGAGCACACACAAGAAACTCATTGCGGTTATTGCGATATCCATAGCATCAGGCACTGCTTTTGCGCACACCGCAAATACGAATACCTTGCAACTTGCTCAAGCAGGAGAGTCTAACTATCCAATCCTTCCATCATTTGCGTCGACCAAAACTCGCGCAGAAGTAAAGGCGGAGTTACAGCAAGCTCGCGAAAAAGGACTGCTTACAACTACTGATAGCGACTATCCAAAGTTACCTGTAGTTACTACCAGCAAAACACGAGCCCAAGTTAAAACCGAACTTGAACAAAGCAAGGCAAGTGGCGAATTCAAACGACTTGAGAAAGAGCAATACAGTGGCTAATCATTCGTCCACCTAACAAGTTCTTCCCTAGTACTGCCTATTATCGAAAGATAACCCATCCCAGTCTATCCGGGGATGCGGAGGCAGTACTCTAGACAATCCTCTACACGACACAAAATATAGCCTTTTAGGCCATATCGTATGCGAACATTTATTTGTAATTTCCTATCCTTGATGTCCATGCAATTGGACAGTTCATGGCTAGTTAAATACCTGAACTAAATGCAAGTCAGACCGCAACACACCAATGCACCCGCAGCGCTCTTCAATAGTTCGTTTTCATCTGGCCTTATTGCTGTATCCGGCACGCTGTAGACCGGCGAGAATCCCCCACCTACCGTACGAAAATTCGTGGTCTGCCCCTGATACAAACGAGCTGCTGTCCATTGAAGCTGGCCGTCATAGACATACGCGCGAATATCAAATTTAAGCATTTCCGGGTTCTCTTTGCTTCCACTGACTCGTTCCCCTGGCGCCATGATTGCTTGCGCCACGTAATCTCCCGCTAAAATTTCTGTCCATACTCGCTTGGTCAATTTGTCTCCCCGATACGTCGCGCGAGAACCAAAGCCTGCACGAGGTTTGAAAAACAAATGCCGGCGATCTTTCCATAGTTGCTCGGCATTGATTGCCTTGACAATTGAGGTACGTGGAATATTCGTTAGCAAAATTTCCTGAACATCGAAAGGAACGCCAAGCTCTTGCAACATTTTTGCATCGGTAAGTAATGCAAGATTATATTTGTCGGCATACAGCGCGTGCGCTTGCGGATGTGGCGTCAATACCACTGCATTGGCCAGATAGGCTGTGCGTAAAGCGGCACACTCCTCTGTTTCCAACATGAAATCGGTTAACCGGTTATAGACTAGATCGATGAGCAGATCGCCGAACCATAACTTCCCTTGACGCCATTCCAAATCAGACGGATCGGCAATGACCGCCTGTATTTGGTGCCGCTTGAACAACTGCTGGAATAACAGAAACTCGGGATACATATATTGCTGCTGCGGATGCGTGTCGACAATCGCGATTGTCTTAAGCGATGTTTCTTTAGAAGATAAGCTCCATTCGCTTTGAAACATATCGACGAAAGTTTTTTCAAGTGCTGCAGCCGATGCATTGGCTAATGCCATGCTCTTCGGATCCAAGCAGCAGGACTGATGCACACGTGCCATGACAGCATTGAACATCGCGCCACCAGCGTTTGTGTTAATTTCAATGAGTCCCAAACCATCGTTATTTAAATGAAAGTCATAACCAAAAAAGACGCCCTTTGCCCCGCCCGGATCGTGTCGAACAACCTCGGATGCATTGGCAAAAATATGTGCGCGATAAGCTGGCAAAGCAATGACCGATTCAATCGCCTGGATCACGCTTACCATGCGCTTGATCTGGCTATCGGATGCGAATACCGGTCGCGCAGAAAATAAATACGGGCAACGTTCTTCGACCAGAGCCATTAATTCAGGAGAATCAAGTTCAATGGCGAGCGCATGCTTTAGTGCGTCGCTATCCAGACTTATGCAAAAGCATGCGCGATTGAACTGCTCGCTAAACTGACCGACGATCTTTTTTTCCTGAATTGTAGGCGTCATTAATTTCCGTCTTAGGGTATCTGTAAAAGAATCATTTGCTTGTGCGACGCAGCCGCAATGCATTGGTAATCACCGATACCGAGCTCAGGCTCATCGCAAGTGCGGCAATCATGGGAGACAGTAGCTGTCCGGTAAATGGGTACAGTAGGCCTGCGGCCAATGGAATACCTAGCGCGTTATAGATAAAAGCAAAGCCCAAGTTTTGATGCATATTCCGCACTGTATCCAATGAAAGTGTTCTAGCTCTTGCAATGACACGGAGGTCTCCCTTAACTAAGGTCAGATGCGCACTATTAATCGCGACATCGGTTCCCGTTCCCATGGCAATGCCGACATCCGCCTTGGCAAGTGCAGGCGCATCGTTGATACCATCCCCTGCCATTGCTACAACTTTTCCTTCTTTTTGCAGGCGTTCTACCAATGCCAGTTTGTCTTGGGGCTTAACTTCGCCATGCACTTCGCTAATTCCGAGCTTTCCAGCCACCGATTTTGCGGTGGTAACCCCGTCCCCGGTTGCCATAATCACGTTGATGCCTGCTTCCCTCAACACTGAGAGTGCTTCCATCGTTGTCGTTTTAATTGGGTCTGACACCGCGACTAGCCCGATCAACTTTCCATCGACGGCCACGTGCATCACACTTGCACCTTCACTCCGTAATTCTTCGGCTTGCGTCGACAGACTACGCCACTCAATCTTTTCTTCATCCATGAGCGCCGTATTACCCAATGCTATTCGGTGACCGGCAACAATGCCGCGCACACCAATCCCACTGGATGATTCAAAGCTTTCCGGTTTATCCAGAGTCAGGCTACGCTTGCGCGCTTCAGTCACAATGGCTTGAGCAAGTGGATGTTCGCTACCTTGGTCGATACTGGCTGCAACCTGAAGTACCGATGTCTCTGTCTGACCTTGCGCAGCAATAACGCGATCGAATGCCGGTTTACCTTCAGTCAGAGTGCCGGTTTTATCGACAATCAGAGTATTTACCTTACGCATGCCTTCGATCGCTGCAGCATCCCGAAACAACATCCCTTGCGTTGCTGCGCGTCCTGTTGCTGCCATGATTGACATCGGTGTGGCCAGGCCAAGTGCACAAGGGCAAGCAATGATCAAGACTGCAACCGCATTGACGAAGCCAAAGACCCAACTCGGTTCTGGGCCAAATAGACCCCATCCCACTAGCGTTAGAAAAGCGATGCCAACGACAACCAACACAAAATATCCGGCAACAACGTCGGCTAGACGTTGCATAGGTGCACGGGACCGCTGCGCCTGCGCCACCATTTGTACAATCTGTGAAAGCATCGTTTGGGAGCCAACTTTTTCGGAGTGAATAACAAGACTGCCACTAGTATTAAGCGTCGCACCGATAACCTTATCTCCTTGTCGCTTGGTCACGGGCATTGGTTCGCCAGTTAACATGGATTCATCTACTGCGCTTTCTCCTTCTGCGACAACACCATCCACCGGTACTTTTTCACCGGGACGCACGCGTAAAGCGTCACCAATATGAACGTGAGTGAGAGGCACATCCTCTTCCGTCCCATCCTTGTTGATTCGACGCGCAGTCTTTGGGGCAAGTCCCAATAGGGACTTGATAGCAGCTGATGTTTGTGAACGAGCTTTTAGTTCAAGAATTTGCCCAAGTAAGGTCAATGCAACGATGACTGCAGCTGCCTCGTAATAAACACCGACACGTCCATGTTCCATGAAGGTCGACGGAAACAATCCAGGTGCAAGTGTCGCAACCACACTGTAACCATAAGCCGCTGTTACACCGGCCCCGATTAACGTCCACATATTAGGACTACGTCGCACGATGGATTGAAAAAAGCGCTCAAAGAAAGGCCACCCCGCCCATAACACCACAGGTGTACTTAATGTTAGTTCAATCCAGTTTTGGTAAGGAATGCCTCCTGGAAAGAAACGGTGCGCACCCATCGCCAAGAAAGTAACAATGACAGTTAGCGGCAATGTCCACCAGAAGCGGCGCCGAAAATCCACGAGCTCGGGATTTTCTTCATCCTCAAGCGAAGGCATGAGAGGCTCAAGTGACATCCCGCATATAGGACAGACGCCAGGAGTTGGTTGCTGAATCTGCGGATGCATCGGGCACGTATAAATTGTTCCGATCGCCATATCTTGCTGAGGGAGCGAAATATTTTTATTTACATAAATTTGTGGATTGACCTCGAATTTATGGATGCATCCAGTGCTACAGAAATAATATTTATTTCCTTCGTACTCAATTTCTTTTAGCGGATCGGCCGCTACTCTCATTCCGCAAACTGGATCAGTAAAAGGTTTATCCGGATTTTTTACTCTCTCATCCGAATTTATTGAAGATTTAAGGTGGTGACTATGATCACCATGAGAATGATCGTCATGGGCGTTATTGTTCATTTGCCAGTCCTTTGTTTAAAAACCGAAGCAATAATGTCAAGAAAACGCGAGTGATTTTCAGCTTACCATCTGAGCGCTAGAAAAAATAAACCATCTCGGCCTATTATCATGCAGGTTCCAACTATGGCAATGTCAAGAGAGAATGATGGTTTCAATAATGAGTTGTTTGCCGCCTTTGTAGATTAATCCTTGGCAACATCATATTTTCGGACTTACTGATCGTGGTTTACTTAGCGACCCAGCACCTTTAACGAGTTCCGGTTGCATTTTTTTCCATATTTGGCCCGTCTCGATTGCAGGAGCATAAGCTGTGACTACGTTGAGGACTTCATCGATAATTTCGACCGGGCGATCAAGCCTACAGTGTGCTTTTCCAAACTCTATAAGCTGCTCACGAGATGGCCATGCTTTTGCCTTGTTCATTTTTAAGGCAATCGTGTCACGTGGAATATAAGCTGTTGTACATACGATGTCATACAGAGGTGACAGTCGAACATCGTTTGTCTCAGGTGTCGTGTACAACATTCCAAAATTCTTCAGATGCGCATCGCCATTCCGTACTGCTATTGACAGCACAAGCGATTTAAAAAATTCGGCAAGCGATTCCGTCTTGTAAGTGCTGCTTGAGAAAATATCGAGGGCCTTCGCTACGTTCTCATAGCTTGAATCGTATTTCCCGTCATTTTGTTTGCCAGTTAGAGCGGTCATATCTTCGAACCCAAGATACTCGCCCGATATTGGATCTATATCAAAGCGCTCAATAACAAATACTTCCTTGTTTTCAGATAGCCAAAATTTCGGAACATTAAGTCCTGCAAGCATTCCCATTGTCATGCAATGAAATTCATTCTCCGCCAGTCCTTCATAATTGACACCACTGGCCTTGATAATCAGCCTACGATCTTTCATTATTCCTTTGTCTACCGTTTCCTTGTCTTCATATGCGACAGCAAGAACCTTCGGTTGTACTCCAGAAATTCCAGAGGTGCTCGCATATTTTTCAGCCAAATAGTCAAATAGACTTTCACTTCCCTTCCACGACAGTAAGGCACTGAGATCTTCCGCTTTTGCGTGTTCAACGTGCTTTTCGTTAAGACTGACACTCACTCGGCCAATCATGTCACTGCCAGTGAGTGCCAGAATATTGAAATCGTCCATTTTCATGGTCTTACCAAACCGTTCGCGAATCCAATGAAGTAAATAACCTTCGGGAAGGTTCTGTCGCAATACACCAGGCAAAATATTTGCAGCGTATGTCTCTGCTCGCAGCGGCATCGTCAGGCTGATCTCGCAATGCGGGTCATCGGTACGATATCCAAAAACAATCTGTGATTCGCGCGTGAGCTGGCCAGCTAAGCCTTGGCTTGTATGCACAAACAATTGTTTGAGACGCTGCGGTTGAGGGTTCGATTTATTCATCGTCTGCAAAGATTGTGTTTAGCTCGGATTCGGTCGGACGCTTTGATTTTTCTATGACTGCGATGTTCAGTCCAAGAGCATTGAGAATGCGTTCAATCTTGCGGAAGCCAATATCATTGGAACCAGGCCCATTCTCGAGATCAATGAGAGTGCGGCGACTGATATCAGCTCGAACGGCTAATTCTGCTTGAGTCAGCTTCAGTGCGCGGCGGGCTGAAACGATAATTTTTGCTAGATCAAGAGTATTCATGTGAATAATTTAGCACTTTATACTGAAATATTCAATATAAAGTGAAAAATACAGCACTTATTGTAGGGGCAGAAGAATTATCACTCTTGCATCATGCTGGTAAATAAACGGAGTTGTGACGCATCGACAGCATCCTGCAAATCATTATCGGACAATACAAAATTGGGGCAATCCGAAGCTCGTGCCATTTGTAACAGGCTCTCAATTGCCACTATCGTGTGTTCCATTGGCAAACCGCCACTTTCACCACCGACATTTGCCGTCGTCAATGCAGACCAGAGCTTGCTTGCGTAAATCTGGAGACGAAAGCCTTCCTCAAATGCGCGGGGTAAAAAGAAACGCGTAAAGCTCCAACCAGACCCTTCTGGATACTCTGTTCCTTCGTCAAAAGTCTTCAAGATTTCCTCCAATTCTTCAATGGAAGTACAACCATTGAAAGCTAAAGGCTCACTTAAAAACCGAGCAATAATTTGACGTTCCCCAGCAATCATCATCGCAGCCCTACGATGCAATATCTCTGGCTGAGCAAATGATAGAGTTGTCATGTTTATATTCTTAAGTTTGAGATCATTATGGACAACCAACAACTGACTTAGATCAGTTCCACTTAGAAGATGCATTTCATCGATCAGTAAAACAAATTGCATTCCTCTACGTCGCCCTACCTGCATTGCTATGTCGGTGACGGTATTACGAAATAAAACACCGGTATTGGTTCGTCCCGCGAGCTCATGGTTTAGACCCTCCAGTAAGAGGCGGTACATATGTGCTTCGCTAGGCCGGGAGGCACGCGCGCTAATCAATAAAAAAAAAGTCTTCGGAAACTCAGCTTCGAGCATCCCTTTAATCATCATCAAACATGTGGTTTTGCCGATACGAGGAGTTGAATAGAAGTTGAGACCCGTGCGACGAGCCCATACCCTTTCTCGTACCAAATCGTAGGTTCTCTGAAGAGTAGGAGTTGGCAAAATATAGGTTTTTGTCACCATAGGATGATCATCAAGCATCCTCAGAATATCTGCTGAAGAAAACTTAGCAATTGATGTTCGTGAGGAATTGGGTGACTCATTCGCAGCATCCATGGTGATTCCTATCGATGATTTTTGGTCTTCATTTGAATTGGAGACGGACGTCCAATCAATGAGCGCCTTTTGCTCGCATCATTAACTGATTTACCTCTTTTAATTTTGTCTTCCTGCGGGGCAGTTATTGTAGGTTCAAGACCAGCCGCCTTCGCTACGTGAACTACTGCTGTTGCTACCTTGGGCGGAGGAGGTTTGATTCCAGCTTTGTGTTTCACCCCTTTTCCGATATGTGCAAGATATACCGCTACTGGGTCATCAAATTCAGTTAAGACGATAATTCGCTCATATGCCAATCGATTGATAATCTTACGTGTGCGACGACTGTGTTTAGTTAAATTCCATCGCCCCGCTGCTTTCAGTATCCCAAGTTCGGTTCCATTTGGGAGGAATGCACGAACTTGTCGCATATCGTCTTCATCAATTTCAATCGTTACTTTCTTACCTATTAGATGCCCCGCCTCTGCAAGAATAGGGTTGGTGTAACGCACCCGGTCAATTTGTACATATGGTCGACGACCTGTTTTCTTGCCTCCGCGTACAAAATGCGTCTCCGTTAATAGAAACAATTTTGTTTCCGCTGCAGCTCGCGCTGGAAGATGCCTTACTATTAAGCGAGCTACTGGTCCGTCTATGAAGTAACGTAAATAATCCAGCGGCGTCATGTACGAAAGGCCCTCGGTGGGAGTGGCGTTATGCTGAGCGAAATAGACGTCAGTCATTTTTTCTGCATCATCAGCATTAATTCCGTATCTGATTGCTTTTGCCTCAGCATCATCTGCGCGACCGTTACGAGGGTGGCTACCTGTAGTGGACGGCAAACGTTTGAATACATCATCGCCAATTTTCCGAAATGTTCTTTCAACATTCGGTCTCCTTTCGAAATGGCCCACTGGCCCCCAATTAATAATCATGCCAAGCGTTTTCCTAACGCGGTCATGTAACGCTGTGGCTAGGTGTGCCAGCGCGCCATCCAGCATAGTGATTTCCCAAACGGCACCAAATGCAAGGGGGATTACACCGCTAGGAAGCCCACTTCCAATCCCGTATGTAAATGGGGGGCCGGCAAGAGGCTCCCATTTTTTTGCGACAGCATCGCGAATAAGAGCAACTATGTCATTTGCCCCAACTTCGCTCCGGTAAACAAATGACCATGCAAGGACAGCAGTACTCGCGCGTTCAACAGCAGCAATTAACCAAATCCGTTCGAGTAAAACTTGCTTGCTCGTACCCTCCGGTGTAAAGAAGTCGATAGTAAAGTGAGCTTCAATACAGTAGGCATCAATTTCGACTGCATCATATGGATCTTCAAAAGATAAGAAGGGAGGATCGCCTGTTCCGACAGCTAAGTGCGCCTTTGCGTCAATCTCTCCTCGTCGATAAACGGATTTCGAAAAATATTTGTTGAGTACATCCAACATGAATTTTTGGATCGTGCGAATACCAAGGTACTTGGTATTGAATGGCCATTCGTGACGACAAATGCCTTGCTTCTCGATGCACTTAATAAACAAATGGTGTAAATCTTTTGCGCGCAGCTTGTATTCCGGAATAACCTTTGCCTTAGCATCTTGCATAATCCATCGTACTAACTCGCTTTCCAAATTTGGAAGTCTCTCCAAAAGATTGGACAATGCGCCAGACAAACCACCTTGAGCTTCGGGAAATTTCGTTTTTATCGCGGCGCGGCGCTGATAAGGTTTTAATCTAATGTTTGGGACAACAGCGCGAAAACCGAATATTCGGCCATCTTCCGCCAACATCAGACACTTACGTGCCATGGTCGATAAATAGCGCTGATTAACGCCCGTACGCGCTGCAATACTCGCAACGGCTTCGTTGGCATAATATAAGCGTATGGCCTCCTCGTTTCTTTGATATCGTACTTTTATCTCGGGGGAAAGGCTGGCCACACTAACCGTCGGCCACGTTTCAATCGGCGGTGCATCCTGAAAGGCATTGCGGCGTGACCACATGTCAAAACTCCTCCAGCCATTTCCATTGAGTCTCATCATTGAACGATCGATGAGATAAATCGATTGCAATTACCCCCTGTATTGCGCAGCGAATAAATAACCCAATTACCGTTGGTATGTCGTGCCCGAAGAAGTCTTGCAAAATTTGATCGAGTGTCCCTTGCGTTCTTGCTTTCAATACTATTAGTAACCGTCCTTGTAATACTGCATGGTCTTGATCGCGTAAGGCCGCGGCAAAGCCGAGAGGTTTTAACCATCGAATACTAGTTTTAACGTGGGGTGTTAAATCGTCGTCGGTGAACAATCGATATTTGATTCCCTCACGCTGAGCCTCACTTGCTTGCGCAAGAAACTGACCGCGTGCCTCATGTAGTTTGGTTGAGTCACTCTTAACTTCATGAAACTCTTGATGTCCGTCGACGTATTCAACTTCTGCATCGAATTCCGTTCCGCGATACTCCTTATCATCAAACGAAATGCGCAGTTCTGGCGCAAGGTCAAACGATCTCACCGATCGATTCAATTCTAAGAAATTCAGCCAATGAACGAACTGACGTCCGCTGGGAAGTATCCAATCCCTGTTGGTCTTGACGCTGTAGACAAGGTAGAGATCATTGTTCTGTTTGCCGCGCCCACGATACGCTGCAAAAACATGTAGACGTTGTTTGTTTTTGGGCGACTTGCTCATGCGATACACCTCATGAAAGTTAGTCGATATCCAACTGATTGACATTGAAAAGCGACTTATAAATAATCGATTTTGATTTTTAGATTGTCAATGAAATTCTAAAACTTCGTGCGATTCAGCTTTTAATAACTACAATTTAATGTCATAACCACGTCGTTTCTACGAGGTTCAAGCATTTCTCATCGCTTGACTGCTGAATTTCTGATTCCTTATGAAGGATCGCTAATACTTTTGAGTAGGTAGGAAATAAAGATAGTTCTTTGTCATCGACTACCTGAGCCACTTGATGAAAGAAAAAATTTGAAGAACCGCGAGAACCTTTTACTACTTCTTCATCAAGGTATTTATTTATATTAGGAAATAAAATTGCTTGGCTGGGCACACTTCTTTTACCGAACCAAACTAAGGGTTCTTGTGAGTAAAGATTTCCCATTAAAAATAGATAATATTTACTATCTTTTAAAGTCGATAATTTTTGATAGATTCCGAAATATTGCGCGTAACACCAGTTAAGAACGAAATCATCGTCAACCTCTGTAACGAAACTTTGGAGATCAGGTGTTTTCAGAGTTAGGCGACGCCGTGTCTGCTGGTCAAGCTCAGACAAATTACGTCCTTCAATCGACATCCGCCACAACAGAAATGCTAATGCTGGTTTAGCTATCTTATCGACATTAAAGCTAATGGCATAACCATTGCACAAAAGAATATTATTAAAGCATCCCCTATAGCGGCGGACAAATTTACGAAATAAATGACGTCTAAGACTTTGGTAACTTTTGAGCAAATCTAGAGGTACAGATTTATTTTCAGCCTTCCATCGAATTAAGCTAAATCTAGATTTTTTCCTTGCGATTTCCCACGAGAGAGGCGGCTTATCAGCTACGTCTAGAATTACAGAATAATAAATTCCGAAAGGCTCGGGTTCATATCTGTAGGGTAATTCATGATGAGGAGAGTATCTGCTCATAGCTGTTTTACACCAGTCCAGTAGCTCACTACATTGGATATGGATTCTGTCAGCTAAGTGACTAGGAACCTTTGTGACCTCATAATCGGAAACAAAGTCCACCAAGATTTCACGGCAACCTGGGCAGCAGAGAAGAAGATCATAAGGCTTAGTTAATCTTGCTCCTTTAACTGGTGCAGAACATTCATTGCAAGAAGAAATTAGCGGCACCCGATGCCATGGGCAACTCTGAACAAATGGTAAATCGAACAAGACACAATGATAATTTAGGTCAAGGCATTGGGGACATATCCTGACTTTGTAGCCAGAATTTGGACCTTTAATTCCGAGTTGGTCTGGAAAGCAATTTCTGAGCGTTTCTTCACCCACTCCTAGTAATCCCGATAGTTTCTCGAAATCAATCCAAGAGCTATCAGTAATATCCAGTGCATTAATTTTCCGCTTTTTCGATACCTCGGTTTGTATAAGTCGCATCAAATTATGCGGGGTAATCTCGTTCAATACGCATATTTTCAAGAACAGAATCCACGCCGACTCAAAAGGTGCTGGACTAGAGGGATGCCACGACAGTCTCGTATGTAGCTTTGCCATAACCATATCCAATACAGGACGAGGAATATGGTTATGTCTCCTCCTCTGGGATTTAGTTCCACTGTCCGCAAAGTCGAATAATCAGTTCTTAAACTTAGAACTAATTAGTCAACCTGACTTCGCCTATTACAAGAGATAAGAGTTGTAGCTGTTTGAGGTAAATCAGTTCGTTGAAGGTGAGAGACATCGATGTATTACTTCGGAGCGCTTTACAAGCATTCAATCTGAGTTTGACTGCAGAGGATAATGCTTGGCTCAACATCCCCGCTGTAGGCCGAGAATTTGGGAGCGCCGATTATGAACGCTTATCAAAACTCGATTTAGAAACAAGGCCGAAGTCGGAGCAAATATAGCTTTGTTGTCGGGCTACATGCAAATTTCAGCAAGCACAACGAATGTAGATATTCCTACCGAACATACAAAGTTGGCCTGTCCCCAAACTGAAAGACACCGCATTAAGCTAACTGAGCTTGCTGTTCAAAGTCAATTGGGCTGATATAGCCCAACGTTGAATGTCTTCGA
>LNEU01000019.1 GCA_001464355.1 Burkholderiales bacterium Ga0077544
GAAGCCGCAGGAGCCTCGGTTGGGATTTGGCATGATCTGTGGGTAAGGCGTGTAGCCATTCTGTAAACGACTGCTATCATAACTGTTTTATACGCATTCCCGAAGAAAACGACCCATGAGCGATTCAGTGTTTATACATAGTCAAGATCAGTTAAAGCAACTTGCGCAGGACGTTTTGCGTTACGCAAAGGAAAAAGGCGCGTCTGGCGCGGCAGTAGAGATTAGCGAAGGCAGCGGTTTGTCGGTTTCGGTGCGCAAGGGCGGCGTCGAAACAATAGAACAGAATAAAGACAAGGGCATGGGCGTCACGGTGTATCTAGGCGAAGAACGCCATATTCGTCGCGGCAATGCGAGCACTTCCGATTTTTCGCAAAAGGCCTTGAAGGATACGGTCGAAGCGGCTTACAACATTGCTCGTTTTACCGCAGAAGACGACTGCGCCGGGTTGCCGGATGACGATTTGCTGGAACGCAATCCGCAGGATTTGAAGCTGTGCTATCCGTGGCTGATTTCTACCGAAGAAGCAGTCGAACTGGCGAAGCGTGGCGAAGCTGCAGCGTTCGCGGTCGACAAGCGTATTACCAATAGCGAAGGCGCCAGTGTCTACGCTCAGCAATCGCATTTCGTTTCTGCCAACTCGCGCGGGTTCATAGGCGGGTATCCCTATTCGCGTCACACGATTTCGGTAGCACCAATTGCGGGCAAGGGCAGCAATATGCAGCGCGACGATTGGTATACGTCCATGCGTGATCCGAAGAAACTGGCAGCACCGGAAGCGGTTGGTCGTTACGCCGCGCAACGTGCGTTGGCACGTTTGAATGCGCGCAAGATCGATACACGTAATTGCCCGGTGTTGTTTGAGGCACCGTTGGCTGCTGGTTTGCTGGGTGCATTTGTACAAGCTGTTTCTGGTGGCGCGCTGTATCGCAAATCAACCTTCCTGCTGGATTCGCTCGGAAAATCTGCCTTTGCTTCACACGTACAAATCAAAGAAGACCCGCATGTAATTGGCGCGGTTGGTTCTTCACCATTCGACGAAGAGGGCGTGAGAACCAGTAGTCGCGATGTCGTCAAAGACGGCGTAGTACAAGGTTATTTTCTGTCTACCTATTCGGCGCGCAAGCTCGGCATGCAGACGACCGGCAATGCAGGCGGATCGCATAATTTGGCTATGACATCGTCATTGACCGTGCCGACAGATAATTTCAAGGCGATGCTGAAAAAGCTGGATACCGGTTTGCTGGTCACCGAGTTGATGGGCCAGGGCGTGAATTATGTGACCGGCGATTACTCTCGCGGCGCATCAGGCTTCTGGGTCGAGAAGGGCATTATTCAATACCCGGTTGAAGAAATCACGATCGCCGGCAACATGAAGGATATCTTCATGCAAGTGGTTGCAATTGGTGCAGACACCTTGGTGCGTGGGACCAAACAAACCGGTTCTGTATTGATCGAAAATATGGTGGTTGCAGGTGGTTAATATGACGTTTTCGTAGTATGGTTATGGCAGTTGTTCATAGCGAAAAGTCGCAAATTTTTTTCTACTTTGCAGGGCTTACGCAACACTTACAACTCTCATTTTATTGCACGCATTCGTCAAAATATTTTGCCGAATGCGTTTGATAGAAGTCTTGTCCTTAACCAATCTGGAGACAAAATGGAACGTCGGTCATTCCTTAAAAAAGCAGCAGTTGGCGCATCGGTTGGCGCCGTTGCTGTGCCATCTTTTGCGCAAGCCAATCCAACGATTAACTGGCGTTTGGCATCCAGCTTCCCTAAATCGCTAGATACGATTTATGGCGCAGCAGATGTGTTTACCAAACGTGTTTCACAACTGACTGACGGCAAGTTCAATATCCGTCCTTTCGCCGGCGGCGAGATCGTTCCTGCATTGCAGGTAATGGATGCAGTGCAAGCTGGCACGGTTGAAATCGGCCATTCTGCTTCCTACTATTACTTCGGTAAAGATCCGACATTCGCATTCGATGCAGTCGTACCTTTCGGCCTGACCTCGCGTCAACAAACCGCATGGTTCGACCAAGGCGGTGGTCGTGAACTAACCCGTGAATTCTTCAAAGGCTACGGCATCGTCAACTTCCTGGGCGGTAATACAGGCACCCAGATGGGTGGCTGGTTCCGTAAAGAGATCAAGGATGTAAAAGATCTGAATGGTTTGAAAATGCGTATCGGCGGTTTCGCCGGTCGTGTGATGCAACGTCTGGGCCTGGTACCGCAACAGATCGCTGGTGGCGATATCTATCCTGCGCTGGAAAAAGGCACGATTGATGCAGCAGAGTGGATTGGACCTTATGACGATGAAAAACTCGGCTTCAACAAGGTTGCTCCTTTTTACTACACACCAGGCTGGTGGGAACCGAGTCTGCAACTGTCGTTCTATATCGGCATCAAGGAATGGGAAAAACTGCCTAAGCAATATCAGGCTGCGGTAGAAGCTGCTTCCTACGAAGCGCACGTCGTCATGCAAGCGCAATACGATGCACGCAATCCAGCTGCCCTGGCACGCTTGCTCAAGAATGGCGTTAAGCTGCGTCAGTTCTCCAAGCCGATCATGGAAGCTTGCTACAAGGCTGCTGTTGAAACGATGGATGAAGAAGCTTCTAAAAACGCCAAGTTCAAGAAGATCTATGAGCCATGGAAGCGTTTCCGTCAGGATCAGAACCAATGGGCTTCAGTTGCAGAAGCGCCGATCCAGAACTTCATGATCGGTCGCAAGTAAGCATTTCTGCTGTATTAAAACGCAAGTATCCAAAAACCCGTAGCGCATATGCGTTGCGGGTTTTTTTACGTCTGTTGGATAGGTGCTGGGATACGAAGAAAATTGACGTGTGGCGGCTTGTGTATTTGTTACGTCAGGCAAAAAAAATCCCGCAGAGCGCATCATGCGGGATTGTCAGGAGCAAAAACTGCTTACTTCTTGTCTGGTTCTGTCGAGAAGTTCAGTGCAGGCATCTCTTCAGTAGTTTCTTGTGGCGTATCACTGCCACTGGAGAAATTCAGTTCCATGCCGCTGCGCGCACCATATTCTTGCCCGCCACCCATATCGATTTGCAATTCTATTTTTTCCTTCATATCGGTTTTTTTGTCCACCGAGATCAGATTCGGGAAGGCGATGATCAGCGTGACCATGATGACTTGAATCAAAACGAACGGTACTGAGCCCCAGTAAATATCCGACGTCTTCACTTCCTTGGGCGCGACAGATCGCAAATAGAATAGTGCGAAGCCGAACGGTGGATGCATGAACGAGGTCTGCATATTGACACTCAACAGCACGCCGAACCAGATCAGATCAATGCCCAATTTCTCGGCAACCGGGCCGACCAGCGGTACCAGAATGAACGCCAGCTCAAAGAAATCGAGGAAAAATGCCAAGCCGAAGAACAGGATGTTGACCACAATCAGGAAGCCGGCAGTACCGCCCGGTAACGAGGTCAACAAGTGCTCTACCCACAGATCGCCATTCACGCCACGGAAGATCAGGCCGAACACGCTGGAACCGATCAGAATGAACATGACGAAGCAGGACAGACGTGACGTCGAATTCATCGCTTGTTTCAACAAGCTCCATGACAGACGACGGTTCATCAATGCCAGTACCAGTGCGCCAAACGCACCCATGCCGCCGCCTTCAGTCGGCGTAGCAATCCCGACGAAGATTGTACCGAGGACTAGGAAAATTAGCGCCAGTGGCGGAACCAGTACAAATACGACTTGTTCGGCAATCTTCGACAGCATGCCCAGCTTCATTTTGCGATTGATGTAGGCGACCAGGAAAGCACCTGCAATACTGAGAGTAGCCGCATAAATGATGCCTTCGTCCGCATGCAGTGTCGGATTGCTGGCCAGTAGAATTTTTTCAATCGCGAAGCATGCTGCAACGGTGCCGGCAATCAGAATGAACAAGGACATGACGCCGCTTGAACCATCCGGTTGCCTTAGATTACGAGCTTCAGGCGGCAATGCAGGCACCCATTTTGGCTTGAATATTGATACCGCCAATATGTAACCTGCGTACATTGCAGTCAGCATCAAGCCAGGGAAGAACGCGGCTTGATACATGTCACCAACTGAACGTCCCAGTTGATCTGCCATGACGATCAACACCAGCGATGGCGGGATAATTTGCGCCAGCGTACCGGATGCGGCAATAACACCTGTGGCGATTTTTTTGTCGTAGCCATAGCGCAGCATGACAGGCAGCGAAATCAAGCCCATCGAGATAACCGATGCCGCGACGACGCCGGTGGTTGCTGCCAGCAAAGCACCAACAAAAATAACGGCATAGGCAACGCCGCCTCGCAAAGGGCCGAACAACTGGCCGATGGTGTCGAGCAAATCTTCAGCCATGCCTGAGCGTTCCAGAATCAATCCCATGAAGGTAAAGAAGGGGATCGCTAGCAAGGTATCGTTTGCCATGATGCCGAAAATACGATTCGGCAAAGCTTGCAACAGTTCAGGTTTCAGCAAGCCAACTTCAATACCGACCAGGCCAAAGAACAAACCATTGGCAGCAAGAGAAAAGGCGACGGGAAAACCGGATAGTAAAAATACGACTAGCGCGCCGAACATGATCGGCGCCATGTTCGCAATGAGAAATTCAGTCATTTGTGTTCCTGGCGATCAGTTAATGTGATTTGCAGCTTTGATCGCCGCGATTTCATCTTCAGGGGTGGCGGCTTGTTTCTCGAACGCACTGGCCGGCACTTTTCCTTGCAGGTAGCCAATGCGTTTGATGATTTCGGAGATACCTTGCAAGGCAAGCAAAACAAAACCGACAGGTATCAAGAGCTTGGCAGGCCATACGATCAAGCCGCCGGCATTGCTCGACACTTCCTGATTTTCAATCGAAATCCAAGCGTAGGGTGTAGCGTAATAAAGAATCAGCAAAGTTGCAGGCATCAGGAACAGGATAAAGCCGATCAAATCGATCCATACTTGTGTGCGTTTGGAAAAATGCGAAACGATCACATCTATGCGCACGTGCTCATTGCGTCGCAATGTATATGAAGTTGCCAGCAGAAAAATTGCGCCAAATAAATACCATTGAATTTCCAGCCAGCCGTTCGAACTGATGTTGAACAGGTAACGTATTGCTGCATTACCGGTACAGATA
This sequence comes from Burkholderiales bacterium Ga0077544, assembly GCA_001464355.1. GTDB lineage: Bacteria > Pseudomonadota > Gammaproteobacteria > Burkholderiales > Burkholderiaceae_D > Oxalicibacterium. The sequence goes on from LNEU01000019.1 coordinate 5,135, forward strand.
AGAACGGCAATCAGCAAAGCCCAGCTAATGCCATGGCCTATTTTTTCATTGAGATTGTCAATGAATCGCGAAAGCGATAGTAAAAAAGACATTGTTTTTCGTCTCCAGATTGGATTTGAACAAGACGCAACCATGGCTTTTTGCTTGAAGCCATGCGCGTACTTTTAATTACTGTGAGTATAAAGAAGATAAATCGCTTGCGCTTTATTGGCGCTGCATTTCTGCTGCGTACAGGCGTATCCCATTTTTACAGAACATAACAATACAGAGTCTAGCTGACACCAACATTACGGTCAGCAGTGGGTAGTCGAAATCAGCGGGAAAATTTCGCTTTTTGAGAGGGTATTTTTTGAATGTTGATCAGATGGGATGGACGGGAAGCTGCCATCTGATCAAATTGCACGTCAGGCCAGTTTGGCGCGATTTCTAGAGATGGCTGCGCGTACCTGATTCGGAGCGGTGCCGCCAACATGATCGCGTGCAGCAACCGAACCTTCAAGCGTCAATACCTCGAAGATGTCGGCTTCTATCAGTTTGGAAAAAACATGCAATTCTTCCAGCGACAAATCGCTGAGATCAATGCCGCGATCGACACAGGCACGTACTGCATGAGCCACTGCTTCATGCGCATCGCGGAAGGGCAGGCCCTTCTTCACCAGATAGTCGGCCAGATCGGTGGCCGTTGCATAACCTTGTAATGCCGCTGCACGCATTGCGTCCGGTTTGACCGTAATGCCGCTTGCCATGTCGGCAAAGATACGCAGCGTATCGACGACCGTATCGACGGTGTCGAACAAAGGTTCTTTATCTTCTTGATTGTCCTTGTTGTAGGCTAGTGGTTGGCCCTTCATCAAGGTCAGCAAGGCGATCAAGTGACCGTTGACGCGGCCGGTTTTGCCACGTGCCAGTTCTGGTACATCCGGATTTTTCTTTTGCGGCATGATGGACGAGCCGGTGCAAAAGCGATCGGCGATATCGATGAAGCCGACACGCGGACTCATCCAGATCACCAGTTCTTCCGACATGCGCGAGACGTGCGTCATGATCAGTGCAGCAGCCGCGCAGAATTCGATGGCGAAATCACGATCGGACACTGCATCCAGTGAGTTGTGGCAGACATCCTCAAAACCGAGGGTGCGCGCAACGCGTTCTCTATCGATGGCGAAGGTGGTGCCGGCCAGGGCCGCAGCGCCCAGTGGCAAGCGGTTGACGCGCTTGCGGCAATCCAGCATGCGCTCTGCATCGCGGCCAAACATTTCGACATAAGCCAGCATGTGATGACCGAAAGTAATCGGCTGCGCCACTTGCATATGGGTGAAACCAGGCAGGATGGTATCAGCGTGTTGTTCCGCCAGATCCAGTAGCGCCAGACGCAGATCGCGTAACAGGCCGACGATATTATCAATCTCGCTGCGGACGTACAGACGGATATCGGTCGCCACCTGATCGTTGCGCGAGCGGCCTGTGTGCAAACGTTTGCCGGCATCACCGACCAGTTCGGTCAGGCGTTTTTCAATATTAAGATGGACGTCTTCCAGATCTAGCAGCCATTCGAATTTGCCGACATTGATTTCTTCCAGAATCTGCGTCATGCCGCGTTCGATTTCGGCGTGGTCTTGCTGACTAATGATATTCTGATGCGCGAGCATCTCCGCATGCGCGAGCGAACCCTGAATATCTACTTGCGCCAGCCGCTTGTCGAAAAATACTGATGCGGTGTAACGTTTAACCAGATCCGAGACGGGTTCGTTGAAGCGTGCCGACCAAGCTTCGCTTTTTTTGGAGAGTTGTGCTGTCATAATTGTTTCCTGATGAATACGCGATTATAAAACAAAGCCCACCCCCAGCCGTGATTAATCCTTGAACCATGCTGCCATTGTCTGAGTCCGTGCCTGTCAAGCCATTAGAGATAGTGATACCCGACTGTTGCAATATCGGCATCATGGTCAAGTCGCTGCTCTTCATCAATGGCGTGGCGTTGACGGTGATTCTGATTGACGCCAGTAGTGTGTACAACGGCTTGCTGTCCTTTATCGAAGCCTCGATGCTGATTGAGCTGGCCAGCCTGACGTCCTTGTTCGCGCTGTGTGGCTTGCGTCGAGTGATCAAAACCACTCAGCCATGGGCCCAGCGTATTGCGTGTGCTGTAGTGCCGGCTGCAATCACTGCCCTGATCATTCACTACCTGCTGAACGATCCACAGGCGATGATCAGTTTGAGCCGCCTGTCGGTCGCCGAGGGAATAGTGTGCGCTGCGTTATTCGGCATAGGCTTGCAGCATTATTTTGAATTGCGCACACGTGCATTTTCACCGGCGCTGGCAGAAGCAAGATTGCAGGCGCTGCAGGCGCGCATACGCCCGCATTTCCTGTTCAACAGCTTGAATGCCGTGCTGTCACTGATACGCACTGAGCCGCGCCGCGCAGAAACTACGCTGGAAGACATGGCGGATCTATTCCGTATCCTGATGCGCGATACACGCGAGATCACGACGCTAGGGAATGAAGTCAGGATAGGCATGCAATACCTGTCGATTGAAAAGATCCGTCTGGGTGAACGTCTGCAGGTTAAATGGGATATGGATCATATCGCAGGCGATGTTTTGCAGCGCGCAACGACGCCAGCCTTGTTATTGCAACCCTTGCTTGAAAACGCCGTGCATTATGGCGTCGAACCGTCGCAGGAAAATGCCACCATCAAGGTCGCCATCAGTCGCATACGCGATCGTATCGAAATCGTGATGACCAATCCTTATCATGCTGATGTCGTTTCTACTGGCAATCACATGGCCCTGGATAACATCCGTGAACGACTCGCTCTTTTATACGATATGGAAGCGCAATTGGCGACAAATGTGGTGGATGGACAATTTGAAGTCCGCCTTTATCTGCCGTATCAGAAAGCTGCTGTATGAGCTTGCCCATGCTGCCGCGTATTTTGATTGTCGACGATGAAGCGCCGGCACGTGCGCGTTTAACGACGCTGTTGTTGGACATCGCCACGGACTGTCCGCATGAGCTGATTGGAGAAGCGTCGCAGGTCCAGCAGGCACTGGATAAAATTGCTGAACTCACCCCCGACATTGTTTTGCTGGATGTGCAAATGCCAGGTATGACAGGCATCGAGATGGCGGCGCACTTGGCGCAAAATAATGCGGCCGGGCCGGCGATTATCTTTGTCACCGCGTATGACGAATATGCATTGAAGGCGTTTGAAGTGCACGCGCTTGACTATCTTTTGAAACCGGTACGCGCCGTGCGCCTGGCTGACGCGATTCGTCGTGTCCAGGCATTGAAGCAAAATACAGGGTCACAAGGCAAAATGATTGCAGATGTTGAAAGCACGCTTCATGCGGCGCGCAGGAATTTTTCAGTGCAGGAACGCGGACGCCTGCTGCTGGTGCCGGTCGCCGATGTGCTGTATTTGAAGGCAGAGGCGAAGTACGTGACCTTGCGTACGCGCGAGCGTGAATATCTGCTGGAAGGCAGTTTGTCCTCGCTGGAGCTGGAGTTTGCAGCGCAATTCATACGCGTACATCGTAATGCACTGGTCGCACGTGCTGCGATCACTGGCGTGGAGCGCGGGCAATTAGCGGTGGATGCGGACAGTGATAGTGAAAACGACAAGGCGCAGGACGCATGGCAAGTGATATTGCGTGGCATCGACGACCGTTTGCCGATTTCACGCCGTCAATGGTCAGCAGTGAAAGCGCTGGTACGCTAAAAACTTGCGGCCGTTCAGAGAATAAAAAAGGAAGCGCATGCGCTTCCTTTTTTTTATTCATACAGCCAAAAAACTCAGCCCGTATTGCGCAAACCTGCCGCAATACCATTGATAGACAAATGAATCCCGCGACGTACGCGATCATCCACTTTGCCATCGCGCATTGCGGTACGGTGACGTTTGATCAGTTCGACCTGCAAGTGATTCAGCGGATCGAGATAGGCGAAACGATTTTTGATCGAACGCGCGAGTAATGGATTATTGGCCAGTCTTTCTTTCTTGCCGTTGATGAGCGTCAGGCAGGCCGATGTACGTTCGTGCTCGCCGACGATACGTTTGAAAATGCTGTTACGCAGCTTCTTGTCGACCACCATTTCGGAATAGCGCGATGCAACAGCCAGATCGGTTTTCGACAAAACCATGTCCATGTTCGACAACAGCGTGGCGAAGAATGGCCATTCGGCAAACATTGCGCGCAAGGTTGCCACACGTTTCGCCTTGTTTTCGCCTTGCGCCAGCCATTGTTCGATGGCGCTGCCGAAACCGTACCAGCCCGGTAGCAGCAAACGGCATTGACCCCATGAGAAGCCCCACGGAATCGCGCGCAAATCTTCAATACGGCGCGTTGCCTTGCGGGAAGCAGGGCGCGATCCGATATTCAGTTCAGAGATTTCTGCAATCGGCGTGGCCGAAAAGAAGTAATCGGTGAAGCCTGGAGTTTCATACACCAGATCGCGATAAGCCTGATAAGCCAGCTCTGAAAGCTCGTCCATCACGTTTTCAAACTCGGCGAGCTTTTTCGTGTGCTTGCTATCCGATGGATGCGGCATTAGGCTGGCTTCCAGCGTGGCTGCAACCAGCAAGGCCAGATTGCGGCGACCGATTTCCGGGTTCGAAAATTTCGACGCAATGATTTCACCTTGCTCGGTCAAGCGTATCTGGCCATTCACGGTGCCGACAGGTTGCGCCAGAATCGCTTCATAGCTTGGGCCGCCGCCGCGACCGACGGTGCCGCCGCGGCCATGGAACAGGCGCAGCTTGACGCCCGCATTGTTGAAGACTTCGACGAGTTGGGTCTCTGCCTTGTAGAGCTCCCAGTTTGATGTCAGGAAGCCGCCATCCTTGTTGGAGTCAGAATAGCCGAGCATGACTTCCTGCAGGTCGCCTTGCTTCGCTATCAGTTTTCTGACCAGCGGGATCGCCATCACTTGTTCCATGATGGTTGCTGCCAGGCGCAGATCGGGAATGGTTTCAAACAATGGAATCACCATTAACTCGCCGACACCTGCAGAACTATGGTTCGCCTCGGTGCGCAGCAGGCCGGTTTCGCGCTGCAGCAGCAAAACCTCCAGCAGATCGGAGACAGTTTCCGTATGCGAAATGATGTAGTTACGGATCGCGCGCGAACCGTAACGCTGGCGAATTTCATGCGCGGCGCGCAAGATCGTCAGCTCGGAATTGGTTTCTTCCGAATAGTCGATATACGGTGAATACAGCAAGCGCGGCTCATTGAGCTCTGCCAGCAGCAATTCAACTTTCTTGTCCTCCGGCAGGGACGCGTATGCAGATTCGACTTGTGCGCGACTGAATAATTCGCTCAATACTCGTTCGTGTACGTCCGAGCTTTGACGCATGTCCAGTGTGGCCAGATGGAAGCCGAAAATTTCCGATGCGCGCAGCAGGGTAGCTAGGCGCGGTTTGATCAAGGCGTCGCCGTGACGGGCTTTCAATGAGTCTACCAAAATCAGCAGGTCGGCCGAGAACTCGGTGGCCGCTTGATATGGTTTGCCTGGACCGACTTCCTGGCGCAGGATGTTGGTTGCGCCGAAGGCGCGCGCAGTTGCAGCCAGGCGTGCATAGATGCCTATCAATGCGCGGCGATATTGTTCATCGGTGCGATGAGCAGACGTATCGGGCGACATGTCAGCCAATGCCGCGACTTCCGGGCTGACGCCGGCGAGGAAGGTCGATACAGATAATTCCGCACCCAGCGCATGCACTTCTTCCAGATAGAAATCAAGGATGGTTGTTGATTGACGTGCCAGCGCGAGTTGCATGGTGTCTGCATTGACGTTGGGATTGCCATCTCGATCGCCGCCTATCCAGCTGCCCATTTGCACATAGGATGGCAGATCGCGATAGGTATTGCCGCTGCCGCTACGTTGCGGAAACTGTTCGGCGATTTCGCCTTCGATATCTTCATACAGTGCTGGCAATTCGCGCAGGAATGTCATGCGGTAATACGACAGCGCATTGTTGATTTCGTCTTCGACAGTCAGCTTGGTATAACGCAGCAAACGTGTTTGCCACAAGGTCGTCACGCGCGCATGGATGCGTTCGGTATTTTCGGCACGTTCCTTGGCGGTCATGGGTAAATCGCGCTGCGCCAGCAGACGCGCGATTTCATGTTCTGCATCCAGTATGCTTTTGCGCTGTACTTCAGTCGGATGTGCCGTCAGAACCGGCGCAATGAGCGCTTCCTTGAAGAACTTGCGCACGGCCGCACCGGTTACACCGGCGCCATGCAGTTTTTCCAGTGCGTAGGCAATACTGCCTTCCTGCGCTTCCGAACCGGCCAGCAAATGCGCGCGGCGGCGGCGGTTGTGATGCTGATCTTCCGCGATATTCGCCAGATGCGAAAAATAGGAAAAAGCACGTACGACGGAAATCGTTTGTTCTTTCGTCAGCTTCTTCAGTAACTTGTTCAGTTCTGCGCCAGCCTGCACATCGGCTTCACGGCGAAAGCGCACTGCGGTTTGGCGTATGGTTTCCACTACCTGGAATACAGCATCGCCTTGCTGATCGCGTAATACGTCGCCGAGCAGGCGTCCCAGCAAGCGAATATCTTCCTTCAGTGGTGCATCTTTGTTGGCCGGTGGAGTAGCCGCGTGCGCAGGAGTTTTCAGTTGTTTTGCCATAGTCAAATAATGCAATCAGCTTGTGGATGGTGATAAGAATGGAAGGTCAAGTCTGCCGTGGGGGAGGTGCGTGCTAAAATTTCAAGAATGTTTTAATCCAAAAATCTGGAATGCCACCGCGATCGCGGGGTGTCATCGAAACCGGCTATTGTGCAAAAATTTTGCCTTAAACGCGTCTGCATTTAAGCAGGTTTGCAATTAGCCAGACAGAAAATCGAAAGAAGCCGTGCTGAAATTTCCACCTCCAAAAAAACTAGTCATTGCATCGCGCGAAAGTCGTCTGGCCATGTGGCAAGCCGAGCATGTACGCGAAAAACTGGCCTTATTATATCCGCAGTGTTCGATAGAGATTCTGGGAATGACAACCCGTGGTGATCAAATTCTTGATAGAACGCTGTCAAAGGTCGGCGGCAAAGGCTTGTTCGTCAAGGAACTGGAAGTGGCAATCGCCGAGCGCCGCGCCGATCTGGCCGTGCATTCGCTCAAGGATGTGCCGATGACCTTGCCGGATGGTTTTGCGCTGGCCGCGGTGCTGGAACGTGAAGATCCGCGTGATGCATTTGTCTCGAATGACTATGCATCGTTGGCTGAATTGCCGGATGGTGCGGTGGTTGGCACCAGTAGTTTGCGGCGTCAGGCACAGATTGCAGTGCGTTATCCGAAACTGGTGATTCGTCCCTTGCGCGGCAATCTGGATACGCGCCTGGGCAAACTGGACAAGGGCGAGTATGCCGCCATCATCCTGGCTGCAGCCGGCTTGAAGCGTCTGGGTTTGCCGCAACGCATACGCGCTTTCCTGGATACGGAACAAAGCTTGCCGGCGCCGGGACAGGGCGCAATGGGTATAGAAATCCATTCTGATCGTGCCGATTTGCATGAATGGCTGGCACCGCTCAATCATCTGGCCACGGCCCAAGCGGTAACTGCCGAACGTACTGTATCCAGAAATTTCGGAGGCAGTTGCCAGATTCCATTGGCCGCATTTGCGACGATAGATGGCGAGACGATGCGTATGCGCGCGATGATCGCCACGCCTGACGGCACGCGCGTGGCACGCGCCGATCTGGCTGGTCCTGCAGATGCACCGGAAGTATTGGGTGGGCAGATTGCGCAAGTATTGCAGCAGCAAGAGGCCACCGCCATCCTTGCATCCTGTCATGCCGGTGTTGACGGGGATGCCTGACGCTGCCGTGGGGGACGTCATCATTACGCGACCGCTGGCTCAAGCCGATGTGCTGGCGCAGCGCGTCACTGCGCTCGGCCGTCGCGCCATCATTTTCCCTCTGCTGGATATCCTTCCTTTGCCAGATCAGGCGCCGCTACAGCAAGCATTAAGCGATCTGAGTGGCTATGCCTTGATCGCTTTTGTCAGTCCGAATGCGATTGATGCGGCTTTTGCTGCACGTCCGGATTGGCCGGTCGATATTCCGATTGCAGTGGTGGGCGAAGGCAGTCGTCAGGCATTGGCCAGGCATGGTGTGACTGGTGAGCAGTACACCATCATCAGTCCGACCGATGCGGATAGAACTGATTCCGATACTTTGCTGGTCGAGCTTGATCTGGATGCATTGCGCGGCAAGCAGGTCTTGATAGTACGCGGCGAAACGGGCCGTCCACTACTGAGCGACGCATTACGTGCAGTTGGCGTGCAGGTAGTGATGCTGGCGGCGTATCGCCGTGTGGCACCCCGATTTGACGATGCGCGTCGCAGCGAACTGAAACGTTTATTGTGTTGTCAGAATGATTGGATCGTGACCAGTTCGGAAGCTTTGCGTTTTTTTACGCAGATGGTCGCGCAACTCGATGATGTGGAGGGCGTCGCAAAAATGCAACAGCAAAGAATGATCGTATCGCATATCCGCATCGCTGAAACCGCACGGGCGCTGGGTTTCAGCAATATCACCCTAACCAGATCAGGCGACGACGGACTGTTAGCCGCGTTACAATCTTGCTCATGAACGATATGCCGACAACTCCAGAATCCACTCCGCAACCGAATTCGGCTGCGCCCCCCACCGCTACCGTGATATTGGACGCCGACCCGCTACGCAAGCAAAGTGGCGTCGCACGCAAGCACCAGGGACTGATTTATGCTGCTTTGATCGTACTGGCCGTGCTGTTGGCAGCGCAATGGTGGGTGTCGCGCGAACAGCTTTCCGCCGTGCGTACCGAGGTCGCAAAGCGTATGCATAGTGGCGATGCAATCAATGCTGAAACCAAGGTCATCGTGAAATCGGCGCAGGAAACCGTCGCCGAACTGCAAGCCAAGGTGAACGTGCTGGAGAGCAAGCAGATAGAAGCGCAAAGTCAGCAACTTGCGCTGGAGCAGCTGTATCAGGACCTGTTCAAAAAGCGTGAAGACTGGGCTTTGGCCGAGATTGAACAAGTGTTGTCCACTGCAAGCCAGCAATTGCAATTGGCCGGCAATGTGCAAGGTGCCTTGATCGCTCTGCAAAATGCCGATGCGCGTTTGGCACGCTCGGATACACCACAATTTGTTACCGTACGCCGCGCCATTGGTCGCGATATTGAACGTTTGAAAGCGCTGCCTAGCCTTGATTTGACCGGCATTGCATTGCGTCTGGATAGTGTTATCAGTCAGATCGACACGATGCCGCTGTTGGCAGATGAAAAGCCTGCGGTGTCTGTAAGTGAACCCAAAAATCGTCCTTTGCCTGCATCAGGAAAGACGAAAAATGCCAAAGAACCAGCGTCTGCACAAACGGCGACCAATGAATGGTGGCCGGTGGCAAAAGCCAGATGGGAAAGCTGGACCAATGAAATGTGGGGCGAAATCCAGCAGCTGATACGCGTACGTAGTGTAGAAAGCTCTGATGCATTGTTGCTGTCGCCTACGCAGGAATACTACGCACGCGAAAATCTGAAATTGCGTTTGCTGAATGCGCGCATGGCTCTGCTGTCGCGCAACGAATCGGCATTTCGCAGTGACATGATTGCGTCGCAAGACAGTATTGCCAAATATTTCGATACCCGCGCCAAGCAGACGCAAACTGCACAAGCGATGTTGAAGCAAGTGCAGTCCAGCAATCTGGCGATCGAAATGCCGACGCTGTCCGAGAGTTTGAACGCAGTCCGTAATTACAAGGCGAAACCTTGAGGCAGGCATCTTGCGAGCAATTCCAGCATGCGCCTCAATGCAGCTCTTCAATAACCATGATTGCCACCTGTTTTTAATATGCGCATATTTCTCTGGCTAATCGCTTTGTTTGCCACCGCCATCGGTCTGGCAGTCGTGGCGCGTTTTAATCCCGGCAATGTGGTGTTTTTCTATCCGCCATATCGGATTGATCTGTCGCTTAATTTCTTTCTGCTGCTTGCCGGTTTGCTGTTTTTTCTGATCTATGCGGTGTTGAAAACACTGCGTATTGCGCAAAGAATGCCGGGTAAAGTTGCCGCCTATCGCCGCGACAAGCAAGAGCGCAAAGGCAACCAGGCTTTGCGCGAAGCATTGAAGGCTTATTTCGAGGGTCGCTTTGGCCACGCAGAAAAAGCCGCGATGCGCGCAACCGAATCACCGGATAACGCAGGCCTGGCCGCGTTGATCGCCGCACGTGCCGCACACCGCATGCAACAAACCGAGCGTCGTGACACTTGGCTGGCGACAGTGGAAGAAGATCAGACGCTGAAAACAGCACGCTTGATGACGGCCATTGAATTGCTGGTCGACGAACGTCAGCCTGAATTGGCATTGGATGTTGTCAAGGAGTTGAATGCCAATGGCACGCGTCACATTCATGCTCTGCGCATGGCATTGAAAGCAAATCAGCGCGCCAAAAACTGGCCCGAAGTATTGCGTCTGGTGCGTACCTTGGATAAAAACAATGCTTTGCATCCTGCCTTGTCTACGCGCTTGCGCGAACTGGCCTATGAAGACTTGCTGAAGGATTCGGCGAACGATGCTGAATCGATACGCAATGTTTGGTGGAATATTCCGGCAGAAGATCGCGTCAAGTCTTACATCGCTGCGCATGCGGCACAAGCATTTACCAAGCGCGGTTTGCAGGATGAAGCGCGCGCGATTGTTGAAAAAGCGCTCGCGGTTGAATGGGATGACAGATTGTTGCGTGCGTATCGCGCTGCTGCTGCAGCCGAAGGCTCGCCGGCACTGCTGGCGCAAATCGAGCGCTGTGAAGAATGGTGCAAGAAGCATCCTAACGATGCAGAACTTGCCTTGACGCTGGGTACTTTATGTCTGCGCCAGAATTTGTGGGGCAAGGCACAGCGTCAGTTGGAGCAGGCTTTATCGGATGCAAGCGGAGCGCGCATGCTGCAGGAAGTCCATCTGAAGCTGGCACAATTGCACGAAGCCTTGAATCACACAGAAGAAGCTGCGGCGCATTATCGTCAGTGTGCGTTTGCGACGACTTTGTAAGTCATCGTATTTTTGAGTTTTACTGGCAGTTTCTATGAAATGGCATGTTGGCGCGTTAGTTTGTCGGCAGCTTTCCCAATCGCAATGTCGTCTTGCCAGCCAGAGCAGGCGATGAAAGCCGCTATAATTCAGGGTTTGCAAAATTCTTCCCACTTCTGAGAAAATAATATGAGTCTGAATCACGTCCCAGCCGGCAATGATTTGCCGAACGACTTCAACGTCATTATCGAAATCCCTATGAATGCCGATCCGGTCAAGTATGAAGTTGACAAGGCATCCGGCGCGATGTTTGTAGACCGTTTCATGAGTACTGCAATGCACTACCCATGTAACTACGGTTATGTGCCGCAAACGCTGTCGGACGATGGTGACCCGGTTGACGTACTGGTGATCACTCCTTTTCCACTGTATCCGGGTGTTGTCGTGCGTTGCCGCGCGATCGGCATGTTGAAAATGACAGATGAAGCGGGCGGCGATGCAAAATTGCTGGCAGTGCCTATCGACAAGATTTTGCCTATTTACAGCCACTGGCAAAAACCTGAAGACATCAATGATTTACGCTTGCAACAAATCCAGCATTTCTTTGAACACTACAAGGATCTGGAAAAAGGCAAATGGGTCAAGATTGAAGGTTGGGTCGGCCCGGATGAAGCCAAGGCAGAAATCATGTCTGGCGTCGAAGCGTTCAAGAAAAGCGCTGGCAAATAAAATACAGATGCACGTAATTTGTGACAGAAAAAAGCGCACCTTGGTGCGCTTTTTTCTTGTATTACAACGATTGCATGCGTGTCAGGTGGGGCCTCGGCAGGTCAGCGAAACCATAATGTATAAGCAGAAACCAGACCGGCAATGATGACGCCGCATACCGGCCAGAAAAGACGGGATGAATGAAATTCTGGCGCGTTGGCTGGTTGCGCGAGCTCGGCGACGGACTTGGTGGTGCGTTCGGTTTCTCTACGTGTACGTGTTAAATAACGTTTGATATCCAGCGCCATCTCATCGGCCGTCTGATAACGTTTATCGGCCTTTTTATGCATGGCTTTGACAACGATTTTTGAAAGCGCCAATGGCACGCTGCTTTCAAGCGTGTGCGGTTCCGGTGCAGCTTTGAACGCAATGTTATGCAGCAGCTTGTGCGTATCGTCGTTTTGAAACGGCTTGCGGAAGGTCAGCATTTCAAACATCACCGCGCCCAGCGAGTAGATGTCAGTGCGCGCATCTGCGCTCAGGCCGAGTGCCTGTTCAGGCGACATGTAATTGGGCGTGCCGATAATATTGTCCTGAAACAGCGTGTGCGGTTCGTCTTGCTTTTGCGGCAGGTCTGAAATCCTGTTTGGCGTGCGGGCGATGCCGAAGTCGACGATCTTCGGCTGGTGATCGGCGACCAGGAAAATATTGGCAGGCTTGATGTCTCTGTGAACCACGCCATGTGTATGCGCGTGGTCCAGCGCATCGGCGATTTTCCAGCTAATCGATGCGACGTCATCTGGCGTAAAGCGATGACCGGCATCGAGCAGTTTGCTTAATTCACGGCCTTGCAGATACTCCATCGCGATGTAGGTCGAATCACCTTCGCTGGACGCTTCGTAGATCGTCACGATATTCGAATGAGCCAGACGACCTGCCGCGCGGGCTTCGTTGATGAATTGCTGTTCGTGCTGTTTTCTCTCTACCGGCGACAAGCGAGTGCGGAGAGTTTTGATCGCAATTGCCCTATCGATGATCGGATCGTGGCCCAGATAAACCACGCCGATGGAACCGCGACCGAGTTCATGCTTGACTACAAAGCGACCGATACGAAGTAACTTGGTTTGTGCGGTTGGGGGCAGGGTAGCTGTAAATGTCATCGTGCCAGTAGCATGCCTTGAGCTTGGAAAGATGACAAGCCTTTGACGGTGAATATCTTTCGCTTGAGCATTATTTTTTACTTGTTTTACAGCTTGAATGGATTGCGTTCATTCAGTTCATCCATATAGGATTCGATGCCGCCGCTTTCCCGCTTCAGGAATTCTTCTATCGCATCGGAAAACGCAGCATGCGCCAGCCAATGGGCAGACCAGGTTTTTTGCGGCAGGAAGCCACGCGCCATTTTGTGTTCACCTTGCGCGCCGCCTTCAAAGCAAGCCATTTTATTGGCGATACAAAATTCCAGCGGTTGGTAGTAAGCAGTTTCAAAATGCAGGCAATCGACATGCTTCTGCGCGCCCCAATAACGGCCATATACGGTTTGCTCGTCATGAATCAACAATGATGATGCGATCATCTGGCCATCCTGTTCGGCGATGATCAGCAAGATATTTTGCGGCATCGTTGCGCCTATGCGCAGGAAGAAATCCAGATTCAGATACGGCGTTGAACGATGGTCAGCATAAGTGTGATCGTAGCAGCGCTTGAAAAAAGTCCAGTCGTCTTGACTTGCATCATGGCCAGATACGTGACGAAAAGTCACGCCAGCCTCATGCACTTTACGGCGCTCGGCACGGATATTCTTGCGCTTCTTGCGTTCTAGTGTTTCCAGAAAGGAGTCGAAATCTTTGTATTCGGCATTCAGCCAGTGAAACTGCACGCCGGTACGCAGAATGAAGCCTGCTTTTTGCAATGTTTCCGCTTGTTCCGGTGGCGGGTACAGGATGTGGGTCGAAGAAAAGTGATTGCTTTCCTGCACGGTGGTGAGTGCCGCGATCAGCGCTGTCGTGGCTTCGGCGTCGCGCGCCAGCAGGCGGCTGCCAGTGACCGGTGTAAATGGAATCGCGGATAGCAGCTTGGGATAATACTGAAGCCCGTTGCGCTCATACGCATCGGCCCAGGCCCAGTCGAAGACGTATTCGCCGTAAGAATGACTCTTGACATACAGTGGGAGCGCAGCGACCAGCTCGCCTTCAGTCTTGTCGCTAGCTGAGCGCCATAGCGTCAGAAATTGCGGTTGCCAGCCGGATTTTCCCGATGCACAGCCGCTTTCATGCAAGGCATTCAGAAAAGCAAAGGATAAAAATGGATTGGCTTCGTCTTGCGTTTGAACCAGAGCATCCCATTGCACCTGGCCGATTTCAGACAAAGCAGAAACGATACGCGTGCGATAATTGAAAGATACGTTGGATGATGCGCCAGCAGGCTCGTTAGAAGACTCCTTGGCCGATTCATCTGACGTTTCGTTCACAGGTAGTTTGGCTTTATTCATGCATTAGCAAGCTTCACGCTTTTTCATTTCCTGAAATTTCGTTGTTGAATTTGATTTTTGAATTGATTCTTAAATTTCGTTATTACACTTCAAACCATGACAGTAAAAGTCGCCATCGCGCAAATCAACAGTACCGTCGGTGATCTTGCCGGTAATCGCGCCAAGATTGCAGAGTTCTCACGTCGCGCCGCAGAACAAGGCGCAGACATCGTTTTGACACCGGAATTATCGCTGGTCGGCTACCCGCCCGAAGATTTGTTGCTGCGCGATTCATTCTACGCAAAAACGGCGCAGACGTTGGATGCGCTCGCGGGCGATTTAGCTGACTTGAAAGACGTGCATGTGATTGTCGGCCATCCGATAGAAAAGGATGGCTTGCGCTTCAATGCAGCATCGGTCTTGCTGAACGGTCAGATTAGCGGCACCTATTACAAACATGATTTGCCGAACGCGACAGTGTTTGATGAAAAGCGTTATTTCTTATCAGCCGATTTACCGCTCGTATTCGATGTAAAAGGGACTAAATTCGGTATCAATATTTGCGAAGATACCTGGTTCTCGCACGCACCCGCGCGCGCGGCTGAAGCCGGTGCGCAAGTCTTGCTGGTGCCGAATGGTTCTCCCTTCCACATGAACAAGCAGCATTTGCGTGTCGATGTCATGCATGCCAATGTGACGGTGCACGGCATGAGCCTGGTGTACGCGAATCTGGTGGGTGGTCAGGATGAGTTGATCTTCGACGGCAATTCCTTTGTGCTCGATCAGCAGGGCGCGATGCGCGCCCAGTTGCAGCATTGCGTAGAAGACTTGCAGATCATCGAGTTCAAAGACGGTCAGCCTGTCAACGGCACCATCGTGGAAGAAACTTCAGTCGAAGCACAAGTCTATAAAGCGCTGGTGCTGGGCGTGCGCGATTACATAGGAAAGAATGGTTTCCCGGGTGCGTTGATAGGCATGTCTGGTGGCGTCGATTCGGCATTGACGCTGGCGGTGGCGGTGGATGCACTCGGAGCGGACAAAGTACGCACCATCATGATGCCGTCGCCTTACACGGCAGAAATTTCATGGGTTGATTCACGCGATATGGTCAAGCGCGTCGGCGTGCGTTACGACGAGATCGGTATCAATGATTGTTTTGAAGCGTTCAATCGCACGCTGGCCGACGAGTTCAAGGGTTTGCCGCACGATACGACAGAAGAAAATATCCAGGCGCGCATACGCGGCACCATCTTGATGGCGCTGTCGAACAAGCACGGTTCGATTGTGCTGACTACCGGCAACAAGAGTGAGATGGCGGTTGGCTATTGCACTTTGTATGGCGACATGGCGGGTGGCTTTGCGGTGCTCAAGGATATTGCGAAGACGCTGGTGTATCGCCTGTGTGCTTATCGGAATACCGTCTCTGATGTGATTCCAGATCGTATTCTGACGCGCGCACCTTCGGCTGAATTGCGTCCTGATCAAACCGATCAAGACTCCTTGCCGCCTTATGAAATTCTCGATGCCATCATGCAGATGTACATGGAAGAAAATCAAAGCGCTACAGAAATTATCGCGGCCGGTTACCGCAAGGAAGATGTCGCGCGTATCACGCATCTGATCAAGATCAATGAATATAAACGCCGGCAGTCGCCGGTCGGTATTCGTGTCACGCATCGCGCTTTTGGCCGCGATTGGCGTTATCCGATTACATCCAAATTCCGCGAATGATGGCAAAATAGACAAAATGCATGAACGAATGTCGCTCACAGCGTAGACTAGGCATGTAAAACAGCAGGCGCTGCAGATGAGTGCAGTTCAGCAGTTGCGAGTAAGTTTTAAAGAAAAAGTGATCACTCAAGGAGTTTCGATGAAACAAATTACCGCCATTATCAAGCCATTCAAGCTCGACGAAGTACGCGAGGCATTGGCAGACGTCGGCGTCAGCGGTTTAACCGTGACGGAAGTCAAAGGCTTCGGTCGCCAAAAAGGCCATACTGAGTTGTATCGCGGAGCAGAATATGTGGTCGACTTTTTGCCTAAGGTCAAAGTCGAAGCCGTGGTCGATGATGCTGTCGTCGATCAAGCCGTAGAGGCGATCATCAAGGCTGCGCGTACCGGTAAAATCGGCGACGGCAAGATTTTCGTACAGGAAGTGGAACAGGTTGTGCGTATTCGTACCGGTGAAACCGGCGCTGACGCAGTATAAAACAGCAGTCTGTTAGCTGGTTCGCTAATAACCCGGGCTCGATGAGAATTGAGCGCGGGTTTTATTTTGTCTAATCGGGACGAGATCGCAAGCTAAGCGCTTGCTGGCTAGCTCGCTCTGAGCAATAAAACCAAAGCGCCAGCCCCGCCATCAGCCGCTTTAGCCTGACAAAATGCGAGGACTTCGTCCTTTTGCACCAGCCAGTTACGTACCTTGTTTTTCAGCACGGGTTCTTTATTGATAGAACCCAAGCCCTTGCCGTGAATGACGCGCACGCAACGCTGACCGCGCTTGATCGCGCCGCGCAAGAATTCGCCCAGTGCTTCGCGTGCTTCATCGGTACGCAAGCCATGCAAATCCAGCTGGCTTTGAATCACCCAATGACCGCGTCGTAATTTGCGTACGACGTCCTGACCTATACCATTACGCGCATAGCTCAAGGCTTCATCGGTTTCCAGCAGGGTTTCTATCGTGAATTCGTCGGAAAGCGATTCCCTTAATGCAGCTTGTTCGTCGGCCAGATGCTGGCGTGCGATAGGGAGTGGCTTGGATGTGGCGAGATTTAATTTATTGGATGGCGTGAGCGGTGCGACTTCACCTATGCTGCGGCGGAACAGATCAGCTTCCAGCTGCGCAGTTTTTTCATCCTGTATGCGTTTTTCTTCCGCTGCCTTGCGCGACTCTTCCCTGGACTTCAAATCCTTTTGCAGCGATTTAAGTCCGGCAAAATCCTTGATGGAAGCAGGCATGAGAGATGTTCCTGAATAATCTGGCTAAAGCGCGCAAGAGCCTGCAATTGATTGCTGATCTTGCGCGCTTTAAATTTGCTACTTTAAAGAAGTACTTTAGCGCCTGAGTTAGTGACTAATTTACTCCTGGCCTTCCAGATAGCGTTGCGCATCCAGCGCAGCCATACAGCCGGTTCCAGCGCTGGTAATTGCCTGGCGATATACGTGATCTTGCACATCGCCTGCAGCGAATACACCTGGAACGCTGGTTGCCGTTGCCATGCCTTCAAGACCGGTTTTCGTCTTGATGTAGCCGTTATGCATATCGAGCTGGCCTTCGAAAATGCTGGTATTCGGTTTGTGGCCGATTGCGACAAAGACGCCGTGCAACTTGATATCCGTCATTGCATCACCTGCAGTCGACTTGATCTTGATGCCGGTTACGCCGCTGTCGTCACCGGTAACTTCTTCCAGCGTGTGGTTCAGTTTCAGCTCGATCTTGCCTTCGGCAACTTTTGCCATCAGGCGGTCGACCAGAATCGGTTCCGCACGGAATTTATCGCGTCTGTGAACGAGTGTGACTTTTTTCGCGATGTTCGACAGGTACAAGGCTTCTTCGACTGCAGTATTGCCGCCGCCGATAACCGCCACGTCCTGTTCGCGATAGAAGAAGCCATCGCAGGTTGCGCAGGCGGACACGCCTTTGCCCATGAACGACTGTTCCGACTCCAGGCCCAGATATTGCGCCGATGCGCCGGTCGCAATGATCAGCGAATCGCAAGTGTATTCGCCCATGTCGCCGATCAGGCGTATCGGTTTTTCATTCAGCTTGGTGGTGTGGATATGGTCGAAAATGACTTCAGTATTGAAGCGCTCTGCATGCTGCAACAGGCGCTGCATCAATTCCGGACCTTGCACGCCCAGCGGATCACCTGGCCAGTTTTCCACATCGGTAGTGGTCATCAACTGGCCGCCTTGTTCAACGCCGGTAATCAAGACCGGTTTGAGATTGGCGCGCGAGGCATAGACAGCTGCGCTGTAACCGGCGGGGCCTGAGCCAAGAATTAAAACGTGAGCGTGTTTTGCGGTAGGCATGGAATGATTAATCGTTAAAGTGTGAATAAATCGGGCATAGACCGGTAAAAATCCGATGCTCTTGAGTTTATATATGTTGCCACGGCATCAAATTTCAACCTGTCCTTGAATTATTGGGTGTAACAGGGAAAAACTGGTTAAGATTATAGACGAACCAGCCACAGCAGCAGGGACGGCAAGCAGAAACAGCCTTGACGCCACTTTTCACCCTGTATGCAAGTCGATCAACTGGATCGCAGCTGACTTGTATGCCTTCGCAGGTATACTTAGCATGCTTAACATTGACGCTAGCGCGTCCGGATTTATGACAAAGACAAGTACCGCCTATACCCGCAAGACCGATGCAACAAAGGCTCAACCTTTGCCTGGCAAACTCGTGCGACTGTTATCAGAAGCCCGCTGGTTTATTCTCGCCGCCGTCACGGTTTATTTAATTCTGATTTTTCTGACATACTCGCCGACCGATCCTAGCTGGTCGCATGCGAGCGTTGTTCCAAAGCTGCATAATTTGGGCGGGCGTGCCGGTGCATGGCTTGCTGATTTGCTGTTATTTATTTTCGGTTTCTCGGCTTGGTGGTTGTGTATTTTTTCTTTGCGTCTGGTCTGGCTCGGATATCGCCGCTTGTCGCAACGCTTCCTGTTGAAAAAAGAACCTGAGCCTGAACATAGGCATGAAGGCGTGATTCGCGGTATTGGTTTCTTCCTGTTGATGATAGGCAGCGTCGCGCTGGAATATTTGCGCATGTACAGCCTGAAAGCCTCCTTGCCGAATGCACCGGGCGGCGTGTTAGGCAAGTTGATAGGCAGTGCTGCGCAAGACGCTTTGGGTTTCATGGGTGCGACCTTGCTGCTGTTATTGTTGTTCGGCCTTGGTTTCAGTCTGTTCTTCCATGTGTCATGGTTGGGCGTTGCCGAGCGCATAGGTGAAACGATAGAAATGGTATTGCAGGCAATCCGCAATCTGTACGGTGCACGCGAAGATCGTAAGGTGGGTGTGGTTGCCGCAGTCAAGCGTGAAGAAGTCGTTGTGCACGAGCGCGCAAAAATTGTTGATGCCGCGCCTATGCGTATCGAGCCGCAAATCGTCGTCGTACCGAAATCTGATCGGGTAGAAAAAGAACGTCAGGTTTCGCTGTTCAACGATATGCCAGATACCAATCTGCCACCGCTTTCGCTGCTGGATGAAGCGCCGCAATCGCAGGAAACCGTCAGCATAGAAACACTGGAATTCACCAGCCGCCTGATCGAGAAGAAGCTTTCCGATTTCGGTATCACCGTCAAAGTCGTTGCAGCCTATCCTGGCCCGGTGGTTACGCGTTATGAAATCGAACCTGCAACCGGCGTCAAAGGCAGCCAGATTGTCGGCCTCGCACGCGATCTGGCGCGTTCGCTGTCACTGACCTCAATCCGCGTGGTGGAAACGATCCCTGGCAAAAATTACATGGCCTTGGAATTGCCGAATCCCAAGCGCCAAATCGTGCGTTTGACCGAGATCGTCAGTTCCAAGGTTTACAACGACAGCACATCCAGCTTGACGATCGCATTGGGTAAAGATATTGCCGGCAATCCGGTGGTGGCCGATCTGGCGAAGATGCCGCATTTGCTGGTGGCAGGTACGACCGGTTCGGGTAAATCGGTCGGTATCAATGCAACGATTCTGTCGCTGCTCTATAAGTCAGATCCGAATCAAGTGCGCTTGATCCTGATCGATCCGAAGATGCTTGAGTTGTCTATTTACGAAGGCATCCCGCATTTGCTGGCACCAGTCGTCACCGATATGCGCCAGGCCGGCCATGCGCTCAACTGGGGCGTTAACGAGATGGAACGCCGCTACAAATTGATGAGTAAGCTCGGCGTGCGTAATCTTGCCGGCTACAACACCAAGATCGCTGAAGCGGAAAAAAATGAACAAAAGATTCCGAATCCATTCAGTCTGACGCCGGATGCACCAGAGCCGCTGGAAAAACTGCCAACCATCGTCATCATCATCGACGAGCTTGCTGACCTGATGATGGTCGTCGGCAAAAAGGTCGAAGAGTTGATTGCGCGTATTGCACAAAAGGCACGTGCCGCAGGCATCCACTTGATTTTGGCGACACAGCGTCCATCTGTAGATGTCATTACAGGTTTGATCAAGGCGAATATCCCGACGCGTATCGCATTCCAGGTCAGCAGCAAGATTGACTCACGCACGATTCTGGATCAAATGGGCGCCGAAGCATTGCTCGGCATGGGTGACATGTTGTACATGCCGCCTGGCACGGGCTTGCCGGTACGTGTGCATGGCGCCTTCGTTTCGGATGAGGAAGTGCATCGGGTGGTTGATCACCTGAAGTCGCAAGGTGAACCAAACTACATAGAAGGCATCTTAGAGGGGGGCGTTGCGGAAGATGGCGATTTGACCCTGGGTGCTGAAGGTGGTGCAGGTGGCGGCGAAGCGGATGCGCTTTACGATCAGGCGGTTGCCATTGTGCTCAAGAATCGTCGGGCGTCGATTTCGCTGGTGCAGCGTCATTTGCGTATCGGCTATAACCGCGCTGCCCGTCTGCTGGAGCAGATGGAGCAAAGCGGTCTGGTCTCAACCATGCAATCCAATGGCAACCGGGAAATTCTGGTGCCTGCGGGTAATGCAGCTGAATAGAAAGACCACATGAATAAGAATTTGCAAAAAGAAAATTTCAAACAGAAATCGTTGGTCGCAAAAGCACTCGATTTGCGTGCCGCATTATTTGCGACGGTTGTGGTGGCAGGTGCATTGTTTTGGAGTTCGCAAGCGGAAGCTGCGGCGCTGGATCAATTCAAGTCTTTCGTGTCATCGACGCAATCGGCAAAAGGTGAATTCACGCAGCAACTTGTCAAGGTCGAAAGTGGTGCGAGCAAGGTATCGAATAAATCGTCGGGAACGTTCACCTTTGCGCGTCCGGGCAAATTCATCTGGACCTATCAAAAGCCTTACGAGCAATTGCTGCAGGCTGATGGTGAAAAACTCTATATCTACGATAAAGATTTAAACCAGGTGACGATCAAAAAGCTGGGCGATGCGCTCGGTTCCTCACCAGCGGCGATTCTGTTCGGCAGCAATGATCTGGAAAAGAATTTCACCTTGAAAGAAGCCGGCACCAAAAATGGTCTGGAATGGCTGCAAGCGACACCGAAAGCCAAAGACACAACCTTTGATCACATAGGTATAGGCTTGCGCAATGGTGTGCCGGAAGCGATGGAATTGCGAGATTCCTTCGGCCAGGTGTCATTGCTTACATTTACCAAGTTTGAAAAAAATCCTGCCATGCCTGTGAATCAGTTCAAGTTTGCGGTACCGAAAGGTGCGGACGTTTTTCAGTAGAAATTTTACAGCCGGCTTGCAGCATAGGTAAGCAAGACTTGTTGAGGTACAGTGCGACGCCAGTTTGATTTTTCGACTGGCGTCGATTTCATTCTCGCACCACATTTCAGCATCAAAATTATTCATGAGTTTTATCCCTCTCGCTGAACGCTTACGCCCGCATACCCTTGACGAAGTCATAGGGCAGCAGCACATCCTTGGTGAAGGCAAGCCGCTGCGCGTGGCGTTCGAATCGGGCGAACCGCATTCGATGATTTTGTGGGGCCCACCGGGCGTAGGCAAGACCACGCTGGCCCGTTTGATGGCTGACAGTTTCAAGGCCGACTTCATTGCCTTGTCGGCGGTGCTGTCCGGCGTGAAGGATATACGTGAAGCCGTAGAGCGTGCAGAGTTGTCGCGTGGTGCGATGGGACGCCGCACGATATTGTTTGTCGATGAAGTACATCGCTTCAACAAAAGCCAGCAGGACGCTTTTCTGCCGCATGTGGAAAGTGGCTTGTTCACCTTCATAGGCGCAACCACGGAGAATCCTTCTTTCGAAGTCAATGGCGCTTTGTTGTCGCGTGCATCCGTCTATGTATTGAAGTCGCTGGATGAAGACGACTTGGCTGCGATGGTCGATCGCGCATCTGCGACTGAACTGGACGGACTTACTTTTACGCCCGATGCCAAAGTGACGCTGATCGGTAGTGCCGATGGTGACGGCCGCAAGTTGCTGAACAATCTGGAAATCGTCGCGCGCGCAGCGCAAGCGAAGAAGCTTAATGAAGTCGATGCCGAATTATTGAAGGCCTGTCTGGGCGATGCCTTGCGACGTTTCGATAAAGGCGGCGATGCGTTTTATGACCAGATTTCCGCATTGCATAAATCGGTGCGCGGTTCGAATCCCGATGCGTCGCTGTACTGGTTCGTGCGCATGCTGGATGGTGGTGCCGATCCTCGTTATCTTGCGCGGCGCATCGTGCGTATGGCGAGTGAAGATATCGGTTTGGCCGATCCGCGTGCCTTGCGTTTGACACTGGATGCAGCCGAAACTTATGAACGTCTCGGTTCACCGGAAGGTGAATTGGCATTGGCACAAGCGGTTATTTATCTGGCGTGTGCTGCTAAATCGAATGCGGCGTACAAGGCCTACAACGCGGCGCGTGCGCACGTCGCCAAAGACAAGTCGCGCTTGGTGCCCGAGCATTTACGCAATGCGCCTACCAAGCTGATGAAAGAGCTTGGTTACGGCAAGTTGTATCGTTATGCACACGATGAGCCCGACGCGTATGCGGCGGATGAAACATATCTACCGGATGGGATGGCTGAGCCGCACTGGTATCAGCCGACGCCGCGTGGGTTGGAAGGCAAGATCGGTGAAAAGCTGGCTTATTTGCGTGCGCTTGATCAGGCAGCAAAGAAAAGCAAAAAATAAGCGCTTTACGCTTGTTTTCTTTTGATTGCGCTGGTGGTGATTCCCCTGATTTATTCAGGCTTTTCCGCTTTGGAAGAAAACCGGATTTTGATCTGCTTGAGAAATGCATATGCTGCCCCCAGACTGATGCCAGCTACGATCCCATAAACAATGCCGCCGCCGTGCAGTAAATATTGCCTGCCACTCCACATTGCTAGGCCAACGGCCAGGGTCAAGCCGATGATCATGAAGGCGAAAGGAATAGGGCGTGGTGCTTGATCTTCCATAATGTTCTGTTTGCTGACTTTGAAAATAAAGTAATGGTAACGCAGGCCGAGGCAACGGTGATAGCCGGCGAGCCGATGAATTTCCCCCGACTACGCCGGAATCACTGCCTGCCTTGGTACAATCTCGTCTTGATTCACCTTTTCGCTCCCTCCCATGATAGACATTCAACTTCTTCGTAAAGACATCGATACCGTTGCCGCGCGCCTTGCCGGTCGCAAATTTCAGCTCGACGTCAACGCCTTCAATGCGTTGGAAGCAGAGCGCAAGCAGATTCAATCCAGTACTGAAGACTTGCAGAACAAGCGCAACACACTGTCCAAGCAAATCGGTGCATTAAAAGGCAAGGGTGAAGATACTTCTGCGGTGATGGCGGAAGTGGCCGGTATCGGCGACGAATTGAAGGCTTCTGCGGCAAGGCTGGATATCTTGCAGGCAGATATCAGCAAATTCATGTTGGCGATTCCCAACCTGCCGCATGAGTCGGTGCCGGTCGGCCAGGACGAGGCAGGTAATGTTGAATTACGCAAAGTAGGCACGCCACGCGCCTTCGATTTCGAGGTGCGCGATCACGTTGATATCGGTGCGGGACTGGGCTTGGATTTTGATGTCGCGGCCAAGATTACCGGCTCCCGCTTCTCGGTCATGAAAGGCGGCATCGCGCGCCTGCATCGTGCGCTTGCGCAATTCATGCTGGATACGCATACCGCAGAGCACGGCTATACCGAATGCTATACGCCCTACATCGTCAATGCAGCTTCGCTGCAAGGGACCGGTCAGTTGCCGAAGTTTGAAGCCGATTTATTTGCGGTGAAAAAAGGCGGCCAGGAAGGCGAGGGCGAAGCGCTATATCTGATCCCTACCGCTGAAGTACCTTTGACGAATATCGTGCGCGATGAAATCGTCGCTGCCGATGCATTGCCTATCCGCATGACGGCGCATTCACCCTGCTTCCGTTCTGAAGCGGGCAGTTATGGTCGTGATACGCGCGGCATGATACGCCAGCACCAATTCGACAAGGTCGAGATGGTCCAAGTTGTGCATCCGGAAAAATCATATGAAGCGCTGGAAGAAATGTGCGGTCACGCTGAAAACATCTTGAAGAAGCTGGGCTTGCCGTATCGTGTCATTACTTTGTGTACCGGCGATATGGGTTTCGGCTCGACCAAGACTTATGATCTGGAAGTGTGGTTGCCTGCGCAAAATACCTATCGTGAAATTTCATCGGTATCGAATTGCGAAGCCTTCCAGGCACGCCGCATGCAAGCGCGCTTCCGTAATGCGCAAGGCAAGCCGGAATTGGTACACACGCTGAATGGCTCTGGCCTGGCGGTTGGGCGCACGCTGGTCGCATTGCTGGAGAATTATCAGCAAGCCGATGGTAGCGTGATCATTCCTGATGTATTGCACCCGTATATGGGCGGCCTGACGCGCTTGTCACCGCAAGCCTAGGTCTATAGAACATCGATGAATTAAAGCAGTGGTGCGATCAGTTCAAGTTGTGCTGAATCGTCATCTGTTTTTTCATTCGGCCACGGTCCCTGGCGACGGTCTATGAACAGGCTGTTACCAGGGATTTTTTTCGCCTGTTTTTTTGCATCGGCCATTGCGCTGGCAATTTGATGGTGCGACACATAGTGGCCGGGCTCAATCTTTACCACTCCTAACGATATCGTTACCAGAGCGTGAAAGACTTTTTTCCCGCGTCTGTCTTCGCTGATGTAACCAGCATTTTTTCTGTCTTCTTCATTGTAAAAGTCAGGTACCGCAGCGGCGAAAACATCGAGTATTGTGCGGCAGCGCTCTTCCCAGTCTTCATTCTGAAACAGGATGATGAAATCATCGCCGCCGATATGGCCGACAAAGTCGCGCTGAGGATCGCAGTAACCGCTCAGAATTTTCCCGGTCAGGCGCAGGATGTCGTCACCCTTGCGATAACCATAGACGTCGTTGTAAGGCTTGAAGTGATCGAGATCGACATAACAGGCGCAGAATGGCGTGCCGTTTTCCAGCAATCGGTCTATATGTTCGTAGATAGGCACATTGCCGGGCAGTAGCGTCAACGGGTTGGCGTAGCGCGCCGCGTTGATTTGCATTTGCGTGATCTCGCGCATCAAATCGTGTGCATTGCCCATACCCAGATATTGACCTGCATCGGTGATGATGAAGCCATTGAACAAATGATGACGGTCCGCGTCGACGATGATTTGGCTCAGTGCATGCAGCGCTGTATTTTTGTCTGTAATCAACGGATTGGAATCCATGAACAGCGTGCAGGATTTCTTGCCATGCAACTCGCGCAGATAGGGACGGGCGAAGCGATCAATCAGGTTGGCACGTGTGATCAATCCGATCGGCGTGCCGTTCGACACGACAGGCAAGACTTCCAGCGTTGGATCGCTGTTGAACATTTCATAGATGTGATTGTTTTGTATTTCTGGCGATACCGAAGGCACGCTGCGCAACAGTTTTAATGCAGTCAGCATTTTGTGCCCGCGTCCTGCTTCGTGCGGATAAACGGCCACGCCGTTATGTCGTAGCAGGTTGCGCAAGTCGGTCGATATTGTCGTCGCAGGCAAGGCCGTCGGGCGCGCGATTTTATAGCCTTGGCCATAAGCGACGCCCAGATCGCGAATCATCAATAATTCTGCATCAGTTTCTATGCCTTCCGCAATCACGATGGTGCCGGATTTTTCGGCGATTTCCTGTATTGATCGCACGAATTGCAGTTTGATAGGATCCTGATTGATGCCCTGCACGAAGTGCATATCGATCTTCACATATTCAGGACGCAGCTCCGACCACAGACGCAGGCTGGAAAACCCTTCGCCCAGATCGTCAATCGCAATCCGGAATCCCATCGCACGGTAATGCGTGACCGCTTCGCGCAACAGATCGTAGTCATAAGTGGGCTGGCTTTCGGTCAGCTCAATGATCACGCGCTCTGGATTGATGCCGACTTCATGAATGTAACCCAGGGTCTCGCCATGTCTGACGTCAGGTTGCACCAGGCATTCGGGACTGACATTCAGGAAAAGCTTGCCTGGCAACTGTAACTCTGCAAATTTTTCCAGCGTAATGCGCCGGCATAGATGTTCAACTTCAACGCTCAGATTGCAGTCGCGCGCGACCTTGAATAGATTCAAAGGCGAATGCAAAGGACTGTCGGAAGGCCCGCGGATCAGACCTTCGTAGCCGATGATTTCGCCGGTTTGCATGCGGATAATCGGTTGAAAAAGCGGCGTCAATTCACGTTGTTGTATGACTTCTTTCAGCCGCTGTGCCAGATGGTCGTCTGCTCCAGCCAGGTCTTCATGTATGGCAACATCGTTGGCGGCGGGTGACAAGTGAGTCTCCTTGGTTCTGAACCTTAAGGGCTGCGCAAACGGCGCCGTGCCCATATCGACTAAGTGCTCTGCGAGCACAATGCTCTCAGGCTGGGATGGCTTGGCGGGTGAAGATGACATCAAAATAACTCTTCGCTTCAGGACGGTACGGCGATTGAACAGACTGGTCTCGGCTGAATAGTACTGATGATTTATGACAGGATGATGATAGGAAACATTGCTTTATCGGCAAGTAGATTGCGCTTGTTTCGTCAGCAGGAAAATCGCGCAGGCAGATTGCCAAATGCGATTGGGATTTGTATTTTGCTTGCGTAATGATGGGGTTTCCGATTGCAAAATACTCTGATATACTCTTTCCCTTCACTGCATTCGAGCGCAGTGATAGACCCAATTAGGAGAGGTGGCAGAGTGGTCGAATGTACCTGACTCGAAATCAGGCGTACCGCAAGGTACCGAGGGTTCGAATCCCTCTCTCTCCTCCAGAATTAGTATTCAGTAGTTAGTAAATAACCCGCTTCAAGCCTTGTGCTGACGCGGGTTTTTTGCTTTTGGAAATTCGATAACGTGCATTTACTTCCGACAAAATAAGGGGTATTCAGGGTACTTTTTAACTGGATAAATTAGATGTCCTATGCCGTTGACTGATAGCGTATGTCGAAATGCAAAGCTCAAAGACAAGCAGTACAAATTAACTGACAGCGCTGGTACTTCCGAGGGACGGCGCGTATATAAGAAAAATACTTATTTTAATAATTAATGAAGCTATATATGAATTTAAGAATGTTTAAGAGCTAATTTGCGCAGTAAATTCCAGTTTCCTTTTACAAATGTTTCATCCTCTGGTTCGATTCTTTCCAGATACGCGGGATTCGTGATTACATTATCAATTACTGTAAGTTGTCGATAGATTTTTTCTCGTGAGCGGTGTTAGCTATTTCGTTCTGCGAAAGTTCGAGCTCTCTCATTTTGAGTTCCTGCTCTCGGATGTTCAATCTTTCGTTTAATAATTCAACGCTTCTACTTTTCTCATTTACATTGGTTGCGGCAACTCGTCCTTCTTGGAGTTTTTGTAATTCAACTTTTTCAAAGTAAGGAAGTAAGTTCCACGCCGGTGAATTTGATGTTGAATCAGGATTCTCCCCGCATACAAGATCTTTTGCTAAATTCACTGCGATAGTCTCTTTAGCCTTTCTTTTAAAAGTCTCCCATGCGTCACTGGAAATTTTGGAGGGCTTACCCGACACTCGAGGCAGTGTATTGAACACGTTATCCGCTCCGCGCACGAATACATAGATCGCACAGCAAAGTAAGTCTTTACCGAACTGCGGGAACAGGTATGAATGTAGTTTGTACTCAGAGCGCTTATGTTTAAAAAAGCCGCTAGCAAGCGGCTTTTTTGTTGCCCGACGCTTCATTGAATTGCTCTATTATTATTCTCAATGCCGCTGGTGTTCCGCAAAGTTCTGGTGGCTGGAATGTATATGAACTCTAGGCGCGTCAGAGGACATTCAGTATGTACAAGTTCAAGTAGTCTTTTTTCATGTCTGGTTCAAGGATATTCATAAAGGAATTGTCATGAGCAAAATGAGCGGTGAAAAAGCATCTCAGTTAGCAATCAACCTGATCGAAGAGCAATTGCAGATATTGCCGATATCGATCGCCATGATCTGGCAATCTGCTGATGCTGGAAATGTTGCGGAAGATGTACTGGCCGAAGTATTGCAAAGAAAGCCGCATCTGCTCAAAACCGGATCGGGTGGAAATATTGCTGCGTCTTATGCGGCAGTCGATCCCGAATGGAATTTTCATGCATCAACGCAGGCCTTGCATGCAGACGCATTGCAAAAAAAACGCTATTTGCGTGTAGTGATCAGCAACGCCTTGCTGGCTGTCGGTACTTACTTTAAACAAAACAATATGGCGGCGATGCGGACGCCAGAAGTGCAGTTTTTGGGACATGTTTGTAACGCGATCCTCAACGAAAATACTTTTGATATCGAACTGGGCTATTTACCGATCGCAACCTTCGATGGCTTGATTATTGATCAACGGCTTAATGGCACATTGTTGTTTGGGAATGGTGTGACGGATGGATTTATGGAGTTTGGTGATGCGATTGCATTGCTGCAGTGGTTGTCCCGGTTTTTGCGCGGGGAAAAGAATTTTGTTTCTGGTGGCGATGCTGGGTGAAGCTGGCATCAATCAGACCGATTAGCGACGGGGATTGTATTTTGTGGTGCCGTTAAAAAATTTCTGCGGTGTGGTGACGTGCGCAGGATAACTGGGCAGTCACACAAATTTGATGACCGGATGTTTATCCGGACAGCGGAATTAAAACTTCTCCTGACGCCATTTTGAAATTATTTGGATTTGTTGGATCCAGCTCCAGATATTCGGCCTCATCAGTGACATAGCATTCGTTGCCTGGTCGCGCATTCGCCGGGATTAATTTGATCACAGTACAGGTTGATCCTGTGGACTGATTTTTGAACTGCCCGATCACGGATGTACTAGACATGATGCCTCCCGGCTAAAGTGGTTGAATGGCAGTGATTACATCGTAATGAATACTCAATGACAATCCCATAAACATGGGGTTAGTAATATGCTGCAACTTTTCGAGTTGTTGGCGCCACTTGCAGCGGTTTTTTTTGAGGGGCGTAACCATTTTTGTTGTCAGCGCTGGCGATTACTACGCCACGCATGCATTTTTTTCGAGCATGCTAGGATGGCCGGTGAGGGGAGCTAGCCATGCCATCCGAAAAAATGGGTACTTACGAAGTCGAATATTCTGCTGTTCCCGCCGCAGATGGCAAGGGTTGGGTCGCGCATGTGGCTGTCTACGGCCACTCGACGAATCCGATGCACAGGAACTGTGTGTTTCCCGATCAACGTGTTTCACTGGAAGCAGTGTTCAATACCAGCGAAGAAGCAGAAGCCGAGGCGCGTAGAGCCGCCGCTGATATGCTGGATTCTCACGGTAGCGGTTCGCGTACTTAGTCGCGTTGCTGCATCAGTAGCGCTGAACCTTTTGCATCTTGCGGCATCTCTACATCAATACCGCAAAATAATGAGGGATTGCCATGAGAGAGTTTTCTCCAAAACCACGGCGTCATGTATTCAGGGCCTACGCAACCAGGCTCAAGGACGGCACGTTCTCTGGCCACGTCTCTCATTCCCTGGAAGGTGAGCCGACCGAGGTGGAAAAAATTTACAACACGGGAATAGTGGGGACTGAACGTGAAGCTCTGGATGAGGCACACGCTTTTATTGCTCGCTATGTCGCAGATCATCCCGAAGGGCGCGAATAAATTTGGTTCGCAAGGCAATATTTGGTGTGTTCGATATGGAGGCTGGCATGAGCAGAATACCTGATGCGGTTTACCACGGTTATGAAATCTTTACGGTCATAGTGCCGATTGGCGATGGTCGCTGGTCTGCCACCAGCGAAATAGAGAGCAATGGTGCCGAGGGCATCGACATATCGCAAGGTTTTGGTGGGCCCTGTGAGGGAAACGATATGGAGGAGGCAAGGGCGCTGGTGCTTGTCGATACAAAACAAAAGATTGATGACTTACTTGCCGAACCTTGAGCAATGAAGTAAAGCAGGGATGGTTTGCAATAATATCGAAGCCGCAGAAATCACCATCTGCGGCTTTTTTTCTTTTGCGGATGCACTTGCCTGCCTAGTCTTATGCGTCCCGCATATAAAAACATGCGTACTTTGAGCGGACAATCAGGGACGACTGGTTTATAGTTTCCAGCTAGACACTTGGCTTCTCATCATGACTGATCCGCACACCCTTACTACCGTCGTTGAACCGCTGATTCAGGTCGGCATGTCGCTGCCAGAAATCAAATGGCCTTATCTGGTCAGTCTGACGCGCCTGAGTCTTGCGCTTGCATTGGGTTTGTTGATCGGGCTGGAGCGTGAGCGGCGCGGCAAGGAAGCCGGCTTGCGGACCTTTTCCCTCATTGCATTACTGGGTGCAATGGGCGGCACATTGGGCGATAACTATGCTTACCTGATTCTATTGCTGACCGGCGTCCTTACGGTATTTCTGAACATTCAGCGCTTGCGCACCAATGACAGCAGTGAGCTGACTACATCGGCTGCGATGCTGATTACCTGCGTCGCCGGCATACTATGCGGCAAAGGTCATACGGCGACGCCGGCATCCATCATTGTGATAGTGACTGCGCTGCTCGCATGGAAAGACCGATTGACCGGTTTCAGCCTTGGCCTGACAGAAAATGAAATGCGCTCAGCCTTGTTGCTGGCGATTCTTGCCATTGTCATTTATCCGGCGCTGCCCGTCGGCACCGTCGGCCCGTGGAATTTGATTGAACCGCGCGCAGCCTGGGTCACTGTGATCCTGATTGCGGGTATCGGCTTCGTCAACTATGTGCTGTGGAAAATGTACGGCACGCGCGGCATCGTGATGGCGGGTTTTCTTGGCGGCCTGGTCAATAGCAGCGTGACTGTCAGCGAACTGGCTTCGCGCGCCAAGGACAATCAACACGATACGGTGAGTGCCGCTTATCGCGGGATTTTGCTGGCGACCGCTGCAATGATTATTCGCAATGGCGCATTGCTGTTGATACTTGCGCCAACTGCGGCATTGGCGGCGACGATTCCTTTTCTCTTGATGCTGGCCATTAACGCAGGCTGGTTTTTCTTCGATGCCAATGCAAGGCAAAAGGCGGTGGGCGATCCAGCGCATCCTGTTGATTTGCCACTGCCATTCGCACTCGGTGCGGCACTGAAGTACGGCTTGCTCTTCCTGATCTTGCATATTGCCGGTGTGATCGCGCAACAAACTCTGGGCGAAACCGGCTTCTATGTGGTCAGCCTGATCGGTGGTGTCGTCTCCAGCGCGAGTGCGGTGGCGGCTGCGGCGAGTTTGGTGACCAGTGGATCGATCCCAGAACATGTCGCCTCTACAGGTGCTGTGATTGCATCGCTGGCCAGCGTATTGATCAATCTGCCACTGGTGTTGCGCGCACATAACCGCAAGCTCACCTTAAGATTATCGATCGCCATGCTGTCTATTTCGGTCGTCGGCATAGTCGGGGCCTTCCTTGCCAAGCCCTTGATGGTTTTGTTACTGGAGGCCTTCCCTGTGCTTTCGCAATTTAATTAGGTGCGTCATTGATATATGGATTGACGACTATGCAAATAATTAATCGGTTGTTGGGAGTCGGATAGCTGCGCGATATAGTCGCTGTTGTCTCCTCCAACTTCTCAAGAATTGGATTCAGCCCGCTTCCGCTAGGATGGCGGGCTTTTTTTTTGAGCTGGCTTCGTGTTTGTTGCAGTAATTAAACGGCTCCCATATTGATGGGATACGAAAATCTTAAAAATATTGCAACAATCACCTCTGTTTAAAAATCCGTGGTTCGAATCGTGGTTCGCATGTAGTTGTTCTGGCTTTGTATTCCTGATTCTTTATTTCTGATCCAGCATTTCAGATTTTGTATCAATCACATTGGCGGAAGGTACGGCATGAGATCAACCGAACATGGCTTTTCCCTGATTGAAGTACTCGTATCGGTGTTTGTCTTGACGGTTGGTGTCATCGGCGCCACCGGCATGCATCTGAACGCCTTGCGTACGGCGCAGCAGTCCACCTATCAAACGAGTGCCTTGCATCTGGGAGCCGATCTGGCCGATTCCATGCGCGCCAATGTCAAGCAAATGCGTTTGGCAGACGATCTCAACCCCTATCTTCAGGTCGACTATCAATCATCTTCTACGTCCGCTCGTTCAACGAATGTCTCTTGCTATGGAGTCAGTGGCGATTGCGATACGGAAGAGCTTGCCCGTTTTGATATTGAGCAGCTACTGCAACGCATTGATTCGGATTTTCCTGGTGGTCGCGTGCGAATTTGTCGCGATGCCATGCCGTGGAATGCCAAAGCGCAGAGATTCGAATGGGACTGTGCAATGGCATCAAGTGGGTTGGCGATTGTTCCTCTGGTGATCAAAATCGGCTGGCAGGAAAAAATGCTTCATGACAAGACGTCTGAAGACGAGGCAGCGGTTGCGCCTGGCATGGTGTTGACCGTTGCCGCCTATTCCAGATGAGTCATCGCAGCCAGTGTTATCGGACAATTGCCCTGTTCCGTCAGTACGGATGGACGATCACCGAAATGATGATCGCAATTGCACTGGGACTCTTCATCTTGTTGACCGCTATGGGACTGCTCTTGTCCAGCAAAACAGGCTACGTCATGCAAGACCAGAATGCTTACATTCAAGAGACCGGACGCTATGCGACCGAAGTGGTATCGCGTAGCGTGCGTCAGGCTGGTTACGAAAACTGGAATAGTGGAACCATACCCTTGCAAACAGCTGATAACTTCAGCGCGAACGTGATGGGTATGGATGCCATGACGTTGAAGAAGACGAGCGCAGGATTGGATGGCGCGACATCAACCGATGTCGTCAACGGCAGCGATGTGCTCGCATTGCGTTTCTTTGGTGCGAGTGCTGACGGCGAAGAGGGGGCAATCTTAAACTGCGCAGGTCTGTCTGTAGCGGCGCCTGCTTCTCTTCAAATGGCCGAGCAGGAACGCGGCTGGAGTATTTTCTTTGTTGCCAAGGATAGCACCGGCGAACCTGAATTGCGTTGCAAGTATCAATCGAAGACGAGTTGGAACGCAGATGCAATTGCGCGCGGTGTCGAATCTTTTCAAGTCTTGTACGGCGTTGATGTTGATGGCGATGGCCAGCCCGAGCAGTTTCTGAATGCGGACAACATTGATGAACTGGACAATCAGTTGCTGCTGGTTGGCGAGAACGCGATTGCGAGAGCAATCGATAAAAATCGCAAGACCGCATGGAAGATGGTTCGCACTATTAAATTTTCGCTGCTGGTGCGTGGCTCCCAAAATGCACGCGACGATGTACTTGCGACCGAATACAACTTGTTCGGTACCGACTACGGTAATGTGCACGCCGCCAAGGATAAAGGCGTGCGCATCCGGGAAGATACTTTGCCGATTGCAAGCAGAAACCGGATCCGGAGAATATTTACACACACCATTCAACTGCGTAATGATGCTGCGGGTACTGGATTATGAGCCGGATTCTGAGCCGACTCATGAGCGGGCATATGAGTGACAAGGTTTCGGCACACAAGGCGCATCAATGCGGAATCACCTTGCTGGCAACGCTATTGATCCTGTTGGTAGTGTTGATGCTTGGTACGGCTGCTGCGCAGATTGCGGTGCAAGGCGAGAAATCATCCCGTAACGATAGAGATCATAAAATTGCATTTCAGGCTGCAGAGGCTGCCTTGCTGGATGCAGAAATGGATATCGAGCATTCGCCGGACGAAGACAGATCGCGTAGCGCCCTGTTTTCCAGCATTAGCGCAATAGGCTTTCCTGCGGCGGCAGGCTCTGCTTGCGGCAGCGGCGAACAGAATACCTATCTCGGGCTTTGTCCTCACTCAGAGGCGGGCGCACAACCGATCTGGCAAGTCGTCAATTTTATGGACGATGCGGCGATTACGACCAGCTCCGTGCCTTACGGCAGATTTACCGGACAGTCTTTTTATATCGCCAATGGCTCGCTTCCCGTCAAACTTCCGCGCTACATCGTTGAGTTGATGCTTTATAAA
Organism: Burkholderiales bacterium Ga0077544; assembly: GCA_001464355.1. Lineage (GTDB taxonomy): Bacteria > Pseudomonadota > Gammaproteobacteria > Burkholderiales > Burkholderiaceae_D > Oxalicibacterium. The sequence goes on from LNEU01000019.1 coordinate 39,357, forward strand.
ATGCCGGCGACTGGTGCCGATGAGCGAACCTACTTTTATCGTATTACTGCTGTCGGCTTTGGTGCACGGGAGACGACGCAGGTCGCATTGCAAACGGTTTATCGGAAAACGCATTGATGGAAGCGATGCGCCGACATGCGCTTGTCGCCAGTTTATTCACGGGTTTGCTATTGGCGGTAATGCCTCACTGTTGCGCTGCTGCAGTGCCCGAAGTCGCGCTGGATACTGATCCTTTCGTTAGCCTTCAGTGCCTGAAACTCTCTGTCGAAAGTTTGCGCGTGTCGGGTGCAACAACATCAGCGACGCATATTTCTGCAGAGGGCGTGTCCTTATATCAAGCGGCATTTAATCCGGTTATGCGGAGCGGAAGCCTGAAAAAATATCGTCTGGGATTTGATGATATTGAAGGCACGATCAAAATCGCATCCCATGCCGAATGGGATGCTGCAGAGATATTGACAGGTATCACACCGACCATTGCAAAGCCCGCGCCCGAAGCCCGACATATCTATACATCGGTACTCACGGAAAATCGTTCGCTGCTTACGATCCCGTTTTTATGGAAGGACTTGTCAATCGCGCAGAAAGCCTTGCTAGATGCTTCTCCTGTCACTGGCTCAAGTGATCAACTTGGAGAAAAGCGATTGAATTATCTGCGTGGCGCGCGGCTCTACGAGCTCGGCAACAGCGGCGGTATTTTTCCGAAGCGGGATCGTATTTTGGGCGCCATTGTACATAGCCCGCCAGTATTTGTCGGGCCACCATCGACAAGTTTGCAAGGCGCTGGCTATCACGCGTTTCATGTGGCGAACAAAGAGCGTCGTGCTGCGGTCTATGTCGGTGCAGGCGATGGCATGCTGCATGCATTTGACGCTCTGAATGGCGAAGAGATGTTTGCCTATGTGCCGCAAACTTTATTCAAAAATCTGAGTAGTCTGACGCGACAAGACGGGGCTTACCGTTCCTTTGTTGATGGCGTGATAGCAGTCGCCGAGGCGCGCGTCGGTAACGAGTGGAAAACGGTACTGGCTTCTGGTATGGGTGGCGGTGCGCAAGGCGTATTCGCACTGGACGTTACACGACCGGACCAATTCGAAAAGGGTCTGGGCGCATTGTGGGAATTTACCGATAGTGACGATGCCGATATCGGGCATGTTGTTGGCGTGCCTCTGATCGCCACTTTCAAGATCAAGGTCATCAAAGGTACACCCAGTTATCGGGATTTTGTGGTCGTTGCAGGCGGCTTGAACAGTTATCGCGATGACGGTACAGGAAAATTCAATCTTCAGGCACCTGGCGCCTTGTTCTTGCTGGCGCTGGATAAAGCCAAATCGGAACCATGGAAGATCGGTTCCAATTACTTCAAATTCATCACTCCTATCAGTGACAAGACAATCGCAAACGGCTTGGTTGCACCGACCCTGACACTTGCCAACGATGGTGCGGTGAACTATATCTATTCCGGCGACCTGCAGGGAAATGTATGGCGCTTTGATTTCAACGGTAGCGCGCCCTGGGCGAATGCGCTTGCCGGTTCGTCGGGAAAGCCACTGTTTACTGCAATGGATGAGCAGAAGAACCGCCAGGTCATTGCGCAGAAAGTCCAGATCGCATATGGCCCCTATGGCGGCTATCTACTCTTGTTTGGCACTGGGAAATTCATGGAAGCGGCAGACTTGAATGGTGCTCGATTCAAGACGCAAACATTCTATGGAATTCTGGATGCCCTGGATGGCAAGGCGGTGACGAGGAATCAGCTCGTCGAACGCAAGTTGATTTCCGCAGGTGCTAGCGACGGTGCTTTGGAGATCAGCGGTAGCGCGCTTAGATACGGCGCACCCAACAATAGCGATAGAGGTTGGTACTTCGACTTTCTGGATGCGAACAAGACTGGTGAGCGTAGTATCAGCAGCGCCCGTATCAGTGATGGCAGCCTGTTCTTCAATACCCTGATACCCGATGCCGATCCCTGTCAAAAGCATGCGGCTCGTTCTTATGTGTTGAACGTACTGACTGGTTTGCCGGCCTATGCGAATCTCACTGCATATCCGGCAAGTGCCAGCATTGTCAACACACCGATAGTGATGGCAATAGTGCCGGACAAGCCTTCGCGCGATGTCACTGGAAAGCGCCGTGTAAAGAAGAAGCTTGAGGTACTTGATCCCGTCGTCGGTGATCAAACCGGCGAAAAGACGAACGTACCAAAAGTCGCCACTGAGGCGGTCACCGTTTCCGGCCGCCTGAGCTGGCGCGAGATCGTAAACTGGGTTGAACTACGTAGGTCGGCGACTAAAAAATAAGGAAAAGAATGTCCTTCAAATACGTTCGGGGCTTCACGATGATAGAACTGATGATCGCGCTGACTATCCTCGCAATTCTGGCTGCGATTGCCATTCCGTCCTATCAGGAATCCGTATTGAAGGCGAAGCGTACCGAGGGACGGGCTGCGCTGATGAAAACCATGCAGCAACAGGAACGCTACTACTCTCTGCATACAACGTATCTGGCATTTTCTTCGGCATCTATCGCTCCTGACGAAAAGAGATTCAGCTGGTTTTCCGGCGAAAATGCGCAAAGCAGCTTCTATGAAATCAGTGCGCAGTCTTGTAAAGAAAGATCCTTGCGCGAATGTGTATTGTTGACGGCGCTACCTGGTACCGACAAGGTTAATACGCAGTATCGTGATTCAAAATGCGGCAAGTTGACCTTGTCCAGCAGTGGCGAGAAAACGGCTGCAGCCGATGGCTGCTGGTAAGTGTATGCGCATGCTCATGTTGTCCACCAAAGCCAGAAAATCTCCGCGTGCTGCGGGATTCTCGATAATCGAACTGATGGTGATATTGATGATTGCCGGTATTCTCATGGCGATTGGTATCCCGAGTTTTCAGTCCATGATTCAAAATCACCGGTTGATCACCGCCACAAATGCCTTGTTCATGGCGGTGAATCTGACGCGTTCGGAAGCCATACATCGGGGTGTGCGGGTAGATATGGCACCTGCTGGAGACGGGGCCACGTGGAGCAATGGCTGGATCATTTTCATCGACGAAGACAATGACCAGCGGCCCGACACGAATGAAACGATGATTTATTCGTACGATAAACTGCACCGTGATTTGCGTATCACGCCCAGCTTCACCGATTCGAAAGTACAATATATCGCATTCAATGGGACTGGCCGGACTCGCACCAATGCGAACAGTCAGACTTCGCAATCAGGAAACTGGTTGCTCGAAGTGGGTAAGCAATCGCGCAAGGTTGTGGTTAATTTTCTCGGTCGGCCGCGGATATGCGATCCCGACAAGGACGCGTCAAGCTGTTGACCTGTCCGCGTCACGCCGGTTGCGGTAGCAATTCATCATTCTGGAAAAATTTCTCGTGGAAATTCATAGCGACGTGCAAGGGATACGCCTTGCATTGGAACTGGCAGCCAAAGGTATGTTTACGACGACACCGAATCCGCGTGTCGGTTGCGTCATTGTCAAGGAAAACAAGATCATTGGTACCGGTTATACGCAGCCGGTTGGCCATGCGCATGCCGAAGTACAGGCATTGAACGACGCAGCTGACAAAGGTTTCGACGTCGAAGGTTCCACCGTCTATGTCACGCTGGAACCATGCAGCCATCACGGTCGTACGCCACCTTGTGCCGATGCATTGATCCAGTCACGCGTGGCGCGTGTGGTTGCCGCAATTGCCGATCCGAATCCTCTGGTCGCCGGTCAAGGTCTGGCGCGACTCGAAGCCGCAGGCATACAGGTGACATGCGGCGTGTTGGAGGACGATGCCCGAGAAATGAATATTGGTTTTCTGTCGCGCATGCAGCACGGCAAACCTTGGGTACGGATGAAGAGCGCTGCCAGCCTGGATGGCATGACCGCGCTGCATAACGGCAGCAGTCAATGGATCACAGGCGATGAAGCGCGGGCGGATGGTCATCACTGGCGTGCCCGAGCGTGCGCTATTTTGACCGGCATCGGTACCGTGATGGAAGACGATCCACAATTGACGGTGCGTGCCATCGACACGCCGCGCCAGCCACAACGCATCGTCATTGATAGCCAACTGCAGATTAGTGCGCATGCGCGGGTATTGAGTGGCGGCGGTACCTGGATCGTGGCGGCAGAGGGCAAACCCGAGAAAGAAAAAATCCTGCGCGACCTCGGGCATGAAGTAATCGTTTTGCCGAATGCCGATGGCAAGGTCGATTTGCAAGCGCTCATGCTGGAATTGGGGCGTCGCCAGATCAATGAGCTGCATGTAGAAGCCGGCTTCAAACTGAATGGTTCGCTGATACGCGAAGCTTGCGTCGACGAGTTGCTGGTTTATCTGGCGCCGACTTTGCTGGGTGACGCACAAGGCATGTTCAATCTGCCGGTACTGGAATCACTGGAACAAAAGAAGAATCTGGCTTTTCATCAGATCAAGCAGATCGGTGCCGATTTGCGTATCCTTGCTCGCTTCATCTGAATAACTTCTTCATTTCGCACCTTTTACCTAGATACCATCATGTTTACTGGAATTATCGCTGCCGTTGGCAAAATCACCGCAATTTCCCCGCTGGGCGATGACGCTGCCGGACATCGTCTGACTGTTCATGCTGGTGGCTTGCCGCTGGCGGATGTTGCATTGGGCGACTCGATTACCTTGAACGGCGCATGCATGACCGTCGTGAGCAAAACGGATCAAGAGTTTGCGGTAGATGTATCGCGTGAAAGCTTGAACTGTACCTCCGGCCTGGATGCCATCGGCGAAGTTAATCTGGAAAAAGCAGTTACGCTATCGGAACGCCTGGGTGGCCATCTGGTATCAGGGCATGTTGACGGGCTGGGTGTCGTCAGCAAGTTCGAACCCGTCGGTGAATCGTGGTTGCTCGCGGTGCAAGCACCAAAAGCGCTTGCAAAATACATTGCAGTCAAAGGCTCTATCGTCATCAATGGCGTGTCGTTGACGGTGAATACCGTTGACGATCTAAAGGATGCATGTGAATTTTCGGTCAACCTGATCCCGCACACAGTTCAGGTTACTACGCTTAAACATCTGAACGCAGGCAGCAAAGTTAATCTTGAGATTGACCTGATCGCACGTTATGTAGAAAGAATGCTGACATCGGCGCGCGCAGAGTAATACTTCAGAAAATTCCATGCACCAAGACCTGGTGCATGGATTGCAGTCATCTCGGAAAAATGACGCGTATGAATACTGATTTCCGATAATTGGCGAGTTGAATCTCGTCGAACACGCGCGATACCAAACATGATTGAGTACGAGAGTAAGTCTGCTATTGGCATATTTTCTTGCAGGCTCAATCCTTTCCAGAAAATTTAGTTTCCCTTGCTTCGCAAAGTCCACCTTGGTCGTACGACCATTTAAATCGCAACGCGTATCAGCAACTGTGTACCTACCTAATCCAACCATTGCTTACGGGCATCTGCAGTCTTCGTTTTAACAGGACTGGTAGTTTCAATTCAAGTCTGTCGATTGACGTTGCAGCGCCTATCCAATTCGACTTTCTTTGCAGTGTTCCCACATTGATGTCGCACGCCAAGATGCCGAAATATTGTGGCCAGAATATTTCCACGCTGAAGTCCGCTCACGCGGTTTTTATTGCAGTCATTTTTTTTACTCTATCACATAGTTTCTTCCGCCGACCACATGTCGTGCACTAAATAGTCAGTGCACATTTGGCAGTCATGATCGACGTGTTCATCGTCAAATTAGATGTCTTTAACAAGTGCATATCTGTGTGAACGCTATGGCTATATAAAGATAAAAAATCTCTCCGTGCACCATTTTCTATTCAATGATTTTTCCGAATATGTAATCGCATAAATCGATTATTGATCGACTTGAAAAGTCATCGCCATCCTTCTAATCTATTTAAATCAGCAGTTGATCATGATGGTGTTGGCAACAAAGCAGTCTTCCATCCATCAACAATATCTCTCCGGTAATGTTCTTCAATCGCATGTGCAAGACCGAAATATTTATTCGATTTCAGTAGTGCAAGAAGATCGCTTTTGATGAGTGCATTTTCAGAATATTTCGATTGATGGAATCGGCTTGCGTTTGATATGGATCAAATGGGCGGGTCGATTTCGAAATACATTTTGTCTTTTACGCAGAACTGACTTATTTGGGATTTCGTATCAATGAAAAAAGTTGCGTTGGTCACCGGTGGCACCAGAGGAATAGGTGCTGCAATTGCAGTTGCATTGCATTCCGCCGGTTACGATGTTGCAGTGACTTATCACAGTAATGTCGATGCCGCGCACGCGTTCAGAGAAAGTACATCTATTCCGATTTTTTGCTGGGATGTTTCTGATTACACGCAATGTCAGGACGGCATACGCATCGTGGAAGCAGAAATAGGTTGCATAGATGTACTGGTGAATAACGCAGGCATCACTCGCGACACGGTTTTGCATCATATGGTGCCAGGCCAGTGGCAGGACGTCATTAATACCAATCTCGGTTCTGTCTTCAATATGTCCCGCAATGTCATTGAAGGTATGCGCTCGCGCAGCTTCGGAAGAATCATCAACATCAGTTCTATCAATGGCGAACGCGGACAGATGGGGCAGACGAACTATGCCGCTGCCAAGGCGGGCATTCTTGGATTTACCAAATCTCTCGCGCTTGAAAGTGCACGCAAGAACATCACCGTGAATGCGATTGCGCCTGGATATTGCGATACGGATATGGTTTCCGCCATTCCGCAAGAAGCAATGGAAAAAATAATGACAGGGATTCCCGTTGGGCATTTGGGAACGGGGAGTGATATTGCCCGGTTAGTCGTGTTTCTGGCTGATAACGCAGCTGGCTTCATTACTGGCGCGACCTTTGACGTTAATGGTGGACAGTTCATGGCGTGATGTTGAACACCGCCATTTCAAACCTAATTTATTTAAATAATGTGAGGAGAATGATATGGAACGAATTTTTTTGCACCCGGATATATCACTGGGCATTATCGAGATGGATAAGGCGCATAGATTATTGATGCGTGAAATCATGGACATGATGCAGGCTCCGAACTTTGAATTTGTCAGTCGCTTGCCGCACTTGGTAGAGTTGTTGGAGATGGATTTTCGGGGCGAGGAAGAGTTGATGGAAAGAATGGATTATCCGGACTTGCGTGCACATCGTGAACAGCATGCAGAATTGCTCGGTACTGTGCATCAAACCGTTGCGAAGGCAATGAATGGCGATTATCTGCTGCCTCGACAGGTGTTGAACATGTTGCCGGAATGGTTTCTATGGCATCTGGTCAAGATGGATGCTTCACTTGTAAAAGCGTTAAAGGCAGCTGGCGCTCAACCGATCAATCGCGCTGTTTCTAAACCGACACATTGGGCTGAAAGAGAACCACAGCATATCGGCTTTGTTTAATGATGACCTTAACCGAGGAGCACACCATGTTTCCCTTTTCTACAATGAATGCGCCCGATAATTTGAAGAGTATATTCAATTCAGAACTCGGTTTGTATAACGCTGCTTCTGGCAAGGCATATGATGTGGCATTGAAAATCGCTGACTTGAATCTTGAACTCATGAAACAGGCTCGTGCAAATTGGGCCGCACAGTCTGAGCAAATAAAGCAGATGGACGGGAATATCATTCCTCCATTGATGGATACCAATCAATTCAAGAAAAACGTCGAGATTGCCACGTCCTATGGCCAACATATGACAAAAATCATGCTCGATCTGCAGTCCGATATGTTGAAGGTGGCACAGCAGCAGGCCACCAAGATATCGAGCACGAATGAAAGCGCATCGGACGCCCAGGAGGCGAGTATGGCGAATCCTAATTTTCCGGGGATTTCCATGCTTCAAAGTATGGTTGAGCAAGCCAGTAAAGGATATGCCGATTGGAATAGCAGCGTGCTCCATTCCATGGATGCCGCTGGCTCCAATCTTGCACATCAAGCGGCGAGTAAGGGATCGAATAATCATGCGAAGTCGCGCAACGCAAAGTAGTCAACGGTATTGCTTTTCTGTATAAGCCGGATGCTTGTTGAACGTGTACTCAGCATGGCGTGTCGGCACCAGAGGCCATGCGTGCAAATCCCGACAGGGCTGTTGGTCTGGCGGGTAGTGGATATGCAAGCTGTACTTTTTAGGTGAAACAGCGTTATTCAGTTTGGCAACAGTTTGGTTGCCAAACTGGCTGCCATCCATTCTTCATTGGTCGCTTCGACCGTTACCGCAATGCTGCTGTCGGGCGAAGAGATTAATGAGGCGTTGGCCACATTTTTCTGGGCATCCAAAGCCAGTCCCAGAAACTGCAAGCCGTTACATACGCGCGAGCGTATCTCAACATTGTTTTCGCCGATGCCGGCAGTGAACACCAGCATATCCAAACCACCAAGAACTGCAGTGAGTGCGCCAATTTCTCTCACAATACGGCGCACGTATAGTGCGAGTGCATCATGCGCACGTGGGTTGTTTTTTTCAATCGGCAGCAGTTGGCGTGGGTCGGATGACACACCGGAAATTCCCAGCAGGCCGCAATCATGGTAGAGCATGTGTCCCAGTTGTTGCGGCGTCAGCTGCTCAGTTTCCATCAGGTATAACAGCACTCCAGGATCCAGTGCGCCGCAGCGCGTACCCATCATCAGACCATCGAGTGCGGAAAATCCCATGGTCGTTGCCACGCTATGCAGGCCTTGCATGGCGCACAGACTTGCACCGCTGCCAAGGTGAGCGACGATGATTTTTTTGCGAGCTAGATCGCCGTAGCGTTCTGCCAGAACGATGGACATGTATTCGTATGACAAGCCATGAAAGCCATAACGCTGCAAGCCGCGCTCCCAGGCGGAGTAAGGTAGTGGCAGCATCTTTTCGACGCGTGGCAAATCACGATGAAACGCGGTATCGAAACAGGCAATTTGCACCAGCTCAGGTTGCCACTGCAACAGGCTTTCAATTGCTTCCAGTGCGAATGGCTGGTGCAAAGGAGCTAAGGGAATGTAGCTGCGCAAGTCCGACAAGACCTGATGGTCGACGCGCACCGGCGCGGAATATTTGCTGCCTCCGTGTACTACACGATGTACGACAGCGACCAGCTGCTTGCTGCCAAGCTGCTTGAGGGTGCGTTGCCGGATGTGTTGCAGCGCCTCATGATAAGGCGTGTCTGTACCGATGGGCAGGTTTTCCGGTGACGACTCAGAGGAGGAAAATATCGGTGTGGCGCTGGTAATGCCATCGACTTTGCCGCTCCATGCGGGACTGCGGCTGGACAGGGAATTGGGGGCGAAGAGTGCAAACTTGATGCTCGAAGAACCGCAGTTCAGAACCAGAATGCGCTTACTCATGAGGTACCCTTTTTGGCCTGATGTGCCAATATCAGCGCAATCGCACAAGAAGCGATCCGTGACTCTCTCGAATCGGCCCGGCTAGTGAGGACAATCGGTACGCGCGCGCCCATGACAATGCCGGCGCTGGCCGCACCGCCCAGATATTCGAGCTGCTTGGCCAGCATGTTGCCACTTTCCAGATCAGGCACCATCAGGATATCGGCACGTCCGGCGACCTCAGAAGTAATACCCTTGATGCGTGCTGCAGCGATAGAGATAGCATTGTCGAATGCCAGTGGACCGTCCAGCAATGCCCCTTTGATTTGTCCTCGGTCTGCCATTTTGCATAGTGCTGCAGCATCAAGTGTTGCCGGCATACGCGGATTGACTGTTTCTACTGCCGCCAGTATGGCCACTCGCGGTTGTTCTACGCCGATTGCCTGGGCCAGGCTGATGGCATTGCGGATGATATCCGCCTTCTCATCCAGATTAGGCGCGATATTGATTGCTGCATCGGTAATGATAAAGGGGCGTGGATACGCAGGTGTTTGCATCAGGAAGCAATGGCTGAGGCGACGCTCGGTGCGTAGTTCAGGACAAGCCAGTATGGCTGACATCAGCTCGTCGGTATGCAGGCTGCCCTTGATGATGATGTCGACTTCACCCTTTGCCGCCAGTGTGACCGCGCGGGCCGCTGCTGCGTGGCTATGGGGAACATCCTCGATACGCAAAGTCGAAATGTCCAGACTGTTGCTGTCAGCGATGGCTTGTAATTTTGCCCTTGGTGCAACCAGGACGGGAATGATCAGGCCGGCTGCCTGCGCATCCAGCGCTGCCGAGAGACTGAGCACATCGCAAGGATGGACGACTGCCGCCGTAATCGTTCCCATAGGCCGGACATATTCCAGCAACCGTAACAGACCATTATCGCTGGCCAGTAATCGTACTTCTGGCAGGGTGGTGCGCGGCAGTGAAATATGCTCTGTTGGCGCAATCACATCTGCCTCGCCTTCAAGCACGCTAATGCCATCCTGATTGATGCAGGAGCAGGCCATTGTCAGCCGTTTACTCGTTTCGTGGCGGGCAGTCACGCGCACACTGATTCTTAGGGTGTCACCTATGCGCGCAGGCGCTTTGAAATTCAATGTCTGCGCCAGATAGATCGTACCCGGTCCCGGCAAACGTGTACCCAGCACCGCTGATATCAGCGCACCGCCCAGCATGCCGTGTGCAATCACGCCTTGAAAACGAGTGGACGAAGCGAATTCCGGATCCAGATGCTGCGGATTGACGTCACCCGACAGTATCGCAAAAAGTTGAATATCTTCAGCTGTCAGCGTGCGCTCGGTAAAGGCTTCGTCGCCGATGGCGATTTCGTCGAACACCCGATTTTGAACAATGCGTAGATCGTCCGTACTCATGCAGTTCTCCAGATAGAAAGCAATACACATGCAGGATACGCACATGCAGATGCGGGTGGCGGGCGCACAAGCCCAGGCAAGCGCTGCAGCGGGGGATGAACTAGCAGGTATGCGTAGCAAGGCGTTGGTTGTTCAGGTGATGCGGGCGCTGAAAATGCCGGCGCCACATGCTGACCTGTCTGTTCATGCATGCTCTGTGAAGCAGCTTACGGGTAATCCATTTGTAGCATTTTGATTTCAATCAAATGCTCTGCAAGGCAAGGCAAGCATAGGCTATTTCAAGCCGAAATGCGACCAGAGCCAGGATACAGCTGACTCAGTAACAGCCAGGACGAGAGTATCAGTAAAAATAGTGGCATTCAGCCCGAAAGCATTTGAAAAATGCGATGTCGGTAATCAGACTGCCGGCAGAGAAGATGGCGATTCTTTTGTTGCATCAAGGCTGCATCACATATTTCCCCGGCGCCGAAATTTTATGTGCCGGCATCAGGGGCGGTGGCACACGTTTTCCGGATTTGTTGCGGAGCCAGGATTCCCATGCGATCCACCACGACCCTTCATGGTGTTCAGCTGTGGCTTGCCATGTGTCGGCATCCATCGCCAATTCTTTGTCGGCATGGGTCGAGATCTGATAGCTGCGATAAGGATGGCCTGGCGGCGATACCACGCCGGCATTGTGGCCGCCGGAAGTGAGCACGAATGTGACTTCGGTATCTGACATTCGATGAATCTTGAATACCGAGCGCCATGGCGCAACGTGATCGGTTAGCGTGCCAACCACGAAGATGGGGATACTGATATCCACCAGATGAATCGACTTGCCATCCGTAACATATCTGCCTTCGGCGAGATCGTTGTGCAGGAATAGGTGACGCAGATATTCCGAATGCATCCGATACGGCATGCGCGTTGCGTCGTCATTCCAGACCATGAGATCGGATTTCTTCTCGCGCAGGCCGAGCAGATACTGGTTGAGTCTGCGCGACCAGATCAAGTCATTGGAGCGCAAGAGTTGGAACGCACCTGCCATTTGTTTGGTATCGAGATACCCCTGTTCCCACATAATCGCTTCTAAAAAACTGACCTGACTTTCATCAATGAAGAGAGATAGTTCTCCAGGCTCTTCAAAATCCACCTGGGATGCAAACAGGCTGATGCTGGCAATGCGTTGGTCGCCGTCGCGAGCCATGCTGGCCGCAACAATCGACAGCAAGGTGCCACCCAGGCAATATCCTGCAGCGTTGATTTGTCGAGCATGCGTCAGTTCGGTAATGGCGTCGATCGCGGCCATCACGCCCAGTTTGCGATAATCCTCCATCGACAAATCCCTATCCTCGGCCAATGGATTTTTCCACGAAATCATGAATACGGTGTAGCCCTTGCTCACCATATATTTGACCAGCGAATTTTGTGGCGACAGATCGAGTATGTAGTACTTCATTATCCAGGCCGGCACGAAAAGCAAAGGTAGTGCGTGCACCGTCTTGCTCGTTGGTGTGTACTGAATCAGCTCGATCAGATGATTGTGAAAGACAACTTTGCCAGGTGAGATCGCAATATCTCTGCCGACTTTGAATGTATCGTCAAATTCATTCGTGTCGTTGGTAATGCTCCGTCGCCAATCCGCAGTAGCGTTGAGCCAGCCCTGTACAAAGTTGTTGCCCCATGACTGGATGGCAGCTTGCTGTATGACCGGGTTGGTCAGCGGAAAATTTGAAGGTGCCAGCGTGTCCAGCAACTGGCGTACTGTAAATGTCACGACTTCTTCATGATGCTTGGACACACCCCTGACGCCGGTGGTTGCGCGATGCCACCATTGTTGTTGCAGCAAGAACCCCTGTGAGATGGCATTAAACGGCCACGTTTGCCATGCCGGATCCCTGAAGCGTTGATCCTGCGATAAAGGCGCGATGCAGAATGGTTGCGACTGGCCTTCAGTGCTGATGCAATGGCGATTGTAGAGATGCCAGCGCCAGCTGTTTTGCCATGCTCTGTCCAGCAAGACAACGCGCTTGGATGGCGACAATGATAGATGGATCTGCCAGTCGGCAAAGGCATTGAACATGGCCGCCGGCGAAATGTTGTGAGTCAGGCGTCCTAGCAATGCGTTACTCATCAAATCCAAAGGTGCTGATTCGTTTGCGCTTTCAGGATATTGATAAGTCAATGGCGTTAGCCACGCACTCGCCATGCGTTCTAAAGTGAGATTGCTGGATGGATTCTTCTCAAACATTGCAGGCCTTCGGAGGAGCAATGGCGCTAGCCTAGCAACGCATACCGTCACTCACTTGATGCAGATCAAGGCGGCACGTTTCAATGCGCTCATTTGTGCCGGATGCTTTGTTGATAAAGGCTTGCGCTGTAGCTGCTGGCAAAGAATACAGTGCACCATACAATCACTATTCAATGCGGCAAGGAATCGTGCGACGTTTTGAATAGCGCTCTTATATGTGAGCAATAAACTGGGTCGGGCGCAGCCTTCAAATGTTGATATTGACTGTAGATGCGGCCAATGTATGGCAGCTACGCAGGCCGTTTAAAGAGCGTGCCGTGATCGCGATTGCAGGGAACGGCAGATGGTTCTTCAAGTGTATTTTTATATTGGCGGGCCGACTTGCTGATTTAATTTTTGATTAAACGACTATTGATCCATGTCAAATTGTGCATCCAGCTTGCGCATAGGATGATTTCAACAAATTTTCTTTACAGGGAGACAGCATGCTCAAGACCATATTAGTGGCGACAGATGGTTCCGATTTGTCGAGGAAGGCGATAACGGCAGCGATTGATTTTGCGGCATCTTATGGCAGCAAAATAGTGGGTTTGGCGGTTGCTGAAGTATTTCCTGAGTTGTTCCTGGATTACGACTTGCGGGCTATCGAAGAAGACATGCAACAACAGGCTGCATCGAACGCGAATTTTATCGCCGACTGTGCAAAAAAAGCGGGCGTTGACTGCGAAGTACATACGGTCACTGGCGTCCGTCCCTATCAAGAAATCATTAAGGCTGCTGAGCAATTCAATTGCGACACCATTTTTATGGCGTCCCATGGAAAGAAGGGACTCGATAAAGTATTGCTGGGTAGCGAGACGCAAAAGGTGCTGTCGCACAGCACGATTCCAGTTCTCGTTTTCAGGTAAGACGCGAGACTTGATCGCAGTTCGATAAATATTTCGATAGACATTCACGTTGGAGAGGTGACTATGAAAACCGATCGCCAGTTGAAGCAAGATGTTATTGATGAGTTGGAATGGGAATCTGCAATTGACGAGACCGGCATAGGTGTCGAAGTGCATAACGGCATTGTGACTTTAACGGGGACGCTTAACAGCTATGCAGAAAAATATGCTGCCGAGAAGGCAGTGCAGCGTGTTGCTGATGTCAAAGGGCTTGCGGTTGAAATCGATATAGCCTTGCCCGGCTGGGGACAGCGTACTGATGCGGATATCGCCAGAACCGCAGCGCAAGCATTGGAGTGGAATGCGTTGGTGCCTCAAGACTGCATCAAGATAGTCGTCGAGGATGGATGGATTACGCTTACTGGAAATGTGGATTATCAGTATCAACGCATGGCTGCTGAGAGAGCGCTGCAAACTTTGCTCGGTGTAGTCGGTATCAGCAATCAGATTGCCGTGACGCCGTCTGTTACGCAGCGTGATGTTAAAAGTCATATCGAAGCTGCTTTGCAGCGTCGCGCCCATATGGAAACAAAAGGGATTGAGGTTGTCGTCAATGGTGATCAGATCACGTTGAGCGGCGCTGTATCGTCCTTCGCAGAACGTCGTGCAGCATTAAGCGCTGCGGCACAGACGCGTGGTGTGGCGAGGGTAGTTGACAAGCTGTTTGTCGCCTGAGCCTTGCTCGGGTGCTTGCATTAAGCGCCGCTGATTCAGGATTGTTACTAGGGTAGGTATTCTGCACGCACTAGACACAGCATACATATTCGTTGCAGTGACAAGACAAAGATAAATATTAGACGGCAGCCGTCCGCTAACAATATTTTAATGGCGGGACTGCAGCGGGTTCCGCTACCTCAGCGGACGCATGTAATTACTTTGCGGTCCAGAGACGCTGCAGATAGGTAAGCTGAGGGGATAAATAATTGTATTCGGTCACTACAGATGGCAAATCCAAGCTGGCCTGCGAAGAATCGCTAATATCTATGCCCGCAGCCAGTTTGTTTAGTGCAGATAAATTAAATACCTCGACGTCACGCTGTCGTACCTCAATGAGTCCGTCTTTGCGCATTTTTGCAATCATGCGACTGACGCTTTCCATCGTCAGGCCAAGATAGTTTCCAATATCTTCCCGAGTCATGCGTAGCTGAAAGCGGGTTGGTGAATATCCTCGCAGTGCATAACGCCTCGACAGATTGATGAGGAAGGCCGCAAAACGCTGTTCCGCGTACATATTCCCGAGAATCATGATTACATTCTGTTCGCCCATGATTTCCTCGCTCATTACACGATGAAAATGACGCATCAAGATCGGCATCTCTGTGAATAATGTTTCGAGTTGTGTGTAAGGGATCATGCATACTTCGCTGTCGTCCAGTGCGACTGCGTCACATTGATGGAGGGCGCTACTAATCGCATCCATACCCAAGAGATCTCCACTCATCTGGAAGCCATTGATTTGCCGGTCGCCGGCCAGATTTTCCTGATAGGTTTTGAAATGGCCGACACGCACAGCGTAGAGCGATGTGAACTGATCACCTATGCGATAGAGATAACTATCCCTCGCAATTTTTTTGCGTACGATAATCTGGTCCAGGAGTCGCGTTTCATGTTCATTGAGTCCGGTCGGCAGGCATATCTGGCGCATGCTGCATCCTAAACAGCTACGAGATGCAGATTTTTCAGCACTAGAAGACGAATGCGGTTGCAAGGACTTTGCCATGACGCCCTCCATATGAATGAAACCTGTACAAATCTCAAATTCATGTCAACGTGTGTGTAACTTAATGTAACTTAGCCAAGTTCAGTATGTCCCCACTACTCATTATTTTACTGTTCTAGATCAAATAAACAGTAATAAAAAAACAACAAAAATACAACGAAATATTGCTGCAGGATAATGTTCGGGGTGACGATAGTCGTGAATCCGCTGGGTAATTAGCAATGCTGGAAATGCGTTCCCGCCGAGCTCGTTGATTGATAAAAAATCACCGCGCACGGAGTCGCTGCTTGAGGGGTGTGGGCTCGGGAAAATTGATCTTCGGAAGTGCAGGGCAAACAGTGTTGCACGTTGCAACTGAGTATTCGCATTAAATTCGCCACTCATTCGCACATCAAAGTAAGCACCGACTGTCATTCTTGGACTCAAGCGATGATAGCTGTCATTCCTTTATCGTCGACATGCAGACATTCGTTATCACTGAGGCAAATTTTTCTATTATTGACTTAAGCCGCGCGCATCTATGTCCCACATATCTTCTACTTTATCGTTTCTGATACATACGTATTGGTCATAAAGATTGGCGGTCGGGTCGCAATGTCCAGGTATCAGTAACACTTGTTCACCCAAGCGATCGCGGCTAAATGCACCGGCATTGTCGATAATTTTCAGCACGCCGTGCTCATCGTTGGCACGCACAAATTTCAATTCGTCGTTTTGCCCCGGCTTTAAAATTGGCAGGCCGGAATCGATCGCAACACCTTTCAAGCCTACATCGCACACAGCAAGATCGTCCTTCGCCGTACTCATGATGGTCGTTGCTATGAACAGACTGTGACGTGGCATCGCACTACCGTTCCATTCGTTGGCACCGTAGTGGGCATCCATGAAGATGTAAGAGCCGGGCTGAATTTCCGTGAACACACCGCTGGCAACGTCGAACTCTGCGGTACCGGTGCCGCTACCGGTGATAACCGGGCAGGCAACGCCGCGCGCAGAGAGAAATTGCGCATACGCGGCAACTTTTTCTGCAGATGCAGCCGCCGATGTACGCCGCAAATCCCAGGTTGCCAGATGCTGAATCCCACCATGGAATGCCTGCAGGCCACCAAAACGTAAAGCAGAGTGTTGCGCTATGCAATCCACCAGCGTTGCCAGTCCTTCCATCCTCGCGACTCCGCAACGGGCCTGCCCGATATCGACTTCCACCAATACCGTGATCATGACGCCAGCTGCGCTGGCTGCTAATCCAAGCGCTTCGATTTGTGCGATGTGGTCGACACACAGACTTAACTTGACGTGGCGCGCCAGTTCAATCGCCATCGCGATTTTGGCGGGGCCGATAAATTCGTTGCTTATATATATGTCAGAAATTCCCGCCGCAGCAAAAGGATAGGCTTCACTTAATTTTTGGCAGCAAATGCCGATGGCACCGGCCGTGATCTGCTTTTGGGCAATAACACTCGATTTATGGGCCTTGGCATGCGGTCTGAGTGCAACTCCGTGCAGCTTTGCCATTTCAGCCATACGCGCAATATTGTGTTCAAAAGCGTCCAACTCTATTAATAAGGCAGGCGTGCTGACCTGTGCCAGCGTATCTCCGAGCTTGGCAATCGGCGGCGGTTGTATCGAAAAGTGAGCTGTCATCGTGATTTCCATGGCATATCAATGGTTAGGAAAAAAGTTACCAAGATCAACAATTGACATTTATTTTAAAATGTATATTGTATTCAATATTCTAAATGCATAATTTTTAGCGCGCATGATAAATTTTAGGAAATTTGATTGCGATGCAGTGTGTTGGTAGTTGGCGCTTTTACTACCCATGCTTAATAACGCATTTGGAATGAATAAGTCCGGGAGGTCGCCACAGAGTCGCCCCCAAAAGCAGCAAATGATTAAAACCCGGTTCGACCCACTACAACGGAGACAGCATCATGCAAAAAAAACTGATTGGCCAACCGATCAAGATCGGATTCGTCCTTGCCACCCTGTGCAGCGCCTTTAGTGCACATGCGTGGGAGCCTACCAAACCGGTTGAAATGGTTGTCCCGTTCAGCGCAGGGGGTGCTTCCGACCAGATGGCACGTTCGATTCAAGGCATTATTACCAAACATAACCTGATGAAGCAGCCCTTCATCGTCAGCAACAAGTCCGGTGCCAGCGGCGCAGAAGGCTTGCTCGATCTGAAAGCATCGCGCGGGAATCCGAACAAAATCATTGTGGCGTCTTCGTCGATTTACACCACGCCACTCGCAACCGGCCTGCCATTCAATTGGCGTGATCTGACGCCGATCGCGATGATTGCACAGGATGCTTTTGTGCTGTGGACCAATACAGAAGCCGGCTACAAAAAACCACTGGACTACATCGCAGCTGCAAAGGCCAAGCCAGAAACTTTCAAAATGGGTGGTACCAGCTCCAAACGTGAAGATCACATGATCACCACGATGATCGAGAAAGCCACTGGTGCGAAGTTCCTCTACATTCCGTACAAGGGCGGTGGTGAAGCAGCGACACAACTCTCGGGCAAACATATCGATTCGGACACCAATAATCCATCCGAATCGGTTTCGCAATGGCGCGCCGGACAGCATCAGGCGCTGTGCGTATTCCAGGACAAACGCATCAACTACACTGCCAAGGTAACGGACACGATGGCGTGGTCCGACATCCCGACCTGCAAGGAAAGCGGTCTGAATGTCAGTTATCAGATGCTGCGTATTTTCATGATGCCGGGCGGTGTTAAACCGGATGAACAAAAGTTTTACGTCGATCTGTTCAAAAAGGTTGTCGAAACACCGGAATGGAAAACCTACCTCGAGAAAAATGCGTTACAACCGGAGTTTGTTACTGGTGCACCCCTCGATGCATTCCTCGCAAAAGATGAACAGGCTCATCGCGAAATCATGAAGGCGGCAGGTTTCGTCGTTACGAAATAGACGAACGTCATCCGCTGACACCCATGAGGATTCAGTGACGTCGGCCCTTTTGCAAGTTCACACGAGTGGCCGACGCTCACTGCATCAACAATTAATTTACGGGTAATCAATATGAATAATTCAGAACCACTTATCGAAGAAGTGCGTGAGCATTCGCCCGCAGTCTTCTCTATCCGTACGGCAGAAATCGCAGTTGCCATCGCGCTTGCTCTAGGATCCATGATTCTCATCTGGGATAACTACAAACTCGGTGCAGGTTGGGGTCCATACGGTCCCGAAGCAGGTTATTTCCCAATACGTCTTGCGGCCGTCGTTTTAATTGCAAGCATCGTCGTGTTCATTCACGCCATCCGCGATAACGATCGAACGCCTTTTATCGAAGTCGCACAAGCCAAGCTGGTTGCCGTCATTCTGTTGCCGCTGCTGTTCTTCGTGTTCACCATCGCTTATCTCGGTATCTATGTTGCGTCCACCCTTTTCATCGCGGCCTTCATGATCTTCCTCGGCAAATTTCCGATATGGAAAGCGGCGCTGGTATCGATTTGTCTGATGGGATTTTTCTTCTTCATTTTTGAAATTCAGTTCATGGTGCCCTTGCCAAAAGGCCCACTGGAAAACTGGCTGGGCTACTAAGGGCAATCATGGACGAACTTAATTCACTCATGCAGGGCTTCGGCCACGTACTCAGTTGGCAAAATACCGGCCTGATGCTGCTCGGGATTCTTCTCGGTATCGTGGTCGGTGTGTTGCCTGGTCTCGGTGGACCGAATGGCGTTGCGATTCTGCTGCCGTTGACGTTTTCAATGAACCCGACCTCGGCAATTATTCTGTTGTCGTGTATTTATTGGGGCGCATTGTTCGGTGGTGCGATCACTTCGATCTTGTTTAATATTCCTGGAGAGGCGTGGTCGGTTGCGACAACTTTCGACGGCTACCCGATGGCGCAACAGGGGCGAGCGGGGCAGGCGCTCACCAGTGCATTTACCGGTTCGTGTATAGGTGCGCTGTTTGGCGTTGTGATCATTACCTTCCTCGCACCATTGGTTGCAAAGTTTGCATTGCGCTTCGGGCCTCCAGAATTTTTCGCTGTCTACTTCCTGACCTTTTGCAGCTTCATCGGTATGGGCAAGGAGCCGAAAGCGAAGATCATCATCTCGATGTGCGCCGGCTTTTTGCTGGCAGCGGTTGGCATGGATACGATTTCCGGCCAGTTGCGTATGACGTTCGACTTCCCTGAACTGCTGCGTGGCTTCGATTTCCTGGTTGCGGTGATTGGTTTGTTCGGCGTCAGCGAAATCTTGCTCACGATGGAAGAAGGTCTGGCTTTCAAAGGCAAGAAAGCAGCGATCGATCTGAAAGTTGTTTTCAAAACCTGGGCTTCATTGCCGAAGTACTGGATGACCCTGCTGCGCTCATCCATTATCGGATGCTGGCTCGGCATTACGCCCGGTGGCGCTGTGGCCGCTTCATTCATGGGATATGGCATGGCGAAGAAGTTTTCGCGCACGCCGGATGAATTTGGCAAAGGCGCAATCGAAGGCGTGCTTGCACCAGAGACTGCAGCGCATGCCGCAGGCACCAGTGCATTGCTGCCTATGCTGGCACTTGGTATTCCCGGTTCTGCTACTGCGGCAGTCTTGCTTGGCGGTTTGATGATCTGGGGCTTGCAACCTGGCCCTATGCTATTCGTCGAACAGAAGGAGTTTGTATGGAGCCTGATTGCCAGCATGTACCTCGGTAACATCGCTGGGTTGTTAGTGGTGCTGTCGACAGTGCCATTGTTCGCTGCGATTCTGCGGATTCCATTCTCGATCATCGCACCAGCTATCATGGTGATTTGCGCGATCGGCGCATACACCGTGCACAGTGCGATCTTCGATATCTGGCAGATGGTGGTGTTTGGTGTAATCGGCTACATCTTCAAAAAACTCAGCTATCCATTGGCACCACTGGTGCTTGCCTTGGTACTGGGCGATAGAGCGGAAGATGCCTTCCGTCAAACCATGGTTGGCTCCAAAGGTGCGCTCGGCGTATTCTGGAGCGGTGGTCTGGTTGGCACCATCATGACGCTGGCGATGATCGCCTTGCTGTGGCCATTGGTAAGCAGTCTGATTGCACGCTTGCGCACTCGCGAACCGGTGCTGGCTGTCTGATGCAAGAGGTCAAACGAAGCATAAAAAAAGCCTGGAGCGTGCTCCAGGCTTTTTTTATTGCAATCGCACGTTGCCGAATTTTTTATTTGACCGACGCCTTTGATTTTGCAGGAGTGGCCGCTGCAACTGCGCTCGCTGTGGCCGATTCGCGTAAATCTGACATGACCGAATCACGTTTATCCAGCAAATGCTGACGCAGTATATTTGCCAGGCGTTTGCCATCACGAGTTTCCAGCGCCTTGATCATTTCGTCATGTTCGCCAATCGCGCGATCCCATTTCTCTTCCTTGAAATTGGATTTGAAACGTAATGCCAGCAAACGGCGATTTAATGAAAGATAAATTTGGCGCAACATCGTATTACGTGCCGCCTCATTGATCTTGTTATGGATTGTTTGATTGCGACTGTAATAGCCGGGCAAATCGTTTTGCGAACGGCACACGATCATCGCATCATGCAGCATCTTGATGTCTGCAATTTCTGCTGGCGAGATACGTTCGGCAGCCAGCTCGCCGGACAATGCTTCCAGGCCGCTCATGACTTCAAAGGCTTCCCATATCTCGGTGTCGCTCATCTTCGATACAAAGGCACCGCGATTCGGCGCAATTTCAATCAAGCCTTCGGATGCAAGAACCTTCATCGCCTCGCGCAAAGGCGTGCGCGAAATCCCCAGCCGTTCACACACTTCGCGCTCGTTGAGTTTAGTACCGGGAGCCAACACACCTTCAATGATCAGGTTTTGCAAATGCTCGACAACTACATCGTGCAAGCGCTGTCGTTCCATGCGCGGAAGGTCGGGGGCGTTGTTCGTCTGTTCGTTGATGTTGAATGTATTTTGCATACTAATTCCGAGAGGTAATGCCTTATTTTAATCGAATTGTGCCTTCCTGACTGCGTTAGCAGAAGCCTGGCTCATATGGAATACAACAACTAAACCCCGGTCTGAAGCGAAGTTTATCTGGGGATTCTTTATTGGGGCCGAAGAAGATGCGTATGCATCACAAGACTTCAGTTACTACTCGGATGCCAAATTCAAAATGTCACACAAAACTCCCAATTCGCTTTACTAATCAAATTCCACTTGCTATAGTATTTTGTATGCAATATCCAATTATTGGAATTCTCTCACGGAGATTTAAATGATCAAACTAGACTTTCATCCAGCCGGCCGTCACTTTCTACAAATCCCCGGGCCTAGCCCTGTGCCGGATCGCATCCTGCGTGCGATGAGTTATCCGACCATCGACCATCGCGGCCCGGAATTCGCTGCGCTCGGTTTGAAAGTCTTGTCAGGCATACAGAAAATCTTCAAAACCACGCAACCGGTCATCATCTATCCAGCGTCCGGCACTGGTGCCTGGGAAGCAGCGCTGGCCAACACCCTCAGTCCGGGCGACACCGTGCTGATGTACGAGACAGGGCACTTCGCAACACTGTGGAAAAAAATGGCAGAAGCACTCGGCCTTAAGCCTGAGTTCATTGGGCTGCCTGGTATAGAAGGTTGGCGTCGCGGCGTTCAAGCCGATGCCATCGAAGCGCGTCTGCGTGCCGATACAGCTCATGTCATCAAAGCGGTGTGCGTCGTACATAACGAAACCTCGACTGGCGTTACTTCCAATATCGCCGCTGTGCGCAAAGCTATCGATGCAGCCGGTCACCCGGCATTGCTGCTGGTGGACACAATTTCCGGTTTGGCATCTGCTGAATATCGTCATGATGAATGGGGCGTCGACGTCACCGTATCGGGTTCACAAAAAGGCTTGATGCTGCCACCTGGCATCAGCTTCAATGCAGTTTCCACAAAGGCCATCGCCGCCAGCAAGACAGCCAAACTGCCGCGCGCATTCTGGGCGTGGGACGAAATCATCGAGATGAACAAAACCGGTTACTGGCCATACACGCCGAATACCAATCTGCTCTATGGCTTGTCCGAGGCACTAGACATGATTCTGGATGAAGGTCTGGACAATACATTCGCGCGTCATCAACGTCTGGCTGCTGCATGCCGTATCGCGGTCAAGGCATGGGGACTGGAAGTGCAATGCGCAGATCCCGACGTTTTCTCACCGGTACTGACAGGCGTCATGACGCCGGAAGGCATAGATGCCGATGTCGTGCGCAAAACAATCTACGAGCGATTCAATATGTCGCTAGGCACCGGCCTTGGCAAGATGAAAGGTCGCATGTTCCGCATCGGTCATCTGGGTGAAGCGAACGACTTGACCTTGATGGCGACTCTGGCTGGCGTCGAGATGGGTCTGAAGCTTTCCGGCATTACGATCAAGGCTAGCGGCGTCACTGCAGCGATGGATTATTTGTCGAATCAAAAAATCCCTGCATTGAAAATCGCTGCCTGATAGCAAGTACTGAAACGCGTTGCCGGCACGGCTTGAATATTCGGCAGCCCGGCAACGCGATGCATCTGTATTCAGCATCCGTATTCAATGCGTTGCGCCCGCTTCCACAAGGAAAATATAGACATGCCCGTCCAGCCACTCCATTTCGTTCCGGTTAATCCGCTCGGCTTGTCTTCATCCAGCCCATTGGCCAGATTGCTGCACAAGGAATTGCGCGGCGATGTGCTGTTCAGCCAGGCTGACCGGGGTCGTTACGCAACGGATGCATCAATCTATCAAATCATGCCTATCGGCGTCGTGGTGCCGCGCGATCAGGATGACTTGTTGACGTGCCTGGATATCGCTCGTTCGGAGAAAGCACCGATACTCGCACGTGGCGGCGGCACCAGCCAGTGCGGGCAAACGGTAGGTGAAGCGCTGGTCATCGATAACAGCAAATGGCTGAACAAGGTTATAGATTTTGATAAGGAAAAACTGAGCATTACGGTCGAACCCGGCATGGTGCTCGATCATCTGAATGCATGGCTAAAGCCGCACGGCTTGTGGTTCCCTGTCGATGTATCGACCGCTGCACAATGCACGATAGGTGGCATGACAGGTAACAATTCCTGCGGATCGCGTTCCATCGAATACGGCAATATGGTGCACAACGTTCTTGGTATCGATGCGGTACTTGCTGACGGTACGCACGCCCGTTTCGAAACCTTGGAAAACATGGCGCAGAACGCGCGCGTGCAACAGATCGTGCAAGGTTTGCAGTACATCGCCACGCGCGAACGTGAAGAAATCATCGAACGCGTACCCAAGGTGTTGCGCCGCGTCGCCGGCTATAACATTGATTTATTCGATTGCCAGAATCCGCTTGCCTATACTGATGATGGCAGTGCCAATCTCGCACACATACTGGTCGGGTCGGAAGGCACGCTTGCGTACAGCCGCCAGATCACGCTGAAGCTGGCACCGCTACCTGCGGCTAAAGTTCTAGGCGTCATCAACTTCCCGACTTTCTATCAGGCGATGGACATGACGCAATACATCGTCAAGCTCAAGCCTACAGCGGTCGAGCTGGTTGATCGCACGATGATCGATCTGTCGCTCAGCAATCCTGCATTCAGACCTGTCATCGAAAAAGCGTTGGTCGGTCAACCGCAGGCAATTCTACTGGTTGAATTTGCTGGTGACAGTAAAGCGGAGTTGGTTGAAAGACTGTCGGCATTATCTGATTTGATGAGCGATCTCGGCTTGCCGGGATCCGTCACGAATATGGTCGATGCCAACGAGCAGAAAGCATTGTGGGATGTACGCAAGGCCGGGCTCAACATCATGATGAGCATGAAGGGCGATGGCAAACCGGTTTCCTTCATTGAAGATTGCGCAGTACCGCTGGTACATCTGGCGGAATATACCGAGCGCCTGACAGAGGTCTTTCACAAATATCAAACCGAAGGTACCTGGTACGCACACGCTAGTGTCGGTACCTTGCACGTGCGGCCGATACTCGATATGCGGCGCAACGGTGCGGCCGACATGCGGGCGATTGCAGAAGAAGCATCAGCATTGGTGCGCGAATATAAGGGTGCGTATTCCGGCGAACACGGCGACGGCTTGTGTCGTGGCGAATGGGTGGCATGGCAATATGGACCGAAACTGAATCAAGCCTTCAGTGAAATCAAGAATCTGTTCGATCCGGATAATCGCTACAACCCCGACAAGATCGTGCGTCCACCGAAGATGGACGACAAGAGCAATTTCCGTTTCGCTCCTGGTTATCGCGAACTGCCTATAGAAACCAAAATGGATTGGTCAGCGTGGAACGTCACGCGCGATCCAGCTAGTGGCTTGGAAACAGCACCTGGTACTGGCGACGATCGCACTGGCGGTCTCGCCAAAGCAGTGGAGATGTGCAACAACAACGGTCATTGCCGCAAGTTCGATGCTGGCACGATGTGCCCGAGTTATCGCATCACCAAGGATGAGCGCCACGTTACACGCGGCCGCGCGAATACCTTGCGGCTGGCAATTTCCGGACAACTAGGCGACAACGGTTTGGCCAGTGCGGAAGTGAAAGAAGTACTGGACCTGTGCGTCTCATGCAAAGGCTGCAAACGCGATTGTCCGACCGGCGTCGACATGGCGAAAGTAAAAATAGAAGCACGCGCCGCATGGGCTGATAGACACGGCAGCACCTTGCGCGATCGCATGGTTGCCTTCATGCCGCGTTATGCACCATACGCCAGCCTTATCGGCGGCTTGCTCGCAGCCGGCGAACGACTGCCATGGGTAGCTGGCTGGGTGAAAAAATTCGTTGGACTGGCACCGCAACGCGCTTTCCCAAAATTCAAACGTTCTTTCCTGTCGCAACAAACTGAGCGTCCAAGTACAGGCAGCAAAGAAGTGCTGCTCTTCGTCGATACCTTCAACAATTACATGGAGCCGGAGAACGCCACAGCTGCACAAGCAGTGCTGCAAGCCGCTGGCTACACCGTGCACCTGAATATCAAAGCGAATGAAAGACCGCTCTGTTGCGGCCGTACCTTCTTGTCAGCAGGTCTGGTTGAAGAAGCGAAAAAGGAAGCACGTCGCACGCTCGATACGCTGATGCCTTTCGTCCATCGTGGCGTCGCGATTGTCGGCCTGGAGCCATCGTGTCTGCTGTCAATGCGTGATGAATTCTTGAGCTACGGCTATGGCGATGAAGCGAAAGAACTCGCAGCGTCGGCTTTCCTGTTTGAGGAATTTCTGGTCAAGGAACAGGCTGCAGGAAGAATCGATCTCGCGCTACTGGACCTGCAGCCGCTGGCATCGAACAAGGCCTCGCTGCACGGTCACTGCCACCAAAAAGCATTTGATGCAGTACGTCCAGTGCAAGCTGTTTTGAAATGGATTCCTTCACTCGATGTAGCGCTGATCGAATCCTCATGTTGTGGCATGGCCGGTAGTTTTGGCTATGAAGCCGAGCACTATGAGGCGTCGCAAGCAATGGGCGAGTTGTCGCTTTTTCCTGCGATACGTGAAGCGGAAGCTGGAACTATCTTTGTTGCGGATGGCACCAGTTGCCGACATCAGATTGTTGATGGCACGCAGAAAAATGCCTTGCATGTAGCACGTGTGCTGTCGATGTCATTAAGCAACAGATAGAGATGAAGTTTGGATGCATCTGGATCACTGTTGATTTTATCTACACATACTTGTCCGACCAAATTACCAACAGCAGTCGTCAGTAAAAAAATACATCAACGTGCCATCAGGCGCGCCTATGCATTCATATATTTTGGAAAACCCGATTAATCCGGCCACACAAATATGATGCGACGATGCGTTCCTTGTTGCACTGAAATTTTCTGGGATTGTGTGATGCCATTCTGGGTGGCTGCTATCTGATAACTCCCTTTTGGTAAATTGGCCAAAAAGATCGGACCTTCCGAGAGCGCATCAATAAGAATCGTGTCTTTGCGATCTTTCACCTGGATACGAAAATCAGAAGTGTATTGATCTCGTTGCCCTGATTTGGATTTGACGATAGAAACGATTTCCAGCGCATAGCGAGGTGCCATTGACCTCATCTCGGCAGCCTCGTCCGAGCCGACACCTCCGGATATATAGCTTGCATGTTCCGTCTTGTACTCGACCGGAGAGGCAATTGCATACGTCATATGGCTCAGCAGAAGGCCGATAAAAAAAGATGCTGATCGCTTGCCCATACTATCCTCCTCGGAATGCGCTACGGTAAATGACCCTGTCTGTAACGCCGGTCAAATATTTCGCCTGTGCTGATTGAACGGCATCGCGTCACAAGGGGCCATATTTCCATATGGTCCGCTTACGGTTTGGGGCTAGCCTCTATTCGTACTGACTTTTCGAATGGCGTTCCTCAGGGTTTCAATTGATTCCCGAAATGATTTTTCTACAGCGCGCCAGGCATTGCTGCCTTCGTCCTTCAATGTTTGCCATTTCGCTTCAAGACTTTGCTGCTGTTGCTGGAACTCTTGAATTTCTGATTCTATCTTCGCTTTTGCTGCCTCGGATGCGCTTGCTGCTTTTGCTTTCAAGGTGTCCAGCTCTTGTTGCAAGCGATCGAGCTCTTCTCTGGTGATTTTCAAAAATTCATTTTTTTGTTCACGATCTTTTTCCGCCGTGTTTGTCGATGCAGATTGCTCATCCATCGGCTTTGTCTTTGGCAAATTCATTTCGTTTCGATCGCAGCCGGCTATCAATAAAAAACAGAATGCCAACAAGGAATACAGTATGTTTTTCATGCTCAATCCTTCGTTTAATCATGATTGCTAAACTGCGATTCAGGAAAAGCAGCAGTTTGTCGTACCACGCCAGCACGATAACTGTGGCACGACGCGCGGACGATTAATTGATCGTCAGTTGCTTGCTTCCATTGCGTGTTTTTTTGGGAAGCGTCAATTCGACCACGCCATCCTGATACTTTGCAGTCGCGTTTGAGGCATCAATATCATGTCCAAGCGAAAAGCTGCGATACAAGCGTCCGGAAAAGCGCTCGCTGCGGACTACCGTTTCACCTTCTTTTTGTTCTTTGACTTGTGTAGTTTGTGCCGAAATAGAAACCTGATTGCCGTCAATATCAATTTTTATATCTTCTTTTTTCATGCCTGGAACATTGGCCTTCACTGTGTAGGCTTGCTCTGTTTCCGATACATCCATTTTCATTTCCTGACTGCCCTCGAATGCCTGCAGGGCCGGTGCCAAACCAAATTCCCGGACCATATCTTCGAATCCCGTAAAGGGTTCGAAGCGGGCGATATTGCTAAATGGATTAAACCGCGTCAAATTCGTAGCCATGATTGAACTCACTTTCTATCAGTAGTTTTTAATTGATTTGATATGTGCAAATAATTTTTCCTGCGCTACCGTCGAGGGTGCGATCAGAAAATTAAGAATAGATGAGTGGGCAAGTGTTTATGTGATCCATATCAAGTGCTGTGGATTTGCGTTCTGAATCGCCAGATGCCTAGACCGCCATACGCGTTGGCGTTTAGGTTGGACGTTAAACCGGCCGTTAGACGGGGTGATTGGAAAGACGATTGATATTGGCGCGCGCAGGGGCGGTGGGACTGGTCTTCTGATTTGAATTTGGCCTGTCAATCGAGTGCAGACGTGCATAAAGTGGAGGATTTCGCCCAAACCAGGCAATTCTTCTGTAATCCTCGGGGTCGGAGGTCGCCAAATCCTTTAAAATAGCGGCCTATTCCGAGATTCCCCTATGTCTATTTCAACTACCCAAGAAATCGTTGCAGAATTGCGTGCCGGCCGTATGGTGATACTGGTCGATGAAGAAGATCGTGAAAACGAAGGCGATCTGGTGCTGGCGGCAGACTTCGTCACCCCGGAAGCGATCAATTTCATGGCCAAGTTCGGTCGCGGTCTGGTTTGTCTGACCTTGACCGAAGAACGCTGCGATCAACTCGCGCTGACGATGATGACCTCACGTAACGGCACTTCGTACGGCACCAATTTCACGGTATCGATCGAGGCGGCAGAAGGCGTGACGACGGGTATTTCCGCTGCGGATCGAGCCAAAACCATTCAAGTTGCGGTTGGCAAGAACACCAAGGCATCGGACATTGTTCAGCCTGGCCATATTTTCCCGTTGAAGGCGCAAAAGGGCGGTGTCCTGATGCGCGCCGGCCATACCGAAGCCGGTTGCGATTTTGCCGAGTTGGCAGGTCTGACGCCCGCCGCCGTGATTTGCGAAATCATGAAAGATGATGGCACGATGGCGCGTTTGCCGGATTTGATCGAATTCGCCAAAGAACATGATTTGAAAATCGGCACAATTGCCGACCTGATTCACTATCGCAGCCAGAATGAAAGCTTTGTCGATCGCATCGGCGAGCGCACGATGGAAACGGTACACGGTACTTTCCAGGCAGTGCTGTATCGCGATAAGCCTAGTGGCGGTGCGCATCTGGCGCTGGTACATGGTGAAATCGTGGCGGGCCAGGAAACCCTGGTGCGCGTGCATCAACCGGTATCCATCCTCGATCTGCTGGAAACCAAGGCGACCACGCATTCGTGGAATATGGCTTCGGCGATGGCTGCGATCAAGCAATCCGAGCGTGGTGTGATGGTTTTGCTTAATTGCGAAGAGTCGGCTGATGAGCTTTTCTCTCAATTCGAGGCGCTGACTAATCCGGATATTCGCCCGCAACAGCGCGCCGCGCGTATGGATCTGCGTACTTACGGTATCGGTGCACAGATTCTGAAAGACCTGTCCGTTTGCAAAATGAAGCTGCTGGCGAATCCACGCAAGATGCCATCGATGACAGGCTTCAATCTGGAAGTAACCGGTTATAGAGCAACGCCAGAGAATTGAGTGTTCCTTCAATTTTTTGAGAATTAGTTAATTAAATCAAGCAATAAGCTGCGGTGGAATAAGTAAAGCGGCAGCGAAGTTGAACCAGTAACAATGTATCCAGCGCTTCGCGCATGAAGGGAAATACCATGACAGTTGGCACCTACGATATGAATTTGGCAGGAGAAGGTTTGCGGATAGGCATCGTGCAAGCACGTTTCAATCAGGACGTCTGTCACGGTTTGCTGGCATCTTGCCTCGCCGAACTGAAGCATCTCGGTGTCGAAGATGAAGATATCTTGCATGTGACGGTCCCCGGCGCGCTGGAAATTCCTTTGGCTCTGCGCAAAATGGCTGAAACCTTGCAGTTCGATGCCTTGATCGCTATCGGCGCGGTGATTCGCGGCGAGACTTATCACTTTGAATTGGTATCGAATGAATCCGGCGCTGGCATCACACGCGTAGGGCTGGACTTCGGCCTGCCGATTGCGAATGCCGTTCTGACTACCGATACCGACGAACAAGCCGAAGCACGCATGGCAGAAAAAGGTGCCGATGCGGCACGTGTCGCGGTCGAGATGGCCAATCTGACCATCGCGCTGGAAGATCTGGCAGACGCTGGCGACGCGGAAGAGTAACTGTCCCCACAATTGTTTTATCGCCTGCCTGCAGTGCGCGCTTTTTAACCCTTTTGCGCCTTCTCAAATGAAGTGCTGTGAGCCATGACCCAAAAAACCGACCACGCCAATCCGAGCAAAAATCGCACGCCGCGTCACCGCGCGCGTGAATTTGCATTGCAAGGCCTGTATCAATGGCTATTGAATAATGAAGATGTACGGATAATAGAAACGCATATCCGTCAGGCGCATGGCTTCGACAAAGCCGATGCCGAGCATTTCGATGCGCTGCTGTATGGCACCGTTAAACAAGTGAGTGAACTGCGTGCAGGACTGGCGCCATTGATCGATCGCGAAATTTCTCAATTGTCACCAGTGGAACATGCGGCCTTGCTGATCGGCGCTTTCGAATTGAAAAATCATATCGAAATCCCGTACAAGGTTGTCATCAACGAAGCAGTGGAATTGACCAAGTCCTTCGGCGGTATCGATGGCCACAAGTATGTGAATGGCGTGCTGGATAAATTTGCTGCTGGTGCGCGCGAGCCTGAAGTCAACGCTGGACGCAAGGGCTGATTGCCGATTTCGTTCTTATCAAGGCGCTGTTTATTCAGTCATATGAATAACGCTGAAAGTAAAAAACATCGCCACCTGATTTCCATTTTTGGATGCAGGTGGCGATTTTCATTGGGGAACTAGCTTGTCTTCGAATATGACTCAACTTGCCTCTCGCCTCGATAACATCGCGCCTTTCCATGTCATGGAGCTGGCGAAGATGGCCGCCGAGCTGGAGCGGCAAGGACGCCACATTATTCACATGGGCATAGGCGAGCCGGATTTCACCGCCGCACCCTCAGTGCAAGCAGCGGCAGCGCAAGCCATGGCGGACGGCAAGATGCAATACACGTCGGCGACTGGCTTGCCGGAGTTGCGTGCAGCGATTGCCCGGCATTATCACGATAAATACGGTGTTGACGTTGCGCCCTCGCGCATTATCGTGACGGCTGGCGCATCCGGCGCTTTGCTGCTGGCTTGTGCCGCCTTGGTTGAGAAGGGTGCAGAGGTCTTGATGTCCGATCCTTCCTATCCATGCAACCGGCATTTTGTTGCGGCTTTTGATGGGACGTCGAAGTTAATTGCAAGCGGTCCCGAGCACCGTTTTCAGTTGTCGGCCGATATGGTGCACCAAAACTGGAGCGCACAAACCTGCGGCGTATTGCTGGCATCGCCATCCAACCCGACAGGCACCTCGATAGAGGAAAGTGAATTGCGCCGAATTGTTGAGATCGTGCGAGAAAAGCAGGGCTTCACGATAGTCGATGAGATTTATCACGGGCTGCGTTACGATGCCGCGCCATTTTCTGCATTGTCGCTGGGCGACGATGTGATCGTCATTAACAGCTTTTCGAAATATTTCAATATGACGGGCTGGCGTTTGGGTTGGTTGGTGGTGCCGGAAGCCTTGGTGCAGCCTATTGAAAAATTGGCGCAGAACCTGTTCATTTGCCCATCAAGCCTGGCGCAGCATGCTGGACTTGCATGCTTCGCGCCGGAAGCGATGGCAGTTTATGAAGAGCGCAAGGCTGAATTCAAACGTCGTCGCGACTATATCGTGCCGGCTCTGGAAGGGCTGGGCTTCAAGGTGCCTGTGATGCCGGACGGTGCATTTTATGTATACGCCGACTGCAGCGCCTTGTCTGATGATGCCGATCAATTGACGATTGCAATGTTGAATGAAGCTGGCGTGGTGATGGTGCCCGGTTTGGATTTCGGCCCATCTACCGCACGTCAATATATCCGCGTGTCTTATGCGACGTCGATGGAGAATTTGCAGGAAGCCGTAGCGCGCTTGCAGGTTTTCTTTGCACGGCGTAGTTGATGGTTCTGAATCAAGAAATAAAAAAAGGAGCCGCAGGCTCCTTTTTTACGACTGTAAATCGAAATTTACAGCGAAGTGTATTGCATGATATTCGCTTGGCGGCGCGCACGATCTTCCATCGCTGTTTTGTCACTGATCATGTCAGGAGATTTTTCCGGTACAGCATTAGGAATGGGCTGTATGCGTGGCGCTGCACGGCTTGCCATCGTCGCAAAAGCCGATACGCGTTTGCCGCTTGCCACGGCTTTCAGTCTGTCGTATTCACCCAAGACCTTGGCGCCGTAACCCAAATCGGTAGGCATGGCGGCTGCGCCCACATAGCGTTTCAAGCCGGCTTCAATCGAACCGCCGCGGGCGACGTATTCCTTCAGAATCAGGGAGCCGACACGAATGTTGGCGATCGGATTCAACGCAGCCTGCGTGCCACCCATTTCAGCAAATTTATCGTGGTGCACTTTTGACATTACTTGCATCAGGCCTTGTGCGCCGACCGGGCTTTCAGCAAATGGATTGAAGCGTGATTCGATTGCCATCACTGCCAAAATCAATAACGGGTCGAGATTGATATCCCGTGCAGTCAAATATGCGGCCGAAACCAGCATGTTGGTTGCATCGTTAGCGACGCGATAGCGCTTGGACAGCCATTGCGTCACGCGTTGCTGTTGCAAGTCAGTGCCTGTCATTGCGTTGTTGCTGGATTGCGCCGTCATGGCGACTGCAGCATCTGCAGGGGCTGGTGCTTCGTCCATCAGCTTCGCCATAGGTGGAATATCCATGGGTGCTGGTGCGGCAACGGCTTCGCTGAATGGCGAGAGTGCTTGAACGCGATCTGCAATTTCCGGCTTGAAAAACATCAATGCCAGAGTTGCGATGGCAGTAAGACCCAAAGCCATCACTGCATGACGTCCTGTCGCAACGAGGCGACTGGCTGAACTGCGGACGGAGATCGACGTTGCGATCGCCTGTCGTGCTGATTGGTTGGCGACTTGTCGCATCGCCGTGTTGATTCGATTTAACATATAAAACTCCAGGATTGACGCGGCAAATAAAGGGCTCCACTACAAATGATGCTTATCTGTAGAACCCTGCACATGCCGTGAATCAGAGAAATCGCCTGCTGTCGCGCGTCGCGTACGGCAAGCGTCGGAGTTGATTACGTGTAGGACGCGCATCGTATGCAGCAGACCCTTGGCAAACAACTTTTTTCGGGGAGAAGGCGGAAGCCTTTTGACAAACACTCCTAAAATATCATTTGGGACCCCGATCCCGTGAAATGAAGAGATTTCAGTTCTGCCCGGTTTGGTGTTCAAATACGGGCTGCTCTTCAAGTTGCGCGAATTGTAGGAGGGCGTTTATATCAAGTCAATACTATAAAAACGAAATCCTATTACTTTTAAATCTTAAGTTTGCGCCAGCGGACCGGTAAAACCTAAGCGAATCAGGTACTTGGCCGTTTTATTTAAAAATTCAAGTCCAATGTGCAAAATGGCGAAAAAATATGAAATATTCTGATTTACGCGACTTTATTTCTCAGTTGCAACAGATGGGCGAACTTAAACGCATAAACATGCCAGTTTCGACGTATTTAGAGATGACAGAGATTTGTGATCGCACTCTGCGCGCTCAAGGTCCGGCACTTTTGTTTGAGCAGCCGACTGGTCATAAAATTCCCGTACTCGGTAATCTTTTCGGCACGCCGCAGCGCGTTGCCTTGGGAATGGGAGCGACCGACGTCAGTGAATTGCGCAAAATTGGTCACGTGTTGGCGATGCTGAAGGAGCCGGAACCGCCCAAGGGATTCAAGGACATGCTGGGTCTTGGATCGCTGGTGAAGTCGCTATGGGATATGGCGCCGAAGGAACGCAGTAGTGCGCCGTGCCAAGAGATCGTTTGGGAAGGCAATGACGTTGATCTCGCGCGCCTGCCCATCCAGCATTGCTGGCCTGGCGATATCGCACCTCTTATTACATGGGGTTTGGTCATTACCAAAGGACCGCACAAGAAGCGCCAGAATCTGGGTATATATAGACAGCAGGTTATCGGCCGCAATAAAGTCATCATGCGCTGGCTTGCCCAACGTGGCGGCGCACTGGATTTTCGTGAGCACTGTATTGTGAATCGCGGTCAGCCGTATCCGATTGCTGTCGCACTTGGTGCCGACCCCGCTACTATATTAGGAGCGGTCACACCGGTGCCTGATAGTTTGTCGGAATATCAATTCGCAGGCTTGTTGCGCGGTAGCCGGACCGAACTGGTCAAGGCGATCGGCAGTGAATTGCGCGTGCCTGCTTCTGCCGAAATCGTATTGGAAGGACATATCTATCCGGATGAATCGCATCCGTCCGGTTACGAGCATGCGCTCGAAGGCCCGTACGGCGACCATACCGGTTATTACAACGAGCAAGATACTTTCCCGGTTTTAACGATAGACCGCATCACGATGCGACGCGATCCGATTTATCACTCTACATATACGGGTAAACCGCCGGATGAGCCGGCCGTTCTAGGTGTGGCGTTGAATGAAGTCTTCATTCCATTATTGCAAAAACAGTTTTCCGAAATTCTGGATTTCTATCTGCCGCCAGAAGGTTGCAGCTACCGGATGGCAGTTGTGCAGATTAAAAAATCCTATCCGGGTCACGCCAAACGCGTCATGTTTGGTGTCTGGAGCTTCTTGCGGCAGTTCATGTATACCAAGTTCATCATCGTGGTGGATGAAGATGTGAATATACGCGACTGGAAAGAAGTGATCTGGGCAATTACTACGCGCGTTGATCCGACACGCGATACGACGCTGGTCGATAACACGCCTATTGATTATCTGGATTTTGCGTCGCCGGTCAGTGGCTTGGGCAGCAAGATGGGGATAGACGCTACCAATAAATGGCCGGGCGAAACCAGTCGGGAGTGGGGAACCACGATCCAGATGACCGATGAGGTCAAGAAGCGGGTAGATCAGATCTGGCAGGAGTTGGGCATTTAATCGACGCCTAGCGATGCAGTCTCGGTGAAATGCTTCTATCAAATAAAGGGCCGCTTGAGAGAGCGGCTTTTTATTATGAAGTGATATTTTCTGAAAATTGCCCAGATGAACGTACTAATTCCCGCAGCGCGCTTCCTTCTTTGCTGTTAAAATTCGTCTCGGCGGGCCCCTGCGCATTGCGGCATGGCCAACCTGGTCAGGTCGGGAACGAAGCAGCCACAGTCATTTCCTGCAAGTGCCGCAGATCAGGCTCGCCTCTTTATTTTTTGTTTGATATCGCGACAGTTTAGTCGCAACAAACCCTCGCTGTACTTCCTCGTTATACCTTTTGTTCACGCCGTTTATATAGTGTGGTTACCTGAATTGATTTCCGGATAACCGATTTGAGTTGTTTGCTTGCTGTGGCGCGCTTGGACTAATCTGGCAGTAAATTGCTTTTCATTTTGCGCATTACCTGCGTACTGCTTTCTATTTCACTGATCGACAGGCCTTGCATCATCTCTGCACGTAGCTCTTTCGATAATTTTTCGATGATCTTCAATTGTTCATTGGCCTTGGGTGTCAATACTGCATATTTACGCCGTTTGTCATCGGTGGATGCAGTACGCTGTATCCATTCCTTTTCTTCCAGGATGTCGAGCAGACGAACCAGTGTCGGACTTTCAATACCCAGCTTGCGCGCGAGATCGCGCTGCATCAGACCTTGCGGGTTTCTATGCAACTGTAGCAGGACTTGTCGTGTCGAAAGGTTCAGTCCGAATGGTTTGAGGCGCTGATTCATCTGATAACGCCAGGCACGGGAAATGTCGCCTATCGTTTGCCCAAGTTCGGTTTGGTAATCGGTCAGATCACCTTGCGTGTTTACAGTCATTTTCCAGCCTGTTGCGATTGATGATAATTGGCATGTTAAGCTAGCAGTTAGTATAGCTAACGAATTGATGCTTGGTAACGTTGGCGCTTGCGCTTATTTTCATGAATTGCTTTATTCTGCAGTTCATCTCACAAGTTCACCCTAAATAGTCAGCATGCAACAAACGAAAAAATATCTTTTGATCGGCGCGGCCGTCGCAGTGCTTGGTGGCGCTGCTTATCTAATTTTGCGCGCTCCTGCAGAGCAGGACAAAAAGTTCGATAACGTGCAAATCGTCAAAACTGCTGTGGCTGAACAAAAGACGATTCCGATCAAGGTGTTGGCCAATGGTTATGTGACGGCGATTAATACGGTCGACGTGCGGCCTAAAGTGCAGAACATCGTGCGCACGATTCATGTCAAGGAAGGGCAGTTCGTCAAAGTCGGCCAATTATTGTTCACGCTGGACGAGCGCAGCGATCAATCGAATGTGGCAAAAGCACGTGCCGAGTTGGCGGCAGGTCAATCAGATCTGGCGGATGCAGAATTGACGCTGAAACGCAATGAAGACCTGCTGGCACGTAATTTTGTTTCTAGAGCTGTCGTCGATACCGCGCGCAACAAGGTCGAGTCCTTGCGCAGCGCCGTGAAAGCGAATCAGGCGATTACAGAGTCCAGCAATATCGCACTCAGCGATAACCGTATAGAAGCCAGTATTTCAGGTCGTATCGGGATGATCAATGTACATCCCGGTAGTCTGGCGCAACCATCGGGTGAGGTGATGGTGACGATTTCGCAACTGGATCCGATTGCGGTCAGTTTTTCCCTGCCGGAACGTGAGCTGGCAAATATCACGGCGACCTACCCGCAAGGAAATGCACCAGTCAACGTGCAATTGCCCGGGCAGCCGGAAGTCACCGGCAAGCTGATCTTCATCGATAACACTGCAGATACGCAAAGCGGCACGATACGGATGAAAGCGCAATTCGATAATGCGTCGCAAAAGCTATGGCCAGGATCGTTCGTCAGCGTGAATATGATTTCGCGTAACGTGACGAATGCGTTGCTGGTACCGGCACAGGCGGTAGTGACCGGGCCTGAGTACAAATTCATTTATGTGGTGCAGCCGGACGACACGGTCAAGGAACAAAAGATTGAGGTCGTGGCGATTGAAGACGGGCAGGCGGCCGTCACAGGTCTGGCTGCCAATGCGCGTGTCGTGGTTGAGGGTGCGCAAAATCTGCGTGCTGGCGGCAAAATCAGCGAGGCGAAAAACACGTCTTCATCAGGGACAAATTCGGCGGTCGCTCCCGTTCATTAATATTTCCAGTTGCAGGATCGCAGGCATCGCTCGGCATATCGTAAATGTAGGCGCATGTATCTTAAATTGATTAACACAGTGTTATTGCCCGGCTGATTATCCATTGAATATTTCCGAACTTTGCATACGTCGGCCGGTCATGACCGTGCTCTTGTCGATCGCGACAGTCGTGATCGGTCTCTTCTGCTATTTCAAGCTGCCGATCGCAGCCTTGCCTAGCTACGACACGCCTATCATTAACGTTACCGCATCCTTGCCTGGCGCCAGTCCGGAAGTCATGGCGTCGTCCGTCGCCACGCCGCTGGAAAAACAGTTTTCCACTATCTCCGGTCTGGCCACGATCAGTTCAAGCAGTACCTTGGGCAATACGTCGATTGTGCTGGAGTTCGAACAAAATCGTGACATCGATGCAGCGGCAGTGGATGTGCAAGCTGCATTGCTGCGTGCGCAACGCGGCTTGCCGGAAGAGATGAATGATTTGCCGGCATATCGCAAAGTTAATCCTGCCGATGCAGCCATTTTGTTACTTGCATTAACCTCGCCATCCATCTCTTTATCCGACCTGAATGACTATGCAGAAAATCTGATCTCGCCATCATTGTCGACGATCGCCGGCGTCGCGCAGGTACAGGTGTATGGACAGAGACGCTATGCGGTGCGTATCAAGGTCAAGCCGGATGAGCTGGCGGCGCGCAATATGACGATGGATGAAATTGCGACATCGCTGCGTGCGTCGAATGCCAATTCGCCGGTAGGTGTACTTGATGGAGCGCGCCAGACGCTGACGCTACAGGCAAATGAGCAATTGAAGAATGCGGAAGCATTCAGCAATCTGGTGATCAGTAGCAGCAATGGTCAAACTACGCGCCTGAAAGATGTGGCGACAGTCGAGGATAGTGTTGAATCCGTCAAAAGCGGTAGCTGGGTAAACGGCAAGCCTTCGATTGTTCTTGCCGTTCAGCGTCAGCCGAATGCTAATACGGTGGCCGTGGTTGATGGCGTCAAAAATACGCTGCCACAGTTCAAGTCGCAGATGCCGGCGTCTATCGAGTTGCAGGTGTTGAATGATCGCTCAGTTTCTATACGCGAGGCGATTCATGACGTCAAACTCACTCTGGTATTGACGATCGCATTGGTGGTGTTGGTGATCTTCCTGTTTTTGAAGCGCCTTACCGCGACTACGATTCCGGTGTTGTCTTTGCCGATTTCGCTGATCGGTTGTTGTGCCTTGATGTACTGGTTTGGCTACAGTCTCGACAACATTTCTCTGCTCGGCATTACGATTGCGGTCGGACTGGTAGTGGATGACGCGATCGTGATGCTCGAAAATATCGTTCGCCACATCGAGGCCGGCATGGATCCGCTGGCCGCCGCCCTGAAGGGTTCGCGTGAAGTCAGTTTCACGATTATTTCGATTTCGATTTCTCTCGTCGCCGTCTTCATTCCTGTCTTTTTTATGCCGGGCGTGATTGGCTTGTTGTTTCATGAATTTGCCGCTGTGGTGTCATTGGCAGTGCTGGTTTCGGCTGTCATGTCTTTGACGCTGGTACCGATGATGTGCAGCCGCCTGCTCAAGCATGAGGAGCAGGATGGAAAAGAAGGGGGCGCGCACAAACAGGAAAACTGGCTCAGCAGAACCTTCGAAAAAGGCTTCAATCGCCTGCTGGCTAGCTATACCAAAGCGCTGGACTGGTCGCTTGCCCATAGAACCATTATGTTGATAGTGGCGGCAGGCACTTTTGTATTGACGGCATTCTTATTCATTACGATTCCGAAAGGTTTTTTTCCTTCAGAGGACATAGGCCAGATCAGCGTCACCATTGAAGGTCCGCAAGACGCCTCTTATCCAACCATGGTGAGCCTGATAACTGCCGTCGGCACCATCATTCAAAATGATCCGAATGTAGCAACCGCGACGATGCGCGCGCGCGATAGCAATGTCGGCAATATGTTCGTCGGCCTCAAGCCGCGCTCCGAACGCGCATCAATGGACGAAATATTGAGCGATTTGCGCCGCAAGGTTAAGACGGTAGCGGGTGCGACAGTCTATTTGACACCTATACAAAATTTGCGACTGGGCGGACGCACATCCAAGAGTCAGTTCCAATATGTATTGCAAAGTGTGCAGGCGGATGAGTTGAATACATGGGCGGAAAAGATGCAGGCGCAGATGCGCGCAGACGGTTCTTTTATTGATGTGACCAGCGATTCGCAATTGAAGGGTTTGCAAGCGGTGGTGGAGATCAATCGGGATCGCGCGAATGAGGCAGGTATCGGTATTGCAGATATTCGTACTGCGCTGTACAGCGCATACGGCGATCGCCAAGTCTCGACCATTTACACCAGCAGTAATAGCTACTCGGTCATCATGCAGGACGACAGCATGGGTATGCAGGATGAGTCGACGTTGAGCAAGATTTATCTGCGCAGCAAAACCGGCGCCTTGGTACCGCTGATGAGTGTGGCAACGGTCAAGCGCACCGCCGGCCCGATCTCGGTCAATCATCAGGGTCAATTGCAGGCCATTACCCTGTCCTTCAATCTTGCGCCCGGCATCCCCTTGGGTGATGCAACGAAGAAGGTTGAGCAAATCAAGGAAGCCATTAATCTGCCAAGCAGCATCGTTACCAGCTACGCCGGCGATGCTGCGGTATTCCAGTCTTCGCAAGGCAGTCAGATTGCATTGGTCGTATTGGCGCTGGTCGTGATCTACATTCTGCTCGGTGTTTTGTATGAAAGTTATATCCATCCGATCACGATTCTCGCTGGCTTGCCGTCGGCTGCGGTAGGCGCTTTGCTGACATTGCGCATCTTCGGGTTTGATCTAACGATGATTGCGGTGATCGGCATTCTGCTGCTGATCGGGCTGGTGAAAAAGAACGCGATCATGATGATCGACTTTGCACTGGCCGCGCAGCGCGAACAAGGTATGACGCCGGCCGAAGCAATTCGCACCGCGTGTATTTTGCGCTTCCGCCCTATCATGATGACGACGCTGGCTGCCGCAGTCGGTGCCTTGCCGATTGCGCTGGGCCTCGGGGCGGGTGCGGAGTTGCGTCAACCGCTGGGCTTGGCTGTGGTGGGTGGTTTGCTGGTGTCGCAAGTGATTACTTTGTTAATTACGCCGGTAATTTATCTCTACCTCGATCGCTTCAGCGGCGATGGTCCTCTGCAAATCACACCTGAACAGGAACTGGCTGCGCGCTGAAGCTAGATCGGCCATGCACGCGCAAGTATTGCGCGCTGTACGGCTTCTGAAATATGCGTGCCGCCCAAGGTGCCAAATACGCGGCCGCATGCTGCATCGCTGCGACTGCTGAAGAATATTTCAGCGCTTGCGGCAGGAGCATATTCCAGCATCAGGCAGGATTGAATAATCAGTACCAAGCGCTGAGTGATGCGACGCGCCAGAATTTCCTGTTGTTCTGCCGAATGTGCCAAGTCTTGCCGCAAGGCGTTGATGGAATCGCGCAGCGCAGGGTGAGCGGAGGCTGTAACTTGCAATTCATTCAGCAGCAGCTCAAAACCTTCCTCTTCTTTGGCGATGGCACGTAATACATCCAGGCACATAACATTGCCTGAACCTTCCCATATCGAATTGACCGGTGCTTCGCGATACATACGCGCCATAGCACCGGTTTCGACATAGCCGTTGCCGCCCCAGACCTCCATGCATTCACCGGTAAATTCCAGCGCACGCTTGCAGATCCAGAACTTGGCTGCCGGCGTAACGATGCGACGCCATGCGCGTGCCCGCAGATCGCTGGGCGACTCTTGGGATGTATCGACGGCGCGCGCCAACTGCAACATCAGCAAGGTGGCGGCTTCGCTTTCCAGCGCGAGATCGGACAATACATTGCGCATCAGCGCGTGTTCTACTAATGGATGCCCGAATGCCCGGCGATACCGTGCATGATGGATGGCTTGTACCAGCGCGTGACGCATCAAGCCTGTACTGCCGATCACG
Organism: Burkholderiales bacterium Ga0077544; assembly: GCA_001464355.1. Lineage (GTDB taxonomy): Bacteria > Pseudomonadota > Gammaproteobacteria > Burkholderiales > Burkholderiaceae_D > Oxalicibacterium. The sequence goes on from LNEU01000019.1 coordinate 80,367, forward strand.
CAATCCAGTCGCGTGTGATTTGCCATTTCCATGATCGTGGGTATGCCGCGACCTTCTTCTCCAACCATTACGCCATAGGCATCGTGAAATTCGACTTCGCTGCTGGCATTGGAGCGATTGCCGAGCTTGTCTTTCAACCTTTGTATCGATATTGCATTCTTGCCACCATCCGGCCGCCAGCGCGGAACGAAGAAGCAGGACAGGCCTGCATCAGTGCGCGCCAACACCATATGCGCATCGCACATAGGCGCAGAGAAAAACCATTTGTGGCCGGTGAGCAGGTATTCGTCGCCACGTCCGCCGTGACCGATTGCGCGTGCCACAGTCGTATTACTGCGTACATCCGAGCCGCCCTGTTTTTCCGTCATGCCCATGCCTATCAACATGGAATATTTTTGTTTCAACGGTAGATCGCGACTGTCGTGTTCCCGCGAAAACAGCTTGTCTCGTAGCGTCGCGAATAATCTTGCTTCTTTCTGCAGCAAGGGTATCGATGCAAAGGTCATCGTAATCGGGCACAACGATCCCGATTCGACCTGTGCCTGCAGATAGTAGGCGGCGGTGCGCGCTAGATGGACGCCTGCGCGTGGCTGCGCCCAAGGCATCGCATGCAGATTTTCACGTCTTTGCATGGCGAGCAATTGATGCCAGCTGGGGTGAAAGTTGACGACATCAATGCGGTTGCCGCAACGGTCGTGGGTCTGCAGTTCGGGCGCATGCTGATTGGCGAGCTGGCCCAGATGCAGAATTTGTTGTGTGCCGAGTTCGGTTCCGTAGCGCAGCAGATCTGTCGCATGCCAGAGTGTCTGCTCACCTTGTATGCCGGCGACCAGCACCAGATCGGTGGCGTACAGATTGTAGTCGTGCAGATCAGGCACCTGATTGGTAACGTCGTGCGTAGTCCATTGCATGGAATGCTCCTTTTTCCATGGTGCAAACTTCGAGACTGCCGGATGAATGGGGCTGAACCAAGTCTATAACGAGGCGCCACAGCTTGCCATTTTTAATGCGGGCGGACAGGGTTTAACTTGATTTTTCTCCGGTTTTTCCATCGTTTTATCTATAGGGTATTAGCTTGCAAGCAAGGAAAACAGCAACACTGTAAATCTCCTGCCGTCGTCAGGTAAAATGCGGTTTGCGTTTTTATTTGTTTTTATCCAGATCGGTCCTCATGTCCTATCAAGTTCTCGCCCGTAAATATCGTCCGAAAAGCTTCGACACGCTAGTCGGGCAAGAGCATGTCGTGCGAGCCTTGACACATGCGCTGGATAACAAGCGCTTGCACCATGCATATCTGTTCACCGGCACGCGCGGCGTTGGCAAGACGACCTTGTCGCGGATCCTGGCGAAAGCATTCAATTGCATAGGCCCTGATGGTAACGGCGACATCACGGCGACGCCATGTGGTGTATGTGACGCTTGCGTGGCGATCGATGCGGGTCGTTTTGTCGACTATATCGAGATGGATGCCGCATCCAATCGCGGTGTCGATGAAATGGCACAGTTGCTGGAGCAGGCGGTCTACGCACCGTCGAATGCGCGCTTCAAGGTCTACATGATCGATGAGGTGCACATGCTGACCAACCATGCATTCAACTCGATGTTGAAAACGCTGGAAGAGCCGCCTGAACACGTCAAATTTATTCTGGCAACGACTGATCCGCAAAAAATTCCGGTGACCGTTTTATCGCGTTGCCTGCAATTCAATCTGAAACAAATGCCGCCCGGCCATATCGTTGCGCATCTGGACGATATTCTCGGGCAGGAACAAATCGAATTCGAAACACCCGCCTTGCGTTTGCTGGCGCAAGGCGCGCACGGCTCCATGCGCGATGCCTTGTCGCTGACCGATCAGGCGATTGCCTACGCGGCTGGCAAGGTTACGCTGGAAGCAGTGCAGGGCATGCTGGGTGCGCTGGATCAATCCTTCCTGATTCGTTTGCTGGATGCCTTGGCGCAAAAAGATGGCGCCGGTTTGTTAGCTGTGGCCGATGAAATGGCGACACGCAGCTTGTCGTACAATGCGGCGCTGCAGGATCTGGGTTCGCTCTTGCACAGGGTCGCATTGGGGCAAACAGTGCCGGCTGCCTTGCCGGATGATTTGCCTGAACGTGAGGATGTATTACGTCTCGCAGGATTGTTTGATGCCGAAGAAATCCAGCTGTTCTATCAAATCGCCGTGCATGGTCGTAATGAACTGGGATTGGCACCAGATGAATATGCCGGTTTCTCTATGACCTTGTTGCGCATGCTGGCATTCCGTCCGGGCTTTGGTCAGGCGGAAGCAAAGCCGGCAACAACTACGGCTGGCGCAGCGCCAGCTAGAACTGCCCCAGCTGCGGTAGCGATTACACCAGCAGCACGCTTGAGCGCAGCACCACAAGCCGTGACGAATAGCGCACCCGTGGTACGTCCCGGCATGAGTCCGGGCCGCGCAGCTTTGGAAGCAGCGCGTTCCGGAATGAAAGTTCCACCGCCTCCGGCAGCGAGCGCGACAAGGCCTGCAACGACAGTCGGTGCTGCACGCGTGCAGGCGTCTGCTTCCGCTGAAAAATCAGCGTCTATAGACATGCCGCCTGCGCCACCCTGGGACGATGAAATGCCGGCAGAACGCGGCAGCGTCAATGAAGAATTTTCCAATTCTGCGGCTCAAAAAAAAACTGAACCGCAATCTGCACAAGCGGTAACGGAAAACCTACCGGCCTCATCGTCGAATTCTGCCCCGCAAGTTACGCCATCCCGTCCCTTCGTTTTGTATCCGGTCGCAGCTTTGAACTGGGATGGCAACTGGCCTGCGCTTGCAGCAACCTTGCCTGTGCGTGGTGTTGCGCAGCAACTGGCGCAGCAGAGCGAATTGATCAATTGCGGTCTGGGTGATGGCAATCAAATTCAGTTCGATTTGCAGGTTGCAGTGGATGTCCTGCTTGCCAATGGCAGCGTGGAAAAACTCACGACGGCTTTATCCGAACATTTCGGTCAGACAGTGCGTGTGCAAACTAAAGGCGGTGCGGTTGAACACACCGCTAACGCGGCAGCACTATTGGATCGCGCAGAGCGACAGCGCGATGCAGAAAAATCAATGCAGGAAGATCCATTTGTACAAAAACTGATGCGTGAATTCGGCGCGACCATAGTCTCGGTCAAGCCGGTTTAATGGCGTGTCGGCAAACATAGTATGCAAACCAAATTATTTAAAGGAGCAAGATCATGATGAAAAACCAATTGGCCGGCCTGATGAAGCAGGCGCAAGCAATGCAGGACAACATGAAAAAGATGCAGGACCAACTGGCATCGATTGAAGTCGAAGGCCAGTCCGGCGCAGGCTTGGTCAAGATTGTCATGTCTTGCAAGAACGATGTGAAACGCGTTTCCATCGATCCATCCTTGCTGGCCGACGATAAGGACATGCTGGAGGATCTGGTCGCCGCTGCATTCAACGATGCCGTGCGCAAGGCAGAAGCAACCTCGCAAGAGAAAATGGCGGGTGTCACTGCCGGCATGCCTATACCACCTGGCTTCAAAATGCCTTTCTAAATCCGTATCCAGTGCAGTTGAGAATTTGCAGTTTGGTTAAAACATAGTTGCAGCATAGTTACAGCTTGAATCATTGAAAGCCCTTTTTTGAAATCGACATCGAGTCTTGATTTTTTGACAGAAGCATTGCGTCGGCTGCCCGGCGTCGGGCCCAAGTCTGCGCAACGCATGGCTTATCACCTGATGCAACATGACAGAGAGGGTGCGGCAATGCTGGGTCGCGCCTTGTCGCAAGCAGTCGACCGGGTGCAGCACTGTGCGATGTGCAATACCTTTACCGAGCATGCAGTGTGCGAAACCTGTCTCGATACCGAGCGCAATCCTGCCTTGTTGTGTGTGGTCGAGACACCCGGCGATCAGTTGATGATCGAGCAGACGCTAACCTTCAAGGGTTTGTACTTCGTGTTGATGGGACGTTTGTCACCGCTGGATGGCATAGGTCCGAAAGACATACACCTAGACAAGCTCATCAGTCGTGCCACCGACGGTATTGTGCAGGAGGTCGTATTGGCGACCAATTTCACGAATGAAGGCGAAGCCACTGCACATTACATCAGCGAAACGCTGAAAGCGCGTGGCCTCAAAGTCAGTCGACTTGCGCGTGGCGTACCGGTAGGTGGCGAGCTGGAATATGTGGATGCAGGCACCATTGCACGCGCTATGCTGGATAGGCGTACTACATAAAATTTCCCAGAGATCCATTTGCAGAATTGATTGCAGGGTAATTTTTCTTGCATATTTTCAGTCTATCTATATTTGACAGCCATGACTAAAAGCGCATCGCCCGGGCCGCTGGCCGGCATCAAGGTTCTTGAACTCGGTACATTAATCGCCGGTCCGTTTTGCTCCCGCATGCTGGCAGAGTTCGGTGCCGATGTGATCAAGATCGAGTCGCCTGATGGTGGTGATCCGATACGCCAATGGCGGGTGTTGAAGGATGGTACTTCCTTGTGGTGGTCGGTGCAGGCGCGTAACAAGAAAAGTCTGACGCTCAATCTCAAGGATCCGCGCGGCCAGCAGATAGCGAAGAAGCTCGCGCTGGAAGCTGACATCATCATTGAAAATTACAGACCCGGCGTGCTGGAAAAATGGTCGCTTGGTTACGCACAACTGAAGGCCGAAAATCCGGCAACCATCATGGTGCGCCTGTCCGGCTTTGGTCAGACTGGTCCATTGAAAGATCAGCCTGGCTTTGGTGCAATCGGCGAATCGATGGGCGGCATGCGTTATGTTTCCGGATTCCCGGATCGGCCGCCACTGCGCATAGGGATTTCGATTGGCGATTCGGTCGCTGCCATGCACGGCGTGATAGGCGCGATGATGGCGCTACGTCATCGTGATACAACCGGCGGTCGCTGGAATGGTAAGACTGGCGATGCACAAGTGGCAGGGCAAGGTCAGATGGTCGATGTCGCTCTGTATGAAGCCGTCTTCAACATGATGGAATCGCTGGTGCCGGAATACGATTACGCTGGTGTCGTGCGCGAGCGCACCGGCGGTGCTTTGCCCGGCATCGTGCCGTCGAATACCTATACAACCGGTGATGGCGAAAATATCGTCATCGCAGGCAATGGCGATGCCATTTTCAAACGCCTGATGCTGGCGATGGGACGGGATGATCTTGCTAACGATGTGCAACTCACACGCAACGATGGCCGCGTGCCGCGTACGGCGGAGATAGATGCAGCGATACAGGCTTGGTGTGCTACGCAAACTATAGACAGTGCGCTGGCGATATTACAGGCTGCCGATGTCCCTGTTGGTAAAATTTATTCAGTGCGCGACATGATGACGGACCCGCAATTCCTCGCGCGTGGCATGTTCGAACAGCATGCATTTCCAGACGGCACACCGATCAAGCTGCCGGCGATCACGCCAAAATTATCTGAAACGCCGGGCGAAACCAAATGGCTGGGGCCGACCTTGGGCGAACATACGGACGATGTATTGAAAACACTTGGTTATGATGAGACTGATATTGCAGAATTGAGACGTGACGGCGTGGTGTGATCAACGCTGCATGCATGATAAAAATGCGCAATAAAAACGGGAGATGAAATGAACAGGAATTTCTGGAAGCAGTTTGCGCTAGCGCTGGGACTTTTTTTACTCGGTTACTGGACGTTTAACGGCTTGATTTTCAACTAGCGTCGGTCCACGGTGCAACCGGTGGCGCGCTGCATGCTTGCAAGCCGGTAGCAGAAGTGCGTAACAAGAAAAATAATACTTGGGTACTCAGGGATTCCTGGGTACCGGATTGTAGTTGAGCGACTGCAATCCAGTACCAGGTTTATCGCTCAGCCAGGGCTGACTCAAGACATGATTAGAATTTGTGACTCAACAGCAACGATACTTGATGGCTCGAGTAATCGCTTTGATTCCACTTGTAATCATAAAGAGCTTTCATTGTCCATGACTCTTTCGAGCAATTACATGTGAGCATGGTAATTCCTGCGCCCACATTGAACAGATCGCGATCCTGCTTTATCCCTTGCGCTGAAAACGTCCCGCCACCGCCAGTAAACGCTGCATCTTGCTGCATGGTCGTCGACTGAAAGTCATGCAGCCATTTCACGTGAAGTTCGGGTGAATAAGTACGATTGCCGGATTGAATGATTTGCTCCGCTTTCACCCCCAGGCCTGATTGCACGAAATCGTAATCCTGGCTGGCCACGCGCAGACTGGCACCGCTAGCGCCTTGTTCCGTGTAACTGTCAACGGAAATGCGCGAGACCTGCAATGATGCGAGTGGAGTGATGGTGGTTTGGTTGACGATGAAATGTTTTCCCGCAGAGATCAGTGCGCCATATTGTTGACCACTGAAGTCAGCTGTTGCGGTACGGTTTATTCCAGGAAATACAATGGAGCGTGAGCCATCGTATTTATCTATGCCAGCCATCACCGAGCCTTGTACAAAAGAGGTGCCTTCCTTGTGATCGAAATAAGCTGTCAACTGATAGGAATCGATTTTTGTACGACCGCTGGCATTGTTGCCCTCGATACTAGTGTTGGCGTAGCCGCCACCAAAACCGACGCGGGTCTTGTCATTCAAGGGCATCTCATATGCAAGCATCAAGCCAAATGCCTTGCTGTCGTAGCCATTCATGCCATTGACATTATCCTGCTGGCCTTCCATGCCGAAACCTTTTGCCCACCAGCTACCGCGCTGATCATGGCTTTGGCATTCTTGTGCAGTCTTGGCCTTGACCGTATCACTGGGGCTGCAAGTGTCATCGCAGCATAGGCCTTGAATCTCATCCATGCGTGCCATCCACAGGCCGTCAAAAAGTCGGGTGGTTTGTCCCGCGACCCAAGGTGCTGCGAGATTGGTAGTGCCGGGTGCGAGTTGAGCAAGTGCATTATTGATTGCTGCCGCAGTAGGTAAGACGGCAATCGCATCCTGGATGGCACGTAGGTCGGTACCCGTGGGTGCGTTGACGTCCAGTATGGGCCCAATCGCAACAGCACCCGGAGTAGTGCCAAAGCTTGCCAGTGGCGCTGCCGTCAGCAACAGCGTGACGTCGCCGGTGGTGGTCGGCCTACCGCTGAACTGGTAACGTGGGTTGTTATTCACGACGAATACAGGTGCGCCTATGCTACCTGCAGTCGCATCGACAATTCTGAAACTGGTGCCGGTGGTCAGCGCACCCGTCACGGTCGGGGTCACCGTAATGCCACCGGCATTGATTTGTCCGTTGCCGGCGATGACCTTGCCGTACACGGTATCAGTGGCTAGCGTTGTGGCAATCGTGCCGCCAGCATTCGTGGTCAATTGTCCCGTGATATTCAGCGTGTTGGTGCCGAGGTTCAATCCCGATGTCTGCGCTGCGCCTGTAACCGACGCGTTTCCACCGACAACATTAATCATTCTGATGCCGCTAGCGCCACCGATGGCGCCATTTACGATACTGCCGCCGTTAAGCGTCAAGGTACCTGTACCGGCGGTGGCAGTCGTCATTGCGCCAGTTAATGTGCGTCCCGCAGCAAGATTAATGAAGCCGTCATTGGCAAACAAAGTCGCTGCGCGGGTATCTCCATTGAAATTGACAATTCCGGTGCCGGTGACATCCAGTGTCTGCGAGTAAACCGCACCGTTGAAGTTCACTGTAGACGCGCTAGCGCCAGCATCTATGTGGAGGAACTCCGACCCTATGGTGCCGGTAAAGCCTGTCACCGTTGAATTGCCACTGAACACGACAGTGGCAGTAGCATTGGAGTTGCTGGTAATGCCGCCGCC
>LNEU01000020.1 GCA_001464355.1 Burkholderiales bacterium Ga0077544
CGTTTGATTAAGGTAGACAATGGTCCGCTGTTCGGAGACGTGGCGGAACCAGACGACATCGAATCAGGCACGATCTATGTGTTGCGTAGTTGCTCGGATCATCCTTTCGTAGTCGAGCATCGCGAGTTGATCCACAAGATTGGCGTGACTGGCGGCAAGGTCGAAACACGCATCGCCGCCGCTAAAACAGATGCTACCTATTTGTTAGCAGACGTAGAAATCGTTGCGACTTACAAACTGCACAACGTAAATCGCACCAAATTGGAAAACATCTTTCACCGCTTATTCGGCTCAGCACAGATCGACTTGACCATCGAAGATCGTTTCGGACATCCGGTGAAGCCACGGGAATGGTTCCTAGTGCCTCTCCAAGTGATCGATGAAGCGGTTGAGCGTATTCGGGATGGGTCGATTACCGATGTGGTCTACGACCCGACAGTGGCAAGGCTCGTAGGCTAGCGCACCCGGAGCTATCATTCACCTTGCCTGTCCGTAACGCATAGCTGCAAGAATTCCTTACCGGATGGAGCATCGCATGAATGTATTTTTGGATACTGAATTCACCGATTTTCTAGACCCAAGTCTCATCAGCTTGGGCCTGGCGTCGGAATATGGCGAAGACTTTTATGCAGAAGTGCCTTATCCGGATCATGCCTGTTCAGCATTTGTAAGAGAAGCCGTGGTGCCGTTGCTCAGACAGATACCGCATTCCTATTATTCGCGCCCCAATCTACATTTGGAGATCATCAAATGGCTGGAGATCGTGCGTCGAGACAAAGAGGATGTTTATATCTGCGTGGATTACCAAACTGATTGGGATTTGTTTTGTGACACGCTGGATTATCGCGTGCCACCTTGGTGTCACTACAAGC
>LNEU01000021.1 GCA_001464355.1 Burkholderiales bacterium Ga0077544
AGCTCGCACTATTTAAGGCATTGTATTTTCCCCATCGCCAGAGATGCGATAGACACAATGTGCCATTGCATTTCACGAAGATTTCATGCCAATGATTCTTTCTTGAAATACGTGCTGAACTCGGATAGTGCTTAACCCAGTTTCTTAGCTAAATCCTCGGCGCGCAGATGCGTGTATCGCTTGAGCATCGACAACGATTTGTGACCACTAATGCTTGCGACTTCCATTATGTCGAGTCCCAGTTCAAAAAATCTTGTGGTCGCTTCATGGCGCAAGTCATGAAATCGCAAGTTCTCTAAAAAGTCTGGGGCTGGTGTCATATCGTGAGCCAAACAGTGTTCTTCGTATTTAACCTTCCCCATGACGCATGCGCGCTGAAAGGTTCTGATCAGCCGGTCTTGCGAAAGGCTGAAAAGTCGCCCTCCATCGATAGGCCGAGCGATACTATTCAACACGGTTATTGCCTTGCTTGAGAGTGGGACAGTGCGCGATTCTCCATTCTTTGTGTCGGCAAGAAAAATGGTTCTCTTCTTAAAATCAATGTAGTCCCAGTCCAGACCAAGTATTTCGCCTTGTCGCATGCCGGTCTCGATAGCTAGTTCGACGATGTTCCGAGTGATTGGCTGGCTGCTATTTTTTAGCGCCTCGAGCAGGAAGATTTGCTCCTCTCCCTGTAGCCGTCTGTCACGCTGCTTTGATCCACTTGGCAACTTGATATTCTTGGCTGGGTTGATCAGGCTCTCCATGCCCCAATCTTTGCGGGCCGTTTCGAATAAATGCGAAATCAAAGCGAGGTCAAGTCGGATTGTGTTTTCTGCTTTACCGGCTGCTCTGCGCTCATCGCGAAATGCTGCAAGGTCCTTGCCCCTGATGGTTGCGAGGAAGCGCGCACCCAAATCGCTGCGCTTCCAGCGGGCGATACGGGTGTGCTCTTGAAGGGCCCCCTTTTTTTGAGGTGTTACCTCTCGGCCGTAACGCTCAAGTGCGTACGCAAGCGTAGTGCTTTCAGCTTCGGCTCTCGAAACGAAGATGCCCCTATCCATTTCGTTTTCAACCTGACGGGCCCACGCCTCGGCTTCAGTGCGAGTGCTGAATGTCTTTGATAATTGCTTGTGTCCGTCGCGGCGAACTTTCGCTTGCCATTGGTACTGTCCACGCTTGGTAAAAGTTGCCATGTCGTTTCCTCTTTGCGCAATTTTACCTTGGGTGTCCCAAAATTGTCCCAATAAATAGGCGAGCACGCCGGAGAGTATTGGAAATATTGAGAATGGGTATAGGCTCATAATCCGTTGGTGCCGTGTTCGACTCACGGGAGGCCCACCATAAACAGAAGGGGTTACGTTCATTCGTAACCCCTTTTTTTATGGAAATGTTTATTCAGGGTATTTTCGACATGAATCGGGGTAATATAATTCCAGCGATATAAATATCGATAGTAGATATAAAAGCAACTATAAACAATCAGCTAGGTAGCAACTGAATGGGCCAGGCAATACTCACGCGAGCACGCATATGTTGAAACGAATCAATGTGGAACAGCTCCGTACCGGAATGTTTATTCAAAAGTTTTGCAGCTCATGGGATGAGTCGCCATTTTGGCGCACCTCCTTATTGCTCGACAATCCCAAGGATCTACAAAAGATTCAAGCCAGCGGTGTGGAAGAAGTGTGGATAGATATCTCCAAAGGTCTGGATGTTGCGAAAGTTGCAGTTGACGAAATAGACGTTGAATCTGCTGCTCCACAAAAGAGTGTTCCTCTCCCTGTTGCTGCGCCGCGTCGCGCATCCTTCGATGATGAGATGGCGCGCGCCAAAAAAATATGCGCGGATGGCAAGACCGCAGTCACCACCATGTTTCAGGAAGCCAGAATGGGCAATGCGTTGAATACAGCGCAAGCTCACATTTTGGTCGACGAGATTTCATCCTCTGTCATGCGCAATCCGGATGCGTTTATCAGTCTCGCCAGACTGAAAAACAAGGATGATTACACGTACATGCATTCGGTCGCGGTATGCGCGCTGATGATCGCACTCGCCAAAAAAATGAAGCTGGATGAACATCAGACCAGAGAGGCTGGCCTCGCCGGATTGCTGCACGATGTGGGGAAAATGATGGTGTCGCAATCGATACTGGATAAGCCAGGCAAACTGACTGATGACGAATTCGTCGCAGTCAAAGAGCATCCAGTCGAGGGACACAAAATACTATTGGAGTCACCTGATGTCGGCGAGGCGGCTCTCGATGTATGTTTGCATCATCACGAGCGTTTTGATGGAAACGGTTATCCGCATCAATTGGCGGGTGAGCAAATCAGCCTGTTTGCGCGCATGGGGGCAGTGTGCGATGTGTACGATGCGATTACCTCCAATCGCGCTTATAAAGCTGGTTGGGAACCATCGGAATCCTTGCGTCGGATGGCAGAGTGGAACGGCCACTTTGACCCGTCGGTCTTCCAGGCGTTTGTGAAGTGCATAGGAATTTATCCAACCGGCGCCTTGGTCAAATTGAAAACCGGGCGTGTCGGTGTGGTGGTGGAGCAGTCAGAAAGCTCGCTGTTGACACCTAAAGTGAAAGTTTTCTTTTCGGTCAAATCAAACGCTTATATTCCTCCCGAAATAGTGGATCTGGCGAAGATGGAAGGCCACGACAAAATCATGGGCCTGGAAGATGGCGCAAAGCTGGGTCTCAAAAGTGTGCACGGTATGTGGGCTGGGGCTGCCTAGAACCGGCGGTTTTTCAAGTTTTTTAGTTTTTGTATCTTCTGGCTGGTCTGGCGCATCTTTCATCTTTGCCTGATTTTCGTCCATTCTTTTCCCCTGCGCCTGCCGTAATCACTCTCCCTGTTCCGGTTTTCATCGAAAATCAAAACCCCTCACGCTTTAGCGCGTCACTGGCACGTCAATTGCAAACAGTTGAGCAATCAATCTTTGCAAAGTGACTACCAAGTGAGCCTGAAAAAATGAAGACCAGATTGCCGGCAGAGGCAGAGCGCGCCTTGTGGCGTGACAAGCTGATGTTGCTGATGGAGTCGACCAGCGATGGCGTCTATGGCATCGATCTGTCCGGACAATGTACTTTCATCAATCCGGCCGGTGCCGCGATGCTGGGTTACTCGGTCGATCAGGTATTGGGGCAAAACATGCACCGTTTGATGCACCATTCGCATGAACATGGTCACGCCTATCCGGAACAGGATTGCCCCATCTATCGCGCATTTCGCGCAGGACGCACCTGCAAGATAGACAAGGAAGTTTTCTGGCGTGCCGATGGTTCGTCTTTTGCCGTCGAATACTCATCGCACCAGATCGTCGAACAGGGAAAAATTTGCGGTGCGGTGGTGCTGTTCAGTGATATTTCGCAGCGTCGCCAGGAAGAGCGGCAACTGCATAGAACTAATCGCGAACTGGAGTTGCGTGTCATTGAACGCACGGCTGAGCTATCTGGTGCATTAGCGCAAATGCGTGAACTGTCTGCCTATGCGAACTCGGCTCGAGAAGAAGAGCGTCGCCGCATCGCGCGCGAGATCCATGATGAGTTGGGTAGCTTGTTGGTGGCGCTCAAGCTGGATGTAAACTGGATGGAAAAGCGCGTCGTCGACCGTGCAGAAGTTGCAGGCAAGTGCCGGGCTATGAATCGCCTGATCGAATCAGCGGTGGAGAACGTTGGTCGCATGATCACTGATTTACGTCCCAGCATACTTGATCATCAGGGCTTGATCGCCGCACTCGAATGGCAGTTGCAGGAATTTACAGAAACGACTGAAATGACATGCAACGCCAGCATAGAAGTCGCCGAAGAGGTGCGCGCACCTGACGGTAATCTGGCAACTGCGATCTTCCGGATTTTTCAGGAAATGCTCAGCAACGTCGCGCGTCATGCGCAAGCCAGCGCAATAAATATACGCATACGTCTAGACCAAAATTTACTGTCGATGGAAGTGCAAGACAACGGCATAGGGGCGCAGCCTTTCGATCTGGACAATAGTCGTTCCTACGGCGTCATGGGCATGCGCGAACGCGCGATGCACTTTGGTGGCAGTCTGGAAATTATCAGCGCGCCGGGACAAGGTACGTTGGCAAGCTTGTCCATTCCGCTTGCACCGCAGAAGTGCGGAATCGCGGGTGACTCTGAAAATTCGCATGGATTCAGTGCATGATCAATCTGCTTTTATGTGATGACCATAGAATGGTGCGCGAAGGCCTGAAGCAAATTCTGGCCGACGCCGGTGATATTCATGTGATCGGCGAATGCGCCGATGGCACGGAAGTATTACGACAGGCGCGCATATTGCCGATAGATGTAGTCTTGCTGGATATTGCTATCCCGGTGCACGATGGCCTGGAAGTACTGCAGCAATTGAAAAGGGAAATGCCGCGCTTGCCTGTGCTGATACTTTCTACTTATCCAGAGAAGCAATACGCTGCACGCTGCTATCGCTTGGGTGCTTCCGGTTATCTGAATAAAAGTGTCGATAGTGACCAGCTCATCATCGCGATACGTAAGGCTGCTGACGGCGGTATGTACGTTAGCGCCAGTATGGCCGAAACGCTGGCCACCAGCCTCGGTCAGCATGCGATCAAACTTCCGCACGAAACTTTGTCGCAGCGCGAATATCAAGTTTTCAAGGCACTTGCCAGCGGTACTTGTGTCAAGGATATTGCTGACCAGCTTGGCCTCAGTCCTAACACGGTGAGTACCTATCGCAGCCGTATTCTGGAGAAAACTGGCGCCAACAATGATGTCGGCATAGCTATGTACGCTGTCAAACATCAGCTCATCACGCCTTAGCGCTCATCGCGATGGCGGCGCTGCCGGAACAAATCCGGCTAACCGCAATTCTGCAGTAACTCACAATCTTCTTGTGAAATAGAAAATACCTTGTAGTGCTAACACTACAAGGTATCGCTGGCTTACGACAAAAAATCCTGCATGGCTCGCCGTTTGCAACATGTTCGGCGTAACCAACCCCAGGGAGCCACGCATGTCCATTTTCAAATCCTTCGATCCGGATCGTCCTTTGCATAATTGTTCATGCGGCCAGCATGGCAGCGAAGCGGAACACAATGCCGATGAAGTACGCAAGCTGCAGCAGCGCGCCACCAACGTCGAGCATTTGACCAATGACGTAGTCGAAGAGGCGATCATGCGGGCGATGTTCCCAGATAACAATCAGCGCCGCGATTTTTTGCGCGCCGTTGGTGTCAATACAGCGCGTGCGGCAATAGCATCGGTCTTGCCGTTTGGCGCGATGCAAGCGATGGCGCAGGAAAAAACTGGTCCGCTGGAAAAGAAGGATTTGAAAATCGGCTTCATCGCGATTACCTGTGCGGCACCGTTGATCATGGCTGATCCGCTTGGTTTCTATCGCAAGCAGGGGTTGAATGTCACGTTGAACAAGACGGCCGGTTGGGCGCTGATACGCGACAAGATGCTGAGCAAGGAACATGACGCCAGCCACTTCCTGTCGCCTATGCCGCTGGCGATGTCCATGGGCGTCGGCTCTAATCAAGTGCCTATGCGCGTGGCAACGATACAGAATATCAACGGTCAGGCCATCACTCTGCACGTCAAGCACAAGGACAAGCGCGATCCTAAACAATGGAAAGGCTTCAAGTTCGCGGTGCCGTTCGAACATTCGATGCACAATTATCTGCTGCGCTATTACCTTGCTGAAAATGGTATCGACCCTGATCGCGATGTTCAGATACGCGTCACCCCGCCGCCGGAAATGGTGGCCAATCTGCGTGCCGGCAATATCGATGGCTTCCTCGGGCCGGATCCATTCAATCAGCGCGCGGTATATGACGAAGTCGGTTTCATTCATATCCTGACGAATGAGATATGGAATGGTCATCCATGCTGCGCATTCGGTACATCGGATGAATTCATCAAACAGAATCCGAATACCTTTGCCGCCTTGTTCCGCGCGGTGCTTAACTCGGCTGCGATGGCGCGCGATCCCAATAATCGTGCCTTGATCGCCAAAGTAATTTCACCGGCGGCATATCTGAACCAGCCAACTACGGTAATCGAGCAAGTATTGACGGGAAAATTTGCTGACGGTCTGGGAAATGTACGCAGCGTGCCTACCCGTGTCGATTTCGATCCTGTGCCTTGGCATTCCATGGGCGTGTGGATACTAACGCAGATGAAGCGTTGGGGTTACATCAAGGGCGATATCAATTACAAGGCGCTGACCGAACAAGTCTTCCTGCTGACCGATGCCAAGAAGTACATGAAGGAACTCGGCCAGCCGGTGCCGGATGGGGCATACAAAAAATTCAAGGTCATGGGCAAGGAATTCGATGCCAACAAAGCGGATGCCTACGTCAACAGCTTTGCCATCAAGCGGAGTAGCTGATGTTCAAGGGCATACGCTTTCGCGCCGGCCTGATATCGATATTGATATTGCTGGTATTCCTGCTGAGCTGGCACATCGCCACACTGCCACCTGCCGCCAATAGCAAGGCAGGTGCAGCGGCGACGGCAGCGCAGGATGAATATGCGCTATTGATGGGAAAGGGCGCGACCACGGTGCGCAACAGTGGCTTCCCGACACCTGCGCAAATGGGCGAGACCGTCGTCAAACAGCTGTCATCACCTTTTTATGACAACGGCCCAAACGACAAGGGTATCGGTATTCAACTTGGCTATTCCGTTGCGCGGGTTGCAATAGGATTTTTGCTGGCTGCATTGGTGGCGATTCCACTCGGCTTCTTGCTGGGTATGTCGCCGTTGATGCAACGCGCGCTCGATCCCTTCATCCAGATTTTGAAGCCGGTGTCACCACTGGCCTGGATGCCGATCGCGTTATACACGATCAAGGATTCGTCTATCTCGGGCGTGTTCGTGATTTTCATTTGCTCTGTGTGGCCGATGTTGATGAACACAGCGTTTGGAGTCTCTGCGGTAAGACGTGACTGGTTGAATGTCGCGAAGACGCTGGAAGTCAGTCCATTACGCAAAGCCTTCATGGTGATCTTGCCGGCCGCCGCGCCCACCATTTTGACCGGGATGCGGATCTCGATGGGGATTGCATGGCTCGTGATCGTCGCAGCAGAAATGCTGGTGGGCGGTACCGGCATCGGCTACTTCGTCTGGAACGAATGGAACAACTTGTCGCTGACCAGTGTGATGTTCGCCATCTTGATGATCGGTCTGGTTGGCATGTTGCTGGATCTGATCTTTGCTCGCTTGCAAAAGCTGGTCACTTACGTTGAATAAGGGAACAGCGATGGAAAATAATTTTTTACGTGTCGAAGGTTTATCCAAACGCTATGCCGCCGACAAGCCGCCTGTATTTGAAAATATTTCATTCACGATTCAACGTGGTGAATTCATTTGCATCATCGGTCATTCCGGCTGCGGAAAATCAACCATCCTGAATGTACTGGCTGGCCTGGAAGAAGCAAGCGCGGGTCATGTATTCATGGATAACCGCGAAGTCAGCGGCCCTAGTCTTGATCGCGGCGTGGTGTTTCAGACGCATGCACTGATGCCTTGGTTATCTGTTCTTTCTAACGTCATGTTTGCGGTTAAGTCGCGCCATCCGGATTGGTCCAAGTCGCAGATTGAAGAGCGCGCACTGCATTTCATCGACATGGTCGGACTCAAAGTCCATGCGATGAAAAAGCCGTCTGAATTATCCGGCGGCATGAAGCAGCGCGTTGGCATTGCGCGCGCTTTTTCGATTGATCCAAAAATGCTCTTGCTGGATGAACCCTTCGGCGCGCTGGATGCGTTGACGCGTGGCGTGATTCAGGATGAGTTGCTGAAGATCTGCGCCGAAACGCATCAGACCGTGTTCATGATTACCCACGATGTGGATGAGGCGATTCTGCTGGCCGACAAGATTTTCCTGATGTCGAACGGACCGAATGCGCAGATCGCAGAGATTGTCATCAACACGATGCCCAAGAACCGCACGCGCGCCGACATGCATCACGATCCGCAGTTCTATCGCATTCGCAATTATCTGGTCGATTTTCTTGTCAATCGCTCCAAACAGATTCAAGCCAGCGCCAGTTCAGACAAAGCGCAGGACACGATTACCGTTACCCCGGGGCTGGAAACCGTGGTGGCGATCAAATGTGCGTGACATGTAGATAGACAAATAAAACATTCACGCATGCAAACACTTACGAAATCGTTTCGTTATTTTTAACTCTTGAAGGAAACATCATGGATCGCAATCTCGTCACCCAAAAAATCGTCAATACCAAAGTCGCCAAAGGCATGAAGTGGGCTGACATCGCCAGCAATTTTGAAGAAAGCAAAGAATGGGTTACCGCCGCCTGCCTCGGTCAAATGACCTTCACCAAGTCGCAGGCAGCGATTGCGCAAAATCTTTTTGCGCTGACGGATGAAGAATGCGCGTGGCTGCAGATCGTGCCTTACAAAGGTTCACTGGAATGCAGCGCACCTACCGATCCCCTGATCTATCGCTGGTATGAAATCGTCAATGTGTTTGGCCCGACCATCAAGGAATTGATCAGCGAAGAATTCGGCGACGGCATCATGAGCGCTATCGACTTTTCTATGGACATTCAACGCCAGGCAGATCCAAAAGGCGATCGCGTCAACGTGATGTTGTCGGGTAAGTTTTTGCCGTATAAAACCTGGTAATTTTTGTTCCACACAAGAGGCTGCGCATGTGCGCGGCCTTTTTTATATGTGTATGCATGCGCAGATTCGGTTCGGCCAACCTGCAAGCGAAACTCTATACGTGACGCCACCGCTCAGAAAATTTTCAGGCCTCGCATTTCATAAATCTTATCCGCAGCAAATTTGATCTAGCGCAATACTACAGTTTCTTCGTGGAAATATAGTGGCGGCTATGTCGCGCGAACGTGTGACGCATCCGCTCCTAATAGACCACACCGGAAACCCTTATATGCGCACTAATTTACCCGTATTCGATAGCGAATTCCTGCTCAGGGATGGTATGTCGCTGGTATCAAAGACCGATACCAAAGGCCGTATCACATATGTGAATCCTGCTTTCATCGAAGCCAGTGGGTTTGATGAAGCAGAATTGATAGGTAAACCGCATAACCTGATCCGTCATCCGGACATGCCGGAACAGGCTTTTGGCGATATGTGGCAGACCTTGAAGACGGGTTTGCCATGGACCGGACTGGTGAAAAATCGCCGCAAGAACGGCGAATTTTACTGGGTCAACGCCAATGTCACACCGGTGCGCGAGAACAATCAAATCGTCGCTTATATGTCGGTGCGCAGCAAGCCGAGTCGCGCGCAGGTGGAAGGCGCGGCAGCGATCTATGCACGCTTCAAGGATGGGCAGGCAAGAGGGCTGACAGTCAGGCGCGGCGCGGTAGTCGCCACCGGTTTGTTCGGCAAGCTGGCGGCACTTAAAAATACAGGTTTGAATGCGCGCATAGGCTTGAGCATGGGCGCAATCATTGCAGTCATTGTGGGTTTGGGTTGTGCCGCGACTAGCGCTGCCGAAAATTCCTCCCTCTCTTACTGGTATGGTGGAGCGACACTGATAGGTACCGCTATTGCTGGGTTGGCGTGGCTGGGTTTGTACTTTTCCATTGTGCGTCCATTAAATAGTTTGATCGACAAGACGCGCGTCATCGCTGGGGGCGATTTTACGGCTGACTTCAAGGTCAACAGGCATGACGATATGGGGCAGTTGCAGCAGGCTTTGCAACAGATGAATGTGAATCTGCGGTCCGTCATGGGCGACATACGCAGCAACGTTGATTCCATATCGGTCGCCACGCATGAAATTGCTGCGGGCAATATGGATTTGTCACGTCGCACAGAAGCACAGGCTGCCAGTCTGGAAGAAACCGCATCGAGCATGCAGCAGTTTGCATCCACAGTGAAGCAAAATGCGGACAATGCGATAGAAGCAAACAAGCTGGTGCAATCCGCATCCGAGATCGCTGGCAAAGGTGGCGCCGTGGTCGAGAAAGTCGGCACCACGATGGATGAGATCAGCACTTCCGCCAAACGCATAGTCGACATCATTAGCCTGATTAATGGCATAGCATTTCAAACCAACATCCTTGCTTTGAATGCAGCAGTGGAAGCGGCGCGTGCTGGCGAGCAGGGAAAAGGTTTTGCAGTCGTGGCAGCAGAAGTGCGCAGTCTGGCGCAACGTTCAGCAGGTGCAGCAAAGGAAATTAAAGCGCTGATCGATGAGTCGGTCGCAAAAGTTGATGTAGGCAATCAGCTGGTCAGCGATGCAATGGCAACCATGAACGGTATCGTCGACTCGGTCAGAAGCGTGACCGACATCATGAACGAAATCTCGCTCGCAAGCCGCGAACAAAGTGCAGGGATAGAACAAGTCAATCTGGCGATCACACATATGGATGCCGTGACGCAGCAAAATGCGGCATTGGTAGAAGAGGCGGCGATGGCGGCTGCCAGCCTGGAAGAGCAGACCATACATTTGACGCAGTCGATTGCAGTGTTTCGGACCGGGCGTGCTGATGTGGGACGCAACGGTCAAACATACGCAGCCGTGCATGAACAAGCGGGCATGCGCAAACCACTGTTGATCGCCAACACTGGATTGAAACTATCCGTCGCTACGTGAAGAACCTGCGGCGGCTGCGCAAGTGGGTTGAGCGCTAGCCTTCTGTAGCTATCCCTTGACCCAGATGGTCATGCGCACGCCCCAAGCGCTTTCAAATGCAATGATCTTGCTGATCAATCGTTCATCAAGAATGTGATCGGCAGACAATAGCAAGAAATTATCCTGCCCGATCAAATCGCGGGCGATGACCATGCCAGGCTTGAGCTGAGACGTGAACAGCTCAAGCTGTGCTTCTGCCGTTGGGCTTATGACGCCAGTGATCACTTGCTGGAAGGCGGTTACGACTGCTGGATCATAGCGCTTTCCTTCGCCACGCAGCACCATGTTGAATGCTTGATCGTCACGCAAGTGACGCTGCAGCAGGGTGCCGTTCTGCAGATTTTCATAGTCAGTGGCAATCGCAAGTATGCGCGCACCTATCGGTATGCTTTCTCCTGCCAGACGATCCGGATAGCCGGCGCCATCGAAGCGCTCCTGTTGCCAGCGTATAAGACGTGCGATGGATGTCATATCCTCCAGCGGCATCAGCAATTGTTCGCCCCGTATGGTGAATTTTTGATAGGCGCCAAGCGTGTCGCCATTCATTTGATTGAGCGAGGTTGCCAGCAATTCGTCTGAAAAACCAATTTTGCCAATATTGTGCAACAAGCCTGCGACAAAAATATCTTGCGTATCGTTGAAGCTGACATTCATGCGTACCGCGATTTGACGAGCCAGTTCTGCAACGCGCCGGGAATGTCCTGCCAGATGGCTGGCGCGCATTTCGATCAGATTGGAAAAAATCTTGATCGTGGTCAGGAAGCTGGTATTGAGTTTTTTATTGACATTGGTCAGGCTGGCGTTGCTTTTCTTTAGCTCGGTGGTGCGCTCTTCCACTTGTCGTTCAAGATCGTCATGCGCAGCCTGCAAGGCGAGTTCTGCGGATTTCTGTTGCGTGATGTCTTGCAGGACTTCAATCGCACCGACTATCAGACCTTCGCGATTGCGTAATGCAGCTGCCGAAAACGACAGCCAGCGGCCGGTTTCACCCAAGTGCGGGAAAAAATCCTCAATCTGGTAAGTGCCTGTGATGATGCTGGAGCGTCGCGGTTTGCCGTGATACAGCACATTCACGTTTTGCTCGATTGTGCCTGATACGATCAAGTCAACCAGCAAAGGTCTTTCTTGCAAATACAGCAAGCGCCAATGGTCGCGTGTGCCTACCATTTCAGTTGCAGTCAGCCCGCTGATGAGTTCGCAAGCCCGGTTCCAGTGCGTAATGACATGGTCATCGTCAATCGCAAATGTCGGAACCGGACTTCCCTCGAAAAATTCGGCGACGTCAGCCGCCATCAAGCCGGTGCTTGTTGTGGAGGTCAAATGTGATTGATTGCCAAAGGGCATATTCGGCTCAGTTATCGTTATATTCGGCTTGCATCAATTATGCATCGATACAGACAGACGTAAGCTTACCGTAGATGGCGTGGGCGAGTGCCTAATTCGCCCCTTGTCGTGCGCCGATTTTGTCTATCGTGCTTACTTGCGCACAGGTGCGTAGCGCGGAGTGCTATCCATGGAAATCATTTTAAGACGAGCTGAGCGCACCGATTCCGTATCTACTTTTCCTGTGCGTGGCACGATATCAGTGTTGGCCCATATGCGGGAACGCACTTGTGTGCTTTTCGATGGCTGCTGATACGTCACAGTGCTGGGCTGCGGTTTTTCCAGCAAAATAAATTGAGTGGTCTGCACGCTGGCGCAAGCAGTATCGGTATAGGTCACATCACCTTCCTTGCCTTCGCAGCGAAGCACGTCAGCGCATGCCAAGGTGGCGATGGTGAATAGTGACAGAGCTGCCATTATCTTTGAAACACATAAGTATTGGGCCATGATCGTTGCTTGTATCGATGATGGCCAAGCTTATATTTTTCACAGGAAAACTCGGTGCGGTAGCGAACCCTCAAAAAGATAATTGAATTTGTCGAATATGGTTCATCAAGGGCGTTTGTTCATGGAGCCCCGCTATAGCGGGTTGCTGCGAGGGCCTTTCCCTGTCGGTCAACTTTTACCAGGATCATGTCACCCGAGCCTACATTCTCACCCGAGTATTCCAGAATATTTACTTGATGCGTTACCAGGATCAATACTTTCCCTTGTTTATGTGGCAAGGTATTTGCAATGAATTTTTCGAGTTGTCGGGTTTGCGAAGTCGAATTACCCGCATCGTTAAAAAAGGACCCTAACGACGACTCAACGGTGATGGTGCCGAAGTTCAAGCCGGTAGCGGTATCCATGCAACGGCACCAGGGGCTGGAAACAATTTTTGCGGAAGTAACTCCCTGTGCACGTAGCCATTCGCCAATTTGTTGTGCCTGCTGTTTTCCGCGTTCACCCAAATTTCTTTGGGTTTGGCAATTTCCCAGAACGTAACCCGCCGGATCGCCTATCCCCGGCGCGTCTGCATGGCGCATTAGCAATACATGATCCGGCCCCTGCAATGCTTGCGCGAGCGTTACCGACTCGGCGAAGGCGGGTGCGCTGACAAGCATGGTGGCAGCCAGGAGATATTGAAAAATGAACGGTTTTTTCCAGAAGGCATGGCGACCGCCGACAAAAACAGGTGGAAAAGTTGTCATGTACATCCTTTGCACAGAGAGTGGGTAGAGCCTGGTTTGCTTTTGGCGCGCATCGTGTGATGCAATTGACTGCTGAATGTCATTTTAGCGGGATAGATTTTTTGTGCATAGCACCAGCAGGCTGGCGCTTTTTATGCCTGTCTACACTCAAGCCATTGATAAATCACGGTAATTCGCCATCCGGCGTATAATGCAGCCTGTCACTGTCGAGGTGGCAATGGCGGTCGAGATGGTCACGATTTTCAATAGCGTCCTGCGTCTGTGCATGCTCCTCGTTTCATCATCAAAGAAAACATTCAAATTTATCGAAAGAGCCAGGTCTTTTTCGGATCAGTTGAGCGGTACGTTCTCATCATCGCCAGCTATCATGTTGCCTCCGCTTGAGGCAGGGCCTGCTACAAATCATGTCCGATATTCAGACTAGTACTCCGCCAAATCTTCAGTCCGATATTCAGCCGGATACGTTGCCTGTCCATGTGACGATTGCGGCCGATGTGCCGCCTGCGATCCGTTTTGAAGATTTGGGCCTTGCGCCGGAAATCTTGCGCGCCTTGAACGATCAGGGTTATGTGCATCCGACGCCGATTCAGGCCGAAGCAATTCCTATCGTGCTGAAAGGCATAGATTTGATGGGCGCGGCACAAACCGGTACTGGTAAAACCGCTGGCTTCTCGCTGCCTATCATTCAATTGTTGCTGGCGCATGCCAGCACCAGCGCATCGCCAGCACGTCATCCCGTGCGCGCACTGATCTTGACGCCTACGCGCGAGCTGGCCGATCAGGTTGCCGCCAACGTTAAAGCGTATTGCCGTCACACACCTTTGCGTTCGCTGGTTGTATTTGGCGGCATGGATATGGCACCGCAAACCGCTGCCTTGCGTAATGGCGTCGAAATCGTCATCGCCACACCGGGTCGTCTGCTCGATCACGTACAACAAAAAACCATCAATCTGTCGCAGACACAAATTCTGGTGATGGATGAAGCGGATCGCATGCTGGACATGGGCTTTTTGCCCGATCTGCAACGCATCATTAACCTGTTGCCGAAGAAACGTCAGAACCTGATGTTTTCTGCGACTTTCTCGACCGAGATCAAGAAGCTGGCAGCAACCTTCCTGAAGGATCCAATCACGATCGAAGTTGCGCGCAGTAATGCGACGGCAGAAAACGTGACGCAAATCATTTATAAGGTGGAAGAAGAAGCCAAGCGCGATGCGGTGTCCTACATCATTCGTCAGCGCGGCTTGAAGCAAGTCATCGTTTTCTCGAATACCAAAATCGGTGCCTCACGTCTGGCGCGCCAACTGGAAAACGAAGGCGTCAAAGCCTCGGCCATCCATGGCGACAAAACACAGTCCGAACGCATGCAAGCGCTGGAAGCATTCAAGAACGGTTCTATAGAAGTACTGGTTGCAACCGATGTTGCAGCACGCGGACTGGATATCGCCGAACTGCCATGCGTGATCAACTTCGACTTGCCATATAACGCAGAAGATTATGTACATCGTATCGGCCGTACCGGGCGCGCTGGTGCCTCTGGTGATGCAATTTCCCTGTTCTCGGACAAGGATGCGCGTCTGCTGGTTGATATCGAAAAGATGATCAAGCATACGTTTATACCGGCTGAACTGGTTGGCTTCACACCGTCATCTGCACGTAGTAATGAGCGCGGTGGCGAGCGCGGCAACGCCAGGAATAGCGAGCGTGGCGGTGATCGCAAGCCTCAAGAACGCAGCCCGCGTCGTGAAGAGTCTTCCGCTCGTCCACCACGTGAACCTCGCGAAATGGAACGCAGCGGTGGCGCAGCATCGAACGGTAGCCGGAGTGCTTATGCAGCCTCGCCACGTAAAGAAAAAATCGATCCTTTCTTCACCAAACCGTATGAGCCTTCGGTATCAACTGCAAATCAAAACAAGCCAGCAGAGCAAACCGCAGCCAAGCCGGCCAAGCATAAAATGGCGGCCTTGTTGGGTGGTGCGCCCAAGCGCTAATTTCAACTTTGCCGCAATAAAAAAGGACGCTTGAGCGTCCTTTTTTATTGGGGATTGTAACTATGGAATCGTCTAGTCCAATCGGCGATGGCCTTCTCCCAGAACTCTGTCATTGAATCTGCATGATCAATCTGTAACTGCATGAAGCGCGCTGCACGCAATAACTCGCTCAAAGGATTATCCAGATCTAGCGCCTGTGCTCCGGTTTGTTTCGATAATTTTTCCCCGACTTCATTCAGCACAACGGGTACATGCATATACGACGGTGTAGGCAGATCGAGCAGGCGTTGCAGATAGATTTGCCGTCCTGTTGATTCGAGCAAATCGGTGCCGCGCACTATATGTGTCACGCCTTGATCCGCATCGTCAACTACGACAGCCAGTTGATATGCCCAATATCCATCAGCACGTTTTAAAACAAAATCGCCAACTTCAGTCGCCAGATGCTGGGTCAATCGACCTAGCCATCTATCGTTGAAGCTAATCGTTTCGTTGTTTTCGTTTGATTCAGGAACACGCACCCGCAAGGTGCGCGCAATTTTGCCTGCGCTAACGCCATTACGACATGTGCCTGGATAAATCGCAGCGCCATCGGCAGCAATACCGAGACGGGAATCTGCGATTTCCTTGCGTGTGCAACCGCATGCATAGGTATGCCCGGTCAGGCGATCGAAGGCGGCTTGATACACCGGCGTGCGCTGACTTTGCACCACAACTTCTCCATCATGCTGCATGCCGAAGATGGCGAGTGCCTGCATGATGGCTTCTGTAGCGCCCGGGACAGTCCGCATCTCGTCGATGTCTTCAATGCGCACCAGCCACTTTCCTTGATGTGCTTTGGCGTCGAGATAACTGGCCATCGCCGCGACCAGCGAGCCTGCGTGCAGGGGGCCGCTGGGTGAAGGGGCGAAGCGGCCTATATATTTATTCGTCGTGTTCGTCATTGATCATTCCGCCAATAACTTGCGCTGTACATCGGGGTCAGCCAGTTTGCTTAAAAACCATTTCAGACATTTGCCGCGTGAGTCGGTGCGCCATGCATATTGCAGTGCGCCGTCGGGTTTGGTCTCATTGGTTTGTTTTTCTATCAGTGCGCCAGTATCGAAATAAGGTTGCGCCCATTTACGTGGCAGATGGCCGCAGCCCAGGCCAGCGACTTGCGCCGCCAGTTTGTCGCGCACGGTAGGCACGGTCAGCGTCGATTGTCCTGTCAGCAAACCAGATGTAATACGCGGCAGCATGCGGCCGCTGTCACCAACTGAAATGGCACGATGTTGCTGCACGGTGCTCGCCGATAGTGGCTCATCCAGTTTTGCCAGTGGATGTGTGGGCGCGACGGCGAATACCCAATCGATTTCGCCTAACGGTTTGGCGCGAAAACCGCCTGAGCCACGGACCAAATCCGGGCCGTCGTAGGAAATACCGATGGCCAGATCGGCTTCACCATTGATCAGCTTTTCCCAGGTACCCGACAACACTTCGGTGGAGAATCGCAATTGCGTGCCTGAACTTTGCAGGTCGCATTCATTAATGAGCGGGATCATTTTCTCATAAGGAATCAAGGCATCGAGCACGATGCGCAGCTCAACTTCCCAACCGCTGGCAGTACGTTTGACGCGTTGTTCCAATTCGTCAGCGGCGCGCAGCAGATGGCGGCCTTCGGTTAATAATTCCTGTCCGGCTGCAGTCAACTTTGCTCTATGGCCGCGTCTATCGAATAACAATACGTCGAGATCTTCTTCCAGCTTGCGCACGCTATAGGTTAGTGCAGACGGCACACGATCAAGTGCCACTGCGGCCGCGCCGAAGCTGCCTTTGCGGTCTATGGTGTCGAGGATGCGTATCGCCTCCAGCGTCAAATTCATGGCCAAATCCAATATTCAAATTATTTGAACAACTTGTACGCAATTATGCCCTTATTCAACGAGTTTTGATCATCTATAGTTACATCCATAGGTTTAAACCTAAGTCATACAATAAAACTCACCGAAAGGAACATATCATGTTTGAAATTCGCAAAAGCACAGACCGCGGCCACGCAAATCACGGCTGGCTCGATTCATATCACAGCTTCTCGTTCGGTGAATATTACGACGCACAACACATGGGTTTTGGCCCGCTGCGCGTGATCAATGAAGATCGCGTCAACGCCGGTGGCGGCTTCGGCACCCACGGCCATCGCGACATGGAAATCATCAGCTATGTGCTGGATGGCGAGTTGGCGCACAAAGACAGCATGGGCACTGGCAGCGTGATTCGCCCTGGTGATGTGCAAAGAATGAGTGCGGGTAGCGGTGTCCGTCATTCGGAATTCAATCACGCTAAAGACCAGACCACGCATTTTCTGCAAATCTGGATTCAGCCGAATGTGACTGGCATTCCACCAAGCTATGAAGAGAAAAATTTCACAGCAGAAGAAAAACGCGGTCGCCTGCGTTTGATTGCCAGTTCGGATGGTGAAGATGGGTCAGTTCTGATTCATCAGGACGCGAAGCTGTATGCCGGTTTGTTTGATGGTGCTGAAGCTGCTTCCTTGGCTATTGCCGCCGGACGGCTGGCTTATGTGCACGTGGCACGTGGCACGGTGACAGCGAATGGCGTTGAGTTGAAAAACGGTGATGCGCTGAAACTGTCGGATGTTGCGACAGTGGATATTAGTGGTGGGAAGCAGGCAGAAGTGCTGGTGTTTGATCTCGCGCCATAAGTGGCAGATCAATGTAAGAAAAAAGCGCGGTATCTACAAGATGCCGCGCTTTTTTTTTGCTAGGATTTTTTACGTCGGAACCACATCATTTGCACCGTGTTGTCTTGTTCGATGTAGTAATGGAACAATGCGGCGAGCGTATGTAATGCAATCAAAACATATCCTATCGTTGCGAGTCCTTCATGCAGTTCCTTCAGGTCTCTGGCCCATCCCGGATCTTTGCCTATCAGCATGGGCAGGGACAGACCAAAATAATTGATTTGATTGCCGTTTGCGTTCAGCGTTAGCCATCCCAGCAAAGGCAGACCGAGCAAGATTCCGTACAGCGCGATTTTCACCACATTTGCCAGCAATCTTTGCAGTGGCGTGGGCGGCGGGGTGATGGTCGGGGTATCGCCGAAACCACGCAGCAGCAAACGCAGCCAGGTCAGGAAAAACAAGGTCAGGCCAGCCGCATAGTGCCAGTCAGCCATGTTGCTGCGCAGGATCGATCCTCGCGCAGCGAGGAATTTGAGATTCATGATTGCGTAGGTGACGACTACCAGAATCACGGACAGCCAGTGCAGGGAAATGGTCACATAGCCGTATCCGGTAGTTGTATTTTTCCAGCGCATCTAATGTCCCTTAAAGATTGAAGGCGCAACTGTGCCATCTGAATAGTTAAGAGCTTGTTAAGTGAAGCAGATTTTCCGACGTTGTTGTTCAAATGCCAAACGCTCAACGGGCAAGATGATTTTCCTTAATTAATGTCCAGTTAATGTTCGCTGCATAAGCTGCTTCCAAACTAACAATGTGGGAGTGTCTCATGGCGATGCAGCTTGCACTAACCGGACCTCATACGGACTCGTCCCCCTGTCCATCTCAGGCCAGACGCAGTGATTGGATTACCCGCGATCATCCGGAGCGCGAGAGCCTGCAGGATTTCATTGCTGCCGCTTTTTTCAAAACATACGGCGCGCACGTTAGAAATTTCTGCGACATCCTCGTGGGTTGCAAGGATGCAGATGGCGTGTGGATTGCAGCGCTAGGATTTTCCCTGGCCAAGAACGGCAAGACCTTTCTCGAACAATATCTGGATGCCCCGCTGGAAAATGAAATTGCCGCCCATGTACGTGTCCCGGTTTCGCGTGCGCACATCGTTGAAGTAGGCAATCTGGCTTCTACCCATGTCGGCGCGGCGCGGGAACTCATCGTCTGCATGACCAGATATCTGCATCAGCAGGGATTGAGTTGGGTTGCATTCACGGCGACGTCGGGTTTGCTGAATTCATTTACCCGCCTGCGTTTGAATCCCAGTGTACTCAAGGTTGCCGATCCGGGCAGACTGCCGGATGGCGGCAAAAGCTGGGGCAGCTATTACGAAACCAAGCCACGCGTCATGTTTGGCGACATCAGGTCCGGTTATGCACAACTGGTTTGAACAAATTCCCGCATCCGGGGTAAAGGTCGAGGGCAGCGGCGCCGCATGGACACACAGCGATTTGCAGACGCACATCGACATGGTGCAGGCGGCATTGCTGGCGAGGAAGGTACCAACTGCACCAGTGGCGATTCTTGCCGATAATTCGCCGGAATGGATTGCAATTGACCTGGCAACGCAGAATCTAGGGATAACGCTGATTCCCTTGCCGCTGTTTTTCACGCCGGGGCAATGGATGCATGTGATTGCGAGCAGCGGGGTACAAGCGGTCTACTGTGCTCAGCCCGAACAGGCGGCGCAACTTGGCTTTGCCGGCATCGTTGGTGGTCTGGGTAATCTGACTTTGTGCGAACGCGAGTCTGCGGAGGTTTCTGCCGAACTTGCCGGCATCCAGAAAGTGACATTCACCTCAGGCACGACTGCGGAGCCCAAGGGCGTATGCCTGAGTACCGAGCAGCAGTGGGATGTGGCACATGCACTGCACAATAGCCTCGCCTCACTCAATATACAACGTCATCTCAGCGTGCTGCCGCTCGCTGTTTTGCTCGAAAACATCGCGGGAATCTATACCGCGTTGCTGGCCGGAGCGACCGTTATTTGTCCGCCACTGGCGGAAGTCGGCTTGCATGGTGCCAGTGGCTTTGATCCTGATGGATGCCTGAATGCGATCGCGCATCATCAGGCTGAAAGCATCATCTTGCTGCCGCAAATGCTGCAGGCGCTGGTTGCCGTCGCCAGCCAGAATGATGCGCGCATTGCGACGCTTAAATTTGTTGCGGTCGGTGGTGCCAAAACTCCGTATGCGCTGGTTGAGGCTGCGCGCCATAAAGGTTTTCCGGTTTATGAAGGCTATGGTTTGTCTGAATGCAGCTCAGTGGTTGCATTGAATGTTCCAGGTGCCGATCGTATAGGTAGCGTAGGCAAGCCATTGTCAAATCGTCGCGTGCGTATCGCTGCCGACCATGAAATCGAAGTGGGTGGCATGCCGTCTGCACGCTATCTCGGCCAAGCTGCCACGCATGCCGAATGGATGCCTACCGGCGATATCGGACATCTCGATGACGACGGTTATCTGTTCATTGATGGTCGCAAGAAGGACATTCTGATTACCGGCTTTGGTCGCAATATCTCGCCCGAATGGCCGGAATCCGTGCTGCTAGGCACCGGTGTCTTTGCGCAAGCCATCGTATTTGGCGATGCCCAACCATTTCTGATTGCGCTGGTGGTGCCGCTGTCGCGATCGATTGATGCATCAACCATGCAGACTGCAATCGATGCCGCCAATCGTGCCTTGCCGGATTACGCACGTATTCGGCATTGGTTGGTCGTCGCCCCTTTTTCTTCTGCCAGTGGTCTTGCGACAGCAAACGGCCGTTTGCGCAGGCAACTGATCTGGCAGCGTTATCAAGAGCAGGCTTCACCCCTATTCGAACAGTCAGGAGAATGATTTGAATTTTTTCGATACCTTGCAGCAGCAAACCACCAATGAACGGCAAGCCTTGTTTGCCGTACCCGTGATTCAGGATGCACTCAAAGGCGATATTGTTGTCGAGCAATACATTGCATTTTTGACGCAGGCTTATCACCATGTGCGCCACACAGTTCCGCTGTTGATGGCTTGTGGCAGTCGATTGGATGGTAAGCATGAGTGGCTGCGCAGCGCCATTGCCGAATATATAGAGGAAGAACTGGGTCATGAGGAATGGGTGTTATCCGATATTGCCGCATGTGGTGGCGACGCGGATAAAGTCCGTCACTCGCAACCGCATGCGGCGACCGAGACCATGGTTGCGTATGCCTATCATCAAATCGACAGGCGCAATCCGATCGGATTCTTCGGCATGGTCCATGTGCTTGAAGGCACCAGCACGGCACTCGCGACAAATGCTGCGTCCACCATACAGGGCGCGCTGGCATTGCCGCCAGCAGCCTTCAGCTATCTGAATTCTCACGGCAGCCTGGATATCGCACACGTACAGTTTTTTGAGAGTCTGATGAACCGTCTTGAGCATGCCGACGATCAGCAGGCTGTCGTGCATTGCGCCAGCATGGTCTACAAACTCTACGGCGATATTTTCAGAAGTCTGCCGACAAAAAACAAGGTGTTGTTAACCGGGGAAGTAGCATGACGACAGCATATCGCGCCGTATTGACCGGTGCCGCCGGCGGGATAGGTCAGGCGATTGCCATGGAGCTGTTGCCGCAGTCGGATTATTTGATCCTGGTCGGTCGAAATCGGGATGCCCTCGAGGCTTTGCAAAAAAAGCTAGGCACGGACAAAACGCATATCGTAGATGGCGATCTTACGCAGCAGGCAACGCTGGATAAAATTGAGCAGCTGGCGCGTGCGCTGGGCGGCATCAATTTGCTGATCAACAATGCCGGCAGCAATGATTTTCATGCGTTTGAAACGCAGTCCAGCGATGCAATACGCAATATGATTAATATCAATTTGCTGGCACCGATGCTGCTCTCCCGCCAATTGATTCCCTTGCTTAAAAAAGAAGCACGCGCACAAATCATCAATATCGGTTCCATCATGGGTTTCATCGGCTTTCCTGGATATGCGGCTTACTGCGCGAGTAAATCAGGATTGCGCGGCTTTACGCAATCCTTGCGCCGTGAACTGGCCGATACCCCGATTGATGTACGTCACTTTGCACCCCGTGCGACACGCACGGCGATCAATAGCAGCGCGGCCGCATCGATGAATCGTGAATTGAAAACGGCGGAAGATACACCGGTAGCGGTCGGCCGTGCTTTCAATGTCTTCTTGAACGGTGTCGCGCGTGAGCACACGCTGGGCAGGAAGGAATCCTTTTTTGTATTCATCAACAAGGTGCTACCGGTACTGCCGGAACGCGCCATCCGCGGACAACTGAGCATCATCCGCAAACATCTTCCCAAGTAATTTACTAAAGAGAGACAACAATGAAGAATATCGCAAAAATTCTGGCAGCCGTGGCCTGGTCCATGACCTTGCTGGCCGCACCTGCGTTTGCAGCAGTCGAGGATGATGTCGCCAAACTGCAGCACGAGTGGGAGCGCATCAAATATCAGACGCCGCCGACTGAACAGGAAAAAGGCTACGAACAACTGGTCAAGGAAGCGGATAAGGCCGTTGCGCAAAATCCGAATCGTGCGGAAACATTGATTTGGCATGGCATCATTGATGCGAGTTATGCCGGTGCGAAAGGCGGGCTGGGTGCGCTGTCATTGGCAAAGAGTGCCAAAAGCGCGTTTGAAAAGGCGCTGGAGATTGATCCCAATGCCCTGAGCGGATCTGCGTATACGAGCTTGGGCTCACTGTACTATCAAGTACCTGGTTGGCCGATCGGATTTGGCGACGATAAAAAAGCGCTGACGTTTTTGAAAAAAGGCTTGGCTGCCAATCCTGACGGCATAGATCCAAACTATTTTTACGGTGACTTTTTGTTCCGTGCCGGCGACCTGGACAATGCCGAGCGTGTCTTGCGCAAAGCCTTGCAGGCGGCGCCGCGCAACGGACGCAAAATTTCAGATGAAGGTCGTCGCAACGAAATCAATCAATTACTTGATAAGATTGCAGCCAAGCGAAAATAACCTGAGGAATCGCAATTGCGGATATTACTGGTCGAGGATGATCCCCTGCTGGTTTCAGGCTTGATATTGGCGCTGCAGAGAGCGCACTACACAGTTGAGCACGTCGCCGACGGTAAAAGTGCGGTACGTGCGCTAGGCGACAATGCTTTCGATCTGGTTATTCTCGATCTCGGCTTGCCCTTGATGGATGGGACCGAGGTGCTCAAGACTATCCGCAATACCGGTCAGATGGTGCCGGTATTGATACTGTCCGCCCGTGATGCGACCGAAGACCGAATACATGGGCTTGATCTCGGTGCCGATGATTATCTGGTCAAGCCCTTCGAGTTGGGCGAGTTGCTCGCGCGTTTACGCGTACTGGAGCGCCGTCGTAGTGGCGGCACCGTGAATCAGCTGCAGATCGGCAAGCTGGTACTGGATCTTGCCGGTTTCTCGGTGATCTGGGACGGTCAACCGGTCGAATTGGTGCGCCGAGAATTCATGCTGCTCAAACATTTGGCCGAAAGCCCGCAAAGAGTATTTAATCGCGCGCAACTTGAAGAATCTCTGTATGGCTGGGGTGAGGGTGTGGAAAGCAACACCATCGATGTGCATGTCCACCATATTCGCAAAAAAATATCTCCCGGCGTCATCAAAACCATACGTGGTGTCGGTTATCGGATCGGACAGGTCGATGTATGAGCAAGCGTAATTATTCAATACGCGGCCGACTCGTCGGCGGCACATTGATTCTCATGATGCTTATTTTCGGCTGTATTGGTATCGCCGCGCGCGAACTGGCAATTCATGAATCAAACGAATTATTCAGTGCGCGACTGGCAACTTCGGCACGGGTTCTGGAAGCGCTGGTTGCAAGGCAGCTGGAAAAAGCCAGCGTTGCCAATCCGATAATCATTGCATTGCCGAAACAGCTGGAAGAAGCGCAAGGTGATACTCCAGAAGAATTCGGCCATCGTTACGAAACCAAAATCGCGTTTCAAGTCTGGCGCGATGGCGGCCCCTTGCTGGCCAAATCTGCATCCGCTCCCGACATACCGCTAGGCACTTTAAAAGCGGGATTTGGCACGAATCAAATCGGTGAGGATGTATGGCAATTGTTTGCCTTGCGCTCGGGTGATGTCTGGATCATCACTGCGGAAAAGGATGAAGTGCGTCAGGAGATGGCGGACGGCATAGGTTTGTCGATATTGTTGCCTCTGCTGCTGGGCGGTCTTCTGATGCTGATTACTGTTCATCTTGTCCTGACTATTAATATGCGACCTTTACGTGAGCTTGCCGACCGGATCCGCAAACGTGAGCCGGAATCGCTGGCGACAGTAGATCTGGACAAGACGCCTGACGAACTTGCGCCGATTGTTACAGAGTTGAATAGTCTGCTGGCTAGAGTGAAGGCGACATTGGAGCGTGAACAACGCTTCATTAATGCTGCGGCACACGAAATCCGTACGCCTATCGCCGCCTTGCAGCTGCACGTAGAGAATGCACAGCGTGCTGTGACTGCAGAGGAGCGTGAAAAATCATTGAACGATGCGATGCAAGGCGTCCGAAGAACGGCAAAACTGGCTGAGCAATTACTGGTGCTTAGCCGGATTACTGCCAAGGGTGCAAAGGAAAATTTTCAGCATGTATTGCTATCGCAAGTCAGCTGCGAAGTAATTGCTGTGCATGAGCCTTTGCTGACGCGGCGAGGACAGACGATAGGTCTGGATGTGGAGGGCGAAATACCCGTTTGGGGTGAGCCCTACAAGCTGCAGCGACTATTGCAAAACCTGATTGAAAACGCCTCGCACTATGGCAGGGAAAATGGCGATATTCAAGTTTGCATTCAGCAAAGTTCGGAGGGCATGGAGTGGGTCGTCACCAACGATGGGCCACCAATTCCCGATGAGGAGATGAAGAATATCTTCATGCCCTATTACCGCATCCTCGGGGGAGATGCGCCTGGCTCAGGTTTGGGGCTTGCCATCGTGAAAGAAATAGTGGAACAACATCACGCGCACATCGAGATGCGGCGCAAAGCCGATGGACAAGGCAATGTCGCGACAGTTGTATTCAAATGCGCCAGTCCGCCAACTGCAGAGCCAACGGCATTATCGTATGGCTGATCTGAAATAAAAAACGCGGCATGCAGCCGCGTTTTTGTTTTATCGACGCCTAACACTCAGGCTTCGATATCCAAGGGCGCAAACGACTTCACCAAATCATCCAACTGCTTCAACTGCGTCAAAAACGGCTCCAGTTTATCCAGCGGCAAAGCACTCGGCCCATCGCATTTCGCATTCTTTGGGTCAGGATGCGCTTCCAAAAATAATCCAGCTAGACCCACACCCATACCTGCGCGCGCCAGATCGGCGACTTGTTCGCGCCGACCGCCGGAAGCCGCGCCGCCCGGATCGCGTTGTTGCAATGCGTGCGTCACGTCGAAAATAATTGGCAGGTTATTACTAACCTTTTTCATCACCCCAAAGCCCAGCATGTCGACCACCAGATTGTCGTAGCCGAAGCAGGTGCCGCGATCACAGAGGATTAATTGTTCGTTGCCAGCTTCCTTGAACTTCTCGACGATGTTCAGCATTTGCGAAGGGCTCAGAAATTGTGGTTTCTTGATGTTGATGACGCGTCCGGTTTTTGCCAGGGCAACCACCAGATCTGTTTGGCGGGCGAGGAAGGCTGGCAATTGCAGCACATCGGCAACTTCCGCCACGATTGCGGCTTGATGAATTTCATGGACGTCGGTGATGACAGGTACGTTGAAGGTCTTTTTGACTTCTTCAAAAATACGCATGCCTTCTTCCAGGCCAGGACCGCGATAGGAATGTATCGACGAGCGGTTGGCCTTGTCGAATGACGCCTTGAAGACGTAGGGAATGCCAAGCTTGCCGGTAACGCGCACATATTCTTCGCAGGAACGCATGGCGAGGTCGCGCGATTCGAGCACGTTGATACCGCCGAACAGGACGAAGGGTGCTGCGTTGTCGACCTTGATTGTGCCGTTGATAGTGATCATGTTGGCTTCTTTAAATTAAAGAGGGTTGATTGCTGCGTGTGAGTTGTCGCTTGAGGCTTGCTCGCTTGCAGGTGCGCAATGCGGACAGGATTTCCCTGCAGTGAAGAGTGGTGATAATTGTTCGCGCGGTGATACGGTCGCATTGCAATGTCCGCACTGTACCGGCAAGCTTGGTTCGAGACGTGGATTGAGTGCGGTGCGATGATCGAACACGAAGCAGTCGCCCGTGTAATGGTCGCCGCCGACTTTTTCAAAATATTTCAGGATGCCGCCATCGAGTTGATACACGCTGTCGTAGCCGACGTCTTTCATATAGATCGCGGCTTTTTCGCAGCGTATACCGCCGGTGCAGAAGGTGACAATGGTTTTGTCGTTAAGCGAGTCTTTATTCTTGGCGACGATATCGGGAAATTCGCTGAATTTTTCGATGCGGTAATCAATGGTGTTGTCGAAGGTGCCGACATCGACTTCAAACGCATTGCGGGTATCCATCATGACGACCGCTTTGCCATTGTCGTCATGGCCCTGATCCAGCCAGCGCTTGAGCGTGGTCGCACCGACTGAGGGCGCGCGGCCTTCTTCCGGCTTTATCAGTGGATGCTTCATCGTGATGATTTCGCGCTTGAGCTTGACCAGCATGTACTTGAAGGGCTGGTCTTCGGAATAGCTTTCTTTCACTTCCAGATCGGCGAAGCGCGCATCGGCACGTAGCCATACAAGAAAGCTGTCTATCGCTGCACGTGTTCCAGCCAGAAAAAGGTTGATGCCTTCTGGACTGAGCAGAACGGTGCCTTTTAGCGACAATTGATTGCACTTGGCAATAAATTCCGGGCGCTTCTCGGCAGTATCGTCAAAGCTGATGAATTTATAGGCGGCGATGTTAACGAAAGATGTGGATGGCATGCTTGCTTCTTGAGGTGATTGCTCTTGTAAAGAGGACAATGTTCTACTGCTCATGGCTGGCTTTTTTGCGCTTGGTACCCACGACGAATTTGACAAAAATGGCCGGGAGCGTGATGCGGCAAGGCATGAACAAGTCGACATTATAAACTTCGCATTCGGGAATGCTGAAATGTCTGTTGAAAGGAGTGGTCGCGGTAGAATACGGCCATGATTTCTCCGCAATTTACTCACCTACGCCTGCATTCCGAATATTCCATCGTCGACGGTCTGGTCCGCATCGATGACGTGATCGCCGCAGCCGCTGCCGATGCACAGCCTTCGCTCGCGATTACCGATCTGGCCAACCTGTTTGGCATGGTCAAATTCTATAAAGAAGCGCGTTCCAAAGGTATCAAGCCCATCGTCGGTTGCGACGTCTGGATTAGCAACGATAACGATAAGGACAAGCCGTCGCGCCTGTTGTTATTGGTCAAGAACAAGACCGGTTATTTGCAACTCTGCGAATTGTTGTCAAAGGCATGGTTGACCAACTTGCATCGCGGTCGCGCTGAGATCCGTCCGGAATGGCTGGAACAACTTGCCGCCGAAGGCGGGGCGAATGGTTTGATCGTTTTATCCGGCGCGCACTTTGGCGATGTCGGCATGGCGATCGATAACGGCAATCTTGCCGGCGCAGAACGCAATGCCAAGCGCTGGGCGGAAATTTTCCCCGGTCATTTTTATATAGAAGTACAGCGCGCCGATCAGCCGAATATGGACGCGCACGTGCGTCAGGCATCGGTGCTTGCTGCCAAACTGAATCTGCCTTTGGTGGCGACGCATCCGGTTCAATTTCTGGATCAGAGTGAATTTACTGCGCATGAAGCGCGTACCTGTATCTCTGAAGGCGAAATTCTTGCGAATCCACGCCGCATCAAGCGCTTCAACGAGCGTCAACGGTTTACAACGCAGGCAGAAATGGCCGAGTTGTTTGCCGATATGCCGAATGCGTTGCAGAACTCGGTAGAAATCGCCAAGCGCTGCAATTTGGTGCTGGAGCTGGGCAAGCCGAAGCTGCCTAATTTCCCAACGCCTGATGGTTCGTCGATTGATGAATTCCTGGTCAAGGAAGCGCAACGTGGTCTGGAAGGACGGCTCGAACATTTATATCCCGACCCTGAACTGCGCGAGAAAAATCGTGAACGCTATCAGGCGCGGCTGAAGTTCGAGACCGACACCATCATCCACATGGGTTTTCCCGGTTACTTCTTGATCGTGGCGGACTTTATCAAGTGGGCAAAAAATAACGGCGTGCCGGTTGGGCCAGGTCGCGGTTCGGGTGCCGGTTCGCTGGTCGCGTACTCATTGTTGATTACCGATCTGGATCCGCTGCAATACAACTTGCTGTTCGAACGTTTCTTGAATCCTGAGCGGGTTTCCATGCCCGATTTCGATATTGATTTTTGCCAGGAAGGGCGCGATCGCGTCATTCAATATGTGAAAGATCAATACGGCAAGGATGCGGTTTCGCAGATTGCGACATTCGGTACGATGGCGGCTAAAGGCGCGGTGCGTGACGTTGGTCGCGTGCTGGATTTTGGCTACAACTTTTGCGATGGTATTTCCAAACTGATTCCATTCAAGCCGGGCAAGCTGGTCACAATTGCGGACGCAATCAAGGAAGAACCGCTGCTGGCTGAACGCCTGGAAAATGAAGAAGAAGTAAAACAGTTGCTGGAGCTGGCGCAAAAAGTTGAAGGCATCGCCCGCAATATTGGTATGCATGCGGGCGGCGTGTTGATCGCACCGGGCAAGCTGACCGACTTCTGCCCTCTGTACACGCAGGGCGGTGACGCCGGCGTGGTGTCGCAATACGATAAAGACGACGTCGAAGCCGTCGGTCTGGTGAAGTTCGATTTTTTGGGTTTGACCACGCTGACGATCCTCGATCGCGCCGTGCGCTACATCAAGGATCTCGATCCGGCGATGGCTGACTTCGCGCTGGAAAAACTCCCGCTGAATGACAGGCCGTCTTACGATTTGCTGACCAAGGCGAAAACCGTCGCAGTATTCCAGCTGGAAAGCCGCGGCATGCAAGGCATGCTGAAGGATGCGCGTCCCGATCGCTTCGAAGACATTATTGCGCTGGTCGCGTTGTATCGTCCGGGCCCGATGGATCTGATCCCGGATTTCTGCCGACGTAAGCACGGTGAACGTTTTGAATATCCCGATCCGCGTACTGAAGTCATTTTGTCTGAAACCTACGGCATCATGGTTTATCAGGAACAGGTTATGCAGATGGCGCAGGTCATCGGTGGCTACTCGCTCGGTGGCGCAGATTTGTTGCGTCGCGCGATGGGTAAAAAGAAAGCCGAAGAAATGGCGCAGCATCGCGAGTTGTTCCGCGCCGGTGCTGCGAAGAATGATCTGACGGCTGAGAAGGCCGATGAGATTTTCGATTTGATGGAAAAGTTTGCAGGCTACGGTTTTAATAAATCGCATGCTGCTGCTTATGCTTTGCTGTCATATCACACCGCATATTTAAAAGCGCATCATCCGGCCGCGTTCATGGCAGCCAACTTGTCGCTGGCGATGGATGATACCGACAAGATCAAGATTCTGGTCGAGGATGCGCTGGATATTTGCGGCCTTACTTTGCTGCCGCCAGATATCAATCAATCCGATTATCGTTTTACGCCAGTCGGTGTGCCGGGCAAAAAAGCCATGCAGATTCGTTATGGCCTGGGTGCTGTCAAAGGCTCGGGCAAGAGCGCTATTGATGCCATCGTGGTTGCGCGTCAAGGTCAGCCTTTCACCGATTTGTTTGATTTCTGCAAACGCGTGGACAAAAAGCAGATCAACCGCCGCACCATCGATTCATTGATACGCGCTGGCGCATTCGATTCCTTCAATGTTGATCGCGCCATTCTTTTGGCCTCAGTTGGTTTCGCGATGGAATGCGCAGAGCAGGCTGAAGCTGCGGCAAACCAAGTCAGCCTGTTTGGCGGCGATGATAGTGACATGGAGTGTCCACCCGAGTACGTCAAAGTCTCGCCGTGGAGCGACAAGCAAAAACTGACCGAAGAAAAAGCCGCATTGGGCTTTTATCTGTCCGGACATTTGTTCAATGCCTACGCCGAAGAAGCTCGTCGTTTTGCCCGCACCAGTTTGAGCAAGTTGGAGCCATCGCGCGAGCCGCGCACGATCGCTGGTGTGATTTCAGGCGTACGTACGCAAATGACGCAACGCGGCCGCATGATCATCGTCACACTGGATGATGGCAGCGCGACGGTAGATGTGACCGTCTACAACGAAGTGTTTGATGCCAATCGCAATCTGTTCAAGGAAGATGAGTTCCTCGCAGTGTCAGGCAAGATTTCGGAAGATCGCTTTTCCGGTGGTTTGCGGATTACGGCCGAGAAGGTAATGGATATTGCTGCCGTGCGCATTCAATATGCGAAAGGTATCTATTTGTCCTTGCAGGCATCAGCCGATGTCAATGCACTGCTGGCGACATTGAAGGCCTCTGCGCGAGCAGATGGCAGCCCGGTGGTGATTCAGTACAAAAATCCGAAAGGCGTGTCTGAACTGCGTCTTGCAGAGCAGTGGCGAATCAATCTGGATGACAACACAAAACAAAAACTAATCGATTTATATTCGGAAAAAAATGTACAGATCGCCTATGACTGATCGTATGAATTTGTTTAATGCAAATGAAACGAAAGCCCAGTTCGTCCTCTCGTTATTACCTATCACTTTATTTTTCCCGATTGGCATCGGGTATACCGGCATTGTTTTATTTGTTCTCGCTTTGCTGGCCGGCGGACATTATCGTGATCGATGGCAGACGGTGAGAGATAGTCCGATGTTTTGGCCGGTGATGTGCTTGCTTGCGGTAACTTGCGGAGCCGGCTTGTTCCTTGAGCGCCCCCCTGGTTTCTGGAAAGCCTTTTTGCATTACCAGATTTATCTGGTGCTGCTGATTTTCATTAGCGTGGGGGCAGGGCAGTGGCAACAGCGCGCGCTGAAGGTTTTTTTTATAGGTGCGGTAGTCGCTGCAACCTTGCTTTACCTGAATGCACTTCAGCTTTTGCCGGATTGGGCATTGTTCCAGAACTATCGCATGTACGCCGGAAACAAATCCATATTGATTGGTATTTTGCTCGGCATAGCGGGTTGCTGGATGCTGAACCAGATTTGCGCACAAAGTCGACATAGATACTTGCGTTTTGCCGTGTTGTTATACGTTGTCATTGCTTTGCTGGTTTTGGCGAAAACACGTACCGGCAGTCTGATTTTTATTTTTGGCAGTGCGTTGGTTTTATTGCGTTATCTGACATTCTCATTACGTAGTGCGTTGCTGGTAGTAGCGACCGTGCTGATGATTGGCATCGCCTGGCAGACAGCTAACGGTTTTCGCGAACGTCTGGTAGGGACAGCTGGTGATATAAAGGCTTTCCTCGATGGCGGAAAAGTGAGTGCCGAGGGAGTAAGACTGGAAATGTATAGCATCACCGCGGACATCTTCAAGGAGAAGCCCATAGCCGGTAACGGGATTGGCACCTGGGTCATAAAGTATCCGGAGCGTGCCAAAGGCTTGATGAGCGCAGAAATGGCCACCCCGCATAACGACTACTTATTGTATGCGGCAGAAACGGGCTTGATAGGCGTGGGTGCGCTACTGTGGATATGGCTTACGCAGCTAGTCGTTGCAGTAAAAATTGGCGGCGAGAATGGCATGCGCTTGTTTACGATAGGCATTGCCATCATGTTTGGTGGCATGGTGAATGCGATTTTGCGCGACGCTCTTTTTGGGATTGCATTCATGGTCCTGTTGTCCATTCCGTTGGCAGGCATTGGTCGACATGCGTATCAAGACCGTTTCGGAGATGTAAACAAATGACTATTCCTCCGCATCTGAAACGCCTGTTTGGCATGCTAGGGCCTTATAAAAAGCGGCTGATCATTGCCTTTTGCGGCATGATTTTGACGGCACTGACGGAGCCCATGTTTCCGGCCGTGATGCGCTTGCTGCTCGATCATGGCTTTGGCGGTAAGCCTACGTTTTCACTGTGGCTGGTACCGCTGGCCATCATAGGTATTTTCGTTTTGCGCGGCATTTCCACTTATACGACGACCTACATGATGACCTGGGTGTCGTCACGCTTGTTGAATGTCCTGCGGCAGAAAATGTTTGCCCGCATTCTGGATGTGCCTTTGGGCTTTTACAGCACGCATTCGGTGGGGCGTGTGATCAACTCGATGATGTTTGAAGTACAGCAAATTGTCGATATGGTCACACGTGTCTATACATCGCTGATCCGCGATACGCTGACTGTGATCGTCTTGTTGAGTTTTCTGTTGTGGCTGAATTGGCGTCTCACCCTAGTCGCCTTGGTATTGTTGCCGCTGATTGCTATTGTCGTGCGCATGACTGGCAGGCGCGTGCGCAGATTGACGCGTGAATATCAGTCAGTCAATGCGGAGTTGACGCAAGTTCTGGAAGAAACTACGCGTGCGAATCAGGTCATCAAGATTTTTGGCGGTCATCAATATGAACGCGATCGTTTTGAAGCACGTGCCGACAAATTGCGCAGCTATACGATGCGTATGGCAAGTACGCTGGCGGCGACTACCCCTGTCACTCAAATAATGGCTGCTTGTGCGGTAGCCATCGTAATCGTGATTGCATTGATCCAGTCGGGGCAAAATCAAACGACAGTCGGTGGTTTCGTTTCTTTCATCACCGCGATGCTAATGCTGCTGGCACCATTAAAAAGTATCGCTGAGGTGAATGGGCCATTGCAACGCGGTTTGACGGCGGCTGAAGCCGTGTTTGGATTGATCGATGCCAATCCGGAACGTACCACCGGGAAAGTATTGCCAGGCCGCGCCGCAGGTCGCCTCGATTTCATCAATCTTGGATTTGCATATCCAGGGCATCAGGCGATGGCACTGCAGAATATCAATCTGTCCGTCATGTCCGGCGAGACGATTGCTTTTGTGGGCATGTCCGGCGGTGGCAAATCGACCTTGGTCAATCTGGTACCCGGATTCTATCCGCCGACTGCCGGCCAGATCTGCATAGACGGGGAATCGATTGAAGAAGTAGCGCTGACGAGTTTGCGCAAGCAGATTGCGATGGTGAGCCAGCACGTGGTTTTGTTCGATGACACGGTCGCTGCCAATATTGCTTATGGTGATGCAGAACCGGATCGCCCGCGTGTACTGGCCGCAGCCAAGGCAGCGCATCTGGATGATGTCATTGCCGCTTTGCCGCAAGGACTGGAAACAGTGATAGGGGATAACGGTTCGCGTCTGTCGGGTGGGCAGCGGCAACGTATGGCAATTGCGCGCGCGATTTACAAGGACGCACCTATTTTGATTCTGGATGAAGCGACATCGGCACTCGATTCAGAATCAGAACGTGCGGTACAGGCGGCTCTGGACGAATTGATGAAAGGGCGTACGACGCTGGTCATTGCTCATCGTCTGTCAACGATTGAGCGCGCAGACCGGATCGCAGTGTTAGCGGAAGGTCAGCTGGTCGAGTTGGGTTCGCATCATGAATTGCTGGCTAAGAATGGCGTGTATGCAAACCTGTATCACTTGCAGTTTGCAAAGGAAGAGCCAACGCCGGTCGTACAGAATTGAGCTGAAGCCTCAAGCCTTGTAGTCGTAAAGACCGGCAATGCGGCCGAGTAAACGCGCCAGATAGCGGGGAAAAGGGAACAGCAGGCGCGGCAATAAATTAAGCACGGCCAGCGCCATGGTTTTCCATCGTAAACCAGCAACCTCGCCGGCAC
This sequence comes from Burkholderiales bacterium Ga0077544, assembly GCA_001464355.1. GTDB lineage: Bacteria > Pseudomonadota > Gammaproteobacteria > Burkholderiales > Burkholderiaceae_D > Oxalicibacterium. Next base: position 33,582 of record LNEU01000021.1, read on the forward strand.
CAAAGTGCTTGCTCTCAAAGATCAACTTGGATTGTGCATGGTGATAGCCACGGCCAAATTCTGCGCGCCAGGGATTTGGCCCTTTTACCGATCCTCTGGATAAATGCGTGACGCTGATGTGCGGCGCTACGACAATTTGCAGTTTTTTCATGAAGACACGTTGGCATAAATCCTCGTCTTCGTAGTAGAGAAAAAATGTCTCATCGAAAAAACCGACCTCGCGCATCACAGACATATTCAGTAGCATGACTGCGCCGCAGACGAAACCTACACAGCATGGTCCATCGGCCGCACCTCCGCTTGACTTCCAGTGTGTACACGGCCAGCGATAGCTGACTTCCACTTCGCCGCCGCGACGTATCAAATGGGGAGCAATGATGGCGGCATCCGGGTACTGATCTGCAAACGCCAGCAAGCTTTCCAAGAAATCAGTGCCTGGCAGGCAATCCGGGTTAAGCAAGAGTGCATATGGCGTTTGCGCTTCTACCAATGCACGATTGTTGGCTGCGCCGAAACCGAGATTACGTTCGTTGCGAATGACTTTGGCATTCGGCATATGGATGGCTACTTGTGCGATTGTGTCATCGTCGCTAGCGTTATCGACAATAGTCACATGCGGTAGCACCGACAAGGCGCTGGCGAGACCAGCCATACAATGCGCGCTGTTATAGGTGACGACAATGACGGTGACATCGGCGATCGAGATGCTCATTTGCTATCTGCAGCCTTTTTAGTCGCAGAAAATTCCCATACCAGATGCGATTGTTGACCGCTGATGCGTTCGCCGATCGCGCGCAGGCGATGGCCGAAGCCCGGATGGGGCGGCTCGTAAGCGCCACGCGGATGCACCCAGCATTGGCGTATCAGGTGAAATTCGCCGACAAAACCGTACATGCGCGCCATCACGTCGGGCGCGGTGAAGTAGCGATGCGTTTTGGCTGTGATGACATTGACATGTGTGGGATCGCGCAGCGCTTTTTCGTTGGGAAAGGCTGGGGTTACGGCATATAGCACGCCGTCCGGTTTCAGGACGCGCCAGATTTCATTCATCAATTCGATGAATGGAAAGCGCGACGTCTGGTTTGCATAGTCGAGTGCCACGCGCGGAATGTGCTCAAAAAAATCATAAGCCGAAACCGAATCGAAGGAGTTATCTGCGTATGGAATCGGACCCACGCTGAGATTGGCGGTAGCAATAGTCGCATTGGATAGGGCGGCTGAATCGGCACGAATATCGACGCCGTGCAGATCCGGATGTCCGAATGGATTCTTCGGGCGTGTACCGCAGCCCAGATCGAGATGTTTTAGAGGCATGGTCTGGCCTGAAATAATTAAATTGGTGTCGCAAGAATGGTATTGCGCGCGTTGGCCGAGTGATTGCTGGCGGCGCGACCCCATCCCTTGAGGTACGGAAAAACCATGATGTGTGATCTAGCGCTGGAAAGCTGCATTGATTCACTTTACTATGCCGGTTATCGCACGTTTTACGGCGCAGGTAGCGGCCAGACATCACGGATCATTTTTTTAAGTTGTACGGCATTATATGTCTTAACGTCACGGTTTCGAAACCCTGACGCATGGACAGGATGGTTTGCCGAATGAGGCCGCGTTCCGCAGATTGGCCTTGAACTGGGCATAGTGCCTATAGTTGGAGAAATGAATGACAGATAACGTGAATGCAGTGAGTGCCGCGGGAAATAATGATCGCGTCATCCTGTGCATGAAGTGGGGTACCAAATATGGTCCGGAATATGTGAATCGCCTGTACGCGATGGTACGTCGCAATTTAAAAGGCGATTTCCGTTTCGTCTGTTTGACGGATGACGGCAGCGGTATTCGTTCGGAAGTCGAATGTTTCCCTATACCTGATTTGAAGTTGCCGGATGGCTTGCCTGAGCGCGGCTGGAAAAAACTGACGACCTTTGAAACCGATCTACATGGTTTGCAAGGTACGGCACTGTTTCTCGATGTCGATGTGGTCATCACGGATAGCATAGACGCCTTCTTTGAATATCCGGGCGAGTTCTTGATTATCCATGACTGGAAAAGGCCGTGGCGTGTAACCGGAAATTCATCTGTATACCGCTTCAAGCTGGGTGCTCATGCCGACGTGCTGCAGCAGTTCCGCACTACCGGAGCAGAAGCACGTAATGCGTTCCGCAACGAGCAAGCGTTTTTGTCGGATGTGTTGCACAAACAGGGCAAGCTCAGCTATTGGCCTGCATCGTGGTGCTGTAGTTATAAATATCACTGTATTCCATCGTGGCCGACGAATTACTGGCGCGAGCCCTTTGTGCCTGACGGAACCAAGATTGTCATTTTTCACGGCGAAGTGAATCCGCCGGATGCGCTAGAAGGCCGTCGCAATCGTGCTTTGCGTTTTGTACGCAAGGCGCCGTGGATTAACAATTACTGGAAAGAGTAGGATACGAGGTTCGTGATCGTATGCGGTCTGTTTCGGATTACTGAATAAAAAACGGAATCATGTGTTGGCACATGATTCCGTTTTTCTTTGTGAGGTAAAAAATATCGTTTTACATGAGGATGACGTCGTACTGTTCCTGGTGATATACCGCTTCAACTTGAAGTGAAATCGGCTTGCCGAGAAAATCGCCCAGCATCGCCAGATGTTGCGATTCTTCTTCCAGGAACATGTCGATGACGACTTGCGATGCAAGAATGCGGAATTCACGCGGGTTGAACTGTTTGGCTTCGCGCGTCAGCTCGCGCAGGATTTCATAGCAAATAGTGCGGGCGGTTTTAACCTGACCTTTGCCGCTGCACGCCGGGCAGGGTTCGCACAATATGTGCGCCAGCGATTCACGCGTGCGTTTGCGGGTCATCTCGACCAGCCCCAGCGCAGAGAATCCGGAGACAGATACCTTGGTTCTGTCGCGCGCCAAAGCACGATTCAACTCACTGAGTACTGCACTTTTGTGATCGGCATTTTCCATGTCGATAAAATCCAGAATCACGATGCCGCCCAGATTGCGCAAGCGCAGTTGGCGTGCGATCGCGTGCGAGGCTTCCAGATTAGTTTTGAAAATTGTGTCGTCAAAATTCCGACCGTTGACGAAGCTGCCGGTGTTGACGTCTATCGTCGTCATTGCCTCGGTTTGGTCAACGATAAGATAGCCGCCGGATTTCAAATCGACGCGACGACCCAGCGCACGCTGGATTTCTTCTTCTACGCCGTACAAATCGAACAGCGGTCGTTCGCCAGGATAATGCGCGAGCTTGGTCAATACGGATGGCGTGTACAGCTCGCCGAATTGCTGCAGCTTGAGATAGTTTTCGCGCGAATCAACCTGAATGCTGGCGGTTTCGTCATTCACGAAGTCACGCATTACCCGTTGCGCCAGATCGAGATCCTGAAACAGCAAGGATGGCGCAGGTTTGATTTTTGCCAGTTGCGTGATGTTGTTCCAGGTCTTGCGCAGATAATCAACGTCGGCTTGCAAATCCGCATCCGATGCATCTTCGGCCATGGTCCGAATGATGAAGCCGCCTTTTTCGCCGTCCAGCATCAGCTTTTGCACTTTGCCGCGTAGCAGTTCGCGTTCCACTTCGTTTTCTATGCGTTGCGAAATGCCGATGTGTGATTCCTGCGGCAGATATACCAGCATGCGACCGGCGATAGAAATCTGCGTCGACAGCCGTGCCCCTTTAGTCCCGATCGGGTCCTTGATGACTTGCACGGTAATCGCTTGACCATCGAAGAGCATGCGTTCGATGGGGATCGGGGTTGTCGGTGGACCTTCATGAGAGCGAGCATCCCAGATATCCGCCACGTGCAAAAAAGCTGCCCGTTCCAGCCCGATATCGATGAACGCCGATTGCATGCCCGGTAATACACGCACGACTTTGCCAAGATAGATATTGCCTGCCATGCCGCGCGATAGAGTGCGTTCGACGTGAAGTTCTTGTACGGCGCCTTGCAATACCAGCGCGACACGGGTTTCCTGCGGTGTGACGTTGACGAGAATATCTTCGCTCATAGGATGCGCAAGCCTGCCTGTTCCAGTAACTTTCCGGTTTCGAATAAGGGCAGGCCCATGATGCCTGAATAGCTGCCCGCAATATCTTGAATGAACAACGCTGCCTGACCTTGTATGCCGTAACCGCCTGCCTTGTCGTAAGGCTCTGTCGTCGCGCAATACGCGCGGATTAATTCATCAGACAGTGTGGCAAACGCGACGTCGGAGCGTTGCGTGATTTGTAGTGTTTGTTCATTGTGCAAGATCGCAACATGCGTCAGCACCTGATGCGTGCGTCCCGACAATGCACGCATCATCGCTATCGCTTCGATTTCATTTGCAGGTTTGCCGAGGATGCGGCCATCGAGTACGACGCTGGTGTCGGCGGCGAGTATCGGACGGTGCGGCAATTTTCGCCACCACATGGTTTTTTGCGCGAAGGCCGCTTTTTCCAGCGTAACGCGCGCGACGTAATCTTCTGCTCGCTCGTTGGGTAAAACGATCTCGGTCACTTCCGGGCCGCGTGGCGTGTGATCTCGCAATAGCAGCAATTCAAACTCGACACCGATTTGCCGCAGCAACTCACGACGGCGGGGACTTTTCGATGCGAGATAGATTTTATGCGGGAGTGGCTTCATCAGAATTACACCCGATGATAAGGATGATTTTGCGTGATTGACCAAGCGCGGTATAACTGCTCGGCCAGCATCACACGCACCATGCCGTGCGGGAGCGTCAGGCTGGAAATGCGAATAAGCATATCGGCATTCTTTTTGAAATCTGCATCCAGACCATCCGCACCACCAATGACAAAAGTAACGTCGCCGCCATCCTGCTGCCATTGCTTGAGTAGTTGCGACATTTGAACCGAGGTCAGATCCTTGCCGTGTTCATCCAGCGCGATGATGCGTGCGCCTTTCGGCACTGCGGCTTCAATCTTGCTGCGTTCCAGCGCCATCGCGGTTTCGGCAGTTTTGCTGCCTGAGCGCTCGACTGGTTTGATTTCTTTCAGGACGATGCGGCAGTCGGCAGGCATGCGCTTGGCATACTCAGCAAACCCGCTTTCTATCCACGCGGGCATTTTGTGACCGACGGCCGCAATAACAAGCTGCATGACAACGTTCTTGTGTCAGCTGATCCGCTTATTCAGCGGATTTTGGTTTCGCTGGTGCGCGCGTTTTGCTAGCTACTTTTTTCGCTGGTGCTTTTTTAGCAGGAGCTTTATCTTTTTTGTAGGCGGCAGCTGTTTTGGTTGTGGCGACTTTGATGGTTTTACCTACTGCTTTTTTGGCGGTGGTTTTCTTCGCAGGAGCTTTCGCCGCAGTCGATCTTGTGACGGCCGTTTTACGCGCAGGCTTTTTCGGTTCGTCGTCTAGCGTGGTTTGGCTGGCGCTTAAATGGCGACCGGCAGTTTTCTTTGGCGCGTCCTCTTCATCGTCGGCCGATTTTTTGGTTGTACGTTTGGCAGCACCGAATTTGACTTCTTTCTCGCCCCAGATTTCTTCCAGGCGATAGTAGGCGCGGATTGCAGGTTGCATGATGTGGACGATCATGTCGCCCAGATCGACCAGTACCCATTCGCCGGTGTCTTCACCTTCAACGCTGAGGACGTGGCCGCCGTTGGCCTTGACCTTGTCGCGCACGGATGCTGCGAGCGCCTTGGTCTGGCGGTTGGATGTGCCGGATGCAACCGCGATGCGGTCAAACAGGCTGGTCAGGTGTACGGTATCGAATACCTTGATGTCTTGCGCTTTGACGTCTTCCAGCGCGTCGATAACCAGGGCTTGCAGTGTTTTGATGTCCATTAGCTTTTATATAGGTGATGTTGTTCAATATAGTCTAGCACCCCGGGAGGTACCAGCGAAATCGGTCTTTCTCCACGCTGCAAGGCGGCGCGAATTTCGGTAGCAGAAATATCCACCGCCAAATTAGGTGCAAGGCAGGCTAAACCTTGCGTCGTATTGCGTATCTGTGCAGGCGTGCCTGCTCGAACTGCAAATTCCTGCGCCACATCGTCCGGAATATGCGCGGCATCCATCGCGAAACCGGGGCGCGAAGCTGCGCATACGTGCGCATAGTCAAACAGCTGTTGCCATTCCTGCCAGGTATTCAAATGCTGCAACTGATCGGCACCCATCAAGAAAACAATTGATACATCAGGCCCCAGCTCTTTGCGCACCGCACGTAGTGTGTCGATTGTATACGTTGCGCTGGCCCGCAGAATTTCTTGCTGATCGATGGTGACGGGTACTTTTTGCTGAGTGAGCGCATTGCCAAAGGCACTGCGCACCATGGCAACTCTATCTTTACCTGATGCCTGTAAGCCGTCTTTTTGCCATGGATTGCCGGCCGGGATCACGCGCAATTCATCAGGTTTGATCAGGTCGACGAAATAATTTGCCAGTGCGAGATGGCCGTTATGAACTGGGTCGAAGCTGCCGCCTAGCAAGGCGATGCAAGGTTTGCTGCCTTTGCTTGCCGCTGTCACTGTTAAATCCAGTCGCGATGAACAAGGAAGTCGGTAGCCAATTTCGCTTCAGGGCTGCCTGCTTCCGGCTGCCAGTTATAGCGCCATGTTACCACTGGTGGCATAGACATCAGTATTGATTCGGTCCGCCCGCCCGATTGCAGGCCAAATAATGTGCCGCGATCGAACACCAGATTGAACTCGACATACCGTCCGCGTCGGTAGGTTTGGAAGTCGCGCTCGCGCTCGCCGTAAGGCGTATCTTTGCGAAGTTTCAGTATCGGGATGTACGATTCTATGAAATGGTCGCCTACGCTTTGTTGTAAAGCGAAGCACTTTTCGAAACCCGGTTCATTCAAGTCATCGAAAAATATGCCGCCTACGCCGCGCGCTTCCTGCCTGTGCTTCAGATAAAAATAATCGTCGCACCATTTTTTATACTTCGTATGTAAATCATCACCGAAGGGCTGCAAGGACTCGCGACAGACTTGATGAAAATGGCGTGCGTCTTCTTCAAAACCATAATACGGCGTCAAATCCATGCCGCCGCCAAACCACCAGATCGGCTCTTGACCTTCAGCCATCGCGATAAAAAACCGTACATTCATGTGCACGGTAGGCGCGTAGGGATTGCGCGGATGCAGCACCAGCGATACACCCATTGCTTCCCAGTTGCGGCCTGCAAGTTCAGGTCGATTTGCCGCTGCTGAAGGCGGCAGGTTTTTGCCGGTCACATGCGAAAAACCTACACCGCCGCGTTCGAAAACATTGCCGTTTTCAATGATGCGTGAAATGCCGCCGCCGCCTTCCGGGCGCTGCCAGGTATCGACGCCAAAGGCCTGGCCATCGACCTCTTCCAGCGCAGAGACGATGCGCTGTTGCAGATCAAGCAGATAGTTTTTTACGGAAAGGGAGGCGATGGGCGACGAAGTCACGATACATAGGGTAAGAAAGATTTAGCGCGGATTGTACCTTGCCGGGTGGCGGATGTCTGTTTTGCCATTGTCCGGAGGAGCCCAGTTTGATGAGGAACTAATCCTTCCAGGGCAGGTGTTTAACCTCGCCTTTCAGTATGGGAGGTGCTGCATGCAGGGTTTCGCCTTTGCATATACGCGCGTAAACAGCCAGATAGCCGCGCGCCATTGCCGCTGCATCAAAACTCAGCGCACGCTGATGACAAGCATGTTGATCGTAATGTCCTCCCGATCTCACCGCTTGCGCCAGAATGGCACGGCTGGCCGCCAGTGCGCCACATTCGGGCGTGACGATTTCCGGCAAGGCGCCGTAAGGAGTGGCAAATACCGGCATGCCGAAATACAAGCTCTCAATCACGGCCAGGCCAAACGGCTCGTGCCAAAGCACCGGAAATATCAGGCCGCGTGAGGCGTTCAGCAGCCGGATTTTTTCACTGCCGCCCACCATGCCGTGAAACGACACCTTGCGCGACCAGGTAAACCGAAAGCCGCGTTTGAGATTGAGGCGATCGCCTCCCAGCACTGCCAGCGGGACCGCCGCATCATGCGCGATATCGATGGCGCCTTGCACATTCTTGACCCGCCATGCCGCCTTGCCGAGGAAATGAAAGTGAGTGCGCGGTCTTTGCCAGTCAACTGCGCCATAAGCAGACCAGTCCAGACCGTTGTAGACAAAGCTGTCAGAGCCATGCCTGCTGGCGTGATCGCGCGAGACGAAAACCGTGTTGAGCGGTAGGGCTACGCTTTCCTGCGAATTACCATGTTGCGTCATCACATGGGGAACGCTCACAGGAACGGCCGGATTGAACTGGAAATGAATGATGTCCACACCATCAGGCACCTGGGCTTCCCATGAAGCATCTTCCCGCAAGGTGAGTACGGTAGCAAAATGGCAGTGTGAACCTGCCGGTACCAGATAGGTGACACGGTGGCCAGCCTGTACCAATGCCTTTCCAAGATCCCAAATCACACGTTCTGTTCCACCGTAAGCGAACACGGGTATGACGCTGCGGTTGATAATCAATATGTGCATGTCAGGATGGACGGGTATCTGTTGTATGTGCGGCCAGCAAGGGCACGACCGCTGCCAGCGACAAGGCCATCACGTAATAGTTATGCAGGAAATTGACATTGCTCATGCTGGCACTCGCATGCATGACGAGAACGCCGCCCATCTGCCAGGCAGCCACCTGATCGGTTTGAGCCAGGCGGCGGGCGGCCATTGCGAGGCCGGCTAGCAAAGTCAGCAAGGATGCCAGGCCGAGCAGGCCGCCATCGAGCGCTGCATTCAGATACTGGTTATGCACATGACCCAAAGTGCGTACGGCCGCCAGTTTACTGAGGTCGATGCCGACATCTTCTTCCCCTGCATGATGCAGGCGACGTATGCGTTCTGCACTTCCTATGCCGATCCATGGCGATTGTTGAAAACCTTGCCACGCCAGGTTCCACATGTAAAAACGGGCGCCAGTGGAGGTGTTGTAATTCTGGGTGGTGCGCGTCTCGATGACTTCCTGTGTGGTTTTGCGCAATTTCAGTATGTCGCCTGGTGCCCACCAGGCACATGCCAGTGTGAGTGCGACGGCAGACATGAACAGGGCCAGTATCGGCATACGGCCTGCATGCGGCAACCGATGACGGTGCCAGAACCATATGCATACAAGGGTGCACCAGGGAATGATCATGAATGCGCCCAGCGAGCGGGATAGCAGCACTGCAAGCACTACGCATGCGACCGCGCCCAGCCAAAGCCAGCGCCGCAACAGCGACTGTCGCTCGGCGAGAGCGGCTGGCAGCAACAGGCAAGCATAAAAACTGCTGGCGACCGCCCATGGAATGGCGTTGCTGGCCAGCGAGGAGCGTACATCCTGTCCGCTGAGCGAAAGATAGGCAGTCCATATGAATGCGACAAAGCCGGCCAGCGCAATGGCGTGCAGCGTATAGATGCGCACCTCAGGTGCAAGACTGCCTTTGCGTAAAATGAGGTAGACGGATAGGGCCGGAATCAGCAGCCGAATTTGTGGATTGAGGATGTCGCTGCTTTCGTCCCAGATCAACATGCAGGCACCAGCCAGTAGCAGGGCTGCAATACAGGCCGTTAGCCAGATTGTGCTCGCCTGATTGCGATGGTGCGCCGTGCGTCGTACCCCAGTGGCCGAATAGATTCCCCAAAAGAGAAAGCCCAGCCAAGCGGCGCCCAGAATTTTAGTATGCAGTGGGGCCAGTGCAACTAGCAATCCCAGCAAGATAAAGGCGACCGTGCATGCGGTGCCGTGCCCCGAAGAGGGCCGGGAATAACTCATGTTGCGGTCCGGTTAGCGAGGAATATCGGTGCGAAGGCTATCACGGTCATACGCCAGTGCGGCGTAACGGAAGAAACCTTCCAGGCCAACCATAAAGCAATACAGAAAGCCCGGGCCGCCACAAAGGATTCCACGCTGCCCTATATAGAGGCGCAAAAACATCGAAGAGCCGGAAAGAAGCCCGCGCAGCACACCGCCATGCTTGCCTTTCTCTGACCGCTTGGCGGCGCCCAGCATCGCGTACTGCGTGAGCTTTTCCAGACTGCCACGCACAGTTTCGCGCGAATAATGCAAGAGGCGACCTGTCAGCAAGATACGGGGCGTCGGCTCCATTGTCAGTATGGCCTGCTCATGCACGACCCCTGTAAACTCACGCAACATGTCGCGCCGGAACAGCCGTTCTATCTTGGCCTCTGAATGGAAATACTTGAGTTCATGCTGAAACGCTACCATGCGCCACTGCACCTTCCACACCGCGCGTTTCCCAGAGCGTACTGCTGCCTGAAGTTCATCCTGCAATTCCGGCGTAATGAGTTCGTCGGCATCAAGAAAAAACACATAATCACTTCGTACATGTTGCAGCAGGCGATTGCGTTGTACGGCGAAGCCTTGCCAGTCCGGATAGTTGTATACCTCGACACCTTCGGCCTGCGCGATTTCCCGCGTATTGTCTGTGCTACCGCTGTCAACCACGACTACTTGGTCGGCAAAGGCGGCACTATGCAAGCAGGCTGCAATGTGATGCGCCTCATTTCTTGTCAGGATCGCGATCGTCAATGTCGGGGCTGGCGAGCTCTCATCGGCATAGGAAGGCTGGCGGGTCTGTGCGGTCTTGGCGTGCGAAAAGTTCAACATTGTCATATTCCATGTGCCGACGAATGCGAAGGTATGGATTCTTCTCACCATCAAAAAGCACGATTTTCAATGGCGATATGACACGCTGACAGAGGAACAGTTCAACCGGATAATCTTATATCCGGGGTAACAAGGCAGGAATTCTGCGGCTTGTTACCCACAGGAAAAAATCAAGGACGTTTCAATGCGCGCCAGCCGATATCGCGACGGAATTGTGCGCCGTCGAAACGGATGTGATCGATGACATCGTAGGCTTTCTTTTGCGCGACTTTGACGCTATCGCCCAAGCCGACTACGCACAAGACGCGGCCGCCGTTTGTGGTCAATTGCGTACCTGTCAAAGTGGTGCCGGCGTGGAAGGTGACGCTATCAACGGTTTCCGCCGGGATGCCGCTAATAGCGTCGCCTTTGCGTGGCGCGTCTGGATAGCCGGCCGCTGCCAACACGACACCCAATGCCGTGCGTCTGTCCCATTCCAGTTCTATGGTGTCCAGCGTGCCGCTGACCGCATGTTCCATCACGCCGACCAGATCGGTTTTCAGGCGCGCCATGATGGGTTGAGTTTCCGGATCGCCCATGCGGCAATTGAATTCCAGGGTTTTTGGATTGCCCTGATCGTCGATCATCAAGCCGGCATAGAGGAAACCGGTGAACGTGATGCCGTCTTTGGCCATACCTTGCACAGTCGGTTGAATGATTTCGCGCATGACGCGCGCATGCAAGGCTGGTGTGACGATAGGTGCAGGCGAATATGCGCCCATGCCGCCGGTGTTCGGGCCTTCGTCATTGTCGAGCAGACGTTTGTGATCCTGGCTGGTGGCCAGCGGCAAGATATTTTTGCCATCGACCATGACGATGAAACTGGCTTCTTCACCCGCCAGAAACTCTTCGATGACAACACGTGCACCTGCATCGCCGAGCTTGTTATCGGATAACATCATGTCAACGGCTTGATGCGCTTCTTCCAGCGTCAAAGCAACAACTACACCTTTACCTGCAGCCAAGCCGTCGGCCTTGATCACGATAGGCGCACCTTTGAGATCGATGTATTCGTGCGCGCCTTTTACTTCTGAAAAGGTTTGGTATTCAGCAGTTGGGATCGCATGGCGCTGCATGAAGGATTTGGCGAAATCTTTCGAGCTTTCCAGTTGCGCCGCTTCTTTGGTTGGGCCGAAAATTTTCAGGCCCAGATCGCGAAAAATGTTGACGATGCCTGCTGCCAATGGCGTTTCCGGACCGACGACGGTCAGTGCGATATTCTCTTGCTGCGCAAATTCTGCCAGTGCACGTGGATCGGTAATCGCCACGTTTTTCAAGCGATCGTCGAGTGCCGTACCGCCATTACCCGGCGCGACATAGACCATTTGTATACGTTCGGATTGCGCCAGTTTCCAGGCCAGAGCATGTTCGCGGCCACCTGAGCCGACTACCAGAATTTTCATGAGTTAGTCCGTTGCTTTTACTAAAATCGTGGCATCCAAGCGATGCCACTGTTTGTATCAGGTGACTGATCACCACTGTCACTAAAAAAGCGGACTTGGTCCGCTCCGTTAATGCGCTTTTTTAATATTTACGCGTTGATTACCGCGTTGGTATAGATCTCTTGTACGTCGTCGAGATTTTCCAATGCATCCAGCAGTTTTTGCATCTTGATGGCATCGTCGCCTTCAAACACGGTTTCTGTTGCAGGTTTCATCACGACTTCTGCCAGTTCGGCTTTGAAGCCGGCTGCTGCGAGCGCATCCTTCACCGCTGAAAAATCATGCGGCGGGCAAAGCACCTCAATGCCGCCTTCTTCATCTGTAGTTACGTCGTCGGCACCGGCTTCCAGTGCGGCTTCCATCAACTTGTCTTCGTCCGTGCCTGGCGCAAAGAAAAACTGCCCGCAATGCTTGAACATGAAGGCAACAGAACCTTCAGCGCCCATATTTCCGCCAAACTTGGAAAACGCATGGCGCACTTCGGCTACCGTGCGCACGCGATTGTCTGTCATGCAGTCGACCAGCAGCGCGGCACCGTTGATGCCGTAGCCTTCGTAGCGGATTTCTTCATAGTTGACGCCTTCCAGACCGCCGCTGCCGCGTAACACCGCGCGCGTGACATTGTCTTTCGGCATATTGGCGTCGGCTGCCTTGTCGACTGCCAGGCGCAAACGTGGATTTGCTGCGATGTCGCCGCCGCCCATACGTGCGGCAACCGTGATTTCCTTGATCAGACGGGTCCAGACTTTGCCGCGTCGTTCGTCCTGACGGCCTTTACGATGTTGAATATTGGCCCATTTGCTGTGTCCTGCCATGACGAATCTTTCCCGATCAGTTAGCTATAATGAAGCGCGGATTTTACCATATCGCCCGCCAACCAAACCTCACCCTTTGTGGACAAAAAAGATGCCAAATCCCTTGTTGATTGCAAAAAATAAAGAACACGAACTGAGCTTATTACCCGAGCTTGCCAATCGGCACGGTTGCATTACTGGCGCCACTGGCACAGGCAAGACCGTTACTTTGCAAACTTTCGCGCAGGCTTTGTCTGATATCGGGGTGCCAGTTTTCATGGCCGACGTCAAAGGCGACTTGTCCGGAATTGCCAAGGCAGGGTCATTTAGCGGCAAGGTCAAGGAGCGCTATACGATGCTTGAACTAGCCGAGCCGGTCTGGGCTGGTGCGCCTGTGACGTTTTGGGATGTGTTTGGTGAAAAAGGCCATCCGGTACGCGCGACGATTTCCGATCTCGGCCCTCTGCTGTTATCGCGCATGCTGAATTTGAACGATACGCAGCAAGGCGTGTTGCAACTGGTTTTCAAGATCGCTGATGACAATGGCTTGTTGCTGCTGGATATCAAGGATTTGCGCACTATGCTGCAGCATGTTGGTGATAACGCGGCTACGTTCAAAACTGAATACGGCAATATTTCTGCCGCCAGCATAGGTGCAATCCAGCGGGGTTTGATTGGGGTCGAAGAGCAGGGTGGCGACAAGTTCTTTGGCGAACCCATGTTGAACATCGAGGATTTGCTGCAAACCGATGCCAAAGGCAAAGGCGTGATCAATATTCTCGCGGCAGACAAGTTGATGAACGCGCCGCTGTTGTATTCGACTTTTCTATTGTGGATGTTGTCGGAGTTATTTGAGCAATTACCGGAAGTCGGGGATTTGGACAAACCAAAACTCGCCTTCTTTTTTGACGAAGCGCATTTGTTGTTTGCCGAAGCGCCCAAGCCTTTGCTGCAAAAAATCGAACAGGTTGTGCGCCTGATACGCTCGAAAGGCGTAGGCGTGTATTTCGTCACGCAGAATCCGCTGGATATTCCCGATACCGTGCTCGGTCAACTCGGCAATCGCGTACAACACGCTTTGCGTGCCTACACACCACGTGATCAAAAAGCGGTGCAAGCTGCGGCGGAAACTTTCCGCCCGAATCCAGAGCTGGATATCGTGCAAGTCATTACAGAACTCGGTGTGGGCGAAGCGCTGGTTTCCTTCCTGGACGAAAAAGGCCGTCCTACCATCGTTGAACGCGGCTATGTGTTGCCGCCGGCATCACAGATTGGCCCGATCACAGATGCGGAAAGATCAGCTTTGATTTCGAGTTCCGTCGTCGCTGGCATTTATGAAAAAACAGTCGATCGTGAATCCGCTTACGAAAAAATCAAAGGCCGCGTGATAGAAAAAGTAGAGACGCGCGAAGCATCTGCGGCCAAGACGGCAGAAGCAGAAAACGAGGGCGGCTTCTCCGATATGCTGGGCGGCATACTCGGTGGCGGCAAGAAAACCAGCGGCCGTCGTAGCGATACCATCGTCGAAGCAATGATGAAATCGGCGGTACGCACCATGGGTTCCACTGTAGGACGCGAAATCATACGGGGTGTGCTTGGGTCGATCATGAAGCGCTGAGAGTTTGCATAAGCCAATCAATGAAAAAGGCGCCGCTGGCGTCTTTTTCTATTTTTCGACGGTGTTATAGCGTTACTAATCAACGGAATCGATTGGACTTGGTAAAAGTGGCAGACCGGCGAGTGCGCCATCGCGATATTTGGCCGTCGCATGGTTTTCCGGTGCATGATCCAGAAAATACTGCATCAGCCAGCGTCCTGCCGGCCCCGGTGCGTCGTCCATCCGGTTAATAAGATGTAGTGAGTAGTGGCCTGCATACAAATGTTCTAAATGTAAATGCACCAGCCTGCCGTTCTGTATGTCGGCTTGCACCATTTCTTCCGGCATCGAACCCCAGCCCAATCCACCAAGTAGCAGCATATGCTTTGCGCCCAGATCGCCAAGACGCCAGTCACGCACCGCGATCACGCCGAAGTTTTGTCCAGAGGTAAGTTGACTGCGATCGGTCAACACCAGTTGTGTATGATCACGTGCCACTTCGGTCGGGATCACACCTTGCATCTGCCCAAGTGGATGAGATGGCGCGGCGACCGGAATCATCGTGATGTTACCGAGTTGCTGACTCTGAAAAATATCCGGGAAATCCAGCATTGGTCCCGCAATGCCGATCTGGCAAATGCGCTCGCTAACCAGATGCTTGACCGCGCCCAGCGCTTCGATACGCAAGCGCAAGGCGACCGTCGGAAATTGTTCCTGGAATGCTTTCAACGCAAGTACCAAGGTGCAGTTCGGGAACATCACGTCAACCACGATGGATACTTCGGCTTCCAGTCCGAGAGAAAGTGTTTTGGCGCGCGCTCGCATCGCATCGACTTTCAGTCCCACCATACGCGCGTCGGCCAGCAAGGCTTTGCCGGCTTCGGTTAAGGTGGGCTTGCGTTTGCTTCGATCAAACAAGGCGATGTTTAATTGCGCCTCAAGATTGGCAATCGTATAGCTGACGACAGATTGGGTTCGGTGTAATTCGGTCGCGGCACGCGAAAAACTGCCGCAATCGATGACCGCAACAAAGACACGCAATTGCTCCAAGGTCGGTAGGCCGGGATCTCTCATATCTAATAAATCGATGCTAAATATATAAAAAATATGGGTTTTATAGATAGTAGCTCTGTCATAAGATGTTTGCAACGACGCGAAAACAAATACGCCGCGTTCAAATACTTAAACCTGACAAAGAAAGCGAGTTCATCATGACCAAGATCCTTCACATCAACAGCAGCGTGCGTAACAACGGTTCAATTTCCCGCAAAGTAACCGAAGAATTTTTGAATAAATGGAAAGCGAAAGAACTAGGTGCTACCGTCGTCAATCGCGATCTGGCGGCTAATCCGCTGCCACATCTGACTGAAGAAACGCTGGGCGCATTTTTTACGCCAGCAGAAAACCGCACGCCGGAACAAGCCAAGATCGCTGCTTTGTCTGAATCGCTGGTGCAGGAATTGTTTGACGCTGACGTCATCGTGATCGGTGCACCTATGTATAACTTCTCGATCACCTCGGGTTTAAAAGCCTGGGTTGATCAAGTTGCCCGCGCTGGTGTCACGTTCAAATATGGTGAAAGCGGCCCCGTTGGTCTGCTGACAGGCAAAAAAGTCTTTATCTTCACCACCAGTGGTGGCGTCTACAGCCAAGGTCCTGCGGCAGCGATGGATTTTGCCGGCACTTATCTTCGTACCGTATTGGGCTTCATCGGTCTGACTGATGTGACGGTAGTTCAGAGCGAAGGCTTGGCAATGGGCGATGCCGGTGTCGAAAAAGCATTGGCGCAAACAAGCAACACAATCAACGAATTGCTCCCAGCCTGATATCCTTCGTCTTCTGAGAAAAAACGCAGCACATGACAAAAAGGCATGTGCTGCGTTTGTTGATTGATCGATTAGCGCTAAAACCATGAAACCAAGTCTTGCCACTGCCGCCGCTGTAAGTGCGGTAATTCCGTCCGAAGCTGAACTCGATTTCGCTACATCGTGCGAACTGCCTATGCCGTGGGCGACGTTTCGTCTGCATGCTTTTGTCGAGCCAGCTACCGGCAAGGAACATGTCGCCATCACTTTGGGCGATGTAAACAATGGCGAACCGGTATTGGCGCGCATTCATTCGGAATGTCTGACCGGTGACGCCTTGTTCAGCTTGCGCTGCGATTGTGGTCCGCAACTGGAAGCAGCGTTGAAAAAAATCGCCGAAGAAGGTCGCGGTGCACTGTTTTATTTGCGGCAAGAAGGTCGCGGCATTGGGCTTGTGAATAAAATCCGCGCCTATCAATTACAGGATGCGGGTGCCGATACGGTCGAAGCGAATGAAGCGCTGGGTTTCAAGCCAGATCAACGGAATTACAAATTGTGCAAACCGATGCTGCAGCATTTGCAGATTTCGACTTTACGCTTGATGACTAACAATCCACGCAAGATCACCGCGATGGAACAACTCGGTCTGAAGGTGGTGGAACGTGTGCCGTTGGTGGTGACACGCAATCCATTCAACGAGCGCTATCTGACGACCAAGGCTGCCAAGCTGGGACACTTGTTCTAAATTTATTTTCCAGGTCTGGTCAGTAGTAATGCGCTAATGCGCTGACGCGTCGTTGTGCCACCTCGCATAGTCGTTTTGGCATTTCCGCGTGCAGCTTCTGGCGCCGGAAACTTGAAATCCGCTTAGCCTTTACAATCACTGCATGACCGTTTCAAGCTCCCCCTCATCCCCGCGCAAGCTGTTTCTGATCGGTCTGTCCATCGCCATCGTCGGCGCTGTTCTGTTTTCCACCAAAGCCATTGTTGCCAAACTGATCTATCGCTATGGCGTGGACGCGGTAACGCTGATCGCTTTTCGCATGATCTTTTCGCTGCCGTTTTTTATCGTCATCGCAGTGTGGAAGGCGCGTACGGCCAAGCCTTTGAGCAATGCGGAAAAAGGCCAGATCGTGATCCTTGGTTTGCTTGGCTATTATCTTTCCAGCTTTCTCGACTTCCTCGGTTTGCAATATATTTCGGCGGGCCTTGAGCGGCTGATTTTATTTTTGACTCCCTCGTTCGTACTGCTGATTTCGGTCTTTCTGATGAAGAAAAAGATTACCGTTATCGAATGGGCAGCGTTAGGTACGTCTTATCTGGGAACCGTGCTGGTGTTTGTGCACGACGTCAGAATTGGCGGTGCCAATGTGACGATAGGCGGCCTGTTCGTTTTAGGCAGTGCGATCTCTTATGCAGTGTATTTATTGGCATCGGGTGAGTTGGTCAGGCGTGTCGGTGCTTTGCGCCTGGTGGCTTATGCAATGTGCGTATCCAGTATTGCCTGCATTGCTCAATTTTTTATATTGCGTCCTGCGTCCATGCTGATACAGCCCATGGATGTATACAGCCTGTCTATGATCAACGCATTTTTTTGCACTGTGTTGCCGGTATTTTTGACGATGATCGCAGTGGATAGGATAGGCGCAGCCACGGCGTCGCAAGCGGGTATGATCGGGCCGGTATCCACCCTTTTTCTTGCTGCATGGATATTGGGCGAACCCATTACCGGCATTCAATTGGCAGGCACTGCTTTGGTCTTGTGCGGGATTTATCTTTTATCCAAGAAGAAATCCTAAGAACAGCAGCGCGTGTAGGATTGAGAAAAATCTTGTTGCAATGATGTGACCTATTTTTGTGGCATGTTGTTATGCATTGAAAAGTGAAAGCGAGTGAGCAATGACAAAAGCAATCAGGATTACTGAGACTGGCGCTCCCGACGTAATGGAATATGTTGACGTCGAACTAAAGGCACCGGGCACTGGCGAAGTGCTGGTACGTCAAAAGGCTTGTGGCTTGAATTTCATCGATGTCTATTTTCGCACCGGTCTGTACCCACAGCCCTTGCCGGGTAGCTTGGGCATGGAAGGCGCCGGGGTGGTCGAATCAGTTGGCGCAGATGTCTCTCATGTCAAAGTCGGTGATCGCGTTGCCTATGCCGGGCGGCCACTTGGTGCGTATGCCGAAGCGCGCGTGATGCCTGCCGATATTCTGGTCAAATTACCGGAATCGATCAGTTTCGAAACCGCAGCGGCAATGATGTTGCAAGGCTTGACTGTGCAGTATCTATTCCGCCGCACGTTTCGCTTGCAAGGCGGTGAAACCATACTTTTCCACGCCGCTGCCGGCGGTGTTGGCCTGATAGCCTGCCAATGGGCACGTGCCTTGGGTGTGACGATGATAGGCACAGTAGGGTCGGATGAAAAAGCAGAGCTGGCAAAAGCAAATGGCTGTGTACACACCATTAACTACAACAAGGAAAACTTTGTCGAGCGTGTAAAGCAAATCACTGAAGGAAAAGGCGTGCCTGTCGTGTATGACTCGATCGGTAAAGATACCTTCATCGGTTCGCTCGATTGCCTGGCACCGCTCGGCATGATGGTCAGTTTTGGTAGTGCATCTGGTCCGGTATCGCCATTCGGTTTGAATGAACTGGCGACGCGCGGATCACTATTTTTGACAAGACCATCACTCTTTAATTACACGGCAAAGCGAGATGATCTCGAAACCATGGCAGCAGAATTATTCAGCATGATTGAAAGCGGAAAGATCAAGATCGATATCAATCAGCGCTATGACTTGAAAGATGTGGCACAAGCGCATCGTGATCTTGAATCGCGCAAAACCACCGGTTCATCGATTTTGATTCCATAGGATACATAGTGCAAAAATTGGATACTGAAGATGGCAAAGTAGAGGAATCGAAAATGGAAGATGTTTCTTCCGCTGCCGATGGCAACCCTAAATTTGGACGCCTGCTGTTATTGCTTGCGTTTGGTGTGGCGATAGTAGTGGCGCTGACTTTCGGATCGCAGGCTTACTACACGCCTTGATCGGATTGATCGCGAGGATCGTAAAATCAAAAATGGCGACCAAAGGTCGCCATTTATTTTTTCTTGTGCCTGAAACCAGGTGCAGACGAACGGAAATTATTCCTTTATTTCCAGATTCAAGCGACGCGGTACGCCGTTAGGTCCTGGGAAATCCGAAAATGCGCTGCGCACCATGTAAGGCATGGCGAATGCCAATGAACTATTAGCGCCATCGCTATTTACCGTAACGTCGTACAGTTTTTGACCATCTTTACTGCGAGTAATCAGAACGTTTAGTTGTCGCTGGAATAACTGATAACGCACTTCCTGATATTGCGTCACCGGTCCCGGGTACCAGAACGGGTCGTAATATGGCCCGTAATAACCGCGCCATCTCGGCCCGTAATATGGGTAGTAAGGCCAATATGGATCGACAAGTACTGGCTGTACAGTTTGTACATCACGAACATCAATCCGGTAATTCACGACAACTTTTAAATTGGCGCCGCGCGGATCTTGTGCTTCGGCAAAGCCCAATCGACCCAATTCATTGCGTACAAGATTTTCATAGCTGCGATATTCAAGATCGTTTTCCTTCTCGCCCTTACGATCAAAAATATAAGTTTTATTTTGTAAATCGGCGGGCCATTCGTGAAATGCAATCACATCATTTCGAATAAACGAGGCACAGCCGCTTAATAGCAGGGTGGATAAGGCAAGTAATAGCAATAAACCGCGACGCAATTTGATTCTCCTTGAACAGACACAGATAGGATAACGGTAATCCGTAAATGAGCCCTCACATTTTGTAAGTGACAAGCCCAACTACCTCTATTGTCGATATGATCATGTATGCAAAATTGAACGACGAGTACCGGCTTTCTTGCATATCAATCGTCAGACCAACTGTTGAGCAAAACATTCATTTATGCAGAATGTAATGCCAATTCCATTTTCAATCCCATGATTGGTAAAATGGACTTTTGCTTCACTCCCATCGAATCCATTTCCTATGCGCACCGACACTTCCCCTGCGATTTATCGCAAAGATTACACACCGCCAAACTATTGGGTACGCACCGTACAGATGGGCTTCGATCTGGATCCAGCTGCGACCCGTGTAGCGACCCGTATTACTCTTGAACGCAACGCCGGCAGCGTTGAAAAGGCCATCGTTTTATACGGTGAAGAAGTGGAATTGGTGCAACTTCGTTTGAACGGCAAGGTTTTGGCCAAACGTGATTACGCGCTGAAAGATGGCATCTTGCGCATCCCGACCATGGTGAACGAAATCACGCTGGACGTAGAAACGCTGGTTCGGCCCGATAAAAATACTTCGCTGATGGGTTTGTACGTTTCGAACGGAAATTTCTTCACGCAATGCGAGGCTGAAGGCTTCCGCAAAATCACTTATTTCCCGGATCGCCCGGATGTGATGGCGAAATACACCGTTATGTTGCGCGCGGACAAGAAAAAATATCCAGTGCTGCTGTCGAACGGGAATCTGATAGAAGAAGGCGATCTTGGCGATGGACGTCACTACGCCTTGTGGGAAGATCCTTTCAAGAAGCCGTCTTATTTGTTTGCGCTGGTCGCCGGACAGTTGGTCTGTCAGCAAGAAACCATCAAACTCAAATCCGGCCGCGATGCCTTGCTACAGGTTTGGGTGGAAGACGGCAATCTGGACAAGACGCAACACGCGATGGATTCGCTGATTAACAGCATACGCTGGGATGAAGAGCGTTTTGGTCTCGAGCTGGATCTTGATCGCTTCATGATTGTCGCGGTTGGCGACTTCAATATGGGCGCGATGGAAAACAAAGGCTTGAACATCTTTAATACAAAGTATGTGCTGGCGAATCCGCGCATTGCGACCGACGTTGACTATGCAAATATCGAAGCGGTGGTCGGCCATGAGTACTTTCATAACTGGACCGGTAACCGCGTGACGTGCCGCGATTGGTTTCAATTGTCATTAAAAGAAGGCCTGACAGTTTTCCGTGATCAGGAGTTTTCCGCGGATATGGTTGGTACCGATAGCGGCCGCGCTGTAAAGCGTATTGATGATGTGCGCGTGTTGCGCCAGGCGCAATTTCCAGAAGATGCGGGCCCGATGGCACATCCGGTACGCCCTGACTCTTTCGTTGAGATCAGTAACTTCTACACAGTCACAATTTACGAAAAAGGTTCTGAAGTCGTGCGTATGTATCAAACCTTGCTGGGCCGCGATGGTTTTCGCAAGGGTATGGACTTGTATTTCAAACGGCATGATGGACAAGCGGTTGAATGCGATGATTTTCGCGCCGCGATGTCGGCGGCTAATGGTCGTGATCTGACACAATTCGAGCGTTGGTACAGTCAAGCGGGTACCCCGCGCGTAGTGGCAAAAACAACCTACGATGCCGCCGCTAAAATTTACGACATCACGCTGTCTCAATCTTGTCCGCCCACACCAGAGCAGAAAAAGAAACTGTCTTTTCATATCCCGGTTGCCGTGGGTTTGCTTGGTAGCAACGGCAAAGACATGACATTGAAGCTCGATGGAGAGGTCGCCGCTAGCGGGACGGTGGTGCTGGAACTGACCTCGGCGCAACAAACTTTCCGTTTTACTGATGTGAATGAAAAGCCTGTGCCGTCGATATTGCGTAATTTTTCGGCGCCTGTCGTGCTGGAATATGATTACAGCGAAGATGAGCTGGCTTTCCTGATGGCGCACGACAGCGATGCATTTAATCGCTGGGAAGCTGGGCAGCGTCTGGCGACGCGCCGTTTACTTGCCTTGACTTTGGCCGCACAGAAATCGGATGTACTGAACGTCGATCCAGCATTAAGCGACAGCTTGCGCGCGACCTTGAACGATACACAGCTTGATCCGGCTTTCCGCGAAACCGTACTGACCTTGCCGGCAGAAACGGTGATCGCCGAACAAATGGATGTGATTGACCCGCAAGCAATTCATACAGCGCGCCGTTTTTTGCGTCACTCACTGGCACAGGCTTTGCGCAAGGATTTCCTTGCTGCTTATAAGAGCAATCAAACCGGTGGTGCTTACAGCCCGGATGCAACATCATCTGGCAAGCGTGCATTAAAGAATCTGGCGCTCTCTTATATAGCGGAGCTGGATGATGCCGATGCGCACGCTTTGGCGCAGGCGCAATATGACTCCGCTAACAATATGACTGATCGCATGGCATCGCTGTCTGCCCTGGCAAATAGTCAGGCACCGGGCAAGGCTGCTGCACTGGCGCAGTTCTATAGCGATTTTGAGCAAGAGCCTTTGGTGATTGATAAATGGTTCAGCTTGCAAGCTATGGCACGCACCACTGATGTGGTGGCGGTGCGCAAGCTGATGCAGCATCCGACGTTCTCTATCAAGAACCCGAATCGTGCGCGCAGCTTGATATTCAGCTTTTGTAATGGCAACCCATCGCAGTTCCATGCGACGGACGGTAGTGGCTATGTATTTTGGGCCGAGCAAGTGATTGCGCTGGATGCAATTAATCCGCAAGTCGGCGCACGTTTGGCGCGCAGTCTGGATCGCTGGCGCAAATACGCGCCTGATTTGCAGGAAAAAATGCATGCGGCCTTGAAACGTGTAGCTGCTGCCAAGCTTTCCAAGGATACAAAGGAAGTTGTAACCAAGTCGCTTGCAGCTGCGTGATTGATAGAAAAGTAATAGAGCAGCATACAATTGCCGGTTGAAATGGCCGAGTTTGAACTAGCTGTTTGAGCAGTTTGTGATTAAGCGCATTGATTACAGCGCGTTAGATAAAGATTAAGGATCCCATGAAACGTATCAGCCTTACGCAGTACCTGATTGAAGAGCAGCGACTGCACAACACCATCCCTGCAGAGTTACGCTTGCTGATTGAAGTTGTCGCCCGTGCCTGCAAAACCATTAGCCACGCAGTTGGCAAAGGTGAGCTCGGTGAAGTGATGGGGTCGGCCGAAAGTGAAAACGTCCAGGGCGAAGTGCAAAAGAAGCTGGATATTATTTCCAACGATATTCTGCTGGAGGCTAATGAGTGGGGCGGCCATCTGGCGGCGATGGCTTCGGAGGAGATGGAAACCATACATCCGATTCCGAATCGCTACCCTATGGGCGAATACCTTTTATTGTTCGATCCACTCGATGGCTCGAGCAACATTGACGTGAACGTATCTATTGGTACGATTTTCTCCGTATTGAAAGCGGCAGATGGTATGCAAGCGCCGACCGAGGCTGATTTCCTGCAAGCAGGCAGCAAGCAGGTTGTTGCCGGTTACGCTGTCTATGGACCACAAACTGTGCTGGTGCTGACGACAGGTAATGGCGTGCAGTGCTTTACGCTGGACCGCGAAATGGGTTCGTGGGTAATGACACAGAACAATATGCAGATTCCAGCGGATACGAAAGAGTTTGCAATCAATGCGTCAAACGCGCGTCACTGGCACCCTCCGGTCAAGCGCTATATAGATGAAATGCTGGCTGGCACTACCGGCCCGCGCGGCAAGGATTTCAATATGCGCTGGATCGCCTCTATGGTGGCCGATGTGCATCGCATCCTTAATCGCGGTGGTGTCTTCATGTATCCAGCCGATGCGCGTGAGCCGGACAAGCCAGGCAAGCTGCGTCTTATGTATGAAGCGAATCCAATGGCTTTCCTGGTAGAGCAAGCAGGTGGTGCAGCAACAGATGGCCAGCAACGTATATTAGATATCCAGCCAGAAAAGCTGCATCAACGTGTGCCGGTATTCCTTGGATCGAAGAATGAAGTTGATTTGGTAACGAGTTATCACAAGGCAAAGTAAGACCTCTATATAGAGGAAATCTTTTAATCACAAAGTGCTTATTAAAAAGATTTAAAGTATTTTCTCAAAAAGGGTTGCCAAGGCTTAAGAAGCTTTGCTATAGTTCGGCTCCCGTCGCAGAACAAGCAGCGAAACGCAGAGTGTAGCGAGCTGAATTGGGTGTGGCGGGGCTGTAGAAGTGGTGGTTAGAGTTGATGTTTTTGTTAGTCGTTTTGAAGAAATTTAAAACGAATCTTTTTAAAAAGTTTCTTAAAAAGATGTTGACGAAAACGAAGACATGCCACATAATCTCAT
>LNEU01000022.1 GCA_001464355.1 Burkholderiales bacterium Ga0077544
AAACATTATGAACATATGCGAACTCGGAGCAGCAATTCAAGTTGCTCGGCTAAATAAGCCAATTACTCAAGCGAAATTGTGCGAAGCAGTGCGTATTTCGCGACCCACCTTAAGTCTGCTTGAAACGGGCAAGCTTCCAGAAGTTGGGATAAGGAAGGTAATGGAGGTCTTAGAACAGCTTGGATTAGAGTTGACATTAAAAGAAGCGCGAACCAGACCGACACTGCGAGATTTACAACGAGAGAATGAAAACGCTAAGGTCGCTGAACTCACACAACGAACAATTAGAAAACGTGCACCTCGCGCGCCTAAAGACAAATGACTTCTGGTTTGCTACCAAATTAGATCGTTTCTTTAGGCGTGCCGAAAGAAATCTGATGTCAGTTAGCACCATAAGGCCTGTCGTTCTCCTGCTCATACTGGGTTTTAAAGCCCGATGCGATATCCTGGATGGCACTCCGTAGCATCAAGTGCGCGTCCGGATTAGAACAGGCTGGAGAATGCTCTAAAAGCACCTTGGTCACGTTTTCAAGCGTCTGACCATGCTGTCCAATTGCCTCGTGTGCCACGCGAACCTCTATTTCCTTCCAATCAACCTTGCTCGCGTCACCATTGGCTTCTCTCAGTGCTGCTGCCGCTTTCATACCGAACGTGTGCGTCGCACCACCACCCTGCAATAACTTTTGAATGTCCTGCACGCGCTTGGTCGCCTCTGCCTCAATACTCGCCGCCTTGGCCGCGTCTGCGGCCTTCTGGCGTTCCAATTCCACCTGCCTGGCCCTCTCTTCGATCTGCTGGTGCCGACGCATTTCTGCGACCTTGATCTCTTCTTGCGTGAATAACTGGGCGATCGCTTTCAGATCGCGGGCGAAAACCTCCAGTGCCCTCATCTTCGTGGCGTAGCGACTATTGGACGTCTTCAGATCATCCACCTTATTCTTCAGGGCTTCAGCCTCCTTGGCCTGTGCCTGATGCCGTCTAGCTGTGACCACGGCCGCATCACGCTGGGCTTTGATTTCCGCCTTGCGCTGCTCGGCTAGCCTGCCGGCTGTGGCCTTCTCACGTAGCCATTTGTCATGATCATTTTTCCAAGCCTCCTTGCCCGCGAACAAGCCCGGCTTCTCCGGCTCTGGCCGCAACTTCGGCGGGATTGTCTTGACCACGGGTAGAGGCTCGAAAGCGGCATTGGCACGAGCGTAGTATTGTTGAATCGAGGTGTGCCGCGCTTTGCTGCCTTCGATGCCACGCAGAAGGCCGTGCTGCTGGCCGACGTTCTGCGCAAAATCGGTTTGCATCTGGGTCAACGCCTTGGCACCGCCCAAAAACGTCCGGCAGTTCAGCTTGCCACGTTCATCGATCGGCACCACATAAGCATACAAGTGGGGCGTGGTTTCGTCTCTGTGAATACCAACGTAGACGACATTTTCCTTTCCATGCTTGGCTTCCAACCACTTGAGCGAATCATCAAAATAGGCGTCTTGTTCCTGTCGGCTTTTGCCCTGCATGTCCTCGGGACTACCTGTGATCAAATACTCGATCGCCAGCACAGCATTGCTGCGTACCTTGTCGGGTAATCTCTCGTTGAATCGCTCCAATGCCTGGGTGACGTTAGTGGCCCCAATGTGCGTGTTGTCGGCAGCGCGGCTAGCGTCGGCATTTGGCGTGTCTTGCTCGCGGAAAGCGTGTTTCAGGGATCGTCTCACCGCGTGGCCTGATTTCAGCTTTTGCGTGCGCAGGATCACATACCCCATGATCAGCTCGCGGCCTTGGTAGAGCCCACATGGCATGTGGACTTACTACACAATTTCTTCGAAATTGTCCCGCCGATGGCAGGGTAAGCCCCTGCGGGGTGGTAAAAAAGCAAGGTCAACAGCACCACCAAATACTGGTTTTCATTTTTGGTTCTATTCATTTTCATTTTTTTAATTACTACCGATCGCAGTCGCTGCGGAAGCCAGCTCTCCCCGCATCCTATGGACAGAACACCATTGCGTGGTTTGTTTCCGACCTGACGCGCTTCGCTTGCCCCAATTTTTATAAAGTTCCTCAAATCAAACCACCTCGCCTAAAGACCGCTTTTAAAAACTTTTAAACAGCCGCGCCCATGTTTAAAAAACAGGTGCCCGCAGCCCTGCTTGCAGGGTGAGGCCGCTTGACCGGCCGAAGGTCTGTTTTTTGCGTGCATGCGGTTGTGAACAGGCTCGTCGCTGCACCTTGCCGCGCGGGCGTCCCCGCTTGGTTGCGCACCGACGATAACCCTGTCGGCACGCCTTATTACCCCTTAAATTCGCTAAATCAAAAAACATAAAAAACAAAGCCTTTTTGATTCAAAGTGAATCCGGTGGAGAATCATTTGGTTTTTATTAAAGCGCCACGAAGTGGCGCAGCCCATTGAGCCTCACGGAGGCACGACGTGGGCTATCTATGTGTAATCTGTGTGTAGTCTTTGTATTAGCTGGCTGCATCCCGCCACCTAGCTGGTCGTTTCTCGCCGTACTGCCGGTCGCATCCTGCCTTAACCATCAAGTTCCCCGTCCAGTTGGTCGGATTCTGCCAACTGCAAATTTTGGGTAAGAAATTGATATAGCTTGACCGTATCAACTCTGTAAAAAATTTTGGCTGGGACACCCATTTTTTTCTCTTCTAGTAGGCCCTGTTTTTTGAGGAGTCTCCGTGCGCCTTCTTGCTCAGCACGGGTCATCCCTAATTCCCACTCCCAGCTTTGCTTACTCGCATCTTTAGGAGGAAGGGCAGCCCCATTTTTATTTCTTTTAGCATCACGTAACTTGAACCAATATTCGTCTTGTTTTTTTATGCTTTGCCAGTAGGTAGCCTGACACAAAAACAAAGCCGCCAAAGTTGAGCCCAAAGCCCGTGCCAATTTTGGCCGAAATGCGACGACTTCTCGATCACCGAGAAGCTCCAATATCAATTGAATATCTTCCCGGCTTGGTCCCTTTTTGTTCATTTTGAAGCTCTCCGCACTTGCTCGACCTTGGTCGGGCGGCCACGGGGCCGACCAGTATCGGCAGACGCTTCCTGCGCTTGACGGATAAATTCCAAAACGTCAGATTCCAGCCAGATCAACCGACGGTTCAACTTAAACCAACGTGGAAGCTTGTCGCCGTGCGTTTTTTTGTTGCCGGTATAGAACAGAATGGTCCGGACGCTCAGTCCCATAAATTCCGCAATATTTTCGGTGAAAAGTACGCGAGGCAAGGTTGATGCTGCGTATTGTTTGGTGCTGTCTAAATTATTAATCTCTTGGAGCAATGCCCCGATTTGGCTGCGCGGTTTCATTCCTGTCACTCATGTTTGTTTCCATGAATCAACCATACCGGCAAGCTCGTTTTTCACCGAATGCGAATCTAACTAACAATTCTTATTGGAAAACAGCAAGAAACCAGAAAAAATATCCGTAGCAACAAAGCTCTTTTGCTTTTTATGCGAACGGATAAATTTCTATATTTTTTTTCTTATGGAATAAGTTTTTATACTTTTTTTCTTATCGGCATTCATTGCAAATGCAGAAATCTCGACAGATAAGCCGAAATATTCAAAAACTTATTATTTGCAGGCAGGATGAATTATTTAGGGGGGACGTTGTGGAAGCACAACAATCACTAATGCAAGAAGCAAAAAAAAACCGCACCAGTTAGGCGCGGTTTTGGGACAGTGTTGGGACAGTGATTTTCATAAAACCTCATTACTAATCACTGTCTATCACTAATGCTAGTTAGTGCAACTCTTTGATTTTAAAGAGTTTAACCTACTATATTTGGTGGGCCTCCCGTGAGTCGAACACGGCACCAACGGATTATGAGTCCGCTGCTCTAACCAAGCATGAGCTAGAGGCCCGTAACCTGACTAGATATTAATTACCTTCGAGGAAGCTCTTCAGTTTATCCGAACGTGATGGATGACGCAATTTGCGTAATGCCTTGGCTTCTATTTGACGAATGCGCTCACGTGTAACGTCGAATTGCTTGCCGACTTCTTCCAGCGTGTGATCGGTCGACATTTCGATACCGAAGCGCATACGCAAGACTTTTGCTTCGCGTGGGGTCAATGAATCGAGTACGTCCTTGACCACACCGCGCATAGAAGCGTGCAACGCTGCATCGGCTGGTGCCAATGTGTTGTTGTCTTCGATGAAATCGCCCAGATGTGAATCGTCGTCGTCGCCTATCGGTGTTTCCATCGAAATCGGTTCTTTCGCGATCTTCATGATCTTGCGGATTTTATCTTCCGGCATTTCCATTTTGATCGCGAGTGTTGCCGGATCGGGCTCAGCACCGGTTTCCTGCAAAATCTGACGCGAGATGCGATTCATCTTGTTGATCGTTTCGATCATGTGCACCGGAATACGGATGGTGCGGGCCTGATCGGCGATCGAACGAGTGATAGCCTGACGAATCCACCATGTTGCATACGTCGAGAATTTAAAGCCGCGACGATATTCAAATTTGTCGACTGCCTTCATCAAACCGATATTGCCTTCCTGGATCAGATCCAGGAATTGCAAACCACGGTTGGTGTATTTTTTCGCGATCGAAATAACCAGACGCAAGTTGGCTTCGGTCATTTCGCGTTTAGCCTTGCGTGCCTTCATTTCACCGGCAGCCATCTTTTTATTGATAGCGCGCAGATCTGGCAAAGGCAACACGACGCGTGCTTGCAGATCGATCAGCTTTTGCTGCAATTCCTTGACTGTCGGTACGTTACGCGCAAGCACAACGCTGTATGGATGATTTGCATTGACTTCGCCATCGACCCATTCAAGATTGCTCTCATTGCCAGGGAAAACCTTGATGAAGTGACTACGCGGCATGCCGCATTTATTGACGGCGACGTCGAGAATTTGTTTCTCGATATGGCGCACTTCATCCACTTGTCCACGCAAGGTGTCGCACAATTTTTCAACAACTTTTGCTGTAAAGCGAATACTCAGCAATTCGTTGGAAATAATTTCTTGTGCTTTAACGTAAGGCTTGGAGTTGTAACCTTCTTTTTCGAAGGCTTTGCGCATCTTGTCGAATTGCAGGGCGATGGTCGCAAACTTGGCGAGCGATTCGCGCTTCAATTGCTCCATTTGTTCTGCGGTAAAACCAGCAGCACCGGAAGCGGCAGCAGCAGGAGTTTCTTCTTCCTCTTCTTCCTCTTCTTCTTCCTCTTCCTCTTCTTCGTCATCTGAAGAAACAGCAGGAGTAGGTGCGATCACAGGCTCAGTTGCATTCATGTCGACCAGGCCGTCAACGATTTCGTCAATCTTGGCCTCGTCTTTTGAAATACGTTCTGCCGCTGCAATGATTTCCGCAATGGTGGTCGGGCATGCCGAGATCGCCTGGATCATGTCACGCAGGCCATCTTCAATACGTTTAGCAATGCCGATTTCGCCTTCGCGCGTCAACAGTTCAACCGAACCCATTTCACGCATGTACATGCGGACTGGATCGGTCGTGCGGCCGAAATCGGAGTCAACGGTCGACAATGCAGCTTCAGCAGCCGCTTCGGCTTCGTCATCGCTGGCAACGGTTGCAACGTTGTCGGACAACAGCAATGTTTCTGCATCCGGCGCCTGTTCGTAGACCGCGATACCCATGTCGTTGAAGGTACCGATGATGCCTTCGATCGCTTCCGGATCGATGATATTTTCCGGCAGGTGATCGTTGATCTCTGCGTATGTCAGGAAACCGCGTTCCTTGCCGAACTTGATCAGCGTTTTCAGTTTTTGACGACGTGCTTCGAGTTCTTCTTCGCTGGCTTCCGTGTCATTTGAGAACGCATCTTTCAACAATGCTTTTTCTTTGGCCTTGCGGTCTTTGGCTTTTGCCTTGTCTACGGCTTTGAGTTCTGCGCGTTCGACTGCATTCAATGCAGCCACTTCGTCATTCTCAGGCTGGAATTCTTTTGGCTTGCGACCGCGGCGGCCAGGCACCTTGATCGACGGCAGGATATAGCCGGACGTATCAATTGCGGCGAGTGTCGCAGCATCAGTGGTTTGACTCACGGTCGGCGTGATCATGACGTTAATGCCAGGACGCGACTCGACTTTCGGTTCGATTTTGGCTGACTTGCTAGCTGATTTCACTTCAGATTTCTTATTTGTCACAGGGGCTTTCGATTGCACTGATACCGGCTTTGCAGCAACTTGGGATGAAGGTTTTACCACCGTAGATTTCGCTACTACGGTAGCGGACTTCGTCGGCGACTTTGCTGCTTTTACATTCGACGGCGCAGCTTTGCCGACGGGCTCGCTGGCCACTTTTTTTGCAACAGGTTTGGTCGACTTCGCCACAGCCGTTTTGGCTTTGCTCGCGGCAAGTGTCTGATTTTTCGCGGGTTTCTTCATTGCGTTCGCCATTGGATCAACTACCAACTGGTTATGCCTCGGAATACGACAGAGCCGCACTCCACAAGCAGATTTGCGCATTCAACTCCGGCTTACGCCCGCGCAAGTTTATTGATTTTCTTTCCGATTCCTACAACACCCGCAACTCTAAGGCGTTGAATCGAAAGCCTTTAATTATAGCATATGGGGACGCATTCCCCCTCTACACAAGAGCAAAATTAGTCTCTTTGCGCCTTTTCCGCCTGCGCCTGGCGTCTTAAGTGTTCCTGTTGCAAGCTTAAATCGCGGTAGCGCGCTTGCGCTTCTTCACTACGCAAACCTTCGGAAACCAACTTCTCTTTTTCACTATCCAAAAATTTCATTTTGATCTGACGTATTGCACCCGCCAGCTCCACGCGGGCAATATCGACATCCGACTCGCTCTCCGCCGCAATCTCTGCAATTAGTGGATCGAAATCGGACCCCGTAGAGCGCAGCAATTCGGCCAGCGTCGCAAAATTTGCATGGGCGCCCATCTCCCGACTCATTTCCACCAATTGTTCCAGCATATCGGCACGATCAGGGGCAAAGTGCGTCGCCACATTCAATGCCGATTGATCGAGTTCGGCAGCGAGCACCGGATGTGCAACCAACAGGCGCATAATCTGACGCTCCAGCCCTACCGGTGCAGTGCGCTTGCCCTTCGGTGGTGCCGCGCGCGCACGTGAAATCGGTTGCGTCAATTCAAACAAGGCTTCGATCTCTGCTGGCGTACTTTCCGTCACTTGTGCCAGACTACGCACAATTTGCAAACGCAATGACGATGCAGGCAACGCCTGCAGCAAAGGCTTGGCATCGAACTGCGCACGGGCTCTGCCTTCCGGCGTGCCGAGATCGTTATCACCCACGGCTTCTTTCAACAGAAATTGTGACAAAGGCATGGCATCCTGCACCTGCTTTTCAAACGACTCGGTGCCCATTGCACGGATATAACTATCCGGATCGTGCTCACTCGGCAAAAATAAAAATTTGATTACTTTATTGTCACCGGCGTACGGCAAACTAGCTTCCAACGCGCGCCTTGCTGCACGTCGACCTGCCTTGTCGCCATCGAAACTGAAAATCACTTGGTCGGTTTGGCGCAGCAGTTTTTGTACATGAATCGGTGTACAAGCGGTACCTAGGGTAGCAACGACTTGCGGAAAACCCAACTGCGCCAGTGCCACCACATCCATATAACCTTCAGTGACCAAGACGTAACCAGCATCGCGTATTGCCTGGCGCGCTTCGAACAAACCGTACAGTTCGCTACCCTTTTGAAATAAGGGCGTTTCGGGCGAATTCAAGTATTTTGGCTCGCCATCACCCATCACGCGACCGCCGAAACCGATCACTTGACCTTTGGTATTGCGAATCGGGAACATGATGCGATCGCGGAATCGGTCGTAGCGTTTGCGTTGTCCACCACTCGCGCCTTCTTCGTCTGTCTTGTTGATCACAAGGCCAGATTCAACCAAGGCATCCAGTTCATAATCAGGGAACACCGCGCGCAAACCATCCCAGCCGTCCGGCGCATAACCCATACCGTAACGTGCTGCAATTTCACCGGTCAGACCGCGCCCAATCAGATAACTTTTTGCCGTTTCGGCGTGGCGCAATTGCTGACGATAAAAGTCGCATGCGCGCGTCATCGCTTCCGACAAAGCCATGCTCTTTGCTTGCTGTTCCGCGCGTTGCGCAGGTGGCAAACGATCTTCGGCTTCCGGCACGATCATGCCAACGTTTTGCGCCAGATCCTTGACCGCTTCGACGAAACCCATGCCGGAATATTCGATCAAAAATCCGATCGCCGTGCCATGCGCGCCGCAGCCAAAGCAGTGATAAAACTGCTTGGTCGGACTGACCGTAAAGCTGGGGGATTTCTCGTTGTGAAACGGGCATAAGCCCATGAAATTGGCGCCGCCCTTTTTCAACTGCACGTAGCGACCCACCACATCGACAATGTCGACGCGGTTGAGCAGATCCTGAATAAACGACTGTGGAATCACGTCGGGTTCAAGCTAATCGTGAGTGAAATGTAGTGGTGAAAAGGCAATCAGCCTTTAGTCAATGCAGCCTTGACCAAGCCGGATACGGCAGTCATGTCAGCACGACCTGCAAGCTTTGCTTTCAAGATCGCCATGACCTTACCCATATCCTGCGGACCGGCAGCCCCGGATGCAGTCACTGCAGCAGCAACTTCGCCCTGCACTTCTGCATCGGACAATGCGTTAGGCATATAGGTCGTCAAGACTGTGAGCTCAGCCTCTTCGATATCGACCAGATCCTGACGTCCGCCAGCCTGGAATTGCGAAATCGAATCCTTGCGTTGCTTGATCATTTTTTCAATGATAGCCAGCACTTGCGTATCGTTCAGTTCGATGCGCTCATCAACTTCTTTTTGCTTGATCGCGGAAGTGATCAGACGAATCGTACCGAGCTTGCTAGCTTCTTTGGCGCGCATAGCCGATTTCATGTCTTCGGTGATCTGTTCTTTCAAGCTCATACGCACTCCGGTATCTGGATGTTAATTTTTAAAAGCCATCTTAAAATGACCCAATAAAATCAGATCATTAAAAACGCCAAAACCCGCTGCGGACCAACACCGGAGCGGGTTTGCAACTAACTTCTTGAACTGCACGCACATCAGGCGCGCAGCTTAGAAATTAGTACAGCTTCTTAGGCAATTGCTGGCTGCGGATACGCTTGTAATGGCGTTTCACAGCTGCAGCGAGCTTGCGCTTACGTTCAGCAGTTGGCTTCTCGTAAAACTCGCGCGCACGCAAATCGGTCAGCAAACCGGTTTTTTCAATAGTGCGCTTGAAGCGACGCATAGCGACTTCGAACGGCTCGTTTTCTTTAAAGCGGATAGTGGTCATGTAAGGTAAACCAATGTTGGGTAGTGAGTCGAAGAGTATAGCAGTCTTGTTCGGCAAATGGAAGACTCTTTATTTGTCAATGTTGGATTTGCCGGAAAATACCACGAAATCTGAATATATCTTCCAGCCTCCAGCCGTGACTCAATGCCCGTGAAGCTTCATGCTCAATTCAGCATCCCAATAGGCTGCTTCAATTTTGTGACCATCCAGATCGCGGACAAAACAACCGTAATAAGGCTCGCCGTAAAGTGGGCGCGGGCCTGGCGGGCCATCGCAGGCAGCGCCAGCAGCAATCGCCGCCTCATAAAACTTGTGCACTTGCTCTTTATTGCTCGCAATAAAACCCATGTGGAAACCATTACCGACACTAGCCGTTTTGCCATCATGCGGAACGCCGAGCCAGAACTCCGGATATTGGCGGCCATACGCAACCGCACCCGGATGCTCCATGATCGTGACTATGCCTAGCGTCGCCAGTACTGCGTCGTAAAACGGCCTGGCCTTGTCGTATTGATTCGTGCCTATTGATACATGCGAAATGATGCTTGGATTTTCGTTACTCATGAATGCCTCCTTGGAATGAGCAATCATCATAGCGGGCACTACTGACAGGGAATGTCAGCAGTCTTCACATTCACTAGACTGCTTGACCGGCGGCAACGCCAGAAGCCCACGCCCATTGAAAGTTATAACCGCCCAGCCAACCGGTCACATCAACTGATTCACCGACAAAATGCAAACCCGGCACTTTGTTTGCCATCATGGTCTGTTGCGACAGTTCTCGCGTATCGATACCGCCCAGCGTCACTTCCGCCTTGCGATAACCTTCCGAACCATTCGGAATAATGCTCCAGCGATTGATCGAAGCGCCCAATTGCCGTAATTGCTTGTCTTGCATGTCGGCGACGCGCGCATCGCCTTTAAAGCCATTCACGATCAGCCATTCATCAGCCAGGCGTGAAGGCAACCACTGCGCCAATTGATTGCCTAG
Source organism: Burkholderiales bacterium Ga0077544 (assembly GCA_001464355.1). Taxonomy (GTDB): domain Bacteria; phylum Pseudomonadota; class Gammaproteobacteria; order Burkholderiales; family Burkholderiaceae_D; genus Oxalicibacterium. The sequence continues at coordinate 10,241 of LNEU01000022.1, forward strand.
ATTTTTCTTGCTGCTGGATTTGCCTTCGATCAGCGCTTCGGCAATATCGACTTCCGGCACCAGATTAATGATCAATGGAGTGCCCGGTTCCCAGAAACTGGAAATTTGCAGAATCGCCGGACCCGACAGGCCGCGATGTGTAAACAGTAAATCTTCCTTGAAATAACCGCGGGCTTTCTTGACGCCGGTTTCCACTTCCACCGGCAAGGCAATACCTGCCAGCGGCACAAATGGTTGCCAGCTCGCCAGATCGAAAGTCAAAGGCACCAGGCCGGGACGAGGTTCAACCATTTTCAAATCGAATTGCTTGGCTATGCGATAAGCAAAATCAGTCGCGCCGATTTTAGGAATCGACAAACCACCAGTCGCAATCACGACGCTACTCGCAAGAATCTCGCCAGTGTCGGTTTCAATACGGAACAAATCATCATTCTTGCTTATGGATTTGATCGTGCACGGCATGCGCCACGCCACATTGCCGAGCGCGCATTCGGCTTTCAACATGTTGATGATGTCTTCTGCTGAATCGTCGCAAAACAGCTGGCCTTTGTGCTTCTCGTGATACGCAATGCGATAGCGTTTCATCAAGGCGAGAAAATCCTGCGGCGTGTAGCGCGACAAGGCGCTCTTACAAAAATGGGGATTCTGCGACAGGAAGTTTTGCGGCGTGGCGTCGATGTTGGTGAAATTGCAGCGACCACCGCCGGAGATGCGAATTTTTTCTGCCAGCTTGGCAGCGTGATCGATCAGCACCACGCTTTTGCCGCGTTGCCCGGCGACGGCCGCGCACATCATGCCTGCGGCTCCGGCGCCGATTACGGCAACATCAACTTGTTTTGTCATGACTTACTACCAGCGAGAAAAAGTAAGCCGTGATTGTAAGCGCAGGCGACTTGCCGGGCTTAGTTGATTTGCGCCTGTTTTCAAGGCCCGCGAAAAACTCAGGCGGACCAGCGCTCCAGAACGGTATCGCGCAAAGTCTTGCCATTTGATTCAGACGACAACCTGGAAAACTCCGTCGCACAACGTACTACATCGCCGATCACGATAATCGCCGGGCTGCCGATCTTCGATTCTGCCAATGCTTGTGGCAATTCGGCCAGGGTCGTAATCAGTTGTGCTTGTGCCATACCGGTGGCGGATTGAATGACGGCAACCGGCGTACAGCCCGCCTTACCGCCTTCAAGCAAGGCTGCCTGAATTTCTGTCGAACGAGCGACGCCCATATAAATCACCAGCGTCAGATTGAGTTTGGCCAGCGTATTCCAGTCAGGATTGGATTCGGCGTTTTTGCCGTGGCCGGTAATAAAGATCGCGCCCTGGCTCCATTCGCGATGTGTGAGTGGAACACCGATCGATGCTGGCGCAGCGAGGCCGCTGCTGATCCCATTGATCACTTCAACTTCAACACCTTCAGCTTGCAAATGATCGCGCTCTTCGCCGCCACGACCGAAGATAAAGGGATCGCCGCCTTTCAAACGCACGACACACTGTCCGGCTTGCGCTTCGGACAACATCAAGCGCTCGATAAATTCTTGTGGGGTTTGTTTGCAGCCGCCGCGTTTGCCGACGTTGACGATGCGCGCAGTTGCCGGCGCATATTGCAATACTTCTGGATTGACCAGATCGTCGATCAGGATCACATCTGCCTTGGCGATAGCCTTCACTGCCTTGACTGTCAGCAGATCCGGATCACCAGGACCTGCGCCGACCAAAAACACTTTACCTAATACCTTACCGAACTGCTCCATCTTGACCGCCGTGTTTACTTTGTAGATGTTTAGCTACAAGCAAACACTGTTCCACCTGCTCCAAAATGGAGATAGGGATAGGCTCCTCGCCGCGCAACGCGGCTTCTATCCATTTCGCCGTTGTAATAGCGTCACGTTCTGCAGGCAAAGGAGGCAATTCGTCCGTCGGCTCCTGCTTTTGCACCAGAATCGTGCATTCACCGTCATGCATCCAGCTTATTTGTTGTGCGCGCTTGGCGTTAGCGACCGTTTCGCCCTCCGTACCACGCATCAAAAACACTTCGCCGCGCTCTGCTGGTGCAGCCGTCGTGAAGTATGTAGTCAACATGGCAAGGTACTCAGGATGCGTGTATGAGGTCAAGCGCAAGGCCGGTGCAGCAAACGGCTGCATGATCTTGACCAGCGTATGGGTGGAGTTACGCACGCCGAGGATACGTCGCATTGCGAGCAAACGCGACATGCGTGGCGCCAAGTCTTCAATCGGCATCAACACCGGCGCACGGCGCGCAAATTGTTCAGCAACTTGCTGCGCAGTGTGCGAAACCGGATAGCCGAGTTCTTTCAAAATTTCCGCAGTCGTGACGCGACCTGGATCGCTCGTCACACCATGGATAAATACAGGTGCGCCTTCACGCGCCAGCAACAATGCCATCAAAGGCAGCAGGTTAGGCATCTGACGCGCGCCGTTATAACTTGGGATGACGATAGGTGCGTAATCGCTAACCGGCGCCACTAGAGGCTCGAACGACGCTTCTGCCGCATCGACAAAGCCGGCGATCTCATCGACAGATTCACCCTTGATACGCATCGCCAGCATGATGCCGCCCATTTCCAGATCGGACACGCGTCCGTCCAGCATCGCTGCATACAATTGATTGGCATCGTCGCGCGACAAACTGCGCGCGCCTTTAACGCCACGCCCGATTTCCTTGATGAAACGAGCAGTGGCGAGTGGTTCGGTATTGGAAGGATTTTGCATGCCGCAGAGGGTACACCGAAGCCCGGTTCTGCGAAAGTGCAGAACCGGGAAAGGCGATGGAAAAATTATGACGAAATTACAATGGAAATTACAGAAGCTTAAGCAGCCTTGGCAGGTACCTGTTGGCCGACAATGATTTTCTTCAGTTCCGGAACACAGGACCCGCAGTTGGTGCCGCACTTCAACTTCTGCTGCAAGTCAGCCAGTTTCACATCAACTTCGCCGCGCGTTCCAACCAGGCTATCGTTGATTTCCGTTTCAGATACGTTGAAGCAGTTACAGACGATACGACCACGCGACTTGAAGTTTTGAGGTGCCTTATTCGATGGCATCAACAACAAGCGACCCAAGGCCGCAACTGGTTGCTCGCTTTCCAGATATTCCTTCAACCAGCCTTCGGCAGAAATATCGCCTGCCAGCGCCACCGCCTGTAACTTGCCATCTGCTATCAAAATACGGCGCGAGTTGCCGCGCTTGCTATCGTCATAGCGCAGCACTTGCGCACCAGCGATGCTGAATTTTTCTTCTATCTCTGCCGTCAGCGCAGGATTCGCTGCGTAATCGTCCGCTGCGCGGAACAGCACGCCTACCTTGTCGCGACCAAACAGCGTGCATGATGCATACGCAAACTTGCGCATCATGGGCCGCAATGCCGCTTGCAAATCGAGCAGCTTGGATTCTTCTATCCAGCCGAAGACGATAAAACGCCAAGGGAATTCCGCTTTCAAAATCTTGACGGCGGCGTGCTTCAATTCTGGTTGCTTCGAAGTAGGGCAATACGCTGGCGTGGTCAACGCGTTCACGCCATAAGTGCCGTCGCCATCCCTTCCACGACCGGAAACGTATTCTTCGCCCCAATGCATGCCGATAAAAGCCTGTCCCGCGCGCATATCGTCACCCAAGGCCACAGGGAAAATCTGTGAACCGCGTTTGCTGGTGACATGCACCAGGTCGCCAGCATTGAGCAGCCGACGCTCCATATCCACTTTGGACAAGACAACCGACGGCTCCGATGCATGCGAAAACAATTGCGCAACCGTGCCGGTACGGCTCATGCCATGCCATTGATCACGCAAACGACCCGTCGTTAAATGGAAGGGATAGCGTGCATCAACTGGTTCGGCAACTGGCTGATAAACCGTATTTACAAACTTCGCACGACCATTAGTCGTTGGGAAGATCCCGTCTTCATACAAACGTTTCTTGCCGGTAGTCGCGCCTTCTGGAAATGGCCATTGTTGCGGGCCCTGCTCTTCCAATAGTTTGAAACTTAGACCGGTGATATCCAGATCGCGACCGCGTGTTGATTCGCGATGTTCGTTCCAGATTTCTTCCGTCGTTTCAAACGGGAAGATAGACGATTGTCTACCAAGCGCGCCTTCCAGCTTGCGCGCGAAGTCGACTGCAATTTCCCAGTCGTGTTTAGTTTCGCCGAGCTTGGGCAACACTGATTTGAAACGTGTAATGCGACGTTCGGAATTGGTAACCGTGCCTTCTTTCTCACTCCATGTCGATGCTGGCAACAACACATCCGCGTAATCGCAACTCGCGGTCGTTTTGTACGCTTCCTGCACAATAACCAGTTCGGCATTGCGCAGTGCTTCGCGGATCATTGCCTGCTCAGGCATTGACTGCGCCGGATTGGTACAGACGATCCAGATGATTTTGATTTCACCGGTACGCACGGCTTCGAACATTTCCACCGCGCTTTTGCCAGGCGCCGCCGGTACGTCGGCTACGCCCCATAATTTTGCAATCTCTGCTCTATGTTCCGGATTGGCCAAATCACGATGCGCCGACAACATGGTGGCGAGGCCACCTACTTCACGGCCACCCATCGCATTTGGTTGGCCAGTCAACGAAAGCGGCCCTGCACCAGGCTTGCCGATTTGATGCGTAGCCAGATGAAGATTGATCAATGCCGCATTTTTTGCGGTGCCGGATGAGGATTGATTCAAGCCCTGGCAATACATGGACAACGTTGCTTTCGATTTGCCGAACATGCGCGCGGCTTGCATCAAGTCTTCTTCTTTGATGCCGCAGATGTCCGCAACAAATCTAGGTGTGTACTCACGCACGGTTTGTTTCAGTGCTGCAAAACCTTCCGTATGCGCCTCGATATATTCGAGATCGACCAGGTCTTCCCACAAACAGATATGCAACATGCCGTTGAACAGCGCGACGTCGGTGCCCGGCAAAATCGGCAAGAACAAATCAGCTTCGCGTGCGGTATCGGTGCGGCGCGGATCGGCGACGATCACTTTTAATAACGGGTTGGCTTTGCGCGCATCTTCGATGCGCCTATAGATGATCGGATGCGCGTAGGCGGTATTCGAGCCGACGATAAAAATGACTTGCGCCTGATCGATATCTTCATAGCAAGGTGGCGGTGCATCCGCACCCAAGGTTTGCTTGTAACCGGCGACTGCACTCGACATGCACAAACGCGAATTGGTATCGACGTTATTGGTGCCGATTAAACCCTTCGCGAGTTTGTTAAAGACGTAATAATCCTCGGTCAGCAACTGACCTGACAAATAAAAGCCAACGCTATCCGGCCCGTGATCACGGATAGTTGCAGCAAATTTACTGACGATGAAATCCATCGTCGTTGCCCACGATGTGCGCTCGCGCTCATCGCTACGTGCCAGACGCATTTCCGGATACAGCGCGCGCGACTGCTGTTGCAATGCCGGGCGCGCGGTTAAATGCAGGGTGCTGCCCTTGGTGCACAAACGGCCGAAGTTGGCCGGATGGTCAGGATCGCCACGCACGGCGATCACCTTCTCTCCATCGCTTTGGATCAAGACACCGCAGCCCACCCCGCAATAACAGCAGGTGGCTTTGGTTTCGGTCGGAGCTGATGCAACAGCAGATACAGCAGGTTCCGGCCGGACAGCAGAAAGCAGCGATTCACTCATGCAGCGGCAGCCTCACTGACCGGCGCATTCAATTCCACTACATCCAGATAAACATCACCACCTTCAACCTTGACGCTGTATTTTTGCGTGCAACCTTCATCCGGCGCAGCGGCACAGCCATCGCCCAAACCTATGCTCCAGTTGTGCAAAGGACAAGCGACGCGCTCACCAAAGACAATGCCTTGCGACAAAGGACCACCCTTGTGCGGGCAACGATCCAGCAAGGCGAATACCTTGTCTTCACTATTGCGGAAAATGGCGACGTTCGGTTTGTCTGCGCGATTGACGACGCGTGAACCGAGGACTGGAATGTCCGTTACCTTGCAGATGACTTTCCATTGGTTTGACATACATGACCTTGATAAAAATTGTGATAGACGTTGTGTACTGCGGTTGTGGCTTTTTTGCACTCGTACTTGAAGCGCGAGTGCAACCCTGATTAGATCGACAATGGCTCGAACTGACGTGTATCGACCATTGCTTTTTCAGGTTCATGCCATGGATCGGCTTCACCTTCCAGCGAGAACAGCAAGCGCTCATACAAGGCCTTGCGGTTTTCATCATCCTCCAGCACTTTTTGTTTCGCGTGGTCCAGACCTACACGTGCAAGGTAATGCACGGTTCGTTCCAGGTACCAGCCTTCTTCGCGATACAACTGTAGGAAGGCACCGGCGTATTCCAGCACTTCTTCATGCGTTTTCAGTTTGACAAAGAATTCTGCGACTTCGGTTTTGATACCGCCATTGCCACCTACATACAATTCCCAGCCTGAATCAACACCAATGATGCCGACGTCCTTGATGCCCGATTCTGCGCAGTTACGCGGGCAACCGGAGACTGCCAATTTAACCTTGTGCGGTGCATACATGCGTGCCAATTGACGCTCAAGTTGTTGCCCCATTTTGGTCGAATCCTGGGTACCGAAACGGCACCATTCCGAACCAACGCAGGTCTTCACTGTACGCAAACCTTTTGCATATGCAAGACCGGATGGCATACCGAGGTCATGCCAGACTTCGCGCAAGTCTTCTTTCTTCACACCCAGCAAATCGATACGCTGACCGCCCGTCACTTTGACGGTAGGAATCTTGAACTTGTCGACCACGTCAGCGATGCGGCGCAATTCGGAAGAATTGGTTTCGCCACCCCACATACGTGGAATCACAGAGAAGGTGCCGTCTTTTTGAATGTTGGCGTGCGCACGTTCATTGATGTAACGCGATTGCGGATCATCCTTGGCTTCACGCGGCCAGGTCGAGATTAAATAATAGTTAATGCCAGGACGGCAGCTTGAGCAACCGTTAGGCGTACGCCAGCCCATCTTTTGCTGCACTTCTGCGACCGACAACATCTTGTCTGCCTTGATCGCATCGCGCACTTCTTGATGGGTGTGATCAGTACAGCCGCACATAGGTTTGGCTTTGCTCGATACCGAGTAATCGCCGCCCACCGTTGCCATGATGATTTGTTCGACCAGACCAGTGCACGAACCGCAAGATGCAGATGCCTTGGTGTGCTTGCGCACGTCTTCAATCGTGAACAGGCCTTTTTCTTTGATTGCGGTCACGATGGTGCCTTTGCATACGCCGTTACAACCGCAGACTTCTGCGCTGTCCGGCATTGATGCCGCTTTGCTGAAACCTTCGTGACCGGCATCACCTGGACGCGTGGTGTTGGCTTCGCCGAACATCAGCGAGTCACGGATTTCGCTGATGTCTTTGCCTTCGCGCAGCAGACTAAAGTACCAGCTGCCATCGACGGTATCGCCATACAAACATGCACCGACCAGTTTGTCGTCTTTCAATACCAGTTTTTTGTACACGCCGCCTATAGGATCGGACAACATGATTTCTTCTGTGCCTTCGCCACCGAGGAATTCACCAGCGGAGAACAAATCAATACCGGTTACTTTCAACTTGGTCGAAGTGACCGAACCTTGATAACGGCCGATACCGTAATTAGCCAGATGATTGGCGCAGACTTTTGCCATTTCAAACAAAGGTGCAACCAGACCGTATGCGGTGCCGCGGTGATTAACGCACTCACCCACTGAATACACTTTTGGATCGTAGGTCTGCATCGTGTCATTGACGACGATACCGCGATTGCAATAGATGCCGGTTTCTTCAGCGAGTTGTGTGTTCGGGCGTATGCCGACCGCCATCACGACCAGTTGCGCCGGAATTTCTGTACCGTCGGTAAAGCGCAATGCCTTGACGCGACCGTTTTCATCGCCGATGACTTCTTGCGTATTTTTTCCGAGCAGGAAGTTGAGGCCGCGATCTTCCAGCGATTTTTGCAGCATCTTGCCAGCGACGTTATCGAGTTGACGCTCCATCAGCGTCTCTGGCAAATGCACCACCGTGACGTTCATGCCGCGCAATTTCAAGCCATTGGCTGCTTCCAGACCCAGCAGACCACCGCCGATGACAACCGCATCAGTATGTACTTTGGCGGCTTCTATCATCGCGTTGGTATCGTAGATATCGCGATAGGAAATCACACCTTCCAAATCCTTGCCGGGAATCGGCAACATGAATGGATTGGAACCGGTAGCCAGCAACAGGCGATCGTATTCTGCAGTTGTGCCGTCATCTGCAATCACCATGCGTTTGACGCGATCGATCTTGGCGATCTTTTTACCCAGGTGCAGCTTGATGTCGTTTTCTACATACCAGTCCACGTCATTCAGCATGATGTCCTGGATGGTTTGCTCGCCGGCCAACACCGGGGACAGCAAAATACGGTTGTAATTGGCATAAGGCTCAGCACCGAATACCGTAATGTCATATAAGTCAGGTGCAATCTTGCGTAGTTCTTCCAAAGTACGCACGCCTGCCATACCGTTACCAACCATGACCAGTTTCATTTTTTTCATCGCTGCATCCCACAGATTTGTTATTCGCGAATTCAAATAAGCAAAACAGATGCCAGTTTTACTTATTGTGCACTTTTCATGAAAAAAGCCGTTTCTGCACCAATAGAAAGTCATTTCTGCACTTAACAAGTGCAGAACGCTGTTTATTTGGTGCAACCCTAGCGAGCTAATTTAGCGAGCATTAACCGCGCCCATTCGTGGGCATGACTTGCACTAAAGTGGCATGGCCCTTGCATATTTAGATGCAATATTGTCTAACTAGCGAGATCCCATGGAAAAAACGTCATTCTGGAAAGCCGGTCACACGCCGACCTTGCTTGCCTCATTCTTTTACTTCGACCTCAGCTTCATGGTCTGGGTCATTCTCGGACCGCTGGCCGTGCAGATCGCCGGCGATCTCGCTCTGACTCCTGCACAAAAAGGCTTGATGGTCGCCACGCCTTTACTATCTGGCGCGTTATTGCGCATTGTCATGGGCGTACTGGTCGATCATCTGAAACCAAAGAAAGCCGGCATCATCGGTCAGGTCATTGTCATGGCCGGTATGTTGTGGGCATGGCTGGGCGACCTGAACAGTTATCACACGATGCTGGCGTTTGGCGTCATCCTCGGTTTCGCTGGCGCTGCATTTGCCGTGGCCCTGCCTTTGGCTTCGCGCTGGTATCCGCCTGAGCATCAAGGTACTGCGCTCGGCATTGCCGGTGCAGGTAACTCAGGCACCGCGTTTGCTGCACTGTTTGCCCCAGGCTTGGCGATTATCTTCGGTTGGCAAAACGTGTTTGGCCTTTGCCTCATTCCACTGGGCGTGGCTTTTATCGTCTATCTGGTATTTACCAAAGACGCACCGAATGCCCCGCCAGCAAAATCCATGGTTGAATATCTGCATGTATTGAAAGACAAGGATGCGTGGTGGTTCATGTTCTTCTACAGCGTGACCTTTGGCGGCTTCGCCGGTCTGGCTTCGTCGCTGACGATTTACTTCAATGGTCAATATGGCTTGTCGCCAGTGACTGCTGGCTATTTCACTGCGGCCTGCGTATTCGCCGGCTCGGCCGTTCGTCCATTGGGCGGCCGTTTGGCCGACCGCATAGGCGGCATCAAGACTTTGTCGATGATGTATATGCTGGCCGCAACCTTCATGCTGATTGCCAGCTTCGGTTTGTCATCGGCTGCAGCTGCCGTTGCGATCTTTGTGCTCGCGATGCTTGCACTCGGCGTAGGCAACGGCGCAGTATTCCAATTGGTACCGCAGCGCTTCCGCAAGGAAATCGGCGTGATGACTGGTTTAGTCGGCATGGCTGGTGGCATAGGCGGCTTCTATCTGGCGTCCAGCCTTGGTTACTCGAAGCAATTGACCGGCAGCTATCAAGGTGGCTTGATTGTTTTCGCCGCATTGGCCATCGTTGCCTTGCTCGGTTTGTCCGCAGTGAAAAAACGCTGGCGCACAACCTGGGGCAGCGCGGCCATGACCAATGCAAAAATCTAAATCACATATTTGTAGATGGTTTTAAAAATGCATTCATCAAAGTCGACCATCGTCATGACTGAATCTTTGTCAGCTACACCATGCCATTGAAAATGGCGGCGGGTTATGCCACGCGTGCAGGTCAACGCGCGCGCAATGAAGATTTTGTCGGGATGGTGATACCCGACGAGCCTGAGTTGTCGAGCAAGGGCATGCTTGCGGCCATCGCCGACGGTGTGTCCGGCAATGAGGGCGGACGTGAAGCATCCGAGTACACGATACGCGGCCTGCTCAGCGATTACTACGCGACTTCCGATACATGGCCGGTCACGCAATCGCTGGATCGCGTACTCAAGGCGATCAATAGCTGGGTCCAGCATCAGGGTTCGATACGTGCCGAACTAGCTGGCATGGCGACGACCCTGACTTCGCTGGTATTGCGCGGCAATTTTTATTATTTTGCGCATGTAGGCGACACCCGTCTTTATCTGCTGAGGAAAGGTGTGCTGACGCGCCTTACAGCAGATCATGTGTGGGATAGGCCGGAAATGCAGCATGTATTAACACGTGCCATAGGCCTCGACTCACAACTGGCGATCGATCATGGCATGGGTGAATTGCATGAAGGCGATGCCTTCCTGCTCGCGACCGATGGCGTGTGGGCGTCGATCTCAGAATACGATCTGACCGATTATCTGGCGCAATTTGTCAGCAAGCAGCATGAAGCAGAAGCCATCGCCAATACCTTGATCGACCGCGCACTCGCTGCCGGCGCGCAAGACAATGTCAGCGCATTGGTGGTACGTGTCGATGCCTTGCCGGAAACGAATTTGCGCGATGCCTTGTCAGGCTCGCAGCAACTTCCGGTGCCACCCAAACTGAAAGTCGGACAAGTGATAGATGGCTATACCGTCGAAGAGCAGATACACGCATCGACGACGACCTTGCTCTATCGCGTATCCGAACCACGCACCGGCAATCACACACCGCGCAAGCTTGTCCTGAAAACGCTGCATCCGGATCGCGCACAGGACATGCATGAGCGTTCTGCCTTTGCGCATGAAGAGTGGCTAGCCAAACGCGTGGTCGCGCGTTTCTTCCCGCAAATTATTACGCCTGAACAAAAAACCTATCTCTACTATCTGACCACCTGGCACGCAGGTAATACGCTGCAACAACATCTGGATGCCGGTGAACACTTCACGATTCCAGATGTGATTGCGCACGGTACCAAACTGGTACGCGCGATCGGTGCGCTGCACAGGCGCAGCATCATCCATAGAGACATCAAGCCCGGCAACATTCATTTAGGTGACGATGGTGAATTGCGCATTCTGGATCTGGGCGTCGCACAATCAGGGCTGGAAGCGGCCGATGAAGTGCGTGCGCCACGCGCCGGCACGCCGTCCTTTCTCGCTCCCGAGCAATTCAATAATGCACCTGCCTCGCGCCAAACCGATTTGTACTCCACCGGAGTCACGCTTTATTTATTGTTGACGCGACATTTTCCTTACGGAGAAATCGAACCGTTCCAGACGCCACGTTTTGGTGTAGCGGTCGTCCCGAGTCGTTACCGTCCCGATCTGCCCTTGTGGCTGGAGAATGTTTTGCTGAAGGCAGTGGCACGCGATCCGGCAGATCGCTTTGAAACCGCAGAAGAATTTTTACTTGCGCTGGAACGCGGTGCCAGTCGGCCGCTCGCAGCGATCGCAGCCAAACCGTTGGCAGAACGCGATCCGGTTTCCTTATGGCGCGCAGTCGCGGCCATCTCCATCGTCATCAATCTTTTAATGCTGTATCTGCTGGTTGTTCGCTAAAGCCAGGCCAAATTTCAGGCCGCAGCCCCTTTGAGGGCCGCTTTCACGAGGTTATCAATCTCGTTCGTGATATTCGACAATACACCGGCCACCACCGAAAACTCCTTGCCGGCCTGGCCCGAGCGTGCGGCCACGATGCGTGCATTTAGCGCCACCATATTCGCTTCGCGCGCAATCGTTTCAATCTCGGTCATGATGCCGCGCAACTGATTGCGCATCAGTCGTGCATGCTTTTTCGATTGCTCTTCGTAAACCGAGGTGATCTGGTTCAGGATGGCCAGCAATGTCGTGGTGCCTCTGACCAGCTCGGCCAATAATTCAGGCGCGGCCCTGAGCTTGTCTTCGATGGCATTCAGCGTACGTTCGGCAATATCAATGAAATGACGAATATGGCGGTCGCCCTCCATTCTGCCGAAATAGGCATCCTCCAGCTCGGGGCAAAACACACCAGGCAAATCACCCGAGCGCTTGAGCAGCGAAGTATGCGCACCGCGGAACAAACCCAATGCTTCGCGCGCGATTGCCGCGGCATTTTCATCACCTTGCGATGCCAAGACCGCATACAGCACCAGTCGCTGCGAAGTGAAGCGACGACGTCCTGACAAATTAATCAGCATGCCGAACACTTCGCCCGACAACGGCACCATGGATGCATCTTCCGGGGAAACTACTGTCTCACTTTCCATCTGGCGTCCTGATTCAGGCGAAATGATCACTGCCCTGCAGGCATGCGCATCATTGACGGCAACCGGCAGAGCCGGTGCCGCAGTTTTTGTTTCGCGTAAAGCAGCCTGGGTCATCATAACTTTTCACTCAGCTTGGGTGAATACAAACGCTATCGGATCAAGCCGCTTCCTTGGCGGGATGCGACTGACGATGGTATAAAAATTCCAGCACGGCAGTACGGTAAGCCGAATACTGCGCATCCTTGGCCAGTGCAACACGTTCACGTGGCCGCGCCAGTTTCACTTCGAGTACTTCGCCGATGGTTGCTGATGGGCCATTCGTCAGCATCACGATCTTGTCCGACAACAGCACGGCCTCATCAACATCATGCGTCACCATCACCACCGTTGAACCAGTCGCTGCGACGATCTTCAGCAACTCATCCTGCAAGTGCGCACGGGTTAATGCATCGAGAGCTCCAAACGGTTCATCCATCAACAACACTTTCGGTTCCATCGACAAGGCGCGAGCAATACCTACGCGTTGTTTCATCCCGCCGGAAATTTCATTCGGACGTTTTTGTTCAGCGTGTGTCAAACCCACCAATGCCAATGCTGCCTTGGTACGGGCACGCAATTTGGCTTTACCTTCTTGCTTGCCAAACACGCGCTCCACTGCAAGGTACACATTCTCGAAGCAGGTCAGCCATGGCAATAAAGAATGGTTTTGAAACACGACTGCGCGTTCTGGTGACGGGCCTGCAATTTCGCGGTTTGCGCACAGCAACATGCCGTCAGTAGCTTGCGTCAAGCCAGCGATCAAATTAAGCAATGTCGATTTACCACAACCTGAATGTCCGATCAGCGTGATGAACTCGCCTTTCGCCACGGTCAGGTTGATATTGGTCAGCGCATTGAACACGCCTTTCTTGGTGTGAAAGGACATTGCTGCATTTTGAATATCGATGAACTTGCTGTTGTTATCCATGATGTTTTCCTTGTGCTTCGTTATTCGTTGCAATCCGGGTTGATCCAACTTTTCAGATCAGCGCTTCACAATCAGCGCTTCACAATCAATTTTTTACAATCAACTTTTCACATCTTCGTAGGTAAAGATTCTGGCGATACCGACCAGTATCTGTTCCAGCACCAGGCCGACAATACCGATGACCACGATTGCGATGATGATGTGTGCCACGTTCAGATTGTTCCACTCATCCCACACCCAGAAGCCGATACCAACGCCGCCGGTCAACATTTCTGCAGCGACGATCACCAACCAGGCTGTACCGATTGCAAGACGTACGCCGGTCAACATGTAGGGCAATACTGATGGGAACAAAATCTTGGTAACGATTTTCCATTCCGACAGATTCAATACCTTGGCAACGTTCATATAATCCTGCGGCACACGCTGCACACCAACTGCGGTATTGATGATCATTGGCCAGATAGAGCATATAAAAATTGACCAGATCGCAGCCGGATCAGCAGCCTTGAATACCAACAAACCAATCGGCAACCATGCAAGTGGCGACACCGGCTTCAGCAAACTGATAATCGGATTAAACATGCCAGACAAGAATGTGAAACGTCCGATCATGAAACCCAACGGAATGCCAACCAGCGCAGCCAGACCGAAGCCGATACCAACGCGCTGCAGCGATGCGAGGATGTTCCAGCCTATGCCCTGATCGTTCGGTCCGTTGCTGTAGAACGGATCGGCGAACAACTCCATTGCGGCTTTCAGAGTTACCAAGGGCGATGGAATGCCGCTGTTTTTTACGGAAATGATTTCCCACATCAGAATCAGGAAAACCAAACCGAAAATCGGCGGCAATACGGTCAGGAAAAAAGGACGCAAGGAGAACTTGCGGCCTTTTGCTTTCGGCTTCTCAACAACGGTTGCTGATGCTGTCGCATTTTGCATGACACTCTCCGATTTTCTGGTTTCGGCCGATGCCGCGATAGCCACGTTTTCTGCGGTATGCATGATTGCGCTCATGATGATTCCTTATGCTTTGATCTTGAATGATTCCGCGTAAGCTTTTGGATTCTTGCCATCCCACACCACACCGTCTATCAACTTCGAAGAGCGCATGACATTTTTCGGGATAGGCACATTCGCCATCGTTGCGGCTTCCTTGTACAGATCGATGCGGTTGATCGATTTTGCCGTGCCCATGTAATCCGGCTCGCCTTTGGCCAAGCCCCAGCGTTTGTGCTGTGTCATGAACCACATGCCATCCGACAGATAAGGGAAGTTGGTCGAACCTTCGTTGTAGAACTTCATGTAGTTAGGGTCATCCCATGTTTTGCCCATGCCATCTTGGTAGCGGCCGAGAATACGTTGGTTGATGACATCGACCGAAGTGTTGACGTAAGACTTGGCAGCAATCGTTTCGGCCATCTTGTTTTTGTTCGACAGCGAAGCATCGATCCAGCGGCCGGCTTCCAACACGGCTGCGGTTAAAGCGCGAGCTGTGTTTGGATTCTTGGCAACCCAGTCGGATGTGGTGCCCAATACTTTTTCCGGATGATCTTTCCAGATGTCTTGCGTGGTCGCAGCGGTGATACCGATGCCATCCACAATCGCGCGATGGTTCCAAGGCTCACCAACGCAAAAGCCATCCATATTGCCAACGCGCATATTCGCAACCATTTGCGGTGGCGGTACGGTAATGACTTTGGCGTCTTTCATAGGATTGATGCCGTAAGTCGCGAGCCAGTAATACAACCACATCGCATGCGTACCCGTCGGGAAGGTTTGAGCGAATGTGTATTCGCGTTTTTCCAACTGCATCAGCTTGGCCAGACCTGTGCCATTGACAGCACCTTTGTCAGCCAGTTTTTTGGAGAGCGTAATCGCTTGACCGTTGTTGTTCAGGTTCATCAAGACAGCCATGTCTTTCTTCGCGCCGCCTATGCCTTCATGCACGCCGTAGACCAGGCCATACAAAACGTGTGCGGCATCCAGTTCGCCATTGACCAGCTTGTCGCGCACGCCTGCCCATGAGGATTCCTTGGTTGGAATAATCTTGATGCCATATTTTTTATCGAAGCCCATGACGGAAGCCATGACCACCGATGCACAATCCGTCAAAGGAATAAAGCCGACTTTGACTTCTTCTTTTTCCGGCTTGTCCGAACCTGCAGCCCATACACCTTGAGTTGCCAATCCACCGAAGGCCGATGCCGTAATGGCCGTGCCTGCTTTCAAGACTGTGCGCCGTGTCATATTGAATTTCCTGTCGTTCGTTGTCATGGTTTTCCTCAAGGGTTTTCGCAATAAAAAAAGGACGCCCGGTCAGCAAGAGCAGCGCTCTTGCGACACGGACGTCCTTGTCCTGAACCATCCCGGCCATCGTTGGCCAGTACAGTTTTTAATTCTTTGTACCTTCGTTGGTACAACCCTACTTTAGCAATTGGTGTGCCAGCGTTTATTAGCTATTTTGGCGAAGATAATGTGCACTTGATAAGCAACTATCGCTCTTTTTTTGTGCGACGCATTTATTTAGTGCGAGAAATCGGGAACTTGAACTGCAATCTTCAAGCCCCGCATCAGCCCAACAAGTCAGCCACATCTAATATGCGTTGCGCCAGCTCGGATAACTTCAAATTCTTGTCCATCGCCATGCGACGCAGTTTTGAGTAAGCCTCGTCCTCGGAAATTTTATGACGCTCCATTAACAAGCCCTTGGCGCGCTCTATCGTTTTGCGTTCTGCCAGTTTGAGCTTGGTATCAGATAACTCGGTGCGCAACTTTTGCTCCGCGTTGAAACGGGCCAGCGCCACATCCAGCACCGGTTTGATACGTTCGGACTGCAAACCTGCCACGACATAAGCAGAGACGCCAGCTGCCATTGCTGCTTCCATGCTGGAAGTCGCGTGATCCTCAGTAAACAATACGATAGGCCGCCGCGCCTCACGCGTCGCCATCACGACGTGCTCCAGCACATCGCGCGAATCGGATTCGGCATCGATGATGATCATGTCGGGCTGCAGTTGCGCGACGCGATCCGGCAAATGCATATCCGCAGGGAAAACCGCGATGATGTTGTAGCCGGCTTCCAGCAAGCCTATGCGCAATGCGCGTGAGCGTTCTGCCTGCATCCAGGCGCTGTCATCCTGCTCTCCTTCGGGTGGGACGACGGTATTGACGACGACTATCCGTAGTGAGCGAACATCGGAACGAACGTCGGCACGCATATCAGCGCGCGCACTAGAAGCAGAATCGGGTTTTGGAGTTTCAATCATTGCAACATTCTAAAAGCAAGTGATACGGTGTGGTACCAGAATAAGCTACAATCCACGCAAGAATCACACCAACATGATGCATTTTTCCCGCATCTTTACCCCATGCTCGTTCTCGGTATCGAATCTTCCTGCGATGAAACTGGTCTTGCGCTGTATGACACGCAGCAAGGTTTGATCGCGCACGCGCTTTATTCTCAGGTAAAAATGCATGAAGAATACGGCGGCGTCGTGCCGGAGCTGGCCTCACGCGACCATATACGCCGCGCGATTCCCTTGCTGGAACAGGTCTTCGCCGAAAGCGGTGTGGCGCACGACGCAATCGATGCAATCGCGTATACACAAGGTCCGGGTCTGGCCGGTGCATTATTGGTAGGCGCTTCGGTTGCTTGCGGCCTCGGCCTGGCGCTGGATAAACCTGTATTAGGCGTGCATCACCTCGAAGGTCATTTACTGTCGCCCTTGCTGGCTAGCGAACCACCGGAATTTCCATTTATCGCTCTGCTGGTTTCCGGCGGTCACACGCAATTGATGCGCGTAGACGGCGTCGGACAATACACGATGCTGGGCGAAACGCTGGACGATGCAGCCGGCGAGGCATTCGACAAATCGGCAAAATTACTGGGCCTAGGTTATCCGGGCGGGCCGGCAATTTCGCGCATGGCCGAGTTTGGCGACCCGACCGTATATAAATTACCACGCCCTATGCTGCATTCGAAAAATCTGGATTTCAGTTTTTCCGGATTGAAAACGGCAGTGCTGACGGTCGTCAAAAATCAAACTACAAATATATGTGAGCAAGACAAGGCCAACATCGCGCGCGCCTTCGTCGATGCAATCGTCGAAGTATTAACGGCCAAGTGCGTGACCGCACTCAAGCACACAGGCTTGAAACGTTTGGTGATTGCCGGCGGTGTTGGTGCGAATCGACAACTGCGTGAATCGCTGAATGCTGCTGCGGCGAAAAAACATTTCAAGGTGTTTTATCCGGAATTGGAATTTTGCACTGACAACGGCGCGATGATTGCATTCGCTGGCGCGATGCGCTTGCAGATCAATCCCGACGCTGCAAAAAAAGACTACGCCTTCAACGTCAAGCCGCGCTGGCCGCTGGATAGCATTAGCGAAATTTAGAAATCACGCAGCGCAAAACTGTCGCCACTTTGACGAGTGTTCGCTATCGATTCGTTGAACCAAAAATCCAAGGCTGGTGTGGCTCGTGGCTCACGTAGTAAGCGACGTTTTAATGAACTATGTGGCCGAAGGTTGCATTAATGATGCACTTGCTAATTAGAAGAAAGCGCATGGCGTACGTCGCGATTGAAATTCAAAAAGGCACGATGATCACTAGGTGATCTGGGTACAGTTAAAGTAAGCCTCCCGGATGGTCCTCGTAATTTGCCGTGCTTACCGCCCCGCTGGAATGTCCATCCCTTGCGAACGAGCGTTTTGACCAATGTATCGATTTCTCTGCATGCACAATATTTCATATCGTTACCAACCTTCAAAGCCATTCGCCACGCTTGTTGATAAATCCCCATTTTCCATTTTTCCTAACAGCTGCTTTGCTATCTTTAAATTCACGAGCATCTTCAAATTGAGGCTGGATCACCCATTGTTGCCGTTCATTTATAAATCCCCAACGGCCAGTTTGCACTTGAACGGCGGCCAAACCCTCGCTGAACGAGCCGACATTACGGTATCTCGGGCCTGTCGATTCACAAGCACTGAGTAATAACAGCAATAAGGAAAACAAGAAGATGTAGGTTTTTTTGAGCATGGTGTAATCGTAGTAATTTTATTGATGGTTTAAAACCGGCGAACATGCATGAATGGATCTCCGCCGGTTAGGTAATTACTTCCGGGGTGGATTGTTATCGCGTCCGCCACCAGATTTTTGATCTTCCTGCTTGCTTGGCCAATTTGGTTGATTATTCATTTTGCTTCTCCATAATTCCTCAAAGGTATCTTGCCTGGTGTTGAGGTGACGCCGGACAAGACCGGTTGGATTTTCCATCCGATGAGAGCGAGTGTGATGTTGCAACGAACATCCCACAACGAAAAATCCCATACACCCCTCCTTGTTGTAGCCAGAAGTCGAAAATCAACTGCAGGTCAAAAGGGGTGTACGGGATTTTTCATCGCACGGGATTTTAAGGTCGTGCATTATTCATGTTTTCAATCACAACGCATCTCCCCCATGGCTCTCGTACCCTCTTTTGAATCAGTACTTCTTGAAGTACACCAAGGTCTTGGCCTTAAACGCGATGCCCGCAAGAAGAAATTCCTTGAGGAAAAAATGCAACTCACCAACCATCAAGAAATGGTGGAAGAAGCATTAGAAGCAATTTTTAATGCGCTGGAAATGGATGCACACGCTCGTAAAGATGCCTGGGCAGGAATTATCGAATGGCTGAGCTTTCACAAAGCACTGGAATTAAATATATGGACCGGCAATGCCAGCAAGCAGCAAGTGTTATGGCACTTACTGGCCTATTCCTACGTTCCGGGACTGGCTCGTCGCCTGGCGTTCTGGAGTCTGGCGGGTACCCAGCACGGCCAGCCTTTTGATGCCGGCATGCCCGGCGGCGAGTTCTGGTTTTTGCCTGCTTGGGACGAGAAGAATGGGAAGCTCACATTACCAATGGCTCAGGTCATGAACTGGCTGCTTGATTTATTGAACACGGATTCTTTCAATATCGGACTCGTGCCAAAAAATTTAGGTGCAGAGGACCATGACACAGTTGTGCGCACCTTGTATAACTGGCGCAAGGGCGGCACACCTCAAAGCGCCGAGAAATTCGAACAGCATTTTCCTGATGATGCAGCTTTGAATTTTTCTGGAGCCTTCCAGTTGAATGAAAATTCCTCCATTGAAGAGCAGCTTCAATCCGCCCTGGATTTTGTCAGGCGAAAAGGACTGGATGCCACGGCACTAGCCGATCAAATTCCGATGACGGTGGAACGTCTGGACCGTATTTTCAATCAGCAAGGTGAGCATGAGGAAGAACAAGAGTTCATTCGCTTAATTGCATTGCGTTACGCCCAACCTTCCATGCGCACCATCCGCCAACGTTTGCGGATAGCACGCATGACGCAGGATGGATACCAGCGCCTGCTGAAAAACCTGTGCGGGGATGATGTTGAGACCACCTGCGCCGATCCCGCCCAGAACAAGCTATTGCAACTTCTGGCTCTGTTTCAAACCATCTACAACACTACGATTCAGGCTTCTCAAAACGCCGACAGCTTCGAAGAGCAAGATGCCTGGTTCGAGGCTCGGTTTCCACCTTGGGATCAGATGGATTTACTGCTTTCCATCATGCCGTCGCAAAAAGAAACAGCCTGTTTGGAATTGGCTAAACAGCTAACCCGGAAATTCATGCCCCTGGAACACAACAGCCCTTTAGAAAATCTGGTTTCATTTGATATGGAAACGGCTGAATCGATCATCAAACATCGGCTTCTTTTTCTTCAAAAAGCAAACGAGGAAGACTTGCACCTTCAAGATCTGATTGAGCGGGCTAGAAGAGGTGCTGCACCTGGCCGAGCACTGAGGTCAGAGACAAGTTATTGGGTAATCACTCAATTTGTGCCACGCAAGGACTTGCCAGCAAAGATCCTAGACATCGCACGTCAGCGCATGCGTGAACTGGCGATTACGCCGGGGCAAACTGTGCAGGCCATCATGGCGGATATCGAGTTTCTTTTAAATGGTGAACCCAAGCAACGTCCGCAAGACATAAAACTGCGTGTCGATTCATTGATGGCAGAGGCAGAAAGCAACGTGGGTTACGAACAATGGAAAGCACCATTACTAAGTTTTCGGGCCAAGCATAATTTAATGCAAAACAATTTCGAGCAAGCTAATAGGGATTATAAGTCCGCGTTGAATGCCTGCTCAGAACGAAACTTCGGTGGACTGCAAGGTAGAATTGCAAGGGATGGGTTTGCCACAGAAATCGCCTTCAGCGGAAGTAATCCGAATAATCAAGAACACTATTACCGCAACATGCTTCGCTACGGCATGTTTAGCGAAAGCGTGCCCTCATTCGAGGATGCAGCTGTATGGTGCGAGGATTTTTTCTGGAGCGAGCTTTATCATCCCTATCGCGATTTTGAGAAAAAACAGGCACGGGCGGCACAGGATTTTGAGGTGGGAATTAAAGAAACGTTCAGTCTGATTCGCAACGAGAATTGGGAAGGCTTGCAGCATTGGCTGGAAAGTCATGCCAAGGCATTCAGGAATATGCAATTCAAAGATGTCAGAGGCGACAGTATTTTGCTGCGCTGGCTTAAGATGAATCATCACCAAAAAAACATGCTGCCTACGCTCAACCCAGCGATGCCACTGGAAATGCTTGTCGGGTTTCACAAGTTTGAAAAGCATATTGCTAACCAGCAGCACGCTATTGAACTGCTGATCGCCGCCTGGCCTGAGCAAGGCAAAATTTCTGATTTCAAAGGACAAACACCCTTAATGCTGGTAGCCGACAAGGGTGATGAAAAACTCACCCGTCTGCTGGCACCAATCTCGGACGTGGATGTTCAGGACCATATTGGACGAACAGTCCTTCACTCCGCCGTGTCCGGACGCTCACCACATTGTGTTGCCATCATATTGGCACTCAATCCAGATGTATGCCTGGCAACAAAAGATGAAAAAAATACTGCGTTGCATACAGCAGTCCGTTTCGGACAACCGGATTGTGTTCGTCTGATCCTTGAAGAGTTCCCCGGTCTTAGCCTACAACCCAATACCTATGGACAAACACCCTTGCACATGGCACAAGACCTGAGTATGCATTTGGAAAGCTGGAAGGAATTCATTCTTCAGGAAAATCGCCAAACCGGATCGAAAGCGGATTTCGAGGCCATCATCACACTTTTGGAGTTTGAAGCGCCTTGAGTTTATTTAGGGAAGTTAACCACCTTATCTGTAACTTCGTTATAACGATACATAGGTGGCAAGAACAAGGAAATACTCCCCTATTTTTTTTTACTGCCGAGTCGGCCTTCTTTCCCCGCCAGCAAATTGCCGATGTTCTTCGCATGTCTGTACACCAGCAACACACTCATCGCCAATACCGCCAGCAAAATCACGTCGGTCCCAAACAGCAAGGCGTAATAGAAGGGCGCAAAAATACTGGCGATCAATGCAGCCAGCGAAGAATAACGGAAGGCGTAGGCAATCACCAGCCACGTAACCAGAGTTGCCAACCCTAGCCAGCCGTTCAAGGCGAACAATACGCCCAATGCCGTCGCCACGCCCTTGCCCCCAACGAAACGAAAAAATATAGGCCACAAGTGGCCGAGGAATACGGCGATCGCGACCAGCGCAACACCACTTTCCTGCACGCCATATTCAGGGCCGAAATGCTTGGCCAGCCACACCGCGACAAAACCTTTGGCGCAGTCGCCTAGCAAGGTCAATATCGCTGCTTTTTTGTTGCCGCTGCGCAGCACGTTGGTCGCGCCCGGATTCTTGGAGCCGTAGCTGCGCGGATCGGCCAGACGAAAGCATTTGCTGACGACTACCGCAAATGAGATCGAACCGATCAGATACGCACCGATTGCGAAAAGAACTGTATTCATATCAACCCTTAGTTACTTTTTTATCAGAATTTTTATTCTGTTTTAGCCGCGCACTTTGCAGTTTTATCCTTACTTGCAAAACGTCGCTCTCAACTTGCTATTTATTCTTCCAGCGCACATTGCACTGCCGTTGCCGACAACACTTGCGTCAACACTTGCGGCGCTATGCCGATCAGGTAGCCGCGCCGGCCGCCGTTAATATATATTTTTGCCAGATCAAGAATACTCTGCTCTACATACACTGGCATAGTCTTGCGTGTACCGAAAGGTGACGTACCACCTATCAAAAATCCGGAATGCCGATTCGCCACTTCCGGCTTGCACGGCTCCACCGACTTGCAGCCTATCTGACGTGCCAGATTCTTGGTCGAGACCTTGCAGTCGCCGTGCATCAATACCAGTAGTGGCTTGGCAGCTTCGTCCTGCATTACCAGCGTCTTGACGACTGCGTGTTCATCAACCCCCAACTTGCGCGCCGAAACCGTGGTGCCGCCATGCTCTTCGTAATCGTAGGGGTGCTCGGAAAAAGCAATGTCCTTACGGCGCAAAAACTGGGTCGCGGGCGTTTCGGAAATATGCTCTTTTTTTGCCATGCGTGTTACGCTCATCTTAAAATTTGGAGCACATTATGCAACAGGAACTCCGCTTTGCGACCTTCAATGTCTGCAATCTGGCATTGCCGGGCGTAAAATATTATGAAGACCAGATTCCGTATTCTGCAGAAGAATATCAAGCAAAAATCAGCTGGATCGCACAACAACTGGACAAGCTCGATGCCGACGTCATCGGTCTGCAGGAAATTTTCTCACAAGCGGCCTTAAAGGATGTGCTGGCAAAAACGCAGAGATATCGCGATGCACACCATATCGGCTTCGATCCCGATCCGCAAGCCGATCATTTAACACCCAGCGTTGCTTTGATCTCTCGCCTGCCCGTCGCGGATGGTGCCGCAACGTTCAAGCACTTACCCAACAATCTTGCAGTCACCTTGCCTGGCGTCACGCATCCCGTCAGCCATTTCACGCGACCGATACTTCACGCAAAAATCGAAGTGTCGTCAGAATTATTCATCCATGTTTTTGTATGTCATCTGAAATCCAAACTACCGGATTACCGCAACGACAACCATGATGACCAGCCCGATCAAGCGGGGATTGCAATGTTGCGTTCGCTGATACGGCGCGGCACCGATGCACTGGGCTTGCGCACTTTACTGTCCAACTTGAACAAGGAAAAGCGCGCGCCGATTATTGTCATGGGTGATTTCAACGACACTGCAGCTGCGATTCCAACGCAGATGGTAATGGGCCTGGGAAAATATCCTATCAATGGTGTCGATGATCGCTTGTTTGAAAGCTATCGCATACAGTCGCGCCGCGATGCCTTGCGTGATGTCGGTTATACGCATATACACGATGGCAGTTATGAAACCATCGATCACATTCTGGTATCGGAAGAATTCAATCCTGCATCGCGCGCAGCGATAGGTGAAGTCGTGGAAGTGATGTATTTGAATGATCATATGACATTCAAACAAACACACACTTCAGATCATGGTCTGGTATTGGTGCGCATCCTGCTGCATGGGAAATCGCTAGCTGCCGCTACGCCATCAGACATCAATGGCACCTTGATCTGATCCATCAGGCCACTCATGCAATAACTCGAAATAGAAACTAGTTGCTGGCAGGACCCGTAGCATCCGTATCGGTGTCAGATTCATCCGTATCTGCATCGGAAGCTTCTGTACCATCGTCAGCCGCATTGCCTTTTTCAGCCTTGCGCTTCAGCTTCTCTTCCTTTTTTCTTTTCTTTTCCAGCTCTTTTTGACGCTTCTCGTACTGAAAATTAGGTTTGGCCAAGTGAGTGCTCTTTAAGTAGGTGTTCTGTTGAAGGGGCAGATGGCCAAGTTCAGGCTTCGACAAGGCGGCATCAATGGGACGAATGCTAGCATGCCGCCATCCTTCGCGGCTGAAAACTGACAACATAAGGGTTACCCTCACGCCCAGCAAAATTGAAAAATATACGCCAAAATGCAATAACTTCGCGCAATTTTATTTCTTCACCTAAAAAATCTTTATTGAAAAACAAGCACCCGCCGCATTTAGCCGCGCGGATGATGCATTTGATGCAAGCGCTTCAAACGCTCTCGCGCCACATGAGTATATATTTGTGTCGTCGAAATATCGGAGTGCCCCAGCAGCAGTTGCACAACGCGCAAATCAGCGCCGTGATTGAGCAAATGCGTCGCAAAGGCGTGACGCAAGGTATGCGGTGACAATGGCGCATTGATTTCGGCAGTCGATGCATGCTTCTTGATAAGCGTCCAGAACATCTGTCGCGTCATCGGCCCGCCTCTCGCCGTCACAAACAAGGCGTCGTCAATTTGCCCATCCAATATGGCAGGACGGGCTTCTTTCAGATACCGCTCTATCCAGGCACGCGCCTCTTCACCAAATGGTATCAGGCGTGTCTTTCCACCTTTGCCTGTAACTCGTAATACCCCCTCATTCATGCCGACTTCCAGCGATTTCAGCAACACCAGCTCAGTCACGCGCAAGCCACTGGCATACATCAGCTCCAGCATCGTTCTGTCACGCAAACCCAGCGACGTTGTCACATCAGGCGCCGCCAGTAAAGCCTCTACCTGCGCCTCCGACAAAGTCTTGGGCATGCGTGGCGGCTGCTTGGCAGAGCGCAATTTGAGGCAGGGATCGTCACTGATGAGGTTTTGTCTTAGCGCTAATTGATAAAACCGTTTGAATACGGCCAATCGTCGATTCGACGATGTTGCCTTGGTCGTTTCATGTTTGGCAAAGAAATAGGCATTCAGATCGTCGGCATGTGCCGCCAGCAAAGTCTTGCTGCGCTCGGCTTGCAGCCAGACGGCAAACAAGCGCAAATCACGTCGATACGCCTCCAGGGAATTTTTTGCTAGACCATCTTCCAGCCACAGGGTGTCGCAGAACTCATCAATCTGGGCCTGGCTTGGCAAGGACTCTGAAGTAGGGCCCGTGGGCTGCGCGCGACTCGCCGCATTTGCCTGCCTCTTCCTTGGCTTTTTCATCGCCCTGTCCGTGACGACACTCATCAGTAGCCCACAACCTTTTCATGCGCGAGTAACCAGCGTTTTACGCCAACATGAAACCCTGTTTCGTCATCATGATGGGAGAATCCGCCCAGCCCGCTTGCTGCGGTTACACGATGACAGGGAATCACCAATGGAAACCAGTTAGCGCCACAGGCCTGCCCGACTGCACGCGGCGCAGATTGTACGCGCCTGGCAATATCGCCATAAGTGAGTACCTTGCCGCGTGGGATTTCGGAAATGGCAGCCCAGACTTTTTGCTGAAATGGTGTACCCAAGGGCATCAATGGCAGGTTGAATTGAAAATCGGAGTCGCTTAAATATTGCTCTACCTGCCTCGCCGCATCATCGGCGATGGCGTTGGCCGCATTTTTCTGGTGAAAGCTGGCTGGCAGATAAACCAATTCACGCACAAAGCGATCTTCTGTGCGTATGCCAACCGCACCAAATGATGTTTCGACAATCGCCGAAAACAGGGAGGACGTAGAAGTCTGTTTCATTGCATACAGCCCAAAAACATGTGCATAACACAGAGCATAAAACAAAAAAGGCGCATCTCGCGATGCGCCTTCAAATACATCTCTGCACCCCAAGCCGCGTATAGCTACGCTATCGCCGCTCTTATTGATACAGGTCTCCACTACTAGTCCGACATCGATGCCGTGTATATGTATGCTCCCCCTAAACCATTCTGTCGCACGTGTAAATACGCACTAATACGGATCAAGGTAGCTAAGCCGGACTGATTATAAAAATCAATCCGTCGAAAATCAAGCAATTATCTTTGTGCAAGCATTCACGCAACAAATGGCAAAAGAAGCATTGTCGGCGCCCCGAATTTGCGGTACCGGCATGCGGCGGCGAGCATTTAGCTGTGCGTTACAGAAAATAAAAAAGGCGTGTCTTTCGACACGCCTGGAATTTTTCTTTTGTGTTTCCGGCCATTTGATAACTTACCTCTCAATAGCTTCTGTGAAACACAGGTCTCCTCGGCCCACTGGAACTATCGCCAACCCTGACTGAAAAGCGACGTACCAAGCCTTTATTCTTCTTTAAATGCTTCCTCGCGTTTTTTACGTAGCGCTGGCAACAATACAACTACCAACGCCAACACTGCCATCGCCAACATCGTGGCACTGATCGGACGTGTCAAAAACACCATCGGATCACTGCGCGACAACAACAATGCGCGACGCAAATATTCTTCCATCATCGGGCCAATAATAAAACCGAGCAACATCGGCGCCGGCTCAGCATCGAGCTTTGCGCAAATATAACCGAACAGTCCAAATAATGCCATCAGATAAATATCAAAATCACTATTATTTAAACTGAATACGCCGATCGAACAAAACATCAGGATGGCCGGATACAGATGATGATAAGGAACAGTAATCATGCGCACCCACAAACCGATCATGGGCAGGTTCAACACGATCAGAAAGAAGTTACCAATCCACATCGAGGCAATCAAACCCCAGAACAGGGTTGGCTGTTCCGTCATCACAGCGGGACCTGGTTGAATACCCTGAATTATCATTGCCCCGATCATCAGCGCCATCACCGGATTGGATGGAATACCCAAAGTCAGCATTGGAATGAATGATGTTTGCGCGCCAGCATTATTAGCCGCCTCCGGAGCAGCCACACCCTCGATCGCACCCTTGCCGAACTGCGCCGAGTTCTTCGAAATCTTTTTTTCAATCGAGTATGAAGCAAACGAAGCCAGCATGGCACCACCACCCGGCAAAATTCCGAGAGCAGAACCCAATGCAGTACCGCGCAGAATTGGTGCGATGATGCGCTTGAGGTCGTCCTTGGTCAGCATCAAGCCCGAAACTTTCTTCATCACCAGCGAACGGGTTTCTTCATGCTCAAGATTGCGGATAATTTCGCCGATACCGAACATGCCCATTGCGACGATCACGAAGTTGATGCCATCTGCCAATTCAGGTCTATCGAAGGTGTAACGTGCAGCACCGGAGTTAACGTCCGAACCGATCAAACCCAGCAACAAACCAAGGATCACCATGCCGATTGCATTGAGCAAGGAACCACTAGCCAACACTACCGAGGCAACCAAACCCAGCACCATCAACGAAAAATATTCTGCAGGACCAAACTTTAACGCCAGCTCCGCAAGCGGCGGCGCGAACAGAGCAAGCAAAATAGTTGCAACGGTACCAGCAAAGAACGAACCGATCGCCGCAGTCGCGAGCGCCTTACCTGCATGCCCCTGTCTGGCCATCTGATAGCCATCGATGGCAGTGACCACCGAGGATGACTCCCCTGGTAGATTCACCAGAATGGCAGTAGTCGATCCACCGTACTGCGCACCGTAATAAATACCGGCCAGCATGATTAATGCTGCGATTGGTGGCAACGCAAACGTCGCCGGCAGCAGCATTGCGATCGTGGCAACCGGGCCCAGGCCGGGCAATACACCGACGGCAGTACCAAGAAACACGCCGATCAGGCAGTACATCAAATTTTGCAGAGTCAAGGCGGTATCGAAGCCAAGTCCCAGATTGGTAAATAATTCCATTGTCAGTACCTTCTCAACCGCCAAACCATGGGCCAAAAATTGCAATCGGCAAACCGAGCAACTTGACGAAAACGACGACAGCAAAAATTGTCATTCCTGTGGCCAGCGCAACACCGTGCAGCACTTTGAATTTAGAGCTGGCAAACGCGCTGAACAACACGACCGCAAAAATTGCAGCGACCAAACCAGCACCGCGAATCAGGAAACCAAACAGCAGTACCCCAGCCAGAATAAGGATTGTTTCCTTGATGGCAAATCTTTCGAGCGCTTCGCCTTCACGGAAAAAAGATCGCACCGATGCAATCAATCCTATCAGTGCCAGCAAACCGCCCAGAATCGTTGGAAAGTAAGCGGGACCCATTTTGCCTGCAGTACCCATAGAGTAGTCGCGGCCGATGATAATCGCGGCCAGTCCGACAACTAGAAAAATAATCCCGGTCCAGAAATCTTTAGGATGTCGAATAAATGATGGCAAAGTGCTCCCCTTCTCTTGAAACTTTATGACTCAGCGCACTGAAATTCAGGTGCCGGACACATACCTACGGTTACTTCAAACGTTGTCCGCCAATAAAATTGGCCGGCCCATATTCAAAATGACGAGATGCCTGCGCATCTCGTCATTTATTACATCCATCACTTCAACATCTCAACTGGTGATTAATCGGCCGATTAGTCAGCGTACACGCCAGCCTTCTTGATGATAGGGCTCCATTTTGCAATTTCCGACTTCAGGAAAGTGCGTAATGCTTCTGGCGTGGCACGCTCTGCAGAAACTGGCTCGGTACCCAGATCGGCAAAACGCTGTTTGACGACTGGATCTTTCAACGCAACCTGCAAAGCGGCTTGCACTTTGTCAACCACTGGTTTTGGTGTGCCTTTTGGTGCATACAGACCGTGCCAGACTGCCACTTCAAAGCCTGGCAAACCTGCTTCACTTGCGGTTGGAATATTTGGCAAGGAAGGCACACGTGTTTTAGTCGTGACGGCGTACGCTTTTACTTTGCCGCCTTTGATCTGGCTGGTTGTATTAGTCGTTTGATCGCACATGAAGTCAACCTGACCGCCGAGCAAATCATTCATTGCCGGGCCCGTACCTTTGTAAGGCACAGTAGTCAACTCAGTCTCGATTGCAGACATGAATAACATGCCGCACAGATGGGAAGCCGAACCGACACCGGCATTCGCATAAGTCACTTTGCTTTTATTCGCTTTAACGTAAGCAACCAGCTCCTTGAAATCCTTGGCAGGAAAATCGCCACGTGCGATGAATGTCATCGGCACGTCGGTAATCAAACCGATAGGTTCAAAATCGTCGATCGCGTTATAGCTCAGCTTGCGATAAAGCGAAGGCGCAGTCGATTGACCGATGTGATGCAAGAACAATGTGTAGCCATCCGGAGCGGCTTTGGCAACGCGTGCTGCACCGATCGTGCCACCCGCACCGCCTACGTTTTCAACGATCACGGTTTGTTTCAACGATGTGGTCATCGATTGTGCAACCAGACGTGCAACCGTATCGGTCGGGCCACCTGCAGCAAACGGCACGATCATCGTAATGGTCTTTGCTGGATAAGGATCTGCTGCCTGAGCAAAAGCACTTGCGATCAATGCGAGTCCGGCAACCGACTTCAAGAATTTATTCTTCATTTGATTTGTCTCCAGATTTAATCATTATTGGAAAAACGAGGGCTGGGACATAAGCCCTTTCAACCTATTGCCTGTGCATCCTATCAAAACCGCAAAAAAAGAGATACCAGGAACATTACAGGAAACTTGTATTCAGCGAGCAAAGCATCTGGCAGCTGATACTGAATTCAATTCAAGGCTTCAATTGTACTCACTGAACCTTTCACCAGCCTTGCGCAAATAAGACTAAACGATTTTATCTGATAGCCGCAACAAAGTTTACTTTGTCTGCAGGCTACTCATATGAGTGCAGGGCACGATTGAGTTGATATGGCAGAACGACGCCACCAGAATTTTCAAAAGCACAACACGTAAAATGTCGCGCACCGAAAAAGGGAATGCTCGCCAAAAGCGAGGAAGCCGGGTA
This sequence comes from Burkholderiales bacterium Ga0077544, assembly GCA_001464355.1. Lineage (GTDB taxonomy): Bacteria > Pseudomonadota > Gammaproteobacteria > Burkholderiales > Burkholderiaceae_D > Oxalicibacterium. The sequence continues at coordinate 40,252 of LNEU01000022.1, forward strand.
ACCATGGCCGGCTTTTAAGAGGGAATCAGCGGTCGCTCAAACGCCGTGCTTCCGCTTCTTTGGCTGCGGCAGTCACAATAGCTTTGCCGATTCTGCCTTCCAGTTGCTTGCGCACCGGTTGCAAGGCATAACGCCATGCGGCACTTTCCTCGTCGTTCAAAATGAGTACCGTTACCTTCTTGTTTTTCTTGATTGCTTCCAGAGCGGCATCGTTCTCCTGCGCGGCGAGATTATTGCCATACACGGTTGCCTCGCGCATCGCATCGTCAATCACCTTGCGCAGATCGGAAGGCAAGCTATCCCAGAATTTCTTGTTCACGATGACGGCATTGCCTAGATAACCGTGATTCGACACCGTCACATGGCTTTGTACTTCGTATAGCTTTCTTGTGTAGAAATTGACGGGCGAACTTTCCACTCCATCCACTATGCGGCTATGCAAGGCAAAATAGACTTCATTGCCGTCGAGCATTTGCGGAATCGCCCCTAGTACCTCCATCTGATCCTCGAGCACCGGCGAAGAATGAATGCGCATTCTTAGTCCGACAAAATCAGCCGGCATTTTCAATGGCTTGTTCGACGACATGATTTTGAAACCATTGTCCCAATATGCCAGGCCGATCATGCCTTTGGATTCCAGCTTGCGCAGCATGGATTTTCCTACCGCACCTTCAGTCACGCGCGACACGGCTTCCTTATTGGCAAACAGATAGGGCAAATCGAATACTTCAAAATCTTTTAGCCCAAATTGCGCCAGCTTGGCCAGCGACGGCGCGACAATTTGCACGGCACCCAATTGCAATGCCTCAAGCTCATCCGACTCTTTATATAGTTGATTATTTGGATAAACATCCACGCGCACACGACGCCGGCTGCCCTGCTCGACCAATTTCTTGAAACGCAATGCAGCCTGCCCTTTCGGGGTATCGCTGGGAGCAACATGGCTGAATTTGATTACAGTCGTCGTTTGCGCAGATACAATTGTGGCTGCCATCGATAAGGTCAGTCCGATCAAAATCAAATGTATTTTTGTTGCTATTCTCATCGTGCGGTCAGAAGGTTCCAGATTTAATTTTGTTGGTACTATGCGCAGTCATCCACGTCATCACAAGTGTGGATAACCACATTGTCAGCACAGGAACCATAAGCGCCCGCCTCAAAATACAGCAGCATTCGCAGTCATGCAATACCATGAACGATCTACAAAAATCTCGCCAAGCGGTTTTATCGCAGCGCGGATTTTATATAAACACTTATGATATCAAACCAATCCCGCTCGACCAGCTTAGGCTTTCCCAGCCGAAAACAAGCGTGGCGCTGGCTTATTCCGCTGCTGCTGGCCTTGCTTTTTTTGACTACGCTGATCTGGCTTCCGCTGCATGAAAAACAACAGGAAGCCAGCGAACGGCAGGAACAGCTGATTGCAGATTCATTGTGGGTCGAGCAAACCATACGCTTTCAACTTCAGCGCAACGAAGAGAGCCTGAACCTGATGGCATCGGAAATCATTTCCGGCTATCTGACCGGCCCCCGCTTGCAAGAGCGCATGGCTAACCTGATCCGCAACAACCATGAGATTCATCGCATCATCGAGCTCGATGCAGACGGCAAGTTACTCACGTCTACCGATGAAACACTGATTACAAAAAATGAATTATCCGCGCCGTCGAAACGTGCGGATGAACATGCCCGCGCCACCAGAACGCCAATATACAGCCAGCCCGCGGCAGATATCAGCGGACCGGTCATGTTCGACTACCACGTGCCGCTTTATGTCGGCGACAAATATACCGGCAGCGTCGTCGCCAGCTATCTTGCCTCCAGTATTCTGGATGACATGGTGCCGTGGTGGTTCGCGCAAGACAATGAAATTGCGCTGACCGACATCAACGACGTGATTATTCACAAACGTGCATCGGGCGGCGCGGGTCGCGGCGTCTATACGCACAGACGTGCGCTCAATCTCGCTGGCGTATCCCTCAAACTGAGTACCAACAGCACCAAAAGCGCGCCGAAGTTGCTGCCTAGCTTGCTGGTCGATACTGTCATCCTGCTGGCGCTCGGCCTTGCCTGGAGTTTGACCGCACTGTGGCGCGATATTAATCGACGTATAGCTGCGGAAATGGCATTGCGCGAACAAATCGCATTTCGTACTGCAATGGAAAATTCGCTGATCACCGGCCTGCGTGCACGCGATCTGGATGGCCGCGTCACCTATGTCAATCCGGCTTTTTCGCACATGGTCGGGATCGCCGCGGAAGAAATAGTCGGGCGTGTACCACCGATGCCCTATTGGGCACCCGAAGCCATGGGCGAATATCAACGACGCTTTTCGCAAGTTGTGGCCGGTACGGTGACGCCACAAGGATTTGAAACCGTTTTCCAGCACGCCAATGGTGAGCGCATTCCGGTCCTGATTTTCGAGTCGCCGCTGGTTGACGATGCCGGCAAGCAAACCGGCTGGATGGGGTCGATTCTCGACATCTCGGATCGCAAGCGGGTGGAAGACCTGAATCGCCAGCAGCAGGAAAAACTGCAGGCCAGTGCCCGTCTGGCGACCATGGGTGAAATCGCCTCGACCTTGGCGCATGAATTGAACCAGCCGCTGGCCGCGATCTCCAGTTACACCACTGGTGCCCTGAATATACTGTCGCGCGAACAACCACGTGTCGCAGAAATCAATATCGACATGCTGACGCACGCGCTGGAAAAAGCCAATGCGCAAGCACAGCGCGCCGGCCAGATTATTCGCAGTGTGCACACCTTCGTGAAAAAGCGCGAGCCTATGCGCACCGCCATCACCCTTTCGGAATTGATAGAAAGTGTGGCCCCCCTGGTCGAGCTGCAAGCGCAAAAATACTTTGTCGCCATCAAGGTCGATATTCCACCGACCTTACCGACGGTTCTGGCCGATCAAGTGTTGCTGGAACAAGTCTTGTTGAACCTGACGCGCAATGCGATCGAGGCCATGCAAGGCGTAGCACCCGAAAAACGTGTATTGCGGATTGCGGCCGACGTCGACCCAAGCAATCCGCGTAATGTCGTTGTTTCTATCAGCGATCAGGGGCACGGCATTGCGCCAGAGGTGGCCGAAAGACTGTATTCGCCATTCTTTTCCACCAAGGCTGATGGCATGGGTATGGGCTTGAGTATTTGCCGCACGGCGATCGAATTTCACGGCGGCACGCTGACGCATGTAGACAATCCGGGTGGCGGCACGATATTCCGTTTTTCACTGCCGGCGTTGCAAAATAAGTTGATCGACACGACAATGCGTGCAGGTTGAAGCTGAAGCGAATAGCTTTTGGGTATTTTTCGCACCACTTTTAAAACGCGCGGGTATCGAAGCAGGCTAACCGTGCATCGGCTCGCAACAAAAATCCAGGCAACACATTAAGCACTACAGGCAGGCTGACAGGACATTCAATGCTGCACATTATTGACGACGAAGAAGTAATCCGCGACTCGCTGATGTGGCTGGCGAAATCACGCGGCATTCCCGCTGCTGCTTACGATAGCGGCAAAACATTTGTTGCCGCGCTGGACAACATGTCGCGTATCAATCTGCAAGGACAATGCGTGCTGCTGGATGTGCGTATGCCGGATATCGGCGGCATTGCGCTGTTCGACCTGCTTTCTTCACGCAGCCTGACACAGGTATTTCCCGTTATTTTTCTGACAGGTCATGGTGATGTGCCGATGGCGGTCGATACGCTGAAGCGCGGCGCATTCGATTTCTTTGAAAAGCCATTTAACGACAACAAGTTAATGGATCGCGTGCAGGAAGCCTTGGCGGCGTCTGAACAAGCTTCCGCCAGCGCCGCGATACACACTCGTTTGTCGGCCCTGTCTGGCCGTGAGCGTGAAGTGCTGGATTTGATCCTTGAAGGAAAAATGAACAAGGTGATCGCCGACAAACTGGGTATCAGTATGCGTACGGTGGAAGTACATCGCGCGCATATTTTTGACAAGATGAATGTCAAGACGGCAGTCGAACTGGCACGCTTGTTGAAATAAAATTCAGTAAAGTTCACTCACAAAACCATACACTGCATGCGGCGCATGTCAGCCATTCCGAATGGAATTACATTAAGCTTTACCGTTAGGCTGTATATATTTTTACCGCACTATTTCATTCCGGATTCGCGCCTTAGCGCATCGCTGATTGCCCATGCACATCGTCAATATCCTGCTGCCTGATTTCATGCTGATCCTGTTCGGGGCCGTGCTGTTGCGCGTCACGAACTGGGGCATCGAGTTCTGGGCCGGCATGGAAAAGATCATTTACTACGTGCTGTTTCCGGCACTGCTGTTCTACTCCACTGCACGTTCGCCTATCAATTTCGGCGCGACCGGGCAATTTCTGCAAGTCGCAATCGCCGCATGTATCACCGGCATCCTGCTGGGCTGGCTGGCCAAGCCGCTATTCAAGGCCGGCCCGATGATTTTCGAATCTGGTGTGCAAACCGCTTTCCGCTTCAATTCCTACATCGCCCTCGCCATTGCCAGCCGGCTTGGTGGCGACCAAGGCACCTCGCTGATGGGTCTGGTGATAGGTTTTGCCGTCCCACTTTGCAATATGGCCGCTGTGCACGCACTGGTAAAAGACAAAGGCGGTTTGCTGCTGGAACTGCTCAAAAATCCGCTGTTGATGGCCACCATGAGCGGGGTTGCATTCAATTTGCTCGGCTTGCATTTGCCCGACATCGCGAGCGCCTTCCTGTCGCGCCTCGGCAATGCATCAATCGCGCTTGGTCTGATCATGGTTGGTGCCGGCTTGCGTCTGAGCGGTCTGCACGCATCCAAAGGGATCGCCACTTACTTCCTGATGGTCAAACTGGCCGCAGTACCTGCGATTACCTACGGCCTAGGTTTGTGGGTAGGTTTGTCACCTTTGCATTTGCAAATTGTCGTGATGTTTGCAGCGCTGCCGACTGCATCCAGTGCTTATGTGCTGGCGGTGCGCATGGGCGGCAATGGCCCGTTTGTCGCATTTTTGATTTCGGCTGGCACGCTGATTTCGATGGCGACCTTGCCACTCTGGCTGGCACTGCTACAGTAAAGAACCACACTGAATGCAAAGCCGATGGAACTACGCTTCGTCTGTGACATCGTATGACGAGAGCAAGCATGGATAAAGCCATGCAAACGAGTCAAGCGTCGACTACGACGTACATGCAACAAAAAATTTTGAAGTCATGAAAATGGCGAGCACACAAACAACGTTAAAGCTCATGCACAACTTCACCGCCCATCTGCACGAAGAAGCCGGCACCATAGCCTTGGGGGCTGCACTCGCGCGCGCAGTGCAACCGGGGCTGACAATTTATCTGCATGGCGATCTGGGGGCCGGAAAAACTGCACTGACACGTGCCATGCTGCATGCACTGGGTTATGGCGGCCATGTAAAAAGTCCGACTTATACCTTAGCCGAACCGTATGTGATCGAGATAGCCGGAAAAAGCATCAACGTGATCCATTTTGATCTATACCGGATGGCGAGCGCCGAAGAATTTCTCGACGCGGGTTTTCGCGAATACTTCAATCATCAAACCATCTGCATCATCGAATGGCCGGAAAAAGCCGAAGCGGTGTTGCCTCCTCCCGACATCAACATTTCGCTCAGTGTCGCTGGCGAAGGGCGTGATGTAGAATTGCAAGCGTCGTCCGATCAAGGTGTTGAATGTCTGAACCGACTGAAATTTGCTCCCAACCTGTAGCCGCCAAAGTGCGCCGCACTGTCCTTAAGGCTGGCGGTACGCTACTGATTTCCCTGCTTACTCCTCTGCATGCATTCGCCGCGCAAATTCTGGCCGTGCGCGTATGGCCCGCGGACGATTACACGCGAGTCACGCTGGAGAACGACACCAATTTAAAAACCACGCATTTCATCATCAAGAATCCGGAACGGCTAGTGGTGGATGTAGAAGGCATCGATCTGGGCCCGACACTGAAGAGTTTGGTTGCCAAAATTCAATCCAACGATCCTTACATCAAGCAGGTGCGCGTTGGGCAGAACCGGCCAAAAGTCGTGCGACTGGTGTTCGATCTGAAAGAAGAAATCAATCCACAGGTATTCACGCTGGCCCCGGTAGGCGAATACAAGCACCGCCTGGTATTCGATCTGTATCCGGTCAATCCGCCCGACCCTATCGCAGCACTGATTGAAAAAGGCCAATGGTCGCTGGATGTACCGCCAGACACCATGCCGCCGCCCACTGCAGAAGTCGCACCACCTTTTGTCGAACCCAAGTCCGGCCGGCCACCACAAGTGATGCGCATGCTGACGATTGCACTTGATCCCGGCCACGGCGGCGAAGATCCTGGTGCCGTGGGGCGTGGCGGCAGCTATGAAAAAAACATCGTGTTGGCAATCGCCAAGCGCTTGAAAGCGAAACTGGAACAACAACCGAACATGCGTGTGATGCTGACGCGCGATGGCGACTATTTTGTACCACTGCAGGTACGTGTACAAAAAGCGCGCAAGGTGCAAGCCGATTTATTTGTATCAATACATGCGGATGCGTTTGTGCAAGCGACTGCAAACGGTTCCTCAGTGTTTGCCCTGTCCGAAAAAGGTGCCACTTCGACTGCCGCGCGCTGGCTCGCCAACAAGGAAAATGCCGCTGATCTGATAGGCGGCACCAACATCAAGGATCACGACAGGCAATTGGCAAGTGTGTTGCTCGACCTCTCCACCACCGCCCAGATCAACGACAGCATGAAACTCGGCAAAGCGGTCTTGAATGAAATCGGCGGCATCAATCGCCTGCACAAAGCTTCAGTGGAACAAGCAGGGTTTGCAGTATTGAAGGCGCCAGACATTCCGAGCATCCTGATCGAGACTGCTTTTATTTCAAATCCGGCAGAAGAAGCCAAGCTGAACGACGATGCGTATCAGGACCGCATGGCAGATGCGGTTGCGCAGGGTATCAAAAAATACTTTGCGAAAAACCCGCCACTGGCAAAAAGCAGGATGATGTAAGGTTTATCAGGCGAAATTTAAAAGTCGCACAATAAAAAACGCCGCATATTTCGCGGCGTTTTTTATTCGTCAAAGCGATATTTTGGAACTTCTGAAGCGTTGTGCAATTTTCCACATTGCACCTAGCGCAACCGGCACCGCCGCTGCACCGACACCTATCAGCACGATGGTATTCAGATGATCGCGAATAATTGGTATGTTACCGAATAGATAGCCGCCCACCACCAACAAGCCTACCCACAAAATCGCGCCAGTAACGTTGAAGAACTGAAAACGCACGAAGGTCATGGTCGAGATACCGGCAACAAACGGCGCGAAGGTACGCACAATAGGCAGAAAACGCGCCAGGATCAGCATGATGCCGCCATGTTTTTCGTAAAAGGCATGCGTTTTTCGCAAAGCATCGCGATCCAGCCAGCGATAGTCATGGGTAAATACTTTTTCCCCTATGCGGCGCCCTATCCAGTAATTCACTGTATTGCCGAGTATCCCCGCTGCAATCAGCAAACCCAGCAGTAACCAAAGATTCATCGCGCCCGATGCGCAAAATGCGCCGGCGATGAAAAGCAGGGTGTCACCTGGCAAGAATGGAAAGATCACCAAACCTGTTTCACAAAAAATAATCGCAAACAGAACCAGATAAATCAGTGCGCCATATTGCGCGATAAAGGTACCGAGATACTTGTCGACATGCAAAATCATGTCGAAAAACTGCATGAAATCCATAATTCTCCTTGTTGGCGGCAGCATGATACACCACTGTAGATCCGCAATCGCGCTCACCGCTCATGCAAACTGACCACCAGTTGGCGCATCGGTTCACTACCTTTGCAGGCTCGCGACGTTATAATCTGCAGATGCACGCACCAGTTCAACCAGCCCGGCCCATACAGCCACTCTCCGACCAACTCATTTCGCAAATCGCCGCCGGCGAGGTGGTCGAACGTCCATCAGCCGTCGTCAAGGAATTGCTGGAAAACGCACTCGATGCAGGCGCCACGCAAATCAGCGTGCGGCTGGAAGAAGGCGGCGTCAAACGCATCGCTATTACCGACAACGGCCGCGGCATCGCAGCTGAACAATTACCGCTGGCCTTGGCGCGACACGCCACGTCGAAAATCAATTCGCTGACAGAATTGGAAAACGTCGCGACGCTGGGTTTTCGCGGTGAAGCACTCGCATCGATCGCATCGGTGTCGCAACTGACTTTGATCTCTCGTACTGCCGATGCCGCGCACGCGTGGGAAATCACTGGCGTACAAAACCTGGATCAAAGAAGTACAGTCGCCCCGTCATCAGGTGCGCCCGGCACTACCGTCGACGTGGTGGATTTGTATTTCAACACGCCGGCACGCCGCAAATTTTTAAAGACCGAGCAAACCGAATTCGGCCATTGCGCCGAAGTCGTGCGTCGTATCGCACTGTCGCGCCCGGATGTTTCGTTTTCGCTTACGCACAACGGCAAGACCATCGACCACTGGGCTGTCAACGATATCGCCAAACGCAGTGCGCATATTCTCGGCAGTGAGTTCTCAGGCGCGCGTTTACCGCTGGAAGAAACGGCTGGGCCTTTGCACTTGCATGGCTTCATCGGTTTGCCAACAGCATCCAAAGCACGTGGTGATGCACAGTATTTTTATGTGAACGGTCGCTTTGTGCGCGACAAACTATTGATGCATGCGGTGCGCTCGGCTTATCAGGACGTGCTGCATGGTGATCGTTATCCATCGTATGTGATCAGCCTCGATCTTGATCCCGCGCTAGTCGATGTGAATGTACATCCGTCGAAGATTGAAGTGCGATTCCGCGATAGTCGCGCCGTACATCAATTTGTCTTTCATGCTGTCAGTCGTGCGCTGGCACAAACCTCGGCGACCGCATTTGGTGCAGTACCTTCGCCGACGCCTGCACCATCCAGCGCATTACCGTGGTTACGCGAGCAACAACAAACCACCTTCGCGCCGCAATTCAATTCCGCATACGGCGTCGCGCAAACGGCTGCCAACTATGGCGCATTGTTTGCCAACGGGCCGGCATCCAACGATAGCAATAGCGATGCGCCTGTTTTGCAAACTGCAAATAGCATGAATGCGCAAGCGATGTCGGATGATGAGTTTCCACTTGGTTTTGCACTTGCTCAACTGCATGGAATTTTTATTCTCGCGCAAAACACCAAAGGCTTGGTGCTGGTCGATATGCATGCCGCGCACGAACGGATACTGTACGAACAGTTAAAAAATGCGCTCGACGACAATGCAATGCAAGTGCAACCGCTGTTGATACCTGTCACCTTCTATGCTGATGGCGTGGAAGTAGGCACGGCCGAAGACAGCAAGGATATTTTGCAGTCGCTAGGCTTCGATATTGCAGCCTTGTCGCCTACTACGCTGGCCGTACGCGCCGTACCGGCTTTATTGAAAAATGCCGATGCACAAAGTCTGGCGCGCGATGTGTTGCGAGATGTGCGTGAGTTTGGTGCATCACGCGTGTTGCTGGAACGCCGCAACGAATTGCTAGGCACGCTAGCTTGCCACACTGCAGTGCGCGCCAACCGTACATTGACCGTACCGGAAATGAATGCGCTGCTGCGCCAGATGGAAGCGACCGAACGGGCAGACCAGTGCAATCACGGCCGCCCTACCTGGGTGCAACTCGGCTTGTCCGATCTGGACAAACTGTTTGAGCGCGGTCGCTGAAGTGACTACATACGTGACTGCATATAGTTTGATGGTCCATCTTCGACAAACTACATACGCATGACAGCATCGACCCCAAAACCGCTTGTCGTTTCCATCATGGGTCCGACTGCATCCGGCAAGACTGCGGCTGCGCTGGCGATCGCCGAACAAATCCCATCTGAAATCATTTCCGTCGATTCGGCGCTGGTGTATCGCGAGATGAATATCGGGACGGCCAAACCGACCGATGAAGAACGCGCACGCGTGCCACATCATCTGATCGACATTCTCGATCCGCTGGAATCGTATTCGGTGATGCAGTTCCGCGAAGATGCGCTGCGTCTGTCTGCAGAAATTATTGCACGCGGAAAATTACCTTTGCTGGTCGGCGGCACCATGTTGTATTTCAAAGGATTGAAAGACGGGCTCGACGTTTTGCCACAAGCTGATGCTGCCCTACGCGCAGAACTGGACGCAGAAGCTGCACTGATCGGTTCTCCAGCAATGCACGCAAAGCTTGAGAAATTAGACCCAGTAACGTTTGCACGTTTGAAGCCGAATGACTCGCAGCGCATACAACGCGCCCTCGAAATCATCGCCCTCACTGGCAAACCCATGTCAGAATTATTGGCGCAAGCACCGAAAAGCGAATTGCCTTTCAACTTGCTACCGATTGCACTGGAACCTTCGGATCGCAGCGTATTGCATGCTCGCATCGCTACACGCTTCGACGCCATGCTAAAAGACGGCGGCTTGATCGACGAAGTAAAAGCGCTACGCGCACGCGGCGATCTCCACCTTGGACTGCCATCCATGCGTTGCGTAGGTTATCGCCAAAGCTGGGAATGTCTGGATGGTGACTACGGCCTAGCGGAATTGCGCGAAAAAGGCATAGTGGCCACACGTCAACTAGCCAAACGGCAACTGACCTGGTTGCGTAGCATGCCCGATCGCCACATCATCGACTGCCTGGCACCCGATGCTGCAAGCGGCATTCTGCACAGAATTAGCAACGTACATAAGTCATAGGTCTGGCGACAAACTGCATTCACTCCCCCCTTGCAGAAGCCGTTTGTTGCAACTTGCGCAATGATTTTTGCTAATTAAACGCATAAAAAATCGGATGATTTCAATGGATAAGTCACTATCCCTCACAATTTCATATTGACTTAAGCTGCCGAAAACGTCATAATTTTCGGCTGTTTGGTGATATAGCTCAGTTGGTTAGAGCACAGCACTCATAATGCTGGGGTCGGTGGTTCAAATCCACCTATCACCACCAAGAACAAGTTGGTGAAGTATAAAACCCGCATTCAGTCTAGGCTGATGCGGGTTTTTTGTTAGCTGCGACCTTGTCATCACCAAAATAAATCAGGACGACGGGTCCTTGCCGCGAGTGCGGGAAACGCCGGTCAGGATTCCAATGCCGAGCAGAATAACCGAGGCGATCACTACATATAAAGTCGCGACACCCGCAGTAATCAGTGCCCATGCCACACCGCCAAGAAAAATGGCAAAACCTATCAAATAGATCAGGAAAGACATAAATACCTCCGTGGTTCCAACCGAATCGAAGCAAGCTCAAACAGAGCCGTTTTAATGCTGAATTGAATCAATAGTCATCGAATTAATTCTTGCATCTCAACACCATCTGAACACTCTTACAGAGTCTGCTCCGTGCGCTGGAGAACATAAGGAGGCAAATGTTTATCCCATCAAGGACCGATCTTTTACCCTGGACGCAAATTACTCTTCCAGCAGGCTACGCAACATCCACGCAGTTTTTTCATGGACATCGAGACGTTGCGTCAGCAAATCAGCTGTCGGCTCATCGCTAGCCTTGTCCACCACGTCAAAAAGCGCGCGTGCGGTGCGAGCAGTCGCTTCATGCGCGTTGACCAGATGACTGACCATATCCATCGCTTTTGGCACGCCGTCGATTTCCTTGATAGAAGCCAGTTTGACGAATTCCTTGTAGGTACCTGGCGCAGGGTAACCGAGAGCGCGAATGCGTTCTGCAATCAGATCCAGCGCGTTCCATTGTTCTGTGTATTGCGCCATGAACATGGTGTGCAAGCTGGTAAACATCGGTCCTTTGACGTTCCAATGGAAATTGTGGGTCATCAGGTACAGCGTGTAGCTGTCTGCCAGCAAACCTGACAGGCCTTGCGCGATCTTGGCGCGGTCTTTTTCCGAAATGCCGATATCGATTTTCGCCACCAACTGAGTTTTTTTCGCTACTGCTTGAGGTTTTTTCGTTGCCATATAGATCCCCTAAAAAGTTGAACAGCAATGTTACCGCTATTTCTTGCATGTTGTGCAATGCCGAAGAAACATGAATGCCACTCGATTAAACGGATTTGTCCACAAAAGTGCAAACGACTGCCATGGTATGATGGCGCTGCAAAAATCATGTAATTTATAGTCCTCACAAAAAGACATCGCACCGTTTTCAGCAGTAAATTTTTCATGCGTATCTATTGATATGCATTCGAAATGCAAGACGGCGCTGCAATACGAAAACCTGACGACGCGATTCGCATCTTCCCTTGTCATCCTGATTGCCTATTCACCTGCATTGAATGGAACTCACCATGTGGACACAACGCTTTTTGATTAGCTGTGCTTTTGCTGTTACGGCAATGTCTGCGCATGCATTTGAGCGACAGTTTCCGCCCACGGTAAAACGCGGTGTGATGACGCCTGCCGTTTCTCCGGCGATCATCATCAATGACAAAACGCGCACGATGACGGCTGGTGCCCGAATATGGAATCAGGACAATACAATTGAAATGCCAGCCGCACTGCGCGGCAGTAAATTCGCCGTGAATTACACCGAGATTGAAAGTGGTGAAATAGATCGAGTGTGGATACTGACCGCAGACGAAGCCAAGCTAGCGCTACCGAAACCGCTTGTGCCTGTAGTGCCATTGCCTGCTCCGTTGCCGGCGCCAGTTTCAAAATTTCAGTAAATTAATTAAGCAAAAGTTAAGCAAGAAATGCAAAAAAAGATATACATCAAAACCTTCGGTTGCCAGATGAACGAGTACGACTCGGACAAGATGGTCGACGTCCTCAATGCGTCCGATGGCTTGATCAAAACCGATACGCCTGAAGATGCGGACGTCATCCTGCTCAACACCTGCTCGGTGCGCGAAAAAGCGCAGGAAAAAGTTTTTTCCGATCTCGGACGTTTACGTGAATTGAAGTTACTCAAACCTGACTTGATGATAGGTGTGGGTGGTTGTGTAGCGTCACAAGAAGGCGATGCCATTGTCAAACGCGCACCTTATGTCGATCTGGTGTTCGGCCCGCAGACCCTGCATCGCTTGCCCGACATGTTGAAGCAACGCCGTGCTACCGGACGCTCGCAAGTCGACATCAGTTTTCCCGAAATCGAAAAATTCGATCACATGCCGCCCGCCAAGGTCGATGGCGCAAGCGCGTTTGTCTCGATCATGGAAGGTTGCAGCAAATATTGCAGTTACTGCGTCGTGCCCTACACGCGCGGCGAAGAAGTGTCGCGCAACTTCGATGACGTGCTGGCAGAAGTTGCCGGCCTCGAAGCGCAAGGCGTGAAAGAAATCACGCTACTGGGGCAGAACGTCAACGCCTATCGCGGCAAGATGAGCCGTGATTCGGCCGACGGCGAGATCGCCGATTTCGCTTTGTTGATCGAATACATCGCCGAGATGCCGGGCATTGAGCGCATACGCTTCGTTACCAGCCATCCTAAAGAATTCACGCAACGCCTGATCGATACTTACGCCAAAGTGCCGAAGCTGGTCGATCATTTATACCTACCTGCGCAACATGGCTCGGATCGCATCCTGGCAGCAATGAAGCGCGGCTACACCTCACTCGAATACAAATCGATACTGCGTCGCCTGCGCGAAGTACGCCCAAATATTTCAATCTCATCCGATTTCATTGTTGGCTTCCCTGGCGAAACCGAGGCCGATTTTGAAGCGATGATGAAGCTGATCAATGACGTCGGTTACGACAACAGCTACAGCTTTATTTTCAGCCCACGTCCTGGTACACCAGCAGCCAATCTGGAAGATGACACGCCGCACGAGGTCAAGCTCGAGCGTCTGCAAAGATTGCAAGCCATCATCGATCAAAACACGCGTAGCTATAGCAATGAAATGGTCGGTACCGTACAGCGCATTCTGGTCGAGGGTCCATCCAAAAAAGATGAGAACGAACTGCAAGGTCGCACCGAAAATAACCGCGTCGTCAACTTTGCATCCGGCCCACAAGGTAATCGCTTGATAGGCCAAATGGTTGATGTCAACATTACGCAATCGTTCGCTTACACACTACGCGGCGAAATCTTCGTCAAGCAATAATTTCCGACATTCACATCACGTAAAACTTACTCAACCAAAATTGAAAACAAAAACTGTCGTCCAACCTTTGTACTTCACTCCCGAACCGCTGGATAACAAGCGCCTCGCGCATCTGTGCGGCCCTATGGATGAAAACCTGCGACAGATTTCGGCAGCGCTAGATGTCACGATTTTCCGGCGTGGCGAAAAGTTTATCGTCGGCGGCAGCAATGGCGCGCGCGCGGTCGCAATCCTGGAACAGTTTTATCAGCAGGCAGACAAAGTCGTGCCGCTGGAAGAAGTGCAATTGGCGCTGGTTGAACAGCGCGCAGCGCTAGCAGAACCGGAACTGATTCTGCCAAACGCAAAGAAAGCCACAAAGAAGAATGTCGTTGAATCCGTCACCGATGCGCCTGTTCTGAAAACCCGCCGTCACGATTTGCGCGGCCGCACACCGCATCAGTTGCAGTATCTGAAGTCCATCATGGATCACGACATCACGTTCGGTGTCGGCCCTGCGGGAACCGGCAAGACATATCTGGCGGTCGCCTGCGCCGTCGATGCGCTGGAACGCGATGCCGTCAAACGCATCATCCTGACGCGACCTGCGGTAGAAGCCGGCGAACGCCTGGGTTTTTTGCCCGGCGATTTGTCGCAAAAAATCGACCCTTATCTGCGCCCTTTGTACGATGCGCTGTACGATTTGCTCGGTTACGATCGCACGCAAAAAATGTTTGAAAAACAGGCGATCGAAATTGCGCCGCTGGCGTATATGCGCGGCCGCACTCTGAACCACGCTTTCGTGATTCTAGATGAAGCGCAAAACACCACACCTGAACAGATGAAGATGTTTTTGACCCGCATCGGATTCGGCAGCAAGGCCGTCATCACCGGCGACATTACTCAAATTGATTTGCAGCAAAATCAAAAGAGCGGGCTGGTAGAAGCCATCGATGTACTCGGCGAAGTGCGCGGACTGGCCTTCACCCGTTTCAGCAGCGCCGACGTGGTACGACACCCACTGGTCGCCCGCATCGTCGATGCCTACGATGAAGCCAAGCAACCGAAGAAGCGCACTTCCCGTACTCCAGCCAAGACAAGCGCCAAACATGCAGCAAAATAAACTTTCATTGTCAGTGCAATATGCGGACACGCGTATGCAAGAAACATTGACTCGCCCGCTGCTGCGGCGCTGGGTTAAGGCGGCGCTGCTGGCACCGGCACAAATCACTTTGCGCTTTGTCGATACCGAAGAGGGCCAAACCTTGAACCGCAGTTTCCGCGGCAAGGACTATGCAACGAATGTATTGACCTTCGCCTATAACGAGGGCGAGGACGATACCTTTGATGAAAATGAAATAACGCAGGCCGACATCATTTTGTGTACCGACGTCTTGCAACGCGAAGCGGCGGAACAGCATAAGTCGCTGGAATTTCATGCCGCGCATCTGGTCATCCATGGCGTGCTGCACGCACAGGGTTACGACCACGAGTCGGATGAAGAAGCAGAAGAAATGGAAGCGCTGGAAATTGAGATGCTGGCGTCACTCGGCTTTCCCAACCCTTACATCGAATCATGAGTCTGTGAGCCGGTAGCGAACGGCTTGAGTGAAAGCTGGCATGCCATCCGTCATTTTTTGGTATCAGGAATATTTGTTGTATCCTGAACCCTGTTGAAACCACCCGCGACGGCTTTTTGCCTTATGCAAGATATTTCCCAAGACAAATCCGGCGATGCCAAACCGCAGCGCTCTCTGTTCGAACGTCTGACTGCACTGATCGCGCCAGAACCGGAGAGTCGCGCCGAGCTGCTGACCATCCTGCAGGACGCCCATGAACGCAAGCTGATTGATGCCGACGCACTGGCCATGATCGAAGGCGTTTTTCAGGTTTCAGAATTATCGGCACGCGACATCATGGTGCCGCGCACGCAGATGGATATCGTCGATATCACCAAGCCGATTGCAGAATGGATGCCGATGGTGCTGCAAACAGCGCACTCACGCTTCCCCGCTGTCGAAGGTGAACGCGACAACGTGGTCGGCATTTTGATGGCCAAGGATTTATTGCGCTATTACGCGGAAGAATCCTTTGACGTGCGACAGATGTTGCGCAGCGCCGTATTCATTCCAGAATCCAAGCGCCTCAACGTACTGCTCAGCGAGTTCCGCGCCAAACATAATCACATGGCCGTGGTCGTCGATGAATACGGTGGCGTGGCAGGCTTGATTACCATCGAAGACGTGCTGGAACAAATCGTCGGCGACATCGAAGACGAATACGATTTCGATGAAGAGGAAGACAACATCCTCGCCATCAAGGCAGGTGAGTACGGCCCGCGCTGGCGCGTCAAGGCATTGACTGAAATCACGCAATTCAATGAAGAAATGGGTACGACGCTGCTCAGTCAGGACGTCGATACGCTAGGCGGCTTCGTTACCGATCATCTGGCGCGCATGCCACGCAAAGGCGAGATCGTCGATATAGACGGTCTGCGATTTGAAGTGCTACGGGCAGATGCACGTCAGATTCACGTTTTGCTGGTCGAAAAACTACCGTCTGCCGCAGCTGATGAAGCGCTTGATAGCTAACGTGACACGCGTGACACCCACTCTCCTGATCATTGCCTGCTCATGCGCGTGAGCACTCTTTTTTCCTTTCGATTTACCGCAGCGCAGGCAAGCTTGATTGCCTTGTGTTCTGGCGCGCTGAATGTATTGGCATTTGCGCCATTTGGTTGGTGGCCGCTGCAAATCATCACGCTCGCGCTGTTGTTCCATTTGATCTTGCAGGCACCTTCCATCAAATCTGCGGTACTGACGGGCTGGGCCTATGGCTTCGGCTGGTCGGTTTGTGGCGTGTACTGGCTCTACATCAGCATGCATCAATACGGCGGCATGCCGGCAGCAATGGCTGCCCTGGCTGTCGCGCTGTTAGCAATGCTGCTAGGAGCATTTTCCGCCGCAGCTACGGGTGCCTGCGCATGCTTCCAACAACGCAGACAAGGAGCCGGAGCCGTCTTGCTGCTAGTTTTTCCTGCATTCTGGATGTTGTCCGAATGGTTGCGCGGCTGGATATTGACCGGATTCCCATGGGTCTCCTCCGGCTATGCACACACTGACAGTCCGCTTGCCGGTTACGCGCCACTGATAGGCGTGTACGGTTTGGGCTGGCTGGCTGCGGTGCTGGCTGCCAGCCTAGTCTTGTCAGTCACAAAAAAATCTACGCTCGGCTTGATCGTCATCATACTCGCCAGCGGGTTTGGCTTGAAAGCGGTTAACTGGACCGCACCGCAGGGCGAGCCCATCTCCGTGCGTTTGTTGCAAGGCAATGTGCCGCAGGAAATCAAGTTCGACGCTCAACAAACAAATGTCACGCTCACGCTTTACGAAGATATGATCCGTGCTGCGCCGGCAGATTTGATTGCCACGCCGGAAACTGCTTTTCCTCTTTTGGCACATCAATTACCTGCAGACTATTTGCCACGACTGGCAGAATTTGCAACTGCATCAAATAGTCATTTGGCGATCGGCATCGCGGTAAGCGACGGCCCGCAACAATATGCGAATAGTGTGATCGGCATCGCGCCGGCAGCTGCCAGTCGCGCTACTCCGAAGTTATATCGCTACGACAAACATCACTTGGTGCCGTTTGGTGAATTCATTCCATTCGGCTTTCGCTGGTTTGTCGACATGATGCATATTCCGCTGGGAGATTTCACACGCGGCGCTGCATTGCAAGCGCCGTTTGCGGTCAAGAATCAATGGGTGTTGCCGAACATTTGCTATGAAGATTTGTTCGGCGAAGAAATCGCCGGCCAATTGCGTGCAGCAGATGCGGCCGGCAAACCAGTGGCGACCATGCTGCTGAACGTTTCCAACATTGCGTGGTTCGGCGACTCGATCGCCTTGCCGCAACATCTGCAGATATCGCAAATGCGCGCGATTGAAACCGGCCGCACCATGCTGCGCTCCACCAATACCGGCACCACTGCAGTCATAGATCCGACCGGGAAAGTCATCGCGCAACTCAAGCCTTTTGAGCGTGGCGTCTTGACTGCATCAGTGCAAGGCTATGGTGGCATCACGCCTTATGTTTATGTCGGCAATACCTTCATCGTATTGCTGGCTTTTGCGCTGCTGATCGCCGCCTGGCGTCTTGAGCGCAGAAATCCTAATTCGCTCTAAAACCCGGTAAAATCCGGGGTTTAGGCAAACCCGCCCTTACCCGCACCGGGTAACGCAAAAATTCAAACAAGATGCTCACATTTCAACAAATCATTCTCACGCTGCAAAAGTACTGGGACGCGCAAGGTTGCGCACTGCTGCAACCCTACGATATGGAAGTCGGCGCCGGTACTTCGCACACTGCGACCTTCCTGCGCGCCATCGGGCCTGAACCCTGGAAGGCCGCCTACGTACAACCGTCGCGTCGCCCGAAAGATGGTCGCTATGGAGAGAACCCAAATCGCCTGCAGCACTACTATCAATTTCAGGTGGTGCTGAAGCCTGCGCCTGCGAATATTCTTGAACTGTATCTGGGCTCGCTGGAAGCACTGGGTTTCGACCTGAAGCAAAACGATATTCGCTTCGTTGAAGACGATTGGGAAAATCCAACCTTGGGCGCTTGGGGCCTGGGCTGGGAAGTCTGGCTCAACGGCATGGAGGTCACGCAATTCACTTACTTCCAGCAAGTCGGCGGCATCAATTGCAAACCGATCACCGGCGAAATCACTTACGGTCTGGAACGTCTCGCGATGTATCTGCAAGGCGTCGATAACGTCTACGATTTGAAATGGACAGAAGGCTTGTCTTACGGCGACGTCTACAAGCAAAATGAAATTGAACAATCGACTTACAACTTCGAACATAGCGATGCCGATTTCCTGTTCGTTGCTTTCACAGCGCATGAAAAGCAGGCACTCAATCTGATCGAAAATAAATTGGCATTGCCAGCTTACGAACAAGTGTTGAAGGCTGCGCACACATTCAACTTGCTGGATGCGCGCGGCGCGATTTCTGTCACGGAACGTGCCGCTTATATCGGCCGCATACGCAATCTGGCGCGCAGCGTCGCCAAGAGCTATTTTGACAGCCGCGCCCGCCTCGGCTTTCCTATGGCCAAGCCTGAACATGCCGCCGAAGTGCTGGCACAAATCGAAAAAGAAACAGCATGAGTAACAATGTAACCACAAGCGTGGACACCAAAAATTTATTAGTTGAACTCTTCGTCGAAGAATTGCCACCCAAGGCACTGAAAAAAATCGGCGAGGCCTTCGCGCAAAATCTGCAAGCATCGTTGAAAGTACAAGGCTTGCTTTCCGACGAGAGCATATTGATGCACTTCGCTTCGCCACGCCGACTCGGCGTGCATCTGACGCAAGTAAAAGTGCAAGCAGATGACAAGCAAGTCATGCAAAAGCTCATGCCTGCAAGCGTAGGCTTGACCGCGGATGGTGCCGCAACACCAGCGCTACTGAAAAAACTGGCGGCATTAGGCGCGAACGAATCTGCAGTCGCAGACTTGAAACGCGAATCGGATGGCAAAGCCGAAGTACTGTTTTTCAATAGCATTGTCACCGGCGTAACGTTACCTGACGGTTTGCAAAAAGCCATGGATGACACCCTGAGCAAGTTGCCTATTCCTAAAGTCATGGGCTATCAATTGGCCGACGGCTGGAACACGGTCAACTTCGTTCGCCCTGCACACGGTCTGGTCGCGTTGTATGGCGCGGACGTCGTACCGCTTTCTGTGCTGGGTCTGAGTGCGGGCAACATCACGCGCGGCCATCGCTTTGAAGCCGGCCTAGATCCGCTATTCATTCGCAACGCCGACACTTACGCGCAACAACTTGTTAGAGAAGGCGCAGTCATCGCCAGCTTCGCCGAGCGCCGTGCAGAAATCGTGCGCCAACTCGCTGCTGCCGCGATTGAAGCGGGCAGCAATCTGACACCGATTCAAGATGAAGACTTGCTGGATGAAGTCACCGGTTTGGTTGAGCGCCCGAATGTCTTGATTGGCCAGTTCGAAGAAACCTTCCTCGAAGTACCGCAGGAATGTCTGATCCTGACGATGAAGGCAAATCAAAAATACTTCCCGCTTTTAGATAGCGAAGGGAATTTGAGTAACAAGTTCTTGATCGTTTCCAACATCCGGCCAGCTGACGCTAGTACCGTTATTGGCGGTAATGAACGCGTCGTACGTCCACGTTTGGCCGATGCAAAGTTCTTCTTCGATCAAGATAGAAAAAAAACCTTGGCATCACGCGTTGCCGGTCTGGATAAAGTCGTTTATCACAACAAACTCGGCACGCAAGGCGAACGCATTGCACGCGTACGCGCGATTGCACAAGAGATTGCGACCAAACTCGGCATTGATCCAAAGCAAGCTGACGTCGCGGCACAATTGGCCAAGGCCGATTTACTGACTGATATGGTCGGTGAATTCCCTGAGTTACAGGGCATCATGGGCCGTTACTATGCTTTGCATGACGGTCTGGCAGCAGACGTCGCCGATGCGATTGAAGACCACTACAAGCCGCGTTTTGCTGGCGATACCTTGCCGCGCAATTCAGTTGGCATGGTGGTCGCGCTGGCAGACAAGCTGGAAACCCTGGTGGGCTTGTTCAGCATCGGGCAAATTCCGACCGGCGACAAAGATCCATTTGCATTGCGTCGTCATGCACTTGGTGTGATTCGCATGCTGATCGAAAGCAAGCTAGATATCGGCATCAATGAATTAATCGCTGCGGCGGAAAAAGCATTCAATGGACTCAGCACTGAATATCGCACTGCCTTGCTGACATTCATCTTTGATCGTCTTGCCAACGCATTGCGTGAACAAGGTTATAGCGCGCAGGAAATCGACGCCGTACTGACCTTGCAACCGCAACGTCTGTCTGACATTGCCAGCCGCCTAGCAGCAGTGCGCGCATTTGCCGCGTTACCGGAAGCACCTGCACTGGCCGCGGCAAACAAACGCGTAGGCAACATCCTCAAGAAAGTGGAAGGTGACGTTGTCGCCAAGGTTGATCCCGCATTGTTGAAAGAAGCTGCCGAAGTCGCATTGCATCAAACGCTAATCACCGTCAAACCACAAGCTGATGCCGCATTTGCCAGCGGTGACTATAGCGCGTCGCTGCAAGCATTGGCCGCATTGAAAACGCCGGTCGACGCCTTCTTTGACGGCGTGATGGTGAATGCAGAAGACGCAGCACTGCGAAACAACCGACTCGGATTGCTGGCCACTTTGCATCAGGCCATGAACCAGGTTGCCGACTTGTCCAAGCTAGCCAGCTGATCGCCCGTCATGCCATCCATCCCAAAAGCCGATCCGATGAAACTTGTCATTCTTGACCGCGACGGTGTGATCAATTATGACTCCGACACCTTCATCAAGTCACCGGAAGAATGGATACCCATCCCGGGTTCGCTTGAAGCGATTGCAAGATTGAATCAAGCCGACTATCGTGTGGTCGTCGCCACCAATCAATCCGGCATCGCACGTGGCCTGTTCAATATCATGGCGCTGAATGCGATTCATCAGAAAATGCATGCAGCCGCGCAATCGGTGGGAGCAGAGATTGATGCGGTATTCTTTTGTCCGCATGCAGCCGACGATAGTTGCGATTGCCGCAAGCCTCAGCCCGGCATGCTGCACACCATCGCCAAACGCTTTGATGTCAGCCTGAAGGGATTGCCGATGATAGGCGACTCGCTGCGCGATTTGCAGGCAGGCTTTGTCGTCGGTTGCGCGCCTTATCTGGTACTGACCGGCAAAGGCGCAAGGACACTGGCAAAAGGTGGTTTGCCGCCGGGCACCACCAGCTATCCTGATCTTGCCGCCGTGGTCGATCACTTATTGAAAGCGCCCGCGCTTACTTACGCTGTTTAAATAGCGTTGTACTTAATCTGGAGTTTTAATGTCACGTGCCGTTTTGTTTTTGCGTTCGCTATTGTTTGCATTGATTATGCTGGTCGCCACCCTGATATGGGCACCTGTATGTTTTCTGGCTGCACCTTTGTCCTATAACAAACGGTATTTCATTACGTCGCGCTGGAATGTCTTCATCATCTGGCTGGCAAAAGTCTTGTGCGGCATACGCTATGAAATCAAGGGCTATGAAAACCTGCCCGATCAACCAGTGATCCTGTTGTCCAAGCATCAGTCAGCCTGGGAAACCATTTTCCTGCTGTGCAAAATGACACGGCCACTGGTATTCGTATTCAAGAAGGAACTGCTCTACGTTCCTTTTTTCGGTTGGGCGCTTGGATTGCTGCGTATGATCCCTATCGATCGCAGCAGCGGCAAGGATGCATTTGCCCAGGTCGTCGTGCAAGGCAGACGACGTCTGGCAGATGGTCAATGGATCATCATGTTCCCGGAAGGCACACGCATCCCTGTCGGCCAAGGTGGACGGTACAAGGGTGGCGGCGCACGCCTCGCAGTGGAAACCAATACCGTGATCGTGCCCATCGCCTTGAATCCGGGTAAATGCTGGCCGAAAAATTCCTTCATCAAGCAACCAGGATTGGTCACCGTCTCTATCGGCAAGCCGATTTCACCGGAAGGCAAGAATGCCGTTGATCTGATGCAGCAAGTCGAAAATTGGATAGAATCTGAAATGCGTGTGATTTCACCCGATGACTACCGCTCCGAGTCATCGCAAAAACCTTAACGGACCTGCACATCCTTGAAGCTGCTTCGTCACACATCGCCTGATCCGCAACAGCTTGCGCTGCAACTCGATTTCTTTTCGTCCGATTTTTCATCGCAACCGAAAATCGATCATCCTGCACCCAAGCATTCACCAGGATCCTTGTTGCCATCAAACGCCGCGCCAAACGGCGATGCAGCCAAACCCGTCGCAAATGGCAAACGCCGCGTACATGTGGGCGAACATCATCTGGATTACACGCTGGTGCGCTCCAAGCGCCGCTCTATCGGCTTCATGATTGATGATGATGGCTTGCGTATCACCGCGCCGAAATGGGTGACGCTAACTGAAATTGAAAATGCGATTTGCGAAAAACAGCGCTGGATTTTCACGAAACTGAATGAACGCCGCGAACGTTCTGCACGGCGTCTGCAACCGCAAATGGAGTGGCGCGATGGTGGCACCTTGCCCTATCTGGGCAGTGACATCACCTTGCGCATACTGGCGACGCAGAGCGCCGGCATTCTGTACGATGCGAAGTCACAAGAATTGACCGTATGCCTGCCATCGGATGCGGCCGAACAACAGTTGAAAGATCGTGTCCAGGGTTGGTTGCAACTGGAAGCCAAGCGCATCTTTGCCGCACGCCTGCCGCTTTATGCAGAAAAACTCAGCGTCAGTTATCAATCGTTTGCATTATCGTCAGCGATGACGCAATGGGGCTCTTGCACAGCGGATGGGAAAATTCGTTTGAACTGGCGCCTGATTCACTTTGCATTGCCGCTGATCGACTACGTGATTGCGCATGAGTTATCGCATCTGCGCGAGATGAACCACAGCCCGCAATTCTGGGCAACCGTACAATCGGTATTCCCTGAATTTGCAGCAGCGAAAAAAGCCTTGCGCGAACATGCGCCGGAGACGCTGCCCATCTTTTGAGCAACGCCGTCAACACAGCATCATTTCTTCCTGATTTATATCTCGCTTATCAGCAACCACTGACGGCATACACATGCGCATAAGATCAGTGCGCTTGCTCGTCGTCTTTGCGCTCAATGAATTCGATCTTGTAACCATCGGGATCGGTAACAAATGCAATCACGGTGCTGCCGCCTTTGACCGGACCGGCTTCCCGCGTGACATTGCCGCCAGCTTTTTTTACGTCGGCGCATGCCTTGTAGGCGTCGCCGACTGAAATCGCGATATGCCCATATGCAGTGCCCATCTCATAACTGTGTTCGCCATGGTTATAAGTCAGTTCCAGTTCGGCATGATCAGGATTGCTGCCGTAACCAAGAAAAGCCAGTGTGTATTTGTATTCAGGATTTTCAGTCTGGCGCAGCACTTTCATGCCGAGCACCTTGGTATAAAAATCGATGGACCGCTGCAAGTCGCCGACGCGAAGCATGGTATGAAGAATGCGCATGAATATCTCCGCAATATGAATTGAATGAAGCGTTTATTTTATGACTATCGGGCAGTTCTTGCCGACGGCGTACGCTTGGAAAGTCAGTTTACAAGCGATTGGCGAGCGCGACATATTGTGCGAGAGGAATGGTTTCCGGGCGCATTTGCGGGTCAATGCCGACTTCGATCAAATCACTCTCGACAAACATGCCTGCCAGGCAGTTGCGGATCACCTTGCGGCGTTGCGAAAATGCTTTCAGCACAACTTGTTCCAGCTTGGTTTGATCGCAATGCAGCGGGTTCATAAGGGGAATCATGCGCACGATTGCTGACTCCACACGCGGCGGCGGATCGAATGCCGTCGGCGGCACAATGAACATCAATTCCATTTGATAACGCCATTGCAGCATCACCGACAGCCGACCGTAAGTCTTGCTGCCAGGCTCGGCTACCATGCGTTCCACTACCTCTTTTTGCAACATGAAATGTTGATCCTGCACATGCGGTGCAATCTCGGCGAGATGAAACAGCAAGGGACTGGAAATGTTGTAAGGCAGATTGCCGACTACACGTAATTTGCTGCCGGCAGGCACTGGAATTGTCGAGAAATCGAATTGCAAAGCATCGGCAGAATGGACGATCAGCTTTTTGGGATCAAAGGTTTTTTTCAGCCGTTCGACCAGATCCCTATCCAGCTCCACTACGTGCATCTGATCCACGCCCTCCAGCAACAGACGCGTCATTGCCGCCAGGCCGGGACCGATTTCGACCATCGTATCCTGAGGTTGCGGATCGATGGCGCGAATGATGTTCTGCAGAACTCCATCGTCGGTCAAGAAATTCTGGCCGAAACGTTTACGCGGAATATGTTTCATTGATTGTGTGTTTCAAGCCGAGATGAATCAGCGGGTTATTTGTTCGAGCGCCTAAACCGATACTTTTGACGCGGCGGCCATTTGTGCGGCAACGCGTATCGCTTCCAGCATGCTGCCATGATCGGCGAGGCCCAAGCCGGCAGCCGCCAGATCGAGTGCAGTACCGTGATCGACCGAGGTGCGGATGATCGGCAAGCCCAATGTAATATTGACGCCCAGACCGAAACTGGCGTACTTCAATACCGGCAAGCCCTGATCATGGTACATCGCGAGTACGCAATCGGCATTCGCCAGCAGCTTTTGTTGAAACAGGGTATCCGCCGGATAAGGGCCACTCACATCATAGCCCTTGGCCTGTGCTGCCTGTAACGCCGGTGTGATGACATCGATTTCTTCCCGCCCCAGATAGCCGCCCTCACCTGCATGCGGATTCAGGCCGGTTACGAGTATGCGCGGCTGCGCAATACCGAATTTTTTCTGTAAATCTGCATGCACGATATCGATGATGTCTGACAAACTGTCAAACGTAATCGCCGCGGCCACATCTTTCAACGCCAGATGCGTAGTCGCTAGTCCCACGCGCAAAGGCTGCGGCGTCGCATTGGTCGCCAGCATCATCACAACTTGTTTGGTGCCGGTTTTGTCAGCCAGATATTCGGTATGGCCGGTAAACGGTACACCGGCATCATTGATGGTGTTTTTTTGCAGCGGCGCGGTGACGACGGCATCGAACCAGCCTTGCACTGCGCCGTCGATTGCGATGTCCAGTGTCTGCAGCACATAGCGACCATTGTGCGCATCCAGTTTGCCGGGAACGACATGCACTGCCAACGGACAATCGATGACCGCAATCTGATCGCGGGGGAACGCTGGCAGGCCGTTGTTGCGTACGGCCTGCAAGGACAAGGCAGATAAATGTATATCCGGATTGATCGCGGCGGCGATCATGGATAAAAACGCCGCATCGCCTATCAATACGCTATTTACATCAGCGCGTAGCTCCCATGCCGCACGAATCGAAATCTCCGGACCAATCCCGGCCGGCTCACCACACGTAATCGCAATGGTTGGACGCTTACTCACGACGTTTACAAACTTGGACGTGCATTATTTTTCTTCCATCCGATATTCGACATAGGCGCGATCACGGACCTGACGCAACCAGTCTTGCGTTGCCTCCTCTTGCTTCTGTTCGCGGATAGCCTGACGTGCAACCATGCGCTGACGTTCTTGCGACACATCATCAGCCTTGCGTTCTTTGACCAGAATCAAATGGTAGCCAAATGGTGACTGAATCGGCTCGCTGACTTCACCGATAGGCAAGGCATCCATGGCGCGCTCGAATTCAGGCACGGTATCGCCGGGATAAATCCAGCCGAGATCGCCACCCTTGGCCGCCGAAAAATCATTCGAGTAAAGACGCGCCAGCTCTTCGAATGTTGCCGCCTTGTTGTCTAGACGCTGCTTCAATTCGGTCAACTTGCGACGCGCATCTGCTTCCGTGACGACCTGATTCACCTTGATCAGGATATGACTGGCGTGTGTTTGCTTGACGGTTGCCACTGCAGCTGCATTATCGGCAGTTGGACCTGCACGCATCACACTTTGCGTGCGCTTGCCCAGCAACTTCAAGACGTGAAAGCCGTTGCCGCTTTTTACCAAAGGCGCAATCTGCCCTTGCTGTAAATTGCCTACTGCATCGACAAACAATTGGGGCAAACGCTCCTGGCTACGCCAGCCTAACTCGCCGCCGGTCAATCCATCTGTGCCGTCAGAATACGCAGTTGCCAGCTTGGCGAAATCGCCGCCCGCATTCAATTGCGCAATGACTTCTTCCGCACGTCGCTTGCTTTCCGCCAGCTGTTGCGGCGACGCGTTTTCAGGAACGCGAATCAGGATTTGTCCGATATTGAATTCCTGCGGTGCTGCCGTCGCCGCCGAACCGTCATGCGCGCCCATATAGGCATCTATTTCCGCATCCGATACCTGGATCTTGTTATCAACTTCACGTTCACGCAAACGCTGCAAAATCATCTCATTGCGAATCTCGCTACGAAATTGGGAGTAGACCATGCCATCCTGTTCCAGGCGTTTGCGGAACTCAGGCATCGTCAATTTATTCTGATCTGCGATACGGGCTACCGCACGATCAAGCGAGGCATCATCCACTTTGATGCCTGATTCCTTGGCCTGCTGCAATTGCGCGCGCTCTACGATCATGCGCTCCAGTAATTGACGCTGCAATTGTTGAATCGGTGGCATTTGACCGCCCTGGCTTTTCAGACGACCTTCAATTACTTTCAGGCGCTCTAAAAATTCATAACGTGTGATAACTTCATTGTTGACGACAACCAGAATTGCATCTGCCAGACGAGGTTGTACGGCAGGTTTGGATGAGCTGGCAGGTGTCATGTTTTGCGCAACTGCGCTAGTCAACAAACCGCAAGCCAAACAAAACAAAATCAATCCGCTCTTGGCATACCGAACGGGATGTTGATTGGCAAACAAGGAAGAAAAAATATTCATGATTTTTACGTACAAACTTAATAAGTAACGTTAGAAGGTTTATTGATGACTTGATAGCCGGGAATACTGGTACGCAATGCTTCCATCGGATCAGAACCTAATTTGGTCAAACCGCTTAACTCAAGCTGGAAGAAGAGCGAAGAAGTCGATTTGCCGGTCGCCGTTGGAATTCTTTGTCCAACAACGCGGAAAATCCAGCAATCTGCCTTGTATTCCAAACCGAGCAAACCTTCTGACACCTTGTTATCCGGCAGAGAATAATTCACGCGTCCAACGCCATACCAGCGATCGGCAATCGGCCATTGACCCGACACATCAACCTGTTTCAATGCATTCGGCACGTCCCGACGATAGGTCAGATTCAATACTTTCTTCGGCTCAGGACGCCAACTGACACCAGCATTGGCACGGCTGACACTTTTCTGTGTTGCACTGTATTGCAGATTGCCTTCCGTACTCAGCGAATTGGATACGCGTAAAGTGCCCGATGCCAACCAGTCGGAACTGCTGTCGTTACTAGGCAAGCAAGTACTCTGGCCGATCGCCGGCAAACACACGCGCTGATCATCGAAATACAATCTTTGCGCAAGCGCTACACGCAAGCGTTCCGCACCGGTCGATTCTATATACCGTGAGACCATCGCAACCGTCAGCTGGTTCGCATCGCTGATACGATCATTGCCGATGAAACGATTTTCACTAAAAATCTGCGAGAAACTCAAATCCGCCAGGGCACTATCAAATACCGGGAATTGGCTCTGATCTTTATATGGGGTTCTTACATAGAACAAACGTGGCTCCAGCGTCTGCGTCGCAGCATCACCGAAAATACTGGTCTCGCGCTCAAACACCAAACCACTATCCAGCGAAAAGGTTGGCAATACACGGTTGTAGTTTGAACTGATGTTGGTCGCCGGATTTTGCACATTGTAAGTAGTGGCGTGCATCGACACTTTAGGCGTCAAGAAATAGCTGGGACGAACGATAGGATAAGAAACACTGGGATTGATCACATAGCGCTCGCCACGTATCAGATCCGGATGCCAAAAGCGGGTCGCTTCGCCCACCGCACTCCAGTCGAAACCGTTGACATCCTGGCGGCCGCCTTGCAAGGTAAATTGCGGCAAACGATCATATGGCCGCGCAATAGGCGACAGCGGGTCTTGCAGCACTTGATAATTAGATGCACGCGCAGTCGCATTCCAGAAATTGCCAGCATAGTTAAAATACAGATCGCGTAACAACAGGCGCTCAGTACTAGTCGCCAGATTCCGTGAGAAATCGCTAGGGTAATTATCGTCGGATGCCGCTTTTACATTCCAGCCAAACGAGGCCTGCGGCGTGAAGCGCTGATTATGTATCGATGCCAGCGAATACCGATTTGTTTGGGTCTGCGCATCATTGGCTAAATACTCAAGCTTGGTTTCGCCTGCGTAATTATTATCCAGATAGCGCGCATCCGCGCCCAGTTGAAAGCCGCGACGTTCGATATACCTCGGCGTTAAGGTCAAATCGCGGTTAGGAGCAATATTGAAATAATAAGGAACTGCAACTTCAAAACCGCCTGTACTGGTGGTTCCTATTGTGGGCAGCAGCACACCGGATTTGCGCGCATCCGACAAGGGGAAAGACATGTACGGTGTACCGATGATAGGTACACCTTTGAAGTAAATCAATGTAGTGCCTGCAGTACCGATATCGCGTCCGTTATCGAGATGCATGGTATTCGACTTCAGATACCAATCCGGATCAGGGCCCTCACAGGTGCTGTAAGTACCTTGCGTAATGCGCGCCCTGTCCTCTGCCTCGAAATCGATGCGATCGGCTTTGCCTTGCGCATTATTTTCCTTCATGTGATAGGTCGGGTTCAAAACATAGCCCTGACCTTCATCTATCTTGAAGCGCATCTTGTCGCCCGTGTAGCGATCACCGAAACGGTTCATCTTCACATTACCGCTGGCTTCGACTTCGTCTTCTTCTATCCAGTAGGTTGCGTGATCCGCAGTGAGCGTGGTTCCGCCGCGAATGATTTCCACATCGCGCTCCAGCACGATCTCGCGATCCGGGCGACCGCTCATTTGCTCGGAACTGACGTGGGTTTCCGCCTCAGGCGTTTTTTCCCTTGCCGGTTTGACGCTGATTTGCGCGGAAGCGAACGTCGAGGTACAGACCGCAGCGACGAGGGCGGTCATCTTGGCAAGAGGGCGTGGAGAAGAGCGGTAAGAGAAAAGCCAGGTCATGAAAATAAAGTTTTGAATACCATCTCTGGCGATTTTTCGAATGTAATCACTTATTATATGGGAACTCACTACCCACAAACTGAATTCCTAGGCTCGCTTCATGTCTTTACATACTGCATCTGATTCCTCCGGCGATCCGCGTCTGACTCAACTTCATAACTGGCTGGCATCCGTGCCTGCCCCGTCGCTCCAGCTGGCATCGCTGAGACCGGCGTCCTCTGATGCCAGTTTTCGGCGTTATTTTCGCATTGATGGCGCCGACGGCAACAGTTACATAGCGATGGATGCCCCGCCTCCCCAGGAAGATGTACGCCCTTTCATTCATGTAGCCGACGTTTTTGGCGCCACCGGGGTTTCTGTGCCAAGCATTCTGGCACAGGATATTGAATCGGGGTTTTTATTATTGTCAGATTTGGGGTCGACCACATATCTGCAATTGTTAAATCCCGACAATGCGCACAAGCTTTACATTGATGCGATTGATGCATTGGTGCACATTCAGGTACATAGCACACCGGCAGTGCTGCCCGAATACGACCGGGCATTATTGCTGCGCGAATTGATGCTTTTCCCGGAATGGTATATCGGCAAGCATCTGGGCCTGAGCATGACCGAGAAGCAAACTGCGACGCTGAACAAGGTATTCGATGCACTACTGGCCAATAATCTGGCACAGGCACAAGTCTATGTGCATCGCGACTATCATTCGCGCAATCTGATGGTGCTGCAAAACGGCAATCCCGGGATACTCGATTTCCAGGATGCCGTATACGGACCGATTACCTACGATCTGGCATCGCTATTGCGCGACGCTTATATCCAATGGGATGAAGAAATCGTGCTTGACTGGGCAATTCGTTATTGGGAACGTGCAAAACGTGCCGGACTTCCTGTGAATTCCGATATCGATTCCTTCTATCGCGATTTTGAATACATGGGACTGCAGCGCCACCTGAAAGTACTCGGCATTTTTGCCCGCCTATATCACCGCGATGGCAAGGGTGCTTATCTGAAGGATATGCCACTCGTGATGGAATACACACGCAAGGCTGCACATCGCTACAAAGAACTCGCGCCGCTGGTTAGACTACTCGATGAGCTGGAAGATAAAGCACCGCAAGTTGGCTATACATTTTAATCGGCGAGGCAAATCAGTCGCGGTTTATAGCTAAACCGCGGACAAGAAATTTATTCATTTAAACAAAGAATGCGACAACCATGAAAGCGATGATTTTCGCTGCCGGACGTGGCGAAAGAATGCGCCCGTTAACCGATACATGCCCAAAACCCTTGCTGAAGGTACGCGGTCGTCCGCTGATCGTCTGGCACATCCTGAACCTGGTACGTGCCGGCATCAAGGATATCGTGATCAACCATGCCCATCTCGGCCACATGATCGAAGAAACCTTAGGCAGCGGTGAGCAGCTCGGTGCCAATATTGTTTACTCCGCAGAAGGCATCGCACTGGAAACCGCTGGCGGCATTGCAAAAGCGCGGCATTTGCTGGGCGATGAACCTTTTCTCGCTCTTGCGGCAGACATCTACTGCCCCCACTTTGACTTTGAGCAGGTAAAAGGCGTGCTGGAAGACAATGACGTGTGGGGCAATCCACATCCGCTGGATAAGCGCGATGTTGCGTGGTTGTATCTGGTCAAGAATCCCGCGCACAATCCGCAAGGCGATTTTGCGCTGAACAGTTTTTCCGTCATCAACGAAGGCGAACCGCGTTTAACCTTTTCCGGCATAGGCGTCTATCGCCCTTCGATGTTTGATTCGATTACCGCAGGAGAGCCTGCCAAACTGGCACCGTTATTGCGCGAATACGCATCGCGCGGCCAGATCGGCGGCGAGTTGTATCGCGGCACCTGGGCTGATGTCGGCACTGCAGAACGCCTGACTGAACTGAACGCACCTTTGACAGGAAAATGAAATGAAAAGCTATGTCGCCAGACGCGCGTCACTGATCGCTCAAATGCAGGCCAAAGGCGGCGGCATTGCCATCATCCCGACGGCACCTGAAGTCATGCGCAATCGCGATGCCGATTATCCGTATCGACACGACAGTTATTTTTATTACCTGTCCGGCTTCACCGAACCGGAGGCAGTGATCGTCTTGATTGCAGGGGTTGCCGGCGAAAAAAATCAAGCCATTCTGTTTTGTCGCGAAAAAAATATGGAGCGAGAAATCTGGGATGGATTTCGCTACGGCCCTGAAGCAGCGCGTACCACCTTCGGCTTTGATGCCGCCCATCCGATTGATGCCATCGATACTGAATTGCCAAAGCTGATGGCGAATGCGCAGGCCTTGTTTTACGCACTCGGCAGCGACAGCAAACTTGATGCGCAAGTGCAGCGCTGGCTGCAAGCAGTGCGCGGCCAGGCACGTGCTGGTGTGACACCACCCAGTACCGCCTTCGATGTACACGTGCTGCTGGATGAAATGCGCTTGAGCAAGGATGCCGGCGAGATAGACATCATGCAGCGCTCGGCCGATATCGCCGCCGCCGCGCACAGACGTGCCATGCGCATCGCCAGACCTGGACTGCGCGAATATCATCTGGAAGCCGAAATCCTGCACGAATTCCGCAACAACGGTTCGCAATTCCCAGCCTATGGCTCCATCGTCGCAACCGGCGCAAATGCCTGCGTATTGCACTACCGCGCCAGCGATGCAGAGTTACAAGATGGCGATCTGGTGCTCATCGATGCCGGCTGCGAACTGGACAGTTATGCGTCCGATATCACGCGCACGTTTCCCGCCAATGGAAAATTTTCAGGGCCGCAAAAAGAATTGTATGAAATCGTGCTCGCATCGCAATATGCGGCGATAGCGGAAACACGTCCCGGCAAACGCTTCATGGATGGTCACGATGCAGCCGTCAAAGTCCTCGCTCAAGGCATGCTGGATACAGGTCTGCTCGACAAGAACAAGGTCGGTACGCTGAGCGACGTCATCGAAAGTCGCGCCTATAGCCAGTTCTACATGCACCGCACCGGGCACTGGCTGGGCATGGACGTGCACGACGTAGGCGAATATCGCGATGCTGCGCCCATCGGCGCAGAAAAACCGTGGCGCACTCTGCAAGCCGGCATGGTACTGACTATCGAACCAGGCATCTATGTGCGCCCTGCAGAAGGCGTGCCCGAGCAATACTGGAATATCGGCATACGCATAGAAGACGATGCATTGGTCACCGCTAATGGTTGCCACATCCTGAGTGCTGCAGCGCCAAAAACTGTAGCCGATATTGAAGCCTTGATGAAACACGATTAAGCAATATGCAAACCGATTTCGACATCGCCATCTGCGGCGCAGGACCGGTCGGACTGACACTGGCCACATTGCTGGCCAAGCAGGGAATTGAACCTGCACGCATTGCCTTGATCGACGCAAAAGCGATAGAGCAAACGTCGCGCGATCCGCGCTCGATCGCATTGTCTTATGGCAGCCGGCAAATTTTCGAATCGGTCGCGTCATGGCCCATCGCAGCGACCCAGATCAATCAGATACACGTTTCACGTCGTGGCCATTTCGGCCGCACAATGATAGAGCGTGAAGCATACAATTTGCCGGCGCTCGGCTATGTGACGCGCTATGGGGCAATGGTGACTGCATTGAATGCGCACGCAGCTAGGATAGGCGTTACCTTGATACGTCCTGCCACCGTGATAGATCTGGTCGAAAATGATGATGTGGTTACACTCGCCTTTGCTGACCGTACATCGATTACCGCAAAAATTGTCGTGCAGGCAGAAGGTGGCATTTTTACCGAACAAGTAAAAAAATCCATGCATCGCGATTACGGTCAAACCGCAATCGTCGCGCATGTCAATGTCAGCTCACCGATTCCGCATCGCGCATTCGAGCGCTTTACCGATGAAGGCCCTTTAGCGCTCTTGCCGCAAGAAGATGGTTACGCGCTGGTGTGGTGTGTGCAAGCCGATACTGCGCAACGCTTGCTGGGATTGAATGATGCAATCTTCCTGGAAGAGCTGGACAAGGAATTCGGCACGCGCCTGGGACGCTTCACGGCAACGACTTCACGCAATGCGTTCCAGCTGGGTTTGAATGCACAAGCCGCTGCATCGCATAGAACGGTAGCGATAGGCAATGCCGCACAGACATTGCACCCGGTTGCCGGCCAGGGATTAAATCTAGGCTTGCGCGATGCAAGTGTATTGGCAAGATTGCTGGGCCGTCAAATGGGCCCGTCAGCGTTGCAGGAATTTTCTGCCTGTCGGATATCGGATCGCAATGCCACCATTCATTTGACGGATATGATGGCGCGGATTTTCGCAAGTGCACCTTCAGGTGGAGTTGCGCAAGCTTTGCTGGGATTTACCTTGGGCCTTGTCGACGGAGTAAAACCGGCGAAAAAATTACTGGCAGAACAGATGATATTTGGCAGACGCTCCTAGAACGCAGCCAAAAAGCTTTTGCCGCATCGTACAAACCATATCAAGCGCCCAACAAAAAAGCCGCCTCCATGATGGAGCGGCTTTTTACTTTAGTGCCTTGCTGTTTGTATGCATTCAATTGCACGCCTGTGAAAAGACATCTTTCACAATGATGGAATGGCTGCGATTCCCGCTACCCATCTTAAAAGATGAGATTCAAACACCTACTTCTGCGCGCTGGAATTCAGCCCAATTGACGTTTGCGGCTTTTTTGGCGCCATTCTCTGTCATTGTCTCAAAGCAACGCGCCTTGGTCGTCTGAATCGCGTCGATCAGAAAATCGGCGTCGTACACTTTCAGCAAATGCGACTGATGCGTTTCCATGTATTTCTTGATGCGATCACGCTCACACGGCAGACTTTGCAACGCATGAAATACATCGCTATCCCAATGCCAGCTCAGGCCGAGTTCGTAAAACGCTGCATTATAGGCGGCCAGATGGCACTCAATCGCGTTGCCTATCGGACATTGTTCAAGTTCGACCATTGCACTTCTCCTTGGGCATGTGCACGTCATTGCGGAAATCTGTCCGCAATCCTTTTTGCAGACTTCAAGTACATCGTAGGCTCTAAAAACGATTAGGTATAGTTAAAGTATTTAATAACAATCATTATCTATAGATAATATATTGTTTGCTCCACACCCTGCTTGTTTTCATTAAAAGCTGCTGAAAAAATAAATCCCCCGCTTTATCGCGATTCTTGACAGTAGTCATAGGTGATTTCCCAGAGGTCGCAGTATTGTTCCGCTTAAGTTAGCCGCAAAGCGAACCGGCCATATCTGCCGCGTCCAAAGTGTGCATTTACGGAAATATCTCGGGATTGATTGCGTCATGAAAGTCATCGTTTTGGGTTCGGGCATTATCGGTACGGCATCTGCATGGTTCCTGAACAAGGCTGGCCATGACGTCACTGTGATCGACCGCCAACCCGGCGCAGCGCTAGAAACCAGTTTTGCCAATGGCTGTCAGATATCGGTATCACATGCAACGCCATGGGCAAACAAAACAGCCCCGATGACGATATTCAAATCGCTGGGCAAGGAAGATGCGCCGTTGTTGTATCGTTTCCGGGCCGAATGGCTGCAGTGGAAATGGGGCATGCATTTTCTGCGCGAGTGCACGCCCAAGCGTACCGTTCATAACATTCACCAGATTGTTGCCATCGCTGAATACAGCCGCCAGACTTTGCAAGCCGTGCGTGCCGAGGTCGAGATCGATTACGACTGTCTGACGCGCGGCATCCTGCACTTCTATACCAATCAAAAAGACTTTGATGAATCGTTGGCATCCGCTGCGATCATGCGCGATCTCGGTTGTCCGCGTGTCCCGGTGACAGCAGAGGAAGCCGTCAAACTGGAGCCGGCACTGGCACAAATACGCGCACAAATTGTCGGCGCAGATTTTACCGAGACTGACGAATCTGGCGACATCTACAAATTCACCACCGCACTGGCAAGCAAAGCGCAGGAACGTGGCGTAAATTTTCAATTCAGCACAACGGTGACTCGCCTGATTACTGAAGGCAGTGGCGCTAGCGCACGCATCACAGCGGTAGAAGTGATTGACCCTCAAGGCTTTCATCAAACCCTGCATGCCGATGCATTCGTGATGGCAATGGGAAGTTTTTCTGTACCGATACTGAAGCCGCTAGGTATAAAGTTGATGATCTATCCAGGCAAAGGCTATTCGGCTACTTATCCTATTTTGAATCCGGAACTGGCCCCAACCGTATCGCTGATAGACGATGGCTACAAGCTGGTGTTGTCACGTTTGGGTGACAAGCTGCGTGTAGCAGGTACTTGTGAGTTCAATGGCTATACGCGGGAATTGAATGCTACCCGTTGCAAGGCAATTACACGTCGTACACGCGAATTATTTCCCGATGCCTGCGATTATGAAAGCCCTGCCTATTGGGCCGGCTTGCGTCCACTGACGCCATCCAATGTGCCTTACATAGGCAAGACGAAATTCGGCAATCTATTCTTGAACACCGGACATGGTTCGCTAGGGTGGACTATGGGCTGCGGTTCAGGACGTGCAATTGCAGATATCGTTTCCGGCCTGCAGCCAGAAGTAGATTTCGCGTTCACCGGGATGACATCGCGCAAAAGTAATGGCGCAAGAATAATATCGGCCAACGCAGGCAAACACACCGCTTGAAAAATGAGCTCTCTCTGAGATTACTGAGCCGCCGCAGTCAGTACATCGTCAAAAATGATGCGATCCCCGCCGCTCAGCAATAAAAAGTGTTTGCCGCTGCAACGCGCAATCAAAGACATGTTCAAACGCTCGGCCACCATGTGACCCATTTGCGTTGCACCCGAACGTGACAGCAAGAATGGAATACCCATCTGCGCGCCCTTCATCACCATCTCGGACGTCAGACGACCGGTCGTATAAAAAATCTTGTCTTCGCCGCGCATGCCGTCGAACCACATCTTGCCGGCAATCGCGTCAACTGCATTGTGACGACCGACATCTTCGGCGAAATGAATCAGTTCACCTGCCGCAGAAAACAATGCGCAGCCATGTACCGAGCCGGCTTGCTTGTACACGGAGCGATGGGTACGTATCGTATCGATGACTTTGTATAAAGTGGATTGCGCCATGCGCGCATCGGCAGGCAAGGAGATCGCATCGACTGCATCCATCAAACCACCGAATACCGTACCCTCGCCACCACCAGTCGTTACTGTGCGCTTGGCGGTACGTTCTTCTATATTTTCAATGCCGTTACGCGTGACCACGGCAACTGCATCGACATCCCAGTCGACTTGCACCGACAAGATGTCTTCTATATTTTTGATGAAGCGCTGATTGCGCAGATAGCCGAGCGTGAGTGCTTCAGGCGCACCGCCCAATGTCATCAATGTCACCAGCTCGCGTTTATCCACATAGATCGTCAGCGGCTGCTCAGCCGGGATAGCGATCGTCGATGTGCGGCCGCGCTCATCCATGACTTCAACATCATGTGTCAGCTTGCGCAATGCATTGGATAAGGTCGGACGAACAGTCATATCTGGAACATTGGATAAGAAAAAACAGGGAGAAACCGCTGGTCTCAGACTCGCGAAAACGAGCGATACAAAACATGCCGCAATTATGCCATCACACGCCTGATCCAGATGCAAAGCTGAAGGCAAAAATAAAAACCGGCACTTGCTGCAAGAGCAAGTGCCGGTTTAATTACGAACAACTAAAGACTGAATCGTCTTAGTTAGTCGTTGCCATGCTATTCGTCAAATTGACCAAAGCCTGACCACCACCATAGCTTGTTTGTACTGGTGCAGTGCCACCCATCGTGATGCGGATTGCGCAGTATTTAAACTCTGGGATCTTGCCGAACGGGTCAAGAGCAGAGTTCGTCAAACGGTTAATTGCCGCTTCGTAGTAACAGAACGGTACGAACACCGCGCCACGGGGCGAACTATCATCAGCACGTGCATACAAGGTGACGTTACCGCGACGCGATTCCAGCGTGATCAAATCGCCAGGCTTGCCGCCCATTGCAAGCAGATCCAGCGGATGAATCAACGCGATTGGATCTGGTTCGATCGAATCGAGTACGGTTGCACGGCGCGTCATACTACCTGTGTGCCAGTGCTCCAGTTGACGACCAGTGATCAAGACCATTGGGTAGTCAGTATCCGGACGTTCATCCGCAGGAATGATGTCAGCAGGGACGAAGCGTGCACGACCACTTTCACGCGGGAATTCATCCACAAACACGACTGGATCACCTGGATCGCCTTCTTTCAGGCAAGGATAGGTAACCGCATCTTCGCGTTCCAAACGTTCCCAGGTAATACCGGCAATGCTAGGCATCGTGTGACGCATTTCATCGAACACTTCCGACACGTGTTTGTAGTTCCAGTCGCAACCGAGGCGATTCGCCATTTGCTGGATAATCCACAAATCTTGCTTGGCTTCACCAGGTGGATTGATCGCTTGGCGACCCATCTGCACGGTACGATCAGTATTGGTGAACGTGCCATTTTTTTCCGGGAAGGCACTTGCCGGCAAGATCACGTCAGCCAGATAAGCGGTTTCGGTCAAGAAGATATCTTGCACGACCAGATGGTCCAAAGCTGCCAATGCTTCACGCGCATGGTTCGCATCCGGATCAGACATCGCAGGATTTTCACCTTGGACATACAGACCACGAATCTTGCCATCAGTAATCGCATGCATGATCTCAACCACGGTCAAACCTGGTTCAGGATCGAGCAAATCGACCGACATATTCCATGCTTTTGCAAAATTGGCACGTATCTTAGGATCGGTAACGCTTTGGTAATCCGGGTACACCATAGGGATCAAACCAGCATCCGATGCCCCTTGCACATTGTTTTGACCACGCAATGGATGCAAACCTGTACCTGGACGGCCAATCTGGCCCGTCATCAGCGAAAGCGCGATCAGGCAGCGTGCATTATCGGTACCGTGAATATGCTGCGATACGCCCATGCCCCACAAGATCATCGATGCTTTGGAAGTCGCATACAAACGTGCAACATAACGCAAGGTTTCTGCATCGATGCCGCAAATAGGCGCCATCAATTCAGGTGTGTAACCTTCGACGTTTTTACGCAGCTCTTCGTAACCAATGGTACGACTTTCGATAAACTCTTTATCGACCAGACCTTCGGTAACAATCACGTTCATCATCGCATTCAACATCGCGACGTCGGTATCAGCCTTGAATTGCATGAAGCGATGTGCAATACGCGACATATCTGTACGGCGTGGATCGCAGACGATCAACTTGGTGCCATTGCTGACTGCATTCTTGATCCAGGTTGCAGCAACCGGATGGTTCACGGTTGGGTTGGCACCAATGATGATGACAACTTCTGCCTTGGTAACGTCCATCACTGGATTCGATACCGCACCGGAACCGATACCTTCGAGCAGCGCGACAACTGACGATGCATGGCACAAACGTGTGCAGTGATCGACGTTGTTGCTACCGAAACCGGTACGCACCAGTTTCTGGAACAGGTACGCTTCTTCGTTACTGCCTTTGGCTGAACCGAAACCGGCCAGTGAACGTTTGCCGTGCGTATCGCGAATCTTGGCGAAGGTACCGCCTGCAACTTCCAGCGCTTCTTCCCATGTCGCTTCGCGGAATACTTCCATCACGCGATCCGGATCCATGATGGCATCACCACGTTTAGGCGCATCAGCACGACGGATCAGAGGCTTGGTCAAACGGTGCGGATGGTTTGCATAATCGAAACCGTAACGACCTTTGACGCACAGACGTTCGCGGTTAGCCGGACCATCGCGACCTTCAACGTAAAGAATCTTGTTGTCTTTGATGTTGTATGTCAGTTGGCAACCAACGCCGCAATATGGGCAAACGGATTCAACCTTCTTGTCCGGCACGCTCATCGCGACATCACGGGCTGGCATCAAGGCGCCCGTTGGGCAAGCCTGTACGCATTCGCCGCAAGCGACACAAGTCGATGCGCCCATCGGGTCATCCATGTCGAACACGATTTGCGCATGGTCGCCACGGAAGGCCAAACCGATAACGTCGTTTTCCTGTTCGTCGCGGCAAGCACGTACGCAACGCGTACATTGAATACATGCGTCCAGATTGACTGTCATAGCTGGATGCGAAAAATCAGGGGCGACGCGTGCGCGCGCTTCGAAACGTGGTTTGCCCACTTCCATTTTCGCAGCCCACTCGTCCACTTCATTGTGGCGTGTGTAATCGGTTTCCGGCATGTCGGACTGCAACAGCTCGAGCACCAATTTTTGTGATTTCACTGCGCGTTCGCTTTCGGTATTTACTTTCATACCGTTAGTTGGATTGCGGCAGCATGAAGGAGCCAGGACGCGTTCGCCATTGATTTCGACTACGCATGCACGGCAGTTACCTGCAGTGTCCATGCCTTCTTTGTAGCAAAGATGCGGGATCTCGATGCCTTCGCGCTTGGCGATGGTCAACAGCGTATCGGTTGCGCGGCCGGTTACTTCACGACCGTTCAATTCAAACGTTACTGTCGGCACTTCGAGTTGTGCCATTTCGCTTCTGGTAATTGCGTTCATTATCTTTTCACCTTAATCCGGGGCTACGTACTTAAGCCAACTCATGCGGGAAGTACTTGACGACACAGTCGATAGGGTTAGGTGCAGCCTGACCCAAACCACAAATCGACGAATCGCGCATGACCAACGAGAGATCTTCCAGCAAACCAACATCCCATTTCGGTTTCTTGATCAATTCTGCTGCTTTCGCGGTACCGACACGGCACGGTGTGCATTGACCACACGATTCGTGTTTGAAGAAGTCCATCATGTTGCGTGCTGCTTGAACTGCGGTGTCTTTATCCGACATCACGATCACAGCTGCGGAACCGATGAAGCAGCCGTATGGTTGCAAGGTATCGAAATCGAGCGGAATGTCGTTCATCGATGCTGGCAAAATACCGCCCGATGCGCCACCTGGCAGATAGCCGTAGAAGGTTTGACCTTCCAGCATGCCGCCGCAATGTTCATCGATCAATTCTTGGATCGTGATACCGGCTGGAGCCAGTTTAACGCCAGGATTTTTGACACGGCCGGAAACCGAATACGAACGCAAACCTTTGCGACCGTGACGGCCGTGCGAGGTAAACCAGTCGCCGCCCTTTTCCAGAATGTCGCGTACCCAGTACAGCGTTTCAAAGTTGTGTTCCAGTGTAGGACGGCCGAACAAACCAACTTGCGCCACGTATGGCGGACGCAAACGTGGCATGCCGCGTTTGCCTTCGATCGATTCGATCATCGCGGATTCTTCGCCGCAGATGTAAGCGCCAGCGCCGCGACGCAAGAAGATTTCCGGCATGTTGGCGATAGGTGGATTGGCTTTCAATTTCGCCAATTCCGCTTCCAGCATGGTGCGGCAACCGTGGTATTCGTCACGCAGATAGATATAAATTGTTTGGATGTCGACAGCCCATGCTGCGATCAGCATGCCTTCGAGGAAACGATGCGGGTCGCGTTCGAGGTAGACGCGATCCTTGAATGTACCTGGTTCGCCTTCATCAATATTGACTGCCATCAAACGCGGGCCTTTTTCGCCACGTACGATGCGCCATTTACGACCTGATGGGAAACCCGCACCACCCAGACCGCGCAAGCCGGAATCTTCCATCGTCTTGATGACGGATTCAACATCACGTTCACCGGAAACACATTTCTTCAACAACTCGTAACCGCCAACGTTGCTATATTCCGCGAAATCAACTACTTCGCCAGCAGCTTGCGTAATTTGATTGTTGCCAACTGCTGCTTCTACTGCCTCGGCTGTTGCGTGAATAACCGGGTTTTGACCAACCACTGCTACCGGTGCCTGCTCGCAACGACCGACGCAAGGTGCCGCGATCACGCGCACTTCTTTACCCAGAATTTTTGGCAATTTAGCCAGCAAGTCACGTGCACCCGCCATTTCGCAAGACAAGCCGTCGCATACGCGAACGGTCAATGCCTGTGGTGCTTCTTCACCTTCTTTAACGATATCGAAGTGGTGATAGAAGCTTGCGACTTCGTATACTTCAGTTTGCGCCAAACGCATTTCTTGCGCCAGCGCTGCCAGATGGCTGGAAGCCAAATGACCGAATTTATCCTGGATCTTGTGCAGATGCTCAATCAGCAAATCAGGTTGACGCGACTCGTCACCCAATAATGCACGTACTTCTTCCAGCGCAACTGGATCAACGCGACGGCCTTTTGGCGCCTGACGCTTACGCTCTTTCGTATTTACAACTTCTTGCACTGCAATTGGGATGACTTTGTGGTTCATGTTAGTTCCTAATCAACATACAAACACCGGACCGTTATCCGGGTTTTATCAACGTGCGCTTTATGCATTACAGATCGAAGAGAATTGAATTCTCTTCGATCGTTTCGCTACCAACATCTGTACTGCCTGCATCTGTATCAACTACGAATACTTGTTACCAATATCTACTATCGACTGACGATTTCAACGTACATATCGCCCATCTTTACTTATCAGGGTCAGCTCGACAAAATTGCTGCCTGTGTGATCCTTTTCGCTATAGCTGAGCGACACACCACCCATATC
The DNA here is from genome assembly GCA_001464355.1 of Burkholderiales bacterium Ga0077544. Taxonomy (GTDB): domain Bacteria; phylum Pseudomonadota; class Gammaproteobacteria; order Burkholderiales; family Burkholderiaceae_D; genus Oxalicibacterium. Next base: position 82,486 of record LNEU01000022.1, read on the forward strand.
TACTCGCTGCATCGTTTCCAGTCCACGCACAAAACTGTCGCGCGTCAAATTACGTCCTGCACGGCGCAAACCTTCAACCATGACTTTCGCTGACAGATACCCTTCCAGCCCGGCATAAGAAACGGTCGCGCCGCTTGCCTTGGCTGCCACCTGAAATTCCTTGCCCAAACCGCTAGAGGACAAATTCGGTGGCGGCGTCACTTGCGACAGAATCACGCCAGCTGCGTCGCGTCCCAGATCCTTGATGAAATCCTGCGACGAATTATTCGACAGCGTCATGATCTGCATATGCCCACCCTGCGCACGAATCGCTTTGATCACATCTACCGTATTCGAACCAGAACTCACAATAATCAGTGCATCCGGTTTTGCATTTACCAGCTTGAGCGCTACTTCATTCACATTCGGTTTGATACGCGGAAAAATCTCAACAAAGGCCGGCTTCAACTTGAATTCAGTCATGCCCCTGTTAAATCCGTTGAGCCCATCGAGTCCTAATGCATCGTCTTTCTCGTACGTCAGCAACCCGATGTTTTTAAATCCCAGCGTATTGAAATGCTCAATCGCTTTGACTACTTCGTTCTGATACTTGGCCCGCACATTAAATACCCAGCGATTGACTGGTGTGTGCAGACTTTCTGCCCCTGTACTCGGCGCTATCAACGGTACTTTAGCCGCCGCCAACTCAGGCAATATCGCAATGGTGTGCGGCGTGCCGCGACTCTGAAACAATGCGAAAACTTTATCCTTCTCGATCAGTGTCTTGGCATTGGCTAAAGCCTTTTCCGGCAGATACTGATCATCCAGCGTACGTATTTCAATCTTGCGACCATTCACGCCGCCCTGCTTGTTGATGGTCGCGATATAAGCCTGCGCGCCTTCATTCATTTCTTTTACCGTCCCGGCAACCGTGCCGGTCAGACCGATGGTTTGGCCTATCAGGATCGTGCTATCTGTTACGCCATCTTCAGCATGCACCGCTTGAAATACACCCGCCATAAACAATACGGCTACTGGCAGTACCTGTCCCCATCCCTTATCCATCAATCCTCTCCTCAGAAAACCATATATATGCTTTTTTTAGCATAACTTAGACTTCTTCGGTGCGCGTATCTTATCGACGCGTCACCACCTTAGGCATTGACCGAGATCAATTTTCCACATGATCTTTAGTACATATGCGCATTGAACATGCAAAAACAATTACAAAATCCGTCTTCTACCCTTATTTTCGATCAAAAAAGAATCATTCTCATTTGAGCCGGGCTAAATGCACGTTTGCAATCCTATCGCACATTCCTTGAGCGCATATTCTGCCCCATATTCCGATTCGGTTGAATTAAGCATATGCACTACCAAGAACAAGACGCTACTGTAACCCACTCTTTATGCGCTTCAAATCCATGGAACCAAATAAAAAGCCCCCACCTTTTCAGGCAGGGGCTTTGAAAAACACCGACAACAGATGCCGTTTCTTTTACGAAATGACGCCGTCTTTGCGCAAGTCAGCGATTTGTTCAGCACTATAACCAAGTTGACCCAGCACTTCTTCTGTATGCTCGCCAAGTAATGGCGAACGCGTCACATCGGTCGGGCTATCCGACAGTTTGATCGGGTTACCGACTGTCAGGTATTTGCCGCGTACCGGGTGATCAACTTCAACGATGGTTCCGGTTTCACGCAGCGATGGCTCTTCAGCGATTTCTTTCATCGACAAGATAGGGCCGCAAGGAATATCGAACTTGTTGAGGATGTCCATTGCTTCGAACTTGGTCTTGGTCTTGGTCCACTCTTCTACCGTTGCGAAGATATTTTTCAAGTGCGGCAGACGCGATGCTGGTGTTGCGTACTCCGGATCTGTCAGCCACTCTTCTTTACCAATCACTTTACAGATAGGCGCCCAAACAGCGCCTTGAGTAATGAAGTAAATGTATGCGTTAGGATCTGTTTCCCAGCCTTTGCATTTCAGGATGGAGCCTGGCTGACCACCGCCTGATGCATTGCCTGCGCGTGGTACGGAATCCCCAAATGGGGTATCCGGATATTGCGGATATTCCTTCATGACGCCGGTGCGTTCCAGACGTTGTTGATCGCGCAGCTTGACGCGACACAAATTCAACACAGCATCTTGCATAGGGGCTAAAACTTTTTGGCCACGACCGCTGGAATGACGTTGCAACAATGCGGCGAGAATACCCAGAGCAAGATGCAAGCCGGTACCGCTGTCGCCGATTTGCGCGCCGGTTACCATTGGTGGGCCGTCGTCGAAACCAGTAGTCGATGCAGAACCGCCTGCGCATTGCGCAACATTTTCATACACTTTGCAATGTTCGTACGGGCCAGGGCCAAAGCCTTTGACTGACGCGACGATCATTTTTGGATTGAGTTCGTTGATACGTTCCCAGGTAAAGCCCATACGATCCAACGCGCCTGGTGCGAAGTTCTCTACTAGGACATCGCATTCCTTGATCAAGGTTTCGAGCACTTGCTTCCCTTTTGGGTTTTTGGTGTCGAGCGTGATCGAACGCTTGTTATGGTTGAGCATCGTGAAGTAGAGACTGTCTGCTTCAGGGATGTCACGCAATTGACCACGTGTAGCGTCGCCTTCGCCTGCACGCTCCACCTTGATTACGTCTGCACCGAACCAAGCCAGCAGTTGGGTACATGTCGGGCCTGATTGCACGTGTGTGAAATCAAGAATGCGATAGCCGCTTAATGCCTTACTCATCAACTACTCCTATCTTGTACAAAAAAGCGCGTGCAGACAAATGTCCGCGCGCGCCATGTTCAATTAATTGCGCATGGGTGAACCGTGGTATCTGGAGCATATGCACCTGGCAATTTCACCATGGATAACTATGCACTTATTCACCTGACCAGTACCAGATTGTTACGGTGTTCTTTACATCCTTGCACTCGCAAGGCATCTAGAAAAATCAGGCTCAGAATTGCTATTAGCATCCCTGAAATATGCGCTTTTGCGCATGCTGATTCAAGTGGCCGTATCATATCGATCAGCTTGCGATTGTATCATTGACCCCGGTCAATTTTCATCGCATGACATCACTCGCTACACATAGAGAGATCCTGCAATTTCGTGCTGCATGGCAGCATTTGGCACACACTTTTATTAGGCTACGAAACAGCATGGAACACCACCCCACGACAAACCGCAGCGAAAGACATATTCATCATTTCCACAAATTAATCCGTTTTACTTCTCAGCTGGCTTTGCAGCGAAGAGGTCACTGCAAACGAACTTGAAATATCAAAATCCGATGCGACAAGAAATAAAAATGCATAAAAAAACGGCACCCTAAGGTGCCGTTTTTACAAGCCGATACAGCCAGCTGTTTATTAAACTGCTTTTGCGGTGTGCAATGCAGCGATTTGCTCTGTGGAATAACCCAAGCCAGCCAAAACTTCATCTGTATGCTCACCCAACAATGGGGAAGCAACGATGTTTGGTGTCATGTCGGAGAATTTGATTGGGCTACCAACGGTCAGGTATTTGTCACCACGGCCTTTGTGCTCAACTTCAACGATAGAACCGCTCTTACGCAGGGATTCGTCATTTGCCAATTCTTTCATCGACAGCACTGGTGCGCATGGGATGTCAAATTTACGCAAGTAATCAACTGCTTCGAACTTGGTTTTGTCTTTGAGCCATTCTTCGATAGTCGCGAAAATATCGAAAATCTTGTCTTGGCGTGCGTCAGGTGTGTTGTACGCAGGATCATCGATCCACTCTTCACGACCCAATGCTTTACAGATTGGTGGCCATGCGTGATCTTGCACGGTGAAGTAGATGTATGCGTTAGGATCGGTTTCCCAACCTTTACATTTCAGAACCCAACCTGGTTGACCGCCACCACCTGCGTTACCACCACGTGGTACGACGTCGGTGAATGTGCCGTGTGGATATTGTGGGTACTCTTTCAAGAAGCCCAGTTTGTCCAAACGTTGTTGATCGCGCAGTTTGACGCGGCACAGATTCAAAACAGCATCTTGCATCGACACAGCAACTTTTTGGCCTTTGCCAGTTTTTTGACGACCCATGATGGCTGTCAAGATACCGATTGCCAAATGCATACCTGTGTTGGAATCACCCAAAGCAGCTGCAGAAACTGTTGGTGGGCCATCCCAGAAACCAGTTGTGGAAGCAGCACCGCCGGCGCATTGCGCCACGTTTTCGTAGACTTTCAAGTCTTCGTAGTGGTGACCATCGCTGAAACCTTTAACCGATGCCAAGATCATGCCTGGGTTCAGTTCTTGGATACGTGCCCAAGAAAAGCCCATACGATCCAAAGCGCCTGGACCAAAGTTTTCGACCATGACGTCGGAGTCCTTGATCATTTTTTCCAGAACTTCTTTGCCTTGCGGAGTTTTGGTATCAAGTGTCAACGAACGCTTGTTGCTGTTCAACATTGTGAAGTACAGAGCATCGGCATCAGGGATGTCGCGCAACTGGCTACGTGTCACGTCGCCCGAACCTGGACGCTCAACTTTGATCACATCAGCGCCGAACCAAGCCAGCAACTGTGTACATGCTGGACCAGCTTGTACGTGTGTGAAATCGATAATCTTAATACCTGCTAATGGTAAATTTTGACTCATGATCGGTAGATTTCCTTATCAATCGTTTAACTTGATTCCCGAAGCCAACATACTTGTGCTTCAGGAAGTAAAAAACCACCCTGACCTACAGGTGGAATTGCGCCATTTCTACATGGCTGTATTCCAATACAACTTGGAGTTCTGAACATACTAGTCTAGTGCCGCAACTTGAGCAGGTCAAGTCCATGGCACGACCGAAATTATTCGGTCGTGCCACCAAGATTGACCATGACTGGTGTCATGATCTCACCCAGTATTACTTCTTCTTGCCGATCGTCGAGACGATGTTCAGGTTACCGATACGGCCCGATTCAACACCAGCAGCTGGATCGATAATTGCATCGATGATGGTTGGTTTGCCCGATTTGAGCGCATCTTCCAAAGCTTTAGCCAGTTGTTCTGGAGTTTCAGCACGTACACCTTCGCCACCCAGAGAAATACTGAATTGATCGTACTTGGTATTCGGGTTGAACAACATGCATGAGAACTGGTGATCAGGATTGGCTTCGTCACCGCGATAGATACCGCCATTGTTCATGATGATGACAACGACTGGCAGGTTATAACGCGTGATTGTTTCGTATTCCATTGCGCTGAAACCGAATGCGCTATCGCCGCAAATTGCTACGACTGGCTTGCCGGTTTCAACAGCTGCAGCAACAGCCGAACCCATACCGATACCCATCACGCCCCATGTACCTGTATCGACACGTTTACGTGGCAAGTATTGGTCGATGACCATACGTGCGTTATCGAGGGTGTTTGCACCTTCGTTGACCAGAGTGATGTCTGGGTAGTTTTTCAACACGTCACGGATTGCGCCGAGCGAGTTGAAGTAGTTCATGACTGGTGTTGCTGTCGACAATTTGCTCGACAGTTTGCCTTTGGTGGTCGTAACGCGTTCAGCGATAGCGCCCATCCATTCTGTTGGCTTGGTCATGCCTTTCAGGCCAGCGCGCAATGCGTTGACGCACGAAGCGACGTCACCAACCAATGGTGCAGCGATAGGTACGTTGCTGTCCATTTCGTTAGCTTGGATGTCGATTTGCACGAACTTCTTCGCGACGCCCCAAGTTTTGCCTTTGCCGTGTGCCAGCAACCAGTTCAAACGTGCACCGATCAGGATAACAACGTCGGACTCTTGCAATACCATCGAACGAGCAGCAGCTGCGCATTGTGCGTGTGTATCGGAGATCAGACCTTTTGCCATCGACATAGGCGTGAAAGGAATACCTGTTTCTTCAACCAGCGCTTTGATGTCTGCGTCGCATTGAGCGTATGCTGCGCCTTTTCCCAACAAGATCAGTGGCTTTTTAGCGTTTTTGATCAGGTCAACAGCGCGAGCAACAGCCGATGGGCCTGGGATTTGTTCTGGAGCTGGATCAACTGGAACGAACAAAGTTTTCGCGCCTTCTTCTGCGCTCATTACTGTGCTGAACAAACGTGCTGGGATGTCCAGATACACGCCGCCTGGGCGACCCGACAATGCGGTACGGATAGCGCGAACAACTGCAACGCCGATATCTTCAGTACGGTTGATACGGAACGAAGCTTTGCAATGTGGACGAGCGATGTTCAACTGATCCATCTCTTCGTAATCGCCTTGTTGCAGATCGACGATTTCACGCTCGGACGAACCCGAGATCAAGATCATTGGGAAGCAGTTTGTAGTGGCGTTAGCCAGTGCGGTCAAACCATTCAAGAAGCCTGGAGCGGAAACGGTCACGCAAACGCCAGGTTTTTTGGTCAAGTAACCAGCAACCGATGCTGCATAACCTGCATTTTGTTCGTTGCGGAAGCTGAAGAACTTGTTACCACGTGCTTGCCACATACGGCCGATTTCCGTAACTGGAATACCGAGCAGACCGTAGATGTTGGTGATGCCGTTCATTTCCAACGATTCCATTAAAAGATGGAAACCGTCGGTCAGCTCTACGCCTTCTGGTATTACTGCTGCTGTCGCATTACTCATGATGAATTCTCTTTCGATTAAGGTCGAGCAACGTTGCTCAGTGCCATTCAATGCCGCACTTTTGACGGCCATTATTACTTGCAAGGCACCTCTCAAAATCAGATCGATCTGATTTTGAGAGATACCCTTAGTCATACGCTTTTGCGCATACCTATTCAAGTGGGCGTATCATATCGATCTGTCAGCGCTTCTATCATTGACCCCGGTCAATTTTCATCGCATGATATCGACCCCACTCACCCTTCTGTCTTTTATATTTTTTCTCTTGTAAATGCCGACTGTCGATAACCATCCAGAACGAAATGTAATTCGCGTTCAGCTCAGGCAAAACGTTGTCTTAAAAGAAATGACGGACAGTGAATGGGCCGAGCTAGAGCCGCATCTCGTTGTAGTGGATTGCCCGAAAGGCGATTTCCTGTTGCATCAAGGCGTACATGAAATGGAGCAATATTTCATCCTTGATGGCATCCTGAAGCGAGTGGTTACCAACCAGCAAGCCAAGGAAATGATTCTACGCTTTGCTGACGAACGCAGCATGGAAACAAGTTATGCCGCATGGCGCCTTAAGACACCTACACCTTACAGTATTATTTGCGTGACTAAAGCACGTGTCGTGAAATTGCCTTTACTGCAATGGATCACTTTCATGGAAAAACATGAACATGTCAAACAGGCATTTGAATACGATGTCATGCATTTGATGAGTGACATCATGGCGCATACCATCACACTACATCTACTTGATGCGCCGGGTCGTGTGCAACGCTTTATCCGCAAACATCCAGAACTGTTTGACCGCATTCCAAAAAAGGAACTAGCTTCCTATCTGAATCTTTCCCCAGAGACGCTCAGCCGATTGAAGCATCAAGGAAAAATCTGATCCTTGCAGATCAAGCCATTAACTGATTTGTTTATTTATCAGAAAAATAAAAGCTCCTCGCTCACATTGTGAATTGGTAGGTGCATCGCGCCAGACACGACCAACTCACACTCATATCTCATGTTCATGCGGTCGCTGGCGCTTAGTACGCCATATCTGATCTGCGATTCAATCTTGCCAGCACGCTCAATGAGGCTTTCTTGCTCATTACGCAACCCTATACGTTTTAAGCTGCATACTGGCCTGCCCTGCTCGACAACAATCTCCCTGCGTTTGCACTCAGCAAACATTTAGCACATACCTGAAAACAACAATGCCCCGCATGGAAATCCATGCGGGGCATTAGCGTCAAACTAAAAGCTTGGCTTTTAGCACCCCTCTTCAGGGGCACAGCCAAACAAATTAATCTACCGGACGATCCTTAGCAAATTCATCTTCTTTTGGAGGACGAACTTTACCAATCACGAATGAAATCAGTGGCCAGAACAGCATGATCAAGGCCAAACCTGTGATGGTGCCAACCAGTGGGTTCGCGAACATGATAGACATTTCGCCTTGCGATACCAACATCGCTTGACGGAACGAATCCTCTGCTTTTGCACCAAGTACCAGTGCCAACACCATTGGTGCAATCGGGTAGTCCAATTTCTTGAACAAATAACCAACCACGCCAAATATGATCATCAACCAGATGTCGAACATCGCGTTATTAACGGTGTATGCACCAATGGCGCAGACCACGATAATTACTGGAGCAATGATCGAGAATGGGATTTTCAAGATCGAAGCAAACAGTGGGACAGTTGTCAGCACAACGAGAAGACCAACCACGTTACCCAGATACATACTGGCGATCAGGCCCCAGACAAAGTCTTTTTGCTCTACGAAGAGCAATGGACCAGGTTGCAGACCCCAGATCAACAAGCCGCCGAGCAAGACTGCCGCTGTTGGCGAACCCGGGATACCCAAAGCAAGCATAGGCAGCATTGCAGCAGTACCGGCAGCATGAGCAGCAGTCTCAGGAGCAACAATACCTTCGAGCTTACCAGTACCGAACTTCTCACCATCCTTCGACATCTTTTTAGCGAGACCGTAAGCCATGAACGAAGCTGGAGTTGCGCCACCAGGAGTAACACCCATCCACATACCGACCAGTGCACTACGAGCGGAGGTTGCCCAATATTTCGGCAGTGTTTTCCAAGTCTTCCATACGATTTTTGCATCGATTTTTGCAGACTTACCGGAGAAAGCCAGACCCTCTTCCATCGACAACAGAATTTCGCCGATACCAAACAAACCGATAACAGCAATCAGGAAGTCGAAGCCACGCATAAACTCTTCGAAACCGAAGGTCAAACGCAATTGGCCTGTAACCGTATCCATACCAACTGCAGCCAACGCAAAACCAAGCGCCATCGAAGCCAGAACCTTGAACGGAGAACCTTTGCCCATACCAACAAAACTACAGAAGGTCAGCAAATACACCGAGAAAAACTCCGGAGGACCAAAGCGCAACGCGAATTTAGCGACCAGTGGTGCCATGAACGTAATCATGATGACCGCAAGAAATGCACCTACGAATGAAGATGTAAATGCACCTGTCAGCGCTTCGCCGGCACGGCCATCTTGAGCCATCGGATAGCCATCAAACGTAGTCGCAACTGACCATGGTTCGCCTGGAATGTTGAACAGAATCGCTGTAATCGCGCCGCCAAACAATGCACCCCAGTAAATACATGACAGCAAGATAATTGCTGACGTCGGGGTCATGGAGAACGTCAGTGGCAACAGAATCGCCACGCCGTTCGCGCCACCCAGACCTGGTAATACGCCAATCAGAACACCCAATACGATACCGATTACCATCAGTAACAGGTTCATTGGGGTCGAAATGACCGCAAAACCATGAAATAAAGCGTTAATTTCTTCCATTTTACCTAAAACTCCTTGAATTCCTATCAAACTCCCACGGCGGCTATTGTCGGATACATCCGACTAACGCTTAATAACCGAGGAAACTTAGAAGATTGATGGACCCTTTGTACAGGGGCACACTAAACCAAATCTCGAACATGCAGAAAAACAGCGTATTGACAGCAACAGCAACAATAACTGCTTTAACAGGCGAGAATTTGCCGAGGAGAATCATGAACAATGCGATATACACGGCCGATGAGACATAAATACCAAATATCTGAATTGCACCGACATAAATCGCAGCAGGAATCAGCACCTGAAATATTCGCTTTAATTGCTCGCTATCAACGAATATTTCTGTATTTTTATTTTTTCCAAGCAATGCTTGATAAAGTATGCCCGCACTCGAGATGGTGATCACCAGACCGATATAAAACGGGAAATAGCCTGAACCCGGCCCATCGGTTGTCCAGCCAGCGCCCAACTTCCAGCTTGCAATAACTACAGCTATACCCAGCGCCAGCAGAAGAGCAGCTACAACGGCTTCTACAATATAAGTGGCCACACCCGTACGAATGCCACCGCTGGATTCTAAATTCTGATCCATGAAGGAATGCTCCTGAAAATTTTTTACGATAATTTTTGGTACTGAAGCGAGGGCACTACCGGCAATCGGTAGCACCCTCGTCTAGACCCAGATGGTCTATTACTTCTTAGCCATGAAACCAGCTTCTGTCATCAGAGTCGAATGCTGCTTCTCTGCTGCTTCGAGCCAGGCTTTGAAATCAGCACCAGTTTTGAATGAAGTATTGAACGCGCCTTTTTCCATATAGTCTTTCCACTCAGGTGTTGCACGAACTTTTGTGAACAGATCTACGTAGTAAGCCAATTGGTCAGGGGTTACGCCAGCTGGCATAAAGATGCCGCGCAACATGGTGTAATCGGTAGGAATACCAGCTTCTTTACAAGTAGGAATATCATTCCATGATTGCGTATCGGTAACCTTGGTTTTGTAAGGCATGCGCTCATTATCAAATACGCATTGCGCTTTCAATTTACCTGCACGCCATTGTGCAACTGCTTCGATTGGGTTGTTAACAGTTGATTGCAAATGATTGCCAACCAATTGAACAGCAACTTCACCGCCGCCTTTGAATGGAATGTAGATAAATTTGGCGCCCGTAGCTTTTTCCAAAGCAACTGTAATCAGTTGATCTTCTTGCTTGGAACCAGTACCACCCATTTTGAATTTGCTTGGACCAGCAGCCTTGACTGCATCCATATACTCTTTAGCATTTTTGTATGGCTGCTCAGCATTTGTCCACAGGACGAACTGATCCAGCGCAAGCATTGCAACTGGAGTCATTTCTTTCCAGTTGAATGGAACACCAGTTGCCATAGGCGTGGTGAACAAATTCGACAATGTGATGATGATTTTGTGTGGATCGCCTTTTGCGTTCTTGACGCCAAGGAAACCCTCAGCACCAGCGCCACCCGATTTATTGATGACAATCAATGGCTCTTTCATCAATTTGTTTTTGATGATGACGCCTTGGATCAGACGCGCCATTTGATCAGCGCCACCGCCGGTACCTGCTGGCACGACGAATTCAACTGGTTTGCTTGGTTCCCATGCTGCGAAGGCTGGGGTTGCAGTCAAAGCGACTGCTGCAAATGCGCCGGCGGTTGCCTTTGCGATACCGCTTGAGTGCGAAAATAATTCCTTGATCATTTCTGTCTCCTGTTAATAATAATTTTGACTACTTTTTTACTACTTGCCGCGTCGAGGTGCCTTGTGAGCACTAGCATCGTGCGACTACGATGCCTTCAAACATAACTCTTGGTTACTTTTAATTTTCAAAGATAGTGTGGCTTTTCTTTGAAAATTCTCTTGACCGGCGTCAAGATTACGGGACTCCGGCCATTGTTTGATCGCACTGCCAGATGTTTCGTTCGAGTAACTCTTTGTAAGTTATTGCGCTGCATGTGCGGTCTCCATTTCCCGCATTTGCAAACCCAACGATCAAATTGCTGCGAAGTGCCGATTCTTATATGCGGCTATCATCGAACAACTCATCTTCTCAAACTTGAACATCACCTACATATTCCGTATTTCTATTGCGTATTTCTTGCGCTTTGCGTGAGTGTGCCATCGTTGCAAGGCAAATTGGGAAAAACTTTGCCTAAATTGACATACGTATTTATACGTAGTCCCCGAGATCAAAAACAAAAATATATTATGCGGTTAAATTGCGATAGCACTCGCAATTCCCTTGATCCAAAAGCATTTCAAAAAAAGCCCATGAGAATTATTTTCATGGGCTTTTATCTTTGCTTGATTAAGCGATTTTTTGCAGCTTGACCTGACCGGATTCTTCATTCATGGTTTTTGCCAGCAATTTGACCAACGCATAAACTGTATCGATATGCGGCGTTGGCGTTTCTGTCAAACGACCCAACTCAACTACCGAACCAACCAATGCATCAATCTCTGGATCACGACCGGCTTCAACGTCTTGCAACATTGATGTTTTATGCTTGCCGACTTTTTCAGCACCGGCGATACGCTTGTCCAGTGTGACGCGGAATTCGATACCAAGTTTGTTCGCAACGGTTTGCGCTTCAGTCATCATTGCCGCCGCCAGTTCACGCGACAGTGGAAATTGGCAGATGTCTTGCAATGTCGAATGCGACAAAGCGCTGATAGGATTGAAGGTAAGATTGCCCCACAGCTTCAACCACATTTCCGAACGAATATTGTCCAGGACTGGCGCCTTGAAGCCGGCGTTGATGAAGCATTCCGAAACGCGGGTTGCGCGTTCGCTGATCGAACCATCGAGTTCACCGATAGGGAAACGGTCACCTTCAATGTGCTTGATGACGCCTGGTGCGATCAATTCGGATGCTGGGTAAACCACGCAACCGAGTACACGATCCGCAGGGATCATGTCGGTGATGATGCCGGTTGGATCAACGCTGTGTACACGGCTGCCAGCCAACTTGCCACCGTGTTTGTGGAAGTACCAGAATGGAATACCATTTTGCATCGTAACGATGACGGTTTCCGGTCCGATCAATTTTGGCAAATCTTTGGCGATCGCTTCGAGTTGATGCGCTTTCATTGCCAACACGATGATGTCTTGATGACCAGCTTTGTCGTAGTCGTTAGTTGCCTTGACGTTCGATGCGACGTGCTCGGAACCATCATGCATGATCAGCTTGGCGCCGTTCTTGCTGATCGCTTCCAGATTCGCACCGCGCACGATAAACGTGACGTCTTCACCAGCCAAAGCCAGTTTTACGCCAACGTAACCACCGATCGCGCCTGCTCCGATAACTGCAATTTTCATACTTACCTCGCGACTATTATTTAAAATCGTTTGTGAGTTTGCCGATGCCGGCAATCTCGATCTCGATGACACTGTTCGGCTTCATCGAGCCGACACCAACAGAGGTGCCGCACAAGATGATGTCGCCAGGATTCAGCGTCATGTCGGCGGAAATCAGACTCACCAGTTGCTGGACCGAAAAGCGCATGTCGCTAATCGGATAGTCTTGACGGATATCGCCATTCAGAATTGTTTTGACGACCAAAGTGGTCGGATCAATGCCAGTTGCGACAACCGGGCCGAATGGGCAGAAAGTATCCAAACCTTTTGCGCGGACCCATTGTGCGAACGATGCATCGCGGTTCAGGATGTCAGCAACTGTCACGTCATTCGCGACGGTGTAGCCGAACACGTAATCCAAAGCATCTGCTTCTGAAACGCGCTTGGCTGTTTTGCCGATGACGATACCGAGCTCGCCTTCGAAGACAATTTTTTCGTCTGTAGGTGGCTTCTCGATTGTTTCGCCTGGATTCAAGTACGAGTTTGGCGATTTGATCAGATACAAAGGTTCTGCAGGATCTGCCAGATTCAATTTTTTCGCCAACGCGTGGAAGTTGTTCCACATCGCGATAATTTTGGTCGGCTCGGTAGGCATCAACACTTTGACGTCATTGAGTTTCAAGACGGTGTCGGTTTTGACAGGATTGGCATACATGTCGCCGGTGTAGACTTGAATGCTTTCGCCTTCAAGCGTACCAAATTGTGTGTTACCTGCGTGACTAAAGCGAATCCAGTGCTGTGACATTTTTGGCTTTCTTTAAATTTCGAAACTTGTACTGTTACTCAAGGCTGGATTGCGCAAACACTTATTCGCGATCACATCCGGCCTGTGCAATTGGCGCACTAGCATGTGTAACTATCTCTACAGAAAACACCGAGTATTTCCTGTAGAGATAACACTCCCCATGCAAGAGGAGTGTCAAGGCTACATATTACAGAACCGATTTCAGCAAACGGCCCATTTCAGCTGGGTTACGTGTGACTTTAATGCCGCACGCCTCCATCACTGCCAACTTCTCTTGCGCTGTACCTTTGCCACCAGAAATAATCGCACCGGCATGGCCCATGCGTTTGCCTTCTGGTGCGGTGACACCAGCGATGAAACCGATAACTGGCTTCTTCATGTTGTCTTTGACCCAGCGCGCGCACATCTCTTCTGCATCGCCGCCGATTTCACCAACCATGATGACTGCATCGGTATCAGGATCGTCATTGAACATACGCAGGATGTCGATGTGCTTCAAGCCAGAAACTGGATCGCCGCCAATACCGACCACGGTTGATTGACCCAGGCCGAATTCAGCCAATTGACCAGCTGCTTCATAGGTCAACGTACCCGAACGCGAAACCACGCCGATACGGCCTTTCTTGTGGATGTGTCCTGGCATGATGCCGATCTTGATTTCGTCTGGCGTAATCAAGCCTGGGCAGTTCGGTCCGAGCAGCAAGGTTTTTTTGCCTTCCATGCGTGCTTTGGTGCGAATCATGTCGCGTACTGGAATACCTTCGGTGATGCAGATCACCAGATCCATGCCGGCATCAACTGCTTCGTCGATTGCTGCAGCAGCGAATGGAGGCGGAACATAGATAACCGAAACGGTTGCGCCTGTTTCAGCTGCTGCTTCCTTGACGGATGCGTAAATAGGTACGCCTTCAAACGATTCGCCAGGTTTTTTTGGATTCACGCCAGCAACGAAACAGTTTTTACCATTTGCGTATTCGATACACATTTTGGTGTGGAACTGACCGGTTTTGCCGGTGATGCCTTGGGTGATGACTTTGGTATCTTTATTGATCAGGATTGACATGCTTATTTCCCCTGTGCTGCGTTGACGACTTTTTCAGCCGCTTCAGCCATGTTGTTTGCCGTGATGATAGGAAGACCTGATTCAGCCAAGATCTTCTTGCCCAGTTCTTCGTTGGTACCCGCCATGCGGACTACCAGTGGAACTGTCAAATCAACTTGTTTCGCTGCTGCGATCACGCCTTGTGCGATCACGTCGCACTTCATGATGCCGCCGAAGATGTTGACCAGAATCGCTTTGATGTCCGGGTTTTTCAACATGATCTTGAACGCTTCGGTCACTTTCTCAGTCGTGGCACCGCCGCCGACGTCGAGGAAGTTGGCTGGTGAACCGCCGTACAACTTGATGACGTCCATGGTTGCCATTGCCAAGCCAGCACCGTTCACCAGGCAGCCGATATTGCCGTCGAGCGAGATGTAGGTCAGGTCAAATTTCGATGCTTCGATTTCAGCTGGATCTTCTTCGTCCAGATCGCGCATTTCAACGATTTCCGGGTGACGGTACATCGCATTCGAATCAAAATTGAATTTTGCGTCGAGTGCAACGATACGGTCGTCGCCGGTCACGATCAACGGATTGATTTCAGCCAGCGATGCATCGGTTTCGTCGAATGCTTTGTACAAGCCTTGCATGAATGCGCGCGCTTGTGGAACCGAACCTTCAGGTACGCCGATTTTGCGGGCGATGTCATCAGCCTCGCTATCGAGCAAACCTTTGACTGGATCGATGAATACCTTGTGGATTTTTTCAGGAGTATGTTCAGCGACGTGCTCGATGTCCATGCCGCCTTCGCTGGATGCCATCAAGGCAACGCGTTGACTACCACGATCAACGACCATACCGACGTACAGTTCTTTCTTGATGTCTGCGCCTTCTTCGATCAGCAAGCGCTTGACCAAGCGACCTTCAGGACCGGTTTGATGTGTCACCAGCGTCATGCCGAGAATGTCGTTCGCGTATTGACGAACTTCGTCCAGCGATTTTGCAACCTTAACGCCGCCGCCTTTACCGCGACCGCCAGCATGAATCTGTGCTTTGACAACCCAGACTTTGCCGCCAAGAGTTTCAGCCGCTTTGACAGCTTCGTCTACGGAAAAACATGGAACGCCTTTTGGTGTCGTAACACCGTACTTACGCAGTATTTCTTTTCCTTGATACTCGTGGATATTCATGATCGTCCTTGTTGATAACCAATTTTTTGCAGCAATTCGCTACGATAAAATTATTTTTTGCATTAAATCCACGCAAAAACCACAGGTGCTTCCAGTAAAAAGACTGTTATTTTAACAGTTGCCAAATCGAATAGAAACGGTGACCGGGATTGTGCGAGAAGCGTCTCCCGAACTCCTTGACCAAGGTTAAGATTCGATACTTGTCGGCGTTTAAAATCAACTTACTTATTCAGTAATTGACTTGCAGCCCGACGCCGGTGCAAACAACACTGGGGCAGCGATTCAAAAATCGCCTTTGGATACAACAAATTGAGTGAGCTCCATACTTTACGCGGCGCGACATCGAACTGATCAGTTAATGTACGCAGTAAAGTTGACTTGCATCAGAGCACAATTGCATCAGGTCATGATGAATCGCGCAGATGCCCGTGCTCAAACGCCGACTTCGCCCCGCTGGATTTCCGCCCAATTTACCGGACGGGTCACGCGAGTGCCACACGCTGTCATGTTTTCATAGCAGCGCACTTTGGCAGCTTGTATTGCTTCAATCAGGAAATCAGCTTCATACACTTTGAGAAGATGCGCCTGGCAAGTCTCCAGATAATGTTGGAGACGCTTGCGACCGCCTGCGGTGTCGGCGAGATCATCGCCTGTGTTCGCATCCCAGTACCAGCTCAAGCCAAGTTCATAGAACGCCGCGTTATAGGCATTCCGATGCAAATCGGCTGCGTCATCTGCTGAATGTTGATTCAACGCGATTGTGAACATGGCAAGTCTCCTGTCTGTATTTTCCTACGCGTTTGGTGTGTTTTTCCAAACTTGTATTGCATCTTAGGGCCAAAAAATGATTAGGCATAGTTAAAGTATTTAATCATAATGATTCCTTTAGACTTATACATGGAAGCATTCACCCATGAAAAACGCAACACTCAGGCAATTGAAGGTTTTTGAGACGGTCGCCCGTCATTTGAGTTTTTCGCGCGCAGCGGAAGAACTGCATTTGACGCAACCCGCCGTCTCTACGCAGGTCAAGAAACTGGAAGAGCACGCCGGCCTCGCTCTCTTCGAGCAATTAGGGAAAAAGATCTTCCTGACCCCGGGCGGCACCGAATTGCTGCACTACAGCCGCGCCATCATTCAGCAATTCCAGGAAGCAGAAGATGCGATGACCCAGTTCAAGGGCATCACCGGCGGAAAATTGAATGTGGCGGTGATCAGCGCCGGCGATTACTTTTTCCCGCGCTTGCTGGTGGAATTTGCACGCAGTCATCAAGGTGTGACGCTGAATCTGTCTGTACACAATCGCGAGGGTTTGTTAAATCAGCTCGCCAATAATCTGACCGACTTGGCGATTATGGTGCGGCCGCCTACCGACATGGATACGATCAACGAACCGTTTGCGCCGCACCCATACGTGATTGTGGCGGCTCCCGATCATCATCTGGTGTCACAAAAAAATATCTCGATGAGCACCTTGATGCAAGAACCCTTCGTCGTCAGGGAAAAAGGGTCGGATACATGGAACTCGATGGAGGACGGCTTTGGTGGCCGGGTTGACGACATCAACATCGCGATGGAAATCAAGAGTACCGAAACCATCAAGCAGGCCGTTATCGCCGGCATGGGCATCAGCTTCCTGTCAGCGCATACCATCAGCCTGGAACTGCAAGCTGGCAGCCTCGCCGTACTCGACGTCGAAGGCTTCCCGGTCATGTTGAACTGGTATGTCATCCACAGGAAAAACAAACGCCTGCCGCCCGTTGCACAGGCGTTCAAAAATTTCCTGCTCAATGAAGGCCCGGGACTGATCGAACGCATCATTCGCTACAACCCCAAACCCGGGCGCCAGTTAAGCAATCTGCCGGTCAAGCCAAAGCGGAAGTAAGCACAGCAAGCGTGAATGAAAAAAGCCCGATTGTCGTTAATGACAATCGGGCTTTTTATCGAATAAATTTCGTTCGCTTATACCTTCAACACGATCTTGCCGATATGCGTACTGCTTTCCATCAAGGCATGCGCTTGCGCCGCATCTTCCAGCGCAAAGGTTTGATACACGACTGGTTTGATCTTGCCGGATTCAATCAGCGGCCACACCTTGGCACGCAATTGATCCGCTATCGCGGCTTTGAATGCAACAGGACGTGCACGCAATGTCGAACCTGTAATCGTCAAGCGACGCAACATGACCTGACCAAGGCTAAGTGTCGCCTTGTTACCGCCTGCCAGGGCAATGAATACTAAGCGGCCATCATCGGCCAGGCAATTGATTTCACGTGCTACGTAATCGCCGCCTATGATGTCGAGAATCACATCGACACCCTTGCCATTGGTGGCGGCCTTGACGACTTCGACAAAATCTTCTGTCTTGTAATTAATGCCGCGCTCCGCGCCCAGCACTTCACAGGCACGGCATTTTTCATCGCTACCGGCAGTCGCAAATACGCGGTGGCCGAGCGCGGTCGCGATCTGGATTGCGGTGACGCCAATACCCGATGTGCCGCCCTGCACCAACAGAGTTTCATTGCCGGTCAAACCGACACGATCAAAGACATTGCTCCATACGG
Source organism: Burkholderiales bacterium Ga0077544 (assembly GCA_001464355.1). Lineage (GTDB taxonomy): Bacteria > Pseudomonadota > Gammaproteobacteria > Burkholderiales > Burkholderiaceae_D > Oxalicibacterium. The sequence goes on from LNEU01000022.1 coordinate 100,802, forward strand.
TAAAAAATGTTTCCGGCAACGAAGCGGCTTCCACCACATCCAAACCTTTTGGAATGGGTAAACATTGTTCAACAGGTGCGGTGCAGTATTCCGCGTAACCGCCGCCTTGCGCCAGTGCGCACACCATGTCACCCACTTTGAAACCACTGTCAGCGAGATCGCCACCGACAACTTCGCCGGCGATTTCCAGACCTGGAATATCGGATGCGCCTTTTGGTACTGCGTAGCTACCCAAGCGCTGCCACACGTCAGGACGATTGATACCAGCCGCATGTACCTTGATCAACAATTCGCCAGCTTTAGGCTCAGGCATAGGACGCTCACAGAGTTGCAGTACATCTGGAGGGCCGGGCTGGGTAATCTCGATCGCGCGCATTGTAATCCTTTATTGTGAAGACGTTGAAGGCAGCAAGGATATTCGATAATCACGTCCTCTGCCAGACGCACTGCAGAATTGCCGCGATTTCAAGAGTGACTTAGCTGCCGTAAATTTACTTCACCACACGTCCAGCCATAGGCGAAGACGGCGAAGCAGAGAAGCGTTTGGCGATACGGCCAGCCAGGTAAGCATGGCGACCGGCATCGATACCGAGCTTCATCGCATGTGCCATACGCACAGGATCTTGTGCACCCGCGATCGCCGTATTCATCAAGACGCCATCGCAACCGAGTTCCATTGCAATCGCCGCGTCGGATGCAGTACCTACGCCGGCATCAACGATGACAGGGACTTTGGATTGCTCGATGATCAGCGACAGATTCCATGGGTTCAAGATGCCCATGCCGGAGCCAATCAGCGAAGCGAGCGGCATGATGGCGGCGCAACCGATGTCTTCCAGCATGCGCGCTTGAATCGGGTCGTCGCTGCAATAAACCATGACGTCGAAACCGTCTTTGACCAAAGCCGGCATGTTCGGGAACAGGGTCTTTTCATCGCCCAGGACTTCGAGCTTGCAGAGCTTGTGACCGCCAAGGATTTCACGACCCAGTTGCAGCGTATAAACCGCATCGGCAGCACTGTAACAACCGGCTGAGTTTGGCAACAAAGTGAATTCAGATGGTGGCAAGACATCGAGCAAGCTCGGTGCATTTGGATCTTGTCCAATGTTAACGCGACGGATTGCGACGGTGACGATTTGTGCGCCGCTGGCCAGACTGGCTTCGCGTGTTTCGTTCAGGTCCTTGTATTTGCCGCTACCGACCAGCAGGCGCGAACGGTAGGTAGTGCTGGCGATGACGAATGGTTCGTCGGTGAAAGTTGATGTGCTCATAAGTAATCCTGTTTCGATGGTTCAAGTAGATACCCAAAACACGCAGGGCAACTTGTGGCTGCCCTGCGTGCATTCACTGCTCAGCCGCCGCCAATCGCGCGCACGATATCAACGGAATCAGCAGCCTGCAACTTTCGTTGTGACCAATGACTGCGCACTACGATTTCGCGATTGATGGCGACCGCGACTGCCTTGCCGGATAGCGACAAGTCAGCGATCAACTCTTCCACGTTTTTATGCGGGTCGAGTTGATGCTTAACGCCATTGAGTTCGATCGTTATTTCAATATTGATCATTACTGTTTTTGATAAATTTCTGAACCGCTTTTTACAAACTCAATTGATTTCACTTCCATCCCCTTTTTCAAAGCCTGGATTTCTGTAATGCCTTGTTGCGCTGCGTACTCGCGTACTTCTTGCGTGATTTTCATCGAGCAGAAATGCGGGCCACACATCGAACAGAAGTGCGCGACTTTGGCGGAATCTTTCGGCAAAGTTTCATCGTGGAATTCACGTGCCTTGTCGGGATCGAGACCGATGTTGAATTGATCGTCCCAACGGAATTCGAAGCGCGCTTTCGACAGTGCGTTGTCGCGTATCTGCGCACCGATATGACCTTTGGCCAAATCGGCAGCATGCGCCGCAATCTTGTACGTGATGATGCCGTCCTTGACGTCGACCTTGTTTGGCAAACCCAGATGTTCTTTCGGCGTAACGTAGCAAAGCATCGCGGTGCCGTACCAACCGATTTGCGCAGCACCAATGCCGGACGTGATGTGGTCGTAGCCAGGAGCGATGTCAGTCGTCAATGGTCCCAGCGTATAGAACGGCGCTTCGTGGCACTGCTCCAGTTGCAGATCCATGTTTTCCTTGATCAGATGCATAGGCACGTGACCCGGACCTTCGATCATCACTTGCACGTCATGCTTCCACGCGATCTGCGTCAATTCGCCCAATGTTTTCAATTCACCGAGTTGCGCTTCGTCGTTGGCATCGTAGATAGAGCCAGGACGCAAACCGTCGCCGAGGCTGAACGATACGTCGTAGGCTTTCATGATTTCGCAGATGTCTTCGAAGTGTTCATACAGAAAGGATTCCTTGTGATGCGCGAGACACCATTTCGCCATGATCGAACCACCACGCGAGACGATACCGGTCAGGCGTTTTGCGGTCATCGGTACGTAACGCAGCAACACGCCGGCGTGGATCGTGAAGTAATCAACGCCCTGCTCTGCTTGCTCAATCAGCGTGTCGCGGAAGATTTCCCACGTCAGGTCTTCGGCCTTGCCATTGACCTTTTCCAGCGCCTGATAAATCGGTACGGTACCAATCGGCACTGGCGAATTACGAATGATCCATTCACGCGTTTCATGTATGTGCTTACCGGTCGACAAATCCATCACGTTATCGCCACCCCAGCGTATTGCCCAGGTCATTTTCTCGACTTCTTCGCCTATCGACGATGTCACAGCCGAATTGCCGATGTTGGCGTTGATCTTGACCAGAAAATTACGGCCGATGATCATCGGCTCGATTTCTGGATGGTTGATATTGGCCGGAATAATGGCGCGGCCGCGCGCGATTTCACTGCGCACGAATTCGGCGGTGATCTCTTGCGGAATCGAGGCACCAAACGATTGACCCGGATGTTGACGGCCCATCAGCTCGGCGAGTTTTTCGCCTTTCGGCCCGGATTGTTTCAACTCTTCCAGATATGCGCGGCGATTCATGTTTTCGCGAATCGCAACGTATTCCATTTCAGGCGTGATAATGCCCTGACGTGCGTAATGCATCTGACTGACATTCTTGCCAGCGAGTGCGCGGCGCGGTTTGCGATGCAGGTTGAAGCGCAGTTCTGCCAATTGCGGATCGTTCAAGCGCTCGATACCGTATTCGGATGTTGGGCCGGCGAGCTCTTCCGTGTCCTTGCGCTCGAGTATCCACGGCATGCGTGGTGTATCTAGGCCGGAACGGATATCGATCTTGGCTTCAGGATCGGTGTAAGGACCGGACGTATCGTAGACATAGATCGCCGGATTTTTTTCAAAGCCGAACGATGCGGCCGTATCGGATTGCGTGATCTTGCGCATAGGCACGCGTATATCAGGACGCGAACCCTGGATATAAACTTTGCTGGAATTTGGTAATGGTTGAATCGCTGCTTCATCTACCGTGGCGGTAGCGGACAGGAATTTCGGGTTGGCATTCATTTTGGCTCCTTGGCTAACTACTTGTGGCTTGGAGCCAGCTAAGGAGGTTTCGAGAACCTGTATTGTATTCAGCTTGGTATCGACGAAAACACAATTCGAATGCCGGATGCAATACACGTTCTCGGTAGCTTCCCTTCGCTGGCATTATCCAGATCAGGTTCAAGGGTTTTTCTCACCCGGCAAATGCGGAACGCATTTGCCTAGGACCCCTAGCTTTTTACTTCTGTAACAGGTGAATCAAACTACAACGCGAGTCTATGCAATAAAACTGCATAGTCAATTGACCCGGGTCAAATTTTTACATCTGACATGTATGGCTTACTGATGTGCAACTCAACAAGCCATACATGTCAGTTCTGAAAAACGGCAAACACGCCGTCGTTCAGAAACTGTGTACAACTACGTTCTTACTGCGATTACTTCACTGTTGCGATGTGCAACAGATTGGTAGTACCTGATTCGCCGAACGGCAAACCAGCCGAGATTGCAATGTATTCGCCTTTTTTGGCAAAGCCTTCGCGCACAGCTGAGGTCAATGCTTCGCTGACCATTTCATCTACTGAATGCACGTCCTTGCCGACGATCGAATGAATGCCCCAAACCCATGCCAAACGACGCGCAGTTTTGAGTTCTGACGCGATGCTGAGAATCGAGGTATTCGGACGAACACGTGCCGCACTCATGCTGGTGCTGCCGGACTTGGTGTAAGTCACGGTGCATGCAGCCTTGAGCGCTGTCGTTGTGTCGAGCAGGGCGATGCAGATCGCATCTTCTGGCGTTGCACGTGGTGCAACTTGTTGTGCATCCAGCAGGTTGCGGTAAACCGGATCGGATTCCACTTCCTTGATGATGGCATCCATCATTTGCACTGCACGAACAGGATTTTTACCGCTAGCGGATTCAGCCGACAACATAACAGCATCAGCGCCTTCGTAGATCGCGGTAGCGACGTCCGAAGCTTCTGCACGTGTTGGCATTGGCGACTCAGTCATCGATTCCAGCATGTGCGTAGCAACGATGGTTGGGCGGCCATATTTGCGCGAAACACGGATGATTTCTTTTTGGGCACGTGGCACTTGCGAGATCGGCAGTTCAACACCAAGATCACCGCGAGCAACCATGACGGAATCAGATGCCTTGCAGATTGCATCGATGTCCAGCATTGCGGCTGGCTTCTCGATCTTCGATTGAATCAAAGCGCGATCGCCAATGATCTTGCGTGCATCTTCAATGTCGGAAACTTGTTGCACGAACGACAGCGCAACCCAATCCACGCCCAGTGACAAAGCGAATTCCAGATCGATCAGATCTTTCGGTGTCATGGCAGGAATCGGCAGGATTGCATCAGGAACGTTAACACCTTTGCGGTTAGAAATCTTGCCGCCAGTGGTCACGCGAGTGACGATGCGCTCACCCGAGTTGCTTTCGATCGTGACGCGAATTTTGCCGTCATCGAACAGCAGGTTCTGACCGGCTGCAACGGCAGCAAACAATTCAGGATGCGGCAGATAAACACGCGTTGCGTCGCCTGGTTCTTGGTTGCGGTCGAGCACGAATTGGTCGCCATCATTCAACACAGCGGAGTCGCCGGTGAACGTGCCCAGACGTATCTTCGGACCTTGCAAGTCAGCGAGGATAGATACTGGACGTCCGTATGTTTTCTCCAAGCCGCGTACGATTTCGTGACGTGCGCGGTGATCTTCGTGCGAACCATGGCTGAAGTTGAAGCGGAACATATCCACGCCAGCTTCAAACAACGCGCTGATAGTTTCTACATCATTACTTGCTGGGCCCAGGGTAGCAACGATTTTTGCTTTGCGATTACGTCTCATGACAGGTCTTCTTCTTAAATGAAAATTAAAAAATCGATACCGCTATGCGTGGACTCACAACACAGCGGCGAATAAATTACAAAATCAGGATGGCGCGGAAATCGTTAACATTCGTGCGGGTCGGGCCACTGACAATCAAATCGCCCACCGCACTAAAGAAACCGTAACCATCATTGTTTTCCAACATCGCTTTCGCGTTATGTCCTGCTGCTGCAGCGCGTGCTATCGAATCCGGTTGATAGATCGCGCCTGCGTTATCTTCCGAACCGTCGATACCATCGGTGTCGCATGCCAGTGCGTAGATATCCGGTGCGCCGTTCAACGCGACTGCCAGGCTCAACAGGAATTCTGCATTTCGACCGCCGCGGCCTTTACCGCGCACAGTCACCGTGGTTTCGCCACCGGACAAAATAACGCAAGGTTTGGCGAATGGTTGACCATACTTGGCGACTTGTTTTGCCAAGGCTGCGTGGACCAAACCGACATCGCGCGACTCACCTTCCAGATCATTCGACAGAATATATGGAGTGATACCGGCTGCACGGGCTTTTTCTGCGGCTGCTTCCAGCGCGTGTTGCGCGGTTGCGATCACGTGATGTTCATTGCGTGCGAAGCGAGCGTCGCCTGGTTTTGGTGTTTCGCCAGCGCCGGATTCGAGATGTTGCAGGATATTGTCTGGAATCTCGATCTTGTATTTTTTCAAGATCGCGAGCGATTCTGCGCAAGTGGTTGGATCAGGCAAGGTTGGACCGCTGGCGATTACGCCAGGATCATCACCAGGCACATCGGAGATCAGCAATGTGATGACACGCGCTGGTGCGCATGCCAAACCAAGACGACCACCTTTGATCGATGAAAGATGCTTGCGCACGCAATTCATTTCTGAAATCGCTGCGCCACTTTTCAGCAGGGCTTTGTTCAACGCTTGTTTTTGTTCGAGTGAAATGCCTTCACCCGGCAAGCTCAGCAGCGCTGAACCACCACCGGTGATCAGACACAACACGAGGTCGTCTTCGGTCAAACCTTTAACCAGTTCGAGCATGCGACCGGCAGCCTGGCGACCTGCTTCATCCGGGACTGGATGCGCAGCTTCTACGACTTCAATTTGCTTGCAGTCGGCACCGTGGCCATAACGCGTGACGATCAAGCCTTCTACTTTGCCTGGCCATGTATCTTCAACTACTTTGGCCATTGCAGCGGCGCCTTTACCGGCACCGATCACCAATGTGCGACCTTTGACCGATTGCTTAGGCAGGTAGGCGGGCATGCACTTCTGTGCGCTCACGGCTTCTACCGCTGTTGCATACAGGTCGTTTAAAAATTGACGTGGGGCTATCGACATGTGGCGAGAATATTCCTAAGAATTGGGGAGGTACGTATTCAATCTGTGAGGCAAATCTTGTGATTCAAAAATCTTTAATTCAAATCTTGTGATGCGAACTACTCGATTCATTACTTGATTCACTGCGCGTAAAAACCGCGAGAATCAAACCGACATTGCACGAAGGTGCAATGTCGGTCGACTTACTCATGCTATCGAAACGAAATTACGCTTTAGCGATTTCGTGGTTCGACATGATTTCAATCGCGCGGCACAGTGCCGAGTGATCGAGACCGCTCATACCATTGGCTGCACATGCATTCATCAGCTCTTGTGTAGCAGCTGTGTTTGGCAAGGAAACGCCCATTGCTTTTGCGCCTTGCAATGCAAGGTTCAAATCTTTTTGATGCAATTCGATACGGAAGCCTGGGTTGAACGTACGTTTGATCATGCGTTCGCCATGTACTTCCAAAATACGCGAGTTAGCAAAACCGCCCATCAATGCTTGACGAACTTTCGCTGGATCTGCGCCTGCTTTCGAAGCGAACAACAGTGCTTCGGAAACAGCTTGAATGTTCAATGCAACGATGATTTGGTTAGCCACTTTAGTGGTTTGACCATCGCCGTTACCGCCGACCAGAGTGATGTTTTTGCCCATCAATTCGAACAATGGTTTGACGGTTGCAAATGCTGCTTCCGAACCACCGATCATGATGGTCAACGAAGCGGCTTTAGCACCAACTTCACCACCGGATACTGGCGCATCCAGGTATTCGCAACCCAGAGCATTGATTTTTTTAGCGAATTCTTTAGTAGCGATAGGCGAGATCGAGCTCATGTCGACCACGATTTTGCCTTTGGACAAGCCAGCAGCAACGCCGTTTTCAGCGAACAGAACTGCATCTACGTGCGGGGTGTCTGGCACCATCGTGATGATGATGTCTGCATTTTTTGCGACTTCAGCGCCCGATGCGCAAACAGTTGCGCCGCCATCGACTAATTCTTGTGCCGGTGCTTTTTGATCATGCAAAAACAGTTGGTGACCACCCTTTTGCAGGTTCAGCGCCATTGGTGCGCCCATGATTCCCAAACCGATAAATCCAACTTTTGCCATGACTGACTCCTGTTTTTAAGTAAGTGTAATTAAACGATCTCTGTAAAAAGACCAAGCGGCCCGATATCGGACCGCTCAGCATTTCTTCGAGGCGTTGATTATAGGCCGTGCGCTGCGCGCCAGCCCAATCCTTCTACCGTACCAGCTTTAGGCTTGTACTCACAACCGATCCAACCTTTGTAGCCGATTTCATCCAAGAACTTGAACAGGAAGGTGTAGTTGATTTCACCTGTACCTGGTTCAAAACGTCCTGGATTGTCTGCCAGTTGCAGATGAGGAATGACCGCGAGGTTGTTCTTCATCGTATTCGCCAATTCACCTTCCATGCGCTGCATGTGATAGATGTCATATTGGAAGAACAGGTTGTCCGAACCGACTTTGGCAATGATGTCCAGCGTCTGTTTGGTGCCAGTCAAGAAGAAGCCTGGGATATCGAATGTGTTGATCGCTTCGATCAACAATGGGATACCTTCAGCTTTCAATTTAGCCGCCGCATATTTCAAGTTCGCAACAAGAGTCGCTTCCGCTTGTTCATGCGTGACGCCAGCAGGCACGATACCGGACAGGATATTGACCTGTTTGGTGCCGAGCACTTTGACGTATTCGATTGCTTTGTCTACGCCAGCCTTGAATTCTTCTACACGATCAGGATGACAAGCGATACCGCGCTCACCACCAGCCCAGTTACCAGCCGGCAAATTGTGCAAAACCATTTCCAGGTTGTTCTCTTTCAATTTCGCTGCGACATCAGCCGCAGGGAAATCGTATGGGAACAAGAACTCAACGCCTTTAAAACCGTTTTTTGCAGCCTGTTCAAAGCGGTCCATGAATGGAACCTCGTTGAACAGCATGGTCAGATTGGCAGCAAGTTTTGTCATATTAAGCACCCTTAACGTCGAGGATTTCTTCGAATTCGTTGATCGCGTTGATTTCTGTACCCATCGCGATGTTCGTTACGCGCTCAAGGATGATTTCAACAACGACTGGCACTTTGAATTCTTTGATCCACTCTTGTGCTTTACGCAGCGCAGGTTGGATATCGTCTGGGTTATAGACGCGAATTGCTTTACAGCCGAGGCCTTCAGTCACTTTAACGTGATCAACACCGTACGAAGCATTTTCGGTCGAGTTGATGTTGTCGAACGCCAGCGATACGCAGTAGTCCATTGTGAACATACGTTGTGCCTGACGGATCAGACCCAAGTACGAGTTGTTCACCAACACGTGGATGTATGGCAGGTTGAACTGCGCGCCGGCTGCCAATTCTTCAAGCAAGAACTGGAAGTCGTAATCGCCTGTGATAGCAACGATTTCGCTGGTTGGATCGGCAGCCCGGACACCCAGAGCAGCTGGGATAGTCCAGCCCAATGGGCCTGCTTGACCGCAGTTGATCCAGTTACGTTCTTTGTACACGTGCAGGAATTGACCCGCAGCGATTTGTGACAAACCGATGTTCGAAACATAGCGAGCTGTTTTGCCGAACACTGTGTTCATTTCTTGGTAAACACGTTGTGGCTTGATAGGCGTTACGTCGAAATCCGTTTTACGCAACATGGTGCGTTTGCGCTCTTGGCACTCAGCCAACCATGCATCACGGTTTTTCAGTTTTCCGGCAGCTTTCAATTCTTTCGCTACTTCGATCATCAATTTCAGTGCTGCGCCAGCGTCGGAAGTAATGCCGAGGTCTGGACCAAACACGCGACCGATTTGTGTCGGTTCGATGTCGATGTGTACGAATTTACGATCTTTGGTGAAAACGTCGATCGAACCGGTGAAACGGTTAGCCCAACGGTTACCGATACCAAACGCAAAGTCCGAAGCCAACATCGTCGCGTTACCGTAACGGTGCGAAGTTTGCAGACCAACCATACCGACCATCAGTGGATGATCATCAGGTACTGTGCCCCAGCCCATCAGGGTTGGCACGACAGGAACGTTAACCAGTTCAGCGAATTCAAGCATCAATGGTGTTGCGTCTGCATTGATCACGCCACCGCCGGAAATCAGCAATGGACGCTCTGCAGCATTCAACATGTTGATTGCAGCGACGATTTGTTTACGGGTCGCTGCTGGTTTGTAGACTGGCAATGGCTCGTACAGATCTGGATCGAATTCGATTTCAGCAACTTGCACGTCGAACGGCAAATCGATCAGCACTGGGCCTGGACGGCCTGAACGCATGATGTGGAAAGCTTGTTGAAACACTTGTGGAACCAATGCTGGCTCGCGAACCATGACCGACCATTTGGTCACTGGTTTCGAAATCGATTCGATATCAACAGCCTGGAAATCTTCTTTGTGCAAACGTGCACGTGGCGCTTGACCAGTGACGCACAAAATTGGAATCGAGTCAGCGATTGCCGAGTACAGACCGGTGATCATGTCTGTGCCGCCAGGACCCGAAGTCGCGAGAGCAACACCGATGTTACCTGCTTTGGCGCGGGTGTAACCCTCAGCCATGTGGGTTGCGCCTTCTACGTGGCGAGCCAGAATGTGTTTGATCGTGCCTTGCTTTTGCATGGCGGAGTAAAACGGGTTGATCGCTGCGCCTGGTACGCCGAACGCTTGATCAATGCCTTCTTTCTGCATTACCCAAACTGCTGCTTGGGCTGCTGTCATCTTTGCCATTACTGTATCTCCATTGAAATGAAATTTTCCTGATGCGTATAGTAATTCTAATCTGTTAAATTTAGAATAGGACTATTAATTAACCAATTAAATACTTAAAGTATCGAATGGATAAGCTTAAACAAATAGAAGCCTTTGTGATGGCTGTCGAACATAACAGCTTCGCCGCGGCCGCATTGGCATTACAAGTAACACCCGTCATGGTCGGGCGACGCATTGATTCTTTAGAGAAACGCCTCGGCGTTCGACTTCTACATCGCTCCACCCGTAGGCTAGCGCTTACTGAAGAAGGTTCCGTCTATCTGGAACATTGCCGCAAAATGCTGGGAGAACTGGATCTGGCGGAAGACGCACTCTCAGCAGGTAATAACAAAGTTACCGGGCATTTGATCATTTCCGCGCCCGCCTCATTCGGGCGGCAGCACGTCGCTCCTTATGCCCAGGAATTCCTGGAACAACATCCCGGACTCAAAATGTCATTCAACCTGACCGATCGCGTGGTCGATCTGGTGCAAGAGGGTTATGACATGGGTATTCGTATTGGTGGCAACATCGATCCGAATTTCGTCGCCATAAAACTTGCCGCAAATAAACGTGTGGTGTGCGGCACGAAAGAATACTTCAACAAGCATGGTAAGCCAAAAACGCTGGACGACCTGGCTAATCATAATTGCCTCTCCTTCAATCTTCAAGGTGGACAGCAACGTGGCTGGTATTTCAAGTACCGCGGCAAAACCGTTTCAGTGCGTGCGCAAGGCAGCCTGGATTGCAACGACGGCGAATTGTTGCATCGCTGGATGACCGAAGGCCTGGGCATCGCGTGGCGCTCCGTGTGGGAAATCCAAAGCCAGCTGGAAAGCGGCTTGCTAGAAACGGTATTAGACGATTACGCAATTCCTGAATACGACATCATGGCCGTATATCCGCAGCAGAGAAATGTCCCGGCCAAAGTCCGTCTGTTCATCTCACATTTAAAAGCCATGTACAACCAGCCGGGTTATTGGAGTAGGTAAGCAATCGCTATTCTTTGATGATCAGCTTCGCATAACCCAATAAAAAAGCCCGCATAAGCGGGCTTTTTTGGAAGCATGTGGATCAGCTTCTGGACTCAAGAGTCGTCAGAACTTCATCCAGCATCTTCTTCGCATCGCCAAACAACATGCGGTTGTTTTCTTTGTAGAAGAGTGGATTGTCGACGCCTGCGTAACCGGAAGCCATTGAACGTTTCATGACGATAGAAGTTTCTGCCTTCCAGACCTCAAGTACTGGCATACCAGCGATCGGGCTGTCCGGATCTTCTTGCGCATCAGGATTCACGATGTCGTTTGCGCCGATGACCATAACGACGTCGGTATCAGGGAAGTCTTCGTTGATTTCGTCCATTTCCATCACGATGTCGTAAGGTACTTTTGCTTCAGCCAACAACACGTTCATGTGGCCAGGCATACGACCAGCAACTGGATGGATAGCGAAACGCACTTTGGTACCTTTGGCACGCAAGAACTTGGTGATGTCATTAACCGTATGCTGCGCTTGCGCCACTGCCATGCCGTAGCCCGGCACAATGACGACGCTTTTTGCTTCACGCAGCAATTCTGCTGTTTCTTGTGCAGAAACAGGAGTCGCTTCACCAACCTGCTCTTTAACAGCGCCGCCCGCCTTAGGAGCGCCGCCGCCAAAGCCACCTGCGATCACGCTGAAGAAGTTACGATTCATCGCTTGGCACATGATGTACGACAGAATCGCACCTGAGGAACCAACCAAAGCACCCGTCACGATCAGCAAGTCATTGCCAAGCATGAAGCCGGTAGCAGAAGCTGCCCAGCCTGAGTAACTATTCAACATCGATACAACAACCGGCATGTCAGCACCACCGATTGCCATCACCATGTGAACGCCGAACAACAAAGCGATCACAGTCATGATGATCAACGGCATCATGCCACTAGCAACATCAGGTGCTTTTGCAAAGGCGATACCGAACCAGATCACCAGCAACAGGCCGATCAAGTTGATGACGTGACGACCTGGCAACAGCAATGGCTTGCCGCCAATTTTTCCGTTCAGTTTGCCGAACGCAATCAACGAACCAGAGAAGGTCACTGCACCGATAAAGATACCGACGTAGATTTCAACATGGTGAATCGCTTTTTCAGCACCTTGCAGCTGTATCGACGGATCGATATAGCTGGCAAAACCGACCAACGCTGCGGCCAGACCGACGAAACTGTGCATCAATGCGACCAGTTCCGGCATTTCAGTCATTTTGACCTTCTTGGCAGCGTACAGGCCAATCGAACCACCGACGACGAGCGCGGCGATGATCCAGGCATAGCCTTCCGGCGATACGCGTGGTCCAAAGATTGTGGCAAGGACAGCGATGCCCATGCCGATCATGCCGTACAAGTTACCGCGGCGTGATGTTTCTGGATGCGACAAGCCACCCAGGCTGAGGATAAAAAGAATGGTTGCTCCGATGTAGGAGACAGTGGCCAGATTTGCAGACATTGTGGTCTCCTTAGTTCTTACGGAACATATCAAGCATGCGACGGGTAACAGCAAACCCACCGAACATGTTGATTGCGGTCAAAGCGATAGCAGCAGCAGCAAGGCACTTGATCAGCAGCTCGGGACGCGTGATGCCATCCACCAGTGGTGGCGCTACCTGTACCAGCGCACCGATCACGATGATCGACGAGATGGAATTGGTAACGCTCATCAGAGGCGTATGCAATGCCGGTGTCACATTCCAGACCACCATGTAACCAATGAAGCAACCCAATACGAACACGGTCAAGTGACCGAGGAACGCGGTTGGCGCACCATAGCCAATCAAACCAAACAACAACACAGCGAATGCGAACATGGTCGCTACGCGAGTTGGCGATGACACTTTTCCGCTAGGGCCGTGACCATGCGCTGGAGCCGGAGCAACAGCTGGTTTGGCAGCCGGAACAGGCACTTGTTTCGGCGGTGGAGGCGGCCAGGTGATGTTGCCGTCCTTGATGACTGTCAGCCCACGAATGGCTTCGTCCTCCATATTGACGTTGATGGTGCCATCAGTCGTCTTTTTACCTTCGACGTCCTTGCACAGCTCTTCGGTCAGACGCAGCAGGTTGGTTGAGTACAGCGTACTCGCCTGCTTAGGCAGACGGCTCGGCAGGTCTGTGTAACCGACGATGGTCACGCCGTGCTTCACCACGACCTTGCCGGGTTCGGTCAGTTCGCAGTTGCCGCCCTGCTCGGCCGCCATATCGACGATCACGCTGCCGGGTTTCATGGACTGAACCATTTCGGCAGTAATCAGTTTTGGAGCTGGCTTGCCCGGGATCAGCGCGGTTGTGATGATGATGTCGCATTCCTTGGCTTGCTGGGCGTACATCTCACGCTGCGCAGCCTGGAAACCTTCGGACATGACCTTGGCATAGCCACCACCGCCCGAACCTTCTTCGTCATAATCGACCTTCACGAATTCGCCACCCAGCGATACCACTTGATCGGCCACTTCTGCACGAGTATCGTTGGCACGAACGATGGCGCCTAAGCTGGCAGCCGTACCGATCGCAGCCAAACCGGCCACGCCAGCACCTGCGATAAAGACCTTGGCCGGAGGAACCTTGCCTGCAGCCGTGATCTGGCCGTTGAAGAAACGACCGAAAGCATTGGCAGCCTCGATGACGGCGCGATAGCCGCTGACGCCGGCGGTGGAGGTCAAAGCATCCATCTTCTGCGCGCGAGACAGCGTGCGCGGCAGCGAGTCCAGCGCCAAAACGGTAACGCGCTTGGCGGCAAGCTGCTGCATCAATTCAGGATTCTGTGCCGGCCAGATGAAGCCGATCAGGGTGCTGCCTTCGCGAATCAGACCGATTTCCTCGGCACTTGGAGCACGCACCTTGAAGACGATATCGGACGTGGGCCACAAGCTGGCAGCGCCTTGCACGATCTGTGCACCGGCGGCGCGGTAGGTATCGTCGCTGAAGTTGGCGTCGTCACCGGCGCCGGATTCTACGCTGACGGAAAAGCCGAGTTTGATCAGCTTTTCAACGACTTCTGGCACAGTCGCCACCCGTTTTTCCCCGGGGAATGACTCCCGAGGCACTCCTATAACTAAAGACATAATGCATCTCTCTTAGTTTGTTTAAATTCTTGGCCTGCCAACGACATATAAACACGCACACGAATAACCCGGTTCAAGCGGCACTGATGGCGCGACCGGGATTTTCTAGCGATAAGGTTGGGTATTATTAATCTTTCATTCCGGCGAAATGATTGTCGTCATCGACAAAAACAATCTTCGGAACATAGGTCGCGATTTCTTCATCGCTCATAGGACCATAGGTGCAAATAATCATCAAATCGCCGAGGTGCGCGCGACGTGCAGCAGCGCCGTTCAACGAGATCTCGCCACTACCTCTTACGCCTTGAATAGCATAAGTCGAGAAGCGTTCACCGTTATTGATGTTGTACAGCTCAATTCTTTCGCCAACCTTGATGTCGGCCGCATCCAGCAAATCCGCATCGATCCCGCATGAACCTTCATAGTGCAGGTCAGCCTGAGTCACCTTTGCGCGGTGAATTTTAGCTCTGAGCATAACGCGTTGCATGTTTCGTCCATTCCGTATTCAAGCTTTTGCCTCAACGCCGAAATACGGCGAAGGCAAATTAATTATTGATGTATTTTCTGAAGACCAGCGGCTTCCGCCGGTCTAAAGTAAAAGATCAGCGATACCTAACACTGACTTTTTTACAGCTAAAAGAGGGGTCGCGCCGATCCGTCGGGCGATCACGTTACCCGGCTTAAGCAAGGTACACGCGCTTTTCGCTGGCTTCCGTTGGAGCAACGAACCAATAAGCATAAAGCTAAATGTCCGTCATAGCAAAGGCAAAGATGAGCAATCTTGACCTTACTCATTTTTTACAACATTTTCTGCGGAGGAAACATTGCGGGCAACTTCCTCTGGTACACGCTAAAATAGCGGGCTATTCCGAGAGCCAATATGTCCGAAATCTGGAAACCCTCTGTTACTGTTGCTGCCATCATCGAGCGTGATGGACTTTTCCTGTTGGTCGAGGAAGAAACCAGCGAAGGCGTCCGCTTTAATCAGCCGGCCGGCCATCTCGATCCCCACGAATCGCTGGAGCAGGCGGTCGTCCGCGAAACGCTGGAAGAAACCGCCCACGATTTCACCCCTACAGCACTGGTCGGCATGTATATGTCGCGCTACGTTTCTGCGCGCACCGGCCACGACGTGACTTATTTAAGCTTCAGCTTTTGCGGCGAAGTCGGCGCCAAGCACGACCAGCCACTGGATGTCGGCATTTTGCGCGCAGTCTGGATGAGCTACGACGAACTGGTCGCCTGCAAAGACACGCACCGTAGCCCTTCTGTATTAGCCCGCGTCGACGACTATATTGCAGGAAAGCGTGCGCCACTGTCGCTGCTGCAAACAGATCCGGCTGTCTACGAGGTGCTCGGTGGCTAATGGTTCGGCCAAGAAACGTGTCGTCATCGGCATGTCAGGCGGCGTCGACTCGTCAGTCTCTGCGTGGCTATTAAAAGAACAAGGCTACGAAGTCATCGGCCTGTTCATGAAGAACTGGGAAGATGACGACGATTCCGAATATTGTTCGACGCGTCAGGATTGGATAGACGCAGTCAGCGTAGCCGACGTCGTTGGCGTTGATATCGAAGCGGTCAATTTCGCCTCTGAATATAAAGACCGCGTGTTCGCCGAATTCCTGCGCGAGTATCAGGCTGGCCGCACGCCAAATCCTGACGTGCTGTGCAATGCCGAAATCAAATTCAAAGCCTTCCTCGATCACGCCATGCATTTAGGCGCTGACATGATTGCGACCGGTCACTATGCGCGCGTACGCGAAGTGACGTCGGGACCAAACGCCGGTCAAACGCAATTATTGAAAGCAGTCGACGCCAGCAAGGATCAAAGCTATTTTTTGCATCGATTGAATCAGGCGCAATTGGCCAAGACCTTATTCCCACTCGGCGAAATCCACAAAACCGAAGTGCGCAAAATTGCTGAACAGCTGAAGCTGCCAAACGCAGCCAAGAAAGATTCAACCGGCATCTGCTTCATCGGCGAGCGCCCGTTTCGGGATTTTCTGAATCGCTACCTTTCGTATCAGCCCGGCCCTATGAAAACCCCCGATGGAGCCGTTGTCGGTGAACACGTCGGATTGAGCTTTTATACTTTGGGCCAACGCAAAGGCATAGGCTTGGGCGGCATGAAGACGCACAAGAATACCGATGGCAATAGCGATCCCTGGTACGTCGCCCGCAAAGACGTTGCGAACAATACCCTATATATAGTCCAAGGCCACGATCATCCGTGGCTGCTGTCCTCTGAATTAAGCGCAGGCCAAATGAGTTGGGTTGCCGGAACACCACCCGATGTAGCGCAATTGTCAGCCAAGACGCGTTATCGGCAAGCCGATGTCGCCTGTACGCAGCACACCAGCAACGACAGCTTTTCGCTTAACTTCGCTACGCCGCAGTGGGCAGTCACACCTGGACAATCGGCCGTTCTTTATCAAGGCGATATTTGCCTGGGCGGCGGCATCATCAATAGCTCCTCAACAGGATAGACGGAAACAATTTTTTGCTGATTCAACGACGGCAATCCCTGATTCCGCAATGAATTGAATATTTCAGCGAATGCGATCCTGACGCCATTTATTTTCGCATCAGCTTGCCACTCATAAAAAACACTTCTGCCGTTGTACACTGTCCCGCGAATACTCTGCACCTAGACGGAGATTCTGCCTGGAGAAAAAATGCGTGATTTCGCTGTGCGTTATCTGGCCCTGATGGTAGCTGGATTTGTTTTCGTTTTATCCCTGATCGTCGCGATACTGCTGAATGCAGGTTGGTGGCTGGTGATTTTGTCGGGAGTCTTCACTGCAGTCGGGATTGCCGATGTCATCCAAACCAAGCGCGCCTTGCTGCGCAACTATCCCATTCTCGCGCATTTCCGCTATATGCTCGAATCGGTTCGTCCGGAAATACGTCAGTACTTTCTGGAGGATGATGCAGCACCCAATCCGTTTTCACGCAATCAGCGTTCGCTGGTTTATCAGCGCGCAAAGCAAGCCATCGACAAACGTCCATTCGGTACGCAAATGGATGTCTACCAAAGTGATTACGAATGGATCAATCATTCGATCATGCCAGCCAAAGTCGGTTCGCATGATTTCCGCATCACGATAGGTGCTGACCGTGCTCAACCTTATTCAGCCAGCATCTTCAATATTTCTGCGATGAGTTTTGGCGCCTTGTCAGCAAACGCCATACGCGCCTTGAATCAGGGTGCGCAAAAAGGCCGTTTCATGCATGACACCGGCGAAGGCAGCATCAGCCGCTATCATCGCCCTGAAAATGAAAGCGAGCCCGGCGGCGATCTAGTGTGGGAAATAGGCTCAGGCTATTTCGGTTGCCGCACCGAACACGGCAGTTTTTCAGCCGAAAAATTCGCCACCAACGCTAGGCTGCCCCAAGTAAAAATGATTGAAGTAAAACTGTCGCAAGGAGCAAAACCTGGACACGGCGGCTTGCTGCCCGGCGCCAAGGTCTCGATCGAAATCGCCAATGCGCGCGGCGTACCGGAAGGCTTGGATTGCATTTCACCTTCGTCGCATTCCGCTTTCGATACCCCTATCGGCTTGCTGCAATTCATAGCGCAATTACGTGATCTGTCTGGCGGCAAGCCGACTGGCTTCAAACTGGCGATAGGCCATCCGTGGGAGTTTTTCGGCATCGTCAAAGCCATGCTGCAAACAGGCATCACGCCTGACTTCATCGTGATCGATGGCGGCGAAGGTGGCACCGGCGCTGCACCGGTCGAATTCACCGATCACGTCGGTGTGCCGCTGCAGGAGGCACTGCTGCTGGTACACAACACACTGGTCGGCGCAAAATTACGCGACAAAATCAAGCTGGGCGCATCCGGCAAAATCGTGACTGCTTTCGATATCGTGCGCACACTCGCATTAGGCGCAGACTGGTGCAACTCGGCACGCGGCTTCATGTTCGCGCTCGGCTGCATCCAGTCGCAAAGCTGCCACACCGATCGCTGCCCGACCGGCATCGCTACGCAAGATCCAATGCGTCAACGCGCTTTGGTCGTCCCCGATAAAGCGGAGCGCGTCGCCAACTTTCATCAAAACACATTGAAAGCCCTCGCCGAACTGATTGCTGCGGCCGGCTTGAGTCACCCGTCCGAACTAAAACCACATCATTTAGTAAGACGCGTATCGGCCAATCAAGTCAAGCTGGTGTCGGCCTTGCTGCCATATCTGGAATCCGGCCAGCTATTGAGCGAGGCCAATCCTGAAAGGGAATTACCTGAAGTATTCGCCACCTACTGGCCGATTGCACAGGCAGAATCGTTTAATCCCATCCACTAGCTTTCCAGCACCGCATTTCTTTCATACAAAAGCCAGGGATGCCGACTATTCGGCATCCCTGGCTTTTGTCATTTCGGCACTTAAATAAACCCAAAAAATAGCCTCCCGCCAACTTTCGTCGCCTGCCACGCCAAAAATCCGGAAATATTTACCTTCCCAACCCCATCCCTCGCAAAAGGGCTTGCAATTCAACGTCAAATCACTAATAATCTAAACACGAATTGTTCTCATTTAGATAAAAGGTTGATCATGGCGATCTCAACACAACGTGAAGCACAGGCAAATGCTCCCCTCGCGGCACGTCAGAATGAGGTAACGGAGCCAATAACACGTATTAGCAGCCGTGATTTATTTCGGCAAATGCGGGAAGTGGAAATTGCGCATGAAGGCCGGATTTATCGACTTCGTTTGACGCAATTGAATAAATTGATTTTGACGGCATAACGCGTAACAGAAACATCGATTCGCAAGCCAGCCACGCACAACGTCCAACGTTATGCCAGCAAGCCAAACCAACCGACGAGGAGAGTTTGATGGCTATCGAACAAACGGATCAGGCATTACAGGAACCAAACGCAGCGCCGGCACAACCAGAGTTACTCGTTTCCGCCGTGTTGCATTTGATGTCGCATTACACCGCGAACAATCAGGAAAGCAATTCGTGTATCAAACTGGCCTCGGTGATCGAGCGGCATTTGAAAGCGCTGGCGGACTTGCCGGATCTGGCTCCAGTGCTACGCGCGACTTGCCAGCAGTTGTCGGAACAGTGGGCTGTCGTGGTTGAACGCGCGATGCCGCAACCAGAGAAATTTAAATTGTTTACGCGCCTTGTTACCGGACAACGCGCGAATTGAACTGAAGTCGGTCGCAACAAATTAAGCAACCGGAAATTTTGGAACTACCATTTTTGTTTTTTATCTACAAAGAAAGTAGCAAGAGGATTCGATGATTGTCTGTGTTTGCAACAATGTTTCCGAAAGGAAAATAAAGCTGGCAGTTGATAGCGGCATCACATCGATGTCGGAATTGCGCAATAATCTTGAAGTCGGCACTTGCTGTGGCAAATGCCATTCCTGTGCAAAACGTGTATTGCGTGAATGCCTTGCGGATGCTCGTCCACATCAACCTATAATGTTTCATCCAAACGCATTGGCAGCATAAGCAACTTTATGAACGTAATATCGATTCAGTCACCAGCACCGCGCTTTCCGCCGCACATGTCTCAAGCCCTCAGAAAATACGCGCCGCTCATCATTATCATCCTGCTGCACATTGCATTGTTCTATGCATTGCGCAGCGGCTTGGTGCATCAGGTTGCGAAAGCGCTGCCGAGAGAAATTTTCGCCACCTTCATCACCGAAGAACCGGCACCGCAACCACGCCCGCAACCAGCAGAACCCAAGACCGTTCCGGTCGTGAAGAAACAGGTAACACGGCCAACTCCGCGTCCGGTCGTCGCTGAAACGCCATCGCCGCAAGCAATCACCGAAGCGCCTTCGCCGCCACAGGAATCGAAAGAACCTCCTGCAGTCGCGGCACCGGCCGCGCCAGCCGCGCCTTCTGTACCCGCCACGCCCAAACTGATTTCAGGTGTGTCCTATATCAATGCGCCGCGTCCGGTTTACCCACCGCTGGATGCACGCATGGGCAATGAAGGCACCGTGACTCTGCGTGTGCTGATCAATGAAAAAGGTCGCGCCGACAAAGTGGAAATCCAGAAATCATCGGGCTCCCTGCGCATGGACGATGCAGCGCGCGATGCCGTGATGCGCGCATTATTCAAGCCCTATCTGGAGGACGGCAGACCTACTCCGGCTTATGCCATCGTGCCAATTAATTTCACATTAAATAGATAAAGAAGGAATCATCATGGAAGTCAGTCCGTACGGTTTAGAAAGTTTGTGGGCGCAAGGTGACTTTGTCACCAAAGGTGTGGCCGTTTTGCTGATCGCAATGTCGATCGCATCCTGGTATGTCATCGTCACCAAAGCACTGCAATTGATGCAATATCGCCGTGCCGGCAATGCTGCTGGCCACGAATTCTGGGATGCCACAAGCCTCGAGCAAGGTACCGCAACACTAGGCACCGGCAATCCATTTGCATCGATCGCAGAAGCCGGCGTGAACGCAATGCGTCACCACGAAGCACACAAAGGTCATCTGCACGATCAATTGTCGGTTAGCGACTGGATCACCCTGTCCTTGCGTCAGGCGATTGATGAGACATCAGCCAAGCTGCAAACCGGCATGGCTGTGTTGGCATCGGTGGGCTCGACCGCACCGTTCGTCGGCCTGTTCGGCACCGTGTGGGGCATCTATCACGCTCTGGTCGCGATCGGCACTTCAGGTCAAGCCAGTATCGATAAAGTTGCTGGCCCGGTTGGTGAAGCACTGATCATGACGGCACTTGGTCTGGCTGTCGCAATTCCTGCGACCTTCGGTTACAACGCCTTGGTACGCGGCAATAAAGCGACGATCGCAAAGATGAATAAATTCGGTTTCGATCTACATGCTTTGTTCGTCACCGGCGCACGTGCTAAAGATGGCAGCACCGATACTGCAACCGGCTCTAAACTGGTTGCTGTCGGAGGTAAATGATGGCAATGGGCTCACTGTCGGACGACGACGACTTCAATCCGGAAATCAACACCACGCCGCTAGTCGACGTGATGCTGGTGTTGCTGATTATTTTTATCATGACCATTCCAGTCATGAATCACGCGGTCAAGCTCGACTTGCCGCGCGCGGCAAATCAGCCTAACGAAGTCAAACCTGAAACCGTCAACGTGTCGATTGATGCTGCCGGTCAGGTGTACTGGAACAATGAAGTGCTGGATGAAACCCAGTTGGCGGCCCGCGTGGCGGATGCCGCTAAGGTGACACCGCAGCCTGAATTACATCTGCGAGCAGAACGTACGACACCGTACGAAAAAGTTGCGCAAGTGATGGCTGCGGCGCAATCCGGCGGTTTGACCAAGATGGGATTCGTGACGGAAGCACCAAAAAAATAAGGTAAAACGGGCAAGCTTGAAACCTTGCCGGCAGTCAAAAAAAGCACGCTCAGCAACCAGCTGCAGCGTGCTTTTTATTTCTCCAAAAATTTTACAACTGCAATTCATTGGACTGCGCAAACCCATGGCCAGCCTCACTTTTTCAATGGAAACACGAATGATTCCAGCTAACGAAATGAAGCTGAAATGCTAGCGAACCGGTATTCCTGCGCTATCATGTGAGCCTCTCGCTCGCCGAACCTGTGGACTACCCGTCGTCACTAGTCAGCCAGCTCCCTATTCACACATCACTTTCGAGGCTCCCATGAAAGGTGACAGCAAAATCATCAAGCTGCTCAACGCGCAGCTTACCAACGAACTCAGCGCCATCAATCAATACTTCCTGCATGCCCGCATGTACAAGCATTGGGGCTTTGAGAAAATCGCCAAGAAGGAATACGAAGAATCAATCGGTGAAATGAAACACGCCGACAAACTGATCGATCGCATTCTGATGCTGGACGGCCTGCCCAATGTGCAGTTACTACACAAATTGATGATCGGTGAGAACACGCCGGAAATGCTGAACTGCGATTTGAATCTGGAACGTGCCGCGCAAAAAACGGTGAAAGAAGGCATCGCAGCTTGCGAAGAAGTCGGCGATTATGTTTCGCGCGAATTATTCCAGTACATCCTCGACGATACGGAAGAACATATCGACTGGCTGGAAACGCAACTCGACCTGATCGAAAAAGTCGGCATCCAGAATTATCTGCAAACGCAAATGGCGGGCGAATAATCCTCACATTTCAAAAGCCGCGATGACCAGCTCCGCTGGCCGACCTGCTTCAAAACAAAAGGGACGCAAATGCGTCCCTTTTGTTTTTTCCCGACTCACACCGCATGGGTGCAACATCGAGTGCAGCTTCATTATTTAGGCAGTGTTTCCTTGAACGAAGGACGTTCGGACAATTTCTCCAGCAGTTTTTCCAGATTTGGATATTCAGTACGCCACGAGATTTGCGGAAAACGAAAAGTCAGCCAATCCAGAGTACAACCGACCGCCACATCGGCCAGTGTGTACTGATTACCGGCGCAAAACGCCGTGTCTTTCAAACCGACCGACATCGCTTTCAAGCCATTATTTACCTTGGCTGTTTGTCTATCGATCCAGCTCTGGGTACGTTGCTCGGCAGGGCGCAAAGTATGCTCAAGACGCAGCAGCATGGCAGCATCGCATACGCCGTCGGCCAGCGCTTCCCAGCATTTTACTTCGGCGCGTTCACGGCCATTCGGCGGGATCAATTTTCCTACCGGTGTCAGGGTATCGAGGTATTCAACGATCACGCGCGAGTCGAACATCGCGCCGCCGTCTTCCATGATCAGGCAAGGTACTTTGCCGAGCGGATTGGACTCCTGAATCAGGGTATCGGCTGCCCAAACATTCTCCAGAGCAAAATCGTACTCAATTCTTTTTTCCAGCATCACAACACGCACTTTGCGTACGTAAGGGCTGGCGAGAGAACCAATTAGTTTCATAGATGCTTTAGGTCGAAAATTGGAAGGCGATTATAACATCGGCTTATTGCAGGGGCCGCCTCTTTCCATACAGATCAGCGCCTCCCATTTTGCACCCTTTGCGAGTGGTAAAATATCGAATTCCGTATTTGCGCCGAATTTGTACACATTCGCATTTTCGGCCGCTATTTCATCCACGTCATTGCGCTTGTCGCTCATCATCATGCCTCTTTCTACGCTCTCCGCCCTTTCCCCACTGGATGGCCGCTACGCCAGTAAAACCGATAAACTTCGCCCGATTCTGTCTGAATCCGGTTTCATGCATCATCGCGTGAAAGTAGAAATTTCTTGGCTGCAAGCCTTGTCGGAAGCCGGTTTTTCAGAGATTAAACCATTTTCGGCAAGCGCAAATGCATTACTGAATAAATTGACGACCGACTTCACCGAAGCCGATGCAGAAAAAATCAAGGCGATTGAAGCGGTCACCAATCACGATGTAAAAGCCGTCGAATACTGGCTCAAGGAACAAGTCAAGGATGTGCCGGAACTGGTCGCTGCAACCGAGTTCATCCACTTTGCGTGCACCTCGGAAGACATCAACAACACTTCGCACGGCATGATGTTGAAAGCAGCTCGCGATACTGTGCTGCTGCCGGCACTACAAGCGCTGGTTGCCAAACTGACGCAACTCGCGCATGACAATGCCGCGTTGCCCATGATGTCGCGCACGCACGGTCAGCCTGCCAGCCCGACTACGCTCGGCAAGGAAATGGCGAACGTAGTCGCACGTTTGCAGCGCGCAATCAAACGCATCACTGAAGTACAAATTCTCGGCAAAATGAACGGTGCAGTTGGTAACTTCAATGCGCATTTGTCGGCTTACCCGAATACAGACTGGCAGGCATTTTCCAAAGACGTGATTGAAAAACGCCTGGGCCTGAGCTTCAATCCGTACACCATTCAAATCGAACCGCATGACTACATGGCCGAACTGTTCGATGCGATTGCACGCACCAACACGATTCTGCTCGATTTGAATCGCGATATCTGGGGCTACATCTCGCTCGGCTATTTCAAGCAATCGACCAAGGCCGGTGAAATCGGTTCTTCGACGATGCCGCACAAGGTCAACCCGATTGATTTCGAAAACTCGGAAGGCAATCTCGGCATGGCCAACGCAGTGTTGAAACACATGGCGGAGAAATTGCCGGTCTCACGCTGGCAGCGCGACCTGACTGACTCAACCGTACTGCGCAATATCGGCGTCGGCTTCGGCTACGCCTTGCTGGCCTACGACAGCTGCCTGCGCGGCCTGAACAAGCTGGAAGTCAACCCTGCGCGCCTGGCAGCAGATCTGGATGAAACCTGGGAAGTATTGGCAGAACCAGTGCAAACCGTGATGCGCCGTTACGGCATTGAAAATCCGTACGAGCAATTAAAGGATTTGACACGAGGCAAAGGCATTTCGAAAGAAGCGCTGCAGGAGTTCATCGTGACGTTGGCAATTCCACAGGAAGCCAAGGATTTGTTGTTGGCAATGACGCCGGCAAACTACATCGGCTACGCGAAAAAACTCGCCAAAGAAATCTGATTTCGTAATCGAACCCGCCATGAAAGCACTCTGAAATCAAGGTGCTTTCATCCTAAAGAAGTCTGCTGGCACCGTTGAATCAACAGTTGCCAGCAGACTTCTTTTTATTTTGTTATATTAGTTCTAGTTCGGACTATTTATCAAAATAAAATTATGCGCCGCTATACGCTCACCGCAATCGCGTTGCACTGGCTGATGGCGATCATGATCATCGCAACCTTTTTGCTGGGAATGACGATGGTCGACATTCCCGGCCTGACGCCGACCAAGCTCAGATATTTTTCCTGGCACAAATGGCTGGGAGTGACAGTGTTCGCGCTCGCCTGCCTGCGCATACTGTGGCGCCTGACGCATGCTGCACCACCTTATGCAGACGGCATGCCGAGCTGGCAGAAAAAAGCTTCGCATGTTTCGCATGCACTAATGTATGTGTTGATCTTTGCAGTTCCTTTATCAGGTTACTTCTACAGTCTTGCAGCTGGCGTTCCGGTCGTTTATCTGGGTGTGTTGCCACTGCCGGTCTTGATCGCACCTGATCAGGAATTGAAATTAGTGCTCAAACAAGTCCATTACGCATTCAATGCTCTATTACTGGGCGTGTTCTGCCTGCACATTCTCGCCGTACTCAAGCATCAATTCATAGACCGGGACCGCACGCTGCAACGCATGCTTCCGTGACCTTCATTAATCGAAAGGATCATCCATGTTCTTACGCTCCACTTTTGCCCCACCTTTTAGCAGCACGCGTCGCTGGCTGGCCGTCGCTGCTATCTGTGTCGCTGTACCTGCCATAGCCGCCACAGCACTGAAAACCGACGCGGCAAAAAGCAATGTCACGATCACCTTCAAGCAATTGAACGTACCGGTCGATGCCAAGTTCAAGAAGTTCAACGCTGCCATCACCTATGACGCCGCCAAGCCGGAAACCTCGAAAGCCAATGTAGATATCGACATCTCCAGCTTCGATCTGGGCGATGCAGACTACAACAAGGAAGTGATGAAGAAGGAATGGTTCAACGCTGCACAATTCCCTAAAGCCAGCTTTGTATCGAGCCAGATCAAGGCTGGCGCGGCAGGCAAGTTAGATGTCACAGGCAAGCTCACGATCAAGGGTAAAACTACTGATGTCAGTTTTCCTCTGACTGTAAAAAAAGACGGTGCCAATCAGGTTTTTGAAGGCGTGTTGCCAATCAAGCGCCTGACCTACAACATCGGCGAAGGCGAATGGAAAGATACCAGCATGGTTGCCGATGAAGTCGCCATCAAGTTTCGCGTCGTTGCGGCGCAATAGCAGTACAAAATCGGTGTACCGATTGCAGTAGAACTTGCAGTACAAATTTTATGTACGAATACCCGGCACTTATGCCGATTTAAAACCACACAGGAGTTAATGAATGAAGTCAAAAATTGCACTGATCTGTTTGCTGGCCGCCAGCGCGACCTCCGCATTTGCGCAAACCTACACGATCGATCCTAGCCACACCTACCCTAGCTTTGAAGCCGATCACATGGGCATCTCTTTCTGGCGCGGCAAGTTTGATAAAACCAGCGGAACTGTCGTACTCGATCGCGCCGCCAAAACCGGCACCCTGGACATCGCCATCGACGCTTCAAGCATCGATTTCGGTCATGAAAAAATGAATGAACATGCACGTAACAAGGATTTGTTCAACGTAGAAAAATATCCGACCATTACCTACAAAAGCAAATCGATCAAATTTGAAGGCGACACACCAGTTGCGGTAGATGGCGAGTTGACGCTGCTTGGCGTCACCAAATCAGTGCCCTTGAAAATCAACAAGTTCAAATGCATCCAGCACCCAATGCTGAAACGTGAAGTTTGCGGTGCAGATGCATCGGCAGAATTCAAGCGCAGTGATTTCGGCATGAACTATGCGCTGCCAAGATTCTCGCCCGAAGTGAAATTGGCAATCCAGGTTGAGGCTGTAAAGGCAGACTAAATCTCGCTAATGTATTGCGAGCCGACGCCATAGCGTCGGCTTTTTATTATGAAGATCAAAATTGCATGACTGAACGATACCTACGCAGCATCCGTTTACTGGCCGAATGCTTCCACGCATTCGAGCGTCAATCCGGCGCCAACATACGCTGCAGAACCGGGCTGACTCCTTCGCAGTTCGACATTGTTGCGACCTTAGGCAATACGCCGGGCATGAGCTTCAAGGAACTAGGCGAACGCACACTGATTACCAAAGGTACGCTGACCGGTGTCATCGATCGCTTGCAGGAAAAAGAATTGGTGGAGCGCATCACGCAGCCCGAAGACAGGCGCAGCACATTGGTACGCCTAACCAAACAGGGAGAGGCGGAATTCAAACGCGTATTCGCACCGCAGATCGCGTTTGGCAAGCAATCCTTCGTCAACTATGACGAACAGGATTTTGATGCGCTGGATAAAGAACTAACCAAATTGCACGCTAACTTGACCGGCAAACAGCCCAAGCCAAAGTACTGAATAGAAAATGAAATGATCAATAAAAAAGCCGGCATTGCCGGCTTTTTTATTGGGAGCAGATGCTTACACTACGGCGCCATCATGCTCATCTTTTTCCTTGATCGGCTTGATCAGGTCTTCACGCTTGACGCCCAGCCACATCGCCAATGCTGCTGCCACGAATACCGAAGAATAGATACCGAAGCAGATACCAATCGTCAATGCGAGTGCAAAGTAATGCAGGGTCGGGCCGCCGAAGAAAAGCATAGACAACACCATCAACTGCGTGGAACCGTGCGTAATCATCGTACGCGAAATGGTGCTGGTGATTGCGTGATTCATCACATCGGCGACAGCCATCTTGCCATGCTTGCGATCGCGGAAGGTTTCCCGTACGCGGTCGAAGACAACCACTGATTCATTCACCGAATAGCCAAGTACTGCGAGTACTGCGGCAAGCACAGTCAGCGAGAATTCCCACTGGAAGAATGCAAAGAAACCGAGAATGATCACAACGTCATGCAAGTTCGCCAGAATCGCCGAAACTGCGTATTTCCACTCGAAGCGGAACGCCAGATAAATCATGATGCCGATGACCAGCATGCCGAGCGCCATCAAGCCGTCGTGCGTCAATTCCTCGCCAACCTGCGGCCCGACGAATTCAACCCGCTTCAATACAACCGTATTATCCTGCGCCTTCAACGCCCCCATCACATGCTGACTGACTTGCGCCGTATCTGCATTCTTCTGTACCGGTAAGCGAATCAATACATCTTGTGCAGTACCAAAACTTTGCACCTGCATATCGGCATAACCAAGATCGGCGATTTTGGTACGCACACCTTCGATATCAGCCGCTTTTGGATAGGCAACTTCCATCACCGTACCGCCGGTAAATTCGATGGACAGATGTAAACCTTTGTGGAAAAGGAAAAATACTGCAGCGACAAATGTCAGCGCCGAAATCACATTGAAAATCAATGCATTGCGCATGAATGGAATATCTTTTTTGATGCGGAAAAACTCCATCACTTTCCTCTCTTGGCAACTGCTTCAGGTTTCGCGATCTTTATATTCGCGTTGAACAAGCAGTCTGTCTAAATACGATAATCGGTTACAGCACTACGCATTTCTATGCGTCGATTCACTTTGAAGCTGTCGGCTTCCATACCTGACCAATCGATATGGAGGTCAGCTTTTTCTTGCGTCCGTACCAGAGATTGACCAAGCCGCGCGATACAAACACGGATGAGAAAATCGAAGTGAGAATACCCAGGCAATGCACCACTGCAAACCCGCGCACCGCGCCAGAACCGAAAATCAGCAGCGCCAGACCGGCAATCAGTGTCGTCACGTTCGAATCAAGAATAGTGGCCCATGCCCGTTCAAACCCGATCGAAATTGCAGTTTGCGGTGCATGTCCGGCCCGCAGTTCTTCGCGTATCCGTTCATTAATCAGCACGTTGGCGTCAATCGCCATACCCAGCGTCAACGCGATCGCGGCGATACCTGGCAAAGTCAGTGTCGCCTGCAGCAAGGACAACAGCGCGATCAACAGCATGACGTTGACACTCAACGCGAACACGCTGAAGAAACCAAACATGCGGTAGTAAAAAATCATGAACAGCGCGATGGCGATAAAACCATACAAGGTCGAGTCAAAACCCTTTTTAATGTTTTCCGCGCCGAGTTGCGGGCCTATCGTGCGCTCTTCAATGATTTCCATCGGTGCGGCCAGCGAACCTGCACGCAGCAACAGGGCCAAATCGCTGGCGGCTTCAGACGAACCCATGCCGGTAATCTGGAAGCGTGCCCCCAGCTCATCACGTATCGTCGCCACGCTCAGGACTTCGCCCTTGTTCTTTTCAAACAGCACAATCGCCATCGACTTGCCGACACGCGAGCGGGTTGCTTCACGCATGCGACGGCCGCCGTCACCGTTCAGATCGATGCTGACCGATGGCTGATTATTCGAGTCGAAGCTGGCCGATGCGCTGGAGATGTATTCACCAGTAATGATCGTGTCCTTGTACAGCACCACAGGTGCATTCTTGCCGACCTTGAACAACTCGGAGCCAAATGGAATTGCGGCACTTTCTTCAGTACCGCGTGTCACTGTTTCATCAACCAGACGTATTTCCAGGGTTGCGGTTTTACCGATGATGTCTTTGGCGCGCGAGACATCTTGCACGCCTGGCAATTGCACAACAATACGGTCTGCACCCTGGCGCTGAATCAATGGCTCGGCAACGCCCAGTTCATTGACGCGTTTGGACAACGTGGTGATGTTCTGTTGAACCGCGTCTTCTACTGTTTGCTTGAGTGCTGCTGGTTGCAAAGCGCCTACCAGTTTCAGATCTTCGCCAGTACCGCTATCGGTCAGGACCAGTTCACGCAATTCATCGCCAAGAGCAATACGTGCCTTGTCGCGCGTTGCAGCGTCGCGGAAGGAAATTTCAACGTTGTCACCACTGCGGACAATACCGGAGTGACGCACATTTTTGTCGCGCAAAATGGCGCGCGCGCTGGCTTGCAGTCCGAGCACGCGTTTGTTCATTACCGCCTTGGTATCAACCTGCATCAGGAAATGCACGCCACCGCGCAAATCGAGACCCAGGTACATAGGCGCTGCATTCAGGCTTTGCAGCCATGCAGGTGTATTCGGCAATAGATTGAATGCAACCAGATACGTTGGATCGGTCGGATCCAGGTTCAGATCTCTTTCCAGCACGCCTTTGGCTTTGAACTGGATATCCGTACTAGGGAAACGCACGCGAATCGTACCTTGCGTGCCTAGCGTCTCAAATACCATCCCGTCCGATTGGAGGCCCTCTTTCTTCAAGATTTGCTCGACCTGAGTCATCAGGGAACTCTCGACCTTGATCGTGGCTTTGCCGCTGCTGATTTGCACGGCAGGCGATTCGCCAAAGAAATTCGGGATCGTGTACAGCACGCCTATCAGCAATGCGACGGCGATCGTAATGTACTTCCAGAGAGGATAGCGATTCATATTGATTCAGGGTTCGGGATGGAACGTCAGACAAAAATCAACCCCACATCCGGCTAGCGGAGGTGGGGCGTTTAACCCAGATTACAGCGACTTGATCGTACCTTTAGGCAGCAAGGTTGTGACTGCGCTTTTTTGCACAATCAATTCCGTGCCTTCTTGTACTTCGATAGAAACATAGACATCTGATACTTTGGTGACTTTACCCAATACACCACCAGCTGTAACAACTTCATCACCGCGTGTCACTGCTTCAACCATCGCTTTATGCTCTTTTTGACGCTTCATCTGTGGACGAATCATCAAAAAATACAATGCGACAAACATCAACAGAATCGGTATGAATTGAGTCAAACTGCCCATCATGCCGCCGGCGGCTGGTGCGGCTGCGTATGCGTTGGAAATAAACACTGAATGCTCCAGGTTGTTATAGGGATAAATAAGAGTCGGTTATTTTAGCACTGGAAGAATGCTTTCCAGTGCTGTCTAACAATTAGCAAAATAAAGCCCGGCTAAAAGTCAGCACAACACTAGGCGCCGCGCGCCCGATCAGAGTGGAATTGCGACACAAATAGCTGGAAACGCCCTTCGCTAATGGCTTCCCGCATTTCGCGCATCAAATCCAGGTAGTAGTGCAAATTATGGATAGTGTTCAAGCGCGCACCGAGAATTTCGCCGGTTCGATGCAAATGATGCAAGTAAGCGCGCGAAAAATTGCGGCAAGCATAACAACCGCAGGTTTCATCCAGCGGCTTCTTGTCATCTTTGTAACGCGCGTTCTTGATTTTGATATCGCCAAAGCGCGTGAATAACCAACCGTTACGCGCATTACGCGTAGGCATCACGCAATCGAACATATCGATGCCATTGGCGACACCCTGCACCAAATCTTCCGGTGTACCAACGCCCATCAGATAATGAGGCTTGTTGGCCGGCAGTCGCGGGCCTACGTGTTCCAGCACGCGCAACATGTCTTCTTTAGGTTCACCCACTGACAAACCGCCGATGGCAACACCGTGGAAATTGATATCTTCCAAACCTGCCAAAGATTCATCGCGCAAATGTTCGAACATGCCGCCCTGCACGATGCCGAACAAGGCGTTCGGATTTTCTTCACGATTGAATTCGTCAAGGGAACGTTTAGCCCAACGCAGCGACATGCGCATCGACTTTGCTGCTTCATCCGCCGTCGCTGGGCGACCGTCGATTTCATACGGCGTGCATTCATCGAACTGCATCACGATGTCGGAATTCAACACGCGTTGAATCTGCATCGATACTTCCGGTGACAGGAATAATTTATCGCCATTGATAGGCGAAGAAAAATGCACGCCTTCCTCGGTAATCTTGCGCATTTCACCGAGTGAAAATACCTGGAAGCCGCCCGAGTCGGTCAGAATAGGTTTATCCCAACCCATGAACTCATGCAAGCCGCCGAACTTGGCGACGATGTCATTGCCTGGACGGAGCCACAGATGGAAGGTATTGCCGAGAATGATTTGCGCATCGATCTCTTTCAATTCCAGAGGCGACATGGCCTTGACGGAACCATAAGTGCCGACCGGCATAAAGATAGGCGTTTCGATCACGCCATGATTGACGGTCAGCTGGCCGCGTCGCGCTTTGCCATCGGTATTAAGTAATTTGAAATTCAGCATGGTGGCATTCTGGTTAAAAACATCGCATCGCCGTAACTGAAGAAGCGATAACGTTGAGAGATGGCGTGTTGATAGGCGGCGCGGATTGCATCGTAACCGGCAAAGGCCGAGACCAGCATCAACAGCGTGGATTTCGGCAAATGGAAATTCGTAATCAGGCGCGTCACTGTTTTAAAGGTGTAGCCGGGCGTAATGAATAAACGCGTATCGGCGCTGCCTGCTTGAAGAGTGCCGCTTTGCGATGCTGATTCCAGCGCGCGCATGCTGGTGGTGCCGACGGCCACAATATTGTGACCGGCTGCCTGCGTTGCTCGCACCGCATCGACCGTTTCTTGCGAAATCGTGTACCACTCGCTGTGCATATTGTGCTCAGCCAGATTCTCATTGCGCACCGGCTGAAAAGTCCCGGCACCTACGTGCAAAGTCACATACGCAAACTGCACGCCTTTGGCCTTCAAGGTATCGAGCAAGGCTTGATCAAAATGCAAACCCGCAGTTGGTGCTGCAACCGCGCCCGGCGTTTTGGCGTACACAGTTTGATAACGCGTTTCGTCATACGCATTAGCAGCGTGCTCGATATACGGCGGCAATGGCAAACGGCCGTGCGCCTCGATCAATTCAAATACATCGCCGGGAAATTCAAGTTCGTAGAATTCACCCGCGCGTTCACCTACGACCACATCGAAGGCATCGGCTAAACGGATTTTCATTCCCGGCAGGGGTGATTTCGACGCGCGTATTTGCGCATGTACGTGACGTGAATCAATCACGCGCTCAACTAACACTTCAACCTTGCCTCCGGTTTCCTTGACGCCGAAGAAGCGCGCCTTCAATACACGTGTGTCATTGAAAACCAGCAAATCGCCAGGATTGAGTAAATCGACGATATCTGCAAATGAGCGGTCTATCATGCTGTCTGGCGCGACATGCAACAGGCGCGACGCGCTGCGCTCTGCCAGCGGCGTTTGCGCAATCAGTTCTTGCGGTAGTTCGAAATCGAAATCGGAAAGTGAATACATGCGGCTAAATAATTAAAAGATTTTGTTTGCGCTGGTTAAGCATCACTAAGCATTGCGAAGAGCCTGCAACTCAGCAAATACAAATTTTGCGGATTACATGCAATCGCGCGGCAGAACTGCTATGGTTGCAAAGCTTGCCGGAGTGGCCATTTTATTGAGCACGCCACGCAAAGAATCGCATCAAAAAAGACGCGGCACTTCTTGCGCATCCGGACTTTCGCAAAACCCGCTATTTTACGCCCTGCCGCCTCATTTTCGGCCCGATATGCCTGTATTGAAGAAAAAGCCTGCTGAACTTGTGAAAAGCGCTGCGAAGACTGCTGCAAAATCGACAATGAATGCGTTCAAAAAGTCTGCAGCAAAATCTGCCGCACCTGCAGCCACGCGCGCTGAAAAAATCGACGACAAGCTAATCAAGCTGGGTCTGCGCTCGGACATGGACAAAGTCTTGCATTTGCCATCGCGCTACGAAGATGAAACCGAGATCAAGCGCATCAGCGAAGCCGGTTTGAGCTTCGGCCGTGCAGTGCAAGTTGAAGGCGTTGTCACTTCATGCGAAGTCGCATTCCGGCCGCGCCGCCAATTGGTGGTGACGATTTCGGATGACTCCGGCCAGCTTGTGATGCGTTTCCTGAATTTTTACGGCAGCCAGGTCAAACAAATGGCCGAAGGCAATCGGGTGCGTGCACGCGGCGAAGTACGACACGGCTTCTTCGGCGCGGAGATGGTACATCCTGCTTACAAGATGGTGATAGAAGGTGCACCGCTACCATCCGCTTTGACGCCGGTGTACCCGGCAGGTGAAGGTCTCTCGCAAACTGTGCTGCGCAAAACCATCATCGACGCGATGGCGCGCATCACATGGCGCGACACTTTGTCAGAGCAATTACGCACGTCGCTGGAATTAATGCAGTTCGAGCCTGCAGTCCGTATGTTGCATAATCCACCGCCCGATATCGATGAAAGTGCATTGGCCGATCGCTCGCATGCGGCGTGGGTGCGCATGAAGTTCGACGAATTGCTGGCGCAACAATTGTCTATGAAGCGTGCGCAGATTGCACGTCGCGAAAAAGGCGCAGTCGTATTGCCGACCATAGGCAAGTTATCGAAAGCATTTTTAAAGCAGCTCCCGTTTTCACTGACAAGCGCGCAGCAACGTGTGCTGGACGAAATCCGCGCTGACCTGAAACAATCATTTCCTATGCAACGTCTATTACAAGGCGATGTCGGTAGCGGCAAAACGGTGGTTGCGGCGATTGCTGCCGCACAAGCAATTGATAGCGGCTTTCAGGCAGTGTTGATGGCGCCAACTGAAATTCTGGCTGATCAGCATTTCCGCAAGATCGCCGGCTGGATGGAACCATTGGGCGTCAACGTGGCGTGGCTGACCGGCAGCCTGAAGAAGAAAGAAAAACTTGAAGCCAAGGAGCGTATTGAATCAGGCGAGGCGCAACTGATCATTGGTACGCACGCACTGATACAAGAAGACGTATTGTTTTCCAAACTTGGCCTGGTAATCGTCGATGAACAACATCGCTTCGGCGTGGGCCAGCGTCTCGTATTGCGTAACAAAGGCCTGGATACCAATCTCGCATCAAGCAAACAAAAAATCCCGCATCAACTGATGATGTCGGCGACGCCGATTCCGCGCACGCTGGCGATGACTTATTACGCCGATCTGGAAGTATCCGTCATCGACGAGCTGCCACCAGGTCGCACTCCTATCGTCACGCGCGTGATTGACCAAAACCGGCGCGATGAAGTGATAGAGCGCGTACACGCAGCGGCGCTGGAAGGACGGCAAGTGTATTGGGTCTGCCCATTGATTGAAGAGTCGGAAGCACTGCAACTGCAAACCGCCACCGATACACATCAAACGCTGGTCACAGCCTTGCCCGATCTGCGAGTCGGCCTGGTACACGGACGCATGAAGTCCGCCGAAAAACAGGAAGTGATGGATGCATTTACGCGCGGTGACATCCACGTTCTGGTGGCCACTACCGTCATCGAAGTTGGCGTCGATGTGCCGAATGCTTCCTTGATGGTCATCGAGCATGCCGAACGCTTTGGCCTGTCGCAATTGCATCAACTACGCGGGCGCGTCGGCCGTGGCTCAGCGGCCAGTGTTTGCCTGTTGTTATATCAGGGCCCATTGGGTATGGTGGCCAAACAACGGCTGCGCATCATGCGCGAATCGACTGATGGTTTTGAAATTGCGCGCAAAGATCTGGAAATCCGCGGTCCCGGTGAATTCCTCGGTGCGCGCCAATCCGGCCAAGCCATGTTGCGCTTTGCAGATCTGGAAACAGATCAATGGCTGGTCGATAAAGCACGCGATGTCGCGCAGAATTTATTACGTGACGATCCGGCTACCGTCGAAGCGCATCTGGCACGCTGGCTGGGTGCTCGCGAAGATTATCTGAAGGTGTAGCTAAGGTATAGCTAAGGTATAGAATAAGTACAAAGTAGTCCGCTGCAACTCAAGCATCACTGAAGAAAAACCATGACGCTCACCGAACTCAAATACATAGTCGCCGTCGCACGCGAAAAACACTTTGGTCATGCCGCCGAAGCCTGCTTCGTTGCGCAACCGACCTTATCTGTCGCGATCAAAAAGCTGGAAGATGAGCTGGGGGTGACATTGTTCGAACGCGGCGGCAGTGAAATTTCAATGACGCCGCTGGGTGTGCTTATTGTCGCGCAGGCCGAGCGCGTGCTTGAACAAACCGCCGCCATCAAGGAAATCGCCAAACAGAATAAAGACCCGCTGGTCGGACCTTTCCGCCTCGGCATTATTTACACCATCGCACCGTATCTATTGCCTCCACTCGTGAAAGCGATGATAGATCGCGTGCCGCAAATGCCCTTGGTATTGCAGGAAAATTTCACCGTCAAATTGTTGGAACAATTACGTCAGGGCGAAATAGACGCCGCGATCGTTGCGCTACCCTTCCCGGATCAAGGCTTGCTGGTGCAGCCGGTGTACGACGAACCATTTGTGGTCGCCGTACCCAAGTCTCATCCTTGGGCAGACCGCAACAGTGTCTCGACCGACGATCTGAAATCAGAAACCATGCTCCTGCTCGGTAATGGCCATTGCTTCCGCGATCAGGTGCTGGAAGTCTGTCCGGAAATGTCGCGCTTCTCGACCAGCGGCGACGGCATCGCACGCACCTTCGAAGGTTCCTCGCTGGAGACGATACGGCACATGGTCGCATCCGGCATAGGCATCACCGTTTTGCCGCAAGCGTCAGTACCAGACATGAATACAACTGATGGCATGCTGCGTTATATTCCATTTGTGCAGCCCGGTCCATCGCGGCGCGTTGTGCTGGTATGGCGCAAAAGTTTTACGCGTGGCGTCGCCATCGAGGAAGTGCGGCAAGCCTTATTGTCCTGCGATTTGCCAGGTGCGACTATGCTGCCCAACGAGCCTTCATCAGAAGCGTGATTAGCGCCAACACCGTAGTAGAAAAAATCATAAACCACGCCGCGCAATGAATCGCCTTCAACTGTATTTCCGTCTGATACGTCTCGACAAACCTATCGGCATCCTGCTGCTGCTCTGGCCTACCTTGTGGGCTTTGTGGTTCGCATCTGACGGCAAACCGGATTGGACGCTAGTCGCCATCTTCACGTTAGGGACAGTGCTGATGCGTTCGGCTGGTTGTGCGATCAACGATTATGCAGATCGCGATTTCGACAAGCATGTGCAGCGCACGGTGGACAGACCTATTACCAGCGGCAAGATCAAACCGAAAGAAGCACTGATCGTTGCCTTAGTGCTGACCTTGATCGCGTTTGCATTGATCCTGCCTTTGAATACGCTGACCAAACAATTGTCTATCGCCGCTGTCATCATTGCGGCCAGCTATCCTTACTTCAAACGATTTTTCGCAATCCCGCAGGCTTATCTTGGCATCGCGTTCGGCTTCGGCATCCCGATGGGATTCGCAGCCGTGCAAGGGACGGTTCCCGTCGCCGCATGGTGGTTACTGGTGGCGAATGTATTCTGGGCCGTCGCTTATGACACCGAGTATGCGATGGTGGATAGGGAAGATGATTTAAAAATAGGCATGAAGACCTCGGCCATCACCTTCGGCCGCTTCGACGTGGCCGCTGTCATGCTTTGTTATGTAGCAAGCTTGCTGATCATTTTTATTGTTGGCTGGCAGTTCGGTTTGCGCACCTGGTTCGTCGTGGGTCTGCTGATCGCGGCTGCTTGCGCGATGTATCACTACACCTTGATTCGCTATCGCGAACGAGCAGCATGCTTCGCTGCCTTCCGTCACAATAACTGGCTGGGCGCAGCGATCTTCGCCGGCGTTGCACTGGATTACTTGCTGCAATAAAGGCGCTTGTCAGTTGTCAGGGCTCAAACAAGCCTGCCAAAAAAATGGCCGTAGAGGGAGCCGCGATCCACTGCATTCTTTCCCCAAGACACATGCATGCGCAGCCTGCTTGTTCTCCAATACAGGGTATGTTGCCGGTAGTGACACGAGATGCATCTAGCAGGTCATCCACCAGATGCGCCATATGACCAACCTGACGACTGATGATGCCATGCAGCTTTGGCAGCATAGGATGGACTGTCGCCATCTTGCCTAGCAAGGCGGCAGCCATGACGATAGGCGCCAGCGGATTGCGCAGTTCATGCGCCAACATGGATAAAATTCTTCTTGTCGATGATTGGCAGAATCTGCCTTCGCCTGCAGATCTTGTGCGCCAAAAGTCGCCAATACCAAATGCTGATTTGCTTCTCGCAATTGCACAACGAGCGCTTCCAGCACTTGCTTGCTTTGATTGACCTCGTCCAACTCGCCAACCTGCGTTAAAAGATCGGCCGTCTTGTTGCGCAATTGCTCTGCTTCGTGATCTACCCGCAGCAACAAATTGGCTATCGTCTGCCGAAATTGATCTGCTTCTTGCGAAGACAAAGTATCTTCACTATCGCCTACAGAGGGCGCAAGTATGACTGTTGCTTGATTGACATCCGCCATAAGAACCACGCACTCGTTGCAATTACTCGATTCTGTCAAATGGCAGACTATGTGCCATGCCTCAACAAACTCTAGTTCAGCTGCAATTGTTATCTTTAGTTCTAGGTTTCCATCGTCAAACAAATATTTTGTATTCGCTTTATGCTAGATCATCTTGATGTGAATACATGTAGGCGACTAACAGAAAGCAAAAATTCAAATGACATCCTTCATCCCATTTGGCGCAACACCAGAGCATGTCCTGGTAACAGGAGCCACCGGCTTTATCGGAAAATTGCTTGTCAGTGCTTTGGTCGCAAATGATCAACACGTCACCGTACTCACAAGAAACCGGGCAAAGGCAGCAAGGCAATTTGACGATGCCGTTACATGCATAGAAGACATCAACGACTTGCCAGCAACGCAACGCATAGATGTCATCATCAACCTTGCCGGTGCGCGCATCCTCGGATGGCGCTGGACGGCAGCGCGCAAACAAGTCTTGCTTAAAAGTCGTATCGGCACGACGCAAAATATCGTTAACTGGATCGAACGAGCGACTCACAAACCGAGACTGCTTCTATCTGCATCGGCCATCGGTTATTACGGCGTTCAAGCCAGGGGTGATGCAGGCTTGCTGACGGAAGCAAGCGCGCCCCAAGCGATATTCATGTCCAAGCTCTGCCAGGAATGGGAGATGACTGCACATGCCGTCGCACAGCATGGCGTGAAAGTCATGTGCATGCGTTTCGGGCTGGTACTGGGCAATGAGGGGGCCTTACCCTTGATGCTGCTGCCGATCCGGCTGGGCCTGGGTGGCCGTCTAGGCGATGGCCGCCAATCGCTATCCTGGATTCATGTACACGATCTGCTGCGTGCCATCGCCCATCTGTGGAACATGGAAAATAGCAAATCAGAAAAAATCGAAACCTACAATTTCACTGCCCCACAATATGTCACGCAAGAGGAATTTAGCCAAACGGCGGCAAAAATACTGCATCGCCCATGCGCTTTTCCCACTCCTGCCCTTCTGATGAAATTGCTGCTGGGTGAACAGGCTGATCTATTGCTGGAGGGACAGCGCGTAAGCTCTGCAAAACTGCAGGCAAGCGGCTTTGTATTTTCTTATCCTGACTTGCAAAGTGCCTTGAAAAATCTTATCCATCAAGACAAAAACAATATCAGGCAATAGTCAACAAACCGAATAGTACAAACACATAAATAAAACTGTTCACTACAAACATCATGAAAAGATGCTTTGCGGCGACAACATGAATACATTTGTGGATACAATGATTCGCGGCTTGAGGCCTCAAGCTCATCATGCATAACAGTTTTCAAGCGCCTATCGCCATGGATTTTGATTTTCCCCCTCACTCGCTAACGGCAGACAATTTGACCTTGGCGCATATCGCGCGCGGCGCACCGCTAATACAAACCCTGATCAACCTTGTTGGCGAGGTTGAAGCAAAAAATCAGGAACTGATGCTATGTCTCTTCATCGTTGAAGAAAACCATTTCCTGCGACTGCTTGCAACGCCCAATTTTCATCCCGCTTATTGCGACGCAATCAATCAAATGATGGCCGATGGCGCATTGCTCTTCAGCGGCCAAAATATGGAAGCGAGCGAATTTTTTGCACGCTTGCGCAACATGGCACAGACATACAGCCTGCATGTAGCGTCAACGACAACTATTCCCTACTGCATGCATGGCACACATGGATTCTTTATCGCGCATTACCGAGAAATCCAGCCTACAAGTGATGCGTGTCAACAATTGATTGATGCTGCCGCAGCATTGGCATCCATCGCCATCGCACGTCACGATGCTGAAGCGAGGATAAAGAAAGCAGAGGATGCGCTGCGCAATAACGAAACCATCATGGCTCTTGCCATCGAAGGAAGCCAGACGGGGATTTGGGACCGCAACATTCAAGCCCACCAGATTAATTATTCCAATGGCTGGAAAGCCATGCTTGGCTACAGTCCGCATGAAATAGGCAACCGCCTGGAAGAGAGTTACACACGCATACACCCGGACGATCTGGAATCAGTGAAGACCGCTATGCAGGCACACTTTGATCACAAAACCGATAGTTACGTTGTGGAACATCGGATCCGCTGCAAGGATGGCAGCTATAAATGGATATCGAGTCGCGGGAAAATCGTGCAGCACGATGCCTCCGGCCAGCCATTACGCATGGTCGGAACCACCACCGACATCACGGCCATGCGCGCACTATCGGAGAAGCTGCAGCAGAGCGTCAATTTGATCACATCCTTGACGAATGAAGTGCCAGGCCTGGTCTATCAATACACGTTAAGGCCGAACGGCGATGCGTTTTTTTCTTATGCCAGTGAAGGCATAAAGGATATTTACGAAATAGAAGCAGAACAGGTTGCACACAATAGCGATGCGATCACTCAGATGATTCATCCGGAGGATTTGCCGCGTTATCAAGCATCGCTAAACGCATCCGCGCTTGACCTGACACCTTGGCATCTCGAATATCGCGTTGTCCTGCCCAGACAGGGCTTGCTGTGGCGGCAAGGCGATGCGCGGCCACGCAGGCTTGACGATGGCAGTATTCTTTGGCATGGATTCATTACCGACATCACCGAACGCAAGCGCATAGAAATCGAGCTGGAAGGATTTGCAACCATCGATTTTTTGACGCAAATACCCAATCGACGCTACTTCCTTGCAAGGATGGGGGAAGAGTTGGCTCGCATACAACGCGTTGCGCATGCGCGTGCCGCGGTTCTGATGTGCGATCTGGACCACTTCAAGAATATCAACGACCGCCATGGCCATGCTGTGGGTGATTTAGTACTCAAACATTTTGCCGTAATTTTACGCAATGCAACGCGCAAGATAGATACGGCAGGTCGTGTCGGCGGCGAAGAGTTTGCGGTGGTTCTGGCCGATGCCGGCATAGACGAAGCGCGGGCCTTTGCCGGACGTATAGCGCAACAGATCGCGACTACTCCGGTGCTGGTTGGAGATATGAGTATCTACGTTACCGTGAGTGTCGGCATTTCGGTCATGAACGTAGACGATGTCGGCACCAACGCGGCACTGTCCCGTAGCGATAACGCGCTCTATCAGGCCAAAAATATGGGACGCAATCGTATCGAGGTGAGTTTGGTTTAGCCACCACGCCCTTCATACCAACGACGGAAGTAAGGCATTTTCCGTTCATCACGCGCAGGTCAGGCAGATACATCTGGTAACAGGGCTTACTTTTCCGTCCTGTCTTTCAAAACCGATTTCGTTTTAAATGAACGCAGAGTTCAGACAGATTGATGAACCACTCGTCTCTGCGACAGGGTGAATCAATAACAACATTCAGTACTGAACATCGGGTCCACACTGCAAGGAGTAAACATGAACAAGAAAATAATGATTTCCGCGATGATGGCAATATGTCTGACCACAGCAGGCGCGGCATTTGCAGACAATGACAAGCATGACAGGGGCCGCAATTCACATGGCCAGCATGATGGACGTGACCGAGGACACGGTCATGATCGCGGATACGACCATGGAAAGAAAGATAAGCATGCATCCCGCCATGACAATGGCCGTCACAATGGGCGCGGTGCCGGCCCGCAGCATAACTTCTATAAAGGCGGCTACATACCGCGCGAATATCGCCACAAGCAATATGTAGTCAATGACTGGCGCGGACGTCACCTGCACGCGCCGCCACGCGGCCATC
Organism: Burkholderiales bacterium Ga0077544; assembly: GCA_001464355.1. Lineage (GTDB taxonomy): Bacteria > Pseudomonadota > Gammaproteobacteria > Burkholderiales > Burkholderiaceae_D > Oxalicibacterium. The sequence goes on from LNEU01000022.1 coordinate 142,539, forward strand.
AATGGGTAAAAACCGGACCGGACTATGTCTTGATCGCGATTTCAAGCGGTATCATTGCGCAGATCGTCCTCAGCAATTAATGCGCAGATAGTCTGACAAAAATACGAACCCGGGTAAGACCTCGTTTGCTGGCCGAATGTCTTGACAGATATGCGGCCAGTTTTTATTTGGATAGACAACTGGATACGCAGGCTTTCTTGCCATTCCCTAACAGCTCAGACCGTCGCGATTATTTCATCCGACACTTACACCCTGTTTATCTGGCAGTAGCGATACGTCAATCCTGACCGAACTCTTCACCCAAAGCCTGCCCACGTGCTGCTGCTGCTTTCATTGCAGTGATGATGGAATGCTTGATCCGATTATCTTCCATGCTGGTCAATGCCGCGTAGGTGGTGCCACCTTTGGACGTGACGCGTTCACGCAATACAGCGATTGGATCAGTCGATTGCGCTGCCAGTTGGGCAGCGCCGACAAAGGTGGAAATCGCCAAGGTATTACCCTGTTCTGCGGTCAGGCCCATTTCCTGCGCAGCTTCTTGCATCGCCTCGATGAAATAAAACACGTAAGCCGGACCGCTGCCGGATACCGCGGTGACAGAGTCAATCAGCTTTTCATCATCCAGCCATACGGTTTCACCGACCGCGCACATGATGGCGTCCGCTGCTGCACGTTGTTCCTTATTGACACCGGCGCTCGCCACCATGCCAGTTACACCTTTGCCTATCAGTGCCGGCGTATTGGGCATGGTCCGCACGATGGCGTTATGACCATCCAGCCAGCGCGACAAATCGACTGCGCGAATACCGGCAGCGATAGACAACACCAGTTGCGCTTTAACGTATGGCAGCAATTGTGCGACCACGGCTTTCATCTGCTGCGGTTTGACTGCCAGCACAATCACGTCGCTAACAGCGACACTTGCATCGATCTGTTCAGATGTCGTCACACCAAACTGTTGCTGCAATTTTTGCAGTGCATCAGCATTGATATCGATGACATGAATATTGTTTGCCGCAGTCAGTTTGCCGGCCAGGCCGCCGATCAAGGCGGCCGCCATATTGCCGCCGCCGACAAAAGTGATTTTCAAATTATTTTGCATATTCCCTCGTTCCAAAAATGGCGGAGCCTATCCGCACGATGGTTGCGCCTTCGGCGATGGCGGCCGTCATGTCCGCCGACATCCCCATAGACAAAGTATCCAGTGGTAAACCCGCTGCACATAACTGGTCGAACAAGGCATGCAGTTGCCGGAATGGCGCGCGCTGTTGTGCCTCATCGCCTTCCGCCTCGGGAATCGCCATCAAGCCGCGCAAGCGCAGGCGTGGCAACTCAGAAATAGCCTTGGCCACTCTGAGTGCGTCAGCCGGCAATACACCGCTTTTGCTGGCTTCGCCGCTGATATTAACTTGCAGGCAGATATTCAAGGGTGGCAAATCGGCCGGGCGCTGTTCGGAAAGCCTTTGCGCGATTTTTTCGCGGTCGACCGAATGCACCCAGTCAAAATGTTCGGCAATCGGCCTGGTCTTGTTACTCTGGATAGGCCCGATAAAGTGCCATTCAAGCGCCAAATCCGGGCGTTCTGCATGGATAGTGTTCATTTTATCCAACGCTTCCTGCAGATAATTTTCACCAAAAGCGATCTGCCCGGCCTCCGCAACAGCGATCACTGCATCCGCATCGAAGGTCTTCGATACGGCCAGCAGGTCGATGCCGTGAACATCGCGTTGCGCGCTGTTCGCAGCGTCGGTAATCCTCTGACGCACAGCTTGCAAGTTTTGGCGTATTACAGACATAATCAAAGTTCTTTAAGGCATCATTTAACATTCGCGATGCTTTCAGGACCGCGGCCGGTGCAGCTAATTTGCGAGGCCTCTTTGCGGGACCTCTTGTTGGACTTCTTGCATCACCTTTTATTTGCAGGCTCAGGGATTATAAATGGACATTTCAGAACTACTCGCGTTCTCCGTCAAGAATAAAGCGTCCGATTTACATTTGTCAGCTGGCCTGCCGCCGATGATTCGCGTGCATGGCGACGTACGCCGCATCAACTTGCCGCCGCTGGAGCACAAGGATGTGCACGGCATGATCTATGACATCATGAATGATGGCCAGCGCAAAGCGTATGAAGAAAATCTCGAGATCGATTTTTCTTTCGCGATCCCTGGCCTGGCGCGCTTCCGCGTCAATGCATTCAACCAGGATAGAGGCGCGGCTGCCGTGCTGCGCACCATTCCTTCCAAGATCCTGAGTCTGGAAGATTTGAATGCACCTAAGATTTTCGCCGAACTATCACTCAAACCACGCGGCTTGGTACTGGTTACCGGCCCTACCGGCTCCGGCAAGTCGACCACGCTGGCGGCGATGGTCAATCATGTCAATGAAAGCGAATACGCGCATATCCTGACAATCGAAGATCCTATCGAGTTCGTGCACGACTCAAAGAAATGCCTGATCAACCAGCGCGAAGTCGGCCCGCACACGCATTCATTCAGTAACGCGCTGCGCTCGGCGCTGCGCGAAGATCCGGACGTCGTGCTGGTCGGCGAGTTGCGCGATCTGGAAACCATCCGTCTTGCGCTGTCCGCAGCAGAAACCGGCCATCTGGTGTTCGGCACCTTGCATACATCATCTGCCGCAAAAACCATAGACCGTATCATCGACGTATTCCCTGGTGATGAAAAAGAAATGGTGCGTGCGATGTTGTCCGAATCGCTGCAAGCCGTCATTTCGCAAACCCTGTTGAAGACAAAAGACGGCAGCGGTCGTGTCGCCGCGCATGAAATCATGCTCGGCACCCCGGCAATCCGTAACCTGATACGCGAAGCGAAAATTGCACAGATGTATTCGGCGATACAAACCGGTGCCAACGTCGGCATGCAAACACTGGACAGCAATCTGACCGAGCTGGTGAAACGCAATGTCATTTCAAATGCCGCAGCACGTTCGGCAGCGAAGACGCCGGATAATTTTCCGGGATAAACGCGGAGTTTCGCAAAGCATGCTTTGCGCTGTGCGCATCGGAGCAGCTTGCAAGCTGCGAGGTGGGTGCGATAGATCTCACCGCTGGAAGAATCGAAAAAGAAAGGTTCATCATGGAACGCGATCAGGCTACCAAATTCATGTATGACGTGCTGCGCCTGATGCTCAGCAAGAACGGTTCCGATCTGTTCATCACGGCCGATTTTCCGCCTGCGTTCAAGATAGACGGCAAGATGACGCAGGTTTCGAATCAACCCTTGAATGCCACGCATACGGTCGAGCTGGCGCGCGCCATCATGAGCGACAAGCAGGCGGCAGAATTCGAAGCGACGAAGGAATCCAACTTCGCGATTAGCCCCGGCGGCATAGGCCGCTTCCGCGTCTCGGCCTTCGTGCAGCAGGGCAAGGTCGGCATGGTGCTGCGTACCATCACAACCGCGATTCCAAAAATCGAGGACCTAGGTGTGCCTGATACCTTGAAAGACATCGTGATGACCAAGCGCGGCCTGGTCATCATGGTCGGCGCAACCGGCTCCGGCAAATCGACCACACTTGCTGCAATGCTCGGCTATCGCAATGAAAACAGTTACGGTCACATCATCACGATTGAAGATCCGGTCGAATACGTACATCCGCATAAAAACTGCGTGATCACACAACGTGAAATCGGCATCGATACCGATGGGTGGGGCATCGCACTGAAAAACACTTTGCGCCAGGCACCGGACGTCATCTTCATCGGCGAAATCCGTGATCGCGAAACCATGGATTACGCAATCGCCTTCGCGGAAACCGGCCATTTATGCCTGGCAACCATGCATGCCAACAGTTCCAATCAAGCGCTGGACCGCATCGTCAATTTTTTCCCTGAAGAACGCCGGCAACAATTGCTGATGGATCTTTCGCTGAATCTGAAAGCGATGATTTCGCAACGCTTGATTCCCTTGAAAGATACCAAGGGTCGCTGCGTCGCCGTCGAGATCATGCTGAATTCGCCATTGATTTCTGATTTGATCTTCAAAGGCGATGTCCATGAGATCAAGGAAATCATGAAAAAATCACGCGAGCTTGGTATGCAGACCTTCGATCAAGCACTGTTCGATTTATACGAAGCCGGAAAGATCACTTACGAAGATGCGCTGCGCAATGCCGATTCTGTCAACGATCTGCGCCTGTCGATCAAATTGCATGGCAAGGATGCCAAGACACGCGATCTGAGCAAGGGCACCGAACATCTGGGCATCGTGTAAAGATGAGTGCGGCCATAAATGCGAACGATGTCTACGGCTTTCAGCTTTCGACCCTGAACGGTACGACGATTGATCTTGCACCGTATCGCGGCAAGGTCTTGTTGATCGTCAATACTGCCAGCCAGTGCATGTTCACTTCGCAATACAAGGGATTGGAAGATGTTTATCGGCAATTGAACGGCAAGGGGCTGGAAGTATTGGGATTTCCCTGCGATCAATTCGGCAATCAGGAGCCTGGCAACGAGGAAGAGATAGGCGAATTCTGCGAAAGGAATTACGGCGTGACATTTCCACTGTTCGCGAAGATAGATGTGAATGGCGAACACGCCAATCCACTATTCAAATATTTGAAACAGGCAGCGCCCGGACTGCTCGGCAGCGAAATAATCAAATGGAATTTCACTAAATTCCTGGTCCGGAAAGACGGCACAGTCTACAAACGCTATGCGCCGCAAACCAATCCGCACAATCTGATCAACGACATCAACAAGCTGCTGGCTGAATAAGTCGATAGCTGAATTGAAGAGTGAATAAAAACGCCGGCTATGCCGGCGTTTTTATTCACTTACCTCTCTACCGCCTAATCAATGTGCAGCAGTCAACGCCAAGTCTATCAACTCTATCCAGTGTTTAACGGGCGTATCGGTTCCTGACTGTATATGTGTCAGACAACCAATGTTTGCGGAGACGATCATGTCTGGTTTGGTCGCCTCAAGATTAGCAACTTTCTTGTCGCGCAACTGATAGGACAATTCCGGTTGCAATACCGAATAGGTCCCGGCCGAACCGCAACACAAATGGCTATCTGCGCACAATTGCACGTCTACGCCCACAGCACGCAACACACCTTCTACCTTGCCACGTATCTGCTGGCCATGCTGCAATGTGCACGGCGGATGGTAGGCAACGCGCTTGCTGATTTTCCCCTGCAGCTTGTTTTGCAATTCAACTTCGAAGGCCGGCAAGATCTCGCTCAAATCTTTTGTCATTGCAGAAATCCGCAATGCCTTTTCTGCATACGCTGCATCATGCGCCAGCAGATGTCCGTAATCCTTGACCGTTGCACCGCAACCGGATGCGGTCATCACGATCGCTTCTGCACCTGCTTGCACCAGTGGCCACCATGCATCGATATTGCGACGCATATCGTTCAGCGCACCTTCATGATCGTTCAGATGATGGCGGATCGCACCACAGCAACCAGCCTTGGGAGCAACCACAAGTTGCACGTCCAATGCATCGAATACGCGTGCGGTAGCAGCATTGATATTCGGCGACATCGCAGGTTGCACGCAACCATCGAGCAACAGCATCTTGCGCGCATGTTCATGCGTTGGCCAGATACCCGCATCTTCCTTGCGCGGCACCTTGTTTTGCAAGGACTTCGGCAACAGAGGACGCACCATCTGTCCGGCTTTCATTGCCGGCGTAAACAACCATTTGCGTGGTAAAACTTCCTTCAATACCGTGCGCGTCAGCTGCGTTGCAAAGGAATGCGGCACGCGATCCGCCACCACCTTGCGCCCGATATCGATCAGACGACCATATTGCACGCCGGACGGGCAAGTCGTTTCGCAATTACGGCAAGTCAGGCAGCGATCCAGATGCAGTTGCGTTTTCGCCGTCGGCGCCTTGCCTTCCAATACCTGCTTGATCAAGTAAATACGTCCGCGCGGGCCATCCAGTTCGTCGCCGAGTAACTGGTAAGTCGGGCAGGTCGCCGTACAAAATCCGCAATGGACACAACTACGCAAGATGGCATCCGCCTCCTGGCCTTCGCGTGTGTCTTTGATGAAGTCGGCTAAATTGGTTTGCATGGAATTCTCTGAAAATCTTTACTGCATGAGCCCACCATTGGCGATGCAAAGTCAGCGGACGTTGCACGCATCAGGTCTGCCAAAAATGACGCTTGTTCAGGATGTCTGGTAGTGCGCATACATGCGTCCCGGATTGAAGATGCCATCTGGATCAAATGCATGCTTCATGTTTTGATGAATCTTGCCGACGGCGGGTGCCAGCGGCTGGAACACGCCAACACTTTTATCGCCACCGCGGAACAAGGTTGCGTGGCCGCCCGCCTCGACCGCAGCCGCACGAATCACTGCAGCCGATGCATCAGAACGCAACCAGCGTTGCGCGCCGCCCCATTCAATCAGTTGCTCGCCCAAGCCAAGCGGCGGCACAGTGGATGGCACCGACAAACGCCACAAGGTCGATGACTGCGTGAAGAATTGATTACTTTGTTCACGCATCGCCAGCCAGAAATCATCACCAGAAATTTCTTCTCCACCTATAGCTTGTTGCGCTGCTGTAATCGCCGCTTTGGCACCGGACAAACGCAAAACCAAGGCGCCATCGCACCAGGCGCTGGCAGAAATCGGCAAAGGCTGGCCGCCCCATTGATTCAGTCTTCGTATCGCCTCGTCTTCCGTCATCTGCAAGCGCAGACTGGTTTCTGCATACGGTTTGGGCAGCACCTTCAGCGATACTTCCAGCAGCAAACCGAGAGTGCCGAGCGAACCTGTCAGCAGTCGCGACACATCGTAACCGGCCACGTTCTTCATCACCTGCCCACCGAAATGCAAGGCTTCGCCTTTGCTATCCATCAGCACGGCGCCCAGTACGAAATCGCGTACCGCACCGACCGCCGCACGGCGCGGTCCGGACAACCCACAAGCGACCATGCCGCCAACCGTTGCGTCAGGACCAAAATGCGGAGGCTCGAATGCAAATGTCTGGTTTTGTTCGGCCAATACTTTCTCTACTTCCGCCAAGCGGGTACCGGCGCGCACGGTGATGACCAGCTCGGTCGGATCGTAGGCAACGATGCCCTGATAGGCGCGCGTATCCAGCACCTCACCCATTGGCGTCTGGCCATACCAATCCTTGCTGCCGCCACCACGCAAACATAGCGGCTGCCTGTCGCGGCTGGCTGCGAGTATGCGTTCTTTAAACTGTTCGATTACTTGTTCCATGCGTGACCTGAAAGATTAAAAGCGCGGCAGATCGGGAAACTTCAGCATGCCGCGCTTGACGTGCATCTTGCCGTATTCGGCACAGCGCTGTAGCGTAGGAATCGCCTTGTTCGGATTGAGCAGCGAGACGGGATCGAAGGCGCGTTTGACGCTGAGGAAGGCATCCATTTCCGCACGCGAAAACTGTACGCACATCTGATTGATTTTTTCCATGCCGACCCCGTGTTCGCCGGTGATGGTGCCACCGACGGCGACACACATTTCCAGAATCTCGGCGCCGAATAGTTCGGCGCGGTGAAATTCGCCTTCGGTATTGGCATCGAACAAAATCAAAGGATGCAGATTGCCGTCGCCGGCGTGAAATACGTTGGCACAGCGCAAGCCGTACTTGATTTCCATCTGAGCAATACCGGTCAATACATCGGCCAGACTGCGACGTGGAATGGTGCCGTCGATACAGTAATAATCGGGAGAAATACGACCGGCAGCCGGGAATGCATTCTTGCGGCCCGACCAAAAGCGTAGGCGCTCAGCTTCGTCGCGCGAGACTGCAATGGCGGTTGCACCTGAATGCTTCAACACTTCGGTCATGCGCGCAATTTCTTCTTCGACTTCTTCTGGAATTCCATCCGATTCACACAGCAAAATCGCTTCGGCATCCATGTCGTAACCGGCTTTGACGAAGGGCTCAACCATGCGCGTGGACGTCTTGTCCATCATCTCCAGCCCTGCCGGAATAATGCCGGCAGCGATCACGCTGGCCACCGCATTACCACCTTTAACCACATCATCAAACGAAGCCAAAATCACGCGCGCTAGTTTTGGTTTTGGAATGAGTTTGACGGTCACTTCAGTCACCATGCCGAGCATGCCTTCCGAGCCGACAAATACCGAGAGCAAATCCAGACCGGGCGCATCGAGTGCGGCACCGCCGAGTTCGATCACGTCGCCTTCTATCGTGACGACGCGCACGCGCATTACATTGTGTACGGTCAAACCATATTTGAGGCAATGCACTCCGCCGGAATTCTCGGCGACGTTGCCCCCTATCGTGCAGGCGATCTGCGAAGAAGGATCAGGCGCGTAATACAAACCAAGCGGCGCGACCGCTTCGGAAATCGCCAGATTACGCACGCCGGGCTGCACCACGGCAGTTCGCGCGTATGCATCGACCTTGACGATCTTGTTCATTCTTGCCGTCGACAAAACGATGCCATCAGCAATCGGCAGCGCGCCACCCGACAAACCGGTGCCAGCACCACGCGGCACAATTTGCACTTTTAGTTCACGGCATATCTTGAGAATCGCGATGACCTGCTCTTCCGTGCTGGGCAAGGTGACTACCATGGGCAGTTGCGCATACGCAGCCAGACCATCGCATTCGTAGGGACGCGTATCTTCTTCGTTGAAGAGTACGCAATGTTCGGGCAGTACCGCACGCAATGCATCCACCACCAGACGCTGATGCGCGGCGGTGAACGGAGCTAAGGCGGGAGCTGCTAAAGCGGCTGCAGTCAAAGCGGGGGCGGCCGAAGTCGTATTCATCATCTATCCTGCATCCATTCCACTATCGAATAACACTTATATCGCTTAAGTATAGTGTAGCGAATACCGGTTGCCAGGAAACTGAAAGCTTTCCCCTCGCCCGTGAAAAATATTCAACTGATATGCAAAAAGCGCATAACTGCCGTCAAAAAACGGCATTTATAGCTTTTCAAAAGAATGTAGCGGACTTAAATGCTGAGCCGCTGCGTACTGAAACGCTCCATCATCCAGTCCAGCATCAACGCGACCTCCGGTCGCTCGCGCACATGGCGGTCATACACCAGGTAATAAGCATGTTGTGGCGTCGTCAATTGCAGATCGAACAAGGGAACAATCTCGCCGCTGGCGATCATGTCGGCGGCAAAATGCTGACGCGTCAATGCCACTCCATAACCATGCTTTACCGCCTCCAACAGCAAGCCCAGATCGTCGATACGCAGGCCGGTTGACGGTTCCGGCCAATCCAATCCTGCCATTTCAAACCACGGCTGCCACGGCTCCAGCGCAGAACGCAATAATTGCGCTTTTTGCAAATCGGCCGGCACATTCAATTTTCCTATCTGTTTCAGATAGCTAGGGCTGGCGACCGGAAATACTGGCTCCCTGAACAATTTTTCAGTAACGATGTCCGGATATTTTCCGGCGCCGAAACGCACTTCAATATCGGTTTCCGACAGACTCATGTCGTACAAGGGCACCGACAGATAGGTTTCTATCGTGATATCCGGATGCAGACTCATAAATTCATGCAAATTCGGCAGGAACAGGTAACGCGCAAAAGTGGGCGGCACCGTCACCTTGACCTTTAACTGTCCTGTCGCATGACGATGCGGCAAAGGGAAGTCCGCCAGCGAACTCAAGGCACCACGCACCACATCCAGATAACGGCGACCGAATTCGGTCAGACTGACGCTACGGCCGTCACGCAGGAACAGGCGCTCGCCGACGAAATCTTCGAGCAGGCGAATCCTGTGCGAAAAGGCAGAAGGTGTAATGCACAACTCTTCCGCTGCCAGCGCAAACGAACCGTGGCGCGCGGCCGCCTCAAAAGCGGAAAGCGCATGTACAGGTGGAAGTCTAATTGCCATTGAATCCATCAATCGTCGGTTGCGAAGCAGTGATTTTACCGGGTTCACTGCGCTGCGACGACTAGATCATTTTGCCGTATCCTCGCTACTCCACTCCACTTCTGACTTTTATCTATTCCCATGGCCAATCGACTTTCAAAAATCGCCACACGCACTGGCGACAACGGCACCACAGGCTTGGGCGACGGCAGCCGCGTCGACAAGGATGCGCTGCGCGTACATGCGATGGGTGACGTCGACGAATTGAATTCGCATCTAGGCTTGTTGCTATGCGAAGACATGCCGCCAGCTTTGCGTGAAGAGTTAATCTCGATTCAGCACGACCTGTTCGATATGGGTGGCGAGTTGTGCATTCCCGGCTACACGCTGATTCACGATGCGCAGGTAGCGCGGCTGGATGCCTTGCTGGCGAAGTACAACGCCGATCTGCCGTCGCTGCAGGAATTCATCCTGCCAGCCGGCTCGCGCGCGGCGTCGCAGGCGCATGTTTGTCGCACGATATGTCGGCGTGCAGAGCGGGCGATTGTCAGTCTTGGGAAAGCTGAAAAGATGAATGACAATCCACGTCAATACATGAATCGCTTATCGGATTTGTTGTTTGTTTTATCGCGGGTGTTGAATCGGTATGCGGGTGCGGGGGATGTTTTGTGGGAGAAGGAAAGAGTTAGGGATATTTGAGTTTGCTAGCTATGTAGCATTGCTCACTGCTATGTGATAACTAAGACGGGCAGCTCTTCGTAGTTAGTTGCCGGGGTAGCCCGGCAAGCCACCACGAAGAAAAACCCTCATCAACAGCCTCAAACCCAAAAACAAAAATGCCGTCCAGCGCAAAACACTGAACGGCATTTTCAATCCAACCCAACAAACATTTATTTCAAACGTTTATCCAACTCAATCAACGCATAAGCCGAATGATTATGAATCGACTCAAAATTCTCCGCTTCCAGCGTATAAGCCAAAACACGTTCTTCGTTATTCAACATCACAGCAACATCCCGCACCAGATCTTCAACAAATTTTGGATTGTCGTAAGCACGTTCAGTCACGTATTTTTCGTCAGGACGTTTCAATAAACCATACAGTTCGCACGATGCCTGCTCTTCGATTTTTGCAATCAATTCTTCAACTAGCAGATCACCATTCAATACCGCGTTCACAGTGATATGCGAGCGCTGATTGTGCGCGCCGTAGGCTGAAATCTGTTTTGAGCATGGGCACAGACTGGTGACTGGCACTAATACTTTCAGCGTGATTTCCAGTGCGCCGTTTTTAATCTCACCAGTCAGACCGACTTCGTAATCCATCAGACTTTGCACGCCAGATACCGGCGCAGTCTTGTTAATAAAATACGGGAAGGAGACCTCAATCCGACCAGCCTTAGCATCCAGCAAGGCCAGCATTTTATGCATCAGATCAGTAAAGACCGGAACATCGAAAGGCTGTGTATTGTCTTCGAGCAGCGCGATGAAACGCGACATGTGCGTGCCTTTTTGCTCCTCTGCCAATTGCACATACATATTCCAGGTGCCCACCGACGGCTGTACGCCCGACAACGTTTTAATCGTGATCGGATAGCGCACGCCTTTGACGCCTACACGTTGAATGGCTATATGCCGGGTGTCCGGTGTACTTTGCACATCGGGGATAGCGCTCAAACCGAGATCGCGAGTATTCATTTTAAAATCTGTCCTGTCGGCGCGAAGCCGAAATAAGTGCTGCTTACTGCTTATTGTTGACGACCAGCCTTGGCTCGTCTTTGGAAAAACGTTGCCGAATTGAAGCGGCAATCCCTTTTGCATCCAGGCCGCATGCGGCCAACAACTGACCTGCATCACCATGATCGATAAATTGGTCCGGCAAACCCAGATTCAATAGCGGCTTGACGATACCTTCTGCCGCCATCGCTTCTGCTATTGCGGCACCCGCACCACCCATGATAGAACCCTCTTCCACTGTCACCAGCGCATCATGCGTTGCGGCCAGGCGTTTGAGTAATTCGACATCCAGCGGTTTGACGAAACGCATGTTGGCTACGGTGGCATTCAGCTCGTCGCCAGCTTGCAGGCTAGGCGCAACCATCGTGCCGAACGCCAAAATCGCAATGCTTTTACCTTCGCGGCGGATTTCGCCGGTACCGAGCAGAATCGTTTCCAGCGTGTTCGCCACCTTGGCACCGATGCCACCGCCACGCGGATATCGCACTGCAGCAGGTCCATTGTATTGGAATCCGGTCGAGAGCATCTGACGACACTCATTTTCATCAGATGCCGCCATCACAACCATATTAGGAATACAACGCAAATAAGCAATATCGTAGTTACCGGCATGGGTTGCGCCATCGGCACCGACCAAACCAGCCCTATCCAGCGCGAAGGTCACATCCAGATTCTGCAAAGCAACGTCATGAATCAATTGATCGTAACCGCGCTGCAGGAAGGTCGAATAAATTGCAACAACAGGCTTCAAACCCTCGCATGCCATACCGGCAGCAAACGTCACTGCATGCTGCTCGGCAATACCAACGTCGTAATAGCGATCCGCGAAACGACGCTCGAACTCGACCATACCCGAGCCCTCACGCATCGCGGGTGTAATCCCTATCAGGCGTTTGTCGGCTGCCGCCATATCGCACAACCAGTCGCCAAAGACACTGGTATAAGTCACTTTTTTGGCGGTGACCGGTTTGATACCTTCGGCAGGGTCAAATTTACTTGGGCCGTGATAGAGCACCGGATCAGCTTCCGCCAATTTATAACCCTGACCTTTTTTAGTCACGACGTGCAGAAATTGCGGGCCTTTCAAATGCTTCAGATTTTGCAAGGTCGGGATCAGCGAATCCAGATCGTGACCATCGATTGGACCTATGTAATTGAAACCGAATTCTTCAAACATCGTGGCTGGCACGATCATGCCTTTTGCGTGTTCTTCAAAGCGTTTTGCCAGTTCACGCACAGGCGCTGGCAATACTGTCTTGCCTACATTTTTTGCGGCGGCATAAAACTGGCCGGACATCAACCGCGCCAGATAACGATTCAATGCGCCGACTGGTGGCGAGATCGACATATCGTTGTCATTCAGCACAACCAGCAAATTGATATCGTCGTGAATGCCAGCGTTATTCATTGCTTCGAAGGCCATACCGGCGGTCATCGCGCCATCGCCGATCACGGCAATCGCATGTCTGTCTTCGCCCTTGGTTTTGGCCGCGAGTGCCATGCCCAAAGCGGCGGAAATCGATGTCGATGAGTGCGCGGTACCGAAGGTGTCGTAAGGACTTTCATCACGACGCGGAAAGCCGGAAATACCTTCGCGCTGACGCAATGAATGCATCTGATCGCGACGACCCGTCAATATTTTGTGCGGATAAGTTTGATGGCCGACATCCCACACGATGCGATCTTCCGGCGTGTTGAATACGTTATGCAGCGCGATCGTCAGTTCTACCGTACCCAGATTGGACGACAGGTGACCGCCAGTTTGCGCGACGGATTCAATGACGAACGCACGCAGTTCGTCCGCCAGCTGCTTGAGCTGCGGTCGGGTAAGGTGCCGAATGTCGGCAGGATCATTCATTTTTTCAAGCAAATTCATACTAGGCCTTCCGCTGCACGATCAAGTCTGCGAGTTCTCGCAAGCGTCGTGCTTTGTCTCCGAATTGTTCCAGCGCCCGATACGCATCGGTGCGCAATTTTTCTGCCAAGACCTGTGATTGTTGCAGGCCTAGAATCGATACATAAGTCGGCTTGTTATCTGCGGCGTCTTTGCCGGCAGTTTTACCCAAGGTTGCCGAGTCTGCCGTCGCATCCAGCACATCGTCGACTACCTGAAACGCCAAACCAATTGCACTGGAATACTGATCCAGCGCAGTTATTTCATTTTCAGACAATGCTTTACCGGCAAATGCGCCCAGCAATACCGACACGCGTAACAAGGCACCTGTTTTCAGCGTATGCATCTGCTCCAATTCTTCCAGCGACAAAGTCAAGCCTACACTAGCCAAATCGATCGCCTGACCGCCGCACATACCGAACGAGCCGGATGCTTTTGCCAGCAAGCGCAGCATCGCAAGTTGACGCGTCGCGTCAAGTCCGCCGTCAGCCAGGATTTCAAATGCCTGCGATTGCAAAGCATCGCCTACCAGCAGCGCGCATGCTTCGTCATACCTCACATGCACGGTCGGCTTGCCGCGACGCAGCGCATCGTCATCCATACACGGCATATCATCATGCACCAGCGAATACGCGTGAATCATTTCCACCGCGGCCGCTGCACGTGCCAACTCAGCGGCATCCGCGTCGAACAAGGCACCGGCAGCATGTACCAGCAAGGGACGCACACGCTTGCCGCCATCCAGCACGGCGTAATGCATCGCATCGTGCAGGCGCGCAGGTTTTTGTGTCACTGGCGGTAAAAATCTCACCAGCGCCACTTCCATTTCAACCTGAATTGATTTCATCCAGCCGTCAAACGATTGCTCCGTCATTCATCCGCCTCGGCAGCTAAACCTGGCTCGGCGTTAAACGGTTTCAGCATGTCGCCTTCCAGCACTTTGACTTGATTGTCGACTTTCTCCAGTTGGGCAGCGCAATACTTCACTAATTCCGAACCGCGCTTGTATGCCGCAACAGATGCTTCCAGCGGCAACTCCCCCGCCTCCATGCGTGCGACCAATTCATCAAGTTCTGCCATCGCTTCTTCAAATGAAGCAGGCAGCGCAGCGGAGGATAGTTTCTTGGACATAATGACAGGAAAAAGGTTTAGCCCGTTATTTTAGAGCAATCCATCCAAGACTGCGGATAAACGCTACTGATGCCAGCGTTTCTAGCCTTAAAAACTGCGGTTTTTGCAGCAAATGGCACGTTTCAGTCCAAAATTCCGAGATTACGCCGTTGGACATGCGATTTTTCAGAATGACTCACGGGAATATTTGCCTTTTTAATAAGTTGGCAAATCTATCGACCCAAACCGTGCCGCATCTCTACCTCATGAAGAGTCTCGGGTATAATCGTCGGTTCTGTCCAAAATTGCCTCTTTATCTCGTTTGATCTAAGGTTTTTGCGGGTTCTTTCCTCTGGTTGGTGCAAATTAATTTGGGGGTGGAGATGTCCGATCTGGCTAATCTCGCCAAACTCGCGCGTTCAAACGCGCAACTTCCAGTCAACGTCTATTTTGACGAAGCGCTGTTGAAGCAGGAAATCCAGCAATTGTTCCGCGATGGTCCGCGTTATGCGGGGCATGAATTGATGGTGCCGAATGTCGGCGACTTTGCCACGCTCGCGTGGGAAAACGAAGGCCGCATGCTGGTACGCAATCCGCAAGGTATCGAATTGCTGTCCAACGTCTGTCGTCATCGCCAGGCGAAAATGTTCAATGGCCGCGGCCATGCGAACAACATTGTCTGCCCGCTGCATCGCTGGACTTACGATCTCAAGGGTGAATTGATAGGCGCGCCGCATTTCGGCGAAACGCCTTGTCTTAACCTGTCTAACACACCGCTGCAAAACTGGAATGGCTTGCTGTTCGAACGCAATGGTGTCGACGTTGCAAAAATTCTGGGCAATCTTGGCGTG
This sequence comes from Burkholderiales bacterium Ga0077544, assembly GCA_001464355.1. Taxonomy (GTDB): domain Bacteria; phylum Pseudomonadota; class Gammaproteobacteria; order Burkholderiales; family Burkholderiaceae_D; genus Oxalicibacterium. Next base: position 157,949 of record LNEU01000022.1, read on the forward strand.
ACTAAAGATCTCGACTTCAGCGGCTACATGCTGGATCACGTCGAAGTGCATGAGTGCGACTACAACTGGAAAACTTTCATCGAAGTGTATCTGGAGGATTATCATGTTGAACCTTTCCATCCGGGTCTCGGCAGCTTCGTCAGTTGCGATGACTTGAAGTGGGAATTCGGTGATCAGTACAGCGTGCAAACCGTGGGCGTGCACAACGCATTGGCCAAGCACGGTTCACCTACTTACCAGAAGTGGCAAGAACAGATACTGCAATTCCGCGGCGGTGTGGCACCACCGTACGGCGCGATCTGGCTGACGCTGTATCCGAACATCATGGTCGAGTGGTATCCGCACGTGCTGGTGGTATCGACTGTATGGCCTAACGGCCCGCAAAAGACGCGCAATGTCGTTGAGTTCTACTACCCGGAAGAGATCGTTCACTTCGAACGCGACTTCATCGCAGCAGAACGCGCTGCGTACATGGAAACCTGCGAAGAAGATGACGAAATCGCCTTGCGCATGGATGCCGGCCGCAAGATCCTGATGGACAGAGGCGTCAATGAAGTTGGTCCGTATCAATCGCCGATGGAAGACGGCATGCAACACTTCCATGAATGGTATCGCCGTCAGCTCGACGTCTAAACTATTCAACTCTTAGGGGCGCATGCATCGCATGCGTGCGCCCCTGATTTACCTCTTTTGAATCACCGCTCTTTTTAGCCTCAGCTCTCATGCAATCACTCTGGATGCTGTTCGCCACCTTCGCCTTTGCCATCATGGGCGTGTGCGTCAAGCTGGCGTCTGAAACCTATACCGTCGCTGAAATTCTGATGTATCGCGGCCTGGTTGGTGTGATCTTTATTTATGCATTGATCCTGCGGCAGAACGGCAGCCTGAAAACCACTTTTGTCTGGCAACATTTATGGCGCTGCGTAGTCGGCACGGTCGCGGTGTGGTTGTGGTTTTATGCAATCGGCCTGCTGCCACTGGCAACCGCGATGACACTCAATTACATGGCGCCGATCTGGATTTCCGGCATCCTGTTTTTTGCCGCATGGCGTACCGGCAAGCGACGCTTTGAATGGGGCTTAGTCACCGCAATCATTGCCAGCTTTATCGGCGTGACCTTGCTGTTGCGACCATCGATACATGACGATCAATGGCTGGGTGGTTTTATCGGCCTGTGTTCGGGTGCGCTATCAGCCTTGGCTTATTTGCAAGTACGGCATCTTGGACAACTCGGCGAACCCGAATCGCGTGTGGTGTTTTATTTTTCCGCGACTGGTTTACTCGCAGGCTTCCTCGGCTGCCTGTTCGGACCTGGTTTGCATGACGAGCCTGTCAGCATACTGCGCGCGCATTCCGCCTACGGCATCACGCTACTACTCAGCATAGGCGTACTTGCGGCGATGGCGCAGATGGCGATGACACGCGCCTACCGGCTCGGCAACACGCTGGTCACAGCAAATCTACAATACACCGGCATCGTTTTCTCAAGCTTGTGGGGTATCGTAGTCTGGAATGATGTACTGGGCATCTATGGCTGGCTGGGCATCGCCATCATTCTCGTCAGCGGCATCGTCGCAACCTTCTACAATATTCGCAGCACTGCGCAAAGCAAGGCTGCGCCACCTGTCGATCCAATCGCAGCGGAGCTCTGATAGCATCGCGCTTGCAATACCTCTAACCGGAAGGATGACTATGGCTTTTACGACACTGGTTTCTGCAACTGAATTAGCTGAACATACTTTCGACCCCAACTGGGTCGTGCTCGACTGCCGCCACGATTTGGGCAACCCGGATTTCGGTCGCGATGCATATGCAAAAGGTCATATTCCAAATGCGCAATTCGTGCATTTGGATAAAAATTTGTCCGGTGAAAAAGTGAATACAGACGGCAAATTCCTCGGTCGCCATCCGCTGCCAGATCGCGCTGTTTTCGTCCAGACGCTGCAAGGCTTGGGCATCAACAAGGATACCCAAGTAGTTGCATACGACGCGCACGGCGGCATGTTTGCGGCACGACTATGGTGGATGTTGCGTTGGGTCGGACACGATGCGGTCGCCGTGCTGGATGGCGGCTTGCCGGCATGGCAAGCGTCGGGCATGTTTCTATCGACAGAAGCCGCGCCGCGCACTATGGGCACGTTGACCGAGCGAGCATCGCTTGTTACCTCCGTCAGTGCTGATGACTTGTTGAAAGGCCTGACAAGTTCTGCGCGCACCATCATCGATGCACGTGCGCCGGACAGATTTCGCGGAGAGAATGAAACCATGGATCCTGTCGGCGGCCATATTCCCGGCGCGAAGAATCGCTTCTTCAAGGACAATCTGCAAGCCGATGGACGCTTTAAATCTGCCGATCAATTACGTAGTGAATTCAGTGAACTGATCAAGGATCCGGAAAGCACTGTCATGCAATGTGGCTCAGGTGTTACCGCTTGCCATAACCTGCTGGCGCTGGAAGTTGCCGGACTGACAGGAGCCGCGCTGTATCCCGGTTCATGGAGTGAATGGTGCAGCGATCCGGCACGGCCGGTCGCACAAACTGTCTAAACGATAGTTACAACAGCACGCACAATTCAATGTGCGTGCGAATGACCCGTCAAGAATAAAACGATGCCGACACCGAGTGCAATCAACAGCACTTGCGGCACCGTTTCACGCATGGATGCGCGACGCTGCATTTGCGGCATCAAATCGCTGACCGCAATATAGATAAATCCCGACGAAGCGAATACCAATACATACGGTATCCACGACTGCGCGCTATCCAGCAACAGATAGCCGACCACACCGCCCACGACTGCCATCAAGCCGGAAATAATGTTGTACACATAAGCGCGGGTGCGCGTAAAACCGGCGTTCAACAACACGATAAAGTCGCCTATTTCCTGCGGAATTTCATGCGCAATAATTGCCAGGCCCGTCATGATGCCCAGATGAGGATCAGCCAGAAAAGCTGCCGCAATCAGAATGCCATCGGTGAAATTATGCAGACTGTCACCAACCAAAATCATCCAGCCAGACGCGCCCGCTTCATGCGCATCGTGACCGTGGTGGTGACCATGGCCATCATGTTCGTGATGATGCGAGTGACGCAATATCGCCATTTTCTCCAGCAGGAAAAACGCCAGCAAACCGCCCAGCAACACAGCGAATAATGTGTGCGCATCCGCTTCAGATTCAAACGCTTCCGGCAATGCATGCAACAAGGATGTCGCCAGCAAAATTCCGACCGACAGGCTGACCATGCGGTCGACCAGTTTCGACAACAGCGAAAAGGAAAACAGCGCCGCAGCGGAAATGCTGAATACGCCAGAGATGGCGGTGGTCAACAGGATGGAAACGAGCGTGGAATTAATTTTGAATCTCAGTAGATGCAACAAGGTTGCAAATTAGAACATATCTCTATCATTTCAGCAAATGAAAAGCGCGACCTGCCTTTTGTAGGACATGCCGCGCTTTGAACTTTCTGCTTAAATCAATCAGGCAACGCCGTTCGCTTTGAGCCATGCAAGACATTGCGTCCAGCCTTCCTTGGCATCTGCCTCGACATAACTAGGACGATAATCCGCATGGAAGGCATGGCCGGAATTTTTAAATACGACGAATTCCGATTTGCTGCTGCCTTTGGCTAGCGCATCCTTCATTTCCACCACGGTGGTGACGGGGATGCCGCCATCTTGTGCGCCATACAAACCGAGTATCGGGGTCTTCAATTTGGCAGCGATATCGACGGGATGCGTAGGTGTCGCAGCGGTGCTGTTGCCGACCAAACGGCCGTACCAAGCGACGCCCGCTTTGACCTTGGGATTGTGCGCCGAGTACATCCACGTAATGCGTCCACCCCAGCAAAAACCAGTGATGCCTAACTTGGCGGTGTTGCCGCCATTCGCCTTAGCCCATGCGACGACCGCATCCAGATCGGTCATGACTTGCGCATCTGGCACTTTCATAATGACTTCCTTCTGCAATTCGGCCACCGTTTTGTATGCGCCAGGATCACCTTGTCGCACAAACAGACTCGGCGCCAAGGCTAGATAACCCAGCTTCGCAAAGCGTCGCGCGACGTCGGCGATATATTCATGCACACCAAAAATTTCAGAGATCACCAGAATCACCGGCAGATTGGTTTTGCCTTCTGGTTGCGCACGATAGACCGGCACGGCCTGGCCATTCACCATCACCGTCACTTCACCAACAATCAAACCTGTAGCGTCGGTCTTGACTACACTTTGCGCACACACAGGCAGCACTGCCGCGGCGAAGCCAGTACCTAGAGCCGTCTTGATAAAGCCGCGCCTATCGACACCACCGGACAACGGTGTTTTTGCGACCAGGCTATCGAAATCTTCTTTCATATTTTCCATGGCAATCCTCCAGTAAATAAAACAGTTAGACCTTCCAACTTGAAAAACATTTGCTACGGCATCGCATTACACAAACAAGCCCAACAAATGACAAAAATCAGTGCGCCTCATCCCAATTCTTGCCGACCCCAACTTCTGCGATCAGCGGCACCTTCAGTTGCGCGACATTGCGCATAAGCTCAGGCAGTTTTTCACGTACCAAGGCCAGCTCGGTTTCCGGAACTTCGAGCACCAGTTCATCGTGTACTTGCATGATCATTTTTGACTGCAGCTTTTCAGATTCCAGCCAGCCCTGCACGGCAATCATTGCCAGCTTGATCAAATCCGCCGCCGTACCTTGCATAGGCGCATTGATCGCCGCGCGCTCGGCGCCTTGGCGGCGCGGGCCGTTAGGTGAATTAATTTCCGGCAGCCACAGGCGACGGCCAAAGACTGTTTGCACATAACCGCGCGCTTTCGCTTCCAGGCGCGTTTCATCCATATAGCGTTTGACGCCTGAGAAACGGTAAAAGTATTTTTCGATGTAACTCTGTGCAGCTGAGCGTTCGATACCGAGATTGCCTGCCAGACCGAATGCACTCATGCCGTAGATCAAACCGAAGTTGATAACCTTGGCATAGCGACGCTGTTCGCTGCTGACCTCGGCTGCCTTCACGCCAAAAATCTCTGCCGCAGTTGCACGGTGAATATCTTCCCCTTCGGCAAACGCACGCAACATGTTTTCATCTTCCGAGATATGCGCCATGATGCGCAATTCGATTTGCGAATAATCGGCGGAAACAATCACGCTGCCGGCTGGCGCAATAAAGGCTTCGCGTATGCGGCGCCCTTCTGCATTCCGGATCGGGATGTTTTGCAGATTCGGCTCGTTGGAAGATAAACGTCCGGTAACCGCGACCGCCTGCGCATAATTGGTATGCACACGCCCGGTGGTCGGGTCGATCATTTTCGGCAGTTTGTCAGTGTAGGTCGACTTCAACTTGGACAGGCCGCGATATTCAAGCAAGGCCTTAGGCAGCGGATAATCCTCGGCAAGTTTTTGCAGCACTTCTTCATCTGTCGATGGCGCCCCTGAAGGCGTTTTCTTGACAACCGGCAGCTTCAATTTCTCAAAGAAGATTTCCCCTATCTGCTTCGGCGAATTCAAGTTGAAAGGCTGGCCGGCGAGCTCGTAAGCGGCTTGCTCAATCTCCATCATGCGCTTGCCTAGTTGATTCGATTGCGTTGCCAGCAAAGCCGGATCTATCAGCACGCCGTTACGCTCGACCTTCTGCAATACCACTGCGGTTGGCAACTCAACTTTTTCATAAATGAAGGTCAAGCCCTGATCGCCGCTCACATGCGGAAACATGCGCTGATGCAGTTGCAAGGTGATGTCCGCGTCTTCAGCCGCATATTCAGTGGCGCGCGCTATCTCGACCTGATCAAAACAAAGTTGCGACGCACCCTTGCCGCAGACATCCTGAAACGTAATCGTCTTGCGATTCAAATGGCGCAAGGCCAGGCTGTCCATATCGTGACTGCGATGGGATTCAAAAACGTAGGATTCGAGCAAAGTGTCGTGTTGAATGCCCCGCAAACTGATGCCATGATTGGCAAAAATATGGCTGTCGTACTTCAAATTTTGCCCGACCTTGGCTTTAGTTTCATCTTCCAACCATGCACGCAATTTTTCCAGCACATAGTCGCGCGACAATTGTTCAGGTGCATCCTGATAGCGATGCGCCACTGGAATATAAACGGCGACACCTGGCTCACAACACAAAGAGATGCCAACCAGTTGCGCCTGCATCGGTTCCAGCGAAGTTGTCTCGGTATCGACTGCGGTCAATGTTGCGGCATCGATTTTAGCCAACCAGCGATCAAGATCGGCTTCGGTCAATACAGTCTCGTAATGTTTTTCAACCTCAGGCAAATCTTCGCCAAACAATGCGCCTTGCGGGGCGATACCGGTTGTCGCATTCGGTGCAGCGCTTGCGGAGTCGGATGACTCAACATTGGCGGTCAACTCACGTAACCAGGTCTTGAAGCCATTGCGCTTGAAGAAAGCGATCATGGCCTCAACATCTTCCGGCTTTTGCTCCAGCGATTCTGCTATCGACTTCATGTGTGCAGACAAATCACAATCCGTTTTTACCGTGATCAAAACCTTTGCCTGCGGCAGCCAATCGAGTGCTCGACGCAGATTGTCGCCAACCACACCTTTGATCTCTGCCGCATGTTCCACGATGCCATCCAGCGTGCCGTATTGCGTCAGCCATTTCACTGCAGTTTTCGGTCCGACTTTTTCGACGCCCGGCACGTTATCTACGGTGTCGCCTATCAGTGTCAGGTAATCGACGATGCGCTCAGGCGGCACGCCAAATTTTGCAATCACACCTTCCCGATCAAGCTTTTCATTGCTCATCGTATTCACCAGCGTCACATGCTGATTGACCAGTTGCGCCAGATCCTTGTCGCCGGTCGAAATCACGGTCGTCATGCCATGTTTGACTGCCTCGACCGACAAGGTAGCAATCACGTCGTCCGCTTCTATCCCTTCCACCATCAAAATCGGCCAGCCCATCGCACTCACCGCTTCGTGAATGGGTTCAATCTGGCGTACCAGATCGTCCGGCATCGAAGCGCGTTGCGCCTTGTATTCAGCGTACAAATCATCGCGAAAGGTTTTCCCTTTGGCATCGAATACGCAAGCCATGCAGGCGCTTGGATAATCCTTGCGCAGGCGACGCAGCATATTGATCATGCCGTAGATGGCACCGGTAGGCGCACCTTCGGGTCCGCGCAAATCCGGCAGCGCATGGAAAGCGCGATACAAATAGCTGGAGCCGTCGACTAATAACAAAGTTTTATTCATAGGGATTCGGACATTCGGTAAGGGAGGCGGCCGGCTGAGCGCAAGGCAACTCATGGCAAACGGCTAAGATTATGGCAGAGTTTGGGGCGCTCATTATTTCGATTCCAGCGTCACGATCGGCACAGCTCGAGCATAATAAGAAGGCGCAAAGATTGGCATTATGGAAAGTCGAGTGGAATGCACGTGCACACAGTGAAACACAAACCGAACTATTTTCTGCAGGCATGGGCCGGTTTGCTACAATGAACCATATTAGTTTCCTTTCAACGACGGCTCATACATACATCATGCGCACATCCAAATTCTGGTCCCTTATTACGATTTCCGTAGCGGCAATCGCAACACCTCTGATTGTCAGCGCGCAATCGACGCAACCAAGCAAGGATTTCGCACCAGCACCGCCGCAAACGCAACGTCTGGAAGAAGGCGAAGCACCTGCCGTGACGATTCGCCAGCCAGACACACAAAAGAAAATTACCGAAAAAAAATCGCAGGGCAAAGTCACTGAAGTAAAAGTGCAAACCGGCAAAACCACCTACTACGCGAAACCGAACGACACGCCTGGTGCGATGCGCGGCGATGGCCAAAGCGATACTAATCGCCCAGTGCAATTTGAAGTCGGCACATTCGGCGGACCGAAAAGCACCACAGCACCAGAAACGGCACAGACATTGGCGCCCGCACCTGCGTCTGCAAAATAATCCGGCTGCAGAAATATTGCCGGCTATCGCCAGATAACGCACTCCGGTGCGTTATTTTTTGTTTTTGGATGACACGTATTTTTACGTAATACGCATTTTTATATATTCCCATGGCAGTTTTTACTCCGGTCAGTCTCGATGACCTCTCCTCGTGGATCACGCAATTCGATCTGGGCAAAGCGCTCGCGATCAAAGGCATTTCATCCGGGATCGAGAACAGCAACTTTTTCATCACCACCGAGCGCGGCGAATATGTGCTGACAGTGTTTGAAAAACTGACGTTCGAACAACTTCCGTTCTACCTGAACCTGATGCGCCATCTGGCTGAAGGCGGCGTATCGGTACCTGCGCCCATCGCCAATCGCAAAGGTTCCATCATCAATGAATTGCAAGGCAAACCGGCTTCGATAGTGACCAAGCTGGCAGGCCACTGCGAACTGGCACCCACACCCGTGCATTGCGCGGCCGTCGGTGCGATGCTCGCGTGCATGCATATGGCGGCAGAAGATTTTGAGATCCGCCAGCCGAATCTGCGCGGCATAGATTGGTGGAATGAAACCATGCCCGTCGTCATGCCCCACCTTTCTGACAACAACAAGCAATTATTGACGACGGAAATGGCTTTCCAAAATACATTTGCAGCTTCCGATGTGTTCAAGGAATTGCCTAACGGTCCTATCCATGCAGACCTGTTCCGCAATAACGTGATGTTTGACGGCGATCAGCTGAGCGGCTTCTTCGATTTTTATTTTGCCGGTTGCGATACCTGGCTATTCGACGTCGCCGTTACCGTCAACGACTGGTGTATCAATATCGAAAGTGGCGAACTGGATCAGGCACGCGTACGCGCGATGCTGGACGCGTATCACGAGATACGCCCATTTACCGCAGAAGAACAAATTGCCTGGCAACCGATGCTACGTGGCAGCGCACTACGCTTTTGGCTGTCGCGGTTGTATGATTTCCATATGCCGCGCGATGCTGAAATGTTGACACCGCACGATCCTGCGCATTTCGAACGGATACTGCGTTTGCGTATCGAGCAGGCAGCACCTGCACTTTTTGCGACGACTGGATGATGGATAAATTACCTGCAAAAACCGGTTGGCTCTGGGTAACGGAAGGCTTTGCGCTATTCCGCAAGCAGCCGGCTGAACTATCAACACTGTTCTTCGGCTACATGTTTCTGATGCTGGCACTCGGCATCATTCCCGTGATTGGCCAACTGATGCCACTGATACTGGTGCCCTTGTTTTCGATGACCTTCATGCATGCCTGCGTACAGATAGAAGCGGGCAAAAAAGTGTATCCCAATCTGCTGCTGGTCGGCTTCCGCTCGCCTTACGTGCGCAATCTGATCAAACTCGGCTCGCTGTATTTGCTGGCGGCGATCATCGCCATCGGCGCATCTGCCTTGATAGACGGTGGCGTATTCGTGCAAGCGATCACAGGTCAAATCGCGATTGATGCAGAAACCGTGCGTAACTCGAACATGACGCTGGCGATGCTGTTTTCTGCTGCCGTGTATATACCGGCGGCGATGGCGTTCTGGTACGCGGCACCGCTGATTGCATGGCAGGGTATGAGCGTAGGCAAGGCGATTTTCTACAGCTTCTTCGCTGTACGTCGCGCCAGTAAAGCATTTTTGATTTATGGCTTGGCATGGGTCACGATAGGGATGATATTCCCGGTCATCGTGAGTTCGATTTTCGGCATGCTGCTGAACTCGCCGAATGCTTCCATCTTCATTCTGATGCCAATCACGCTGGTGCTGACTGTCATCATGTATTGCTCGTTTTATCCGAGCTACACACACCTGTTCGGCCCGGCGCCAGACCCGTTGCCGACGAAAACGCAAGGGGCTTAAAAGCTGGGAGACGTCAAGAGACGCCTCTCCTCACAAAAAAACCTGCACAGGAATTTCTATCCTGCGCAGGTTTTTTATTTTTAACCAGGCATTTTATCCAGCTTGGCGATACTCAAATCCAGCAACTTCATCCCGTGCTTGCCGAAATTGATATGCGCACGTGCACTGCCTCCACTGCCTTCAATATTCACGATCACGCCTTCACCGAATTTTGCATGCGCAACTGATTCACCTATGCGCCAGCCGATGTCGATCTTGGTAATTGCCTGCGCAATCTTGTTGGAACCGGCACCCAAGGCATCTTCCCAGGCTGCTTTCGGATGTGCATACCAATGATGCTTTTGCTGCTGCACTTTTGGCAACAACCACTTCAATGACTCTTCCGGCATTTCATCGAAGAAGCGCGATTTCATGTTGTAGCGCGTCTGGCCATGCAGCATGCGAGTCTGTGAAAAGCTGATATACAAACGACGTTTGGCCCGCGTAATCGCAACATACATCAGGCGCCGCTCTTCTTCAACGCCGCCCTCTTCCTTCTGTGAATTTTCGTGCGGGAATAAACCTTCTTCGAGGCCGGTAATAAATACCGCATCGAACTCCAACCCCTTGGCCGAATGCACCGTCATCAATTGCAAAGCATCCTGTCCAGCCTGCGCTTGATTGTCGCCAGCTTCCAGCGACGCATGCGATAGAAATGCCGACAAAGGCGACATTACGGTGGGCAAAGGTGCATCTGCATCCAGCACCTCAATCCCATCCTGCGTCGCAATTGCCGGGCCAGCCATCTGTTCACTTTTCGGTCCTAGCAAAGCTGGCGCGTCATGGCCAAAACCTTCTTCTGAAACAAACAAGGTTGCTGCGCTGACGAGTTGCTCCAGATTCTCAACGCGATCAGCGCCTTCTCTCTCATTCTGATAATGCGTAATCAAACCGCTGGCATCCAGCACTACCTGCACCATTTCCGGCAGTGGAAGATGTTGACTCTCGAAACGCGCACCTTCAATCATTTTAATGAAAGCGCCTAGCGATGAACCCGCCTTGCCCGCAACATACGGCACCGCTGCGTACAAAGAAATATCGTACTGCTTGGCGGCATCCTGCAATTGCTCCAGCGAACGCGCGCCTATGCCACGCGTCGGGAAATTCACCACGCGCAAGAAAGCAGAATCATTGTGCAGGTTATCCATCAACTGCAGGTAGGCGATTGCATGCTTGACTTCAGCACGTTCAAAATAACGCTGGCCGCCATATACGCGATAAGGAATGCCAGCCGAGAACAGTGCATGTTCGATGACGCGCGATTGTGCATTCGAGCGATATAGCACTGCGATTTCGCTACGGGTGCCGCCTTCTGCGATCAAGCTTTTGGTTTCTTCGATGATCCACTGTGCTTCCTGCAAATCGCTGGTGGCTTCATAAATTCTCACCTGTTCGCCATGGCCGGCATCGGTATGCAGGTTCTTGCCGAGCCGCTTGGTGTTATTCGAGATAAGCGTATTAGCAGTATCGAGAATGTGCCCGTGCGAGCGATAATTCTGCTCCAGCTTGATCAGATTCTCTACCTTGAACTCACGCTCGAACGCAGCCATATTGCCAACGTTGGCGCCACGAAACGCATAAATGCTTTGATCGTCATCGCCGACGGCAAACACTGCGCCTTGCGTACCGGCCATCAACTTGAGCCAGTTGTATTGCAGGTTGTTGGTATCCTGAAATTCATCGACCAGAATATGCTTGAAGCGCGATTGATAATGCTCGCGTAGCGGCTGATTACGGCTCAACAGTTCGTAAGTACGCAACAACAATTCGGCGAAATCAACCACACCTTCACGCTGGCATTGTTGATCATAAATTTCGTACAGTTCAACCATCTTGCGGTTGTAGTCGTCGAACGCTTCAACATCGTGCGCACGCAAACCATTATCCTTCGCACCATTAATAAAATACATCAAAGTACGCGGCGGATATTTTTCATCGTCGATGTTGTTCGCTTTCAGCAAACGCTTGATCATCGATAACTGGTCCTGCGAATCCAGAATCTGAAAAGTCTGCGGCAAGGCTGCATCGCGATAATGTGCGCGCAGCAAGCGATTACACAATCCGTGAAAGGTCCCTATCCACATGCCGCGCGTATTGATCGGCATCATCGCCGACAAGCGCGTCATCATTTCCTTCGCCGCCTTGTTGGTAAATGTCACCGCGAGTATGCCGCCAGGTGACACTTGCCCAGTCTGTATCAACCATGCGATGCGCGTTGTCAGTACGCGTGTTTTGCCGGAGCCGGCGCCAGCTAGAATCAGCGCCGGTTGTGCCGGCAAAGTGACAGCCGCGAGCTGCTCGGGATTGAGATTGTGAAGAAGATTTTGCATCTATCGATTATACCGGCACTGGGTAGTTATACAGTGCTGAATGCAGACTCATTCTTAGCGAAAATTCATCTGTTACCGAATGACATGCGCCTATGCAATTTGCAAAAACAGTGGGCAAAAAAAAGCCTGCGCTTCATGCAACAAACCATGTTGAATGGAAAACAGGCACTTTGATTTTCTACCTAAACGCGCATTCAAAAACACGCGCAGTGGAGGAAATTATTTTGCGAACAGATTGGTGAATGCGCGCGCCGCGGCTTGCGGATCGCCAGCCAAATAAACACTGCTGATGGCTGCGACCATATCCGCACCATTCTTGACCAGTGACGCTGAGTTCTCTTTTGTCATGCCACCAATGACACAACTAGGTACTTTTCCTTGTGCTTTCCAGTCCGCAACGATGTTGGGATCTGTAGTTACCGGATATTTTTTTACCTTGGATGGATAAAAACCGCCGAATGCAACATAGCTTGCACCAGCCGCTTCAGCTGCTTGCGCCATGTCCAGACTGCCGTAGCAGGAAGCTCCAAGAATTTTGCTAGGGCCGATGGCCTTGCGCACCTCTGCAACGGCCATATCAGTACCACCCACATGGATGCCGTCGGCATCAAGCTCCATGCAGAGGTCTATATAGTCATTGATGATGAACGGGCATTGATAACTTTTAGCGAGTGCCTGCAGGCATTCGGCTTGTTCGCGACGCAAAACTGCGTCTGCAGTTTTATGCCTATATTGCAGCAGCGAGACGCCGCCTTTCAATGCGAGTTCAGTGATTTCGAGTAACTTGCGGGTGTCGTCCCAATCTGGGGTGACGAGATACAAACCTTGCATGCTGTTCTTCCTGACTATTCTGTAAATCGACTGTAATTTTGAGTTTTACTTGACCACACGTCCGGCCATAGGCGAAGACGGCGATGCCGAGAAACGTTTGGCGATACGGCCAGCCAGGTAAGCATGGCGACCGGCATCAATACCCAACTTCATCGCATGTGCCATACGCACAGGATCTTGTGCACCAGCAATTGCGGTATTCATCAACACACCATCACAACCGAGTTCCATCGCAATGGCTGCATCGGATGCTGTACCGACGCCTGCATCAACAATGACCGGGACTTTGGATTGTTCGATGATCAGTGACAAATTCCACGGATTCAAAATACCCATGCCGGAGCCGATCAAGGATGCCAACGGCATGATGGCGGCGCAACCGATGTCTTCCAGCATGCGCGCTTGAATCGGGTCGTCGCTGCAATAAACCATGACGTCGAAACCGTCTTTGACCAAAGCGGCATGTTCGGGAACAGCGTCTTTTCGTCGCCCAACACTTCAAGTTTGCAAAGCTTGTGACCGCCGAGAATTTCACGGCCCAGTTGCAGCGTATAAACCGCATCAGCAGCGTTGTAGCAGCCGGCCGAGTTCGGCAATAGCGTAAATTCGGACGGCGGCAACACATCGAGCAAGCTCGGTGCATTCGGGTCCTGGCCGATATTGACGCGACGGATTGCGACGGTGACGATTTGTGCGCCACTGGCGAGACTCGCTTCGCGCGTTTCATTCAAATCTTTGTACTTGCCGCTACCAACCAGCAAACGTGAACGGTAAGTGGTACCAGCGATGACGAACGGTTCGTCTGTAAATGTTGAGGTGCTCATGGATGATCCTGTTTCGGTATTCGATTTAGTCATTTGAAAAACGCGTTACATTGAAGCGGCGTCTTGCAAAAATATTCTGCTGTGGCGTCAGCCGCCGCCTATCGCACGTACGACATCGACCTGGTCGGCCGATTGCAACTGACGGTCTTGCCATTGGCTGCGCGGCACAATTTGGCGGTTGATTGCTACCGCGACAGCCTTACCGGACAAGGACAGTTTTTCAATCAGCACTTCAACGTTCTGATTTGGCTCAATCTCGTAAGCCGCGCCGTTTAATTCGATCTGGATCATTGCTTTACTATTTTCACTGAGGGCACAGCGCCGATTAATCAATCTGAATTCGTCAGATCAAGACATCATGTTCTGCTGGATCAACATCAGCAATGCGCGGTCACGAGGACATTGCTGTTCGTCTGCCGTCAATTTCCTCGATCTCTCAGCTTGCGCCCGACAAAAAGAGCGCCATTACTTAAAAAGCAAGATCAAGATCAATCAACGAAGACCAGAATTCTACCCGCATTTGCCCTATCAGCGGCAATGCGGAGCGCTTCGTCACTTATAATGCTTGATTCGATTCAATTCTTTCAAAATCATGGAATTAGCAAAATCTTTCGATCCAGCCGACATTGAAGCATTCTGGCGCACCGAATGGGAAAAACGCGGCTATTACGCCGCGACCACCGATGCCGACAAACCTGCATTCAGCATTCAGCTACCGCCGCCTAACGTCACCGGCACGCTGCATTTGGGTCACGGCTTCAATCAAACCATCATGGACGGTCTGACCCGCTATCACCGCATGCGCGGCTTCAACACGGCATGGATTCCAGGCACCGATCACGCCGGTATCGCCACGCAAATCGTGGTCGAACGCCAACTCGACGCGCAAAAAATCACGCGTCATGATCTCGGCCGTGAAAAATTCATAGAAAAAGTCTGGGAGTGGAAAGAAAAATCCGGCTCCACCATCACCGGTCAAATGCGCCGTCTTGGCACATCGCCAGACTGGAGTCGTGAATACTTTACGATGGATGAGCCACGCTCGAAAGTCGTCACAGAAGTTTTCGTGCGTCTGGTCGAACAAGGTTTGATCTATCGCGGCAAGCGTCTGGTCAACTGGGATCCGGTGCTCGGCACCGCTGTCTCGGATCTGGAAGTCGTGTCGGAAGAAGAAGACGGCCATATGTGGAACATTCGCTATCCATTGGCGGACGGTTCGAAATATAAATTCCCGATTGCCTTCGATGAAGAAGGCAAAGCAACCGAATGGGAAGAGCGCGACTTCATCGTCGTCGCCACCACACGGCCGGAAACCATGCTGGGCGACGTCGCAGTGGCCGTCGATCCTAGCGATGAACGTTATCAACATCTGGTTGGGAAATTACTACATCTGCCTTTGTGCGATCGCACGATCCCGCTCATTGCCGACGATTATGTAGACAAGAATTTCGGCACAGGCTGCGTAAAAATTACGCCGGCACATGACTTCAACGATTACGCAGTTGGTCAACGCCACAATCTGGACAAGATCAGCATCCTGACGTTGGATGCGAAGATCAACGATGCCGCACCGGTCGCTTATCAAGGCATGGACCGCTACATCGCACGTAAGCAAATCGTCGCCGATCTCGATGCACAAGGTTTGCTTGATCTGGTCAAGCCACACAAATTGATGGTGCCGCGCGGCGATCGCACGAATGCGGTAATCGAACCTATGCTGACCGATCAATGGTTTGTGGCAATGAGCAAACCGGCACCGGAAGGCACCCACTTCCCCGGCAAATCAATCACTGAAGTCGCGCTGGAAAAAGTCGCCAGCGGCGAAGTGAAAATGCTGCCTGAGAACTGGACCAACACCTACAACCAGTGGCTGAACAACATTCAAGACTGGTGTATTTCGCGTCAATTATGGTGGGGACATCAAATCCCGGCCTGGTATGACAGCGAAGGAAAAGTTTACGTTGGTCGCAACGAAGAAGAAGCAAAAGCCAAGGCTGCAGCAGCTGGTTACAACGGCGTGTTGACGCGTGACGAAGACGTGCTCGACACGTGGTTCTCTTCGGCGCTGGTACCGTTCTCCACACTCGGCTGGCCTGAAGAAACACCTGATTTCAAAACCTTCCTGCCATCGTCTGTGCTGGTCACCGGTTTCGATATTATTTTCTTCTGGGTCGCGCGCATGGTCATGATGACCACGCATTTCACTGGGAAAGTGCCATTCAACACGGTGTATGTACATGGTTTGATCCGCGACAGCAGCGGACAGAAAATGTCCAAGTCGAAAGGCAATACACTAGACCCTATCGATTTGATCGATGGCATCAGCGTGGATGATCTGGTGGCAAAACGCACAGTCGGCCTGATGAATCCCAAGCAGGCTGCGAGCATCGAGAAAGCCACACGCAAAGAATTCCCGGCTGGTATCGCCGCCTACGGTACCGACGCATTGCGCTTCACGATGGCGAGCTATGCATCGCTGGGGCGCAACATCAATTTCGATCTGGCGCGTGCTGAAGGCTATCGTAACTTCTGCAACAAGTTGTGGAACGCGACGCGCTTTGTATTGATGAATTGCGAAGGTCACGATTGCGGCTTCCGCGATGCGCCATGCGCTGCCGGCGATTGCGCAGTGGATGGAAAAGCAGGTGGTTACACCGACTTCTCACAAGCGGATCGCTGGATCGTTTCCAAGCTGCAGCGCACGGAAGCGGATATCGCCAAAGGTTTTGCCGACTACCGTTTCGACAATATCGCATCGTCCTTGTATCAGTTCATCTGGGATGAATATTGCGACTGGTATCTGGAAGTTGCGAAGGTACAAATCCAGACCGGTACTGAAGCGCAACAACGCGCAACGCGTCGTACTTTATTGCGCGTGCTGGAAACCATCTTGCGTCTGGCGCATCCGGTAATTCCATTCATCACTGAACAATTGTGGCAAACCGTTGCGCCATTGACCGGTCACAAAATGAATATGGCTGGCGACGCAGTGCACGATTCCATCATGATGCAGCCATATCCGGAATCGCAAGCCGGCAAGATTGATGAAGAAGCCGAAGCATGGATGCATGAATTGAAAGCCATGACGGACGCCTGCCGCAATCTACGTGGTGAAATGCAATTATCCCCAGCGCTGCGCGTACCGCTGGCGATGGAAGCGACCGATGCTGCGCAAACTGAGCGCCTGCGATCGTTCGCTCCTTACCTGCAAGCATTGGCAAAACTGTCGGAAGTGAATGTCGCTGAAACATTGCCAGAATCGCCGGCACCGGTTTCTATCGTAGGTACCGCGAAGCTGATGTTGAAAGTGGAGATCGATGTCGCCGCTGAACGCGAACGTTTAAGCAAAGAAATCGCGCGTCTCGACGGTGAAATCACCAAAGCCAACAGCAAGCTCGGCAATGAAAGTTTCGTCGCACGTGCGCCGGTACAAGTGGTGGCACAAGAGAAAGAACGCGTTACCAATTTCTCAGCGACACTGGAAAAATTGCGCGAGCAATTCGCCAAGTTATAATACGAACTTCAAGTAAATTTAGCGCCGTATGCGGCCTGCATTTTTGCGCAAGTAAAAACGCAGGCATCAAGAAAAACGCCTGAGTTCAGCAATGAAGTCAGGCGTTTTTTATTGTGGATTTGATTAAAAATTATTTACACGAATGAGAGTGTCATTCCCGGTAAAGCAACGCCGGAAAATGCAGTCGACCATGTCTGCCCCGCCTTGACCGGATAAGCATCCGTCAACGTGCCAGTGGTAATTACTTCACCCGCAGCCAGCGATTCGAACTGAGGCTGCATCTTCAAGGTTTCATGCAAATTCAGCAAAGCGTGCAGCGGACTGTCCAGCACGTTGCTGCCAAAACCGGCGCTATGCAGCGTGAATTCTGCGCCTTCACTATACGACAGCGAAACGCTGGCAGCAGTCAGAATGTCCGCCAGATTACGCCGCGTAGCCGACGACAACATATGCGGCTCGCCTATGATCAGGCTGCCATGCAAACCGAATGCAGCGACGGCATCGGCCGCCTCAAACTTCCAGTCAGGAAACGGACAGGCTACCAGCTCGAAACCATGCGCCATCCATTCTATGCAATCCGCCATATCCGCCAGCGTTGCATTTTTCCTGGGTGCCTTGCGAAGTTTGAACACTATCTCCGGCTCGATACGTGGCTGTACTGAACCGACCAAACTTTGCACGCCATGATTGCTTTCCGCATAACGCACAGTGTCGTCATACATATGCGACCAGATCGGTCCGGTGATCGGCTCACGCTCGCCATAATTCGGCCAAATCTTGCGATTGGTAAAACCGATCTTGCGGCCTATAGGCGTCTCGCCTTGAGCGGTGCGGATATCGACGATGCACTTGGCAATATCGTAGCCGTCGGCAATCGACAAAGAGGTTTCCTTGCTGACACACGAAATTTTCTGAGAATTCGCGCGGGCATCCAGTAATTGGTGCGCGTAGCGGTTGGCTTGGGTAGACATCAACATGGCAGACTCGCGCAGAGAGGTGGGAAGCAAATGGATTGCATTAGACGCAACATTCTTACACAAGGTTCCCATCCTGCAAAGATACAAACTCTGCATGCCAGGTGAAAATTATTAATGCAAAAAGGCTATTTGATTCATACGTCAAAGATACTTTTCCTGAGCATTTGCATGGCAAGCGGGTTCTCAACCTTGTTTGCGCAAGCGCGCCAAAAACCTGTCCAGCTGATTGGCAAATGCACGGATATCACTCTGGCTAAATGCTGCAGGGCCGCCGGTATCAACACCGCTGCTGCGCAACTCATCCATGAAGGTGCGCATCGTCAGGAATTGCTCAATATTGTCCTTGGTATAAAAATCGCCACGCGGATTCAGCGGATGGCCACCTTTCTCCAACACGTCAGAGGCCAATGGAATATCGGCGGTGATAACCACATCACCCGCCTCCACCAGACGCACGATTTCATTGTCGGCCACATCGAATCCGGCCGGCACTTGTATTGCCTTGATGAAACGCGAAGGCGGCGTGCGCAATAATTTGTTGGCGACAAGCGTAACTTGCACTTCCAGCCGATCGGCGACGCGAAACAACACGTCCTTGATCACATTGGGACAGGCGTCGGCATCTACCCAGATTTGCATGGAATTCTTTCAGATGACATAAAGCGCGGTGCAATTCTTGCAGCGCCAGCAGTGCGGATATTACTGTCCGCCCCACAACTCGCCGTTAGGGCCGGTTTGCGGTGCCGTGACACCAAAGTGGGCATAAGCCACCGGCGTTGCAATACGGCCACGCGGCGTGCGCTGCAGGAAACCTTGTTGAATCAGATACGGCTCCAGCACGTCTTCAATCGTGTCGCGTTCTTCGCCGATTGCTGCCGCCAGATTATCGAGACCAACCGGACCACCGTTGAATTTGAACAGCACGGCTTCCAGCAGTTTTCTATCCATCACATCGAAGCCGACCGCATCGACGTCAAGCATCACCAGCGCAGCATCAGCCATGGCCTTGGTAATTTCACCATTGCCTTTGACTTCGGCATAATCGCGCACACGGCGCAGCAGTCGATTCGCGATACGCGGCGTACCGCGACTGCGTTTGGCAATTTCAAACGCGCCTTCTTCATCGATGGGCGCATTCAACAAGGATGAACTGCGCGTGACTATCTTGGTCAATTCGAGCGGCGTGTAAAACTCCAGTCGCGCCACAATGCCGAAACGATCGCGCAAAGGATTGGTCAGCATGCCGGCGCGCGTGGTGGCGCCGACCAAGGTGAACGGCTGCAAGTCGAGGCGCACTGAACGCGCGGCAGGGCCTTCGCCGATCATGATGTCGATCTGATAGTCCTCAAGTGCAGGATACAAAATTTCTTCGACCACAGGTGACAGCCGATGTATCTCGTCAATGAACAAGACGTCGTTGGCTTCGAGATTAGTCAGCAGCGCGGCCAGATCGCCGGCGCGTTCCAGCACCGGGCCGGAAGTCTGGCGCAGGTTGACACCCATTTCACGCGCGATGATGTGCGCCAATGTTGTCTTTCCCAAACCCGGCGGGCCGAACAATAAAGTGTGGTCGAGTGCTTCGCGTCTTTGCTTGGCGGCAGTGATGAAAATTTCCAGCTGGCCACGGATTTTTTCCTGGCCTACATATTCGTCCAGATGTTTGGGACGCAGTGCGCGCTCGATCGCTTCTTCATTTGCTGAAGCTGGGGTGGCGGCAATAATGCGTTGTTCGCTGAAGTCGTCGGTTTGAATGCTCATGGTCGCATTGTAGCGTGTGAGTCGTTGAATTTAATCAGGCGTGAATTAAGACGTGAATCAAATCGTAAATATAAGCGTTAATGCTTATGAAAAATCTACGCTCACGCTTTCGACAAAGCCTTCAGCGCCAGCTTGATACCATCGGAAACACCAGTGCCAGCCGGCACCTGCTTCATCGCCAGCAAAGCTTCCTTGTCGGAATAGCCCAGCGCCAGTAATGCATTCAAGATGTCAGACGTCGCATCGCTGTTGATCGCACCACCAGCCGCGCCCAGATCCGCGCCGAGCTTGCCCTTCAATTCCAGCAGCAGACGCTCGGCAGTTTTCTTGCCTATACCTGGAATCTTGGTCAATCTTCCGGCTTCTTGCATCGTGATGGCATGCGACAAATCGGCGACCGACATGCCGGATAAAATCGACAATGCAGTACGTGCACCTATGCCGGTGATCTTGACCAGTTGCTTGAACACATTGCGCTCTTCGGCGGTGCCAAAACCGAACAAGATGTGCGCATCTTCCCGCACAGTCAGATGCGTCAACAAAACAACTTTTTCACCAAGGCCGGGCAAGTTATAAAAGGTGCTCATAGGCACATTGACTTCGTAACCGATGCCGTTGCAATCGACCAGCAATTGCGGTGGATTTTTCTCAAGCAGAATTCCGGAAAGACGACCTATCATCGTGACGACCTTGAATAGAAATGAGGGAATATTTTTGTTCTGTTACTACTCACGACGCGAGCGATGAGCTGGCACATTATCCAACCAGACGACCGCCACGCACGCGCAAACCTTTTTTCGCCAACTCGGGAGCCAACGCACCCAGCGCAGCCAATGCCTCACCACTATGCGCATGACAAATTGCCACGCCCAAAGCATCGGCAGCATCAGTACCTGGCAAGCCGGATAAATTCAGCAAGCGTTGCACCATATCCTGCACCTGCGCTTTTTGCGCCTTGCCTTGTCCCACGACCGCTTGCTTGACCTGCAACGCAGTATATTCAGCAACGAACAAGTCAGCGCTCACCAATGCGCAAATCGCTGCGCCACGGGCTTGTCCGAGAAGCAGCGTCGATTGCGGATTGACGTTAACAAAGACTTTTTCTATCGCAGCGCAATCCGGATTGTAGGTTGCAATGACTTCCGTAACACTGACGAGGATGGTTTTCAGACGTTGCGGCAGATCGGCATCCGGCGTCTTGATGGTGCCGGATGCGACGTAGCTGAGCTTGTTGCCATGCTTCTCGATCACACCGAAACCGGTAGTACGCAAGCCGGGGTCGATGCCGAGAATTCTCATGGGATATGTGGGCAGAGTTAAATGTAATGCGACGGTTATCGCATCAAGTTTTTTGCTTAATTTTTGCTTAACTCTTTGATTAATGACGGAAATGACGGGTGCCGGTCAACATCATTACGATGCCGTGCTCGTCAGCAGCATCGATCACTTCCTGATCGCGCATCGAACCGCCCGGATGAATCACCGAAGTCGCACCAGCTTCCACCACTACATCCAAACCATCGCGGAACGGGAAGAAAGCATCGGATGCAACGGCGGTGCCGACCAGCGACAAGCCTGCATTCTGTGCCTTGATCGATGCGATACGTGCCGAATCGATACGGCTCATCTGACCTGCGCCTACGCCCATCGTCATGGCGTTCGCGCAAAACACGATCGCATTCGATTTGACGAACTTGGCGACACGCCATGCAAACATCAGGTCTTGCAATTGCTGTGGTGTTGGTTGCTTCTTGCTGACGATTTTGAGTTCAGCCAATGCAACGTTTTTTGCATCGGGCGATTGCACCAGCAAGCCACCACCTACGCGTTTGAAATCGTAGTTATTGACGGCCGCATTGCCAGTACTCGCAAGCGGGATTTCCAGCAAGCGAACGTTTTGTTTCGCTGCGAATATGTTCTTTGCCTGCTCGGTAAACGATGGCGCGATCAACACTTCAACAAATTGCTTGGCAACTGCTTCCGCGGCATTGCCATCGACTTCGCGATTGAAAGCGATGATGCCGCCGAAGGCCGAAGTCGGATCGGTTTGCAGCGCTTTGCTGTATGCCTCGAAAGGCGTAATACCGATCGCAACACCGCAAGGATTGGCGTGCTTGATGATGACGCATGCTGATTCGTCAAAAGTCTTGACACACTCCCACGCTGCATCAGCGTCGGCGATATTGTTGTACGACAGTTCCTTGCCTTGCAATTGCGTGTAGTTCGCCAACGCGCCAACTTGTGGATTACTCTCGCGATAGAAGGCTGCGGATTGATGCGGGTTTTCGCCGTAACGCATTTCCTGCACTTTATCGAAATGCAGATTCAAGGTGGTCGGATACGCACTGCGTGTTGCGTGTTTTTTGTCGTCGCCCAGCGAGGTAAAATAATTCGTGATCGCGCCATCGTACTGCGCGGTATGCGCGAATACTTTTTTCGCCAAAGTGAATTTGGTTTCAAAAGTTACTTCGCCTTTGTTCGCATGCAACTCGCGCAATACTTGTGCGTAGTCGGATGGATCACAAATGACGGCAACGTCTTTATGATTTTTGGCTGATGAACGCAACATCGCAGGGCCGCCAATGTCGATGTTTTCAATCGCATCTTCCAGCGAACATTCTGCGCGTGCAATTGTTTGCTGAAACGGATACAGATTAACGACCACCATATCAATGGTTGGAATGCCATGCGTTTCCAAAGCCGCTACGTGCTCAGGGAAATCGCGGCGCGCCAAAATGCCGCCATGTACTTTAGGGTGCAAGGTCTTGACACGGCCGTCGAGCATTTCCGGGAAGCCGGTGTAGTCGGCAACTTCGGTGACCTTGATGCCGTTTTCAGCCAGCAATTTTGCGGTGCCGCCAGTGGACAGAATGTTGACGCCCATCTCGGACAATGCGCGCGCAAAATCGAGCACGCCAGTCTTGTCGGAAACGGAAATGAGAGCTTGTTTGATCATGATGAAAATATCTGGAGTAATTATTTGGAGTAATTTAAATAAGATAAAGGCGCGATGTGATGCGCTCGTTAGCGGATTCTGGCAGCTTGCGGCCTTACGCCCTTAGCTTATTTGCTTCTTGCGAATATCGAGAAGCAAAAGATTACAACGGGGTTGTACAACGATACTCGAAACAACTTAAAAATTTTTACAGCAATTTTTTAAACGACATCTACAACGGCATTCAGGATTGCAGCTACAGCCTTGCTTACAACATATCGTGCTGCTGTAATTTCTTGCGCAGCGTATTGCGGTTGATGCCCAGCATGTCAGCCGCGTGTGACTGATTGCCTTCAGCACGCTCCATCACTGCTTCGAGTATCGGCTTCTCGACAGTGAACACCACCATCTCGTAGACGTTTGACGGCATTTGCTCGCCCAGATCCTTGAAATATTTTTCCAGGCTTTTCTTGACGACGTCTTGAATATTATCTTTGCTCATGTGCTTGGTTGATTGCGCGTTTTTATAATCGTTTTTATAAATTCTCGAAACCTGCCTTGTCATTTCAAACAAGGCCAGTCCCGGTAATCAGGCGGCCAACTTTTCTTCAGTCGGACGATATTGTAACCGTTCGCCGTGCGTCAGCTGCAAATCAAAAAAGGTATCCACCGCAGCCAATTGCTGTTCACAGTCTTCCAGACAATTCATTTGCTGGCGGAATTCTTCACCGCCTATCAATTCACGGACATACCAACCGATATGTTTGCGCGCAGTCCGCACGCCCAAATACTCACCGTAAAAAGCATAATGCGCGCGCAGATGTTCATCCATCAAGACACGCACTTCCGAAATCATCGGAGCAGGCAAGTACGTACCTGTACGCAAATAGTGATCGATTTCGCGAAATATCCATGGCCGCCCCTGCGCGGCGCGACCAATCATGATCGCATCCGCGCCGGTCGTTTCCAGTACGAACTTGGCTTTCTCCGGCGTCGTGATATCGCCATTCGCCACCACTGGAATAGCTACTGCCGCTTTGACTGCCGTGATCATCTCGTACTCTGCATCACCGCTGTAACCGTCGGCACGCGTACGACCATGCAAGGTCAACATCGCGATACCACTTTGCTCGGCGATGCGCGCAATATTTAGTGCGTTCTTGTGCGCTCTATCCCAGCCCGTGCGAAATTTCAGCGTGACCGGGACATTCACCGCCGACACGACCGTTTCGAGTATCTCCGCCACCAGTGATTCGTGTTGCAACAAGGCAGAACCACACCAGCTGTTGCAGACTTTTTTGACCGGGCAGCCCATATTGATGTCGATGATTTGCGCACCACGATCAACATTGAATTTTGCACATTCAGCCAGCATCGCAGGATCAGCACCGGCGATCTGTACTGCCTTGGGCTCGACCTCGCCATCATGATTTGTCCTGCGAGTGGATTTGTCAGTCGCCCACAAACGCGGATTCGATGCGGCCATTTCCGACACTGCATACCCAGCACCCAATTGTTTGCACAACTGGCGGAACGGCCTATCCGTTACCCCTGCCATAGGGGCAACAAATACATTGTTCGGTAGGGAGTAAGGGCCGATATTCACGGAACAGGCTGGTAACAGGGAAAGCGCTATTTTATCTGCATCCGCCTGAGGGGCTGCCGTGTTTTAGCTCAAATCTAATGAAACAAGATGAAATACGACAAACCTTGCGCTCCGTATTTAGCGAAATCACTTTTTGTTATCAATCTGCTTACTTCAAAGACCTATGCCAGATTATCGCTTTCATCCAGTGCGGCATGCGAAAGATGGGCCACGTCGGCCCATTTCAGTATCTGGAATTTTGTACCGTCCCAAATCACGCGATTAATGCTGGCATTCAGCACATCAAAATCACGAGGATGTTCGTAACCCATATTGTTGGCACGACGATAGACGGAATCGAGTACGCCGCCATGCGTCACGACAGCCACTTTGCGATAACCGCTGGCCAAGGCCGTAATCGCGGCAATCGCACGCGTTGAAAATTCACGCAAAGTTTCCGCATGGAACTCGCCTTGAGGATAGCGTGCATCTATATCGCGTCTTTGCCAGGCGGCGTAATCTTCCGGGAAGCGAGCTTTGATGTCTGGATGAATCAAGCCTTCGAACGCACCGAAGCAGCGTTCGCGCAAACCCTTATCCAACTGAATATGCATTCCACGCGGAATCGCAATGCCTTGCGCAGTACCGAATGCGCGTTTCAAGTCGCTGGAAAAAATCGCATCCAGAGGCTCGTTCAGCAAGGCACGTCCCAACGCGGCAACCTGGCGCACTCCTTCACGATTCAAATCGATGTCGGTATGCCCTTGCAAACGCTTCTCGACATTCCAATCGGTTTCGCCGTGGCGAATCAACAATATTTCAGTCATGTTCTCAGTGTATTAAATCGACACGTCTGGATTCAATGCATACCATCCTGACAGGCTGGCTTGTTCTAATACATGCCCGGCAATCGCTTCACGAACTTGCGCGCCGGTGAACTTGGTCTCGACCGGCACCTGAGCAATATCCAGCGCGTACAAGGTGAACACGTAGCGATGAGCTATGGAATCGTTCCAGGGTGGACAAGGGCCGTCGTAACCGAAATAATCGCCTGCCATCTGCGCATCTTGCGCAAACCAGCCGGTGTAATCATTCAAGCCCTGCCGTGGATTAATCTGTGCACCGGCGATTGGCGAGTCGGCAATCGCCGGGCCGGATTTGCCGCGAGGCGTCACGCCCGAGCAAAACGAAGCAGCAGCTATCTGCGTTGTATTTGCAGGCAAATCAACTAATACCCAATGAAAGAAATCGACGCGCGGCAAATCGGCGGGCACAGTTTTACATTCTTGATTCACATCATCGCCGCGCGACGGCACATCAGGATCGTGAACAATCAACGCCAATGCTTTGGTGCCGGCAGGTACGCCGCTCCACGCCAGATGCGGATTTTTATTGTTGGATAGTGCAACGTGTGTCGCCGGATCGATCACGCAAAATGCGTACTCGCCTGGAATGGCCGCGCCGTCTTTGAAAGAATCACTCCATAGCTTCATCATGTACTCAACTCTCGGTTTGTGATTTATGTAGGATGACTGCCAAATACTTTTTCAATATTAATCGCGCACTACGACATCATTTTAAATCGACGGCTTGACCTGCAACCAAAACGTTACCGGCCCGTCGTTGGTTAGCGATACTTGCATGTCGGCGCCAAACTGACCTGTCGCCACGCGCGTATGCTTCTGTCCTGCTTGCAGAACAAAATAATCAAACAAGGCGCACGCCAATTCAGGTGCGGCAGCCGGCGTAAATGACGGGCGCGTTCCGGATTGCGTATTCGCCGCCAAAGTGAATTGCGGCACCAGCAACAAACCGCCGGCAACATCCATCACACTGCGATTCATCTTGCCCGCATCGTCGGAAAATACACGATACGACAACAGCTTGCTGAGCAAGGCATCCGCTTCTTTTTCAGAATCGCCACGCTCGGCGCACACTAACACCATCAAACCGGCATCAATTGCCCCAACCGTCACCCCGTCCACCACAACGCTGGCATGCATCACGCGCTGCAACAAGGCAATCATGCGGCGACTTTATAAAGATTTATTGCGAATGACACTTTGATCACGACAAAGTGACGCGCGCAAATTTACGCTTACCAACTTGCACCACGACTGTCCCTGCATCAACTTTCAAACCCTTGTCGCTAACAACCGTACCATCGATACGCACACCACCCTGCTCCACCATGCGTAAAGCTTCCGACGTCGATGGGCACAGATTTGCCTGCTTCAACAATTGACCTATACCGAGCGGTGCGCCGCTCAAAGCGACCTCAGGAATCTCGTCCGGAATACCGCCTTTGGAGCGATTGACGAAATCGGCTAGTGCGTCTTCTGCCGCTTGCACAGAATGAAAGCGCGCCACGATTTCCTGCGCGAGCAAGACTTTGACATCGCGCGGATTGCGACCGCCTTCGATTTCCTTCTTGAACTGTGCAATCTCTGCCAAAGAACGGAACGACAGCAATTCGTAGTAACGCCACATCATCACATCGGAAATACTCATCAGCTTGGCAAACATCGTATTGCCCGGCTCGGTAATGCCGATGTAATTGCCTTTGGACTTGGACATCTTCTCGACGCCATCCAGGCCTTCCAGCAAAGGCATGGTCAAAATGCACTGCTGCTCCTGACCGTAACTTTTTTGCAATTCGCGCCCGACCAGCAAATTGAATTTTTGATCAGTACCGCCCAATTCGAGGTCAGATTTCAGTGCGACCGAATCGTAACCTTGCATCAATGGATACAAAAATTCATGCAGCGAAATTGGCGTATTCGAATGGAAACGTTTGGTGAAATCTTCACGCTCCAAAATGCGCGCCACCGTGTATTTGGCCGACAATTCGATCATCCCGCGTGCGCCCAGCGGATCACACCATTCGGAGTTGTAACGAATCTCGGTGCGCGACGGATCCAGCACCAGGCTGGCTTGCGCGAAGTAAGTCTTCGCGTTTTCGTCGATTTGCTCTTTCGTCAGCGGCGGACGCGTAATGTTACGACCGGATGGATCGCCGATCATGGACGTAAAGTCGCCGATCAAAAATATTACTTGATGGCCCAGATCTTGCAACTGACGCATCTTGTTTAATACGACGGTATGGCCCAGGTGCAAATCCGGTGCAGTCGGGTCCAGACCGAGTTTGATGCGCAAGGGTTTGCCGCTTTGTTCGGAGCGCGCCAGTTTTTGGGCGAATTCGGATTCGATTAACAATTCTTCAACGCCGCGCTTGGCGACCGTCAAGGCCTCTTGTACCGAGTCGGAGAGAGGCAATTGCACCGGTTTGCTGCTAGAAGAAACATCCATATCGCGAATTTTAATTTGTAAAGTTTGTAATAAACGGGAGTAACAAAAGCTGAAGTAGGTACAATGCTTTTTTTATTTTATTTTCAGAGACTTATTTCGTTGCCACGCATCAACAAATCACGGCATCGGAAAGAGAAACTGAACAAACGGCAGATTTTAACTTATTGCATGTTCACATTAAATAAATTACTGAGCGTTAGCTCCAGCAGCAAAAATCTCTTACTCGGCTCTTCTCGCAAAACACGCATTGTTTCTGGCTCCGCACTCTTGCTGGCCGTCTGTGCTTTCGGTGCGGTTGGCGTTGCGCCTATGGCACCCGATGCAGCCGACTTGCCAATCAAATCCATCACGCAGGAATTGACTCTGCCGGAACTGGCAGATCAAATTGCCGCGCTCGAAAGCAGTCGCCAAAACTATATCAGCGAAGAACGCGTGCGTTCCGGCGATACGCTTGCAACCTTGCTGGATCGTTTGGGCGTAGATGACAGCAATGCGGCGACTTTCATCAAGTCTGACCCGATTGCGCGCAGTGTGATGCAGTTAAAAGCGGGCAAGCGCGTACAGGCGCAAACTGATGAAGACGGTGAATTGAATTGGCTGAGCAGCACGATTTCCAGCGGTCGCAATGAAGCCGTGCGCAATATCGTGATCACACGCGAAGGCAATCAGTTCAAGGCCGTGGAAACGCCGGTCGCCATGGAGCGGCGCGTCGAGATGCGTTCGGGCACGATCAAGTCGTCCTTGTTTGCCGCCACTGATGCAGCACAAATCCCTGACAACATCGCATCGCAGATCGTCGACATGTTTTCTACCGACATCGATTTCGGCTCCGATCTGCGCCGCGGCGACCGCTTTAATGTCGTCTATGAAACCTTTTGGCAAAATGGTGAATACGTGCATGCAGGTCGTGTACTGGCGGGTGAATTCATGAATGGCCCGGCGACCTATCAGTCGGTATGGTTTGAAGATCCGGGCAGCGCACAAAGCGGCGGTTATTACGGCTTTGACGGAAAATCGTTAAAGAAGGCCTTCCTCAAATCACCGCTGGAATTTTCCCGCATTTCGTCCGGTTTCTCACTACGCAAGCATCCGATTTCAGGCTTATGGAAAGCGCATAAGGGCGTGGACTTCGCGGCGGCAACCGGCACACCGATACGTGCGGCCGGCGATGGCACTATCGATTTCGCCGGCAAGCAAGGCGGCTACGGCAATGTGGTTGTCATCAAGCATTGGTCGAATTATTCGACCGCGTATGCGCACATGAGCCGCTTCGCTACCAATCTGCGCAAAGGTACAAAAGTCAGCCAAGGTCAGGTGATCGGCTATGTCGGCAGCACCGGCTGGTCGACCGGACCGCATTTGCATTACGAGTTCCGCGTCAATAATGAAGCGCGCAATCCGATGACGGTTGATATTCCGAATGCACAGCCTTTGGCAGCAGCACAAATGCAGCGCTTCCGCGCTGTTGCAGGTGAAATGTCGCATCGCTTTGCGCTGTTGACGCCAGAAAACAATAGTGTCCGTCTGGCGTCGAAATAAGCGAATCGAATTTAACTGCACATATTCAATTCAAGCTGCTCGCAGTAAAAACCGTTGGTTAAGGGCGTAGTGACTTAAAATCACTTAACTCTGACCAACGGTTTTTTTATGTCGACTCCTCCTGTTTCCCTTTTCATCGGCTTGATGTCCGGCACCAGCCTCGACGGCGTCGATGGCATCCTGACCGCCTTTTCCAGCGATGGCACGCCGCAACAAACATTGGGGGCGGCCTACGTTGAATTCCCGGATGCCTTGCGCGCTGACTTGATGGCATTGCAAACTGCCGGCCAGGATGAAATCCATCGTGAAGCGCTCGTCGCGCAGCAGCTCGCTGAATACTATGCGGAATGCGTAGGGACTTTGCTGCGGGAAGCCAAGGTCGCTACCGGTGATGTGCTGGCAATCGGGGTGCATGGGCAAACCATACGCCACCGCCCCGAAGCCGGTTATACACGGCAAACAAATAATCCAGCCTTGCTGGCTGAATGGACAGGTATAGACGTCGTCGCAGATTTTCGCAGTCGCGATATTGCCGCAGGCGGACAAGGTGCACCCTTGGTCCCGGCATTTCATCGCGCTCTGTTTAGCAGCGGCACTGAAAATCGTGTCGTCGTGAACATAGGCGGGATCAGCAATATCAGCATCCTGCCACTTCAGGCCGATGCGTCCGTAATCGGTTTTGATACCGGCCCTGGCAATGTCTTGATGGACGCATGGATTACGCAACACAATGGCCTGCCCTATGACGCCAATGGCGACTGGGCAAAAACCGGCAAGGTGCATCCTGAATTACTGAAAGCCATGCGCGACGAGGCATTCTTCAACGCACCACCGCCCAAGAGTACAGGCCGTGATTTATTTCATCCGGCATGGTTGGCACAAAAGCTGGCAAATCTCCCCGGCATTCCGAGTGCTGATGTACAAGCGACGCTGACCGTATTTACCGCAACTACATTGAGCGATGCCATCAGACTGCATGCGCCGCAAACTGACACTGTTTATGTGTGCGGTGGCGGTGCCTACAATAGTTATTTGATGACGCTCATACACTTTGCTCTGAAGCTGCATAATCCGGCGATCAGGGTGGAGACGACAGACACACTGGGCGTCGCGCCCAATCAAGTGGAAGCACTGGCTTTCGCATGGCTGGCGCAGCGCTTCTATATGCGTGAACCGGCCAATCTTCCTTCAGTGACCGGCGCACGCGGCTTGAGAATTTTGGGTGCCTTGTATCCAGCCTGAAATCGGCTGGAATCTACGCTCAGGCTCCTGAACCCATAAGTACACAAGGACCTTGCCATTCGCTTCAGGCATAAAAAAAGCGCAGATAAATCTGCGCTTTTTTATAGAAACGGTTTGCCTGGATTATGCGGAGAAAGATGAACCGCAGCCGCAAGTCGTCGTAGCATTCGGATTCTTGATCACGAATTGCGCACCTTCAAGATCGTCTTTGTAATCGATTTCTGCGCCAACCAGATACTGGTAACTCATTGAGTCGATCAATAATTGCACGCCGTTCTTGGTCATCGTCGTGTCGTCTTCGTTGACGATTTCATCGAAGGTAAAACCATATTGGAAGCCTGAGCAGCCGCCGCCTTGCACAAATACGCGCAGTTTCAGATCCGGATTACCTTCATCTTCGATCAGTTCGGCAACCTTGGCTGCAGCACTGTCGCTGAAGAGGATGGGGGATGGCATTTCGGCAATTGCATTCATTTCAGACTCCTGCTGGAAAACGGTACTTCACATTATAGACCTGTGCCGGACTTTACGTATTATTGGCAGCAAGTATAGGAACAGCGAGTTTCAAAAGGGGCGTATCCATGGTGTCGTGCGTCAATTTTCCTGATACCACAGCACCGCCGTGCATTTCCAACGCCTTGTAATGCACATCACCAGTTATGCGGGCTTTAGGCTGCAATTCAAGCAGTTCCGATGAAAATACCGGTCCGATGATTTCACCATTGACCAGCAAATGTGCAACGCGTACTTGACCCTCAACTCTGGCGTGCTCGGAAATGACCAGCATGCTGGTTTCATCCTCATCGGCAATCACATCGCCCTTTACACGCCCGTCTATGCGCAATCCGCCCTTGAAGTGCACATTTCCTGCGATATTTGTCGCAGCGCCTATCAGGCTATCAATCGTACTTTTGGTTTTACGGCCAAACATGATGACGCTCCTTTACAAATTTGCAGATTGTTGCGCACGCATCGCGCCTCTTTCAAGAACCTTGATCTGGACTGATTTCACGGTCGCGCCTTCCGGCAAGGCAAGCACACCTTCGACACGTTGATAATGCTTGAACGACAGCTTGAATTTATCGGTGGCATCCGATTTTGGGAAGGTCATCATAGCACTTTTACCCTCCTGCACCAGCGTCACAACAAGCTGATAATTCCCCGTAAAATCAGAAACGAGTTTGCCGCCTTGCATCAATAACAACCTATAGCGCAACTGTGCCGGCTCAGCCATTTCCACCTTGAAGCGACGGATAGAGATGCCCTCTGCCCCTGTATTTGTCGGCAACAGGCTCTCGAAGAACGACAAATCATCCTTGAGTTTGACGTTTTCCGACTCCAGCGTCTTGATCTGGCGGTTCAATTGCGCCTGCAAGGAGCGCTCGATATTCAACTGGCTTTCTGCCGCGTTGACCGTCGTTTGAAAACGATCGCGCTCCTCACTCACTTCCGTCACTTGCGCTTGCAAAGCAAGTACCTGCTCCGCAGTTGCAGCAGGTTTGAAACCGGTAAAACTGCGGCCCAGATCGTAAGTCCACATCGCGATGGCAGCACTCAAACCCAGCACAACAGCAATCACCAATACGCGCAAAGGCCACGGCAGATGATTCTTGATCGTCATGCGCGCAGGCGAAATTGACCAACGCCGCCACCAGAGTTTGCGCTGCAGGGATTTAAAAACCGGTTTTGGCTTGGTGGCCATGACGTCAGTAACGCGTCATCACGGCAAGATAGGCACGTGCATCAAGCCGGTCTTTTCATCGAGGCCGAACATCAGATTCATGCATTGAACCGCCTGGCCCGACGCCCCTTTGACCAGATTATCCTGCACCACCAGTACAACGACGGTGTCACCGTCATTAGGTCTATGTAATGCGATGCGCAACATATTCGATGCGCGCGTAGAGCGCGTTTCCGGATGCGAACCAAACGGCATCACATCGACGAAGGGCTCATCCTTGTAGGTATTTTCAAACAAAGCCTGCAGCGCCGCGTTATCAATGTCTTTGGTCAAGCGCGCATAAATCGTTGAATGCATGCCACGTATCATCGGCACCAGATGCGGCGTAAAAATCAAACCAACTTTATCCTTGGTCAGCTTGCTCAAACGCTCTAGTGTTTCCGGCGAATGACGATGACCAGACACGCCATAAGCTTTGAAGTTATCGCCCGCCTCGGAAAACAAGGTTGCCACTTCGGCCTTGCGCCCCGCGCCCGACACGCCCGATTTGCAATCAGCGATCAAATGCGACGCATCGATGGCGCCAGCTTTCAGCAAAGGGGCCAAACCAAGTTGCATGGTGGTTGGATAGCAGCCAGGGTTGCCGACGATGCGCGCTTTACGGATTGCATCACGGTTCAATTCAACCAAACCATATGCCGCCTCTTTCAACAAATCGGGGCAACTGTGCGGCATCTTGTACCATTTCTCAAACGCGGCGGTATCCTGCAAGCGGAAATCGGCAGCCAGATCAATGACCTTGACGCCAGCGGCCAGCAACTCAGGTGCCTGCGCCATCGCGACGCCGTGCGGCGTGGCAAAAAAGACGACATCGCACTCGGTCAGTTTGGCTTTATCCGGCGATGAGAATGCCAGATCCACATGACCGCGCAACGAAGGGAACATGTCTGCAACTGGCAAACCATCTTCCTTACGCGAGGTAATCGCAGTCAATTTGACTTCAGGGTGTGTCGCCAAAATACGCAGCAACTCAACACCTGTATAACCCGTACCACCGACGATACCAACCTTGATCATATTTCTTCCTGGCAAAAAATTACTTCGTTTTATTTTAACAGGCGATGCCACATCCTTGCTTCAGCCGCACGGCGAAAAGATGTAACACCTCAGCTAATGCAGCTTTACGAACCGAGCGCGGATGAAAAAAGCCGCCAAGCGTAAACCGGGCGGCTTTTCTGGCACGCAAACAACGCGCGCAGGATGCTGATTAACGCTTCGAGAATTGTTTTGCGCGACGAGCTTTGCGCAGACCAACTTTTTTACGTTCAACTTCACGTGCATCACGAGTCACAAAACCGGCTTTCGACAGTTCTGGTTTCAATGTTGCATCGTAGTCGATCAAAGCACGGGTGATACCGTGACGCACAGCGCCCGCTTGACCGGATTCGCCACCGCCGTTGACGTTGACCATGATGTCGAAAGTTTCAACATTGTTGGTCAATTCTAAAGGTTGACGAATCACCATCAGGCCGGTTTCACGCGAAAAATATTCATTCGCTGGTTTGCCGTTGACGACGATTTGGCCGGAGCCAGTTTTGATGAAAACGCGAGCCACTGCACTTTTGCGACGGCCGGTTCCGTAGTTGTAGTTACCGATCATGTCCGTTCCTTACAGTTCAAGTGCTTTTGGTTGCTGCGCGGCGTGCGGATGAGTTTCCTCAGCGTACACTTTGAGCTTCTTGATCATCGCGTAGCCGAGTGGGCCTTTAGGCAACATGCCCTTGACCGCTTTCTCGAGCGCACGACCTGGAAAACGCTCTTGCATTTTCTTGAAGTTGGTTTCATAGATACCGCCTGGGTAACCCGAGTGGCGATAGTATGTTTTTTCTGTTGCTTTGGTACCGGTCACGCGCAGTTTGCCTGCGTTGACGACGACAATGAAGTCGCCTGTATCGACGTGAGGGGTAAATTCCGGTTTGTGTTTGCCGCGCAGTCGGAGTGCCACTTCGCTGGCAACACGTCCGAGGACTTTGTCCGTCGCGTCAATCACGAACCAATCGCGCTGGACTTCGTGTCCTTTAGCGGAGAAGGTTTTCATGATGACTTCCTAAATAATTAAATCGCTCAAATGGTGGTTACGTGCAGTAGTGCCACGTACTCGGCCTTGTATCTCTTCCTGAGCAAACGAAAGAACCGCAGATTATAGTCTTTTCAAGGACTTAGCGTCAAACTTAATCACAAAAGCCGACCTATTCGATTAACTGTTCGAGGCAATTTTGCCACTTTCCGTGGCAAATCAGTCTTTAGCCTCCATTTCGGACGCTTATCCCATCTGCGCCAAACAGTTACAATGTCACAACTAATCGCAAATGAAGAGAAAACCATGGAATGCACAGTACGTTGGACCGGCTTGTCCGGCATGACTTTTTTGGCTGAAACCGGCTCCGGCCACGTGGTAGCAATGGATGGCGCACCTGAAGGCGGAGGTCGCAATCTGGCACCACGCCCGATGGAAGTCGTCTTGCTCGGCACAGGTGGCTGTACCGCCTACGATGTCGTTGTGATTTTGCGCAAAAGTGGACAGGACGTGCGCGGTTGCGAAGTCACGCTCAAATCAGAACGCGCAGAAACTGACCCGAAAGTATTCACCAAAGTACATTTTCACTTCACCGTCACAGGCCGCAACCTGAAAACGAATGTAGTGGAACGGGCAATCAAGCTGTCGCATGACAAATACTGCTCGGCGTCCATCATGATGGAAAAAACCGCAGAAATTACACATTCCTTCGAAATCGTGGATGACGCTGCGCCAGCAGCTGCCGACTCCTGATATGGAAATAAAAACGGCCGCATATGTGTTGCAGCATATGCGGCCGTTTTTATTTAATGCGGTGAATCGCCACTACTGCATTGGTAAAAACCTCACTACGTTTGGTTTTTTGGTGCGCCCCATCTACAAGCCATCGCACTAAATGTAGTAAGCCGCGGTTGTCATGATTTTCGACATGGCCTTCATGCCTTTTTGCGTCAATGGCGATACAGCTTGTGCGCCCAAGGCTTGCGCTGCCGCGCCATGCGCTACCTCATCTGCAGTCATTTGCGCGACAACCGCAAGCGACTTGGCATCTTGAGGCGGCAATTTCTGCAGATGCTCATTCAGATGCGCCTCAACCTGACGCTCGGTTTCCACCACAAACCCCAAACTGCGCGCATCGCCCAACTTGCCGGCAACCGCACCCAACGCATAAGCGCCAGCATACCAAAGCGGGTTAAGCAGACTGGGATGCGAACCCAATTCGCGTAAGCGCTGCGCCGTCCAAGCCAGATGATCCTCTTCTTCACGACCGGCGATCAAAAACTGCTGGCGAATTGCCTCCGTATGCGCGAACCGCGCCTGCGCCTGATATAGAGCCTGAGCACACACCTCGCCCACATGATTGACGCGCATCAAACCCGCGCTATGACGACGCTCGGCATCCGCCAACGCGCCATCAGTCAAGCCAGTCGCAGGACTAGGACGAGACGCTACCGAAACGCCACTGATGACGCGCAAGGCGCCGTCGAAATGCTGAATAAATTGATCGAAAGGTGTCATGAAACTCCAAACCACGTCAAAACTGAAAGATTGTTGCATCCGGACGACAGACTATCACGGCACATCTATCTGATTTGGCAAATGCTAACCGACGTCAAAAGAAGATTATACAAATTGCGTTTAGCCTGCGCTTGCCATACAGAAATTGATTTACTGGACGTAATACAATAATGCCAAAAATAAAACGCTCCACCCCTGACTCCTTGACACTGGCATGCATCGCGGCGCTTTTCGCAGGTGCCACAACACTGTCGGCCCATGCCCAAGCGCCTTCCATGACTATTTACGGAACATTTGATCGTGCGCCTTCTGCGGAGCCGAGAGGCAGCCAGCTTGGAAAAGCAGCAACTATCTCGAAATCGTCAGTCAGTATCTACGGCACGATAGATGGCGGCGTGCGTCATGTGACAAATACCAGCGCCGCCGGTGAAAGCACACTGAAGATGGGCTCCAACGGTGAGTATTACAACAATCGCCTTGGATTCAAGGGGACAGAAGATCTAGGTGGCGGCATGAATGCGCACTTCCATCTGGAAGCTGGCTTCAATACCGGAACCGGTGCCAGCGACAACACGGATGGGCGCCTCTTCAGCCGCATCTCATCAGTGGGCATCGCCGGCCCGTTCGGCTCCATCGACTTGGGCCGCCAGCCGTCAGTCGCCTGTAAAGCTGTATATGCCTACGAACCCTTTCAATATCGCTACGTTCATATCATCCCCTTGGCCGGCGCAGTCGCCGGCAACAACGATGGCAAGGTCAGCCGGCCATTTGGCACGGTGGACGGCCCGCGCTTTAGCAATGCCATCCAATATCTGGGGAAATTTAACGGCTTTACTGCCAGCGCAGAATATTCAATGGGTGAAGTCGCCGGCAACAGCGGCGCAGCAAGCGCCAAAGCCGTCGGACTAGGCTACACAGATGGCACATTTACCATAGGTGGCGCTTACACCCGACAAAAGCCAAACGTAGGTACAAACGCAGCGCCGGATTATCGCGAGCAAGATCAAGTCACGTTTGGCGGCGCTTATAAAATAGGCGACATCCGCATTGCTGGCGGCTATTTAAGTACAAAGACTAAAACCGCAATCACCAACCAAGCCCAAAATATCTGGCTAGGCGCACGCTACGATGTCACGCCACTTATCAGCGTGACCAGCGGCTACTACCGCACCACGCTGGAAACCTCGCGCCGCGAAATCGCCAGGCGTAACTTTTTCATCGTCGGCGCCACCTATGCACTTTCGTCTAGAACGAGCCTCTACGCAGATATAGACCAAGCCGTTTTGCATGGCGTCGTCTCATTAAGGCCGGGCCAGCAAACCCGGCAAATCGGCACATCAGTTGGCATCAGCCATATGTTTTGATATCGGATGCACTAACTCGCGACGCCTCAATCAAACTCAATGCAACATCGTTCGCGGCAAACTACTTAATAAAGTCGAACGCTAGAGGCGCGCAAAAATAACAAAAACACATCTTTTCCGCATGAGGTAATGCATCAAGACAACGCGAGCGCGCCTCATTTTGGAGTTTGAACGCACTATCCTGTTGCAAAAAAACGTCATTCAAGCCGATTCATTCATACCCTTTTGATATTTTGGTTGTCAGTGCCTGCGTATTTTGTTTCAATCGATCTGTCGTCTTGCAAAGATGTCGAGCAAGACAGGCAGCTTCGCAGAATATGTACACGTTTATATGAATAAGCGTGTATTTCTAAATAACATTTGAGGAAACATCTAAATGAAAAAATCGCTTTTGGCTCTTGCCGTTTTGGGCGCATTCGCTGGTGCAGCATCGGCACAATCGTCGGTTACCGTCTACGGTATCGTTGACATGGGTGTCACCAGCATTGACACTGGCGCAACAGCTGGCCGCACAACTGGCATCACCTCCGGCAACCAATCGGCTAGCCGTATCGGTTTCAAAGGCACTGAAGATCTGGGCAATGGCTTGAAAGCCAACTTCGTGTTGGAAGCCACAATCGCAGCAGATACAGGTTCGACATTCTCAACCCCAGCAGTAGCAGGTGCTGGCCCAAATAATGGCGTAGCTGCAAGCACAGGTGGTTTCAATCGCCTCTCCACCGTTGGTCTGTCAGGCAACTTCGGCGCAGTGAATCTGGGCCGTCAAGTCTCGGCAATCAAAGATGCGTACGACGCAATTGATCCATTCGGTGATGGCGGCACGATCGCTCCAATCAGCACAATGTTCTTCAATGGCGCGCTTGCAGGTGACTTTGGCCGTATCTCGAACTCGGTTAAATACTCGACAAATTCGTTCGGCGGCTTCAAAGCTCAAGCAGCATACGGCTTTGGTGAAACAGCTGGCGATACCGGCGCAGGCAGCAACTACGGCTTCGGCGCAGGTTATGCAAACGGTCCATTGAATGTCCAATTCGGCTACCATAATCAAGATCGTTCAACTGGCGTTGTTCAAACAGCAGAAAATAAACTGACTTTCTTGGGCGCAAGCTACAACTTCGGCATGTTCAAACTGCACGGCGCATATGCTGATACCAAACTGGAAACATTTGGCCCAGCTGCTGAAACAAAATATCGCAACTATTTGGTTGGTGTTAGCCTCCCATTGGGCGCGGCAGGTAATCTGATGGCTTCGTACTCAGTCAATGACAACCGTACGACAAACAATGCAGATGCTCAAAAAGCAGCAATCATGTACACATACGATCTGTCGAAGCGTACTAACCTGTACACTGGCTACTCGCACACATCGAACGACAATGGTTCACGTATCGGCTTGGTCGCAGGTGCTCCAGTCGGCGAAAGTGCATCGGCATTCGCAGTTGGCGTTCGTCACAAGTTCTAATATCTGGCGAGCCTAGCTCGCTTGGTTTGAACTGCAATAGAAAAAGGCACCCTCGGGTGCCTTTTTTATTTCCTAAAGTCAGCAGCTAATTTATCGCCCCATCGGCCCACGCAAGGCAGCAAAAAAAAACTTCTCGCAGCATAATGACGTCTTGCGATGAAAGGTAGTTCACGAAGTGAAACTCAGCAGAAATGATCCATGCCCTTGCGGTAGCGGCAAAAAACACAAGAAATGCTGCGGCCAAGTGATACAGATAGCGCCAATCCACCCGCAACGCGCTGGCAATACTCCGAGAGAATGCGGCGATTGCACTGCATGTTGTGACGGCTGGTTGTCGTCGACAATTTACGGCCATGAAATGAAGCCTGGAGTGCGCTGCCATTTCGTGCGCGACGGTGGCTGCAGTATTTATGAAACGAGACCGGATTCACCCTGCCGTCAGTTCGAGTGCGGCTGGGTAGCTGCTGACAGCCCATTCCCAGATTCTTTCAAACCCACTCAGCTGGGCGCAATCATCGTGAAAACTACCTGGCGCGGCCAGCCCGCATACCGACTGGCATTTGGCGGGCGCGACCTTGATGCCGGAGAGTTGGAATGGATGATGAACTTCAGCCGTCAAACGGGACGTCCATTTTTCTATGAAAAAGCCGGCGAGACACTGGGATACGGGCCACAGGCTTTCATAGAAGACATGCAAACCAAAATCCAGCGCGGCCTTCCTCTTTTTGAATCACATGCCGCATCGCGCTAATATTGCGACAAGGATAACAACAATTAGTGTCCTGCCATGCTGCGACAGCACCCTAGCTTTTATCGTCTACGTATTGGCCGAAAAACCAATACATCTTTATAAAATTCATCATCCTGTCCTTTCCACCAGCCTGGCACACCCAATACCGGCACCGGTGAAAAATCAGCAGTACTCAAACCCTGCGCCAACTGTTGCGCAACGACTGCATCGATCACATCGTACCGTTCTTCAAAAACCATAGTCGCGAGATCATGCTCCAGCGGAACTATCCACGAATGTCCGGTAATCGCCTTGTAAGGCGCGACCAACTTCTCCATCAACGCATGACCGAATAACAAGACGCCACAATCCTGCACAAACTCCTGTCGACGCGTGACAAAAGCCTGCTCCCACTCATGCGCACGCAAAGCGCTGACCAACGTCTGATTCAAAGTCACCAGCAACACCGCATTTTCATCAAAGATGGTGGCCGCATCGCGCAGCTTGCCGCGTGGCGCAATTGCGCTTTGTGCCGCCACACGCGCCATCTCCAGGGCTTGCAATGCATTCAATTGGACTTTGATGCGTGGGAAGGTCAGCCAGACGAGGGCATTGAAAAAATCGTGCAGATTGTCGCGCGTAGGGACGCCGCCGGTATTGCTGATGAAGGTTTCGTAAGCTGTATCCGGCGGCAGAGCGGCCTGTGGGACAAATTGAATGGGGAGGTTACGATGATTGCGCAGATCCACAACTCCTGCTGCCAATCGGCGGCAGCGGCGATTTGTTGTCCGATATGCCGTACATGCGCAAGCCAGGGGCGGGACCAGTCTATCCGCTCCAGGAATTCGGTCTTCATGGCCTACTTGATCCGATATGTTGGCAGAAGGCGAGAAAGCTCACGTCTGCCGCTGGCTGGCTCAGACGAACTTCCAGCCTATCGTCTCGCCGCCATTCAGCGGCACCAGGGTTGTATTCCCTAATGGCAGCTCGGCGGGCAATTGCCACTCTTCGCGTTTGAGCGTTATCGTGCCGGTATTGCGCGGCAGTTGATAGAAATCCGGGCCATTGAAGCTGGCAAACTGCTCAAGTTTATCCAATGCACTGGCCTGATCGAAAGCCTGCGTATAGAGCTCCATCGCATGCAGCGCCGTGTAGCAGCCAGCACAGCCGCAGGCATGCTCCTTCAATCCCTTGGGGTGCGGTGCAGAGTCGGTACCGAGGAAGAATTTGTTGCTGCCCGAAATGGCAGCCGCAACCAGAGCCTGGCGATGTGTTTCGCGCTTCAAGACCGGCAGACAATAGTAGTGCGGACGGATGCCGCCCTTGAAAATTTCGTTGCGGTTGTACAGTAAATGATGGGCGGTAATCGTTGCACCTACGTGACCATCTGCTTCCGCGACGTACTGCGCCGCGTCTTTGGTCGTGATGTGTTCGAACACAACCTTCAACTCCGGCATGTCGCGGCGCAGAGGTTGCATCACGCGGTCTATGAAGACGGCTTCACGGTCGAAGATGTCGATTGCGGGATCGGTCACTTCGCCATGCACCAGAAACGGCATGCCAAGCTTTTGCATCATTTCCAGGGTCTTGTAACATTTGGACAAATCGCTGACACCCGCGTCCGAATTGGTCGTCGCACCAGCCGGATAAAGTTTGACTGCATGCACGACACCACTATCCTTGGCGCGCTGGATTTCTTCCGGCGGCGTATTGTCAGTCAGGTACAAAACCATCAGTGGCTCGAATTGCATACCAGCCGGCAACGCAGCAAGAATCCGATCCCGATACGCAATCGCTTGCTCGGTCGTGGTCACTGGCGGCTTGAGATTGGGCATCACGATCGCGCGTGCAAACTGGCGCGCCGTATCCGGCAAGACTGAGGCGATGGTGGCACCGTCACGCAAATGCAGATGCCAATCGTCGGGACGTGTGATGGTAATGCTGGAAGGCTGAGCGAGTGTCGTGGTCATAGCGATTCTTTCTTTGGATTGCCGCTATTTTACCCGCTCGCTTTCAAAAGAGAGCCTCCGAGTCTGTTACCGAGACAATATTGATGTGACCAACCGTATTAATCTATTGAATACGCATTCAATGTACATTTACTGCGCAGTGATGGATCAATGACTGATTGCTCTATCCAGCAATGACTCGGTAGCCAAGCAAGAAGTTAACTCAGTGGATAATCTTCGCCAAAAAATCGCGGGCGCGATCTGAGCGCGGCGTACCAAAGAACTCATCTTTGGTGCAATCTTCAACAATCAAACCTTGATCCATGAAGATTACGCGATTCGCTACTTTTTTCGCGAAGCCCATTTCATGCGTGACGACCATCATCGTCATGCCGTCCTGCGCCAAACCAACCATGACGTCCAGCACTTCATTGATCATTTCCGGATCGAGTGCCGAGGTCGGCTCGTCGAACAACATCGCAATCGGATCCATCGACAAGGCACGCGCAATCGCTACACGTTGTTGCTGCCCCCCAGATAACTGACCTGGAAATTTATCCTTTTGCGCGATCAAACCAACGCGATCAAGATATTTCAAACCGCGTTCTATCGCTTCATCCTTGTCGCGTCCCAGCACCTTGATTTGCCCCAGCGTCAGGTTCTCGCATATAGACAAATGCGGAAACAACTCAAAGTTCTGGAACACCATCCCGATGCGCGAGCGCAGTTTGGACATATTGGTTGCGGGGTCACCAACCGCGATGCCATCTACCATTATTCGGCCTTTTTGAAACGGTTCCAGCCCATTCACCGTCTTGATCAAGGTTGATTTACCCGATCCAGATGGTCCGCACACAACCACGACATCTCCTTTGGCAACCTGTGTAGAACAATCAGTCAGCACCTGAAAATCACCATACCACTTGCTTACATTTTCCATTTCTATCATGGTATTTTTTCCTTTAGCGAATGATGGCGTAGCGCTTTTGTATTTGCTTCGCCACGGTCGAGAGTGCAAAGCTGAGTAAAAAGTAAACGATAGCGACGAACAGATACATCTCCACGACGCGACTGTCACGCTGCGCAATTTTTACCGAAGCGCCAACAAAATCGGTGACATTAAGCAGCGACACCAAGGAAACATCCTGAAACAGCACGATCGTTTGGGTCAGCAAAATAGGCAGCATGTTCCGCAATGCCTGCGGCAGAACAATCAGGCGCATGGATTGTGCATAGGTCAAACCCAATGCATAGGCCGCATTGACCTGTCCCTTAGCAACACTCTGTATGCCGGCGCGCATGATCTCGCAAAAATATGCCGCCTCGAACATGATGAAGGTAATGTAGGCGGAACGATCTGCGCCTAGTTGCACCGGCCGCTCCGAGCCGGTAATGGCTTGCAGTACGACGGGCACCAAAAAGTAAAACCAGAAGATCACCAGCAGCAGCGGAATCGAACGCATCAGGTTCACATAGGCTGCGGCCAGCAGCGCCAGTGTTTTGAAGGAAGACAGCCGCGCCAGTGCCAGCAGTGTGCCAAAAAATACGCCGCCAAGCGCCGCCACTACTGTCAGCTGCAAGGTGTACTGCAGGCCGGTTAGCAAATAGGGCCAGGTACGGACAATGACATCAAAGTCCAGTTCACCCATGTTTGCCCCCCGCGATGAAACCCGGCACAGCGACGCGGCGTTCTATATAAACCATCACGCGGTTCGCTGTCATCGCGATGACCACATACATCAGCGTGGCAGCACCGAAAGCCTCGAAGTAGCGGAAGGTCATCTCGCCCATTTCACGCGTGCGGAAGAACAACTCGACCAGACCGATCGAATATGCGACGGCAGTATTCTTGATCAGGTTCATCAGTTCGGATGTCAGCGGTGGAATGATGATGCGATACGCCATCGGCAACAGCACGAAGCGATAGGTCTGCATGCTGGTCAGACCCAATGCATAGCCGGCATTGCGCTGGCCGCGTGGCAAAGCCTGAATGCCGGAACGAACCTGCTCGGCGATACGTGAAGAAGTAAAAAATCCCAGGCAAACCACGGCGGTGACAAACTGGTGCATGGTCGGATCCAGCGTAATCACCCAGGCTTTGACCGCAGGAATCAGGCCAGGCACCACAAAGTACCAGACGAAGAATTGCACCAGCAGCGGGATGTTGCGGAACAATTCGACGTAGGCGCCGCCCAGGCGTACCAGCCAGCGCTTTTCGGTTGTGCGTGCCACACCTACCAGTGATCCCAGCACAAAAGCGAATATCCATGCAAAGAAGGCTACTGCCAGGGTCCAACCCAATCCTGACAGCAGCACCGCAGCCCATGTGCCATCGCCATCAGGAACCTGTTCCAGAAATATGCCTGGGTTCATGCGCTTGTCTCCCCTGATGCAACGATGCTTAGTTGATACCTAACCGATGCTTAGCCTTCGATGCTCAAACCCCGGATGCTAGATGCCTTTGTCGTTCGGATTCTTGAACGCATCCTTGATTGGTTGCGTCATAGGGAAATTCAGATTCAGCCCTTTGGGTGGAATCGCCGTGGTGAACCACTTCGCATAGATTTGGTTGATTTCGCCGGACCGCATCACCGCACCGACAGATTTATCCACCAGCGCCTTGAACTGCGGATCGTCTTTGCGCAACATCATGCTGTAGGGTTCCTGACGCAGCGACTCCGGCAATATCTTGTAATCGCCCGGCTTCTTGGCGTTGGCAATCTGGCCTGCCAGCAAAATATCGTCCATCACAAAGGCAGCTGCGCGGT
Organism: Burkholderiales bacterium Ga0077544; assembly: GCA_001464355.1. Lineage (GTDB taxonomy): Bacteria > Pseudomonadota > Gammaproteobacteria > Burkholderiales > Burkholderiaceae_D > Oxalicibacterium. The sequence goes on from LNEU01000022.1 coordinate 202,170, forward strand.
CATCTGCCATCAGCAGGAAAGCTTCGGCGTGATCCTTGCCGTAGATTTCCTTGACCTCGACATTGCCGGCCTTTTCGTAAGCCTTCAACAGTGGCACCGAGGTGGTACCGGACGTGGTCGATACAGTCTTGCCATTCAGTTGTGCAATCGTATTGATATTGGATGTCTTCTTGACGGCCGCCGTCACATTGATCACAAAATACGTGGGGCCGAATGCGACCTGCTGCTGACGCACCGTGGAGTTGGTGGTCGAGCCGCATTCCAGATCAATGGTGCCGTTGTTAAGCAGAGGAATGCGATTACTGGAAGTAACCGGTTGCAGCATGAGCTTCAGCGCGGGCAGCTTGAGGTCCGCCTTGACGGCTTCGACAATCTTCATGCACAAGTCAATTGCGTAACCAACCGGCTGCTGCTTGTCATTGAGGAAGGAAAATGGAATCGACGATTCGCGGTAACCGATGGTGATGGAATTGGTTTCCTTGATCTTCTTCAGCGTGCCCGTGAGTTCCTGCGCTTGTACCGTACTTGCAGCGCCCATCATCGTGGTGCCGATCAGTGCGGCCAGCATTAGTGTCGATTTCATGAAGTCTCCTGTAGGGATAAGGCGTGAGGTATTGGCAGGCGCATCCAGTTCTGTCCGCAACAGAATGCCATACTTGACTCGGCGCGCCTTCATTCGCAATAGAGTACCCTTTTTTCGCCAGAGTTCCGCCACCACATAGGCAAAATTTTCAAATGCTAGCGACTGCAGTCCATGCGTCGGCCAATGCCTGATACATCAGGCATTGGGTAGCAGGTCGCTGGTCAAATCTCGCACAGGAAAATTATCCGACACCGCATTGCTGCCCGACGCCGCCGAACCCTCCTCCGGCCTGGCCTGCTGGCGTTCCCACATCTGCGCGTACGCACCATTGGCAATCAGCAATTGTGCGTGCGTGCCACGCTCAACGATACGACCGTGATCCAGCACCAGTATCTGCGCTGCATCCACAATAGTCGACAAACGATGTGCGATAACCAGCGTCGTTCTATCCTTCGCGATCTCTTTCAACTGCGCCTGTATCGCCTGCTCCGCTTTTGAATCAAGGGCCGAAGTCGCTTCATCAAAAATCAGAATCGCAGGATGCTTCAACAAGGTGCGGGCAATTGCCACTCTCTGCTTTTCACCGCCGGATAATTTCAAGCCGCGTTCGCCAACCATCGTTGCATATCCGTCTGGCAGCGATTCAATAAAGTCGTGGATATATGCCGACTTGGCCGCCGCAATAATGTCGTCCTTGCTTGCGCCAGGCTTGCCATATGCGATGTTGTATTCGATCGTATCGTTGAACAACACCGTATCTTGCGGCACGATGCCTATCGTCTGCCGCAAGGATGCTTGTGTCACGTCGCGTACATCCTGACCATCGATCAGAATCGCACCCGAATTTACATCGTAGAAGCGGAACAGCAAACGCGACAAGGTCGATTTGCCGGAGCCGCTATGCCCCACCACAGCCGTTGTGGTACCGGCTGCAATCGTGAAATCGACATCGAATAAAATCTGCCGCTTCGCTTCATAACTGAATTCAACATGCGAGAAGCGTACTTCTGCACCTTGCACGAGCAGTGCTTTCGTATCCGGCTTGTCGGCGATTTCCTTGTGTTGATCCAGCAGCGCAAACAGGCGCTCCATATCAGCCAGACTCTGCTTGATTTCGCGATAAATCACACCGAGAAAATTCAGCGGGATGTATAACTGAATCATGAATGCGTTCACCAGTACCAGATCACCGAGCGTCATCGAGCCATCGATAACGCCTGCTGTCGCACGCCACAAAATCAAGGTAACCGCGACTGCAATAATGCTGGACTGACCGGTGTTTAATACGGACAAAGATGTCTGCGATTTGACGGCGGCGGTTTCGTAATGCTTCAAGCCTTCGTCGTAACGTTTGGCTTCGTAGTCTTCGTTGCCGAAATATTTAACCGTCTCGTAATTGATCAGCGAATCGATGGCCTTGGTATTCGCCTTGGAATCCAGATCATTCATCGTGCGACGGAAATGGGTGCGCCATTCCGTCACGATTACAGTGAAAGCGATATAGCTGAGCAACGCCACGCCAGTGATGATGGAAAACCACATGTCGTAATTCAGAATCAGATAACCCAACACCAAAACAATTTCCACCAGCGTCGGCAATATACTGAACAAGGTGTACGACACCAGCGACGAAATACCGCGCGTACCGCGCTCTATATCGCGCGTCATGCCGCCGGTCTGGCGATTCAAATGGAAGCGCAAAGACAAGGAATGCAAATGGCGGAACACTTGCAATGCAATTGTGCGGACCGCACGTTGCGTAACTTTGGCAAAAGTGTATTCGCGCAGTTCTGTGAACAAGGTAGTCGATAAGCGCAACAAGCCATAAGCGACCAGCACACCAATTGGCAACACCAGCAAAGCCTGCGGACTGGCGGGATTGATAGTCAGACTATCGATCAAACGCTTCAATACCAGGGGCACGCCAACGTTGGCAAATTTTGCAGCAATCAAGAACGACAGCGCCAATGCCACGCGCCATTTATACGTCCACAAATACGGCACCAATGTCTTAAGCGTTGCCCAATCGTTACGATTGCTGGACGGTGGAGCTGGCTCGGAAGAAGGCGAAGAACGGCGCATGACGTGAGACTTTATTAGATGGTTTATGCTTCAGAGTCAGGATTGTAGCGGCAAGCTCTACTCACCGCTTAACGTAGCGATATAGCTCAATGCAGCGCCACCATCGATTACCTTGCCAGAAACTTGCGTAAGCACAGAGTAAGCATCAGCGCCCAGAATCATCACAACGGGAGACAACATGGCCAGCGAACACCACACCAACCTGCCTGCAGGAAAAATTCCACAAATGCGCGTGGTGCCTATGCCGCATGACGCCAATATGCATGGCGACGTATTCGGCGGCTGGATCATGGCCCAGGTCGATCTGGCCGGCGCTGTCTGCGCGACGAGACGCGCAAATGGCCGAGTCGTCACCATTGCAGTGAATTCGTTTCTATTCAAGCATCCGGTATTCGTCGGCGACCTGCTATCCATCTACGCCGACATCGTCAAAGTCGGCACCACATCGATCACCGTGAATGTGGAATGCTACGCTGAGCGCAATCGCCTGGAAGTCGAAATCGTCAAAGTCACCGAAGCGACCCTGACCTATGTTGCGACCAGCGATGACCGCAAACCAAGGCCATTGCCACCGGCAGTCGCAACTACCAAGTAAGCGGCAACCTACGATTCATCCGCAATCACACAACAAGATTGCGGATAACGGAAAGCGTCCTGCCATCGTCGTATGAAAATACCGCAAGCACATACAGTGCAGGCTGATCAACTCAACTTCAACTCGTCACGCAGTTCGCGGCGCAAGATTTTTCCGACATTCGATTTCGGCAATTCAGTACGAAACTCGACGGATCGCGGCCTCTTGTAACCGGTAAATTCTTCCTTGCAGTACGTCAGCAAATCTTCTTCCGTCAAGTTCGGATCCTTGCGTACAACGAACAGCTTCACAGCCTCACCCGTATGTTCATCCGGCACACCTATGCACGCACACTCCAGCACACCGGGATGCGCAGCGACTACGCTTTCGATTTCACTCGGGTAGACATTAAAGCCGGAGACCAGAATCATGTCTTTTTTGCGATCAACAATTTTGGTATAGCCGCGCTCATCCATGATGCCGATGTCGCCGGTTTTAAAAAAACCATCTGCCGTCATCGATTGCGCCGTTTCCACCGGATTATTCCAGTAGCCGGCCATCACCTGCGGCCCACGGATGGCGATCTCTCCGGCGACACCAAGCGCAACCTCACTATCGCCACCATCGATAATTTTTATTTCGGTAGAAGAGACCGGCAAACCGATGGTGCCGGAAAACTCGGTCGCGGCAGCAGGATTGGAGGCAGCGACCGGTGAGGTTTCCGACAAACCGTATCCCTCGATAATGGAAACACCGGTAATTGCACGCCAGCGGTCATTGACTACCTTTTGCACTGCCATGCCGCCGCCGTTGCAGAGCTTCAGTTCAGAGAAATCGACCTTGGCAAAATCAGGATTATTCAGCAAGCCGTTGTATAGCGTATTCACCGCCGGCAGCAGATTGATCTTGTACTTCATCAACTCTTTGACCAATCCTGGAATATCGCGCGGATTCGGAATCAGGATATTCATCACACCGAGTCGCGTACCCAGCATGCAGCAGGCCGTCAACGCGAAGATGTGATAAAGCGGTAGCGCGCATACAAAGTTGAAGGATTTTCCTGGTGGCTCTTTACTCAACACAGGCCAGATCCAGGCTTCGTTCTGCAATACATTCGCGACAATATTGCGATGCGTTAGCACTGCGCCTTTCGCCGTACCCGTCGTACCGCCCGTGTATTGCAAGAAGGCGATGTCATATGCGCCTAGCACCGGCTTTTGCAAGCTCATGCCGGACGCCTGAGCCAGCACCTCACTAAAGGCCACTGCCTGCGGCAGCGAAAACGCCGGGACCATCTTCTTGACGTGTCGCACGACAAAATTGACGATAGCGCCTTTCACGCTACCCAACATATCACCCATCGTCGCAACCACTACATGCTTGACCTGCGCACTACCGATGACTTTTTCCAGCGTGGTCGCGAAATTCTCCAGGATGATGATGGCCTCTGCACCGGAATCTTCCAGTTGATGCTGTAGCTCGCGCGGTTTGTACAAAGGGTTGACGTTGACCACCACATAGCCAGCGCGCAACACTGCCGCAATCGCAATCGGATATTGCAGAACGTTCGGCATCATCAACGCGACACGCGCGCCTTTTTGCATGCCGGTACTTTGCAGCCACGCGCCCAGCTTTTGTGACAAGGCATCGACTTCGCCATAAGTAATGCGCTTGTCCATGCAGACATAGGCATGACGATCAGCGTATTTTCGAAACGATTCTTCCAGCAACTGCACCAGTGAATCGTATTGAGTAAAATCAATCTCGGCGGGCACGCCTTCTGGATATGACTGCAACCAAAACTTGTCCATTTCAACCTCTGTCTCTGTTGTTTGAGTTGTCATGCGAGTTGGTATGTGCATGACACTGTTAACGCAAAACAGGCCATGCATTTTTATATTACTCGTTGAAACAATCATGTCACGGCTGCGCAATGAATGCAAACTGCGGCCTATGCTCGTTCGTATTGTCATTACCTACCACAGGCATGACGGCGGCCCAAGTCGCCAGTTGCTTATGGCGATCTGCTTTATAGGTAGCTCTCAATGCCATCACTGCGCGATAAACCCTGGCACCCGCTCATGAAAAATCAATCACGCCAGTTCGCCGCCAGGATAGCGGACAAAGGTGGGCCGAACAGGATCGTTGAACCAGCCCCGTGTTGAGTCAGTCGGCACAACGACGACCTACACATCATAGCCAGCGTCGCCCGCACGGCCGACGTCGGCAAACTGGTTAGTGCTGCGAATCGCATCAGCGATCCATCCATCTCTTTAAAATGAGCTTGCTCGTGTACGGTCAACCCACGCAGCAGCAGGCCACTGTGCGCGCACTCACGCGCAGACTATCTGTCCATTCATGTTGCATGAACCCGGACAATAACATCAACTATTTGAGTTGGCGTAAGATAGACAACTACGCGCGCAATTGCGCAAATCCAGACAATCGGTATACGGCAACAATGTGGAGACAGTATGAAGTTGATCGACCCTATCATCGAATTTCACCACGAACTGCAACGCATACGTCGCGAGATTCATGCCAATCCGGAACTGTGTTTTGAAGAACGGGAAACCGCTGATTTAGTCGCAAAAAAACTGACTGAATGGGGCATCCCGATTTTACGCGGCCTGGGCGTGACCGGCGTGGTTGGCATCATCAAGAACGGCAACAGTGACCGTGCGATTGGCTTGCGTGCCGACATGGATGCGCTACCCATGCAAGAAATCAACACCTTCGCGCATGCGTCGCGCAATGACGGCAAAATGCATGCGTGCGGACATGACGGCCACACCGCGATGTTGCTGGGTGCCGCACATTATTTATCTCAAAATAAAAATTTCGACGGCACCGTATATGTAATTTTCCAACCAGCCGAAGAAGGTGGCGGTGGTGCCAAACGCATGATGGATGATGGCCTGTTTGCACAATGTCCGATGCAGGCGGTGTTCGGCATGCATAACTGGCCCGGCATTCCCGTTGGTGAATTTGGCGTGACGGTCGGCCCCATGATGGCATCCAGTAACGAATTTGAAGTGATCGTCAGCGGCAAGGGATCGCACGCGGCACAACCGCACAAAAGCGTAGACCCCATCATGGTCGCGGTACAGATTGCACAAAGCTGGCAAACCATCATCACACGCAACAATAGTCCTATCGATGCAGCCGTATTATCGATTACGCAAATCCATGCTGGTAGCGCGACTAATGTCATTCCCGACAATGCGTCACTGATAGGCACCGTGCGCACCTTCGATCTGAAAGTACTTGATTTGATCGAAACCCGCATGCGTGCAATTGCTGAACACACCGCATTAGCATTTGATGCCAAAGTCGATTTCCGCTTTCACCGCAACTATCCGCCCTTGATCAATCACGCCAAAGAAACGGCGTTTGCGGTAGAGGTATTGCAATCGATAGTGGGTGAAGAGAAGGTCAACGCGCACGTCGAACCAACAATGGGGGCCGAAGACTTTGCTTATATGCTGCAAGGCAAGCCCGGCTGCTATGTTTTCATAGGCAATGGCGAGGGCGATCATCGCTCGGCCGGACATGGACTCGGGCCGTGCAATCTGCACAATCCCAGCTATGACTTCAATGATGATTTGCTGCCTATAGGCGCAACTTACTGGGTGCGCCTGGCGGAAGCCTTTCTGCAACAAAAATAAGTTCTCGTTGCCGGCCTTGTTTTACATTTCCGCGCTCGGGTACCGAGCTCGGCAGCGGTTTCATCGGCAAACCAGCTTTGCTGGAAATCGTCAGACATGGCCCGCAAGAAACAATATAGATCCAGTTTCTCCATGCTGCAAACGTCAATATCGTGCTTATACAGATGTCTGTGCGTAGTCACTGCGGACTTCATGTTACAGATACGCAAACAGAGCATTGCAAGACGCAGGCACATCAGCTTTTGCGAACTCAGCCATTGCGCATGCATGCCGCTATTTTAGCGGCGCACAATTTGGATCTGGCGAAGACGGCTTATTGCGTCTCGTCCAATGCCTGCAGATCTGTCCGCAATTCATTTGGCGTCAGTTGAATATCGCGATACCAGGCTTCTACGGTTTCACCTGTGTTATCCGTATCGGTCAACACACCTACGGCGATCAGACGGCCAGGCTGCTCGCCGAACGCACGTTCGTAATCAGCGGCGATATCGCGTGAAAATGCACGCCATTCACCCACACCATCTTTGCCCGTGGCGACAACAATCATCTTGACGCGGCCAGTGCGGGAATTGGAAATGACTGTGTCTACCGGCGTCTTCCTGGCCCGTATGTACATCAGCGTGGCATACGGAATTTCGCGGCCGGTAAGTGCGCGCGCCGTTTCAAACATGATTTGATCAACAAACGGCAACTCATCCTTGTTGCCATCGAATCCGAGAATAATGCGGGCCGGAGCATCTTCGCTTGCGCGATCATGATTATCGGCCGATTCAACCAGACGACTGATGCGCCACTCCCAGGTCAGACGCGAATCCAGCAGTGGGTCTATGCTCAATTTTTGCATCAGCCCGGATGCAGAAGCAGACGCGCGCGCATGCAAAACCTTTTTGCCCTGATCGGAAACAACTGCGTATTCGGTGCGCCTCTTGTTGCGATTGATGAGCATGGTCTCCCATTCGGGCGAAAGGACATCGGTTTTATTTTCCGAGAAAGCAACGATTTCGTCATCGTCTTCGATGACACTTTCGTCGTCTGGTGCACGCGCCGCAGATATGGGCGCGTGCGTACAAGCGGCAACACTGAATAGCATTGCAACGAGAAGAACAGCTCCGAGAATTTTTGACTGTAACAGCAGCTTCATTTTTTTTGTAATCATTGTTGCGTCCAGCATCCGATGATCTCGCTTCTATTGCAGCGTTTTATCGAGTGCTCTGCTTGCTCCCGAGTTTCGCGCTTTGAATTGTATATTATTGTCTGCGCGCAATTTCTTGCGCATGGAGCGCGCTGGCATGCGTATCCCCACAAATTGCCAGCGCATCTGATGCGCCCAGATAAGTAACATGCACGGCAATTGCAATGAAAAATCAGATAGGAAATTTATGTAGAAAACGCACAGACAATCTGTGCGTTTCAACTGGATGTTCCAGATTTCAAAATTTATTGCAAATCTGGCTTCAAGTTTAGTCTGGCAATTGATCCTTGATTTCCCCTAGGCGCTGACCAGGATTATTTTGCTCTAATGCCAACAGGACCGCAGACTGATCTGCCTGCGGAGACTGCTGCAATACACGTTGATAATTTTCCGTTACCAGCTCTGTCACCGGCAAACGCAATCCGGCATTGGCAGCGGCGATCAACACATTTTCCAGATCCTTGAACTGGCTCTTGACCTGACCACCGGGCATGAAGTTACGTTCCAGCATACGCTGACCATGGACTTCCAGAATACGGCTTTCCGCAAAACCGCCACGGATTGCTGCCCTCACTGCCGTTGGATCAGCGCCGCCAGCCTGCGCCAACAACAAGGCCTCGGCCACAATATTCAAGGTGCCGCCGACGATCAATTGATTGCACAGCTTGGCGATCTGGCCGCAGCCGGCAGGGCCGACCAGAGTAGGACGCCCCATCACGGTCAATACCGCTTCAGCTTCCGCAAAATCTTCAGGGTTGCCGCCGGCCATGATGGCCAACGAACCGGCTTGCGCGCCGACTACGCCACCGGACACTGGCGCATCGATAAAACGTGCGCCATGTTTGGTCAGCGTTGCATGTGCATCTTGTGCTTCTGACTGGCGCGTCGAACTCATATCGATCAGCAATGCGCCGGGACGCAAACCCGGCAATGCTGCGGCAATCACTTGCGCAACGATAGGGCCAGCTTCCAGCATCGTGATGACGATGCCTGCAGTGGATACTGCATCGGCAACGTGTTCTTCTACTTTTGCCCCCAGTGACACGAGCTCATCTGCCTTGCTGCGCGTGCGATTCCATGCGATGACGGTATAGCCCGCCTGCAGCAAACGGCTAGCCATAGGCTTGCCCATCAAGCCTATGCCAAGAAAGGCAACTACTGGTTTCGTGGTCGGCTCGGTTGCAAGCTCCGTTTTCGGCTCCGTTGGCGACTGATTTAAATCAAACTGCGTCATGCTTCAAACTCCTTATTGCTCAGATTTTCACTGCATAATGGCGCATTCTCCCCACAAAAAGCAACAGCCATGTCGACGGAAAAGATACGCGCCATCCTGAACACTCGCATGCAGTTAGGTGAATGCCCAATCTGGCATGTGCAGGAAGCGGTGTTGTACTGGATAGATATCGATGGCTGCGCGGTACATCGCTACGATCCGGCCAGCGGCGCGCATTGCAATTGGCCCATGCCATCCGAGCCCGGTTGTATTGCAATCAATGCTGCAGGCGGCCTGATCGTTGCATTGCGCTCTGGTCTGGCATTGCTGGATACCGGCAGCGGCCAACTCAGCAAACTGGTCGATGCGCCTTATGATCAAGCAAGCACGCGTTTCAATGACGGCCGTTGCGATGCTGGCGGGCGCTTGTGGGTAGGCAGTATTTACGAACCACGCGATCATCCGCATGCCGCCTTGTTTTGCATAGAGCATGGCGCGATCCGCGATAGCGGAAAACGTGCAACCGTGTCGAACGGCGTTGCTTTCAGCCCGGACAACAAAACCTTGTACCACGCTGATACCACTTCACATCGCATCCACGCTTATGAATTCGATGTTGCTACAGGCACGCTAGGCGACAGCCGATTGTTAAAGCAATTCTCAACCGACAAAGCCCATAATTACGGCGGTCGGCCCGATGGCGCTGCGGTCGATAGCGAAGGCGCGTATTGGTCTGCGATGTATGAAGGCGGCCGACTCGTACGTCTGGCGCCAAACGGCGAGTTGCTGGAGGAAATTGCATTGCCGGTGCGTTGCCCGACCATGATGGCGTTCGGCGGTGACGATATGCGCACCTTGTACATCACCACAGTCAGCAAGAATCGGTCTGCTGTCGAACTGCAACAGCATCCGCTGTCGGGTTGTGTCTTGAGCATGCGCGTCGACGTGCCGGGACTAGCCGAACACGTCTATCGTCCGTGAGATATCCACTCAAATAATGTGCAAATTCATACTCGCCATTGATCAGGGTACGACCAGCTCCCGCGCGATTTTATTCAATCACGCAGGTCAGATTCACGGCACTGCGCAGCAAGAGTACGCGCAGATATTTCCCGAGCCGGGTTGGGTCGAACACAATGCCAATGACATCTGGCATAGCCAGCTAGCTGTCGCAAGACAGGTATTAAAAGAGCACGATCTCAATGCTGCTGACATCGCCGCGATCGGCATCACCAATCAACGCGAGACTACGGTGTTATGGGATCGCAAAACAGGTGAACCTCTTGCCAATGCAATCGTCTGGCAAGACAGGCGTACGGCTGCGCTGTGCGACCAATTGCGCACTGAAGGCAAAGCGGCTTTGTTTCAACATAAGACAGGCTTGGTACTTGATGCGTATTTTTCAGGGACCAAACTGAATTGGTTATTGAAGAATGTGCCGGGCGCTCGCGCGAAAGCAGAGCGCGGCGAGCTGGCATTCGGTACTGTCGATAGCTGGCTGATTTTCAAGTTGAGTGGCAAGCATGTCACCGATACCAGCAATGCATCACGCACCTTACTCTTTAATATCCACAGCAAGCAATGGGATGATGAGCTGCTCAGTTTGCTGGATATTCCGCGCAGCTTATTGCCGGAAGTGGTCGCTAGCAGCGGCGTCGTTGCACATACCTATGACGCATTATTCGGCGCACCCATTCCGATTGCGGGCATTGCCGGCGATCAGCAAGCCGCCACTTTTGGACAGGCTTGCCATCAGGCAGGAATGGCAAAGAATACATATGGTACTGGCTGCTTCATGCTACTCAATACTGGCACACAGGCGATCAGCTCCAATAACAATCTGCTGACAACTGTAGGCTGGACGCTGGACAACGGCAAGGAGTTGCATACCGATTACATGCTCGAAGGCAGTGTGTTCATGGCCGGCGCCATTATCCAGTGGTTACGCGACGGCTTGGGGATCATCAGTAGCTCAAATGAAGTAGAAGCTCTCGCCTCCAGTGTTCCGGACAATGGCGGCGTCGTTTTTGTGCCTGCGTTCAGCGGCCTGGGGGCACCGTACTGGGATGCGTATGCACGCGGCATGATTATCGGCATGACACGCGGTAGCAGCAAGGCGCACATTGCGCGCGCAGCACTTGAGAGTATTGCTTATCAGTCGGCAGACCTGCTACAGGCAATGCAAAAGGACGCGGGAATTACTTTGCACGAGTTGCGCGTAGATGGCGGCGCGGCGCGTAACGATTTGTTGATGCAATTCCAGGCCGATATTTTGAATGTACCGGTGATCAGGCCCATCGTTACTGAAACCACTGCCTTGGGTGCGGCGTATCTTGCAGGCCTGGCGGTATCATTCTGGTCCTCCACGGAAGAGATTTCTGCACAATGGCAGATGGATAAATGCTTTGTGCCACGTATGCGACAAGACGAACGTGAACATAGAATGAATACTTGGCACAAAGCAGTGCAACGCTCCCAAGCGTGGGAAGGATAGATTTCATAACGTTCAACGCGCATCAATCCGCCAATTAAAAAGGGCCGACATACATGTCGGCCCTTTTACAAGACTGCGATTTTCTATCTCCTGTTCTGCATCGAATTAGCTAACCGAATGCGTCAACTATCAGGATGCGTTCACAGTCTATTTACTCACTCAACAGCCAGCCACAAGAACGTCAGACCGACACCTATTGGAATGCCAAAGCGTTGCAGCTTGCTTGCATTTTCCTTGGCAACCACCTCCACCGGCAAATCCGTTAATGCCATCACCTTGGCAACGACCGAACCTTCGAAAAATCTCGACAGTGCATTCTTGCGCGTTGTGCCCATGACGATTTTTTGTGACTGCGTCTTTTGAGCGCAGGCGACAATAGCTTGTGCGGCATCACCTCTGTCCATATGAACCACATGGTCTACGCCGGCCTTGGACAGCAGATCAATCGCATCTTTCAGTGCTTCTTTCGCACGCTCTTGCTGGAATAAACGCACGTTGTGCGATGGCACAAAGCGCGTCAGATATTTCGACAAACGGGGTTGAACATTGGTCAGGTTCACGTTGATCAACTCGTCATGCAAAGCACGATATTGAATAACGTATTCCACTGCCCGCAATGCATTCCGTGAGCCGTCGACAGGTATGAGAATGTTTAGCATGATGATCTCCTCGCAATGTATAAACGTTAGTAGTTTTTGTAAACGTTCTTCATGGATGTCTTGGCTTTCCCTCCTCGCGTATAGGCTTTATAGGCACATCCCTGAGTACTCCACTTAGCACGACCCCGCCTATTATCAAGCCGTAAAGCAACCAACTTGCGATCGAATTCTGAATAAAAAATCCATTCAAAATAGGCTCTTGTACAATCATCTTGGCAGCAGTCCACGCAAGGATTGCTGCGCCTATATAGATAATAACTGGGTACCGTTCTACCCATTTCAAAATCAATGTGCTACCCACAATCATAATCGGCACACTAATCAATAAACCTATTATCACCAGCATGAATTCACCTTGTGCCGCACCAGCCACCCCTAGCATATTGTCCATTCCCATCACGGCATCTGCTACCACGATGGTGCGAATGGCAGCCCACAATCCGATGCGCCCACCTGAAATACCCGGCTCGTTCTTTTTTTCATGCACAGGGCTCAGCAACTTGTAGGCTATCCACACAAGCAATACTCCACCAACAAGCAACAGACCCGGCACATTCAGCAACCATACGATAGCTAGCGTCATGCCTATGCGTATGACGACAGCTCCTATCGTGCCACCAAGTATCGTGATGCGTTGCAAGTGATGTGGTAATTTGCGTGCAACTAGTGCTATGACGATCGCATTATCGCCAGCGAGCACCAGATCGATAACGATGATCGCCAGCAGTGCGGAAACAAATTCAGCTGAGAATATATCCATTTTCTCCTCCAGCACCGTCATCGCTCGCTTTGTCGAGGCCAACAAACTTCTGAGCGAAAAAAAACCTTTACCTGCAATCGGTAAAGGTCTCGCCACAACATTAAAGTTGCCTGCAGGCCGGGGGATTTCCCGTAATGACGGCTTTTGCAGTAAGGCTACTCCCCTTTAAGGGAACTACTTCTTTTCAAGTTAGTGCACGCGATACCCTCTGTCAATATTTTTTATTAAGATAGCGTTAAATAATATTTACTGAAATCTTGGCAAAACTACAGCCCTGCAAGCTTATCAATGCTTGAGTTTTTTGTGAGGCGAATTGCACGCTGAATTGATCAATCTGTCGAAAGGTATATTTGGCGCTGTTTCAATGCCATTGCCCCCTTGCTACCGCGCATACTCGGTTTAACAGGATTGTCCTGATACAAATAGAATCACGCAGCGATTATTCGCACATGAGAAAACAACTCCTACCAAAATGAACGTATGCGATTTTTCACATGGCTAGCTCGTGAAGATTGCGCCCTAATCGGATAGGGCGACACAATCAGCATGATTTTATTTTTTTTGCACTGGTAGCAGGCGCAGCAGTTTTGCAGTAAGGACTATCAACAAAACAAAAAGGGTTACCGCGATAACGGTATGGTGAAAAGATATGCTCACCTTGCACCGGAACAGTTTGCGAAGCGCGCTCAGGTTGTGGACTTAATGTTTAATGACACAAATTTGGCACAATCAGAAATGGAAAAGGGCTAGCAGTTACGCTAACCCTTTGATATTACTGGTGCTGATGAGGCGAATCGAACACCCGACCTACTGATTACGAATCAGTTGCTCTACCAACTGAGCTACATCAGCGAAGCCGATTATTTTACCAATAAATCGAACACAGCTGTTAGCGCAAAAGCAGTTTTTGCCTGGATTTCATTGCCCTCAACTTAACAATATAGATGTGTGGATGAGGATGATGAGTTAAAGCTGCCAGCATCCTGAACAATTGTGATTGCATTACTGCGGCTTGAAGGTATTAATGGTGGTGATGGAGATATAAGTGTAGCGGATCGGATGTTTGTATTAGAGAAGGGATGGATGTGATGGAGATGAGATTGGAGGTTTAATCGGACACGCGCGCTGGAAT
>LNEU01000023.1 GCA_001464355.1 Burkholderiales bacterium Ga0077544
TTCCTCGCATTGTTCGGCGTAGCCTGCATACTGGCAGTCGCCACTGCAGCACGTTTCTACATGGTGTCGTGGCTGGGTGAACGCGTGACCGCCGATGTACGCAGCGCGGTCTATTCCCATGTCGTCACACAAAGCCCGCAATTTTTCGAAACGACACAAAGCGGCGAAGTCCTGTCGCGTATCACTACCGATACGACGCTGATTCAAACCCTGATCGGTACCAGCATATCGATGGCACTACGCAATGCGCTGTTATTCATAGGCGGTCTGGTCATGCTGTTTGTCACCAGTATCAAACTGTCGTCCATCATCCTTGTGATGCTGATCGCCACCGTTGTACCTATCGTATGGTTCGGCCGCCGCGTGCGCACGCTGTCGCGTGATTCACAAGATCGCGTTGCTGATTCATCTGCGCTGGCTGGAGAAATCCTGAATGCAATGCCAACCGTGCAGGCATTCACGCACGAAAAGATTGAATCCACCCGTTTCGGCAAAACCGTGGAAGAAGCATTCAAGACTGCGATGCGCCGCATACGCGCACGTTCAATGTTGACGATGATTGCCATTCTGCTGATTTTCGGCGCTATCGTTTTCGTCTTGTGGCTGGGTGCGCATGCAGTCATTAACGGTACGATGAGCGGTGGCGAACTGGGCCAGTTCATTTTGTATTCCGCGATTGTCGCTGGCGCTATCGGTGCGCTGTCAGAAGTATTGGGTGACGCCCAACGCGCAGCAGGTGCGACTGAACGCTTGCTGGAATTATTGGCTGTGCAATCGCCTATCTCCTCACCAGCGACACCAATCGCATTGCCACCGCGTCGCGCCAATGGCGCGGCACTGGCACTGGATCTGGTGACTTTCCATTACCCTTCTCGCCCCTTGACACCGGCCTTGTCCAATATGTCGGTAGCCATCAGAGCAGGCGAGACGGTAGCCGTCGTCGGCCCATCGGGTGCTGGTAAGACTTCGCTGTTCCAGTTGCTATTGCGCTTTTACGATCCGCAAGAAGGCGTGATCGAACTCGATGGCGTCGATATTCGTCAACTCGATTTGCATGACTTGCGCAATACGATAGGCATCGTGCCGCAAGACACTGTGATCTTTTCCGCCAATGCGATGGAGAACATACGCTACGGCCGTCCCGAGGCTACAGATGAAGAAGTGATTGCCGTCGCCAAACTGGCTGCCGCACATGAATTCATAGAGCGTCTGCCAGAAGGCTATCAATCCTTCCTAGGTGAGCGTGGCGTACGCCTGTCCGGCGGTCAACGCCAACGTATTGCCATCGCCCGCGCCTTGTTGAAAAATCCGCCTTTGCTCTTGCTCGACGAAGCTACCAGCGCGCTGGATGCAGAATCAGAACGCCTGGTGCAAAGCGCGCTGGAAGCCGCGATGGTCGGTCGTACCACGCTGGTTATTGCCCATAGACTGGCGACAGTGCAACGTGCCGATCGCATCATCGTGATGGAACACGGTCACATCGTGGAAACCGGCACCCACGCGTCGCTGGTTGCGGCTGGCGGTCTGTACGCCAGCCTCGCTGCACTACAGTTCAGTCAGCACTGAGCGTCGACTTTCTGCTGCGCCTTTGCCTGCCCGCTCCTTAAGTTAAAATAGCGCTTTCCTGCGGAATCTAGCTGTCTGCATTCCGCGCTCCCCTCCTATAGCAAACGGACTATGCATGAAACAATATCTTGACCTGGTGCGGACCGTACTTGACTCCGGAACCTGGCAGGAAAATCGTACCGGCATTCGCACCATCAGTATTCCCGGTGCGATGTTGCGTTTCGATCTGCAAAAAGACGGTTTCCCGGCCATCACCACCAAGCGCCTGGCCTTCAAATCAGTCATCGGCGAGTTGATCGGCTTTTTGCGGGCGACCCGCAGCGCAGCCGAATTCCGCGCGCTGGGTTGCAAGGTCTGGGATCAGAATGCGAACGAAAATGCTGAATGGCTGGCCAATCCATATCGACTCGGCGAAGACGATCTTGGTCCTGTATATGGCGTGCAATGGCGCCAATGGCCAGCCTACAAATTGCTGGACGCCGATAACAAGGACCAAATCAAGGATGCGCAAAAGCGCGGCTTTCGCCTGATCTCGGCAGTTAGCGACGAAGGCACCGATAAAGTGTTGATGTACAAGGCCATCGACCAGTTGCGCGATTGCCTCGATACCATCATCAATAATCCAGGCAGCCGCCGCATCCTGTTCCACGGCTGGAACTGTGCCGACCTCGATGCCATCGCTCTGCCAGCCTGCCATCTGCTGTATCAATTCCTGCCGAATCAGACCACGAAAGAAATTTCGCTGTGCCTGTATATCCGCAGCAATGATCTTGGTCTCGGTACGCCGTTCAATCTGGCAGAAGCAGCCGCGCTGCTGCATGTAGTCGGACGCCTGACCGGTTACAAACCTAAGTGGTTTACCTACTTCATCGGCGACGCGCATATCTATGAAAACCATCTGGATATGCTGAACGAACAAATGACGCGCGAACCGTACCCAGCACCGAAACTGGTGTTGTCGGATCGCATTCCCGATTACGCCGTCACCGGCAAATACGAACCAGAATGGCTGGAGAAACTTGAACCCAGCGATTTCAGTCTCGAAAACTACGAACATCACGCGCCTATCAGCGCACCGATGGCGGTTTAATTTAGATCAAACTCCATGTCCGCACACCTGACCATCGTCGTTGCCACCGATACCAATAACGGCATCGGCATCAACAACACCCTGCCCTGGCATTTGCCGGAGGATCTGGCGCACTTCAAGCGCACCACATCCGGCCATCCGATTATCATGGGCCGCAAGACCTTCGATTCCATAGGCCGGCCTTTGCCGAATCGCCGCAATATCGTCATCACCCGCAATCCAGAATGGCAGCATGCCGGCGTCGAAGCAGTAAGCTCGATCGCGGCAGCGAAAGAGCTGATCGGTGATCAGCAGGCATTCATCATAGGCGGGGCGCAGATTTATGCGGACACGCTGGCAGCAACTGATCGCCTGATCGTGACAAAAATCGGCAAAAGTTTCGACTGCGATGCATTCTTCCCGGCGATAGACCTCAAGCAATGGCAAGAAACGGCGCGTGAAGAGCATCATTCCGAGACGAATGGCTTCGATTACGCCTACATTACCTACGACCGCGTCCGCTGAACCGAAGCTGACCCAGCCGTGTCATACAGCCGTCACGCTCACGCGCGACACTAACGCTTCACGCTTGAATCACCATCAGATTTACTCAGGGTTTTAATCTGGATTAAAGCGATGTATCACTAGGGTAACAAGAGGCCGTCGATCAGCTGATCTGCGGCTTTTTTCTCCCCAAACCCTGTATATATCTGCGAAAATTCGCTTTCCTTATCTGGCGCACATCTAGAACCTGTGCGCCGCACTACTTGTCCCGCTGGAGACTGCATGAAATTTCGTTTTCCCATCGTCATCATTGATGAAGATTTCCGTTCCGAGAACACTTCGGGCCTAGGCATACGCGCACTCGCCGATGCGATGGAAAAAGAAGGCATGGAAGTGCTGGGCGTCACCAGTTATGGCGACCTGTCGCAATTCGCGCAGCAGCAATCGCGCGCATCCGCTTTCATCCTGTCTATCGACGATGAAGAGTTTGGCGCGGGTTCATTTGAAGAAACCGATTACGCACTGAAATCGCTACGCGCATTCGTAGAAGAAATTCGCCACAAGAATGCCGACATCCCGATTTATCTGTACGGCGAAACGCGCACCTCGCGCCACATCCCGAATGACATCCTGCGCGAACTGCACGGCTTCATTCACATGTTTGAAGACACGCCTGAGTTCGTTGCGCGCCACATCATTCGCGAAGCGAAATCGTATATGGATGGCTTGTCGCCACCGTTCTTCCGCGCGCTGGTACATTACGCGCAGGACGGTTCATACTCATGGCACTGCCCTGGCCACTCGGGTGGTGTCGCTTTCCTGAAGTCGCCTATTGGCCAAATGTTTCACCAATTCTTCGGTGAAAACATGTTGCGCGCAGACGTCTGCAACGCGGTAGAAGAACTAGGCCAATTGCTGGACCACACCGGTCCGGTCGCAGCCTCAGAACGTAATGCTGCGCGCATCTTTAATGCCGATCATTGCTACTTCGTCACGAATGGAACAAGCACCAGTAACAAAATGGTCTGGCACTCGACGGTTGCGCCTGGCGACATCGTCGTCGTCGATCGCAACTGCCACAAATCGATTCTGCACTCGATCATCATGTGCGGTGCGATCCCAGTATTCTTGATGCCAACGCGTAATCACCTAGGCATCATCGGTCCGATTCCATTATCGGAATTCACGATGGAAAACATTCGCAAGAAGATTGAAGCCAATCCGTTTGCACGCGAAGCCGCCAACAAGAAGCCGCGCATCCTGACCATCACGCAATCGACTTACGATGGCGTGATCTATAACGTCGAAACATTGAAAGACATGCTGGACGGCGAAATCGACACGCTGCATTTCGATGAAGCATGGTTGCCGCACGCGACCTTCCACGACTTTTACAAGAACATGCACGCGATCGGCAAGGACCGACCGCGCGCCAAAGAGTCGATGATTTTCTCGACGCAATCGACGCACAAATTGCTGGCCGGTCTGTCGCAGGCTTCGCAAATTCTGGTACGCGAATCAGAGAAAGTAAAACTCGATCAGGATGCCTTCAATGAAGCGTATCTGATGCACACATCGACTTCGCCACAATACTCGATCATCGCGTCGTGCGACGTTGCGGCAGCGATGATGGAAGCACCAGGCGGCACCGCACTTGTAGAAGAAAGTATTTTTGAAGCACTCGACTTCCGCCGCGCAATGCGCAAAATCGAAGCCGAATGGGGTCAAGCAGACTGGTGGTTTAAAGTTTGGGGACCAGACACCTTCAGCGAAGAAGGCATAGGCACGCAGGACGACTGGATGATACGTGCTGAAGACACATGGCACGGCTTCGGCGATCTGGCTCCGGGCTTCAACATGCTGGACCCTATCAAGGCAACCATCGTCAATCCTGGTTTGTCACTCGATGGCAAGTTCGGCGAATCCGGCATTCCGGCTTCGATTGTCACCAAGTATCTGGCGGAACACGGCGTCATCATTGAAAAATGCGGGCTTTACTCGTTCTTCATCATGTTCACGATCGGCATCACCAAAGGTCGCTGGAACACACTGCTGACCGCGTTGCAACAGTTCAAGGACGACTACGACAAGAACCAGCCTATGTGGCGCATCCTGCCGGAATTCGCTGCGGCGAATCCGCGTTATGAACGCGTCGGCCTGCGTGATCTGTGCCAGTCGATTCATGATTTTTATAAAGCCTACGACGTCGCACGTTTGACGACAGAAATGTATCTGTCGGACATGCAACCAGCAATGAAACCGTCAGATGCGTTCGCCAAAATGGCCCATCGCGAAATCGACCGCGTACCTATCGACGAACTGGAAGGCCGCGTAACGTCGATCCTGTTGACGCCTTATCCACCGGGTATTCCTTTGCTGATCCCGGGTGAACGCTTCAACAAAACCATCGTCGATTACCTGCGCTTCGCACGCGACTTCAACGAGAAATTCCCTGGCTTCGAAACTGATGTCCACGGTCTGGTGACGCGTGAAGTCGATGGCAAGCGCGGTTACTTCGTCGACTGCGTACGTCAATAAACTCTCCTGAAAAATCGCCGGGCATTCGATGCAAACTGTTTGCAGACTAATCCTCGGCGATCAACTCAATCCGCAACATAGTTGGTTTGCCGATAAGCGTGATGACGTTGTTTACCTGTTCATGGAAGTGCGACAGGAAACAGATTATGTGCTGCATCACGCACAGAAAATAATTGCGATTTTTGCTGCGATGCGCGACTTTGCCAAGCAGCTCCGTATTGCCGGGCATCGCGTAGATTATCTGGCGATCGACGATCCTGACAATCTTCCTTCCTTAACTAAAAATCTCGATCACTTATTCGCCAAGCACGATGCCCGCGCGTTCGAATATCAAGCGCCGGATGAATGGCGACTCGATCAGCAACTGGCGACTTACATTGCCGGGTTGAAGATGCCTGCGCGTATGGTCGACAGCGAGCATTTTTATACTTCGCGTAACGAAGCTACAGAGATTTTCAAAAACCGCAAACAATGGTTGATGGAACATTTTTACCGTCAAATGCGCGTCAAGCATGGCGTGCTGATGAATGGCCCGCGCGCGCCGGTTGGTGCGAAGTGGAACTTCGATGAAGACAATCGTAAAGCGTGGAATGGTTTGCCGCGTGAACCGGCTGATGCGCGCACCTTTCACGATCATTCAGCGTTATGGGAAACCATAGTCGCAGCCAGCGTTGGCAGCTTTGGTAAACCTTCAGCCGAGCATATCGGCTGGTCACTGAATCGCTCTGAAGCTTTGGAACAGTTGGACGATTTCATAAGCGAAGCACTACCGCGTTTCGGCGATTTTCAGGATGCAATGAGTACCAAGGCCAGGCGCTTGTTTCACAGCCTGCTGTCGTTTGCACTCAATACCAAGATGCTCAATCCGCGCGAAGTCGTGGAGCGTGCCGAAGCCGCTTATCGTGAGGGACATGCTCCGCTGGCCGCCGTCGAAGGCTTCATTCGACAAATCCTTGGCTGGCGCGAATATGTGCGTGGCGTGTATTGGGCAAATATGCCGGGCTATGACCAGCAAAACGCGTTCGGTCACGATACCCCACTGCCGTCCTGGTTCTGGGACGGCAATACCAGGATGCGTTGCTTGGCGCACGCGATTGGCGATTCACTGGAACATGCACACGCGCATCATATCCAGCGGCTGATGATTATCGGTAATTTTTCATTACTCGCTGGTCTCGATCCAGTTGCGGTGCATCGTTGGTATCTGGGTGTTTATATCGACGCCTTCGAATGGGTTGAATTACCAAATACGCTGGGCATGAGCCAGTTTGCCGATGGCGGAGCAATGGCGACCAAGCCATACGTTTCAAGCGCCGCTTACATCAACCGCATGAGCGATTACTGCAAGGGCTGCCACTACGATAAAAAACTGCGTGAAGGTGACAAGGCTTGCCCTTTTAATGCGCTGTACTGGGATTTCTTTGCACGCAATAAAGCCAGTCTCAGTGACAACCATCGTCTAGGCATGGTGTACCGCCAACTTGAAAAAATGGATGAAGAAGTGTTGGTAGCCTTACGCCTAAAAGCAAACGATAGCCGGCAACGGTTGGATGAACTTTGATCACTGAAGCAATCGCAACTTCATCTTCAAACAGCGGCATCTAACTAAATACAAAGAAGATCACCTTTGAATAAAATCGCTCTCCTCCTGATTAGCCTTGTCAGCGCTGGCCTCACAGGAAATGTCTTCGCCGTCGACAAAGATAGAACTCTCAGCGCCACCATGCCGCAAGGCATTATTGTCGTCGCAGAAGAAGGAATACTGGAGCCGCGCAGCGCAGGCAGCTACAGCTTGCAGCTCTATGCGAAGAATGATCCTACCTACCCTTATGATCAATTCATCACAGGTCTGGTCCGGCCACGCAACGGCGCGCTCGCAGAAATCAAATTCGCAGACCTGACGCGCGATGGCCAAGCGGAGATTATCGTCATCACGCGCTACACCGGGAGCGGTGCATTCGTGACGGTAGATGCATTCAGCGTAAAGAAGAAGTCAGTACACTTGCTGACTTCGATAGCAGGAATGGATGCGAAAAAAGACGTACTCAAGGCGTTGAAGAATAAATTGAACAGCGGACGCTGAACTTGCTTGCGCCTTGAGTGTGCAAGGATTTGCAATTTTCCTGGAAAAGGGAAACCGCAGGAATCTCTTGGCAGCCAGCAAAAAATGCGATGCTTGCCACTGGCTGCTTCACGTTTTACGAATTTGCTGCAGTAACTTTTCGGCAACCAATTGCGACGATGCCGGATTCTGGCCGGTGATCAATTGACCGTCCGCCAATGCATACGCAGCCCACGTCTCACCCTTGCTGTAAATGCCGCCACGCTCCTTGAGCTTGTCCTCCAGCATGAAAGGCACCACCTTGCTCAGCTCGACGGCATCTTCCTCGACATTCGAGAAGCCGGTTACCTTGCGCCCCTTGACTAGGTAATCACCGTTTGCATCGCGTACATTCACCAATGCCGCTGGCGCATGACATACCGCCGCGACCGGCTTGCCTGCACGCACAAAAGCCTCAAGCAAGGCGATAGATACAGGATTGTCCGGCATATCCCACATCGGGCCGTGACCGCCTGGATAGAAGACCCCGTCGAAATCCTCGGCGCTCATGTCTGACAAGTTCTTCGTGCTGGCCAGCTGCTTCCTGGCGGCGACATCATTGGCAAAACGTTCCGTACTCTCCGTCTGCGAATCCGGCCCGTCGCTCTTGGGATCAAGCGGTGGCTGACCGCCTTTAGGTGAGGCAAGCACAACTTCTGCGCCACCATCTTTGAGTACATAGTAAGGCGCGGTGAATTCCTCCAGCCAGAAGCCGGTTTTCCTGCCAGTGTCGCCTAGGCGGTCGTGTGAAGTAAGAACAAGAAGGATTTTCATGGGCGCTCCAGATGTTGCTGCGGAACAAAATAGCTCGGCAGAATTGATAGATGGGAATAGTCGAACACGAAGAAATATATGTTCTGCTGACAAGCATGAGAGTAGGCGACAGCGCCCATCGTTCCTTGAAACAAAATCAGGACTGCAACTGCACGCTCATCAGGTCATTCGCTGTCTTCGGTGCCATCATCAAGTATCAGCATAGGTAGCCGCATGTTGGCGGAAGCCGCCTTGGTATTTGATGGAAGCAGAAGATGATCAAGATGCACAGTCAGCCCCCTCCTGTTCCCGCTTACCGGGTACGCAGCCGGGGAAATGTCTAAGGACGGAGGCGCTACCATGCATCCTTCAAGCCACCGCTTTGGCGGCAGGATTACCCAGATAGTCATTGATGTCCACTTCATCTATCTGCTCTATCGCCATATAGCAATGCGCGTATTCCAGATAGACGCCCGACTCCAGGAATAGCGTAAAAAGCTCTGCATCGATGTGCTGATCATTACTCATGAAAGACATGATCTTCAGCGCTTCGGACAGGGTTTTGCCTTTCTTGTATGGCCGGTCTGCCGCAGTCAGCGCCTCGAAAATATCGGCGATGGCCATCATGCGTGCGACCGGACTCATTTCTTCCCGCGTCAGCATCTTCGGATAGCCGCTGCCATCCATTTTTTCATGATGGCCGCCCGCGATCTCGGGCACTTGGCGCAGGTGTCGCGGGAATGGCAATTGCGACAGCATGACGATGGTCTGTGTCATGTGTTCGTTGATCTTGTAGCGTTCTTCTGCCGATAAAGTACCGCGACTGACAGACAGGTTGTACACCTCGCCGCGATTGTAAAGAAGCTCAGGCACCTTGACGCGGAATCCCCATTTATTGTCAGGCGCGATCTTGTCTTGTGGGCGACGTGCAAACAAATGCTCAGGCTTGTCGGCCAATAACGGTTCTGTTACCGGCAATCGTGCACTCGCCGTACCGGCTTTACGCTGTTTTTCTTCATGCGAAATGCCGATCGTGTCATCCAGCGTACGCAACCAGGTTCTTGCGGCAATCTGCTGCAGCCGCTCCACCTTTTCCGGTGCCATGAATTCACCGCCTTCATTACACGTCGCAATAAAGACAAATTCTTCATCCAGCTTGCGTAATTCTTCAGCCAGCCTTGCCTGTGCGACGGGCTTGCTCTCACCTGCGGCAATCGCCTGCAGGCAGTCGATTTCCGCATCACGCTTGATGACTTCAAAGCGCATCCGGACTTCATGGATACGGTCGTAAATCGTTTCCAGCTTGGTAGCTTTATCGACTACGTACTCAGGTGTGGTGACCTTGCCGCAATCATGCAGCCACGCAGCAACGTGCACCGCCTCCCATTCATCCTTGCTCAGATCGAAGTCGGCGTAAGGTCCGCTGGTTTGACCGCAGGCTGCACGCGCCAGCATTTTGGTCAATTCCGGCACGCGTGCACAATGTCCGCCGGTATAAGCGCTCTTGGCGTCAATCGCCCCTGCAATTAGCTGTATAAACGCTTCAAACAATGCCTTTTGATCACGGATCAAGCCACGCGTTTCCATCGAACTGCTGGCGGAATCCGACAAGGCTCCGACGAAAGCCAACTGCGCGCTACTAATGCGCGTCTTGCGCTTCAACAGCATGAGTCCTTGCAGCTCCGCTTGCCGATTGAAAAGCGGCACAGCGAGCATCCATGATGCCTCCGTCTTCTCGCACAGCGCACTCAAACCTGCCGCCTCAACTTCCTCGGCCGTCATCAGCGCATCCTGCGCCTGCTGCTGCTCTATCGCGGCTCGCAACGCGGTCGGCAGCGTATTCATATTCAAGGTATGCAAACCACGCCTGACTTCCTCGCCATTTTTTGCCACCGCAGTAAACGGAACCAGCTGGTCGCGGTCGATCAGATACAGTGCGCCAGACTGTGCCTCGCCGGCAAGTATGGTTTCGCGCAACAACATGGGCAGCAGTTTCTCAAAGTCGTTCTCTGCAGCGACCGCATGCGTCATGTTCATGAACTTGCGTATCGTGCTCTTCATCACATCCATGGTTTCTGCCAGCGAATTCACTTCTGCAATATTCGAACGCAAAGCGATAGGCTGATCGAACTCGAAATGACGGATTACCTCGGCTTCATTGGCTAGTATTCGCATCGATTTCGAAATGGCGCGCGCCACAAACCAGATCATCGGCACTGCAATCAGGATAACCAGCAGGGTAATCAGGATCGATGTGGAACGGATTTTCAGCGCAGTCGCAAACAACTCGTTATTCGGAATCGCCGTCATCAGGTACAAGGGCTCGGAACCCTCGAGTGCTATCGGCAACACGGAAACACGCCAGTCTTCTCCATCGATTGCAACCGTTTTTGACATCCCTTGCGGCGTCATGTCTTTCGTGATTGAACTCGCCAGCCCTGCCAATGCAGGGATGCCGAAATCATCCAGATTCTTGAGCTCAGTCGCCATCCTGTCACCGGAGGTTGCCGGTGCTGCAATCAGCCTCGCCAGATCCTCATACGCTGCAACATAGCCATCGCGGGTCACCAATACCAACTGACTGGATGGCGTCACCTTCTGCCGCTGCAAGGCTGCGCCCAAAGCCGACAATGGAATGTCGGCAGCAATCACCGCCTGGCCATTCTGGGCGCGTTTGGCGACTGTCAGACCGACTTTGCCGACCGAGAAAAAAAGATAGGGCTTGGTCGTGATCGTGCCTGCTGCCACCTGCGCATTCTGATACCAGCCACGCTGACGAGGATCGAATTCCGCAGCATATTCCGGATGTGCTTCCTCAGCCAATACCTGCATGTTTGCATCCAGGTAGATGTACTTTGCTTCCGCAGTGCCGTTGTTGTTGCGCTCAATGCTGCGCAACTGGTAACGACTGCCTGCTGGCGCATTATATTTAACCCGCTCCTCATCGCTTGCAAGGCGATATACAAAAAAGTAATCGCCGGATTCGTAGCCGATAAAAAGCGAGGTCATACCTGATTCATTACTCAAAGCAGGCTGGAGGACCGCGAAACTGGAAAGGCGCTCCTGCAGCGATTCCGCAGACATCAGGCGGTGATAACTGAGAAGTTCAACGGTGGTATTAGCGGGTCCGATAATGCCCTTGATCTCGCCGGCAATTTCACGGCTGGCACGCTGAGTCAGATCCTGCGCCGAAGCCTCCAGCATGTCATAAGACATTTGATAGCCGACACCGGCAATCACGCCGCTGATAACGAGCGTCATCGAAAGGAAGAGCGTGGACAGGTGTATATGCAGAGGAAACTTGAACTTCATGAAGCACCTACCCGTTTGTGAGATTGTCAGGGAATCAAGTGATGCTTATTCTGCTACAAATTTGTTAAATGCTCCATGCCATAAATATATGAATATGACGCGCCGTTAGCTAAGTTCATTGAAAAATATTAGCCGGGTATATACGATTCAATCAATGCGAAAAAGTGAATCGCCGCGGTTTAACCAGGCATACCTACATTTGAATGTTGGGCTAATAGAACGTTAACCCATCGACCTGACCATCAAGGACTAGATGTAGCCGACTCACCGTAGAAGGGATACATGCTTTTCTTGCATGCCAAAAAGAGACTTTTTTCCTGATGCTAGGGTAAGCTAATCAAAATTAATTAAAAAAATTGAGTTGCCATGTTTTCAAAAGAGCAGATAGCGGACATCCTCGCCGCACTTCCAGACCCCGCTTTTATCCTTACTCGCAGTGGCTGCTATGCGGCCATTTTCGGCGGCAGTGACTTACGCTATTACCACGATGGTAGCGGCTTGGTAGGCAAATCGCTGCACGACGTATTACATGCTGAAAAAGCGATGTGGTTTGCGAAAGAAATCGAAAAGGCACTCTCATCAAAACAACTCCACATTGTTGAATACGGCCTTGCGGGCAGCGATGTCAAAGGACTGGAAGGTGGACCATCAAACGTCATCTGGTTCGAAGGACGGGTGCAGGCACTCAACTTTCAGGTACTAGGAGAAGATGCCGTCCTTTGGGTCGCCAGCAATATCACCGAACGTCATGAGCTCGAAACGCAATTGCGTTCACTGAGTGAGCGCGATCCGCTAACAAACTTATTCAACCGCCGGAAACTTCTAGCAATGCTGGAGGATCAGTACGAACTTTTCAACCGCTACAAGATTCCCACAGCTGTTTTTATTTTCGACATCAACGATTTCAAAAAAATAAACGACCAGTATGGTCATCTGATGGGCGATCAAGCACTACAGGCAATCGCGCAATCCTGCATAACAGAATTGCGCGCGCCCGACATGGCGGCCCGATTTGGCGGGGATGAGTTTGTCATCGTCATGCCGCATACCGACCAAAATCAGGCGCTCAGCATCATCGAGCGATTAAGTGCAAGTATTGAGAAGACAACCGCTGCAATCGGCTTTGCTAACGGCATCAGGATCAGTGGTGGTCTGAGTGAAATTTTGAGCGGTGACACATCTGTGGAGGAGGTAATGCGTCGTGCTGATGAAAAGTTATATCAGGCAAAAGACGCTGGACGCGGGCGCATGAGTGAGTTTTCTCCATTGGAAAAAACATAGTCTCAGCAAGGTTCCGCCCTTTTTACTAGACATACCTGCGCTTGAATGTTGGGCTGATATAGCATTAGTCCAAACTACTTGACGTCTTCGACATCGGAGTTCGATGAGAGAATTAGAAATTGTCGGTCCAACCAAGAACTGATAGTTGAAAATTAGCCTCGGGATGTGAGGTACTAATATAAATAAAATTTTGATTCGTTAACATAAGATCGATAACCCCAGAAGGTCCGGAGTGCTCCTGCATTACACCACCACCGTCTTCAGAAGAAAATCTAATCAATAAAGGAATCGAATTCTTTTCGCTCCACATCCTATATTGAATATTTATGTGGCTGGCTGAGGGTGGAACAAAACCACTTATGTCGATTTTTTGATAAGTAGTCCAGCTTATTTTTTTAAGGCTGTAGGGATCTTGTTTGGAATTTTGCGTTTCAAATATAGCCGATAAGCGTTCTGAAGCTTTGGCGCAAAACACATTACTTTTATGTATCTCTATCTTCCACGCAGATTTCGTCAGGGTGATAGAAGACTTTTCTATAAGTGTCCAAAATGTCTCATCGCTAGAGGGTAAATGGGCAATTAATAGAACTGGTAAGGAATGCCCGCACCAATATTCTAAGTGCACGTTCTTACCATAATAGATGAGAGTATCTTTCTTATCTGTGAAGTGACTTGACCCCGTTTTTATCTGTACGGCCACCAGCCTTCCGGTTGGAGTCCCATCAATCACATACTCGATATGCGCATCGATCCCCATATCGGAAATTGGTTGTTCACGAAAAATCCAGTTGAGAGATTTCACCACGATGCTCTCAACGGCGAGTACACCTAAACGTTCCGTATTGTTATATCTCGCCATATTCTGTATTTTTTCGACACTCTCCGCTCACCCTAAACAAAGAGAATGATCAAGCCTTAGGCAAAGTCACTCCATGCTGGCCTTGATACTTGCCGCCTCTGTCCTTGTACGACACTTCGCAGACTTCATCGCTTTCAAAAAACAGCACTTGAGCACAACCTTCACCGGCGTAAATCTTCGCTGGCAACGGTGTCGTATTCGAGAACTCGAGCGTCACATAGCCTTCCCATTCTGGTTCGAATGGTGTCACGTTGACGATGATGCCGCAGCGCGCGTAGGTTGATTTACCGAGGCAGATCGTCAATACATTGCGCGGAATGCGGAAGTATTCGATCGTGCGTGCGAGTGCGAACGAGTTTGGCGGAATGATGCAGACATCGCTTTTGACATCGACGAATGAATTTTCATCGAAGTTTTTCGGATCGACGATGGTGCTGTTGATATTGGTGAAAATCTTGAATTCGTCGGCGCAACGAATATCGTAGCCATACGACGAGGTGCCGTAAGAGACGATCTTCTGTCCGTTAGCTGTACGCACCTGACCCGGTTCGAATGGCTCGATCATGCCGGTTTCTGCCGCCATGCGGCGTATCCATTTATCGGATTTAATTGTCATGTTTTCGGTAAAAAATTGGAGGTTATTCGGTAGTTCGCGCAATTTTACGCGAAATAGATGTTTCTTCGACGATTTGGAAACAGGAGGCCATTTCAGCGCTGCATCGTCTCCCACACCTTTTGCAAACGCTTCGCTGACACCGGCATAGGCGTACGTAATTCCTGCGCGTACAACGATACGCGCAACTCTTCCAGCAACCAACGGAACTCCGTCATCTTTGGATCGCCATGTCTATCTTTCAATGCGCGTTGCCACGGTACGGCGACTTGCTGCCATTCGCTCATCGAACGTGTATCGCGTACAGGATCGGCGCGCAGTTTATCGATGCGGACGTTGATCGCTTTTAGATAACGTGGAAAGTGTGTGAGGTTGATGTAGTCGTTGTCGGCGATGAAACGCTTGCCGACTAAACCCTGCAATTGAGATTGAATATCTGTGACGGCTTGCGCTTGGGCTTTCACGGTTTGCAGCTTCTTCGGCAAGGCATGATATTCAGTCAGGATTAATCCGGTCAGGCGTGCGATCTCATTGATCAGCAAACCCAATCGCGACTTGCCTTCATCCTTACGCGCATTGAATTCTTCTGCGTTCTTCGGCAACGGTTCTTGCAAGCAGGCGCGCTCCAATCCGGCGTGAATAATCTGTTCGCGCAATTCTTCCTGCGAACCGAGTGCCATGAATTGCATGCCCATTTGCTGCAAGCCTGGAATATTTTTTTCCAGATATTTGAGTTGCTCTTTCAACTGCAAAGCCAACAGACGACGCAAGCCTATGCGATGAACGCGCGCTGCTTCCGCCGGATCATCGAAGACTTCCAGGTCGCAATGCGTTCCCTTATCCACCAATGCCGGGAAGCCGATCAAGGTTTGCTTGCCTTGCTGGATCTCCAGCAGTTCGGGCAATTCGCCAAAGGTCCAGCCCGTCAAATTTTGATGCGTAGTTACGTTGGCAGTCTTGCCTGCAACTTGCGGCGCAACGTTCGATTGTGTTGCCGCAGCTTGATTTAGGGTCTGCGCTTTACCAGTGTGTGAGAGAACTTTACCGGCGCTGGTCGATTGACCAACCAGATTGCCTATCAGCGGCATCGCCGTTTGCTCTGCAATACGTTGAAAACTTTCCCTCGCCTGCCCGCCAAATTCCGAGCGCAAGGTGCCAAGATTGCGTCCCATCTCCAACTGGCGACCATGCTCATCAATGATCTTGAAGTTCATGAACTGATGCGAGGACAGGGTTTCCAGCTTGTAGTCTGTTGTTTTGGTAGCGATGCCGGTTTGTTCACGCACGTCGGCAATCACCGCATCCAGCAGACTGCCTTTGCCAAATGCATGCGCAGTCTGTGCACGCTCGCAAAAACCGGCTGCGTAATCAGGAATCGGCACGCAATGCCTACGCAATTTTTGCGGCAGCGACTTCAATAGCAGATGGACTTTTTCCTTCAGCATGCCGGGCACCAGCCATTCGCATCGATCGGCGGAAACCTGATTCAGCGCATACAGCGGCACCGTCAGCGTGACGCCATCGCGGGGCGTGCCGGGTTCGAAGTGATACGACAGCAGCATCTCGACGCCAGCGACGTTCATCATCTTCGGGAACAACTCGGTCGTCACGCCAGCCGCTTCGTGTCGCATCAAATCGTCACGATTCAGATATAGCAGCTTTGGTTCTTTGGCCGTCGCGTCCTTGTGCCACTTTTCAAACGTGATGCCGTTATGAATATCGGCCGGAATGATCTTGTCGTAAAACGCCGCGATCAATTCATCATCGACCAATACATCCAGGCGACGCGACTTGTGCTCGAGGTTTTCAATCTCGCGTATCAGCTTGTTGTTGTGCGCAAAGAAAGGCGCACGCGTATCGAAGTCAGCACCAACCAGCGCATCGCGAATGAATATTTCACGCGCATCGGATGGGTTGATCAAACCGTATTGAATGCGGCGCTGGCTGTAGACCACCAGACCATACAAAGTCGCACGCTCATAGGCTGACACTTGCGCGGTACGTTTTTCCCAGCGCGGTTCGCCATAGGATTTTTTCAGCAAGTGACCGGCGACGCGTTCCAGCCATTCCGGCTGGATCTGTGCAATACAGCGCGCATACAGGCGCGTGGTATCGATCAGCTCGGCGGCCATGATCCACCGAATTTTTAGTCCACCTTCGGCTTTCTTGATCAATTGCGAACCCGGCCAGATATGGAACTTGATGGCGCGTGCGCCTATGTAATGTTGTTCTTCTTCAGACTTGAAGCCGATATTGCCGAGCAAACCGGTCAGCAACGCCGTATGCAATTGTTCATAGGTAGCAGGCGCTTCGTTCAAACGCCAGCCCTGTTCGCGCACGATCGTTAGCAATTGTGAATGTACGTCACGCCATTCACGCAAACGCAGTTGCGACAGGAAGTTGGTACGGCATTCTTCTTGCAATAAACGATTCGATTTCTTGTGCGCGATCGCATCTTCAAACCATTTCCAGATTTTCAGATAACTCTGGAATTCGGATTTTTCATCGGCAAATTTCTTGTGTGCGTTGTCGGCTGCAGTTTGCGCCTCCATCGGCCTATCGCGCGGATCTTGCACTGACAAAGCCGCAGCGATAATCAACACTTCAGTCAGACAGACGTTGTCTTTCGCGGCGAGGATCATGCGACCTACGCGCGGGTCCAGCGGCAGACGCGCCAGTTCGCGACCGAGTTTGGTCAGGTTATTTTCGTCATCGACTGCGCCCAGCTCTTGCAGCAACTGATAACCGTCAGCAATCGCACGACCTAATGGCGGTTCGATAAACGGAAAGGTTTCGACATCGGCCAGATGCAAAGACTTCATCCGCAAAATGACGGACGCCAATGACGAGCGCAGGATTTCCGGCTCGGTAAATTTCGGCCGCAGCAAATAATCTTGCTCGTCGTACAGTCGAATACAAACACCTGCAGAAACACGACCGCAACGACCGGCGCGCTGATTTGCAGCCGATTGCGCAATCGGTTCGATCTGCAATTGCTCGACCTTGTTGCGATAGCTGTAGCGCTTGACGCGTGCCAGGCCGGCATCGACGACGTAGCGGATGCCCGGCACAGTCAAGGAAGTTTCTGCAACGTTAGTCGCGAGTACGATGCGACGCGCGTTAGACACTTTGAATACCCGCTCCTGCTCCTGCACCGACAAACGCGCGAACAGCGGCAGGATTTCTACATGCGGCGGATGATGTTTGCGCAGCGCTTCAGCCGCATCACGAATTTCGCGTTCACCCGGCAAAAAAACCAGCACATCGCCGGAACCTATGCGCGCCAGTTCATCGACTGCATCGACCACCGCATCCATCAAGTCGCGCTGACCACGTTCCTTCGCCGCCAGCGCCGAGCGCCGAGCCTGCCCCGCATCGGAGGTTGCGTTTGGATTAGGTGCTGCAGCATTTTTATCGAAAGCTTCAACCGGGCGATAACGCACCTCGACCGGATACATACGACCTGACACTTCAATCACAGGCGCGAGTTTTCCATTGCTGCCGAAGTGACGTGCGAAGCGATCGGCATCGATGGTTGCGGAGGTGATGATGACCTTCAGATCAGGCCGCTGGGGCAGCAACTGCTTCAGGTAGCCGAGCAGGAAATCGATGTTCAGGCTGCGCTCATGCGCTTCATCGATGATGATGGTGTCGTACTGCCGCAGCAAAGGATCGGTTTGCGTCTCTGCCAGCAAAATACCGTCCGTCATCAGCTTGATCCACGCGCCCTTGGTCAACGTGTCGTTGAAGCGCACCTTGAAGCCCACGTGCTCACCAAGCGGCGAGCCGATTTCCTGCGCGATACGTTTGGCGGTCGATGAAGCGGCGATGCGGCGTGGTTGCGTATGGCCGATCAAGCCTTTTTGGCCGCGCCCGAGTTCCAGGCAGATTTTCGGCAATTGCGTGGTTTTACCGGAGCCGGTTTCGCCACTGACGATGATGACTTGATTCTCCTGAATCGCTTGCGCAATATCGTCGCGTCTGCCGGAAACCGGCAGCTCTTCAGGAAAAGTAATGACCGGCAGCGGATTACGTAGCGGCAGCTTTGATTCGGGCTGCGCGGCAGAAGACGCATCGCGCGCAGGACGATTACGAGCAGCAGCGGGACGATTCTGCATATTCTGCGGAAGCGCAGGATTTTTTGGGGTGGATTCTGGAGCGGACATGTAGAGCGGAATTATACAGAGCAGTGTCGTATTTCGGTCTTGCATCGCGCAATCGATGGCCGTTGCTATGGTTATAATGTGCCTCATGGAAAATCCAGAACAATTCGTACAGTGGCTGCGTTCCGTCGCGCCGTACATCCACGCCTTCCGCGGCAAAACCTTCGTCGTCGCCTTCCCAGGTGAATTAGTCAAGGCTGGTGCCCTGCCAGTACTAGCTCAGGATTTATCGCTACTGCACGCGCTCGGCATCAAGGTTGTGATCGTCTACGGCTCGCGCCCGCAGGTTGAAGAACAGCTCGCGCTGCGAAATGTAGAAGCGCGTTTTCACAATGGCTTGCGCATCACTGATGCTGCCGCGCTGGAATGTGCGAAAGAAGCGGCCGGCGAATTACGCCTCGATATCGAAGCGGCTTTCAGCCAGGGCTTGCCGAACACGCCTATGGCACATGCGGCTATCCGTATTATTTCCGGCAACTTCGTCACTGCACGTCCTATAGGCATCGTTGATGGCGTCGATCTGGAATTGACAGGCGTTACCCGTAAGGTCGCTTACGAAACCATCCATCCGATCTTGAACGCAGGCGGTCTGGTATTACTGTCGCCACTCGGTTTCTCGCCTACCGGCGAAGTATTCAATCTGACGATGGAAGATGTCGCAGTATCGGCGGCGATGGCACTGCGCGCCGACAAACTGATTTTCATCACCGAAACACCGATGATCACCGACAAGGCCGGCGTCGAAATCCACGAACTGTCATCGCACCAGGTCGATGCGGTGTTGAATTACGATTGCGTTCCTGACGACTCGGCTTTTTATCTGCAACATGCGGTGCAAGCCTGTAATGGCGGCGTACCGCGCGCGCACATCGTGCCGTATTCAACCGATGGCTCGGCGCTGCTGGAGTTGTTCACACATGATGGCGTAGGCACCATGGTTTCGTTTGAAAACCTGGAAAGCCTGCGCGACGCCACGATTGAAGACGTAGGCGGCATTCTGAAATTGATCGAACCGCTGGAAGCCGATGGCACCTTGGTCAAACGCGGTCGCGAATTGATCGAACGCGAAATCAATTACTTCTCGGTCATCGAACATGACGGCGTGATTTTTGGTTGCGCTGCGCTCTACCCTTTCCCTGCAGAAAAAATGGCTGAGATGGCGTGCCTGATCGTCAATCCTGAAGTGCAAACCCAGGGCGATGGCGAACGTCTGTTGAAGCATATGGAAAATCGCGCACGCGCTGCCGGGCTAAAAAAATTGTTCGTATTGACGACCCGTACCGCGCACTGGTTCCTCAAGCGTGGTTTCGTGCCGGCGAGCGTAGACGATTTGCCAAAAGATCGCCAACATATGTACAACTGGCAGCGCAAATCCCTGGTTTTCACGAAAAAACTATAATGGCGCAGTTTCTTAATACCGATCTCAATACGCTGGCGTTCATTCTTGAACGAAGGCATTAATTAAACCCAATCTGCACGAACCGATAATTTGTGCAGCAGGCAACGCAAAAGGAATAGCAACATGACACGCATGGTTCACTGCATTAAACTCGACAAAGAAGCCGAAGCACTCGACTTCCCGCCTTATCCGGGCGAACTCGGTAAACGCATTTACGAAAGCGTATCGAAAGAAGCATGGGCTGCCTGGCTCAAGCATCAAACTATGCTGGTCAATGAAAACCGTTTGAATCTGGCTGACGTACGCGCGCGTAAATACCTCGCGACGCAAATGGAAAAACATTTCTTCGGTGATGGTGCCGACGCAGCACAAGGTTACGTGCCACCGACTGAATAAAGTCTTTTGCGCCGATTTTTGGCGATGATAAAAAAGCCTGCCGGTTGATACTGGCGGGCTTTTTTTATGTTCATTATGATTTGAAATGAACAATAAAAAACCGCCGAAATATTTGGCGGTTTTTTAGCAACTGCATCCACTCCCTGAATCAGGGCCGGACTATGGGCTCGATTCTTCGCTGATACAAAGAATTCGTTGCAGCCAGAATTTCTCTTAACAAAATCAGAAAGCTGCCAACAAGACACAACATCGCAAGGACAAAAAACGTCGCGATGAACTTGGATAACTCGATACTCAGCGCATCCCCCAGAAACAGCGAAATAATGACCAGACTGACCATCAATGCGCATGCGGTACTCAAGGTAATTGCGCGATTGATCAAATGCGCGCGCGGGTAAAGCGTGACCAGCTCGGCATTCAGATCCGGATGATGAATCGGATCAGTAGTGCGCAACTTTTCTTCCAGTACCCTTGAACGATCAGTGATACGACCCAGACGATTGGTCAAGACCATCAGATTGGTGCCAACGCCTGTCAGCAAGAACACCGGGGCCACCGACAATTGAATGATGTGGCCAATATCGCCGACTTGAATTTCCATAGCTGTTTTTTAGAATTTTAACGGGGTAAAAACATCGATAAAGATACATCAGCAGGCATGCATTGCCAAACAATTCGGTATTGCATCATACCCTTGTTACAGAGCAAGTTGCATGCCCAAAGCCGGTCTCGCAAAGGATAAAAAATATCAGCGCAAAAGTCCGAGCATTCCCGATTATTTTTTCTCGATTTCTCCACCCAATGCTTGTACCAGATCCGCCAGCATGTGACTTAACTCTCCCGTCATCAGCATCACATCCGAATCAAAGCGTTCGTCATCATTTTGCGCAGTGGTGTCTGTATTTTCTTTAATCACATCAAGCGGTGCCACGCGCTTGATGGTTAACGATTCAGTCAGTACAAAGGAAATCTTGTCAGCCCAGGTCATTGCCAGGCGCGTGCATTGCTTGCCGGCTGCGATGTGACGTTGCACGTCGTCGGCTTCCAGCGTATGACGCACGTAGCGCACGGTCGCCTTGCTTTCGCTGGTTGACCGCAATTCGGTGTCCTGATCCACGGTGAAACCGCTAGGTGCGGCATCAGCCTGCAACCAATTCGTCATCGCTGACACTGGCGACTCTGTCACGTGCAAAGCTTCCATAGGCAGCTTCTCTACAGATTTGATCATCAGCTTCAACACTTCATCCGCTTTCGCCGGGCTGCCTGCATCGACGACCAGCCAGCCATTGACCGGATCGATCCAGACCCAGGTTTGGCGCCAGATGCTGAAAGCGCGTGGCAATAACTCATCGGTCACGTCTTCCTTGATTTCCTTCATTTGCTTGCGACCGGGCTTGAAACCCTGTTGTTCTTCGATTTCTGCGGCCTTGATTTTGGTGACCTGATTGATGACGGTGGTCGGCAACAATTTTTTCTCGGTCCCGAGCAAAAGCAGGATTTGCTTGTTCAGTGAATAGACGAGCGCGCCATTTTCGCGTGGCGATACCCACCCCTGGCTTTGCATGTCGAGACTGCTGCAAGGCTGGAATGCATGCGGCGCAAGATCTGCTTCCAGCTGCTCGCTTGTGATGGCCCACGGTGCAGGAAGACGATATATCTGTAGATTCTTGAACCACATGGCTAGCCCCGGCAAAAAAAGGGGCTATTTTACACGCGGGCACCTGCATGCCGGCAGTAAAAATTTGGATTTAATCGCGATAAAAATAGTGACAGCAAGCTGCTCGCCACGGCATGAAAGTTTAGCGATGACTGTGATAGTAAATGTGCTGATTTATCCGTTCGTTTATTCCCTCATTTATCAGGTCAATCAGCCGCTGAAGCCTGCCCGGGTGCGGTTATAATACGCGTCAACTAATTGTCGGCCGAAGCTTGAGCACGCATCAGGTTACCGCCCGGAAATTGAACCGAAAAATTGCTTTTACATCCGCATCACCAATTATTGTTTCCATGTCCAAAAGCCCATCCCGCAAGCCGATAGAAATCAAGATTTCCACAGTCGTCGCTGTCTCCGCAATTTTGAATGAATCCAATCTGGGTCTACTCGATGCTGCCATGCAAGAAATGACAGGTGGCAATGTGGATTTTTTCGAAGATGAGTTCACCGTGATCGATGTCGGCTCGCTCGATGGCGCGCATCAGACTATCGACTGGCATGCGATTACCACGCTGTTGAAGGTTTATCGCCTGAACGCTGTTGCGGTACGCAATGCAACGCCGGAAATGGAGGCCGATATTCTGGCCCATGGCCTGAGTCTGGATGGCCCGGTCAAACCGCGTGCAGCAGTCGCGACCGATGCTGCCAGCACAATGGGACAAACGGAAATCGATCTTGCACCGGCAGCAGAAATTGCCGTCGCGCTTGAAGTTGCGCCACCAGCGCAAGCACAAGCAATCGCGCAGCAGTTACCAGCTGCTGCACAATTCGCTGCCAACACCATGATCGTCGATACGCCGGTACGCGCCGGTCAACGCATTTATGCACGCGGCGCGGATTTAATTATCACGGCAGCTGTCAATAACGGCGCGGAAGTGATCGCCGATGGCAGCATCCACATCTATGCACCCTTGCGCGGTCGCGCATTAGCCGGCGCCAGCGGCAATACCGAAGCACGCATTTTTACGCTGAGCATGGAAGCAGAACTGGTTTCTATCGCGGGTATGTACCGCACGTTTGAAGACGGCTTTCCGGCCGATCGCAAACAGCAAGCCACACAAATTCGTCTGATAGGCGACCGCATCGATATGCTGCCTATCAAGTCAGCTGCATAAATCAATTAAATTATTTAACGAAAAGGGGTTTCCTTTGGCAAAAATCATTGTTGTGACATCAGGTAAAGGCGGCGTAGGCAAAACCACGTCAAGCGCAAGCTTTGGCTCCGGTCTGGCCCTGCGCGGGCATAAAACCGTCATCATCGATTTTGACGTCGGCCTGCGTAACCTCGATCTGATCATGGGCTGCGAACGCCGCGTTGTTTATGACTTGATCAATGTCGTGAATCAGGAAGCTACGCTTAATCAAGCGCTGATCAAAGACAAGCATTGCGACAATCTGTTCGTCCTGCCTGCATCGCAAACACGCGACAAGGATGCCTTGTCGGAAGAAGGTGTAGAACGCGTGCTGAAGGATTTGGCAGCGATGGATTTTGAATACATCATCTGCGATTCGCCAGCAGGTATCGAACACGGCGCAGTGATGGCTCTGACCTTTGCTGATGAAGCGATCATCGTCACCAATCCTGAAGTATCGTCGGTACGCGATTCAGATCGTATCCTCGGCATCATCCAGGCCAAATCACGCCGCGCGCTGAATGGCCAGGAACCAGTGAAAGAACATTTGCTGATCACCCGCTACGTACCAAAACGCGTAGACGCTGGCGAAATGCTGTCCTACACCGACGTGCAAGAAATTTTGCGCATTCCATTGGTCGGCATCATTCCAGAATCGGAATCGGTCTTGCACGCATCGAACTCGGGCAATCCGGCGATTCATATCGAAGGCACGGAAGTTTCGGAAGCCTATAAGGATGTGGTGTCGCGCTTTTTGGGTCAGGAAGTTCCACTGCGCTTTACCGACTACGAAAAACCTGGCTTTCTGCAGAGAATTTTTGGAGGTAAATAAACATGGCTCTCCTGTCCTTTCTCTTCAATACGAAACCCAAAGCCACCGCATCGTCGGCCAAGGAACGCCTGCAGATCATCATTGCGCGCGAGCGTAATGGTCGGTCCGGCCCTGACTTCCTGCCTGCGCTGCATAAGGAATTGATTGCAGTGATTTCCAAGTACGTGAAGGTCAATCCGGAAGACATCAAGATTTCGCTGAACAGCCAGGGCAATCTGGAAGTACTCGATGTCAACGTCGTGCTACCGGAAGACGAACTCGTCAAACCGTAAATAAGCATTGAAAACAATGCGACTCATCGCTCAACGGTGAGCCGCATTGTTCAAGTCGCTACTCTCATGCAGCGCAATTCCGCAGGACCAAACACCTCCGACGAGATAATTGATCATTTCGCGTATCATTTCGCATTGCCCATCTTTTTTCAGGATCACCCATGAAAACCAAAGCCGCCGTCGCATGGAAAGCAGGACAACCGTTAACCATAGAAGAAGTTGAACTGGGTGGCCCACGTGAAGGTGAGGTCTTGGTCGAGATCAAGGCCACCGGCATTTGCCATACCGATTACTACACATTGTCGGGCGCGGATCCTGAAGGTATCTTCCCATCCATCCTCGGCCATGAAGGCGCGGGCGTGGTGGTTGAAGTCGGTCCCGGCGTAAAGAGTTTGAAGAAAGACGATCACGTCATTCCGCTCTACACACCAGAATGCCGCGAATGCAAATTCTGTCTGTCGCGCAAAACCAATCTGTGTCAAAAAATCCGCTCGACTCAAGGTCGCGGCTTGATGCCGGATGCGACCAGCCGTTTCTCTATCGATGGCAAGCCGATTTTCCATTACATGGGAACATCGACTTTCTCGAACTACATCGTGGTACCGGAAATCGCGCTCGCGAAAATTCGTGAAGATGCGCCATTCGACAAGGTTTGCTACATCGGTTGCGGCGTCACGACTGGCGTGGGTGCAGTGTTGTTCACGGCCAAAGTTGAGGCCGGCGCGAATGTCGTTGTGTTTGGCCTCGGCGGTATCGGCCTCAACGTGATCCAAGCTGCAAAGATGGTAGGTGCAGACAAGATCATAGGCGTCGATCT
Source organism: Burkholderiales bacterium Ga0077544 (assembly GCA_001464355.1). GTDB lineage: Bacteria > Pseudomonadota > Gammaproteobacteria > Burkholderiales > Burkholderiaceae_D > Oxalicibacterium. The sequence continues at coordinate 25,323 of LNEU01000023.1, forward strand.
GAATCCTGAGCGCGAAGCGATGGCACGCAAATTCGGCATGACGCATTTCATCAATCCAAGCAAAGTTGAAAACGTCGTCGACGCGATCGTGCAATTAACCGATGGCGGCGCAGATTACAGCTTTGAATGCATAGGCAATGTACACACCATGCGTCAGGCGCTGGAATGCTGTCACAAAGGCTGGGGTCAATCGATCGTGATCGGCGTCGCAGAAGCCGGCGCAGAAATCAGCACACGTCCATTCCAATTGGTGACCGGCCGGGAATGGAAAGGCTCAGCCTTCGGCGGCGCACGCGGACGTACCGATGTGCCAAAAATTGTCGACTGGTATATGGAAGGCAAGCTGAATATCGATGACTTGATCACGCATACGCTGCCTTTGGAGCGCATCAATGAAGGCTTCGACCTGATGAAGAGCGGTGAATCGATACGGTCGGTCGTTCTTTATTAATAGTAAGTACTAATCAAACATATTTGAAACACGCGGAGAAGAAGTGGAACTGATCAGCCAGCATAAATGCTTTAACGGTGTACAAAGCTTTTACAAACACGAATCGACATCGAACAATTTGCCGATGACGTTTGCCGTCTATGAACCGCCTCAAGCAAAACAGCGCAAAGTACCCGTGCTGTTTTATCTTGCTGGCCTGACCTGCACCGAAGAGACCTTCATGATCAAGGCCGGCGCACAACGCTACGCTGCCGAACACGGCATCATGCTGGTGTCCATGGATACCAGCCCGCGTCGTACCGGCATCAAGGGTGCAGGCGATAGCTGGGACTTCGGTCATGGCGCAGGTTTTTATATCGATGCAACGCAAGAACCGTGGTCTGCGTATTTCCGCATGGAGTCCTATGTCGTGCAGGAACTGCGCAACATCATTATCGACAACTTTGCTGCACGCGCCGATCGTATCGGCGTGTTCGGGCATTCGATGGGCGGTCACGGCGCATTGACGCTGGCTTTGAAGTATCCGGATATTTATCAATCGGTATCTGCCTTTGCGCCTATCACGGCGCCGACCGAAGTACCGTGGGGACAGAAAGCATTCTCGGCTTATCTGGGTCTGGATCAAAGTACATGGCTGCCACACGATGCCAGCGCGTTGATGCGCACACGCAAAACACCGTTCCCGCAAGGCATACTGATCGATCAGGGACTGGAAGATCAATTCCTCGATGAGCAGTTGAAACCGCATCAGTTTGAAGCGGCATGCTGGGCGGCAGACCAGCCTTTGACCTTGCGCCGTCACTCAGGTTACGACCACAATTATTATTTCATCTCGACCTTCATGCAGGATCACATCGCCTTCCACAGCGCGATTCTGAATAAATAAGCATTTTGAATAGCGCTATGGTCGAAGGCCAAGCCTCCTCTTGAGGGCCAACACATAAAAAAGCCTCGGCGAAGTAAATCGCCGAGGCTTTTTTAATTCCATTCACAATCCGGTCAGACTGGATTGTTCTCTATTAAAACTCTTCCCAATCATCACCACCACCGCTGGTTGCCGGCTTGGCGGGTGCTGCAGGCTTGCGCTCAGGCGCGGCCAAAGACGTCTTTCTGACTGTCGCGGCAATCGGTGCACGCACTGCGGTCGATTGCACCGTGCGACGTGGCGCTTCCGCCTGCATGCCTGTATAAGAAGCATCCACACGGAAGACGCTAACCGCTTGTGCCAGGTTTTTTGCCTGATCCTGCAGCGATTCAGCTGCCGCAGCCGCTTCTTCAACCAGCGCAGCATTCTGTTGCGTAACCTGATCCATCTGGCTGACGGCTTGATTGACTTGCTCGATGCCGTCGCTTTGTTCCTGGCTCGCAGCAGTAATTTCAGCCATGATATCGGCGACGCGTTTTACACCGTCAACGATCTCGTCCATCGTGGTACCGGCTTCTGCAACCAGTTTGCTACCTGCATCGACCTTCTCAACGGAGTCGCCGATCAGGGCCTTGATTTCTTTTGCAGCCGCTGCTGAACGTTGTGCCAGATTACGCACCTCTGTCGCCACCACCGCAAAACCACGACCTTGTTCGCCAGCACGTGCGGCCTCAACTGCGGCATTCAATGCCAGGATGTTGGTCTGGAATGCGATGCCATCGATGACACCAATGATGTCGACAATTTTCTTCGCCGAGCTGTTGATCGCACCCATCGTATCGACCACTTGCGACACGACTGCGCCACCCTTGACTGCGACTGTCGATGCGGCAACTGCCAGTTGATTCGCCTGACGTGAATTGTCTGCATTCTGCTTCACTGTCGAAGTCAGTTCTTCCATCGAAGAAGCGGTTTCTTCCAGCGAACTCGCCTGCTGTTCAGTACGCGAAGACAAGTCCAGATTGCCGCTGGCAATTTCGCTCGATGCCGTTGCAATCGTATCGGTACCCATGCGGATTTGCGAAACCGTTCTGGCCAGATTTTCCTGCATGCTGCGCAATGCATTGAGCAACAGACCAGGTTCATCCTGTGTAGGTGGCAAGCTGCTACGCGCCGTCAGATCACCTTCGGCAACTGCCTCAGCCAAAGTCAGGGCTTCTCTCAATGGACGTGTAATACCGCTCGTCAAACGCCATGCAATGATTGCGCCCAGCAGGATGGCAATCAAGGCACCGATGATCATGGTCATGCGACCGGAAACATAATCAGCCGTGATCGATTCGTCTGCCAGTTTGACTTCATTTTCATAGTGCGCCAGCACATCCCTTACGCTGTTCTCGTAAGCGTCCAGTGCCGGGACCATTTTCGATTCAATCATTTGATTGGCTTCGTCAACGTTACCGCCTGCCTTGACCTCAAGAATCGATTTACGAATACTGATGTAGGCACTGCGGTTCTTTGCTACGTCGGCAAATAATTCTTTTTCCTTTTCCGTCGTAATTCTGTCTTCAATGCCTTTTTGAATTTCAGTAATCTTTTTGCTCTCTGCACTAATACCTTTTTGGAAAAATTCTTGCGTCTCTGTATTGGACGCCTTTACCAGGGCGAGCGTGCGCGACGCATTAACCGTTGTACCCATCAACCAGTTTTGTGCCGCTCTCTGCTTGCTGAGTGAGTCATCCACCAAGTGCCGACTGGCATTATTGATATTTTCCAGACGCATGACGCCAATGATGCCCATTACGGCTACCAGCAACAGAATCAATCCGAATCCGGCCCCAAGGCGCGTACCTATTTTCATATTTGCGATGCGCATGGTGTCTCCTCCAAGGTTGTTTTTTGTACTATTAACATGTTGCTATTTCATCCTCCAGAGTTAAGTCCATGTGCCTTGAGGCAATGGCAAAAATTACGACTTTGATGCAATTCAACCAATTGATTGAAGCGATATCGCCGAACGAACAACAACATCGAAGTAAGCCAGCAAGACCTGACACCACATGTCACTTCAACATGCACATCAAGAAATATCGGCCATACGTTTGTCATATAACGACGCTAAATGCAGAAGCTTGACGGTCGCGCACAAAAATAGTGCGACGAAGGCATAGCAATAGCTCTGATCAGAGCGATATGGAGGTGTTGCATAGGGCGGTCCTTGTCTCCGAACTGTATTGTTCTTTTTGATTTGCGGATTTATATCCGTCTAAAAAATTGTCTTCGTTTTCATCGTCAAACATTATTGCTCGATCAACAAACACAATCTTGTTCTTGAGAACTCTACACCCGAATGAATCAGAGGGCCAAACTTTATGAGCGCCCGCCATACAGAAAAACCGATATTAAAGAAAAGAGCCAAGCGTCTGTTCAAGTTAAAAAAGAATCACTCTTGTTTCGAAATTATCAGTGTGTAAATACTGAATAGAAAATAATCCCATGAGCGACGCAGACAATCGCTTCTTGTCATTAGCTTAGTTGCGACAACTTACGCTGCGCTGACTTACAGTCAACATTTTTGCCAACGAACTTGACTTGTAATGTCAGCCTCAATAATTTTTTGCAGTTTGTGTTGCAGCGAACTCACATTCTGTCGCGACCTCAGACTTGGCGCATACAGTAATCAAACGACAATAAACGTTGAATTGCGCACTCAAAAAGTTAAAACCGCTCATACCCTTTCAGGTATCGCCATTCGCCAACAGGCAAACTTGCCATCGGAATACGAGCGATGCGTATGCGTTTTAAATTGATCAGCTTCAATCCAACTGCTTCGCACATGTGAGCAATTTGTCCACGTCGTGCTGCCTTCAATGCAAAGCGCAAACGTGTTTCGTTTTGCCAGCTGACTTTGATCGGAGGAAGCGGACGATTGTTGAAACTCAATCCATGATTAAGCAAGGCCAGCCCGTCTTCAATCAAATTACCACTGACTTCCGCGATGTATTCCTGCTCGACGGTAGCCGCGTCGTCGATCAATTTGCGTGCTACGTGCCAATCCTGCGTAAAGACGACAAGACCGCTGGCATAGGTTTCCAATGCATCAGTCGGCTTGAGTGCTGTTGCATGTTTTTTTAGAAAGCGGATACCGGAACGATCGTCAGCGAAAAGACTGTCTGGCCCTATGCTTTGCAAGGCAGCGTCCATATCCTGACCGGCTGGCTTGTGCAACAGTATCGTAACGGGTTCGACGGCAACCAAGGTGGCATCCGGCGACAACACGATCGCTTGCTGTGGCGATACCCGATATCCCGGTTCTTCGACGACGATGCCATCTATCGTGATCCAACCGCCTTCGATATATTGTTCAGCCTCGCGGCGCGAGCAGGGAATCGCGTCGGCGACGCGTTTAACGAGTCGAATGGAATCGGTCATGGTCAGGCAATCTGGAAAAAGAGGCGTATTGTCGGCCTGCCTGAGATGGACCGCAAGGTTTTTGCGAACAATGAGCGTGCGGGAAAGCCTGCAATCAAATGCTGCTGAAACTAAGTGCCACGCTTCACTTCACATACGTCATCGCCGCTATTGCAGCTCACATAGGCGTTGAGCAACAGATGCTGCAGTCACTTGAAGACAATCAAGCCTTGGCTGCAGATACTTCTTCTTTCGGTGCCAGACTGACAGCGCCAGATGGAATGCCTTCGCTTTCCCATCGATCAAATTCGCCCATGATGGCGGCATAGGTTTTTTGGCTGATGTCAGGCAGGGTTCCGCCTAGCATGTCGGCCGCTTCCTTGAAGCCTTTTTCAACGCCGGCCCGTATTGCTGCCAGTTTGGACGGATCGTCACCGATAACACTTTTTGCAAAATTCAAGATGCGCTCTGCAACCTGGCGCACACCGAATTCGCCATCTTCGGCAATCGTGGCTTTGGCTTTCTCTATGGTTGCGGCATCGGTTGTCAGTTGCTGTTCGCCGCTGATGACTTTGCTGATTTCCAAACCTTGTTGACGCATCAAAGGCAGAATCAGATTGATGACTTCCTGTACCTTGCGATTGGATTCTTCCAGCATCGCGGCAACATCTGGTCGCGTTTGCGCGACGTTACTGCGTGGATCGGTGTAAGTCGACGTATCGGTCGCTTGTGCGCCCAAAGTGACCTTGTCAGTCACGCTTGCTTCATCAGGCTTGTCAGCCGAAGCTTGCGCATTCTCGCGTGGCGTCGCTGTCTGAGCGGCGACGGGCCGCGGCGCGTTCTGTGGTGTGTTTGAAATTACGATACTCATGACGATTGCCCTCATTCATCAACCAACGATGGAAAATGATCGCAATGACAACATCGAGTAAAAATTTATCGCGATCCTACTAGTGGTATCGGCTGAAAATCAAAAAAGGTGAGGCTTGCAACGCATTGATGATTGCCATTATGGAAATATTTTTTGAATTCGAGCCGTAACTATCTGTTTAAAAACAGTTAATTAGCACCGAAGCAAGGTCGGCAGCCGCCAAAGCTGTCATACTGTCGCCTTCCTCGCCACTCGCGACATGACGTGCGTTTTTTACCGTCATTTGCCACATTGCATTCCATGAGCGCTCAGCCAAAAAATCTGTTTTCCTATCCAGTCCAACGCATCCCCGGCAGCAAGGGTGCGCTCAAGCCTGCGCCTTTCCTTCCTATGTCGCGCGAAGAGATGGACAAACTCGGCTGGGATAGTTGCGACGTGATTTTAGTGACGGGCGATGCCTACATCGATCATCCAAGTTTTGGCATGGCCTTGATTGGGCGACTACTGGAGTCGCAAGGCTTTCGCGTCGGTATCATCGCGCAGCCGGATTGGTTGTCGGCAGATGCATTCCGCGCGCTAGGGAAACCTAATCTGTATTTCGGCATCACCGCCGGTAATATGGATTCGATGGTGAATCGCTATACGGCAGATCGCAAGATTCGTTCTGATGATGCATACACGCCACATGGTGAAGCTAACAAGCGGCCGGATCGCGCGTTGACCGTGTATTCCCAGCGTGTGCGTGAAGCCTATCCCGGCGTGAATGTTGTCATCGGCAGTATTGAAGCCAGTCTACGCCGCATCGCGCATTACGATTACTGGTCGGACAAGGTGCGCCGTTCAGTACTGCCAGACTCAAAAGCCGACATCCTAATATTCGGCAACGCAGAACGCGCGCTGGTCGATTTGACGCATCGCGTAGCAGCTGGCGAACCTATTTCCTCGATACGCGATCTGCGCGGCACCGCGTTCATGGTGCCTTCAGGCTGGAGACCGACACCGGAATGGGCGGAAGCCAATTCCACCCGCGTTGATACGCCGGGCAAAGTCGATGTGCATCCCGATCCGTATGAAATGAAGATGAAAAATACGGAAGGCTGCAAAACCGACGGTGCCGATTCAACGGCTCCAGCAGCGCCGGTAGAAGTACCAGTCAAAGTCATCAAGATCATGAGCCGCGAAGAGCGTCGCGAAGCTGAAAAAGAAGTACGCAATAAAACCGTGGTGCGCCTGCCGTCTTACGATGTAATCAAGGACGATCCGGTTTTGTACGCTCATGCGTCACGCGTGTTCCATCTCGAATCGAATCCCGGCAATGCGCGCGCATTGGTGCAAGCACATGGCGAACGCGATGTCTGGCTGAATCCACCGCCTTTGCCATTGGCAATGGATGAAATGGATGGCGTGTATGACATGAATTACGCACGCGCACCGCATCCTAGCTATGGCAAGGCGCGCATTCCTGCATGGGAAATGATTCGGTTCTCGGTCAACATCATGCGTGGCTGTTTCGGCGGCTGTACCTTCTGTTCGATCACCGAACATGAAGGTCGCATTATCCAAAGTCGCTCGGAGCCTTCCATCTTGCGCGAGATTGAACTGATACGCGACAAGACCAAAGGTTTCACCGGTACAATTTCCGATCTGGGTGGCCCGACCGCCAACATGTATCGCCTTGCATGCAAGGACAAACGCATAGAAGAATCCTGCCGTCGTTTGTCGTGCGTCTATCCAAGCATTTGTTCCAACCTCGGCACCGATCACAGCAAGCTGATTCAGTTGTATCGCAAGGCGCGCGCGATTCCCGGCGTGAAAAAAATTCTGGTCAGCTCGGGCTTGCGTTACGACCTCGCCGTGCGCTCACCTGAGTATGTGAAAGAACTGGTCACGCATCACATAGGTGGCTTGCTGAAAATCGCGCCTGAGCATTCGGAAGAAGGCCCGCTGTCGAAAATGATGAAACCAGGCATGGGTGCGTACGACAAGTTCAAGGAATTGTTCGAAAAGTATTCGAAAGAAGCTGGCAAAGAACAATATCTGATCCCCTACTTCATCGCGGCGCATCCAGGCACTACCGATGAAGACATGCTGAATCTGGCTTTGTGGCTAAAGAAAAATGACTTCCGTCTGGATCAGGTCCAAACCTTTATGCCTACGCCTATGGCGCTGGCAACGACGATGTATCACACACGTAAAAATCCTTTGCGTAAAGTGACCGAAGATTCGGAAGCGGTCGAGACGGTTCGCACTGGCAAGATCCGCAAGCTGCACAAAGCCTTCCTGCGTTATCACGATCCCGACAACTGGGAAATCTTGCGGGAGGGATTACAGCGGATGGGCCGCAGCGATTTGATCGGTAGCGGCGAACATCATCTGGTGCCACGCCAAGATGCCGGCAATCGCAGTCTGGCAATCGCAGAACGTCGTCGCGAAACGCCAGGGCCAAATCAACTCGCCAAAAAATTCGGCCAGAACAAACCACGTCCGGGCGGTGCCGTACAACGCACTCCGCTCGCACGCAGCACAACTGGTCGCGTTGTAGTAGCTGGCAAACCTGCACGCAAGGGCATGGCGACTACGACCAAAGGCGGACGCAAATAAACCTTGCGACCCTGCCTGTTTTACCTGGCTGCCTGGGACAGGATGTTTTGACCCAGGCAGTTCCCCGGTGAAGTCATTCAACAAATTTATAAGTAGCTGCAAAAAATCTCGTCGTCCTACCTGATTGTCTATTTTCGGTTATTCTTCCGCCAAACTTCCGCGCTTAGTTAAGTAATAAGTAGGCGGATTATCGATAGAGGATCACCAATTGAGCAATTTATTCACGCGACGACTCGCACTGGTAGCCAGCGATGCACATCGCGGCCTGCTGAATCAAGGACGCCGCGGCATTGAACGTGAAACCTTGCGAGTCGACATGAGCGGAAAACTAGCCATCGGTCCGCACCCACGTGCACTAGGGTCGGCATTGACCAACGCGCAAATCACCACCGATTATTCCGAATCGCTGCTGGAATTCATTACACCAGCAGAGCATGACGTCGCCACCGCATTGGAAGAGCTCGATCGCGTTCATCGTTTCGTCAGTGCCAAACTGGACCACGAATTATTATGGAGCCAGTCCATGCCTTGCACCTTGCCGGATGAAGAAGACATTCCCATCGCCTGGTATGGCACATCGCACATAGGCCGCATCAAGTACGTATACCGTCGCGGCCTAGCGCTACGGTACGGCAAGGCGATGCAATGTATCGCCGGCCTGCACTACAACTATTCGCTGTCGGAAGATCTGTGGCGTGTTTTAAAGAACGATGAGAAAAGCGCAGCAGACAACAAGACCTATCAGTCAGAAAGCTACATCGCTCTGATCCGTAATTTCCAGCGGTATAGCTGGTTACTGATGTATTTGTTTGGCGCATCACCTGCGCTTTCCACGCACTTCTTGCGCGGTCGTGAACATGAACTGGAAACACTGTCTGACGACACGCTCTATCTGCCATACGCAACCAGTTTGCGTATGAGCGATCTCGGCTATCAAAACAATGCGCAAGCTGGTTTGATGCCACCGTATAACGATCTCGAAAGTTATATGCGCAGCCTGTCGCGCGCAGTGCGCCAACCTTATCCTGCTTATGAAGCAATCGGCACACAACGCGATGGCGAGTGGATACAACTCAATACCAATTTGCTGCAAATCGAAAACGAATACTACGCAACGATACGTCCGAAACGTGTGATCAATAGCGGCGAACGTCCAGTCGAAGCCCTGTGCGCACGCGGCGTGCAATACGTAGAAGTGCGCTGCATGGATATCGATCCGTTTGAACCGCTGGGCATCAATCTTGAAACGTCGCGCTTCCTCGATGCCTTCCTGCTGTTTTGCGCATTAGACGACAGCCCACTGACAAATGAAATCACCAACAGGTGCAATCAGGAAAACTTCGCACTCGTCGTTAAAGAAGGACGTCGCCCCGGCTTGATGCTGCAAGGCAATGAAGGCACAGTCAGCCTGCAAGCGTGGGGGCTGCAACTACTGGAAAAAATCCAGGCGACCGCAACACTGCTCGATACACAACGTAATGACCAGCAACACAGCAATGCGCTAGCGATTCAAAAAGAGAAATTACTCAATCCCGAATTGACTCCTTCCGCTCGCGTACTGACAGCCTTGAAGACAACGAACAATTCCTTTGAAGAATTCGGCCTGCAACAAAGTTTGCAACACGCAGAATATTTCCGTGAGCGTCCTTTAAGTGCAGATGAAAATGCGTATTTCGAACACTTGGCAAAAACATCTTTAGCCGAGCAAGAAGAGATGGAGCGCACACAAAGCGGCGACTTCGATGCATTTGTGCTTGCCTATAGCCAAAGAACGCCAAGTCAATTGTGTGACTGACATACATGCACGGCTTTCTTCTCCATACCTTGCATCCCGCTTTCCAATACTGTCCGCATGAAGTCGCGCCTCCATAGGCGGGCTTCACCCTCCCCTTGCTCAACATGAACGATGAGCAACTACATTCATCTTGTGTACGTTAGCGCACAGACCACATCATTGCACCTCGGTAATCTTGCTTCGTCGATGGCATTGCCCCACAGGCATATTCATCGAAAGTTATATAGATAGTTTCTGGAGAAATTGTATTTATCAACTCGATTTTTGTGTACCGCATATCAAAATATGCTCACTGAAGTCAAGCTTCATTTGTGCAACTTCACATAGAAAAACAACTCTAAAACGCGGTACCGAAAAAACAAGAATTTTTAAATAACGTATCGCTTGCCGCTACGTTGAACCAACCGGAGAATAAATCATGACTAAAACAAAACTGATGACTGCCCTGCTCGCTGCTGTAATGATGACTGCTATGGTCGGCTGCGCCTCCACTGCAACCAAAGAAGGCACAGGCGAATACGTTGATGATTCCTGGATCACCACCAAGGTAAAAGCTGCAATCCTGAACGAGCCTACATTGAAATCGGCTGAAATCAATGTCGAAACATTCAAAGGTATTGTTCAGTTGAGTGGCTTCGTCAAAGAAAAATCAGACATCAGCAAAGCGGCCAGCGTTACACGCACCGTTAAAGGCGTAAAAGAAGTCAAAAACGACTTGCGTCAGAAGTAATCTGAATGGAGAAACCACATAAGTGGTTTCTCCATTTTTTGCAGCACCCTGCATTGATACACAACGCACCATGAAGACGATATCTGTAACGCGTCCTCACTTCCCGGCATGCTCTAAATAGTCCTCACACCTGTCAACGTATTATCGGCAAAACCGTTAGTTGTTTTGTACTGGATACCTGACCGCAAACAGAAATTCCGTCCCCAGAATCCTTTCAGGAATCTGCACTATGATGGTGTTCTGATGCGGTAATTTTTCGCGTAAATTTGAACGGATGTTCATTACGCACACTCAACAATTTCTTTTAAAAGGAAACCACCATGCGTAAATTAATGATTGGTAGCATTGCCGCAGTACTGGCACTCTCAGGCTGCGCCAATATGTCTGAAACAGAACGTGGCACAGCACAGGGCGCAGGCATAGGTGCTGGTCTGGGCGCTTTGATCGGCGGTGTTGGTGGCGGCTCGAAAAACATAGCTGGCGGCGCAGCACTTGGCGGCATCATCGGGGCTGTAGCCGGCAATGTCTGGTCCAGCAAAATGGAAAACCAGAAGCGCACGATGGAACAGGCAACTCAAGGTACTGGCGTGCAAGTTACGCAAACTGCCGACAATCGTCTGAAGCTTGAAATCCCTAGTGATATTTCTTTTGCTACCGGCCGTTCGGACATCAACTCCAGCTTCCGTCCTATTCTCGATCGTTTTGCAGTCGGACTGGTTGATAATCCTGCTGCAACCGTTACCATCATCGGTCATACCGATAGCACAGGTAGCGATGCAATCAATAATCCATTGTCATTCGATCGCGCGTCGCGCACCCGTGATTACCTGGCAGGTCGTGGCGTTGCGCCACAACGCATCTATGTCGATGGCCGTGGAAGTCGCGAACCGATTGCCAGCAATGCCAATGAATCCAGTCGCGCACGCAATCGTCGCGTTGAGATTTATGTTGCAGAACAACAGCAGCAACAGCAACCTCAACAGCAGCAATACCAACAGCGTTAATTTCAAATGGCGAGCAAATTGCTCGCTGGCCGGCAGCAAAAAGCCCTCAATTACGAGGGCTTTTTTTATACTGTTTTCAATTAATGTTCTTGATCAACGAGCAACACAACTCCAAAGCTTATGGAATCGCCAAACTGGTTGATCGATAAATCACCACCAAGGCGCGCGACTCACCCGTAAGGCTACGACCGCGATGTGGCGTACGCGAATCAAAATACACACTATCGCCAGGCGACAATATCCACGTTTTATTGCGCCCATCAACGATCGCTTCAAACTCTACTTCACCACTGAGAATGAACATGAATTCTTCGCCCTCATGCTCAAAGCGCACGTCGCGATCAACCTCGGAGGGGAACACCATGATGAACGGCTCCATCTGCTTGTGATGTCGCTTGTGTGCGAGTGCCGTGTAATCGTAGCCAAACGAGGTCGCGCCCTTGATGACCGATTCGCGCTGCCACGAACGCACGACGCAGATCTCGTCACTTTCAGTTGAAGTTTCCGGCTCGAGTAAATCGGCAACATCGGTATCCAGGATCTGCGCGATCTTTACCAATGTACCTATAGGTGGAATGACTTTGGAGTTTTCAATCTTCGACAAATAGCCTTTGGTAAAACCGGTCGACAAAGCCAACTTGTCCTGGGTAAAACCTTTGGCCGATCGCAGTTTGGATATGCGCTTCCCTAACTGCAATTCAATTGCGGTAGCGGTCTCGTCTTTATTGGCGCTGATCTCTTCTGTCATTCGTTACTTCTAATAGTATGGGTGGAAACTCACGAAGATTAGCCTGTCTAGCAGTCGTGTACTCCATGATCCGCGCAGTTTCCGATGCGGTTTCTGCATCGAATAATTTTTCCAAAAGATAGAGCGTGGTATCGATACAAAGCGAGACACCGCCACCCGTAATCACTTGCCCGTTATCGATAAAAACACCTTCGCGCACATCGATCTTGCTATAGCTTTTACGCATCGTATCAATCGGCGGAAACTCAGGCGCAACAACCTCGCGTTTGGTCGTCGCAAGTTTGTCGTCGAGAACACCGCTGGCAGCCAGAATCATACCACCCGTACATACCGATGCTAAGAGTGTATCGCCTGCCAAGCGCTGGATAAAAGCGAGCGTCGCCGGATCTCGCGCTTGCTGAACCCAACCCGGCCCACCCGTCACTATCAAGACATCCAAGGTCCGCGCATCGGCAACGCCAAAATCTGCAAGGACAGTCAATCCATTTGACAGCGCTACTGCGCCAGCCAAAGGCGCCACTGTGCAAATTTCAATTTCAGGCCGAATTCTGCGCGCCATCGACAAGACACCAAAGGTCGCCAGATCAATCGGCTCAACGCCGTCGTATATAAAAATTCCGAACTTCATATTAGATCCCTTGAAAACTAATGGATAAAAGCCAACGCCACAATGAAACATTATATCTAAATGTTTCATGGCATGAAACATGCATGATTGAATATGTCGACAGATTTATTGAATTACATAGGCATCACAACGCACCACCTAGTTGCAGCGCACCTGAAAATTGCGCTTCTTTTGTGCGAAGTTTCCTATTATGATTACTTTTGTGTCGGCTTTTCGGGATTTTTTCCCTCATTCATTCAAGGAAAAGAGCATGGCACTCAATATAAGCACCGCGCCTTTGGGCGCTGTAAAGAAGGAAAAGGGTATTCGCTCAGTAGTCTTTGCCAGTGCGATCGGTACAGTGATCGAGTGGTATGACTTTTTGATCTACGGCATGGCTGCGGCGCTGGTTTTTAACAAACTGTTTTTCCCGAACATCGATCCATTATTGGGCACCTTGGCGGCACTCGGCACTTACGCCGTCGGTTTTCTGGCACGCCCACTTGGGGGCGCACTATTCGGACATTACGGTGATCGGGTCGGACGCAAATCGATCTTGATGTTGACGCTGATCTTGATGGGACTAGGGACGTTTTTTATCGGCCTTCTTCCTACTTATCAACAAGTCGGCATCTGGGCACCCATCATGCTGATCAGCTTGCGCTTCATTCAAGGCATAGGCCTGGGTGGTGAATGGGGCGGCGCGGCAGTGATGGTGCTGGAGCACGCACCAAAACATCGTCGCGGTTTCTACGGCAGTTTGGTGCAAGTCGGTTTTCCACTGGGACTGGTGATCGCCACGTTAGTGTTTTCCGCGGTGTCAAAAATGCCTGAAGAAGATTTGATGAGCTGGGGCTGGCGCGTACCGTTTTTGGTCAGCGCAGTATTGATTGTCGTCGGCATGTTTATCCGCTCGAACGTCAAAGAGTCGCCGGTATTTGAAGACATGAAAGCACGCAAACAAATCGTTAAAAGTCCGGTGATGGAAGTCATCCTCAAACATCCGCGTACCTTCTTCGTCGCAATCGGCTTGAAGATTTCTGAAGTGTCGTGGGTCTACATGCTGACGGTGTTCATGGTGGTCTATGCAACGACGACATTGAAACTTCCAAAGTCGCTGATCCTCGATGCGATCCTGATTGCGGCGATGGTTGAGCTGATTACGATCCCGCTGTTCGGCTATTTGTCCGACATCATCGGTCGTCGTCCAATGTATTTTATTGGCGCCATCTTTACGATCCTGTTCGCCTTCCCGTTGTTCTGGCTCTTCGATTTAAAAACACCGGAAGCCATCATCCTGACTATCGTCGTTGCGATGAGCATGGGACACGGTTTGATGTTTGCACCGGAAGCGACTTACTTCCCCGAACTGTTCGGCGCCAACGTTCGCTATAGCGGCGCGTCATTCGGCTTCCAGGTTGCGGCAGCGATTGGTGGCGGCTTCAGCCCGATTCTAGCCACTGCACTTGCCGGCTATATGGGCGGCACTGCGGGCGTATCGATCATGTTGATCGTGCTCGCACTCATCACCTTGGTGGCGGCATGTTTTGCCCGAGAAACCAAAGACGATGCACTGCTTAATTAAACGCTAAGCCACTTCAAATTTCAGCTTGGCCTACCAAGCCAAGCTGAAATCAGTCAGAACGATTTTTTCAACAACATTGGATTAAAACTTATGAGCAGCAAACAACAAATTTCGACGACCAACGCACCGCCAGCAGTCGGCCCTTATGCACAAGGTGTGACCGCGCTTGGCCTGGCATTTTGTTCGGGACAACTACCGATAGACCCACTGACCGGCGAAGTGCCAGATGGAATCGAAGCGCAAACCCGTCAATCCTTGTCGAATGTCGCCGCCGTTTTAACAGCCGGTGGATCTGGCATGGAGCACATCGTCAAGACCACCGTATTTTTGAAAAACATGGGCGATTTTGCAGTAATGAACGGTATCTACGCCAGCTATTTTCCTGGTGCAGCACCAGCGCGCTCAACCATAGAAGTCGCACGATTGCCGCGTGATGTGCTGGTTGAAGTCGAAGCGATTGCCGTGATAGCAAACGCCAACCAAACGGTGCTGCCATGATCAATTGGTCAGGAGGAAAGCTACTACACATACACATTGCGCCAGCGGCTTCTTATGAAATGGAAGAGCTGCAGGAAGCCGAATTGATCGCTGGAAAAGGCATAGTCGGCGATAGATATTTTCTCGGTAACGGCACCTACTCACCCAAGCCGGATGTACGCGACGTGACCTTGTTCGACATGGATGTACTCGATGCATTGGCGCGCAACGATCCGCCTCTGCAGGATGGTGCGATTCAATTGAGCGCGGCGGAACATCGCCGCAATTTATCTGTACAAGGCGTGCCGCTTAACCATCTTGTGGGCAAACGCTTTCGCGTCGGCGATGTCATTTTGCGTGGCGGCCGGCTTAATTTCCCCTGCAAATATCTGGAAGAAATTTTAGGCCGGCCGCTGTTTCTTCCTCTGTACAACCGCTCAGGTTTGAACTGCTCGATTGAAGTCGGCGGTTTTATCCGACCTGGTGCAAGTATCGAACCGATAGACGACTAAAAGTTAAATCAATATGACAGCACGCATCATCATGAAGTTGATGGTTACGAATATCGTTCACGATACCCCGACCGTCAAGATCTTCACTTTAAAACACCCTTTACGCGATACGCTCCCCACACCATCTGCAGGCGCGCATGTAGACGTGCGCTTACCGGATGGGAAAATCCGCCAGTACTCGCTCTGCGGCGATCCTGCAGATGATTCGATTTATCAAATTGCGGTCCGACGTGAAGACGATGGCCGAGGTGGTTCGCGCTGGCTGCACGACAACGTCGAGCTCGGCTCAATACTGCACGTCTCGGCACCACGTAATAATTTCCCCTTGGTTGCCGGTGCCAAACGCCATCTCTTTATCGGCGGTGGAATTGGCATCACGCCTTTTTCTGCAATGGTGCAGGCTGCCAAGGAAGCAGGCGAAGAATTCTTTATCGAATATTGCGTACGCTCCAGCGTGGATGCGCCGCTCTTCGCCAAACTTCGTGCTATATGCGGCGATAAAAACTTGCGCGTTTGGGCCGGCGATCAAATACCAAAGTTACGCTTTGACGCTGCATCTATCGGCGCCCCAGTTGAGGGTATGCATATCTATTGTTGCGGACCGAACAGTCTGGTGAATGCAGTGCGAAAAGCAACCTCAGATTGGCCTGAATCGCAAGTTCATTTCGAAGTCTTTGCAGCAACTCTGGATGAAAATTTCAAGGCTGAACCCTTCGATATGAAGATCGCGTCGACGGGCGAAGTCATTAGAGTTCCAGCCAATCAGTCAGCTTTGGATGTACTCCGTGCACGCGGCTTTATCGTCTCGTCTTCTTGCGAACTTGGTGTATGCGGTTCTTGTGAATGTGGCTATAAAGACGGCACGGTCATTCACCGAGATTCGATACTCGGCGTTTCATCGCGTCAGGATAGGATGATGTTGTGCGTTTCGCGTGCGCGCGTTGCAGTGACGGTTGAACTATGAGCGGTGAATAAATACGTCTATAAAAACAAAGCCGCTCTGAAGGCGGCTTTGTTTTTAGTGGTGCTTTTTGTTATCGGCCGTTGGCAACCAACAAACCGTCATACTCTTTAGACAAGCTGGTATAGCATTCGCAGATTTGCTCTTCCAGACCCGCCCTGTTGACGACAGTAATTTGTCCGCGACTGTAGTGAATTAAACCTTCATCCTGCAATTTGCGGGCTGCTTCTGTCACACTTTCGCGTCGTACGCCCAACATGTTGGCTATCAGATCCTGCGTCATGCTGATTTTATTGGTCGGCAAGCGATCGAGGCTAAGCAGCAGCCAGCGGCACAATTGCTGCACGATCGTGTGATGGCGATTGCATGCAACGGTGTGCGCCATTTGCGAAAACAAGGCTTGCGTGAAACGCAGCAACAACTGTTGCAATGAACCACCTCGCGCAAACTCCTCCCTTAACACTGAAGCCTTGATGCGAAAGCCATAGCCTGCGCTTTTAATGAAGGCTCGATTCAGAGAGGCACCGCCACCCATGATGATGTCGACGCCTACCAGGCCTTCGTAACCGATGACTGCAGTTTCGGATGATGCGCCATCCGCAGTTTCATACAATAGCGAGACTATGCTGCTGGTAAGAAAATAAGCGTATTGCATATGCTGCCCGGCATCGCAAATCGTCGTGCCGAAAGGCATTTCAACGAATTCAAGATGCGGCAGCAAACGGTCATAGTCAGCTGCCGGCAAAGCGGCAAGCAAACCGTTATGTTTGGGATTGTGGCCATGCAAACCCGCAAGAGCTTTGGGTGCAATCGGCCGACGATTAGGAGCTTCATCACTCTTGATTTTGAGTGCTGCGATGGCGTTGGAATTAATTACATGATGGCCAACGGGCTTGATACGCAGATTCGAGACTTGTGCCATGGGTATTCCCCTTGTGATCATGATTTCCAAGGCTTGATCATCACACCATCATCGCGCCAGCAAAATCAGCGCTTATCCCATTTGCGTGTGAGATACCACTGACAAACCGACAATCGGCGATCTACCACGCCCATTACCTATTGGAAATCATCCATCAACACACTACTACCCACTCTCGGCACAGCAAAATGCCACGCCATAGAAAATGGCCCGCCCTACGGGCCATCTCTTTCACTATGATGCGTTTATCTTATTTAGCCGGGGTTTTACGGTCGCGTCCCACTTCGGCAATCGCATCCTGAAACTCGGCAACATCTTCAAAACTTTTGTAGACTGACGCGAAGCGGATGTAGGCAATCTTGTCCAGACGTTGTAACTCGCGCATTACCAGCTCACCAATCTGTCCGGAAACAACTTCTCGTTCGCCGCTAGACAACAGTTTTTGTTCGATGCGGTGAATTGCCGCATCTACTGCTTCAGCAGAGACTGGGCGTTTGCGCAAGGCTAGTTGCAAACTGGCTTGCAGCTTTTTCGGGTCAAAGTCGGTGCGACTGCCATTTTTCTTGACGATGACCGGCATGGTCAATTCAATCCGCTCGTAAGTTGTAAAGCGTTTATCGCAACTCACACAACGACGTCGGCGACGTATGCTGTCACCCTCTTCAGAGATACGTGTATCCAGAACCTGCGTATCGTCGTGCTGGCAAAAAGGACATTTCATTACAGTGCGCGGCCTTATGGATCGTTATGTCAGTGAAACCTTGAACATTCTCGGCTACTTTCGTGGGCTCAAAAATACGACTGCAAATACCTTTCAACTCCAGTGCCAGCTACTCGACATCCCAAAATGGCCTCGTCCGGTTATGCACCGTAACGAAGCCACTTTGCATACCTTTTCATCATTACGAAAAGGTACTTTGCTACAAAATTTCTTTAAATCAAAAGCTAAAAATCAACAGTTGATTGACCAATCTTAGCCATATACGGGGAAGGCATCGGTCAATTTTTTGACTTCTGCTTTCACGCGTTCAATGGTTGCTGCATCGTTAGGATTATCCAGTATGTCAGCGATCAGGTTACCGACTTTAGTCGCTTCCGCCTCCTTGAAACCACGCGTCGTCATTGCCGGGCTGCCGAGACGAATGCCGGAAGAAATAAATGGTTTTTCCGGATCGTTTGGAATGCCGTTCTTGTTGGTCGTGATGTGTGCAGAACCGAGCAATGCTTCCGCATCCTTGCCGGTGATTTTCTTCGCGCGCAGATCGACCAGCATTACGTGCGATTCGGTACGGTTGGAAACGATGCGCAAGCCGCGTGCGATCAAGGCCTTGGCCAAAGCGTCGGCGTTCTTGACGACTTGTTGCTGATACGTCTTGAACTCTGGCGTCAGCGCTTCCTTGAATGCGACTGCCTTGCCGGCGATCACGTGCATCAAGGGGCCGCCCTGAATACCAGGGAAGATTGCCGAGTTGATGATTTTTTCGTGTTCGGCTTTCATCAGGATGAAACCGCCGCGTGGACCGCGCAGAGATTTGTGTGTAGTCGATGTGACAAAGTCAGCGTATGGCACAGGATTTGGATATTCACCTGCAGCGATCAGACCGGCGTAATGCGCCATGTCGACCATGAAGTAAGCGCCGATTTCTTTCGCGATTTTTGCAAAGCGTTCAAAGTCGATGCGCAGCGCATAAGCCGATGCGCCGGCAATGATCATCTTCGGTTTGTGTTCACGTGCCAGACGTTCCATCTGTTCGTAATCGATTTCTTCCTTATCGTTCAAGCCGTAGGAAACCACGTTGAACCATTTTCCCGACATGTTCAATGCCATGCCGTGCGTCAAGTGACCGCCTTCTGCCAGCGACATACCCATGATGGTGTCGCCTGGTTTGAGGACGGCAAAGAACACGCCCTGATTGGCTTGCGAGCCGGAATTAGGTTGTACGTTGGCGGCCTCTGCGCCAAACAATTTCTTGACGCGGTCGATCGCGAGTTGCTCAACGATATCGACGAATTCACAGCCACCATAGTAGCGTTTGCCTGGATAACCTTCCGCATATTTGTTCGTCAGTTGCGAACCTTGCGCTTCCATCACCGCAGGCGATGTGTAGTTCTCGGATGCGATCAACTCGATGTGATCTTGCTGACGTGTATTTTCCTTCTGGATCGCCGACCACAGTTCGGTGTCTGTTTTTGCGAGGGTCTGGTCTTTTGAAAACATGAATCACTCCAATCGTTCAAAAATGAGAAGAAAGCTGTAGCGTAGGTCGGCACCTCTAAGTCGCCTCAACATCGAAGCGCAAAGACATGCCATTACAACAACCTAGGATAGAAAGAGGGCCAGAATTTAACGCGCAGGCAGCCTCAGTCTTACTCACCATTCGGCTACCCAGGCGCACGGCAATGAAATCTCACGCTTCACGGTGGATAGGCCCACCTTACGACACGATGTGATCGGTCGGATTCGCCAGTTACGTGAGACGAAACGGTGCGTAGATTCTACGACAAGCGCCTGTTTTGGGCAAGCAGAGGGCTGGCCCAAACGAGATAAAAGAATGACAAGGCAATACCGACGAGCCCACGCCGACTGATACAATTCCGCATCCCACACGCAAGCGAAGCAGCATCGTCATGGCAGCAAAAGCAATACTGCCACCGCATCCAAAAATATCGCCCTCAGACCGTTTAAAACATGAAAATAGCCACCTGGAACGTCAACTCGCTCAAAGTCCGTCTGCCGCAAGTCTTGCAATGGCTGGCAGACAATCCGGTGGATGTGCTATGTCTGCAGGAAACAAAAACCGTAGACGAAAAATTCCCGTTAGCAGAATTAGAAGCCGCTGGTTATCAGGTCGCATTCAGCGGGCAAAAAACCTATAATGGCGTGGCTATCCTGTCGCGCCATCCAATCACCGACGTCGTCAAAAACAATCCGCTGTATGCGGATGAACAGCAACGCATCATCGCCGGCACGATTGAAGGCGTGCGCATCATCTGCGCTTATGTTCCTAATGGACAGTCACTTGATTCAGACAAATACATCTACAAGCTGAGCTGGCTCAAGGGCTTGCATAAATGGCTGGAGCAAGAGCAGAAGCAGTATCCACAACTTGCATTGCTGGGTGACTACAACATCGCACCGGAAGACCGCGACGTGCACGATCCAGCCGCATGGGTTGGGCAGGTATTGGTGTCAGAACCGGAACGAGCAGCATTTGTGCGCTTGCAGGAAATGGGATTTACGGATGCCTTCCGCAAGTTTGAACAACCGCCAAAATTGTACAGCTGGTGGGATTATCGCCAAATGGGATTCCGTTTGAATCGCGGCTTGCGCATCGATCATATTTTGCTGTCCGCACCGCTGGCCGCGCGCTGCAGCGCTTGCGTCATCGACAAGGTGCCGCGCAAATGGGAGCAGCCGTCAGATCACACACCTGTGGTCGCCACCATCGATTGATGGTGGCGATGACTGGGATATGTCCTCAAAGAAAACACAGAATGTAAAAAAGCCCCGCAAAAACGGGGCTTTTTATTCACGCTGCAAGCTCACTTTCATTTGCCTGCTTCCGCACGATCAGTCTACGGTCGCGCCGCTTTCTTTGACGACTTTCGCCCATTTCACCGCTTCATTTTTCACGAAGACGGCAAAGTTTTCTGGCGTATCGCCGACATAATCGGAACCAGTATCAGCCAGAATTTTCTGGAAGGCAGGCTCTTTCATGATCTTCTGTGTTTCCGTATTGATCTTGGCAACCAATGATTTCGGTGTGCCGGCTGGCGCAAAGAAACCGTACCATGCATAAGATACAACAGCAGGGTAACCAGATTCGGTAAAGGTTGGAACGTCAGGCAACAAGGACGAACGTTGTGCGCCTGAAACAGCAATCACTTTAACCTTGCCGCTTTTAATATGCGGCATGATCGCGATCATGCTGTCGAACATCACAGGGACATGGCCACCGAGCAAATCGGAAATCGCAGGCGCCGAACCTTTATAAGGTACGTGAGTGATGTCCAGCTTGGTCACGCTTTTGAACAATTCACCTGTCATATGCTGTGGGGTACCCGATCCAGCCGACGCGTAAGAAAACGTAGGTTGCGCCTTGATGTAGGCAATCAGCTCTTTCAGATTATTTGCAGGCACGGATGGATTCACAACCAGCACCAGCGGTACGCGCAACAGATTGGTGATAGGCACCAGATCCTTGCTCGGATCGAACGCCATCTTCTTGTACAAGCTAGGATTGATGACTATCGGTGCGCTGGACGTGATCAACAACGTATTGCCATCTGCTGCTGCACGGGCCACCGCAGCACTACCGATGTTACCGCCGCCGCCACCGCGATTATCGATGACAAATGGTTGACCCAGTGTTTCTGTCAAGCGCTTGGCAATAGGACGTGCAGCGATATCAGATGGGCCGCCTGGAGGCCAGGGCACGACGACGGTGACCGTCGAGTTAGGCCAGTTTTGTGCGAATGCACTGACTGAAAAACTGGCTGCTGCAATCGCGCAAAAGAGTACTTTGCTCACGCGGGATACTTGTCTCATGATGCTATCCTTATAAAAAGTAATCACGCACCAACTTGTGATTGAGCTGAAAAAACAACCAACACAAACTGATACGCGAAGGGTAAGGCGACGGATGTACCGCCTCAGAAAAAGAAGAATACCGCATCTTGCCGGATGATACTTACCGAATACTTACCAATTACTTACACGACCAATTTATTCAGCCGCTGCAATTGCGTAATCGCTACCGAATGGACCAAAGGTCAAGGCGTAGCCCGCATCATCCAACACGCTTTGTGCTTCTGATAAAAATTGATGAGCGGCCTCATTCGGCGCATAAATAAATTGCAGGTGTATCGCCAAATCCAAGCCGCGTGAAGATGGATAAGCAATATAAATTTCGCTGCTCTCCATGTATTGCAAACTATTGTTGATCTTCGCTTGCAGCTCCGCGAGATGATCTTCTTCTTCGGTCCACGGCAAAGGATCGACGATGTTCAATGTACATATGCCAAAGTCGTTGTCGATAATGATGCTATCGATGAGCTTGAGGCGTTCGTTTTTAATCATGTGAATGTATTCGTGCTTTAAATATTAAATATGGTGATTGCCTTACTATTTTTCAGCGAACTCAATAAATGGCTACATCGTCAGCTCTCGCTCTTTTTAACCAACTGCTTTTCAAAAGCGATATCGGATTTGGTTTGGCGGCGCGGCGTTTGCGGGCCGTAGGCTTTGACGAAGCTAACAAACTCATCCAGCGGCAAGTGCTCGCACAAGACTACAGGTGCGCCCTCACCCGAATTATCGACCAGATAAAACGATTCTGCGGCCGTGCGCACCATCGCGTAGCCGTCGTTGCCGCTGCGTTCCTTCAGTCGTTCAACAGCTGAGGTAGCTCGGGTTGATCTCACTTGTGCTCCTGTCTTTCGTCTTAGCGCAAACGCGCCGTCAACATCCAGTAATGTTCAAAATAATGGATGCGCATGTCTTTTAACAAGGGGCCCAGGCGTTTGCGCAAGGTACTACTGGTGTAGTAATTTTTAAGGATTTCGTAGCGCTCACCATCTGGCAGCGCATGGATCTGGTAAGTGTTGCCCTCCAGATCAGTACGCGCGATCACGGTTTTTTCGGTATCGACTTGCGAATTATCTACCAACACCAGCAAGCCATCCTTGCCTATGATCTTGCGTATGCGTGCTATGACTTCGCTCTGATCCTGGCGCTTGACATGCGACCACCAGAAGCCGGCGAAACAAGCTGTGAACTCGCCTTCGACCTGTGGATCAAGTGCATCGGCAACCGCAAACTGCACGACTTCCTCAGGCAATTCTCTGGCTTGCGCCTGCTCAATCAAATTCGGATTGATATCAGTTGCCAGCACCGAAGCTGCGTATTCCGCCAACTCATCGGTCCAGTACCCGTCGCCGCATGCCAGTTCCAGCACGTGCTGATCCGTCAGTTGATCGCGCAGCTTTTCCATGATGTCGTCAAGCGCATCCATTCCATCCGGATTCTCAACATCTTCTTCATCGAAATTATTACGCAACGCGTAATACGCTGCCATATCGGTATTGACCGGTTTAATCATACTTCCAACTTCCTAAAATTTAATAAATAAAGCTTGAAAATGTGTAGAGCGCGCATTACAAGCTCGTACTACAGCTCGTACATATCCTTTTCACCGCTTAGGACTTGCTCAACCAGTTTGCGATTCAGTGTAGGCGTCAACAATTCGATAAATGTAAATACATAGCTGCGCAGGTAGGCCCCCTGCTTCAATGCCACGCGCGACACATTCGTACCAAACAGATGTCCGACTGGAATCGCGTGCAGATTCTTGTCACGTTCAACGTCGAAGGCCATGCCGGCAATAATGCCGACCCCCAAACCAAGTTCAACATAGGTTTTGATCACGTCGGCATCAATTGCTTCCAGCAGCACATCCGGCTTCAAATTGCGTAGCGTGAATGCATGATCTATCTTGTTACGACCGGTGAATGCACTGTCATAAGTAATCAGCGGATAAGCAGCCAATTCCTCCAGCGTGATCGACTTCGATTTCAACAAAGGATGGTCGGGCGGAACGACCACTAGATGCTCCCATTGATAACACGGCAGCGAAATAAGTCCATCGACGTTGGCAATCGATTCCGTCGCGATCGCCAGATCGGCCTGCCCCATCAGAACCATGTCGGCGACCTGCTTTGGATTCCCTTGCAATAGAGACAAGCGGACTTTGGGAAACTTTTGTGTAAAAGCCTGCACTACTTTCGGCAGCGAATAACGCGCTTGCGTGTGCGTGGTCGCAATCGTGAAGCTGCCGCTGTCATGTGCGGCAAATTCATTGCCTATGTGCTTGAGGCCGTCTATCTCCTGCATGATCACTTCTACAGCCTTCAATACTGCACGCCCGGGTTCGGTCAAACCGCGGATACGCTTGCCGTGGCGTGAAAAAATATCCACGCCCAGCTCTTCTTCCAGTTCGATGATCGCTTTCGACACGCCAGGCTGCGAGGTAAACAGCGCCTTTGCCGCTTCGGTCAAATTGAAATTTTGTCGAACGGCTTCGCGCACAAAGCGAAGTTGGTGGAGATTCATGCCTTCCCCTTATATTTTTAGACCGAAATTGCCTTTCAGTCGTTTTTCACCATTGCTTATATCAAAAATGCATATAAGCAAATAATTACTAAGTAGTTTGGAATAAGGCTCAAGTTTATTACTATTCGCCCTACTTTGCGCGAGGTCTTATGTCTGTTTCTTATATCGTTTCAGGTTTTGCTGTCGGTTTGCTGGTCGGTTTGACCGGCGTAGGCGGCGGCTCCCTGATGACGCCCCTGCTCACCCTGATGTTCGGCGTATCGCCCACGGTTGCGGTAGGGACAGACCTGGCGTTCGCCTCTGTGACCAAGGTCGCCGGCACTTTTGCCCACCGCTATCGCGGAAATGTGCACTGGCACATCGTCCGTCAATTGTGCATCGGTGCGTTGCCGGCAGCCGTATTGACAGCGATCACACTGAAATACCTGGGTGGACTGGATCAGGAAATCGGCCAGGTCATACGGTATTCGATTGCCGGTTCGGTCTTGCTCACCGTAATTGCACTGATATTCCGAACACGCCTGCAAAACTGGATGAGCGCACATCCAGATCGTCAATTTCACGGTACAAAACTGGTCACGGCAACGATTGTTTCGGGTGCAATTCTCGGTATATTAGTTACAATCTCATCTATTGGTGCCGGTGCAATCGGCGCCACCATACTGGTTTTGCTTTATCCACGCCTGTCACCGGCCGAAATTGCCGGTACCGACATTGCCTACGCAGTGCCGTTGACCGCGATTGCGGCTCTCGGCCACTGGTGGTTGGGATCAATCAATTGGGAGTTGCTGGCCATGCTGTTGCTGGGTTCCGTACCGGGCATCACCTTGGGCTCACTAGTCTCGAAAGCCATACCGGAAAAAGTGTTGCGTGTTTTGTTAGCGACTGTGCTGACTACCGTTGCCGTCAAGTTAGTTTTTTAAGGAATACAAGATGTATCGCTACGATCAATACGACCATCAAATCGTCAAGGAACGTATCGCACAATATCGCGATCAGGTTCGCCGTCGTCTGTCTGACGAACTGGCTGAAGACGAATTCCGTATCCTGCGCCTGCAAAATGGCTTGTACATGCAGCGTCATGCTTACATGCTGCGCGTCGCCGTGCCGTATGGCCTGTTGTCGTCGGCACAGATGCGCATGTTCGGTCATATCGCCCGCAAGTATGACCGCGGCTATGGCCACTTCACGACGCGTCAAAACATCCAGTTCAACTGGATCAATCTGGAAGAAACACCAGACATTCTGACTGAACTCGCTTCGGTCGAAATGCACGCGATTCAGACTTCAGGTAATTGCATCCGCAACACGACCTCAGACGAGCTGGCTGGCGTTGCCGCCGACGAGATCGTCGATCCACGTCCGTATGCAGAAATCATTCGCGAATGGAGTACCTTCCATCCGGAATTCGCTTACCTGCCACGCAAATTCAAGATCGCCATCAGCGGTGCAAAAGAAGATCGCGCTGCGACCGCGGTGCATGACATCGGCCTGCACGTGATCAAAAACGAACAAGGCGAAATCGGCTTCCGCGTGATGGTAGGCGGCGGCATGGGCCGTACCCCTATCCTCGGCAGCGAGATCTGCGCATTCCTGCCGTGGCAACACGTGATGACCTATCTGGAAGCGATCCTGCGAGTTTATAACCAGTACGGCCGTCGCGACAATATTTACAAAGCCCGCATCAAGATTTTGGTGAAAGCCATCGGCATTGAAGAATATCGCCGTCAGGTCGAGCAAGAATGGCTGGACATCAAAGATGGTCCGGGAACTGTGACTGAAGAAGAATTGCATCGCGTCGCCGCATTTTTCACTTCGCCTGAGTATGAAACCCTGTCTGCAGACAATGCAGATTTTGAAGCGAAGAAAGCAGACGACAAAGCCTTCAACAACTGGTTGAAGCGCAACGTCAAGGCACATAAAGTGCCCGGTTATGCGGCTGTTGTCCTGTCCTGCAAAAAAACCGGCGTACCGCCGGGCGATGCCACTGCAGAACAGCTGGATTTCATGGCTTATCTGTCTGACCGCTACAGCTTTGGCGAATTGCGCGTCACCCACGAGCAAAACGTGGTACTGGCCGACGTTAAAGTGTCCGATCTGTACACCGTCTGGCAAGAAGCGAAAGCGCACGGCTTGGCAACACCGAATATCGGCTTGTTGACCGACATGATCTGCTGCCCTGGCGGCGATTTCTGCTCGCTGGCCAATGCCAAATCGATTCCAATCGCGGAAGCAATTGCAGAACGTTTCGACAATCTCGACTTCCAGCATGACATCGGCGATATCGAATTGAACATCTCCGGCTGTATCAACGCCTGCGGTCACCATCATGTCGGCAACATCGGCATCCTCGGTGTCGATAAAGACGGCGCCGAGTGGTACCAAGTGTCGATAGGCGGCGCGCAAGGTAATGAAAGTTCGATCGGCAAAATCATCGGACCATCGTTCTCTGCACACCAGATGCCAACCGTGATAGAACGTCTGCTGCAAGTGTATGTACGCGATCGCATCGAAGACGAACGTTTTATCGATACGGCGCGCCGCATTGGTGTCGCGCCGTTCAAGGAACATGTATACGCGACCCCGATCAAGGTCGCGCATCCTAAGGGAGAAGACGCATATGCTTAATATCATCAAAGATAAAGTCGTCGTCGGCGAAGACGATTGGACATTGCTGCGCCTGAAACCGACTATCGTTGAAGGCACCGAAGGCGCTGAAGCACAAGAAGGCGAAACTCCGGAAGCCGTTGTCGTGCCAGCGGGCAAAGTCATCGTGCCGCTCGCCGTATGGCAGGCACAGCGGTCAACCTTGGAAGCACGCAAGGATATCGGCGTCTGGCTTGCCAGCGACGAAAGACCGGAAGCCTTGAAAGACGACGTAGAAAAATTGCAAATGATCGCAATCGACTTCCCTAAATTTGCAGATGGCCGGGGCTATTCGATCGCGTACAACTTGCGCGCACGTTACGACTACACCGGCGAACTGCGTGCAGTCGGCGATGTATTGCGCGATCAACTGTTTTACATGCAACGCGTCGGCTTCAACTCGTTTGCCGTACGTACGGATCGCGATGTCAACGATGCACTGAAAGGCTTAAGCGATTTTTCGGAAAGCTATCAGCAATCGTGGGATAAAAAGACACCATTGTTCCGCCGTGTTGATCGTCAGGCAGTAGCGCCAAAATGATTAGCGAACATTTCGACGAACTGGTGAAAACAACCATCGCGACGCTGCAACGCGTCGCTGACGAGTTTTCGCCTGCAGTCTTTGCATCCAGTCTGGCGGCAGAAGACCAAGTGCTGACCGACATGATCTTGCGTAACAAGCTGCAAGAGAAGTTAAGTATTTTCACGCTGGAAACCGGTCGCCTGCACGCTGAGACTTTAGCTGTGCTCGATCGCATCAAGGAAACCTACGGTTACGAGGTCACTCCGTATCGTCCGCAACCGGAAGCAGTCGAAGCCTACGTCAAGCAAAACGGTTTGAATGCGTTTTACGAAAGCGTGGACATGCGCAAAGAGTGCTGCCGCATCCGCAAGGTCGAGCCGCTGAATCGTGCGTTGAAAGGCAATCGCTCGTGGGTCACCGGCCAGCGCCGTGCACAATCAAGCACACGCGCCGAGCTCGATGTGCAAGAGCAAGATGAAGCGCACGACATGATCAAGTTCAACCCGCTGGCGGATTGGTCGGAAGAAGATGTCTGGCATTACATCCGCAGTAATAACGTGCCCTACAACGTATTGCACGACCGTGGCTTTCCATCAATAGGCTGCGAACCATGCACACGCGCGATTCAACCTGGCGAAGATGTACGCGCCGGTCGCTGGTGGTGGGAAAACCCGGAATCGAAAGAATGCGGTTTGCACGTCGTCGACGGCAAACTGATCAGAATCAAACCTGTAGCAACTAACGCTTGAGATCCTATGAACACAGTAGTCGATAAATTATTTCTCGATGCAGCCAGCAATAAACATCTGGACTGGCTCGAATCGGAAGCGATCCACATCATGCGCGAAGTCGCAGCGGAATGCAGCAACCCTGCACTGCTGTTTTCGGGCGGTAAAGATTCGGTCGTGATGTTGCGTCTGGCAGAAAAAGCATTCCGTCCAGGTAAATTTCCATTCCCATTGGTGCACATCGATACCGGCCACAACTTCGACGAAGTGATTCAGTTCCGCGACAAACGTGCGGCTGAACTCGGCGAACGCCTGATCGTTGGTTCGGTGGAAGACTCGATCAAACGCGGCACAGTACGTCTGCGCAATCCACTTACCGATTCACGCAATGCGGCTCAAGCTGTGACCTTGCTGGAAACTATCGCTGAATATAAATTCGACGCCTGCATCGGTGGCGCGCGTCGCGATGAAGAAAAAGCGCGCGCCAAGGAACGCATCTTTTCCTTCCGCGATGAATTTGGCCAATGGAATCCAAAAGCGCAACGTCCTGAACTCTGGGATCTGTACAACACCCGCGTACATCCGGGCGAAAACATGCGCGTGTTCCCGATCTCGAACTGGACAGAACTCGACGTGTGGCAATACATCGCGCGCGAGAAGCTTGAGCTGCCTTCGATCTATTTCGCGCATCAACGTCAGGTCATCCCACGCAACGGCTTGCTGGTACCACTGACACCATTGACCCCGGCTAAAGATGGCGAAACAGTTGAAACACAAACTGTCCGCTTCCGTACCGTTGGCGATATTTCATGCACCTGCCCAGTGTCATCGGATGCAGATACAGTCGACGCGATCATTGCAGAAACAGCAGTCACCCAAATCACCGAGCGCGGCGCAACCCGCATGGATGATCAAACGTCCGAAGCATCGATGGAAAAACGTAAAAAAGAAGGATATTTCTGATGAGTGCCCAATTGAACGCTGCCGTCACTGAACAAAAGTCGGCAGAGCGCGGTTTGCTGCGCTTCATCACCGCTGGTTCCGTCGATGACGGCAAGAGCACACTGATCGGCCGCCTGCTGTTCGACAGCAAAGGTATTTTTGCCGATCAACTCGATGCCATGTCGCGCGCCAAACATAAACGTACAGTCGGCGACACCATCGATCTGTCCTTGCTGACTGATGGTCTGGAAGCGGAACGCGAACAAGGCATCACGATCGACGTTGCGTACCGCTATTTCGCCACGCCAAAACGCAAGTTCATCATCGCCGACACACCAGGCCACGAACAGTACACACGTAATATGGTGACCGGCGCATCGACTGCAGATGCCGTGATCATCCTGATCGACGTATCCAAGGTCAAACTTGGTGACGACGGTAGTGTTGAATTGCTGATCCAGACCAAACGTCATTCGACCATTGCTCACTTGCTGCAAATCGAACATGTGATCGTCGCTGTCAACAAGATGGATCTGGTCAACTACGATCAAACAACTTATGACCGCATCGTTGCCGCTTACGCAGAGTTTGCAAAAACGCTGGGCTTGAAAGATATTCACCCGATTCCATTGTCAGCATTGGCTGGCGATAATGTCGTGACACGTGGTGAAAAACTGGATTGGTATCAAGGCCCTACCCTGATCGAATTGCTGGAATCGCTGAGCGTCTACGACGAATCACACGACGAACCATTCCGCTTCCCGGTGCAACTGGTCGCGCGTCACAACGGTCATGAAGCCGATGACTTCCGCGGTTACATGGGACGCATCGAAGCCGGCAAAGTTAGCAAGGGCGACAAGCTGGTCGTGCAGCCTAGCGGCCACACTGCAACCGTCAAAGACATTCAAACCCTGGACGGTTCACTGGAATCTGCAGTGGTCGGTCAATCGATCACCGTGCTGCTGGAAGAGCATGTCGATATTTCACGCGGCGATATGCTGTCGGCTGCGAGCCGTCCAGCTGAACTGCTGAAAACCGTCAACGCTGATTTGTGCTGGTTGTCGGAAGAGCCCTTGGATGTACGCCGCAAATACTGGTTGAAACATACAACCCGCCAAGTCGCGGCACGCATCACCAAGATCGAGTCGCTGCTCGACATCAATACTCAGGAAAAACGTCCAGCCGATGAAGTCAAACTCAATGGCATCGCCAGCGTCACCATCAATGTGCAACAACCATTGGCTGCAGATGCGTATGACGAAATCCGCTCGACTGGTGCTTTCATTTTGATCGATGAGGTTACGCATCAAACCGTCGCAGCCGGCATGATCCGTCTGGCGAAATAATATCTACGGCAGACTAAGCAGCACAGCATGGCGCAAGCAAAAAAAACGTACGGTAAGGTTTATTTGATTGGTGCCGGCCCAGGCGCCGTCGATTTAATTACCGTACGTGGTGCGCGCATTCTGGCGCAAGCCGATGTTGTCTTGCACGATGCCTTGGTTACCGCCGACATGTTGGCGTTGTGTCCGCAGGCGGAGAAAATTTCCGTCGGCAAACGCAGCGGCCAGCGCTCTACTGCGCAGGTTGCAATCAATCAGCTACTGATAGATTCTGCAGAAAAGTACAATTTGATCGTGCGCCTCAAAGGCGGCGATCCAATGCTGTTCGGACGTGCCGATGAAGAATTGCACGCGCTGGAATCACACGGCATAGAAGTTGAAATCATTCCCGGTATCACCACCGCTTTCGCGGCTGCTGCAGCGACACAGCAACCGCTGACCAAGCGCGGCGTGGCCCGCAGCATTGCGTTCTTCACCTCAGCCACCGCGCCAAATCAACCGAATGAATTGACGCTGCCGGATTGCGACACCTTGATTCAGTACATGGGTGGTCGGGAAGCAATTGTCACAGCACAAAAGCTACTGGAACAAGGCCGTTCACCGGCCTTGCCGGTTGTCATCGTGGAAAATTGCAGTCTGGAAAATCAGCGCATCATGCGCATGACCTTGCATGATCTGGAGCAGGGATTGGGAGATTGCGAAGGACCGGTACTGGTGATGATAGGTGAAGCGATGACGGAACGTAATACTTCAAAAGCCGATTAATTTCGCCTAATTAATCGATAGCACTGACGCAATAAGTCGCCATCGCATTCAACACCTGCGGGTCTTCGCCCACAGCACCAGCGATCTTGAATGACAAGGTTGGATAAGTCGTTTTCAACTCATCAATAATCAAAGGTAGGTCACGCAATACATGACCGCCCTGTCCAAGAAATACTGGCACGATCGTCACATCATCAACACCAGCGCTTACTAGTTCAGGGACAAGTTCCGGCAAACGCGGCGACATCAATTCCAAAAAAGCCAGTGAGACCGTCAGTTCCGGTGACTGCGCCTGCACAATTCCCTGCAAGCGTTTAAACGGTTCGGCCCAACGTGGATCGCGTGCGCCATGAGCGAATAAAACCAGAGCGCGCTTTTGTGATGTTGCCATGTTTAATGCCTCTCCACCCATAACAAGGTGCCAATCGCAGCCAGCAGAAACAGCAGACTGGGTAAAACAGCCGTTGCAAACGGAGGCCAGGTGTTCAGCAAACCAACATGCGAGAACAAGCTGTTAATCAGCTGAAAACTGACGCCTATCATGATGCCGGTAAAAATCTTCAGACTGACGCCGCCTGAACGGAAGTGCAAATACGCGAATGGCAAGGCGAGCGCCATCATGACGAATACGGCAAATGGATAAACGATTTTCTTCCACAAGGCGATTTCATAGCGTGCGGTTTCGCGATTGTTTTCTGCCAGATACTGCGTGTAACTTACCAAATCATAGGCCGACATTTGCGCCGGGTCGGAAAATCCTACGGAAAGAATTTCCGGTGTCACCTCGGATATAAGCGACTTGCCGGCAAACTTCTTGGTTGAGATCGCGGTTGTAATATCGGTCGCAACAGTAGCGCCCATCAACTGCGTTTCACCGAAAGTCGCTTCCGAACCATCGGATAAATTCCAGGTATTGTCGCCGACGTAATCTGCTGTCGCTGCAGTGATCAATGCCGTCAGATGGAAGTTGCGGTTGAATTCATAAATCTTGAGATCAATCAGCTTTCCATCCGGCTGCACTGTGCGTACATTCAGGAAACGGGAGCCGATGACATCGCCATTCTTGCCATCCGCACGAATAAGGTCCTTCGTCCACAAGCCAGAACGGAACTCTTGCGACAAGGAGCCACCTTGATTCAAGGTCCTGATTTTGCCCGCCGTAGACGATGAAATCGGCACGATGAATTCACCAAAGACAAACGTCGTGATCGCAAACACCATGCCGATCTTGATCAACATCATGCCTGCCATGCCAGTCGACATGCTGGATGCCCGCATGATCGTGAACTCAGAACGCGCAGCAAATTGCGACAGTGCCCAGATCGTGCCGATCAATGCAGCAATCGGCATTAATTCATATAGATAACCTGGCATAGACAGCAGCACGAACAACAAGGCATGCTGAATTTTGTAACCGCCGTGCCCCACTGCCTTCAGTTCGGCAATCAAGTCGAAGAAACCGAACAAAGCCAGAAAAGCAATCAATACGAAGATCACCGAGCGGCCGATCTCGGCCGCAAAGTACTTTTGCAGGATTTTCATGATACAGCCCGCCGCGTGAAATAAGCGCGCTTGATCATGGCCCACACGACGAGTGGATGGTAACGACTGTTAACATTCAAGCGCCATAAAAAGAATATGACAACTACCAGCAATGCCACCAAATGGACTGGCCACCAGGCCAGCATCAGTGAACTGCGACTCTGTACGACCGTCGCTTGCGCATAACTGAGCATGTTGCTGTAAAAAACAAAGAGGAATAATGCAATCAGTAAATTGGCTGAACGGCCGCCGCGCGGATTGACGAAACCTAGCGGAATCGCCAGCAACATCAACAAGATGCCCATCAGTGGCAGGGAAACTCGCCACAGCAATTCAGCATCGTTAAAGTTATTGCGATTAACTAAAAGTTCTTTTGTCGGTAATGCACGTGCTGAAGTATCACCCACCATTGCACTGGATTGACTGGCCACCAATACGCCGTAACGATCAAATTCCATTAGTTGAAAATCCGATTGCGTTGGCACGCCGTCGTAACGGCGACCCTGATGCATGACCAGAAACTTGTCGCCCGCAGCATCGACTTCGACCGTACCTTCCTTCGCGACCACCACGCTGGTTTTGCCGTTGCGCACGCTGCTGACAAAAATATTCTTGACCTTGGTTGCATCGCCAGCCACGCCTTCGACGAAAAACACACGATTGGATGATGACGACTCCTGAAACTTGCCGGGCGAAACCCGCGCGATATCTTCGCGATTCGCATACCGTTCTTTATAAATGGCACTTTGCTGATTCGACCACGGCGTGAGGAAAAAACTGAGCAAGGCGGTCGTGATCACAATCGGCAAGCCGAACATCAGCACCGGCTTGATCCAGCGCGACAGGCTCAGGCCGGAGGCAAACCACACCACCATTTCAGAATCCTGATAGCTGCGCGTGACGACCAGCAAGACCGACATGAAGCCGGCCAGATTTAAAATAATCGGTAAATAGTTGAGCGCAGAAAATCCGATCAAGGCCACCACGTCGGCGGACGCAACTTTGCCGCCCGCAGCCTGCCCCAGGATACGAATCAACATCACAGTGATCGTAATAGTAAGAAGGGTGGTGAAGACGGCGCCAGCGGTGTTAAGCAAGTCGCGTCTAAGCGCGCGCTGAAAAATCATTGGAAGGCTATAATCGTGGATCGACAAGGAGAGCAACGCATGGACTTTAGCATAAAAGCACTGGACGCAAAAAGCACTATCGCCAGTATCAAGAGCGGCTGCATCGCAGTTGCAGTATTTGAGAACAAAAACCTGTCATCTGCCGCGCAAGCCTTGAATCTGAAGGGCGACATCAGCGCCGCATTGAAATCTGGCGACATTACCGGCAAAGCCGGCTCCACGCTGCTGTTACGCGGCGTCAACGGTGTTGCCGCCGAGCGCGTCTTGCTGGTCGGTTTGGGCAAGGAAGATGCCGTCAGCGAAAAAGATTTCTCATCCGCGGCACAAGCTGTTGCACGTACCTTCAGCTCACTGGGTGCCAGCGATGCTATCGTCGCACTGCCCATTGATGCTGTCGCTGGTCGCGATCCTGCATGGGCCATTCGCTGCACCATCTTGAATGTGCGCGATGCGGCCTACCGCTTCGACAGCCTGAAAAGCAAGAAAGAACCGGCTCCTGTCGGTGTGAAAAAAATCGCGTTTGCCGTCGCTTCGACGTCCGCAAACCTTGCAAAAGAAGCGATCACGCAAGCCGTGGCCGTCGCAAACGGCATAGATCTGACCAAGGATCTTGGCAATCTTCCAGCCAACGTCTGCACCCCAACCTACCTGGCAAATACGGCCAAGAGCATGGGCAAGGAATTTAAGCTGCAAGTTGAAGTTTTAGATCGCAAGCAATTACAAGCGCTGAAAATGGGTAGCTTTTTGTCCGTCACCAACGGCAGCGTCGAGCCACCTAAATTTATCGTCATCAAACATCTGGGCGGCAAAGCCAAGGATGCACCAACCGTGTTGGTAGGCAAAGGCATCACCTTCGATTCCGGCGGTATTTCGCTGAAGCCGGGTGCCGCAATGGATGAAATGAAATACGACATGGGCGGCGCAGCTTCCGTACTCGGCACCATGCGCGCAATTGCCGAATTGAAGTTGAAACTAAACGTTATCGTTGTCGTTCCGACCTGTGAAAACATGCCATCCGGCAGCGCCACCAAACCGGGCGATATCGTGACCTCGATGTCTGGTCAGACAATTGAAGTTTTGAATACCGATGCTGAAGGCCGTCTGGTTCTATGCGACGCGCTGACTTATGTAGAACGCTTCAAGCCAGCAGCCGTCGTCGACGTCGCAACCTTGACCGGCGCTTGTATCACCGCGCTTGGCCATCACAATTCTGGCCTGTTCACACGCAGCGATGACGCACATGACGCACTCGCTAATGAATTGCTGGCAGCCGGTAAAGCAGCTGGTGACACCGCATGGCGCATGCCTATCGAAGACAGCTATCAAGAACAACTGAAATCGAATTTCGCGGACATGGCGAACATCGGCGGCCCGGCTGGCGGCGCAGTGACTGCAGCCTGCTTCCTCGAACGCTATACGAAGAAATATACGTGGGCGCATCTGGATATCGCCGGCACCGCATGGAAAAGCGGCGCAGCCAAAGGTTCGACCGGCCGTCCTGTTCCCTTGCTGACCAGCTTCCTGATCCAGCGTGCGCAAGCAGCCAACTAATCAGCTGGCCATGTGCGTGAGCAAATTATTTCGCCGCGCACATTTTCAATTTGCCATATTGAATCGGCCATAGCGAATCAATCATCATTCTACGAGTGCCCTTTCGGACCTCGTTTCGTTTAAAGGAAATTTCATGATCGTTTTGATCACAGGCGCCAGTTCAGGCTTCGGTGCCGAAATGGCACGAAAATTTGTACAGCAAGGTCACAAGGTGATTGCGACCGGACGTCGTACCGACAGACTCGCCGATCTGGCGACAGAACTAGGCTCGGCCGTTTTAACGGTCGCGATGGACGTGACGGACAAGAATTCGATTAGCGCCGCTTTGGCTTCCCTGCCTGAGGAATGGCAGGAAATCGACGTGCTGATCAACAATGCCGGTCTTGCGCTGGGTGTCGCGCCAGCACAAACTGCCTCGCTGGAACAATGGGAAACCATGATAGAGACCAACTGCAAAGGGCTGGTCACCGTCACGCGTCTGGTCTTGCCTGACATGCTCAAACGTAATCGCGGCACCATCATCAACATCGGCTCCAGCGCAGGCGCATACGCTTATCCCGGCGCCAATGTCTATGGCGCGACCAAGGCTTTCGTCGCTCAATTCACTCTCAATTTGCGCGCCGATCTGGTCGGCACCGGTGTGCGTGCCACCAATCTCGCCCCAGGCCTGGCTGGCGGTACGGAATTCTCGAATGTGCGGCTGAGCGACGATGCAGCGGCGGCCAAGGTATATGAAGGAACAGTACCTTTGAGTCCTGGTGACATTGCCGATACTGCATACTGGATCGCGACTTTGCCACCGCATGTGAATATCAATCACATTGAAATCATGCCTACATGTCAAGGCTTCGGCCCCTTGTTCATCAAGCGTAATACCTGATAACCATGCCGCTTGAATATGCTGAAGTAGCAAATTCAAGCGTGCCAGGTAACAAGCTTGTCATGCCAAATCAAACTCATCGATAATTGCGCATCCGCAGATAATCACGGCAATGACGCTCTAGCGCTGCCACTCCAAGGTCAACCGATGCCGTCAAATTTTACATGGACCATACGCGTCTACTATGAAGATACCGATGCCGGTGGCGTCGTGTTTTATGCGAACTATTTGAAATTTTTTGAACGGGCGCGCACCGAATGGCTGCGCAGCGCTGGCATTAATCAGCAAATCATGACCGAAACGCACGGCGTCATGTTCGTGGTCAAGAGCACCGCAGTTGATTATCATGCGCCAGCGAAACTGGATAATGAACTGAAATTGACTGTTGTAGTCGAAAAGATGGGCCGCGCTTCGGTACAATTCTTGCAACAGGCTTGGCGCATCAACGGCGACAGCGAAGAATTACTCGCAACTGGCAGGATCAAGGTAGGTTGCGTGGATACATTGCGTTTCCGTCCTGGCGAAATTCCGCAGCACGTTTTGCAGGCCATCAAGACGATCGAAGCAGCGTGATTGAGCGAGACAACTCCAGACGAACCGTAAATGCGCGCCGTGAATATATAGAAACAGTTACAGAAACACAGATAAAAATAGAACCGTACTTGCAAGACCAAATCGCACAGCCTCCTGCCAGTTGCGCATACAATTGATCAAATTCGACTAAACCACACTTCCATGACCGTCACTCAAGACCTTTCTTTTGTTCATCTGATCTCCAACGCCTCGGTTCTTGTACAGCTCGTCATGCTGCTTCTGGTCGCCGTCTCTGCCATGAGCTGGACCTATATCTTCCGCAAGATGTTCACGATCAAGAATGCGCGCAGACAGACCGAAGAATTCGAACGCGCATTCTGGTCCGGCGGCGATTTGAATGCGCTGTATCAGGACGCCACCTCCAATCGTCGTAAAAGCAGCGGCTCGACCGGCGCACTGGAACGCATCTTCGAAGCCGGCATGAGCGAATTCAACAAATCCCGCGCCGCCCATGACCCGTCGCAAGCCAGCGTACGTCTGGACGGCGCACGCCGTGCTATGCGTGCGGCTTACCAGCGCGAAATGGATGCGCTGGAATCGCACCTCGCCTTCCTCGCCTCAGTCGGTTCGGTCTCGCCATATGTCGGCTTGTTTGGTACCGTGTGGGGCATCATGAATTCTTTCCGCGGTCTGGCGAACGTGCAGCAGGCAACCCTGGCTGCCGTCGCACCAGGGATTGCCGAAGCACTGATCGCGACCGCAATTGGTTTGTTTGCGGCGATTCCTGCAGTGGTTGCCTACAATCGTTATTCGCACGATATCGACAGATTGGCGATGCGCTTTGAAAGCTTCGTTGAAGAGTTCTCGAACATCCTGCAACGTCAGACGCGTTAAGGGCTGCAACGATGTCATTCTCATCCGGAAGCATGCGCGGCGGGCGCAGCAGAAAATTCAAGTCAGAAATCAATGTCGTGCCGTACATCGACGTGATGATGGTGCTGCTGGTGATCTTCATGGTGACTGCACCTATGGTCAATCCGAACGAGATCCAGTTGCCGAACGCCGCCAGATCCACACAGCCGCCGACCGAATACATCAGCATCGAATTGAAAGCCGATGCTTCGGCTACCGTCTCGGTAAAGGGAAAAAAAGGCGCAGCAGCGCCTAGCGAAACTATCGGCCGTGGCGAGCTGAGTAAAAAATTGCAGGCGCTGTATGCCGACAACCCGGATATCGCCGTCATGATTGCCGCTGACAAGAACATTAAATATGACGAGGTGATTCAAGCCCTGTCAGAAGCCAAAAAACTTGGTATCAGCCGCGTAGGTCTGGCCACCAATTGAACACCGTTTTATGACTGACAATTCACCCTACACCGTCCCGAGCGAACCTGGTCGCTGGCGTGCCATCACGCTGGCAGTGGCGGTACACGTCGCGCTCCTGGTGTTTTTCTGGATAGGCATCGATTGGCAGAATCAAACACCGGTTGCCATCAAGGCGGAAATCTGGGACATGCAGGCGAAAGAAGCAGCACCGCTGCCGCCGGAACCGGAACCCACGCCACAACCGAAGCCGGAACCAAAGCCTATCATCAAGGAAACGCCTAAAGCGGAACCGATCAAGCCTGAACCGCCTAAAGTCGATATCGCGCTCGAAAAAGAAAAGAAGCGCAAAGAACAGGAACGTAAAGACAAGCTGGCAGCAGAAGAAAAAGAAAAGAAGCTGAAGCAAAAAGCCGAGCAAGAGAAACAGGACAAACTCGACAAGCAGCTAGCCGATAAGAAAGCCGAACAGCAAAAGAAAGCTGATGCGGACAAAAAACGCCTACAAGATCAACGTGATGCAGAATTGAGTGATAAACGGCGTGCTGAAGAGCTGCGCCGCCTGACTGGTGCGATAGGTAGCGGTGGCTCCGGCCAAGCTGCGAAATCGCAAGGTAGCGGTCGTGCAGATGGCGCGTATGCCGATAAAATCCGGGCAAAAATCCGCTCAAACACAGTATTTAACGTACCACCGGAATTAAGCGGGAATCCTCAGGTCGAATACGATGTCGAACTGCTGCCTGACGGATCGCTACGTGGATTGAATTTGCGCAAATCTTCAGGCTTGTCCGGTTTCGATGAAGCCGTTAAACGTGCGATCGAACGTTCGCAACCCTTTCCTCCCGATCAATCCGGCAGCGTCCCTGGCCGCTTGACCGTTATACACAAACCGAAAGATCAGTGACCCATGACAAAGACTTCTTTTTTACGCTCATTCGCGATCCTCACCTTGTTCGTTAGCAGTCTCGCTCACGCGCAATTGCGGGTGGAAATCGCCGGCGTCGGCGCCAACCAGATACCAGTAGCCCTCGCCACCTTCGGCGACGAATCGATTGCACCGCATCAAGTCAGCGCCATCATCAAGGCCGATCTATTGCGTAGTGGTTATTTCAAGGTCATCGATACCGGCTCGGTACTGACCGAAAATTCCGCAGTCAATCTTGCCGACTGGAAATCGCGCGGTGCAGATGCACTGGTAGTCGGCAGCGTACAGCGCCTGCCGGATGGGCGTTTCGACGTGAAATATCGTTTGTTCGACACGATCAAAGGCACGCAACTGTCTTCACTGGCATTGGCAAACCAGCCGCAATTCATCCGCGTCTCAGCCCACAAGATCGCCGATGACATCTATGAAAAATTGACCGGCATACGCGGCGCGTTTGCTACCCGTGTCGCCTATGTCACCAAATCCGGCAAGGAATTCCGCCTTGAAGTCGCCGATTCCGATGGCGAAGGCACACAAGTCGCACTCCGTTCAAACGAACCAATCATTTCACCAGCCTGGTCGCCAGACGGCACCAAAGTCGCCTATGTGTCGTTTGAAAACAAAAAACCTGTGGTCTACATCCAGGATCTGGTCAGCCGCAAACGTACAGTCGCCGCCAACTTCAAGGGCAGCAATTCAGCGCCTTCATGGGCGCCAGACGGTAATCGCCTGGCAGTTGCACTGTCGCGCGATGGCTTGACTCAGGTTTATGTGGTCAACGCTGACGGCACCAACCCGCGCCGCCTGAGCAATTCAAACGGCATCGATACAGAACCGCAATTCTCGGCCGATGGACAAAGCATTTACTTCACCAGCGACCGTAGTGGCGGTCCACAAATCTACAAAATGAGTGCAAATGGCGGCGAAGCACGTCGCGTGACTTTTTCCGGCAGCTACAACATCAGCCCACGGATCTCACCTGACGGTAAATTTTTGGCCTATATTTCGCGCCGTGAAGGTAAATTTCAATTATTTACACTGGATTTGACCAACGGTCAGGAACAACGCTTGTCCGACACCGTCAAAGACGAATCGCCCAGCTTTTCGCCTAACGGCAAATATCTGATGTACGCAACCGAATCCGGTCGCCGTGGCACACTGGCGGTTGTTTCGGTAGATGGTCAGGTCAAGCAACGCCTGACCACTCAGGCTGGCGACATACGTGAGCCCACATGGGGCCCGTTTATGAAATAATGCACGTCAATTGATTTAATTAACATTCGAACGCTTATTACCAAGGGAAATAAAATGCGCACCATTACATCAGTTTTTATCTTATCGACCGCCATGCTGCTGGCAGCATGCTCGTCCACCAAACTGGACGACAAGGCACCGGTTGAAGACCGTACAGGTTCTTCATCAGTTGATCCACGTTCCGTTGGCACCGTCAACGCATCAAGCGATCCATTGAACGATCCACAAGGTGTATTGGCCAAGCGCAGCGTGTACTTCGACCTCGATAGCTATGTCGTCAAAGCTGAATATCAGCAAGTCGTCGCCAACCACGCCAAATACCTGCAAAGCAACAAGGCGCGCAAAATCATCATCCAAGGCAATACCGATGAACGCGGCGGCGCTGAATACAACCTGGCGCTTGGTCAAAAACGTGCAGAAGCCGTACGTAAATCCCTGTCGCTGCTAGGCGTTCCTGAATCGCAAATGGAAGCAGTATCGCTGGGCAAAGAAAAACCAAAAGCTTTGGGTAGCGATGAAGCAGCATGGGCAGAAAACCGCCGTGCCGATATCGTTTATTAATCTGAATGGCAATGATTAAAAAAACCCTGATTGCGGCCTTGATGGCCGCATTTTCATGTGCGTCGCTGTCAGCGCATGCGGCACTGTTTGGTGATGACGAAGCACGTCGCGCGATTCTCGATGTACGTACCAAGGTCGACAGCCTGCAGCAAAGCAAAGCTGATTCAACTGCGATGATCGAGTTATCCAATCAAAACGACCAGCTGCGCCAGGAGATCTCCCGACTCAACGGTCAGATCGAAGTATTGTCGAATGAAGTCGCAAATATCCAGCAACGTCAAAAAGATTTTTACGTCGATCTCGATAATCGTCTGCGTAAACTTGAACCGCAAGTGGTCGCCATTGATGGTAAGGATGCGACAGTTGAGTTATCCGAGCAACGGATATACGACAATGCACTGGCTCTGTTCAAGGCCGGCGATTACAAAAAATCCGGCACTGCCTTTGCCGATTTTCTGCAACGCTACCCGCAGTCTGGCTACGCTCCATCCGCTCAGTACTGGATAGGCAATGCTTACTACGCACAACGCGATTACAAAAATGCGATCGCCGCACAGCAAGCCTTGCTGAAAAAATATCCGGGCAATCCCAAAGGCGCAGATGCCTTGTTGAACATTGCCAGCTCCTATACGGAGCTCAAGGATCGTTCTGCCGCGAAAAAAACACTGGAATCACTGGTTGCCCAGTACCCAAACGCGCCTGCAGCGCAGACCGCGAAAGAACGTCTGGCAAATTTCAAATAATACGCTTGGCTACATACATCGTATGATGCAGTCGTCGAATTGGAAAGCTGACATTTTTTCACAATCGCATATCGAATCGCCCGCTAGCCGGGCGATTTTTTTGACTTAAGAGGGGAAGGCGAAGACTTTGTGTACGCTCATACCGAGTGCAAGCGTCGGGAAAAAATCAGTGATTCAAGCGGCGCCAATAAACATGAGATAAAAAGTGGGGATGTGATTGACAGAGGCTATATGAGTTCTCTATAATAGCTTTCTTTCGGGTCGTTAGCTCAGCTGGTAGAGCAGCGGACTTTTAATCCGTTGGTCGCAGGTTCGAATCCCGCACGGCCTACCACGAATACAGTAGGGTCTAGATGAAAATCTAGACCCTTTCTTGTTTCTGACGTGACAAAAACGTGACTTCTTCTGTTTCGTTTTCATTTCGCGGTATCCACACTACCATCGCTACTGCAGTTAAATGTTCGGTAGCGTGCTTGGCCTAGCAATCCACCGTCATCTGCCTAGATTTCCATCTCCGCGCTTTTCAAGTTCATCACACGACGTTCCCGCTTGTATATGCAGTGAATCCCGTGTGTGCGATAGATCGTGAAAACGAAAATTTGCAATCCAGCTTTTGATAAAACGGCAAGCCAAGCTGAATTGCATAACTCCACCGCAATGCGATTACCTTGATACGTAAAACAGTAGCGTGGATGTTTTCCAATCTGTTCAATCAAAATATCAACAGCATCCTGATTGAATGGCACTGCATGAAGCTGTGCCGATTTTGGTGTGATTGATCAAGGCAGTGCATCTGCTTCACTCCACCCGGCTCCACTTCACGCTGATAATCTCACACACACCCTGCCTCAGGCTGACAACACAGATTTGACGAGCACTGCAAGATGCATAGGACAGGCTGCAAGCACTGCTTCCACATGCGACCGCTACCGATCTCGCTCCACTTCTCAGCGCAATAAACGAATCCTGGGAGAGCGATCAAGGACTGCTATTCATCTGGCGCCATAAGCGACAAAAACACGCGCACCCGAAAAGCCACATAGATATCCCTTCATTGCGCGCTAGGCGCCAAGCGTGAGCTCGTAAACGTCAGCCCATCACGACTTTCAGGCCGAGCGCCTTGTTGCGGGACGGATACATTCCAGTTTAGCGCTACCCAGCAATGCTGCAGATATGTTGCAGGGAAGACAATATTGAAATTTACGCAAATAATTGCGTTCCCGAACGAATCATTACAGATTGTTGTGGTCTGACTTAGCATCGGCAATC
The DNA here is from genome assembly GCA_001464355.1 of Burkholderiales bacterium Ga0077544. Taxonomy (GTDB): domain Bacteria; phylum Pseudomonadota; class Gammaproteobacteria; order Burkholderiales; family Burkholderiaceae_D; genus Oxalicibacterium. Next base: position 68,629 of record LNEU01000023.1, read on the forward strand.
TGCTGCTGATTTCGCGATTCACTCAGAAAAGGGGAAATCAATATGAGTATCCATAACGAACACGCAGAATTTTCAAATGAATTGAAGCGACGTTTTGAAGAATTTACGGTATGGGCGATTGCCAATTGGCCGCACAAGAATACACCGCCGACCAGCCGTGATTTTGATATTGCCCGGAAAGAGATTGCGGCACTAACCATCCAGGATTTTGATATAGGCAAGCGTAACGCTGCCATACCCGAACCAGAAGACGCCGGCCCCCAGTATGTCAGTGTCAGCCCTGCACCCTGGCCTTGATCATTAGTGCATGAATTTGAATGTATGCCCATCAGTAACTGCCTGCTTTATTAATCGTCCACCACCTTAAAGGAATCTCCATGAGCTCCAATACATCCACCGTACCAGCCCGCAGCGGCAATCAAGCGACGGCTTCGGCAGCTACGTTACGCGAAGACTTGCAAACACTAAAAGCAGATCTCGATACCCTGCTTGGCCATGCTGCTGAATTGACGGATACAGAACTGCATGATGCGCAAGAGCGCATTCTGGCAAAGTTCAGTTCGCTACGCTTTGCAGCCAAAGGTATTGCAGTTGAAGCCAATCGCCAATTTCATCATGGCGTAGAAGTAACAACGGATTACGTCAAAGAGAGACCAATCCAGTCGATTGCTCTCGCCGTTGGCTTCGGAACTTTGCTAGGCGTGATCATCAGCCGCAAATAATTGCTATTTTTTTGTGGTCGATTCCATTATTCAATTGCTTCACAACAGTGATGGAATGAACTTTATGGCAAACCATTGTCCAACTATCAAGTTGCTTGACCACACAAGGAAAAGTGACGCGAACGTTTTCCAGAAATAATCACTGGAAAAATCAAGGGGGCGTTCCTACGCTTATCCATTTAACTGAAAGGAAAATCTCATGAAAAAAATTATTTCCATTATGTGTCTCGTCGCAATGAGCGTTGGACTGTCAGCTTGTAACACCATCCAAGGTGCAGGCAAAGATGTAGAACGTGGCGGCGAAAAAGTACAAGACGCTGCTGTTAAAGCAAAGAACTAATAAGTCCTTTGTCCCGACAAAAAAGCGTGAAGCAATTCACGCTTTTTTTATGCCTGCTTTGTCCGGAAGAGTGTCTGTTCGCGCTGCAGATATAAAAATTAACCGTCGACATCGGTTACCAAAGATCACGCGCTTGTCGAACAAGACAGACTAAATGAAAGGTAAGACGCGCGGACCAGGAGATTGCTATTCCGCTCACAATCATTTTCAATATCGGAACACTGAGACGGGACAATTCGAAGCAATTCATTCAGAAAAATGCCTGGATTGCATCCTCTTGAAGAGCCGCGATTGCGTCGTATTATTCGCACAGAATATTCATGAGTGCACAATATGCAGGCACATGAAAAAATCGACCGAAGCGAATTAAACATCCGGCATCGGTCGATTCAAGCATGAAAATCCATACATCAAAAAATTTCAGTCTACGCGTCAAATCGCAATAAGCTCCTGAACGCGTCCGCTATCATTTTTTGATGGTGAGATTGTTGACCACCGACTTCACACCAGGCACGTCGGTCGCCAGTTTGCCTGCCCGATCAATCTGAGTTTGATTGTTTACTGCACCATTCAGCGTAACCACTGCTTGGGATGTGTCCACATTTACGTCCAAACCTTTGACGTCAGAATCGGCGAGCAATGCGGTTTTCACTTTAGTGGTGATGACCGTGTCATCCACCACGCTACCTGGCATTTGACCGCCACCGGACATGGTATCAGCCGGCGCGACTGGCGCTGACGCTGCAGGAGCGGTTTCAGGCGGCGCGCTTGGTGCTGTTGCCGGCGATTCGACCGACGGCGTTGAGCCCGTTGTAGCATCGGTCTCTGCACGACGTTCGCAACCTGTTGCGAACAAGACAGTTAACACGGCTGCAGCAAGAACAACGCGGGAATTATTTGGCAATGTTTTCATCATGATTTCCTTTCAGGGAATAAGAAATACCAGTTCCACTCATAACTACAGAAGTGAAGATTTAAGGTGGCACTTGAAGCGAGACTCCGACTTGCTTTCAAGCAGCACTCAAAAGCAGAATCGGTTATCTTCTTGACCACACTATTTGCAGAAGGTTCTCAATAAAATTGTTGTTGAGACAAAAGAAATATGAGCGAGCAGTATTTACATACTCCGCAAAAATTACAGGGAAACAATGGCACATTCGGATGAGGAGTGACGAATATTGCGAGCTATCGTCGCCACAGGAAAAAATCGCTACGCCGCCTGAGGTTGCATACGTGCAAAAGCTTGCAATAGCAAATCAGGATCGCCTAGTGCCAGTTTTTTTGAGTCGGACAAGGTTTGGCGGAATACGCGTGCATTCGGCAGACCCGCCATCAGGCCCAGCATATGACGTGTAATGCTATTCAACTTCAAGCCGCCACCCTTCTGGCTATTACCATGTTTGGCAAGTTGCGCATGGATATACGGAATCATTGCCTGCAATACTTCCGCACGCGTTTTCGGCACGGCCGTATCGTTGTAATAGTGCGCATCGAAGGACGTCATCATGAACGGATTGTGATAAGCCTCGCGTCCTATCATCACACCATCTACATGCAGCAGATGGGTATCGATTTCTTCCACTGTCTTAAAACCACCATTGATAATAATTTCCAATTCAGGAAAATCTTTTTTCAACTGATGTGCAAACTCATAACGCAAAGGCGGGATCTCACGATTTTCCTTCGGGCTCAAGCCTTTGAGTATCGCATTACGTGCATGCACGATGAAGGTATTGCAACCGGCAGCAGCCACCGTGCCGACAAAATCGCGCACGAAATCATATGAGGTGATGTCATCGATACCGATTCGGTGCTTGACCGTCACATCGATCTGCACCGCATCGCGCATCGCTTTGACGCAATCCGCGACCAGCGATGCCTCGCTCATCAGGCACGCACCGAATGCGCCTTTTTGCACACGCTCAGAAGGGCACCCGCAATTCAAATTGACTTCGTCATAGCCCCACTGCTCACCAAGTTTGGCACTCTTCGCCAGATCGGCCGGTTCGCTGCCCCCCAGTTGCAAGGCAACCGGATGTTCTTCATCGTTGAAATCCAGATGGCGCGGCACATCGCCGTGCAGCAAGGCACCTGTGGTCACCATTTCCGTGTACAGCCACGTATGACGGCTGATCTGCCTATGAAACATGCGGCAATGCCTGTCGGTCCAATCCATCATTGGAGCAACAGAGATACGGCGCGAAGGAGTGTTATCTGGTTTCATTACGACTGACGATCAAGCGAAAAATTGAAGACCCTGTTTATCTGTGCGGATTGGCCGCATCGACAACAGGCAAATTGGAACAGGAAGAAGTATACGCAAGATTGCGAATACCGGTTTTATTCTGTAACGATCTTCCCATCCCTTCATGTCTAGGCATATTGGCGTCAGACTAAGTTGGCCACGCACTCTCTTTTATACCGTCGGCAAACGTAATACCATTACCTTCATTATTTCAAGAAAACACTGCGACCATGACCAAAGCTCTCGATACCTCGCACTTTTGGATGCCCTTCACCGCCAATCGCCAGTACAAGGCCAAACCTCGTTTGATGGCGTCGGCAGCGGGTATGTATTACACCACTGACGACGGCCGCAAGATTCTGGATGCGACAGCAGGCTTGTGGTGCGTGAACGCCGGCCACTGCCATCCGAAAATCGTCGAGGCGGTGCAAAAGCAAGTCGCAGTGATGGATTTCGCACCCACCTTCCAGATGGGTCATGCCAAGGCGTTTGAAGCTGCCACAGCATTGGCTGAGATGGCACCGGAGGGGATGAACCGCGTCTTCTTTTGCAACGATGGTTCGGAAGGCGTCGATACCGCACTCAAGATCGCCCTCGCCTATCACCGCATGCGTGGCGATGGCGGGCGCACAAGATTGATAGGCCGCGAACGCGCGTATCACGGCGTTGGTTTTGGCGGGATTGCTGTCGGTGGCATCGCAGGTAATCGCAAACAATTCGGTCCCGGCCTTGCTGCTGACCATCTGCGTCATCCATTAGATCTCGAAAAAAATGCCTATTCACGTGGCTTGCCGCTGCATGGTGCCGAGATGGCAGATGAGCTTGAACAACGCCTGCTCGCCTTGCATGATCCCTCCACCGTCGCCGCAGTCATCGTCGAGCCGCTGCAAGGATCAACCGGTGTGATTGTGCCGCCAGAAGGCTATCTGGAAAAGATACGTGCGATCTGCGACAAGCACGGCATCTTGCTGATTTTTGATGAAGTCATTACCGGTTTTGGCCGCCTCGGCACAGCATTCGGCGCTGATTTCTTCAAGGTCAAACCAGACATGATTGTTTGCGCAAAAGGCCTAACGAACGCAACCGTGCCGATGGGCGCAGTGATCATCAAACAGGCGATCCACGATACCTTCATGGATGCGGCACCGGCAGATACAATCGAATTCTTCCACGGCTATACCTACTCCGGACATCCGGTCGCTGCTGCGGCTGCCATCGCTACGCTAGAGGTGTACAAGGAAGAACAGCTATTCCAGCGCGCTGCAGAGATATCACCGTATTTCGAAGAGGCAGCACACAGCTTGAAGGGCCTGCCCTTCGTCAAAGACATACGCAATCTTGGTTTGGTGTGTGGCATAGAACTGGAAGGCATAGTCGGCAAACCGGGGGCGCGCGCGTACGACTTATTCAATCGCGCATTCTGGGACAAGGGCTTGTTGATTCGTACTACCGCTGACGTAATTGCCTTATCACCGCCACTGATCATAAATAAGGCGCAGGTCGATGAGCTGTTCGGCAGCATTGCGGATCTTTTGAAAGCGATCAAATAACAGCACATTTGCATTACGCACTTTTGCAATTTCATACGCTGTAAATACCGGCTAAATAAAAAAGCCCGCTGATCCTTGCGCCTTTACAGGTCATCAAGAATCAGCGGGCTTTTTGACGTGAACCGATTCAAATTATATTGAACCAGCTCCTGTCACCTACTTATAAATTACGAATCGCGACCTGCTTTTTTGCGCTCGTGTTCTTTCAAATAACGTTTACGCAAACGAATGCTTTTTGGTGTGACTTCAACCAGTTCGTCGTCGTCGATAAATTCAACTGCGTATTCCAACGACATTTCTATAGGTGGAACCAAACGCACCGCTTCATCGGTACCCGATGAACGAACGTTGGTCAATTGCTTACCTTTGATCGGATTCACAACCAGATCGTTGTCACGTGAGTGAATACCGATGATCATGCCTTCGTACACTGGATCGTTGTGGCTCACGAACATGCGGCCGCGATCTTGCAGTTTCCAGATTGCGTAGGCAACAGCAGCGCCGTCGTCTTGCGAAATCAGAACGCCGTTACGACGACCACCGAGTTCGCCCTTGGTGTTATCCACTGGTGCGTATTCGTCAAACACGTGGCTCATCAAGCCTGTACCGCGTGTCAATGTCATGAATTCGCCCTGGAAGCCGATCAAGCCACGTGCAGGAATGCGGTATTCCAAACGCACACGACCTTTGCCGTCCGGTTCCATGTTTTGCAGATCGCCGCGACGACGACCGAGTTCTTCCATCACGCCGCCTTGATTGGCTTCTTCAACGTCAACGGTCAGATTTTCATACGGCTCATGGCGTACGCCATCCACCATTTTGAACACAACGCGTGGACGCGACACAGCCATCTCGAAACCTTCGCGACGCATGTTTTCAATCAGAATAGTCAGATGCAATTCGCCACGACCTGATACTTCGTAGGTCGAATCATCTTCTTCCGATTGCACAACGCGCAAAGCCATATTGGCTTTCAATTCTTTTTCCAGACGATCACGGATTTGACGCGTAGTAACGAACTTGCCTTCGCGACCAGCCAGTGGCGAGTTGTTGACCATGAAGTTCATGGTCAGAGTCGGTTCATCGACCTTCAACATCGGCAAGCCATTTGGTGCATCGACTGCACAGATCGTAGTACCGATACTGATTTCTTCGATACCGTTGATCAGTACGATGTCGCCAGCCAGTGCTTCGTCAACCAACACGCGATCCAGACCTTTGAATGTCAGAACTTGGTTGATACGTGCTTTGGTTGGCTTGTCTTCTGGACCATTCATCCAGACTACGTCCTGCAGTGCCTTGATGCGACCAGCCAGGATACGGCCAACACCGATCTTGCCGACATACGACGAGTATTCGAGCGATGTGATTTGCAATTGCAAAGGCGCATCAGGATCATCTTCACGCGCTGGAACGTGTTCCAGAATCGCGTCGAACAATGGCTCCATATTGCCTTCGCGGACTGTGTCTACCAAACCTGCGTAGCCTTTGAAACCCGATGCGTAAACGATAGGGAAATCCAGTTGCTCATCAGTCGCGCCGAGCTTGTCGAACAATTCGAAAGTCGCGTTGACTGCTTTTTGTGGATCTGCGTTTTCGCGATCGATCTTGTTGACGACAACGATGGGCTTCAAACCCAGCGCCAACGCTTTACGCGTAACGAAACGCGTTTGCGGCATTGGGCCTTCTTGTGCATCGACCAGCAACAACACACTATCGACCATCGACAGAACACGTTCCACTTCACCACCGAAGTCGGCATGGCCTGGGGTATCAACGATGTTGATGTGTGTGCCTTTGTACTCAACCGCGCAGTTTTTCGACAAGATCGTGATGCCACGTTCTTTTTCGATGTCGTTCGAGTCCATCACGCGGGCATCGACCTGCTGGTTGTCACGGAAAGTGCCTGATTGACGCAATAATTGGTCAACAAGCGTGGTTTTGCCGTGATCAACGTGAGCGATGATGGCAATGTTACGAATAGCGCGTTTTGAGTTTGACATAGTCGGTTTTTACGGTTGGTGGTGCTGAATTTGGAAAACCGCAGATTATAGCACAGCAAGCCATGCCTACCCTTGGAAAAACCTTGATATTTCAATGAGTTGCTATGAATTCTTGTGACAGTTTGATGACTGCACCACTTGCCGAGGCGAGATGCAGTATTGGTGAAAGTATTGCCGGATTGAAAATTTAGGCTTTAAAACGAACTTAAACAGAGGCAGTCTCTACGGTAGAAATCAAGCGCTCCGGTGCCAGAATGCTGTATTCCTGCATCAGTCCAGTACCCAGCAATTGGCAATCGCTTGCACGATAAATACGCATCCTGCCCTGACCTTCAGGCAAGACAATTTCTTCTTTTCCCAGAGCGAGTCTTTGTCCATGCAAAAAACGCTTGGCCAATTCATCAGACAAACGCAGCGCAGGAAACGATGTCAACAATGCATCGACCGGTGCCAGAGCGGCAATGCGTTCTTCAGCATCTTTGGCGATGAGCTCTTCGATAGTGGTGGCCTGGTCTATCAACAAATCGCCGACTTGAATACGACGCAAGGCATTCAAATGCGCGCCACATCCTAAAGCGACACCGATGTCTTCGCCCAGCACGCGTATGTATGTACCCTTGCTGCAGCGCACACGCAAGGTCAGATACGGTGCTTGAAAAGCTACGAACTCCAGCAAATGGATGGTCACGGGACGTGCTTCGCGTTCCAGTGTGATGCCGGCACGCGCATATTCATACAGAGGTTTGCCATCGCGTTTTAGCGCGGAATACATAGGTGGCACTTGTTGGATGTCACCACGGAATTGCGCCAACACTGCATCGATTTGAATTTGAGTGACGTTGACTTCACGCGTATCGATGACTTCACCTTCGGTGTCACCGGTATTGGTGGTGATACCAAGATGCACGACCGTTTCATAAGTCTTGTCAGCATCGAGCAAATCCTGCGCAAACTTGGTAGCTTCGCCAAAACAAAGTGGCAGCAAGCCGGTCGCAAACGGATCGAGCGTGCCAGTATGGCCAGCCTTGAGCGCATTCAACAACCATTTTGCTTTGATCAAGGCATCGTTGCTCGATACGCCGACTTGCTTATCGAGCAGCAAGACGCCATGAACCGGCACGCGCTTCTTTTTGATGGGAGTTGTCGCCATGATGGGAGGAGGAAATACAGTAACGGCTAGTCAGATTAAACACGACGTCTAATCTGGAGTCACAAAAAAATGAAACGAAATGTTTGTCGCAACGGAGATAGCAGCGACAAACTCACACGCGGGAAGCTTAGTCTTCCGCATCCTTGGCGCGTGATGCAACGGCTTCATCGATCAGTTTGGACATTTCGATGCCACGCGCAGTCGATGTGTCATGTACGAAATGCAATTGCGGCAAAGTATGGATGTGCAGGCGGAGACCAAGCTGGCCGCGTATATAACCCGCTGCGGCACTCAAACCCGATACCGTGTTCTTGATCTCGTCTTTATTGTCACTCAGCATCGTGAAAAACACTTTGGCGTGCGCATAGTCAGGCGTGACCTGCACTTCAGTCAGCGTGATCATCCCGACGCGTGGATCTTTCAATTCAAACGCGACAATTTCCGACAGATCGCGCTGAATCTGATCTGCAACGCGCAAGCCGCGTCCGGGGATGGATTTACTATGTTTGGCCATAAATTTCTTCGATACAACTGGGGAAGCATAAGTAAGTTCGCATCGGCAAGCAGGGAAGCCGGCCGATGCGATCATGATAGAACTGTGGTCTGCTCTTGAAAATTTCAAACTGACACGGATTTGCAGTCACGGTGAGAACAAGGTGCAAAGCCGCAGACAGTACGAATGTACGGCAAGGCGAAGCAATCGCCTTGACCGCAAGTCCGTTTTACAGCGTACGCGCGATTTCTTGTACTTCAAAGACTTCGAGTTGATCGCCTTCTTTGATGTCGTTGAAGTTTTTCAAGGTCAAGCCGCATTCGAAGCCGGATTTCACTTCTTTCGCATCATCCTTGAAGCGCTTCAGGGAATCGAGTTCACCAGTCCAGATCACAACGTTCTCACGCAGCAAGCGGACTGAAGCACCGCGTTTGACCACGCCTTCGAGCACGTAGCAACCAGCAATTGCACCGACTTTGCTGACGAGAATAACTTGACGAATCTCGACCAGACCCAAAGCTTGTTCGCGTTTCTCTGGCGACAACATGCCGGACATCGCGGCCTTGATTTCATCTACGGCATCGTAAATGATGTTGTAGTAGCGAATATCAACGCCGTTGGCTTCTGCCAATTTGCGCGCCGAAGCATCCGCACGGGTGTTGAAGCCGATGATGACCGCTTTCGAAGCGACCGCCAAATTGACGTCGGACTCGGAAATACCACCCACCGCTGCGTGCACAACTTGTACGCGCACTTCGCCGGTGGAGAGTTTTTGCAATGAGCCAACCAGCGCTTCTTGCGAACCTTGTACGTCGGTCTTGATGATCATAGGCAGGTTTTTGACTTCGCCCTCGCCCATGTTTTCGAACATGTTTTCCAGTTTCGCAGCTTGCTGCTTCGCCAGTTTTACGTCGCGGAATTTACCTTGACGGAACAAACCGATTTCACGCGCTTTGCGTTCGTCAGCCATGACCATGACTTCTTCACCAGCATTCGGCACTTCAGTCAGACCTTGAATCTCGACTGGAATCGATGGGCCGGCTTCAGTAATGCTCTTGCCGTTTTCGTCCAACATTGCACGAACACGACCGTAAGCAGAACCTGCCAACACGACATCGCCACGACGCAGCGTACCGGACTGAACCAGAATCGTGGCAACCGGGCCGCGACCTTTATCCAGTTTTGCTTCGACTACCAGACCACGTGCAGGTGAAATGACAGGCGCTTTCAGCTCCAGTACTTCAGCTTGCAACAATACTTGTTCGAGCAAGGCATCGATGCCTTCACCCGTTTTGGCGGAGACAGGTACGAATGGTGAATCACCACCGTATTCTTCCGGCACGACTTGTTCAGCGATCAGTTCTTGCTTGACGCGATCCATGTTCGCGCCCGGTTTGTCGATCTTGTTGATCGCCACAACCAGCGGTACGCCAGCAGCTTTCGCATGGGCAATCGCTTCTTTGGTTTGCGGCATCACGCCATCGTCAGCAGCAACCACCAAAATAACGATATCGGTTGCTTTCGCACCGCGAGCACGCATAGCCGTAAATGCTTCATGGCCTGGTGTATCGAGGAAGGTGATCATGCCACGTGGTGTTTCAACGTGATACGCGCCGATATGCTGGGTAATACCACCCGCTTCGCCGGATGCAACCTTGGCGCGACGGATGTAATCCAGCAACGATGTTTTACCGTGATCGACGTGACCCATGACGGTGACGACCGGTGCACGTGGCAAGGATTCGACATCTGCATGCTCTTCACCGATTTCAAGCAACGCTTCCGGATCATCCAGTTTTGCCGCGTGTGCCGTGTGGCCCATTTCCTCAACCAGAATCATTGCTGTTTCTTGATCGAGAACCTGGTTAATCGTGCACATTTGACCGAGCTTCATCAAATGCTTGATGACTTCGGATGCCTTTACAGACATTTTGTGCGCCAGTTCGGCAACAGTAATTGTCTCTGGCACATGCACGTCTTTGATGACGGCTTCAGTCGGTGCCTGGAAGTTACTTTCGCGATCATCATGATGCGATTGACGACGGCCTTTAGGGCCTGCGCGCCAACCATCACGACCACCGCCAGTATTGCCGCGGGTCTTGATACCAGCGCCACGTTTTTTCGCATCATCCTGCCAAGTCGATGAGACATTCGCCGATTTGATCGACTTCTTGTCTGCAGTAACCGCAGGTTTTTTCTCGTCTTTTTTCTCGCCAGGCTTTTTATCGGCAGGCTTGTGCAAGGTACCTTCAGCAGCAGGTTTCACTACCGGCGCAACTGGTTCCGGTGCCTTGATTGCACGACGCGGCGCATTCATCATGGCCTTGATCTGTGCCACTTCGTCTGCCACCACTTTGCGCGCAACTTCGGTCGCGGCTGCTTTTTCAGTTGCTTCCTTGGCGGCATCCTTGGCTACTTGCGCAGCTTTTTTCTTGCTTTCTTCCGCAGCGATACGTTTTTTCTCTTCAACAGCGGATTCGTCTGCTTTTGCTTCAACCGGTTTTTCGGATTCCGCTTTTTGCGCATCGACTTCCGCTTTTTTCAATGCTTTGGCTTGTGCTTCTTTTTCCGCTTCCAGCTTGGCAAGGCGGTCTTGCTTTTCGCGCAAATCCGCTTCCTGGCGCGCCATCAATTCAGCATGGCGACGCGACTCTTCGGCGCGACGCTCGACTTCAGCTTCGTCGATGACGGGTGCAGCAGCAACGACCGGCGCTTCTTCAACCGTCGGTTCATCGCGCTTCACAAAAGTACGCTTCTTCCGAACCTCAACCTGAATCGTGCGCGACTTGCCTGTGGCATCCGCTTGCTTGATCTCGGTGGTTTCCTTGCGCGTCAGCGTGATTTTCTTTTTCTCTGCGTCAGGCGCAACACCATGCGCACGGCGCAGGTGCTCAAGGAGCTTATCCTTGTCAGTCTTGGATAACTCGTCGGACGTGGAACTTTTTTCGACGCCAGCATCCCGCAGTTGCGTGAGCAGTACATCTGCTGGCATCTTGAGCTCGGTGGCAAATTGGGCTACGTTGTTACTCGCCATTCAGTCCTCTTTTCTATATGACACGTTAGATGTAAACAACCTTCGTGGATTATTTCGCTTCCGCGAGGCTCCACACCTTGGCTTGTAGTGCCTTGGCGTGATCATCGTATTTGGCATCGATGAGCTTCATCTCTTCGTCTGTCACATCTGCAAATTCAGTTTCAATCAATTGACGCGCGCGGTCCGCGGACAAGGCCAGGATTGCGCCAAATTCGTCATACGCCAACGCGGCAAAACCTTCCAGTGTTTTGATACCAGACAGGCCTAATTTACCAGCGACTACGCGATCCATACCTTCCAGGTTCGCCAGTGCGTCGTCCATGCCTTCCATACCCTCTTCGGATGCAATCGCTTCAGTTACCAGCGCATCGCGTGCGCGGTTGCGCAACTCGTTGACGGTATCTTCATCGAAGGATTCGATATCCAGCATTTCGCTGATAGGCACGTAAGCAATTTCTTCCAGCGAAGCAAAACCTTCATCAACCAGAATGTCAGCAACTTCTTGATCAACGTCGAGTTTTTCCATGAACAGAATACGGATCGCTGCGGTTTCCAGCTGCGATTTATCCGCGGATTCTTCTGCTGTCATGATGTTGATTTGCCAGCCGGTCAATTCGGAAGCCAGACGTACGTTCTGACCGCCACGACCGATTGCAATCGCGAGATTTTCTTCGTCGACGACTACGTCCATTGCATGTTTTTCTTCATCGACAACGATGGAAGAAACGTTCGCCGGTGCCAGTGCACCAATGACGAACTGCGCTGGATCTTCCGACCACAACACGATATCGACACGTTCGCCACCAAGTTCGCCGGTCACTGCCTGCACGCGCGAACCACGCATACCTACGCAAGTGCCGATAGGATCAATGCGTTTGTCGCTAGTAAAAACTGCAATCTTGGCGCGCACACCTGCGTCGCGCGCTGCCGATTTAATTTCCAGCAAGCCTTGTTCGATCTCTGGAACTTCGAGTTCAAACAATTTCATGATGAATTCTGGCGCGGTACGCGACAAGATGACTTGCGGGCCACGCGCATTGCGGTCAACGCGCAATATATAGGCACGGACGCGATCACCGATACGCAAATTTTCTTTTGGAATTGTCTGGTCACGTGGCAAACGTGCTTCAATCCGACCGGATTCAACAATCGCATCACCGCGTTCCATCCGTTTGATGGTGCCGGTTACGAGCGAATCGCCGCGTTCCAGGAAGTCAGCCAGAATCTGTTCACGTTCAGCATCGCGAATGCGCTGCAAAACAACCTGCTTGGTATCTTGTGCGAAGCGACGGCCAAATTCCACCGATTCAATCGGCTCTTCGATGTGATCATCTACTTCGATATCGCCAATTTGTTCCTTGGCTTCAAAGTGCAAAATTTCCTGATCCGGCAGTTGCAAGCCTGCATCATCGGGCACAACGTGCCAGCGACGGAATGACTCAAACGCGCCGGTTTCACGATCTATGGATACACGGATATCGACATCGCCTTCATAGCGTTTTTTGGTCGCTTGCGCGAGCGCATGCTCCAAGGCGCCGAAGACGATATCTGTTTCGACGTTTTTTTCGCGCGCAAGCGCATCAACCAACTGTAAAATTTCGCGACTCATGCTTTGCGACTCCTAAAATCCACTTTCGGCACCAAATGTGCCTTGTCTACATCAGCGAGCGTAAATTCAAGCTTCGCCGGCCCCTCGTTTCCTTCAAATTCCAACGCCAGAGTTTCGCCCACCGGCTCCAGCAAAATGCCCTGGAATGACTTGCGATTGGCCGCATTCGGCATCGGCAAACGCAATTTCACAAGTGCCTCGGCACCGGAAAAACGCACATAATCCGACAACTTCTTCAACGGCCTATCCAAACCCGGCGACGACACTTCCAGACGTTCATAATTGGCGTTTTCAACCGTCAATACATGCAACAACTGGTGCGTCACTTTTTCACAGTCTTCAACCGTGATCGAACCTTTATCCGCATCTTCCGGCGTAAAGTCTATATACACACGCACCAAACCACGGGCTGCCTGCTCAAAATTGACCAGCTCATAACCCATGCCAACCACGGTTTTTTCTATCAACGCCGACAACAGCAAAGGAATTCTCCGAATAACGTCAATTTTGGCAATACCTGCAACCAGAATTGAATACAACAACGCAAACTGTTTAACAAAAAAAAAATGGGCATCTGCCCATCTTTCTTATCATTCCGGCCACAAAATTCAATGCCAAAAACATAAGTATTTGGCTGGCGACCTTTGTTAACTGCCGAATTATAGTTGATTACCTGGTGCACCGCAATGTGGGAATACTTGCTGGAATCAATTCAGGAGATCAAAAATCAAGGCGTTTTAGCCTCGAGACAACAGACTTGCAGCTAACACGGAGCGCAAATTAAATTTTGGAACGACGGCGCGGTCCGCCTTGACCGCCTTGAGGAGCATTACCGCGCCCGGGGCCATTGCTGTTAGGACCACGATTCGGACCACCGCTACGACGTGGCTGCCCCATACCGGGGAAGCCAAGCGAAGTCTGCAAAGGATCAGGCTGGCGACTACGCGGCTGACCTTGACGTCCGCCCGGTTTGCCAGGATTTTGTCCTTGCGCACGCCCCTGCCCCGCGCCTGCTGCCCATTGACTAGGGCTGCGTGGCTGACCCATGCCGCTATCCACGCGTGGCGCACGATTGCCATTCTGACGATCACCTGCGCCGCTACGGCCTTTTGGCGTACCTTCGGCAGATTTTTTCTCCAACCCGCTCAGTGCCATCAAATCGCGCACAGCGTGCTCTTCCATTTCTTCCCAGCGCCCACGCTTGAGGTTCTTAGGCAAAGTCAGCGCACCGTAACGCGTACGAATCAAGCGCGAAACTGTTAAACCGATAGCCTCAAACATACGACGCACTTCTCGATTACGACCTTCACCAATGATGACGCGATACCATTTATTCACACCTTCGCCACCGCCGTCGGCAATCTTCGAGAATTGCGCAAGACCGTCTTCCAGTTCGACACCTGCCAACAGCTTCTGACGCATGCCTTCTTCCAGCTCACCCAAGGTGCGCACTGCATACTCACGATCAATACCGTAACGCGGGTGCATCAACCGATTCGCCAAGTCACCGGAGGTAGTAAACAACAATAAACCTTCGGTATTGAAATCGAGACGACCAACGGCTATCCATTTGGCCGCTTTCATCGTCGGCAAACGCTCGAATACTGATGGACGGCCATCCGGATCATTGGTACTGACAATTTCGCCGGCTGGTTTGTGATACACCAGTACGCGCGGCGGCTTGCTACTGACCTTGCGTTGAATCAATTTTCCATTAATGCGTACCTGGTCGGTAGGCAAAATGCGTTGACCGATATGCGCCGGCTCACCATTGACCGAAACACGGCCAGCGATAATCAACTCTTCCATATCGCGGCGCGAACCAAGTCCAGCTTCCGCCAGAACCTTGTGCAATTTCGGCGCATCATCATCGGCCGTTAAATCGCGACGAACCGTTTTTTGTTCCTGCCTGCGTTTGCCGCCAGCAGCATCGTCTGCACCGGCAAACGTATCAAATACGTCGGATGTGACAAAGGAAAAAACTTCGTCCGCATCACCAGCCTTGGACTGTGGCTTACCACCACGATTGGGCCCTGCATTACTCGATTTGCCACGTGAGTTTTGTGGTGCTCTTGCACCGGGCTGGCGGTCATCACGACGCGGGGGACGTTCTCTGCGCACCTCATCTGAAACTGGCGCGCGTCCATCATGCTGGGCAGCTGACGGTAATTCAACACCAGACGCATCTGCATTGATAGAACGTGGTTCATTATTTTCAGGATTGCCCACATCGGTGCGGGGCGCATTGCGCGCACGACGCAAAGTGCGCGGACCACGCAAACCACGCTTCACTGGTTTGGCAGTATTACCATCCGTAGATACTGCTTGTTGTTCAGTCTCACCACGATCGGCATGCGCTGTCGGCGATGCATCATTGATCGATGCATCAGGCGTACTATTATCAGACGGATTATTTTTTGTTGGGCGATTCATCGTTCACTTCTTGGTTGTCTTGACTTGTGACGTCAACAACCGTCAAGTCGGGCGTCGCGTCAGCGAGGGGCGTTTCGAGTGTCGAAACTTGGAGTACGCTTGTATTTTGTTCTGTGTTGTCGTCGCAATCTAGATCGTCAGTTGCGTTGGAAAGTTCAGTCGCTTCCGCATGAACTGTCTCTACGTTAGCAATCTCGCTGGCGACAAACTCAGACTCAGCTTGAGATTCCGTTTGCGACTCTGCTTCAGATGCAGCAGATTCCACGGCAGTATCGGTTTCAGCGAAATCGATAGCGGTTTGATCCAAGTGTGCTTGTATTTCTGCTTCCAGGGTTTGCATTTCAAGCAAAACATCGCCTTGCATATCGCCCTTCTCTACTTGCTGCAATGGCGGCAATTGATCCAGAGAAGTTAAACCGAGGTCGTCCAGAAAGTGTTTGGTCGTAGCAAATAACGCAGGACGTCCAGGCACGTCGCGATGTCCGATCGCTTCTATCCAGCCACGATCTTCCAGCATCTTGATGGTTTGCGAATTGACGGTCACGCCACGAATTTCTTCGATATCGCCGCGTGTCACTGGCTGACGATAAGTAATGATGGCAAGTGTTTCCAAGGTTGCGCGCGAATACTTCGGCGGCTTTTCCGGATTCAGTCTTTCCAGATAAATCTTCATTTCGGGACGACTTTGAAAACGCCAGCCAGTCGACAAACCGACAACCTCAATCCCTTTATCGGCCCAATCGTCGCGCAATTCATCAAGCATTTGCTTGATGACATTCGCATCAATCTGACTCTCCGCGTCACTCGTCTCAACATAAAGCTTACGCATGTCGTTGATAGACAGTGGCTCATGAGCGCAAAGTAGCGCTGTTTCGAGGATCTTCTTCGCCTCAGCAATATTCATTTACGATTTTTACGACTGTTTAGTTGCAATGTGCAAAATTATATTCAACGACAGGATCTATTGATGCTGCCCGGCTAGAGAACCAGTTGATATTGCTGTCCGACGCCCGTTTAGAGGAGATGTACTGATGGGCGGGATTATATAAGACTTGTAAGACTTTGGTTGCGGGGGCAGGATACGTTTCCCCGCCGCCACCTAATATCGCTAACCCATTGATTCCGCAGAAAAAGCGCAAATTAAACTTCCGGTTGCGGGTTCAAACAGGTGTGGCACGAAGTGTATCACAAAGGATTTGCGATAAAAACCTTTCTTTCTAATCTGGGCATGCGGCCACCTGTTTGAGAAAGTATCTACAGGAAACGGACCAGCAAAGGAAAATGGTATGACGGATGACCAAAAGAAAAAAGGCAGAGTGCCAAAGGCGATCAGAGTCAACGATGAAGAATGGAAAACGTGGGGCGAGATAGCAGGAAAGCTCGGCTTGACCCGCTCGGCCTTCATCAAACAAGCCACGGCAAACGCTGCGCAGTTGGTTTTGGCGGGTGGTCTTCCGTATTTTGTCGAGGCGGCGCAGCCGACTACACAAAATACGCGCATTAGTTTTTTTGGGGACGAAGTCACCGAAAAAGGTAATGCGGGCGACCGGCGCCAAAGGCGTGGCGTTAGCCAAGGGAGCGACGACGAAGGCGGCAAAAAGCGCAAGCCCAAAGGCTGAGCGTTTGACAAACTGAGAAGGAGTGCTTGTGCCACTGCTGAACCAAAAAACGACGAGGGAAATTCAGGAGAGCGATACGCGAACCCTGAATGACCTCGTGCGTTTTTTGCGTGCGGAAGTGGCACAAGCTAAGCCCATCGCCGCGAATAGTCAGAAGGAGTATTCGCGGCGATGGGACCGGCTGACTACTGAAAACAAGGACGAGCGATGGGATATGAGCAAAGCTGGTCAAAGTGAGCGTTATACGATGCGAGCCGCCGGGGTCTGGGTGATGCGAGACAAGATCAGAGAGCTGCTGACCGAAGCCGACAAAATCCAAAGGGGCAAGGGCCACTACAACGATCGCGAGGCTGAGCGGGGGAAAGTTCTAGCCAAGGCATACAAGTGGATGGTTCGCTTGGACCAATTCCGCGCGAAGCCTTGGAAAGAATATGTGTTTGATGAGGCGACTAAGCAGAATGTGAAGCTGCTCGAAAAAGAAACAAAGGAGTTGAAGGCGCTGAAGCAGGAGGCGAGCCATAAAAAACGGGCCGCTACGGATGAACAGCTAAGCAAATTTTTTGCTGCTGTCGGCTCGTCCCAGTTCCGACAAGCATTCTTAGTCACGGAGTTCACCGGATGCCGGGGCGAGGAGCTGGGACGGGGTGTGCGTATTGAAGCGGCCACTCTGAAAGATGGGAGCCGCGTCCTCTCGTTTTTCATTGAAACCGCTAAAACGGACGGAAACAAAAAAGGGATTCCGGTTCGTAAGGTGGTGAGTGTGTTCCCTGCGAAAGGCAGTCCCGAAGTTCAGGCGCGCTGGAACGAACTAGCGGACGCTGCTAAAAGCAAAAAGAATTTCGTTGTGACGGCTGCTGAGACTGGGAAGCAAACGGCGGGACAGCGCTTCACTCAAAATTTCCGAAACTATGCAAAGAAAGCCGAGTTAAAAATTTCTGCTTACTCACTCCGTCATCGTGTCTCCTCTCAAGCAAAATCATGCAGCGGCGCTACAGCAGAGAACACGGCTTTAGTCCTTGGGCATCAATCCGTGGAGACGCAAAGACACTATGGGCGTGCACAAGGAGGGATTTCGCCTGCAACAATCATTGGCGTAAGCGTTTCCGGTGAAGTGCCTCGAGGCAGAAGTCCTCAGCGTGTTGCGGCGCGTGATGCCATGTTCATTGGGGCCGCAGTCGCCTCCCCTCCACCGATAAAACAAAAACCGCGCGGCCCAAGGCTCTGAGGCTCGCGGAGCGGTTATTTGGAAACCCCACCGCAGGCAAAATCAACAGTTCCATCGGAAAACGACTTGACTGTCCTTGTCCAACACCCCACGCATCGCGGCAGACTTTCCGTAATCGTGAGTAAGTGGAGGATCACCACGCTCATAATTCATCTTCGCCAAATCAGGCTCAAAGTCGTTAGCGCCGATTCGCTCTTCCACCCTTGCAACGAAGACTTGCATATCTTCGGCGCTAACAATCACATCTGAAAAAACTGACTTTGTTACGGGCAGAAATATCAGGAATCCCGAATAGCGACCATTCTCAAACGTAGCCTCAATGGTGGACTCATTCGCGAGTTTGTTGTGGGTGTAGCCGTCAGCAGATTTTTTTTTAAATAATCCAAACATGAGTTGTCCCTTTTATAGTTATTCGATCAGACGACTGTTTTCGATTTTGCCCAGTTCTTGTGATCGGCAACGAAGCCTGCGAATCGTCCATCATATTTTAAGCTAGCAGCATCAATCGGCCAGCTCAGGCCATCAACAATCGGCTTCAAATCTGGCAAATCTCGCACGTATCCGAGATGGATTTCATCTGCACCGCTCTGTTTATGACCGGCGATTTTCATGGTCTGAGCTGTGTTGGCGCTGTTATTTGCGAGAGCGGTGATGACATTCACTCGGAAGGAGTGAAAACTCTTGTGATCATTCGCTTTCTTAATGCCACGCTCAGTCATGTAAGCGAGCATTTTTGCAGACAGGTTTTTAGAATAAGTCCCGTTGATAAGAAGACGATGCGGGAAAATTCGCTCCGCTCCGGCCTGCCTCACCTCTTCCACATAATTCAGAAAGCCCAGGTCAAGTAAGGCGTCCGAGATAGGGACATTACGCACACCAGCCGTGGTCTTGCTTTTAGGGACAAAGATAAAGTGAACGCCGTTATCGGCCTGCTGCACATCTTCGCAGCGGATCGCGGTTACTTCACTAATACGCATGCCCGTATAAATTCCAATGAGCGGTGCCCAGAAAAAATCTGGTGAGTTCATCGCTGCTGCATAAGGAACCGGATCGAAGAAAGTAGCGAGGTCGGTTTTGGTGAAGGGCTGAAATGGCTCGTTTTTTGCGACGCGTTCCGCCTTTGAGAGGACAAACAAACCGTCAACAGGGTTGGAATTCGATACGGTATAAAGACCGTGGCCGAGCATATAAGTGAAGAAGTCGTGCAACGACATCAATTTGTTATCGATGGTTTTGCCGGTTTGACCTTCCGTCAAGAGTGCGGATTTGTAACCGACGAGGACGGCTTTTGTGATGGCGTTGACTTCAATGTTGCTTGCGATCCGTCGCATGAAGTCTTTGGCGTGGTATCGCTTGGCATCCACAGTGCGCTTACCGTTCTTTTTCGCTCGCTCGGCCAACCAAAGAGTGACAGCTTCGGATACTGGGAGTGATTTCAATACTGGAGTCGGAGCGGTTGCGGGGACTGTCGCTAGCGGCTGCATATGCGGTGGGATAGGGCCGATACGTTCCAAGGCATCCATCATCCGCGCGTGATCGTCGGGACCGTCCGCTTTATAGACGCCGTTCTTTAAATCAATTTCATAACGCCGAAGTGCTGCTGGGTCAAAATTAAAATCTGACAGCTTGGGATTGGACATAGCTCGCTCTCGCTCAAAATTGGCGTTCAGTTGCAGAGCGATTATAGCGGCAGTATGTGGACACTTTGTCCGGAGACTAAAGCGACGGTCAGAAGTGGCGGTCTTAATACGAAAATAAAAGACGCCGCAGCGATTGCGAATCAATCGCGGAGTTTTGATCATGGTGGCTCACTAAGTGGCGCACCGGAAAAAACAAAAGTCCTTAATTCACGAAGGGAATCAAGGACTAGCGTTGTTTTGGTTGCGGGGGCAGGATTTGAACCTACGACCTTCGGGTTATGAGCCCGACGAGCTGCCAGACTGCTCCACCCCGCGTCTGAAGATATGAAGTATATAGAGTATCTGCGCGCAAAGCAATCTTAATTGCAGATTCTTTACTCGGTGCTACACTTCATCGCTTGTAATTTGACTCACCACAATCCGACATCGCAGGTTTTAAACGATTTTATTTTCCATGAAATTTTGTTCCGAGTGCGCTCATCCCGTTTCACTAACCATACCCGCTGGCGACAATCGTCCGCGCTACGTGTGCGCTCATTGCGGCGCCATTCATTATCAGAACCCGAAGATGGTTCTCGGCTCGATTCCGGTATGGGATGAGGATGGCGACATGCGTATTCTCCTGTGCAAACGTGCGATCGAACCGCGTCATGGCTATTGGACTTTACCGGCTGGCTTCATGGAAAACAATGAAACCACCACCGAAGCCGCGATACGTGAAACCGTAGAAGAAGCCGGTGCGAACATTCAGTTGCATGAACTTTTTTCACTATTGAATGTGCCGCATGTACATCAAGTCCACATGTTCTATCGTGCGACTTTGCTGGATCTGAACTACGCGGCGGGCATTGAAAGTCTGGAAGTGAAAATGTTTGCTGCTGATGAAATTCCGTGGGATCAGATTGCGTTTCAAACCGTCAGTCAGACATTGAAATTCTTTTTAGCCGATCACGCAGCCCGCAAACAGGGGGATGCTTACGGTTTTCATGCATGCGACATCTTGAAGCCCGCACCTTATCCGGAAGCATTGAATATCGACTAAAAGCACAGTAACGGCGCATTCAATGCGCCGTTATTCCTTGCTCTTTAACGATCACCAATATGTTTCACGCTCTGGCGTGGCACTGACATTGTGTATCGACAGATCTGCACCGTTAAATTCCTCTTCTGCATCTAGTCGAATTCCCATCGTTAATTTCAACACACCGTAAATCAGCGTACCGCCAATCAATGCAATTGACACTCCCAAAGCGGTACCTAACAATTGGGACATGAACGATACGCCACCCAAACCGCCAAAAGCTTTCAAACCAAAAATCCCTGCAGCCAAGCCGCCCCACACTCCACACAAACCGTGCAAAGGCCAGACACCAAGTACATCATCGATTTTCCATTTATTTTGCGTCAAGCCGAACATCCATACAAAGATAAAGCCGGCAATCGCGCCGGTCACCAAAGCGCCCATCGGATGCATCAGATTCGAACCCGCACATATCGCCACCAAACCAGCCAACGGTCCGTTGTGCACATAGCCAGGATCGTTTTTACCAGCGAGGAATGCGGCTAAGGTGCCACCCACCATAGCCATCAATGAATTGACTGCTACCAGACCGTTCATGCTTCCCATGGTTTGCGCACTCATTACATTAAAGCCGAACCAGCCAACAGTCAGTATCCAGGCTCCGAGCGCTAAAAACGGAATACTGGAAGGCGGATGTGCCGCAATCGTCCCCTCTTTCGTATAACGGCCGCGTCGTGCACCCAACAACAAAACCGCCGGTAGAGCAATCCAGCCGCCGACTGCATGTACCACCACCGAACCTGCGAAATCATGGAAAGATGCACCGAAGGTCGCAAGCAACCAGGCTTGGATACCGAAATGCTGATTCCACGCTATGCCTTCAAAAAACGGATAAACCAAACCGACGATCAATGCAGTCGCCAACAGTTGCGGATGAAAACGGGCACGCTCTGCAATCCCGCCAGAGATAATTGCGGGAATAGCAGCAGCAAATGTCAGCAGAAAAAAGAATTTGACCAACTCAAAACCGTTACGCTGAGTCAGCACCTCGGCACTACCGAAAAAACTGACGCCGTAAGCAACGCTATAACCGACGAAAAAATAGGCGATTGTGGAGACTGCAAAATCGACTAATATTTTGACCAAGGCATTGACTTGATTTTTCTTGCGTACAGTTCCAAGTTCAAGGAAAGCAAAGCCAGCATGCATGGCTAAAACCATGATGGCGCCGAGCATGATGAACAATGCATCCGCGCCGTTTTTAAGTGCATCCATGCAGAAAATCTCCCAATCAGTGTGCATTAAATAAAATTTACGCACCACAAAAGCAAAAATCGTTCCATTTTGGTGATATTTGCAAATCTATGATTTTTAAAGGTAATTTTTTGATGGCTGAAGAAATCATGCTTTACGCACTAAAATCGAGCGAAATAACGAACCAAAACGGGGATAAGTTGTGATTCCATGGCTGGAAGATGACGAGCCTTTCCCCAATGTCTCAAGCGCATTGACTGAAGCCGATGGCGCTGCAGGCTTACTGGCGGCCGGTGCCAATCTTTCCCCCGAACGCCTGTTGCTGGCATATCAGAACGGGATTTTCCCGTGGTTCTCTGAAGGACAACCGATACTTTGGTGGAGCACAGACCCCCGCATGGTGCTGTTTATCGATGATTTCAAAATATCCGTCAGTCTGAAAAAAATATTGAAAAATGTGCATCGCAGCATGCAGTCAAACGGACGCTGGCGAATCAGTTTCGATGAAGCCTTTGAAGATGTGATGCGCGCATGTGCTGCCCCGCGTAACGGCGAAGCCGGCACATGGATATCCGAGGACATCATTGCGGGATACGTCAGCTTGCATAAGCAAGGTTATGGCCATTCAGCCGAAGTTTGGCTGGACGGCGAACTGGTGGGCGGCGCATATGGCGTGAGTATAGGAAACATGTTCTATGGCGAATCCATGTTTACCCGCATCACAGACGCATCCAAAATTGCACTGACCTACCTGATTCAATTCCTGAAAACTCAGGGAGTTTCGATGATAGACTGCCAACAACAAACCGCACATTTGGCCTCACTAGGAGCGGCCCCGATTCCGCGTTCGGAATTTATTGCACACTTGCGACAGGCAATTACCGCGCCGCAAATCAAGGATTGGAAACCAATCTCGATATTTAAAGTCGATTGAAATGCACTTACATCGCACCATCTGTCTGATATAAAGTAATAGAGTCCAATTGAGTCATCGAATTTGCCTACGCCATAACCATGACGCATCCCAAAGAACTACCGTTCTCTACCCTCCAGTTTTATGCAACAGCACCTTATCCGTGCAGCTATCTGGATGGTCGGCAAGCGCGCTCGCAGGTTGCTACCCCCTCGCATTTGATCAACGCTGACGTCTACAGCGAATTAGTCAAGAATGGATTTCGTCGCAGCGGAATTTTTACTTATCGACCGTACTGCGATGGCTGTCAGGCATGCACTCCGGTTCGTATCAAGGCCAATGAGTTTGTGCCGAATCGCAGTCAAAAGCGTGCGCAAACCCGTCATGGCAAGCTGCAGCCTTCCGTCACCAAGCTGGCCTATTCAAGCGAACATTACGATCTCTATCTGCGTTACCAAGCCGCGCGACATGCAGGCGGTGGCATGGATCAGGATAGTCGCGATCAATACGCGCAATTTCTATTGCAAAGCAAAGTAAATACGCGGCTGGTGGAGTTCCGTGGCGAGGATAGCATCTTGCGCATGGTCAGCATTATCGATGTACTCGATGATGGACTGTCTTCTGTCTATACCTTTTACGATCCCGACGAAAAAAATGCCTCCTACGGTACCTACAATGTACTGTGGCAAATCGAGCAAGCAAGGCTGCTGCAAATGCCCTACGTTTATCTAGGTTACTGGATCAGGGAAAGTCAAAAGATGTCGTACAAACAAAATTTCCAGCCGCTGGAAGCGCTGCAACAGGGCGAATGGCAGGCGCTGGATGAGACACTCTCCCCAAGCCCGCGTTAAAATGCCCGCACTTCAGCATTGTTGCACATCGCATTTTTGTCGTGACAACTCTGAATACCCTAACTCTGATTCAACAACCTGACTTCCATCGTGTCTGAAAAACTTCTCTACGCACTCGCTCGCCCTCTGTTATTTGCCATTGATCCGGAAGCCGCTCATAACCTGACCCTACCCGCTCTGCGCCGTGCTGCCGCACTGGGGCTGACTGCGTCGATTGCCAAACCGCCAAGCGATCCGCGTACGGTAATGGGCATTACTTTCCCTAACCCCGTAGGGCTCGCTGCCGGGCTGGATAAAGACGGTGCCTATATCGATGGTTTGGCAACTCTCGGCTTTGGCTCTATCGAAGTCGGCACCGTGACTCCGCGGGCGCAACCAGGCAACCCTATGCCGCGCATGTTCCGTTTGCCGCAGGCAAACGCCATCATTAACCGCATGGGCTTTAACAACGGTGGTGTCGATACCTTTGTCGCCAACGTGCAAGCATCGCGCTTCTATCAAAACCAGGAAGGCATACTCGGACTCAATATCGGCAAGAATGCAGACACGCCCATTGAGCGTGCGGTCGACGATTATTTGATCTGTCTGGAAAAGGTCTATCAATACGCCAGCTATGTGACGATTAATATTTCGTCCCCGAACACAAAGAATCTGCGGCAATTGCAAGGTGCCTCCGAACTCGACGCACTGCTGTCGCAACTTAAAGAAGCGCAACAACGTCTGGCGGATCAGCACAAACGTTATGTTCCGATTGCCTTGAAGATCGCTCCGGATATTGATTCCGAACAAATTCAGACCATTGCACAGGCATTGTTGCGTCATAAGATGGATGGTGTCATCGCTACCAATACGACCATCAACCGCGATGCAGTCAAGAATATGAAACATGCGGAAGAATCTGGAGGCCTGTCCGGCGCACCTGTTTTCGAAGCATCGAATATCGTGATTCGCACGTTGAAGAAGGAACTGGGCAACGCCGTACCCATCATAGGCGTTGGTGGAATTTTGTCAGGCGAAGATGCACAAACCAAAATCGCTGCAGGCGCATCGTTGGTACAGCTATATACAGGCTTGATTTATCGCGGCCCGGCTTTAATCAAGGAATGTGCAGCCGCTTTACGCGTAAAGTAAAAGGATCCCGAGCCAGCCCTAAAACTCTTCACGCGCGCAATTGAAAAAGCCCGAACCACATTCATGGTTCGGGCTTTTTGATTTTCAGCGGGATGGTTATTCCACTTCTACCGTTTCTGGCGCCGCGGCGGGAGGCGTAGGATCACCTTCGCTAAAGTCCAGCTTAACCTGCTCATTTTCATCCAGATCAACTGTGACCTTACCGCCACTCACCAGACGGCCGAACAACAATTCATCTGCCAGCGCCTTGCGTATCATGTCTTGTATCAGACGTGACATAGGCCGTGCGCCCATGAGCGGATCGAAGCCCTTCTTGGCGAGGAATTTGCGAAGATTATCGGTAAAGATAGCTTCCACTTTTTTCTCGTGCAATTGTTCTTCCAGCTGCATCAGGAACTTGTCCACCACACGCAAGATGATTTCCTCGTCCAGCGCACGGAAGCTGATGATCGCATCCAGACGATTGCGGAACTCAGGCGTAAACATACGCTTGATGTCTGCCATCTCGTCGCCGGCCTCCTTCTTCTCGGTAAAACCAATAGTGCGTTTCTGCAGGCTTTCGGCACCGGCATTGGTTGTCATGATGATGATCACATTACAGAAGTCCGCCTTGCGACCATTGTTATCAGTCAACGTACCGTGATCCATCACCTGCAACAGGATATTGAAAATATCCGGATGCGCTTTTTCAATTTCATCGAGCAGCAGAACAGCATGCGGCTTCTTGGTAATCGCTTCGGTCAACAAACCACCTTGATCGAAACCGACATAACCAGGAGGCGCACCGATCAAGCGGCTGACCGCGTGACGTTCCATGTACTCGGACATATCGAAACGAATCAGCTCGATGCCCATGATGAAGGCCAACTGTTTTGCGGCTTCGGTTTTACCCACACCGGTCGGACCGGAGAACAGGAAGGAACCAATAGGCTTATCAGTTTTGCCCAAACCAGCACGTGCAACCTTGATCGCCGAACCCAAAGCTTCGAGCGCAGGATCCTGACCGAACACGACGTTTTTCAAGTCGCGATCGATGGTCTGCAATTTCGAACGATCATCCTGATTGACCGTTTGCGGTGGAATGCGCGCGATCTTGGAAATAATGTCTTCGATCTCGGCTTTACCAATGGTTTTCTTTTGCTTCGATTTCGGCAAGATACGTTGTGCAGCACCAGCCTCATCAATCACGTCGATTGCCTTGTCAGGTAGATGACGATCGTTGATGAAGCGTGCAGCCAACTCTGCAGCCGACGTCAATGCCGATGCCGAATACTTCACACCATGATGTTCTTCGAAACGCGATTTCAAGCCACGCAGAATTTGAATGGTTTGCTCAACCGTAGGCTCGTTCACATCGATTTTTTGGAAACGACGTGACAAAGCATGGTCTTTTTCGAACACGCCGCGAAATTCCGTAAACGTCGTCGCGCCTATGCATTTCAACTGGCCGTTGGAAAGCGCTGGCTTGAGCAGATTCGACGCATCCAAAGTACCACCCGATGCCGAACCGGCACCAATGATTGTGTGGATTTCATCGATGAAGAGAATCCCGTTTGGATTGTCTTTTAGCTGCTTCAATACTGCTTTCAAACGCTGTTCAAAGTCGCCGCGATACTTGGTACCAGCCAATAATGCACCCATGTCGAGCGAGTACACAATCGCGTTTTGCAATACTTCCGGCACTTCGCCTTGCGTAATACGCCATGCGAGGCCTTCGGCGATCGCTGTTTTACCGACACCGGCTTCACCGACAAGCAATGGATTGTTTTTACGACGACGGCACAAGGTTTGGATCACGCGTTCGACTTCGCCTTCGCGCCCAATCAGCGGATCGATCTTGCCTTCGGTGGCCAGCTTGTTCAAATTCTGTGTGAACTGATCAAGCGCACTTTCTTTTTGCTGGCCTTCAGCGGCCGGCGCATCTTCCGCGCCCTCAGAGCTTTTCTGCGCATCAATCTGTTGATCTTTGCGCACACCATGGGAAATGAAGTTCACCACGTCTAGACGCGTCACACCTTGTTGGTGCAGGTAATACACGGCGTGCGAATCTTTTTCGCCAAAGATCGCGACCAGCACATTCGCACCGGTCACTTCTTTCTTGCCATTCGACGCGGATTGCACGTGCATGATCGCACGTTGAATCACGCGTTGAAAACCAAGTGTAGGTTGGGTATCGACTTCTGCCGCACCGGGAACTGTCGGCGTGTTATCGCCGATGAAGTTGGTCAGCGTCTTCCGCAGATCATCGATATTCACTGCGCAAGCACGCAAGACCTCTGCTGCTGATGGGTTATCCAGCAGTGCCAAGAGCAAGTGCTCAACAGTGATAAATTCATGGCGCGCCTGCCTTGCTTCGACAAAGGCCATGTGCAAACTGACTTCCAATTCCTGCGCAATCATACTTCCTCCATCACGCACTGCAGGGGGTGCCCTGCTTTTCGGGCGTGGTTCAAAACCAGCTCAACTTTCGTAGACGCAATATCTTTCGGATACACGCCACAAATACCTTTTCCGTCGCGGTGAACCATGAGCATGATTTGCGTAGACGTCTCACGATCTTTACTAAAGTACTCCTGAAGAATCATCACGACGAATTCCATCGGCGTGTAATCATCGTTCAGCAATAACACCTGATACATAGACGGCGGCTTGAGTTTTTGCTCTTGCCGCATAAGGACCGTACCATCGTCGTGCTTAATTGCCATAGGTCTATTCTAATACGTTCGACCGTGGGCACAATGCCCAGAAGAACAGAGAAACAAATTAATTTAAATCTTACGCGTTTTCTTCTGAAGACGCAGATGACGATCAATTACAGGAATTCAAGAGGCTGTGTTTTACAGCGTGGAAATAAACTTGCAAATACGCCATCAAAAAATCTTGACTTTTATATTTTTTACGTAAAGAATGAGTTTTATTGACACGCTTGACAACATTGGCAGTCAATATGAAGTGAGCAGGTTTTAGGAGGGGCAACGATAGTCGAGGCTTCTTTCTTTTGCGGCTCGTGTGATTAAGTCTATATAGAAAGACGCTTTTTATGGCAACAGGTACAGTCAAGTGGTTCAACGATTCTAAAGGCTTCGGCTTTATCACCCCGGACGACGGCGGTGAAGATTTGTTTGCACACTTTTCCGCAATCCAGATGAACGGCTTCAAGACTCTCAAAGAAGGTCAAAAAGTACAGTTCGAAGTCACGCAAGGCCCTAAAGGCAAGCAAGCTTCCAACATTCAAGCTCCTTAATATTTAAGAAGCTACAAGAAAAACCCCGCTCAGGCGGGGTTTTTTATTGTTAGCCACGAAATTGGAGCATCTTGAACTCTGCATTTGATATCGCAACAGACCAAATCTCTTTACCATTCTCCTCAACGTCGCTTACATCACTTGGTAGCGACTGATTTTTCAAAACTCATATCGCTCCACACATAATGCCTCTGATTCTGTTCAACAAACCCTTCCAGGTAATGTGCCAATTCTCGCCGCATCCAACGCGCCAATCTCTAGCTGATTACCTCGATATTCCAGACGTCTACCCCGCAGGAAGACTGGATGCCGATAGCGAAGGCTTATTGTTATTGACGGACGACGGCAAATTGCAGCATGCAATCAGTCATCCCGATCGCAAGCAGAAGAAAATCTACCTCGCTCAAGTTGAAGGCATTCCGGATACTGAAGTACTTGCGCGCTTACGCGCACCGCTTGACTTGGGGGATTTCATTACGCAGGGTTGCGAAGTGAAGCGGGTACATGAGCCGGGATGGCTTTGGCCACGCAATCCACCCATTCGTGAACGTGCTCAAGTCGCAACCAGCTGGCTCGCCATCACACTTGAAGAAGGAAAAAATCGGCAGGTGCGCCGCATGACCGGTGCTGTCGGTTTTCCAACCCTGCGTCTGGTCCGCATTGCGATAGGCGCTATCTCTTTGCAGTCGCATCCGCTTTTGCCCGGCGAATCGCGCGAAATTTCCGCAACTGAACTAGGTCTTTAAACAACACTCAATATCCTCATAAATTATCAGCGCCTCAATTTTGAGTTGTTGCAAACGCGTATTCTATTTTTTCAATTACACTCGTGCAGATTCATTTCCCTACCCTTTGCCCAGATATCGCCTCATGAATAAATTTTTTACCACTTGCGCTGCAGCTTTCGTCATTGCGTCAGTCCTTCCCGCAAGCGCGGCATGGGCTCAGCAATACAAGAAATTTCCGGTAATTCCGCTGACTACCGGCATGCATGTTATTCAAGCTGAAGTCGTTGCTACCGAGGCAGAGCGTCAGCAAGGGTTGATGTTTCGTGAACACATGGCACAGAACGAAGGAATGGTTTTTCTCTTCGGCGCGCCGGCTGGTGTTTGCATGTGGATGAAAAACACCCTGATTCCGCTGTCCGTCGCCTTTATTGACGACGATGGCAAGATCGTGAATATCGAGAATATGAAACCGCAAAGCCTAGAGTCACACTGCTCGAAAAAACCAGTACGCTATGCATTGGAAATGAATGAAGGCTGGTTCAAGCAAAAGAATATCAAACCGGGCAGCACAATTGATGGCTTGCCGAAGAGTAGGTAAGAAACCGAGTTGCTAGCCGTAACGGTAACTGGTAAAAATCAGAAAACAAAAAACCCGCATGATTTGCATCATGCGGGTTTTTTGTTACTTGATCGCTGCATTTCTGCAACGACAAGGAATCGATTAAGCCAGCGCTTTCAAAGCAGCTGCGAGGCGGCTTTTATGACGTGCTGCTTTGTTTTTGTGAATGATCTTTTTGTCGGCGATACGATCGATCGTCGAAACAGATTTCAAGAAAACTTCAGCTGCTGCAGTTTTGTCGCCAGCTTCGATTGCTTTGCGAACTGCTTTAACTGCTGTACGTAATGTCGAACGTTGGCTCGAATTATGAGCGTTTTGTTTGATTGCTTGACGAGCGCGTTTGCGTGCTTGTGCGGTATTTGCCATGAATATTATTTCCTAAAACAGGGTCGACGCGCATTCGCAAACACGCATTAGTGAGACAGAATTCTGTGAAGCCTCGGATTATAGCGGCATTTTGGCAATCAGGCAAATAGATGCTGATATGCGCTTAAGTCTGTTGCAACAAACGCTACATCTACAACAGGTGATATTTAACGGCAGCCAATATTGTCGCCAAAAAAGTAGCATTTCAGCAATTAATATGAGCGCCGGACTAATATTATTCATGAGTAATTTCAGAGCCCATACCAACACTGAGCGGCCACCACAAGCACTGTCAACGTGACGCCGACCGGCTATAATCCCGCTCCATGAACTTGCACAAAACGCTAGCAGCAGTATCCGGCATGACGATGGTTTCTCGTGTGACAGGATTGATACGCGAGATCCTGTTTGCCCGTGCATTTGGCGCATCCGCCTATACCGATGCATTCAATATTGCCTTCCGCATCCCCAATCTATTGCGCCGCCTGTTTGCCGAAGGCGCGTTTTCGCAGGCATTTGTACCGATTCTGGCTGAATACAAGAGCCAAAAAGGCGAAGAAGCCACCAAAACCCTGGTGGATCACGTCGCCACCGTGCTGATGTGGACGATGCTGTTGACTTGCCTGATTGGCATTATTGCGTCACCCGTCATCGTTTACCTGATTGCAACCGGCCTCAAATCCAACCATACCGTGTTTGATGCATCGGTCTGGATGACGCGCGTGATGTTTCCGTATATCGGCTTCATGTCTTTTGTCGCGCTCAGCGGCGGCATTCTGAACACATGGCGTGAATTCAAGATTCCAGCCTTCACGCCGGTTCTATTGAATCTTTCCTTCATTGTCGCCGCCCTCTTCCTCGCACCGTATCTCGAAACACCGATCTATGCGATGGCGATCGCCGTCGTGGTGGGCGGTATTTTGCAGATGGCGATCCAGATCCCGGCCTTGCTGAAAATCGGCATGTTGCCGCGTATCTCCAAAAACCCCTTGGCCAGTCTGGGCGATGCGGGCGTACGCAAGATCCTGAGAAAAATGGGGCCGGCAGTGTTCGCCGTTTCGGCCGCGCAAATCAGCCTGATGATCAACACCAATATTGCATCCCGTCTGGAAAGCGGTAGCGTCTCGTGGCTGTCATACGCGGATCGCTTGATGGAATTCCCAACCGCATTGCTCGGCGTGGCCCTAGGGACCATTCTGCTGCCTAGCTTATCCAAGGCCAACTTCGACGGCAATACCGCCGAATATTCATCCTTGCTGGATTGGGGCTTGCGCCTGACCTTTCTGCTCGCCCTGCCCTGCGCTGTAGGCCTCGCAACAATCTCTGAACCATTAACCGCCACGCTATTCCATTACGGAAAATTTGATGCGCAATCGGTAGCCATGACCTCAAAAGCCCTGGTCGCTTATGGCGTAGGCTTGATAGGCCTGATTCTGGTGAAAATTCTTGCACCAGGCTTTTATGCGCAACAAAACATCAAAACCCCGGTCAAAATCGCGATAGGCGTGCTGATTGCAACACAACTGATGAACCTGATTTTTGTACCGTGGATCGCGCATGCGGGTCTGGCCTTATCGATCGGTTTGGGCGCTTGCATAAACGCGGGATTCTTGTATTGGGGCCTGAAAAGCCGTGGTATTTATTCCGCATTGCCGGGCTGGCGCATGTTCTTTATTCGCTTGGCGGGTGCACTCTTTTTGATGGGTGGCGTTGCGCTGTGGACGGCAGGACATTTCGACTGGGTTGAAATGCGTGCATTTCCGCTACGCCGCGTCAGTGCGTTGCTGATTGTCATGGCGGCTTGCGGTGTAAGTTATTTTGGCGCATTGTTGGCCATGGGATTTCGCTTCCGCGATTTCAAACGGGTATCACACTGATCGCAACACCTTGAACGTGCACCTCAGCACGTTCGCCGCATCCTCGTTATGATGGAGGCATATGACGATCAACACTCTCGAATACTTTTCTACTCTGGTGCAGCAGGACGACAGCATTCCCTTGTTTGAAGCTGCGTTGGCGATTGCGCAAGACGCCGAACCTGACCTCGATCTGGCTGCATTGGAAGAAGAAGTCGATACACTTGCCGCCAAGCTCAAGCAGCGTTTGCCGGACGATGCATCGCACCTGCAAAAGCTGCGCATGCTGAATCATTATTTCTACAATGAGCTGGGCTTCAGCGGCAACGTCAACGATTACTACAATCCAGACAACAGCTACCTGCATCGCGTGCTCAGCACACGACGCGGCATTCCCATTTCGCTCGCGATTTTGTATATGGAACTGGCGCAACAGATCGATCTGGAAGTGAAGGGAATTTCCTTCCCCGGCCATTTCCTGATGAAATTGTCGGTGCAATCGGGTCAGGTGGTGCTCGATCCGTTCAATGGTTCAAGCCTGTCGCGTGAAGAGCTGGAAGAGCGTGTAGAACCTTATATCCTGGAGCAGGATTTCCCGGACGATTTCCAGTTCAACGCCTATCTCGACGCTGCCAGCCCGCGCGATATTCTGGTACGCATGCTGCGCAATTTGAAACTGCTGTTCATGCAGCAGGAACACTGGCAGCGCTTGCTGGAAGTGCAGGAAAGATTATTGATTTTGCTACCGCGTGAAATTACCGAGCGGCGCGACCGTGGTCTGGCGTATGCCAATCTGGAATGTCCGCAAGCGGCCTTGCAGGATATAGAAGCGTATCTGGAGCAACGTCCGTACGCGATGGATGCGGCAGAATTGCGCGCCAGATTGCCTGACTTGCGGGATGCAATCGGTCGCTTGAACTAGACTGCAGCTCCCGCCCAGGCAGGAGCTGCATTGAACACATTACGCCTTAGCGCGTGCCTCTATGGTTTCCCATTTCTCCAGCGCATCAAGCAACAAGCCGTCGATTTCTGCAAAACGCTGATTCAAGCGTTTTGCTTCATCTGCCTGCTTGGTATAGATGCTGGCATCAGCCAGTTTCTCGGTAATCGCTTTTTGCTCTTCTTCCAACTGCGCGATCAAGGTTGGCAACGCATCGATCTCGCGCTGCTCTTTATAGCTCAGCTTTTTCTGTTTTGCAGCCGGTGCGGCTTGCGTCGATACGGCTTCAGTTTTAGCCTCAACTTTGCCCGAACCTTTAGGCGAACCAGCTGGAATCGCAGCAGGACGCACGCGCTCCCAATCGGTATAACCACCGATATATTCGCGCCACAAACCATTGCCTTCTGCAACGATTACTTGCGTGACGACGTTGTCGAGGAAGGTACGATCATGGCTGACCAGGAACACGGTGCCTTCATAATCTTCCAGCAATTCTTCCAGCAACTCCAGCGTATCGATATCCAGATCATTGGTCGGTTCATCGAGCACCAAGACGTTGGCTGGCTTGGCAAACAAACGGGCCAGCAGCAAACGATTACGTTCGCCACCTGACAATGACTTAACCGGTGAACGTGCACGCTCGGGAGCAAACAAGAAGTCGTTCAAATAAGTCATCACGTGCTTGCGTTGACCGTTGATCTCGACCCAATCACTACCCGGCGCGATCGTATCAGCCAAACTCGCGTTTTCATCGAGTTGCGCACGCATCTGATCGAAGTATGCGATCTGCAATTTGGTACCTTGCTTGACGGTGCCCGAATCCGGCTCTTCCTGGCCCAGGATCATTTTCAGCAGCGTGGTTTTACCCGCGCCGTTCAAACCGATCAAGCCAACTTTATCGCCACGCAAAATCGTTGCGGTGAAATTCTTGACGATTACCTTGTCGCCGTAATCCTTGTTGATGTTTTCCAGCTCGGCCACGATCTTGCCTGAGCGATCGCCAGACGACACATCCAGTTTGACCTGCCCTTGTTGATCGCGACGCGCGCTGCGCGACAAACGCAAGGCTTCCAGGCGACGCACACGGCCTTCATCACGCGTACGACGCGCTTGCACGCCTTTGCGGATCCAGACTTCTTCCTGTGCGAGGAATTTATCGAACTTGGCGTTCTCGACTTCTTCGATTTCCAGCTGTTCTGCTTTGCGAATTTGATACGCGCTGAAGTTGCCCGGGAAGGACAGCAAACGACCGCGATCGAGTTCGATGATGCGCGTCGCGACGTTATCCAAGAAGCTACGATCATGGGTAATGAACAGCACGCTACCTTTGTAATCGCGCAGCAAACCTTCGAGCCAGAGGATGGACGTAAAGTCCAAATGGTTAGTCGGCTCATCGAGCAGCAACACATCAGGCGCACTCACCAGCGCGCGTGCCAGCGCAACGCGCTTCTGCATACCACCGGACAAGGTGCCCATCAGCGAATCTTTGACCAGATTCAAGCGATCGAGCGTCGCTTCAACCTTGTGATTCAGATTCCATGCATCGGCGGCGTCCAGCTTGACTTGAATGTCGTGCATGCGCTCCATCAAGGCTTCGTCGTCATCGCCGCCGAACTGACCTGTCAGCGCATCGTATTCGGTCAACAGCGCCTGCATATCGCCCATACCGGACGCTACTGCGTCATACACGGACATATCTTGCGAAAAATGCGGCTCCTGCTCTACATACGCGATCTTGATGCCTTGCTGCATGACAAACAGGCCATCATCCAGCTTCGACGTGCCGGCGATAATTTTCAGCAAAGACGATTTGCCGGTACCGTTACGGCCGATCAAACCCACGCGTTCGGTGGTTTCCAAAGAGAATTCCGCTTTGTCGAGCAACGGGACGTGGCCGAACGCGAGCTGCGCGTTCGAGAGGGAGATGACTGCCATAAATGCCTGAGGATGTAAGGTCTGCGTGCGATTGCAGGCGACCAATTAAAAAGAGTAAATCAAGAATGAAGTCAGCATTGTACCGATAGCGGCGGCTATCTCGCTATTCTTTGCACTTTCGTCAGCTATAATCGCGGGCGGAAGTGAGCAACACGCATCACTTTCGCGCGTCTCGCCGTAGTTCAATGGATAGAACGAGTGCCTCCTAAGCGCTAGATACAGGTCCGATTCCTGTCGGCGGGACCAATTACCATGAACTTATCAATCCTTGCTGCCATTCAAATTCCAGCATTGCCATCAAGAAAAAACACTTGCACAGTAAAAAAAGCCCACGTCCGTTAAGACGCAGGCTTGTACAAATTTACCCAAACCTATAGTGGAGAGTGGTAAACCTGTGCCATCTTAAAAAGAATTTATTACCCTCTCGTGACACCCAGTCAAAAATCGTCAAGCAAGCAAAGGAATATTTTTTGATTGTTTTGTTAGCGAGGGGGCATGGTTATCAAGTTTAAAACTACCGACAGTTTGCGCCAATTTATCTGCCTGATTTTGCAATGAGGCAGCAGCAGCGGCGGCTTCTTCTACTAATGCGGCATTTTGCTGGGTAACCTCATCCATCTGCGAGATAGCCTGGTTGACTTGCTCAATCCCCGCGCTTTGCTCCTGACTGGCAAAAGCTATTTCAGCCATGATGTCCGTCACGCGTTTTACGCTTTCCACGATTTCGTCCATGGTGGTACCTGCCTGCGCAACCAGACGTCCGCCTGCATCTACTCTCTCTACCGATGTCCCAATCAATTCCTTGATTTCCTTCGCGGCGGATGCTGAACGTTGTGCAAGGTTACGCACCTCCGCCGCAACCACTGCAAAACCGCGTCCTTGTTCGCCTGCGCGCGCCGCTTCAACAGCGGCATTTAGTGCCAGGATATTTGTCTGGAAGGCGATGCCGTCAATGACACCGATGATATCTACGATTTTTTTGGATGCATCGTTAATTGATCCCATCGTCATAACTACTTGCGACACGACGTTTCCGCCTTTCAATGCAATATCGGAAGCCGATGTCGCCAACTGATTGGCTTGCTTCGCATTGTCGGCATTCTGCTTGACGGTAGAAGTGATCTCTTCCATGGAAGAGGCTGTTTCTTCAAGCGCACTGGCTTGCTGTTCGGTACGCGAAGACAAATCCAGATTTCCTGCTGCAATCTCGTTCGATCCAGTGGCAATCGCGTCGGTACCAAGTCGAACCTGCGTAACGATGCGCATCAGGTTTTCATTCATGTCTTTCAAGGCAAGCATAAGCTGCCCGGTTTCGTCCTTCGATACGACAGTGATCTTGGTGGTCAAATCACCCGATGCAACGGTGCGGGCGATGCCGATCGCACTATTAAGCGGACGGGTGACGCTGGTGATAATCCAGTACGTGAATCCGGCACCAACGGCCGTCAGGACAAACAAAGCAAACAATATGGTTTTTTCGGCAAGATCGCTCTGGGCTTGGGCAGCTTGTCGATTCTGTTCCCGGATCTGTGCCGAACGTTCACTCACAAAACTGACGATCTGATCGATTTTCTGCGTAGGTTCACGGTCCATTCCTTTTACCAGTACATCGACCGTTTGCGCACTATCCACTTTTGAAGGATCGTACTGCTTGAGTGCTTCCAGATATTTTTTCTCAAGTTGATCCAGTGAAGATTTAGCTTCACTGAGCAGCGGAGTTTGAAGCTGAAGTTTGGCAAATACTTTTTCAAGCTTCACGAAACCTTCTTGGGTTTCCTTCCCTCGCTTAACAAAGTCGGTTTTGTATTTTTCAAAAGCATTTACATCTTGACCACGCAGTAGAATATTTTTCCATTCCTGAATCTGAATCTTGAAATCGACTTGTGCTTTTCTTGCAGTATCGACTGCCTTCTCAACATCCGACGCCTGCTGCAGCGTCAACAACATCAGAGCATTCGTCTTGTGAAGCGTACTCCACCCTATTAAGCCTAATGTGACAGAGCCCAGTATTAAAAACGTACTGAGAATAATAAGACGACTGGAGATTTTGACGTTTTGAATGTGCATGATGCCGCTTTCTTAAAAGGAGACGTCCAGAACTTACATTTAATTGCGATCGCAACAGATATGTAATGGATAACAGCATATTCCATACCACGCATGTGATCAACGTTAAACCATACGGGCCTAAAGAGCCTCCATCCATAAGGCGTCAAATTGGTGGGAGCCGCTGCTTCATTTGCATCAAATTCCCCATATTCATGGGAGGAAATGCAATCGTCTTAATTCAAAATTTAACAATCAAAACCATCATAAGAAAATCATGTCTGCCGATCAGTGAATTGAGTGCGCTACCGCACCGAGTATCTGCGCAATCCCGGCTACGCTGTGTCCGTACCGTCAAAAAAACCAGCAACAATAACGGAGTCATCATGAAAACAACTCGAACAAAAAAAACATTCACGGCAATCGCTGTTCTTTCCGTAGCGGTGCTTGCAGGTTGCGCCACGCCCTACAATTCTGATCCAGGCGCGAATAACTATCCGCAAACACCTGTTTCGAATGCGCCGGCCTACAACTCTGCTTATGGCGTAGTTGATTCGATTCAAGTCGTACAGCAAACCACAGGTCGTAGCGGCATCGGTGCCGGTGCGGTAGTTGGCGGCGTTGTTGGCGGTTTGGTCGGCAATCAGATCGGCAACGGTTCAGGCCGTACTGCAGCCACTGCAGTAGGTGTCGTGGGTGGTGCGCTGGTTGGCAATCAAATTCAAAACAGCAACCAGCAAGTGCGTGACGTATATCAAATCGGTATCCGCCTCGACAGCGGCGCTTATCAAACCATGACGCTGGATAACGTTGGCGATCTGCGCGTAGGTAACCGCGTACGTATCGAAAACGGTCGCGTTTATCGCTACTAATCTGGCGATCAAATATCGTTACCGATAAAAATCGGTAACGATATTGTTGTACTCCATGAGTACGACGTAAAAAAGCCCGGCTTCGTTTACATGAAGCCGGGCTTTTTTAATTCGGTGGGATATCGCTACACTATTTTTACATTCAATTCGCCCAAGCCTTCAATCTTGCACTCCATCAGATCCCCTTTCTTCACTGCCGATACGCCGGCCGGCGTGCCAGTCATGATCAGGTCGCCCGCTTGCAGCGTGAAATACTGCGACAGGTAGGCAATCATTTCCTCCAGGCTCCAGATCAGTTTGTCGACCGTACTGCTTTGTTTGACGTGGCCGTTGACGCGCAACTGAATCGCACGATTACCCGGTGCCCCTATCGCTGTGGCAGGATGGATAGGGCCGATAGGTGCAGATTGCTCAAACGCCTTGCCAGTATCCCACGGACGGCGCAGGCTTTTTGCCTCGGTCTGAACATCGCGACGCGTCATATCCAAACCGATCGCATATCCCCACACATATTGCATCGCATCTGCAGCCGCAATGTTTTTACCCGTCTTGCCTATCGCTGCGACCAGCTCCAGCTCATACTGGAAATCTTCGGTCATTTCCGGATAAGGCAGTTCTGCTACCGTACCGTAGGCAATCGGGAAAACTGCGTCCGCCGGTTTCATGAAAAAGAATGGCGGCTCCCTGCCGGTACCGCCCATTTCAATCGCGTGATCGACATAGTTACGCCCCACACAATAAATGCGATGAACCGGGAACATTGCATCGCTGCCGACGACAGGTACTGCCGCCGGTAGCACGGCGGGAATAACAAACTGCATGACAACTCCTCGTTGGAAAAACACGAAACACTGATGCCCATTCATGTTTTATTA
The DNA here is from genome assembly GCA_001464355.1 of Burkholderiales bacterium Ga0077544. Lineage (GTDB taxonomy): Bacteria > Pseudomonadota > Gammaproteobacteria > Burkholderiales > Burkholderiaceae_D > Oxalicibacterium. The sequence goes on from LNEU01000023.1 coordinate 107,343, forward strand.
AAATAATCCGGTTACTTCAGCGAAAATACGTTTCGTGGAATTATGCCATCGGTGCTCATTACTCGTTGTGCGTGAACTACTGACTTGATCCCAGGCGCTATTTTTGCTTGTAATAATTTTCTCCCACAAAACAAACTGGCCGGAATATTCCGGCACAGCGAAAGACGAATCGTATAATCAACAAACACGCAGTAAACTGCCACCGAAAGCACAGGACAAACAAGGCGTTATCTCAAAGGTAGAGCGATGATCACAGAAGAACAAGTAAAAGCATTGCAGTCAGAAATGGAAGGAAATGGTGAGAACCAGGCGCAGATGGCTTATCGCATCCTGGAAGAAATGATCGTTACTCTTAAACTTCCGCCTGGCAGCAAGATTTCTGAAAAGGCCTTGAACCGTTCACTGGGCTTCGGCCGCACGCCTCTGCGTGAGGCTCTACAGCGCCTCGCTATCGAAGGCAACGTAAAAATCATGCCGCGCTCCGGCGTAATCGTTTCTGAAATCGATCTGGCCGATCAATTAAACATGATCGAGGTTCGACGTGAGCTGGAGAAAATCATCGCCGGCCGCGCCGCGCGCCTGGCGATGGAAGACCAGCGCGTAGTTTTCCTGAAACTGGCAGAAGGCTTCGACCGTGCGGCGGAAACCAACGATGGAGCAATTTTTATCGAAACCGATAGAGACTTCAACAGCCTCTGTATAGAGACTGCTCAAAACAAATACGTGTCTTATGCAATCGGTCCGATTGAAGCGCAAACCCGACGCTTCTGGTATTTGCACTTCAAACGTTTCGGCGATCTGGCGCGCGTATCGCAATTGCATGCACGCATCGCACGCGCGATTGCCGCCAACGATGAAGCCGGCGCGCGTGAAGCATCGGATCGTCTGATCGATTACGTTGAGGAATACACACGCAAGACACTGCAATTCATGGGCGGTCTGTAAATATAAGCTCAGATAAACTGCGAAAAAACGGCGGCATTGCAGCCGCCGTAAACTTGCATCAAGAAACAAGATCAAACGGAATCAGTCGTTTGACGTTAATTTCCACATCGACTTCCCCATCAATCAGAAACCAGCAACAATCCCGTTACTGCGTGGATCAAAGCCACCTTCGAAGATACCATCCGCATTACGCACAATCGCGCCGGCATGGCCAACCATCTCATCGAACGCAGCTATTACATCTACCTCGTGACCCAGCGCCTGCAAGCCGGCAATCATCGCAGGTGAAAAGCGATTTTCCACTTTCAATGAGTCTGAACTCTGGCCCCAGGTACGACCGAGCAGCCAGCGCGGTGCCGTCACCGCTTGCTGCACTGCCTGCCCGAATACTGCATAACGCGTGAAAACTGCGGCTTGCGTTTGCGGCTGGCCATCGCCGCCCATCGTGCCGTACACCATCGTGCGACCATCGTCGAAATGCGCAAGTGCGGGATTGAGTGTGTGGAAAGGCTTTTTACCGGGTAACAATGCGTTCAGATGATGCGGATCCAGCGAGAAAGAACAGCCACGGTTTTGCCAGTTGATACCTGTTTTTTCCAGCACAACGCCACTACCGAACTCATGGTAAATGCTTTGAATGAAGGACACTGCGCGCCCTTCACCGTCAATGACACCCATCCAGATGGTGTCGCCAGGGCCTTTACCCTGCCCCCACGGCAGCGCCTGATCAATGCGTATCGCCGCGACATACGGCGCGAGAAATTCGTCGGTCAAACATTCCTGCGGATCTATCGTCATGTGCGCCGGATCGGTCACATACTTGTCCCGAATCGCAAACGCCTGCTTGGTCGCCTCGACGACGAGATGCACATATTCCAGACTATCTGCTTCGTACTGTCCCAGGTTCAAGCGATCCAGTATCCCGATAATGATCAATGACACCACACCCTGTGTCGGCGGTGCCGAGTTGTAGACATCACCCAGACTGTGCTTGAGATGAACCGGTGCAACCGTACGCGCGCGATAGGCATTCAGATCCTGTAAGGTAATCGGGCTGCCAACAGCGGCTAAATCAACCGCGATTTGTTGCGCCAGATCACCGCGATAAAAACTGTCCAAACCATCTTTTGCCAAATTACGCAAAGTCGCCGCCATGCGTGGCTGCTTGAAACGTGTGCCAGCCAATGGCGCCTTGCCGTTCACTAAAAATGTATCGGCAAATCCGGGCTGGCCAACCAATTCAGCATGTTTGGCGGAAGTACTTGCATACTGCGAGGGCGTCACTGGAATACCGTCCTCTGCATAGTGAATCGCGTCGCCCAGCAAACGCGCCAGAGGCAAGGTCCCGCCCCAACGCGCACTCACCTCCAGCGCTTGTTGCCAGCCGCCTATCGTGCCGGCAGTGGTATTCGCCGCCAGCGGTCCGCGCACCGGAATCGCGGCGAGATTACGTGCCGCATAAAAATCGGTGGAAACGGCAGCACCGGCCACGCCGCACGCTTCGATCGCCAATACCGGCTGCCCCGGTTCGGACATCACCCAAAAACTGTCGCCGCCTATACCGTTCATGTGGGGATAAACAACGGCAATCGCAGCAGCAGCGGCAACCATTGCTTCAAGCGCATTGCCACCATCTTGCAATACTGACTGTGCCGCCTGAGCAGCGAGAGAATGTGGCGCAACAGCCATACCGCGTGTTGCGTAGGTAGTATTTTGCATAAAAACCTTTGTATTAAATCCGGGCATTCATTAACTGCATTCAATATTCATTTCAAATCTTTGATTCCAAGTTCGGCTCAACCCAAGCCGCTCTTTTAATGGCTTGCCGCTACTAGCCATCACGACAACTCACTGCAATCGCACTCGCATATACGTATTTTACTGACATGTCAGATTTAATCGCAAGTTAATCTCAGTAAATAACCGTGTCAAGGATTGAAGAAGTTGTTCCAACTTTTTACACATGCAAATAGACGTCCAGCACTAATTTCAACTTAAGCAAACTTGATGCCAATTAGAGATAGGAACGTAGAAGTACTACCATACGGGCAGTAACATGTCAGAAACTAGGCGCTTGATCCCTCGCTTGATTAACAGGCGCGAGTGGCGCCCGCTTTTAGTGCGAAAATGAGGCTGGAAACAGACTAGGTGCAAAACCCACCATGCTTAATGCACTCACCTGATCAAACAATTAACCGAAGAATCTAAGTCTGTGCGTGTCGATTCAATAACGAAGAATCGCCAGCGGCGATCAACCTTCGCCCAGATAGGCTTCTTTTACTTTTGGATCGTTCAGCATTTGTTGTGCATCGCCTTGCATGGTGACCAAGCCCGATTCCATTACGTACGCACGATTCGCCGCTTGCAGTGCCAACTTCGCGTTCTGCTCCACCAACAAAACCGTGATCCCTTGTGCCGACACGGTACGAATGACTTCAAAAATCTTTTCCACCATGATCGGCGACAAACCCATTGATGGTTCATCCAGCAACAGCAATTGCGGATGACTCATCAGTGCCCGCGCCATCGCCAGCATCTGCTGCTCGCCGCCGGACAAGGTGCCGGCCATTTGCGCGGCACGCTCTTTCAGACGCGGAAAAACGCCAAACCATTTTTCGATATCTGCATCGATGGCCGCCTGATCATCACGTGTGAACGCACCCATCAACAGATTTTCATGTATCGACATGCGCGTAAAAACGCCACGTCCTTCGGGCACCATGGCCAGCTTTCTTTTGACCAGCTCAAACGAATGCAAGCCTTTGACAGGCTGCCCCGCATATTCGATATGACCTTCTATGCGGCAATCCGGCAAGGTGCCGGTAATGGCTTTCAATATCGTCGTTTTTCCGGCACCATTGGCACCGATCAAGGTAATCAGTTCACCCTTGTTGACTTCAAGATCGACGCCCTTGACGGCTTGAATGCCACCGTAGGCAACTTTCAAACCTTCGACTTTCAGAATGTTCGTGGTCATGCCTGATCTTTCAACTTTTTTAAATCTGGCGGGCCTTGAGCGCCGTCGCGAGCGGATGCAGGGTGGCAGGAGAAGTGCAGCCGTACGGAGGTACGGTGAGCATCGCAGTGTCGGTCTGCGTCTGCGCAGTAGGCGAACAAGGTGCGCATCAGTGACCACCGCCCAAATAGGCTTCTATCACTGCAGGATCTTTTTGTACGTCAGCAGGAATACCTTCGGCAATCGGCTTGCCGTAATCCAGCACCGTGATGCGATCGCACAAACCCATGACCAATTTGACGTCATGCTCGATTAACAAAATAGTTTTACCCTCCGCCTTGATCCTGACCAGCAATTCACGCAGCCCCAGCTTTTCGGTTGCATTCATTCCTGCTGCCGGCTCATCCAGCGCCAGCAATTGCGGATCGGTTGCCAATGCACGCGCAATTTCCAGCCTACGCTGATCACCGTACGATAAATGGCGCGCCGTGCGTTCGGCAAACTTTGCTATGCCGACGAAGTCGAGCAGCTCCATAGCACGCGCGCGAATTGCGGTTTCTTCCAATCGTGCGGCCTTGTGATGGAAGACCGCGCCGAACAAGCCTTGGTGCGTGCGCACATGTCTACCGACCATGACGTTTTCCAACGCTGTCATCTCGCCAAATAGTCGGATGTTTTGAAAGGTGCGCGCGATACCTGCTTTCGCGACTTCATGCGGGGCCGATGGCGAATAAGGTTTGCCTGCCAACTCAAAGCTGCCTGTATCAGCCTGATACAGGCCGGTGATGACATTGAAGAAAGTGGTTTTGCCGGCACCGTTGGGGCCGATCAAGCCATAGATCTGGCCTTGCATGATCTTGACGTTGACGTCGGTCAGCGCCTGCAAGCCGCCGAAGCGCTTGCTGACATTGGTAATATTGAGAATGGTTTGCGAGGTGCTCATGATTACTCGCCTCACACTGCCACGACATCTGTTGATTTCGTCGCAGTATCGGTATCCGACGTCGGGCGGTCTTCGCTCTTGGGCGAAGGCCACAGCCCGGCTGGACGTATCAGCATGATCAATACCATCGCGAGGCCATACAGTAATTGACGCAGAATTTCTGCATCGACCAGCACCTCCCCGAATAATGATTGCTGCAGCGGCTCCACCACATGACGCAGAACCTCCGGCAATGCAGCAAGCAAAATACCGCCTAATACCACGCCGGGAATATGGCCCATGCCGCCCAGCACCACCATCGCCAGCACGGCGATCGATTCTGTCAGCGAGAAGGATTCGGGCGACACAAAACCCTGAAAGGAAGCGAACATCGCGCCAGCCACCCCACCAAACGATGCACCCATTGCGAAGGCCAGCAATTTGACATTGCGCGTATTGATGCCCATCGCCTTTGCGGCAATTTCATCTTCGCGTATCGCGACAAAGGCGCGGCCCAAGCGTGAATTTTGCAAGCGTACCGAGATGAAGATGATTGCAATGCATAAGGCAAGAAACAGGAAGTAGTAGGCATTTACCGACGGCATCGCGTAATTGCCGAGCATGACCGTCGATGCCGATCCCTCCTCCCCATTGAGTGACACGCCGAAGATACGGATCGGGTCGATCATGTTGATCCCTTGCGGGCCGTTGGTGATGTTGACCGGGCCATTCAGATTGTTCATGAAGATGCGGATGATTTCGCCAAAACCCAAGGTAACAATGGCCAGATAATCGCCACGCAACTTGAGCGTAGGTGCACCCAGGAGTGCCCCAAAAAATCCAGCCGTCAATGCGGCCAGCGGCACGATGACCCACAGCGAAAGATGTATGCCGTTTTGCGCAATCTCCGGACCGAACACCCACATCAGGGTGGTGCCGATCGCCGGGTATTGATTGACGAAGGATTCCAGCACAACGGCGAACTGCGGTGATGCCAGCAAGGCCGTCATGTATGCGCCGATTGCATAGAAGGCGATGTAACCAAGATCCAGCAATCCGGCAAAACCGACCACCACATTCAAGCCCAGCGCCAGCATGATGTAAAGCAGCGCGAAGTCCATGATGCGCACCCAGGAATTGCCAAAGTTTTGCGCAATGAACGGAAATATCAGCGCAATTGCCAGGATGACGAGCAAGCCGGTATACGCTTTGCGCGGATTGCTTTTGACGTCGAAATAATTAGACATGATTTCTCCTTACGCCCGGTCCGGCACGCGTTCACCCATGATGCCGGACGGCCTGAGCGTCAGCACAATGATAAGGACGACGAAGGCAAAAATGTCCTGATAATGGCTACCGAGAAAACCGCCAGTCAAGTCGCCGATATACCCTGCGCCCAGACTTTCAATCAAGCCGAGCAAAATACCCCCGAGCATCGCGCCATAAATATTGCCGATACCACCCAACACCGCTGCGGAGAATGCTTTGAGCCCGGGAACAAAGCCCATCGCAAATTGCGCGGAAGAATAATTGGCCGCCCACATCACGCCGGCAATCGCAGCCAGTATTGCGCCGATGACAAAAGTCATCACAATCACGCGATTGGAATCCACACCCATCAAACCGGCGACGCGCGGATTCTCTGCGGTTGCGCGCATCGCGCGACCCATCTTGGTTTTTTCAATCAGCAATACCAGCAAACCCATCGCAATCGCAGCAAGCACCAGCAACATAACCTGTACCGGAGAAATCAATGCACCCATAATGTGCAGCGATTCACCAGGCATCACTTGCGGGAAAGGAATCGGGCTGCGGCCCCAGATCATCATCGCAAACGTTTGCAAGAGGATAGACACGCCGATCGCCGTAATCAAAGGTGCCAGGCGCGGCGCATTGCGCAAGCGTCTGTAAGCGACGCGCTCGATCAACACATTGACACCAACGCAAACTGGAATCGCACCCAGGATGGCGATCATCAATTTGACAATGCCTGGCAAATCCGGTGCAACGGTGTTCACCATCTTGAGGATGGTCAGACCGGCCATAGCACCTATCATCAACACATCGCCATGCGCAAAGTTGATCAAATTGAGGACGCCATACACCATCGTATAGCCGAGTGCGACCAGCGCGTACATGCTGCCAAGCACCAGACCGTTGATGATTTGCTGGATAAAAATATCCATGGATGCCTGCTCTCCTGATCATGTATCGAGTATTTGCCGACCAAGTTGGTCGGCGATTATGGAAATCCTGCTGCGCTTGTTTGTTGTAGCTGTGGTGCTACCGCTTTGCGCGACCAGTAATGCGATAGCTGCACCGCAATAATTGTTCCCGCCAAATAAAAACGGCACCCCGTCATGGGTGCCGCAAGACAGACCGTCATTCAACTAGCGCTTCAAACCCTTGGGCAAGGGGAAGATAACATGCTCTTCCACGCCTTCCAGTGTGCGCACACTCTTCGCGCCATACTCCTTCAACTTGTCGATAACGGCTTGCACCAACACCTCCGGTGCAGACGCGCCAGCCGTCAGACCTATGCGCAACTTGCCTTGCACCCAATCCGGATCGATCTGCGATGCGTTATCGACCATATAGGCAGGCACATTTTTCTTGCGCGCGACTTCGCGCAGTCGATTTGAATTTGAGCTATTCGGGCTGCCGACCACGATCACGACATCGACTTGCGGCGCCATGAACTTGACCGCCTCCTGGCGATTGGTAGTGGCATAGCAGATGTCGGCCTTCTTCGGCTCGGAGATATTGGGGAAACGGCTCTTGAGCGCAGCAATCACATCAGCCGTGTCATCGATAGACAAGGTAGTTTGCGTGACGTAGGAAATCAGATCAGGATTCTTCACCTGCAGTTTCTCAACGTCGTCCACCGTCTCAACCAGATGCATGCCATCTTCGGTCTGCCCCATCGTCCCTTCGACTTCCGGATGGCCATCATGGCCGATCATGACGATCTCGCGACCATCGCGGCGCATTTTTTCAACTTCGATATGTACCTTGGTGACCAGCGGACAGGTCGCATCGAAAACGCGCAAGCCGCGTTGCTCGGCTTCCGCCTGCACCGCTTTGGAAACGCCATGCGCAGAAAACACCACGGTATTCCCGGCGGGGACGTCTTCCAGCTCTTCGATGAAGATGGCGCCCTTGTTACGCAAGTCAGTCACGACATAAGCGTTGTGCACGATTTCATGTCGTACATAAATCGGCGCGCCGAATTCGGTCAGCGCGCGTTCGACGATTTCAATCGCTCGATCGACACCGGCACAAAAGCCGCGTGGTTGAGCCAGCAAAATTTCCGTATCCATCTTTATCCTTTGATGCCCTGCACTTTGTACAGGCTTGTTCTGACTTAAGCGATGTTTATGGACTAAACGCATCTCGCTCTTGAATATGTTTGTTGCATTCGCGGCCACTTGCACGACCGCGCGGCGCTACGCTTCGCTACCAGACCGTTACATGACGCCGATGATTTTGACTTCAAACTGCAGCGTTTGTCCCGCCAGCGGATGATTGAAATCGAACACTGCATTTTCATTGTCGATCTCGCGCAATACGCCGGCAAACTGGCCACCGCCAGGCGCTGCAAATTCCACCAAATCACCAATGACGTAATCTTCTGTCGGCCCGGAATTCTGTTCCAGCGTAGCACGCGATACCGGACGAATCAGTTCAGGATTACGTGGACCGAATGCACGTTCAGGCGGCAATTCAAATGTCTGATGCTCGCCTTCTTCCAAACCGATCAGACACGTTTCCAGAAATGGTGCCAACTGCCCTTTTCCCAATTGCAGCGTGGCTGGATTATCCGCAAAGGTGCTGACGATATCGTCGCCGGCGACCGATGCCAGTCGGTAGTGCAAAGTCAAATAGGCAGTTTCGGTAACAACAGGATGTGGTAGATTTGACATTAGAATTCCGTATTGCACAACAACGGCTATTTTAAGCTACGTTGCCCAGCCGCGCTAAGCATTCGGCCATTCAGGACTGCTGAAAATTAAAACATATGCATGTGCGCCCCAAGCCATGCCCCTGCATTCCCACTCATCCCAGAGAAAGCAATATGGCAATTACCGACTGGCCGGAAGAACAGCGCCCCCGCGAGCGCTTGATCAAGCATGGTGCGACGATCTTGTCAGATGCCGAATTGCTGGCAGTGTTCCTGCGCGTCGGCGTGGCAGGAAAAAGTGCGGTCGATCTGGCGCGCGATATGGTGCAACACTTCGGCTCCTTGAACGGCTTGTTTGCCGCCTCGCTTAACGATTTCTCTAAACTGAACGGGCTTGGCCCGGCAAAGTATGCGCAGCTACAAGCCGTACTGGAACTAGCCAAACGTTCACTGTCTGAAGAACTGCAAGCCGGCGTCACGCTTAGCTCGCCACAAGCGGTCAAACAATATCTGCAGTTGCTATTGGGCGGTAAAGCGTATGAATCGTTTGCAGTGCTCTTTTTAGACGTCAAGAATAGATTGATCGCCTGTGAAGAGCTGTTCCGCGGAACATTGACGCACACCAGCGTTTATCCAAGAGAAATCGTTAAGGTGGCACTGGGACACAATGCCGCTAGCGTAATCCTCGCCCACAATCATCCATCAGGCACGCCTGAGCCCAGCGCTGCGGATCACACACTGACGCAAGCGCTCAAGCAAGCCTTGGCACTGATAGACGTTCGTGTGCTGGATCATTTTGTCGTGGCAGGCAAACATGTTTATTCGTTTACCGAACATGGGCAGTTATGAGCTCAGAGTGATGAGGTCAGAGTGCTTCTTGGAGAAAGACCGTATTCCATGCAGCAACGCTATCACCATTCGCTGGCGGTTCGGGTCAGCGAGCCAGAGAAAACCGTAACTGTATTGACTTTCAAGAGTGTGAATTGCTGAAAACTCAAATTGTTAAATTTATTAAACCAATAAGACACAATTAATTTACGCAAGTCGTTGAATAATCTCGATTTTTTAGATATACTCACGTTTTTTCCAATTCCGGAAATCTTTAGGAGCACAAATATGGCACGTGTATGCCAAGTCACTGGGAAGGGGCCGATGGTCGGCAACAATGTTTCCCATGCAAACAACAAAACGAAACGTCGTTTTTTGCCTAACTTGCAAAATCGCCGCATTTTCGTTGAGTCGGAAAATCGCTGGGTTTCCCTGCGCCTGTCCAACGCCGGTCTGCGCGTCATCGACAAGATCGGCATTGATGCCGTGTTAGTCGACATGCGTGCTCGTGGCGAAAAAGTCTAACTAGCAGAATATAAGGAACCATCATGGCGAAATCTGGCCGCGACAAAATCAAGTTGGAATCGACCGCAGGTACGGGTCACTTCTACACGACTACCAAAAACAAGCGTACTACCCCGGAAAAAATGTCGATCATGAAGTTCGATCCAAAAGTCCGTAAGCACGTTGAATACAAAGAAACAAAGATCAAGTAATCGATCTTCTGTTTTACAAAAAAGCCGCTTCATTGAAGCGGCTTTTTTTATGTGCGCCCAATCTGGGACACTCAATCTCCAACTTGTTGGCAATTTCAGTAATCCCTTAGCAGAGCACATAAAAAAAGCCCGATTGCTCGGGCTTTTTTACATACGTGAAACGCAAACGTTTAAGCGTAGCTGCGAAGACGCAAGGAGAAATCACGCAGCGCTGTAATACCCGACGCTTCAGCACGTACACACCAATCCTGCAACTGATGCAGCAATTGATCACGGCTGGCGTGTGAACGCTCCCAAATCGCTCCGAGTTCTACACGCATTTCATGCATCGTTTTCAATGCCTTGCTGTGTGCGAACAATTGGGTCAACTGTTCCTTGTGCGGTGCTTCCAACTTGGTCGGTTCACGGTGCAGCAATTTTTTCGTCGACTTCAGGAAACCCGATTCCAGTTTGGCCTTTTCCTTCAGATGTTCGATCTCATCGTGCCACGCCAGCTTCAAGGATTTTGCATACTTTGCCGTCACGTCATAACGATTCGAAATCACCGATTGCAAGGTGTTGAAGTCCATCTGCAATTTACCCGGCTCGAACTTCGGTTCAGGCGCGACTTTTTTAACGGTAGCCAGGCCCACTGTTTCCAGTATGCGGATATACATCCAGCCGATATCGAATTCATACCATTTCGACGACAGCTTCGCAGACGTACCAAACGTGTGGTGATTGTTGTGCAACTCTTCGCCGCCAATCAAAATACCGATAGGGAAAATATTGGTCGCTGCATCATTGCATTCGTAGTTGCGATAGCCCCAGTAGTGACCTATGCCGTTGATGATGCCGGCAGCGGTAATCGGGATCCATGCCATCTGCAGTGCCCATACCGATACACCAATCACACCGAACAGCATGACGTTAATGATCAGCATTAACACGATGCCGGTCGCGCTGCGGCCAGTATAGAGATTACGTTCGAGCCAGTCATCAGGCGTACCGTAACCGTATTTTTCCATCGTTTCCATGTTCTTTGCTTCGGCACGGTATAACTCGGAGCCTTCAAAGAACACTTTCTTGATGCCACGTGTTACCGGACTATGCGGATCTTCCTCTGTTTCACATTTGGCGTGATGCTTGCGGTGAATTGCCACCCATTCCTTGGTGACCATGCCGGATGTCATCCACAGCCAGAAACGGAAAAAATGAGCAGGAATCGGATGCAAATCCAAACCGCGATGAGTCGCGCAACGATGCAAATAGATCGTCACGGCAGCAATGGTGATATGCGTCACGGCAAGCGCATAGAAAAACACTTCCCAACCGCTCGCGCGAGTCAGGCCGTTGGACAGAAAATCAAGTACTGCATCTAACATCGTTGAGGCTCCATTTTAAATGGCATAGACAGGGATGATATATATGGTGTCCCTTCGCACAAAAACGAGGGGCAACTAAAAATTTCGATGAGATTGTACCCTTTTTAAGGGTGAGAATCAGGCTCTGCGGGGCCTTGTGATGAATTTAGACGCTCTTTTATTGCGCCGTATTGCTCATCCACCAACCTTATTTCGCGCCGAGGGAAAGGAACGTTGATTTTATGCGCTTGAAATGAACGCCAGATTGCGCGATTGACATCAGATAATACACCACCGCGCCCTTCAGGATCATTCACCCAAAATCCCAGTTGCAGATCTATGCCATCAACACCGAACGTCGCCAAGGTCGCGCCAGGCGTGCGGTCCGGCCCTTTGCGTACACGCTCCACACTCAGCGCGGCTTCTTGCAGCAAACGCAAAGCGACATCGATATCTGTACGGTAATCGACGGTAATCTTGGTGGACACTTGTACGATGCTATCGGTCAGTGAAAAATTTTGCACCGCGCTGGAAACAAACATCTCGTTCGGCACCACCGTATCGGTACCATCGCCGCCGCGCAAAACCGTGTAACGCGTATTGATCTGTGACACGCGTCCGGAAAATTTATCCAGCGTGACGGTATCGCCTATCGTCAAACTGCGTTCCAGCAAAATAATGAATCCTGATACATAGCTGCTGGCGATTTTCTGCAAACCCAAACCCAAACCAACACCAAGCGCGCCACCAAAAACAGATAAAACGGTCAAGTCGATGCCGACCATGGACAAGCTCAACAAAAGCCCGATCAAAATCAACAAGGCACGTCCCATGCGCGATAACACAACGCGCATCGATGAGTGGATGGAAGCGATGCCCATCAGGCGTTCTTCCAGCATGGCTGATGCCCACAAGGCAATCATCAATGTAATGCAAATCGAGAGTGCACCTTGCAGCACCATCAAGATGGATATTTTGTTGCGTCCAAGTGGAATGCTGGTGTTTTCGAGCAGTTCTATGAGATCAGGCAACAGTCCGGTGATATGCATCGCCACAACGATCCATATCAAGAATGCAAACCCTTTGCTGGTGAGCAAAACGAAACCGCCCATACGGCCACCGCGTGCAAAAGCTCTTTGCATCACGTACGAAAGCAAACGGATGAACGCGAACGATCCTACCAGCGGAATCGCAATGCGAACCAGATCAACTCCACCGCCCCAACGCAACAAGATCGGCTTGGCAATCACCAGCAACAGCAAGGTGAGCAACGGCCACAAAACCCGCGTAAAACTTTCCAGTCCGAGTCGGCGCATGGGATTAACTTCTTCTTCGCGTGCAGCAATCACGCTGCGTGCAAAGCGAGCCAGCGCCCAGCCCAATACAAAACAACCGATCAGGGCAAGTATTTGCCAGCGCAACGCCGGCACACCCATTTCAGTCGAGATGTCAGCCCAAAGATTGGAAAGCAGGTTTTGATTCATTTTCCCGTTCAAATTTTACGTTGGAATTTTACGTTCCAGCACAGCGGCAAAGAAGCCATCCGTATGATGCTGCGAAGGCGACAACTTCAGGTAAGCATCCATCGCCAAATCAATTTTCTGCTCAGCCAACACATCACTCATAGGTACTAAAACAAAGTCGTCACGCGAAGCCAGGAACTGTTCGACGATCGCTTCATTCTCTTCGTTCAAAATACTGCAGGTCGCGTAAACCAAACGACCACCGCCTTTTACCAAACGCGCAGCCGCTGCCAGAATCGACGTCTGTTTCTCATTCAATTCAAGCACCGATTGCGGCGTCTGACGCCATTTGACATCGGGATTGCGACGCAACGTTCCCAAGCCGCTGCACGGCGCATCGACCAACACGCGGTCAATTTTGCCGGCCAGGCGTTTAACCTTGGTATCGTTTTCATGCGCGATCTGTACCGGATGCACATTCGATAATCCGCTACGTGCCATACGCGGCTTCAATTTTGCCAAACGTTTTTCAGAAATATCAAATGCGTACAAGCGACCGGTATTGCGCATCGTTGCACCCAGCGACAAAGTCTTGCCGCCTGCGCCCGCGCAAAAATCGACAACCATTTCGCCGCGCTTGGCACCGACGATTTGCGACAGCAATTGGCTGCCTTCGTCCTGCACTTCAATCGCGCCGCTTTTAAACAAAGGCAGATTTTGCAAAGCTGGTTTCTTGATGATGCGAATACCAAGTGGAGCAAATGGTGTCGGCTCGCACAGGATAGGCGCTTCTGCCAATTCCTTGATGACATCGTCACGCACCGCCTTGATCGAATTGACGCGCAGATCGAGAGGCGCTGGCTGGTTCATCGCGTGTGCCAGTTCCAGCGTGGCGGCTTCGCCATCACGTGCAACCAGTTTATCGAACAGCCATTCAGGCAAATTCGCACGCAACAAGGACGGCAGCAAGGTGCGGTCGATTTGCATCACGTGATTCAGCCATTCGGTTTCTTCTTCGGTCAAACCGGCTAGTGCATCGACGCCGACCGCATCAGCCAGGCCGAGCAAGGTCATGCGACGCATTGTCGGGCCGTTGCCGGATTCTGCAAAACTCGTATAAACCGCTTTATTACGCAACAAACCGTAAACAGCTTCGGCAACGACGCCGCGCTCACGCGAACCAAGCCGTGGATGGTCGCGGAAATAGCGAGATAAAGTGCCGTCAGCTGGGCCGGTAAAGCGCAAGATTTCACGCAATACTTCTTCCGTATTGTTAATGATCGCGGGAGGCAATCTCATAAAAATTCCTTCATAAAATATTCTTGCAGGTGATTCTGGCTAGCTACAGTTCTTAACCAAGCTGTTTAATTTAGTGAGCCGGCGGCTCGACTTTGTCTGTTGCGATACAAGCAAGCCCATCGATTAACGACAAGCGCCCTTCGATAAAGCTGCGAATTGCTTGCGGATAAATGAGGTGTTCCTGCTCCAGCACGCGGGCGGCCAAAGTTTCTTCAGTATCGTCCGGCAATACCGGCACCGTGGCTTGCGCCACGATAGGACCATGATCGAGATCGGCGGTAACAAAATGCACGGTTGCGCCATGAATTTTCACACCGGCTACCAAGGCTTGTCGATGTGTCGCCAAACCGATAAAACTAGGCAATAAGGATGGATGAATATTTAACATCCGACCAGCGTATTGCGCGACAAAACGCGCAGTCAGCACTCGCATGAATCCGGCTAGTACGACCAGATCCGGCGCGAACTCATCAATCCTGCTTTGCAGCGCGGCGTCAAACGCCTCCCGCGTTGCATAGTCTTTATGTGGAACAACAATCGCAGGAATACCGTGCGCGGCCGCATGGGGCAAACCGCTGGCGTCAGACCTATTGCTGATTACAGCGGCAATTTTCACTGGCCATTTTTCATTTTGCGCAGCCCGGATGATGGCTTGCATATTGCTGCCGCGCCCGGAAATCAAAATGACGATTGTTCTCATGGCGCGCATTGTACCGTACCGCAGACACGCGGCATTTCATCCAGGGACGACAAACGGAAACAAATGTGCGAAAGATGGCGCTTAACGAGCGCAAAATCAGGGAAAAAGAAGGATGGAACAAACCGATCAGCCGCGCCAGCGCGGCCGAATCGTGGGGAATTACTGAAAAGAGTAAAACACCCGGAAGGCGATCTTTTTATCCGCCCAGAAATCGGCGGCATCGCGAAACACGTCCAGCAGCGTTTCGCGCGCTTCCTTGTCGAATTTTGGTGTATTCGGCAACTGTTCAAGTACAACCAGGAAGCCCGGCTGCGGCCCGGCTTTATGCGCAAGACTGGTCAGGCAATCCGACAAGGCATCAAAATTCTTGCCAAAATGACGGGGAAACTGAAACGCTTCCGCGATAGTAGCCAGCACCTGTTGCTTGGTCGTCGCGTGTGCGCAGTGTGCATACAGAAAATGTTGCCCAAGCTGTGCTGCCTCCGCTTGCAGATCGGCCACACGGAAAGCACGGATCGATTGCACTACATTTGACGGCACGGTTTTAAACAAACTCATTGTTCCCTCATCTCCAGCAATTTATTATTAACGTCAAACTCAACTTCAATCGCTCAGCTAATCGATAACCCGCTTGAAGCTTCTATAGTGATCGGCGGTGTAATAATATTCGTGCGGCCTGCGTTTCTCTCCGCCGGTAACAATCCTCTTTGCACCACGATTGTGTGCATACGGCGTTTTCACGGTAAATTCGCGATAATACCCGCGCTTTTGCTTCGGCAAAACCTTTTCGTAATTTCCAAACACGGAGCCATCTTTCTCATAAGGGAAAGGGCCGCCCTGACGAATCAATACGATGGTTTGCCTTGCCTCAGGTGGTAAATCCCTTGCTTGTATGGTGCCAAGCGCGCCGGAATCGAAGGCAAAAGCATTGTAAGAAAGTAATAATGTAGCGAAAAACAAGAAAAAACGTGTGATTAATTTAACGTTCACCGAAATTCCTTAATAAATACGAACAAGAATTCATGACCAGAAGGTGACATATCTGTCGCACCGACAGCACGAGAGTAACGTGTTGCGTTAGCGGAATCAACCCGTAAACGTAGGCTCGGTAACGTTGCCACCGGTAGTTTTCAATCCGGCAATAGCGCTTTCACCCTGCCTCTGACTCGCGAAAAAAGCCAGAATTTCATTTTTATGTGCCGTGGCATCCTTCCTGCCCAAGGCAATTAATTCACAGGTGTAGCTTTTTTCAAACAAAAGATAGGACGCCAATGCCGCGCCGCGGACCTCGGTGGCGCCTATGCCTGCGAGCAACATGCGTACCGGGCGCGGCAAGCTACCAATGTGGCGGCTGGCAATAGTATCCAATCGTTCCGACGGTGCGATCGTCAGCATTTCAACCGGACGCAAGGGCGTCTTGCTTCTCTGCTCGTCGTTCAATAGTGACAAGGTATGGTTAACGCGATTCAGACGCTCAATATCACCAGCGATACTGTCAAGAAAGATGCTGGACATCGCATGACCGGCAATTTGCGCCAGACTTGGATATTGCGCATTGACTGCGGGATCGATGGCAGGTTCCAGCAAACGTCCGGCACCAATCACCAGAATTTTGTCGGCGCCCAAATGGATGGCAGGTGAAATCGGCGCCATCTGCCGCATCGAACCGTCACCAAAATATTCACGACGACCTTCGCAGTAAATCGGAGTTGCAGGAAAAATCAGGGGTATCGCTGACGAGGCCAGCAAATGCTCGACACCGATCTGACTGCGAACCGCTACGCGCTGTGTGCGCACCCACGGTTTTATATCAACCTCACTTTGATAAAACGTGATGTGCTTGCCCGCAGTATAGGAGGAAGCAGTCACTGCCAACGCATGTAATTTTCCATCCAGCAGCGCTGCATCCAGCCGCGGCAGATTCAGCATGCGATTGAGCAGACTGACAAGCGGTGTATTGTCGAGCAAAGAGTTGGGAGGATTGGCTTTCCATTGACGCATCAGCCAGCCAAAGGATAGCAGCGACAACCATCTTGCTCCTGAGCGCAACACCCCCAGCGAATCAGCCCGATACACTTGCTCGGCAGTGAAATGCTGCCAAACGTTGACGACCTTGTTCAGCCCGGCAGTAAAGTCGTCGGCGTGACAGGCCAAGGCAGTCGCATTGATCGCGCCGGCGGATGTACCGCAAATGATGTCGTACGGATTACGCTCGGGTGCCCAGCCTGTACCGTTCAATATCTCGGATACGGCTTGCAGCACACCAACCTGATAGGCAGCCCTGGCGCCACCTCCCGTCAGTACCAGTCCGATTTTCTTTTGATTTTGCATAGAAACCAATTATTAAGGCGTTTGATGTTTCGGGCAAGTATCAACGTAGTTGTTATCGGTATCGATCATAGTGGTATCGATAAACTGCCTCTGTGATTGCCGCCTTTGCGATGTGGATTTTGTATGAACTGATGGTGAAGTACTAGCTCAATCTCCTTTTGCAATTCCTTCACGCCGTGGATCTGCCGCACCAAACCAGGTTTCTTTGCCATGCACGGACAAACGCATAATGCCGTGCAAACCCGAAGTTTGTTCGATGATCTGCAACGTATGGCCTTTGGCTTTCAATTGCGCGATCAAGGTATCCGGCACTCGCCCTTGTTCCAGTTCAGTCGGGCCATTGCGGCTACCGATATTCGGCAGATTGATCGCCTGCTGCACATTGAGACCCCAATCCATTACGCCTATCAACGTCTTGCTGACATAGTTGATGATGGCAGAGCCGCCGGGAGAACCTAACGACAACATCATTTTCTTCGACTCTTTTTCAAACACCAGCGTGGGAGACATTGAACTGCGCGGACGTTTGCCGGCTTGTACTCGATTAGCAATCGGACCGTCGGCATCCACCGCTTCAGCTGAAAAATCCGTCAGCTCATTATTCAGTAGAAAACCATTGACCATCTGACGCGAACCAAAACCGTTTTCTATCGTAGTCGTCATCGCCAGTGCATGGCCGCTGCCATCGACTATGGAAATATGCGAAGTCGACGGAAGTTCTGGCGAGGTATCCGTGCCCCATGCCAGCTGCTGCTGGAAAGGCAGGCCGGCACGCGCATGGCCCATTGATTTATCGCCTATCAATGCAGCGCGCTGCGCCAGATACTTTTTATCCAGCAGCGCACCTACGCCGTCCTTCGGCAGCGGAACAAAATCTGGATCAGCAATATAGCGATTGCGATCCGCATATGCCAAGCGCCCTGCCTCGGTAAACAGATGTACGGCATCCGCATTCAACACACCATCGACTGGTGCGAGTGCCTGCATATTTTTTGTTTCCAATATGCCGAGCATCTGAGCAATCGCAATACCGCCCGATGAAGGAGGCGGCATACCGCATACCGTCCATGCACGGTAGTCGCTACAAATCGCTGTGCGCTTTTTTGCCTGATAGGTGGCGAGATCCTGTACTGTCAAACGACCTGGATTAGTCGGGTGTTGCGTCACCTTGCGTGCAATGTCTTGCGCGATTTTTCCTGTGTAAAAAGCATCGGCGCCTTCTGTCGCAATTTTTTGCAGGGTTACAGCCAATTCCGGATTTTTTAACAGGTAACCTACCGGTCGTGACTTGCCCTGCGCATCATAAAAATACGCGGCTGCTACCGGATCGGTTTTCAAATAGGTTTCTGATTCCAGCAAAATCGCCAGCCGTGGGCTGACGGAAAATCCATCATGCGCAAGTCGTATCGCCGGTTCAAACAAGGCATGCCAAGGCAACTTGCCGTATTGCTTGTGCGCCAATTCCAGCATGCGCAACACACCGGGCACGCCTACCGAACGTCCGCCAACTACCGCTTCATGAAAAGGCATCGCCTTGCCATCGGGCTTTAGAAATAATTTTTCATCGGCGCTCGCCGGAGCCGTTTCGCGACCGTCGAATGCGTCGATCTTTTCACCATCGAAATACAACATGAACGCACCACCACCTATGCCAGACGATTGCGGTTCAACCAGACCCAATACCATTTGCGTTGCAATCGCTGCATCCAGTGCCGAACCACCCGCCTTTAACATCTGATAGCCAGCATCGACCGCCAGCGGATTCGCTGCGGCCACCATGAAGCGATGCGCGATCCAGCCACTCTTTTCGGTGTAGCCACTGCTGCCTTCCGGTTCGATAGGAACAGGCTTGCTGCTGATAGGCACACTACTGCAACCCGCGAGAAAGCTTGTGAACAGGAGAGCGGGAAGAGAGACGAGAAACGGTGATTTAATCATGCAGGATTCCATCTGTGAAAAACAAGTGCAAGCCAACTCAGTGTAAACCGCTTGCGATCTGCTGTCGCGCTGCAATGCGCATCTCGGCAAACAGGCAATGAATAGCAAGTGCAGTGTTCAATAAAAAAGGCAGCCATAGCTGCCTTCATTTTCATGACTAGTCGCACTAAGGTTTGCCAGGTACCGGCATGACCAGTTTTGGTACAACAATCGTCGTCGCTGGTTGTACGATGGTTACCTCCGTCACACTTACCGGCTGCGCAACAACCTGCAAACCGGTCGCTGGCAACAAGGGAACGATCAGCAAGGCCACGATGTTGATGATCTTGATCAATGGATTCACAGCCGGACCTGCAGTGTCCTTGTAAGGATCGCCGACGGTATCACCGGTTACCGCCGCCTTGTGCGCTTCAGAACCTTTGCCGCCGTGATGGCCATCTTCAATGTATTTTTTTGCGTTGTCCCAGGCACCACCGCCAGTCGTCATCGAGATCGCTACAAAGATACCGGTCACGATTGCGCCCATCAGCAAACCACCCAACGCTGCAGGCCCGAGTATCATTCCGACCAGGATCGGTATCACGACGGGCAGCAAGGATGGGATGATCATTTCCTTGATCGCGGCAGTGGTGAGCATATCGACCGCCTTGTCGTACTCCGGCTTGCCTGTGCCGTCCATGATGCCTTTGATGTCGCGGAACTGACGTCGCACTTCCAGCACCACGGCCCCCGCTGCACGCCCCACCGCCTCCATCGCCATCGCACCGAACAGATAGGGAATCAAGCCGCCGATGAAGAGACCAACAATCACCAATGGATTCGATAGATCGAAGGTAGTACTTTTACCGACTGAATCCAGCGCATGCGTGTAATCGGCAAACAACACCAGCGCAGCCAAACCGGCTGAGCCAATCGCATAACCTTTGGTCACTGCCTTGGTCGTATTACCAACCGCGTCGAGTGGATCGGTAATCGCGCGCACCGATTCCGGCATACCGGACATTTCTGCAATACCGCCGGCGTTATCGGTAATCGGACCATACGCATCCAGCGCGACGATGATGCCGGCCATCGACAACATCGACGTCGCTGCAATCGCAATACCGTATAAACCACCCAGCCAATACGAAGCGAGAATCGCGCCGCAAACCGACACCACCGGCCATGCGGTAGAACGCATAGATACACCAAGACCGGCAATGATGTTGGTCCCGTGACCAGTGGTCGACGCCTGTGCTACATGCTGCACTGGTTTGAAATCGGTGCCGGTGTAATACTCGGTGATGTAGACCATCAAACCAGTCAGCACGATACCGACTATGGCAGAACCCATCATCGCAACACGCAATTCAGGCGGCATCACGGTCCATGTCACGATAGCAAAACCGATCAAAGACAAAATCGCCGCCCACCATAAACCAGTGTACAAAGCCGACATGATTTTTTTGCCCGGCTTGGCCTTCACCATGTTGCAACCAACGATTGACGCAAGTATCGATACGCCGCCCAGTAACAAGGGATAGATTGCAGCTTGCAGTTCCATACCCTTCAACATTAGCGAGCCGAGCAACATTGTCGCTATCAAAGTGACGACATAAGTCTCAAACAAATCCGCGGCCATGCCGGCGCAATCGCCAACGTTGTCGCCTACGTTATCAGCGATCACAGCGGGATTACGTGGATCATCTTCTGGAATGCCCGCCTCAACTTTACCGACCAGATCAGCACCGACGTCCGCACCTTTGGTGAATATACCGCCACCCAATCGCGCGAAAATCGAAATCAGCGATGCGCCAAACGCGAGGCCAATCATCGGAGTGATTGCATCGTGCAAGGTCGCCGCATTACCGGCGGCGTAAGTAATCAGGTAGACGTAAAAAAGCGTCACGCCGAGCAAACCCAATCCTACTACCAGCATGCCGGTAATCGCACCGCCCTTGAATGCGACATCCAGTGCCTCATTCATCCCCTTGGTTGCAGCCTGCGCGGTACGTACATTGGCGCGCACCGATACATTCATGCCGATAAAACCGCAGGCACCCGACAAGACTGCACCGACCAGAAATCCGATCGCAGTTTTCAAACCGAGTCCGGGCACAAATGCAATGATAAGGAACAGCACAACACCGACGATCGCAATCGTGCGGTACTGTCGCGCCAGATAGGCGGCTGCACCTTGTTGAATCGCGCTGGCGATTTCCTGCATGAGGGGATTGCCTGCATCCTGCTTCAGGATCCAGCTACGTGAGATCAAACCATAGATGACGGCGATGACGCCGCATGCAATGGCGAACCAGATGCTTGATGCCATATCGACTCCTCCAATTTTTTTAACGACTTAGTTAACCACTACGACATTACGACAGACATAAAAAATGTCTTACGAACTGCGTACTGCAAAACTTTCCGTCGCCCTTTTTATTTTTTGGATGCCAGGGCTGGCTGAGTCTGATGCTTATTCTGATGCTTATTCTGATGCAGTCGTCAATATGCCTTCATGCTATAGCGATACGAGAGCAAGAACAAGTGCTGCAAAACTAGTGCAAATGCGCATTGCATAAATATGAAAAAGCGGACACATGGTCCGCTTTTTTTAACCTTCCAACGCTTTGAATGCGCTGTCACGAATCTGATCGACCGGACCGACACCGGCGATCTTGCGATATTTCGGAGCACCCGGTTTGCCGGAAGCAGCCCATTGGTTGTAGTAACCAACCAGCACTTCTGTTTGCTCGTGATACACGGACAAACGCTTCTTGACGGTTTCTTCCTTGTCGTCATCACGCTGAATCAATTCTTCACCAGTAATGTCGTCGCGACCCTCCGCTTTAGGCGGATTGAATTTGACATGATAGGTACGTCCAGACGCAGGATGCACACGACGACCACTCATGCGCTCAACAATCGCTTCATCAGGCACATCGATTTCCAGAACGTAATCGATCGCTACGCCAGCATCCTTCATGGCATCTGCCTGCGGAATCGTGCGTGGAAAACCGTCGAACAGATAACCATGTGCGCAATCCGCATCCTTCAACCTGTCTTTGACCAAACCAATGATGATGTCATCGGAAACCAGGCCGCCTTCGTCCATGATTTTTTTAGCAGCAATGCCCAGCGGCGTGCCAGCCTTGACTGCAGCGCGCAACATGTCGCCCGTCGAAATTTGCGGGATGTTGAATTTTTCTTTGATGAAACCAGCTTGCGTGCCTTTACCGGCACCAGGCGCTCCTAAAAGGATGAGGCGCATGAATTTTTCCTAAAACGAGTTTTGAATTCTATTACCGAAGGGCGCAAAAGCGGCACCGGGGATAGTCTTGATCTACAGATATAAGCTATGAACTTTGCACGAAACTTACCACAAAATTACATTAAATCGATGTTTTGCCTGTGCTGCGTCGCAACACAAGCTGCCATCATTGACCAAAATAACGGCGTACGCGCTCCAAATCTTCAGGCGTATCCACACCCGCGGCGGGCGCATGCGGCGTCACGTGTACCGCAATCGGCACGCCATGCCACAACACGCGTAGTTGCTCCAGCGCTTCGACTTGCTCCAGTGGAGAAACAGCCAATTGCGAATACTCTTGCAAAAAATCATTGCGATACGCATACAAACCAATATGCCGTAACGGCGCATATGCAGACGGCATCACATCCCTACTCTGCGCAAATCCATCGCGATGCCATGGAATCGTCGCACGCGAAAAATAAAGTGCACGCCCAGATTTATCCAGCACCACTTTCACCACATTCGGATTGAATGCGTCCGTCATCTCATCGATTGCATGTGCGGCTGTCGCCATCGGCACATCATGCGCGATCAAACGTGCCGTCGCAGCAATCAGCGATGGATCAATCAACGGTTCATCGCCCTGTACATTGACCACCACCGTATCCGCCGACAAACCTAATGCGGCGGCCACTTCCGCGATGCGATCAGTGCCGGACGGATGATCGGCACGTGTCATTTGCACCGCAATATTATTTTGCGTACACGCAGAAAAAATATCCACGTGATCAGTCGCAACGATGACTTGTGCCGCGCCGGATTGCATCGCGCGTTCAGCGACGCGCACGATCATCGGCTTGCCGCCGAGATCAGCCAACGGTTTATTCGGTAACCGGGTGGAAGCGAGACGGGCAGGAATAATGACGGTAAAGGGCATCAGCGGATTCCGGAAAAGCGCAGCCGGCCTTAGCCAGCAGAAGGCGTAGCTTGCAAATCGCGTGCCTGGTCAGCCCACATGATAGGGATGCCATCGCGTATCGGATACGCGAGTTTGTCGGCGTTGCAAATCAGTTCTTGCGCTTTTTTGTCGTGCTGCAGCGGCCCTTTGCAAATCGGGCAAACCAGAATATCAAGCAGGCGAGTGTCCACGGAGTTTCTCCACAATTCTTTTGGCGAACGGGCTATCCAGATGCGCCGTTACGGGTACGACCCAGATACGCGGGTCGTTTCTTATTGCATTATTTTGCCTACATTTTACTGCATCCTTTTCCGTGATCAGAATCACGTCTGCAGCAGCATCGGCAAATGGATTATCCAGGTAATCGTAGTGGTCAGGCAAAGGCATCTCATCGAACTGCAATCCCGCGTCACTCAACTGTGTGAAAAATCGCTTCGGATTGCCTATCCCGGCTGCCGCCAAAATGCGCGCCGGCGAAAACCCGGTAGTGGTGGCAGAAAACGACCGCAAGGCACGTGACAAGGCGTGACCTTCTTCGGTGCTGGACGAGGCCAATGGCTCAGCCATTACCCCCGACAAATGCATCTGAAAAACCTCATCCTGCATAGGCGTTTTTTCGGCGGAACCGTTCAAAACAGTGAAGTCGCGGCGACGTGAAGCCGGTTCGCGCAATGGTCCTGCCGGTAACAACCAGCCATTGCCGACGCCGCGCGCATCAAACAAAACGATCTCGATATCGCGCGCCAGACGGTAATGTTGCAAACCATCGTCGGAAACGATCACATTGACTTGCGGATGCGCAGCCAGCAAGGCAGTCGCCGCAGCAATGCGGTCACATCCCACCACCACCGGACATTGCGCACGATATACAATCAATAAAGGTTCGTCGCCTACATCTTTTGCGAGCGAAGACGCGAGCACTTCCTGCGGTACTGAATTTTTGCCGCCGTATCCACGTGAAATCACACCCGGCGTATAGCCAGACTGCTGCAAAGTTTGCACCAGCCAGATCGTCAAAGGTGTTTTACCGGTGCCGCCCACGAAAATATTGCCGACCACAATCACCGGCACAGGAACGCGTTGCTGCTTGGATAAACCCACGCTATACGACCAGCGACGCAAGCCGGCCAATGCGCCAAACAGCCAGGACAATGGCAACAGCATGCGCGCAGACCAGCCGCGGTGCGTCCATGTTCGCGTCAGAAAATCTTCTAGAGAGGAACGTTCAGCCAAGAGCCAGCTTCCGTGTATGAAAGTAGTTGGAAAGACGCGGCCATCAAACACCGCGTCTAAACGAGAGAACTTACTTGATATGAAATTTTATTTGGAATAAAACTTATTTCTTACCGCTGGTTTGTGCCGCGAATGTAACCTTGGAATAACCAGCAATACGTGCCGCTTCCAATACATTGATCACGGTTTGATGCGTAGCGGTCGCTTCGGCCGCAATGATGACGACAGGATCAACATTGGTTTTGCCGGATGCCGCTGCAGCGGCAGTCAATTCGGCAGCCAATGCTTCCGGGTTTTGTACTGCGACCCGCGTGTTATTGATCGCGTAGCGACCTTGCGCATCAACGATGACATTGATTTCAAATGGTCGCTCCATCGCCTTTTCCGCATCGGCAGTCGGCAAGGTAATTTGCAGCGCGGTGAACTTGCTGTAGCTGGTCGAGACCATCAGAAAAATCAGGATCACCAACAACACGTCAATGAAGGCGATCAGATTGATTTCGGGATCTTCGCGACCCTGCCCTTTGCGAAAATTCATGAGGCGTTTCTTTCAGGTCGTTATTGGCTTACTTGCGTGCGCTGTGCACGATATCTACGAACTTAATCGCTTGCTGTTCCATGTCGATGATGAAGCTATCGACCAGCGCGCGGAAGTGACGATAAAACACCAGCGCTGGCATCGCAATCGCCAGACCAAAGCCAGTGTTGTAGAGTGCAATTGAAATACCATGCGCCAATTGCGCAGGATTAGCACCGGTACCCGTTGCATTTTGCGAGCCGAAAATTTCAATCATGCCAACCACGGTACCGAACAAACCCATCAGCGGCGCCAGCGTGGCTATCGTGCCCAGCGTTGTCAGGAAACGCTCTAGTTCGTGTGCCGTGCCGCGACCCGCTTCTTCGATCGATTCCTTCATCACTTCACGTGGTGCATCGACATTGCGCAAACCAGCAGCCAGTACACGTCCGAGTGGCGAATTCTGTTCCAGCGTCGTCACCACATTCGTATCGATTTTGCCGTTTTGATAAACCCGCACGACTTCATCCAGCAGCTTGGGCGGCAAAATACGCGCGCGACGCAAGTAGATCGAACGTTCAATAATCAGGGTCAGTGCAATAACTGATGCGATCAGCAACAGCCAGATTGGCCAGCCTGCTGCTTGAATAATGGCGAGCAAAGTAAGCTCCTTCTCTGGTTCAATGATGATGGATGGAGAATGTAACGGTTTGGCGCAGGGAGAGCAAGTGATGCCTGTGTTCAGCTAGCAAGTCCCATCACTAGCTTTTATGCCATGTTAACCGGCATCGGCACCGCTGCCGCAAAATCTTTCCACTGTATGTACGAGCAAGCATGCAGGTTGTACACACTTTCTGTGGATAACATTGTGCGCAACTGTGTTGAAGTGAGCAAAGCGCTTGATTTCAAAGAAGATTTTTTCACTGCTTTAAAATGAGGCGTTGCGAATAAGCATACTCGGCTGACGTCTTTTTCTAACGAAGGCGGCCCCGTAGTTGTCTATAGCCGTCCTGCACCGGACTGGCCGATGCAGGACATGTTCAGTTAATCCCGCGGAACATCGCGCATTGTCTGAAGGTCTCTTCAGAGTACGGGATCTTTTTGCTCTTGCAGAACTTCGATGTGAGCTTCAGCAATTCCTTGATATCTCGACCGCTCGATTTTGAATAAGTGTTACTCAAAGAATCGATCAACTCATCAGATAGATCAATGTTGAATTGTGTCGTCAAGGATTTCCACAAACGCACCGCATCTTCTTTCGATGGCGTTTCATACTGTATCGTCGCGATGCAACGTGACAGAATCGCATCATCGACATCCTGAATACGGTTGGTCGTCATGAACAACAAGCCGTTGAAATATTCCAGCGTACGCAGGAATTCAGCGACGATCGCATTGTGCTGCAAGTCGTTGTCGCGACAACGGATGTAGACGTCAGCCTCATCCAGCAACAAAATCGCATCCCAACGCGCAGCGCGCTGCAGTATCTGCGACAGATTTTTCTCAACCGACTCTGCCGTGATACCTAGCTGGCCCGAGTGCACGCGATACAAAGGTTTGCCGACAACTTCTGAATACACTTCTGCCGTCAGTGTCTTGCCCAGTCCCGGCGCGCCTTTACACAAAATCGTCGTACCGCCAGATTTGCCTTCGACGATGTCTTCCATCAAGACCGTCATATCAGCGGTCAAGATGTCGATCAAGTCGCGATGATGCTCGGGCAAGATCAGCTTGTCGCGCAGTTCAGGCTTGTATTGATATTCGCTCAGGTTCTGTACATGCACCCAGATGTCCTGATGCAGTTCCAGATGGAACATGTACATATAGCAGTGCAGCGGAATTTTTTCGAAACCTACTTCAAAACCGCTCTCGCGCCAGAAGGCAGGATCTGCGCTCATTTCAAAACGTCTATCCAGATTTTCTTCATCGTTGACGCATTTCGCAATCACGCCATCCTTGATGCGGATCAGATTGAAGCGCGACTTTTCATCCATGATGAAAGCCGATTTGCGTGCGATGAACTGCGCACCGAACTGCGCCTGATAGTTGAGAAAGCGTTTGGATTGTTCTTCGTATTCCTGCTTGAACTCGGCGCACTCTTTAAAGTAACCCTGATCGATCAGCAGTTCGGGAATCGTGCGATTTGCAATATCGTTGGCGTTAATCACGATTGCATTGGTCATGCCGGAACGACGCATACGATGATCAGGCGACGCCTCCTTGCTGGCGGCCTGCATCGTGTTTGCCAACAGATCGATGACGACATACGGCGCGCCCTGATCGGGCACGATGTGGCGCAATCTATGCACCAGCCATGGCAACAAGACGCCATCTTTGTTGCGCTTGTAAAGCCAGCCGTCGATTACATCGCGCGAGAAATAGGCAGCAAGGCCAGGCACCAACATGTCGAGGCTGGGAATTTTTCGCGCTTGCGGTGCACCAAGAATATTGTCCTGCGCCAGCATCTGGAACATCAGCGCGCGCTCGTCCTGTGCCTTGCACAAGTCGTACAAAATATTCAGCGCCGCAGCATCGAACAAGCGGCTGGGCACCAGCATTTTGCCGTGACAGACGCCATGCTCATTGAGCCGTTTTGCCAGCGGCGAGTTGACTTCTATCATGCCGAGCAAAACGCTTACCAGTGATTCAGGTATTTCAAAATCCATCACAACTCCATACTAATTTCGTGCCGTCGCAAATGAAAACGGCCTCCATCTCTGGAAGCCGCATATCTATTGGTGACCACGGCCGGAATCGATACTTGGCGGCCATTCCTACATGCATCTTCGTCAAAAGCAGCTCTCTGCTTTATTGGCGAGATCGTCTCCTGGTTCTCCGGCCATCATAAAGCAATAATCTGAACATGTGAAGCCAGGTCCAGCTCACTATTCAGCCACTCAGCGTGCATATCCGGCCAAATCAGCTGCAAATCCGGACATCGCTGTAAAACACCGTGTTTCAACTGGCACTTTGACGGCTGTACCGGGAAAAATCTCCCAATCAGATAGAACTCCTTATACTTGCCAGCTACGCAAATCATTCATGATGGAGTCGCAGTGTCCAAGGGCGTTTTATTTTCAGTGATCAGCTCTGTGCTGTTTGCGACTCTCTATTTTTATTCCACGCTGCTGGTGCCGCTCAATGGCGAAGAAATTTTTGGCTGGCGTACGCTACTGACTATCCCATTCCTGACTGTATTCATATGGCGAAGCGGCCAGTGGCACCATATACGGGCGTGGGCGCAAAGAATGCGCCAACGCCCCTTATTGATTGCTGGTGCGCTGGCGACTTCAGCATTTCTCGGCATTCAGTTGTGGCTCTTTATGTGGGCACCTTTACATGGTCGCGCATTGCAGGTTTCGCTCGGTTATTTTTTGCTGCCCCTGACCATGCTGCTGACTGGCCGCATCGTTTATAAAGAGCGTTTGTCACGCCTGCAAAATCTAGCGGCGATCTGCGCAGCATTCGGCGTGGCCAATGAGCTAATCCAGGTTGGCAGCTTTTCGTGGGAAACCATAGTGGTAGCGTTCGGCTACCCAGGCTATTTTGTTCTTCGTCAAAAAATGTGCAGTAACAATCTGGGCGGGCTTTGGTTCGATATGACTTTGCTGCTGCCAGCCGGTTTATGGTTCGTGTACGCAGGTGCGGTCGGTTTTACCGGCATAGCAGATCATGCGGCGCTTTATCTGTTGATACCCTTGCTAGGCATCCTGAGTGCAGCGGCATTGATTTTTTACATGGTCGCAAGCCAGACCTTGAGTTTGAGTTTGTTTGGTCTGTTGGGATATGTGGAGCCTGTGCTATTGGTGTTCGTTGCGCTGCTGCTCGGCGAACAAATCCAGAGCCACGAATGGTTAACCTACATTCCGATCTGGGTCGCAGTGTTGTTGCTGATCACAGAAGGAGCTTTGTCGGTATATGCAAGGACTGATCGCAGATCGTGACGCATCGCTGCGTTCGGCTGACGAGTATTAAACAAATGCATTCCTGTGCTACACAAAAAAAAGCCGTGCCTTTTTGCTCAATAGATCATTCGATCAATCACATGAACAGCAAGGCACGGCAGAAACCTAGAACTGCTCCCACTCATCGCCGACAGCAGCAAGCGCGACTTTTCTTTCATTCTGCGCGATTTGCTTATTGGCAGGCTGCACGAGCGCCGGTTTTGTGGCTGATGGCAAGGCAGGCGATGCCCTGCGCTGCACGCTGTGTGCGCCATCCAGTTTGAACACACTAACCACCTGCACCAGATTACGCGCCTGATCCTGCAGGGATTCGGCAGCGGCGGCAGCCTCTTCTACCAGCGCCGCATTTTGTTGGGTCACCTGATCCATTTGCATTACGGCTTGATGTATCTGTTCGATGCCCGCAGTTTGTTCGTGTCCAGCAGCGGTGATTTCACCCATGATGTCGGTGACGCGACGTACGCTGGCCACTACTTCCTTCATCGTGGCACCGGCATCATCGACCAGACGCGCACCATCGTTGACCTTGCTGACGGAATCGCCAATCAGGTTCTTGATTTCCTTAGCGGCTGCAGCCGAGCGCTGCGCCAGCGTACGGACCTCGGCAGCAACGACGGCAAAACCGCGCCCTTGTTCACCAGCGCGCGCTGCCTCAACCGCTGCGTTCAATGCGAGGATGTTGGTCTGAAAAGCAATGCCATCGATGACGCCGATAATATCGACAATCTTTTTGGAGGAATCATTGATAGAGCCCATCGTTTCCACCACTTGCGAAACGACATTGCCACCTCTCATCGCAACTTCCGACGCGGTCACAGCCAACTGATTAGCCTGACGCGCATTGTCTGCATTCTGTTTTACCGTGCTGTTCAACTCCTCCATCGACGACGCAGTTTCCTCAAGAGAACTGGCCTGCTCTTCTGTACGTGAAGACAAGTCGAGGTTACCGCTGGCAATTTGGGTAGATGCTGTCGCAATCGCTTCTGTGCTGTAACGCACTTCGCCGACTATCCGCACCAGGCTGTTATTCATGTCCTTCAAGGCTTGCAATAGCTGGCCGGTTTCATCCTTGAACTTGACTTCAATCACGCTACTCAAATCACCACTGGCCACGGTTTGTGCAATCTTGACTGCGTCGTTCATTGGCTTGGTGATGGAGTGTGTGATCCACCACGCAAAGCCTGCACCCAGAATGACCGCTGCAATGCCCAGACCTATCATCAATGCCGTTGCCGAATCGATATGCGCCTTCGCCTCTGCTCCGCTTTGCGCAACGATTTCCTTTTGCAGGACGGTCATGTCGGCCACAGTCTTTTGTACATTATCGAGTGCGGGCAAGGTTTCATTCAACATGAGCTTGATTGCTTCTTCGCGCTCATTAGCGGCAACCAGTTTGCCCACCTTGCCGAATGAGACGACATATTTGCCGCGTACATCCTTGAATTCCACCATCAGCGCTTTTCCCTCATCGCTTTTGATCAATTGATCAAGCACAACGACAGCGTCATCAATGATTTTCTTGTTCTTTTTGATTTCATCAAACAAGCCGGTCACTTTGGCTGGATCGCTTTCAATGAACAGTTCCATATTGCGGCGCGCATTGGCGCGTATGGTTGCGCCTATGTTGGATACTGCTTCGGCCTTGACCCAATCAGTATCTATCATGTCGCTATTGATCTTGCCGATTCCTGCAAAACGGGCCAAGGCCAGCGCAATCAAAATCGCCATCAATACAAATACCAGTCCGAAGCCGAGACCAAGACGGGTGCCAATTTTTAAATTTTTAATATTCATTTTTTTATTCCTAAACAAAAATCATGAGGCTGTATTTCTGACCACATGGGGACCGGTTTTTCTAGCGGCATATCTCTTCAGATTTTCAGCTGACACTGCATTTCCAGACACATTTCCATTACCATCTATTCTTTAATGCTGTAATTGCTGCGCACTCCTTATGTGCAAACCGAAGGCGGGACGTCTACATCCCCGTCATGCGCACCAATTTCTCGCACGAAACCATGGTGTTCGCACCGTTTTGCACCATTTACCGCCCTAACAAACCTAACGATGCCCTCTGATCGCCCACTACCGAGTTCCTCATCCGCTCCTACCGTTCTCAGTGTTTCCGCGTTGAATCAGGCGGTATCGCGCATGCTGGAACGCAGCTTCCCCTTGTCATGGATATCCGGTGAGATCTCCAACTTCACACGGGCGGCCTCTGGACACTGGTACTTCACGCTGAAAGACGATGCTGCCCAGGTACGTGCCGTAATGTTCCGCGGTCGTGCTCAATACGCAGATTTCATGCCACGCGAAGGTGACAAGGTAGAAGTGCGCGCATTGGTCACGCTGTATGCGCCGCGCGGTGATTATCAGTTAAGTGTGGAAGCGATACGCCGTGCCGGTGTCGGCAATCTGTATGAAGCGTTTTTGCAATTGAAGGAAAAACTGGCAGCCGAAGGTTTGTTCGATCCCGACCGTAAGCACCCGCTACCAAGTTTCGTGCGCGCGATCGGTATCGTCACCAGTCCGCAGGCCGCTGCCTTGCGTGACATTTTGACCACATTGAAACGTCGCGCACCGCATGTGCGCGTGATCCTCTATCCCACCCCGGTACAGGGCGAAGGTTCGGCGATGAAAATCGCACAAGCAATCGCCACCGCATCGGCGCGTGCCGAATGCGATGTGCTGCTGGTGTGTCGCGGTGGCGGCAGTATTGAAGATCTATGGTCGTTCAATCATGAGCTAGTGGCACGCACGATAGCCGGCTGTGACATTCCGGTCATCGTCGGCGTCGGGCATGAAACCGATTTTACGATTGCCGATTTTGCGGCCGATTTGCGCGCACCTACACCGACTGCTGCGGCAGAACTGGCGACCCTGCCGCGCGCAGACTGGCTGGCTCAATTGGCAATGCAAACCGAAGACATGCGTCGTGCGATGAAACGACAGTTATCCGACACGACACAGACACTAGACTGGTTGTCACGCCGACTCGTCAGTCCGGCAGCGTATATCGCGCATGAAAGAATGAAATTGCAGACACTGCAAACCCGGCTCGCTCATGCGACACGCCTCCCTTTGAGCCAGGCACAATTTGCGCTCGCACATTTACGCAATCGCTGGCTCACGCAACTACCGGATACGCGCATGCAGCGATCCAATGTCGTACATCACGCGCGCCGCCTGACCAATCAGATGAACACGCGCATTGCAACGCAGCGGCAAAGCCTGCATGCGCTTTCCGCACAACTGGAAATGCTGAATCCGCAACGTACTCTGGAGCGCGGCTATGCCATTGTCACCAACGAAAAAGGGGAAATTGTGCGTGCACCGCAAGCGCTGCATCCACGCCAGAACGTAACGATCAGGCTGGCCGAAGGCACAGCACAGATCGGGATTGCAACAGTGCAGCCAACGCTGGAATAATAGGCTGCGCCGCACCATACCGTCTTTCCCCTGCGCCCCAGATAGCTTCAATACCCCCGCATACCCTTACCTGGCTTGCATTACCGGAAATTGACCTACGTCGTGTGCAAGCAAGGCTTAACCGCCTTACAATAAGGGCCTTTCAAAAAGAACATCTTTATTTTTTAACCCCACAAAGGACGACCATGGAACATACCCTGCCGGCACTGCCCTATGCGTTGGATGCACTTGCTCCACACATCTCGAAAGAGACACTTGAATTCCATTACGGCAAGCATCATCAGACCTATGTGACGAATTTGAACAACCTGATCAAAGGTACCGAATTCGAAAACGCTACTCTCGAAGAGATCATCAAAAAATCTTCAGGCGGCGTCTTCAACAATGCAGCACAAGTCTGGAATCACACTTTCTACTGGAACGGTTTGAAACCAGCAGGCGGCGGTGCACCAACTGGTGCAGTAGCTGACGCGATCAACGCCAAATGGGGTTCGTTCGACAAGTTCAAGGAAGAATTCACCAAATCCTGCGTTACCAACTTCGGCTCCGGCTGGACATGGCTGGTCAAAAAAGCTGACGGCTCGCTAGATCTGGCTAACACTTCCAATGCAGGCTGCCCATTGACAGGCACCGACAAGCCATTGTTGACCTGCGACGTGTGGGAACACGCTTACTACATCGACTACCGCAATGCGCGTCCTAAGTATGTTGAATCGTTCTGGGCACTGGTGAACTGGGATTTCGTTGCGAAAAACCTGGCTTAATTTGTTTTAAGCAGCACCAAGCTTTGATGGAAACGCCCCGAATAAATCGGGGCGTTTTTATTTGCAGGAAGTGGTATAAATTGCCATCCTGATACTGAATTTTTGCTTATTCGTTTTTCACATGAAGACATTTGAAAAGTATCGTTTGAACGCATAAGGAAATTTGTTATATTCCTTTCCATTCGGTAAGTTGCTCAATTGCATTCAGTCACACGCCGCGCCGCATCCTCGAATTTTTAAGAAAACATGGAGTCGCTTATGTTTAAGAAAGTTGTACTACTCACGGCCGCTGCCGCCACACTGTTATCAGGCGGAGCACAAGCACAAGACAAACCGATTCTGAATGCGTCGTATGACATCGCGCGTGAAGTATTCGCCGCCATCAATCCTAAATTCCAGGCCCAATGGAAAGCACAGACCGGTCAGGATTTGAAGATCGACCAATCGTTTGCCGGTACCTCGCGCCAGGCACAAGACATCATCCAGGGTAAAAAAGTAGATACCGTCACCTTTAATCAAGTGACCGACATCGACATCCTTGCGCAACGAGGCCTGGTTAACAAGGATTGGCGCAAAGCGTTCCCGAACAATGCTTCGCCTTACTACAGCACGATGGCTTTCCTGGTACGCAAAGGCAATCCCAAGAACATCAAAAGCTGGGACGATCTGGTACGTGATGACGTAAAACTTGTATTCCCCAACCCAAAAACATCGGGCAACGCGCGCTACACTTACCTCGGCGCATGGTTGTACGCGAACGAAAAATTCAAGGGTGATCCGGTTCAAACCAAACAATTCGTCGGTAAGCTGCTGCGTAATGTTGTGAACTTCCCCACCGGCGGTCGCGGTGCGACGGTTGCATTTGCACAAAACAATCAAGGCGATGCCTTGCTGACTTTTGAATCAGAAGTCATCAATATCGCCAAGAGCGATGAGTTCAAGGCCGGCGGTTATGAAGTAGTGACGCCACCTGTATCGGTATTGGCCGAATTTCCAGTTGCTGTAGTTGATAAAGTCGTTGATGAAAAAGGCACGCGCAAAGTCGCTACTGCTTATTTGAACTACCAGTATTCGCGTGAAATTCAGTTGCTGCTGACCACCTTCAACTATCGCGTTCATCATCCTGACGTCGCAAAAGTAGTTGCAGACCGCTACCCTAAAGTGCGTCTGATCGATCCAGTCAAGGTACTCGGCACATGGGATCAGATTCAGGCTGCCCATTTTGCAAGCGGCGCAATACTGGATCAATTGATGGGCCAACGTAACTAAGTATTCCAGACATTCGCCAGGCGTTCGACAAAAATCGCTGGTGACACAGGAGTCAAAATCTCGCTCTCATCAGCATCATCTTTGTCATTCCGGATGAGGGTGGTTTACAATGCCGCCATCCATGCGACCATCTGAAACTGGATGGTCGCTTTTTTTTGTGGCATAACGTTTTGCAGTGGCGCCGCACTGCCTCTGAACCTGCACCTATTGTGAATCTGTCTCTCCGCTTCTTCCGCAGTACACCAATCTTGCCGGGCTTCTCCATGAGCTTCGGTTTTTCGACGCTCTATATCAGCCTGGTTATCCTGCTGCCGATTTCGGCATTGCTGGTGTATGTCAGCGGCATGAGCTGGGATCAATACTGGTTTGCGATTACCGATGCGCGGGTGCTGCAGAGTTACAAGGTCACGCTGACGGGCGCCTTCTATTCCACCGTCGTCGTGAGCTTCATCGGATTTCTGCTGGCCTGGATCATTACACGCTACGACTTCCCGGGTCGCCGCATGATTGACTCTTTGGTCGATCTGCCATTTGCACTGCCGACCTCGGTGGCAGGTGTGACGCTGTCAGTCTTGTTCATGCCCACCGGCTGGCTCGGTCAATGGTTTGAAATTTTCGGCATCAAAATCTCTTACGCGTTCCCCGGCATCGTGGTCGCGATGATCTTTACCAGCCTGCCCTTCATCGTGCGTTCGGTACAACCTGTGCTGGAAGACATGGAGACCGAACTGGAAGAAGCCGCCCTGATGCTGGGTGCGAATAAATGGCAAATTTTCTGGCGCGTGATTTTGCCGACGCTGGTACCTGCCATGATCACAGGCTCGTCGCAAGCGTTCATCCGCAGCCTGGGCGAGTTTGGCGCAGTGATCATGATCGCCGGGAATATTCCATTCCAGACCGAAGTCACCTCGCTGATGCTGTTCGTGCGCCTGCAGGAATACAACTACCCTGCTGCCGCCGCGATTGCCTCTGTCGTGCTGCTGGCGTCGCTGACACTGCTGTTCCTGCTGCAAATCGTGCAGAGCCGCTTCTTCAAGAAAGGCTAAGGACAACATCATGGCAAAAGCAGTCAAACGCCCTTCGGAAGCGCATCAATGGATTTTGATCGGCTTCGGCATCGTCTTGACGATACTGCTGCTGATCGTGCCGCTGGTGCTGATTTTCATGCAGGCATTCAGCGGCGGCCTGGCACTGCTGTGGCAAAACTTGAATGAAGATTACATGGTGCACGCGCTCAGCCTGACCTTGCTGGTCGCGGTGATGACGGTACCTATCAATCTTGTATTCGGCATCCTGCTCGCGTGGTGTGTCACGCACTACGATTTTTTCGGTCGGCGTTTGTTGATCACACTGGTTGAAATTCCGTATGCAACCTCGCCAGTCGTCGCTGGCTTCTGCTATCTGGTCGTGTATGGGCTTGAAGGAATAATAGGCAAGTGGTTGTATGCACATGATGTGCAATTGATGTTTGCATGGCCCGGCATCATCATGGTGACTGTTTTTTGTACAGGGCCATATATCGCGCGCATCCTGATGCCCTTGATGCAAAAACAGGGTACCGAAGAAGAGATCGCCGCCTTGTCTTTGGGCGCGACCGGCTGGCAGATTTTCTGGCGTGTAACTTTGCCGAATATCAAATGGGCTTTGTTATACGGTGCCGTCATCACCAATGCGCGCGCAGTCGGCGAATTCGGCGCGGTGGCCGTGGTATCCGGCACCATCATGAATCAAACCCTGACGCTGCCATTGCTGGTCGAGCAACTGAACAACGATTACAAGACCGCTGCAGCCTTCACCGCCGCCGCCTTGCTCGCATGTATGGCACTGCTGACCCTGATTCTGAAAACTGCGATGGAGTGGCGCCAGGAAAGACGTGAAGCAGAGTCAGCAGACGAGCGCACAAGTTAAGTAACATTCCAGGGTGAGCAGCGATTGTGCAATATTGCGAATTAATTTCGCACTGCCACCTTTCCCCGACCGAAATCCACTATCATCGCGCTGCGCTGCAAAACTGCTGGCAGCCACTCTTCCGTTTCCGTCGACACACCCGGTTCCGACCTCGCAAGCAAAGCGCTCAGCACGCCATTCAGTCCGTAGAAAAAGTGTATGTGCGCCAAAAAGTCAGCGCATTCCTACAAACTTTTGGGATGATTTCTGATCGCCATTCACGGATGGCTCATCTATTCTCGCAACTCAGGTCGCAAACAGAATTTACCAAAGAGTAGATACGTGACATGGGATAACCACGCTGCTTGGCAATTTTGCAAGCCGCCTCAAATAAGGAAAACGATATGTACAGCAATCACGACGAGATCAATAATCCATATTTCCTGACGCAC
Organism: Burkholderiales bacterium Ga0077544; assembly: GCA_001464355.1. Lineage (GTDB taxonomy): Bacteria > Pseudomonadota > Gammaproteobacteria > Burkholderiales > Burkholderiaceae_D > Oxalicibacterium. The sequence continues at coordinate 144,391 of LNEU01000023.1, forward strand.
GTTAGACGTATTCCAGATGTCAATGTAATGCAGGCAAGTGATCAAGACAGCAACGATGATGCATCAACAGATATGGAAGAAGATGCGGATCCTGCGCATATCACTACCGTTCCCTTCAGTACGACCAAGGTCGGCTCCTTCCAGTAAGATTTCACAAAAACAGATCAGCCTTTTGCGCGCCATTTATAGCTTTAAAAACTTACTGCTATGGCGCACGAAGCTGATCTGTCCCCCCGCAGTGCGAACTGCCGCAGCATGCAACATCCTCTTTCCTGCAATTCTTGCATTCAGTTATTCCATATCGTTAATTCCACGCATCGCATCACCGTTGCGGTACTGAAATAAATTAAAGCATCCATAAATTAAAACATCCATTACTGCTATTGATGCGCAGTCTGGCGTGGCTATACTCAATTATGTTTCCATTGCTGTATGGGCCGCGGCATTTCGAAGAGGAATGTATGCCAAACGAAATTCATACACGTTGTTGCATTGCAGGCGGCGGACCCGCTGGCATGATGCTGGGCTTGTTGCTGGCGCGGGTCGGGATTGACGTGCTTGTGCTGGAAAAGCATGGTGATTTCCTGCGTGACTTCCGTGGCGACACCGTGCATCCGTCGACACTGGAATTAATGCATGAACTTGGTTTGCTACAAGCACTCCTGCAGCGACCGCACGATAAGGCTTTTCAGCTAACCATCAGCGTAGCTGGTCAGGATTTGACGATTGCCGATTTCTCGCGCCTGCGCATGCAATGCAATTTCATCGCCTTGATGCCGCAATGGGATTTTCTGGATTTCCTGCGCGATCACGCCGTCACCTACCCCAACTTCCGCCTGCTACAGAATGCCGAAGTCACAGGTTTGCTTGAGTCGGATGAGCGCATAAGCGGAGTACGTGCCAACACCGATGACGGCACCTTGAAAATTTATGCAGATCTTGTGATCGGTGCCGATGGCCGTCATTCGATTGTGCGCAAGGCGGCGGGATTGGCAGTACGCGATCTGGGTGCACCTATTGATGTGTTATGGATGCGCTTGCCAGTTACTGCCGGCGACCCATCCACGACAGGAGCGCGTTTGGACGCAGGAAAATTCTTCGTGATGCTTCATCGCGGCAGCTACTGGCAATGCGCGTATGTCATTCCGAAAGGCGGGATTGACGCCATCCATGCGCGCGGACTGAACGCATTTTATGCAGAGTTGACTGCAGTGGCACCACTCTTTGCAGACCGGGTTCAAGCGCTGCAAAGCTGGGACGACATCAAGTTGTTGAGCGTGACGGTAGACAGACTGGAACGCTGGTGGAAACCAGGCTTGCTATGCATAGGCGATGCCGCCCATGCAATGTCACCTATAGGTGGCGTCGGCATCAATCTGGCGATTCAAGATGCAGTAGCGGCAGCAAATATTCTATCCAAATCACTTGCCAACCCACAGGTTCGTGCTGAGGCGCTGACGCCTTTGCTGCAGCAGGTTCAAAGCCGACGCTTGTTCCCTGCGCGTATTACACAAGCGATACAGGTCGCCATTCAAAATCGCGTGCTGGTGCCTTTAATCGGCAAGCAAGGCAAACAGGCGCTGACTGTTCCATGGCCGCTCAAACTATTGAATCGCTGGCCCGCACTACGCAAGCTTCCTGCGTATGCAGTTGGCATCGGCGTTCAGCCGGAACACATCCTGGACAGGCAGGCGCATGCCGGATCGCAAGCGCCTGCCCAACCAATCAGCAAGTAAATTACCCAAATTGTTGCAGCAACATTTCCCGCTACACGCCTAGATAAATATACCGCCCGATACTTCGATGCGTTGTGCATTGATCCAGCGACTGCCATCCGACAGCAGCACCGCAACTGCGCCTCCAATATCATCTGGCAAGCCGACGCGACCCAAGGCCGTCAGCGACGCAAATTGCTGGTTGACTTGCGCATTGTCTCGCACAGTGCCGCCGCCAAAATCAGTTTCAATTGCGCCAGGCGCGAGCGTATTCACTGCAATGCCACGCGCACCCAATTCTTTCGCCATGTAGCGTGTCATCACTTCCACCGCGCCTTTCATCATGGCGTAAGCGGCATAACCAGGGAAGCTGAAGCGCGTCAAGCCGGTGGAAATATTTACGATCCGTCCGCCATCAGCGATCAATGGCAGCAATTTTTGCGTCAGGAAGAAAGGGCCCTTTAAATGAATATTCGCAAGTTGCTCGAACTGTTCTTCCGTCGTCTCTGCCAGAGCGGCGGCAATACCGATGCCTGCATTATTGACCAAGTAGTCGAAATGTTCGGTATTGAATTTGGTACGCAAAACATCTTTTAGCGCAGTGATAAAAGATCCAAACGATGCGCTGTTACCAACGTCGAGCTTCAGCATGGCTGCATGTCCGCCCTTGCTTTCGATCTCTTGTACCAAAGCATCCGCTTCGACCGTATTGCTGTGATAAGTGCCGATGATGGCGATGCCCTGCGCGGCGAGATGCAGCGCAGCGTTCTTACCCAGACCGCGGCTGGCGCCAGTGATGATGGCAATTTTCTGTTTCATGTCTGTTCCTCTGCTAGTTAATAAACTGAACTCAGTATATTGTTCGGATTAATCAAGATAAATATCGATTAAATGAATATACTGTTCGGATTAAACCGATCAAAATACCAGCATGGCAGCCAATAAATTCGACCTTTTAAGAAGCTTCGTGCGCGTGACCGAAGTTGGCAGCTTTACCCAGGCTGCCGCCCTACTCGGCTTGCAAAAGGCCAGTGTGTCTGAGCATGTGCGCGCGCTGGAAGAACTGGTGGGAGCAAGACTTTTGCATCGCACCACACGCAAGGTGCAGCCTACGCATGACGGAATCGCACTATTCGAGCGCTGCAAGGATCTGTTGTCCGACATGGACGATCTGGAAGGCATGTTCCGACGCGATGGCGCGGCATTGACCGGCCGTTTGCGGGTCGATATGCCGACTGCAGTTGCACACAAAATCGTCATGCCGCATTTAGCAGAATTTGTCGCACAGTACCCGCATGTGCAAATCGAAATCAGCAGCGCGGATCGCCGGGTTGATGTGGTGCGAGAAGGATTCGATTGCGTGTTGCGTGTGGGCGATACCGTCGATCCATCGCTGATTGCGCGCAAGCTGGGCGCATTTCAGATGGTTAATTGCGCCAGCCCGGCGTATCTGCAGCAATATGGCATGCCGCAGTCGCTGGATGATCTGACCACGCATCAATTGATCCATTACACACCCGTGCTTGGCATGCGTTCATCCGGTTTCGAATATGTCGTCGATGGCAAAACAATTTCGCTGCCGATGTCGGGGGCAGTCACCGTCAATAACATTGAAGCCTATGAAGCAGCATGTCTGGGCGGTTTGGGAATCGTACAATCGCCGCTTTCCGGCTTGCGCGAACATATCAAACATGGCCACCTGGTAAGCATCCTGCCGCAATACCTGCCGGCGCCGATGACCGTATCACTGCTGTACTCGCATCGCCGTCATCTGCCGCAGCGGGTGCGGATATTCATGGATTGGCTGGCCGGACTGATGGAACAGCATTACCCATTCCTGAAATAAAAAGGAGGGCGAATAAATCGTCCTCCTTTTTTATCTTTTGCTTCATTTGGCAAGCTTATCGAATCAGACTTTCACGCGCAGCCGAACTGATCGCAACAACGGCCGGATGCGTCAATTGCCGCTCTACCGAAATGGCATAGAACTGTTCCGTCACGATGGTCGTACGACCAATTTCAGTCACACCGTACTGCTTCTTGATTTGTTCTGCGACCGCCGATGGTGCCGCGAATATCCCTTTGCCTGCTGCACCGAAAGCCTGCAGCAATGCACCATCGTCAAACTCGCCGACTATGCGTGGACGCACTTTTTCTTTTTCAAACCAGCGTATCAAACGTGGTCTGACTGCGGCATCTTCACCCGGCATCAGGAAGGGTGCCCCATCCAGACTTTTCGGAAAATTTTTCTCGTATTCTTTCGCCAGCTCATCCGTCGCAAAAAAAGTTACACCGCATTCGCCCAGCAAATGGTTATAGCCGCGCACGTCGATATTCGCAGGCATCGGGCTATCGGCAATCACAATGTCCAGTCTGTGCACCGCCAGATCAGCCAACAGGCTGGTCAGCTTGCCTTCTCGACAAACGATACGCAAGGATTCAGGCAACTCCATCGCCGGCTCCAGCAACAAGTAGGCAATTGCCTTGGGCACTGCATCGGCGACACCTACCCTGAACTGTAAAGGCCAGCCGCCAGGACGGAAGCGCAAGACTTCCTGCAACTCTTCTCCCAGCGTGAAAATCTCATCCGCGTAACCCAGCACCACGCGACCGGCATCATTGAGCTCAAGACGTCGACCAACACGGTTGAATAATTTGTACCCGAGCACATCTTCAAACAAGGTAATCTGACCGCTGATGGTTTGCGGCGTCAGGTGCAAACGCTCACTGGCACGTCCGATGCCGCCCGATTTGGCCACCACCCAGAAATAGTGCAAATGCTTGTAATTCATTGTACTCATCGTGTCTCTATGCTCAGTTTTTACGAATGAAAAATTGATTATATTCGAATTTTCAATAGAATAAGAAGCAAGTACATTTAAGCTGCTTCATACTGGAATACAGCAAACAAAATCAGGTAAAACAGAACCGCAGACTCACTAATCTGTCTTACTTTTCGTGACCAGCATGATGGAAGCACACACACTTGAGGAGTAGCAACCATGAATCCAGTTGACCAACTGCGCAGTTCCCCGCAAACAAACAGTTTTTCGACGTCCGTACTATCGACCAACAAGGTCATACGCAATACGTATTTATTGCTGTCCGTGACTTTGCTGTTCAGCGCGATCACGGCAGGTATTGCGATGGCATTGAATCTGCCACATCCGGGCCTGATCATTACAATGGTCGGTTATTTCGGCTTGCTGTTTCTGACCAATAAATTCCGCAATCAGGGTTTAGGCATCGCCTGCGTGTTTGCGCTGACCGGCTTCATGGGTTACACCATCGGACCTTTGCTGAATATGTATCTCGGCTTGCCGAATGGTGGGCAGACCGTGATGATGGCGTTCGGCGCAACGGCTGCAATCTTTGTCGCATTGTCGGCCTACGCTCTCACCAGCCGCAAAAACTTCAGCTACATGGGCGGCTTTTTAACAGCCGGCATTTTGGTTGCCTTTCTGGCGTCCTTGGGTGCTTACTTCTTTGAAATCCAGGCATTGTCGCTGGCTGTATCTGCTGCCTTCGTGTTGCTGATGTCGGGTCTTATCCTTTACGAAACCAGCGAAATCATCCACGGCGGCGAAACCAACTATGTGATGGCGACTGTCACCTTGTTCGTGGCGATTTTCAATCTGTTCATTAGCCTGTTGCAATTACTTGGCTTCGTGAACAGCAACGATTAATCGTTTTTCTGTTTTTACAATGTTCTGAGTAAGCTAAGCGCCATCCACGGATGGCGCTTCTACATCCAAGGCATACACATGAAATGTCCCATTTGTACTGATATGCACTTGATCATGTCCGATCGGCATGGCATTGAAATCGACTACTGCCCGCAATGTCGCGGTGTCTGGCTTGATCGCGACGAACTTGAAAAACTGATCGATCGTTCCGCTACGGCAGTGATCGCTGATGCCCCACCTCGTCATCGCAGCACGTGCAAGCACACGGAGCAGGAAAAATTACATGGATACAGCAAGGAAGGTTACGGCCAGAAAAATAAAAAAGACTTGATAGGCGAGTTGTTCAACTTTTAATAACTAGGTATTACTGCCGCAAACCAGGTTTGCTGCATTGTCTGCAAGCGCAGCTATTTCAATCATGTTCCCCTTCTTTTTCCTGCATTTCTCCCGTTTTTTTTCGCGTCCTTTTTCCATCCAGTTTTACTACTAATTCATTGATCAAGCGATCCGACATGCTGGCAGCGAGCTCTGCCTGCGCTTGCTTTTGCTTGCCTGCATCCATCCGTTTGATTTGCAAACTTTAGAAAGCAAAGCCTGCGTGAATGCTTTAAAGTAGCGGACGACTGGCCTCAGGTGCCGCTTGTTTTGCGCCAAATACGCAGGCAAAAAAATCGAAAAGTTAGGGAAAACAGAATGAATACTGCAATAGATGCACTGGAACGTTTGCTTGAAGGAAACCGTCGCTTCGTCGCCGACATCCGCAATGACGACAATACATCCACCCGCGCACGTCGCAAGGAAGTCGCGGACGGGCAAGAACCGTTTGCCATCATTCTCGGCTGTTCAGACTCGCGTGTACCGGCTGAAATGGTCTTCGATCAAGGTCTCGGTGACCTGTTCGTGATTCGCGTTGCCGGCAATATCGTCGCGCCCTCGCAAGTCGGCAGTGTTGAATTCGCAGCGGCGCAGTTCAAGACGAAATTAGTAGTCGTTCTTGGGCATTCGAAATGCGGCGCAATTGTGGCGACATTGGAGGAATTGAAACGCCCGACAGAAAACCAATCGCGCAACCTTAAATCGATCGTCGACCGTATCCGTCCATCGGTAGAGACTCTACTCGAAACAGATTTGAAACATGACCACGATGCCTTGGTACATCAATCGATACGCGCGAATATTCGGGCCTCTGCCAATCACTTGCGCCACGGGTCAGAATTACTCGAAAACCTGATACAAAATGAAGGCTTGTTGGTCGTCGGTGCAGAGTACTCACTGGAAACCGGTGCGGTCGAATTCTTCGACGGCATGCCCGCTTAGCATTGATGAAAAAGCCGGCGATGATCAAGGCCGGCTTTTTACAAATACTCCAGATACTTGCGCATGAGCGGCACGCTCGCTGCCGCTTGTTTCTGTAATCAATATTCCAGGCTGAGCGTAAGCGAGCCGAAACTCTGCGTATCTTTCTGCTGGCGAAATTCCTTGCTGCGCCAGTACTGTGCATACGTAATTTTTCCACCCACCCATTGCCACGCAATGCCGGCAGACACATCGCCGACCAAATATTCCTTGGCGACACTATGGCTATTCGAGAAGGTATTCCCATCGAGGAAAATATTGTGCGCGACTGCACGCGCATCGACGCCGACAAACGCATGGATGCCGCCGTTTGACAAACGGCGCGCTGCGTTGATCGGTAACGGCGCATTGCTATCGCTGGCAGGTCGGATAGGTGAAGTGCCGAAGTCATCCGGCAAATAGCTGCCTATACGCATCTCCAGACCTGCATTCAGATAGGTCTTCACATTCCCCAGGCTAAAACCGTAATGCGTGATCGCATCGATCTTGGGAGCATCCGCGCGGGAAATCACCAACACCTTGTTTTTTCTTTCCTTCACAAACTGGATACCCAATTCATTATTGAGTTGATTGTCCCAGCCGTTAAAGCGATCGATGCCGCGCCAGTCGTGAATTGTATTCTGGGACTGCCGCGCCAGCGATGCGGGACCGACCATGCCTATGTCTATCTCGACCGTATCCATTTCCCTGGCATTGCGGGCATTGTAAGCAAATCCGAGATACAGCCAGCCGGCATAAGGTCTGTCGTTGGCAATCAGATCGCTGCGAGCGTTATCAGTAGGCGTATACATCGATTGGCCGAAACTGACGACCATATTGCGCGTTTCGAATGCGCCCGGCTGCAAGGTTTGAGAAAACCGATTCAACTGACGTACCCATTTCGGCAGGCACGGATCGTTGATGTAATCCGCCAGATTGGCCGATACCCACGACAGTTTTATGCCATTCGTGTAATTATTATCGGTGCCTGCAAACAAATCGTTTTCATAATAAACATTGAATACTTCCGGATAATTTTTCAGCTCTCGAACGCCCGGCACGGCAGAACATGTTGCTTCTATAGGCTGCTTGCCAAGTTCAGCCTTCAGTTCACCAGTCTGCTCTTCGGCCAAGGCGGCGGTACTGAACATCAGACAAGACAGCGAAAACGAAAAGTGCAGCGTTTTTTTGACTAAAGGACGAGCTATACGCATGAGGAGAGCTTTACAATCATTTTCATAATATTGGATAGAACGCAAATATGATGGCACTGTCCATACCCTGACTACCTAGTATCGGCACACTAATTTCAGTTTATACATACATCTATGCGCTAGCGCACATAAGCAATAATAATGTTGCCCAGCGTTGTGGATTTTGCACGTTAATTTTGCACCATCAACCAGACCACATCTTTTTTTCAGGATAAGCAGATGAAATCTCGTCATTCATTGATTGCATTGCTCGCACTGTGCGTATTTGCCAGCGGTTGCGCGAAAAAACTCAAACCTGATAACTTGCCGGCCCTTTCCGGCAATATCAGCGGCACTGTCGCCTACCGTGAACGCATCGCCTTGCCGCCAGACGCGAAGGTCATTGTCAGCCTGGAAGACGTCACACGCTCAGGCAAAAGCGGCCGCTTTATCGCCCAACAAACCATACGTCCCACTGCACAAGTGCCTGTTCCATTCAGCTTGCGCTACATCCCGGCAGCGATCGACCGCAGCCATCGCTATGCAATCACCGCATCCATACTGGATAGTCAGGACGGCGTCATATGGACAAGCGAAGAACCCGTCGCAATCTCTTTCAATGGGCCGGAAAAGCCAATCGCCATTGTGTTGCAACGTGCCGTTAATCCAAATGCTGCCGCAGCGCCAACTGCCAATAGCGGCATGGCCTACAAGTGTGACGATATTGAATTTATCGCGAAGTTCGGCGCCGACAAGGTGCAAATTCTATTGGCCGGTAGAACCCTGGTACTGCCGCAGGTAGTGTCAGGTTCTGGTGCGCGCTACAGCGACGGCAGAAACACATACTGGAGCAAGGGCAACGAAGCACTGCTGGAGATCAACGGCGTCAGCTACCAAGGCTGCAAAACTGATCCGCTGCCTGCAAAGTAAAAACCGGTTCAGCTGCGTCGCCATACGATCAAGCGATTATTGAACGGCTTGCACGGTGCATCCACGAACCGCTGTGAGGCCCTGCATGGCAGCGGCCTCAGGTCTCGCCAGATGCGCCCCTTGTGCACGCAGACTTGCATCGATTAGCAGACGACAAACTCATTTGCCACACGCCGCTACGCTGCAGACAAAAGCGTCTTTTTTCGAATGCGCTCAAACGCTTCATTGCATATTCAGCCTTGGACGCAGTTGAACGATCCGGATATTCAACGATGGCCAGCAAGCGTCGTGGCGGACGTGAACGCGTATAGCGCGCGCCCTTGCCTTTTAAATGAGCTGCATAACGCGCATGCACATCAATGGCAATGCCCGTGTAGATGCTGCCGTCGCTGCATTCGATTAGATAAAGAAACCACATACGCAATCAACTTTCAAGCTGAAACTGTATTTACCCTATCAAGACTTGCTTCAATGACAGCGCGCGCTCTTTGCATATCCGTTATTGACGCACCGAGAGCACAATGATGCGTGCGCCAGGTTCGCTATACTGCAACGACCTCACCTGAATGCGCTGCATATGAAAAACCTGATCGCTGCCGACATCCATAAAATACATCCTATCCGTACGCTCTTGTTGTGCGGCATCGCATTGCTGCTGATTGCTGCCAGCAATTTCGCGGTTGCAGCAGAACCTGTACTGGAACTGGCATTCAGCAAGCAACGACAGAAGCTGGCGCGCGCGGATCTGTTGCGGCATCCGGATGTACGCACCATCAGCGTTCCACTAGATGTCAGTTACAAACGCAAAATGGAATACCGCGCATTGCCGCTGAAATCGATACTGCGCAATCTGCACGGCATCAGCACTGTGCAATTCAAGTCGAACGATGGCTTTGTCGCCAACATCCCGACTGAACTTTTGTCAGGCGCATCCGAGCCCTGGCTGGCGATCGAACCAGCCAATGCACCATGGCCGGAGCTCAAACCCGGTGGCCGCAGTGCAGGCGCATTTTATCTGGTCTGGATCGCGCCAGAGAAAAGCAATATCACGCCGGAATTCTGGCCCTATCAACTTGTTGCCATCAGTGAAAGCGCTGCATTAGCGGAGCGCTATCCGCACATTCTGCCTGATCGCGCTTTGCAAAAAGACAGCGCAGAGTATCGCGGCATGCAAGTCTATGTCACGCATTGCGCGAGTTGCCATCAAATCAATGGCGGTGGCGATGCGAAGCTGGGACCGGATCTGAATCTGCCATTCAATCCGACTGAATATTTCCAAGCAGATTTTTTGCGCAAATACATACGCGATCCGGCCGCCGTGCGTCACTGGCCGCAAATGACGATGCCGGGATTTTCGCCAAGCGTGATGGATGATACGCAGCTGGATGACTTGCTCGCGTATTTGCGCCACATGGCGCGACGCAAGCAATTAGCGGCTGACACCAGCAACTGATTATTTAAGTTGCGTCAGCTGAAGCTGTGGCTGGCGATGCTGCAGTAAAGAAACGTGATTCCATTTCTTCCAGACCCAGCGTGTGCAACACTTCCTGCAAACGTTCCGACGGACGCTTGCGCGGCAGATCCTTGTAGGTGGCGATGATCAATTCATTCTTCATCGAATGTTCCCATCCCACCAGTTCAGTGACATTGACTTGATAGCCGTGCGCTTCCAGTTGCAGACAGCGTAAAACATTCGTCACCTGACTGCCGAACTCACGCGTATGCAAAGGATGACGCCAGATTTCGGTCAATGCATTTTTCGCCAGCGTCTTGCCTTTGTTCTTTTTTAAAACGGATGCGACTTCCGCCTGGCAGCAAGGTACCAGCACAATGAACTTGGCCTGCTTTTCCAACGCGAAATGAATCGCATCATCGGTCGCAGTATTGCAGGCGTGCAGTGCCGTGACGACATCAATTTTCTTCGGCAACAGATCGGAGGTAATCGAATCGGCAACCGATAGATTCAAAAAGGACATGCCGGGGAAATCCAGTTTCTTTGCCAGCGCTTCCGACTTCTGTACCAGCTCGTCGCGCGTTTCTATACCGTAGATGCGCGACTGATCCTTGCGCTCTTTGAAGAACAAGTCGTAGAGGATAAAGCCCAGATAGGATTTGCCGGCACCGTGATCGGCCAGTGTGATATCGGGATGATCGTTTTGAATTTCCTGCAGCAAGGGTTCGATGAATTGATACAGGTGATAAACCTGCTTGAGCTTGCGGCGGCTGTCCTGATTCAGCTTTCCGTCGCGCGTCAGGATGTGCAACTCCTTCAGCAATTCGATGGACTGACCGGGACGAATATCATGCATTTGTTGCGGTGTGTCGTTCTTGCTGAGGCTCATGGCGCTAACTTTGGTAGTCGTATGTGCCGCTCACTATAGGGACTTTGCAGCAGTCCGGCAATACACGCTCTTCCAAACATGCTTGCAAAGGTACTTACGTCGGCAACGATCAACTGCAAATACTGATAAGCTTGCGCACTGGCATACTAGATTCTCACTATGTTGCCAGCAGCCACTTTCTGCGCTTATGGAAGACCATCGATGACGGCATACCAAAGCGGCCACTTCTTACACTTCATCATTCACGCTTCGATTATTTAATATAGTGCCGAGCAGAATTATCCTTTACCCAAATCAGGCTTTGCTCAAGCAGCTACTCGCCCTGTTTGTATTCATTCTATTCAGCTATGTGGCAAACAATGCGCAAGCACAGGTGACAGCTCCTTCATACCGGGTGGTAATTGATGGCGCAGAGGGACTGACTTCCTTCCTCACCGACAATCTCGATATCAGCCGCAGGCAGTCTTCTACAGAGTTAAGTGAAGACGAAGTACAACGCCTGGTTGGCATCACCCCCGGACAAATTCGTTCTCTGCTGGCAACGGAAGGCTATTTTTCGGCTACCGTCAAACATGAACTGAATCGCGACTCAATACCCTGGGTGGCACGCTTCACGGTGATACCCGGTCCGCGAACACTGGTCGAATCGGTAGACATTACATTCAAGGGTGAAATCGTCGCTGCGCATCCGCGGCGCGTGGAAGGTCTGAAGCGCTCGTGGCTGCTGCAGCCTGGCGGTATCTTCCAGCAAAAAGCATGGAACGATGCCAAAAGCGACTTACTGAAAGCCTTGCTGATACGCGACTATCCAACTGCCGCCGTTACACAGAGTGAAGCACGCATAGAGCCGACAAACAGTAGCGCCGTGCTGACAGTGGAAGTTGATTCCGGTCCTGGTTTCACATTCGGCGAGTTACAGATCGAAGGCTTGCAGCGTTACGGCCGCAACATGATTGATGACTTGAATCCGATCAAGCCTGGCGAGCCTTACTCGCAAGAAAAACTCAATGAATTGCAGGCACGCATACAGAACACTGGCTACTTCAAATCTGTCTTCGCCACTGTCGAGATGGATCCAGCCAAGCCCTTAGCGGTACCGATACGACTCGACTTGACCGAGAACGAACGCAAACGTCTTTCACTGGGTGTGGGATTCTCGACCGACTCCGGCGCGCGTGGTCAGGTCAAATGGCTGGACCGCAATTTTCTGGACCGCGACTGGCGCCTGGAATCAAACCTGCGACTCGATCGCGATACGCGCGTCCTCGGCTCCGATGTGTATCTGCAGCCACTGAGCAATGGCTGGAGGCCCAGTGTAGGTGCGCATTACGAATACACGGACAGCGCCGGTGAAATCAATAACAAGCTCCTGAGCAGCGCGCGTCTGACCAGTCCCGATACCAATGATGAAAAAGTCTGGGCCCTTTCCTTCTACGCCGACCGGCAGCGCATAGGTGAAGATTTTTCCAACAATCGTGAAGCGCTGGTAGGCTCGTTCATCTATACCCGCCGTCGCGTAAATAATTTGATCTTGCCGACGCGCGGCTATGTTGCATCCATAGAACTGGGCGCAGGACCTGCCGGTGTGATCAACAAGAAGAGTCTGGTACGCGCGGTCGGTCGCGCCACTTATCTTTCTCCTTATTACGCCAAGCGCTGGCAAGCTGTACTGCGTGGTCAAGTCGGCCAGGTATTTGGTGCAGACCGCGATACTGTCCCTGGTGATCTGCTGTTTCGCACCGGTGGCGATCAGAGCGTGCGTGGATACAGCTACAACACGCTGGGTGTCGAACAAAATGGCGCCATCGTAGGTGGCACGGTGACAGCCGTCATCAGCGCCGAACTGGTTTACCGCATCACGCCTGAATGGGGCGCTGCAGTGTTTACAGATGCCGGTAATGCTGCCGATTCGTGGAGCGACTTCAAGCTGAAGCAAGGTAGCGGCATCGGTGCGCGCTGGCGCAGCCCTATCGGTCAAGTCAACCTTGACGTCGCCTACGGCCATGAAACGAAGGAACCACGACTGCATTTTTCCATCGGCTATGGATTCTGACGCAACACACAATGCGCCGGCCGGCGTAGCAAAAAAGAGTGTGCGCAAGCGCAAATGGTGGCTGCCGCTGTGCGCCGCCGTCTTGCTGACATTGATTGCGTCGATTGCAACTACGGTCTGGATCGCTTACAGCGAGCGCGGTGCGCGTAGCCTGCTGTCCTTTGCAAGCAGTATGTCTGGCGGCGTCATACAGGCGGATGGCGTCAGCGGGCAACTGGACGAGACGCTGCGTATCCGTCGTCTTACCCTGCAACTGACCAATCAGACCATAGTGCTGGACGATCTCGCGCTGGAACTCAAACTGGCGCAACTGCTCAAGGGCAAACTGCATGTTGCCTCGCTGCTGATAGGCAAACTGGGTGTCGTCAGCAAGATCGATCAAAGCAAGGAAGCATCGATACTGCCAGAGAACATCAGCCTGCCCTTGCGCGTACAGATCGACAGCGTGCAAGTCGCCGGCGGCGAAATAGCATGGGGTCCGCTCAACGTTATTACCCTTGGTGCATTTGCGTTCACTCTCGATTTTGACGGCCAGCGGTACTTGCTGAATCTGGATCGTTTTAGCGCGCGTTCGCGCTCGGCGGGCAATACGTTTTCCGGCGACCTCAAGGGCAAGGCTACGCTGTCTGTTAGCAAACCGTATGCGCTGCAGGCAACGCTGGCGACCGATAGCGAAACCATCATGGGCGCACGCACCATTGCAGCAAAAGGCGGCTTGGACTTGCAAGGATCGCTGGCCGAGTTGATCGCAAAGGTTGACCTGCGTATCGACCAGGCCAGTGTTAACGGACAGGCGGTGCTGCATCCCTTCGGTGAAAAAATGCTGGGTCAAACGACCATTGCGGCGCGACGTGTCGATCTCGCCGCGCTGGCAGAAGGTTTGCCGACCACGGCGCTGGATATCGATCTGAATGCAGGGGTGGGTGGCGCAGGCAGCTTGAAGATCAGCAATCCTGCGGCCGGTCTGTACAACAACGCACGTCTGCCGCTGCATCGCCTTGACGTCGATTTTACGCAACGCGATGAAAACCTGATTTTCAATCGCATCATCGCAGGATTAGGCAGCAAGCAAAGCCCGGCCGGCACCATAGAAGGTAATGGCAACCTGGCTCATGGTGCGCTGCTCATGCGTCTGAACACCAAAGCCCTGAACCTGAAAAAAATAGATCAACGCACGCGTGCCACCAATCTGGTTGGCAGCCTCGGTATCAAGCATGCAGATGGCAGGCAGGATTTCACGCTCGCGCTACGCGAACCGCGCAAGAACAACCCCCTGCTATTGAACGCACACGCGATGATTGCCGACAATGCGGCAATCATCGACAAGTTTGAGCTGCGCGCTGCCAACAGCGCCATCGATTTGTCCGCACAATTTGCGCTGGCCGACAGTCAGGCCTTCAGCATCAAGGGGGCAATACGCGCATTCAAGCTGAGCGATCTGGGTGACTTTGCGCAACTGCCAGCCGTACAACTGAACGGCGAATTTACTGCCAATGGCAAACGCCATCCCTCACTAGAGGCAGACGTATCGTTCCGCATCAGCGACAGCCAACTGGCAGGCAATCCATTGAGCGGCGAAGGCCAGATGCAATTACGCGCAGAAACCTTGCTGCTATCCAAACTGTCGCTGGTCGCCGGTAGCAACCGCCTGTCGGCAAGTGGCAAGCTGGCAGAAAAAGATTCTCTTATCGATTTCAAGCTCGATGCGCCGGCGTTGGAGCAATTAGGCCGTGGCTTTGGCGGCGTGTTGCAAGTCAACGGCGACATACGCGGCAGTGTGCAACAGCCGCGCATCACTGCAAACTGGAGCGGCAATCGACTCCGCGCACCGGGAGTTCTGCAAATCGCCGCCACCCAAGGCAAGCTGGAACTTGCCCTCAACCGCAAGCCGGATACCGCATTCGTTAACGCAGTAGCGCTCGATGCTGAAGCGCTGGGCGTGAACGCCGGTTCGCAGCAATTGAAAAAGCTGCAGGCAAGAGCCCAGTACAACGCGCATGCCACTGCTCCGTTGATCATTGAAATCAATGGCGATGGCATCACCGGCAAACAGCTCGCAGCAGAAAACTTTCGTATCAATGTCAGTGGCACCAGCGCGCAACATCTGCTGACTGCATCACTGCTTGAACAAGACCAGGACTGGAAACTGTCAGCGGCCGGCGGCCTGCAAAACATGGCACGCGAGCCGACTTGGAAGGGAAGCATCACGACACTGGAAGCGAGCGGGAAACTCAACCTCAAACTTGCAGCACCCGCACCCTTGCTGGTATCGCAGCAACAGCTGCAACTGGATCGCTTCCGCCTGGCATTTGGCAACGGCCTGATTGCAATAGAACAGTTTGTCCGCAACCAACATGGTGTCAGCACGCGCGGCCGCATTGAACGTCTGCCTGTCGCCGAGTTGCTGCGCTATGCCAAACCGGATGCCCCGCTGAATACGGATCTGACGCTGGCAGGCGAATGGGACTTGCGACTCGGCGAGCGCGCAGACGGCAATTTTTCGCTACGCAGAGAAAGTGGCGATGTCGCCATCCTCAGCAACGCACCGGTCAAGCTGGGACTCTCTACACTGATAGTCAACGGCACGGCAAACAAGGGGCGCGTCGCTCTGAATGTGCAAGCCGATGGCAGCCAGATAGGACGTATAGAGGGCAGCCTGAACACGGCCATAGGCGGTGGCGACGGCCGCTTTTCCATTGCAGGCAATGCGCCTTTCATTGGCACCGCGCGCATCAATACGCCATCACTCGGCTGGCTCGGGCCACTGGTCTCGCAAACGCTGATCACGGAAGGCAGCCTGCAAGGTGACCTTGCGCTCAGCGGTACATTCGCCAGACCGCAATTTTCCGGAAAGATCGCCGCCGACCAACTGCGCTTGTTGTTCACGGATACGGGAGTCGATCTCAAGCAAGGAACCTTGCGCAGTGAATTCCGCGGCGATCAGCTCTTCATCAGTCAGCTTTCATTTCAGAATGGTGGCGGCACCTTGTCGATTACCGGCCCGCTCAGCATGGTGCGCGAACAACTGGCATTGGAACTGGCAGTCAAAGCCACACGTTATACGCTCATTGACAGATCGGATCGCAAACTCGTCATCAGTGGTGACGCGGTGCTCGGCTGGCGCGAGGGAAGCGCCAAGGCAAATGGCAAATTCGTCGTGGATTCCGGCTTGTTCGATATAGGCTCGGCAGAGACACCGCAATTATCGGATGATGTCGTCATCATCGGACAGAGCGACAAACAGGGTGCCAGAACGGCGATTGCGCTTGATCTGGCGATTGACCTTGGTGATGGAATTCGCGTGCAAGGTCGCGGCTTGAACGCGATGCTGGTTGGCGACATCCGCCTGCTTGCCAGCGCCAACGATGCCTTGCGTGCACAAGGCACGCTGCGTGTCGCTTCCGGCACCTTCAAGGCATACGGTCGCGAACTGGCAATTGAACAAGGACTGTTGCGTTTCAGCGGACCGCTGAATAATCCTGCGCTCGATATTGTCGCGATGCGGCGCGGACAAGAAGTCGAAGCCGGTGTCTCGGTGCGTGGCACAGTCCTCGCGCCACGCATCACTTTGGTTTCTGAACCGACGGTCGCCGATGCTGAAAAACTTTCGTGGCTGGTGCTCGGACGAGGCCTGTCCAGCGCGGGCGGCGGCGATATCAGCGCTTTGCAAACCGCTGCCGGCTCGCTACTGTCGCAAGGTGCAGCGGCTGGCTTGCAATCGCAAATCGCTACCGCCTTCGGCCTCGATGATTTCAGCATCGGGACTAGCGACAGCAATCTGCAGGAACGCATCGTCACGCTGGGAAAAAAGATTTCATCCCGCCTGTACGTCAGCTACAAGCAAAGTCTGGAAAGCGCAGGCAGCGTACTGCTGCTGCGCTACACCTTGACACCGCGCCTGACGGTGGAAGCTGAAGCAGGAACCAGCAGTGCCTTGTCGCTTTTTTATAATTTTGCATTCGATTGAATCCGCCGCAACGTTTATCACACACAACTGATTTGCGATTGCATTGTCGGATAACGAACCATATCATGCGCCCACATGCGCTATCCTTCACAAGAGCAAGCTGCAATACCAGCAAAAGAGCAGCACTTCAATTCGCTTTTTAAAGCCGCATAACAATATTGGAGAGGCCCATGCCGACTACCATGAACGACCCCGATAAAGATGCCTCTGCTTCGGATTACAATTTACAGTCGAATCCACCGTCGAATTCACATCCGAATTCGCAGTCTGCTTTACACCCTGCTTCCGCGCGCAGTTCTGTTTCACGACATCGGATAGTCGTCGTCGGCGGTGGCGCAGGCGGCCTGGAACTGGTTACCGAACTCGGCAACAAGCTGGGCAAGAACGGCAAGGTCAGCGTCACACTGGTGGATCGGGCATCGACGCACATCTGGAAGCCCCTGCTGCATGAAGTTGCAGCCGGCAGCATGGATGCGAATACCCATCAACTGGAATATGCGGCGCAGGCGCGCTGGCATCGTTTCGTGTTTCAGCAAGGCGAACTGCGTACGCTGGATCGTGATCGCAAGGTCATCACTATTTCCAGCCTGCTGGATGATGAAGGGATGGAGCTCTTGCCGCAACGCGAGATTGCCTACGACACCTTGATACTGGCGATAGGCAGCATTACCAATTTCTTTAACGTACCCGGGGCAGAAAAAAATGCGATCGCGGTCGATACCTTGAGCCAGGCAGAACACTTCCGCCGACGCATGATCGGCTTGTGCATGCGTGCCGAACACGCCATCGATACGCATGGCGATCAGGTGCATCCGAAACTCAATGTAGCCATCATCGGTGCCGGAGCAACCGGCGTCGAACTATCTGCCGAGTTGCGCAATACGGCCGAAGTGCTGGGCGCCTATGGATTGCATCATCTCGATCCGTTGCGCGATATACGCATTACCGTGATCGAGGCCGGCCCCCGTATTTTATCCGGGCTGCCGGAACCTATATCGATCAAGACCACAGGACTGCTGAATAAATTAGGCATCGACGTCATGACGAATGCAAAGGTATCCGAGGTGCAGGAGCATGCTGTCGTGTTCGCAAACGGCAACAGCATCCCGGCTGACCTGACCGTATGGGCGGCAGGCATACGCGCGCCGGCAATTCTCGCCGAACTCGGCTTGCCGGTAAATCGTCTGGGGCAAATCATCGTGCAGCGAACTTTGCAAACCGAAATCGATGCAAATATCTTTGCCTTCGGCGATTGCGCCGCCTGCCCATGGCCGGAGAAAAACAGCACGGTGCCGCCACGCGCGCAGGCCGCCCATCAGCAGGCGAGTTTTCTTTTTGATGCATTGAAGAAGCGCCTTGATGGGCAAGTCCTGCCGGAATTTGAATATCGCGATCTGGGTTCACTGGTGTCCTTGGGACGCTTTGATGCGGTAGGTAATTTGATGGGGCCGTTAATAGGCAGCACACTTTTTATCGAAGGCATCATGGCACGCTTGTTGTATATATCGCTGTATCGCATGCATCTGGTCGCCCTGCATGGCTATGTGCGCACTGCTGCCGATACATTGGGACATTGGCTGCAACGCAAGACATCGCCGCGCGTCAAACTTCATTAGCAACATTGCATTGAAAACACAGCATCAGAAAAAAGTGCGCGACTTTTTTCTGAAACTGCTGCTACACTTTCCGCAGTCAAATTTATAAAACGGTATCTCCGTTCTGCATCTCCTTTAATTAACAAAGCCTTTTCGCTGCAAGGTTCGACGATGCATAAGCTGCATCAGGGCACTGCAAAACCGGATAGCACTTGCCATAGAGCATGTGAACTGCCCGGATAAATCCGAGAACCAAGCTGAAGAACATTCCGGGCACCATGCTGCAATGTCACCAGAAGTGACTAGACAGCCTGCATCAACAACGCGTTATCAATTGCATGAAACGCTTTATTTTTAGATTGCCGGGAACAATATGACATCACATAGTTTTTTTCCGAATATGCCGCACGCACTGAATGTGCTCACCGCCACCGGCCTGCTGCTGATCGCTGGCGTATTGGGTGCGCGCCTGCTGCGGCGCATATTTCCCCAATTGCCTGCCATCACCGCCTATGTATTAACCGGACTCTTGATAGGACCATCGGTACTGAACCTGATCGATGTTGCGCTGCTCAGCGAAATCAGTCTGCTGGTCGATCTGGCACTCGGGCTGGTCTTGTTTGAACTAGGACGTCGCGTCGATTACAAATGGCTGCTGCGAGAAAAAGGTTTGCTGATCACCGGCGTCGCACTCAGCACCACGACCTTCATCGCCCTCTTCATTCTGCTCACGCAGTTCGGCGTCACCAAACTGGTTGCCAGCATGGTCGCAGCACTCGGCATGGCAACCTCGCCCGCCGTGATTCTGAATGTGGTGCGCGAGGTCAAGGCAGAAGGCCAACTGACCGAACGCATGCTGAATATTGTCGTCATCGGCAATGCACTTGCCTTCGTGGTGTTCTCGATGGGCCTGGCTGCAGTACACGTAGAGTATGAAGCCGGCTGGGAAAGTTACATCCTGCATCCTCTGTACCTGCTGCTCGGTTCTGCCGCACTGGGCTGGATCATCAGCCGCTTGCTGGTCTGGATAGGTCAATGGCTGGGACGCGATAGCCAGGCCCAGCTGATACTGGTGCTGGCACTGATTGCGAGTACGGTGGGGCTTGCCGTCATGCTGAATCTGTCGGCCCTGATTGCACTACTGGTATTCGGCATCGCCAGCCGCAGCTATGACGCACGCTACGCGATTGTAGAACCCGATCTCAGCCAGTTCAGCGGCTTGTTCTACGTTGCATTGTTTGTATTTGCAGGCGCCAAACTGGAGTTGTCGCACCTGCTGGATTTGTGGCCCATCGTGCTCGCCTTCATCGCCGTGCGCCTGCTGATTGCCATCGGCATGACGACCGGATTGGCGCGACTGAATGGCATTGCGCTGCGCAAAGGCGCACTACTGGGCGTGGGTTTAGTGCCACTGTCCGGCTTCAACATCATCATGGTGCAGCATGCAGTCGGCTACTATCCGCAATTCGGCGCGCAACTCACTGCACTGGTCGTTTCGATACTCGTCATTCTCGAATTACTGGGCCCGATTTGTACCCGCTATGCGCTGGTCGCATCAGGCGAAGCCAAGAACTGATCAAGGAAATCTTTATGCTGGAATTCAATAACTCGACACCGCTGACCATGGGTGTCGAACTCGAACTGCAAATTGTCAATCGACGTGATTACAATCTGACGCGCGGTTCCGACGACCTGCTGCAGATCATCAACAAGACCGAACACGGCTACGATATCAAGCCCGAAATCACCGAGAGCATGATCGAAATCGCCACCTCGGTGCACATCGATCATCACGAAATGCTGACCGAACTCACTGCCATGCGTACCCTGCTGGTCGCCGCTGCAGACAAGCTCAATCTCGGCCTCGCCGGTGGCGGTGCGCATCCGTTCCAGCATTGGGAAGATCAACGTATCTATCCGACTGATAGATATCGCCTGGTATCCGAGTTATACGGCTATCTGGCCAAGCAATTTACCGTCTACGGCCAGCATATTCACATCGGCTGCCCGAGCGGCGATGAAGCGATTCGCCTTGCCCATCTGCTGGCCCGCACGATGCCGCACTTCATTACGCTGTCGGCGTCATCGCCGTTCTATCAAGGCGTGGACACCACGTTCCAGTCATCGCGGCTAACCAGCATCAATGCCTTCCCGTTGAGCGGTACCATGCCGTTTGTCAATGACTGGGAGGCGTTCAACGCCTACTTCGACAAGATGTCGCGCTTGGGCATCGTCGCCAGCATGAAGGATTTTTACTGGGATATACGTCCCAAGCCGGAATACGGCACAGTGGAGATTCGCGTTTGCGATACGCCGCTGGCAATCGAGACGGCGGTCGCTCTGGGCGCTTATGCGCAAACCCTGAGCAAATACTTCTTTACGCAACGCGATCTGCACCCGACCGCAGATACCGCGCTGACCTATTCGTACAATCGTTTTCAGGCGTGTCGCTTCGGCTTGAACGGTGCCTTGATCAATCCGCTTACAGGCACGCAGTCGTCAATCAAGGACGATATCCTGCAAACCTTTGACATGCTGAAGGACGTCGCTGAAGAAATGGGTACAGACGACGCCATCGAACTGCTGCGCCGTCGTGTATTGTCCGGCCAATCAGATGCAGACTGGTTGCGCGCCTGTTACGAAAAAAGCGGCTCCCTGAGCGACGTCGTACGCCAGCAAAGTGCCGTGTGGATGGCACGATGATAATTCGCAAATAAGCGATCAACTGTCCATTGCAGGCAAACACGCGGAAGATTTATCCCTTGCCTGCCCGGGGCTCACCTGTATTTTTGTAAGAGAATTCCCACAAGCGAATCGGAAAATCACCGATTCTGCAAAGTTTGCACTTCCTGCACAATCGACTCTGTAAAACTTGCACTATGTTTTCACAGAGGAGAAACCAATGTCCAACGGATTGAGTAGCGACGGCAACGCTGTCGGGATGCCGGCACTAAATACAGAAGAATTCACAAAAGAATTCGCAGAAAAATTCGCTGTCATACCCGCCCGTGCACATGGAGCCGACGCATCATATAAAAATGACCATCGTTGTGGCGATCTATACGGCGCATCGGAAAACATGCAGCATCTGTTCAAAATGATAGGCAAGGTCGCACCGACCAATGCGAATGTGCTGATCATCGGCGAAAGCGGCACCGGCAAAGAACTGGTCGCTAACGTCATCCATCATAAAAGCAAGGAAGGCAATCAACCGTTCATTGCATTGAATTGCGGTGCGATCTCCCCGCAATTGATAGAAGCAGAATTGTTCGGTTCCGAGCGCGGCAGTTTTACTGGTTCCGTGCGTATGCAAAAAGGCTGCTTTGAACGCGCCGACGGCGGCACCCTGTTTCTCGATGAGGTGACAGAAATGTCGCTCGACATGCAAGTCAAATTGCTGCGCGTACTCGAAACCAATCGCTTCTATCGGATTGGTGCCGACGAAGAAACCGAAGTCAAGGTACGTGTTGTTGCCGCCACCAATCGCGATCCGCTGGAAGCCGTCGCGAACGGCACACTGCGCAGCGACCTCTTCTATCGTCTGGCGGTGTTCCCTATCCATGTCCCTACGCTACGTGAACGCGGCGAAGACATACGCTTGCTGGCCAACCTCTTTCTCGCGCAGTTGAACGAAGAAGAAGGCAACAACAAACATTTTTCAAAAGCGTCTTATCGACTTTTGAATGAATACAGCTGGCCTGGCAATGTACGCGAATTGAAGAATATTGTGCACCGCAGCTATATTCTTGCGGATCAGGAACTAGACATCAAACTTGGCATCAATCCCTTGAGAAGTCATATCATCGAGCACGCTGAAGATTGCGTCACCGTACAACTAGGCAGCAAGCTGGCAGATGCGGAACAAAGACTGATATGTGCGACATTAGGACATTGTGGCGGCAATAAAACGCTGACCGCCGAGGTGTTAGGTGTGAGTCTTAAAACCCTTTACAATCGCCTCAATGAATATCAGGCAAAATTGTTTTTACCTGATGCCATCAACAACCGCACGCATCACTATGGCATGCAGGCTCGCAACTAGCACTCAACTGAAAAACGCGTATTCACCATGGTAAAAATTCTCGTAGTTGACGATCATGCGGTAGTCCGCGCCGGCGTGCAGTATTTCATTGCACAGGTGCCGGACATGAGCATCGAAGGTGAGGCAGCGACTGCCCAGGAAGCGATTCGTCTGGTACGTGCGCAGGATTGGGACATCGTTTTACTCGATATCAATATGCCGGACAAAAGCGGCGTAGAAGTATTAAAGCAAATCAAGCGTGAAAAACCAGATCTGCCTGTGCTGATTCTGAGCATGCATCCGGAAAGCCGTTACGCAGTGCAGATTCTGCGCAGCGGCGCCAGCGGCTATGTGCAAAAAGAAGCGCTGGCCGAAGAACTGGTTACCGCTATACAAACAATTTTGCGCGGCCATAAATACATCAGTCATACGGTGGCAGAACTGTTGACGACAGAAGTCGATGCCAATGCGGAAAAGCCGCTGCACGAAACCCTGTCGAAACGCGAATATGAAATCTTCTATAAGTTATGTCAGGGTCACGGCGTCACCAAGATCGCCGATGAACTTTGCTTGAGCGTAAAGACCGTGAGTACTTACCGTGCGCGCGTTTTGCAAAAGATGAATATGGAAAACAACGCCGGCATCATTTATTACGCCATCAAGCAAAATCTGATCGATTAATTATTTCAGGACCAGAACGAATGTCTTTCTATAGCGCAGTTACCAGTAGTAAAAGCGATTCTTATATGAATAAAGCGAAAAATATTATGGCGGATGGAAATTGTCAGCCCTTGCGCATTTTTCTGGTAGAGGACTCTATTGATGTGCGCGATCTGATGATAGAAAACCTGGCGATGATCCCCGGCGTTGTCGTGGCGGGCGTATCGGAATCGGAAACCGATGCCCTGAGTCAGTTGAATTCTATCGCCTGCGATATTCTGATCGTCGATATTCAGCTCAAAAAAGGCAATGGCATCAATCTGCTGCGCGAGCTATCCGGAAAACGCGATTACGATCCACTGAAAATCATTTGCAGCAATAACGCGACTGAAGTATTTCGTCGTGTCGGACGTCAATATGGCGTCAATCACTTCTTTGACAAGACTTCAGAATTTCCACAGTTGTTTGAATTGATCAGGGAATTGAGCAACGCTCACATTGAATGCCGCAGTCAGGACTGAACCTCTAATAACGTCGTCGCCACACTTGGCAGCTGAAATTTCATCCCTGAGTTTATCCAGAAAATTTCTGCCGCATCACCAGTCCCACCCTTCATGTGCAACAGCACAAGCCCGGCGCTGATAACGCAAGCACGCCAAGAATAGATAGTCGACAAACTCTAGCCGCCAAGTAGATCAGTCGTTTGCTTCCATCACATGATCATCCGACACTGCCGTGTTCTCCGGCGTTTTTGGAATCGTAATAATAATCGTCGTCCCCTTGCCTTCCGCTCCATTCACCCTGACTGTGCCACCTAGATACGCTACCCGTTCGCGCATGCCGCGTAAACCGTGGGTGATTACACCACCGGGATTGGCGGCAGGAATACCGATACCGTTATCACGCACAGTCAACACGATTTCATCGTCGACATCATCCAGCACTACGTCAACATGTGTGGCTTTGGCATGCTTGGCGATATTGTTCAAGGCTTCCTGGACGATGCGGAACAGCGCGATATCCACACGGGGAGCATAGCCCAACTGGTCATCTGGAAGATTAACGTTGCAGACAACGCCGGTATATTTTTCAAATTCTGCAGCCTGTTCCGCAATCGCTATCTTGACGCCAAACACATCCAGCTTGTCCGGCCGTAAACCGTTTTGAATACGCCGGGTCGCGTCGGTGATAGAACTGAGTAAAGCCTTGATCTTGAGCGAACGTTCGGTAAATTTTGGCTCAGGCGGCATCTGCTGGAAGATAAGCGACAGATGCATATTCAGTGCGGTGAGTGCCGCACCCAGGTCATCGTGTAATTCTCGTGCGATCGAACGCTTCTCTTCTTCACGCGTTGTTTCCAAATGGCCGATCAATTCACTGACTTCAAAAGTGCGTGCAGCGACCAGAGCTTCGAGCTGGGTTTCATGGGCTTTCAATGCATCTTCAATGCGTTTGCGTTCCGTAATATCGGTACTGATACCAACCAAACCCATCACTTGTCCCTGGTCATCCAGCCACGGCGCCTTGGTCGAGTGCATGGTACGTACACCGTAGGCATAGCGGGAGGTGGTTTCGAAAGTCATAGGCTTGCCGCTGGAAATCACGCTTCGATCCTCTGCTATAACGCGCGCTGCATCGACTTTCTCAAGGTACAGTTCTTCACTGCGGAAACCGATCACCTGTTCTCGCTCTTTTCCAAGCAGGCGCAATTTGGCAGGATTGGCAAAGATCATCCGGCCATTGCGATCTTTGACAAAGATTGCATCCGGCGTGTTATCGCTGACTGCGCGCAACAAGGCATTGCTTTCGGCAAGTGCTGCTTCACCGATTTGGCGACCTTCGTATTCACGATTCAGAAGCGCTGCGGTACGGCAGAACATGATGAACAAGAGTGTACCGCTCAGCATGATCAGTAGCGGCGATGCCTTGTCGGCATCATAGAGATTATTCTGCACGCCCCATTTGATCGCAAAATCCAGGATCACCAGCATCAACAGGCTGTTCGGCAACAAGCGCCGAAGAATCGGACCGCCCGGCGATTTGCTATTCCAGAGACGCATCAGACGATGCGCCGGGCGCGCAGACAATATCCCCAGCCCCAGCACCATGAAGGTCACCGAGATAAAAGGTACCAACGTACGTGCAGCGTCAGCCACATCCATCGACATCACGTTGTACAACTGACCCACCAGCGGAATGCCCATCATGCCGATGAGGATAAAGGCTACATACTCGGATGGGTAATGGCCGTGAGCGGTACGGTAGTCCAGCAATAATAGACAGAAACCCACAAATACGAAGCCCAGCGCCGCAAGCGGCGAGTCGTACAAGAGGAATTTTTCCTGCGCACCTGTTTTTGCCAACAGGGTTTCAAGGCCGATATCAATACCAAAAAAATAGCGCAGCAGTGCCGATGCGCCGACCACTACCACCGCCAGTGCCAAGACAGATGCCACTACCTTCACTGCAGTTCTGAGCATGCCATGTGCAACATGCATGGAGCGAAATGCAAGTGCCAGCGCTGCCAGAATGAAAACAATGCCGGTCGTTGTCCTTATCGGCACGATATCGGCGAGGCGGTAGTCGAGAATCCAGAAGTCCTGCGCGGCGTTATAGATTGCAACGATACCAACCGTCAGAATGAGAGCTGCGGCGATGAGGGGCGCAACCAGAAAAGTAAAGAATTTGCGATGTTCATCTGATTGAAACATGAGTTTGCTCCGCTGCAAATTGGGAAACAGGACAACACTACTTCGCCTTCCTGCTCCGAATAACACATGCCTGACTCTATTGATACGGTCCTGGCGACGTTTTACGATGGTTCTTAGGGAGAGTTGCAGATCTTGAAGGACCGCATGTACTGCAAGATGCACAGTGTTCAGAGCGCATGAATAAGATAGTTTGCCCTGCAATATTGTTGCGTGTGCGAAGTAGCATAGCAGTATCCTGCGCGCCTGCAAACGCTTGGTCAGATATTAATCCAGCGGAATAGTTCCTGCGCGCATCGAGATGGCAATGAAGCAGACAAGAAAAACCCCGCACCTGCGGGGTTTTTCTTGTCTGCTTCTGATTATCTGCTTCATATTTTTTGCTAAAGCGGCCCTAGAAAATCAGATAAACCAGTACC
This sequence comes from Burkholderiales bacterium Ga0077544, assembly GCA_001464355.1. Taxonomy (GTDB): domain Bacteria; phylum Pseudomonadota; class Gammaproteobacteria; order Burkholderiales; family Burkholderiaceae_D; genus Oxalicibacterium. The sequence goes on from LNEU01000023.1 coordinate 171,015, forward strand.
AGCACGAAAAATGGCACGCCTAATATCCACGCAAGAAAATATTTACCCATGATATGTCTCCTGAAAAATTTCAACGATGATTGCTGAGCATTCACCCCGAAAAAGAGATAAGCGACAGCAAGTTTGTTCTTCTTTGTACGCGAAACATCGTATCGTTAGCGCCTATCGGCTCCTATAGGAAATAAGCTGATATCGGTGTAGGACAGTACGCATCTGATGCGAATCATGCATATCCATAGCAAGATTGTTGTGTGCAGCAACTTTTCAGCAGGTGAAAACTCTTACAAAGATAACGCCGCGCAAGCAGTGTTCGCACCGCCTGGCCCTTATCTGCTTTGCGGGCTATAGACATACATATATCAAATATAGTCGCCCTGCTACGCAGTACTCACTTTACGGCCGCCCTATGCATGCGCAAGAAAATACATCCGAGCGGGATAGTCGGGACAAAGTTGAAAACTTATCCGTATGGCGACGCGCGCGTATCGTTTTTACCTGCTCGATTCTGGAATGGTTTGCACAACGCGGCGGCAGCAAAGGTGCAGCAGTGGCTTTCTATACGCTGTTTTCGATGGCACCGATACTGATACTGGCCATCGCGATTGCCGGAGCTGTATTCGGCACACAAGCCGCCCGCGGCGAAATTTTTACGCAACTCACAGGATTAGTCGGCCCCAGTGGCGCGCAGGCAATCGAGATGCTGTTGGCGAATGCACATGATCCAAATCTCAGTCAAACCGCAACCATCATTGCGACTATCTTTCTGTTAATAGGTGCGACCACCGTCTTTGCAGAATTGAAGGACAGCCTGGATGAAATCTGGCATGTGCCTATGGCACGGCACACTGGCTGGATCGAAGTGTTAAGGGTACGCGTACTCTCGTTCGGCATGGTGCTGGTACTGGCATTTTTGCTGCTGGTCTCGCTCGTCGTCAGCGCCGGACTCGCCTTGCTGGAGCGTTACTGGGGTGGGCCATGGAAGGATGCAGCCTTCATTTTTCAGCCCGTATCGAACCTGGTTTCGTTTATCGTGATCGCCTCCCTGTTCGCCGTTATCTACAAGACCCTGCCGCAAGTAAAACTGTCGTGGCGCGATGTATCAATCGGTGCATTGGGCACAGCCGGACTCTTCATATTCGGCAAATACTTGATCGGCATCTATCTCGGTAACAGCGGTATTGCCAGTAGCTACGGTGCAGCCGGCTCTCTGGTTGCGCTTCTGCTCTGGGTCTATTACTCCGCGCAGATATTCTTTCTTGGCGCAAGCTTCACGCGTCAATATGCGCTGTGGTTCGGCACCTTGCGCAATAACGAAGAGTTGAAAGCAGCAGCATAAAATTTTTCGCCGCCTGCTTTAGCGACTCACTATTTTTCTTTCCGCTTTGCCGCTCCGCTCGCCTTCCATTCACTTTGCTTTTCGTGATCTTGCTTCTTGTTGTCCTGCAAGGGCTTCCGCGTTTCCCACATGTAGGCTTTGCAACTTACCCTGCGCTATTTACATATAGTTAACAACATTTTTCTTAAGTGATTGATTTTTATAAGTAAAAAATCTGGCCCATGTTTTGCATAGTAAGGGACAGGCACTGTCGCCATAGCGTATGAAATTCACTTAAGGAGAATGTTATGAATTGGGACGTTATCGAAGGTAACTGGAAACAACTCAAAGGCAATGTCAAAGAACAATGGGGCAAGCTTACTGATGACAGCCTTGATCAAATCGCAGGCAAACGCGATCAACTCGCTGGCAAGATTCAAGAAGCTTACGGCGTGAACAAGGATGAAGCTGAAAAGCAGATCAAAGCGTTTGAAGAACGTAATCGCGAAGACAAACGTTTCATGTAAGACCGTGTGTGGTGCGGACCCGTCGTCAGACGACGACGCTCCGCACCTGATTGCCTGACGCAATTTCAATTAAAAAACCAAAAGGAACTTCATGAAAAAAGCAATCTCAATGATCATCATGGCCAGCGCCAGCTTTGGCTTTATCGCTGCATCGCACGCAGCACCAAATGAAGCAAAAGTGACTTACGATGCAAGCAAGAAAAAAGCAGATGCTGACTACAAAATGGCAAAAGAAGCCTGTGACAGCCACAAAGGTAATGCCAAGGATGTTTGCGTAAAAGAAGCGAAAGCTGCTCAGGTGAAAGCCACAGCAGAAGCCGAAGTTGCATACAAAGGCACTGACGCGGCACGTAAAAAAGCGCGCACCGACATTGCTGATGCAAACTATGAAGTCGCAAAAGAAAAATGCGATGACATGACCGGCAACAATAAAGATGTCTGCGTGAAAGAAGCAAAAGCGGTAAAAACTGCAGCAGTTGCCGATGCGAAAGCTGGCAAAGAAGTTTCCGACGCACGCAAGGATGCACGTGAAGAAAAGCACGATGCCAACGTTGCCGTGCAAAAGGAAAAATGTGACGCTTTGAGCGGCGCTGAAAAATCGCGTTGCATGGGCGCTGCAAAATAAACAGGCGACTCACTAGCTAATCCATGTCTACAGCAGGTCATCACACACGACCTGCAGACTGATTAGCCAGAAACAAGGCGATCTCGCTAACCTGGTTAGCCAGATCGCCTTTTTATTTCCGGTCTTGCAAACTATTAAAATTCCGCATCAGCATAAATGTCTGCTGCGAAGCAAGCCGGCAATGGCGGATAACACATGAATTTAATCATCTGGATAACGGTAGGCGGCCTGAGCGGCGCACTGTCATTCGTCATCCTGCGACTATTAAAACGTAGCGATCAAGGCGAACTATTGCTCAATATCGTTGTGGGGATGGCAGGAGCGCTACTGGGAGGAATTCTGCTGGCACCGGTCTTTGGAACCGGAGCGATAGATTCGCAGCACTACACAAATGGCAAGCTGATCGCAGCATGGGCTGGTGCCCTGTTTTTGCTGAGCATCGTCAATCTATTCGGCCAGCTCAATAAACGTTAATGCTGGATCGGTAAAGCCCATGCATGGCTGGTCAATTTGGATGAATCATGTCTTGCGGCTGCACCCAAAGATCGAATTCATCGCTGGTCACAAATCCCAGAGCCAGCGCGGTCTCCTTTAATGTGCTGCCATCATGATGTGCCTGCTTGGCTATCTTCGCTGCCTTGTCGTAGCCGATATGCGGCGCCAATGCCGTCACCAGCATCAATGAACGTCCCATCAATTCATCAATACGCTCGCGATTGGCGGCGATGCCGTGTGCACAGTGCTCATCGAAACTCTGTATGCCATCCGCCAGCAAACGCACGCTTTGCAAAAAATTATGCGCAAGCAGCGGCTTGAAGACATTCAATTCAAAGTTGCCGGATGCGCCGCCAAAATTAATCGCCACATCGTTGCCAAATACCTGGCAACACAACATGGTGACCGCTTCGCTCTGCGTCGGATTGACCTTGCCCGGCATGATGGAACTACCCGGTTCGTTTTCCGGAATACTTAATTCACCCAAACCGGAACGCGGACCGGATGCCAGCCAGCGCACATCGTTTGCAATCTTCATCATCGCAGCGGCGAGCGTCTTCAAGCCGCCATGTACGCTCACCAGCGCATCGTGCGCTGCCAGCGCGGCAAACTTATTACTTGCACTTTTAAACGGCAGGCCCGTACGCTGCGCCAACTCAGCCGCCACACGGACACCGAATTCCGGATGCGTATTCAATCCTGTGCCAACTGCCGTGCCACCAACGGCAAGTTCATGCAATGCGGGCTGCAAAGCCGCAATCGCAGCAGCAGCATACTCAAGTTGCGCAACATAGCCAGAGAATTCCTGTCCCAGCGTCAGTGGTGTTGCGTCCTGCAAATGCGTGCGGCCTATCTTGACAATGTCAGCAAATTCTTCCGATTTCAGTTGCAGCGTCTGCCGCAATTTGTCGATCTGCGGCAATATTTTCTTGCTGACGCCAAGCGCTGCAGCCACATACATCGCCGACGGGAAGATGTCGTTGGAAGACTGCCCGAGATTAACGTCGTCGTTCGGATGAATCAGGCGCTGCTCGCCACGCTCGCCGTTCAGCAATTCAGATGCGCGATTGGCCAGCACTTCATTCATATTCATATTGCTCTGCGTGCCGGAACCGGTCTGCCACACGGCAAGTGGAAACTCATGTGGATGCAGACCCGCAATCACTTCTTCTGCCGCCGCGACTATCGCGCCAGACTTTTTTCGGTCGAGCTTGCCCAGATCAAGATTGACTATGGCCGATGCACGTTTGACTTCAGCGAGCGCGATGATCAGTTCCTGCGGCATCCGTTCGGTCGATATCTTGAAATGTTCAAGCGAGCGCTGTGTTTGCGCGCCCCACAAACGTTCAGCATTGACCTCGATCAAGCCGAATGTATCGCGCTCCATTCTGGTTTTCATGATTATTTCCTTAGCCATGACGTGTGTAGTTGTGCACGTTCCATCATGCACTAAAAATACTTCACCGATGTTCCCACCTTGATCAAACGCGACGACATGTAGCGTGATCCATCCATCCGCTTTTCTACAAGATAGCAGACTACCGGCTACAGATATTCAGATTCGGCATATGCATATTCAGGAAAATTCAACTGATTCCAATTTTAATTACCTGCAAATCTAATTGCATTGCACCAACACCCTTTGCTCTGCCGTTGCCGAATTTTGTATCGTCCCCCATATTGCCACCATTTATTTTCCGTATCGTCAGTACACATAACGCACATGGACATGGACATGGAAATAATTCTGCGAAAAACACATGTCATGAAGCTAGTAGCCTTGCAGTGGGGATTCGCTGCGCTCGTGGATTTCTTCGCTAAAGGATTTCAGCGCGGCACCAGAAAGCGTCCTACCTATCTCTCCGAGCCTGCAACTGAGGGTTTCCTGGCGTCGGATAAAATCATCTGAATATTGCGTGTCGCCGATGCGCAGGTTGCCTATGCCAGTCCATTCTGGATCGAATATAACGCGCAATTTATTCCCGGCACTGGCGCGCAGCAAGCCTGCGTTGCATGTCATCCATGATTGTGAAGACATGCTTGCAGAAGCAGCGACGTAATTACACCGATCGAGGTGACGCAAGAGCGCAAGAATTATTTTGATGCATTAAAAGCGCCATTGCGCTCAGGCGGTAACGGTACCAGCACTATCGCCATAGTCTTGGCAACAAGCCTCTGCTCAGTAGCAAATTATTTTGCCAGCGACATAAGTCCAACACCATGGCGCGAAGAAACGATACGTTGCGGATTTTATTTCAAGCTGGTATTGCCGATGAGCGATGCTGACGCAATGTTAGACGCCTTCAACGCATGCATCCGAACCAGATGTATTTGACGCGCAAGAGATTGTGCCAGGCCGACCAGCGGCAAAATATAGTTTCGATCGCTTCCGGCGCAATTTACGTGGCCATAATTTGCATGATTCTCTGGACTCTAAATTGAAAGATGTGGGTCAGTGGATATTGACGGGCGAAGTGCCTGTGCCGTCTACCTATTCGTAAAGTAGTCCGACAATTATTTCTTCAACTTATTTTTGAATCACGCGTAGTTCACTGAATCGTGCAACAGCATGGTCGATGAATGCGCGTGACTTGGGTGCCAGCAGTCGCGCGCTAGGAAGCACCAGTTGCACTGGCAACTCTGCCGTTTCCATTTTTGGAAATATGCGTACCAGCGAACCATTCGCCACATCATCTGCGACCTGATACGACAACAGGCGCGCCACGCCACGTCCTGCTTTTGCCGCGAGCAGCACGGCATCAATTTCATTTACCATCAGACGCGGTGTCAGCGGCACAATCTGGTCACGACCATCTACTCTGAACCGCCATTCCAGCGCACCGTTGAAGCCTGAGGAAAAAATCACGTCATGCGATGACAAGTCAGCCAGCGTGCGCGGTTTGCCGCGATGCTTGATGTAATCAGGGCTTGCCACGAGAACAGAATGAACTTGTCCAACCTGTCGCGCAACCAGACTGGTATCGGCCAAAGAACCAATGCGCACTGCGATATCTATTCCTTCATCAATCAGGTCAATGTTGCGATCATTGATAACCAGTTCGACTCGCATCTCGGGATACAAATCGAGATAGCTATTGACGATGGGTGCGACATGCCGTCGTCCAAACACAACCGGTGCAGTAATGCGCAGCATGCCACGCATCGGCGCGGACGGATCTTCTTGCACTGCTTGTTCGTATTCACTCAACACCTGTCGCGCATGTTGCAGCAATCGCGTACCGGCTTCGGTTGCTGCCAGATGTCGTGTCGTACGTTCTACCAGACGTGCGCCTATGCGCTGTTCGAGTGAAGCCAGCAGACGCGTAATCGCCGGCGGTGAACGACGCAGCTTGCGACTGGCACCGATCAGACTGCCGGTGTCGAGAATCGCAATGAATACTTCCAGTTCATCCAGTCGGTCCATGACCTCGCCTCATTTAATTTTTCACTTTGCTCACTACGTGTAGCCCGACTCCACCTGGAGAGCGATTTTTTGGCGATTTAATTATTCCATATATTGAAATAGTTAATTGAATTTTTACGTAATTTACATCATTTAAAGAAATAAATATGATGGGACCTCACTTACTTGAAAGGACATCATTGTGGCTACTATCAAACTGTACGGAACACCTTTATCCGGACACGCCCATCGCGTAGAAGTACTGCTGCGCATGCTGGGGATTCCATACGAATACATAGAATCGGCAGCACAGCGTGCTAGCGAAGATTTCGGCAAGCTCAATCCTTTGCGCCAGATTCCTGTTCTGGCCGATGGCGGCCTCGTTCTCTCCGACAGCAATGCGATCATGGTTTATCTGGTCAAACGATATGGTGCGAATACTCCGTGGCTGTCGGACGATGCCGTCGAAGCTGCACAGATTCAGCGTTGGCTATCCATCGCGGCAGGCGAAGTGAGACATGGACCGGCGAGTGCGCGAATGTCCAGCTTGTGGAATATGAAAGGTGAAATCGCTTTTGCACGTGCACATGAAATTGCCGAAAAATTACTGACGATGATGAATGCACATCTTGCCGGTCGCGATTATCTTGCCACCAACCATCCCACTATTGCCGACCTCGCGTGCTATTCATATATCGCGCATGCTCCTGAAGGTCGCATTTCACTTGTACCTTACCCAGAAGTCCGCGCATGGCTGGCACGCATAGAAGCCTTGCCAAATTTCCATCCTATGCCGCAATCAGCGATACCGGCAGCAGCATGAGCACCCCTATCAATCCACGCCCTTTTCATGTGGGTGAACTGCAGGCTCACCAGGCTGCAGGGTTCGATACCCCTGGCGCACCGATACGTGAGCTGATGCCGGATCAGCACCGCCAGTTTTTCTCTTCACTGCGTTTTGCGATGCTTGCCACTATTGATCATGATGGTTGGCCAGTTGCGACGATCGCCACCGGCCCGCAAGGTTTTATATTCAGCGAAGATTCTCAACATCTACATTTCTCTGCGAGCACGCGTTGGCAGGAATCATTTATTCCTTTACTCACTGAGGGCCAGCCGCTAGGTATGCTTGGGATTGAGTTCAGCAACCGTCGGCGTAATCGTGCAAACGGTCATGTAACGGCATTTGATAGCGATGGCTTGCGAGTGCAAATTGCTCAATCGTTCGGCAACTGCCCAAAGTACATACAGGCACGCGACGTAACGAATGAAGAGAGCGATCAACTGAGTTTCACATCCAAATCATTGACTGATCTCGATGACGAGGCGAAGCTGCTGATTAGCAATGCCGACACCTTTTTTGTCGCGACGTCGTCAGGCAATCAAGAGATGCACGGTGCGGGAGTGGATATCTCGCATCGTGGCGGCAGGCCCGGTTTCATTCGTATCGACGGCAATACATTGACGATCCCCGATTTCATCGGCAATCGCTTTTTCAATACATTGGGAAACATGCTGGTAGAGCCGCGCGCAGCACTCTTGTTTATTGATTTCGCTACCGGCGATTTACTGCATCTGCAAGGAACAACCGAAGTGCTATGGCAATCGACTGAAACCAGTGGCCTTGCCGGAGCCGAACGCTTGTGGCGTTTTCATATGACATCGGGCTGGAGGAAATCGCATGCCATTCCCTTGCAATGGACGTTAAGAGAAGTGGCACCTACCACGACAGCAACCGGGATCTGGGGGTGAGAAAATTAACAGTTGGGTTAACAGTACACACGCAAGAGGCTAACAACTTCGATGGAATTACAAACCGTCAAAGTTACGTATGTCGATATCTGACAATTGTCGTTCACTGCACAGCACGATAGAGATTTCTGCATGCGGAAGACTTATGCAATATGCGGGCGTACTACTTCTGGAAGTTGACGCAAGCTTGTACTGTGCCTCTTTGGTACTCCACAAGGTATAAAACGCGGTGACGCGTTCGGAGCCTTCTTTTTCCTTCAGCGAAGCACATTCGTTTTCATTGAATGTCTGCTCTGCCAGCGAGGGCAGATCCCGACCGGCATCCATCAACTCAATATCCAGACCCAATTCGGATTGCTCACTCACTGCGCATGCTATCCACGTTCCGCTATGCGATAGACTAAACCCCGGCTTGACATCGCCTCTATTCAAAAGTGGAGCATGACCCGGTCGCTCTGAAAGGGATATGGTAGAAGGTGCAATCTTCAGCAAAAAGCCAAGTGCAAAGCGCAACAGGATACGTCCGAGCAAAAATTGACGCTGCCGTTCAGTCCGCAAGAAGCGCTGATACCGGTGCAGTTCGTCCGGATTAAGCCAGGAAAGATAAGGAAGTAATTGATCGTCGCTCACGGTACGGCCGTCTAACAGCCATACCGTCGCGACTGGACTGACATCTGAACTCACGTTCTGATTTGCATCCGCGTTTGTATTATTTGTCGGCGATTTTGACGAAATCGCCCTTGAATGCGGCACCCGACATGATGGCACCCACATGACATTCGAACTCTATCTCGCTCGAATTGACTTCGTGTTTGTAGTTGCTGACGATATTGATCACGGCGTTAGCGCCCAACTCCTTGGCACGCTTTTCAAAAGAAATCATGCCCGACAAGAATGCCGTATTACAGGAAACCGCATCCGATTTTCCGAACGCATTGGATTTCTGGCTGGTAGTATCGCTACCCAGTTTTTGCAGGATCTTGCCAGACGGTTTTTGATTGCCAAAGAAAAATTTCACCGAACCATCGATATTGTTCCTGGTGCCGGTTTGTGCAAATGCGGCGTCGATAGGCATCATCATTTTTTCATCCCCAGCCTGCGCCGACATCGCGACACTCAATAATGCGGTGGCAAAAGACAAGGCGTACAGTATTTTTTTCATCACTTTTCCTTAGCTGAGTTAATTTTTAATTTCCAGACCGGTTGGGCCGCCCACTGCACTTTCATAATTCTTTGATGTGTATATCGCAATCATCGAAGCCATACGTTCGAGCATGTCCTGATCTGTAGCGCCCCAGGAAAAAGCACCGCTGAACACATTGGTACGCTGATAGAAAACCGGATCGGCAATGATTTTTCCTGATTCAGCATCCTTGTAGCGAACATTCAATATAATCACTGAATCGCCACCAAACAGGCCAACTGACATACGACTGCCTTTGCCCATCATCTTGGCATTCGAACAGATGGGCTCAATGATCAGCGTACGTTTTTTTGACGAAACATTTACAGCAGCGTTTGGTGCTGCTTTCCAGTTCGCTATTAATTGACGAAGTTTCACATGCATTCTGTTTTCTACGCCATTTAAAGCTACATCTGCGCCGTGCTGTTTATCGCAAGCTGGCCCTCTATCTATAGGCTTTAGCTCGAAATCCGAAAAATTCGAGAACGCCTCAACAGGAGGTGGATTCTGATCGCTCGTCGGTAATTTTGCCCGCGTAACGCAACCGGCGCTCAACATCACGCAAGCCAGCATGGCAATCATGGCTGTCTTGCTTTTTACGTTGATGATTTCTTTTTGAATCATTCAATTTCCCCTTGGCGAACATGTAGTGCAATTAACGATAGCGTTTGAAAATCAATGATGTGTTGATACCGCCGAAGGCAAAGTTATTCGACATCACATAGTCACATTCTATTTTTCTTCCCTCACCCACGATGTAATCGAGTTCCGCGCATTGCGGATCAATCTTTTCCAAATTGATGGTCGGCGCAAACCAGCCTTCGCGCATCATTTCTATACTGGCCCATGCTTCCAATGCACCGCATGCACCCAGTGTGTGCCCCATATAACTTTTCAGTGAGCTGATAGGCATGTTTTTGCCGAATACCTGCGCGGTAGCTTGCGATTCGGCAATGTCGCCGTGCTGGGTACCGGTACCGTGTGCATTCACGTAGCCAATATCAGATGGCTGCAAACCGGCGTCGGCCAGCGCGAGTTCCATCGCGACTTTCATCGTTTCTGCATTGGGTTGCGTGACGTGGCAACCATCGCTATTGGTGCCGAAGCCGACCAGCTCTGCGTGTATCTTTGCGCCGCGTGCCACTGCATGTTCCATCTCTTCCAGGATCAAGCATCCTGCACCTTCACCGATTACCAGGCCATCTCTATCCGCATCAAAAGGACGCGGAGTGGTATCCGCAGCATCGTTCTTGACGCTGGTTGCAAACAAGGTATCGAACACCGCTGCTTCTGTCGCACACAGTTCTTCTGCGCCGCCGGCAATCATCGCTTGCTGCTGACCATAGCGTATCGCTTCATATGCGTAGCCTATGCCCTGGCTGCCAGATGTACATGCGCTGGATGTAGTAATGACGCGGCCGGTCAAACCAAAGAAAACGCCGATATTTACCGGTGCGGTATGCGCCATCATCTTGATGTAAGTGGTGGCGTTGATGCCTTTGGTGGTGCGCTCTTCCATCATGCGACCGAAGTCACCGATCGCGCTTGGCGTGCCGGCCGATGAGCCGAAAGAGATACCCATCTGTCCGCTCTTGAGCAAAGGATCATCAAGCAAACCTGCATCAATCAGGGCCAGCTCACTCGCACGCGTTGCCATCAAGGCGATGCGCCCCATACTACGCATGCTCTTGCGATTGAATTTATCTGATAGTTCGAAAGCTGCAGCCGGTGCGCCCAACTGGGTATTCAAGCCTTCGTAATCTGACCACTCAGCCATGCGCGTGACACCGTTGCGATATTCGCCAAGACGTGCGCGTATGCTGCTCCAGTCATTTCCGATCGGGCTGATGCCGGCCATGCCGGTAACGACGACGCGGCGATTCATGCCAAACCGCCATTGACTGAAATCACTTGGCGCGTCACGTAAGCGGCATCATCACCCATCAAAAAACTCACAACTGCGGCGACTTCTTCCGGCTTGCCGACGCGTTTTGCTGGAATCATTTTCAATGCTTCTTCCATAGGCACATCGCTGATCATGTCGGTTTCTATCAAACCCGGTGCTACGCAATTAACCGTGATTTCACGGCTGGCCAGTTCAACCGCCAATGCTTTGGTCGCACCGATAATCCCTGCTTTTGCAGCACTGTAATTTACCTGTCCGCGGTTGCCTATCAAGCCGGAGACCGATGCAAGCGTCACGATGCGACCCGGCTTGCGTCTGCGTACCAGAGGCATGGTGAGAGGATTGAGCACATTGAAAAATCCATCAAGATTGGTTTGCAGAACGATGTCCCAATCTTCACCCGACATCGCCGGAAACGCATTGTCCCGCGCGACACCTGCATTGCACACTACGCCGTAATAACAACCATGCTCTTCCACATCAGCCAGCAAAATGGTGGATGCCTGATCACGGTCGCCTATATCGAACTGCAATACGCGCGCGCTTCTGCCCAAACCAACGATAGTCTGCGCCACTGCATCCGCTTCTGCACGCTGGCTGCGGCAATGCAAAACAACGTCATAGCCATCACGCGCCAGACGTAATGCAATCGCCTTGCCTATGCCGCGTGACGATCCGGTGACCAATATACTTTTATTCATCCTGCACCTTCATTCCTAAACTTTTTGTAAAAACTCGCCGACATTATCCGGCTGAAAAACTGTAATCGTCGCTGTTGCCAACGCCGCTGCAGATGGATCGCCTGCTTGATTGATATGACAACTAAATGCGCCCAATCCATTTTCGCCTTGCAAGGCACGCTGCACATGGACGTGCAAGGTGCTGCCTATCGCAAAACTTGGAGCGCTGCATTCATAACGTCGCGAGCCGAGCAGAAATCCGACCTTGACCGATTCGCCTCGCGACTGCGCTTCGTAACCGGCGAAGGCTGCAACTGCCTGCGCCATGTATTCAACGCCTATCCACGCCCCCACACCGCTGGCATCGCAAAACAGGGTATCGGGAGTTATCACGACTTCTGCACACAAACTTTCATCGCCGACCGCAACCAGCTTATCCAGCAAGACCATCGTTCCTGAATGCGGTACCAGTGTGCGAATATCCGGCAAGCTCATGCGCTCCTCCCAAAAACCAGAGTCGCATTCGAACCTCCAAATGCAAAGGAATTGCTGAGCGCCCAACGCACCGGTCGGCCTAAACGTGTACCTGATGCAACCACGTTCAATGTTGGCAGAGAAGTGTCCTGTACACCATCCCATAAATGCGGAGGCAAGCTGCCTGCAGCATTTTCATCCTGCATCACGAGCCAACAGATCGCTGCTTCAATCGCTGCGGCGGCACCTAATGCATGACCGGTAAAAGGCTTGGTTGAACTGACAGCAACATGGGCACCAAACAAGTCATGAATCACGCGCGACTCCATCGCGTCATTCTGTACGGTCGCAGTGCCATGCATATTGATGTAGTCGATTTCCGAGGCAGAGATGCCGGCACGCTGCAGCGCTTGTGCAATCGACAGCCGTGCACCGCTGCCGGCCGGATCCGGCGCCGACATGTGATGGCCATCGGATGACTCGCCCCAGCCACGCAAGGCTACCGCAGCCGGCTCGCGCGTCATCAGGAATAGCGCAGCGCCCTCTCCAATATTGATGCCATTGCGGTTCACACTCAAAGGATTACATTGTGCAGCGCTAACCGATTCAAGAGCGGAAAAACCGGCTACCGTAAACGCGCACATGGTATCCACCCCGCCAGTCAGCACGGCATCACACAGCCCCATGTTTAATAGACGCGCGGCACTGGCCATCGCCTTTGCACTGGAAGAACATGCGCTTGAATGCACATAAGCCGGGCCACTGATACCAAGCTCGATTGCCAGCATACTGGCGGGCGACCCCATCTCTTGCTGCGCATAGTGGAATGCTGCCGGCAGGCTCCCATCGATTGCATACTGGCGCAACGCAGTCTCGGTATTGGCAACACCTGAAGTGCTGGTACCAATCACGACAGCGATACGATCTGCACCGAAACGCGCAATCGCTGCATCGACAGCAGGACGAATCTGGGACAAGGCGGCAAGCGCCATTTGGTTGTTACGACTGCGTTGCTGTACCGGCCAAGCCGCCATTGAAGGCAATTCTGCGGTGACGCAACCGAGCGGCAGCATGCGCTCAGCGCTCCATGCATCGGTCATCGCCACGCCGCTTTCAGCACGCTCGAACAAGCGCGCCTTGATCGCATCGTGTGTGTCGCCGAGGGCGCACACTATTCCACATTCATTCAAATACGGCATCATTCAGTTCCGGATGTTCATCAAGGGCCGAAAGGCACTGATTGAATCGTCAATCGATATTGGTAACGCAGGTTTTGCAGTACCACAGTGCCACTCCAGCGCGGCATCGTACTGTAATCAATCACCGTCATCACCGTCCCATCCATGTACAAGGTACGGCGCAAGCCCTCGTCTTCTATGGTCCAGCCGGATGGCAACTCTTTGGCAATCGCATCTTTAGGCCAGAGTGTCAGTTGCAAATCTTCCAGTACATCCTCGGCGCGCACTTGCGCCGGCAACATTACGTGACGCCACGAAGTCAATTCCTTGCCATCGTAGCTCAGGCTCAACACGCGCTGACCAAACGCCAGACCGACCAGTTGCAGCCGTTCGGGATCGACTTCGAGTGCCGCATCCAGATCGTCAATCCGACCTTCACGCTCGACCTTCAAATGCTGCTGGCGCGCGATGGACGCACCCAAGGTTGCAGGTGCAAGCTTTAAACCAAGACGCGCCTGTGACGGCTCCGGCTTGGTCGCACATGCAGCCAGTAATAACAGAGCCGAAACCAGCGCCCCTCGGCGCATCAGGCTGGCGTACATATACTCTCCAAAGCAGCCAGACGGCGCACTGTCTCTTTCACAAACGGATTGCCCTGATCCCATGCGTAACCAGCCAGAATCGCGGCAATCATGCGACGAATGTCTGGTTGCTGATTCGGGTGAAAAATAATCTGCTGAAATCCGCCGGCATACCAGGCTTCTACAAACGCACGGAAAGTATCGACCCCGGCGCGCAATGGTTGACCGTACTCTTTTTGCCAATCCACCTCTATGCCGTCGAACTGGCGCTGCAATACTGCTGCTGCCAGACTCGCGGACTTCACTGCAATCGTGACGCCAGATGAAAACACCGGGTCAAGAAACTCGCCCGCGTTGCCGAGCAAGGCATAACCCTTTCCCCACAAGGATGCGACGTTGGCCGAGTAGCCGACGATATGACGCGCCGGCGTATCCCACTTCGCGTTTGCCAATACTTTTTGCAGAGATGGCACTTCTGCAACGATGGCCTGCAAGCGCTCGGTGTCACTGCCTTTATAGTTGTCGAGGAAACTAGTCTCGGCCACTACACCGAGCGAACAGCGGCCACCGGCAAACGGAATCGTCCAGAACCACACATCGCAATGTCGCGGATGTATCGTTACCAGAATCTTGCTGCGATCAAAGCATTGCGGGTTCTGACCTTGTGCGATGCCGTCTTCTATGTGCGTAAAAATGGCACCGCGCACAGGGAAATTCGATGGCGTTTCCAGTTTCAGCAATCGCGGCAGTATCCGGCCAAAGCCGCTGGCATCGAGAATAAAACCGGCTTCGATCTGATAGATGCGGCCATCCGGGTCTTTCACCGTGACCAAGGGCTTGTCGCGTTCAAGATCGACAGCAGTTACTTCATGCCGATAGCGTATCTCCGCACCAAAACGTTCTGCTTCCTTCGCCAGCAAGTGATCGAAATCGGCGCGCTGTACCTGATACGTCGTGCCCCAGCCCTCCGAATGCTTGTCGCGGAAATCAAAATCGGTGTATTCCTCACCACGCGCAAAAGCCGCGCCGTTCTTGAATTGAAAGCCACCCTCCACCACCGCGCGCAACATACCTGCTTGTTCCAGATACTGCATGCTTTGCGGCAGCAAACTTTCACCGATAGAGAAACGCGGAAACTGTTCCCGTTCTATCACTAGCACCTGGCGTCCTTGTTGACGCAAAAGTGCGGCAGCAACAGAACCGGATGGACCTGCGCCAATAATCAGTATTTCTGTTGATTCAAGTGATTGCGTCATCTAGGTTTTCTTTTCTGAAACATGGAACGATGAGCCATACCAGCGCAGTCCCGATCAACATCGTCAGGCCAAACGCTTGCAGGGCGGGTGTCCGGCTCAAACCGAGCAAACCGAACGAGAGTATGGTGTTGGCAGCCGACAACCCAACTGCCAGCCAGGAGCTTGCATCATGCCGACCAGATTGCTCCTGCATGAAAATTCCGTAATCGACACCGACACCCAGCAGGAGCATCAGGGCAAGCACATGAAACAGCTGCAGATTTTGTCCGGCAAAACCCAGCAAGGCGAGCGTGGTGATACTTGCCAGAGCAGTCGGTGCCAGCACACGCCAGGTATGGCGACGATAACGCGAAAACAGCAATCCGAATACGACCACGTACGCAATGAGCACCACCACACTCATGTACTCGCGGTAGCGCCCCAGCACAGATGAAATCTCATCGACCTTGTCTACCCATTGCACGCCTTCCATCCCGGCACCGGTCTTCTGCATCAAGGCAATATCCGCATTGCCCAGACCACGCAAGGCAACAATGCTGGCCGTCACGCCGTCCCTGTCACCCAGCCACAAATGCCGCCACGGTTCGCTGGCGGGAGCCTTCAGGAAGTCATCGAGTGTCAGCGGTTTTCCAGACTCCAGCAAATGCGCACGCGTAGTCGCAACCCAGGCCTGGTCTTCTCCAACCTGCGCGGCAAGTTGCGCCAAAGGACCGCCTTCCTTCAGCAGCTTATCTTCCAGCAGCGCGCGCCGAGCATCCTGCGTCTGTGCCGAAGGTACCCAATTGGACATCGCCTGATAGCCGCTAATTTTATGCTGCGCAATCAAGGGATCGAGGCGCTTTTTCAACAACTCTTCCCGCTGCAACACGATCTCCGCAGATGCACCACGGACCAGGAAAAACTGTACCGGCGTGGGCGCGTCCAGCAGAGTACTTAACTTGATTTGATCGTCGACCAGATGTTTCGGTGGAGTTTGAAGCAGACGAATATCGTCGTTGGCACCAAGACGCAAGCAGCCTAGCGCTGCCAGTATGACGAACAGTGCGGCAAAAAATACGGTTACCTTGCTCATCCGCAACCGGGGCCAGTAGGGCAGCGTATTGCCATACACGCGAACTGCAGCACCTGCCTTGAGTGTTCCGCCGCTCACCAGAAGTGGGAACCAGCACACTACGGTTAACCACGCGAATATCAAGCCCAGTGCAGAGAACATTGCCATCTGACGCAGACCGGGAAATGGCGTGAATGCCAATCCCATATAGCCAATCACTGCTGCCAATAAGGTCAGACACAAACCCGGCATCAGTTTTTTAAGCAATGCGCTTGAATCAAGTTTCGCGTCCGCGCCCAGGCGATTGCAGAGAAAGTAAATGCCATAGTCCTGTGCCACGCCGATCAGGCTGGCGCCAAATACCAAGGTCAATAAATGAATACGATCGAACAGCAACCAGCAGATGGAAAATGAACCGAGGCAGCCGACACCAATTGATAGCAACACCATGCCGATCGGTTTGAAGGACCGGAAGCTTACCCATGTCAGCAGGATAATTCCGGCCAGCGAACCAAGCCCGATAGTGGAAACTTCCCCACTCGCCTGTTCGCCCGCCGCCGCCGCATGCAACACGACACCCGCCGTAATAATCTCGGCTTGTGGCGCAACCTCTAGCGCGGCAGATCTGGCCTTGTCCAGAAGCGGAACGATGACGTCCTGCGCACTCATCGAAAATGCAGGTATCTGCAGGGTCAGCGGTAGCAACACATACTGCTTGTCTTTGCCCGCCACAAAAAGTTTGCCATCGCGTGGCCGCACTGGCGTTTCCTGCGCGCGCTGCTGCACCCATTCACTGAACAAACCAAAAGGGTCGTCACGCCAGGCACCCAGCTTGGGACCGGCAAACGGACTATAGAGTTTGGTCAGCGCCGTATCAACCCAGAATTGCGCAGGCTCGCTGCGCAATTGTTCTTCCTGTTGCGACGTGAGCAAAGTCAGGCGATGCTGCTGAAATTTCTCCAACCAGTCGTTCTGCATCTGGTCAGTCAATTGCGTCCCCTGCAGCAAATCCTTTCTGCTTGCCAGCACACCGCTGTATGCATCGGCGGCACGCTTCGCGTCGGCCCAGTCAGATGCGCCTACCAGCACGATGACACGTTGCTGCGACGCCTCGACCATATGCGAGAAAGATTGCTGCAATATTGGATCGCGCTCCTGCACCGGCAGCAAGGCAAGAATATCGGTGTCCGGCACAATGTGCTTGCCTACCCACAGATAAACGTGATGAGCAAGCAGCATGCACACCACCAGCGCCCATGCCAGCGCAACACTTTTACGATTCATCAAAATAAGGCGAGCTCTTCCGGCAGCATCGCTGCTTCACCGGTTTGTATCGCAGAAAATACAATATTGGTTTTATCGCCGCTTGCTTCATTCAACGTGATGTTATTAACGTAGGCGCCACCTTCCAGTGCTATGTCACCGATGGCTTTTGCCAGTGCGGGCTCGCGTGCCTTCAGCGCGACGCGCCAGTTTTTTGCATCGGCGCTGCCGTCGACGTCAAACAAACTCTGCAACTGCGACAGATCTCCCGAAAGTAAAGAGAACAGGACGCTGTTAATCATGCGCACTGTCGGCTCCTGTTTGGCATCCAGCCGTGTAGCAACACGTTCACCCTGAAATTGCACGATCTCGTCACGCGTCAAACGCAAGGTACTCGGGAACGGCTGCAAAGTGCGCCACAAGACACCCTTACCCTTCACGACGCAAAATCGACCATTCGACAGCAAAGGTTTCTTCATCCCGTTCAACTGCTTGGTTTGATCAAAACGACCGCACAGCATGTTCGGCTTGGCCAGCATGTTCTGGATTTTTTCTATCGGCGCTGCTGCGCTGCTGACGGCGGTACACGCTGCCAGACACATGCCGAGAAAGATACGTTTCATCATGCGTTTGATCATCATTCGACTCCCAGTTTCTTGAATAGTACCGGCGGCGAAACAAAGCACATCTCACCGCTGGCCATGTTGAGTGCAACTTGCGTGGTACTGGCACGCGTCAGGCGCGCACCGGTGTCCGCATCGGTAATCAGGTAATCAATCTTCAAGCGGTTTTCCCATTCGACGATGTCGGCGCGCAGTTTCAAACGCTGACCAAATCTGGCGGAGTTGATATAACGCAGTTGCACATCAATCACCGGCCACGCAAAACCGGATTCGCCCATTTCGACATAGTTGTAATCAATCTTGTCGAGCAATGCGCAACGCACTACCTCCAGATACTTGACGTAATTACCGTGCCAGACGATTTGCATAGGATCCAGGTCAAAGAATTGCACCTGTATCTCGACCTCCGCCCACCAGCGGCTGGCTTCAGTTTTGCGGCGCATACAATTCCCACGCCTGACTGCGTATGCGTTCAAGCAGCACGCGCAAGTCCGGTTCAAGACGCCTGTCTTCAACGATCAATGCAACATCTTTGCCCAACACTTCTGTCATGTCCGACAGCGATGCATGCAAGGCTGCATCCGGTTGCACACGCAAGCGCAAGGCCACACCCTGCCGCACCGTGATCAGCAACGCTGCCACAACCTGTTCAGTCAATTCCAGTACGCGCAAGCAATCACGCGCGGCTATCGTGCCCATGCTGACCTTGTCCTGGTTATGACATTCGGTTGAACGCGAAAATACCGATGCCGGCATCGTCAATTTCAATGCTTCTGCAGTCCATGCCGATGCGCTGATCTGCAAGGCCTTCAAGCCGTGATTGATCGCTGCGCGCGGTCCTTCTGCGCCTGACAGATTTGCCGGCAAACCGTGGTTGTAGCGACTGTCGACCAGCAAGGCCATTTGTCTATCCAGCAAATCGGCCAGATTGGCGACGGCGTTTTTCATGCCATCCATCGCAAATGCAATATGGCCACCGTAAAAATGGCCGCCGTGCAACACACGTTCGCCTTCCGCATCGATGATTGGATTGTCATTGGCACTATTCAGTTCGTTTTCTATCGACTGACGGAAGAATGGCAAGGCATCGGCCAACACGCCGATCACATGCGGCGCGCAGCGTATCGAATATCTATCCTGCAAGCGCTTGCCATTGCGTTCTGTTTGTTCGCAGTCCAGATCCTGACGCAACCAGCCCGCCACCTGCTGCATGCCGGGATGTGGCTTGACGGAAAACAGCGTTTCATCAAAGTGATGCGCATTGCCGTCCAGCGCAAACGATGCCATCGCCGTAATACGTGTTGTGAGTTTGGTCAGATAGGCGGCACGGTCGTAGGCCAGACAAGCCAGCGCCGTCATCACCGCTGTGCCATTCATGATCGCCAGACCTTCTTTAGGACGTAAACGGATAGGCTTGATGCCGGCTTCCCGCAGCGCCTGCTCGGCCGGCACCTGCACGCCGTCGCGCCACACTTCGCGCTCGCCACACAACACCGCGGCAAGATAGGAAAGCGGAGTCAGATCGCCGCTCGCGCCAACCGAACCTTCGGAGGGAATCAGCGGCAGCAAACCAGCATCCAGCAAACGGGCGATCTGTTCCAGCAATTCAACCGACACACCGGAAAAGCCTTTGGATAAAGACGCCAGTCGCGTTGCCATCACTGCGCGCGTTTGTGCCGGCGTCAGATATTCACCAAGGCCGCAGCCGTGATACGTGAACAGATGATGCGGCAATTCGGCAATCAATTCTGGCGGAACGACCACCGTGCATGAATCACCGTAGCCGGTTGTGACGCCATAAATAATGCCGTCCTCGCGCAACAGGCGATCGAGAAAATCAGCCCCGCGTGCAATCGCGGCGCGGAATTTCGGATCATTCGATAAAACGGCTTTCGCCTTGCCACTGGCAATGTCGGCAATATCTTCAATCTGCAAACGGCCTTGATCAAACTGTACTGCGCGTTGTGTGTTTTTTGTATCAGCGGGATGCATCTTGAGTATCCAGTTTGGGTAAGTGCCAGAAATCGTAAAAATTAAACCATTGCAATGGGGCGCGCAGGCAGTAATGCTGCAAGCGCGCAGCGTAGTCTGCTACCAGCGGCTGCAACGCTTCGTCGCGGCCTTTGCGCGGCAATCGTATCGTTTCGCGCAGTAATTCAAAATGAATCTCTGCGTGCTTTCTCTGCCCACCCTGCTGCAAAGAAAACAATAGATAAGTCGGGCATTGCAAAATACTGGCCAGCACGTAGGGGCCAATCGGAAATGCCGCTGGCGCGCCAAGAAAATCGGCGAGAACAATGCGTGGATTTGACGCCACCGGAACGCGGTCGCCGGCAATCACGACGAACTCGCCCTGCTCGATTTTTTCCGACAACAACATCGCCGTCGCCGGCGTCATCTCGGTGACCTGCATCAGGTTCAACTGACTGTGCGGGTCCAGTGTTGCCAGCATTTGATTGAACGCACGCGCATGCTTGGTGTGTACCAATATCGTCAGACGCATCTTGTTATGCTGACGTGATAGCACGCGGCACAATTCCAGGTTGCCGAAATGCGAGCAAATCAGCAAGGCGCCGCGTTTTTGCGCGATCAGCTGGTTGATAGGTTCAGTGCCGAAGTAATCAACCTGATCCAGCTTGAACAAGCCGCCCCACAACAGCATCTTGTCGAGTATGGTTTCTGCGAAAGAAGCGAAATGCCTGCGTACGCCGGACATGCCGGTTTTAACATCCACAAAGAATTTCACTCTACGCAAATAATCCAGCGAAGCGTGGCGCGGCAAAGGTTGCGTCAATACATACCACAGCAGCACCGGATATAAAACGCAACGGAAAGGCCAGCGGCCGAACAAGCGATAAATCCAGAACAGCAGACGCATGCCTGCCACGAAACTCAATTCATTGATGCTCGCCCAGTGTCGAGGCTGATTGTGTGTTTGTGTGCTCATCGCGACTTCCATTTACGAGCCAACAAAGACGGAAGGCGGCACAGCATGCCGAAAAACAAGGTCGCATGCATGCGCGTGATCAAAACATTGTCCAGCCAGAGGCGGAAGTGCGACACGCCATCCATCGGATACGCAACACGCGTCGGCAGATTAATGACCTTGAGACCATCCCAATACAGACGCACCAGAATATCGGTATCGAAATTCATACGTGCACCTATCTTTTGCCGTGCGATTAGCGCGATCACTGGTGGCACCGGATAGACACGGAAGCCGCACATCGAATCCTTGATGTCCAGCGACAGGGTATTGATCCAGACCCAGACGTGGGTCAAATACCGACAGTACAAACGTATCGCCGGCACCGATTCGTCATAGATGGGACAACCGGCGATGATGCTGGCCGGATGCGCCGCCGCCAATGCAAGAAATGTCGGAATATCGTCGACGCGATGCTGACCATCGGCATCGATCTGCAAGACATGGGTGTATCCATCGGCAGCAGCGCGCGCAAAACCTGTCAATACCGCAGCCCCCTTGCCGCGATTCTCGGCATGGCGCACCAATGTGATTTTTTCCGGCTCGGCCGCAGCAAGCGCGTCAAGCACTGTTGCACATGCAAGCGAACTGCCATCATCGACCAGCATGCACGGCACACCATGCAGCAATACGGCAGCGACTACCTTGCCGATTGCGTGCTCATGATCGTAAACCGGGATCAGAACTACAGGTTTGAAATCCTCCTTGAAGCTCGGACTATGATTCTGCTCAAGCATGAAGATCCGCCTCCGCGGCAAACAGGACACGACCACTGGCGTGTTGTCCTGCCGCTGAAAAATATCGAAAATTCAAACTGCCTTTTTGCACATCGTGTATCAACTCCAGCGTGATCGCCTGATCGGCGCCGATAACACGCTGGAATTTGAGTGCATTTACGCCGCGGAAATGCGGCGGCAAATCGAAATATTCGCGACCGTGACTAATCGCCCAATCGAGCTGAACCACGCCAGGCAAGATCGCAACTTCCGCAAAATGACCATCGAAATAAAGCAGATCCGATGGTGCACGAATTTCCAGCTCAACCCGCTGCGCCTCCTGTTGCAGCACACGCACATGTGGCACACGCGGACGCCCGTCGAGCAAGGCGCGCAACAGCGCATGCGTAGTCTTGCCTTGTGCATTGAGCGGCATCTGTTCGAGGTAACGCCAGCGTCGCGGCAACGCAACCGGTGCGATGGCATCGACCAGCAAATTCTTGAGATGGCTATTCATGGCCAGTTTGCCGTCAGTCGCCAGCAAATGTTTGCCTTGTTCCGACAACACGACAAAGGCCGCCAGACGCTGTCGTTGTCCCGCCTCGTCACACATCAATACGCAAGCATCGCAGACATGATCGGATGCCTTCAGCAGCGCTTCAATTGCAGTGAGAGAAATGCGCTTTTCTTCTATCTTGACGATGCGGTCACTACGACCAGTCAGAAAAAAGCGACCATCGCGGCCTGTTTCCACGCAATCAGCCAGACGCAACCACGCGTCATCCGCCAAATGCGGCGAGCGAATTTCGAGCAGATTTCGGTCAGCCTGATGACCACTTTCATCTGTATTTTTTATGGCAGCCACTCGCCATTCCACATGCGGCAGCGGCACCCATGATTCATCGGCAGCATCGTCTTGCATATTCTGCTGGTTGCCGGATCGCTGGCGCCAGGCAATGCCACCGGTTTCGGAGCTGCCATACACCTCAATCGGGATCTGACCAAGCAAGGCCCCAGCAGCATGTGCCACTTCTGTCGGCAAGGGGCCACCGGACGAAAAAACTGCACGCAATTTATCGGCTGCGTCCGACCAAGAAAGGTGATCAGGTAATCGCTTTAAATGAGCCGGACTGGCGATCAGCACGCAGGGCCGGGCAGCAAGCAGTCGCAGCAGCTCTTCCGGAAAATTCTGACTGCATGCATGAATGGCACGACCCGTAGTCAATGGCCATAGCACCTTGAACAGCAAGCCGTAAATGTGTTGATGTGAAACGGTGGCAGCAATCTCGGCATCACCGAGCCGGGATCCGAACACCTGCTCCAGCGTGGCAACTTCATTCGATAATTGCGACAGGCGCTTGGGAATCGCTTGTGCAGTGCCAGTGGTGCCGGAGGTATGCACCACCAAGGCGGAGAAATCTGCATCCATCGCGGCATCATCGACAGGGCTGCATACATCTAGCTTGCCAGCTTGCAAGGGCTTCCATTCTGCGGAAAATTCTCCGAGAAATCCATCCACGGACTGCGCAAGCGCATGACAACTCGCTGCAAGCGTATCGGACGTCAGCCAGACGGTTTTACGTGCTTGCCATGCACCCAGCAAGGCAGCACCGAACTCGATACTGTCTTCGATATACAAGGCGAAATTTTGTCCCGCGGCATCCTGTAACAATGTACGCCAGGCTTGCGCCCGCAACAGAAACGCATCATTACGCACGGCATTGCCATCACGCCAGCCGACTATAAAGTCCGCAGGACGCTTTGCCGCAATATTGGCGAGGTTGATCAGCGTAGCTTGCATGGAATCGGCCAGGAAATTAGATATGGTTCAGACGCTTGAAACGTGGACGATACAGCAGCTCGCCGCCAAACAAGACACCCATCAAAATGTAGGAAATAAAACCTGTGTACAGCAGCCACACTGCTTCGGACGCCCACCATGCGGTAACGAACGCGATAGCCCCGTTGATCACAAAGAACACACACCAGATCTGGGTCACGCGACGCGTGTAAAAAACGACACGCGGATGCAGAATCGGCTCGCGTAAAAGCGCAAGACGTTCGATCACCGTGGGAGGAAACCGCAGGCTGTAGGCAAATACCGCCAACATGACGCAACTCACCAGCGCCGGATACAACTTCAAGGGCAGCAGCATATTAGCCCACACGGCAATCGCGGCCAGTATTATTGCGCCGATCACTGCCCAACGCGCCACCTTGTTCAGCTTCAACATCGGCAGCCTTGTCACCACGACCAGCAGCAGCAGACAGGCCAGCCAGCGCGGCTCCACCTGCCCGTGCCCGTACCAGATCACCAGTGGGTACAGCAAGGTGACAAAGACTGTAACGACAGTCAGAATCGAGCGTTTTATACCGCCTGCTCCGATGTCAGATCGGACAAGGCGTCCACCACATCGCCGATCGTGCGTATCGTCTTGAACACTTCGGGTTGCAAACGCTTGCCAGTCATCTGTTTTAATTTCACAGCCAGATCGACGGCGTCGATACTGTCGATATCCAGATCAGCATACAAATTCGACTGCAAGGTCAGCTTTGACTTGTCCAGTTCGAACATCTCGGCCAACAAATCGACGACCCATACATACAGTTCGTCTTTGCTCATTGTGTTCACCGCTACCATACCTTAGCCTTATTTCTTTCTATGATTTTCAATTAACGTCGCCAGTGCACGCACCGAAGAAAAATGGCGCCGCGTATCGTCCGCTTCAGCTGACAAGGAAATGCCATAGCGCTTTTGCAGGGCGACGCCCAGCTCCAGTGCATCGATAGAATCCAGGCCCAGACCTTCAACGAACAATGGCGCATCGCTATCGATGTCGGCCGCGCTGATATCTTCGAGTTGCAGCACATCGATAATCATTTCTTTCACTTCTTGTTCAAGCATGTCCTTGGCTTTCTTCAGTAAAATAATTTTGCAGATAGTCGGTCAAGTGTCGTGCCGCCATCACTTCCGATACACCATCCGCGATAAAGCGATCGATCTTGATATCGTCGCGTACTTCAATTCGAAAACGCACGATGCACGATGGAACGTGCCACCACTTTTCGCCCTTGCCCAGCGTCAGCGGATCGCAATGTATGATGACCGGTGTGACATCACGTGCACCGCGCACAGCTATATTGGCAGCACCACGTTTGAGACTGATCTCGCCGCTGCCGGAAGTACGCGTTCCCTCAGGGAAAATAATCAGATTGTTCCCATTTTGCAGTGAGGCGATGCAATTTGCTACCAAATCCGCACTCGAATCGTTGTTAATATAGCCGGCCGCACGTATCGGCCCGCTGGTAAAAGGATTGCTCCATAAGCGTCCTTTCACAATACAATCGGCGCGCTTGACGAAGGCCATCAAAAATACGGTATCTATCAGGGTCGGATGATTCGCCAGAATTAACAATCCGTTGCGCTGCAGCCGATACAGGTCAACGATCTCATAGCGCAACACACCTAATGTCTGCATCAAACCAACAAATCCGCGAAACGCAAAACGTATCACCGCCCGCGCCAAAGTTATTCTTTTGTCTTGTTGCCAAACAAACAAATTCAGTAGTGGAAATACCGCAACACGTAATAGCAGGCCGCCCAACCCAAAGGTCAGAAAACTCAAGCCTGTGGCAAACATCCGCCAGTAACGCGAGCAGCTACGCATCGCGTGCCCAGTGCCAGCGGCGTCCGTCTGCGACGCGCTCCATGCATGGATCTTCATTCAATTGAAACTGCAGTACCTGCAAACTTGGCGGCATGGTTTGCGCATCCAACACTGGCTCGTCGCCAGCCGACCAGCTCAACCGCAACGTTGCTTTGGCATCCTGGGTCACCGGCACCATCAACCAGGCCCATGCATGAGCTTGTTCTTTATAGTCCTGAAATTTTTCAAATACTTGCGGCAGGCAATTGTCATACGCGACCAGCAAGACCATAGGCGCACCGTCATCCAGCAAGCCGCAAGCTTCGATCACCGCATGCTCTATCGTGCTCGCACCTGCCGCCAAGGCCAGATGATTGGCCTGATCGGAGCGCGCAATCGAAAACAGGCCGGCACTGGCATTGTGTACCGCGAGGCCAAATGCGGTGGGCGACAGCACTACTCCATTTGCCAAATCGCTCAGTAACTCATACGCACGTGCCACTTCACCATGGCGCGAGCAAAAAACTGTGGGAATGTCTTTGCGTCCGTCCAGACATTGATACGCCACTTCGAGCGCCATCTTACCGAGCGCCCCTGCACGTCTGCGCAACATGGGCGGCATTTGCCTGACTCCCGGCTCAGCGTCGCCGACGATCTCAAAGGGCTGTTTCGCCCAGGCAAGCCATGCTTCAGCCGTCTCTATCCCTGGCGCCCATGCGGAATGCGCCGCGATCGAAAACCGCAAGCCGTCTACGCGCATAGTTGCTTGTCCAAGAGATCAAAATGAATAAAAACACACATGTTTATTACGCCAGAGAAAGTGTCTGTTATTCCAAAGCCCGCGGCATTATAAACAATTGTTTTTGCCTAATGACGTATGGCTATCCACGCGCTTGCAAGGCGCCTTTACTACTGGAATATTGGTGGCTTATGAGGATGTACGCTGTGCGGTAACGTACTTACACGCTTTATATGAGCGGCTTGGTCGCTATCAGGTTGATCAAGGTTTCTTCACGGTCACTCGATGGCTTGAGGCCCAGCAATTTTTCCATCATGCCGAGGTCTTCGCGACTCCACCAAAGAAAGGGATAGGAAATAGATTCATCCGCCACTGCAAAGCCTGCACTACGCACCAGCGCCAAATATTCAGGCGCCGTTTTTTGCACATCCATAGGATGACGGAACAACAAACGAATGATCCATGAATGGATATAACGGCGCGTGGATTCTGCAAACAGCAGGATGCCGCCCGGCTTCAGCACACGAAAGAATTCGCGTATAGCCTGTTCCTGGTCAATCAGATGATGAAAGGTCTGATGGCAAAACAGTAAATCGACGCTGTTGTCTTCAAGCTGGATGTTGGAACTGGAACAGCAAATGAATTCTGTTTTTGCTGCCAGATCCGAGTTTTCACGTGCCGTCGCCGCCAGCATCTCAGGATCAATATCCATCGCAATCAAGCGCTGCGGTTGGAAACGTGTATTGAGCCGGCCTAAAGAGCGCCCGAAACCGCAACCGACGTCGGCGACGACAGGATAAGACACCAAACGTTGTGGGATCAAGGTTTCCAGATCATTCAAGGCCCTATCCAATACATGGATGGTCCATGTATTGGTTTGCAAAAACCACTTACCAAATGCAGTCTCGGGAACATGCGGCTCCGCAGAGCCAAAAACGATGGGCGCTGTCATAACAATTCTTTGCGGCGGTGAAGGTAAATCAGATTGAAGGAATGCGGCGAAAAAGCCAATTGAATTGATCAGCGGTCGAGCGCCGCATTCGCGTATTTTCTAATTTTTTTATTGGGTGCTTTCACGGCAACTTCTTGCAGCAACGGGCGGTATTGTTCTTGTTTTGCACTACCCAATGCTTTCACCATCCATGCAACCGCATCGATCGGGCCATTGTCATTCTCATTTATCATATTCATATAACTGGTGCGAATCTCAGCTTCCAGCGTGCTCAGCAAAATGGCATCTTTATTTTCCGCATAGACGCGTTGCGCACCCAGTCTTTTTAACAAAAAATCATTAGAGCGCAACATATTCAGCACGCGATTTACATCATCGCTGTATTTCGCATCAAAGGAAGCACGATTGGAAATAAGCGGATTCCATTTCTGGTAATAAGGCATATCTTCCAGCGCATTTTTCGCGCGCCGTCCATACGTCAAATCGGGAGCAAAATTTTGCAGGGTGGCTGCATATTTTGACTGACCGGAAAAACCCAGAGCGCGGATGTAAAGCACAACTTCGTTACGCGTTTTTCTGTCGTAGCGTCCTGCTTCTGCCGCTTCAATCGCACGCCGCTCAATCAGGTCGAACAAGCGAGGATCAGAAATACCCATCCACTCCAGCGATTCCACTACTTCCGCCGTCACACTCTGCGTACCGGAAAATGTCTGGGCATAACGATTGACATCGTCTTCCAGCGAAGCTGCATGCGCAATACTGGTGGAAAACAAGGCTAGCAATATCGCATTGAATATTTTCACGGACGGGCCCTCAAAAAGGTTGGAACGAATAGGACCCGTAGTGTAGTCGGAATTTCCGCGACATTGCACTATTAACATTTATTTGCGTTCTGTAGATGAACGGAAAAATGATCACCCTCATGATGACTTGCACGTCTGCTCCAAAAGAGTCCGGCAGCAGACTGCAAGCACATCAACAAACGCGAAGGAGGAAGCTGGCTGAAAAGTGCAGATGAAGCACACTGCCATCAAACCCCATGCGGTATTCCCAAATTGCGATTGGCAGGCACAGCCACGTCTATCATCTTGGGCTTCGGCAGGTGCAGCTCGTTCATCAGGTGCACGAAAGCGTCGCGGTCACGACCGCTCAGCCTGGCATTGTGCTGTTTTTCCCAGCCGATAGTCGACACTGACTGGCCCTTGTAATCATGGCCGGGCCACACGCGCGTATCCTCGTCCAGCCGGGTGTACAGCTTGCTAATACTGTCATACAGCGATTCAGCGCTACCGCCTTGAAAGTCAGTACGGCCGCAACCATTGATCAACAAAGTGTCGCCAGTAAATACATTCCCGCGCCAGACATAACTCACGCTACCTACAGTATGGCCTGGCGTATGCAGAACAGTGATCTCTTCACCGTCACCGAAATTGATGATGTCACCATCTTTCAATTGCACGTCAGCCTGAGATATCCCGCAACCGCCGGGTACCGCTGCTCTGGCCCCTGTCATCTCACGCAATTTTCCAGCTGACGTTATGTGGTCGGCGTGTGCATGCGTTTCCAGCACGTAGGCGAGCTTCAGGTTCAGCCGTTGCAGATGCAATAGATCACGCTCCCAGTGCACATCGACCGGATCAATGATTACAGCGTCAGAACTTCCCGGAGCATTGAGAATATAGGTAAAGGTGAATGATTGAGGATCAAACAACTGGATAGGATTCAGGTTCATATACACCTCTCGTAAATGACAACAAACAATCGCGCTGGCTGACGATCCGCAGCATGTACACACTCAGCCTGTCAGCAAAACTTTCATGATCATGCCGACTGCCACTACAGCCGACACCACGGCAAAGCCGATTTGCAGATGCGGCCCGGCCAGCCTGCCGGAAATGACGCGCCCACCCAGCATGCCAGCCAGTGTGCCGATAGAAAAAGGAATACCGACACGCCAGTTCATCGCACCCGACAAGGTACTGGCTACCACCCCGGATACCGAGACCAACGCAATCACCGCCAGCGAAGTCGCAACCGTCGCCTGCATCTGCAGGCTGGTGTAACGGCGCAGCGCAGGTACGATCACAAAGCCCCCGCCTACGCCCAGCATTCCCGACAGCAAGCCGGCTACCGCACCCGACAGCGCAAGAGAACGTGCGCAACCTGCCGTCCATATAAAACGCCCGGTGCGCTCATCCTGCATGCAAGGCTGCGCAGAATGTGTCTCTTGCACGCCTTGCGACTGTTCCTCTTTTGCGCGATACCAAGCTTTATAGGCGACGAATAGCAACACCAGCGCGAACAACACACTAAGCCAGCGGTTGTCGGTGTGATGCGCGAGCCACAACCCGAACGGCGACAACAGCATGCCAGTTGAAGCAATCAATAGTACTGCCCGATAACGCACGATTCCTGACTTCAAGCCGAGCAAGGCGCCCAGCGCTGCAGCAATTCCCACCGCCAGCAAGCCTACTGGTCCGGCTTGGGCAAGTCCCATCCCGGCGCCAAATACCAATAGCGGTACTGCAAGGATGCCGCCGCCCGCACCGGTCAGCGCCAGAATAATACCCACCAATAAGCCTAGTCCCAGATCAATTACCATGGCCCCGACCTTTTATTGCGCGTCGCATCACGACGGCTGCTTTCGGCTTGAAACAGGCAGGCGCTCCCAAACTTCGAAAATCACCATGCCGGCAAGCATTGCAATGACAAAAATGATCGACTTTGGATTCCCCGTCGTCAGCGACACAAGTGCAGGCCCCGGACAATAACCGGCCAATCCCCAACCTATGCCGAATAGCAGACTGCCGACTATGAGTCGCCGATCCAGTTTAGTAGCCGTCGGCAGGCGCATAACGTCACCTAACAGGGAATTCTGCAGCCGCGACGCAAAACGAAACGCAAAGAGACCGACAATAATTGCGCCGCCCATGACGAAGGCCAGCGATGGATCCCAATCACCTGCCAGATCAAGAAAGTTCAGCACCTTGGATGGATCGGCCATGCCGGACACGATCAGGCCGAGGCCTAATATCAACCCGATGATCGATGCCATGAATATTTGCATACAAGCCTCCTCAAGCGAATAAATGACGTATGACAAACACGGTCAAGAAACCGGCCAGCATGAAACTCACGGTCGCCGCAAGCGAGCGTAGCGAGCCACGCGACAGCCCGCACACGCCATGACCGCTGGTACAGCCGGATCCATAGCGAGTACCAAAACCAACAAGCAGGCCAGCCACGATCAGCATGGTGGTTCCGGCGTCAATGCGCATGGTCGGTAGCGGTGCGAACAGCTGATACAGCAACGGAGCGCCTACCAAGCCACCAACAAACGCAATGCGCCAGGCTATGTCACGCCTCACCGGTCGCAACAAGCCGCCCACTATTCCACTAATGCCGGCGATCCTGCCGTTGAACAAGACCAGCAACGCGGCAGAAAGACCGATGAGCAGGCCACCAGCCAAGGATGCCCAAGGGGTGAAATTGATCCAGTTGATCGTCATGATTACTCTCCTTTAGGCTTGTTGCAGAACAGCGCGTACAGCACCTGCATCACGGCCATCGCCTCTTCACTGGCGATGTTGTAGTAAATCTGCTTGCCTTCGCGCCGCGTATCAACCAAGCCCTCTTCGCGCAACACACCGAGCTGCTGCGATAAAGTCGGTTGCTGAATACCCAGCATTTCCTGCATTTCACTGACGCAATACTCTCCCTGGGTCAGTTGACATAACAGTAGTAACCGATCTCGGTTTGCCAAGGTTTTTAACAAGCCGCAAGCCTCTTCCGCAGCGTGCCGCATCGCTTGCAGATCGATCTCTTTGACATCAGTCTTCATTAGGAAAGAACCTTTCATCCAACTCAATATAAATAATTATAATATATATTTAAATATAATGTTTGTGATGAGCTAGCCAAAATCAACGTAAATATTTGCCTTGAAACAGGCGCGCACTGATCTGCACTGCTGATTATCGTGGGCGGTCGCGCTGACTAACAAAGAAAGTACTGGCTGGCTTTGCTCCAAACGTCATCAAGGCAGGGGAAGTATTTCCGCCTGCCTTGGCTACCTGTACCGGCAGCCCGGTCTCTATTACATCTAACGTTCAGAATTTGTAGATTAGCGTCGCTTGCGGATAAACCCCACTGCGGCCGGCGCGGGTCGCGCTCAAAGCGCCGACCTCGACCCAAACGTGCGCGTTGGGCGTATATCGCAACGCCAATGAATAGATGCGCTGATCGCCACCTTGCTTGTAGTCGTCATAGCGGTAGCGCAGCAGCGACGACAGATCGTCCCGCCATTGGTAACTAAGCAAGAACAGGCTTTTACTCTTGATGGAATTGTCCAGATCCGGATTGGTGATGTAGGTGAGCGCCACCTGTGCTTTCTGCGTGAGCATATAGTCCACGCCGGCTTTTACCAGACTCGTGTTCCTGAGATCACTGGTAGTACTGGGATTGCTGTTTAACTCCCGCAATTGACCTCCGCCGACCACGGTTCCAAAACGCGGCGACCACTGGGAACGAAGTTCAAACTCGATTTTGGTCGAATCGTATGACTGTTGCGTCGTTTCCAGCGTGGTAGGGCGGTAAGTGTAAGTCACTGTCCCTACTTGCTCGGGGGTAAAGGGGTGGGTATAGCGCACTCGATATTCATCGAATTTGTCGATCGCGGAAAAATCCGTTACCGGGGCAAAATACGAGTAGTCGGACTGCCTGTATCTGAATTCCAGGAAATTATTGAGGCCGAAATAGTGCGCGTATGTGATCTTTTGGTCTTTTCGTATGTACTGGCCCAGGCTCTCGTCCTCGACGTACTCCAACTGCAGGTCTCCGCGCGACAGCAGCGGAAGACCAGCACCGTAGGTTTGGGTCCTGAACGTGAGATCCCGTTCGTAACGCCCATAAATCCGCGGATTAGTCTCTCGCGCAAAATCATAGGCGGCTTGCTGGACTTCTTCGTCTTTGGGCCAGCGCTCCTGTGCGGAAGCGTAGCCGGCGGCTGCCTGCCTGAAATCATGGTCTAGGAAATAAGTTCTGGTAATCCCCAGTGCGGCGTTGGCATTGTCCGGCTCCAGTGCTGCCGCCTTTTCGTAAGCCTGCCGCGATTCATCGAGATGCCCCTGCCAACGAAGTATCCGGCCGATGCCGCGCCACGCATCAGCATTCTTCTCGTTGATAGCCAATTCGTCACGATAGATTTGCAAGGCGTTGTTCCAGCGAAAATTCTGGATTTCCTGGTCCGCTTTTTCACCGTAGGTCATTTCTTTTTGCTGAGGTGCGGCCTCGGTTTCCTCGGAAGATGCGGGCGCGGATATGGACAAACAAGCCAGAAGCGTTCCGCAAGACAACATATTTCCCCTCGTCTTGAGATTCATTTGTGTCCCCTTCATTTTTAAGAAAATCAGGTTTTATTGTCAAATCGATAGTAATGCAGAATTTTTAACGCCGCCCCACCTTATCGCTAATGTTGTTTAATTAACACATATTTAGCTTGATTTCGCATAATCTTTTCCTAATTTGAGCCTTGCGAGGGCTTGCCAGTGAGAATTGGTCAAGTCCTTGGCCGGCGTAACCCAGATATTGCTGCTGCCGCCTTGGCGGGCGGAGCGTATGGCGTGCGCCAATTGTTCGGCATCGATGGCGCCGCCCTTGTCATTCCATAATCCTATCGAATGCCAATAGCGATCCCGTCCGAAATGGCGGCTCATATACCTGGCAACCTTTCCGGTCGCCCGCGGTGACAAGCGATCCATGGCGAAGTAATCCCATACCACCAGGCGATGGACCAAGGGCAGCAGTAAACGGTAGTCCTGGCCGTTTTCTCTGCTGTTGCGGCTTAGATCGTCGCGACTCACCCTGACATCCACCAGCAATTTCTTTTTATGGGTTCTCGCAATTGCAGAAAGCCTGGCGACCGCTCGTGCCACCTGCTGCGATCGCCATTTACCGACGGAGGGATGCTGCCAATCTATTTTTCCCTCGCCATCGCGCGGCCAGGCGGCGCGTCCGGTGGCGGCTTGGAATGCAGCACGGCATCGTTCATCGAAACAATTCACGTCGTAGAACAGTTCGGTAATGCAAATCGCATCGATGTGCTGTTTGATAGCGAGTGCGGTGAATGCCGCGTCAAGCAAATCTCCGTAATCGCCGTGCGCGAGGCAAGTGGAACAGACTATGTCCTTGCTGGATGTACCTGAAATATCGACCGCAGCACAGTGCGGATTCGCCTGCAGATAGCGCGGAGCCAGCACGTCCAGGGTGGCGATCGTTACATACCCTTTTGCCGTCAGGCGTGCGACGCTGTTGTCCAGCATGTCGCCTTCTGTACCATGCTGTTCTGGGCTCCACCATTGTTCGCGCCCCTGCCATTGAAAAAATGTCCAATCGGGCCGTCCGGCGGAGATGGCAACCTGGTTCACATGTATCGATTCGGGAGAACGCAGCAGCGATTGATCAGCATCCCGCCAGTCGGACCAATCGGAGAAGTGGATCGACACCACCAGATTGCCTCCGGGCGGACCATCGTGCTCCAGCAAACCGGTCGCCATGGCATACAGCTCGTCGGTATCGACCGGCAGCAGCGGGCCTGCTGCGGCAATACCAGCAACCGCGGCGCCGCGCAGCATCAGCTTGCGACGGTGGGGATTCTCTACCGGCTGAAGTTCGCGCGGGTTTCTCCGTTCCAGCTTGTTCCAGTCCGCCGCATGCGAGCGCGACTCGAGCCAGATCGAGTAAATCACTACTGCGCTGTAGAAAAAACTCAGGGGAATCAGCGCGATACTGTAAGGCAGGTAAAGCAAATCGCGTGGCGATTTGTCGAGCAGGATGGAAATGATCGCCACGATGAACAAGAATCCAAATCCCAGGTAAGCCACCCACTCCATCGCTTGCAGGCTAATGACCCCAAAATATAGAGCCATCGGCAACAGCAGGAAATTGACCACCTGCAGGATCGGAATAAACATCATGTTGGCGATATTGAACAACATGTAAATGCCGAACCTGCCGAATTTCGGGCGTCCTATCATGTCGCGATGGATAGAGAGGACAGTGAGGTAGCTTCTGATCCAGCGCACCCTTTGCTTCCACAAGCCGGCCAGATTGTGGGGACATTCGGCGATGACCTTGGTACTGGCACCATACACAATGCGCACACCGTGACGGTGCAGCCGCAGGGTGATTTCCAGGTCTTCTCCCCAGACTTCACGAAAGCCTCCGATGGCGCGCAGGATATCCCACCTCACGATGCCGAGATTGCCGGGAATAATCGGCAATACGGAAGCCATGGAAAGCGCCCGCCGCACAAATCCGGTGCCGATGTGTGAGGTCACCACCAACATTTTTTGCAGTACACCTCTCGGATTCAGCGGGGTATCGTTGCCGCTTACGGCGCCTATCGCTGGATCGGAAAAATACATCACACCGTTGCGAATGGTGTTTTTTTCGAAAAGCGAATCAGCGTCGGTAAAAAAAATGATGTCGCCGGTCGCGCGCGCTATCCCGGCATTCAGTGCAGATGCCTTGCCGCCATTTTTTTTGGCGTAGTAGCGAATCCGGCGCCCGGAAATGAAAGGCTGCAGCTCGCGTTCAGTGGCGTCTGTGGATCCGTCGTTGATGACGATTACTTCAAAATCGGGATAGTCGGAATCGAGAATCGACTGGATGCTGGGAGCGATGGTCTTCTCTTCGTTATAGGCCGGCACCAACACACTCACCCGCGGTGTGTAATGGATGGCTCTGGCCCGCGCCTTGAGCCGGCGTTCCCAGACGCAGTAACTTAACGCCAGAGGGAAATAGGCCAGCGCCAGCAAACCGAAGTAGAAAATGATGGCGCCGAACAGCGCTATCGGGATAAACAGCAGGTCTGTCATGCTCATGCGCCCAGGTAGCCGGTTTCGTAAAGATCCACCAGAGCATCGAAAATCTCCGGCGCCTTGTACGTATGCGCGCCTATCCGCGCGTTGATTTCAAGGACGTGCGCGACACCGTTGATATCGCGCCGAATATCCATATCCACCGGCCCCTCGAGATTCAGCGCCTGCGCAGCGGACAAGGCGAGATCGTACACATCCGGGACGCCAACGCGTTCAAGTGTCAGCGCATTACCAGTGCGTCCTTCGCGCAACGACGTCTTTTCGAAGATCGCACCGATCATTTCCGATACCGGACGATTGCGCCGGATCATCAGCAGCACATCGTATTCGGTGCCGGACATGAATTGCTGCCATATGAAGTTGCTGTCGGCCAATCTCGTATCTAGCGAGCTATCGGCCCCGTCATGCACCGTGACGTGGCGGCCGCCGCGCCCCACCCTAGGCTTGGAGACGCAAGGAAATCCAAGTAGCCGGATGGCTGCCGAGCCGGCTTCACCTATCGCACTTCTGGGAACTGCGACGCCGGCCGCAGCCAGACTTTGCGCAGTCAGCCATTTGTCGTTGCAAATGGCCACCGCGTCGGGATTCGCCATGTAAACAGCGATCCCGCGCCTGCGATAGGTCGCGGCCTTTTCTGCAACAAGGGTCAACTCTTCCTGGACTGTGGGGAAAAGCCAGCTGATCTCCCAAGTAGAGAGCAGGTCGTCCAGTTGTGCCAGGTACATCGGGTGCGTGGCAGGAAGAACCATTGCAAACGCATCTGCCCGGTGCTCGGTCTGCGCCATATCGGCCGCGATCACACGGAAGCCTTTATCCTTGAGCGCATGTATTGCGGCCTTCCCGGAAGGCCCACCTGCTCCTGTCACCAGGACACTTTTACTGTTTGCCATGTTCGTCTCCGCAGGAATCGCTGAAATAGCTACACAGTGAATCGAATAGCTTCGAATGCTTCGGCGGCCCGTAGACGCGCTTGTCCTC
The DNA here is from genome assembly GCA_001464355.1 of Burkholderiales bacterium Ga0077544. GTDB lineage: Bacteria > Pseudomonadota > Gammaproteobacteria > Burkholderiales > Burkholderiaceae_D > Oxalicibacterium. Next base: position 207,225 of record LNEU01000023.1, read on the forward strand.
CCCGCACCCTTGCCAGGCTATTCACCAGATCTTCTTCCATATACGGACGCGAAGTATGCTGGCTTGCGTGGCACTTCAAGGCTTTGATTTTGTGCTCCAGATACAAGGACACTTCGATGTAGCAATTCGGCTGGAAACTGGACGGAGTATTCGGATTCTCATAACAAAGCAGCGTCGGGACGCGACGGGCGGCTTCCATCGTGGCCAGATATACGGCGCGATGATCGCGATGAAGATCGTGGCGATTGTGCGTGAAGATCAGATCGGGATGGAGTTGGCGCGTGCACTCCTCAATAACGCGCATGATGTCTTCCTGACGGGTGCTGAGCTGGGTATCCGGAAATTCCATGACGGTCAGGCTGTCGAGATGCATCACGCGGCCACCTCTTTCCGCTTCTCTTTTACGCAGATTGCAGTTCTTTAACTGTGGATCGTGGAGACCGCCTTCTCCGTTCGAGAACACAATTGCGTGCGTTTCATGGCCCTCCACCTTGTAGCGCAGCAGGGTGGCGCCGCAACCCAGTTCGATGTCGTCCGGGTGCGCGCCAAGGGCGAGGATGATCATTTTTTTTTGCGGTTTCGGTGAGAATCTGATCAGCCATATGAGATTGACGATAATGAACGCAAGTATGATGAATCCGCTCAGTTCCAGCCCATATAACGCTGCCGAGCGCGATTGCTCCCCGATACTGAATTCAAGCGCGCTGTTGGCCGGCATCAGCACGGCCAACAGCGGCAGCGTACCCACCGCCCTCCTCGCTGGACGAGGCAAACCCGTCAGTAACAAGCGGTAACGGAAAATATAAAACACTACGAATAGTAGAGTCGCGGATAGAAAACATAAGAAAATAAGTTCTCCGATGGAAAACATAAGATTCCCCTTACTGGTTTTTTTTAGAATCAAATGCTTCTGAAATGAACCAACTCAAGGACTGCACGATCGCTACAACCCTTGACTACTTCTGAGTGATCATATGGCTTTAGGGAGCCAGGTTTCCGACAAAACCATGTCTATTTCGGCCATCGGTCGATTTCGGCGATGGCGGAAAATGACATGAAAGCCTACCTCCCTCTTTCTTCGACAGACTTGAATGTTCCTCATCTTCACACTTGAATTATCGGGGAACCGTCCCTATACTTAGCACTCACCGGAAGAGAGTGCTAACAACTTTCCCCGACTGACCCAACTTTCTGGTGCGGCACGTATGCACTGTAAAGCGCGCTTTGCAGCAGCAGTGCCGCAAAAAATTATCCTAACTTATTGAAAACTAAGGAGTTTGTATGAACCTTCGTCCTTTGCACGATCGCGTCATCGTCAAGCGCCTCGACCAGGAAACAAAAACTGCGTCCGGCCTCATCATTCCTGAAGCAGCTGCTGAAAAGCCTGATCAAGGTGAAGTTCTGGCTATCGGCAACGGCAAAATCCTCGACGACGGCAAAGTTCGCCCACTCGACGTTAAAGTCGGTGACCGCGTTTTGTTCGGCAAATATGCTGGTCAAGCTGTCAAAGTCGACGGCAACGAAGTCCTCGTGATGCGCGAAGAAGACATCATGGCAATCGTACAAAAGTGATCCCGATTTTTCGAACGCGCGGCACTGCTGCAGCGATCGAAACCGGTTTCATCCCACAGTGATCAAACTCGCTCAACGCGAATCACTTAACGAATATCAGGAGCATTAAACATGGCAGCTAAAGAAGTTATTTTCGGCGATGCAGCCCGTGCAAAGATGGTCGAAGGCGTCAACATTCTGGCCAACGCAGTTAAAGTAACCTTGGGCCCTAAAGGCCGTAACGTGGTGTTGGAACGCTCGTTCGGCGCGCCTACCGTTACCAAGGATGGTGTTTCGGTCGCTAAAGAAATCGAACTCAAAGACAAATTGCAAAACATGGGCGCACAGCTCGTGAAAGAAGTGGCTTCCCGCACCAGCGACAACGCAGGCGACGGCACCACGACTGCAACCGTTTTGGCACAAGCGATCGTTCGCGAAGGCATGAAATACGTCGCAGCCGGCATGAACCCTATGGATCTGAAGCGCGGCATCGACAAAGCTGTTGCAGCAACTGTCGAACAACTCGCACTGATCGCTAAGCCATGCACAACGACCAAAGAAATCGCTCAAGTTGGCGCGATCTCGGCGAACTCGGACTACTCGATCGGCGAGCGTATCGCTGAAGCGATGGAAAAAGTCGGCAAGGAAGGCGTCATCACTGTTGAAGACGGCAAATCCCTGAACGACGAACTCGACATCGTTGAAGGTATGCAGTTTGACCGCGGCTACCTGTCGCCATACTTCATCAACAGCCCGGAAAAGCAAACTGCAATTCTGGAAAATCCGTTCATCCTGCTGTGCGACAAAAAAATCTCCAACATCCGTGACCTGCTCCCGGTACTGGAACAAGTCGCTAAAGCCGGTCGTCCACTGCTGATCATCGCAGAAGACATCGAAGGCGAAGCACTGGCAACTCTGGTTGTGAACAACATCCGCGGCATTCTGAAAACCTGCGCAGTTAAAGCACCAGGCTTCGGCGATCGTCGTAAAGCCATGCTGGAAGACATCGCTATCTTGAGCGGCGGTCAAGTCGTTGCTGAAGAAGTCGGTCTGACACTGGAAAAAATCACGCTGGAAGAATTGGGCCAAGCTAAACGTATCGAAATCGGCAAAGAAAACACCACGCTGATCGACGGTAACGGCCAAGCTATCAACATCGAAGCACGCGTCAAACAAATCCGCGCGCAAATCGAAGAAGCAACATCGGACTACGACCGCGAAAAACTGCAAGAACGCGTTGCCAAATTGGCAGGCGGCGTTGCAGTCATCAAAGTCGGTGCAGCGACCGAAGTTGAAATGAAAGAGAAAAAAGCACGCGTTGAAGATGCATTGCACGCTACTCGCGCTGCAGTCGAAGAAGGCATCGTTCCTGGCGGCGGCGTTGCATTGTTGCGCGCACGTGCCAACATCAATGTCAAAGGCGACAACTCGGATCAAGAAGCCGGTATCCGCATCGTGTTGCGCGCAATGGAAGAACCACTGCGCATGATCGTGCAAAACGCCGGTGAAGAAGCATCCGTCGTTGTAGCTAAAGTACTCGAAGGCAAAGGTAACTTCGGTTACAACGCAGCCAACGGTACCTACGGCGACATGGTTGAAATGGGTGTTCTCGATCCAGCCAAAGTGACCCGTTCGGCATTGCAAAATGCTGCTTCGATCGCTGCGCTGTTGTTGACCACAGACTGCATGGTTGCTGAAATCGCTGAAGACAAACCAGCTGGCGGCGACATGGGTGGTATGGGCGGCATGGGTGGTATGGGCGGCATGATGTAAGTCGTACCTGGTAACGATACTTTTGTATCAATACCTTGAAAAAACCCCGCAAGGTTGCAAGACCTTGCGGGGTTTTTTAATGTCTAGCGCAAAAGCCCCGGCTTGCATGCTGCACTGCAGCACAATATAATGGCCGCTATCCGTGCAAAATCATCGTCGCAGAATTATAAAAGCAAGTCGCGACAACAGCTTCCAATGCAATTCCCACTGAAGCCCGTGCATTTCATTCACCGTATCTTCTTTTCGCATCCCGTCAAACAACGCTTACGGTAATATTTTTACCGATGCTTCAAGCTCGTTAATGCAAGGTTGCCGTTTGATTTCGTTTTCGATACAGCAAACCAATTTGATTCAATTGCGCCACCATAGGCATCATTGCGAATAAAGTCCTACCGTCCAGAACATGATGCTTTCAACCAAAGCATCACGCCCTTTCCTCTATATAAAAAGGAAGACAAGATCATTTCCATTCGTCCTGCACACATCGCAATTGCCATGATTGCGCTACTCTCCTCCACTTATTCCTCGGCTCAATCGAATGTCGAGATGTATGGCTATATAGACCTAGGCATAGTCAAGGAAAGTGGTGACTCGCCAAAAATTGAGCGTGGCTATAACAACTGGCTAGGTTTTCGTGGCAAGGAGAGTCTGGGAAATGGGCTTGAGGCCATATTCAATATCGAAACCAGATTTAAACTTGACACAGGCGAAACTGAAAGACCCACAACCTTCTGGCAAGGCGAATCAACCGTAGGATTGGCGATTAAAGACTATGGCACTGTCCGCCTAGGACGCGCGCTCACGCCGCTGTGGAACACGGTATGGAAGTATGAGCCTTGGGTAAACAGCGGCTTTAATGCGTCGCTTGCTTCGTATCAAACCGGCAGTTACAGCAGTGATGGCGTACATGACATTGAATTGGGATACGCTGATTTTTCGCGCATCAGTGATGGAATGTTCTACAGCAGTCCGACCTGGAACGGCATCGCCGTCCAGGCCGCAATCAAGATCGATGATGACGCTGCCGCAAGCAGTCGTGCGCGCGGCACATCCATAAGCTATAGCAAAGATGCTTTCTCGGCTGCCGCATCGTACGAAGTCAACGCACGCAACGATGATATTTTGTATCTGGCAGCCAAATACTCAATCGGGGACGCAACCATTATGGGATCACATGCTCAAACCCGTCAGACTGGCCTGACTCCGGAGCGCACCTGGTTGATCGCCACGACTTATGCCATCGGCACCGACATGATCCGTGCAGGTTATGGCCGCAATCAAAAAAATGACAAGCATAAAATCAGCACCGGTTATGTTCATACCCTTTCCAAACGCACCACGCTGTATGCAGATCTGTATCGTGAACAGCTTGTGGATGCCAAAACGGGAATGGCGCTGGGCATCACCCACACTTTCTAGATCCGGCAATATGACGAAGGTCTATAGTTAGCCTAAATATCGTCGAGCGAGTTACGCAGTAAATCGATGAGTCTTTGCATGCATGACATGGGATCGTTCGACAGAAAATAGCGCTTGGATATTTTTGCCCAAGACAAAATCAGTTCGCTGACATCCAGCTTCAATAACAATTCATGGGAGGGCGCTATGCAGCTCATTATTTCCGCCGGTAGTATCTTGCTGATTGTCCTGTGGGGAATTTTCTCACCGTCATCATTGAGTATGGTTTTTGAGACTGCACTCGCTAGTATCACCAAGAATTTTGGCTGGCTTTATTTATGGACCGTATTGGGTCTGGTCGTGTTTGCTTTTTTTCTGGCGTTTAGTCGCTACGGCGACCTCAAACTCGGCAACGAAGACGACGAGCCCGAGTTTTCCATGGGTTCATGGTTCTCTATGTTGTTCGCTGCCGGCATGGGCATCGGCCTTGTGTTCTGGGGAGTCGCGGAACCGATCTCTCACTACATGACTGCGCCGCCAGGAGTACTGCCAGGCTCGCCAGAAGCAGCCAATGCGGGTATGCGCTATGCCTTCTTCCACTGGGGACTTCACCCATGGGCCGTCTATGGCGTGGTTGCGCTGGCCATCGCCTTCTTCCAGTATCGCCGCGAAGGAAAAGCGCTGATCAGTGAATCGATCAGTAGTCTGCCCTGGGCACCGATTCGACGCATGTCAGGAATCTTCAATGTTCTGGCGGTGATTGCAACCGCGTTCGGGGTCGCCGCATCGCTGGGTATGGGCGCACTGCAAATCAATAGCGGTCTGCATACCGTATTCGGCCTCACCGTAAGCAGCACCTCCCAGGTAGGCATCATCCTGGTAACGACATCGCTCTTCGTCACCTCGGCCGTCACCGGCGTAACCAAGGGCATCAAAATTCTCTCCAGTCTCAACATGATCGTGGCACTGGTCTTGGCGCTGTTCATTTTTATCATCGGCCCGACAGTCGCGATCATCGACACACTGACAAATACCCTGGGTTCTTATCTGAGTGAATTCATCAGAATGAGTCTGCGTATGACGCCTTTCCGCGAGAGTCAATGGGTTGGCGGCTGGACGATTTTTTACTGGGCATGGTGGATTTCCTGGTCGCCATTCGTCGGCGTATTTATTGCGCGCGTATCGCGTGGTCGCACCATCCGTGAATTCATTGTCGGCACCGTGGTTGCCCCATCGCTGGCAGCATTTATCTGGTTTTCCGTGTTTGGCGGAACGGCCTTGTATATGGAAATTTGGCAGCATGTACCGATTGCCGCTGCCGTCAAACTTGATGCATCCACCGCGCTGTTTACGATGTTCAATGCGATGCCATTTGGTCTGATCATGTCCATCGTCGCAACGTTGCTGGTACTCGTTTTTTTCGTGACATCCGGGGACTCTGCCACGCTGGTGCTCGGCATCATGAGTACAGGCGGCAATCCTGATCCATCCGCCAAGGTCAAAACCATCTGGGGCATATTGGTCGCGGGGATTGCAATTTCGCTGCTACTGGCTGGAGGCCTCAAGGCTGTACAAACGGCAACGATTGTCTTTGCCTTGCCGTTCACGGCGGTCATTCTCTTGATGGTTATTGCGCTATGGCGAGCCATACGCGAAGACTGGAATGAGCAGCAACGCCAGGAACGTGAATTGCGCCGTCGCTTGAAGCAAATGACAGCACAAGAAACTGCAAAACCAATTTAATCAGGACAGCGAACAATGCGGGGATTACTTCTACCACTGTCTTCATTGCTGAGCGGCGCCGGCGTGATGGTGGTGGGTGTCGGTTTGCTGTTTTCAGTATTGGGGCTACGCGCCGGATTGGCTGAATTTTCCGGCATGGTGACTGGCCTCATCATGTCTGCCTATTTTGTCGGCTATGTCGTCGGCACAATTTATTGCCCTGCGCTGATACGTCGCATCGGACATATACGCGCATTTGCTGCGATGGCGTCTATCGCATCGACCATGCCGATTTTGCATGCATTATGGATAGACCCCTGGTTTTGGGGCGCCTTGCGCCTGATCACCGGTGTGTGTGTCGTCGGCTTGTATATCGTGATCGAAAGCTGGCTCAATACACTGGCACCCAGCCAGCATCGCGGCAAGGTCTTTGCAATCTACATGTCAGTAACATTTGTCGCGCTGGCACTAGGACAGTGGTTGATTCTGGTCGGCGACAAGCTTGGCTTCGTCCCGTTTGCGCTGGTTTCGGTTCTCTTTTCATTCGCGCTACTCCCCATCACGCTAACACCTATCTCGCAGCCAGCGGCAGTCGAACGCCCACACCTTGGTTTGCGCAATCTATACAAGACATCACCACTTGGGGTGATAGGTGCAGTCGGCTCAGGCCTGCTGAATGGCGCCTTCTACAGTCTGGGCGCTGCATACGCACAAGGTGTCGGCTTTACCGATGTTGGTGTCGCGACATTCATGGCTGCAACGATTTTGGGAGGTGCAGTTTTTCAATGGCCTGTCGGCCATTACTCGGATCGACATGACAGACGCTATGTCATGCTATGGGTCTGCATCGCCAGCGCTTCCCTCGCATTGCTCGGCTTTGCGTTCTCAAGAGCCTCAGAAGAGATACTCATTCTGGTCGGCATACTGTATGGTGGTTTTGTGTTTACGCTGTATGGATTGAGCGTTGCTCACGTCAACGATTTGATCGACTCGTCGCGTTTGCTGGAAGTCACTGGCGGACTTTTGCTGTTGCATGGCATTGGCGCTGCCGTAGGCCCAACGATTGCAGGTGTGGTCATGGACCTGCTCAACCCCGAAAGTCTGATGCTGTTCTTTGCATTCGTGCTGGGAATATTGTCCATCTTCACCATGCTCCGGATTCGCGCTGCGCCTGCGGTCCCGGAATCGGAAAAATCCGACTATGTCGTCATGACAGGTATCGCACCCGCAGTGATGCACGTCGATATGCCTGACGCTGACACACAAAGCTCAGACGCGCCTGAAACAGTGAAAGACGACAAGATTAGAGAATGAGGGCGAGGAAAACAGGTAGGCAAACTACCTGCTCAATGCTGGCCGCAATTACTCGTCTTCCAGTTCTTGCGGCTCACCCAACGACGGCGGTGGCTGGAAGCTGGCCAGCAAAGCGATGCGGCTTTCCGGCGTTTCCAGACTGATGCGACCGATGGCGCCTGTCCGGTAATCCTGCAAGAAGGTGTGTGCCGCTTTTTCCAGATCCAGTTCTCCGCCCTTGATGCGAAAACCGCGACGCTGCGCCACGCCTTCGATCACGCTGACACCATCAATGCCTTCGGTAGGAAAGCCGTAACGCGCGGTCAGCTGCTGCGGGTAATGCATCAGGATCACATCGGCCAGAAATGTAGCAACTTCTTCTTCAATCAAGGCATTGCTACCGATCGCGTGGCTGGCGGCCAGCATCAAGCCATCGCTAGGATGTTCGATCTTTGGCCACATCATGCCCGGCGTGTCGGTCAGCACCATGTTATTGCCGAGATATAGACGTTGCTGCATCTTTGTCACTGCAGGTTCGTCACCGACTTTCGCGACGCGCTTTTTGAGCAAGGCGTTCATTAACGTCGATTTACCAACGTTAGGAATCCCCATGATCATCATGCGCAAAGGCTTCAATGCCGTGCCGCGATGAGGCGCGATCTTCAAACTCAAAGCCGGGATTTTTGCGACGTCGGACGGCTTCTTGCAGCTCAAGGCGACCGCGTGCACACCCTTTTGCTTGTTATAAAAATCCAGCCATTTTTGCGTAGCAATCGGATCAGCCAGATCGCTCTTGTTGAGAATTTTGAGGCAAGGCCGCTGGCGAAACGTGCGCAGCTCTTCGATCATCGGGTTGCGGCTCGCCTGCGGTACGCGCGCGTCCAGCACTTCGATGATCATGTCGACCTTTTCCATGGCTTCCGCCGCCTTTTTGCGGGCGGCGTTCATGTGGCCTGGGTACCATTGTATGGACATGCGTGTCTTTATCTGTGGAAAGCAAGGCGCTATTTTACCTGCTCAAGAGCCCACCACACGCAGCGGATTGCGCTCCAGGGCTGATTTCAGCATCAATTCAACTACTTTGTCATACGCGCGTCATATCCTGAGAGCAGCATTTGCTCCAGCGCCATCGGGGCCTGGCGCGAAAACGGCCCCGACCAATTTTTGCGCTGCTTTCATTACATTCAAAGCGGCCTCTCGAAAAACTTGTCTATCGTGCATCAGCCTCGCCTCTCTTTCTCTCGCTACGAACTAAATTCCCTTGATGGGCCAGCGCTTGCGCGCTTGTGTTTCGCGCAATGATCGCGTCTTCCAGCTACGGCTCAGATCAGTCTGGTCTGATTTGGGGCTTTGTATTCGGTCGCGATACCCGCGCGACGCTGATCAATTCTGCAGATGCACTGGCATGGCTGAAAAATCACGAGCAACATAGCAAGCACGAATTCATCTGGCTGCATTTCAACCTGAGCAATACCGCTAGTGAAAAGTGGATATGCGAACATGCAGGCGTCGCTGATGAATTCAACGAAGCCTTGCATGACGGCTCGCGCTCAACCCGCATTGAGCTGGCAGACAACACCTTGATCGCGGTGGTGAATGATGTATTGCACAACTTTTCACTTGATTCGGCTGATATTGCAACCTTGTGGCTCAGCGTGACGCAACGCGTCGTCATCAGTGCAAGACGCACACCATTGAAGTCCATTGAACGCTTGCGACAGGCAGTGGAACATGGCGACGCCATCCGCTCGTCGGTGGAATTGCTGGTGCATCTATTGCGTGATCAAGCCGACGTGTTGGTGAAGATTGTGCGCGATGCGGTAGCACGCGTCGACAAAGTGGAAGACAACTTGCTCGCCGGTCGTCTGAATCGGCAGCGCGGCGACCTCGGTGCATTGCGACGCATACTGGTTCGCTTGCAGCGCTTGCTCGCACCCGAACCCGCGGCGCTATTCCGCCTGCTACAGAAGCCGCCGGTCTGGGTTGCAGAACTGGATACGCAAGAGTTGCGACAATCGACTGAAGAATTCTCGGTCGTACTCAGCGACATGAGTTCGCTGCAGGAGCGTATCAAATTGCTACAGGAAGAAATCGCTGCGCAGGTCAATGAAGAGAATAGCCGCAGCCTGTACGTGCTAACCATCGTCACTGTACTGGCACTACCGATCAACATCATTGCCGGCTTGCTTGGCATGAATGTGGGTGGCGTACCACTGGCGGAACATGAATACGGTTTCTGGATAGTCGCCGGAATTGTTGCTACCTTCACCGTCGTAGCAGGATGGTTTGTCGTACGCAAGCAAAATCAGGATTGACGACAAGCTGCATCAGCGGTCATTTCAATCAATGTCAGCATGTCAAATTGCTCACCATTTTTTGCAACACCAAGCACATTTTCCCGTGCACGCTAATCTCGCTTAGAATCTGACTCGCAAGTCAAAATTCTGGGCGCGCATATGAGCCAGCGCGTTTTCACTCAATCTTCCACGGAAAATCGAATGTTCGCTAAAGTGCATGCAGTCGCGAAACAAGTCAGTGAAATCGTTGTTGGTAAAGATCTGCAAATACGTCAGGCGCTGGTTTGTCTGCTGGCAGGTGGTCATTTATTGATTGAAGATGTACCCGGTGTAGGCAAGACCACACTGGCACATGCACTGGCCATTTCTCTAGGACTGCAATTCAATCGGCAGCAATTCACCAGCGATTTGCTGCCAGCTGATGTGGTTGGTATCTCGATTTTCGATAGAGAAAAAAACGGCTTCGTATTTCACCCGGGACCTATCTTTACGCAAGTCTTGCTGGCCGATGAAATCAACCGCGCAACACCAAAAGCGCAATCTGCATTGCTGGAGGCGATGGAAGAACGCCAGGTCACATCAGATGGCGTGACACGCAGTTTGCCGCAACCTTTTTTCGTCATCGCGACGCAAAACCCTACGCATCAGATCGGCACTTTCCCTTTACCTGAATCGCAGATGGATAGATTTTTGATGTGTCTGTCTCTCGGTTATCCGGATGCAGCTTCCGAGCGTGCTCTGTTGATGGGTGAAGATAGACGCACCTTGTTGAAATCGATGCGCATGGCGATGCAGCCTGCCGATCTGCTCGCGGCACAAGCCGAGCTGAAGAATATTCACGTATCGTCAACCCTGATCGATTACATCCAGGCCCTGGCACAAGCGTCACGCCAGAACGGCATGTTTGCTGAAGGCTTGAGCCCGCGCGCCACCATCGCCTTGCTGCAAGCCGCAAGGGCGTGGGCAGCGATGGAAGGACGTAATCACGTGATTCCTGAAGATGTGCAAGCGGTGCTGTTACCGGTTGCTGCACATCGCCTGCGCGCTTTGAAGTCGATTGCGGGCAGCGCCTTGAGCAGTCGCGATATGGTCTTGCAGTTGATGAAATCCGTCAGCGTTTAAACTAAGGCCAGCGTCTGCGCGCCATGAGCAAATCCTTGCGAAAAAAGTTTCATCAGTGGACAGGCCGCTGGTTATTCCGACTGCGCGATGCGGAAGCAGGCGAAGTATTTTTAAATCAACGCCGCGTCTTTATCCTGCCAACCCGCGCCGGCCTCACTTTCGGCGTGATGCTGATCATTCTGTTTCTGTGTTCGGTCAACTACAGTCTTAGTCTGGGCTTTGCATTGACATTCTTGCTGGGTGGCTGCGCAGTGATCGACATGCATCTGACCTTCCGCAATCTGGCACATCTGTATTTGCGACCGGGGACCACGCCAGCCGTCTTCGCCGGCGAAGATGCGCAATTTGAACTACATCTGAGCAATCGTCGCAAACACGATCGCTATGCGATCTGGCTCAACTTCATCCATGTTGATTTGCCTGCGATCGATCACGTAACCGATATTGCAGCCGATAGTAGCCGCTGCGTTAGGCTCGCTGCGCCCACGCTGGAGCGCGGCTGGTTGAGCGCTCCCCGCATACGTTTGCAGACACGTTTCCCGCTCGGTTTGTTGCGTGCATGGAGTTACTGGCAACCGGCAATGCAAGTACTGGTTTATCCGCAACCGGAAGAAAACGGCCCGCCGCTCCCCTTGCACGATGGTGAAAAGGCCGACGGTCATGGTCAGGCCGGCCACGACGATTTTGCCGGCATACGCGCGTATCAAGCGGGTGATTCAATTCGTCAGCTGGCATGGCGACAAATCGCGCGCATCGATGGCGGTGCATTGGTGACCAAACAGTTTGAAGGCGGTGTACGCGGCGAACTCGCCATAGATTACGACCGATTGCCGTCTGCAATGAATACGGAATTGAAATTGGCGCGCATGACGCATTGGGTACTGGCGGCAGAAATGCGTGGCCTGCCTTATGCATTCCAACTGGGCGGCAATCGTTTCACACCTGCTGTCGGGCCAGCGCATCAAGCCGCCTGTCTGCGCGCGCTCGCGCTGTATGAACGAAATGAGGAACAAACAACGGCACCCGCATCGGAGCGTGTAACGTGAGTTTCCTGCATAAGGTATTGCCTATGGTAGCGCGCAGCGCACGTCCGATGTCGCGTGCCAAGGCCGACACCTTGCTTCTATTGTTTGCCTGTGGACTGGTGTTGGCACCGCATGCATTGCACCTGCCGTTCTGGATAAGCGCCATCTGCATCGGATTGATGGTGTGGCGTGGCTGGATCACGTTCCGCGGCAATCGCATGCCGCCACGCTGGCTGCTGTTGCCGATTGCCGTGTTGACGATGGGCGGCGTGTATCTCACATTCAAAACGTTTTTCGGACAAGAGGCCGGCGTGGCGATGCTGGTACTGCTACTGGCATTCAAGTTGCTGGAGATGCATGCTGGTCGCGATCTGTTTGTCGTGGTGTTTTTGAGTTTCTTTCTGTTGCTGACGACTTTCTTCTATTCGCAAACGATCGCCACTGCGCTATTGATGATCGCTGCAGTGATTGCCATGCTGACTGCGCAACTGTCTTTTCAATATACCGATGCAGTGCCGCCTTTATCCAAGCGCCTGCGACTGGGCGCGACCATTTTTGCTCTGGCAGTGCCGCTAACGGTCGTGCTGTTTGTATTGTTCCCGCGCATCCAAGGTCCGCTGTGGGGCATGCCGGCTGACGCCAACGCCGGGCGCAGCGGTCTGTCCGACAATATGACGCCGGGGAATATTTCCAAACTGGCTTTGTCGGAGGATGTTGCGTTTCGCGTCAAATTCATCGACCCTCCGCCGGACAATTCCAAACTGTATTGGCGCGGCGTCGTATTGAGTCAGTATGACGGACGTACGTGGACCAAACAGCCAATGCGCAATCAGGCGAACCAGCAAATCATGTGGACGCCGCGCGGGACGCCGGTGCGCTATCAAGTCACGCAAGAACCGAATTCACGGCCATGGCTATTCGCCCTCGAACTGCCTGAAGCTGCGCCACAATTACTGAATAACCGTACCGGCATTACACCTGATTTTCAATTAATCTCGGAAAAACCGATATCGGCACGCATTCGCTACGATGTAACCTCGTATCTGGACTACGATTTACAACCGAACCAGACCCGTACTTCGCTGCAGGAATGGCTGGAGCTACCGGCCAGTTACAACCCGAACACGCTCGCATTCGCCGCTGAACTACGCAAGCAAACGGATGACGATTTGACTGCAGTGAATGCCGTGTTGAAATTTTTTCGGCAAGAAAAATTCAGTTATACCTTGCAGCCGCCGCTACTGGGCCGAAACGGTATGGATGAGTTTTTGTTTTCTACGCGCGCGGGTTTCTGTGAGCATTACGCGGGCGCATTCGTCGTCATGATGCGCGCGATGGACATTCCGGCACGCGTCGTCACCGGCTATCAAGGTGGCCAACTGAATCCGGTCGATGGCTTCATGACAGTACGGCAATCCGACGCCCATGCATGGGCAGAAGTCTGGATCGCTGCACGTGGCTGGGTACGGGTGGATCCCACGGCTGCCGTCGCACCGGAACGCATAGAACGCAATCGCAATGTAGCGGCCTCACCCGCCTTCGGCGGCTTGATCAATATGAATATCGCTGCAGATTCCTGGCTGAGAAAAATCCGATTCGGTTGGGATGCTGTCAACAATGGCTGGAATCAGTGGGTATTGAATTACACACCGGACAGACAAAAGAGTTTGCTACAGTCGCTGGGCTTCGGTAACATCGACTGGCGCACCATGACCGCATTGATGTTTGCAATCGGCGGCATATTGACGCTGCTGATCGCTGTTCCTTTACTTGCCAATCGCAAGCAACTAGATCCACTCGATGCTGTCTATGCCAGGCTCGGCAAGCAAATGGCGCAGCACGGCTATCCGCGTCAGGCGCATGAGGGGCCACGCTCCTATTCCGCAAGATTGCTGACGTCTAGCTCCAAGCTCACGCAGGAGCAGAAACATGCAATCAAGAATTTCCTGATTATCTATGAGGCAGCGCGTTATCGTCCGCTTGAAAAATCTGCGCTGCCCGACGTGCTGTCCAAACTCACCTCATTATTGAAAAAGTCTCGATGAAATCTTTCTCCAAACGCGCATCACTATTAGCACTCTCCTCCGTATTAGCTTTAACGGGTTGTGCTTTTGCAGGTGACAACAGCAAGAAGCCGACCACCCAGGTCAAGGCAAAGAAGGTAATCAAACCGGTACAAGGCGATGAATTCGCCAACTTTAATCAATGGAGCGAGGTCGCCGCCTTTATCGATCAAATGGTCGAGAAAAACGGCTTCGACAAGAAGGAACTGCAAGCAACCTTGAACAAGACCCACTATGTCGACAGCGCAATCCAGTTGATGAAGCCGGCGCCACCCGGCAAGCCGAAGAACTGGGCCGCCTATCGCAGCCGCTTCGTCGAACCGGTACGCATAGATGCAGGTGTCGCTTTCTGGAATACCTATGCCGATGCGCTGGCACGTGCAGAAGCACAATACGGCGTACCGGCAGAAATCATCGTCGCCATCATCGGCGTGGAAACGGTGTACGGTCGCAATACCGGCAACTTCCGCGTGATGGATGCCGTCACGACGCTGGCCTTCGCCTATCCGGATACACCGAATCGCACTGCACGCATGAACTACTTCCGCGGCGAACTGGAAAACACTTTGTTGTTCGCACGCGATGAGCGCATCGATCCATTTTCGTTGCTGGGTTCCTATGCCGGTGCGATCGGCTGGCCGCAATTCATGCCAGGCAGCATACGAAAATTCGCGGTCGATTTCGACGGCAATGGCCATATCGATTTACGCAATTCCCCGGTGGATGCAATCGGCAGCGTTGCCAATTTTTTGGTTCAGCATGGCTGGCGCAAAGGCGAGCCAATTACTTACCCCGCCAGAATAGATACAACATCGACAGAATGGCAGCGCTTTATTGGTCAGGGGCTGGAAGCGAAATTCACTCTTGAAGAATTACGGACTGCAGGCGTAACACCGGTCATTGATCCGCCCGCCGGCATGCCTTTCGGTCTGGTCGATTTGCAGAATGGCGATGACCCGACCGAGTATTGGCTGGGTGCGGCCAACTTCTATGCGATCACACAATACAATCGCAGTTTTTTCTATGCAATGTCAGTGAATGATTTAAGTCGCGCGGTGCGGACTGCGCGTAATTACTGAATCAAATAATTTTAAAGATGTTTAATACAAGCGACGTCGCCAAATAATTATTTGGCCGCGTCCGCTGGCACTTTCAAAGTCTGTAAGTCAATCAGCAACGATTCTCCGTCACCATTAATCCAGACTTGCGCATCCTGGATCGTGCATTGCAATTGCATATTGCGTTGCGCGAGTTTGGCGAGCGCTTGACTGGTGGCAGCGGGTAAATTGAAGACACTCAGATTCTTTGCTCTATCCACCTTGTTCGCAATCTGACTCCACCAGATATTGCTCATGCTGCTGTAGCTGTAAATGATGACCTGATTCGAGCGGCCGCAGGCTTTCAGGATACGTTTTTCATCAGGTTGGCCGACTTCTATCCACAGATCGATCGCACCGGTTAAGTCCTTCAGCCACACATCAGGTTCATCATCAGCGCTGATGCCTTTGCCAAATGTCAGTGCTTCACTGGCGTTCAAAACAAATGCCAATATCCTCACCATCATGCGTTCATCTGTTTCTGACGGATGACGCGCGATAGTCAACGTATGTCCGTCGTAATATTGCCTGTCCATATCGGCAATTTGCAGATCAGCTTTGAAGATGGTGGATTTGAGAGCCATGAATGTACTTATGTCGAAAACGTATGAATTAGTTAAAAATAAATACTGAAATAGAAATTTGGTTGGCGATGCACGAATGCTTCAGTCACGGTTGGTAATGCGGCGAGCTCGCAAGAATAGCCGATCTATCGCAATCCTAGCGATGATTTTTCAGACTTTGTCATCAAGTCCATCAAATAACGCTGATCAAGATCGCGCGCACAAAAATCATTCGTGTATCAACCGTTTAAAATAAGCGCTTAATGAGAGCAAACCTAATGCAAACTTCTTCCCCCACAACTCCTGAGCATCACGACCATGCGATTATTGCCGCGACTCAGGCATGGATAGAGCAAGCCGTCATCGGCCTCAATCTCTGCCCATTCGCCAAAGCGGTCTATGTTAAACAACAGATTCGCTATGTAGTCAGTACAGCGAAAGAAGTTGAGGCACTGGTGACCGAGCTGGAGTCAGAACTGCAGGCTTTACAAGCGGCCGATCCGACACAGATAGACACGACGCTGATCATCATTCCCGATATGTTGAGCGACTTCCTCGACTACAACGATTTTCTGAGCCTAGCCGACAAGCTACTGGAAGATTTGGAACTCGATGGCGAAATCCAGATTGCAAGCTTTCACCCGGACTATCAATTTGCGGATGCTGAAGCGGACGATATTGAAAACTACACCAACCGCTCGCCGTATCCGATCCTGCATTTGCTGCGCGAAGCCAGCATTGAGCGCGCCGTCGAAGCATTTCCCGAAGCGGAAATGATCTTTGAAAAAAATATGGAAACCTTGCGCAAGCTGGGACACGCAGGATGGCAAAAGCTGGATTTGATACCCAAGACGCGATATTAGTTTGCCAACCGTTGATTTTTATCAAGAAGATTCCAATTAACTCTTTCACAATCGCATTTCATCCTTATATACAAAGCTGATGCTTTACAAAGCTTCATCATCAATTTGGTTTCTTTTTTGAAATTTTTTAAAAAGAAAGCTTGTTTTGAGGAACTCTAAGCGCACTGTGTGGCCAAATACGTATTAAAAGAACATTGTTTTTCAATTGCTTTTTTGGAATTTCTTGCTATATTGATTGCCTGTGGTTAATTTTTTCATATGAAATCTTCAGAAAAATCATCACCGTTTGCAACTTTACTATTGTGGCAACACTCCAAGAAGTAGATGATGAAATTGCAGATTTTTGCATTTCCCCCATTCCACCTTTGACTTTTGAATCGAAGATATTATGACTACTCCGGATAGCCAAATGACTAGTAACCGACTCGCTGATCAAGTTGCTTATGATCCTAATCACTTGTTGGATTCGCTGATTGAAAAACTGCATCTGAAAAACGACGCAGCCCTTTCACGTGCGCTGGAAGTTGCACCGCCGGTGATCAGCAAAATTCGCCATCGCCGTTTGCCGGTCGGTGCTTCTTTGCTGATTCGTATGCACGAAGTCAGCGACTTGAGCATTCGTGATCTGCGCATTCTAATGGGTGATCGTCGCGATAAATTCCGTATCAGCGACAAGCAGTTCAAGCCGAAAGATGGCGTGTCTGTAGATCAAGCAGCAGAATAAAACAGCCGGCTACTCCCGGCTGAGTCGAAAAGACTTATGCCGGGAATACGCCTGTTGAAAGATAGCGGTCGCCTCGGTCACACACGATGAATACTATCGTTGCGTTTTCTGTTGTTTGAGAAATCCGCAGCGCAACTTCGCATGCACCAGCCGCTGAAATCCCGCAAAAAATTCCCTCTTCAATCGCCAAACGCCGTGCACTTTGTTCTGCTACGGCTTGACTGACATATTCCAGATGATCGACCTTGCTCGCGTCATAGATCTTGGGTAGATAAGCTTCTGGCCATTTTCTGATTCCAGGAATCTGCGAACCTTCTTCGGGTTGCACACCGATGATTTTGATGTCGGGATTTTGCTCTTTCAGATACTGTGAGACGCCGATGATGGTTCCGGTGGTACCCATCGCACTGATGAAATGCGTAATCTTGCCGCCAGTATCGCGCCATATTTCAGGGCCAGTACCCTCGTAGTGCGCGCGTGGATTATCCGGATTGGCAAACTGGTCGAGAATCAATCCTTCGCCATTTTTCTGCATCTGTTCAGCCAGATCACGCGCGTACTCCATCCCACCGGCTTTAGGCGTCAACACTATCTTCGCACCATACGCGGCCATCGCTTGACGACGTTCTTCGCTTAAATTCTCAGGCATCAACAAAATCATTTTGTAGCCGCGCATCGCTGCCACCATCGCCAATGCGATGCCGGTGTTACCGCTAGTCGCTTCAATCAAGGTATCGCCCGGCTTAATCGTACCGCGCGCTTCTGCATGCTTGATCATCGACAAGGCGGGCCTATCTTTCACTGAGCCAGCTGGATTATTACCTTCCAGCTTGCCGAGAATGATGTTGTTACGACGCGCAGTATCTTCACCATCCAGTCGCTTGATTTGTACCAGAGGTGTATTGCCGATGGTGTCTTCGATAGTCAAATATGGCATAAGGGGATTGAAGTTAATTCCTGAAGGACGTCATTTTAATCGACAGCGCGGGAGCGCGTGCAAACCTGATTGTAAACCTTGCAGACAGAAAAAAGCCCCAGCGATTATCTTCGCCAGGGCTTTGATCATCATGCACGGGGTTCCGACAAGGATATCGGAGTCAAGACATCAGGGTTTTACAGCTTTTTTGACTTCAGCGGTTTTATCATCGGTAGCGACCTTTGCCTTATCGGCTTTGGTTGCCGCAGGTTTCGTTACACCCGGCTTGGCCGCACCATTCACTGTCAAACCTGCTTGCGAAAATTTATCAGAACTTTTTTCACCCACACCTTTTACACGTGTTTGCAGGTCATTCCAATCCTTGAAATTTCCACCCTTTTTGCGCGCGTCGAGAATCGCTTTCGAGGTTGTTGGCCCGATACCTTTGATGCCATCAAGTGCCGCTTGATCGGCTTGATTCACTTCAACATTTGCAAATGCAAAACCGATAGAAGCGATCAGCGCACCTAAAGCCAACAATAATTTATTCAACATAGAATGTCTCCAGTGTATTGGTGAAATAGCTCAGGAACAGCGGGCGTTAAAGCCCAGATTTATTGCAAATAATACAATAAACCCGCATGAACTTTACCAGCAATGATGTGGAATGACATTCCCATAAACAGGTGAGTTTTCATCGATGGAACGATGAAAATCATGATTGAAGAGGATCAAGTGCTTAATGCTTTACGAGGCTTGTACACTCAATTCATGACATTTAATTCTTCGGTGCGGCGTGGCGGATAGCTTTCCCATTTGCTGCAACCTGGGCATTGCCAGTAGTACTGACGCGCCTTGAAGCCGCAATTGCTGCATTGATAGCGCGCCAGTTTTTGCGTATAACCATGCACCAGGTTCTTGACCATCGACAGCTCGGAACGCATTTCTGGCGGCGCATCTAATAGGCGTGCTTCCAGCAATTTATCCAAACCTAATAAAGTTGGCGTGCGACGCAATTCATCACTGACCATCTGCGTCGCCGCATCCACGCCTTCCAACTCCAGCACGGCCTGAAATACAACTTCTAGCAAATCAATGGATGAAGCTTCGGTCAAATAAAACTTCAGCAGATTCACGCCTTCTTGCGCTCGCCCTACGGCACGATAACCATCCATCAAACGCTGCGCTACCAACGCCACATGCGGCACGCTCTGATGCTCAACCCGACGCCAGGTAAGCAACGCTGATTCAGTGTCGCCTTTCGCTAAAAATGCATCACCCATCAACATGGTGGCACGCACACTCTTGCGATCGGCCGCCAAGGCTTTTTCCAGCAAAGTAATCGCTGCATCCGGATGCGTGTGCACCAACTCATCTTGTGCCAGCTCGCAATAGAATTGCGCCACTTCCTTTTGACGTCCGCCGGCACCGGATTCCTGCAGAGCTTGCGCCGCTTCAATCGCGCGGTGCCATTCTTTCTCACGCTGATAAATTTCCAGCAAGGCACGACGCGCCTGCGCACTATATTGCGTATCGATCAAAAGATTGAATGTCTCTTCCGCCCTATCCAGCAAGCCGGCGTTCAGATAATCCTGACCCAGTTCATATTGCGCGTGCACCTTATGCTCTTGCGGCAAATCGGGGCGCGCCAGCAGATTTTGATGCACGCGTATCGCACGTTCTGTTTCGCCGCGACGGCGAAACAGATTACCAAGAGCGAAATGCAATTCAACAGTTTCGGGATCAAGCTTGACGATTTCGATGAATGCATCAATCGCCTTGTCGGGCTGCTCATTCAGCAGAAAATTCAAGCCCTTGAAATATCCGCGAGGCAGACTGCGTGACTCGGAAACCAGTTGTTTGATATCTACGCGCGCAGCAATCCAGCCAAGCGTAAAAAAAGCGGGGACTGCGAGCAACCACCAAGTTTCAAATTCCATGCAATGCCGTATTTACTATTAGTTGATCAAATGACTGAATTTACCGCTTAACCATTTTTGCTGCACCGCGATTCACATAGTGAATGCAAAGATACGGTTTATAACTGAGAAATTGCATCCGGTTGCGGCGGTTGGGATTTCGCCAGCAATTGAGCCTGCGTCTCGTTCTGCATTGTCGAGAGCGCTTTCTTGTTTTTCGCTACTTCCCTACGCGAACGAAATACCATCGGCAGCATGGCCAGCACACCCAGCACAGCGCCACCAACGAAAAAGCCCAGCAATAATAAAACCAGCGGTCCTTGTATGACGTAACCCAGAAAAAACCGCAATGTCACTTCGTCCGTATTTTTCAAGGCAAAGCCGAAAAACACGATAAAAAACAGGACAGCAAGGATTCTGAACAGGATCTTCATGATGCTGATTCCTTTATTTAAGCGGGGTGGATGGCGAGTACGCCAAGCAAATCGGTATAGCTTATTGGTATAGCTTATTAACTAGCGAAATTGTACGTGATACCCCTCAAGGGGGTACAACGAAAAAAACGGCATCCGAAGATGCCGTTCATATTTCATTGCAAACAACTCAGTCTTCAATGATCGGTTGTCCAACCATCGCATCCACACGCTCGCGCAACTGTTTACCAGGCTTGAAATGCGGCACCCGTTTTTCGGGAACCATCACTTTGTCGCCCGACTTCGGGTTGCGCCCAATACGAGGTGGACGGCTGTTAAGCGCAAAGCTGCCAAAACCACGGATCTCGATCCGCTGTCCGGTTGCCAAGGCATCGGACATCGCATCGAGGATGGTTTTGACCGCGTAATCCGCATCCTTAGCTACCAGTTGCGGATAACGCTCAGCCAGACGGGCAATCAGCTCCGACTTTGTCATTGATGCTTACTTAGTTCTTGCTGTTGTCGAGCTTGGCTTTGAGCAATGCACCGAGGCTGGTCGTACCCGACGCAGCGTTCGAATCTGTCGATGTCGACATTTTTTGCATTGCTTCTTGCGTTTCAACATTGTCTTTCGCTTTGATCGACAGTTGAATACCGCGTGCTTTGCGATCAACGTTGATAACCATCGCTTCGACTGTGTCGCCAACTTTCAGGTGCGTACCAGCATCTTCCACGCGATCGCGAGAGATTTCGGAAGCGCGCAAGTAGCCTTCAACTTCTTCGGACAATTGGATCACTGCGCCTTTAGGCTCAACCGATTTAACGGTACCAGTAACCAACGCGCCTTTGTCGTTCATGGCTGCGAAGTTGTTGAATGGGTCACCTTCGAGTTGTTTAACGCCGAGGGAAACGCGTTCACGTTCCACGTCGATTGCCAACACGATTGCTTCCAGCTCGTCACCTTTTTTGAAGCGACGAACAGCTTCTTCGCCTGTTTCTGTCCATGACAGATCGGACAAGTGAACCAGACCGTCGATGTTGCCAGCCAAGCCGATAAACACGCCGAAGTCGGTGATCGATTTGATCGCGCCGCGGACTTTGTCACCTTTCTTGTGGGTGACGGCGAAGTCGTCCCATGGATTGGCTTTGCACTGTTTCATGCCGAGGCTGATACGACGACGTTCTTCGTCGATTTCCAGAACCATGACTTCAACTTCGTCGCCCAATTGGACAACTTTGTTTGGTGCCACGTTTTTGTTGGTCCAGTCCATTTCGGAAACGTGAACCAGGCCTTCGATACCTTGCTCAACTTCAACGAACGAGCCGTAGTCTGTCAGGTTTGTGACTTTACCGAACAGGCGTGTGCCTTGTGGGTAACGACGTGACAGACCGGTCCATGGATCGTCGCCCAATTGTTTGACGCCCAGCGAAACACGGTTTTTCTCTTGATCGTACTTGAGAACTTTAGCCGTGATTTCTTGACCAACAGTCAACACTTCCGATGGGTGACGCACACGACGCCATGCCAGATCGGTAATGTGCAACAGGCCGTCGATACCGCCCAGATCCACGAACGCGCCGTAGTCGGTGATATTTTTGACGATACCGGTAACAACCGTACCTTCTTTGAGTGTTTCCATCAGTTTTTGACGCTCTTCGCCCATCGATGCTTCGATGACGGCGCGACGTGACAACACGACGTTGTTACGTTTGCGATCAAGTTTGATAACTTTAAATTCGAGGGTTTTGCCTTCGAATGGGGTCGTGTCCTTGACAGGACGTGTATCGACCAGCGAACCCGGCAAGAATGCGCGGATGCCATTGGTCAACACGGTCAGACCGCCTTTGACTTTACCGTTAACGGTACCGATAACGATTTCGCCAGACTCCATCGCTTTTTCAAGCGAGAGCCACGACGCCAGGCGTTTAGCCTTGTCGCGCGACAAGATCGTGTCGCCAAAACCGTTTTCGAGGGATTCGATTGCGACGGAAATAAAATCGCCAACGTTGACTTCGAGTTCGCCATTGTCGTTTTTGAATTCTTCGATTGGAATAAATGCTTCGGACTTCAAGCCAGCGTTGACGATAACGAAGTTATGGTCAAGACGAACGACTTCAGCCGAAATCACTTCACCGGAACGCATGTCCTGGCGTGACAACGATTCTTCAAAAAGAGCGGCAAAACTTTCCATGCCAACAGGTGTATCTGAGATAGAGGTGACAACAGTAGTCATAAGAGATATTTTTTAAGCAGGTTGACCAAGATTCGTATTTTTTCGCTTCACTGCAAACTGAACTGCACAGGAAAGACGAACGAATAATGGGTTAGGTTTTTCAAAGTCCGGCAGACTTTGCGTCTGAACGGACAACAGGTACAACATAAAACAATAATTTATACAGCTTGCTTGACTGCTGCATACCAGCCGAGCACCTTTTCCACCGCCTGATTCACGGTCAAATTCGAGGTATCCAGCAAATACGCACCTTCTGCCGGTTTGAGCGGAGCAACTGCACGATTTGCGTCGCGGGCGTCACGTTCGTTCAAATCTTTCAGGAGGTCTTGCATATTAGCAGAAAATCCCTTGCCAATCAATTGCTTATAACGTCTTTCGGCACGCGCCTCGGCACTGGCTGTCAGGAAGACTTTCAGCTTCGCATCGGGGAAAATCACGGTGCCCATATCGCGACCATCGGCAATCAGGCCCGGCGCCTCACGAAAACGCAACTGCAAATCGACCAAAGCCTTGCGAACTGCTGGCAAGGCGGCAATTTTTGATGCAGTATTGCCAACTTCTTCGGCTCTTATCGACATCGTGACATTTTCGCGATCCAAGAAAATGTCGCCATCCTTGAAACCACACTTCAGGGTTTCTACCGATTTAGCTAAAGCCTGCTCATCATCCAACGCTATCCCGCGATACAAGGCAGACAAAGCCGTCAATCTGTATAAAGCGCCGGAATCGAGATAATGGAAGCCGAGCTCAGTTGCCACCAATTGCGCAACTGTACCTTTGCCCGAGGCGGTCGGACCGTCTATCGTGATGACGGGAATATTTGTGGACGTGGTCATTTTAAGAAGTAAGTTAAGTGCACCCAGCATTCATGGGACTTTATTGCTTAGGCAAGCGAATACTAACTTGCTCTCTTTAGAACAGAGTGTCTTGTGTTACTTTGGCAAAAGCGTCAAAGTAATCCGGAAAAGTTTTAGCAACGCATTGCGGATCATTGATACGCACCTTATTGCCGCGACGTGCTGCGCCATCCAGCGTTGCCAGTGAAAAGCACATCGCCATACGATGATCATCGTAAGTATCAATTGCTGCGGTCTGAATCTCTTTCGGTGGCGTGACGCGCAAATAATCCGCGCCCTCTTCCACAATCGCACCCAGCTTGCGCAATTCAATCGCCATCGCACTAATACGATCGGTCTCCTTTACACGCCAACTGCCGATATTGCGCAAAGTGCTCGGGCCATCGGCGTACAAGGCAGCAACAGCAATCGTCATCGCCGCGTCGGGAATGTGGTTGAAGTCGGCGTCGATCGCGCGTAAAGAACCGTTGGATTCTGCTTCTATCCAATTGTCTCCCATGCGTATGGTCGCCCCCATTTGTTCGAGCGCTTCGACGAAACGTACGTCCCCTTGAATACTGTCCTTACCCACACCTTCCACGCGCACCGGACCGCCAGCAATCGCGCCTGCAGCGAGGAAGTACGACGCCGATGAAGCATCGCCTTCCACGTGAATAGTGCCGGGGCTGACATAGCGTTGGCCGGCTGCAATCGTGAACGACTGCCAACCGTCGCGTTGTACGGTAACGCCAAAACGTCGAATCAGATTCAGCGTAATTTCGATATACGGCTTGGAAATCAATTCGCCGATCACATCAATCCGCACATCCTCGTCGCGCGCCATCAATGGCGCTGCCATCAGCAGCGCTGTCAGGAATTGGCTAGACACATTGCCGCGCACTTGCATACGTTGCGCGTGCAAGCGACCGCGCTGAATATGCAAAGGCGGATAACCAGCAACGCCGGTGTATTCGATATGGGTGCCAACGGCATTCAATGCTTCGACCAAATCGGCAATCGGACGCTCATGCATCCGCGATACGCCATGCAAGGTGTAATCGCCACCGGTGACGGCCAGTGCTGCCGTCAATGGACGAATCGCCGTGCCGGCATTGCCCATGAACAGATCAGCTTGATGAACAGGAAATGAATCATTCACACCGTGCACGACATAATCTTGCGACTCGCCAATTTGCTCCCATTTCACGCCAAGTTTTTGCAGCGCCATCAACATCACATGCGTGTCGTCGGATGCCAGCAAATCCTTGATATGCGTCGTGCCATCGCACAGCGCTGCCAGCAGCAAAGTGCGATTAGAAATACTTTTAGAGCCTGGCAAACGCACGACGCCTTTGGCGTGCATCGCCGGTTGCAAGTCAAGATAATGCGGATAGTGTTTCATTTATCGCTGTCTTGTTTAGGCTGAATTTCAGCCGTTTCTATACTGCGCTGCCAGTTCTGGCGCGCATGCTGTGCATTGGAAAACATCGCATACATTGCGTCGCCATCGGCGGCAGCCAACTGACCACGAAAACGCGTCAGTTGGGCGATATACGCATCCAGTTCCGTCAATATTGCCGTCTGATTGGTCAGGCTGATATCGCGCCACATTTCTGGCGAAGAGCCGGCAATCCGCGTGAAATCGCGAAAGCCACTTGCTGCGTACTGAAACAGCAAATCTGCATTTGGTTTATTTGCAATGTCGTCGACCAAAGCATAGGCCAGCAAATGCGGCAGGTGGCTGACTGCAGCAAAAACCGCATCGTGATTTTCTGCTGTCAGTTGATGGATGATGGCCCCGCATTGTTGCCATGCTTGCGCCACTACCGCGATCTGCTCCGCAGAATTTTCTGGCAACGGCGTCAACACGACTTTTTTAGCCATATACAAACTGGCGATCGCCGCATCAGGGCCCGTGGCCTCCAATCCTGCGATCGGATGCCCTGGTACAAATTGTCCGATTTTTTCGCCCAACGCGCGACGTGCAGCAAGCACTACTTCACCTTTGATACTACCGGCATCGGTCACTACCGTTTGCTTTTGCAGATAAGGTTTGATCGCAGCAAGCATGGTTTCGGTTTGCGCTACCGGCACTGCCAGCAACACCAGATCGGCATTCTTCAAAGACTCTTCGAGCGAGGTGCTGATGACGTCAATGATGCCGAGTTCCTTGGCCCGTAACAGCGAGGCCTCGGTTCGGCCGACACCAACAACCTGTTCGACCGCGCCGGCTTTTCGTAATGCAAGCGCAAACGATCCGCCTATCAAACCCACACCAAAGATGACGATTTTTTTTAGCACGTGAGGAAGAGGAAATTGATTAATGGATCAGTTTAAAAATCGAATGATGGCTGGCTCATTACAAACTCAAGCCAAGGCCTTTTTCAATGCAGTGATACAGATCGCGTTTTCTTCTGGCAAGCCGATTGAAATACGCAACCATTGTGGCAAACCGTAATTGCCAACCGGACGCACGATCACGCCTTGTTTCAGCAAAGCCAGGTTGACACGCGCACCGGCACTGTCGTCAGTGCCGACTTTGACCAATACGAAGTTGCCGCTGGACGGCACATACGTAAGCTTCAATTCGTCAAAAGCTTGCGTCAACTGACGATAACCTGCGGCATTCAGTTGTGCACTCTTTTCGACAAATGCTTTGTCATTCAATGCAGCAATCGCAGCGGCTTGCGCCAGCGAATTGACGTTGAAAGGCTGGCGTATGCGATTAAGCAAATCCGTAATACCAGGTTGCGCAATCCCATAACCGATCCGCAAACCCGCCAAACCATACACCTTGGACATAGAACGTGACACCAGCAGATTCGGATACTGAGCGACCCATGCGATGGAATCGTATTGCAGTTCTGGCGCGAGGAATTCTGTATACGCCTCATCCAGCACGACGACTACATTCGGCGGTACGCGCGTCAGGAACGCGTCAATCTCATCACCGGGAATAAACGTGCCGGTTGGATTGTTTGGGTTCGCGACAAAGATCAAACGCGTATCCGCTTCAATCGCATCCGCCATCGCATCCAGATCATGGCCAAAATTTTTCGCCGCAATCACCAGCGAACGACCACCAACTGCCTGCGTCGCCAGCGGATAAACCGCAAACGAATACTGTGCATAGATCACCGATTGTCCAGGCTGCACAAATGCATGCGCTGACAATTCCAGAATATCGTTGCTGCCGTTGCCTAGCGTGATCCACTCCGCAGGCACGCCATATTTAGCGGTGATGGCGGCTTTTAAATCAAAGCCGTTTCCATCCGGATAACGGCCGGCATCTGCGATCGCCAGCGCCATCGCTCTCTTGGCGGACTCCGGCATGCCAAGTGGATTTTCATTGGATGCAAGTTTGACGATTTTTGCTTCGTCTAGACCAAATTCACGCGCGACTTCAGCAATCGGTCTACCACCTTGATAAGGCGCAATGGCACGAACGTAATCAGGACCAAACTGAATTGACATAAAGAATTCCAGATCAAGAATGACTATTGTCAGGATGACGTCGCGGCGTTTGCCAGCAAGCGCTTACTGAAGCAACAGCAGAAATCAAATTACAAACTGAATGGATACGAACCGAGCACTTTGAAAAAAGCGGAATTGTCTTTCAACTCCTTCAACGCATCTGCCACTTTGCTGTCTTTTAAATGACCTTCCACATCGACATAGAAATAATATTCCCATGTACCCATGCGTGCAGGTCGCGACTCAAAACGTGTCATCGACACGCCATGTTTCGCCAAAGGCGCCAATAAATTGTAGACCGCGCCCGCCTTGTTCGGCACCGACAACACCAGTGAAGTCTGATCCTTGCCGCTAGGCGCAGTGTGAAGACGCCCTATCACAGCGAAACGCGTGCGATTGTGCGGATCATCCTGGATATGAGCTTTGACGACTTGCAGACTGTAATTTTTGCCGGCGATCTCGCTGGCGATGGCCGCAACTGTCGGATCCTCACCTGCCAGCCTTGCCGCTTCACCATTGGAAGCAACGGCGCGACGTTCGATGTTGGGATAATTCTGGTTAAGCCACAACTGGCATTGCGCCAATGCTTGCGAGTGTGCGCATATGCTTGTGATGCCGTTCATGTTACCGGAACGCGTCATCAAGCTGTGATTCACCTGTATCGATACTTCGCCGCTCAAAGTCAACGTCGTTTGCAATAGCAAATCGAGCGTTCGATTGATCACTCCTTCAGAAGAATTTTCAATCGGCACTACGCCGAAATCTGCCGTACCGGCTTCTGTTGCGCGAAACACTTCATCGATGGAAGCACATGGCATGCCTTCGACTGCGCGGCCAAATTGCTGATACACCGCCTGTTCGCTGAAGGTTCCGGCAGGACCGAGATACGCGACTGTGACCCGCTTTTCCAGCGCACGACAAGCCGACATCACCTCGCGAAATACCGTTTGAATATCGGTGTCCAGAAGCGGGCCGGGATTGCGTTCTGCCACACTGCGCAAAACCTGCGCTTCACGCTCCGGACGAAAAACCGGTGCGTTTGTTTCTGCCTTGACGTGACCGACTTGCTGCGCGACGCGCGCGCGTTGATTCAGCAAATCCAGGATTTGCACATCGATCGCGTCAATCTGTTCACGCAGCGGTTTGAGCTTGTTGTCCGTCGTCATATTTGGCAAACAGGTTAGATTTTCTGATTCGAAAGAGAATCAGCCGTATTTTTTTTCAAAGTCCTTCATGAAAGCAACCAGTGCCTGCACGCCTTCGAGCGGCATTGCATTGTAAATCGATGCACGCATACCACCGACCGAACTATGGCCTTTGAGTTGCACCAGATCATTCTGCTCGGCTTCTGCGATGAACTTGCTGTTCAGCGTTTCATCTTTCAGGAAGAAAGGCACGTTCATGCGCGAGCGATTCGCCGCCGGCACTTTATTAATATAGAAGTCTGTCGAATTCAGATAGTCATAGATCAATTTCGCTTTCGCGATATTGACCTTTTCCATTGCCGCAACACCGCCCTGGCGTTTCATCCATTGGAAGGTCAGACCGGCGATATAGATAGGATAGGTCGGCGGCGTATTAAACATGGAGTCATGTTCGTCCACCAGCTTCCAGTCGAATGCGGATGGGCAAATTGGCAGCGCATGTCCCAGCATATCGTCACGCACGATGACGATGGTCAGGCCTGCAGGCCCGATATTTTTTTGCGCACCGGCATAAATGACCGCGTATTTGGACACATCCATTTCGCGCGACAGAATATTTGATGACATATCTGCGACCAAAGGTACATTGCCTACGTCAGGCGTGAAATCAAACTCGACACCGCCGATGGTTTCGTTGGTGCAGATATGAACGTAAGCCGCATCCGGCGTCAGCTTCCACGTATCACGTGCAGGCACATGATGGAAACCAGAGTCTTCCGATGAAGCGGCAATATTCACCTTCGCATACTTGTGCGCTTCTTCAATACTCTTGACCGACCAGTGACCGGTATTGACGAAGTCGATCGTGGCCGGCTGCGATTTATGGCCGATCAGATTCATCGGCACGATTGCATTCTCGGCAATCGCACCACCTTGCATCAACAAAATCTTGTAGTTGTCCGGAATGGACATCAAGGACCGCAGATCGTCCTTGGTTGTTTTCAGAATTTCCGTGAATTCGCGCCCGCGATGACTCATCTCCATAACTGACAAACCGCACCCTCTCCAGTTTGTCATTTCATCCGCAGCCTGCTGGATTACTTCTGGTGCAATAGCTGCCGGACCCGGCGAAAAGTTATACACACGCTTCATTCTTATTCTTCCTCCGTACCGGATTGATCTTCTTCAATATCTGATTCAAGTATGCGTTGCAGGCCGCTCAGCTTGGTGCCGTCTTCAACCGCAATCAAGGTGACGCCCTGGGTGGCGCGGCCCATTTCCCGAATTTCTGCCACACGGGTGCGAATCAATACACCACCGGTCGTGATCAGCATGATCTCGTCTGCCGGCTCAACCAGCGTGGCTGCGACAACCTTGCCGTTACGCTCGCTGGTCTGGATCGCAATCATGCCTTTGGTACCGCGGCCATGACGTGTGTATTCGGTGATCGGCGTACGTTTGCCGAAACCGTTTTCTGTCGCAGTCAGTACCGATTGCTGTTCATTTTCAGCAACCAGCAAGGCGATGACCTGCTGCCCTTCTTCCAGATTCATGCCACGCACACCGCGTGCTGTACGACCCATAGGACGCACATCGTTTTCGTCAAAGCGCACTGCCTTGCCGGAATCGGAGAACAACATCACGTCATGCTTGCCGTCAGTCAGCGCAGCACCGATCAGGAAATCGCCATCATCCAGATCGACCGCAATAATGCCGGCCTTGCGTGGATTGCTGAAATCACTGAGCGAAGTTTTTTTCACGGTACCAAGACTGGTCGACATGAAGATATAGCGATCTTCAGGGAAAGTCCGATTCTCGCCGGAGACCGGCAGGATCACCGTAATTTTTTCGCCATCCTGCAGCGGGAACATATTGACGATAGGTTTGCCACGCGAATTGCGTGAACCTTGCGGCACTTCCCAAACTTTCAGCCAGTACATACGGCCGCGATTGCTGAAGCAAAGGATGTAATCATGCGTGTTCGCAATGAACAGTTGATCGATCCAGTCGTCTTCCTTGGTCGCCATTGCCTGCTTGCCGCGACCACCACGTTTTTGCGCGCGGTATTCAGTAATCGGCTGCGACTTCATGTAACCAGTATGCGACAGGGTCACGACCATATCCTGCGGCGTGATCAAATCTTCGGTGCCCAGATCGGTCGCATTCAACTCGATCGTCGAACGACGTTCATCTTTATTGCCAATACCGTATTCATTTTTCGCAGCGTTCAGTTCATCAGTGATGATGACGGTTACGCGTTCCGGCTTGGACAGAATATCGAGCAAATCGGCTATCTGATCCATCACTTCTTTGTATTCGTTGACGATCTTGTCTTGCTCCAGACCAGTCAGGCGTTGCAGACGCATCTGCAAAATCTCCTGCGCTTGATCGTCGGACAATTTATACAAACCGTCAGGCTGAATACCATAGTGCTTAGGCAGATTTTCCGGGCGGAAAGCATCGATCCCGCCTATACCTTCTCCGGTACGCGCCAACATCTCACGCACAACGGAAGAGTCCCAGGCGCGCGACATCAAATCCGCTTTTGCAACCGGCGGTGTCGGTGCAGCCTTGATGATAGCGATGAAGTCATCGATATTCGCCAGTGCAACTGCCAGACCTTCCAGTACATGACCGCGTTCGCGTGCTTTGCGCAATTCAAATACAGTGCGACGCGTGACAACTTCACGGCGATGCGACAGGAAGCATTCCAGCATCTGCTTCAGGTTCAGCAACTTGGGCTGACCATCGACCAGCGCCACCATGTTCATGCCGAAGGTATCTTGCAACTGAGTCTGTTTATACAGATTGTTCAGCACGACTTCCGGCACTTCATTGCGCTTCAATTCGATCACGACACGCATGCCCGACTTATCGGACTCATCGCGAATATCGGAAATACCGTCGAGCTTTTTGTCACGCACCAGCTCTGCAATACGTTCCAGCAGCGACTTCTTGTTAACCTGATACGGCAGTTCGTCGACGATAATCGCAGGACGATTTTCCTTGCCGTACTCTTCGAAATGGGTTTTTGCCCGCATTACCACGCGACCACGACCGGTGCGATAACCATCGCGCACACCGGATACGCCATAAATAATGCCGCCCGTCGGGAAGTCAGGTGCCGGAATGATTTCAATCAATTCATCCACAGTGCATTCGGCATTGCGCAGCACATGCAATGCACCGTCGATCACTTCCGTAATATTGTGTGGCGGAATATTGGTCGCCATACCGACCGCAATACCAGACGAACCGTTAATCAGCAGGTTCGGGATACGGGTAGGCAGCACCGACGGCTCTTTTTCCTTACCATCATAGTTAGGCACAAAATCGACGGTATCCTTATCCAAATCGGCCAGCAGTTCGCCCGCGATCTTGTCCAGACGACATTCGGTGTAGCGCATCGCCGCCGCATTATCGCCATCGATAGAACCAAAGTTACCTTGACCATCGACCAGCATGTAACGTAATGAAAATGGCTGCGCCATACGCACCAATGTGTCGTAGATCGACGCATCTCCGTGCGGATGGTATTTACCCATGGTCTCACCAACCACGCGCGCGCATTTTACGTACGGGCGATTCCAAACATTGTTCATCTCATGCATCGCAAACAGAACCCGACGATGCACAGGCTTCAAGCCATCGCGCACATCCGGTAAAGCGCGACCTACAATGACGCTCATCGCGTAATCGAGGTAACTCTTGCGCATCTCTTCTTCAAGCGAAATCGGGATTGTTTCTTTAGCGAATTGATCCATTGGCGGTTCGTCTGGTCTTTGGCTAGGGTTGAATAATGAGGAATCAAGCACTTGATGAAGCAAACAAGCAGGTGATCCGGCAAATCGTAGATTTTAACACGTCAGACGACTCTTCTTGCCGCTTTTGGCAGCGCAGGAACTTTGTAAGCAATGGTCAGCGCCGGGGCAGAATCTCATCAAAATATGTTTAAATGCGTGCTGCTGAAAATATGCACCACCTCCAGAACATCCGCTCATCTAGAAAAAATATGATCAACAAATTGGCTTTAGTCCTATTGGTCGGCACCACGTCGTCCTATGCCGCAGCACAAAGCAATCCAGAAATTTCAGCGCCATCAAGTCATTCTTATAGTCAAAACAGCAATGGCGTCATCACGCGCAGCGCATTTGGTCTGTGCTGGCGATCGGGATCATGGACAGAAAACGATGCAATCGCTGGCTGCGACGGCGCTTTGGCACCGCCCATTCCAAACCCGATTGCCCCCGACATGGCAAACAGCTTGATCCCAGATGCAGCCACATTGGCTGGCAAAACCTGCGATTTCGCATTCGTATTAGGTAGTGACCGAACCTTTGCATTTAACAAGGCAACCTTAAATATCGCAGCCAAACGTCAGATCGACCTTGAGGTTTTACCTCGCTTGACCGCATGCAAAAGCATTGAAAATATCGCCATTACCGGCCACACGGACCATCTGGGTTCTGAGCACTCGAATCAACTACTCTCGGAAAAACGAGCCCAATCCGTCGCCAACTACCTGAAGACCAAAGGTGTTGCCATCAAGATGACAGTGACAGGCGCCAGCTCTTCTCAAGCACTTAAATCGTGCAGCACCAAATTAACGCAATCGAAAATGATTCGCTGCCTGGCACCAAATCGGCGCGTCTTGATTGAAGTAGTCAATTCAAAAAAGTAACAAAAATGCAATCCATTATTAATATTTCTTCAAAACATGAACGTTTTTAGTGTCCAAAGGTCAATGTTTTGCTAGAAGAAACATTGATCAGCAATCCGTTGTATAACTACAACAATTATAGAAAAACGATAATCTGTGTATTTAACAAGGGCCGCTGAATCAATAGGCTATGGCAGAATAGTGGCAAGTTAAATTATTGCATGCGAACAATTTGTTTCATGCGGTTTTTGAAGCGCGTGTTATCATCCATTTCCGATGTCATTTACGTAATTTGCGCAGTTTATCTGCGGATATCTCACTCGAGAGGAGAAAGAAATATGAATAAATTAGCAAAACTCGTCTTCGCTGCGTCCGCGGTCGTTGCGTTCTCTGCACAAGCCCAAACAGACATCAAAGCAAGCACTCCACACAGCGCTTACGCTCAAGCTTCGAACGGCACTATCGTTCGCAGCGGTACTGGCCTGTGCTGGCGCACTGGCTACTGGACTCCAGCTGATTCCGTTGCAGGTTGCGACGGTGCATTGGTAGCCGCAGCAGCTCCAGCTGGCGCAGCTCCAGTCGCAGCAGCTCCAGTTCCAACAGCAGAAAAAGTCACTTTTGCAGCTGATGCATTCTTTGACTTTGACAAAGCAACTCTGAAACCAGAAGGCAAGGCTAAGCTTGACGACCTGGCATCCAAGCTCAACGGCTTGAACCTGGAAGTTATCATCGCTGTCGGCCATACTGACTCCGTTGGCTCCGATGCTTACAACCAAAAACTGTCGATCCGCCGCGCTGAAGCTGTCAAAGGCTACCTCGTGAACAAAGGTGTTGATGCAAAACGCGTCTACACTGAAGGCAAAGGCGAAAAACAACCAGTTGCTACCAACAAAACAGCAGCTGGCCGCGCACAAAACCGTCGCGTAGAAATCGAAGTTGTCGGTACACGTAAATAATTCGTTTCATACGAATTAAAAAACCCGCTTCGGCGGGTTTTTTTTCGCACATAATTTGTGCAGTTATTTGCGGCTGACGAAATCCCGCTCTTCGCACTTTCCAGTTATCATTTACCCCATGAATGCTGATCCATTAGAACTGAAAAAATTTAGCGATTTGGCCCACCAATGGTGGGATCCCACATCAGAATTCCGTCCTTTGCATGAAATCAATCCATTGCGACTTGAATGGATTAACAGTCGTGCACCGTTAGCAGGCAAAACCGTGATCGACATCGGTTGCGGCGGCG
This sequence comes from Burkholderiales bacterium Ga0077544, assembly GCA_001464355.1. Classification (GTDB taxonomy): domain Bacteria; phylum Pseudomonadota; class Gammaproteobacteria; order Burkholderiales; family Burkholderiaceae_D; genus Oxalicibacterium. The sequence goes on from LNEU01000023.1 coordinate 241,559, forward strand.
GTATCCTTGCTGAATCAATGGCAAAAAAAGGGGCAAATGTAACCGGAATAGATCTGTCCGAAAAAGCGCTCAAGGTCGCCGACTTGCACAGTCTCGAATCTGGCGTGCAAGTACGCTATGAATTGATTGCCGCCGAAAGCATGGCAGAACGCGAAGCCGGCAAATTCGATATCGTAACCTGCATGGAAATGCTGGAGCATGTGCCCGATCCATCGGCCATCGTCGCAGCCTGTGCCAAACTTGTGAAACCTGGCGGCAACCTTTTTTTCTCGACCATCAATCGCAATCCAAAAGCGTATTTGCACGCAGTAATCGGTGCTGAATACCTGTTGCGTATGCTGCCAAAAGGTACACACGATTACGCCAAGTTCATCACGCCTGCCGAGCTATCACGCTTTGCACGCGAAGCTGGTTTAACGATTGATGCACTCAAAGGCATGGGCTTCAATCCGCTCACGCAAATCTATTCGCTGCATCAAGACACAAGCGTCAATTATCTGATTGCTTGCACCAAACCCGCCTGATTTTCAATTTCAGTAAACGCTCTATCGCATGTGCGAAAAAGCGTTTAGTTGATCTGACCACCTCATTGAATCCGCATGACATTACCTAAACCTAAAGCCATCCTGTTTGATCTAGATGGCACACTCGCGGACACCGCGCCTGACTTGGCTGGCGCAGTAAATCAATTACGAATTTCTCGCGGACTGACTCCGACCGAATATGAATTATTGCGCCCTGTCGCCTCTGCAGGCGCACGTGGCTTGATCGGCGTTGCATTCGGCATCACGCCACAAGATGCAAGTTACGTTGAACTGCGCGATGAATTTTTGCAAAACTATGAAGCCGCGATCGCAGTGAACAGTCAGCTGTTTGATGGCATCACAGAATTATTGTCGGGCTTGCAAGAAATAGGTATTTCATGGGGCATCGTCACCAACAAGATCGCGCACCTCACTGACCAACTCGTACCAAAGATCGGCCTGCAACACGCTGCTTGCGTTATCTCAGGCGATACAACCGCGCATCCAAAGCCACATCCAGCTCCCTTGCATGAGGCGGCTAAACGTATCAATGTTCAAGCTGAACATTGCTGGTATGTGGGCGACGATTTGCGCGATATTCAGGCCGGGCAAGCGGCAGGCATGACAACCATCGCTGCGGCTTGGGGCTATTGTGGTGAAGTCGCACCGGCAACATGGAAGGCCGATTTTTTAGTCGAGTCGCCGCAGCAATTGCTGGCACTGCTCGACCGACATTGATAAGCGCCTTACGCGAAGACTTATAGTCGGCGTCATCATCTTGACGACACAGCCTCTTGAATCAAACGTGAAGCGCCCCATCTAATACGTTACAATAGCAATGCTTGGGGTCGACCTGGTTTCGACAGGGGTTGCAAAGCAGCGCAGGGCATACCGAGGGCTGGTCACCTCGTAAATACAACCAGACAAGTAATAACTGCAAACGATAACTCGTACGCACTAGCCGCTTAATAACCGGTTAGCTTCACACCGTTTCTTCCTTGGGGCGGGCTGGTCAAACAGCAGTGAAGTCATATACAAGGAATCGCGTCGGGCCGGGTCACTTGGCAAGGCGTTAAATAATAGGTGACTCGTCTGTCCGAAGCGTGTGCGTCCGCGTCGTACGGATTAAATCAAATGGCAGCACTAAGTATGTAGAACTGTCTGTAGAGTGCTTCTGGACGCGGGTTCGATTCCCGCCGACTCCACCAATA
>LNEU01000024.1 GCA_001464355.1 Burkholderiales bacterium Ga0077544
TTGAACTCCTTGCTGAACTGTCTACGATTTGCCATTTATTTCCTCCTGATTGATTAAAACACCTTATCTTGGTGTCTTTCAAGTCAGGGACAGGCCAGTTAGCAACAATCCATGCAAGGAACAAAAAGGCGATACTGGAAGCTAGCATGGTGAGCAAGTTGACGCTTTCCAAATCGTTGACTTCTGTAAGTACGCTTGAATCAACCTGTCTAACAACAACTTGCCATCCAAGGGAATTAACTGTAGCCGGAGTTTTTACAGCAGCAGAGACTGTCAGATAAAGCTTATCTTCACCCCAATTCAAAAATTTTGTATCTACGCCGTTCGATAACGTATTCAGACTTGGAGCTTTCAATTTTACCGGTATGTTTTCTGGATAAATGACTTCGCCTTTATGATTCAAAATAAATATGTCAATGCTATCGCGCTGCGCATGTACTGGGGTCATTGTTTCAACCAATGAACCAGCCCAGTTCCAGTGAGCGTGAGCACCGAGTACGCCTTTTACCCGAGCCGATTCATCTAAAATCGAGGCTGAGAAATCAATGAAGCGAATCGGCTGGTCTGGTGAAGGGTTAGGTAAAAGTTTGGCTAAGAGTACCGCTTCATGCACGTCGCCAACAAACGGGCCTTTTAATCCTTCCTGAAACCACGGACGTTTCGATACGTCGGCGCCTTCCAGGTGCGATGAAGTTGCGGACTGTACACGTCCCTCCGTATTTGCAATGCCTATCCATGAATAATGAGAATAAGATTTTTTAACGCGCTCCAAGCTGGCGCGTATTTCAGAGCTTTTAAAATCTGAATTTTGGTAAAACGGACTTTGGGTCAGCAATACAATTTCACGGTGGCGCTCCTCAAGGCTTTCCGTAAGGATAGTTGCAGCTGCATCTGCCACACCTTGAAGCGTTTCTCGCTTGTACTCAATCAACTGAGCTTTATGCTGATTACTAATATAAAAGTAAGTCGGCAAGCCTACAAAGAGAGCAATTAATCCAAAAAGTAATGCCATCTGTGTGCGAAATGTGCGTGGCGCAAATCGTAAAGCCATATATTGCCTTTCTGCGTGCTTGTCATGAATTTTGATTCTCCAAATGCATATTAGCAAAGGTTATGTTGCGTCAAATTAATTTTCTGATGAATGGGTTCGCTAAAAACGCAGTAGTTGAAAAGTCCGTATTGGGTCGAAAGCAGACGTCTGCTTCCGGACCGCAGAGCTTTGGCGTATTTCGTAAAACAGGGGCGATACAGACGCTGATTGTGGGAGTGCTTCAGAAATTAAGGAGCGTGCGATTGCATAGATGCGGTGAATAATTGAAAAAAATTTGATTGTAAGTGAATGATTTATAACAATTTTCAATGTAATTTGAAATGTTATGCAAAAACATTGGAACCCCCACGGATTCGATATAGCCGTCATCACTGTGAATCAACTTTTTAATTCTTATGCGATGCCACCACAGCTGGCAGGTCATCTCGCCGCAGCATGATTTTGCTGCGGCTTCGCAGGTGCTTAACTTGCGATGAAATTGCGAATAGTAGTAATTAGTAGCGGATTTACTAATTAGTAAATCTACCAATTATTATTAGGTTTCCCATCGTTCAGAGCTAAATGTTCCTGCCAGACAGAATCGCTCACGTCACTCCACATTTCTATGGACCGTTGTTGCGTCCACCGACTCCAAACATAATTGCCATCTAGGTTATTTCCTGAGCCGCCGCTGAGTAAATAAATGCGGCCGGAGTTTGTAGTTGCTCGTAGGTTTTTTAAATCTAGTTCGATAACGGTCGAGCTAACTCTTCCTTCGCGGTTTTCTATGCAATACCCTATGAGGTGACGTTTACCATCGGGTAGTTCGAGGACTTGCCAAGAACATAGCGTAAGTGTGTCCTGTTCTTCGACGGGGCGTGTAGGCCAGATAGTCATTTGCTTCTCCTTTAGGAATTCGCTATTCAAAAAGAGTGAATCGCTGAGCAAAAAAATCGCAATCACTTTTCAAAAGTGTAACGAGCGAATAGACCGAAAAACCTCGAGAAATTAAGAAAAACTTTGGGCGTGCAACAGAGTGTTTTTTCTTTTGGACACGATATGTTTTATTTCGTGGCGCTCGGCCACTTAATGCTTTATATCGGTATTGACGGGTGTTTGAGGCCTCTAGGTAAGGCGGACTACTTATGCTTTATTTATTGGTCATGTAATAGCTAACGGCACAAATCCGTTTCAGTATTTTTCTCGACACTTGGCGTTTTTTCCTTAAACATCCGGAATGTTTGGCTTCGTTGCTGCCTGTCGATCAATCTCGGCGGACAAAAAATACCCGCCTCATGGACGGGTTAAGGGAAGGACGTACCTGAATCAAGGGCACTCAGTGCATTAAAGCAAAGTTATCTTGTAATTTGTATCCCATAAGTTTGGGATAGACGTAAAAATACCCGCACTAGGCGGGTATTTTTGATTCCACTTTAGCTTGATACCGGTGGCGTTCCCGGCAGGTTAGGCGTACTAAGCGGCGTACCGCCTATTGCCGGTGCAGTATTCAACACCATGGTGTTCGGTTTGGATATAGGCATATCCGCAGCGCGTAATCGTTTGAGCAAGTCGAATAGTAGTGTGCTGCGTACGCCGTATGCAAGTCGCGGCGAGGAGGCGAAGCCTGTGGCGTTGAACATCAGGTAGCCATTGTCTATGCCGTCCAATTGAACATTGGGTTCTGGCGTAGCGAGAATGTCGCTGTTGTCTATAAACGTTTGAAGTATCAGCGCACGCGCTTGTTCCGCATCGATATCCAGCGGCAGCGGCAGTTTGATTTGCACCAAGCCCAGCGGACTGGCGTGCGTCACGTTGCGGACAGTTTTTGTGATGAACTCGGAGTTCGGCACGATCACTGTCGAACGGTCACCCATCTGGATTTCCGTCGCGCGCACATTGATGCGGCGTATATCGCCTTCGACGCCGCCCAGCGATACCCAGTCGCCTACCTTGACCGGACGCTCTGCCAGCAGGATCAAGCCGGACACAAAATTCTGCACGACCGCTTGCAGGCCAAAGCCTATGCCTACCGACAACGCGCTCGCAACCCATGCGATGCGTTCCAGGCCTATGCCTAGTGCTGACAGCGCCAGCGCCACGGCGATGACGCCGCCGGCATAACCGAATAAGGTCGCTGCGGAAACCTGCATGCCGCTATCGAGTTTGGTGGTTGGCAGGTAGCGGGTTTCCAGCCAATGCTTGAGCAGGCGCAGGCCAAAAAAGCTGAACACCATCACCATCATGGCTTGTATGACTGAGCCTGGGCGGATCAGAATTTCACCGATGGCCAGACCGTCGTCGAGTTGCCCTATGCGATGGATGAGTTCTGCCGGGCCTTCGCCAAACGGTGCTAGCAGCAGCATGATTGCCAACAGTACGACGACGACGCGACCCGCGCCGGATAGCAGCACTGCGGCCTGATCGCGTGCTTGTGGTGTGGCTAGCACCGGATTTTTCTGATTCGGATCAGGTTCGGTTGATGACAACAGCATGCAGACATCGTCCACCAATACTGCGAACAGATAAGTGCCGCTGACGATCACAATTATCCAACTCACTTGCTTGGCGACAAAGCTGCCAAAGGCGACGTAGCCGACCAACAGGCTGATGGCGCTGGTTGCCAGTGCCAGCCACAGCAGAATTGCCACGACACGCAACCATAGCGGTGTGGGCACGGCATGTTCGGGATCTTCAAGTTTGACTTTTTTCCAGACTCGACTGGCGCGCCGCAGCCCGAATGCAATGGTCGCGCCCAGCAGTAGCGCAACGATGCAGTTGATGGCGACGGCGGTCGACAGGCCGGTGTTGATAACAGCGGACAGACTCTCGGCTAGCCATACCAGCACCATGATGCTGGCAAAAGCGGCAGGAAAATGCCGCATGCGGTGCGCCACACGGTCATGCAAAGGCAGCAGGCGCCAGGATGGCCGGCCGGGCGAAAGCAATGCATAACCGAGTCCTGCGACAAAGCCGCCGAAACAAAGGGCGCCGATGCTATTGCCGAGGAAGGCGGAAGTTTTTTCGGACAGCGCACTGTTCCAGCGCAGGCCCAGTTTGAGTAGTTCTGCAATCAGAAATGGCGTGGCGACAGAAAGTAAAGTCAGCGTCAGCGCATGTACGGAACGACGCAGGCGACCGTGCGGTACGCGGGTCGACGTCAACGTCATTAGATAGCGTCCGGCCCAAATACGTAACAGCAGAAAGGTCAGCATGCCAGCCAGCAAAGCGGCCCATACCATGGACGGCGTGCTGCTTGCGGCACTGTCTATTTCATTCATCAGCGCGCGCAGGCGCCGTGCGTTTTGCGGAAACTCTGCTTGCAGCTGGAGCCAGAACGGCGCGGCCAGGATTGAGGCACTACGCTCGCCCAAGCGTGCCTGCAATTGCGCGCGGCGCACCGTGGTTACCTGTTCGGAAAGCTGGTCCGCTTCAACTATCAGCAGACGTGCCAGTTTGACTTGTGCATCGAGCGCACTATTGTCCCGGTTCAGTTGAGAACGTTGGGCAACGACATCGGCAGTTTCTTTGACGCCTGCTGCAGGTGCGCCCAATTCCGCCAACCGTGCCTGTACACTCGTCAATTGCGGTGCCAGTTCCTTCTCAATGTTGTCGGCTTCGGTACTCGCCGCCAGTGCATCGGTTTTCATTTGCGATAGCGTGGCGTCATTGAGTTCTGCCTTGCCTTCGATTGTTTCCTGTATCTGCGTGATCTGCTTGCGCAAAGCGTCAAGCTTCTGGTCGACCGCCACCGCCTTGTCATCTTGTGCCTGAGAAAGTCCGGCAGAAAGCAGCAAAGGGAGCGAAACCAGCAGCGTTGCAATAATGCGATTGAAGTTGGCGCGGTTGAAGTAAATAGACAAAGCGGCAAAGCGAAAATAGAAACGCAAGGCAGTGGGCAGGGAATACATGCAGGCCGATCTAAACAGTGAAATGCAATTGGGAAATAAAGTATGGCAATTTAAAACGGCAGTAGCGCTGCGGCCAACACCATCAGCATGCCGATCAATGAGATCAGCCAAGTCAGGGTGCGTAATACTGGAACGCCGACAGCATACAAGGGCACATATACGATGCGAGCCAGAAAATAAATCCAGGCACCATAGAAAGATAGTGCGCTTTCGCGACCGGCGATTGCAACGATCAGTACCGCACCCATGAACAAGGGCAAGGTTTCATACAGGTTTTTCTGAGCGCGTTGCATGCGGCCCGTCAGCTTGCCTGCTGGCGGCCCTTTATCATCACGCGGACCGGTATTGTAAGCGCCGCCGGTTTCGCGCGTGCGGAGGATTGAAGCCAGCATGATTTGTACTATGGCCAAGACTAGGGTGCAGGCAAGTAAATACAATTCGATTGTCATGATTGCGCCTTCAAGGAATGAGGTGAATGATTCGACCTGATGGACCATCAGAACGTTCTTTGTTGCCCGTGAGCATAGCTGCAGGTAGGGCAAGCAGGGATGAATTTTGAATGTTGCGCTCGTCATTGATGCTTGATGCGCTTGAGTACAGCTTTTAACGGCCGCAGTTCGACCTACTGGTTTTTGATGGCGTCGCGTTGCGGTATGAGCACGCTATAGATTTTTACATGCGGGTTGCTTACTTCCGTATATCCGACAGTAATCGGCGTGTTGTCTGACTTACATTGAATTCAGTTTGGCATAAGCTAAATTAAACCATTAAGGAGTTCATCATGCCGAACAAACATATTTCGCAGTCCATTCTTCCACCTCCATCAGAGGCAGTCGAAGCTGTCGATGTTGGAGAAATATCCAATGCTTATGCCAACGATGCCGAGCGGCAAGCCGTGCACGAAGTTTACGAACGAGGGAATGAAGTTGCTGCAGAAAAAAACGAGCCGCTTTTCGATAATCGAACTGGTTTTGCGACGGTACCAAAGCAGGCTGTGGATAAAGCGTGGTCGGCTGACAAAGTGTCATCTCCTGAGGCTGTTCCGCCTTCGGGTGAATCGCTTGACGATGGCTTGAATAATCCGTCCGCGACGGCACCGGCTATTCCTGCGTCAGGGCTGCAGGGTTCCGACTCTGCCGACAGAAAGAATGATTCTGCCGTGGCTCCGGAAAAGTCCAAGAACGAAGCACTGCGCGGTTTTCACGGCGGTTAGATTTCTGGATTAAGCACTTAAATACCGCTCGAAGAAGGCTCCTTGATGCAATGGCAAGGAGCTTTTTCTTGGGAAAAACCGTCCCGTTGTCGAGACGGGTGGGGGCATGTTGATAACGTTAAAGTTATCCCCGGAATATGTGGACAGTCCTGTGGATAACCGTTGCCCTAGTGAGGTAAGCACTTGAAGTGGCAGGGTTTTTCTTTCCTGCAAAATTTTCCTGCCCGGGGAAGCCGGATAAGACTACCTGTAGTCTTACAGACGAATGCCGGTTTGTCTGATTGGTGTCCTTGCAGCTGTCGTTTAGTATAAAAATCATAACTATTCAACAATAAAGGAGAATTTCATGGCTAAGCAAGATAATTCATCGTCTGATAAAACTACGAACGTTGTCGATAAAAAGAATGCTCCCAAAGAGCAGACAGGAACGCGCGACCAAAAAGACATGCCAGCTAAAACTCTGGATACCGAATCTGAATTCGCGGTGAATGAACTGCGTGAAGAAAAGCGCGACGCGGAATAAATGAAGCGCGGCATGCTTGCATGCTGTAAATCAATCGGCATTTAAAAAGCCCAAAGCAAATTGCTTTGGGCTTTTTTATTTTCTGCTTCTTGCATGCATTGCCGTCAGCTCTTGTTTTATGTGTGGCCCTTAAAACTGTTCCCAATCGTCACCCACCGGTTCAGTCGCAAGACGTGGGCGTGGTTCTGAAATACTGCGGTTTGCAGGCTTTGCCGCGGGGCGCGTTGAAGCAGCGACAATCTTGTTTTTTGAGAGGGCGGGAGCAGGCGCTGGTCTTGATGCCATCCCGTTAATCGTAAATACATCTACGGTGCGTTCCAGCTTGGTCGCCTGGTCTTGTAGCGATGCGGCTGCGGCGGCCGCTTGTTCCACCAACGCTGCATTTTGCTGGGTGACCTGATCCATCTGCACAATCGCTTCATTGATCTGTTCGATGCCGCTATTTTGTTCACGGCTGGCCGCGGCAATTTCCGCGACGATATCGGTCACGCGTTTGACGCTGCTGACGACCTCAGTCATTGTTTCTCCAGCTCGCAGCACCAGCTTGCTGCCCACCTCGACCCGGCTTACTGAATCATCAATGAGCAGCTTGATTTCTTTTGCTGCCGAGGCGGAGCGTTGCGCCAGATTGCGCACTTCCGTTGCGACGACGGCAAAGCCTCGCCCCTGTTCGCCGGCCCGTGCTGCTTCGACAGCGGCATTCAATGCCAGGATGTTGGTTTGAAATGCGATGCCGTCAATCACGCCGATGATGTCGACAATTTTTCTGGACGATTCGTTGATGCCGTCCATGGTTTCTACAACCTGTCCGACCACTTCGCCACCCTTGATGGCGACCTCGGATGCTGATAGCGACAGGGTGTTGGCTTGCCTGGCGTTCTCTGCATTTTGTCTGACGGTGGAGGTCAGTTCCTCCATTGATGAGGCGGTTTCTTCCAGAGAACTGGCCTGTTGTTCGGTGCGGCTGGACAGATCAAGATTGCCGCTGGCGATTTGGTTGGATGCGGTGGCGATGGTGGTGGTGCCATTGCGCACGTCGCTGACAATGCCGACCAGACTTTCGTTCATGTCTTTGAGCGCTTGCAGCAACTGAGCGGTTTCATCCTTGCCTGTGATGTCAATCCGGCTGGTCAAATCGCCGGCGGCCACGGTTTGCGCGACAATCACGGCTTGCTGCAAGGGGCGTGTAATAGCGCGGGTAATAAAGAAGCCGAGCGCGATGCTCAGTAAAAGAGCGACGCCGGTAATGCTGAGAATAATCGTGACCGATTGAATCGAGGTCTTATTGGCTTCGGCGCTTTTTGCATCGACGGTGCTTTGTACCGATTTGACGACGACGGCCATGTCGTCAACAATCTGGCGCCTAAGTGGGCTACATTCCGTGACTAGGAATTTGCCGAATTCTTCCATCTTTCCAGCGTCACGATATTTGCGTGGCCGATTCAACTCTTCGGCCATAGTCCGCAATCCCTTGCTGACCTTGTCGAAATCAGGGTTGCCTTTGAATAAAGGCTCCATCTTGTTCAGCGCGTCCAGATAAACGGCTTTTTGCTGGTCGAGCATATCCAGTTCCTTGCGTGCATCTATATCGCTGCTAAATACGTAGGCATTCCTTGCCGAGAGGCCGGTCTGTCCTAGCGCTTCGCGGGCGGTATATAGTCTTTCCAGTTGCTCTGTTCGTATGGAGTTTTGTTCATTGATCACGCTATCGATCTGAGTGATGCGTATCAGTGAGAAAAGGGCGATCAATAGTGTCAATAACACGGTGATGCCGAATCCCAACCCTAATTTTCTGCTTACTTTCATATTCGCGAGCATTTGCATCCCCTTGTGATTGAAAAAGCTTACTCAATCCATTTTCATATTCTATTTATGATCATTTATTGACTGAAAGAAATGATTGAGACGTAAAAATGACATTACCACCTAGAATGCAAAAAAAAATCTCCCATATTTATGGGAGATTTTTGATTGTTAACAATTGTGGCCATCGAACTTTTTGCTATTGCCTGAATCGTAATAAACGCGGAGGTTATACAAATGCGTTTGCGATTGCAGTCTGACAGACCGTGGGAATCAAGCAGGCTAAAGCAGCACCGGCTCATGTGTCACGTATATGGTTGGCAAGTCCATTGCCTTGTATGAAAATGCTATGCCGAAAATGGGAGTAGGGTGAATAGGCTGCAACTGTCTGTATCATTTCAATCAAGGGTGAGACATCATGAGTCATACCAATCTAGAGCAGCATCACGGTTACACCGTTCATGGCACAGGAGAAAAACAGGACCATGGCAAATGGTGCGGCAGCTTCCACATTGCGCAACATGGCGTGCCTACCATCAGCATCAGTCTGTTGGAAAAGATGTTCGACTCTTCCGAAGAGGCAGCCGCGTATGCGTTGCGACAGGGACGATTGTATATAGACCGGACCTTGCTCGACAAAAAATAGGAATGCCCGTTCTCGCGAATGTCAGCAAGATCTGTCATGGCTATTGCTGCTCAGGCGATATTGATGCAGACACGATTAAAGTATATTTGTCGCTAAATCAAATCTGTTTCGGTGGATAAGATAAATGCCGTGTGAGCATCACACGAGCAAGTGAAGTCAGATTGTGAATCCCGTATTTGTTGCGCATAGCAGATGAGTAATAGCTGACGGTATGCGATATGCATAACCTAACGGGGGCGCTTTGCTGTGTCACTGCATGTGGTGGCGAGAAACTGGTGGGACTCATAAAAAATATATGCCACTCGGCGCTAAGCACGGCTTTTTACAGTGACTGCTCTCAGCACTTCTCTCAGCACTTCTTCAACTGACCATCCGCTTGCATCAGCAAGAATTAGATGGTCGCCACTCTCCTTCATGCAATACGGACATTGATATTAATGTCCTGATAATTGTTTGCCGGCAGTGTTTCATGAACGTCATCGTATCTACTTGTCTACCCAACAACTTGTCAATGGTTCTGGCGCAGATTGGCTGATCTTGACAAGGTTTTGTCGGGAAAGCGTGGCCTCGCCGCCCTAAGATCAATGGCATCCCAATTAAGTCAGGCTTGCAGTTCTGGTCGGCGGATTGGTTGTTGCATTGATGATTCCCTTGCTACGGAATAACGGCCTTCCAACTCATGAAAAAAGAGGCGATGTCTTGATGCCTCGTTAGCCTCTCTTTCGATTGATTTCTTTTGCCCGCGGAAAATACCTTCGCTGCGCCATCAACGCACCATCGCCCCATCTGCGCAACCGTCAATTCGTGCCTGCCTTGTTGTGGAGTTTTATAACAACCTCCCTCTTGCAACTATATACATCCACTATGAGCAACCAGCGCACCACCCGTACTTTTTCACGCACTCTTTTAACTTGTATTCCTTTTCGGCCTTCTCTGGTCACCATGGCGATTTCTGCTGTGCTTGCCGGTTGCGGCGGCGGGGGAGGTGGTAGCGGAGCCCGCAATCCCTCGTTTATCGGCAGCGATCTCAGTAATGCCGGTGCTGCGCATGCACGCGGCATTACCGGTGCCGGTGTGACTGTCGGGGTGGTCGATAGTGATTTTGATCTCGCGGCTCCCGAGCTTGCGGGACGGATTATTAAAGATGTATATTCCCCTCCCAGCGGTAATACCCCAGGAGGTTTTATAGGAGGTAGCGGAAACGGCAATCCACATGGCACCGAAGTCGCGGAAGCATTGGGTGGCACTAACACCGGCGTTGCGCCGAATGTCCGTATTTACGGTATCGCCGCTGGCATCGGCACCAATCAGGTGATACTCAGTACCGCTATCTATGATCGCCTGTACAACAGCGGCGTACGGATTTTCAATCAGTCCAGTTTTGTCGGCTCCATTGCCGCGCCATCCGATAGTGCAACATATAACAATATTTATCAGCCCTTCGTTTCCAAGGGCGGATTGTTCGTCTGGGCTACTGGCAATAACCGTAGTTCTCAGCCCAGTATGACGGCTGGTTTGCCGGCGCTGTACCCTAATCTGCAAACTGGCTGGCTGGCAGTCACTGCCGTTAACGCGGTTGGCGGTGCAGAGGGATTTTCCAGCGCGGATACAATACCAGGCGTTATTTCCAGCTATGCCAGCCGCTGTGGCGTCGCCGCCAACTGGTGTCTGGCAGCGCCCGGCGACTTTTTCTCGCCTACAGCCGGCCGTCGCGTGTATGGCACTTCGTTTGCAGTACCTGCAGTGACTGGCGCGCTGGCGCTGGTGCAACAAGTTTATCCGTGGATGAATGCGGATCTGTTACGGCAAACGATTTTGTCTACCGCTACCAGCATGGGCGATACCGCGACTTATGGCTGGGGTTTGCTGAATGCCGGCAAGGCGGTGGACGGTCCGGCTCTATTTGCGCAAAGTCTGGCGCTAGGGTCGAATGTGAACGTCAGTTTTGATGGCATGTCGTCGACTTTCCGCAATAACATTGGCGGCGATGCAGGGCTGATCAAAGGCGGTACTGGCACGCTGACCTTGTCGGGTATCAATACCTATAGCGGCAACAGCCGTATCACCAACGGCACGCTCAATGTCACTGGCTCGGTCGGCTCCAGCGTACAAATCGACGCTGCCGGCAACTTGTCCGGCGCTGGCGGCCAGGTCGGCGGCAACGTCACGAATAACGGTCGCTTGAGCAATACCGGTGCAGGCTTGACGATAGAGGGCAATTACACGGGTTCGGCGACGTCGATTCTGGCCAACGATATCAATTCAACGCTGGTGGTTGGCGGCACCGCGACACTGGGCAATTCGCATCTGGTGGCAACAGTGCCAACTGGCAGTGGTAACGCTACTAACTATGTCACCGCCCAAGCCAGTAATACTCCCAAGACGGTATTGACTGCCGGCGCTATCGTCAATACCTTCAGCGATGTTGGTTTTCAAACAGTAGGCACCGCTTTTCCACCGTTGCTGACGGCGCAGGTAAGCTACACGGCTAGGGATGTTGGTCTGACCATTCGCCGCGTTTCCACTACCGCCGTTGCCACGCAGGCGTTTGCCGGCGATGCCACCCGCACGAATACCGCGGCGAATGTTGAACAGGCGATGCGAATTGCAGACGCGTCCGCAGCCGATAATCCCAACGGCAGCGCCTTGCTCACCAGCGCGGCGGCATTGCAGCAGACACCCACTATCGCGGCGCTGGGGGATGTACTGGATAGTCTTTCCGGACAGATTCATGCCTCGTCGCAGGCATTGACGTTCCAGCAGTCGCAGACAGTTAATCGTGTCTTGTCCGATCGCATGGCATTGTTGGGTAAGCCAGACAAACCAGCAACAACAGGATTGTGGGGAACCACTTTCGGCACATCCGGCAAACTGGCGCAAAGTGGATATGCCACTGCTGATACGGGGATGTGGGGCGGACAGTTCGGCGTTGATACCCGGCTCGGCGAGAACGCGATCGCTGGTGCGGCATTATCGTATTCCGACAGCGAGGCGAACTTTGATCGTTTAGGCGGCGCAGCCAAAGGCAGAAATGTCAGTGCGTCTCTATACGGTCGGTATGCGATACCGGCAGCCGATGCCAGCGGTAGCAGCAATGTCTATGTTGCTGGTCGGCTTGGCGCGGCGAGCGTGTCGAGCACAGTCAATCGGGTGGCGCTGGCCGGGTCCGAAGTGGAAAACCTGCAAAGCTCGCATACCGACCGCATGCTGTCCGCTTACGTCGAAGCCGGTTACGCGATGCGCTTATCTGACAACGCCTTGCTCACACCGTTTGCCGGCATCAGCTATGACCATTTGCGGCGCGGTGCTTTTGCCGAAAGTGGCGGCAGCTTCGGTTTGGTCGCAGATAGACAGAATTATCGGCAATGGGCGGGGCAGCTTGGTGTGCGTGCCGAGTCTGACTTCAATTGGTTTGACGGCCGCAGCACCGTACAAACTTATGCCGCCTGGCGACATGCGATGAATGATGGCAAGCTGGATTTGCAAGCCGCATTTGCGGCCGCACCCGACAGCAATTTTAATGTGCAGGGCATTGGACTGGCGCGCAACACTGGTTGGACCGGCATCGGCATATCGACTGCGATCAACCGTCGGGTGAGCTGGTTCGCCAATTACGATGCGCAGTTCGGTCGCGGCGGTTTGCTCAACAATCTGCTGCTGCTGGGAGTCAGGATCAAACTTGATTGATTGGATTGATATCAAGTCGTGGCCCTTAGTCAGTGTCCGGTAGTTTCGTCTGCGCTCGCTTTTCTGTATTTTCCTGATATGGAGTATATTATGTCCATAAACGGAGAATATTATGAGCGCAGCCTACGCATACCCAAAAAGTCAATTTGAACCAGCCAAGCTGGTAGACCTGAATGCCAAGTCGGAACGCGAACGTCTTTCTGGTTCGGCGCTAAAGGGATTTTTCCGTCTTGCAGAAGCCTGGAAGATACGGGATGAAGACGCGCGCGAATTGCTGGGGGGGCTGTCTAGTAGCGCCTTTTACGAATGGAAAAAGAATCCTGCGCGTGTGCTTGAGGTGGACCGCATCACGCGTATTTCCTACCTGATCGGGATCTACAAGGCATTGCACATCTTGTATGGCGACAAGCTGGCCGATGAATGGGTGAGCCTGGGCAACAAGAATGTCATCTTTGCTGGGCAGACGCCGCTGGCGTTCATGCAGGCAGGCGGCCTGCTTGCGATGCAAACCGTGCGCAAGCTGCTGGATGCGCGTCGCGGAGGGTTGTAATGGCAGCTGTTCCGGTAACGCCATTGCGTCAGTTTGATACGTGCAGATTGATCCCGTCGGGGTTTGTCGATAAAGAAGATTCGGTGCTGGTACCGCTGTCTGAAAACACAGCGCATCTAGCCGATATTTTTGAGCTGGACAATGCGACCAACCAGCGCGTGATGGCGGAGCATGGACGTGCTATGGGAATCGGAAGGGATGAATTGGTGTCCGGTATCCCTAATTTTCGCATTATCAATGCCGCTTATGCGTATGCGCGGCCGGAAGGCAGCCGCTTCAATAATGACGAACGTGGTGCCTGGTATTGCGCGTTCGATATCGAGACTGCATTAGCAGAAATCATCTTCCACAAAACAGTGGAGTATGACGAGATTGATCGCTTCGACGATAGCGTGCGTTATCAAAATTTGCTGGCTGATTTCAATAGCGAATTTCACGATTTGCGCGGTTCCGCTCGCCATAAAAAAATTCTGGCACGCGATAACTACATCGCATCGCAGAAGCTTGCCGCGCAATTGCTGGAACAGGGATCGCTGGGCATTATTTATCCGAGCGTCAGACATACAGGCGGTACTAATCTGGCTTGCTTTCGGCCGGCGCTGGTAGGAAACGTAAGACTTGGTACGGTGTATGAGCTGACGTGGTCTGGTGCGCCGGAGCCTGAAGTTGCCGCCATCAAGACCAGGACACTTAAACCGCAGAAGAGGGAAGGATGAAACTTAGTCTTCTGCCTTCATCGCCTTGGCGACGCTTTCCTTGTTGAGCACCTTGCCCCACGATTCAATGCGATAAATCTCGCCGAATTTATGGATCACCATGCCATATTGTTCTCGGAGTTTTTCGACTTCTTCATCTATCGTGGTTTTGTCTATGCCGGTCAAGTCGTCGATGGCGGTGGCGGTAGGGCGCTCGAGCAAATCGATGGCTGAGGCAAGCACGAATAGGCGGCGCGCATCGTCATGTGGATACTGCGGTACGCCAAACTGATTTTTGTGGAATTGCATGGGCGTTCCTTTCCATTATTTTCGATTGTTTGGCGTGCCAAATACCTTGTTGACCCAGGTTTCCTTCGACGCCGATTTTTCCTGCGTCAGGAATTTGGCCTTGAATTCAGCGGCTTTTTTATTTGCAGTGGCGCGTGTCATGACCTCCAGGCTCACCAGAATGGCGATGCCGCCTTCAATTCGGCCGAGCACACGTTCTTCATTGAGATTATCTTCAGCTTTTTCAGTACGGGCGATGAGTTGGCTGAACGCTTCGCTGACCGCGCCATAAGCACGGTTGGTCATTCCGATCTGTGCGGCATCGGCAATTTCCTTTGCATCTTTCTGATAATGCTCGAACAAATCCTTCAGGCGTTTCACGTAAGAGCTTGTCAGTTTCAAGTCTTTGACGATGGCGCTTGCAAGCAAGGCTGCGGACATCTCGTCTTTCGCTGCCGTCTTTGGATAGCAGGCAAGTCCATAACCATGCTTGTGCAAGCGCGTTACCATGCGTTCGATTGCGTTGAACGAATAAATATCATTGCGCTCGGATACAGATATATCGGTTTTAGGCGTGATAGTGATTCTGTCAAGTAACCAGTCATCAAAGCTGGGCGGCAATGCGCCGGATGGCGTTGCATCCACGCTCTGTTGAAAGCTGTTCAACAGGTTTTGATGTGCGTCGGACGAAACTGAAATGCTGATTTGCGGCATATCTTGTTTTCCATTTCTATCCAATGAATTCACGGTTCTGCATGACGGTTGTCGCTGCGGTTTTTTTAAAGATTGTTCTTGTCGCCTGGAGCTGAAGAATGGGCAGTTATCTGTCTCACTATAATACTGACTAAAGTATCTGACAAAGATTCCATATTCTTTGTACGAACTAGTCTGTATCTCTATTTTCCTGCCGTGGACAAGCATTTTGGGATGTACGGCCTGACGTACTTTTCGGTATTTACATGAAATAATGTGGCAGCTTACGCCATGGAAAAATGAAGGGTAAAAGAATGAACGCCGGATTGATCGAGCTCGTTAAAAATATGCCCAAGGCAGAACTGCATATTCATATTGAAGGTTCGCTGGAACCCGAATTGATCTTTGCTCTCGCACAACGCAATGGTGTCGTACTGAACTACCCGTCGATAGAAGCATTACGCGCGGCGTACGCATTTACTGATTTGCAATCATTCCTCGATATCTACTATGCCGGGGCCAGCGTCTTGCTGACCGAACAGGATTTCTACGATATGACCTGGGCTTATTTGGAGCGTGCCCATGCCGATAATATTTTGCATGCGGAACTGTTTTTCGATCCGCAAACGCACACTGCGCGCGGTGTGGAATTTGGCGTAGTGGTGAACGGCATACAGCGCGCTGTGCAAGATGCGCATGCCGAATGGGGCATGACAGGTGGTTTGATCATGTGCTTTCTGCGTCATCTGTCGGAAGAAGAGGCATTTTTGACATTGGAACAGGCCTTGCCTTATCGTGTGCACATCCTCGGTATCGGACTGGACTCTTCAGAGCGCGGTCATCCACCCGAGAAGTTTGCACGGGTTTTTGCGCGCGGCAAAGAATTGGGTTTTCATCTGGTGGCGCATGCTGGCGAAGAAGGTCCGTCAGCTTATATAGAAACGGCACTGGATTTATTGCAGGTGGAGCGTATCGATCATGGTGTGCGCTGCATAGACGATCCAGTGTTGATGCAGCGTTTGGTTGCGCAAGCAATACCATTGACGGTCTGCCCTTTGTCAAATATCAAATTGTGTGTGTTTGAAAAAATGGCGCAACATAATCTGTTGACCTTGCTGGATGCGGGTTTGGTGATTACGGTCAATTCGGATGATCCGGCCTATTTTGGCGGCTACATGAATGACAATTTGGTTGCGATTGTCGAAGCCCTGCCTTTGCAAAGACAGCATGTGCAGCAACTGGCCCGCAATAGTTTTCATGCAGCCTTTATCGATACTAATCTAAAGCAAAAGTATCTGGCACAGGTCGATGCATACTTCGCGCATTGAGTAAGCAAAGCAGCCGGATTTCCCCGGCGTCGGCGGCACATGCACTTTTACGCTAGTCTTATGCAAGTTTGCAGTTGCAATTCCTGTTTCCTCCTATTGCTGTTCGACTTGTCGTGTCAAATATTCTGCATGAATCCACGATAAAGCGGGCATATCCAGAAAGCGAATGTCTTGATGTTTGTTCAATCTTTTCGTATGACGCAACGCGACTGGCGTGCGGGCGAGTTGCGCTTCTTGCTGGTGGCCTTGATTGTCGCGGTCGCTGCATTGTCATCAGTCAGTTTCTTTGTCGATCGCATGCGCACCGGTTTGAACCGCGATGCACATCAAATGCTGGGTGCAGATTTACTGATACGTACAGATGAACAGATTGCGCCCGCATGGAAAGCGGAAGCGCAGAAGCGCGGTCTGCAGCTAGCAGAGACTGTTGTTTTTCCCAGCATGGCAATTGCGGGTGAGGGTGAGCAGGCAGTGTCCAAACTGGCTTCGATCAAGGCGGTCACTCCCGGCTATCCATTGCGCGGCAATGTAAAAATAGCGACACAGATAAACGGAGACGGTGTTGCCGCAAAGTCTATTCCCGATGCGGGAACGGTGTGGGTCGATGCCGGGATTCTGACCAGTCTGAATATTGCAGTCGGCAACTCACTCAAACTTGGCGACAAGATTTTTACCATTGCCAAGGTGATTACCAATGAACCGGATCGCGGCGCGGGTTTCATGAACTTTGCGCCGCGCGTGATGCTTTCCGCCGGCGATGTGGCGGCGACCGGCCTGATACAGCTCGGTTCGCGCATCACCTATCGCCTGCTGGTAGCCGGCAAACCGGCCGATGTCGACAAATTCGATAAATGGGTGCAGGACAAAATCGAAACCGATAATCTGAAAGGTGTGCGTACCGAATCGCTGGAGTCTGGTCAGCCACAAATGCGCGCAACGCTGCAACGTGCTGAAGAATTTTTGTCACTGGTCGGCCTGCTGTCGGCCATGTTGGCTGCCGTCGCCGTTGCAATGGCAGCACGCCGCTTCATGCTGCGTCATGTCGATGCATGCGCAATGCTGCGTTGCCTTGGCATGACGCAGAATCAGGTGACATGGTTATATCTGATTGAATTTCTGGTGGTTGGTTTAATCGGCAGTGCAATCGGTGCGGCAGTCGGTTTTGCTGCGCATTTTGTGTTGATCGAATGGCTGGGTCGCTTGATCACTGCCGATTTGCCGCCGGCGTCGATTTTGCCAGGAGTACAGGGCGTTGCCACCGGCTTGCTGTTGTTGATTGGTTTTGCATTGCCGCCTATTTTGCAATTGCGCAATGTGCCGCATAACCGTGTGATCCGTCGCGAGCAGGATATGCCGCAGCCAATCACGATCATGACCTATATGCTTGGCTTGGCAACCTTTATCGGTCTGCTGTTGTGGCAGGCGGGAAATATCAAGCTTGGCTTGCTGACTGCAGCCGGCTTTCTCGGTGGTTTGGCCGGTTTTGCATTCATCAGTTGGCTGGCGTTGAAGTCGCTGCAATCCTTGCGCGGCTTGATCAATAATGCGAGCTGGCGCTTTGCAGTCACTGCGCTGCAGCGGCGTCCGGGTGCGACGATCATACAAGTCGTTGCATTGGCGCTAGGACTGATGGCCTTGCTGCTATTGACAGTGATTCGCGGTGATCTGGTCGATGCGTGGCGCAGCGCGACGCCGCCGAATGCACCTAATCGATTCGTTATCAATATTCAACCGGATCAAAAAACCGAGTTTGAAGCGCGCCTCGTGCAAAACAAGATTGCCGACGCGGACCTGTTTCCTATGATACGCGGTCGTCTGCTTGCGATTAATAATGTAGAGATCACCGGCGAGAGCTTTGTCGAAGATAGGGCCAAGCGTCTAGTCGATCGCGAATTCAATTTGTCGACAATGAGCAAAATGCCGGCATCAAATGAAATCACCGCAGGCCGCTGGTTCGATGACAGCAAGCCGGAAGCCTCGGTTGAAGCCGGATTGGCAGAAACGCTGGGACTGAAGATAGGCGATCAATTGAAATTCGAAATCGCTGGCGAAACCGTCGAAGTGCCGATTACCAGTTTGCGCAAACTGGAATGGGGATCAATGAAGGTCAACTTCTTCGTCATCATTAATCCCGCTGCGATGAGGGACATGCCGCAGTCGTGGATCACGTCCTTCCATCTTCCAGCAGATAGCTCTGCGTTCGAGAACCAGCTGACGCGCGATTATCCAAATCTAACCGTGGTTGATATCGGTAGCGTGGTCAAACAGATTCAGGACGTGATCGACCAGGTTGTGACCGCAGTCGAGTTCCTGTTCATGTTCACGCTTGCATCCGGTGTGCTGGTGCTCTACGCAGCGCTTGCCAGTTCACAGGATCAGCGCACGCGCGAAGCAGGGCTGCTGCGTGCGCTTGGTGCAACGCGCAAGCAATTGTCACAATCGCAGTGGATCGAATTCGCTTTGGTCGGTGGTCTTGCCGGTTTGTTGGCGGCCAGTGGCGCAACTGCGGTGGGCTGGTCGCTTGCTCATTTCGTATTCGACTTTGAATGGAAGTTCAGTCCGGTAGTGTGGATCGCAGGCTTTGCGGTCGGCGCAGCGTGCGCATTCATCGGTGGTTGGGTCGGCTTGCGCAATGTGCTGAATCAGCCGCCATTGCAGACGCTGCGCGAGGCCTGAGTCAGCTCTGACTGCATGGATTTTGAAATGAATGCGGTTCGTGACTTGCTGCTTAGGCTGCCGCGAGTGCAGACCGTTGCGCGCATGCCGTTCGGGCACACAGCGCAAATAGCGTGAAGTGTTACGGCAGGATATGCATGACTATCCCCGCGTGAAATCCAAGACGTCTTCGTATCGCACTCTCTATTCATTGAGCAAACCGCTGCTGCCGATGTTGTATAAGCTCTTTCCGAATCATGTATTGGCTAAAATGGAAATCGGGCGAATGCTGCTGGCAGTTGATGGCAAGTGCGTGCACAGTCATTCTTGAACGCAATGACCTTTTAGCACTCATCTCCAGGCACTGAAGCAGGATTTTTGCGATGTAAAGCACAAGGTGGATGCGCTTGTCCCTTACCTTGATGCGTTATCATGCTGGCTATGACTACTGAAGATACTCAACAACAGACCCTGTACCAACTTTTGGATGGCGAAAACGGCGTACGTGCGCTGGTTGACCGTTTCTATGATTTGATGGACCTGGAGCCTGCCTTCGCCGGCATACGTGCGATGCATCCGACCACACTCGACGGTTCACGCGACAAGCTGTTCTGGTTTTTGTCCGGCTGGACTGGTGGCCCGAATCTGTTTGTCGAACGATTCGGCCATCCACGCTTGCGCGCACGCCACTTGCCTTACGCGATTGCCACCGATGAACGTGATCAATGGTTGCGTTGCATGGAAATGGCGATGCAGGATGTCGGCATCGTTCCTTCTCTGCAGGAGCATCTGCAAAAAGCTTTCGCTGAAACTGCTGACTGGATGCGTAATACGCATGGTTGATTCATTGCGTCACAGCATTTTGCATTCCCGATTTGATTAGCCTAGCCCCGGACCCAGATAGACATGACACAACTGCACTTTATTATTCTGCTACTCGTCGCAGTCGTGATCATTGCGCTGCAGATTGTCGCCATGCTGCGCAGTCGCGCCGTGGATATCACGCCGCAACTGACCAACTTGCAAAACGAATTGCAGCGCCATCAGCAACAGAGCAGCGAGCGCATAGAGCGTGAGTTGCGCGAACAGGTGCAATCGACGGCGCAAGCCACACGTCAGGAACTCGGCAGTAATTTCATGCAGTTCCAGCAGGCGCTGGCAGCGCAATTGACGAACGTCGCGACACTGCAAAACAATCAGATCGATTCGTTCGCGCAGCAGCTTGCCAAATTGAACGAAGCGAACGCGCAGCAACTGGAAGCCATGCGGCAGGCGATTACTTTGCAGGCGCAAACCGGCAGGGAAGAACAGGCAACGGCGCTCAAGCGTTTCGGCGATACCTTGAATCAAACGTTAACGACGCTGACGGAATCCAATGCGCAGCGCATGGCCGAAGTACGGGCCACGCTGGAAGCCAAGATCAAGGATTTGCAAACCGATAACGGTGCGCGTCTCGAAGAAATGCGCAAGACTGTCGATGAAAAATTGCATGCGACGCTGGAACAGCGTTTGGGTGAATCATTCAAGCTGGTGTCCGACCGCCTGGAAAAAGTTCATCAAGGTCTGGGCGAAATGCAGCAATTGGCAATTGGCGTCGGTGATTTGAAGCGCGTACTGACCAACGTCAAAACGCGCGGGACCTGGGGCGAAGTGCAGCTGGAGATGTTACTGGAGCAAGTGCTGACGCCGGACCAGTATGCAAAGAATGTGGAAACGATACCTGGCAGCGGAGCCCGTGTCGAATTCGCGATCAAGCTACCGGGTTCCGACAATGGTAATACGCCGGTCTGGATGCCTATCGATGCGAAATTTCCTAAGGAGCAGTACGAGCGTCTGGCGGAAGCTGCAGATCGCGCCGATGCCGATGGTGTTTTGTTAGCCGGACGTGAATTGGAAACGGTAGTGCGCAATGAGGCAAAAAAAATCGCCGAAAAATATCTGTCGCCGCCATTGACCACCGATTTCGCTATCCTTTTCTTGCCGACCGAGGGCTTGTATGCAGAGGTAATGCGCAGGCCTGGTCTGGCTGACGATTTGCAACGCACGCATAGGGTCAGCATCGCCGGTCCATCAACCTTGTCGGCATTATTGAACAGCTTGCAAATGGGCTTTCGCACACTGGCGTTGGAAAAACGTTCGTCAGAAGTCTGGCAAGTCTTGGGCGCAGTCAAAACCGAGTTCGGTAAATTCGGTGATGTGTTGGCAGCAACCAAGGCTACGTTGGAGCGTGCGGCCAAGAATATCGAGCAGGCCGAGACTAGAAGCCGTCAGATGACGCGCAAACTGAAGTCGGTAGAGGCGCTGCCGAGCGAGGCTGCGCAACAGCTGCTAGGCGTGGATTTGCCTTTAGGCGATTTGCTGGACGACAAAGAGTAGAAACTTGTTCGTCGTCAGCAACGTTTTTTAAATCATGATAAATTCACGTCTCACTGATGAAGTGATGCGCTGAGTTTTCAACACAACATTCATCAGTACGTTCTCGGGGCGGGGTGAAATTCTCCACCGGCGGTAATAACGCAGAGTTTCATTATTTTGTGTTTAGCCCGCGAGCGCTTGTTGAAGCTTCAAGTCGATTTCTTCGGCTTGCTTCACGAGGTCAGCAGACTCGGTGTGATCCCGAGGCCGACGGTCATAGTCCGGATGATAGAGAACGGGATGATTCATTACTCACTGGCCCTTGCGGTCATGTGCGTTTGCCATTCCCGCTTGATATTCAAATTGCCCTGTACTTTCATTTGTACACAGGAGCTTTATATGCAACACGCTATCGATATCAAAACAAAATCCGCAACACGTCGTATCGCTTTTATTCAAGCCAGCTGGCACAAGGAAATCGTTGATCAATGCCGTATCGGATTCGTGGCAGAAATGGCTACGCGCGGTTACTCAGAAGATGTGATCGACTTCTTTGAAGTTGCAGGCGCATTCGAAATTCCACTGCATGCAAAATTGCTCGCCAAGAGCGGCCGTTATGCGGCTGTAGTCGGCACGGGTCTGGTGGTTGATGGCGGTGTTTATCGTCACGAATTCGTTTCCCAGGCTGTCATCAGCGGCTTGATGCAGGTTCAACTGGAAACTGAAGTGCCTGTTATTTCCGCTGTGCTGACGCCACATCATTTCCATTCGCACGATGAGCATCAAGGCTTTTTCTACGATCACTTTTTGGTCAAGGGAAAAGAAGCTGCGCACGCATGTGCA
Source organism: Burkholderiales bacterium Ga0077544 (assembly GCA_001464355.1). Taxonomy (GTDB): domain Bacteria; phylum Pseudomonadota; class Gammaproteobacteria; order Burkholderiales; family Burkholderiaceae_D; genus Oxalicibacterium. Next base: position 22,218 of record LNEU01000024.1, read on the forward strand.
GATACCATCAAACGTCTGCAACAAATTGATGCGATTACACAGGAGCGTATCGCAGCATAAGTTCTTGTTTAATATCTTACTTGGGCCAGGTTTTCAAGAATGGCATCAGCATTACGAAACGTGTGAAACCCGGAAAAAAAAAGGGAGCCTAGGCTCCCTTTTTTGCGACTGTTCATCCTGCGTTGGCAGGATGAACAAGTCTTAGCGCTTCGTTTCCATCTGAACCAAAGGCTCAGATGATTGCGGAGGCAATGGCTTGCGTTCACGTGGCACGCGCACCGGCGCTACATAACTGGCGGCTTCTGCCTGCGCAGCACGCAGTTTTTCAGGATTGGTAGCGGCAAGCTGCAAACCAGCATTACGCAGTACTTCGCTCAAGTCTTCGACTTTGTTTGGCGCTGCTGGTGCTGGTGTTGCAGGAGCGACTGCAACTGGCACTGCAGCAACGACAGGCGCTGGCTGAGGAGCAGGTGCAACCGGAGCCGCTTGAACAACTGGCGTTTCGACAACCGGAGTTGCATCAACGACAGGTGCTGCAACAATCACTGGTTCAGGAGCCGGGATAGGAGCAGTGACAGCAACGGCTGGGGCTACAACTTCTGGGTCCGCAGCAGGTGCAACAACCGGGCTAGACTCAGCCTGACGCGCTACTTCTTGCGGCGCGACTGGCGCAGCAATTGCAGAGCTCAAAGCGCTGACCGGTGCTTCGACTGTTTCACTGATTTCAGCTACACGCACAAATGTTTCATGCTTGGGCGCATTGACGATGGTAGCTGCCACTTCCGCTGCGGTGATATGTGCAGTGTTTGGTGTTTGTGCCGCTTCGTCTTGCAAGGTTTGTTCTTGCAGTGCGATTACGCCATCTTCGTTGTTTTCGTTTTCAGTACCGGCTTCAGTATTGTCACGATCGCGACGATTGCGGTTACGGCCGCCACGACGACGACGACGACGCGGTTGTTCGTCGCCTTCAACAGTTTCAACAGGAATGCCGTTGGCGTCCAGTACAACTGCAGTGTTGCCATTCGTTTCCGTCGTTGTCGGAGCGGCTTTGTTTGGCGCAGCACTTGCAACTGAAGCGCCTTGCAGCAATGCAGGGTCTTCTGCAATAACTTCCTTGCGATCTTCACGTGGGGGACGCGGTGTGCGTTCGCGACGACCTTCGTTGCGAGTTTCACTACCCTCACGTGGTTCACGCGGCTCGCGTGGTTCACGAGGTGGGCGGGGTGGGCGTGTAGTTTGTGTTTCTATCGCTGCTGGTGCCGCCTTGGCGGCAACTTCTTCACCTTCGGCACGATCACGACCACCACGGCCGCCACGACTGCGATTGCGTTGATTGCGACCGTTGGAATTACGTTCACCGCGTTCGCGGTTACGTGAATTCTTTTCTTCAGGTGTAGCAGGAGTTGCTGCTGTCTTTGCCTGTTCCGGTTCAGCACCGAAGAAAGCCATCAGTTTTTGGAAGAAGCCTTTTTCAGCAGGCGCTGCTTTTACAGCTTCGACAACTTTGCGTTCGACGATAGGCGCTGGTTGATCAGGCGTAATGCCTTTGACCATGGCTTCCTGACGTGGTTTGATGTCTTCCTTCTGACGCTTGGCATAGCTGATATCGGTGTCCGCTTGTTCGGTCATCGCGTAGCTGGCTTGTATTTCTTCCAGACGTGGGTCGTCGTGCTTGATGCGCTCCAGTTTGTAATGCGGTGTTTCCAGATGCTTGTTCGGGATCAGGATGATGGAGACGCGATGACGCGTTTCTATCTTCAGAATTTCGCCGCGTTTTTCGTTCAGCAGGAAAGCAGCAACATCGACTGGTGCTTGCACGTGAATGGATGCCGAATTTTCCTTCATCGCTTCTTCCTGGATGATACGCAGGACTTGCAATGCGGACGATTCGGTATCGCGGATGTGGCCGGTGCCATTGCAACGCGGGCAGGTTACATGGCTCCCTTCGGACAGTGACGGACGCAGGCGCTGACGCGATAATTCCATCAAGCCGAAGCGTGAAATCTTGCCCATCTGCACGCGAGCGCGATCGTAATGCAGCGCGTCTTTAAGGCGTGTTTCGACTTCGCGCTGATTTTTCGAATTCTCCATGTCGATGAAATCGATGACGATCAGGCCGCCCAAATCGCGCAAGCGCAATTGACGGGCTACTTCTTCAGCGGCTTCACAGTTGGTATGGAATGCAGTGGTTTCGATGTCGCTACCGCGAGTGGCGCGCGCCGAGTTGACGTCGACGGAAACCAATGCTTCGGTGTGATCGATAACGATGGCGCCGCCGGATGGCAACGGTACGGTGCGGGAGTACGCGGTTTCGATCTGATGTTCGATCTGGAAACGCGAGAACAGCGGTACGTCGTCGTTATAACGTTTGACGCGATGAACCATGTCCGGCATCACGTGGCTCATGAACTGCTGAGCTTGTTCGTAGATGTCGTCCGTGTCGATCAGGATCTCGCCGATGTCCGGTTGGAAGTAATCGCGGATAGCGCGGATAACCAGCGACGATTCCTGATAAATCAGGAAAGCGCCAGCACTGGTTTGGCCTGCGCCTTCAATCGCGCGCCAGAGTTGCATTAGATAATTCAAATCCCATTGCAATTCATCGACGTTGCGGCCGATACCGGCGGTACGTGCAATGACGGACATGCCTTGTGGCAAATCCAGTTTGTCCATCGTTTCGCGCAGTTCCTGGCGATCTTCACCTTCGACGCGACGCGATACGCCGCCGCCGCGAGGGTTGTTAGGCATCAAGACCAGGTAACGGCCAGCCAGCGAAACGAATGAAGTCAGTGCCGCGCCTTTGTTGCCGCGCTCTTCCTTCTCGACCTGGACCATGATTTCCTGGCCTTCGCGCAATGCATCCTTGATGGACGCGCTGCGAACATCTACGCCTTCCTTGAAGTAGGTGCGTGCGACTTCTTTAAACGGGAGGAAACCGTGGCGATCTTCACCGTAGCTGACGAAGCAGGCTTCGAGCGAGGGTTCGATGCGGGTGATAACACCCTTGTAGATATTGGACTTGCGCTGCTCGCGTCCGGTTGTTTCGATATCGATGTCGATGAGTTTTTGTCCATCGACAATCGCAACGCGCAATTCTTCTTGCTGCGTTGCATTAAATAACATGCGTTTCATGTAAGTGCTCCGTGACCCGAAGGCCGTTTTAATGCCGTAGCTTTACATAGTGACATCACATGCAAGAGTAAATTGCTGCTTGCTAGCCGGCGTGAAGCGATTAGCGGCGATAGCGTGGCTATCGGGGAAAATCGCAGCGAATTGCGGCTCACTGAGCGTTTCTATCTTGCATTGAAGGCAATATGCGCCATCTATAGCAACAGTACAGGGATGTACGCGGGGCAGGAGTGCTTGGGGAGGGAATTGCCTTGGTGTGTGATACTTAGCGCAGACGCGCTGTATTCACAACGGGGCGCGAATGCAGGAAAACGGGTGCCGAGCGCTCACTAGTTCCACATCGTGCGCGTCGAATAAATCGAGCGCAACGAAAGTCGCAAGTGGTGAACACTGTGGTTGAGCCATATAAAACATAGGCAAAGTCGGCAAACAGTTTAACTACATCAACCAGCAAGCTCACTGTTAAAACGGCGAGCTTGCCGGACTTTATCCTAACGATCCAAACATTCTTGACCAACACCCTTGCGCGTTATCCGATTACAACAACGGTGCAACCTTGACTCGCACAGGGGCGGTGCATACACATCTTTTCCATCGAATTTGCAAATTGGCGAGGCCGATGGAGACGCCCCTGTGTAGAATGTGTTTTTTATTCTTACACCAGCAATGGTTTTTGACCATTGCGAAACGATTATATATTCAAAATGAAGGACTTAGCGAGATTTTCAGGGAAACAGGCTGAAATGCCATCACCCACCCACTCGTCACAGGTCCAATCCCAAGTTCCGGTGCAAGTTCAGCTTGTCACCATTTCCGAAGAAGAAGCCGGTCAGCGCATAGATAACTATTTGCTACGCATTTGCAAAGGCGTGCCGAAAAGTCACATCTACCGTGTATTACGTTCGGGAGAAGTGCGTGTCAATAAAGGGCGCATTGATCAAACCTATCGTTTGGCCGAAGGCGATATTATTCGCATCCCGCCGATCCGGATTGCCGAAAAAGCACCGTCCACCGCGCCAGGAGCAGAATTCAAGATATTGCTGGAAGATAATCACTTATTGGTTATCGACAAGCCGGCTGGCGTTGCCGTGCACGGCGGTTCAGGCGTCAGTTATGGCGTGATTGAACAGTTGCGTGCGGCTCGCCCGGATGCGAAATTTCTTGAGTTGGTGCACCGGCTTGATCGGGATACATCCGGTGTTCTGGTTTTAGCCAAGAAGCGTTCGGCGTTGACAAACTTGCACGAACAGATTCGTGGTGGTGAACCCGACAAGCGTTATTTAGTATTGGTGCATGGCGATTGGAAGAACACTCGTCAACATATTAAATTGCCGTTGCATAAATATTCGACGGCTGATGGCGAACGTCGTGTTCGCGTTCAAGCCGATGGCATGGAGTCGCACACGATTTTCAATCTAATCCAACGTTACGGCGAATTCGCCTTGCTGGAAGCGGAATTGAAAACCGGTCGTACGCATCAGATACGCGTGCATCTTGCTTCTAGCGGTTTTGCGATTGCGGGCGATGACAAGTATGGCGATTTCGCATTGAATCGCGATTTGCAAAAAGCCGATGGCGAGCGTGTCGCGTTAAAGCGCATGTTCCTGCACGCACACCAAATTACCTTCATTCATCCTGAGAGCGGGAAACCGGTGACACTGAACGCGCCTTTGCCGCCAGAATGCGAACGCTTCCTCAAGAGTTTGAAAAAGACATCGAACTAATTAATTAAATAATCGCTAGCCTGTTAAAGGCTCATTGATATCTGGAAAAGGAGCTGGCAGCGTGCGCTGTCAGACTACATGGCAAGAAAGCAATTTGATCTTATCGTTTTCGATTGGGACGGCACCCTGATGGACAGCACCGCGGTGATCGTCAACTGTATACAAGCAGCGGCCAAGGATCTTGGTTTGCCGATCCCTGATCAGAAGGCCGCGTCGCATGTCATTGGCTTGAGTCTGCAGAATGCGATGGAAGTGGCGTTGCCGGGTATCGATCCAAAATATTATCCGCGCATGGTCGAGCGCTATCGCTATCACTATTTAAATCAGGACGGCGGTCTGGTTCTGTTTGATGGCGTGCGTGAGATGCTGAATGATTTGTCGCAGCAAGGTTATTTCCTGGCCGTGGCAACCGGTAAAAGTCGTGTTGGCTTGAATCGCGCGCTGGATGCATCCAAATTGTTGTCACTGTTTGATGCTACGCGCTGTGCCGACGAGACATTTTCCAAGCCGCATCCTGCGATGTTGCAGGAACTGACACGCGAATTGGGACAAGACATGAAACGTACCGTCATGATAGGCGACACCACGCATGACTTATTGCTGGCGCAAAATGCCGGTGCTTCAAGCGTCGCCGTACATTACGGGGCACATACGCCAGCAGAATTGCAGGCGTTAAGTCCGCTTTATGCGGCCAATTCTGTTTCCGAGTTGCATGTGTGGCTGGATGCAAACGGATAAAGAAATTGACTGCCGAGCTGATTCCCATTTGTGATGCGAGTGCACTTGAGGAGCGCGGTAAGGGCGTGCGTTTTCCTGTCACTGCAGGTGGTGAAGAGGCAACCGGTTTTGTCGTCAGGTTCAGTGGTCTAGTGCGAGGTTATTTAAATCGTTGCGCGCATGTACCGATGGAACTTGATTGGAATGAAGGCGATTTTTTTGAGTCTAGCGGCTTGTACCTGATTTGCGCCACGCACGGCGCAGTGTATGCGCCGGAAACAGGTCGTTGCGAAGGCGGTCCTTGCCGTGGGCGCAGTTTGCGACGAATTGAAATCACGGAAAAAGATAATCAGGTATTCTGGCAGCCAGATGAATATGTTAGACCGGCGCGTGCATAAGCAGCGACGAAAAAACTAGTGATGACACAAATATGAGCAACGAGAACGATCAAGAAAATCAATCCCCGTCCTGGCAGCGGCCTGCCGCGCCAAGTGCCGTCACGCCGAAAAAGGAAGGTTGGGAACGCGAAGTATTGGAAAAGCTGGCTTTTGCGACTATCAAGGAGCAGCGTGCACGCCGTCGCTGGGGAATTTTCTTTAAGTTTGCTACCTTGTCCCTGATCGTATTCGCATTGTGGACCAGCTTCGGTCCTAGCGTGAGCGAGATGGAAAATGTCGGCCCGCATACTGCGCTGATCAAGATCGATGGCACCATCGAAGCCAAGGGGGCCGGCGATGCAGAAACCGTCATTTCTGCGTTGACTAAAGCGTATGAAGATCCTGGCTCTGTCGGACTCATTTTGCAGATCAATAGCCCTGGTGGCAGCCCGGTGCAAGCCGGCATCATCAATGATGAAATTACTCGCTTGCGCAAACAATATCCGAAAAAACCTCTGTACGTAGTGGTGAATGAAATTTGTGCGTCCGGCGGTTATTACATCGCTGTTGCTGCTGATCGCATTTACGTTAACAAAGCAAGTATCGTTGGTTCGATCGGCGTGTTGATGGATAGCTTCGGTTTCACCGACGCGATGGAAAAATTAGGTGTTGAACGCCGTCTGCTGACAGCGGGTGAAAACAAAGGCTTTATGGATCCATTCAGCCCGCAAAGCGAAAAGCAAAAACTTTACGCGCAAGGGATGCTGGATGAAATCCATCAGCAATTTATTGATGTTGTGCGCAAAGGTCGCGGCAAGCGTTTGAAGGAAACGCCAGAAACTTTCTCCGGCCTTTTCTGGAGTGGTGCAAAATCGGTCGAACTTGGTTTGGCTGATGGCTTCGGTACAGTAGAAAGCGTGGCACGTGAAGAGTTCAAGTCGACTAACATCGTAGATTACACACAACGCGAAGGTTTGTCGGATCGTGTGTTAAGGAAATTTGGTGCTGCAGCGGGCGCATCAGCAGTCAAGACTTTTGCTCTGGAAATGACGCCCAGTCTTAAATAATTTTCTTTATTGAAAAGAGAAAAATTTTTCTCTTACGCGAAAATCGGCTTGTAATTTCATGTCGCTCGACTATAGTGATTAAGCGTTACCGACATCTGAAGGTGTGAATGCAACAACGTCTGCAACTGCTAAGTTGTAACCGCTCGCATTTTGGTAGCGTGTCTTAGTAAAAAACTGTAGGTCCTTTGACCTCTCCTCATGCTTCCTACGGAAGCAGGCAAAACGGCGGTGAAACACCGCCGTTTTGCGTTTACGTATTCATTTCTTTATTTACTCTGCGAGCAATAAAAACACAGTCGGTTTTTTGTGGAAATCCGGAGCTTTGCCAGATGCACATTCGGCTTTCCATTTTGCAGCGGTTTTAGTTTGAATCTGCTCCGACGGCAGAGTCAGATCGGTTGCGATGCTGATCAAGGTGTTGCCATTGCAATTGGCTGCCAGTGTTTCCAGCATGCCGGCATTGCGATAGGGCGTTTCGATAAAAAACTGCGTTTGCTTTTCTGTGCGTGAACGTTCTTCCAGTTGCTTGATGCGCTTGATACGTGCTGCAGAATCAATAGGCAAATAGCCGTTGAATGCAAAATTCTGTCCACTCAGACCGCTCGCCATTACTGCAAGCAATAAAGAAGAAGGACCAACCAAAGGTTTGACTTGAATACCTTGCGCATGTGCCAGGCGCACAAGATTTGCACCTGGATCTGCAACTGCCGGTACACCCGCTTCAGAAATTAATCCCGCATCTTGCCCGGCTAATATTGGCTCCAGCAATGCAGGTAAATTCTTTGCGTCAGTGTTGACGTTCAGTTCCGCGATCTGTATTTCTTGTATCGGCTTTGTCAGTGGATTACGTATGCCTACCAATTTAAGAAAAGCGCGTGTGGTCTTGGCATTTTCTGCAATGAAGTAATCGAGCCTGGCGGTCAGTAACTGCACGTCCGCAGGAATGATATGCGCGAGTGCATCGACGTTTTCAACTTCTGTCGGACCCAGGGTGTTGGGGATAAGGTAAAGGATGCCGGCCATATGCAGAATAAATAAGGGAGTGTGAGCGTGTAGCTGAAAAGTGAGTCGTATTAATTAGGATTAAACGCCAAAAAAATTAATGCCAGCTCGTCTTAACATGCTTGTCAGCGTAATCAGGGGCAAGCCGGTTAAAGCAGTCGGGTCGCTGCTTTCAATTTTTTCGATGATGGCGATTCCAAGACCTTCGTTTTTTGCGCTGCCAGCGCAATCGTATGGTTGTTCTATACGTAGATAAGTATCGAGTTCGTGATCCGATAAATCCCGGAAGGTCACAAAAGTCTGGACGTTTTCCAGCTGGATTTGCGGCGAGGCTATATGGTCATGTGAGTCGAACAGGCATAAGGCTGTATGAAATACCACTTTGCGGCCACGCATTTTCTGCAATTGCTTGAGTGCGTTTTCATGTGTGCCGGGCTTGCCAATTTGTTCGCCATCTAGCGTCGCGACTTGATCGGAGCCAATTACCAGCGAGTTTGGGTTTCTCAAGCCGACAACAGTGGCTTTTTCTTGTGCTAACCGTAACGCGGTTGCATCCGGTGATTCATTGGAAAGAGGTGTTTCGTCTATATCCGGCACCATTACGTCGAACGGAAGATGTAGACGGGATAGCAACTCTTTGCGATAAATTGAGCTGGAAGCGAGTATCAGACGACGTTGAAGAGATGGAGAAGGCATTATTTGATGTTTATTTGAATGACCGCTCAATAAAAGTGCTCTAAGACTTTGACGAATAAAGGAAAAGCCTGTTATTATCGCAGGTTTTCCGGGTTCAGCTAAGCCTATGAGCGCTTTTGTAATCGATGCCTTCGAGTTCAGTCGGCTTAAAGAGCGACGCGAAGGCGATGTTTCTATCGCCGATATGGCAAGACTTTCTGCCGAGTCCGTGAATAAATCGGCATCCTTGCGTTGGAGTTTGCAGGGTGGCGCAGACTCACTGAATCATCCGCAATTGATTCTGTCTGTTTCAGGCACGATTGAGTTGATGTGCCAGCGCTGCATGACGCCACTGAAGTTTGCGGTTGAGTCAGAGTCTATATTGATTCTCGCCAAAACCGATGAGCGTGCAGATGGAATCGACGCTTTGCTGGCAGATGACACGGTTGACGTCATCGTCGCCTCGAAGACAATGAATATCATGGAGCTGATTGAAGATGAGGCTTTGCTGGCGATACCGCTGGCTCCCAAGCATGATGTCTGTCCGGATAATGCAGCACTGAATGATTTAATGGGTACAAAGAAAGCATCGCCTTTCGCTGTGCTTAAAGACTTGAAGCAGTAGATTTTTGCGGTCGCTATAGTAAGAGCGGGCGGTTCGTAATTGTGTAGTAAAGATTGTCGGTTTGCGGTGAGTTTGCAAACCGAATGTGTTAGAATTTTAGAACTTAAGGTTTAGGAGTTATCATGGCTGTTCAGCAAAATAAAAAGACACCGTCGAAACGCGGTATGCATCGTTCGCACGACTTCCTGGTTGCTCCGCAACTGAGCGTTGAGCAAACCACGGGTGAAACGCATCTGCGTCACCACATCAGCCCAAACGGCTTTTACCGTGGTCGTAAAGTACTGAAAACCAAAAACGACGAATAATTTGTTTGTCGTTCAGGCGAAGAAAGCGGCGCGATGAGTGTAAACTTTGCGCCGTTTTTTCATGTGCCAAGACAGCACAGTGCGTCATTTTGAATCAAGCCAAGTTTGGCCCATAATTGTGGCTAGAGTGAGGCACGAGTCAAACCAATGACAATAAAAATATCCATAGACTGCATGGGTGGCGATCACGGCCCGGCAGTTACTATTCCCGCCGCCATTTCGTTTGTCGAAAGCGAGCCAGACGCCGAGCTGATTTTAGTCGGGCTGGAAGATCAGCTTTTGGCCGAACTAAAAAAACACAAGGCAAGCGAGCATCCGCGTCTGTCGGTCGTTAACGCGACTGAAGTTGTAACGATGGATGATTCGCTGGAAGTTGCATTGCGCCGCAAGAAGGACTCTTCTATGCGCGTGGCAATCAATCTCGTCAAGCAAGGGCAGGCCGACGCTTGCGTGTCAGCTGGCAATACGGGCGCGCTGATGGCGATTTCTCGTTACGTGCTCAAGACGATTCCTGGTGTTGACAGGCCTGCGATCTGCAGCATTCTCCCCAATCAAAAAGACGGTCCTACCTATATGCTCGATCTCGGCGCCAATGTCGATTGCGAGCCGCAGCATTTGCATCAATTTGCGTTGATGGGTTCTGCGTTAGTATCCGCGATGGAAGGCAAGCCGAAACCAACGGTTGGTTTGTTGAACGTCGGCGAAGAAGATATCAAGGGTAATGACATCGTCAAGCAGACGGCTGTATTGCTGCGCGCGGATCATGAACGTGGCACCTTGAATTTCTACGGGAATGTCGAAGGTAACGATATCTTTAAAGGCACAACGGACATCGTCGTCTGTGATGGCTTTGTCGGTAACGTGACTTTGAAGGCGTCGGAAGGTCTGGGGCGTTTTGTGAAAAGCGTGTTGACGACCGAATTCAAGCGGACTCCACTGACGATGCTGGGTGCACTGATTGCACGTCCTGCATTGAAAGCAATTTCACAACGTTTGAATCCTTCCCGCTACAATGGCGGCAGCCTGCTGGGACTACGCGGTTTGGTATTTAAAAGCCATGGCGGAGCGGATGCATACGGTTATCAATGGGCGATCAAACGCGCTTTTGATGCAGCCAAATATGATGTGTTGGCGCGTATCTCGACAAAAATCGCTGATCTGATGCCGCAATCGGCATTGACGCCGCTCTCCGAAAATCCAGTTACTGCAACAGAAACAATAGAACAGAAAACCGCATGACTCTCTATAGCAAAATTATCGGTACGGGCAGCTTTTTGCCGCCTAACCGCGTGACGAATCAGGATTTAATAGAGCGGCTTGCTCTTGATGGTATCGAAACATCTGATGAATGGATTGTTTCTCGCAGCGGCATTTCTGTACGTCATTACGCGGACACGAATATGCAGTCTAGCGATCTGGCGGTTGAGTCTGCAAAACGTGCGCTGGATATGGCGCAAGTGGCGGCTAACGATATCGACCTGATCATTTTGGCGACTTCGACTCCTGATTTTTTCGGTGGTTTCCCAAGTACTGCATGCGTAGTGCAACGCAAATTGGGTATCACAAATGGATGCGCCGCCGTCGATGTACAGGCAGTGTGCAGCGGCTTTGTATATGCCCTCGCAACAGCGGATAAATTTATCAAGTCGGGTTCGCACAAAAATGTTTTGGTGATTGGCGCTGAAGTGTTTTCGCGCATCATTGATTTCAAGGATAGAACGACTTGCGTGCTGTTCGGCGACGGTTCCGGTGCGGTCGTGATGACGGCGTCCGAAGAGCCAGGCATCCTGGCGACTGCGCTGCATGCAGACGGCAGCTATGGCGATATTCTTTGCGGGCCTGGCAGAATCAGCAATGGCGTGCTGGAAGGCAGTGCCTTCATGTATATGGATGGTCAGGCTGTGTTCAAATTGGCTATCGGCTTGCTGGACAAAGTCGCTAATGAAGCTTTGCAACTTGCAAATATGGATGCATCCGAAGTTGACTGGATCGTCCCGCACCAAGCGAATATTCGCATCATGCAAGGGACCGCGAAAAAACTGGGCCTCAGCATGGATAAAATGATTGTGACGGTTGATCAGCATGGCAATACATCTGCTGCATCGATTCCACTGGCGCTGGACGTTGGCGTGCGCGATGGTCGCATCAAGCCGGGTCAAAACGTCATGATGGAGGGCGTGGGCGGTGGCTTTACTTGGGGTGCTGTGCTGGCACGCATGTAATAATTCTGTCTTCGCGTCAATCTGTTGATCATTCAAACTAAAAAATAATATGAGCAAATTCGCATTCGTTTTTCCGGGACAAGGTTCACAAGCGATCGGTATGTTGAACGGCTTTGCCGATAACGCGGTGGTGCAACAAACGCTGGCAGAAGCATCCGACGCTTTGCAGTTCGATCTGGCCAAGCTGATTGCAGATGGCCCTAAAGAAGAACTCGATCTGACCACCAACACCCAGCCCGTGATGCTGACAGCGGCAGTGGCAATGTATCGTGCATGGATTGCCGCTGGCGGTAAAACACCGACGCTGGTCGCGGGTCATAGTTTGGGCGAATATTCGGCGCTGGTAGCTGCCGGGGTTATTCCATTCAAGGACGCTGTTCCATTGGTGCGTTTCCGCGCCAAGGCAATGCAGGAAGCAGTTCCAGTCGGTCAAGGCGGCATGGCCGCGATACTTGGTTTGTCGGATGCCGACGTGCTTGCAGTATGTGCAGAAGCAGCGCAAGGCGATGTGGTCGAAGCAGTTAACTTCAACGCGCCGGCACAAGTCGTGATTGCCGGACACAAAGCAGCGATTGAACGCGCTTGCGAGATTGCAAAAGCCAAAGGTGCGAAGCGCGCATTAGTGCTTGCCGTCTCTGCACCTTTCCATTCTTCTCTTTTGAAACCTGCATCAGATCGCCTGCGTGAATATTTGGCTGGAGTGACTTTCAGTGCGCCGCAAATTCCATTGATCAATAACGTCGATGTCGCGATTGTCAGCGATGTAGATGGCATCAAGGATGCGCTGGTGCGTCAAGCTGCGAACCCGGTTCGTTGGGTTGAGTCAGTACAAAAAATGGCTGCTGAAGGCGTGACGGATGTGGTTGAATGCGGTCCTGGCAAAGTACTGGCCGGTTTGACTAAACGTATCGATGGCGAACTCACGGGTCACGCGATTGTCGATCAAGCGTCGCTGGACGCTGTCTTGGAGCTTTTGAAATAATGACTACAGTTGATTTGACGGGCCAAGTGGCCCTGGTAACCGGCGCATCGCGCGGTATCGGACGTGCAATTGCAGTTTCATTGGCAAAGCAGGGCGCTAAAGTAATCGGTACCGCAACGTCGGAAGCTGGCGCTGCAGCGATTTCGGAATATCTGGCTGAAAGTGGTAAGGGTGTAGTGCTGGACGTCAATGACGCAGCGCGTTCGGTAGCCTTGATAGATGAAATCCAAAAGGAATTCGGTATCGCTGTCACCATCCTCGTCAACAATGCAGGCATTACGCAAGATCAATTGGCCATGCGCATGAAGGATGAGGAATGGGATAGCGTGATCGCCACCAATCTGACATCAGTAGGCCGTTTATCGCGCGCTGTTTTGCGCGGCATGATGAAGGCTAAACACGGCCGCATCATTAATATTACTTCGGTTGTGGGTTCTGCCGGTAATGCCGGGCAAATGAATTATGCTGCTGCCAAGGCAGGCGTGGCTGGCATGAGTCGCGCGCTGGCCCGCGAAATTGGTAGTCGCAACATTACTGTTAATTGTGTGGCGCCTGGTTTTATCGATACCGATATGACCAAAACGCTGAGCGAGCAACAAATTACTGCCTTGCTGCAACAGGTTCCATTGGGCCGTTTGGGTGTGCCGGAAGACATCGCTTCAGCGGTCAGCTTTCTCGCATCACCACAAGCGAGTTACATTACGGGAACCACCCTACATGTCAACGGCGGTATGTACATGAGTTAAAGTTGTAAATAGGTATTTTTAGCGGAAGTTTCAAGTTTCTTGACTACAAAAGCTAAAAGTGAATTTTCGGTGCGCAAATCTGCTAAAATGCGCGCACTTTCTGTAACCACTCATTGGAGTTAAAACATGTCGGATATCGAACAACGCGTTAAGAAAATCGTCGCTGAACAACTGGGCGTCGCCGAAGCAGACATCAAAATCGAATCGTCGTTTGTTGACGATCTGGGCGCTGATTCGCTGGACACCGTTGAACTCGTGATGGCGCTCGAAGACGAATTCGAAATGGAAATCCCTGACGAACAAGCTGAGAAAATCACTACTGTGCAACAGGCGATTGACTACGCCAAGGCACACGTCAAAGCAGCCTAAGTTTTGTTGAACGACTCCAGGAGAATTGCTTGAGCCGCTCTAGTAACCGTCGTGTCGTCGTCACTGGTCTTGGTTGTGTTTCTCCCGTTGGTAACACTGTTGCTGATGCATGGAATGCCATTCTTGCTGGTCAATCCGGCATAGCAACCATTACCAAGTTTGATGCGACCCCCTTCAGCACGCACTTTGCTGGAGAAGTAAAAAACTTCAATATCGAGGATTACATTCCCGGTAAAGAAGCGCGTCACATGGATACCTTTATCCATTACGGCGTGGCAGCGGGCATGCAAGCCTGGCAGGATAGTGGACTGGTTGTCACCGAAGAAAATGCCGAGCGTATCGGTGTGATCGTCGGCTCCGGTATCGGTGGTTTGCCGCTGATCGAAAACACGCATGCTGAACTGGTGAATCGCGGCCCGCGCCGCATCAGCCCGTTCTTTGTGCCAGCTTCGATCATCAACATGATTTCCGGTCATCTTTCGATCATTTATGGTCTGAAAGGTCCGAATCTGGCAATCGTGACTGCATGTACTACCGGTTTGCATTCGATCGGCGCTGCCGGCCGCATGATTGAATACGGTGATGCGGACGTGATGATTGCAGGCGGTGCGGAATCGACTGTTTCGCCATTGGGCTTGGGCGGTTTCGCCTCGGCGCGTGCTTTGTCTTCGCGTAATGATGATCCGGCAACGGCTTCTCGTCCGTGGGATAAGGATCGCGATGGTTTTGTACTTGGTGAAGGTGCCGGCGTCATGGTGCTGGAAGAGTATGAACATGCCAAGGCACGTGGTGCGAAAATCTATGCAGAGTTGCTTGGTTTCGGTATGAGTGGCGACGCTTACCACATCACCGCTCCAAATATGGATGGTCCTCGCCGCAGTATGGTCAACGCCTTGAAGAGCGCAGAAATCTCCGCCGATCAAGTGCAATACCTGAATGCGCATGGCACTTCGACACCGCTAGGCGATAAAAACGAAACAGATGCAGTGAAAGCCGCATTTGGAGCGCATGCGAAAAAGTTGACTGTGAACTCGACCAAGTCGATGACCGGTCATTTGCTTGGCGGTGCGGGTGGTCTGGAGTCGGTGTTTACCGTTCTGGCTTTACATCATCAAATTTCGCCGCCGACTATCAATATCTTTAATCAGGATCCCGAATGCGATCTTGATTACTGTGCCAATACGGCACGCGAGATGCCGATTCAGTACGCCATGAAGAATAACTTCGGTTTTGGCGGTACAAACGGTACCCTGGTTTTTGGTAAAGCCTGATAAGAATCCGGTCACCTTCACAGGTTGACCGGATTTTTTACTTCACTCCCCAATGTCTATCGCGGTCTCTGCCGTGATTAAACCATCCAGAATATTACTATCTCTGGTTGGCGGGATGAGTGTGATTTTGTTGGGAGTTGCCGGCATTGTCGCGACGGGCATTGTTGGCAATTTACCGCTTCTTGCAAGCATTGTTGTTGCAGTGATATGCACTATAGTGGCGATCGTTGTGTTTTCTCGGGCAGTCTTGCGCAGAACGACATATGTAATTCATATCTCGGGATCAGGCCAGATTCGGTTGAGTACTGAGAAAAGAAATCAACATGGATTTGTCGATGCAACAGCGGATGGTGAGCTTGTACGTTTGTTGCCGGTATCGACAATTTGGCCAAGTTTGCTACTCTTACATTTGCAGAATGAGCGGCAGCAAACTGCGGTTCTGAAGATTTTGCCGGATGCTGTTTCCGCAGACAGCTTCAGAGCTTTGCTGGTGGCTTGTCGTTGGATCGTATTGCGCCAGGTGGACTCAATTAAGTCCGATATTCGGCATTAAGCCAAGAATTAATTCTGGAACTTTTGAACCAATCATGTTTCGCTCAGTCAATAGTGCGAACCGCGTGCGTGTTGCAGAATAACAAGGGAATCGGGATTGACGACAGAACGCGAAATTGATCAGCTACTTGTCGAACGTGTACAACGTGGCGACAAAAAAGCTTTCGAGCTGTTAGTGATCAAATACCAACGGAAATTGATGCGACTGGTGTCGCGGCTTGTCCGCGACCAGGCTGAGGCCGAAGACGTGGTGCAGGAAGCGTTCATCAAGGCGTATCGTGCATTGCCGCAATTTCGCGGCGATTCGGCGTTTTACACTTGGCTTTATCGCATCGGAATCAACACCGCAAAAAATTATCTGGTGACACAAGGCCGTCGTGCACCGACATCAACAGAAGCAGATGTCGAAGAAGCAGAAACTTTTGACGACGGAGAGCGCCTAAGAGATATCAACACGCCAGAATCGTTATTGGCGACCAAGCAAATCGCGCAGACTTTGAATGTGGCGATGGATGAGTTGCCGGAAGAGTTGCGTATGGCAATTACATTGCGTGAGATCGAAGGATTGAGTTACGACGAGATTGCTGAGTCGATGGGTTGCCCTATCGGTACCGTGCGTAGCCGGATATTCAGGGCGCGCGAGGCGATCTCAGAAAAATTAAGGCCGCTATTGGATACGGCACTCGATAAACGTTGGTGAAAAATAAATAAAGAAGCACTTTTTGCTGCAAATATAGGGGTAGGCCTTAATTTTTACGAGGTAGTGATGAATACGACGAATATGACGCGTGAACAGATTTCCGCTTTTGCTGACAACGAATTGCCCGATGGGCATTTCGATGTCACCTTGGCAGCCTTACGTCAGCAAGAAGGACGTGATGCATGGAATCTTTATCATCAAATCGGTGACGCTTTGCGTTCGGACGATTTGAATACGCAAGTAAATACTGGTTTGACCTCCCGTATATTTGCCAGTCTGGATGCTGAGCCGACTATTATGGTGGCAGCAGCGCAGCGCGTACAGGTTACCAAGCATGATACGTTCAAGCGTTTTGCCATGCCGGGTATGGCGGCCGCAGCGGTCGCGGTTGCTGCGTTCCTGACATTGCCGCAGATGATGACAACCCAAAATGCACCTGTGATCGCATCTAACCCTGCACCTATCGTGCTGGCTTCTGCTGAACCCGAAAAAGTGACGGTTTCCAGTCAGGACGGCGATGTCTTGCGCGATCCTCGCATTGATGAATATCTGTTGGCGCATCAGCGCTTTTCACCTTCAGTCTACAGCACGGCACAATATGCACGTTCAGCGACGTTTGCTGTTGACTCTGACAAATAATTGACATGCGGCAGACCTTCGGAATTTTAAAGTTCGTCTTTCTTTTCTCCAGCGTCCTTGTGTATTCTGCAAATGTAGCTGCTCGTGCAGAAAGTGTTGAGCCATCAACGGCTCAACACGATACACAAGTCTGGTTGAAAAAAATCCAGTCTTCGGCGCAGAAGCTGAATTACTCTGGCACCTTTGTTTATCAACAAGGAAGTCAGGTTCGCACTTCGCGCATTACGCATATTCTGAATGGCAAGAATGAGGTCGAGAAACTAGAAATTCTCGACGGCAAACCGCGTGAATACATACGCAACAATGAAGAGATTGTCTGCTACGTCCCTGAAAGCAAATCGATACGCATAGAAAAGCGTGTCACACAGGATGTGTTTCCGGCGATTCTGGGTGCCAATCCGACTGAACTGGCGGAGCATTACAATTTGAAGATGGGCGAGACCGGTCGTGTTGCCGGCTTCGATTGCCAAGCCATCATTCTGGAGCCGAAAGACAAACTGCGTTACGGTTACAAATTGTGGGCGGAGAAATCAACCGGCCTTTTGTTGAAAGCACAAACGCTGAATGAAAAAAGTTCCGTTGTCGAGCAAATCGCTTTTACGCAATTGGTCATTGGCCATATCGATGCCAGTCGTGTAAAGCCCAGCGTCAAGAATACGCAAGGGTGGCGGGTAGAAAACGCAGTCATGAGCGAGGCGAATCTCTCTGCTTGGTCAGTCAAGGCGATGCCAGCGGGTTTCAAGAAGGTGCGTGAAATGAAGCGCCTGATAACTGATACGCCAGCAAGCGCGACAGCAGAAAATGCGTCGTCCACTCAGCGCGAAGTATCGCAAATTGTGTACTCTGATGGTTTGGCTGCAATCTCGGTATTTATCGAGCCCGCTTCGCAAAGTCGTACTGAAGGTTCAATGCAGCAAGGTGCGATGAATATTGTCGGCAAGCGACATGGCGATTACTGGTTGACTGTTGTCGGCGAAGTGCCAGCCGCTGCAATCAGGCAGGTTGCCAATTCGATTGAATTGAAAATTCAGCCTTAATCTCAAATTTCTTCATCGATTCCTGTCTTACCTAGCATTGGCTAGTACTAATTCGCTATCAGATTCTTAACCCGATCCATAATCAGGCTTTTGTGAGTTTATGAAAACAATGTTCATTGTTCAGAAAAAACTGTCTGCTGTTTTGCTTGGTGTTGCGAGCGCATTCCTCATTCCAGCTGTAAGCGGTTTGACACCGTCTGCGATGGCCGCTGCATCGGTTGCAGGCTTGCCCGACTTTACTGATCTGGTTGAAAAGACCGGTGCCGCTGTCGTAAATATTCGTACTACCGAAAAAGCTAAGGTCAGTCAGGGGAATGGCTTAAGTGAAGATGAAGAGATGCAGGAATTTTTCCGCCGCTTCTTCGGTGCGCCGATTCCTCCGCGCCAGCAGCCGGCACCACGTGGTCGCAGCAAACCGGATGCCGATGCTGAGGAAGAATTGCCGCGGGGAGTAGGTTCAGGATTCATCATTTCCGCTGATGGTTATGTTATGACGAATGCGCATGTAGTCGAAGGTGCTGATGAAGTTTATGTCACGTTGACCGACAAGCGCGAATTCAAGGCAAAGATCATCGGTGCAGACAAGCGTACCGACGTTGCATTGGTCAAGATAGAAGGTAGCAACTTGCCACGTCTGACAGTGGGTGATTCAAACAAAATTCGCGTCGGCGAATGGGTGATCGCGATCGGTTCACCTTTCGGCCTGGATAATACGGTTACTGCCGGGATTGTGTCCGCCAAGGCGCGCGACACCGGCGAATATCTGCCGCTGATTCAAACCGACGTTGCAGTTAATCCGGGTAACTCAGGCGGTCCGCTAATCAATATGCGGGGCGAGGTTATCGGTATCAATTCGCAAATTTACAGTCGCTCTGGTGGCTATATGGGCATTTCATTTGCGGTGCCTATGGATGAGGCGATGCGGGTTTCCGACCAACTGCGCGCCAGCGGCAAAGTGACGCGCGGCCGTATCGGTGTGCAAATCGGCGAAGTAACAAAAGACGTTGCGGAGTCCCTGGGCTTGGTTCGCACGCAAGGCGCATTGGTGCAGCGTGTAGAAACGGGCGGCCCGGCTGAAAAAGGCGGCGTTGAAGCTGGCGATGTGATCTTGAAGTTCAATGGTGCCGCGATCGAACGCGCCAGTGATTTGCCGCGCATGGTTGGCAGCACAAAACCTGGTACCCGTTCAACGATTACTGTTTGGCGTAAGGGCGCAATGCGCGATCTGCCGTTGACGATTACCGAACTGGAGCCAGAAAAAGTTGCGCAAAAGGCCGAGAAAAAAGCCAAGGTAGAGCAGGCGGCTAATATGCTGGGTCTGATTGTCAGCGATCTTACTGCTGCGCAGGTTAAGGAATTGAAAATCGATGGCGGCGTTATTGTTGAATTTGCAGAAGGCTCAGCTGCACGTGCAGGTTTGCGTACCGGCGATATTCTTTTACGGGTGAACAATACCGATATCAAGGATGCGCGCCAGTTCAATGCACTGGTGGCAAAACTGGATGTGAAGAAAACGACCTTATTGCTGGTCCGTCGCGGCGATTCCTCGCAATTCGTGACAGTCAAACCGCACGTTCAATAAGATTATTTTCAGGAATAAGGCTGCCTGCTGAAAAGCTTGCAGCCTTTTCTTTTGAGCCGAATCCAACCTTGATTCATTTCACTCTCTACTCGCGAACTTACTGCCACTTGTGTGACGATATGCTGGTCGCCCTGCGCGCGTTGGAAATTATGAGTCCAATGCTAATTACAGTGGTCGATGTGGATGCGGACGAGACGCTGGTGGCTCAATATGATGAATTAGTGCCGGTACTGTTCGCCAGCAGGGATGGCCATCTTGGACAGCAGCTTTGCCATTATTTCCTGGATGAAGCCGCCGTATGGGCGTTTATCGCTGAAGCTTGATCCGGTTGCGGCTGTGAGGCTCTGTCATTGTGCGTAATTTTGTGTTGCCGGCTGCCAGACGGGGAATTTATGGGCTTTCCCCTCTGAAATCCGGTAAAATGCCGGGGCCGTCATCCCTCCGTAACAAGACGCTCGCTTGGGGAAAACATCCTAGCATTGAGCGTTTTTTTTGTAATTATCACTTGGTTAATGAACAACATCCGCAATTTTTCCATCATCGCCCACATCGACCACGGTAAATCGACGCTTGCCGACCGCATTATTCAATTGTGCGGTGGCTTGTCTGATCGCGAAATGGAGGCGCAAGTCCTCGATTCGATGGATCTTGAGCGCGAGCGTGGTATCACAATCAAGGCACAGACCGCAGCGCTGTCGTATAAGGCGCGCGATGGCAAGGTGTACAACCTGAATCTGATTGATACACCGGGTCACGTCGATTTCAGCTATGAAGTCAGTCGTTCGCTGTCCGCATGTGAAGGGGCGCTGTTAGTGGTTGATGCCTCGCAAGGGGTAGAAGCGCAAACGGTAGCGAACTGCTACATGGCGCTGGATCTGGGCGTCGAAGTGGTGCCTGTCCTCAACAAGATTGATTTGCCGAATGCTGATCCACCGGCTGCGATTGCCGAAATCGAAGACGTGATCGGTATCGATGCGGCGGATGCAGTGCATTGCTCGGCGAAAACCGGTTTGGGTGTGGCTGACGTACTAGAGTCACTGATCGCCAAAGTACCACCGCCTAAAGGTGATCCGGATGCACCTCTGCAAGCGCTGATCGTCGATTCGTGGTTCGATAATTACGTCGGCGTGGTGATGCTGGTGCGTGTCATCAACGGCACGTTGAAACCAAAAGAAAAAATTCTGTTGATGGCGAGCGGTTCGGTCAATCTGGTCGAAAACATCGGCGTTTTTGCGCCGCGCTCGGTATCGCTACCGACGTTGTCTGCCGGACAGGTGGGTTTTATCATTGCCGGCATCAAAGAACTGAAGGCCGCCAAAGTTGGCGACACCGTTACGTTGGCCAGCCGTCCGGCCGCCGAAGCTTTACCTGGCTTCAAGGAAGTACAACCACAAGTTTTCGCCGGCCTGTTCCCGGTTGAGGCGAATCAGTACGACGCATTGCGCGACTCACTGGAAAAGTTGAAGCTGAACGATGCGGCGTTGATGTACGAACCTGAAGTGTCGCAAGCACTGGGCTTCGGCTTCCGTTGCGGCTTCCTCGGCTTGCTGCATATGGAAATCGTGCAGGAACGCCTAGAGCGCGAATTCGACATGGATCTCATCACGACGGCACCGACCGTTGTGTACGAAGTCATCATGGGCGATGGCAGCCTGATCAAGGTCGATAACCCGTCGAAGATGCCCGAGCCGTCGAAGATAGAAGAAATTCGCGAGCCTATCGTTACCGTCAATCTGTACATGCCGCAGGAATATGTAGGTTCTGTCATCACGCTGTGTATCGCCAAGCGCGGTGTACAGATGGACATGAGCTACCACGGTCGTCAGGTGAAATTGGTCTACGAAATGCCGATGGCCGAGATCGTGCTCGATTTCTTCGATAAATTGAAATCGACCTCGCGCGGTTACGCGTCGATGGATTACGAGTTCAAGGAATATCGTGCATCTGATGTGGTCAAAGTCGACATGCTGATCAACAGCGAAAAAGTCGATGCGCTCGCCATTATTGTGCATAGATCGAACAGCCAGTATCGCGGCCGTCAGGTAGCGGCCAAGATGCGCGAACTGATACCGCGCCAGATGTTCGACGTTGCGATCCAGGCCACTATCGGTGCCAATATTATTTCTCGTGAAAACGTCAAGGCATTGCGCAAGAACGTACTGGCGAAGTGTTATGGCGGCGATATCAGCCGTAAGAAAAAACTGCTGGAAAAGCAAAAAGCCGGCAAGAAACGCATGAAGCAGGTGGGTTCGGTCGAGATCCCGCAGGAAGCGTTTCTGGCAATTTTACAAGTGGACGATAAATGACATTGCAAGATCTGTTGGGCAATTTTTCGCTGATCCTTTTCATCCTGACGGTAGCTACAGGCATCGTCTGGGTACTGGATGTTTTTTATCTGTCGAAAAAACGTCGCGCCAATGCGGATAAGGTACTGGCTGAATTTGATGCGCGCAATGCCAAGCTGGCGGGTGAGGGTATTAAGCCGGATAACAATGGCCGTGCTGCGCTACAGGCTAGCCTGATGCGTCAGCCGACATGGATAGAGTATTCGGGCAGCTTTTTTCCTGTGATTGCATTGGTATTCGGTCTGCGCTCCTTCCTGTACGAGCCGTTCAAGATTCCATCGACATCAATGGTGCCGACGCTGCAAGTCGGCGATCTGATCCTGGTCAATAAATATACTTACGGCATTCGCCTGCCTATTCTCAACAAAAAAGTGATCGAATTGAACGATCCTCAGCGCGGCGACGTCATGGTGTTCAAGTATCCGGAAAACATGACGCTGGATTACATCAAGCGTGTAGTCGGCGTTCCTGGCGACACGGTGACTTATCGCAACAAGCGTTTGATTGTTAACGGCGAGCCGGTTTCTTACAAGGCTTTGCCCGACTATCTGGATGAAGAAACGCTCAGCTATTCCAAGCTGCTGACTGAAAATCTGAACGGTGTGGCGCATCAAGTGTTGAATAATCCGCGTGCACCGTCTTATGTATCCAACCCGCACGATTTCCCAAATCGCGATTTGTGTACCTACGACGCGGAAGGATTTACTTGCAAAGTCCCGGCTGGACAATATTTCATGATGGGCGATAATCGGGATAACAGTTTGGATAGCCGCTATTGGGGTTTCGTTCCGGATAGAAATATTGTTGGAAAAGCATTTTTTGTATGGTTGAATTTGAGTAATTTCCCGAAAAACCTTGGTCGCATTGGCAGTTTTCAATAATCATAGTCAGGAGCGCAAGTAGATGGCAAACATGACATTGGCAGCACGCATGCATCGCAAGCAAAATGGTGTCACCCTGGTTGGATTGATACTGGTGTTGGCTATCATAGGTGTCGTTGCGGTACTTGCGATGAAGGTAACGCCGACAGTGACAGAATACTTTTCGATCAAGAAGGCGATAGGCAGCGTCAAGGCCGCTGGCGGTGGGATTCCTGAAATGCGCGCAGCATTTAATCGCCAGGCTGAAGTTGGTTATATCGATGCTATCAGTGGTAAAGATCTGGAAATTCTGAAAAACGGCGACGATGTAGAAATCAACTTTGCGTACCAGAAGATTATTCCACTTGTAGGGCCTGTCAGCCTGTTGATCGATTATGCCGGTTCAACCAATGAGAACAGATTAAAGAAAAAAGCGGCACCTTAAGGTAAGAAGCGATAGAAAAAATGGATGTAACGTTATTGCAAAATCGGCTGGGCCATATGTTCAAGGATGCTGGATTGCTGCAGCAGGCCTTGACGCATCGCAGCCATAGCAGTGTGCATAACGAGCGTCTGGAGTTTCTCGGCGATTCCATTTTGAACTGCGTAGTTGCCTCCTTGCTGTTCGATCGTTACAGCAAGATAGATGAAGGCGATTTATCGCGCTTGCGCGCCAATCTGGTCAAGCAGCAGTCGCTGTATGAAATCGCCCAGCGTCTGGAGTTGTCGCAGTTTTTGCGTCTGGGCGAAGGCGAATTGAAATCCGGCGGCTTTCGTCGTCCCTCGATACTGGCTGATACGCTGGAAGCATTGTTTGGTGCGATTTTTCTCGATGCCGGTTTCAATGCCGCGCGTGATGTGATTCGCTCCCTTTATATTCCGATACTGGATAGCGTGGATCCAAAAACGCTGGGCAAGGATGCAAAAACCCTGTTGCAGGAATATCTGCAAGGCAAAAAAATCGCACTGCCACAATACAATGTGGTCGCCACGCACGGTGCTGCGCACAATCAGGAATTTGAAATTGAATGTCTGGTGCCGAAACTGGATATTCAAGTATTTGGCACCGGTGGCAGCCGTCGCGCCGGTGAGCAGGCAGCAGCAAAACTCGCTCTGGAAGCCGTACAGGCTGCGTTGGTAAAAACACCTGGTTCCAGTCGCAAGAGCAAGCCGCGTACTGCACAATTGAAGTTGGCTGGTATTGCTACCGTGCAGCTGGATGAAATCAAGCCTTCATCCAAAGCCAAGCCCGATGCAAAAACTGCCAAGACAGAAGCGAAGTCTGACGTAGAAATCAAACCGGACCCGGCATCCGATGGTCAAAAAAGCTTGATCGCCGAAGCAGATCCAGTGATGGCTTCGACAGTCACCGCCGTATCGAAATCTACACACGATGCAGGATCGTCCGCAGCCGACGATGTTGTAAAAAAATCCACTACCACTTCCCATTCCAAAATTGCATGACTGAATCCACCGCACTGTCACACTTTCGATGCGGTTATATCGCGATCGTCGGTCGCCCTAACGTAGGTAAATCCACGTTGATGAATGAACTGATCGGAGCCAAGGTCAGCATCACATCGCGCAAGGCGCAAACCACGCGTCACCGCATCACGGGTATTCAAACCATAGAAGATGCACAATTTGTCTATGTCGATACCCCAGGTTTTCAGACGCGTCATTCGAATGCATTGAACAAGACATTGAATCGCACGGTGACCACAACGCTGACGGCATCTGATGTGATCTTGTTTGTCATAGAAGCGGGGACTTTTGGGCTGGCCGATCAGCAAGTGCTGGATTTGATCCCCAAAAATGTGCCTTGCATATTGGTGATTAACAAATCGGATCGCGTTAAAGACAAGGCAGTGCTGTTGCCGTTCGCGCAGCAGATCGCAGCCAAGCGTGACTTCACTGCGGTGGTGCCTGTTTCGGCAAAATTGCGTTTTCAGCTGGATAATCTGCAAGGTGAAATCAAAAAACACTTGCCGGAAAATCCACCGGTTTTTGGTGAAGACGACATTACAGATCGCAGCGAAAAATTTCTTGCTGCTGAAATCGTCCGTGAAAAATTATTCCGATTTGTCGGTGATGAATTACCGTACACCAGCACAGTGCTGATCGAAAAATTTGAAGTTGAAGGTGATCTGCGCCGCGTCTTTGCCGCTATTCTGGTCGAGCGCGATACGCATAAATCGATGGTAATCGGTAACAAGGGTGAGCGTCTGAAAGATATCTCCACTCAGTCCCGCCTCGATATGGCGCGCTTGTTCGGCGGTCCGGTCTATCTGGAAATCTGGGTCAAGGTCAAATCCGGCTGGGCCGATAACGAAGCTGGTTTACGCGCGTACGGCTACGAATAAAATCGATACATAGATGACCGCACTCATCGCCGACATCAGTTCTTTGTCCTATTCTTCCGATGAAGAAAAGTCGGCGGCGCATGCCGATGAGGCCAGTATTGATACTTCGTCGGCATCGTTGACATCATCCTTGCCGGCTACGTTAGCCGCACCGAAAGCTGCACCGCGCCGCATACGCTCCCTGGAAAGAGACACACGCATTGCCGACCAACCCGGCTTTGTTCTGCACAGTTACCCCTACAAAGAAACCAGCCTGATCGTCGACGTTTTTTCACGTGACCACGGGCGGATTGCGCTGGTTGCAAAAGGCGCAAAGCGTCCGCATTCCAGATTGCGTGGGGTATTGCAAACTTTTCAGCCTCTGTCTGTAGGCTGGAGCGGCAAAGCAGAAGTGCGGACATTAACCGCGGCCGAATGGGTAGGTGGACTCTTGCCTCTGGAAAAATCGGCACTGCTGTGCGGTTTTTATCTGAACGAGTTATTGGTCAAATTACTCGCGCGCGATGATCCGCATCCTGCGCTATTCGATCATTACGTCAGCGCCTTGAATCAGCTTGCGCATGATGAGCCGGCCGCGATCGTCTTGCGAAAATTCGAGCGTGCGCTATTGAAAGAAACAGGTGTGTCCGGCGATTGGCAGATTTGCACGGCGACACGCAATCCCTTGAACGCCGCTATTAACTATGTCATCGATCCAGAGCGCGGCCCGCGCCCTGCAAGACCTGCGGATACCTGGCCTCAGGTTGCCGGCAAGACCTTGCTGGATATGGAGTGCGAGGACTACAGTAATGCGACGACGCAAATGCAAAGCAAATTTCTGATGCGCTTTCTTCTCGCACATCATCTGAACGGTGCGCCCTTGAATACGCGCCAAATACTGATAGACCTGCTGCAGCTTTAACGGACACAATTCAAGATGAGTTTTCTCCAGCCACAATCTTCCATCATTGATCTAGGTATCAACATTGATCATGTCGCGACGCTGCGAAATGCGCGCGGCACCGTTTATCCCGATCCTTTGCGAGCAGCCTTGCTGGCCGAAGAAGCCGGTGCCGATGCGATCACCTTGCACTTGCGTGAAGATAGACGCCATATCAAGGATGCCGACGTCGAGTTGATACGCCCACAATTGTTGACGCGTATGAATCTGGAATCTGCGGTCACGTCTGAGATGGTAGATTTTGCCTGTCGCATCAAGCCGCAGGATGTTTGTCTTGTGCCGGAACGCCGTGAAGAAGTAACGACTGAAGGCGGTTTGGATGTTGTGAAATATTTTGCAGAAGTATCGGCTGCCATCAAGCAGCTGCAAGCAGAAGGTATCCGCGTCAGCCTGTTCATCGATGCTGACGCTGCGCAGATACAAGCTGCAGCTGAAGCCGGTGCGCCAGTGATTGAATTGCATACAGGACGCTATGCAGATGCCCATGATGAAACCGATCAGCGAGAACAATTACAGCGTGTGCAGCAGGGCGTACTCGAAGGCGTGAAACGCGGCTTGAAAGTAAATGCAGGTCATGGCCTGCATTACACCAATGTACAGGCGATTGCAGCGATTCAGGATATTGCCGAACTGAATATCGGCCACGCTATCGTCGCGCATGCGGTGTTCGTCGGCTGGCAAAATGCGGTGCGTGAAATGAAGGCGATCATGACTGCTGCGCGTTTGGGTGGAGTGCACAAATGATTTATGGCATCGGTACCGATATCATGAAAATAGACCGTATCGCGGCTGCCCTTGAGCGTCACGGTGATCGGTTTGCCGAACGCATACTTGGTGAGCAAGAGCTGGAAAAATATCATCGACGCAAAGCCAAAGTGGCGGCACGCGGCTTGCGTTTTCTGGCGACTCGCTTTGCGGCCAAAGAAGCTTTTTCAAAAGCGATAGGCTTGGGCATACACATGCCTATGACCTGGCGTTCGGCGCAGATTTTAAATGCACCCAGTGGTAAACCTATCGTCGTTACCAGTGGCAAACTGGCAGAATATATGGAAATGAATGGACTGACCGCGCAAGTTTCGATTACAGATGAAGTCGAGTACGCGGTCGCTTTTGTGATTGTGGAGAAAAAATGAATGCAGCAGTGGCTACAAATTCAGCAGCAGATGTGAATCTCGGCTTTGGTCCAGTCATGCTGGACGTGGTCGGTACCGAATTAACAGCAGACGACATACGCAGAATTCAACATCCATTAACCGGTGGTGTGATTCTGTTTGCGCGTAACTACAAGAACCGAGCACAACTGACTGCGTTGACTGCAGCGATACATGCAGCACGTCCAGGCATCGTGATAGCTGTTGATCACGAGGGAGGTCGCGTGCAGCGTTTTAAAACCGACGGCTTTACGCATTTACCAGCGATGCGCAAGTTGGGTGCCTTGTGGGATAAAGACGTTTTGGCTGCGACCAAAGCGGCGACCGATGTCGGGTACGTGCTGGCAGCAGAATTGCGTGCTTGTGGCGTCGATTTGTCGTTTACGCCTGTGCTCGATCTAGACTATGGCGAATCGGGCGTGATCGGCGACCGTGCATTTCATCGCGATGCACGTGTAGTCAGTTTGTTGGCCAAGAGTTTGAATCACGGCTTGATGCTGGCCGGCATGCTGAACTGCGGCAAACATTTTCCCGGCCACGGTTTTGTCAAAGCAGATTCGCATCTGGAAGTTCCAGTTGATGAACGCGAGTTGACAGAAATTCTGGCTGAGGATGCCGCACCTTACGACTGGCTTGGT
Source organism: Burkholderiales bacterium Ga0077544 (assembly GCA_001464355.1). GTDB lineage: Bacteria > Pseudomonadota > Gammaproteobacteria > Burkholderiales > Burkholderiaceae_D > Oxalicibacterium. Next base: position 50,236 of record LNEU01000024.1, read on the forward strand.
TTGAGCCTCGCTGGCGTGATGCCGGCTCATGTTATTTATCCCAAGGTGGATAAACATCCTGCTGGTTTTTCACGCAAGTGGTTGACGATGTTACGCAAGGATTTTGGTTTTGACGGCATTATCTTCAGCGACGATTTAAGTATGGAAGGCGCGAGTGTCGCAGGTAACGTGATTGAAGGCGCGCATGCTGCATTGGCCGCTGGCTGCGACATGGTCTTGATCTGCAATTCACCTGACAAGGCAGATCAGTTGTTGGGTGGCTTGAAGATTAAAGACGGCAAGGCCATGCAACAATCCGCAGCACGCATCGCTGCATTGACCCCACAAGCACCAGTCTTGGCGTGGAATGATCTGCAAGTCGAAGCTCGCTATATCGCGGCCAAGAAAGCGGCATTGTCGCTGGCTGCAGGCTGATGATGTTTTCCGGTTTTCGATAATGGGCAGGTAAGAGCAACATGTCTGACATTGAAACACCAGATCCGCGCGCAGTCGTGCTGGAAACGGTAGCCAAGCTGCCGCACCTGCCTGGCGTGTATCGCTATTTTGATGCAGACAACAACCTGCTATATGTCGGCAAGGCACGCGATTTGAAGAAGCGTGTTTCCAGCTACTTCCTGAAAAATCTCGCCAGCCCGCGTACTGCCTTGATGGTCGAAAAGATCGTGCGTCTGGAAACGACGGTCACGCGTAGCGAAGCCGAAGCGCTGCTGCTTGAGAATAATCTGATCAAGACTTTGCAGCCGCGTTACAACATCCTGTTTCGCGATGATAAATCCTATCCATATCTTAAAATCACCGGCCAGGAATTTCCGCGCATGGCCTACTATCGTGGCGCGGTAGATAAAAAAAATCAGTACTTCGGTCCTTTCCCTAGTGGTTGGGCAGTCAAGGAATCGATGCAGATTCTGCAGAAGGTATTTCTGCTGCGCACCTGTGAAGATTCCGTGTTCGCCAATCGCACACGGCCTTGCTTGCTGCATCAAATTCATCGTTGCAGCGGACCTTGCGTCAATTACATCAGCCGTGAAGATTACGCATTGGATGTCGATAATGCGGCGAAATTTTTGCGTGGCCGGCAGACCGAGGTGCTGGAAGTTTTGCAGGCCAAGATGTTGACCTATGCGGAAGAATTGAAATTCGAGCAGGCTGCACTGGTGCGCAATCAAATCAACGCCTTGTCACGCGTACTACACCAGCAAAGTATGGAAACCGGTGGTGATGCGGATATCGATATCATTGCAGTGATCGTGCAGGGCGGCCGCGCTTGCGTCAATCTGGCGATGGTGCGTGGCGGGCGCCATTTGGGTGATCGCGCCTACTTTCCTACGCATGTCGACAACGTGCTGATGAATGCCGAAGAGTCGGTTGCGGCAGAAGTGATGAAGGCTTTTCTCGCACAGCATTACATCGATAAATTCATTCCCGGAACATTGGTGTTGAATACGGAATTTGACGAGCCTGAGTTGATGCTGGCGCTGATGGAACAATGTGGTCATCGCATCAATCTGGTATTTCAACCACAGGAACCGCGACGTCAGTGGCTGGAAATGGCACAGAAGGGTGCCGAGATTTCCTTGGCTCGCTTGTTGTCGGAGCAGGGTTCGCAGCAAACGCGCACGCGCATGCTGATCGATGCATTGAAGATAGACGTGGAAGATATAGAAGCCTTTCGCGTCGAGTGCTTCGACATCAGTCACACACAGGGCGAGGCGACGCAGGCTTCATGCGTCGTGTTTCATCATCACGCTATGCAAAATGGCGAATACCGCCGTTACAACATCAACGACATCACGCCGGGGGACGATTACGCAGCAATGCGACAGGTGCTGATGCGTCGCTATGAAAAAGTCGCGAATGGCGATGGTGTGATGCCTGACGTAGTATTGATCGATGGCGGTAAAGGTCAGGTAGAAATGGCACGTCAGGTATTTGTCGAACTTGGACTGGATATCAGTCTGATTGTGGGCGTATCAAAAGGTGAGGGTCGCAAGGTCGGCCTGGAGACGCTGGTTTTCGTCGATGGCCGCGCTTCGCAAGAGCTGGGCAAGGAGTCCGGCGCCTTGATGCTGATCGCACAAATCCGCGACGAAGCACATCGCTTTGCCATTACCGGCATGCGCGCCAAGCGTGCCAAGGCTCGTCAGACTTCACGTCTGGAAGAGATTGAAGGCATTGGTGCAAAACGGCGACAAAAATTACTGGCGCGTTTTGGAGGCTTGCGTGGCGTGGTGGATGCCAGCGTTGAAGATTTATCATCGGTCGAAGGCATTTCTCGCCAATTGGCAGAAGACATTTACAAGCAATTGCATTAGATTACGGGTGCGCATGCAACGCGTGCATTGTGCACATTCATGAAAATGTAAAGTTTGATATGCCCTTCAATATACCTATTCTTCTTACCTGGTTGCGCGTCGCGCTGATTCCGCTGATGGTGGGCGTGTTATACATTCCGGATGCATGGTTAGGCTCGTTTAATAAGACACAGGGTCTTGCTGCTACCTTGATTTTTATTGTGGCTGCACTGACTGACTGGATAGATGGTTTTCTCGCTCGTCGGTGGAATCAGACTTCTGCTTTCGGTGCTTTCCTGGATCCGGTAGCGGACAAACTGATGGTTGCCGGTGCGCTGTTGGTACTGATAGAACTTGATCGTGTGAATGCAGTCATCGCCTTCATCATCATAGGCCGTGAGATCACGATTTCAGCCTTGCGCGAGTGGATGGCACAGATAGGTGCATCGAAATCGGTAGCAGTCAGCTCACTTGGCAAGATAAAAACGATTGCGCAAATGGTCGCGATCCCGATGCTGCTTTACTACGACAGTATCTGGGGTATCAATCTCAAATTCTGGGGCGATATTCTGTTATGGGTCGCTGCGGTACTGACGGTATGGTCGATGTTTTATTATTTACGCAAGGCGTGGCCACTGATCAAGGAAAGCGCAGGGCATTTGCTTTAAGTTTGCGCGCTGGAGTGCTTGACAACGAAAGGTATTCCTCTATAATGTGCACCTGTTGTTGATGCGGGAGTAGCTCAGTTGGTAGAGCGCAACCTTGCCAAGGTTGAGGTCGAGAGTTCGAGACTCTTCTCCCGCTCCAGATTTATAAAAGGGAGCTGATCCAGCTTCCTTTTTTATTGATTGATACGCTGTACTAATTTCAATCAAGGTTTTATCGGTAGTGTTGGGATGGTTTTTGAAATACATGCGGGAGTAGCTCAGTTGGTAGAGCGCAACCTTGCCAAGGTTGAGGTCGAGAGTTCGAGACTCTTCTCCCGCTCCAGATTTTCAAAAGAGGAAGCTGTTCAAGCTTCCTTTTTTATTCGTGAGCAGTATCAGGTTTTGCTAAGTAAGTTCAGTAAATAAGTTTAACAAGTAAGTTTTAGTGTTTCGTTTGTGCTGCACGATGCGATTTTGATTTCGCGGTACAATACGGACCCGTGGCGGGGTAGCAAAGTGGTTATGCAGCGGCCTGCAAAGCCGTTTACGCCGGTTCGATCCCGACCCCCGCCTCCAGTTTTTTCAAAAGCGCCGTCGGCGCTTTTATTTTGTTTTACGGCCTTGTTTTAGAATTTTGTTTTAAGATCGTGCTTTAAAGCGTGAACATGCCCGGGTGGTGAAATCGGTAGACACAAGGGACTTAAAATCCCTCGCTCTAATAGGCGTGCCGGTTCAAGTCCGGCCCCGGGCACCAAACTCATGAAAGTCTATAACCTCTGCTGTGAACTGGATCATCGCTTCGAAGGATGGTTTTCTTCCGAGGATGACTTTCTGACGCAATCCTCGCAGCATTTGATCGCATGCCCACTCTGCGGCAACCATACGATTAAACGCCTGCCTTCTTCTCCACGTTTAAATATTTCCGGTGCAACGGCACGTGTGCATGACGAGTCCAATCGCGCACAGGATCAGTTGATGGAGTTTGCACGTCAATTGATTGCCCATACCGAAGACGTTGGAAATCAATTCGCCGAAGAAGTACGCCGCATGCATTACAAGGAAGCCGCTGAGCGCGGCATTCGCGGTGTGGCAACGTCTGAAGAACGCGCCGAATTGGCCGACGAAGGAATTGATGTCGTATCCTTGCCTTTGCCAGATCATTTGAAGCAAGTGCTTCAGTAAACCGACAGGAAACATCATGCGTCATATCGCATCGCTGGCTGATTTAAAAAATTTAGTCGGACAGGAAGTTGCCGTGTCCGGCTGGATCAAAATCGATCAGGCGCGCATCAATCTGTTTGCCCAAGCAAGCGGCGATCATCAGTGGATACACGTCGATGTCGAGCGCTGCCGGAATGAGTCGCCATATGGCACACCGATTGCGCATGGTTTTTTGACCTTGTCATTGTTGCCGATGTTGTTGCAGTCTTCGATCACGTTCCCACCTTGCAAATTGGCGGTGAACTATGGTTTGAATAGAGCGCGCTTTCCTGCTCCCATGCAAGTCGATCAGTGCATGCGCGCGCGCATGACCTTGCAAGCGGCGGAAGATATTGCCGGTGGCGTACAGATGGTGTGGGAAGTTGTCCTTGAGTGTGACGTAGCAGACAAGCCGGTGTGTGTTGCAGAGCTGATACTGCGGCACTACGACTAGCGACACTCGTTGGTTCAGGCGGATTTTCTTTTGTGAATAATGTCCGCCTGCTTAAGGCTATTCAGTGCTTCGCGTACTGCGTCGCGCCAAATAATATTTCCTTGGCCTTATCGTCGGCAATCGGTTTACGTACATCGGTAAAAAGCGTGACGCCTTTTTGTACGGCGGGTCGTTCGTTGATGATGTTGAACCAGCGTTGTACGTTGGGATAGTCGGATAATTCAATTCCCTGTTTTTCCCAAGAGCGCAGCCATGGGAACGTCGCAATGTCGGCAATCGTGTAGTCATCGCCTGCGAGGTAAGCACTTTCTGCCAGGCGCTTATCGATTACGCCATACAGGCGTTTTGCTTCATTGGTGTAACGGTTGTACGCATAGTCGATCTTTTCGGGTGCGTAAATGCGGAAGTGGTGAGCTTGACCTAGCATTGGTCCAACGCCACCCATCTGAAACATTAACCATTGCAGTGTTGTGAATTTTTCTCTGTCGCTGTTGCCAAGGAATTTCCCGACTTTGCTGGCGAGATAAACCAGGATCGCACCGGATTCAAATAAGGAAATCGGTTTGCCGTCAGGGCCGTCGCTGTCGATAATTGCAGGGATCTTGTTGTTGGGCGAAATAGCCAGAAAGTCTTTTGTGAACTGGTCGCCGTTACCGATATCGATGTGATGCGTGCGGTAAGACAAGCCGCATTCTTCCAGCATGATGTGTACTTTGTGGCCATTGGGCGTGGCGGTGGAATAAACGTCTATCAATTTCTTCTCCTGAAATAACTGTCGTGAGCAAAATGCGCATGCGCGAAATGTGCTCGCGAATTATGCAGACATTCAGATTTTTCTGCTGTGACTGCTCGATTGTGTAACTGCTGTTTAGCAATGTCGGACCTCGTTACAGAGATTGCCCGGCGCTTACAGACCGCGCGATTTGCGATATTGATGCAAGACTTCTTCCATCGATGTGTATCTGGATTCCGATTGCAGCGGCAATAGCGGTGCGTAGTTGATGGTTTGAACAATCCAGTCATTGTGGCGCTCGCCGACATCCAGCACATTGATGCATCCGGGCGATTGCTCCAGATTGCCTAGGAACAGACGTTGTCCTGTGATGGCGTAGGACAGTACCGCGCGGTTTACGCCGCCATGCAGTACCAGCAAAATCGTATCCCAGGATGTATCGGCGCGGAGCCTATCAATCACAGGATGAATACGGTCGATTAATTGACCGACGCTTTCGCCATCCAGAAATTTCTTGTGTTCTTCTGCCATGCAGGAGAAGGCGCTGGTGAACGCTTCTTCCAGATCATCATCCAGAATATCCTCCAGCACGCCGCCACGCACCTCCTGAAATTCCGGCCATTGTTCCAATTCGATAAGCTGGCCGGTCTCTGCCAGCACGCGCAATGCAGATTCAATTGTGCGGGGCAGATTGGATACGATCACGCGATCAAAAAGAATGTTCTGCTGGGCGAAAGCCTGGCCCGCAGCACTGGTCTGATTGCGGCCTTTTTCATTTAATGGAACGTCATCTGGCGGATAAGGCCTGCCGTCCTCATCGAAGTAGGTGACGCTGCCATGACGCATCAGATAAATGCGTCTTCTTTTCGCTGCACTCATTTGTAATGCGGCGTGCGCTTTTCCAGGAAGGCGTTTATTCCTTCCTGCGCATCGCGATGATTCAGGCTATCGACGAAATATCGTTTTTCTACTTCAAAATGCTCAGACAGCGAATGATCGTGTGCTTCCCGTGACAGCGATTTGATGCGTTCTACTGCATGGCTGGAAAGCGCAGCGAGCTCGTCCGCCCATTGCAATGCAACGTCGAGCGCCGAGCCATCGCTAACGACGCGATTGATCACGCCCAGTTCATGCAGGCGCGTTGCGAGGACAGGCTTGCCCTCCAGAAGAATCTCGGTAGCCAATTGGCGTGGCAACATCTGGCTGAGGAACCATGACGCACCGCCATCCGGTGTCAGGCCAACCTTGACGTAAGACATCGAAAATTTGCTCGAGCTGCCTGCAACGATTAAATCGCATGCCAACGCCAATGAAAAACCGGCACCGGCCGCCGCACCTTCGACCGCAGCCATGACGGGCTTGGGGCAATCGCGTATGGCTTCTATCCATCCACGCAAGCTGTCAACGGCATCGGCCTGTTTGACTCTATCCTGCGTGCGCAGCTCTAGCAGTGTATTGAGATTGCCACCGGCGCAAAAGAAACGGTCTGCGCCGGTCAGTATCACTGTGCGAATTGAATCATCGCGTTCAGCGGTCGACAAGGCTTCAATCGCTGCGGCAAACATATCCGGATGCAGTGCATTTTTTGCACCTGGATTGGAGAGGGTAAGGATGAGCGTTGCTGCGTGGCGTGATGCCTGGATTTCAGCCGACATAAGGTCTCGATAGAAGAGGGAAGTGTCTGCGAATATACAGCAAGCGCCCGCTTTTTAGCGCGACAGGCAGCGTCTATGAGTCTGCTTGCAAGTGTACTTCTTGCACGACCAAAGCATTCATTGTCCATGCTTCAGGCGTCATGATGGAGAACAAGCCGTCGCGGCGGGTTTTTCTGGCCAGCTTCAACAGTGCCTTGTCTTTTGTAATCAAGACGTCAGCATTGATATCGCGTGATAGCTCGAGAAATTTTTGATCGTCCTTATCCTTGCATATCGGCAGTCTGACCGCAGCATCGCTTGCTGCCGGTATTGGCGTACACCGTATCAAGGCATCGAATTCAGTGGTGACCCTTGTGCGTGCTGCATCGTCCAATTTCAGGTGCGGGTAGTGCAGGACAATGCTCCATTCCATTCTGCAATCGTCGCGCGTGACAGCGTCCACCGTGCCGTTTCGCAAAGCGGCAAGCAATTGGGACCAACGCGGATCGCGGAATACGAACAGATCCAGACAGACATTTGTGTCGAGCACGATGCGCGTCACCATCTTCGGATTCGTTATCTTGGGTATCATAGGCAAAATTAATTTGTTGGAACTGTACATGCTTATTGTTTTATCGCCTGCCAAAACGCTAGATTATGCAACTCCTGCCAACACGGAGATCAATACCAAACCTGATTTCATCAAGCGATCTGCAGAACTGATCGCCATCCTGAAAGAATATTCACCGGATCAGATCGGCAGTCTGATGCGCATCTCGGACCCGCTGGCAGTGCTGAATGCACATCGCTTTGCCGATTGGTCATCCAAATTTACGCTAAAAAATTCCAAGCAGGCCATGCTCGCTTTTAACGGCGATGTGTATGAAGGATTAAACGCTGCCAGTTTGAATGCCGCGCAACTCGCTTACATGCAATCCAAGGTACGTATTTTATCCGGCTTGTACGGCAGCTTGCGTCCGCTCGATCTGATGCAACCTTATCGTTTGGAGATGGGCACCAAACTCGCCAATCCTGCAGGCAAGGATCTATACGCATTCTGGGGCGATACGGTTACGCATGCGCTGAATGAGGTAATTGCAAAGCAAAAATCTTCCGCACTGATCAATCTGGCGTCCGAAGAATACTTCAAAGTCGTGAAGCCCGCATTGCTGAAGGTGCCAGTGATTACACCGGTTTTCCAGGACTGGAAAAATGGTCAATACAAAATCATTTCGTTTTACGCCAAACGCGCGCGCGGATTGATGGCACGTTACGCGGCGGTCAAGGGACTCGTACAGCCGCAAGCACTGAAACACTTTGATGTCGATGGTTATGCTTTTGACGAGACAGTATCGAATGAAAAATCCTGGATATTCAAGCGGAAAATTGAAAACTGAAAATAAAAAGCCTCGCATTGCGAGGCTTTTTATTGGGTGACTAACTATCTGAAGTTAATTCCAGATTTGCCACCATGGCACATCTTTTTTCGGTCCGCCCGAAAAATAGATGCTGTTAGGGAAGTTCGTCTTCAACACGCGCTCGGCATCGTTGCGCAACTCCGGCAGGTTCAATGCTTCGTATGATTTCATCATGATGAACAAAGCGCCTTCTGCTGCCGGTGCGCCCGGATAGTTCTTGACGGCTGATTGAGCGCGATTTGCCGCCGCGAGGTAGGCGCCGCGACGGTAGTAATAGTTGGCGACATGGACATCGTATTGCGCCATCGCGTTAACCAGATAAGCCAGGCGTGCCGTGGCATCAGGTGTGTATTTGCTGTCAGGAAAACGTTCCGTCAGCAGTTTGAAGGCATCGAAGGCTTCGCGTGCAGCTTTCGGGTCGCGTTCTGTCGGGTCTTGGCTGGATACAAAATCAAAGACACTTTTTTTATCGTTGAAGTTGATCAGACCACGCAGGTAGTACATGTAATCCACATTTGCATGGTCTGGGTGCAACTTGATAAAGCGCTCGACGGCTGCCAGCGCCTGCGGCTGATCGCCCTGGCGGTAGTAAGCGTAGGCAATTTCCATCTGCGCTTGCTGGGCATATGTACCGAAGGGATAGCGAGATTCCAGTTTCTCAAAATGGCTAACCGCTTTATCGAAGTTACCGGAGTTCATTTCATCTCTGGCCTCCGAGTATAATTTGGACGGCGACCAGTTTTTGGTCTCGTCAATTTGGTCCGGTGTGAGGCTACACGCGGACAACAGGAAAGCAAGAGCGATGTAAGTAAGTTTTAACATTTGTTTTTGCATGAGATTTTGCGAGGATACCGCCAGACAATGAATGATTATAGCCGATGGGACTTGCAGTGAACCCAACTGAAACACCGATTGTGAATAAAACGATGCCAGCCGCTGATTTGGACAGCATCGAAGAAGTTGATGGCGATCTGTTTGACGTCGCCCCGATAGAGCTTGAATTGACGCCAGAAGTCTGTGGCGTACGCTTGGACAAGGTACTTTCTACCCTTGTTCCGCAATATTCCCGCAGCCGCCTGCAGCAATGGATAGATGGTGGCCATGTCAACCTGGACGGCGAAGTTGCGCGTGCCAAAATGACCGTATATGGCGATGAAAAAGTCGTCATTTATCCACAGCCGGCACCTGAAGACGAAGCTTTCAAGCCTGAAGCAATGGATTTGAAGATTGCGCATGAAGATGCTGCGATCCTGGTTTTGGACAAACCATCAGGTTTAGTGGTCCATCCGGCCGCTGGTAACTGGTCGGGCACGATGTTGAATGGCCTGCTGCATTACATGCCATCTATTTCAGGCGTACCACGCGCAGGTATCGTGCATCGCCTTGATAAAGACACCACCGGCTTAATGGTGGTAGCGAAAACTTTGGTGGCGCACACCGATCTTGTCCGCCAGTTGCAGGCACGCACTGTCAAGCGCGAGTATCTGGCGTTGGTGTGGGGCACGCCAAATGCTTCCGGGAAAATCGATGCGTCGATAGGCCGTCATTCACGCGATCGCGTCAAGATGGCAGTTTCCGAAAACCTTACGGCGAAACCTGCGGTTACGCATTTTCAGCGACTGGCAACCGGCATGCTGGATGGCCGCCCGGTCAGCCTGATGCTTTGCCAGCTGGAAACAGGACGTACCCATCAAATCCGTGTCCATATGCAATCGATTGGTTTCGCATTGGTTGGTGATGCTCTGTACGGCAAGCAGCATCTGACCACGGTATTCCCGCGTCAGGCATTGCATGCACGGCGACTGGGATTAATCCATCCGGTATCCGGCGAAGCAGTCGAATGGACGGCAGAATTGCCGCAAGACTTCGCAGATCTGATTGCGCGTAGCGGCATCAAAAATTATTGAGTCACTATTAAGTAGCGCTGCATGAGGAATACTTTTTATTTGTCACTTCATCAGCCTGCTGCATTTTTCTTCTGAATTCTTTTGATTCACCCGGGATAAAACCTGACGATGGAAATCATATTGCCCCAATGGGGAAAGACTTTACCCTCAGTGCGTGCCATTGCGACGACGCGCAGCTGTGGCAACAGTCTGCCGCCATATGACGATGGATGCGAGGGCGCTGGCTTGAATTTCGGTGTGCATGTAGGCGATGCGATCGAATATGTGCAACAGAATCGCGCGCAAATACGCAAATATTTTCCGGCTGAACCGGCATGGTTGACGCAAGTTCACGGCACCACCGTGCTTGATGCGGCACAAGTTCAGGATGCGCCGCGCGCTGATGCGAGTTTTACGACGCAGCCCGGAGTGGTCTGCGCGATCTTGACGGCTGATTGCCTGCCAGTCCTATTTGCCGATGAGCAAGGACGTGCAGTGGGTGCCGCGCATGCTGGCTGGCGCGGTCTGGCTGGCGGCATTCTGGAAAATACAGTCGCTGCGATGCACGCATCCGGAGCTGGTAATCTGCACGCCTGGTTAGGGCCGGCAATTGGCCCGCAGCAATTTGAAGTGGGTGACGATGTGGTGCAGGCATTCGTCGTGAAAGACGCGGCGATGCAGAGCGCTTTCAAATCGATGGACCAACGTCCGGGAAAGTATCTGGCCGATATTTACCAACTGGCACGCTTGACGCTGGCACATGTAGGCGTGACGCAGGTTGCTGGTGGAAAATACTGCACGGTGAGTGAGCGGAAACGGTTTTATTCATTCCGCCGCGACGGCGTTACCGGCCGCATGGCCTCATTGATTTGGCTGGAGTAGGCTGAAACAAAACGACATTCTTTGATAATTGAAATCGGCAGCTTTCAATTTGCATTTCAGATTTCCGGCTTGCGTTCTTCGAGTTGCGTTTCGTCGATCGCTTTCTGCCGCAGCTCTTGCTGCAGTAACTCCTGTTTTAAATCTTCCTGCCGCTTTATTTCTTGCGCGCGCCGTTTGCGCTTGCGCCCACCAGTCCCCATCACGTATACAATTATCAACACAGGTAGTACGCCATACAGCGTAAAAGTCATGATGCCTGCGATAACCGTTGTTTCCATAATTGCCATCATGAAGACGACGTAGATCCAAGCGATAGCAATGATGTACATGGATGCCTGAAGTGAAATTCAAACCGCAAAGATACTCGAAAAGAGAGTTGCCAGCATGAATAAGCCAGAATCCCCTGATCCATTTGCCAGCAAAGCAAGCATGCACGTCGATCCTGTGATGGATCCTGCCACTGCAGCAGAATTGCAAAGACGTTATGCGCAAGAGTTTGCTGCTCTATGGAAACAAATGCTGACGGCGCAAGTGCCGCCGGTTGCTGATCGCCGCTTTGCCAATCCTGCCTGGCAATCGAGTACCTTGCACGCATTCAACGCGGCATCCTATTTATTAAATGCAAAATTTCTGGCCGCGATGGCGGATGCGCTGCAAGTGCCTCCCAAAGCCAAGCAAAAAATTCGGTTTGCCGTGGAGCAAATGGTGAACGCGATGTCACCCGCCAATTTTCTTTTTTCGAATCCGGAAGCGCAGCAAAAAATTATCGATACCAAGGGTGAAAGCCTGACTATCGGCCTCAAGAATTTGTTTGAAGATATACAAAAAGGGCGTATCTCGCAAAGCGATGAATCAGCGTTTGAAGTGGGGCGCAATGTCGCCATTACCGAAGGCGCAGTCATCTTCGAAAACGAGTTGTTCCAGTTGCTGCAATACAAGCCGCTGACGGCGACCGTTTATGAGCGGCCCGTGCTACTGGTGCCTCCTTGCATCAACAAGTATTACATTCTGGATTTGCAGCCGCATAACTCCTTCGTGCGCTATGCGGTCGAACAAGGACATACGGTTTTTCTTGTCTCCTGGCGGAATGCCGATGCATCAATTGCGGGTGCCACCTGGGATGACTATATTGAAAAGGGTGTGTTGAAGGCAATTGAAGTTGTACAGGACATTTCAGCGCAGGAAAAAATCAATCTACTGGGTTTTTGCGTAGGCGGCACGTTGCTGACAAGCGCACTGGCGCTGGCCTGCGCGCGTGGCAAAAAGCCGGCTGCCAGTTTGACCTTGCTGACAACCTTCATCGATTTTTCCGATACCGGCATACTCAATGTCTATATTGATGAAGACAAGGTGAAGGAAACGGAACAATCCATAGGGCACGGCGGCTTGATGAAGGGGCTGGATTTCAATGCGGCTTTTGCCAGCTTGCGGTCGAATGAATTGATCTGGAATTATGTTACTTCTCATTATCTGAAGGGTGAAAATCCGGCGCCCTTTGACATGTTGTACTGGAATGCCGACAGCACGAATCTTCCCGGCCCTATGTATTGCTGGTATTTGCGTAATACCTATCTTGAAAATAACCTGAAGCAATTTGATAAATTCAAACTTGCCGGAAAAAAAATCGACTTTGGCAAAATTGATGCGCCCAGCTTTATCTATGCTTCACGCGATGATCACATCGTGCCGTGGACAAGTGCCTATGAATCGACCCATATTTTGAACCGCAAAAAACCGCAGCAAAATTATTTCGTACTAGGAGCATCCGGGCACATCGCTGGCGTGATCAATCCACCTGGCACCAACAAACGGCATTACTGGATCAATGACAAGTCTGTCAGTGGGAATGATCAGGATGCCTTGTCATGGCTGGCTGAAGCGACCGAGGTTGCCGGCAGTTGGTGGCCGGCCTGGAGCGATTTTTTGAAGAAGCATGCGGGTAAACAGGTCAAGGCACCGGGCAAGTTGGGCAATCCCGAATTCGCCGTGATAGAAGCGGCACCAGGTCGCTATGTTAAGGTGAAAGCGAGTTAATCGATATGGCGTCAAGCTGGGGCGTGCGCTTTTCTTGCAGTGCGGCACGAATGTAAAACCTATCATCGATTGCGTAAACCTTTGTTTTTTAGCACTATAATGTCCAGCAAGAGCGAACATCTTTCGCTTCCTGAGACGATAGATATAAATGCGTTGCGACGCAACAAGTTGGGAATTCTGATGACGAGCAATAAAAAAACGGCTGAACGTTTGATCAAGAAGTATCCGAATCGTCGTTTGTACGATACGCAAACGAGTTCTTACATTACGCTCGCTGATGTCAAACAACTGGTACTTGATAGCGAACAGTTTTCTGTGGTCGATGCCAAGACCGACGAGGATCTGACACGCAGTATTCTGTTACAGATCATTCTGGAAGAAGAGGCCAACGGTTCGCCGATGTTCTCCAGCGCAGCTTTGTCGCAAATCATTCGTTACTATGGTCATGCGATGCAAGGCATGATGGGCTCGTATCTGGAAAAAAATATCCAGGCCTTCATCGATATTCAAAACAAGCTGACGGAAAACTCCAAAGGCCTGTACGAAGGCAAACCATTCAGTCCTGAAATGTGGACGCAGTTCATGAATGTGCAAGGCCCGATGATGCAAGGGATGATGAGCAATTACATAGAACAGAGCAAAAGCCTGTTCGTGCAGATGCAGGAACAGATGCAGACGCAATCGAAAAACATGTTTGGTGCTTTTCCTTTCGCACCACCTGCGCCACCTAGCGACAAGAATAAGTAAAACGATAAGTAAAGCAACACGCAAACAACACGTTTTAGCGAATGGAAGAACCAGCCGCATCAGGTGGCAGGCTGACCGGGCAAAAGGGTACAATAGCGGCTTCGCTTAGTTTGCACCAAACTCCACGCTTTTTTGCCTGCCTTTCGCCATGACCAACGCTCTTCAAGTAACGCCAAAAATCGGCTTCGTTTCCCTCGGATGCCCGAAAGCTTTGGTCGATTCAGAACAAATCCTCACCCAGTTGCGCGCAGAAGGCTATGACACCGCCAAATCCTACGACGGCGCGGATTTGGTCATCGTCAACACCTGCGGCTTTATCGATGCGGCGGTGCAAGAATCGCTGGATGCGATTGGTGAAGCGCTGAATGAAAACGGCAAGGTCATCGTGACTGGTTGCCTTGGTGCGAAAAAAGACGCCAACGGTGACGACATTATTCTGAAAGTCCATCCGAAAGTACTCGCCGTTACCGGCCCGCATGCGCTGGGCGAAGTGATGGATGCGGTGCATCTGCACATGCCCAAGCCGCATGCGCCTTTCCTCGATTTGCTACCGCCACAAGGCGTCAAATTGACGCCTAAACATTTTGCTTACCTGAAAATTTCTGAAGGCTGTAACCATCGTTGCAGCTTCTGCATCATTCCATCGATGCGCGGTGACCTCGTGTCGCGTCCGATTGCCGACGTGATGATGGAAGCGGAAAACCTGTTCAAGGCTGGCGTGAAAGAGTTGCTGGTCATTTCGCAAGACACCAGCGCGTATGGCGTCGATATCAAATTCCGCATGGGTTTCTGGAACGGCAAGCCGGTCAAAACCCACATGACACAATTAGTTGAGGCGTTGGGCGAACTGGCGGCTCCGTACGGTGCGTGGGTGCGTTTGCATTATGTCTATCCATATCCGCACGTGGACGCGATCATTCCTATGATGGCTGAAGGCAAAATCCTGCCTTATCTGGACGTGCCTTTGCAGCACGCGCATCCCGATGTGTTGAAGCGCATGAAGCGTCCAGCCAGCGGTGAAAAAAATATCGAACGCATACAGGCATGGCGTGCGATGTGCCCAGACCTGACGATACGTTCGACCTTCATCGCCGGGTTCCCTGGTGAGACCGAAGCCGAATTTGAATACCTGCTCGACTTCCTGAAAGAAGCGGAAATCGACCGTCTGGGTTGCTTTGCATATTCACCAGTCGAAGGTGCAACGGCAAATGATTTGCCGAATGCCGTGCCGGAAGAAGTACGCGAAGAACGTCGCGGACGCGTGATGTTGCTGCAGGAAGAAATTTCCAAAAAACGTTTGCAAGCCAAAGTCGGCAAAACCATGCGCGTGCTGGTTGATGAAGTAAGCCGCACCGGCGCAGCAACTGCCCGTTCAGGTGCCGATGCGCCGGAAATCGATGGCGTCGTCTACGTCAAGGCGCCGTATGAGCCGCATATCAAATATAAGGTCGGCGAATTCGTCGATGTAAAAATCACTGGCGCCGATGCGCATGATCTGTGGGCTGAGGCATGATGAAAAAAGTGATTACCGTATCTTTGCTTGCAACTCTGGCTTTGGCAGCTAATGGTTTTGCCGCAGACACAGTGAAACAGGCGGCAGTTGTACCAGTTGCGGCAGTCATCGCATCAGCACCTGCAGCCGTATCATCTGCCCCGCTCATTTTTCAAAAGCCGGTCGCCTTGCGCGGTACGGTCGGTGATGTACAGATACAAGTCAACCTGCGTCCAAAAGAGGAAGTTGATGAAGGGCATGAGGGCGAGTATTTCGTTTTTGGCAATTCAAACAAGATACTGCTGGCTGGCGAAATCGAGAAAGATGGCGTTCTCTTCATGGAAGAGTCGGTGAACGGTACCGATATTTCCGGGCAGTGGGATGGCAAGCTGGAAGGCGATATCCTCGCAGGAACCTGGATGTCGGCCGACGGATCGATTACCAAACCATTTTCGCTGAAAATTATTCCTCAAGTACAAAAGTCGTCGCCAAAGCAAACTTCGTCCAAGGCTGTCCAGAAGGGCGTAGCCAGCAAACAGTAATTCCCCATCGGAGAATCGCGTGACAGATCGCACATCCTTCCAGACCGCACTGATACACAATGACTATGTGGCACCGGAAGGATTCGCCGCATTCCCGCAAGCGATACACCACGCATCGACAGTGCTGTTCAAAGATGTGGCCAGCATGCGCTCACGCAACTGGCAGGACAAGACTGCATATACCTACGGCCTGCACGGCACACCAACCACTTTTACGCTGGAAGCACGCCTCGCCGCGATTGAAGATGGCAAGCATTGTCTGCTCGCACCTAGCGGCTTGTCAGCGATTGCGATGGTCGACCTCGCTTTCTTGAAAAGCGGCGACGATGTACTGATCCCCGATAACGTCTATAACCCGAATCGCGAACTGGCCAACTGGCTGCAGCACGACTTCGACATTACTGCGCGTTATTACGATCCCTTGATTGGTAGCGCGATTGCCGATTTGATTCAGCCAAACACCAAACTGATTTGGACCGAAGCACCGGGTTCGGTCTCTATGGAAGTGCCGGATATTCCTGCGATTTGCAAAGCGGCTCATGCGAAAGGTGTGCTGGTCGCGCTCGACAATACCTGGTCGGCCGGAATCGCCTTGCGTGCCTTCGATCTGGGTGTCGACATCGTGATGCAGGCACTGACAAAATATCAATCCGGCGGTTCAGATGTATTAATGGGTGCCGTGATCACGCAGGATGCAACCGTGAATCACCGGCTGGAGCTCGCGCATATGCGGCTTGGTTTTGGTGTCAGTGCAGACGACAGTTACCTGGTGTTGCGCAGCTTGCCGACGATGAAGTTGCGCTTCGATGCGCATGATGCAGCGGCGCGCAAGATTGCAAGCTGGCTGCAGACAAGGGCGGAGATTGCGACGGTATTACATCCCGCATTGCCAGAATGCCCTGGCCATGAAATATGGAAACGTGATTTCAGCGGCGCCGGCGGATTGTTTTCCGTCTTGTTCGATCCGCGCTATAGCGAAACGCAAACGGATCGCTTTGTGGATAGCCTGAAATTGTTCAAGATCGGTTTCAGTTGGGGCGGCGTCAACAGTCTGGCGGTGCCATATCGCATGCAGCACATGCGACATAACTGGTCGCACCAAGGGCAACTGGTGCGGTTGAATATCGGGTTGGAAGACCCCGAGGATTTGATCGCCGATATAGAGCAAGCCTTCAAGGCATTATGAAAAAAGCGTCCTGACAGGACGCTTTTTTATTGGTGAATCGAAGTATGCTCAAGGCATGGCCTTGTTGTCGTTCAAGTCCACGATGCCCTTGATCAGACGATAGAGCTTCCATAACCATGCAACAGTCCAGATCAGAAATGCGAACGGAATGCCTACAAAAGTCAGGAATAAGATGCCGCCCAGCGTCATCCATACCAGATACCACCAGAAGGAGCGGATCTGCCAGCCGTGATGACTGTAGACAAAGGTGTTGGCCGCATCTTCACGTTTGACGTAATTAATGATCAATGGAATGAATGAAAACGCACCCAGTGAAAACAGCAAGCTGGCGGCGTGCGCAATATACAACCACCACGCCAGATTCTTTGCCGATTGCAGGCGACTGTCGAACACGACTTCCTGATTCATGGTTCCCCCTAAAACTATATAGATTAACCGACGGCAATAAAGTTGCACGCGCGTGCAAGGTCTGCAGTTTAGATGGAGGGAGTTACTTGGTTTGCAAGCGGCGATTGATAGTGGCGCTTTTTACCTTGGCCGGCTTGAGTTCCATCGGTGGCAGGCCGAGAAAAATATGCCGGTAGGATGCATACAGCAAGCCGCCCAGTATCGGGTAGAGCGGCACCACGGTCAGACCGTGAAACAGTGCGCCAGCCATCATCAGTAGCGCAGACAGGAAGATCACGATGACGACAAACTTGTTCTGGTTCAATGCCGCGAAGGTTTGGTCCAGACAAGCTCTGAGCGGCAGCGGGGTACAGACGATCAGCGGGATGGCAAACCAGGGCAGGATCACTAATAACCAGATGCCGATCGAGAAGAGTGCCTTGGAGCCGGCCAGGAAGTCGCTGATCCGGTGCGCTTGCGCAATGTAAGGCGTGCTGCCTGTCTCGGGACCGATCACGGAACCCTTGATAATCAGGATGATCAAGGACAGCGCCATGATGAGGGTGCAGACAGCCAGCGCGGAACAGAACAGCAAGCGCAGCAAGCTATCGCATGCGGCTTTGAGTGTGGGCAATATCGGTTCTGAGGTATCGGCGCAATAGGCCAGTAAAACGAAGACGCCCAACAGCACTGGCGAAATGACAGTCAGTAGCAGCGCGGGAAAGGGGCTGAGCAAGCCGGTAGTGAGCAAGACCAGGCAGACATTCAATGCCAGGTGTTTGCCGGAAAGATGGATGGCTTCCTTGATCCAGCGCCGCCAGCTGGATGTCTCGACTTGTCGGGGGCCAAAGGTATTCATCGTCATTGTCGAAGTCAATGATGATCGCGCGACACGCATCGCGCGATCTTTTTGCGAAAATGTAAAAACCTGTGCCGCTTTTATTTATCTTGTCTATCTGTTCTCAAGCATAAGTAAATCCCGGCACGAACGCAAACACATTCGGCAGGCTTGCAGTCAGGCAGTCAGCAAAGGCAAGATGCCGTCGAGGCCGACGAAATTCAGTGCCACATCGGCTTGTGCACGCACTACCGGTTTGGCGCGGAATGCCACCGACAATCCGGCAATGCGCATCATCTGCAAATCGTTGGCGCCGTCGCCCATCACGATCGCTTGTTTTGGAGAAATGCCGAGGTCCTTGCAGACGCGTTCCACCGTCGCTTTTTTTTCTTCGCCATCGACGATGCCGTTGATGACGCGGCCGGTTAATTTTCCATCGACGATTTCCAGCTGGTTGGAGTGCGTGTAGTCGAGAGTGAGGCGTTGCTTCATGCGGTCTGTGAAGAAGCTGAAGCCACCGGAAACCAGCAGGGTTTTCAAACCTGCAGCCTGTATCGCGCTGAGCATTTTCTCAGCCCCCGATGACAGTGCCAGTCGTTCATCATAAACGCGCTGCAGCGCACCGGCATCCAATCCTTTGAGGAGGGCGACGCGGCGTGTCAGACTTTCCTTGAATTCGATTTCACCGCGCATGGCAGCTTCGGTAATTTCTGCAACTTGTGGTTTCAAGCCTTGCATGTCGGCGATTTCATCTATGCATTCGATCGTGATCAGCGTCGAATCCATATCCATCGCGACCAACTTGAAATCGGCCATGGAACGGCCGCGTTCGATGAACGCATAATCAAGCTTTTCTGCCCATGCAGCCATGTCGATTTGCGATTTAACCTCGTCGTTGTAGCTGACGTCGACGCAACGGTAGGCATGTTCGCCGATGGCGACGATAGCGTGCGGACGTGCCAGGTCGGCAATCCGTTCGACGATGTGGCGTTGTGCGGTCAGGCCTTGCAAAATCAGATTCATGGCGATGTATAAAAGTGAGTCGAAGTAAATCGAAGTGAATCGTTAAGTGCTTTTAAATATTTGTTACGCACTTATGCAAGCAGTGCGCGTATCGTGTTCTTGATCTGGGTAACACGTGCCGCCAGATCGGGCATGCTGGCAGTAATACGTAACTTATCCTGACCATTCAATTTGATGTGACGATTTTTTTGAATCAGCTCGATGATGCGCATTGCATCAATAGGTGGATTCGGTTCAAATTGCAGTGTCGCAGATTCTGCGTGCGCATCTATCTTGATGATGCCGACCGGTACCGCTGCAACGCGCAGTCTGTGCGTCTCCACCAAGGCTTGTGCCGCATCTGGCAGTTTGCCGAAACGGTCTATCAATTCTTCCTGCAAGTCGTTGACGGCATCCTGTGTTTTGCAGTTTGCCAGACGTTTGTAGATGGACAGGCGCTCGTGCACATCACCGCAATAGGTGCTCGGCAGCAGCGCCGGGACATGCAGATTGATCTCGGTCGTACTCGACAGCGGTGCGGCCAGATCCGGTTCCTTGCCATTCTTCAGCGAGCGTACCGCTTCATTCAGCATGTCGGAATAGAGCTGGAAGCCTATTTCGGTCATTTCGCCCGATTGATTATCGCCCAGCACTTCGCCGGCGCCGCGTATCTCCAGATCGTGCATTGCCAGATAGAAGCCGCTACCAAGTTCTTCCATTTGTTGAATGGCGTCGAGACGGCGTTGTGCGAGTTTGGTTAAACCCTGTACGTCCTGCACCAGCAGATACGCGTATGCCTGATGATGTGAGCGACCGACGCGTCCGCGTAATTGGTGCAGTTGTGCGAGGCCGAACTTGTCGGCCCTGTGCATGATGATGGTGTTGGCAGTCGGTACGTCGATGCCGGTTTCGATAATCGTCGTACAAAGCAGAATATTGAAACGCTGGGCGACAAAATCGCGCATGATGCGTTCCAGATCGCGCTCGTGCAACTGGCCGTGGGCAACGCCGATGCGCGCTTCCGGCATCAGTTCTTCCAGCATCGCCTTGCGATTTTGGATGGTTTCGACCTCGTTGTACAGGAAGTAAACCTGGCCGCCGCGCTTCAATTCGCGTAGACAGGCTTCGCGTATCACGGATGCGTTTTCACTGCGTACAAAGGTCTTGATCGCAAGCCGCTTTTGCGGAGCGGTGGCGATGATCGAAAAGTCGCGCAAGCCTTCCAGCGCCATGCCCAGTGTGCGTGGAATCGGCGTGGCGGTCAGCGTCAATACATCGACTTCCGCACGCAATGCTTTGAGGGTTTCCTTCTGCCGCACGCCGAAACGATGTTCTTCATCGATGATGACCAGACCGAGGCGAGAGAACTTGGTATCCGCAGACAATAATTTATGCGTGCCGATCACGATATCCAGCGTGCCATCGGCCATGCCTTTCATCGCTTGGGTGATTTCCTTGCCGCTGCGGAAGCGCGATAATTCAGCGATGCGTACCGGCCAGTCGGCGAAACGATCGGCAAAAGTTTGCGCATGTTGTTCTGCCAGCAGCGTTGTCGGCGCCAGAATCGCGACCTGTTTGCCGCCGAGCACGGCGACGAAAGCCGCGCGCAGTGCGACTTCGGTCTTGCCGAAACCAACGTCGCCGCAGATCAGTCGGTCCATCGGCTTGCCGCTGGTCATGTCCTTGATGACGGCATTGATGGCGGCGGCTTGATCGACGGTTTCTTCAAAGCCGAAGCTTTCCGCAAAGGCTTCATAATCGTGTGCCGAGTATTCAAAGCTGTGGCCTTCGCGCAGCGCGCGGCGGGCGTACAAATTCAATAATTCAGCAGCGGTGTCGCGGATTTTTTCAGCAGCGCGGCGCTTGGCTTTTTCCCATTGACCGGAACCGAGTGCATGCAAAGGTGCATCGTCAGGCGACGCGCCTGAGTATCGAGAGATCACATGCAGCTGTGATACCGGGACGTAGAGCTTGGTGTCTTTCGCATATTCCAGATGCAGGAACTCGGTTTCGCCTTCGCCCAGATCCATGCTGATCAGGCCCATGTAGCGCCCGATGCCGTGATTGATGTGCACGACCGGATCGCCGATCTTGAGCTCGGACAGATCGCGCACCATCGATTCGACTTGCGTGGCACCTTCCTGCTTCTTGCTGCCGACGCGGCGACCTGAGCCCGCGTACAACTCGGTTTCGGTGATGAAGGCAAGGTCGCCGAGTGCATTTCCAAGTTCGAATCCGGCGTGCATGGGCGCGACACCCAGCATCAATTTTGCAGATGCGGTGCTGAAGTCGGCAAAGCCATCTGCTGGCGTTAATGCCAGATCGTATTCATTGAAATACTGCTGCAGCGTTTCGCGTCTGCCGTTAGTTTCAGCGCAAATAAGGACGCGTTTGTCAGTCTGTAGCAGGTAGGCGCGCAGATTGACTAGTGGATCATCGGCACGGCGATTGACGGCGATATTGGGCAATGACGCTGATAACTCTGATGCCACGTCTTCGCTTTGAATAACCCAGCGACCAAACGGTTTTGCCAGCGTGAAGAAGTTTTCATCGCTGAGAAAAATCTGTTCTGGCGCGAGTAAAGGACGTTCTCTATCTGACTTGAGGAAGCGGTAGCGCGATTGCGTATCTGTCCAGAAGCGCTTGATCTCCGCATCGATATCACCGACCAAAGCAAACGTTGTATCCGTCGGCAGATAATCGAACAGCGTTTTGGTTTCTTCGAAAAACAGTGGCAGATAATATTCGATACCAGCAGAAGCGATGCCACTGCCTATGTCTTTGTAAATTACTGAACGGCTCGGATCGCCTTCGAATAATTCGCGCCAACGACCGCGGAAAGCGGTGCGCGCTTCTTCATCCATAGGGAACTCGCGCGCCGGCAGCAAGCGCACTTCCTTGACCGGATACAGCGAGCGCTGGGTATCCGCGTCGAAGGTGCGTATCGTGTCTATCGTGTCGCCGAACAGGTCGATGCGATACGGCAGTACGGAACCCATCGGGAAGATATCGATCAAGCCGCCACGCACCGAGTATTCGCCGGGCGACATGACTTGCTTGACGGGACTGTAGCCGGCGAGTTGCAACTGCGCCTTCAGCTTCGCTTCATCGAGCTTTTCGCCTTGCTTGAAGAAGAAAGTGTAGGACGCGAGAAATGAGGGTGGTGCCATCCGCACCAGCGCGGTGGTAGCCGGTACGATCAACACATCGCATTGACCGTTCAGGACTTCGTATAACGTTGCCAGTCGTTCGGATACCAGATCCTGATGCGGCGAAAAGGCGTCGTACGGCAGCGTTTCCCAATCCGGCAGCAAATGGCAGCGCGGTTTTTCCTGTCCCTCGGTAGTGAACCACGGGATTTCAGTCAGCAGACGTTGCGCATCGCTGGCGCTGGCAACCACCACCGTCAACATGCGCTTGTGTGATTTCAGTTCTGCGGCTGCTTGCGCCAGTACATAAGCGTCTGCCGAACCGTGAACTGAGGGTAGGACAAAACGCGTACCAGGCTTTGGGAGAGATTTTTTTAGGTCGAATGACATCAAATAGCGACATTACACATGTCAGGGTGGTCAAAAAGTGCCGACGGGCTTGTCCAGACTTGCCCTAATTTATTTACATGCACTTCATTTGACAGTGAAAAATTATGGTGAGATTATAAACCAAGCCCCGTAGCGGAGTCCTGCTCTGCTTGGGCACGTGCGCAATCCGAATACCGATTTTTCCACCAATAGAGCGCACCAGTGCACATTCCCCTTATTTTGTTATGAACCTTCCCCGTTATTTCGCACTGATTCCTGCTGCCGGTGTTGGCGCGCGCATGGGCGAAAAAATCCCCAAGCAATATGTTTCCATCGCGGGCAAACCTATGTTGCGACGCGTGCTGGATACGTTTTCGATTGCTGAATCCGTCACGCATACCTTTGTCGTGGTGAGCCAGGACGATGCGTATATCGATACTACTTTACCGGTAGATCGTTCTCGTCTCACCGTATTGCGTGTGGGTGGCGAGACCCGTCATTTATCCGTGCTGAATGGTTTGCACGCGATTCGCGAGCAGGTCGATGACGATGACTGGATTCTGGTGCACGATGCCGCACGTCCTGGTCTTACGATTACCTTGATCGATGCCTTGATACATAACTTGCAAGACGACGAAGTCGGCGGCTTGCTGGCGGTGCCGGTGGTGGATACCTTGAAACGTTCTGGCACTGGTGGTCGTGTAGATGAAACCGTGCCGCGTGATCGTTTGTGGGCAGCGCAGACGCCACAGATGTTTCGCTATGGCTTATTGCGTCGCGCACTGGAGCGGGCCGTTACTGTCACCGATGAGGCGAGCGCGATCGAGGCATTGGGCTTGCAACCAAAACTGGTGGAAGGCAATGCTCGCAACTTCAAGGTAACGTTGCCGCATGATGTGGCGCTTGCCGAACTTTATTTAAAAGGACTTGTATGAGTAGCCCGATTCCAGCCTTGACTCCCGCAGCGATGCCATTCAGGATCGGCCAGGGTTATGACTGCCATGCGCTGGTAGAAGGCCGCAAATTGATTATTGGCGGTGTCACGATTCCGCATGTGACAGGTTTGCTTGGTCATTCCGATGCAGACGTATTACTGCACGCGATTACTGATGCCCTGTTTGGTGCGGCCGCTTTAGGCGATATCGGCAGTCATTTTCCAGACACTGCAGTCGAATTTGCCGGTGCTGATTCCAGGGTGTTGTTGCGTGAAGCTGCCAAACGCGTGTCGGCGGCAGGTTTTCGCGTTGGCAATGTGGATGCCACCATCATTGCGCAAAAACCTAAGATGGCACCGCATATTTCAGAGATGGTTGCGAACATTGCCGAAGATCTCGGTGTTGCGATCAATCAAGTCAATATCAAGGCAAAAACCAATGAGAAATTGGGTTATTTGGGAAGAGAAGAGGGAATCGCCGCCGAGGCGGTCGCATTGATTTATCAAACTTGATGAAAATAGTTGAAATTTATTTCCATTTGTTATGTCTACAGAATGTGTATTAATTATTTATCTGAAAACATGCCTTGAAAGGATATGGAAATATGTCGAATGAAGGCTATCACGAGCCAGTTGATAAATTGTCAGCGGAAACCATGGATATGCACAGGGCAATCACGTCCCTGATGGAGGAACTGGAAGCAGTTGACTGGTATAACCAGCGTGTCGATGCCGCAACTGATCCGGAATTGAAAAAGATACTTGAGCATAATCGTGACGAGGAGAAAGAGCATGCAGCAATGGTGCTTGAATGGATACGCAGACGCGATCCGAAAATGGACAAACATTTGCGTGATGCTTTGTTTAAAGATGGTCCGATCACCGGCGATCATCAAGAGTGAATGCGGTAAAACGGTGCAAAAAAAATAAGCCGTTTAAATGCATTGAATTCTCAAAAAATATCACCATCTATTGCAGCATCGGCCGGATTAACGCATAGTGTGAATATGCGTTATTGCATGACCGGCTTTATCAAGTGATTCAGGAGTGAAACTACATGGCATCTTTTCTTTTCAGTCAGCATGCACAAGGTTGGCAACAAATGTTCCGCCGCAGCCAATCAGGCGGTTTCTTTTCGCGGTTATTTGCGTGGCTGATGCTGGGTGTCGTGTTGATGGCAGGTTTGCTGCTGATCGTCACCGTATTGTTGCTTAGCTGGTTGCTGATTCCGGTATTGATGTATAAAAGACGTCGTGCGTTAAAAGCACGCTTCCAAGCTGAGCGTGCGTATCGCCAATCGGCGCATGGCGACATCATCGATGGCGTGGTGACCGAAATTAAAGACGACAAGGTTTAAGTTGTCATGGCCTGAATGTATCAGGCTCGATATAAAAAACGCACATTGCTTGCAAGCATGTGCGTTTTTTTATATGGATGATCGTTGACGATATTCTTTCGTGATCAGCTCATTCTTGCAGTTGACGCATGACTGTATATACGCATGTTTCAGATCGGAAAAGGTCCATGCTTTTTCTTTGAATTTGCCAATACGATTTGCAGCTTCAAACCACCGCCATCTCGATTGCATAGATTGAGTTTGCCACTGTGTCGTTTGACGATTCTATCGACAATGGCCAATCCCAATCCTGCACCATTCGCCTGCCCACGTGCACTGTCCATCCGCGTGAAGGGACGCAATAGGCGGCTGATTTCATCATCTGGTACGCCAGCGCCGTGATCGGCAATTTCCAGAAAGACTTTGTCGCCTTCGGTGCGACAGCAGATATCAATCTCTACATGCGATGCATCGCTCGCCTTACCGTAGCGGCGTGCGTTTTCAACCAGATTGTTGACTATCCTTTTTATATCGATGGTATTGCCAAGGACTGTGACATTGTCCTCTATCGCTTTATTGACGTTGACGTCGGCTAGTCGTGCGGCTTCATGCGCTGCATCGCTGATCAAAGCGGTTAAATCGATCACTTCAAAATGACTGCTATCGACCGGTTTTGCATAGTCTAGAAATTGGCCAATGATGGCATCCATTTGATGCAGATCTGATTGCATGCCTTTGCGTGCGTCGTCCGGCAGGCCTGCCATTTCAACTTCGAGTTGCATGCGGGCGAGTGGCGTACGCAAATCGTGCGAGATACCTGCAAGTACAACTGCACGATCGGATTCTACGCGATTGAGATCATCGACCATTTGATTGAAACTGCGATTTGCCTCACGAATTTCGGTGGGGCCGCGCTCCGGCAATGGTGCCGGGTGCTGTCCTTTTGCAATGGCGCGAGTAGCTGCGGTAAGGCGTGCCAGTGGTTGATTGATCAAGCCGGAAATCATCAATGCCCCCAGCAATGAAAGCAGCAAGGTGGCGGCGCCCCAGCCTATCCATTGCACACCAAAAGTGCCTTCCACACGATCACGATCGAGCATCAGCCAGTATTGATCATCAGAGATATTGAAGCTGACCCAGAATCCCGGCACATCATTGACTGTACGTGCGAAGCGGGTTTCCTTGCCCAGGGTTGCGCGCACATTTTCCTGGATACTTTGCACCAGACTGTTTTCAATCGGCGGTTCGACCAGATCGGTATCTTCCAGCGGATAGACGCGTACGCCTTCATTGCTGGAAAGATCAAACAGCAACTCGCGACGCAGATCAGGTGCGGAATGGGTGAGTGCTGCACGCGTAATGGTGACGACTGAAATGACTTGTGCCGCTATCTGATTGGCGCGTGGAGTTTGTTCCACCACGCGATAGCTTGCAACCCAGGCAGCCATGCTGGCTGCAATCAGAAAAGCCAGCATGAAAAAGGTACGCCAGAACAGGCCGCTCTTTATCCAGCTCAGGCGGGTAGGTGGTAAAGGTGTCGACATCCCTTGAGTTTTTCAGCTGGCCAAAATTTTAGCGTGGCTTCCCTTCGGGAATAAATACATAACCGAGGCCCCAGACGGTCTGGATATATAACGGTGTCGATGGATCAGGTTCTATCAATTTTCGCAGACGTGAAATTTGTACGTCGAGACTGCGATCGAAGACTTCATATTCACGGCCGCGCGCCAGTTCCATCAATTTTTCACGAGACAGCGGTTGACGCGCATGGCGTGCAAAAACTTTCAATACGGAAAATTCACCTGTTGTCAGTGGCACGGTTTCGTCATTTTTTTTCAAGGTACGCGTACCCAAATCCAGCGTGAATTCACCAAAGGTAAAGGATTGCGGCGTTTCTGACGGTGCGCCTGGTGCTTCTTCTGGCCCTACACGGCGCAACACGGCGCTGATGCGCGCGACCAGTTCGCGTGGGTTGAACGGCTTGGGGATGTAATCGTCCGCGCCCATTTCAAGTCCGACGATACGATCGACATCTTCACCCTTGGCAGTCAGCATGATGATAGGTGTCTTATCGCCTGCACCGCGCAGGCGGCGGCAGATAGACAGCCCATCTTCGCCCGGCAGCATCAAGTCGAGTACCAGCAGATCGTAGCGTTCACGCAACCACAACTTGTTCATCGCCTGTGCGTTTTCTGCAGTCACAACATTGAATCCTTGTTCCGACAAATAACGACGCAGCAGATCGCGCAAACGAACATCGTCATCAACGACCAGCACCTTGGTCTGATGAGAGTTGGTCGAATGGGTTGTTTCCTTTATTGGAGCATTTGTCGTATTCATTTGGCTATGGTAACTTCAGAAAGACTTTTCGGCATAGCGGGGAATGCAGTCATTACAAAGTGTTACAACCTTTACGGAAATGGACTTAGGGCCAGAGGCAAAGCAGCATAGACTTTGTGCGTGGACAAACGATAAGCGCGCATTTTTAAAAGCTGCGGAAGATTATGATGAATATTACATTGAAAAGAATAGGGATGACGATGTTGCTGGCAAGCGCCTTGACCAGCACGACGATGGCGTTTGCTCAATCCGGCGTTCAGGGATATGCATTCGGTTACGGTACGCAAAACGATGATCGCAATCGGTCGAATCAGGAACGGCGCGGTAATAACGACAGGCGCCAATCGGCGGATCGGGGTAACGACAACAATGCGAATCGCAATGCGGAGCCATCTCGCCGCGATCCTAGATTGTCACCTGACGAGCGGCGTGCCTTGCGTCGTCAAATCGATGAGGCAGGGCGTGATATTTATGCGCCACGCCGCTAGAGAAAATTGGAGGTTTTCTGCAACTTTGCAGAAAATATAAGCATTAAATGAGTGTTGCAGCTAATTCTATAGCTGCGAAGGACCGGCGGTGGTGCAAGCAGGCGAATCAGCCTACAACGATATGTCGTTTCACGGATTTGTTCGCCGTCTGTCCATCCGGACCATAGACCGCATTACCTTGCACATTGCCATGCTGCAGGATATTGAGTACGTTTTGATTGCGCACCATTTGTTTGTTGATCAGCGTACCGTTGATGCGGTTCAGCTCTTTCCCCACTTCCACCAACGCGATGAGCTCGTGCCAGGATTGATGCGCGGTTGCTGATGCTGCGGGCGTTTCCAGCCAGGCTTTCATGCCTGATTCATCTGCTTCAAAGCCGGCTTTTTCCAGCGCTTTGTGACGCGCGGAAGCTAATTCTGCCATTCGTAAAGCGGCTTTTGCCTTCGATTCGGTCAAGGCGGTGATAGCTTCGATATCCCCTGCGATCAACTGTTCTTGTTCCTGTTGCAACAGTTGTGTCAATGCGCTGACAGCCTTTTGTTCTTCAATCAGGCTGTCGGCAGGGTTGATATCGGATGAACTCATTAATTTAACCTCTACGTGCGGAGATCAGGTCTTTCACCGTATCCATCAGTCCATCGGCAACGCGCTCGGCATTCACCTGAAACTGACCGCCGGCAATGGCTGCCTTGATCTCTTCAACTTTTTTTGTGTCAAATACGCTGGCACTGGAAACCTGGCTAGTCAACGCCTGTACTTGAGTAGACAGTGTGACATTGCTGGACGATGCCTTGTTGCTAGCACCGGCTTTTTCAGCCCCTTTGCCTGCGCGCGTCTGCGTCGTCGTGACGCCTATTGCTGCAGTTTTCTTGCTTGTGTCATCAATTTTCACGACATCACTCCGTTTAATTTGCGGCAAAACGCCTATCTCATGTCAGGTCTATCGGCGTTATCGCACTAAACTTTAATACTAAATGGAGTGAACGTAAAATTATGTATGGCAATTGTGTTGTCAATAGGTTAATTCAACTATGCCACCCAGTTTGGCGATGCCGCTAATGACTTGGCCACCTGAAGTCCTGACCTGCGTCAGTTGACCCTCGTTCGCGTTGTTCAATGCGCGGGCTTCGCTGGATACGCTAAAACCACTGCCGTTCAAGATGACGCGTACCGCCTGACCTTGTTGAATCGCTTGCTGGTTGCGCAATGCATCCTGGCGCAATGGTGAACCTAATCTGATGGAATTTGCGACCGTGCGACCGATCGCCTGCGACGCATCGGTGATGATCCCGGCCGGCATTGCCGTCAAATCGCCTTTGACCTTGGCAATATCAGCTTGGGTAATGGTTTGTCCCTGAGCCAGCGGTACTGAGGCCACAATATAGTCGCCATGTACCTGTACTTTGGCCGCTACGTAAATTGTCCATGGCGAGGGTACGGTACACCGTATGCCTACCGTGGTTTTACCCCATGCCTTGCCCGATGACGGAAAGAAGACCTCGGGCGTGGCGCAGGCCGGCAATTTCATGCGCGGATCAATCGAGCCCAACGTGACCTTGACTTCACCCGGCAAACCGGATGCCTGTGTACGCAGGAACTGCTCTGCCACTTGTTTTAATGCGCCCAGATCCTGACGTGCTTCCGGTTCAGTAATCTGCGCAACGGCGGTTTGCGTCGACAGCGCGAAAGGAAAAACAAGAGCGGCGAGTGAGAAATTGAACGAGAGTTTCATGGCGGCCAGTGGTTGGATTGCACGATCATGGTACTGATTTAGTGTTCAGCCAAAGCCGTGAATAGCATGGATTTTTGTCTTCTTATCGTTTGATCGGCGTGACAAGGTGCTCAGTATGATCAACGCTATAGAAATCTATTACAGGCGCGGGGAAGATTCCCTGCATGCACACTTCGGAGGTCGTAATGATCGGAAAACTTGATGACATGATGCGCTTTCAGGAAACCGCCCTGAATTTGCGTGCGCAGCGCCAACAATTGCTGGCATCGAATATTGCCAATGCGGATACGCCCAACTACAAGGCGCGGGATGTGAATTTTAACCAGGCATTGCAAGGTGCGCTAGCCAAAAGTGGCAGCGGTGCCACATCGCCCAACGAGCTTGCAAAAACATCAACCACTCATCTTGCGTCGAACGCTAATAAAACGATGGGTGGTGCGCCTTTGTTGTACAGCAATACGCAGCAAGGTAATGTCGATGGTAATACGGTTGACATGGATGTGCAGCGCAATCAGTTTACCGACAATGCGATGCGCTACGAAGTCAGCGTCACGCTGGCGGCATCCAAGATCAAGGGTCTGCTCACCGCTATTCAGGGGCAATAATCATGTCGCTATTTAATATCTTTAATGTCGCCGGTTCGGCCATGAGCGCGCAGAGTCAGCGCCTGAATGTGGTATCCAGCAATATCGCCAATGCGGACAGTACCACCAGCGCCAACGGCCAGACCTATCGTGCCAAGCAGGTTGAATTTCAATCGGTGCCCATGTCCGGCGCGACCTCCACCGGTGTCAAAGTCAATCGTGTGGTCGAAGATGCATCACCATTAAAAATGGTGTTCGATCCCAAGCATCCGAACGCCGACGAAACCGGCCACGTCGCTATGCCTAACGTTAATGTGGTCGAGGAAATGGTCAACATGATTTCCGCATCCCGCTCGTATCAAACCAATGTCGAAACCATGAATGCGGCCAAGACTATGCTTCTTAAAACCCTGACGCTCGGTCAGTAAATAATAAAAGGAATAATCATGGCCGCTATTACTAATACTTTGCCGCAGTCAGTACTCGATGCGATGAATCCAAAGGCAGCTACCTCGGCATCGACCGCAGCGGAAGCGCAGGATCGTTTTTTGACACTGCTCGTTACGCAGATGAAAAACCAGGACCCTCTGAATCCTATGGATAACGCACAGGTCACCAGCCAACTGGCGCAATTGTCGACCGTTACCGGTATCGATAAATTGAACAGCACGGTTGAATCGCTGATGGGCAGTTATCAAAACAGTCAAACGCTGCAAGCAGCATCGCTGATCGGCACCGGTGTACTTGCACCAGGCAACAAAACTGGCTTGTCTGAAAAGCAGGCGTTGATGGGTGTTGAGTTTCCATCCGACGTCGACAGTGCGACCATCACGATCAAGGACGAAAAGGGTAATGTGGTGAAAACGATAGACTTGCCGGCACAAACCGCAGGCTCCAAACCGATCATTTGGGATGGCAAGAAAGCTGATGGTACCGACGCTGCCGATGGCACCTACTCATTCGAAGTAAGCGCCACTCTCGCAGGCAAGCCTGTCGAAACCACCGAACTTCAATTCGGCATGGTAGCCACGGTAACTACTGCGGCGGGTCAAGCTGTCAAGCTCAATGTGCCGGGCTTGGGCGAGCTCGAATTATCTGATATTCGCCAGTATCTTTAATGTTGCGCAATCCTATTAAATTAAGCCTTCACTGCCAGGAGAAATAGACATGAGTTTCCAACAAGGTTTGAGCGGATTGAATGCCGCAACTAAAAGTCTCGAAGCAATCGGTAATAACGTCGCCAATGCGGGCACCGTCGGTTTCAAGCAATCACAGGTTCAGTTTTCCGATGTCTACGCTAACTCGCTGGTTGGTTCCGGTGGCGGCGCGCAGATCGGTATCGGTACTCAGGTATCGCGCGTTGCTCAGCAATTCTCACAAGGTAACGTGACTGCTTCCAATAATCCGCTTGATATGGCGATTAACGGCGGCGGTTTTTTCCGCATGAGTGATAACGGTGCAATCACCTATTCACGTAACGGTCAGTTCATCCTGAGCAAGGAAGGCTATATCGAAAGTGCGTCAGGTCAACGCTTGACCGGTTACCTGGCAGATGCAAACGGCACTGTAGCTATCGGCGCCCCGTCTGAATTGCGGATAGACAAGGCCGATCTGGCACCTGCGGCTACAACAAACTATGAATTGAAACTGACACTGGATTCACGCAAGGCAATTCAGCCAGCGGCTAGTTTTGATCCTACTGATCCGACCACCTTCGCAGATTCGACTTCGGTGCCTGTCTATGACAGCCTCGGTAACTCGCACACATTGCGTACTTTTTATGTGAAGACAGCGAGCGGTGCGACGGGTGCTACATGGACCGTTTTTGCGACTAATGATGATGTGGCTATCGGTTATGTTCCTCCTGCAGCGCCAGTGCCGCTTGGCACGATGGATTTCAATAATGGTGGCGTGCTGACTGGTACGACGCCATCGCCTCTGGTCGCGGCCATGGCCGTAACTACCGGCGCGGCAACACCTTTTAATATTTCGATCGATAGCACGGGAACGCAGCAATTCGCACAAGATTTTGGTGTCGCTAAACAGTTACCTGATGGCTATCAGGCTGGCACATTGACAGGCTTTAGTGTGTCGACTAATGGTGAGATCGTCGGCCGTTACACAAATGGCCAAGTCAATATTCTTGGTCAAGTCATTTTGTCTTCTTTCGCCAATCCTAATGGTTTGCAAAATATCGGTGACAACCAATGGGTGGAAACCGCTGAATCCGGCGTACCGCTGACCAGCACACCGGGTAGCAGCGGCTTGGGTGCAGTACAGTCGTCGCGCGTTGAAGACTCAAACGTCGATTTGACGGCTGAGTTGGTCAACATGATTACTGCACAGCGTTATTACCAGGCAAATGCGCAGACGATCAAAACGCAGGATCAGATTCTGCAAACGCTAGTGAACTTGCGTTAAGGCTCTGGGTTAAGCCGAGCCTAGGTTCAGTTAGTGATGTTAGTCGCATCGGCCGCTTTAAAAAGCTGATGCGCCTGATCACAGGAGAATGAGATGGATAGACTGATTTATACCGCGATGTCGGGCGCCAAGCAGATCCTGGAACAGCAGGCGACAGTGTCCAACAATCTGGCCAACGTTTCGACGAATGGCTTTCGTGCGCAACTGGATACCTTCCGTGCAGTGCCGGTGGTCAGTGATGGCTTGCCGACACGCACCTTTGTTGTGGACTCTACAGTCGGCAGCGATTTTCGCGTCGGTCCCTTGCAGCAGACCGGCCGTTCGCTGGATGTGGCGCTGGAAGGTCAGGGCTGGCTGGCGGTAGAGCGTGCAGATGGCACTGAAGGTTACACGCGCAGCGGCAGTTTGAAGATCAATGAAAACGGCGTGCTGCAGACACAAAGCGGTTTGAATGTGTTGAGCGATGCCGGACCCATCACGATTCCGCCTGACATCGTGCTGTCGATTGCAAAAGACGGCACGATTTCTACTGTCGAAGCAGGCTCTAAACCGGGCGTTTCGATACAGTTGGCAAGAATGAAGCTGGTTAATCCGGAACAGGCAAATCTGGTGCGGGGCGACGATGGTTTGTTTGTAACCAAGGATGGCGAACCGGCTGAAGTCGATGCAAACGTCACCGTTGCCGCCGGCTACGTCGAGAGTAGTAACGTCAATGCCGTCGATGCCATGGTCAACATGATCAGTCTGGCCAGGCAGTTTGAGCTTCATATGAATATGTTGAAGCATGCAGAGAGTAACGCTGCGAAAGCTACTGAATTTCTCGCTTTGAATTAATGCTGCTACGCGCAAAATGAGAATGGACGCAAAGTCTGTTTCAGTTTGTCGAAATATTGGAGAAAAAAATGATTCGTTCCTTATGGATTTCTAAAACTGGTCTGGATGCGCAACAAACGCAGATGGACGTCATTTCCAATAACTTGGCAAACGTCAGCACTACCGGTTTCAAGCGCACGCGCGCGGTGTTTGAAGACTTGTTGTATCAGACGATACGCCAGCCAGGTGCAGCCTCATCGCAACAAACCAATTTGCCATCAGGTTTGCAATTGGGTACGGGTGTACGTCCGGTCGCGACTGAACGAATTCATACCCAAGGTAACTTGCAATTGACCGGCAACTCAAAAGACGTTGCGATCAATGGCGCAGGCTTCTTTCAGGTATTGCTGCCGGACGGCACAACCGCATATACACGTGATGGTTCATTCCAAACGGACGATCAGGGCCAACTGGTTACTTCCAGCGGTTTCCCTATTCAACCGGCGATCACGATCCCGATTGATGCGACAGGTTTGACTGTGAGTCGTGACGGCATTGTGTCCGTCAAGTTGGCAGGGGCAGTAGCGGCAACGGAAGTTGGTAACCTGCAATTGGCAACCTTCATCAATCCGGCTGGTCTGGAAAGCAAGGGCGAAAATCTGTATGTGGAAACCGGGGCATCCGGCAATGCCAATGCCAATACGCCAGGTACCAATGGCGCCGGCATCATGGTTCAAAACTATACGGAAACATCGAACGTCAATGTGGTGGAAGAGCTGGTCAACATGATCCAGACTCAGCGCGCTTATGAAATCAACAGCAAGGCGATTACGACCTCGGACCAAATGCTGCAGCGCCTGACGCAGATGTAAGCGAGTTAGGCAACAAGGGTAAAACGAGGTAAAGGATTTGTGATGAGAAATTATTTTGTAATGATGGTTGCCGCCAGTGCGCTACTCGCAGGTTGCGCAGTCATGCCGGAAACGATCGTGCAGACGCCGTTGACAGCGCGCCCGCAGGCTTCTAATGCGATTGCGCCGCCCGCCAATGGCGCAATTTTTCAAAGTGCTGCTTACCGCCCGATGTTCGAGGACAGGCGTGCGCGTTTGATCGGCGACACCATTACCATCATCATTAATGAAAAGAGTTCTGCGGGCAAGCTGGCTGGCAGCTCAGCCAGCAAAGCCGGATCGGTTGCAGCAGGTGTTCCAAATATCTTCGGCTTGTTCAGTTCTATAACAGGACGTCTGAATGCGAGCGCATCGAATGCGCTTAAATATGAAGACAAAGGTGCTGTCACTTCCAGTAATAACTTCATCAGTACCTTGACCGTAACCGTGATTGACGTGCTATCCAACGGCAATCTGATTGTCGCGGGCGAGAAGCAGGTGTCCCTGGACAAGGGTTCCGAGTTCATTCGTTTTTCAGGCGTGGTGGATCCAAGCACTGTCAATTCCGGCAATATCGTTTCATCGACGCAAGTCGCCGATGCAAAAATCGAATATCGCACTAA
Organism: Burkholderiales bacterium Ga0077544; assembly: GCA_001464355.1. Classification (GTDB taxonomy): domain Bacteria; phylum Pseudomonadota; class Gammaproteobacteria; order Burkholderiales; family Burkholderiaceae_D; genus Oxalicibacterium. The sequence goes on from LNEU01000024.1 coordinate 85,289, forward strand.
CAGCACTGTAGACGGCGCCGAGGTAGCATCGATGTTGGCACGCTTCTTCCTCAGTGTACTGCCTCTCTGATCCTGTCATGGGGCAACAAGGAATACACATGAAAATCGCAATCAGTACATCAACAATTACGCCGTCTGTTTTGAAAAAAACACTGCAGATACTTGCCTGTTCGGCGTGTCTGTTGTTGCCATTGACGTCGCAAGCAGAACGTCTGAAAGATCTGACCAGCGTGCAAGGTGTGCGACAGAATCAACTGCTGGGTTACGGTCTGGTGGTCGGTCTGGATGGTAGTGGTGATCAAACGACGCAAACGCCATTTACCGTGCAAAGCATCGTGAGCATGTTGCAACAGATGGGTGTCAATCTGCCGCAAGGTACCAACCTGCAGCTAAAGAACGTTGCGGCTGTTATGGTGACTTCCTCCCTTCCGGCATTTGCTCAGCCAGGTCAAACCCTGGATATCACGGTTTCATCCATGGGTAATGCAAAAAGCATCCGTGGCGGTACCTTGTTGATGACGCCACTCAAAGGCGCGGATGGTCAGATTTACGCTATGGCGCAAGGCAATATCGTGGTGGGTGGTGTCGGTGCAGCAGCCAATGGCAGCAAGGCGCAGATCAATCATTTGAGCGTGGGTCGGATTTCCGCAGGAGCGACAGTTGAGCGCACGGTAGCAACTGCATTGGGGCAGGGTGACGTTGTTTATCTTGAATTGAAGGAAAGCGATTTTTCTACCGCTAGTCGTGTGGCCGATGCCGTCAATGCACGTTTTGGCCCGCAGACCGCTTCAGCACAGGATGGTCGTGTGATTCGCGTCAACGCGCCTACGGATAACAATGCACGCGTGGCTTTTCTTGGCGCGTTGGAAAGTATCAATGTCACGCCAGCGCAGGTGAGTGCAAAAGTCATCATGAATGCACGCACTGGTTCAGTCGTCATGAATCAGGCGGTGACGCTGGATACCTGTGCGGTATCGCATGGCAACCTGTCCGTGGTAATCAATACGCAACCTGTGATTAGCCAGCCGGCACCGCTTTCCGGTGGACAAACGGTGGTGGCGCAACAATCGCAAATCGAAATCAGCAAGGATCCAGGCAAGGTTATCTTGTTAAAAAATTCCGCCTCACTGGCCGAAGTAGTCAAGGCATTGAATTCGATAGGTGCAACGCCGCAGGATTTGCTGGCGATTTTGCAGGCGATGAAAGCCTCCGGTTCGCTGCGCGCAGAATTGGAAATCATCTAATTTTCACATGATTACGCCCGCTGACAATTCGAACAATAGCCTGGCGATCGATGCCAAGGGCATCGAGTCGCTGAAGCAATCGGCGCGCCAGAATTCGCCTGAATCAATCAAGGCAGCTGCCAAGCAATTCGAGGCGCTCTTCATGAACATGATCATGAAAAGCATGCGCGATGCGACGCCACAGGAAGGCGTGTTCGACAACCAGCAAACCAAGATGTACACATCTATGCTGGATCAACAGTTGAGCCAGAACATGGCAAGCCGCGGTGTAGGTTTGGCCGATGTCTTGATACGGCAACTGTCGGGCAATCAAATGAATGCAGCAGTGGCTAGTGAAAACGCAGCTACACAAAATAGTGGCGCAGATGACCTGAGCTCGAGTTTGAAAACAGACTTGCTGCGTTCGCTATCCGAGCGCGCGGTGCGTGCGCCGCAACCGACACCGTCTGACCAGCCGGTCGCCGCCACAGACAAGCCGAAGCATGTACAGGTATTCCAGGACAAGCTCACCGCACATGCGGAAGAGGCGAGCAAGACAACCGGTATTCCAGCCAAATTCATGCTGGGCCAGGCTGCGCTGGAAAGCGGTTGGGGCAAGCATGTTATACGTAATGCAGACGGCGGCACCAGCCACAATCTGTTCGGTATCAAGGCGACAGGCGGCTGGAAGGGCAAGACTGTGGATGCAGTTACGACCGAGTACATCAATGGCGTGCCGCAAAAACGTGTGGAAAAATTCCGCGCCTATGATTCTTACGCAGATTCATTCCGTGATTACGCCAAATTGTTGCGTGACAATCCGCGTTACGAAAAAGTGTTGGCAAACGCCACGGATGTAAAAGGCTTTGCACAAGGCTTGCAAAAGGCTGGCTACGCGACGGATCCCAAGTACGCAGAGAAGTTGACCAATCTCATCAATCGAAATCTTTCAGTCTGATCATACTCATTCATGTAACTCTAATAGTTATGCAAGTTACAAGACTATAAATGAGGGGCTCAAGTTTTCCATCGATGTGCCGTACACAACGATATAGCGTTCAAAGAAATAGACCATGCCCAATATCCTCAGTATCGCGACTAGTGCACTTGCTACAGCCCAGGCGGGTCTTGCCACGACTGGCCACAATATCGCTAATCAGAAAACCCCCGGCTACAGCCGCCAATTGGTGGTTCAAACGTCGCTAGGCGGACAAAATCTGGGTGGTGGTTATATTGGTAGTGGCTCCACTGTTGAAACAGTGCAGCGCGTCTATAACGAATTCATCGCCAAACAAGTTGTCGCTGCACAAGGTAGCGCCAGCCAGTTGCAAAGTTATGCTGATCAAATTGGCAAGATCAATAACATGCTGGCTGACTCCAGCACTGGTTTGACTCCAGTGATTCAGGATTTTTTCAAAGGTATACAAGACCTGGTTAACAATCCAGGCGCGTCGCCGTCTCGCCAAGCTATGTTGTCGGGCGCAGAATCGCTGGCAGCTCGTTTTCAGACCATGAATGGGCAGTTAAATGCGGTACGCGAAGGTGTGAACACCGAAATTACCGCTAGCGTCACCGATATCAACGCTTACGCACAACAGATCAGCCAGTTGAATAATGCGATTTCCAAAGCGCAGAATGCGGATGGACAGCCGCCTAACGATTTGCTCGATCAGCGCGATTACTTGGTTTCTCAATTAGCCAAAGAAACCAAAGTAACTGTTAACAAGCAGAGCAGCGGTTACAGCGTGTTTATCGGCAATGGCCAGCCTTTGGTTGTCGGTAGTTCGGTCTATCAATTAACGACCGTGGCATCGTCAACCGATCTGGGACGTTTGCAAGTTGGCTATGTCACTAATGGAACAACGGTGACGCTGCCTGAAGATGCAATAACCGGTGGCAAGCTCGGTGGTTTGATCGAGTTCCGTAACAAATCGCTGGACCCCATTCAAAACTCCTTGGGTCGTATCGCGTTGGGTATTGCAGAAACCTTCAACGCGCAGCATCGACTTGGCCAAGATCAAAATGGCAATTTGGGCGGTGATTTCTTCAATGCCGCACAACCTGCAGTCAATGCCGATTTCAATAACACTGGCACCGCGGTTATCGGTGCAACGATCAGTAACGTCAGTGCGCTGACTACCAGCGATTATCGTGTTTCCTACGACGGTAGCAATTACAGCGTAACGCGTATTTCTGATAATAAGTCCATGTATTCGGGTGCGACTTTTCCAGCCACTACGATCGACGGCGTTGATCTCACGATGACGTCGGGGCCAATGGCGGCCGGTGATCATTTTATGGTGAGACCGACTGTCAATGGTGCGGCGGACTTCAATGTATTGATCAAGGATCTGTCACAGATTGCGGCAGCTACACCTATCGTTACTGGTGCAACCACCACAAACACCGGTACGGGCGCAATCAGTGCCGGTTCGATTAACGCAGCATTTACTGCTGCGACAGTTTCGACACCAGTAACGCTGACTTACAACTCGGCTGGCGGCACCTTGACTGGTTTCCCAGCCACGATGCCGGTAACCGTAACAACCAACGGCGTTCCTACGACTTACGCTGCGGGTGCCGCAGTTCCTTATACAGCCGGTTCGACGATTTCTTTTGGCGGTGCAGAGATCAAGTTGAGTGGTGCGCCAGCTGATGGTGATAGCTTCAAGATCAGCGCGAACGTCAATGGTCTGGGCGACAGCCGCAATATGCTGGCACTGGGCCAATTGCAGACTACGAATGTCTTGCAGGGCGGTACGGCAAACTACAACACGGCTTATAGTCAGTTGGTTAGTCTGGTTGGTAACAAGACACGCGAACTGCAGGTGAATAGTGCGGCAGAAGGTGGCTTGCTGAAACAAATGCAAACCACACAGCAGTCTGAATCCGGCGTCAATCTGGATGAAGAAGCCGCGAATTTGATTCAGTATCAACAGGCTTACCAGGCCGCTGCGAAGGTGATGCAGGCGGTAAGTGACATGTTCGATATTCTGGCTTCCTTGGGTCGATAAGGACAAAAATCATGCGTATCAGCACGAACACAATGTATGAGTTGGGCACACGTCAGATTACCGATCTGCAAGCAAGTTTGGTCAGGACGCAGCAACAGGTTTCAAGCGGTATGCGTATTTTGTCGCCAGCCGACGATCCTGTCGCAGCGGCAGCTGCTTTGGGTATGGATCAGGCTTTAGCCATCAACGATCAGTTTGCGTTGAATCGTTCCAATGCTAAAAGCACATTGTCTGAAGAAGAGAGCGTGATGCAAAGCATCAATTCGCTTTTGCAATCAGTCAAGGATGTTGTTGTTGGTGCTGGTAATGGCGCGCTTGATGATTCGCAACGCAAAATGTTTGCGACGCAGTTACGCAGTAATTTTGACGAATTGATGTCGCTGGCAAATTCACGCGATAGCAGCGGCAACTATATGTTTGCCGGCTATCAAACAGGCTCACAACCATATACGGAATCGGCTACTGGCGCTACTTACGGCGGTGATCAGGGGCAACGTATGTTGCAGGTAGGCGCGGCTCGTCAAATGGCCGTGAGCGACGCCGGCCCCACTATTTTTGAAGCTGGCATGAGCGGCAACGGTCGCTTTGTGACGGCAGCCGGTGCAACCAATACTGGTACTGGTTTAATCAGCACTGGTTCGGTGACCGATCAGACGCAATTGACTGGCAATGATTATGCAGTCACTTTCTCCATCGATGCAGCAGGGGCAACAACTTATCTGGTAACAGAAACGCCGCCACCTGCAACACCAGCTACACCGCAACCATATGTAAGTGGACAAGCGATCAGCTTTGGCGGCATGCAATTCGATATTAAAGGTGCGCCAGCCAATGGTGATACTTTTAGTGTCAAGCCTAGCCAAAAACAAAATGTATTTACGGTCATTACCGATTTGTTGGCAACGATCTCAACGTCTGCTGTCGGTGCTCAAGGACAAACCCGATTGGCCAATGGCTTGGCTGCAGCAAATAACAGTATTGAAAATGCACGCGTTGCTGTATCTACAGTAAGGGCATCGATAGGTTCGCGCTTGAAGGAACTTGATAATCTCGATACCGCCGGCTCTGATTTGAAGGTCAAATACACAGCGACCTTGAAGCAATTGCAAGAAATCGACCCTGTAGAAGCCTATTCGAGCTTTACCCAGCAGCAGTACACGCTGGAAGCAGCCCGTCAGTCGTTCATCAAGATCTCAGGCTTGTCGCTATTCAACATGCTGACCTGATTGCATGGTTTGTTCTTGCGCTCGCAAGCACAAACTATCTCATGGTTGTGCACTTATTGCTCTAGCGGTATAAATGCAACGGTAATTCTCCCCATCGCATCGATTCCTTCCTGCATCAGATTGATGAACGGATTCATCAGGTAAGGTAGTACGACGCCTATCATGATGAAACCGACACCTATCGTGATGGGGAAGCCAATACCGAAAATATTCAGTTGCGGCGCGGCGCGCGTCAAAATGCCGAGTGCGATGTTTGTGATCAGCAGGGCGGCAACGATAGGCAGAGACAGTTGTACGCCGGCGCTGAAAATACGTCCGCCCCATTTAACGATTTCGAACAAGCCTGTATTCGAAACAAAATTTCCGGAGATCGGTAAAAGCTCAAAGCTTTTCGCCAGTGTGGACAAGACCACCAGATGCAGATTGGTGGACAGATAGATCATCAGGATCAACAGTGCCAGGAATTGGCTGACGACAGAGGTACGTGCACGCGTTTGCGGATCGAAAAAACTCGCGAAGCCCAGGCCCATCGTCATGCCGGTAATTTCGCCAGCCATTTCGACCCCGGCGAAAACGATCCGCATCGCAAAGCCCATCGTCAAGCCGATCAGCAGTTGCTGCATCAAAATCAGAAAACCGGTGGACGATATAGGATCCATTGCAGGCATCGCCGGGACAGTGGGTGCAATGATCAGCGCCAGCATGATGCCCAGGCTAATCTTGACACGCGCCGGTACGCTGACATTGCCGAACAAGGGCGCGACAGAAATCAATCCTATGATCCGTGTCAGCGGCCACAGAAGCGAGGCGATCCAGGTATTGAGTTCGGCGCTAGTGATGCTGATCATGCGATCGGTGACGGCGAGAGAGACCGCATTGCCGCTAGCTGACCAGCAGTGGAATATTGGTAAACATTTCGCGCATGTAATCCAGCATGACGGTCAGCATCCACGGACCGGCAATCACCAATGCGACAAAAATGCCGATCAGTTTTGGAATGAAGGACAGCGTGGTTTCATTGATTTGCGTTGCTGCCTGAAAGATGCTGACGATAAGACCAATTGCCAAGGCGACCAATAACATAGGCGCAGCCACCATCAAGGTGACTTCAATGGCTTGGCGGCCCATCGTCATAACGCTTTCGGGAGTCATCGCAAATCCTCAGTAAAAACTTTGTGCGAGCGAGCCAATCAACAATTGCCAACCGTCGACCAGTACAAACAGCATCAGCTTGAATGGCAAGGCCACAATCGATGGCGACACCATCATCATACCCATCGACATCAGTACGCTGGCGACCACCATATCGATGATCAAAAATGGAATGAAGATGGCAAAGCTGATCTGAAATGCGGTTTTCAATTCGCTGGTGATAAATGCAGGCACCAATACGCGTAGTGGAATATCTTCCGGTCCTTGCAGTTCAGGTCCCTTCGATAATTTGACGTATAGCGCCAGGTCCGACTCGCGCGTCTGCTTGACCATGAAAGTTTTTAATGGCGCAACTGCCTTTTCCAAGGCTTCGTCCATCTTGATCTTGTTGGCCGTGAAGGGCTGGTACGCATCAACATAGATTTTATCCAGCACTGGACTCATGACGAATAGCGTCAGGAACAGTGCGAGGCCGATGATGACTTGATTCGGTGGTGAGCTTTGTGTACCGAGCGCCTGACGCAACAAAGACAGGACGATGATGATGCGTGTAAAACTGGTCATCATCAGCAGCACGGCAGGCAGGAATGACAGGCCAGTCAGCAGCAGCAGAGTTTGCAGACTAAGTGAATAAGTCTGGCCGCCACCTGCGGTTGGCGTGCTGGTAAATGCGGGCAGGCCGGCTTGCTGTGCCATTGCAGCCATAGGCAAGGTCAGTAGTAGCGGCAGTGCGATACTCAACAAACGACGCAGCATGAAAGATGAATTATTGGGCATTGCGTTTTTCGATTGTTTGCGCGAGCCAGCTCGAAAAGTTCTTCGATGGCGCTGCATCGGTAACGATGCTTGTTTCCAGCTTGCTTTCATGTTTCGGCATCGTGGCCAGTGCGTTAACACGACCTGGTGCGACCCCGACGACTATCCATTGGTCGGCTATTTCCAGCACCATGACGCGTTCACGATTGCCGACGCTGACACCGCCGATGATTTTGATCTGCGTTGCGTTATTGCCTTTGGCCGTATTGAAACGGCGTAATACCCAGGCTGCGGCGGCCATCAAGGCGAGTACGACCAGCAAACCCAGGGTGACTTGCATCAGATTGCTGGCGGTTGACGGAGTCGTCGTGCTTGCCGTCGTTGCCACACTGGTAGCAGCAGTTTGCGCATAAGCCGCACTTGCCGAAAGTAGTGTCGCTAAAAAGGAAAAAGTACGAATCATCGGTTCAACTTACGGATACGTTCCGATGGTGTAATGATGTCGGTCAAACGGATGCCGAATTTGTCATTGACGACCACGACTTCGCCTTGCGCAATCAAACAGCCGTTGACCAGCACATCCATAGGTTCACCTGCCAGGCCGTCGAGTTCGACTACCGAACCTTGCGCCAATTGCAGCAGATTCTTGATGGCGATTTTGGTACGGCCGAGTTCAACTGTCAGTTGCACCGGAATATCGAGAATGAAATCGATATCGTTGTGCGTGCCAGTCTTCAAATCGCCGCCAGCAAAATCCTTGAATACAGTGGCAGTTGCCGGCTTTGGTGCTAGCGCAGCAGCTTCTGCTTCGGTCTGCTCCTGCTCTGCCATCGCCGCGCCCCAATCGTCTTCTGCTGCGGTTTGTGCTTCGTTTTCGTCACTCATGTTCTTCTCCTTGCTGTGAGTCGTTTGCGCTGTAGATCAATTTTTCCACGCGCAATGCATATTGGCCATTCAGTTTGCCGTATGAGCATTCCATAACAGGTACGCCGTCGACTGCTGCAGTGATCTGGTCTGGCACGGCGATCGAGATAACATCGCCGACTTTCATGTTGAGAATATCGCCCAGCGTCACATTGGCCGAGCCCATGTTTGCCAGAATTTCAACTTCTGCCGTCTGGATCTGCTGCGTCATCAAACGTATCCAGCGTTTGTCCATTTCCAGTGTCTCGCCCTGCATGCTGCTGGTCAGCAGATCGCGGATCGGTTCGATCATCGAGTACGGCACGCAAAAGTGCAGGTCGCCGCTTACCGGACCGAGTTCGATCGTGAAGGAGGTGGCGACCACGACTTCGTTCGGAGTCGCGATGTTCGCGAATTGCGTATTCATTTCCGAACGGATGTATTCGAACTCAACCGGATATACCGGCTCCCACGACTTTGCGTAGGTTTCGAAAATGATTTCGAGTATGCGTTGAATGATGCGCTGTTCTGTCTGAGTAAAGTCGCGACCTTCAACCCGGGTATGGAAGCGTCCATCGCCACCAAATAAATTATCAACCAGCAGAAACACAAGATTCGGATCGATGACGATCAAACCGATCCCGCGCAATGGTTTCATGTGGATCAGATTCAGGTTGGTCGGGACGACCAGATTGCGAATGAATTCGCTGTATTTCGAAACGCGCACCGGACCGATCGATACTTCCGCACTGCGATGCAGGAAGTTGAACAGGCCGATGCGCAGCAGGCGTGAAAAACGCTCATTGATAATTTCCAGCGTTGGCATGCGACCGCGCACGATACGCTCCTGGGTCGCCAGATTGTACGGGCGTACACCCGTCGTATCTTCCGGTTTGCCAGTCTCATCCTGATCGCCATTGACGCCCTTTAGCAGCGCATCAACTTCTTCTTGTGAGAGAAAATTATCAGCCATGGTTTATTGCACGACGAATGAAGTAAACAATACGCTGCTTACCTTGATGGTCGGGCCCTGTGGTGTAAACGGTTGCTTGAAAATATTCAAAATTTCGTCAGATAACTTGTTCTTGCCTTCTACGGTCAAGATTTCCGAAGCCATTTTGCTCGACAACAAAAGTAGCAGGCGGCTGCGTACATGTGGCATATACAACTTGATCAATTCAACTTGAGCTTGATCCGCAACTTGCAGCGTCAATGTGGTTTGTAAAAACTGTTCACCGTTTTCAGCTTGCAGATTGACAGTGAAGGCTTCCATCGGCAAAAACACAGGAGGTTTTGCTTCCTCTACGAGTTTTTCAGGTGCCTTTGCTGGTGCTGCCGCTTTTTGGGTCATGAAGTACCATGCACCAGCGCCACCGCCAGCCAATAGGATCACCAAGGCAAGCACGATAATCAGTGTCTTTGATTTTTTTGGCTTCGCTTCGTCCGCGCTGCTTGCTTTAGGGGCTGCTTTTGTTGCCATCTGTTTTCCTCAAGTACGGCATGCTTTTTTCTTACATGCCATTATTAAAAAAAAACGACACACAGGATGCAATGAAAAGAGAGGGGAACACGACGCATATCATCGTATCCACGCCATTCAGTCCTGTGGTCGCTTCTTTCAGCGAATACCGTAAGCCAGTCGGCAATTACAGAATCCCTGCTCAAGGTGCTATTAAACCATTATTAATTGCGGCGAACACCCGTATCGTGTGAAAAAACCATACGATTTGTGGCGTGTGTATGAGAGTGCAGCCGCAGACGTAACGCTAACGCTAAAAATGGCGTCGCTTTACTTGCCATTGAGTGGTCTTTAGCGCTGCTCGGGTACCCGGCCTGGCGATAGCGTGTTTGCGGCTATCCCGGCAATCGGGTTCAGGCAAATGTATCGACGATACCGTTGCCGCCAGTTGGAACCGGAACGTGGCTGACATGAATCACCGGTTCAGCCGCATTGCTGTCTTGACCGGATTGGCGCCCCCCCTGGCGCTGTTCGCTAAAGGCATTTTGCTGCTGTTGCGTACCGGCGCTGACGTTGGACTGGCCGAGCTGAATACCGGCATCGTTCAGCATTTCGCGCAGACGGGGCATAGCGGCCTCCAGTGCCTGACGGACTTCAGGTTGATGCGCGGTGAAGTTTGCAGTCGCCTGATTGTTGGACACGTTCAAGGTCACTTGCATAGGCCCGAGATCAGGTGGGTTCAGCGTCAAGGTCGCGGTTTGTTGTGCGCCTTGAACCATCCACACTACTTTTTGGCCCAACGCCTGATCCCAGCCCGGGCTGCCGACTTGCGGTGCCAGTTTGTTGGATTGCACGGCAGCGGTGTCGGCCAGTTGTTGAAGGGCTGTTGTGCTGACGGCTGCAATGGTCTGCGGATTTGCTACAGAGACGGTTTCAGCTGTTTTAGGTACAGCAGCAACCACTGCAGCCAGATCGGCTTCCGGTTTTGCTGAAGCAGCAGTGGCGACGGGTGCTTTGCTATCGCTGTTTGCTGTAGTGGCTTTATCGAGTGCTGCGACAAAATCAGACTTCTTGCCGATTGCATCTTTTTCGCTGCTGGTAGTTGTGGTCGTGGCTGCACCCAGCGTGGTATCCAGCGGGATATCGATATCAGTAATCTTGGTGCTCGCTGCACTTTCCAATGCTGCATCTGTCGCCGGTATTTGCGCGGCCGCCGTATTGGATTGCGTTAAAGCGGCAACGAACGCCATTAGTTCAGCAGAAGGGCCGGCAACAATTGCATCCGCATCTTTGCCGTCGGCGACAGTCGTCGCCTTGTCGTCAGCGGCGGCTTTGTCTGCATCGCTGGTGCCGGACGTTTTGTTTGCATTGCCGGTATTGTTGGTGGTGGGCTTATTGTCTTTACTGGACGCGTCTTTTTGCGTGTTCTTGCTGACTTCATTGCCGGAATTGTTGCGATCGGCGATTTCGCGCGAAAGAACCTGATTGAATGCGCCAGCCTCGGGAGAAGAAGATGCAGCAGATGCATCCTGCTTGCTGTTGTTTGCCGCCGGAGTCAATGCGGCAAGTGGACTATTGATCGCTGAAGTATTCATTTTGCTGCCGCCTGTTTTGATCGTTTATCTTTTGTACTGAAATAGTCGTGCCGCGTGCTCATCTGTCTGCTTTTGGTCGCGCTTGTTTTCTACCAGTTGCTTGGCTTTCAATGCCCGATTTGCCAATGTTCCATAAGACATGCGCTTGCGTTCGCTGGCTTGCCATGCGGATCGTTCCCTATCTACACGCGCATGCGCATCGCGCACTACCAACTGCTGACCACTGATTGCCTGTTCCAGCTTGTCCATGAAAACCTGAAAATTCCGATAACCCATTGCAGTCAGGCCGGTCGACAGACTTTGCTGAAAACGCGCTGAATAATCGTCGCGATACTGCATCAGCAAGGCCAGTTTCTGTTCGGTATCCTCGGCCGCTTTCATGCAGGAACCCAGACGTTTTGCGGCTTCGTCAGTCTCCTTGGTTGCCAGTTCTATCAGTGTGTCCAGTGCAGAGGAGGTGGCCATTTTGCGTAATTATATTTTTTGGGAGGGGATATCCATCACGAGAATAGCGAGGCAAGTTGCCCCAAGCTCTCGTTTATGTCGCTACGTTCGGTAATATCCTGTTGCAAAAACAACTCTATTTTAGTGTTCAAGGCGATCGCCTCGTCCAGTATCGGGTCGGAACCTGCACTATAAGCGCCTACGCTGATCAAGTCGCGGTTGCGCTGATAGCGGGACGTTAGCTGCTTCAGCTTGCGTGTCTGTTTTTGATGTTCGGGCGACGTGATGTTGTGCATGGCGCGGCTGATCGATTGTTCGATGTCGATGGCAGGGTAATGTCCTGCTTCCGCCAATGATCGGTTCAACACGATGTGGCCGTCCAGGATCGCGCGTGCGGCATCGGCGATCGGGTCTTGTTGATCATCGCCTTCGGTCAGGACTGTATAGAAAGCAGTGATCGAACCGCCGCCTTCCTTGCCGTTACCGGCGCGCTCAACCAATGCCGGCAGTTTGGCAAAAACCGATGGCGGATAACCTTTGGTAGCGGGCGGCTCGCCGATTGCCAGTGCAATCTCGCGTTGCGCCATCGCATAGCGGGTCAGCGAATCCATGATCAGCAATACGTCTTTGCCTTCATCACGAAAATGTTCGGCAATTGCGGTCGCATAAGCCGCTCCTTGCAAGCGCATCAAGGGTGGGGTGTCGGCCGGCGCTGCGACCACAACAGAGCGCGCCAAACCTTCGGGCCCCAGAATTTGTTCTATGAATTCCTTGACCTCGCGGCCGCGTTCGCCGATCAGACCGACCACGATCACATCGGCAGTCGTGTAGCGCGCCATCATGCCGAGCAACACGCTTTTACCGACGCCTGAGCCGGCAAACAAGCCCATGCGCTGACCACGTCCGACTGTCAACATACTGTTGATCGCACGCACGCCGACATCGAGAATGTCCTTGATAGGCGCGCGCGACAAAGGATTGGCGGCGCGTACATTCAACGGTGCGGCGTGTGCCGCGTTAAGCGGGCCCAATGTATCCAGCGGGCGACCAGCACCATCAAGCACGCGCCCCAGTAATTCAATACCGACCGGCAGGTGGCGGCCACGATCGCTAGGGCGACGACGCGGATGCGATACGGCACCTGGACGCGGCAACGATTGCACGACTTCGATCGGATAGACACGTGTGCCAGGCACGATGCCTTCGACATCGCTTTGCGGCATCAGGAAAAGTTTGTCATCGTCGAAGCCGACAACTTCAGCCTCGATGCGCGCACCGTTCGAAAGTGGAATCGTGCAGGCGCTGCCCACCGCCAGTTTTAATCCGACTGCTTCCATCACCAGGCCTGCAACGCGCGTGATGCGGCCGGATACCAGCATCGGTTCTGCAATATCCAGCAAGGTGCCGCAATCGCGCAGATAAGCTTGCCAGCGACTGCTGTTGGGCGTAGCCGATTTCGGGGCAACAGGTGGCGGCGTGGAGGACATTAGATGAGCCAGTCCGAATCTTTGCCCAAAGTAGCGGCAATGCGCTGCCAGCGGGTCGGTGTCGTGGCATCGATCTGATTGGTCACGGTTTCTACACGGCAGCCACCGCGATTCATGTGAATATCTTCGACCACGCGCCAACCGGCTGTTTTCAGCTCATCGCCCATGTGCGTGGCCACAATCGCTGCGTCTTCCGGGTGCAAATGGAGCAGGGTAGGTTGCTGCAAAGTCGGCAGGTAATGGATTGCTTCCCGTACAGTTGGGACTATCAGTTCCGGACGCACATGCAATGCAGTTTTCAGCATTGCTTTGGCCAGATCCAGCGAAAGATCGAGCATGTCGTTGGCGATCAATTCATTGGCTTGCGCCACTTCTGTACCGAAGGCTTCAGCGATTTCCTGCAGGCCGAGTCTTTCTTTTTCAGCCAATGCACGACCTTCCGCCAGTCCTGCAGCGCGACCTTCTTCCATTCCGCTCGCATAGCCTTCGGCATGCGCTTGCGCACGTGCTTCTTCAATTTGCTTTGCCATCGCCGCGATGTTGGCCATTTGTGCGGATGCGGCGGCGTTTGCCGCTGCTTTTTCTTCTGCGATGCCGGCTTCGCTGTTTTTCAGCGCAGTCTTGCCACCAATCGGTTTTTCGTCGCCGAAAGAGGTCATTTCCCAGCGTTGATACGCTGATTGTTTTTCTTTTGGAATGACGTCAGACATAAGCATCTTCCGCGTTGCCGCCTATGGTCAGCTGGCCTTCATCGGCCAGACGGCGCACGATTTGCAGAATTTCTTTTTGATTGGTTTCGACTTCCGACAGGCGCACAGGACCTTTGGATTCCAGATCTTCGCGCATCATTTCGCCTGCACGCTGCGACATGTTTTTAAAGAATTTTTCGCGCAATTCCGGTGTTGCACCCTTGAGAGCAATGATCAGCGACTCGGATTGGACTTCACGCAACAGCAACTGGATGCCGCGATCTTCGATATCCATGATGTTGTCAAACACGAACATCTCGTCCATGATTTTTTGCGCCATATCGTTGTCGTAGCCTTTGAGGTTGGCCATGACTGAAATTTCGTTTTCGCCGTTGAAAAAGTTGAGAATCTCGGCCGCTGCGCGTATGCCGCCCATCGGCTTTTTCTTCAGGTTCTCGTTGCCAGTCAATAGTTTGGTCAGCACTTCATTCAATTCGCGCAAGGCGGCTGGTTGTACGCCATCCAGCGTGGCAATACGCAATACGCAATCGTTGCGCAGACGCTCAGTAAAGTGATTCAACACCTCACTAGCCTGATCACGTTCCAGATGAACCAGAATAGTGGCGATAATTTGCGGATGTTCATTGCGCACCAGATCGGCGACCGATTGCGCGTCCATCCATTTCAAGCTTTCGATGCCGCTGGAATCACGGGTGCCCAGAATGCGATTGAGCAGAGACGACGCTTTGTCGTCACCCAATGCCTTGGTCAGCACGTCGCGTATGTATTCGTCAGAATCGAGGCCGAGAGATGTATTCTTTTCCGTCTCGCTGCGAAACTCGCTGAGAACGGATACCAGTTCCTCGCTTTGGATGGCCTTCATTGTCGACATGGCCGCGCCGAGTTTTTGCACTTCCCGCGGGCCCAGATACTTCATCACTTCGGCAGCTTCATTCGCGCCGAGTGCCAGCATCAGTACAGCACCTTTATGTATGCCGTTATCACTCATTTCCCACCCACGCTTTGACTATGTTTGCGACGACTTTCGGGTCTTTTCTGGCAAGCTCTTTGGCGGCTTCCAGATTTTGCTGGTAACTGTTCTGTTGTACGCCCATCGGTCCGACTTCTGTTTCCAGTTCCTGAACCTTGTCGATCGGCTCACCGCTTTCATCCGTCAATGCAAGTGGCGGCGGCGGATTCAGTTTGTTAAGCATAGGCTTGAGGACTTTAAGGTACAAGATCAAAAGTACGATGCCAAGCAACACATACTTTGCGCCCTGTATGCCCATGTCGATCACTTCCGGACGTTCCCACAGTGGCGGTTTAGCCGCTTCTTCCTTGTCAATGCCAGCGAACGGGCTGTTAACCACATTGAGCGTATCGCCGCGGTCCTTGTTGTAACCCATTGCTTCTTTCACCAGGTCGGTGATTTGGGTTTTCTCAATTTCGCTTAAAGGCAGGATGCTGACTTTGCCATCTTTGCCGACGACACGTTTGTAGTTGACGACGACCGCGACCGACAGTCGTTTCAGGCCGCCCATAGGTTGCTGAACGTAGCGTACCGTTTTATCCACTTCGTAATTGGTGGTGGTGTCGCGTTGCGTCGGTGTAGTGTTTGCAGCGGCACCCGCTGCTGCTGCGCCTGGCGTTCCTGCTGCAGCGGCAGCAGTTCCTGGTGCGGCAGGCGGGGGTGTCGTGTTAAGCGGCGCGGTAGCAGCTGGTGCCGGTTGATTTGTCAATGCACCAGGCACTCCGGTTGCATTCGCACCGCCATTCGACGACTCGCTGCTTTGCATGCTGCGCACGGTGGCGCTGTTAGGTACTTGATTCGGTTTATAAATTTCAGCCGCTTGTTCACTGGTGGAAAAATCGACATCGGCGGTTGCTTCGGCACGGACATTATTCAGGCCGACTATCGGTGTAATGATCGATTCGATCCGTTTGGTAATACTTTGTTGCAGCTCTTGTACGTATTTGAGTTGTGATGGGTCCAGCGTATTGTTGCTGGCGGGTTTGTTGTTATCTGAAAGCAGATTGCCAGCCTGATCGACGATAGTCACATTCTTGGGTGACAATTCAGGCACGCTGCTGGCGACCAGATGGACGATGGCACTGACCTGCTGCTGATCGAGGAAACGACCGGCATGCAGATTCAGTAAAACAGATGCGGTTGGTTTTTGCTGGTCGCGGACGAACACGGATGCTTTAGGCAAGGCAAGATGTACGCGTGCCGCTTGTACCGCACCTACGGATTGAATGGAGCGAGAGAGTTCGCCTTCCAGTGCGCGCTGAAAGTTCACTTGTTCCAGGAATTGCGAAACGCCGAGTTTTTGGTTTTCCATCAATTCAAAGCCGACGCTGCCGCCTTTAGGCAAGCCTTCTGCTGCCAGTTTCAGACGAATTTCATGAACCTTGTCAGCCGGCACCAGAATTGCGCCGCCGCCTTCAGCGAATTTATACGGGACGTTGGCTGCTTGCAGCGAAGTCATGATGGCGCCGCCATCACGATCAGAAAAGTTGGAAAAGAGCACGCGATATTCAGGCTTCTGGCCCCACAGAACCACCCCGATCATGACCGCAATCACTGCGGCAATACCGACCATTAATACGATCTTGCGGCCGTTAGGCGATTTCGCCATATCAAGGATGGTGTTGGGGCTATTCCCGGTCAGCTCGGTACCTTGGGATAGGCTGCCTTCACCTGCTACGACTACTGCCATGGTTGTGCTCCTGCGCGGCGATCGTCAAATTGGACTGGATTGTGCATCGATGTTCTCGCTCTTCAAACTTTTTTCCGTAGCATGAATTGTCAAGGCTACGAGGAAATTCAATCTTTGGAATAGAGCAATGTTTCTATCCCTTATCAGACCGATTCAATTTGACGTGCGTGATAACTTGGCGAGGTAGCTTGGAATCCCTATCGGGAGTCCGGATGGATCGGTTGAGACAATTATAGTGCTTGGCCGCAACAGATGGAGAAAATGATGAAAGTCGGTGGAATTGATTCAACGGCAATAGATGCCATGGTTGCCCAGCTCAAGGCGGCGGCCGCGCGCTCGCAGCCTGCGGCAAATCTGATGGGCGCTGCACCGGTTGAAAAATCGGCAACAAAAGTGGATTTTTCCCAGGCGCTGAAGGCGTCGCTCGATAGTGTCGCCAGTGCGCAAAATCACGCGAATACATTGGGGGAAAAATTTACTGTGGGGGATGACAGCGTCAACCTGTCGGATGTAATGATTTCGATGCAAAAAGCGAGTATTTCTTTTCAGGCAACGGTACAAGTGCGTAACAAGCTGGTGTCGGCCTATCAGGAAATGATGAATATGCAGGTGTAGTACGGTAATAGAATTTTTTGCAGATTTTGAAGGCGACTCTTGTATCTGATCGTAGTCGCCTTTTGCAGTACTGTCGTACTTCTAGATAAACATTTCGCTATATCCCCGCCACTCAACCTAGTCCGGTTGCTTTTGCATTGCGATCTCTTTCGAGTTTGGTAATGTATTTCTGTACTGCGCCCAATGTGCCATTGGATGGATCCACAAATGCGCATCCCACGCGGCTGATGACTTTGCCATTGGTCAGCGTCACCTCCAGCAGATTGCGGATTTGCAAATCTACTGTCACCGGTCCGCCGGGCAAATCAATTCGGCAGTTTTCATAAATGCGACCTTGAGTTGGATCGATCAATTTTTTCTCATCGACTATCGATATGCCGCCACCGCTGATATTGTGTAAGGTCGTCACGACAGAAATGACCTGATCGTCAGTTTTGACGGATATCGTGCAATAAACAGGATTGGTGACAGGAGTAGGAACACGATAGAACTCCCGTCGTTGCAGACGAACCACGTCGACAGGCAATGGGATCATGAAGGCGGGCAAGCCTTCATATATGCAACTCTCGGCGGCTGGCGAATTGAACAGAATGCGGATGTTTTCCAATACGGTTTCAAAGGATAATTTTTCACTGTCGAGTACGCGCTGATTCATGATGGCCGTTGGCGCGCAATCAAGCAGAACCATATCGTTTGTTTCGTCAATATTCAAAATTGAAGTAACAATGGTGTCCTGTCCATGATTGATCAGCATGCGGACAAGCTGGTTGCGCTCACCTATGCTGCGCAGCAAGGCGATTACTTCCCGGCGGGAACGAACCCGAAACGGGTTCAAATCATCATTTTCGTATTCACTAGCGAGAGTCATTATTCTTTTTCAAACTGAGTACAGGGCATCGGCATCAAACTTTTTCAGCCGACCATCATACATTGCCGTCGCGTTGTTGGGCAGCTTCGACACGATATAACCACGCTAAAAGTTCAGCCACAGCACGATATAGTGCGGGTGGGATATCGTCATCCAGTTCGACCTGCATCAGCAAAGCTACTAATTCTTTCGACTCATGTACGGCTACACCATGTTCCTTGGCTCGCTCAATGATCTGTTCGGCGATCATGCCGCGTCCCTTGGCGACTACACGCGGCGCTGAATCGCCAGTCTGATAAGCGAGTGCCACGGCACTTGGCGGCGGCTTGAAGTTATCCATTGCAGTTATTCATTGCGTGCGTCCGCTTGCTTGATCAGCAGGGAATCCAGCGTTGAACCCGCAGAATCCAATGCATCGGCCAATAACCTAGCATGGTTTTTCAGGGTGGTAGCGGTTTCTTCATTACTGGTATTGACCTGCACTTGCACATGGTCGCCGGTCAAACGGATCGTTGCCGAGACTGACCCCAGGCTTGGTAGCGAAAAACGCACCGTGCTGTTCCAGGTTTTTTCCGGCTCGGCCTGATCCGGTTTTTGCTCCGGCGTGTCGTCGGAAATTTCCCACTCCAAGGGCTGGCCTGGAAATAACTCGCCTTGCCACATGATGCGGCGCTGCTCCAGCGTGTCGAGTTGCAGGCTGATCAGCTTGACGCCTTCATTGCCGGATACATCTTGTTTGCTTGTAAGCGGCGCCGTGCTATCCGCATCTGTTTGCTTGCCTTGCGTCGTGCGTAGTAGATCGCTCAAGGCGCGTTCCCCACCTACCCATTCACGCACATTTGACATCAATCTGCCAAGATCATTGCCATTCGCGCCAGCTGACAAGGATTGCCCGTTGGAGGCGGGATTTGTGAACGCTGCGTTGCTCTGTTTGGCAGGAGGTTCGAGTAATAAAGCACTTGCCGGCCGCGTACCCGCCGCCCATTGCGCAACGTGCGATTCATAGAAGAGTCCGCTAAAGGTAACCGCATTTTGCAAAGCGGAAGCGATTTGCGTGGCGCTGGCACCTGGCGCAGCAACAATCGGGGTTTTTCCGACTACGGCGTTTGGCATGCCATCTTGTTGTGCCAGTTGCAGCATGTTACCGATCAGACGTCCGGCGTTGCTGAGTGACGTGGTGGCGCCCGCTTCTGCCTTGCCAAGGATGAAAGTAGGACGCGGCTGCGTTGCGAGCAAGGTGAGGTCGAGTGTGTCGCCGGCTTTGCTGCCCGCTGGCAGCTTCATGCTGGCCACGGCATCGTCGACTTTGACGAGAAAGCTGCCATCGCTCAGGCGCGATAAAACCTGCGCCTGATATTCTTTGCCCAGTGTGAGCTGAATCAGCCGGTCGACAGATTCCTGTCTGGCGCTTCCTAGTGCATTTGCCGGGACGCTAGCCTCTACCAGGACGACGGGCCGGGTCCCTGCGTTGTCGACCCGTGGCAGCATTTACTTATCCCGATTGATTGGCACCGTAAGCGCGGTTGAGCTTGCGTTCGGCACCCGTGCTATTGATCATCATCGACAATTTATTCATCCACGGCTCGGTGATGGTGCGGATTTCTTTATCGTCAGCCAGGATCTTCTTGATGATTTCCACCTTGCGTGCGCGGCTGGTACCGGTTAATGGTACTGGCGGTTCGCCGGTTTTCAGAATGTTGACCTGGTCTGCACAGCGGGACTCCAGCGCTGCCAGTTGTTCCCAATCGCCGACGCGTGCAGCTGCCAACATCTGGTCGGTGATAGTGGCGACGTTTTCGTACAGATAAATGACTTCTTGTTCGTTCATCATCGATCAGGCTTTCATTAATCGTGGCGTGTTAGGTGCGAGTGCATCATAGGAGCCAGAAGGATTCTGGTCAGCCGATGTTGCAGCCGAAGCTGATGGTGCAGATTTTGGTGCGATTTCTTCCCATGCGCCTTGGATGTCGTGCAAAAGCGCCTGGACTTCCTGAATGAGCTCAGGTTGATTCTTTAGATTGGCCATCAACAACTGATTGTTCATGTATTCGTACAGAGCATCCAGATTCAGCACGAGTTGTCCACCTACGGTCTTGTCCAGGCTGGCACGCAGACCATTTTCGATAATGGCGATGGCCTTGGACAGCGCTTTACCTCTTTCCGGGATATTACCGGCTTGCATATGCTGCAGCGCGCTGGTGAGTGCAATTTGTGCGCCTTCAAACAACATGACAATTAATTTGTGCGGATTGGCCGCGACGACGCCAGTTTCCATACCGACTTTGGCATAGGCGTTCGCTCCGCTCTGTACTGATCCAAACATGTGGTGTCTCCCGAAACTGTTCTATTAACTCGACGTGCTATTGGCAGAGATCGATGCGAGTTGCTGGGTCAGATAAGTCTGGGTTCTTTGCATACTCGCGATCATTGAATCCAAGGCTGAGAACTGTTTACGATAACGTTTCTCGATCTCGACCAGCCGTAATTTGAATGCGTCGGCATCGTCGGTAATGCGCTCAATGCTGCTATTCAGACTTTTTGTGCTTCCAGTAATCAAGCCTTCAGCACCGATGAATTGATCGGTTAATTTACTCAAGCGGTCGGCGTAGCCTTGTGAGAAATCGATACGACCGCGACTGCCTAAAGTACCGCCGACGATTTCTATTTTTAGTCCGAGAGCATCAGACCCTCTGCCTGCGCTAAGGGTTTGACCTGAGCCGGTACCGGCAACGCCGCCGATCGTGCCTTCAACGTCAACGCCATCCGTGCCCGTGGATACTGTTCCCATCAAGGTAGACGCAGGGGTTCCACTATCCGAGTTGACGATAATCTTGGAGGCGGAGCCGTAGCGATCCGATTGCAAGTTTAAAAAGCCGTTGCTGTCGATAGTCGCTGTGACCTTGGAGCCGGCTGCCGAGATTTCGGACGCACCATTGATAGCCGATTGGACCAGTGCCGCAAGCTGCGCTGATGTATAGCTGCCTTCGGTCAGTGCAATTTTGGCGGCGACGCCGTCAATGGTGACGCTGAGTTTTGTGTTTGGTGCAATGATGGTCGGCGCGGCATTCAGGTCAACGTCACCTGTGACATTGCCGCGTGTCGCCAGTTTCGTGACGGTGATGTCGTAGCTGCCCGCCTTGGTGGCCGAGGTAGAACTGGTGAAGTTGATCAAGCTATCTGTGGTCTTGCCGACGGTAGCAAACAGACCGGCGATATCGCCATAGTTGGTGTCCATTGCTTTTTTCAGCTTGACGGAATCCACCGCCAGCGTGCCATCTTTTTGAAAGGCGACGCCAATCTGAGGCAGCGACATATTGCTGTTGCTGAGGCCTGACAAAGCAGAGGACAAGGTATTGCGAATCTGGTCCTGGATTGTGCGTGCTGTTGAATCACCCACCAGCAAGCCACCGGTTTTTGTTTCAGCGTTATAGCCGGTGAGACTTTTCAAGGTCTTGTTAAGGTCGTTATATGCTTTGACAAAGCTATTGACGGCGGTTTCTACCGCAGCGGTGTCTTTTGCAATCGTCATCGAAGTGGTGCCAGTTTTGATGACGTTCAAGGTCACGCCTTGAACTGCTTCTTTGACTTCATTGGTTGGGCTGTTTACAAAAAAGCCATTGACTGTCAACTGCGTGTTTTGCGCGACGCTAGTTTGTTTCAATGTCTGTGTGCCAGCGGGGTCATATTCCAGCAAAGTTTGCAATGCTGCATCGCCGCTGACATCGATTTTCATACTGGACTCGATGCCGGTTTGATTCGACGTGAAAATCAAGTGATCTGGTGTTGCGCTGCCGTCAGAAACCAGAGTCGCCGTGATGCCGATATTCGCGGCGTTGACCGCATCGCGTATCCCTTGCAGCGAGTTATCGCCATTCTTGATAACGACTGTGCCGGTTTTCTGCTTTGCATCTTGGGTAAAAGTCGCGCCGGTATAAGCGCCATTCGTGAGTGTGCCGCCACTGATAGTGCCGAACTGGAAGGTCAAGGTCGTGTCAGCGCCGCTGCCGATTAGCGCGGTCTTGCTGGTTTGGCCGGCAGACGAAATGCTGTGTGCCTGCGCCATCTGTGTAACGTTGACTTGATAGGTGCCGGAGGCTGCCTTGCTGGTGGCGGTCGCGGTAAAGATCGTTTTGTCGGCAATCGATGTTTGCAGGTTTTCGAAGGTCGAGCTTTTGCCCAATGCTGCCATTGCAGTCTGAAATGTGGCGAGCGCACCGCTGAGATTGCCGTAAGCAGAAAGCTTGGCCTGGTAGCTGGCTTCTTTCCTGGCCATCAAGGTCAGTGGCTGGCTTTCAGCCGCCATGATGTTGGTCAATAATTCGTCGAGGGGTAGACCGGAGCCAACGCCGATAGATGAAACGGCCATTTGCTTCTCCTGCTAGAGAAAAACCATACTATAAACGGCAACTGAAGACGGCAAGCGAAGGTTAGAAGGAGATTTACCTTCCTGTTTAAAACAAGTTCAGGCTTTTTGCCTAACCAGTAAACCCTGCAACTTGTCCAGCGCCTTGGAGATTTCGATTGCTTCCACGGATGGCATCTGACGAATGATTTCTTGCGTCTGTGTATCCATGACTTTAACGATGGTGCGATTGCTGTCGGCGTCTACCGTAAATTCCAGGTTCGACGATAACTTTTGCAATGCCTTGTTGATACTTTGCAATGCTTGTCCGACCTGGTTTTGTGCTGCTGCAGCGTCAGGTTGCTGAACTGCACTTGCCGTCATCACGGTTGCCGGTTTATCTTTTGCTACTGAATTTACTGTGCCCGTGGCTGGTATCGATTGATCGACTCTTGCAGTCGCTTTGGTGGCACTACCTACTTGTCCGATATCCATGATTTACTCCCATTGTGACAATTCCCCGGCTACTGAATTGCAGCCGGGGAACCGTTCCTTACCGTACAGCTGCTAGTGATTAGCCGCGCAACAGAGCGAGTACGCCGTTTGGCAGGGCATTTGCCTGAGCCAACATTGCGGTACCAGCTTGTTGCAGGATCTGACCACGTGTCAGACTGGCTGTTTCCGAAGCAAAATCAGCGTCCAGAATACGGCTACGCGCTGCACTCAAGTTCTCGCTGGTGGTACTCAGGTTGGCAACAACCGATGTGAAGCGGTTTTGCAGCGCACCGAGTGATGCACGTGATGAGCTCAGGTTAGCCAGAGCGGAGTCGATGATCTGCAATGCACTGTTTGCACCCGATGGCACACCATTGGTCAAACTTGTAATGTCGATCGAAGCAACAGATTGCAACGAGCTTGAGATGGCGGTGGTTGCATCCAAAATGCCAACACCACTGGCAGTTGCTGTAAAGGACGAAGGGGATGCGAAACTAACGCGACCACCGACAGTAGCGGAGCCACCAGCCGCGGCAGTTGCTGCCAACGTTATTACTGATGGGCCTGTGCCGCCGTCTGCAACTGAGGCACCAGTTACGGTAACGCCCGTTGCACCTGAAGCAGCGGCGTTCAAGTTGACGACACCGATGTCATAGCCTTGTGCTTGCGTCAATTCGATTTTGCCATTTGTCAGATCGGCCACAGCAGTAATACCTGTAGTACCCGCTTGATCGTTAATAGCTTTTGCCAAAGCTGACATATCTTTGGAGTTATTGACTTGTGCGCTAACGGTAATTGGGTTTGCCGCACCTGCCGCTGTCTTTGCACCTTGCAAAATGAACGATACAGTACCTGCATTGGCGAAGTTGCCGAGGGTCGCTGTGGTTGTAGCAGTTGCCGTCACGCCGGTTGCACCACTAGCGGAATTTACTTGTGATGCAATATCAACGGCTTGAGCGCCAGCAGCAATTGAAATCGCGCCACTTGAAGCGCCTTTACCTTGAATGGTTAAAGTTTGATTGGCAACGCTGTTAACAATAATGTCCGTAGCCGTACCTGTAGTGCCTGTACCCACTTTAGCATCGACCATTGTACCAACGGATGTTTTAGCGATGGAATTGTTGCCGATCGCCGAAGCTTGTGCGCTACCGATAGAGAAGTTGATTGTTTGATTAGCATTCGCGCCGACTTGGAACTGTGCGTTACTCAGCGAACCGTCCAAAATGTTTTGACCGTTGAACTGGGTAGTGTTGGCGACGCGGTTCAACTCTTGTTGCAGTTGACTGACTTCTTCTTGCAGCGAAGCGCGGTCAGATGCAGAGTTGGTGCCGTTGGCGGATTGAACAGCCAGGGTACGCATACGTTGCAACAGATCGGTTGCTGTGCCCAAGCCGCCTTCAGCGGTTTGTGCCATCGAGATACCGTCGTTTGCATTTTGAGCT
Organism: Burkholderiales bacterium Ga0077544; assembly: GCA_001464355.1. Lineage (GTDB taxonomy): Bacteria > Pseudomonadota > Gammaproteobacteria > Burkholderiales > Burkholderiaceae_D > Oxalicibacterium. The sequence continues at coordinate 109,719 of LNEU01000024.1, forward strand.
GCACGAGTCAGGCCGTTGATCTGGCTGGTCATACGGTCGGAAATTGCCAAGCCTGCAGCGTCATCTTTTGCGCTGTTGATACGCAAACCTGACGACAAACGTTGCAGCGATGTTGCGAGTGAAGACTGGGATGCCGTCAGATTGCGTTGTGCATTCAGCGACGAGGTGTTGGTGTTAATGACTGCTGCCATGATGATTCTCCTGTTGTAGTCCGATGGAAGTCCGGCTGAAGCACTATCAACGTCTGTCTTGCGTTATTTCGCATAGTAAGCGTCGTTGTAAGTTTTATCGGACGATTCCGGAAAAAGTTTAGTGCTACAACAAAACTAAATTTTTTCCGGTCTCACCCAAACTGCAGCCAGATAGTTTCTTTCACGGTTGCTTTGCGGAAAACCTTTAAGGAATTTTCTTGAAATTTAAAACAAATAAAAAGTGTTTTTGCCCTTTATTTTTCTTATTTCCTGTCGTGTAAGGCACTTGTCAAAATAATCATTTCTGACGTATTTCACTGCTAAAACACAATGTAAAAAATTGTCAGAAAAAGCGATTTGCTTGGGAGAAGATGGGAGGAAATACAATTTCCCTCATCAAAAGAAAAATATTGAGAGGGGAAATAAGCAGGTTTGTTGGTCTGATCGGGCAGTTTTCTGCTCTTTTTCTGCTTTCTAATAGCGAGAAAATTTTTGTAAAAGCTTAAGTTGCAGCGACGACGCGATTTTTGCCTGTCCTTTTTGCTTCATACAAGGCGGTATCGGCGCGCGTAATCATGGATTGCTGGTCTTCTTGTTCTTTTCGCAAGGCGACGCCAGCGCTGAACGTCATCAGCAGGCGAGTGTGATTGTGCATAAAGATTTGCTTGGTCAGTTCGCGCTGCAGGCGGGTAATAGTCTGAATGGCCTCTTCCAGCGGGGTGTCGGGTAAAACAATCAGGAACTCTTCGCCACCGAAGCGGGCGATGATATCCATCGTGCGTAGAGTTTCCTTGATCACGCGTACCAAATGGATCAGAGCCTCGTCACCAGCCGTGTGACCATAATTGTCATTGATCTTTTTAAAATCATCCAGATCAAGCATGGCAATACACAACGGTGAGCCGCGGCGTGCGGAGCGGGCCAACTCACGTTCGAATACATCTTCCAGACCACGACGGTTGAGGCTGCCTGTCAATTGATCTTCGCGCACCAGTTCACTCATCTGTTCCAGCTTGGTTTCAAGATTGTGGATGCGTGTTTCTGCATCTTCAACATCCTTGCGTGCAGCCAGAATGGCATCGCGTGAGCGCAGCGCTTCAGTTTGGGCGAGGCGCGTTTCTTTCATCACCTCATCGAGGATCTTGCCCAGTTTGCCGACATCTGCAGTGGCGCTGATTTGTTTGGAATAGCCGTCTATTTTCTTGTGATAGTTGCCGGTGGTCGTGGCAATCTCACCCAGGCGGTCAATGAACGTAACCATCATGTTTTTGACAGTGGTTTTTGCATCGACCAGACTGTGTTTCAAGGCGCTCTGTTTGTAGATCACTTCTTTGAGGCTGCGCATCACTTCTTTCAGCGCAATATCGTCAATCGGTCCGGTGATCAGATTCTGTACCGCTTCGATTTGTCCGTGCATCCATGAATCGTCATCCAGCAAACCGCCGACATTTTCAAGCAATAAATTGAATAGGCGCAGCAGCAATTCATGCTGTTCTGCCATGTCGCCGCTCTTCAATTCGATTTTGAAGCAGAGTTGCTTCAAGCGGGTCGATGCTTCTTGCAGTGCCTGTTCTGTTTGTGCGTCCTTGATGGAGCGACCCAATACTTCGGCTTCTTCAGCTAGTGCTGGCACGCCTTGCAGCAGGGAGGCGACGGCGAGTGTTAGCGTGCGCGTCAGCAAATCGCGCAAGAGTGCAGGTTGCTGATCGTCGATTAATGAAGATCCGCCGATATTCGCAACGCTGCTTGTATTGCTACGTGCTGCAAGTTGCGTTTGGTAATGCTTGACGAGTTCTGTTAGTCCCTTGCCGTAATCAGGCCAGTAAGGCGTCGCCGCTGCGACCTGCAGCGCTTTGCCTATAGGGGCAACACCATCGGGTGCCGTGATCAGAGTGCCGGCAAAACTGCCGAGAATATCTTCTGGCGTTGGCTCTTGTGCGTAACCGGCGATCTCGTCGTAAATCTTGCGGTAGGCATCAGGCGTTGGAGCGATTTTGCGTATGGCAAGTTGGCGAAATGCTTCGCGTGCAAGTTCTGCGGGGTTTTTTGGATTACCTGGATTGTCTGGCATGACTGCACGGGCGCTTTATTGTTAGATGGTCGGAGATCGGCCTATTTCGAATAATAGGGCAATGCAGCCAGATCTGATAATTGAATTAGCGCAGCAAATGGTTGTTAGTTTGATGTTTTGTTATTGCCTGAACAAGAAATGCAAATTAAGCAAGTCCGCATCCTATGTCGATACTAATCAGTCAACCAGATGGTTTTTGATCGCGTAATGCGTCAACTCTGCATTGTGACGAAGTTTCATTTTTTGCAACAGACGTGAACGATACATGCTGATTGTTTTTACCGATAAAACCAGTTCAGCCGCAATATCGCTGACTGTTTTACCGGAGGCAATCATGGTTAGCGTTTGATATTCGCGATCCGACAATGTTTCATGCAAAGGCGCTTCGTGATTGTCATTGATCTGATTGGCCAATTCTTGCGCCAGTGCTGCACTAATGTATTTGCGTCCTGCGGCAACTTGGCGAATCGCATTGACCAATTCGGCGGGTGCACTTTGCTTGTTTAAATAGCCGGACGCGCCTGCCTTCAGCGAGCGAATCGCATATTGATCTTCCCTGTGCATCGATAGCATGAGAATTGCGATGCCGGGCGTTTCCTTTTTGACTTGCTTGAGCACTTCGATGCCGCTGCGGTCAGGCATGGAAATATCCAGCAGCAGAACATCGCATGCGCCTTCACGAGATAACTTGATGGCTTCATTGCCGTTTTCTGCGTGGCCGGCTACAACGATATCCTTGGTGTCGGCCAAAATCTGCTTCAGGCCTTCGCGTACGATCGCGTGATCGTCGGCAATCAGGACTTTTATTATGTTCTTGGTTGTCATTATTCTGCTTTATAGAATCTGCGTGGTGTCAGATGCCAGCTTGCTGTTCTTATAAAAAATGTGACAAATTTTGGATTCGTACAATTGCGAATAGGCAAATTCGGTCAGGTATTTTCCAATTTTATCCGTTTTAAAGCTGATTTTTCCCTGCGGCAAGAGGTAACGATAACAGCGGAACGTTTATAGCAACGATTGTGCCACCTTTGGATGCTGTGCTGACAGTCAGACTGCCGCCCATCGCAATCGATCTCTCCACCATGCCACGTATGCCAAATGACTTGGACTTTGTACGATCCGCCATTTTGATGCCAACCCCATTATCAATAATCTCTAGTCGAACATATTGATGCGTATGTACCAAATGAACATCCACGACGCTGGCTTTTGCATGTTTGGCTATATTGGTGAGCGCTTCTTGAAAAATACGGAAGAGGGCGGTCGCATGATCCAGATCCAAGTCGATTTCAGCATGACTGGATGAAAATTTGCAGGGAATGCCAACTTGCTTCTCAAATTCTTTCGCTTGCCAGTCGATCGCCGCAACCAGGCCGAAATCAAGTATGCCCGGCCTTAGATTGCCGGCGATTCTGTGAACAGTTTCAATGGTGCGGTCGACCAGCGACTCAACGTAGTCGGCTTTTTCAATCAGTTCTGGATTGTCATTCGGCATGCGCCGCGTTAATAGTGCAAGCGCCATTTTGATGGCGGTTAAATTGCCGCCCAGATCGTCATGAATTTCGCGTGCGATATGGGTGCGTTCTTTTTCTTTGACGGTATTAATGTGGGCTGACAACTCGGCCAGCTGCGCGCGTGATCGAACGATTTCTTCCTGCTCGAGTTTGCTGGATGTGATGTTGGTCATGATGCCCTCCCACTGCACCGCATGCTCTTCCAGTGTGCGGGGAGTGGCGCGAAGATTGATCCATTTAACGTCTTTCCATTTCTCGATCCAGATGCGTCCTTCCCAGTTCCAGTTACTCATCTGGTTAGTCGATGTCAGCATCGTGTCGCGATAGGATTGTCTGTCTTCGGCCAGGATCAATTCGACGAACATGGCAGGATCGTCGCGTAATTCTTCGGCACTGACTCCCAGCAGGGCTTCGCAACCGTCGCTGAGATAAGGGAATGAAAATTGCCCGTCTTCACATAATAGAAACTGATAAACCAGGCCCGGCATATTGGAAACCATCGCGCTGAGTCGTGATTCGCTGGCGCGCAGTGCTTTATCCGATTTGTCGCGCGAGCTGACGTCATTGCCGATGGCAATAATGACGGGGCCGGTATCCGACGCCAGATAAAACAATTGAAATTCAATCGGATAAGTCGTGCCGTCTTTGCGGGTATGTATCGTGTTGATAGCCGCCGAAGCCTGATTCCCATCGCGCAGCGCCTCGAAGCATTGTCTATAGGCTTCATTCGTGCCGTTCTTCGCGATCTCGGTAGGGGCCATGCCTGCCAGCTCATCGCTGCTGTATTGCAGATTGCTGGTCGCCGTGGGATTGACGTATTCGAAACGCAGCGTGTCGCAATTCAATACATAAATTTCACTGAACGATCCGCGCAGAATGGTAGGCAACCATTCTGCATGCATCTTGTTGATGATATTTTCTTCAGGTTTCATTAATAATGATGTATGTGCAAAAGTGGAACAGGCAGTTGGCGAGTGGATGTGCCGGTGAGTGGTAATGCTAGCTAGTTGTTCGAGTGTAAAAGTTATTGGCTGACTACAGCTAAGTTTTTTCGTAAAACTGATGCGCCTAGCTTGAATGCGATGAAGGTTTTTAGGCGCAGCATCATCTTTGCATCGGATGTAAATAAATATCTTGAATAAAGTCTGTGAATAGGGCTTCCAAAATCAATTGCACCCATGCTATAATTTTGTCTTTCGCGGCTGTAGCTCAGCTGGATAGAGTACTTGGCTACGAACCAAGGGGTCGTGGGTTCGATTCCTGCCAGCCGCACCAGCATATACAAGGGGTTACGTTCAAAAGACGTAGCCCCTTTTGCTTTTCCCATCAAATTGGTAAACAATTTGGTGAGAAAAAATCTGCAGTAAAAAATTAGTCCTTCTCTTTGCGAAATTAGTCCTTCTCTTTGCGCGTCAGTACCAACTCACTATCTCCCGCTTCTGATCCATAACGGCGTTAATGTCGTATCGGGTTGCACCGGATCGACTTCACGTTTGCGACGATTTCGACATATGCCGCGAAATTTCCTGATCCCGACTAATACAGTTGTTATTCAGGCTGAAACGTAAAGGAGTGTGAAATTATGGGCTTTTGCTCAGATTCACTTAGAGACTTTCCAAAGGAAAACTTTTATCATCGATTACTGAAGTTCCAACTGAAAGTAATCCTTGAATTTGCTCTTATCAAAAGCCGTGCTGCCGCTGGGACTGGTAGCTTGCGGTGTCGTTTTTGCCCAAACGCCTCCGAACGCCGGCTCGCTGAACCAACAAATGGAACGAGAACAAGCGCCTCGTGCTCCTGCCACAACAATTCCTGAAATTCGTATTGAACAGGGTGCTCCACCTGCCGCTGCTGCCTCTGACAATCAGAAAATCCTTGTCCGCAGCCTGCAAATCACGGGTGCGCAAGTGTATGCCGAAGCCGCGTTGCTGGAAGTGACCGGTTTCAGTAGCGGTCGCGAACTGACATTATCCGACCTGCGCGGTATGGCATCCAGGATTACGCGCCACTACCATATGCACGGTTATTTGCTGGCGCAGGCTTATCTGCCGGCGCAAGACATCAAGGACGGCGCGGTGAAAATCGCCGTGCTTGAAGGTCATTACGGCAAAATCACTTTGCGCAACAATAGCAATCTCTCGGACGATGTGGCCCGCAGCTTGCTGAGTAATCTGAACGGCAGCGATGCAGTTGCTATCGCTCCGCTGGAAACCAGTCTTCTGCTGCTATCTGACCTGCCTGGTGTGAACGTAAGATCGACCCTGGTGCCTGGTGCTTCAGTTGGTGCTTCCGACCTGATCGTCGATGTCACACCGGGCAAGCGAGTAAGCGGAACCGTTGATGTCGACAATGGGGGCAATCGCTATACCGGCGCTAATCGAGTTGGCGCGACGGTCAACATCAATGACGTTACCGGTCATGGCGATGTTGCAACGGTGCGGGCGCTGACGTCAGGCTCCGGCCTCAACTATGCGCGCGCTTCCTATCAGACGCAGTTCGGCCGCGCCAAGGCCGGCGTCGCCTATGCCAGCATGCACTACCATCTGGGACAGGATTTCGAGAGCCTGCAGGCGAATGGCTCGGCGCAAATTGCCAGCGTCTATGGCAGCGTGCCGCTGATTCGTTCACGCAGCAATAATTTGTATGCAGTGATCAATGTCGATGCCAAGAGCTTCCAGGACAAGGTCGATTCGACTGCCACCCGCGCAGACAAGAAAGCCCGGGTAGCAATGGCCAGCCTGGCCGGTGATCGTCGGGACGGTTTCGGCGGTGGCGGGTTGAGCACGTATGCGCTGACATGGACCACTGGGCAGATCGATATCAGGAGCAAGGCGACACTTGCCACCGATGCTGCAACAGTGCAAAGCAACGGCCATTACGACAAGCTCGGATTCAATGCAGTGCGCCTGCAAAGCCTGAGCGACAGCATTTCACTTTATGCCGCAGTCAACGGCCAGCTCGCTTCAAAAAATCTGGATACATCGGAGAAGATGGGACTGGGCGGCTTGAATGGCGTGCGCGCTTATCCGGAAGGCGAAGCGTATGCCGACCAGGGGTATGTACTCAATCTGGAAGTCAGAGCCTTGTTGCCGCAATTGGCACAGTCGCAGTCGGGGCAGATGCATTTCATCGGTTTTGTCGATACTGGTACCGCGATGCTGAACAAAAATCCCTGGGCCAGCGGGCAGAATCGTCGGACCCTGAGTGGTGCGGGGGTAGGGCTTAACTGGTCCGACAGCAACAATTTCATGGTAAGGGCGTATTACGCTCACAAGTTGGGCAATGCGAAAGCAATGTCGGCACCGGATGAGACTGGACGCTTCTGGCTGCAGGCAGCCAAATATTTTTGAGCGTGGTATAGGGCAGGGACCGCAACGAACATGGACCGTAATCAGTCTGCAGGAACAACAGAAAGCCCATCATGAACCACATTTATCGCTCGATCTGGAATAGTCGGACTGGCACATTCACGGCAGTTTCAGAGAGCACCAGAACCTGCGGCAAGCAAGCGTCGGCGGGCGCAAGTGTCATGACGGACGCAGGGTTCGCGTTGAAAGCGCTGGCAGGCTCGCTGTTGCTGGCATTTGGTGCCAGCAGCTATGCTTTGCCGGTCGACGGCGTAGTTGTGGCTGGCAGCGCTTCTGTCGCCAGCGGCAATGGCAGCATGACCATCAATCAGAGCAGCCAGAACGTGGTGCTCAATTGGCAGAGCTTCAATATCGGTGCGGCGGAAACGGTAAATTTCGTGCAGCCCAACAGCAATTCAGTCGCGCTTAACCGCGTGATCGGTGCCGATCCATCAAGCATACTCGGCAGTCTGTCGGCCAACGGCAAGGTGTTTCTCGTCAATCCGAATGGCATTTTGTTCGGCAAGGGCGCATCGGTCAACGTTGGCGGGTTGGTCGCATCGACGCTCAATATTTCCGACCGCGACTTCATGGCAGGCAAGTACACGTTTGCTGGTGCGGGTAGCGGTAACATCCTCAATCAGGGCAGCATCAATGCGGATGGCGGCTATGTCGCAATGCTGGGTGCAAACGTTTCCAATGAAGGCATGATCGTCGCCAGACTCGGCAGCGTCGCACTCGCTGCCGGTAACGGCATCACACTCGATATCGCTGGCGACGGTCTGCTGAATGTTGCAATCAACGAAGGCGTGGTGCATGCGCTGGTCAGTAACGGAGGCATGATTCAAGCAGATGGCGGGCAGGTGCTGCTGAGCGCGCAGGCGGCTGGCAATCTGCTGCAGACCGTGGTCAACAATACCGGCGTGATTCAGGCCCAAACCATCGAAAACCATAATGGCGTGATCAAACTGCTGGGCGATATGCAAAGCGGGACAGTCAACGTCGGCGGCAAGCTCGATGCCAGCGCGCCGAATGGCGGCGACGGCGGCTTTATTGAAACCTCCGCTGCTCATGTTCAGGTGAAGGACAGCGCGCGCATCACCACTGCGGCACCGCAAGGTCTGACCGGCAGTTGGCTGATCGATCCTACCGATTACACGATTGCGGCATCCGGCGGCAACATCACCGGTGCGGCGCTGTCGGCCAATTTGGGTAGCACCGACATCATCATCCAGAGCATCTCGGGCGGTAGCGGCACTGCGGGCAATGTCAACGTCAATGATGCCGTGAACTGGTCGGCCCACAAGCTGACCTTGAATGCGCAAAACAATATCAACATCAACGCCAATCTGAACGCGTCGGCCACCGCTAGCTTGGCGCTGGAATTCGGGCAGAGTGCGGTGGCCGCGAGCAATGCCAGCAAGGTCACTACCAACAACGGCGCATCCGTCAATTTGCCCGCTGGTACCACCAACTTCACGACCAAACAGGGTTCGAACGGCGTCGTCAAAAACTATACTGTGATCACCAGCCTCGGCGCGGCAGGCAGTGTTACTACCACCGATCTGCAAGGGATGAATGGCAACACGGCGCTGAACTATGCGTTGGGTGCGAACATCGATGCGACAGCGACATCGGGCTGGAACGCAGGCGCGGGTTTCGTGCCGATCGGTACTGATCCTTCGCGCTTCGCTGGCATCTTCGATGGACTGGGTCACACGGTTTCCGGTCTCTTCATCAATCGAACGGGAAGCAACTTTACAGGCTTGTTCGGCTACACCGCAGCAGGCTCGATGGTTCGCAATGTTGGTTTGATCGGCGGCAGCGTCGCCAGCAATTTGTGGGGCACTGGCTCACTCGTCGGCGCGCTCGGCGGTACGCTGATCAATAGCTATGCAACCGGTAGCGTTTATGGCTTCCAGACAGTAGGTGGGTTGGTCGGCGTCATCGACGGCGGTGCCATTGTCGATAGTCACGCAACAGGTAATGTGGTTGGTGGCCCCAATGGCGAGGCAGGCGGGCTAGTAGGATTGAGTTGGGGGCCGGGTGGTGGAACCGTCAACAACAGTTACGCCACTGGCAATGTGAGCAGCGCCGTCGGTAACGTTGGCGGGCTGATGGGGATCAACTGGGGCACGGTCACCGGCAGCTATGCAACCGGGACAGTCAACGGTACCGACTACATTGGTGGCCTGATTGGCAATAACAGCAATGGCTCGGTTGCTAATAGCTACGCCACCGGTGCAGTGAACGGAAACAACCGGGTCGGTGGTCTTGCAGGTAATAATTCCAATAGCATCACCAATAGTTACGCGACCGGCGCCGTGACCGGCATCGATGGCGTCGGCGGCTTGGCGGGCAGCAATAACGGCACGATTTCCAACAGCTACGCGACCGGCGTTGTAAACGGCCGGAATTCCGTTGGCGGACTTATCGGGCAGTCAGTTACTGGGGCTGTGACCAACAGTTATTCCGCTAACAGCCAGGTCGCTGGAACGGATTCGGTGGGCGGGCTCGTTGGCTACAACAACACTACGACGATTAACGATAGTTACTCATCCAGTGCTGTTAGTGGCCAGAGCAGAGTCGGCGGATTGTTCGGCACAACAAATGGCGGCGTTAATAATAATCGCAACTATGCATCCGGCAACATTATCGGCACCGATTCCGTCGGCGGACTCGTTGGCGAAAATGGTTTCGCCTTTTCTATTTTCAACAGCTACGCGACTGGTAATGTCAGCGGGGGCGTCAGAGTGGGTGGCCTGGTGGGCTACAACGGCAATAACGGCAGCATCGCAAACAGTTACTCGAGTGGAGCGGTCTCCGGCACCACCAGTGTTGGCGGTTTGGTAGGTAGCAATATCCACACTGTGACCAATAGTTTCTGGGATACGCAGACATCCGGCCAGGCGATATCAGCCGGCGGCATCGGTATGACCACAGCGCAGATGCATACGCAAGCCAATTTCAACTCGGCCACGGGTGCCAACGGCAGCGGGAATCCCGGTTGGGATTTTTCCAATACCTGGATTGGGTACGACGGTCATACATCGCCCTTGCTGCGCTCTTTCATGACGGCTCTGACAGTGACCGCTAACAGTGCCACCAAGACCTATGACGGATTGGGCAGCACCGGCGGCAACGGCGTGACGTATTCCACTACACCCAATGGCAATTTGCTCGGCACGGTCAGCTACAGCAGCGGGATTAATGTCGGCAGCTCCACCATTACGCCGGGCGGTCTCTATTCCAATCAGCAGGGCTATATCATCAGCTACGTCGATGGCGCATTGACGGTGAATAAAGCCGACCTGACACTTGCCACCAGCAATGTCAGCAAAACCTATGATGGCAGCTTGACGGCAGCGGGCACGGCTACCGTCGCCAGCGGTACGCTGTTCGGTAGCGATGCGCTCAGCGGCGGTACATTCGCTTTCACCGACAAAAATGCTGGCATCGGCACCAAGACGGTGACGACTACAGGCGTCACCGTCACCGACGGCAATAGTGGCGGCAACTACAACGTTACGTACACCGACAATACCAGCAGCACAATTACACCCAAGTCGCTCACAGTTGTCGGAGCAACCGCGCAGAACAAGGTCTATGACGGAACCACGCTGGCTACCCTCGTCGGCGGCACGCTGGCAGGCTTGATCTCTGGCGATAGCGTGACCTTGATCGAGGCCGGGACATTTGCCACGCCAGAGCCCGGGAATGGAATCGCAGTTGCGGGAGCGGTCACGCTCGCTGGTGCCTCGGCGGGAAATTATTCAGTAACGCAACCCACCGGCCTCACAGCAAATATCACTGCCGCTGTGAGCGTAGTTGATTCCGGTCCGCGCAATCAGGATGCCATCGTCAGTGCGGTTTCTTTAGCATCTGCCATTGCCTTGCACGGCATAAGAGTTGAAGCGCCTGGCTCCACCAAGACATACGACGCGCAGCCGTTCCTTCATTCATCGATCATTTCTACACCGGGCGGATTGGCCGGATTGAACCTTTCCATTACGGGCACTGGCGTAAAATTACACTCCGGCACGCAACCAAACGATGCGCGAGACGACAAAAACTAACTGCTGAAGACATCATTGATTGATGACTCCTGATTTTATTGGCGTAACCGGATTGCAGGCGACCGTGCTGGATGGCGACAATCTGCCATGGCTTATGCGTCGATCTGGGATTTTCAATCGAGGATCGCAATAAGAACGTGCGTCGTGCTGGAGAGGTTGCCAAACTATTTTTTTTGCAGGGAGCAATCGTGTTGGTGGCGCTGGTGTCTCCCATGCGTGAAGCCCTAGCTAAAGTCAGAAAAACCTTTTTCGACGACGATTTTTGGGAAGCTTACTGCGAATGCCCGTCTTCGATTTGCCAGCAGCAGAATGAGCAGTAAATTAACGGGTTAGTGCCACAAGCACTAACCCGTTTTTCTTTACCTGGGTGAAACGCTATTTTGCTGCCTTGCTCGCCTTGTATATCTGTTTGAATGACTTCTCCAACTGCAGTTCCGCCAAAATTTATCAAGAGCAGTGGTGACGGTACTAATGCAGCGCGATTTGCATTAAAAGGAAAATTCCCCTCAATTAATCATTCGCTGCACTGTGCTGGCAAGGAGACGTGTATTCACATTCACACATCATGCAAAGGTGCACGCCAAAGTATGCTCGCTGCGACCAATTTGAGCAGGCACGGGAGCAAAGCATAGGCTATTGAAAGTGCATGGGCACCATCGCTGTTTACAGTTCCCGGTACGTAGCCTAATTGTTCAAGCAGCGGCAGGGAGATGCCAGCCGCCATTGCCAGATTCATTTTGGTGGCCCAATTCCATGCGCCAAAATAAGCGCCTTCGCGTTGGCCGCTGTGCCCGGCCCGCCCGATGACAGCTGCCAGCAAGGCGGGCGGCAACGCGAGGTCAGCGCCCAGCGTCAATCCGGACAGCACGCAGATCGCCGCAAACGGAAGTGCCGCGCCGCTCGACAAGCCGTAAGCCCATATAAAAGCTGCGGCCGACAGCAACATGGCGATTAACCAGATACGCGCTTCGCCATGACGTTTAGCAAGTGCACCCCATAAGGGCATAGAGCAGGCAGCGGCAATAAAATACAACACCAAAAAAAGCCCCGCATGCTGGGCAAGCTGTAACTGATCCTTGGCAAAAAACAAGAAGAGCGTGGCGGGGATCGATGCAGCAATGCCATTAACGATCAAGACAGCGAATAGCCAGCGAAAACGCCGGTTATTAAATGGCTCAATGATCGCAGACCAGCCGGCGTGCAAGGCGATGCAGGTGGGCGGTCGCGGGGCGAGTTTGAGCAGGATCGCAGCACTTATCGAAAGCGTGACGATGAAGATGCCGATCAGCCAATCGAAGCCTAGCAATCCAGTTAGTGACGCAGCCATTACCACGCCGATTAAACCGCAAGCCTCACGCGTTGCCGTGAGGCGCGAGCGCTCGCCCAATTCTTGCGTTAACGCGGCGCCCCAACTCTGATGCGCAATGCTCGCCAGACTGAATCCTGCATACACCAATAGCAGCGTGCACACGAACCACAGTAATGCTGCATTGTGCAGCAAGGCAGGCGGATGGAATAAGGCCAGAAAACCGAGTGACAACAAGGGCAGCGAAATCAATATGAAACCGCCATAACCGTTGCGGTTCTTGGCGCGGTCTATCCACAAGCCTATCAAGGGATCGATAAATGCATCGAACACGCGCGCAGCCAATAGCGCCGCGCCTATCAATGTCAGCGAAAGGCCGAAGCGCTCAGCATAAAATTGCGGTACGTACACATAGATAGGCAGCGCGACCAGCGCCAGCGGAAGTCCGAACAAACCATAGGCAACGAACGACGTCGAAGTCAGTTTAGTCATGGGCGCGGTCCCGCATTGGTCAGCAATGCGGTGCGCAATTCGGACGCCGTAGTTTTTGGGTCTAGCCAGATGGCAAAGAAAGCATGACTGAAAGAGCTATCCATGATTTCGCCAAGAAATTTCCCGTTCAGGTAAAAGCGCGCACCTTGGTTGGGAAGATATACACCTGTCAGATGCGTGCCTTCACTGACGTCAGGAAAAATTTTTTCCATTGCGGCTTGCCAATTTGCGCGCTGTTGGGCGGAGCCCAAATTCAATTTCCGCATCTCATCCTCACTGGCTTCGGCAATCTTTTTGCCTTGCAAGCTGCGTGCATAGCGCAAGTCCAGGGCGAGCGGGGCAGCAGCAGGTGCTTGTACTTGATAACCTTTATCGCCCACCCATAGTTTTGCATCGTAAATTTTTAATCCAAACCATCGAAAGCTTCCTTTTCCGGCGATGCGGGCTTGCGGTACTTCCTGTCCGATATGTTCGGGCACCGGTTCTGCTGCCAAGCTTGAGTGCAGCATTGTCGCCGCCAACATCCATGCAATTGCGTATTTGAGAAGCTTCATGTTTAGTCGCTTGAATAGGGTGTACCACATTGATATTTTTTGGAGGGGGCAAGCGTTGAAACAGGCTTTGTAAATTGCCCCAACTATTTAAATCTGCAAAGCCGACTATCTGCACATTACCTTATCTTAGATTTCAATGATGCAGGTAAGTGCGCTATCGCACAGAGCATCGCGAACCTTGCGATTATTTTTGAGTCTATACAGGTAGTTCCCATTATCCGATGCGCTGAAAAATGAGGTGTTTACATGAAAACGATACAAAAATTTGCTTTTTCCATGACGGCTGCTGTTGTATTGCTAAGCGCAGCAGGCTGTGAAGGTATGTCCAGACAGGATAGAAGTACGGTGATCGGCGCAGGCGCAGGTGCGGTCGGTGGCGCTGTTCTTACAGGAGGCAGCACGCTCGGTACAGTTGGTGGTGCCGCAGTCGGTGGTGTTATCGGTAATGAAGTTGGCAAGAATAAATAAGCAGTAATTTTTAGAAAATATTACTGTTTTAAAAAACTAAGCGCTAGCAATTGAATTTGGTTTCCTTGGCAATCAGCGTTACACGTCGTTATCAATTGTTGATGTGTAGTCAAGGATTGGCCAGCTAACTCCAGCGTCAATTGCGTTCGCTTAGTTTTTGGCTTGCTTGACACAGGTAGTGTGAAGGTCTTGAAAAATCTTCTTGCGCGCTTCGTGCAAGTTAAATATATAAGCAAAAATACATAAGCAAAAAATCAAGACGATATGCGGTGATGAAATATCAGTTAACCGCAAAATCAATATCACTGAACGTGTATTTATAAATGGATTTATAATTCATGTACCCTAGTAATTGCACTGGCTGCTGTTTGCTCAAGTCACTCACTTCTGTAAATGGTTGTCGCTGTTACATCTGATGAAATCGCGTCTTCTTGCTAATGTCTGGCTTGCGTTCCTGCTGCTGTTTGCGCAGCAGCTTGCGTTCGCCGAAACGTTAAGTAACATCAAGCGTGCGCATGTTGATTATCAATGTGCTTATGAAGAAGGCGCTTGCATCGATGGTGGTGCGCTTCAGCATTTGGCATTGGATGATTTCGACAATGGCTTGACGCCATCGTTTTCCTTGCCAGAACTGACTGACCTTGCAACTGAGCAGCCACAAGGGTCAATCAAGCAGTTCTTCTCCACTGTTTTCCTTCATTATTCCTCGCGCGCCCCACCTCTCTTGTAGCGGGTATGTGGTGAACGATGCGTACATTCATGTGTACGTATTGATTAGCCTTGCGGTCAACGCCATCAAAAAAACACAGTACACAACGAGTAGGTATTCGTTGGCTGGTTTCGATCGCCTCTGGTTAATTGCACCTTTACCTGCAGTCACAAATTACATTCGAAACTGATCGGCTTGTCGATGACATTGTCTTGATCGTTTCAACGTTTTATGACTTCTTGAGAGGTAGTTAGAAATGAATAACAATCAAACAAGCGCATCGAGTATTCAGAGCGCAACAGGTTACAAAAATCGCTGGATGCAACTCATCATTGGTATTGCCTGTATGGCTTTTATGGCTAACTTGCAATACGGCTGGACGCTGTTCGTCACGCCTATCGACAATGCACATCACTGGGGTAAAGCGGCAATTCAACTCGCGTTCTCGATCTTTATCGTGACCGAAACATGGTTGGTGCCGATTGAGGGCTACCTGGTTGATAAATTTGGCCCACGTCCAGTCGTTGCTGTCGGTGCAGTTTGTGCCGGCCTCGGTTGGGTAATGAATAGCTACGCTGATTCTTTGGCGATGCTGTACTTTGCCGCAGTTGTGTCAGGCGTTGGCGCCGGTTGCGTGTATGGTACTTGCGTTGGTAACGCTTTGAAATTGTTCCCGGACCGTCGTGGTTTGGCAGCTGGTTTGACTGCAGCCGGCTTCGGTGCAGGTGCTGCGATCACCGTGATACCTATCGCGAACATGATTCAGACTGCCGGTTACGAAAAAACATTTTTTACATTTGGCATTATCCAAGGCGTGTGTATTCTCGTTTTGTCTATGTTGTTAATCAAACCTGTGGCCCCTAAATCTGCATTAGCTAAAGCAGGTTCCGTAGCCAACGTGGATTACACCACCAAGCAAATGTTGAAAACGCCAGTTTTTTGGGTCTTGTATGTGATGTTCGTGTTGGTTGCTTCGGGTGGTTTGATGGCGACTGCGCAAATCGGTCCGATTGCGAATGACTTTGGTATCGCGGCCTTGCCCATGACCTTGTTCGGTGCAACCTTGCCGTTGTTGACGATGACCTTGTCTATCGACAACGTTGCCAACGGTTTGACACGTCCTCTGTGCGGTTTTGTCTCGGACAAAATCGGCCGCGAAAACACCATGTTTATTGTTTTCATCGGGGAGGGTTTGGCTTTGCTGGGCTTGATGAAATACGGCCATAATCCATATGCATTCATGGCATTTGCTGCAATGGTGTTCCTGTGCTGGGGTGAGATTTTCTCGATTTTCCCTGCGATCTGCGCCGATACTTTCGGTAGCAAATTTGCTGCAGGTAACTCGGGCACGCTTTACACCGCAAAAGGTACGGCAGCATTGTTGGTGCCATTGGCATCGGTATTGTCTGCAGGAGGTGGCTGGAGCCGTGTGTTTGTAGTTGCTGCGATCATCACGATTTTGGCTGGCTTGTCCGCAAAACTGATCCTGTCGCCTATGCGCAAACGCATGCATGCAAATCATGCCGTGCACGCTGCACGTGCAGAGGAGGTGCGTGTTACAGCGTAAGGACGTGTGTTTTGCTCTGATTTGTCAGAGCCTTAATATCTGCGGAGTGAATTAGTCCATACGAATGGAATAATCGAAAGGGTTGGTGCCACAAGCATCAACCCTTTTTCTGTATGCTGCGATGCTTTACCAGCCACCGAAGCCGAATTTGTTATCGCGATCAAAGCGCAGATCCTGACCGTTTTCCATCTTTCTGACGATGCCATCATCGTCAAAATGAATATGCATCAGTGAATTCCACACACCGCTTTCCTTGTACGGATAAGTCCAAACTTCCAATTTTTGCCTTGGTAGATAGGAGGTTTTTGAGGGATGGCCGACGGTACGCAGCACTTCTGTTTTATTTGAAACGCCGAGTTTGAGAGTGGCGAACTTTGCGGTGGTCAGTACTTGTTCATAAGAAATCAATCGACCATCACTATTGAAACGAGCCATGTCGATGGCTTGTCCCCACGGATTGCGCGAGTATTCGAGCAGGTAGCCGTTGCCATCGGGAATACGCGCCGTAGGCCATCCCAGTTTGGCAACAACCTCAGCTTCGGTCTGGCCCGGGCTTAATTGAACGGGGGCCAGCACTGCGCAAGCGCCGATCAACAGTAGGCTCAGCAGCAAAGACGTTCGTGATATTGCATTTTTGATATTTTTCATCTGGATTGTCTCAAAATAAGTGTGCTAAGTGTTTGAATCGCCTCGGCATTTCCGCTATAATCCGGGGCTGGTCAATTTGACCTGTTTTATTAATCGTTGTTCACGGTGTGTGGGGTGAAGACTCTATGCATCGCATGTGAAAGGTAAGTCTCATGTCTCTCGAAAAAGCAAGCAAAGCCGCTATCGTCGCCGATAACGCACGTGGCCAAAACGATACAGGTTCACCAGAAGTGCAAGTTGCTCTGTTGACCGCACGTATCAACGAACTCAACGGTCACTTTAAAGCACACTCGAAGGATCACCATTCCCGTCGCGGTTTGATCATGATGGTTAACCGCCGCAAGAGCCTGTTGTCTTATCTGAAAAGTAAAGACGCGACTCGTTATCGTGATCTGATTGTAAAGCTCGGTCTGCGCAAGTAATTCATTGCGTTATTTTATTCGGCTTGCATAGAAAAATGCCTGCGTCAGTTTTCTGATGCGGGCATTTTGTCTTTTGGCAGTTTGTAGTTTCGTATTTCAGTAATGCAGCACCCAGTAATTCTGAGTTGAGTAATAAAGCGAACCATCATCTTGATGGAACGTTTGTGGTGAGGTGAACGACAGCGCCTGAAAATCTGTCGGTAAAATTAGAAAGGATCACCGTGTTTAATAAAGTCACTAAAACTTTCCAGTATGGTCAACATACCGTTACGCTTGAAACCGGCGAAATCGCCCGTCAAGCTTCCGGTGCCGTACTCGTCTCGATCGAAGATACGGTCGTACTCGCAACGGTAGTCGCACGCAAAGATGCAAAACCAGGTCAGGATTTCTTCCCGTTGACCGTTGATTACGTAGAAAAAACCTACGCTGCTGGTCGTATTCCAGGCGGTTTCTTCAAACGTGAAGGCCGTCCTTCCGAAAAAGAAACACTGACATCGCGTCTGATCGATCGTCCAATTCGTCCGTTGTTCCCAGAAGGTTATTTGAACGAAGTTCAAATCATCATCCACGTCATGTCGGTCAATCCTGAGATCGATCCGGACATCGCTGCAATGATCGGCGCATCGGCTGCCTTGTCGGTTTCCGGCATTCCATTCGCAGGCCCATTGGGCGCTGCGCGCGTCGGTTATATCGATGGCCAATACGTATTGAATCCAACTTCAACACAACTGAAAACATCGCAAATGGATCTGGTTGTTGCCGGTACCGAAACTGCAGTGTTGATGGTTGAGTCAGAAGCACAACAATTGTCAGAAGAAGTCATGTTGGGCGCGGTCGTTTTCGGCCACGATCAAATGAAAGCAGTCATCGACGCGATTCACGACTTGGTGCGTGATGGTGGCAAGCCAGAAGTGCAATGGGCGCCTCCAGCAAAGAACGAAGCGTTGATCGCACGCGTTGCACATTTTGCAGAAGCAAAATTGCGCGCTGCTTACCAAACTAAAGACAAGCAGGCACGTACTGCCAAGTTGAAGGATGCGGTAGCAGAAGTGAATGTTGAACTCGCTGCAGAAGCTGTTTCAGTCGGCGGCGTTGCTCCGGATTCGTCCGAAGTCGGCAACATCCTGTTTGATCTGGAAGCAAAAATCGTTCGTTCGCAAATCCTTGATGGCGAACCACGTATCGATGGTCGCGACACACGTACTGTGCGTCCAATCACGATTCGTACCGGCGTCTTGCCGCGTACCCACGGTTCAGCATTGTTCACCCGTGGCGAAACACAAGCGTTGGTAATCGCAACTCTTGGTACAGCACGCGACGAACAAAAGATCGATGCATTGATGGGCGAGTACTCGGATCGCTTCATGCTTCACTACAACATGCCTCCGTTCGCAACTGGCGAAACAGGTCGTGTCGGTACACCTAAACGTCGCGAAATCGGTCACGGCCGTTTGGCTAAACGTGCTCTGGTTGCAGCATTGCCAGCGCCGGAAGATTTCAGCTACTCGGTTCGCCTAGTTTCGGAGATCACCGAATCCAATGGTTCGTCGTCGATGGCTTCGGTCTGCGGCGGCTGCCTGGCATTGATCGATGCTGGCGTTCCTATGCAAGCACACGTGGCCGGTATCGCAATGGGCTTGATCAAAGACGGCGGCAAGTTCGCGGTCTTGAGCGACATCCTCGGCGACGAAGATCACCTTGGCGACATGGACTTTAAAGTGGCTGGTACGGCAAATGGTATTACCGCTCTGCAAATGGACATCAAAATCCAGGGTATCACCAAGGAAATCATGCAAGTCGCATTGGCGCAAGCTAAAGAAGGCCGTATCCATATCCTCGGCGAAATGGAAAAAGCAGTTCCAAGCGGCACCACTGGTGAATTGTCTGACTTCGCACCACGCCTGATCACCATCAAGATCAATCCGGAAAAAATCCGTGATGTGATCGGCAAGGGTGGTGCAGTCATTCGTGCGTTGACCGAAGAAACCGGCACCCAAATCGATATCAGCGATGAAGGTGTAGTCACCATCGCTTCTGTCGATGCGACTGCCGGCCAGGAAGCCAAGCGCCGCATCGAAGAACTGACCGCTTCTGTTGAAGTTGGTAAAGTCTACGAAGGTACTGTTCTCAAATTGCTGGATTTCGGCGCGATAGTTCAAGTAATGCCAGGCAAAGATGGCTTGCTGCACATTAGCCAAATTGCCAACGAACGCGTCAACGCAGTTGCTGATTACCTGAAAGAAGGCCAGCAAGTTCGCGTTAAAGTTCTGGAAACAGATGACCGTGGCCGTTTGAAATTGTCGATGAAGGCAGCAGTGGCTGAAGAAAGCCCTGAAGCAGCAGCGCAAGAGTAATTTCACTCTGATTCAGGCTTGCCTGAATTTCAAAAAAACCGCTCATTGCGCAGGCACTGAGCGGTTTTTTATTGACCTCGGTCAAGCATCTAGTTTGACCGTGCTCGTCGCAACGAGCTAGAATAGCGGGTTATTAGAATCGTGGGTTTCATATGCGCCGCAAACTCGTCGCAGGCAACTGGAAAATGAATGGCAGTATTGCTGCCAATGCACTTTTGCTAGCGGAGATTAAAGCCGAGTTTGGCAACGCTGCATGTGATGTCGCAGTATGCGTTCCAGCGCCTTATTTTGCGCAATGCCAAAGCTTGTTGTCGGGCAGTGCAATTGCACTTGGTGCGCAAGATGTGTCGATGCATGAAGCGGGTGCTTATACCGGTGAAGTTTCGGCAGCCATGTTGCTGGAATTTGCTTGTCGCTATGTGATTGTCGGCCATTCGGAGCGTCGTGCATATTTCGACGAAACGAATGAGCTGGTAGCGCAAAAAACAGCACGTGCTTTAAATGCAGGATTGGTGCCTATAGTCTGCGTCGGCGAAACACTGGCGCAGCGCGAAGCAGGGCAGACAGATGAAATCGTAGGTCAGCAAATCGATGCAGTGTTGTCATTGATTGCAGAAAACGATCTGGCGAAAATAGTAGTCGCATACGAGCCGGTTTGGGCAATTGGAACCGGCAAGACTGCAACGCCAGAAATGGCGCAAGAAGTACACGCCATGTTGCGAAAGCGCCTCTCTGCGAAGAACGCGCAAGCAGCAAACGAAGTAAAGATTTTGTACGGCGGCAGCATGAAGCCGGAAAATGCCAAAGAGTTGCTTGCCATGCCGGATATTGATGGTGGCTTGATCGGCGGAGCAGCATTAAAAGCGGCGGATTTTCTCTCGATTATTCGCGCGGCGTAAGTACTAAAAAGTATAAAGAAGCACCAAGCTTTATTACGAATTACCTAAGACTGGAAATTGAAATGAATAGTTTGCATACCATCATCGTTGTTGTTCAAGTGTTGTCCGCATTGACGATTGTCGGCCTCGTCTTGCTGCAGCACGGTAAGGGTGCCGATATGGGCGCGTCCTTTGGTTCGGGTGCGTCTGGCAGTTTGTTTGGTGCGACAGGATCGTCGAACTTCTTGTCGAAGTTCACCGGCATCGCTGCTGCAATTTTCTTTGCTGCGACATTGGGTCTGGCATTTATCAGCAACAAGCCAGCGGAAACCAGTGCAGGCGTGATGGAAAATTTGCCGGTATCTGCTGTTCCTGGTGCTGAAGCAACTGCTCCGGCTGCATCATCGGAGGTGCCGACAGCAGTGCCTGCGGCGCCTGCTTCATCGAATGGAACAGGTCAATCAAATCAGATTCCAAAATAAGTGTGTGCAAAGCCTGTTTTCTTCTTGTTCTAATGCAATTGCGCATTGAATAAATGTCTTAAAGCAGGTTAGAATGTGCGTCTTGCGCCGACGTGGTGAAATTGGTAGACACGCTATCTTGAGGGGGTAGTGGCGAAAGCTGTGCGAGTTCGAGTCTCGCCGTCGGCACCAAAAAATTTAAGGCCAGCAAGGGAATGCCTAAGCTGGCTTTTTATCGACAAAGATGCAGTTTGAAATTTGTCTTTAGATGCATCGTATTCAGTATTTGATTCAACGTATTTTTGCCAGCCAATTTATCGTTAAACTTACAGCCAGCTAACCGTGAACCTCGAAAATTACTTCCCCGTTTTACTCTTTATCCTGGTTGGCATCGGCGTCGGTGTTGCACCGCAGATATTGGGTCGCATTCTTGGTCCGCATAATCCGGACGATCAAAAACTTTCCCCGTACGAGTGTGGTTTCGAGGCATTTGAAGATGCGCGCATGAAATTCGATGTGCGTTACTATCTCGTCGCCATTTTGTTCATTCTGTTTGATCTTGAGGTGGCATTCCTTGTCCCTTGGGCAGCTGCGATGCGCGAAGTAGGTATGCCGGGATTTTGGGCAATGATGATTTTCCTTGGAATTCTGACCATCGGTCTGGTATTCGAATGGAAAAAAGGCGCGCTGGATTGGGAGTAAGTCATGGCAATTGAAGGCGTATTGAATGAAGGCTTCGTTACGACGACAGCCGATAAACTGATCAACTGGACACGTACCGGTTCGATGTGGCCGATGACCTTTGGTCTCGCATGCTGCGCAGTAGAAATGATGCACGCAGGTGCTTCGCGTTACGATCTGGATCGTTTTGGTGTGGTCTTCCGTCCGTCGCCACGTCAATCTGATGTGATGATTGTTGCGGGTACCTTGTGCAACAAGATGGCGCCAGCTTTACGTAAAGTCTACGATCAAATGGCTGAGCCGCGTTGGGTTATCTCGATGGGCTCCTGTGCTAATGGTGGTGGTTATTACCATTACTCTTACTCTGTTGTGCGCGGTTGTGATCGCATTGTTCCTGTCGATGTCTATGTTCCTGGTTGTCCTCCAACCGCTGAAGCATTGTTGTACGGAATCATGCAGTTGCAAAACAAGATCCGTCGTACCAATACGATCGCTCGCTAAGAGACTGAATAGTTAATATGACGATCAAACTTGAACTCCTCGAAGCTGCTCTGCGCAATGCGCTGGGCGAACAGCTTCAAAGTCTTTCGCTGGCTTTGGGCGAAGCTACCATTGTTGTTAAGTCGCATGACTATTTGTCCGCAATGCGCGTGTTGCGTGACCATGCTGATTTGCGTTTTGAAGAATTAATTGATTTGTGCGGCGTTGATTATTCGACGTACGGCGATGGCGTGTGGGAAGGTCCGCGTTTTGCTGTGGTTTCGCACCTGTTGTCGATCAAGCATAACTGGCGTGTGCGTGTACGTGTATTCGCCGCTGATGATGAAATGCCTGTCGTTGCATCGATGATCGATATCTGGCCAACGGCCAATTGGTATGAGCGTGAAGCATTCGATTTCTTTGGCATTTTGTTCGAGGGTCACAACGATTTGCGCCGCATCCTGACCGACTACGGCTTTATCGGTCACCCATTCCGCAAGGATTTCCCTGTCTCTGGCTATGTTGAAATGCGCTACGATCCGGAACAAAAACGCGTGATTTATCAACCTGTAACGATCGACCCGCGTGAAAATGTGCCGCGCGTGATTCGTGAAGAAACATACGGGGTGAAATAATGGCTGAGATCAAGAACTACACGCTCAACTTTGGTCCGCAACATCCTGCGGCGCATGGTGTTTTGCGCCTCGTGTTGGAGCTGGATGGCGAAGTGATTCAACGTGCCGATCCGCATATCGGATTGTTGCATCGCGCGACTGAAAAACTCGCAGAGCAAAAAACCTATCTGCAATCTGTTCCTTACATGGATCGCCTCGACTACGTGTCGATGATGTGTAACGAGCATGCTTATGTCATGTCGATTGAGAAAATGCTCAATATCGAAGTGCCATTGCGTGCGCAATACATTCGCGTGATGTTCGATGAAATCACTCGCATCCTGAATCACCTGATGTGGCTGGGCGCGCATGCACTCGACGTTGGCGCAATGGGCGTGTTCCTGTATGCGTTCCGCGAACGTGAAGATTTGATGGATTGCTACGAAGCCGTTTCTGGCGCGCGTATGCATGCTGCTTACTATCGTCCGGGTGGTGTTTATCGCGATTTGCCGGATGCAATGCCGCAGCACAAGGCATCGATCATTCGCAATGCAAAAGCCATCAGCCAATTGAATGAAAACCGTCAAGGTTCCCTGCTCGATTTTATTGAAGATTTTACCAATCGCTTCCCGACCTATGTCGACGAATACGAAACCTTGTTGACTGATAACCGTATCTGGAAACAACGTCTGGTTGGTATAGGTGTGGTGTCGCCTGAGCGTGCGATGGCGATGGGCTTTACCGGCGCGATGTTGCGCGGTTCAGGCATCGAATGGGATTTGCGCAAGAAGCAACCGTACGAAGTGTACGACCTGATGGATTTTGATATTCCGGTTGGTACAAATGGCGATTGCTACGATCGTTATCTGGTGCGCGTCGAAGAGATGCGTCAATCGAATCGTATTATCAAGCAGTGCGTCGAATGGCTGCGTAACAATCCGGGTCCTGTGATGACGAACAACCACAAGGTTGCACCGCCATCACGCGTGGGAATGAAGTCGAACATGGAAGATTTGATTCATCACTTCAAGCTGTTCACTGAAGGCTTCCACGTGCCGGCAGGTGAGGCGTATGCAGCTGTCGAACATCCAAAGGGCGAGTTCGGTGTCTATCTGATTTCCGATGGCGCAAATAAACCTTACCGTATGAAGATTCGTGCGCCGGGCTTCCCGCACTTGCAAGGTTTGGACGAGATGGCCAAGGGTCACATGATTGCCGATGCAGTAACCATCATCGGTACGCAAGATATTGTGTTTGGTGAAATTGACCGCTAATCGCGGATCAATAATTGAGGCATAGACATGCTGTTATCAGAGCAAACGTATAAAAGAATCGACCGCGAGGTCGCCAAGTTCCCTCCAGAGCAAAAGCAGTCTGCGGTCATGGCTGCATTGCAGATTGCTCAGGATGAAACTCGTTGGCTGCCGCCCGAAGTGATGCAAGATGTTGCTGACTATCTGGGTATGCCTGCGATCGCCGTGCAAGAGGTTGCGACCTTCTACAATATGTACAACACCAAGCCGGTCGGCAAGTTCAAGATCTCGGTGTGTACAAATTTGCCGTGCCAATTGTCCGGCGGCGAGAAGGCTGCGCATTACCTGAAACACAAGCTCGGTATTGATTATCGTGAAACGACTGCGGATGATCAATTCACCTTGGTTGAAGGCGAATGCATGGGCGCTTGTGGTGATGCCCCTGTCATGTTGGTCAACAACAAACGCATGTGCAGCTTTATGTCTGATGAAAAAATCGACGCGCTGGTAGAGGAATTGAAGAAATGACCAGTCTGCATAATCGTCATATCAAGCCATTGATTTTGGCTGGCCTCACCGGTGATAACTGGGGTCTGGAAGATTACGTCAAGCGCGGTGGCTATGCATCGCTGAAACGCATTTTGAGCGAAGGCATGACTTCTGAGCAGGTGATTGCCGAAGTCAAGGCATCTACTTTGCGCGGCCGTGGTGGTGCAGGTTTTCCTAGCGGTTTGAAGTGGAGCTTCATGCCGAAGAATTTCGCAGGCCAAAAGTATCTGATTTGTAATTCTGATGAGGGCGAGCCAGGTACATTCAAGGATCGCGATATTCTTCGCTACAACCCGCACGCAGTGATTGAGGGTATGACCATCGCCGCTTATGCGATGGGTGTTAGCGTAGGTTACAACTATATTCATGGCGAAATTTTCGCTGAGTATGACCGCTTTGAAGAAGCACTTGAACAAGCCCGCGCAGCAGGTTTCCTGGGTGATCGCATTCTGGGTTCGGACCACAGCTTCCAGTTGCACGCGTTCCATGGTTTTGGCGCATATATCTGTGGCGAAGAAACTGCTTTGCTGGAATCGATCGAAGGTAAAAAGGGGCAGCCGCGCTTCAAGCCGCCTTTCCCAGCGAGCTATGGTTTGTACGGCAAGCCAACCACCATTAACAATACCGAGACATTTGCGGCTGTGCCTTTCATCTTTCAGGTGGGTGCAGAAGCTTACGCTGGTCTCGGCAAGCCAAACAACGGTGGCACCAAGATTTTCTCGGTGTCTGGCGATGTAGAGAATCCAGGTAATTACGAAATTCCGCTTGGCACTCCATTTGCAGAATTGTTGAAGCTTGCCGGTGGTATGCGCGGTGGCAAAAAACTCAAGGCAGTCATTCCTGGTGGTTCGTCAGTGCCAGTCGTCAAGGGTGACCTGATGATGGCGACTGATATGGATTACGATTCGGTCGCGAAAGCCGGTTCGATGCTGGGTTCAGGTGCTGTCATCGTGATGGATGAAACCCGTTGCATGGTCAAGGCGCTACTGCGATTGTCTTACTTCTATTTTGAAGAGTCCTGCGGTCAGTGCACGCCGTGCCGTGAAGGTACCGGTTGGTTGTATCGCATGGTGCATCGTATAGAGAATGGTCAAGGTCGTCCTGAAGACCTGGACATGCTGAATTCGATTGCGGACAATATTCAGGGCCGCACAATTTGCGCACTGGGCGATGCCGCAGCGATGCCAGTACGCGCGATGATTCAGCAGTTCCGCGAAGAGTTTGAATATCACATTGAGCATAAGCATTGCTTGGTGCCCGCTTACATTTAGCCGATCACTTGGTTAGCGTAATAAACCTAGTGAGAACACTGAAGTCAACAAAAGCAAAGCCATGGTTGAAATCGAAATAGACGGTAAAAAAGTAGAAGTGCAAGAAGGCAGCACTGTAATGGATGCGGCCAATAAAGTCGGCACCTACATCCCGCACTTCTGCTATCACAAAAAATTGTCCATCGCGGCGAACTGCCGTATGTGTCTGGTTGAGGTTGAAAAAGCACCTAAGCCATTGCCAGCCTGCGCGACGCCAGTTGCGCAAGGCATGATCGTTCGCTCGAATAGCGAAAAAGCGGTCAAGGCGCAAAAAGGCGTGATGGAGTTCCTGTTAATTAACCATCCGCTTGATTGCCCGATTTGCGATCAAGGCGGTGAGTGTCAGTTGCAAGATCTGGCAGTCGGATACGGTGATTCTTCTTCGCGTTACGAAGAAGAAAAACGTGTAGTTGCACCGAAAGATGTCGGCCCGCTGATTTCAATGAAAGAAATGAGCCGTTGTATCCACTGCACACGTTGCGTACGTTTCGGCCAGGAAGTTGCCGGCGTGATGGAATTTGGCATGCTGGGTCGTGGCGAGCACGCAGAAATCACATCCTTTGTTGGTAAAACTGTTGACTCCGAATTGTCGGGCAACATGATCGATCTGTGCCCGGTTGGCGCACTGACATCCAAGCCATTCCGTTACAGCGCTCGTACCTGGGAATTGTCGCGTCGCAAATCGGTGAGTCCACATGATGGTCTGGGTGCAAACCTGACCGTTCAAGTGAAGGCTGGCAAAGTCATGCGCGTGCTGCCGCTGGAAAACGATCAAGTCAACGAATGCTGGATCTCGGATAAAGATCGTTTCGCTTACGAAGGTTTGAACAGCGAAGATCGTCTGACGACTCCAATGATCAAGCAAGACGGAAAATGGCAAGAGGCTGATTGGCAAACTGCGCTGGAATATGTCGCGCATGGTTTGCGTAACATCAAGCACGAACACGGTGCTGATGCGATCGCTGCAGTAGCGACCCCAAGTTCGACACTGGAAGAATTGAACCTGTTGCAAAAGCTCGTACGCGGCATGGGTTCGAACAATGTGGATTTCCGCCTGCGTCAAGCTGATGCAGCACTGGACGCTTCGGTCACACCGTGGTTGGGTATGTCGATCAATGAATTCGCGGCGTTGAAACGCGCATTCGTAATCGGTTCCTTCCTGCGTAAAGATCATCCATTGCTGGCTGCGCGTCTGCGTCAAGCTGTCAAGCAAGGTGCAAGCGTCAGCATCTTGCACGCAACAGACGACGATCTGTTGATGCCGGTTGCAAACAAAATGATCAAAGCGCCATCCGATTGGTTGGCAGCATTGTCTGAAGTTGTCGCAGCGGTTGCACAAGCTAAAGGCGTTGCAGCTCCAGCGGGCTTCGACAATATTCAAGCGTCGGCAGAAGCAAAACAAATCGCGGCTAGCATGTTGTCCGGCGAACCAAAAGCAGTCTTGCTCGGTAACGCGGTCTTACAACATCCGCAAGCAGCGCAATTGCACGCTGCAGCACAATGGATCGCGCAAAACACAGATGCAAAATTCGGTTTCCTGACCGAAGCGGCAAACAGTGTTGGCGGTTATCTGGCTGGTGCAAATGGTGTTGCTGCTGCGCAGATCTTCGCGCAACCACGTAAAGCATTCTTGCTGTTGAACGCAGAACCAGAATTGGATGCGTACAACCCGCAAGCTGCACGCCGCGCTCTGGATCAGGCTGAAATGGTTGTCGTCATGTCGCCATACAAACACGGCATGGATTTCGCCGATGTATTGTTGCCGATTGCACCGTTCTCGGAAACATCCGGCACCTTCGTCAATTGCGAAGGTCGTGCACAAAGCTTCAACGGCACTGTCAAGCCACTGGGCGATACACGTCCGGCATGGAAAGTTCTGCGCGTGTTAGGTAACTTGGCTGGCTTGCAAGGTTTTGAATACGAAACATCGGAAGCGATTCGTAACGAAATCCTTGGCGTTAATGCTCCAGCCGACGCGAATCTGACATCACGTTTGAACAACATCAGCAAAGCAGCGCCACAAGCGGCGGTTGCAGCGCCATCGTTGTCCTTGGAGCGTGTTGCTGACGTATCGATTTATTCAACCGATGCCATCGTACGTCGTGCTCCAGCGTTGCAAGAAACTACCGATGCAGCTGCCCCTAAAGCGTGGTTGTCGGCTGATTTGGCTGCCAAGCTGGGTGTCGCTGCCGGCGATCAAGTCAAAGTAAAACAAGGTGAGGGTAGTGCGTTGCTGGTTGCAGCGATTGCTACCAACTTGCCAGTGAATGTGGTGCGCGTTGCTGCCGGTCGTCAAGAGACAGCTGGTTTGGGCGCGATGTTTGGTTCTATCAGCGTGGATTGGCATCCATCCACGCAACGGGTCAATCGTTCCTCGGCTATTACTGGCCGCTGGTGTGGAATCTGGTAAAAATTATTGCGGTTGTTGCGCCACTGATGGGTGCGGTTGCGTACCTGACATTGTGGGAACGTAAGGTCATCGGCTGGATGCACGTCCGTCATGGCCCTAACCGCACGGGTCCTGCTGGTTTGTTGCAACCGATCGCCGATGGCGTGAAGCTCTTGTTGAAAGAGATTGTTGTTCCGGCAAAGTCGAGCAAGGCGTTGTTCTTGATCGCTCCTGTCATGACCATCATGCCAGCCTTGGCTGCATGGGCGGTGATTCCATTTGGACCAGACGCTGCATTGGCAAACGTCAACGCAGGTTTGCTGTTCGTGATGGCAATTACTTCGCTGGAAGTCTATGGTGTGATCGTGGCAGGTTGGGCATCCAACTCCAAGTATGCGTTCCTCGGCGCGATGCGTGCTTCGGCGCAAATGATTTCATATGAAATCGCGATGGGCTTTATCAGGCAGTTTGAATTTGTCTGAAATCGTAGCGCAGCAAACTACGGGTAATGGTGCCGACATGGGCCTGACCTTCCTGTCGTGGAACTGGTTGCCGCTGTTGCCGATGTTCGTCATCTACATCATCTCCGGTACGGCTGAATTGAATCGCCATCCGTTTGACGTGGTTGAAGGCGAATCCGAGATCGTTGCTGGTCACATGGTTGAATATTCGGGTATGTCATTCGCGATGTTCTTCCTGGCTGAATACGCCAATATGTGGCTGATTTCGATCATGGCAACGCTGATGTTCCTGGGCGGCTGGTCATCACCTATTGATATGGCTCCGTTCACATGGATTCCAGGCTGGATCTGGCTCGGTGCGAAGACATGGTTCGTTGTGACTCTGTTCATCTGGTTCCGTGCATCGTTTCCACGCTATCGCTACGATCAAATCATGCGTTTGGGTTGGAAAGTATTCATTCCATTGACTTTGGTTTATCTGTTGATCGTCGCGATCTGGATGAAAACCTCGTGGAATATCTGGAATTAATGCAGCAAGGCTGAGCAAAGAGGGAAGCCAAGATGGAAGCAATTAAGGATTTTTTCGGTAGTTTGATGTTGCGTGAACTGCTCAAGGGCATGGCTCTGACAGGGCGCTATATGTTTGCGCGCAAAATTACTGTGCAGTTCCCGGAAGAGAAGACACCGCAGTCGCCACGTTTCCGCGGTTTGCACGCATTGCGTCGCTATCCGAATGGCGAAGAGCGTTGCATTGCCTGCAAACTGTGTGAAGCAGTCTGCCCGGCAATGGCAATCACGATTGAGTCTGATCAGCGTGATGACGGTACACGTCGTACTACACGTTACGACATCGATTTGACCAAGTGCATTTTCTGTGGATTCTGCGAAGAATCCTGCCCGGTGGATTCGATTGTTGAAACACATATTTTCGAATATCACGGTGAAAAACGCGGCGACCTGTACTACACGAAAGAAATGTTGCTCGCCGTTGGTGATCGCTACGAATCTGAAATTGCAGCTGCACGTACCGCCGACGCGGCCTATCGTTGATTTAACAGTATTGGCAGTCGCATTAGGCTTACTTTTGCGCTGACTTTTTGCTGACTTTTTGCTGATTTTTGACTGCTTATGGAATTTACAACTGTATTGTTTTACGTGTTCTCAGCGATTCTGATTTTCGCTGCCATACGCGTCATCACTGATTCGAATCCGGTTCATGCCGCATTGTTTCTCGTGCTGGCCTTTTGTACCGCAGCTGGCTTGTGGATGCTGCTCAAAGCCGAGTTCCTCTCCATCGTGCTGGTGCTGGTGTATGTCGGCGCAGTGATGGTGCTCTTCCTGTTCGTTGTGATGATGGTGGACATCAAGCTCAGCAATTTGCGCGAAGGCTTCTGGGGCTATTTGCCATTGGCCGCGACAATCGGTGTAGTGATCGTGCTGGAAATGGCAGCAGTGTTGTTCCGCGGTTTCTGGAAGTCGCATACCCAGGTACCGGAAGGTGCTGCGATGATCGGCAACACCAAGGAATTGGGCAAACTGATCTATACCGACTATCTGTATGCGTTTGAAATCGCTGCGTTGATCTTGTTGGTTGGTATGGTTGCTGCAGTTGCATTGACCATGCGCAAGCGTAAAGACAGCAAGTATTTCTCGCCTGGCGATGCAGTTAAAGTCAAATCGGGCGATCGTTTGCGCATCGTGAAGATGAAGGCTGTTGCACGCGAAGATCAAACACCAGCTGCTCCTGCAGCAGAACAAAAATAAGGGGAGTGTTGTGGAGTTATCGCTCGTACATTACCTGATTCTCGGCGCGATCCTGTTCGCGATTTCGATAGTCGGTATTTTTCTGAATCGTAAAAACATCATCATCTTGCTGATGGCGATCGAATTGATGCTGTTGGCTGTGAATATGAATTTTGTCGCGTTCTCCTATTTCCTGGGTGACGCAGCAGGCCAAATTTTTGTTTTCTTCATCTTGACGGTAGCCGCTGCTGAAGCTGCAATTGGTCTTGCCATTCTGGTTTCCATGTTCCGTGCACTGGATACCATCAATGTCGAAGATCTTGACAGCCTCAAAGGCTAATTCCGAACAATAACGATAAGGTTCACTCATGGCGGGGCAACTTAACCCTAACCTCTTGCTGATCGTACCGCTGGCACCACTTGCTGGCTCCATGATCGCAGGTCTGTTTGGTACAAAATTTTTCGGTAATATCATTGGTCGCAAGACGTCGCATACTGTGACGATACTTGGCGTGCTGATCGCTTTCATCCTGTCCTTGCACACGATGTCGCTTGTGCTCGATGGCGCCACATTCAATGAAAATTTGTATACGTGGATGACGGTTGCCGGCATCAAGCTTGAGGTTGGCTTTCTGGTCGACAGCCTGACTGCGATGATGATGTGCGTCGTGACCTTCGTGTCTCTGATGGTGCACATCTATACAATCGGCTACATGAAGGACGACGAAGGCTATAACCGCTTCTTCTCGTACATTTCACTGTTTACGTTTGCGATGTTGATGCTCGTTATGAGTAACAACTTCCTGCAACTGTTCTTCGGTTGGGAAGCAGTGGGCCTGGTGTCGTATCTGTTGATCGGTTTCTGGTACACCAAGCCGACCGCGATTTTCGCGAACATGAAAGCATTCCTGGTCAACCGCGTTGGTGACTTTGGTTTCATTCTCGGTATTGGTTTGTTGCTGGCTTACGCTGGTTCGATGGACTACGCAGAAGTCTTCGCGAAGAAAGAACAACTCGCGACTTTGACCTTGCCTGGTACTGACTGGATGTTGATCACCGTTGCCTGTATCTGCCTGTTTATCGGTGCGATGGGTAAATCGGCTCAGTTCCCGTTGCACGTCTGGTTGCCGGATTCGATGGAAGGTCCTACACCGATTTCAGCACTGATTCACGCGGCAACGATGGTGACCGCAGGTATCTTCATGGTGGCACGTATGTCGCCACTGTTCGAATTGTCGGATACGGCCTTGTCCTTCATCCTGATCATCGGTTCGATCACGGCGTTGTTCATGGGCTTCCTGGGTATCATCCAGAACGATATCAAGCGCGTGGTTGCTTACTCGACGCTGTCGCAGCTTGGTTACATGACGGTTGCGCTCGGTGCATCTGCGTATTCGGTTGCCGTATTCCATCTGATGACACATGCATTCTTCAAGGCTTTGCTGTTCCTTGCTGCAGGTTCGGTCATCATCGGCATGCATCACGATCAAGACATCCGCAACATGGGTGGCCTGCGTAAATACATGAAGATCACGTGGATCACATCGCTACTGGGCTCGCTGGCACTGATCGGTACGCCATTGTTCTCGGGCTTCTATTCAAAAGACAGCATCATTGAAGCAGTGCACGCGACACATATAACTGGCGCAGGCTTTGCCAACTTTGCAGTGCTGGCTGGTGTATTCGTTACAGCGTTCTATTCCTTCCGTATGTACTTCCTGGTATTCCACGGTGAAGAGCGTTTCGGCAAAGCACATGCACACCACGATGATCATGCACACGCTAAAGTTGCGGATCATCACGATGCTCACTCGCATGATGCACATGATGCGCACGGCCACGACGACGATCATGGCCATGATGAACATCACGGTCTGGCTCCAGGTCAGAAGCCGCACGAGTCGCCATGGGTAGTGACCTTGCCGCTGATTCTGTTGGCAATTCCCTCAGTCATCATTGGTTACTTTGCAATCGAACCTATGTTGCACGGCGATTTCTTCAAGGGTGTGATCTTTGTTGATCCAAAACATGGCGGCATGGATGAGCTGAGCGAAATTTTCCATGGTGCAATGGCGATGGCGCTCCACGGCTTGCAAACAGCACCGTTCTGGCTTGCAGTAGGTGGCGTTGCTGCGGCGTACTACTGTTACTTGGTCAATCCGCGCGTACCTGCATGGTTCTATAAGAATTTCCGTGCTATCCACACGCTGCTGGATAACAAGTACTACATGGACAAGTTCAACGACTTTTTCTGGGCAGGCGGCGCACGTTTGTTGGGCGGTGGTTTGTCACGCGTCGGCGACAAGACCCTGATTGATGGATTGATTGTGAACGGTAGTGCAAAAGTTGTCGGATGGTTCTCACGCATCGTTCGCACCTTTCAGACCGGTTACATTTATCACTACGCATTTGTCATGATTCTCGGCGTGCTGGGTTTCCTGATTTATTTCTTGCCGTTCCCATCGTTCGCCCAATAAGTTAGCGAAGTAAAGCAAATAAAAATCATGATGCAGTCAACATTTCCCCTTTTAAGTCTCGCGATCTGGCTCCCAGTCGCGTTCGGTATCTTCGTTATTGCCTTTGGTCGTGACGATAATCCAAACGTTGTGCGTACCGTATCGCTGGTTGGCGCAATTGTCAGTTTCCTGGCGACCTTGCCATTGGTTTCTCAATTCGACAATGCTGCGCATGGCATGCAGTTCGTTGAAAAATTCAAGTGGATTGATATTTTCAATATCAACTATTCGCTTGGCGTTGATGGACTGTCGATGTGGTTTGTCGTCCTGACTGCCTTCATTACGATCTTTGTCGTGATTGCGGCGTGGGAAGTCATCGAAAAGCGCGTCGCCCAGTACATGGGTGCATTCCTGATTCTGTCGGGTCTGATGATTGGTGTGTTCTGCGCACTTGATGGTTTGCTGTTCTATGTATTCTTTGAATCGACACTGATTCCTATGTTTATTATTATCGGTGTCTGGGGCGGTGCAAATCGCGTCTACGCATCGATCAAGTTCTTCCTGTACACATTCTTCGGCTCCTTGTTAATGCTGGTGGCCTTGCTGTACCTGTATTTCAAGTCTGGTCACAGCTTCGACATTCTGGCCTGGCATACATTGCCATTGCCTATGGATGCACAGATCCTGATCTTCTTGGCATTCTTGATGGCGTTTGCGGTCAAAGTTCCAATGTGGCCTGTGCATACATGGTTGCCTGATGCTCACGTTGAAGCGCCTACCGGTGGTTCAGTCGTGCTGGCGGCAATCATGTTGAAACTGGGTGCTTACGGCTTCCTGCGTTTCTCGTTGCCGATCACACCAGATGCCAGTCATTACCTGTCCGGCTTCATGATTACCTTGTCGCTGATCGCAGTGATTTACATCGGTCTGGTTGCTCTGGTTCAAACCGATATGAAAAAGCTGGTGGCTTATTCATCGATCGCACACATGGGCTTCGTTACGCTCGGCTTCTTCATGTTTAATGACATGGCTGTGCAGGGCGGTATCGTACAAATGATTTCGCACGGCTTTGTTTCTGGCGCAATGTTCCTGTGTATCGGTGTTTTGTATGACCGTATGCACACTCGTAACATCGCTGACTACGGCGGAGTTGTGAACAAGATGCCTAAGTTCGCTGCCTTCTTTATCCTGTTTTCGATGGCTAACGCCGGCTTGCCAGCAACATCCGGTTTCGTCGGCGAGTTCATGGTGATTCTCGGTGCCGTCAAATTCAATTTCTGGATCGGTATGCTGGCTGCAACTGCGCTGATTCTTGGCGCTGCTTATTCCCTGTGGCTGGCCAAACGCGTGATTTTCGGTGAAGTTACCAATCATCACGTCGCGGAACTGACAGATATTAACAAGCGTGAATTCCTGATGTTGGGCGTGTTGGCGATTGCTGTGTTGGCGATGGGTCTGTATCCAGCACCTTTCACCGATGCGATGCAAACTTCGGTTACCGACTTGCTGAAGCACGTCTCGATTTCGAAACTTAATTAATAAACGGCTCCGCAATCGCGTAACTGAACGCACACTAACTGCGACAAAATGAATAATTTGAATCTGATATCCGTCCTTCCTGAAATATTCCTGGCAATTGCAATCTGCGCAATTTTGCTGATTGACTTGTTTCTGTCGGATGCGAAACGCTACATCACTTATGTATTGTCGATTGCGGCATTGATAGGCAGCGCCGCACTCAGTCTGTGTGACTTCAATACCGGTGCAACTGTCTACGGCTTTGGCAATATGGTCGTGTCTGACCCCATGTCCAGCTTGTTGAAGATCTGTACCTGTATCGCCGTTGCACTGACGTTGATCTATTCGCGCCAGTATCTGGAACAACGCGAAATGGTAAACGGCCGTCTGGGCGGTGAGTTCTATATTCTGTCCTTGTTTACTGTGCTGGGTCAGATGGTCATGATTTCGGCCAACAACTTCCTGATCATTTACCTCGGTCTGGAAATGATGTCACTGGCCTTGTATGCATTGGTTGCTTTCCGTCGCGAAAACACCGTAGCGATCGAAGCCGCGATGAAATACTTCGTACTGGGCGCTCTGGCTTCAGGTTTCCTGCTGTACGGTATCTCGATGTTGTACGGTGCGACCGGTTCGCTCGACATGACTGAGGTTGCACGCGTTATTTCTACCGGTGCTGTCAACAAACCGGTATTGATTTTCGGTCTGGTGTTTGTGGTTTCTGGTCTGGCTTTCAAACTGGGTGCAGTTCCGTTTCACATGTGGGTACCTGACGTTTATCAGGGTGCGCCGACTGCCGTGACCCTGATGTTGGGCGGTGCTCCTAAGCTTGCAGCCTTCGCAATCACGATTCGCTTGTTGGTAGAGACATTGCCAGCGTTGGTTATCGATTGGCAGCAAATGCTGACCATCCTTGCCGTACTGTCTATGGCGATCGGTAACATTGCCGCAATCGCGCAAACCAATATCAAGCGTATGCTGGCCTATTCGACCATCTCGCAAATCGGTTTCATCTTGCTTGGTTTGTTGTCCGGTGTCGTGGCGGGTGCTGATGGCTCGACGACCAACGGTTATAGCGCTGCGATGTTCTATGTCATCACTTATGTATTGACCACTCTGGGTATGTTTGGCGTCATCATGTTGTTGTCACGTGCAGGCTTCGAAGCTGACAACATTGACGACTTCAAAGGCTTGAATCAACGCAGTCCATGGTTTGCGCTGGTCACCCTGATGCTGATGTTCTCGCTGGCTGGTGTACCACCAGTGGTTGGTTTCTATGCCAAATTGTCGGTATTGCAGGCAGTGTTGAGCACCGGCCAGATCTGGCTGGCAGTGATCGCGGTTCTGTTCTCGCTGATTGGCGCGTTCTATTATCTGCGCGTAGTCAAAGTCATGTACTTTGACGAACCTGTCGATAATTCAAAAATTGTCGCCAGCAAAGATGTAACCGTCGCACTGAGCATCAATGGTGCAGCCTTGTTGGTGCTGGGCTTGGTACCTGGCCCTTTGATGACAGCATGCGCTGCTGCTATCGTCAAAACGCTGGCTTCCTGATGACTGCTTGCTGAGCGAGTGGATGTCTCTCTAGCAAGCTGGTTTGTCATTTTGTTGGCGCTGTTCAGCGCCAACCTTCCTTTTTTCAATGAACGCCTGTTCGCGCTTGTCCCCCTTTCTTCGGGGATCAAGCCGATATGGTTGCGTCTGATTGAATTATTCATTCTATATCTGCTGGTCGGCCTTGTTGCGCGCGGACTTGAGTCCCGCATTGGTAGTGTTTTTCCACAAGGCTGGGAATTTTTCGCTGTAACTGGCTGTTTATTTCTTGTACTGGCTTATCCCGGCTTTGTACTGCGTTATATGCGCAGACGGCATCACTGATAAAGCGCTTGTGTAACGGTTTAAGCTATCCAGTTAGCTGCGATTTTTATTCTGCTCCTCGTTCAATTCGTTATTCCAGTCTAGTGTGCTCTCGGAGTTGAAGTATGGATAATCATTTAAAAGAAATCCGCATCGATAGCACGTTGGCCTACGATGGCTCATTTCTGAAAGTGCAGCGTGATACGGTGCGTTTGCCAAATGGACAGCCGACTACGCGCGAATACATCAAACATCCTGGTGCTGTAGTTATTCTTCCCCTGCTGGACGATGGTACTGTGCTGATGGAGCGGCAATTCCGTTATCCTATCAATCGCGTATTCATTGAATTTCCGGCAGGGAAAATCGATCCGGGCGAGGAGCCTCTGGCATGCGCCAAGCGCGAGTTGCTGGAAGAAACCGGCTATACGGCGACTGACTGGCAATTCGTTTGCACTATCCATAATGCGATTGCATATGCAGATGAACATCTTGATCTGTATCTGGCGCGAGGTTTGCTCGAAGGCGAGCGCAAGCTCGACGATGAAGAGTTTCTCGATACCTTCAAGGCGACACCTGATGATTTACTGACTTGGATTCGAGAAGGCAAGATTACTGATGTGAAGACGGTGATCGGTGCATTCTGGCTGGAGAAAATTCTGAACGGGAGTTGGAAGCTTTAATGCCCTAGCAGTAAATGATGATCGTAAAAAAAGCCGCATAGCGGCTTTTTCTTTTGCATCTTCGGTGCATCTACGTTTTACATATTCGGATAGTTAGGCCCGCCACCACCTTCCGGTGTCACCCACACGATGTTTTGCGTAGGGTCCTTGATATCGCAGGTTTTGCAATGCACGCAATTCTGCGCATTGATCTGCAGCCTGTCTTCGCCCGCATCCGTTTTCACAAACTCATACACCGCCGCCGGACAGTAACGTGCCTCGGGTCCGGCATACTGTGCCAGATTAATGTCCACCGGTACGCTGGCATCCTTCAAGGTCAAATGGATGGGCTGATCTTCGGCATGGTTGGT
Organism: Burkholderiales bacterium Ga0077544; assembly: GCA_001464355.1. GTDB lineage: Bacteria > Pseudomonadota > Gammaproteobacteria > Burkholderiales > Burkholderiaceae_D > Oxalicibacterium. Next base: position 147,118 of record LNEU01000024.1, read on the forward strand.
GTTGGAGATGAAGACCGATGACAGCCTATCGAAGGTCAGCGTATTGTCCGGTTTCGGATAAATGATAGGCTGAAACTCGGAAGCCGGACGCAGGCAACTGTGATCAGCGTGCGTATTGCGCAAGGTCCATGGTGCCTTGCCACGGAAGATCAGTTGATCAATACCGACCATCAATGCGCCGGTGTACAAGCCCTTGCTCATCCACGGTTTGAAATTGCGCGCCACGTGCAGTTCTTCATGCAGCCAAGACTTTTCGAAGGCGAGCGGATAGTCGCTCAGTTCGTCGAACTGGCGACCGCCTTGCAAGGCTGCAAAGGCCGCGTCTGCAGCCAGCATGCCGCTCTTGATTGCGGCATGGCTGCCCTTGATACGACTGGCGTTCAGGAAGCCTGCATCGCAGCCTATCAATGCACCGCCGGCGAACACCAGTTTTGGCAAAGATTGCAAACCGCCTGCAGTAATTGCACGCGCGCCGTAAGAGACACGCTTGCCGCCCTTGAAGAACTTGCTGATCTCGGGATGCGTCTTATAACGCTGGAATTCTTCAAACGGTGACAGATAAGGATTCTCGTAAGCGAGGCCAACCACATAGCCAACGGCGACCTGATTGTTTTCCAGATGGTATAGAAACGAGCCGCCATAAACATCGCTGGCAAGCGGCCAGCCGGCGGTGTGTATCACCAGCCCCGGTTGATGCAAGGCTGGATCGATCTCCCACAATTCCTTGATACCGATCCCGTAGGTTTGCGGTGCCTTGTCTTTGTTCAGATCAAATTTTGCCATCAACTGCTTGCCGAGGTGGCCGCGCGCGCCTTCGGCAAACAGTGTGTACTTCGCATGCAGTTCCATCCCGAGCTGGAAGCTGGCAGTGGGATTGCCGACACGGTCTACGCCCATATTGCCGGTGGCGACACCGCGCACTGATCCATCGTCGTTGTACAGGATTTCTGCCGCAGGGAAGCCCGGGAATATTTCAACACCCAAGCTTTCAGCTTGCTGGCCCAACCAGCGCACCACATTGGCCAGCGAGACCACATAATTGCCGTGATTCTGGAAGCAGGCTGGCAGCATGAAGTTTGGCGTCTTGTATGCCTTGCTTTCAGTGAGGAACAGGAAGCGATCTTCGCTGACAGGCGTATCGAGTGGCGCGCCCAGTTCTTTCCAGTTCGGCAGCAACTCGGTCAATGCTTGCGGATCCATCACTGCGCCGGAAAGAATGTGCGCGCCGAGTTCGCCGCCTTTTTCCAGAATGCAGACGGATACTTCATGATTTTTTTCTGCTGCCAGTTGCTTGAGTCGAATCGCAGCGGCGAGGCCGGCCGGTCCGCCGCCGACGATCACGACGTCGTATTCCATCGCCTCGCGTGGGCCGTATTGTTCTAGCAGGCTGGATGCCGAGGATGCGCTTGGTGTCATTGTGTGAAAACAGTCAAATTATGTGCGTGCGAAACCGTTATTGTCGGTGGTTTCGTAGTGAATGCGAAGTGCAAAAACGCGCATTGCGGCGCTTTCGTGTAATCATAACGCCTCTAACGTCACTTTTTATTTTCAGTGCGCTAATTAATCAAGAGAAAGTCAGGAGAAATTCGTGGGTATTGAAGTTAATTTTGAAGGCAAAGTTGCCCTGATCACAGGTGCCTCCAGCGGACTTGGCGCGCGTTTCGCGAAAGTACTGGCGATGGCCGGAGCACAAGTGATACTGGCATCTCGACGTGTCGACAGGCTCAAGGAATTGCGCGCGGAGATCGAGGCTGAGGGCGGCGCGGCGCATGTGGTGACACTGGATGTCACCGATTACGCGAGTATCAAATCGGCGATTGCGCACGCGGAAACAGAAGCCGGTGCCATCGATATTCTGGTCAACAATGCCGGCGTTTCAGCCAGTGGGCGGTTGGTCGATGTGACACCGGAAGAATATGCGTTTGTGATGGATACCAATCAGCGTGGTGCTTTCTTTGTGGCACAGGAAGTTGCCAAGCGCATGATCGCACGGCACAAGGGCGATGCCAGAAAGCAGCATCGCATTGTCAATATAGGATCAGTCGCTGGCCTGCGTGTGGTTCCAGAGCTTGGCTTGTACAGCATGAGCAAAGCATCGATCGTGCACATGACGAAATCGATGGCGCTGGAGTGGGGCAAGTTCGGCATCAACGTCAATGCCATCTGCCCAGGATACATAGGGACAGAGATGAATCTCGATTACCTCGGCAGCGAGCAAGGCCAGCAATTGGTGAATACATTGCCACGCAAACGTGTCGGCAAGCCAGAAGATCTGGATGGTTTATTGCTGCTATTGTCTGCAGAAGAATCACATTTCATCAATGGTGCGATCATGACAGCTGATGACGGCATGAGCATCGCTTGAACCATCAATGAATTTGTCAGATAAGGTCGTTACTTAAACTTCAGCATCTGTTTCCGTCGTTTCAGTCTGCCGCGATACACCCAGCAATCGATAGATCAACTCGCTTGCAGTGGTTGCGGCAAATTTTCGCATTAATCTTGCCCTGTGCATTTCTACCGTACGCGGGCTTAATCCAAGCTGCCGTGCGATTGCCTTGCTTGTTTTTCCATCGACTAGCAAGGCAGCGATTTCTCGTTCGCGCGGTGTCAATGCTGCCGTCACCGGTCTTTTTTCACTCAAGTCTTCAAATGTCCAGATTCCCGCTGCATGCGGATCGTCTGGCACTAACGCTCGCCCACTGACGTGGCACCAGAATAACTGGTCGTTGACCCGCTTCATGATGCGTTCGTCCGAATAATATCCTTTGGCATTCATGATGGGAACGATACGTGCGCCGGTACGTTCGAATTCAGCATAACTGGGATACAAGATGGCAAACGACTGTCCGCTGAGCACATCTTTGGTATAGCCGAACATGATTGCCAGCGCGTCATTGCAGGCGTGAATCACGCGATGCTGCGAGACGCACATGCCGACAGGTGCATACTGAAATATGCTTTCATAATCGATTCTTGCTGATATCGTCATGCAATGCCTCGTTGTTCAGATTTGCCCAGACGCATCAAGAGACGCTAGTAGTTCTACGGTATTGTGACGATAGCAGCATCGCCTTATGCTGACAGACGCGCTTCCGACGTCTTCCCCTTACTCTACACAAAGAAGGGTAACTATGAATAAAGTTTATCCCGATGCAGCAACTGCCCTGGCCGATATCGTCAAGGATGGGCAAACCATTGCTGTCGGCGGTTTTGGCCTATGCGGCATCCCGGAGGCACTGATTGCCGCGTTACGCGATTCGGGTGTCAAGAACCTGACGGCGATTTCCAATAATGCCGGCATCGACGATGCAGGTTTGGGCCAATTGCTGATGACGCGCCAGATCAGGAAAATGATTTCCTCTTACGTGGGCGAGAACAAAGAGTTCGAACGGCAATATCTGGCTGGCGAACTCGAAGTCGAATTTACTCCGCAAGGAACACTGGCAGAAAAGCTGCGCGCTGGCGGCTCCGGTATTCCTGCATTTTTTACCAAGACCGGCGTTGGCACGATTGTCGCCGCGGGCAAGGAAGTGCGTGAATTCGATGGCGAGCAATACATCATGGAACGCGCCTTGGTTGCTGACGTTGCAATCGTCAAGGCATACAAGGCCGACAAGGCCGGCAACCTGGTGTATCGCCACACTGCGCGCAACTTCAATCCGAATGCTGCAATGTCTGGGAAAGTCACGGTAGTAGAAGTGGAAGAGCTGGTCGAAATCGGAGAAATCGATCCTGATCATGTGCATACACCGGGAATTTTCATTCATCGCATCGTACTCAATGCGCATCCGCAAAAGCGCATTGAGCAGCGCACACTACGCACTAAGTGAAATAACGTGTGATGTACAGAGAAGTGATTCAATGCATGCGTATGTTTGCATCTGAACGCAAGGACAACGGAAGCATAGGTGGAGAGTGATATGGCCTGGACACGAGATCAAATGGCAGCACGCGCAGCGCAAGAATTACATGACGGCGCTTACGTCAACCTGGGGATAGGCTTGCCTACGTTGGTGGCAAATTTCATCGCGCCGGATATTCATGTATGGTTGCAATCAGAAAATGGAATGCTGGGTATAGGCCCGTTTCCCACGGAGGAGGAAGTAGATCCGGATTTGATTAATGCCGGCAAGCAGACGGTAACATCCTTGCCTGGCTCTTCGTATTTCAACTCGGCGGATTCATTCGGCATGATACGCGGTGGCAAAATCGATATCGCTTTGCTGGGCGCGATGCAGGTGTCGGAGGAGGGCGATCTTGCCAACTGGATGATTCCCGGCAAGATGGTGAAAGGTATGGGTGGTGCGATGGATCTGGTAGCGGGTGTCAAACGTATCGTTGTACTGATGGAGCATGTCGCACGGGCGAAAGATGGCTCCATTTCGCACAAAATTTTACCTTCATGTAATTTGCCACTGACCGGAGTCGGCGTGGTTAACCGCATCATTACGGATCTGGCAGTGATCGATATCACCCCGAATGGACTAAGCCTAGTTGAACTGGCGCCTGGCGTGACGAAAGAAGAAGTGATGGCGAATACAGGAGCGCCACTGGATGTGAGTGCATTGCATTAATTGGTGACGACGCAATGCCCGGCGGGATCACTACACGTCATTCTCATCACGCGACGTTGACCTTTAAACGCGTTACGATTCTTTAGTACTTATATAGTTATTGGGCAGTCCATCCACCATCCATGTTCCACGCGGCACCGCGTACCTGACTCGCAGCTTCGCCGCAAAGAAATACCGCTAACGCGCCTAGTTGTTCAGGTGTGACAAACTCTCCCGACGGCTGCTTTTCCGATAGCAAACCTTTCTTGGCATCATCATTGGAAATGCCTTCATTGGCAGCACGCGTATCCACCTGTTTCTGCACCAGCGGTGTCAGTACCCAGCCTGGACAAATGGCATTGCAGGTCACGCCGGTTTGCGCAGTTTCCAGCGCGGTGACTTTGGTGAGTCCGATAATGCCATGTTTGGCGGCGACATAAGCAGATTTTTGTGCTGAGCCGACCAAGCCGTGTGCGGATGCAATATTGATGATACGGCCCCAGTTCTTCTCTTTCATTGCGGGTAGTGCAAGGCGAGTCGTATGGAATGCGGAAGTGAGATTGATGGCGATGATTGCATCCCATTTGTCGACTGGAAAATCTTCAATATTCGCAACATGCTGAATGCCTGCATTGTTGACCAGGATATCGATCACTCCGAATTTCTCGCTGGCAACTTGCATCATGGCGGCAATCTCCGCTGGCCTAGACATATCGGCAGCGTGATAAATTGTTTGGACTCCGAAGTCTTTTTCGATTGTTGTTTGTAAGGTCTTGATCTCGGTGGCGTCACCGAAACCATTCAACACGATATGCGCACCTTGTTGGGCCAGTGCACGTGCAATCCCCAAGCCTATGCCAGACGTGGAGCCAGTGACCAAGGCTGTTTTGCCTTGAAGGGAGTAATTTTGCATGATGCACCTTTCAGTCTGATCTTCAGAAGCTGTGATCTTTGATAAGATTTTACGCATAACATTGTTAGCTTACACCCGTAAAATGTTGCGCTCACCTCTTTGCGACCAATATGACACAAGCGAAAATCAAAACTGTTCAATGCCTTTCTCCTGCAGGTTTGCACCGGATGGCCTACAAGGAATGGGGTAATGCTGGCAATCCGAATGTATTGGTGTGCGTGCATGGCTTGACGCGCGTATCGGATGATTTTGATGCGTTGGCAAAAGTAATGGCGAACGATTATCGGGTGATTTGTCCGGACATAGTCGGTCGCGGAAGATCCGAGCATTTGCGTGATCCTAATTTTTATCAAGTGCCGCAATATGTTAGCGACATGGTGACGCTGCTTGCGCGTCTTGATGTTCCATCGGTGAATTGGTTGGGTACGTCGATGGGCGGTTTGATCGGGATGGCCTTGGCGTCGTTGCCGGACAATCCTGTGCGCAAATTATTGCTCAATGATATAGGCCCTTCGATCAGCGCTGTAGCTTTAAAACGTATTGGCGAATATGTGGGGCAGAAAGTGCACTTTGCCACTTTAGAAGAGGCAACGCATTACGTACGTGCGATCTCGCTGACATTTGGTGCGCATAGCGATGAGCAATGGGACAAGCTGGCGTCCGACGTGATGCGACGTGATGCAGAAGGGAAATGGACGTTCGTATATGACCCGGCGCTGGCTTTGCCATTCAAGGCAACGACTACGCAGAGTGCGCAACTGGATGAGCAGCGTTTGTGGGCAGCGTATGATGCGATTCATTGTCCCACGCTGATTGTGCGTGGTGCCGACTCTGATCTGCTGTCAAGGGAAACCGCTGCTGCAATGTCGCAGCGTGGCCCAAAAGCGAAAGTAGTGGAACTTGCAGGGGTCGGACACGCTCCGACCTTTCTGAGTGACGCACAGATTGCGATAGCGAAAAATTTCTTCCTCGATTAACTCTTGGTGTATATACATTGATAGCTAATTGCATTTGAATAATCTTTGAATTTGAAACTTGATGAATATCACACGCTTGCATATAGGCGATACGCTGTCTGAAATCGCCATTCACAACGGCACTGTATACTTGGCGGGACAAATTGCCGAAGACACAACGCACAATATTCAGGGGCAGGCACGCGAGGTGTTGGCCCATATTGATCGTCTGTTGGCAGAGGCCGGCAGTGATAAAACACGTATTTTGTCGTGTCAGATATTTATTGCCGATATTAATGATTTCGATGGCATGAACGCAGCTTGGAATGAATGGGTGCCTGAAGGACATACGCCGCCAAGAGCAACTGTTGCGGTCCGGTTCCCTGATCCTAAGCGCTTGATTGAAATAATTGTGGTTGCAGCATCTTCCTAGGTTCAACATGGTTTCCGTAGCATCGTCACAAAGTGATACACAAGAGCTTCTTCGCGCTGGTTTGACAGAACACGACAGCGTACGCGTGATGGATGCGCTCGCGTTCGTCAAGCCATTTTATGCAGGAAAAACGGTTTCTGCCGGTCAAGATGCGTTTGAGAGCGGACAGGATGCATTCGAGTTTGCGCAAGGTGTTGCGACTGTGCTTGCGCAACTGGAAACAGATGCGGATACGCGTATTGCCGCCTTGCTGTTTGAATTGGCAACCATCAATCCGGCGGCTGCCGACAAGATCAATGAGCATTTCGGAAAAGAAGTAGACGATCTGGTTTCAGGTGTGCGTCAGTTGATGCGCTTGCATGAAGTAACCTTTGTGCAGCACGAATCTGCTCGCGGAAAAAACGCTGCGCAAGAAGCGGCGTCGCAACTGGAAGTGGTGCGCAAGATGTTACTGGCAATGGCGACCGACATGCGCGTTGTACTGGTGCGCCTCGGTACGCGCGTCACCACGCTACGCTATTTTGCCGACAACAAATTGCAGAATGAACGTTCAAAGCAATATGCACGCGAGACATTCGATCTCTATGCTCCGCTGGCGAACCGACTCGGCGTCTGGCAACTGAAATGGGAGCTGGAAGATTTGTCTTTCCGTTTTCTGCAGCCAGAGGCCTACAAGCGCATCGCCTCCATGCTGGAAGAAAAACGCGTAGAGCGCGAAGCCTTTGTCGAGAATTCGATCAAGCGTCTGCAATCGGAAATGGCTGCCGCCGGTATCAAGGCCGAAGTATTCGGCCGACCAAAACATATCTTTAGCATCTGGAGCAAATTGCGCGGCAAGGAAATCGAGTTCTCCGATTTGTATGACGTGCGTGCATTCCGTGTGATCGTCGAAGATGTCAAAACCTGCTACACGGTACTCGGTATTGTGCATAACATTTGGACCCCGGTCCCGTCGGAGTTTGACGATTACATCTCACGTCCAAAAGCCAACGGCTATCAATCGCTGCATACCATCGTCATGGCAGAAGATGGCCGTCCGCTCGAAGTGCAGGTTCGTACAAATGATATGCACGACTTCGCCGAATATGGCGTCGCTGCGCATTGGCGCTACAAGGAAGCAGGTCACTCGAACTTTTCCGGCCAAAAGTATGATGAAAAAATTGCCTGGTTGCGTCAGTTGCTGGCCTGGAAAAGTGAAGTCGTCGATACCGTAGTCGGACAAGAAGACGTGCATCGTGACTGGGTAGAAAAACTCAAATCCGCTACGCTGGACGACCGTATCTACGTGTTGACGCCGCAAGCGCGCGTGATCGAATTGCCGAATGGCGCGACGCCGATTGATTTTGCATATCACTTGCACAGCGATGTCGGACATCGCTGCCGCGGCGCGCGCGTTGATGGGACGCTTGTTCCACTGAATACTGTTCTGAAAAACGGCCAGACCGTAGAGATCATTACGGCAAAAGGCGTGAGTACCGTCACGGGCACTGTTGGCCCTTCGCGAGATTGGCTGGCACCTGGTTATGCAGCGAGTTCGCGTACGCGTGCCAAAGTACGCGCATGGTTCAATGCGATTGATCAGCAGGAAACGCTTTCCACAGGCCGCGGCCTGATTGAGAAAACCCTGCAGCGTGAAGGTAAAACTGCCGTCAATCTGGAAGAGCTGGCGCACAAGCTGGGATTCACAAAACTTGATGATTTACTCCTTGCAGTGGGCAAAGAGGAATTCAGCCTGCGCACAGTCGAACATGCTTTGCATGCCGATGAAGCGAGTGATGCGAAACAGGCTGAGTTTGACGATGCGCTGATTCCGCGCAAAAGCCGTGCATCAAGTGTCGTTCAGGGCGCGAAGACCGGCGTGCTAGTGGTTGGCACAGATGGTTTGATGACGCAGTTGGCCAAATGCTGCAAACCGGCACCACCAGATCCGATTGTTGGTTTTGTGACGCGAGGCAATGGCGTGTCGATACATCGCGCCAGTTGCAGAAATTTTGCCGAGATGCGGCGCAAGGCGCCCGAACGTGTGATTCAAACCGGGTGGGGCGGTCCCGAATTGTCGACTGTTTATCCAGTGGATATTTTCGTTCTGGCTAGCGATAGGCAAGGTTTGTTGCGCGATATCTCGGATATTTTTCTGCGCGAAAAAATCAATGTCATTGGCGTCAGTACGCAGAGCGTAAAAGGTCAGGCCCGCATGGCGTTCACGGCAGAGGTTGGGTCAACCGCACAATTGCAAAAGGCGCTGACGGTGATCGGTGAAGTGAATGGCGTGGTAGAAGCCAAACGCCATTGATTAATCGTCATTGATGAGGAGGGCAGATGCAGGAACTTGTATCTACAGATGAATATGCAAAATCGCGGCTCCTCATGATTTTTAAGGAATGTTTTAAAACAGTTCATTTAGGGGCTAGCTAAGAAGATATTTTGCCGCTATAATTTCGCTTCTTTAGGCGCGTAGCTCAGCTGGTTAGAGCACTACCTTGACATGGTAGGGGTCGTTGGTTCGAGTCCAATCGTGCCTACCAACGAAAAATTGGTAAAACCTGTAAGAGCGAGAAAGGCAAACCCGGTTATGACACCGCGAACGACAATCACACTGGTTTTCGAGCGACGCTAAGTCGGGTTCTTTTTCGTCATTACCATTTGAAAAAGCGCGGCTAGCCCGCGTTTTTTTTCGTCCGCATTTTTTGTTGTTCAATTAATCTAGCGTCAGCAAGCAAGTCCCCGCTGAAACGGAGAGCAAAATGATTACAGTCAGCCTTCCCGATGGTTCGCAACGCGAATTCGATTCCCCTGTCACCGTGGCGCAAGTTGCTGCCAATATTGGTACTGGTCTTGCCAAGGCGGCACTCGCCGGCAAGGTCAACGGCAATGTAGTCGATACCTCGTATTTGATCGAACAAGACAGCGATCTGGCCATCATTACCGACAAGGATGCTGATGGTCTGGATGTGATTCGTCACTCCACCGCGCATTTGCTGGCGTATGCGGTCAAGGAGTTGTTCCCTGATGCGCAAGTAACCATCGGTCCGGTTATCGAAAACGGTTTTTATTACGATTTTTCGTACAAGCGTCCGTTCACGCCAGAAGATTTGCTGGCGATCGAAAAGAAAATGACCGAGCTCGCGAAAAAAGACGAGCCAGTTACTCGTAAAGTGTTGCCACGTGATGAAGCGGTTGAGTATTTCAAATCAATCGGCGAAGCCTACAAGGCAGAAATCATTGCGTCGATTCCGGCTGATCAGGATGTCTCGCTGTACAGCGAAGGTAAATTTACCGATCTCTGCCGTGGTCCGCACGTGCCATCGACCGGTAAGCTGAAAGTATTCAAGCTGATGAAACTGGCTGGCGCCTACTGGCGCGGCGATTCCAAGAATGAAATGCTGCAGCGTATCTATGGCACCGCATGGGCGAAGAAGGAAGAGCAGGAAGCCTATCTGAACATGCTGGAAGAAGCCGAGAAGCGTGATCACCGCAAGCTGGGTCGTGCGCTTGATCTGTTTCATTTCCAGGAAGAAGCGCCAGGCTTGATTTTCTGGCATCCAAAAGGTTGGACCGTCTGGCAGCAAGTCGAGCAATACATGCGCCGCGTCTATCAAGACAACGGTTACCAGGAAGTCAAAGCGCCGCAGATTCTTGATCGTAGCCTTTGGGAGAAATCCGGCCACTGGGAAAACTACAAAGAGAACATGTTCACCACTGAGTCGGAAAATCGCTCGTATGCCTTGAAGCCGATGAACTGTCCAGGTCACGTACAGATTTTCGCGTCAGATTTGCGTTCGTATCGCGAACTGCCATTACGCTACGGCGAATTTGGCCAGTGTCATCGCAATGAACCGTCCGGTTCGCTGCACGGCATGATGCGCGTGCGCGGCTTTACGCAAGATGATGGCCACATTTTCTGTACTGAAGATCAGATTCTGGACGAGTGCGTTGCCTTTACTGCTCTGTTGCAAAAGGTTTATCTCAACTTTGGTTTCACTGACGTTATATATAAAGTGGCAACACGTCCCGAAAAACGTGTTGGTTCCGATGAGGCTTGGGATAAAGCAGAAGCAGCGCTGATTGCGTCGCTGGACCGTTCAGGTTGCACCTACGAGATTTCGCCGGGCGAAGGTGCTTTCTATGGTCCGAAGATCGAATACACACTGAAGGATGCGATTGGCCGTATGTGGCAATGTGGCACGATTCAGGTCGATTTCTCGATGCCGGCACGTCTGGGCGCGGAATATGTCGCCGAAGACAACACGAAGAAGATTCCGGTCATGTTGCATCGTGCAATCCTTGGTTCCTTCGAGCGTTTCATCGGTATGCTGATCGAAAATCACGCTGGGGCTTTGCCTTTATGGCTGGCGCCGGTCCAAATTGCGGTGCTGAACATCTCTGACGCGCAAGCCGATTACGCGCAGGCTGTTGCACAAAACCTGAAGAAACAAGGGTTTAGGGTACATGTTGATTTGCGTAATGAGAAAATAACCTATAAAATACGCGAGCATTCCGTTCAGAAGCTGCCGTACATCATCGTCATTGGTGATAAAGAACGGGACGCAGGTACAGTGGCCGTGCGAGCGCGAGGCAATGTCGATCTGGGTGTCATGCCTGTCGATTTATTGGTCGAACGCCTCAATAATGAGGTTGAAACCAAAGCCTGAGGGATCAAACCCATAGCGCAAGAGCACGGCTTAATTATTTGATTTTAAAAGGAAATTGCAATAGCTACTGATAAGTCGCATCGGATCAACGGTGAAATTACAGCGCCTGAGCTGCGTTTGAGTGGTGTCGAAAATGAGGCACTTGGTATCGTTAGTCTGGCAGATGCCTTCCGTTTGGCGGAAGAAGCTAATGTCGATCTGGTAGAGATTGCGCCAACTGCGCAACCGCCGGTCGCGCGCCTGATGGATTACGGCAAGTTCAAATACCAGGAGCAGAAGAAGGCGCACGAAGCCAAGCTCAAGCAGAAAGTTATTCTGGTTAAGGAAGTCAAATTCCGCCCGGGCACCGATGATGGTGATTACAACATCAAGCTGCGCAATCTGATCAAATTTCTGGACGATGGTGATAAAACCAAAATCACACTGCGTTTCCGTGGTCGTGAAATGGCGCATCAGGACATCGGTTTCCGCATGTTGGAACGTTTGAAAGCAGACTTGGAACCGTATGGCCAAGTTGAGCAGTTTCCAAAGATGGAAGGCCGTCAGATGATCATGGTTCTGTCGCCTAAGAAGAAGAAGTAATAGAATTTCGTACGAGTCGCCGGCAACGAGCGACTCATACAAATAGCAGTGGACTCGATTTCACTGCATAACAAGTGAGAGTAGGCATCCAAGTGTAGCGAAATTGCTGCCACCTGCAATCATATAAAATGGAACTGTCCCCTAAAAGGATAGAGTGTGTCATGCCTAAAATGAAAACGAAAAGCAGCGCCAAAAAGCGCTTTCGTGTACGTCCAGGTGGAACCGTCAAGCGCGGTCAAGCTTTCAAGCGTCATATTCTGACCAAGAAAACCACAAAAAATAAACGTCAATTGCGCGGTTCTGTCGGTGTTCATGACACCAACATGAATTCCGTTCGTGCAATGATGCCGACCGCTTAACCTCACTCAATAATCAGGAGCAATCATGCCTAGAGTAAAACGTGGGGTCACAGCACGGGCCCGTCATAAAAAAATCCTCGACAAAGCCAAAGGCTATCGTGGTCGTCGCAGTAAGGTCTACCGTATTGCCAAGCAAGCAGTTATGCGCGCTGGTCAATATGCATACCGCGATCGTCGTAACAAGAAACGTGTTTTCCGCGCATTGTGGATCACCCGTATCAACGCAGCATCGCGTGAACATGGTCTGACATACAGCGTGTTCATGAACGGTCTGAAACGCGCATCTATCGAGTTGGACCGTAAAGTCCTGGCTGATATGGCTGTGATGGACAAACCAGCATTCGCGGCAATCGTGAATCAGGTGAAAACAACCATCGCTGCTTAAGTTGTGATCGTATGCACTGTCCTCGGACAGTGCAGCAATATCCGAGAGCGGGGCAGGGTTCATACCTATGTCCCGTTTTTATTTTTGCACAGCCCTTTGAGCTTTCCTTTTCGGCTTCCTTGCTAAGGACGAAAACAAACCGCATGAATCCCCTAGAACAACTTGTAACGCAAGCCCAGACCGATTTCGCCGCCGCAGATGATGCCGCCGCGCTGGAAAACGCGAAAGCGAAGTACCTCGGTAAAACTGGACAGATCACTGAACAGATGAAGAGCCTGGGCAAGCTCGCGCCGGAAGAGCGCAAGACCCAGGGTGCTGTTATTAATTCTGCAAAAGAAAAGATCGAAGCTGCGCTGACCGCGCGTCGCGATGCTTTGTCCAATGCACAGATGGAGTCCCGCCTGAATGCGGAAGCCATCGACATCACCTTGCCTGGCCGTGGTCGTGGCACCGGTGGTATACACCCTGTCATGCGCTCATGGCAGCGTATTGAAGAGATTTTCGGCTCTATCGGTTTCGACGTGGCAGATGGTCCCGAGATCGAAAACGACTGGACCAATTTCACCGCACTGAACAGTCCGGAGAATCATCCAGCGCGTTCGATGCAAGATACGTTTTACATCGAAGGCAACGATACGCAAGGTAAGCCTTTGCTGCTACGTACGCACACCAGTCCAATGCAAGTGCGCTATGCACGCATGAACAAACCGCCTATCCGCGTCATCGCGCCTGGCCGTACTTATCGCGTCGATAGCGATGCAACGCATTCACCTATGTTCCATCAGGTCGAAGGTTTGTGGATCGATGAAAACATTAGCTTCGCCGACTTGAAGGGCGTGTACCTCAATTTCGTCAAAGCGTTTTTCGAAACCGATGATTTGCAAGTGCGCTTCCGCCCATCGTATTTTCCATTTACCGAACCGTCGGCCGAGATCGATATCGCCTTCGGTAGCGGTCCATTGAAAGGCCGCTGGCTGGAAGTGTCGGGAGCTGGTCAGGTGCATCCGAACGTGATGCGCAATATGGGATTCGATCCGGAACAATTCATCGGTTTTGCGTTTGGCTCCGGTATAGAACGCCTGACGATGCTGCGTTATGGCATCAATGATCTGCGCCTGTTCTACGAAGGCGATTTGCGTTTCCTGAAACAATTCAACTAGCAGTAACAAGGCAGGGCATGCTGAACAAGCGCGTGCTCTGATTTCTTTGTGGTGTCTGTGGCAAAAGGTTTTTAAATCATGCAATTTTCCGAAAGCTGGCTCCGTACGATGGTCGATCCGAACATGACGTCGGACGAATTGGCACACATGTTGACGATGTCCGGTCTGGAAGTCGAAGAAGTCGAACCGGTCGCACCGCCATTCTCAAATGTAGTGGTCGCTGAAGTGCGCGAGATTGCCAAGCATCCGAACGCCGATCGTCTGAATGTCTGTCAGGTTGATGTTGGTACTGGAACCTTGTTAAACATCGTCTGCGGTGCGCCGAATGTGCGCGCTGGCATGAAGGTTGTTTGTGCATTGGCTGGCGCGATATTGCCGCCGGGCGAAGACGGCAAGCTTTTCGAAATCAAGGTTGGTGAATTGCGCGGCGTGGTGTCGCAAGGCATGTTGTGTTCGGCAAAAGAATTGAAATTGTCGGACGAGCAGGGCGGCTTGATGGACTTGCCATCGGACGCGCCTATCGGCCAGAATTTCCGCGATTACTATCAACTCAATGACTTGAAATTCACGATCAAGCTGACACCGAACAAGGCAGATTGCCTGTCGGTTCTTGGCGTTGCGCGTGAAGTATCGGCATTGACCGGTACGGCATTGAAAGCACCAACTTATCAAGCAGTGGCAGCGACGATCAAAGATGTATTGCCGGTGACCGTTTCGGCTCCGGATTTATGTGGTCGTTTTTCCGGTCGCATCATTCGCGGCTTGAATGCCAAAGCGCAGACGCCGGATTGGATGAAGCAACGTTTGGAGCGCAGCGGTCAACGTCCGATTTCTGCATTGGTCGACATCTCAAACTATGTCATGCTTGAACTGGGTCGTCCAACCCACGTGTTCGATCTGGATAAAATCCACGGTGGCTTGAATGTACGCTGGGGTAAAAAAGATGAATCGCTGAAGCTCTTGAACGGCAATACGGTTGCCGTCGACGAGTGGATAGGCGTGATCGCCGATGATCAGCAAATTGAATCGCTGGCGGGCATCATGGGCGGTGATGCGACGGCCGTATCTCTCGACACACAAGACATTTATCTGGAAGCTGCATTCTGGTATCCAAATGCAATCCAGGGTCGCGCACGTCGTTTCAATTTTTCGACTGATGCAGCGCATCGTTTTGAACGTGGCGTCGACTTTGCAACGACGGTCGAACACATCGAACGCATCACTGCATTGATCGTCGAGATCTGCGGCCAAAATGATAAAACAGCAGTGGGTCCTATCGACGACCATATCGTCAATCTGCCTAAACGCGACCCTGTCAGCGTGCGCACTGCGCGTGCCGTCAAGGTTATCGGCGTTGCATTGACCGATGCGCAGATCGCCGACATCTTCACGCGTCTCGCTTTGCCATTCACGCAAAAAGACGGCGTGTTCTCGGTAACGCCACCTTCCTACCGTTTCGATATCGAAATCGAAGAAGACTTGATCGAAGAGATCGCGCGCGTCTACGGCTTTGAGAATATTCCAGCCTTGCCGCCAGTCGCAGCAAATGCAATGCGCATTCGTCCTGAGAACACGCGTTCGCTGTTCACTATTCGTCGCCAGTTGGCTGACTCCGATTATCAGGAAGTGGTCAATTTCAGCTTTGTTGAGCAAGCGTGGGAAGCCGATTTCGCTGGCAACACCAATCCAATCAAATTGCTGAATCCAATTGCCAGCCAGATGGGCGTGATGCGTTCATCAATGATAGGCAATCTGATTGCGAATGTGCGCTACAACCTGAACCGCAAGGTCAGCCGTATTCGCCTGTTTGAAATTGGCGCGGTTTATTTGCGCAATAACAGCGAGCAAGATGGCCCATTGTCCGTTGCCGGTTACGATCAGCCTAAACGCGTCGCGGCAATAGCCTACGGTCCAATCGTGGAAGAGCAGTGGGGCATGGCCGCGCGCAATGTTGATTATTTCGACGTGAAAGCGGATCTGGAAGCCTTGTTTGCACCGAAGACAGTTACCTTTGCCAAGGTTGAACATCCTGCATTGCATCCCGGCCGCTCTGCGAATGTTTCACTCGATGGCAAAGTCGTAGGCTTTATCGGTGAATTGCATCCGCGTTGGCAGCAAAAGTACGATTTACCTTTGGCTCCAGTTTTATTCGAGGTTGATGCCAGTGCTTTGCAGCAAGTCGATGTGCCTAGTTACAAGGAAATTTCGAAGTTCCCTGCGGTAACGCGCGACCTCGCTTTGGTAGTGAAACATGCAGTTCCAACGCAGGCTTTAATCGATGCTTTTGTTGCTGAAAAGCATGCAAATGCAATCTGCAATATTTTGCAAGTGGTTGTTTTATTTGATGAATATCGCGGCAAGGGATTGGAGGAAGACGAAAAAAGCCTTGCTTTCCGATTCACCTTGCAAGATACTCAAGCTACCCTGCAAGATGATTTGGTCGATGCCGCAATGGCTGCATTTGTAGCCGCAGCCGGCACAAAACACGGTGCCAAATTACGTGCATAAGCAGTTATATCTTGAGCCAAGGCTCAACCTGAGACCCCAGCAGTGAATATACCGAATATGAATGATGTGAACTCCGCTGAACTTCAATCCTTGTTGGCAGCCGACCTGAACCGCGCAATGCTTGAAGCGCAGGTTCGTTCGCAGGCGGAAAAGAATTTGCCAACGCTGACCAAGGCTGAGTTGGCTGAGTTGCTGTTCGAGCAAGTCGGCTTGAACAAGCGTGAAGCCAAAGACATGGTTGAGACCTTCTTTGATGAAATCCGTAACGCCTTGGAACGTGGTGAAGCCGTAAAATTATCCGGTTTCGGTAACTTTCAATTGCGCGACAAACCGCAACGTCCGGGCCGTAATCCAAAAACAGGTGAAGAAATTCCTATCACCGCACGCCGCGTAGTTACTTTCCATGCGAGCCAGAAGCTCAAAGGCATGGTCGACACTTCCAGCCAAAAATCGTTTGCCGAAACCAGCTGATAGATGAACGAACGGCTCAACAAACCCGAATTGGTCGCATTGCCGCCCATTCCAGCAAAACGCTACTTCACGATCGGTGAAGTCAGCGAGTTGTGTGGTGTCAAACCGCACGTTCTGCGTTACTGGGAACAAGAATTCACGCAACTGAAACCTGTTAAACGGCGTGGCAACCGTCGCTACTATCAGCATCATGAAGTGCTGCTGATTCGCCGGATACGCGAGTTACTGTATGAGCAAGGTTTCACGATCAGCGGTGCGCGCAACAAGCTTGACAGCCGCATTCTGGATGCGCGCGGCGACGAAGATCTTGCGCTCGATGGTGTAAGGATAGATTCGAATGCCATGCTTGCGATTCGCAAAGAATTGATAGAGATTCTGACTTTGCTCAAGTAAATCCGCTTTGTAATGCAAGTCTGTCGCATTTTGCATGACAAAAAAGCAGTGCTGCTCTGGTATAATTTTGCGCTTGTCGGGGCGTAGCGCAGCCTGGTAGCGTACTTGCATGGGGTGCAAGGGGTCGAGTGTTCGAATCACTCCGTCCCGACCAATAGAATCAAAGACTTACCTAATTTACTGTATCAACGTACAGCGCTGTATATTAGACACTGTCTAATATACAGCGCTGTTTTCATTTCAGCCACGGTAACGGCAGATCGATTGCCGACAATTCCGGCACCGATTCCTTGATGTAAATCTCCGATGTTTTGCCTGATGTATGAGCGAGTCGGGTTTGGATTGCCAGCCTGTTTGTACCGGCCTTGGCGGCATCTGTTGCGCCAAGTGCACGCAAATCCTTGAACCACACCGGGTCTGTGATTCCTGCGCGCTCTCTGGCCCTATCCCACATCGAAAACAATCCGGACTTGGTGTACGGCTCACCATCGCGGGTAGGAAATAGGTATGGCGTAATCAGCGGCTGGCCCTTTACCTTGTACTCTTTTTTGATCTTGCGCGCGCGATCGAGCACTTCCTGAATCTGCGGCGTGATCACGATGTCCACAGTCTTGCCGCTGGTCTTTGACGTTTTACTGGGTTTGAACCGGATACTGCCGCCGATACCGCCATCGATCTGCGATTCCTTGAGCATGCGGACATCGATCGCACGCTGCCATAACAGATAAGCCATATCGATCAGGCAGCCAAACATCGGGCCGCTCGCCGTGGCAAAGGTGTTGCCGGTTTCTCTATGCGGTGTGCTGATCATGCCGGCGGAGCGGATGCGTTGCACCTGGTCGTGCGTGGGTAATATCTCGCGGCGTTTTGTTTCGTAATCTGACAGATCCAATTGATCGACAGGGTTGTCCTGACGCAGCCCCAGCTCGGAAATGATGAACTTAAACAGACGGCGCATTAAGGCGCTGTATTTGCGTGCAGTGTTCGGGTTGTCTCTAAAATTGTCCCGTAGGAAATCGGCGCATAACTTAGTCGTCACTTGTGTAACGTGGAATTCCTCGAAACATTTGGAAATTCGTTGCAGGTATTGCGTGTATTGCGATTGCGTTTCCGGCGTGTACTTGGCCAGCTTGTTGGCTTTGAACTCATCGCAGGCATACGGCATACTCCCAACCAGCGCTTTCTGATCCTTCAATAGACCGCCTAGCGCCAACAGCATTGTGGGCTCACCGTCTGCGACTGAGCATAACCGGATCCACTTACGCAGCTTTCCATCCTTCGGATCTGGCATTGGTTCTGCCGATAC
>LNEU01000025.1 GCA_001464355.1 Burkholderiales bacterium Ga0077544
CCGAACTCCACAAATCGCCAGTAAAAGGCATCGCCTTCTTGATTAAATTTGCCGCTGCGCACTGTCACCACATAGGTTTGCTTCTGTGCCCCGTCGGACTTTTCTTCAGCACGCACAACAATGATGTTGTCGCGCAAAATGCCTTCGCCAACTGGCGCGCGAAGCTTTGCCTCTTCCATGAATACTTGTGCGCCTGCATATCCGGCGGACCGCAAAACACTTTCGCCTACCGAATCAGCGAGTTTATCCAGACCTTGCTCCATATCGCCGGTCAGTAGAAACTCTGTCTTGATCATTTCAGCCTTCGTTTGCGCCCGTTTCGCAGGCAAGATCAAGGTACTCATCGCCCTCTTCATCCGGCAACACAGCGTTGATGCTGAAAATCGTCGTGCCGTAGAGCACTCTCATGTCTGGCGTAATGTCAGTGCGAAGGCGAATCCGGATACTTGCCATGGCGACGTTCTTTTCGCCATCAGCCTTGATCGTTTGGATGCCATTCAAGTACTTGATGCTGGCCCACAAAGGCTTGTGATCAACCCATTCTTGACCAGGCTGACCGATAGCGTCTTTCTGGTCCACCAGCTTCTGAATTGTGATCCGCTTATTCAGCTTACCGCCACGCATCAGATTCCCCAGACCTTCACATCGTCCAGCATGCGATCGACAAATGGAATTTCTGCTATCGAGCCGCCGACAATGAATTCTTCGCGGTTCTCGTATAGCATGCCGATCCGCAGCAACATCCAGTTTTTAATTTCTTGTGGCACTGCGGCGGCGTTTGCGTAGCCAGCAGTGAAACGAATTAGTACGGCGTTGACCTGGTTGTTTATCTCTGGCCAGTACGCATCAACCGGCGGCAGCAGTCGTGCCGGTTCGCTGTGGCTATCCAATTGGTAGCCTGATAAACCGAGTGTCTGCAATACGCCAGCTGAGTCTACGTACTTGAAGCTTGTTATATCGACCAAGGGTGCCTTGGGCACCTTGATCTGTAGCGCTTGCGCTTTTTCTATCCGGTTGTATCCTGCGCGGCAATTTAGGCGCGGGAAATCATCCATAGCCAACTCTAACGTCTGTGGCATCAATGCACGTCCGGTCAAGGCCTCAACAGCCCGCCTAGCGGCAACAATCATGCCTGTGATCAGTGTGTCGTCAACCGTTACATCTTCCTCAACTTTCAGATGCACTTTGGCCTCGGCTAACGTGATCGGCTCTGCGGTCGGTCCAGTTATAACTTTGATGGCCATGTCTATCCTGATGAGAAATGAAAAAGGGCGACCGAAGCCCCCGGCGATTAAACCGGTGGATTTGCTGTTGGTGCTACCGCTGGATGACCGAGAACAGCCACCGCACCCAATACCGCAGCCGATGCATTTCCGACAGGTGTAATCGTCAAGCGCACATAACGCTTGCCACCGATATAGCCAATTTTCCGAACTTCGTTGTCGTCATCAAACTGGAAACCAGCGAGAACCTCGGTACCAAGCAGGTTTTCATCAGTTACAGCAGCGCCACCAGACATGTCGGATGCGTCAGCATCTTCTACCAACGCAGTAAAGGTTGCATCTGCGTCAGCAATGGCACCGATTAAGATCAAGAACTCCAATGAGTCAAATCCTTGACGATCAATCACTTGGGAAACCTGAGCAGTCGTGTCAGCGACCGACACAGGGCTAATTGCGCGCTTTACGTGCAAGTTATTGTGCAAATCTTTCATGGGAAAGCCTTTCGATTCGTTATGAATTTAAAACGAAAGCCGCACTAGCGGCCTTCGAATTTCTAAGCGCTGAACTTGACGAACTTCACCGCTTCGAAGTTCACAGCGCCGCCGCCAGTACGCTTGGTGCTGTAAAAGCGAATGTATGGTTTAGCTGTGTACGGATCGCGCAAGGTACGCACGCCGACGCGGTCAACGATTGTGTAGGCTTCTTTGAAGTCGCCGAATGCCAGGGACAGCGAATCCTGAGCCAGTGCAGGCATGTACTGGTCGATGCGCGTTGTGTAGCCCAGCAGACGATCAGGCTGACCTGCTTGCAGACTTGGCTCCCACAAGTATTTATCGCTTGTGGCTTCCTTCATTTTGCGCAGCAAAGTACGTACTTCGCGGCGCATAACGAACGATGCGTTCTGCAAGTATTGGTCTTTGAAAGAACCCAGCAAATCTTGAATCGGATCGGCCTTTGTCGTGTGGAAGGCACCGTTTGCGCCGGATTTAACGTGCTCGAATGTACCCCAGGCACGCGACTCATCAGCGGTAGCCAGCGTCGGATAAGCTGCCAAACCGCGAGGCTTGCCGACGCCATCACCAATCCAGAAACCAGACCCTTCGACACGCGCAAATTTGTCTGCCGTTTTGTCAGCCAACCATCCTTCGACGTCGGTTGCAGCATCATCGATCAGCTTTTGTGTAACTTTAGGCTGAGCGTACATTTCATGCGCTTCAATACGATATTTCCCGATCTGCGGAGTATCTGTATCGTTGCGAGCGCCCATCTCGCTTACCCATCCAGCATCAGATTCGTCGTTATCAACGATGCCTTCCAATGCATCCGTGCTGATCGGAACGATGTTGGCCAGTTGGCGCATTACCGATTGCTCGTAGACTTTTTTGACCATGCGGCCTACGGTGGGCGTCGGCAGCAGGTAGCCGCCATCGACATCACTACCGGCCGACAATGACTTCAGTTCTTCATTGCTGAGAGATTCTTTGCCTGATGCCATAGCCTTAAAGAATGCCGATTTGTATTTGCCGTATTGTTCGACGTCCAAATCAGCAGGGATAGCCTTGCCCTTCGATTGGAAATCTGAACGCAGCATGTGATTGAATCCCTTCACCTCAGCAGCCATATCATCTTCTGCCTTCGTTGTTGGGCCTGACCGCTGCATTTTGATCATGACTTCTTCGAACTGAGATTTCAGATCCGCGTAAGTATCCAAATCTTTGCCGATTTGAACCATTTTTGCTTCGAGATCAGCGACTGCCTTACCGTCTGCCTTTGCCTTCAGCAATTCATCGTTGGTTTTTTTGTGCTCTTCCCACGCACGACCTTGCTTCTCGATGATGTCTTTGATCTCGACAAGCTGAGTGTCGCCCATGAACATGATGCCGGCACCAGAACCCAAGGTGGCCATGAACTCAGGCGAAGCGAGCGGATGACCAACCGCTGACGAGATTGCCAGTACCACCATCAAACCAACCATGGCATACATGAAATGTTTTTGAGTAATTTTCATTTGAGACCTTTCTTTAGACGTAAAAAAAGCCGCGTGAGCGGCTGTGTTTGGTGATGATCGGCTTATGCCGCTTGAAATACATCCCGGCCTTTCAGCGCCTGGACAAGTTGCTGCATACCGCCCCCATCAGAATCACTCTGTCCGAGGCCTTTTACTTTGGCGATAAACGCCTTTGCTTCCGAACGGCTCAGACCAGCCTCACGCAGGTACTGCTCCGCTGACTTCAAATCTTCCATTTGCTCAATACTTTTCACTGTCTGGATGCGCGCCAGATCATTCATCGGGAAATTCACGATGGATACTTCAAATAGATCAGCCTTTTTGATTGTGCGAATACCCGTGACACGATCATATGAGTCATCGCGGGTCATGAATCCAACTGATAAACCAGATATTGCCGGCACCGGTTTCATCATCATCAGCTTGTGAAGATCGCCACCTTTTTGCGTATCGATCGCGATATTGCCATCCAACCAGAGGCCAGCAGCATCCTCACGCATGGATTGATAAGCGCCGATAGGCAGTTCGCCGGACTTATGGCCAAACAGCATCGAGGGCAAACGCTTCTTTGACATCAAGCTGGCGATTGACTCGGCGAATGCGCCGGTCGCAACGATGTCGTCACCTTGATCAACCACGTTATATACAGAACCATAGCCAGTAAAATTGCCGGCTGCAGTTACCTCTTTGACTTCAAATCCGAAATCAAGCGTTTTGATTGTCATCTTTAGTGCCCTTGTCGTCTGTGGCGACTTCGCCAACAATATTTGCAGGAATACGCAACTCGTCCGACTTACCATCGTCCATTGGATTACGGTCCAACAAAGCGCGACCCTCGTTTGGCGTCAATACGCCGCCATTTACATAGCCAAGAATCACATCCTTTGTGTCCTTGATCGAACCGCGGATCATGCCTTCTTCAACAAAATTAAAGAACAAGCCCTGTTCAATTTCTTTATCTGTGAGCAGCTGCATATCAAAGGCCTGCTCATAGTCTGTCCAGCGTGGCGCAAGGCAGTGCTGCACGTGCGCAAGAAACATTTGCTCTGCACTGGCGTACGTTGCGGCCTTGTCGCTATAACCGGCCATGATTGGCATGACGCCGTAGAACCGGCAGATTTCCTCGATCTGATTTCGCCGTGTTTCCAGAGCCTGGGCATCTACCCCGGTCATTTGCGTGTTGACCCACTTTGCTGCGCGATCGAGGATGAGTGCCTTGCCCGCTTTCAATGAGCCTGCAAAGTGTTCATCGACCCACGCGGTTAAATCTTTGTGCTGCGCAGTACTCAGATTTCCTTCAACTGAATAGACTCCGGATGGGCGCACACCATTTTTGTGCAAACTGGATGCCGACTCTTCGGTTGCCAGTGCCAGGCCGATTGCCTCGCGGGC
>LNEU01000026.1 GCA_001464355.1 Burkholderiales bacterium Ga0077544
CCACCACCACGAATACGCTAAGCCGCTGATTAATCAGCGGCTTTGTCGTTTCTGTCTTATGCAATTTATGCGGTCTGAAGTGACAAACGCTCTAGCTTGGCCTGCGTTGCAGCAAGCATCTGTTCAAATTTTTCTGATTGAAAGAAGCGAAATTCAACCACGCGTTGTTGCGCGATCTCGTCATCGGGATAAGCTTCGGTCGCTGGATGACACATGATCAACATGCCGGCTTGCGCCGCATCCAGCCAAACTTTAAAACAAGCAGCGTAGTCTTCTTGATCGAAACCGTACACACCTGCAAAACCTTTATTGCTGGCAACTCTCGCGCTCTGCAAATCTTTGGCAAGCGACTGCCCACCCAGATATTTTAAAATTTGCGACTTCCCGCCCCAAGCAGGATTCGCCGGGACAGTATTGCGGACCCAGATAGGCTGATGAGCATAGCGACGCTTGATCACCTTTAGCAGAATTTCGCGCACACCCGAGAATTGATGCACGTGCTGATGGCCATCGATAAAATCCGGCGCTTGTCCGAATCCATCTTCAAATGCATCAAGCTGGCGCTCCAGTTCCTGTTCCACTTTTTGCAAATTCATGCTGCGTAGCAGGCTGCGCAAAATAACAGCATTCAAACTGGGTGCATCGGCACCAAAGCCTTCGGTCAAATTGAAATGCAAACCAATATCAGCTTGTTCACGATAGGCACGCAAAGCCGGTGCAGACACAGACAGCCAGTTCGGCGCAGTACTAAAACAACTCACTGCGCTAAGACGACCTAAAGCGAGTAACTCGAGAATGCCGGCATCGATGCCTGGATTCTGTGCATAGTCATCGGAACAAAGTGCAATCGGTGTCATGGCATTTTTATTAATGTGCCGCGTGGCGAAACGCCCATAAGCGGCTGAGTACATAGGTCATCACTGCTACGGTAAAAACCACCGCAGCTAATGCAAAATAATACGGCCAGCCAGCGTAACGCAATAGCAAATAGAACAGCAATTCGTTCATGCAAAAACCGAGTAGCGCGACAAGCAAGAACTTTAAAAAAGAGGAATGCTTGCAGTCCGTATGCGAAGCGATTGCATCGGAAAAGGTCCAGTACCTATGGCCAAAATAACTGAGCCAGAACGCAACGAAGAAGCCACCGAAGTTCGCTTGCAGCGGAGCAATATCCAGCAACTCAACCAACGCAATCACCACCCAGTAATGCACGGCAGCAGCACTCAAGCCAACAATGCCGAACCTCGCAAGTCGCAGCAGCTCAATCAGGCGCATGCGTTTCTTTTGCGGCACTCGTCAACGGACCGTTATCGATGTCATGCGCGACAACATACAGTGGCCGTTTTTTGACTTCGTCATACACGCGTCCCACATACTCACCGAGCACACCAATAGAAATCAACTGTACCCCGGAAAAGAACATCAAACCGGCGGCCAGGGTTGACCAACCCGGCACATCGTTACCAAAAAAAATCGCTTCGCCTGCGATCCAGAATGCATACAAAATCGCAATGATGGAAATCACGACACCAACCGCGCTCCATATCCGCAACGGCAAGGTCGTGAACGCCGTGACACCAGCCAACGCCAGCCGACTCAGACTGCGATAGCTAAAGCTGGAAACGCCAGTCGCTCTATTGTTAGGCACAAACGGCAGCGCAATGCTGCTGAACCCGACCCACGCATACAAACCCTTCATGAAGCGATTGCGTTCCGGCAGTTGGCACAAGGCGTTGACGACCTTGCGATCCATCAAACGGAAATCGCCGGCATTGCGCGGAATCGTGATCGGCGCACCGGACTCCATCAGATGATAAAACATGCCTGTTCCCCACCGCTTGAGACGTGATTCGTTACTGCGGTCGCTGATCACGCCGTACACCATGTCGATGCCGCTCAACCATAATCTGACCATTTCGAACAGCAATTCCAACGGATGCTGGTAGTCGCCATCCAGCAGGATCACAGCGTCGCCCCTGGCTGCATCGATACCGGCCGACAAGGCGGCTTCCTTGCCAAAATTTCTGGAAAAACTGATGTAGCGCAAACCTGCATCTGCCAGCAAAGGTGCCATCACTTCATTGGTGTTGTCTTTGCTGCCGTCGTTGACGACTATGATTTCATAACGGGGAGCGAAGGCCTCCAGGGTTTTCCGCAAGTCCCGCAAAAACGCGGCAAGATGAGCGGCCTCGTTATATGCGGGAATCACGCAGGAAATCAACGCATCGGCCGGACGATGTGACGGCAGTGCGGTCAATGTCACCATGAGAATAACCTTTCTGGATCAAACAGCCAGACAGCGCACAAGCCTTTAGGCATAAGGAATTCGGGCCGGCTGTCGGGTAAAAAATTTAGCGGAGCATTATGGCCAACGATTATAATTCACCGCCACTGTATGCGATTGCCAAACTGAAATTGTTTCCGGATTTCTACGCACATAACTTACCTGTTACCGATGATGCCAACTCAGTCACTCCAGCCAGTTTCCTCGTCCAATAAGTTCGCCCGGCTATTTTCGCCGAGTGCAGACAATATCGCGCCGCTGGTGATCCTGCTGCTCTTGCTGCATCTGGCCCTGTGGACCATCTTCACCGGCATCAGCCATCGCTCGCCCGACTGGGACAATATGGAAGAGCTGGTCTGGGCCAGCGGGCTGGAGTGGGGATATTACAAACATCCGCCACTGCCGTCCTGGATACTGTACGGATTGGTGTCCATCTTCGGCCGCCCGGTCTGGCTGACTTTTTTCACCGGCCAATTGAGCGTCATCCTGGCCTTGTGGATGGTCTGGAAGCTGGGCTGCGAAATGACCTCGCAACGGCGCGCATTGATCGCGACCTTGCTGGTTTCCGTGGTTGCCTACTTCACGGTACGCGGCGTGATGAACAATCACAATACGATGCAGTTATGGTCGGTCGCTGGCGCGATCTGGATGCTGTATCGTGCCACGCATACCGGCAGCATGCGCGCATGGGCCCTGCTCGGCTTCTTTTGCGGATGTGCATTCCTGACCAAATACAGCGCGCTGATTCAATTCGCGGCATTCGCGCTGTACCTGTTATGCGCCGGCCATCTGCGTCGCGCACAGACCTGGAAGGGCATCGGATTATCGACGGTCATACTGATCGCGATGGTGACGCCGCATTTGTTGTGGCTGCGCCAGCAAGCTGCAGGCCCGGTAGATTATGCGGGCAGCGAAATGGTGCCGCTCGCAAGCTATTTGCTTGAGCTGCAGGATTTGCTGAGTTTTTCCATCACCAATCTGGGACGCATAGCCGCACTGATTCTGGCCTTGGCCATCGTCGCGATATGGAGTGCGCGCCAGTACAAATTGACGCCGAAATCTGCGCGTCCACCTACTATCGCCAGCCAATTGGCAGCGTCGGATCGTTTCTTTCTGCTGGTGATCGGCATTGCGCCGCTGGTGCTGACGATGCTGATTGCAGGCGCGATGAAGATCCCGCTGGCAGCACACTGGGCCACCACTTTTTTCATCCTGTTCGGCTTTTTCTCATTCTGGCTTTTGCGCAGCGGCGACGATGTCGCCCTTTTGCGGAAGACAGTCATCGTCATCGTGCTGATGCAGATTCTGGGCGCAGCCGGTTACGGCCTGGCACGCGGTCCGCTGGCGGATAAAGCGGGACGTCCTAGCCGCGCCACCTTCCCGGGTGCAGAAGTGTCACGCCAAGTGCATGCTGCATGGCAGGCCAATATGCAAACTCCACTCAAGCTGGTGGCATCCGATACATGGTTGGGCGGCAATATCGCCACCCATATCGGTCCTCAGGTGCAAGTCTTGATCGATGGCGATTACACCAAATCGCCGTGGGTAGATGAAGACCAGGCGGACAAATGCGGGATGCTGGTTGCGATCAACCGCAGCAAGGACAACCCACCTGACATCGACAATGAAGTGATCGCCTTGATGGCGCAGAGTACCCAACATGGCACACTGGATATTCCGTGGACCAAGAAAGTCGATGGGCCACGAGTGGTAATCGAATGGGGGATCATCCCGCCACAAGCGGACTGTAGCGAGAAACCTGCATCGCTCTAGTTTTGCGATAACGTTTTAGCGTTCTCGTCAGGGCATGCGTATCACACCATACCTCTGACGAGAATCTCAGTTCAAGGTTGCAAGCGCTGCCGCTTCCACTGCCCGTCTTTTTCCAGCGTATAAGCAATACGGTCATGCAAGCGTGACCTGCGCCCCTGCCAAAACTCTATGTAATCCGGCTTCAGACGATAACCGCCCCAATGCTGGGGACGCGGTGTAGTTTCGCCATATTGTGCTTCAGCCTGCGCATACTGTGCTTCCAGCGCTGGGCGATCTGCGATCAGGGTGCTCTGGGCTGAGGCGATTGCACTCAAGCGGCTCTTGATCGGACGGCTCTGAAAATATTGCTCGCTTTCTTCCGCCGACACTTTCTCGACGCGACCTTCGATACGAACCTCGCGCTCCAGTGCAATCCAGTGAAACAGCAAGGCTGCATACGGATTTTGATCCAGCTCCAGGCCCTTGCGACTTTCGTAATTGGTAAACCATGTGAAACCGCGTTGATCGAAATCCTTGATCAGCAAAATGCGGGACGAAGGCCGGCCGTTTTCGCCGACGGTCGATACGCCCATCGCATTCGGTTCCGGAACTTCAGCGCGTAGTGCTTCGGCAAACCATTGTGAAAATTGCACGATAGGATCGGCATCGGTATCGGTCTCGGACAAGTCAGCTTGTGTGTAATCAGTACGAATATCTGCAATCGACATGAATTCTCTTTCTATCTCTACATTGATGGTGCGTTATCTCGTTAGCTGCTCATGCGGTGCCCAGGCATGCGGCCTGAACCATACGGATTTATTTCGACATACGCGACACGCTATATGCATGCGCCTTCCATCTCATTGTCATCCGCAGAGTAAAGGGAGCGCTGTATCCCAGAATTGATCCATCTCAATCTATCTGAAGAATACCGTAAATAATTTGGCAATGTGATAACCGCCGTGCGACGACCAGAGTACTTTTCAATAAAAGAAAATCGGTGCGGCAGAGCTTTATCCTCTGTGTCCGTTAAAATGGCGACATGACTTCCCTTTCTGCTTCCCTTACTTCATCTCCTGATCACGAGATCGATTTTGACCGCCGCTTTGGCGGAATTGCCCGCCTCTATGGACAGTACGGCCTGACTCGTTTTCGCGCCGCGCACGTGTGCGTGGTCGGTGTCGGCGGTGTCGGCTCCTGGGTGGTGGAAGCGCTTGCACGCAGTGCGATCGGACGCATCACCATGATCGATCTCGACAACCTCGCGGAGTCCAACGTCAACCGCCAAATTCACGCACTGACCGATACCCTGGGCAAAGCCAAGGTGACGGCATTGGCCGAGCGCATCGCGCAAATAAATCCGTATTGCGTTGTGACAGAGATCGAGGATTTTCTGACTGCAGACAATCTGAACGAGATGATAGGCACGCGCAACTACGATTACATCATCGATGCCATCGACAATGTTCGCGCCAAAACCGCACTGATTGCCTATTGTCGCAAGCATGGCTTAAAACTCGTAACCATAGGCAGCGCGGGCGGACAAATCGACCCGACCCGAATTGAAGTACTGGATCTGTGCCGCACCGAGCAGGAACCGCTGCTGGCAAAAGTCCGCAAGCGCTTGCGTGCCGAACATGGTTTTCCGCGCGGGACAAAAAACAAGTTCGGTATCGATGCGGTGTTTTCTACCGAGCCGCTGCGCTTCCCGGAAAGCCTGGAAGTGTGTGCGGTTGATGGCGATGAAGCGACAGGGATTACCGGGCTCAATTGTGCTGGCTTTGGCTCGGCGATGGTAGTGACGGCTTCGTTTGGCTTGGTCGCAGCCGCGCACGTATTGCGCAAGCTGGCGGCCGAAGCCGATGCAGAAACCGGTGCAGCGAACGCAGTAAATCAGGACCAGTCCGCATAATCCCGCTGGCGAAGCACTAAGCAATTAGCCGCGTCAGGATTTGCCGAAGACTTCATTCAATTGCTGCGTTACGCGTACAAAGGTAGTGCGCTTCGTCAACTCCTTCAGCTTGTGCGCACCGACATAGGTACATGCCGATCGCACGCCGCCAAGAATATCCTGCAAGGTATTGGCAACCGAGCCGCGATATTCGACCAACACTTCCTTGCCTTCTGCAGCGCGATATTCAGCCACACCGCCCGCGTACTTTTCCATCGCGGCGCGACTGCTCATGCCGTAAAAGCGTTTGAATTTCTTGCCATCGCGCTCCACCACGTCACCGGCACATTCATCATGGCCGGCCAGCATGCCGCCCAGCATCACGAAGTCGGCACCACCACCGAAGGCCTTGGCCAGATCGCCAGGTACCGCGCAGCCGCCATCGGCGCAGATCTGCCCACCCAGGCCATGCGCAGCATCGGCACATTCAATCACGGCGGATAATTGGGGATAACCGACACCGGTCATCTTGCGCGTGGTGCAGACCGACCCCGGGCCTATACCTACCTTGACGATATCGGCACCCGCCAGTATCAATTCTTCAGTGATATCGCCAGTCACGACATTGCCGGCCATGATGGTCAAATGCGGAAATGCCTTGCGCACTTTTTTGACGAAATTGATGAAACCTTCGGTGTAACCGTTGGCGACATCGATACAGACATAGTCGATGGCACCGTTCAGGCGGGCCATCACCGATGTGAATTTCTCGTAATCGGATGTACTGATGCCCATCGAATAAAACGCACTGGACGGAGCTGTATCACCATTCTTCAGCGACAGAAAAAACCTTTCCAGTTCATCAATTGAATAATGCTTGTGCAAGGCAACCGATAGCTGATGCACAGCGAGCGCATGCGCCATTTCCATGGTGCCGGTGCTATCCATATTGGAAGCGATGATGGGAATGCCGTGATAGGTTTTGCGGGAATGATGGAAAATGAATTCGCGCCGGATATCAACGCCAAGCCGCGAAGTCAGCGTCGAGCGCTTCGGGCGTATCAACACATCCTTGAAGTCGAGTTTGACCGATTCTTCGATATGCATAACACCTCCATGACGGTGTATCCAACATCAGAACATCTATCTCAGGGCACAACTTCAGGAAAGATCGGTCTTGAGCTTGTCGCGAAAAGTTTGACGGAATTTGGAAACCTTGGGCGCAACAATAAAAGCACAATAACCCTGCATCGGATTTTGCCGGAAATAATTCTGATGATAGGACTCGGCCTTGTAATAGGTTTCCGCCGGGCTTAGTTCAGTCACGATGGGCGCATCCCAAACATTCGCCATTTCCGAAATAACATGCTTGGCCGTTTCTTGCTGTTGCGGCGTGTGGAAATAAATAACCGAGCGATATTGCGTACCCACATCGTTACCCTGACGGTTCACGGTGGTTGGATCATGGATAGTGAAAAACACTTCGAGGATCTCACGGAAACTGATAACTGCCGGATCGAACGTCAGGCGGACCACTTCAGCATGACCGGTAGTGCCTTCGCAAATCTGCTCGTAACTTGGATTGGGAACCTGACCGCCAGTGTAGCCGGATTCGACGGCGATGACGCCTTTAAGCTGTTGATAGACAGCTTCAGTGCACCAAAAACAGCCGCCGCCAAGAGTTGCAATTTCCGTTGCCATACATTTGCTCCGTGTTTGAATAATGTCGTCAAGTAGCGCGACCAGATGCCATTACTGTAGCGCAAAGCGGTCCATGTGCATAGAAATCGGAGGCAATTAGCGCGTCAACAACATTGAGGGCCGCTGCGGCCCAGACGGAAAATCAGGCTCAGCGAAAAATGATGGTGCCGCCGCTGACAAGTACCGGCAACACCTGCGGTGCAAAAATATCTGCATCAAACAGGGCTTCCGCAACCCTGAATTCCTGCGCAACATTTGACTGCATGTGAGGGGCGGCATTTTCCATCAGTTGCTGCAAGCTCTGTTTTGTCACTCGCAAATCACCGGTTTCCAAAGCGGCCAAAGAGATCAGGCTGGGTTGGCTAATATCCTCACTCACGGGCGGCGCATGGTGACAGCGAGTCGCAATCAGCGATGACAGGTTGGCGATCACCAGCGCAAGGGGTGGCACTTCGAATACCGTCTCGTCATCGTGCAGCAACAGCACCGCTGGGATGTTCTTGAGTATGGCGATACTTTCCGGATGCAATGGTGCGTGTTCCAGCGGCAATAACTTCGCACCACAGCGTGCAACTGCGATATAAAACATCAATGCATCCTGATGTCCCTGGCCCCAGTACACGACCGTATCACCGGCCTTGACATGCCATTCGCTTTTCAGACGTGCTGTAGCCCGCTCGATACGCGACCAGAATTTTCTGTACGTGACCACGCGCCGACTCGAGCGCGATGCAATCGCATTCGGCTGAGTCGCAACATGCTGACGCAAAATAGTAAAAAGATTCATGTGTAAATTTCTCCGCAGGCTAGATTCTACGGAAAATCTGCACAGGCTATGCGGCGTTTAACCATGGGAGTTAATTTTTTCGGCATAATGAATAAAATTTTCTGGATCATCGATGTCTACTACTTCTTCACCAAAAGTCGCACCCGTTGTAGATGCACGCCATTTTCGCGATGCGCTGTCTCAATTCGCGACGGGTGTCACGATCATCACAACACGTTTGCCGGACAACAGCTTTCTCGGTTTGACGGCGAGCTCATTCAATTCCGTTTCGCTCAATCCGCCTCTGGTTTTGTGGAGTCTCGCGCAGACTGCGAACAGCATGCCCGTATTCACAAACAATTCGCACTACGTCATTAATATTCTGGCGGCCGATCAGGCAACGCTGGCGAATCAGTTTGCACGGCCCAGCAAAAATCGTTTTGAAGGTGTGGATTTCACATTATCACCAACCGGCTTGCCGATACTCTCAGGCGTCGCAGCATGGTTTGAATGCCATAATCGCAGCCGTTATCCGGAAGGTGATCATGTCATTTTTGTGGGGGAAGTCGAGTGTTGCGATGTGTCGCCGAAAGAACCGCTGGTCTTTCACGGTGGTCGCTTTTTGTCTGAATAAAAAAAGATAACCGCTGAGAGAGTAATTATGACATTAGCTATTACGGCTCTACTATCAATTCTCGGTGTGGTAGTCGGCGCGTTCTTACAAAATTACCTCGCGCGACAGAATAACGAGGCAAAACAACTTCTCGAGTCTCGCAATCAAGCTTATATTGATTTTTTTGAGGCTGTTTCTCTTTTGGTGTCTGCCCAACGCTTAGGCAACAGAGAACAAAAACTGGAACAACTTGCAAGGCTCACTCATGCGAAGACGCGCATCTGCATGTTTGGTGAAGAATCAGTTGTTAGACAACTCGCAACCTTTTGGGAAGCTGGTGCAACGCTCGAAACAGAATCGGAAATTCTGGCCTTCACACGTTTCGTCCTCGACATTCGTAAATCACTTGGATTAAAAGACAAGAATTTCCTAAATGTAGAAGTGTCTCAACTACTATTTGCTATCAACCCGTCACGCCACTAACCCACTACTCAACAACAGCAAAAACTTTCGCATTAATCCTGCAGCAGTCGCGACAAAATACCGGATGAATCATGCGCCGCCCGGCGCAATCTATCATTGATGCCGTTCCACGTGTCGTCTGTCGGCGGTGCCTGCACCACGATAACATCAGCATGCGCAATATCCATCGCGCGCAAGGCTGCATACAGCGCGTATGCGTAACCGGCAGGATTTTCTGGTAGAGCAATACGCGCAAAAACCGGCGCATGTACTTCTGCCTCGTATTGCATTAATGCGACGCGGCGACCACGCGCATCCAATTTTTGCAATACATCGTTCAACTGTACGCTATCGACCAATACCACTGGTGTATGCGGCGCGTAATGCGATTCCAGGGTGCCGGAAGCGCGTGGTGCGCTGTGATCCGGCAAGGCGGGCCAGCTGCCCAATACGTCCGCGATTTGTGCTGCCGTGATATGGCCGGGGCGCAGCAAGACAGCATGGCCGCGCGATACATCGACTATTGTCGATTCAATACCGACTTCGCTTTGGCCACCATCGAGTATGCATGTCAGCAGCGCGCCCTCATCATCCGCAAATTCATCATGTACATGCTGCGCAGTGGTAGGACTGACCTGGCCAAACTTGTTGGCCGATGGCGCAGCCACACCACCCTGACCATTCTTGAACGCGCGCAGCAAGGCTTGCGCAACCGGATGTGACGGACAACGCAAACCGATGGAATCCTGACCGCCGGCAACCGTATCGGGGATATGCTCGGCCCGCTTGACGATCAAGGTCAGCGGACCTGGCCAGAAAGCGGCAATCAGTTTGCGTGCATCAGGCGAGACGGATTGTGCCCAATAGGCAAGGTCGGCTTCCGGCGCCAGGTGCACAATGACCGGATGATTGGAAGGACGGCCCTTGGCTTGATAAATCTTGGCAACTGCCATTGGATTTTCAGCATCCGCCCCGAGGCCGTAGACCGTCTCTGTAGGAAAGGCGACCAGTTCGCCACGCTCCAAACGGCGGGCGGCATCTTCGATTGCTGGCAAATCCAGTGATTCAGACATCACTTGCTTATTCAACGCTATCGACGATCAAGGCGCGATGCCGAGAATCGCACAGGCCTTGCGCAGATTAGCTTGTGCCTCTTCCAGCGTCGGCGCGATGAAAGTAATGTGACCCATCTTGCGTGCACGGCGTGCGGTATCTTTGCCGTACAGATGCAGATTTGCACCCGGTAGCGCCAGCACTTTATCCCATGCCGGCTCGCGCGCCTCATCCGATTTTCCTTCAAACCAGATGTCACCCAAAATATTCAGCATAGCTGCCGGCGAATGCTGACGCACATCACCCAAAGGCATGCGCGCCATGGCCCGTGCCTGTTGCGCAAACTGGCTGGTGACGCATGCATCAATCGTGTAGTGACCACTGTTATGCGGACGCGGTGCCATTTCATTGACAACCAGTGAGCCATCGGTGAGCACAAAAAATTCTATGCACAAAACGCCGACATAACCAAGCTGCTCAATCACGGCCAGCGTTGCCGCTTGCGCTTTTTCTGCAGAGTCTGTGGTGATGTGTGGGCCGGGTACCGTCGTGGTAAACAGTATGCCGTCTCTATGCACGTTCTCCGCAATCGGATAAACCACGGCCTTGCCGTCGGCACCACGCGCTGCCAGTACGGAAATTTCATAGGCTAGCGGCAGCATTTTTTCCAGCACGCAGGCAACGCCATTCATGCCGGCATAGGCGTCGTGCAATTCGGCGCGCGTCTTGACGCGAACCTGACCTTTGCCGTCATAACCCATGCGTACGGTTTTCAATATGCCTGGCAGTAAATCGTCAGGGACGGCATCGACGTCGGCGGTGGAATTAATTTCTTTATGCGATGCAGGAAATACACCGGACGTCGGCGCGCACTCGATGAAGAAGCGCTTCTCTGCCATGCGGTCCTGTGCGATGGAAACGCAAGACGATGACGGCGCAACGAAAGTACGATCGGCTAAAAAAGCCAGGCTCTTGGCCGAGACATTTTCAAATTCGGTCGTCACTGACGCACATTGTGCCGCCAGCTTGATCAACGCATCGGCATCCGTATAGTCAGCGCTAAGCAACTGATCCGCAGCATGACTTGCAGGGCAATCCAGTGCTGGCTCCAGCACGGCGACTTTGAAGCCCATTTGTTGCGCAGCATGTGCAAACATGCGGCCCAGTTGTCCGCCGCCCATCACGCCCAGCCAGGTAGCCGGTGCAGCAGATGGATTCAAAGGTGATAATTGTTTCGTCATTTCGGCAGGATCATTTCTAAAGCGATTTGTGTTTGCTTGGCGCGGAATTCTTGCAGGCTCGCGGCAAGCTTGTCATCGGTAGTAGCAAGGATGGCAATCGCTGCCAATGCCGCATTCGCCGCACCTGCCTCGCCGATCGCGAAGGTAGATACGGGAATCCCCTTCGGCATCTGCACGATGGACAACAATGAATCTTCACCGCGCAAATATTTGGAAGGCACAGGCACGCCCAAAACTGGCACGATGGTTTTTGCTGCCAGCATACCGGGCAAGTGCGCGGCACCGCCAGCACCGGCGATGATCGCACGCAGGCCGCGCGCGCGCGCCGACTCTGCATAGGCAAACATTTGATCCGGCATCCGATGCGCGGAAATAACTTGCGCTTCATGTGCAATACCAAACTCTTTCAGCATCGCGACTGCGTGCTGCATCACATCCCAGTCGGACGAAGAACCCATCACGACGCCGATAATAGGCTGGCTCGATGCTTCGTTTGTCATATCAGCCTTTCAGGTCTTCACCAGTCAAACGGGTCAATGCTTCGCGGTACTTCGCGCCGGTTTTTGCTATGACATCATCCGGCAAGGTGGGGGCCGGTGCTGTCTTGTTCCAATCGGTCAGTGTTTCCAGATAATCGCGTACAAACTGCTTGTCGAATGACGGTGGCGAGATACCGGTCGCGTAAGAATCAGCAGGCCAGAAGCGCGAAGAATCAGCAGTCAATACTTCATCCATCAAATGCAGCACGCCATCTTTATCCAGACCGAATTCAAACTTGGTATCTGCAATGATAATGCCGCGTGTTGCAGCGTAGTCAGCGGCGGTCTTGTATAGCTTGATGCTGACGTCGCGAATCTTGTTAGC
Source organism: Burkholderiales bacterium Ga0077544 (assembly GCA_001464355.1). Classification (GTDB taxonomy): domain Bacteria; phylum Pseudomonadota; class Gammaproteobacteria; order Burkholderiales; family Burkholderiaceae_D; genus Oxalicibacterium. The sequence continues at coordinate 12,628 of LNEU01000026.1, forward strand.
CAGTTCTTTACCGATACGCTGTTCCATGTCGGCGAAGGTGATGTTCTCATCGTGCTCACCCAGATCTGCTTTTGCTGCTGGCGTGAAAATTGGTTCAGCCAATTTTTCGGCTTGCTTCAAACCTACCGGCAATTGCACACCGCACACTGCACCGGTTTTTTTGTAATCGTTCCAGCCGGAGCCAATGATGTAACCACGCACCACTGCTTCCACCAAAATAGGTTGCAGGCGTTTGGCAACGACGGCGCGGTTCTTGACCTGCGACACTTCGTCTGCGGAAACGACTGATTCAGGTGCAATGCCGGTCAGATGATTCGGCACGATGTCTTTCAGTTTTTCAAACCAGAAATCCGACATCTGATTCAGCACTTGCCCCTTGTCTGGAATCGGTTGATTCATCACAACGTCGAATGCCGACAAACGGTCGCTGGTGACAATCAAAATCTTGTCATCGCCGACGGCGTAGTTTTCGCGAACCTTGCCGCGTCCGAGTAAAGGCAATGAAGTGATGCTGGACTGATACAAACTGGTCATGACGTTTCCATAAATCTGAAACGGCGATTCCGAGAATCGCCGATACGTGGTTGCACTACTGAATATGCTTGCTGAATCTGTTTCGCAGAGCGGGCTTATTCAACAATTGGTTATTGAACGACTTGCGCCAACTCGCCTTTTTTATATTTTTCGGCCATTTTATCAAGCGGCAGCGGTTTGATTTTTGCCGCCTGACCTTCGCAACCAAAGGCGAGGAAGCGCGCTTTACAAACCTGCTTCGCGGCTTCTTTTGCCGGCTTCAGATAATCGCGCGGATCAAACTTGGATGGATTTTCCATCAGGTAGCGACGGATCGCACCGGTCATTGCCAAACGAATATCGGTATCGATATTGATCTTGCGCACGCCGTTCTTGATACCTTCTTGAATCTCTTCCACTGGCACGCCGTAGGTTTCTTTCATGTCGCCACCAAACTCGCGAATTTCTGCGAGCAACTCCTGCGGTACCGATGAAGAACCGTGCATCACCAAATGCGTGTTTGGAATGCGCACATGGATTTCACGTATGCGTTCAATCGCGAGAATATCGCCTGTCGGTTTTTTCGTAAACTTGTATGCGCCGTGCGAGGTACCAATCGCGATTGCCAATGCATCGCACTGAGTTTGCTTGACGAAGTCGGCAGCCTGTTCAACGTCGGTCAACAATTGTTCGCGCGTCATCTTGCCATCGGCACCGTGACCGTCTTCCTTGTCGCCCATCATGGTTTCCAGCGAACCCAGCACACCCAGCTCTGCCTCTACCGTAACGCCGATTGCATGCGAGAACTCGACTACCTTGCGCGACACTTCAACATTGTATTCATAGCTGGCAACCGATTTGCCATCTGCATTCAGGGAGCCGTCCATCATCACCGATGAAAAGCCGGAGCGTATCGCGGCCATGCAAATCGCTGGCGTTTGACCGTGATCCTGATGCATGACGACCGGGATATGCGGATAAGCTTCAATCGCCGCTTCAATCAAATGACGCAGAAACGGTTCGCCCGCATATTTGCGCGCACCAGCCGACGCTTGCATGATCACCGGCGCGCCGACTTCATCGGCGGCTTCCATAATGGCCGTCACCTGTTCCAGATTGTTGACGTTGAACGCAGGCAGGCCGTAGCCGTTTTCTGCTGCGTGATCGAGCAATTGACGCATGGATACGAGTGGCATGGTAATTCTCCAAAACAGTAAATTAAGGTTTGCCGAACAGATGAAGCCTTGATGCCACGCGCTTAATCCGCAGCGGCCCTGCCATCATCTTCACAACAAATTAGTTTTCTAAAACTTCAAACATCAGTACTACGTTTTCGTGCGTCAGCATGTGAACAAAACTTCTCCTGCTTGCACCGCTTCATTTTTCCAAATCAATTGCCCGCGCGCTGTTCCAGAATCTCAACCGCAGGCAAGGTTTTACCTTCCAAAAATTCCAGGAAAGCACCGCCGCCGGTAGATATATAACCAATCTTGTCGGCAATATCGTACTTGGCAATCGCCGCCAGCGTGTCGCCGCCGCCAGCTACGGAAAATCCCGTGGATTCCGCTATCGCGTGCGCCAAAGTTTTGGTGCCGTTGGCAAACTGATCAAACTCGAATACACCGACCGGACCGTTCCAGAGGATGGTTCCCGCTTGTGCAATCTGCTTTGCCAATATCTCCGCAGTTTTCGGCCCAATATCCAGGATCATGTCGTCGTCAGCGACATCTTTTACATCCTTGACCGTCGCTACGGCGGTCGGCGAAAACTCTTTCGCGCAGACCACATCGACTGGAATTGGCACCGAAGCACCACGCTTTGCCATCATGTCGATAATGACTTTGGCATCACCGATCAGATCCGCTTCTGCCAGCGATTTACCGATTTTCAAACCAGCCGCCAGCATGAAAGTATTCGCAATACCACCGCCAACAATCAGATTATCAACCTTGTCGGCCAGCGTTTTTAAAATGGTCAATTTGGTCGATACCTTGGAGCCAGCAACAATCGCTACCAACGGACTAGCCGGTTCGCACAAAGCCTTGCCCAATGCATCCAGTTCCGCAGCAAGCAACGGGCCAGCGCAAGCGACGGACGCATATTTTGCAATGCCATGCGTGGTTGCTTCAGCGCGATGCGCGGTGCCGAATGCATCGTTCACATAGACGTCGCACAGCGCGGCAATTTTCTTGGCGAGCGCTTCATCGTTCTTTTTCTCGCCCTTGTTGACGCGGCAATTTTCCAGCAAGACGACTTGGCCGGGCGCGACTTCGACGCCATCTACCCAGTTTTGTTTTAATTCAACCGGCTGACCGAGCAATTCGCTCAAACGCTCTGCAATCGGTGCCAGTGTATCTTCCGGCTTGAATTCGCCTTCGACCGGACGGCCAAGATGCGACGTTACCATCACAGCTGCGCCAGCTTTCAGTGCTTGTTGAATGGCCGGTACCGAAGCGCGTATGCGTGTGTCTTCGGTGATATTGCCCTGGCTATCTTGCGGTACGTTGAGATCGGCACGGATAAATACGCGCTTGCCCGTCAGTTCATTACGCGCGATCAAATCGCTCAATCTTTTGAATTGCATCGGATTATTCGTTAGTGGGTTTGACGAAAGACCGCTATTTTACCGCACCGGAAGGCGCAAAAACCTTGGTTTCATGCCAATGTTCTGTGCAGAAAATACGGAAAGAGGAGAAATTGCATGCTGTTTCATCGAATGAAGCCAATTGCAAAGTCGCCAGTTAGAAGGCTATTCAGTAAATAGATTCATTTTTAATATGATAAATTATCTTTTAATTATCATTTTGCAGTCACTCGGCAGAAAATTGAAGGCATGGAAATGAACCAGCATCCAAAGAGCCAAACCCATTTGGGTGCCCCTGCACTAGCTTTGCGACCTCTTTTTTCCTGCTGGAATCCGTTAAATTCGAGCTCTTGCAAAATGACTGGAGTTTCCAATGTCGATGTCTGATCGCGACGGCAAAATTTGGAAAGACGGCCAACTCATCGATTGGCGCGATGCGAGCATACACATCCTGACACACTCGCTGCATTACGGCATGGCCGTGTTCGAAGGCGTGCGCGCTTATAAAACAGACCAAGGCACGGCGATCTTCCGCCTGCGAGAACATACCGAACGTCTGTTTAATTCTGCCAAAATCTTTCAGTTGACCATACCGTTTGATCAGGAAACCATCGTTCAGGCGCAACTGCAGGTAGTCCGTGAAAACCAGCTGGAAAGCTGTTATCTGCGTCCATTGGTATGGATCGGCGATGAAAAACTTGGCATCTCCGCTAAAGGGAACACCATTCACGTCGCGGTCGCCGCCTGGCCTTGGGGTGCTTACCTGGGTGAAGACGGTCTCAACAAAGGCATACGCGTCAAAACCTCTTCGTTCAGTCGCCACCACGTCAATGTGTCTTTGGTACGCGCCAAGGCCTCCGGCTATTACATCAATTCCATCCTTGCGAATCAAGAAGCGCTGGCTGATGGCTACGACGAAGCCTTGTTGCTGGATACAGACGGCTACGTCTCGGAAGGCTCGGGCGAAAACATCTTCATCGTCAAGAAAGGCAAGCTTTATACGCCTGACCTCGCCTCTTGCCTGGACGGCATCACCCGCGATTCGGTACTGACAATTGCACGCGATCTCGGCATCGAAGTCATCGAAAAACGCATCACCCGCGATGAAGTCTATTGCGCCGACGAGGCCTTTTTTACCGGGACGGCAGCCGAAGTCACGCCGATACGCGAACTCGATAATCGCGCCATTGGTGACGGCAAGCGCGGAGATATCACCGAAAAACTGCAAACGGTATTTTTCGATGCGGTTGCCGGACGTGCACCGCAATATCACCACTGGCTGACGATCATATGATCATCAGCTTGGAAGGGCGGATTATTTGCTATACGATAGCCGCGCTTCACTTTACTATTTGCAACTGCAGCAACCGTTTAGCGCATTAACAACTTAATTCAGCAATTATTTATCAAGCAATTCGGAGAATCAAATGACACAAGCAACGCAAGCCGCGTCCGCAATCGAACTCGACGGCAAAGATTTGCCAGCCTACTGCCCCAATCCGGCCATGCCGGCCTGGAGTTCGCATCCACGCGTTTTCCTGGAGTTCTCGCACGGCGGCGAAGCAAAATGTCCATACTGCGGCACTGTCTATCGTCTGAAACCCGGTGCAGCCGCACACGGTCACTGATCAATCATCATGCCAAAAGCACGCAAGCAGTTCGGCACGGCAGACGATATAGAAATCGCCTTGTACGATGCAATCGGTCGCGCCGATCTGGAAGCACTGATGGCATTGTGGGCAGACGATGAAGAAATCGTCTGTATCCATCCGGACGGCACGCGCCTGATCGGCTATGCAGCGATCCGCGCGTCGTGGGAAGAGATTTTTTCCCGCGGCGGCGTACACATACTGCCATTGCAGTTGCACGCTTCGCACAACCTGATGAGCTCGGTACACAATCTGATTGAAGCCGTGTACACGCCGGAAGGTACGCAACGCGATGTACATATACTTGCAACCAATGTCTATGTGAAAACACCAGCCGGCTGGCGTATCGTCCTGCATCACGCCTCGACTGCACCCGGCAAGGCGAAAACGGAGTTGCTTGCAAACAATGTCCTGCATTGATAGTTGAATCTCACCTTCACCTGATCAAAAATTCCGTTGTTGCATGCGTGTCTGACAGTGCCCCGTAATTTACAAGGCTTATACAGGTCTTGCTGCATCGTGCAAATAACCTGTTACCCGTGCCCGCCCCATCCCATGGAATGATTCCCTGATGATCTACCCTGCCCCAAGCTGGCTGCCAGGCGGCCATCTGCAAACCATCTATCCTGCAAAATGCATCGCGAAACCGCCAGTGCACTATCGGCGCGAACGCTGGGATACGCCGGACCATGATTTCATCGATCTGGATTTTGTCGACGGCACACCAAGATTGCCGTTTCTGGTCCTGTTCCACGGTCTGGAAGGCTCGTCCAACAGTCATTACTCACGCGCATTGATGGCGCATATTGCAACGCTCGGATGGTCGGGAGTCGTCGTGCACTTTCGCGGCTGCTCGGGTGAGCTGAATCACGCGCCGCGCTTTTATCATTCCGGCGACGCCCAGGAAATAGAGTGGGTACTGCGCAGATTAGCACCGTATGCTCGCGGGCGCGGCGCCAGCCACTTCTATGCAAGCGGCGTATCGCTAGGCGGCAATGCGCTGTTGCGCTGGCTGGGAGAATCGCAACATCAGGCAGAGATCGTTGACGCAGCGTGCGCCATTTCTGCACCACTCGATCTGGCGGGCGGCGGCGGTGCATTGTCGCGTGGCTTGAATATGCTTTACACCCGCATTTTCCTGGAAACGCTCAAGCCAAAATGCGCGGAGAAACTCATGCAATTCCCCGGCTTGTTCAATCGCGATGCGATGATGAATGCACGGGATCTGTATGCGTTCGACAATATCGTCACCGCTCCTTTGCACGGTTACGTGAACACCGATGACTACTGGCATCGCGCCAGTGCCAAACACGTGCTCAATGACATTACCGTTCCCACTTTGGTATTAAACGCCAGGAATGATCCTTTTCTACCGAGACAATATTTACCAAACGTAGCCAGCGCAAGGGTAACGCTGGAACAACCGGAACACGGTGGACACGTTGGTTTTGCCGTTGGCCCTTTTTCCGGCCAATTGAACTGGCTGCCGCAACGCATGGTCAAATTTCTGCAAAGTCCGCACTAACCACGAGCTGCAAAATTGGATTCGATAGTCGAAAAAGCACTGGCGAAATGGCCGAATGTACCGCACTGCTACGGCTGGCTGGCGCTGGATGCACGCGGCAATTGGCGCATGCGTGACGAACACGCACAATTACAGAATCTGCCGGGTGAAAAGATCCTTCATGCAGCGCTCATCGCCTTCATTCAGCGCAATTACACGCACGACGAACAAAGTCGCTGGTATTTTCAGAACGGCCCGCAACGCGTGTATGTAGATCTGGAAGCCACTCCGTATATCGCGCATACAGCGTTGACGCATGATGCTGCGCTTGAATTTATGTTGCAAACCGGTTTGACCATGCCTGCACTCCAGGCTGCCTGGCTTAGCGATCAGGGAAGAGTGTATTTGCAGGCAGAAGGACACATCGCCTTGCTCGATGATCGTGATCTGGCGCAATGTCTGAATGCGCTACAGATGAATGAAAAGCCTGTGACCGATGCAAGGCTGATGGATTGGCTAGAGGCGCAAGGCGCTAACGGCAGCCTGTCGCTGCAATATGCGGGTAAAAATATTTCAGTCCGTCATATCGAAGAAAACGCCATTGCTGCGCAATTCAATTTTGTGCGCAAGCCACGTGCTTGAAACAAATTAAAACTGCATTCAAGTTAATTTCATTCTGACCGCCCAGCGCTTGGTGCTGTCGCTCAACCTTCCTTTTCCTCGCGAATTTCTTCCAGCCGCTGTGCCTTCATCTCGCGTTCACGTGCGTCAATAATCGATAGCTCGTAAAACGATGCATCGGGTGCGCGACGTGCTATCGACAACTGCTCAATCGCTGCCGGCAAACTGCCTTTCAACGCATAGGATTCTGCCAAAGCCAGATGCTGTTGCGCCTGCTTGTTTAATGCCGCATAGGTCTTGGCCAAGCGGTCATAGAGTTTCGGTTCACTGCGATAAAGTTGCGTCTGATCGCGCAAGAAGGTCACTGCATCTTCATACCGTCCGGCCGTATAAAGTGCATCTGCATATTGATGTGCAATGCCGCGCGACAAGGGAAACTGGTTGCGTGCAAGATCCGCCTCATCCAGCGCTTCTTTCGTTTGATGCGCGGCCAGCTTGATATCAATTGCCAGACTGCTCAGCACAACGTTTCTAGCTGCTGGCGCCCCATTCTTCAGCGCCGTGCGCGCATCGTCCAGCATGCTGTGCGCCTTGCTGGTTTGGCCTTGCTTCAATGCGATATAAGCTAGACCATATTTACCGGCAATCATCGATGGACGGGATTTCTGCTGCAATTGCCGCTCAAAAGCGCTAGCCGCATCGATCAATCCTTGCGGCGATGAATCTTGCAAGACTTTTACCCTTGCCTTAATCAACGCAAAATCCAGGCTATCTGCATGCTGGCGGTAACGCAGATCGCGTGTGCGTGCCTCTATATCGGCAATCCGTTCCGTTGTCATAGGATGCGAACGCAAATACGGCGGCGTGCTATCGGTGTAGTTACGACTGGCTTGCTGCAAGCGGCCGAAAAAATTGATCATGCCGGAAGTCTCAAAACCCGCTTCGCGCATGATGTCCAGCCCGACCCGATCCGCCTCGCGCTCGGCATCGCGACTGAAGTTGAGCTGTCGCTGCATTGCAAGTCCCTGGCCACCCATCATCATTGCCATGCCGGCATCAGGACTGGAGATCGCTGTTAAAGCGCCTAATACGATGGCCGACAAGGGAATCAACATATCCTGTTTTTGCTTGCCCAGCATGCGCGCGATATGGCGCTGCGCAACGTGGCCAATTTCATGCGCCATCACCGACGCCAGCTCGGATTCGTTTTGTGCTGCCAATATCAAAGCCGAATGCACGCCGATAAAACCGCCCGGCAAAGCAAACGCATTCAGCATCGGATCGCGCACCGCAAAAAAGAAAAAATCGTACTGCGTTTCACCACGTGCCTCCGGCCGCACCGCAAGCAAACTATTACCCAAATTCTCTAAATATTCCTGCAAGGGCTCATCATCCAGATAGTCACGGTTGCGCCGAATCTCGCGCATGATGCGCTCACCCAACTTGCGCTCCATCAACGGCGACAATTCTTCCCGTTCCGTATCGCCAAGGCTGGGCAAGGTTTGCGCGACGGCAGGCAACGGCGCAATCGCAGGCGACAAGGCGCAAGCGAGCAACAAGGTCGCCAATACTGCGGGGCGCGCAGGCAATCGCCGCATAAAATTAGCAGTTTGGAAAATGGATTTTAGTTTCACGATGCTATGATACCCGCTCATTACAATCGTTCCACTCTACCAGCCGCCACTGCTTTCCTGCCATCATGACTTCACACACAGACCAAGACAAAAACACCGCTGCCAACGATGGCCTGACACATTTCGACGCCACCGGCCAGGCGCACATGGTCGATGTCGGCAGCAAAAAAGAAACCCACCGCATCGCCATCTCCAGCGGCATCATCCGCATGAAACCGGAAACGCTGGCCATCATAGAATCCGGCACAGCAAAAAAAGGCGACGTACTAGGGATCGCCCGCATCGCCGCCATCATGGGCGCCAAACGCACCAGCGATTTGATACCGCTGTGCCATCCGCTAGCACTGACACGCGTCACGGTAGATTTTTCTGTGAACAGTGCGCAATCCAGCATCAGCTGTACTGCTCAGGTAGAAACGTTTGGTAAAACCGGAGTCGAGATGGAAGCGCTGACCGCAGTGCAAATCGGATTGCTGACGATTTACGATATGTGCAAGGCGGTGGATAGGGGGATGACGATGATGGATATCAAAGTGTTGGAGAAGCATGGTGGGAAATCGGGAGATTGGACAGCCGCCACATAATCTTGCAAAGCACGATGGAATAGTGCTTACATACTGAATACAATAGAAAAGACCCAATGACGGTGTTTTCTATTGGCGAATGCATTGTACAAAGCCACTTTCAAATTATCAGCTTATTTCCCAGCCTCAATCGGCCAGGGAATAGCAGCTATTTCTGGACTCTTGAGAGATTGTCTCGCCCAATCTTCTTGTACCAAACGACATTGGCCTTCGGGTGCCAGTTTGCATAGTCTTTTCAACCACAATTTAGCTTCATCAGGACGTTGATTCAGGGCCATTGCTGTTGCAATCTTGTTGAAGAAAATCATATTTGGATACAAGCCGGTCACGTTACGCATCCAGTCCAGTTCTTCATTTGTAAGGCCGACCCTAGGCTCAAACCGTGCATAACGCATATAGTCTTGCCACTGCGTCAGCAGCAATACATCTGGCGGCCCATGTGGTTGCGACATCGTGAAGTTATCCCACTCCATGCGCAGTATGCGATAACTGTTTTCAACCCGTGAATAATCCCGAATGATCAATGCTAAAAGTACAGTGCCAGTCAACCAGATAGCAAAGAAAAACCATCGACTTGTATAAACAACGGGGGGGGCTCCCAAACGCACATTCAACACGCCCATAATCATTCCCACAGGAAGCAGGAAGTAGGCAAAGTACAGCGGTAGCTCAAGCATTGCATGATTGGCGACGATAAGCAGAAAAAGAAACAATACTGCATTTTCTGCTGTCCGAACAGCGCGAAATATCTCCCAGAACCACCGAAATATTGCAACCGAGATCACTAGTCCCAAGGGAATACCGCACCACAAAAACAGATCAAAAAACAGATTGTGCGAGTATGAAAAATAACTACCTACTGGTGGGTGATCAGTAGCCACAATCATCTGCGCCAATCCACTCTGATTCCATCCAAATCCAAACCAGAACTGTTGCGACAAGGCATCGGCGAATGCGGCCCATGCCAATTGCCGCGTTCCGCCATTCATTCGGGCTACATCAGCGATATCTGCCTGCGCACCTCCTCCCTGCATATGAGAGCTATATTGCAACCAGACCAAAAGCGCAACGCAAACTACAAAATAAAGGCCTAAACCGCTAACGATCCATGGCGGCCTAGAGTCACTCCAAAGGTCACGCCAAAACCAGCTAATAGACACCAACAAGAAGACACCTATCCAGGCAGTACGCGATGCCGTCAATGCAATCCCAAACAACAAGTAAGTCGACATCAACAAGGCAGGCCAGACGCCGATACGTTTATGCAGCCAGCCCCATGCTACTGCCAGCAAACCCCATAATAAAAAAGTGCCCAATTGATTCGGCTGACCGAAATTGGCATGAGGTCTGGTAGCCCCCCCACCCATAGACCACAGTCCTAATCCGTCTAGTCCTAGCCAGGTGTGCAATTGCAAACCCACAGACAACAAGGCAGCTACACCTATTGCAAGAAAAAGAGCATCAAGGAACTGACCAGGATTGCGCGCTTCCCAGCGCGCGCCTGTCAGCAAAGCCAATAAAAAACCCAGTAAATAGGCTGTGGAAATCCAAGCGTTGCCTATCATCGGCAAAATGCCAAACGCATATTGAATCCATACTATGCATGGCAACAATGCGGCCAATATCGTTATTCGGTGCCACATCGTGGGACCACGCACGCTCGAGATCACGGCAAGCGATGCTATGGAAAAAATCAATGCAAACCACGTATCCGTATGAAATGCGAGCCATGGCCGATAATGCGTCGGCAATAACCATCCTAGCGCTAGTGCACCAGCCAAAAATATCAGCCAAAAAGGCTTCATTACAGGTCGGATAGATGCCATATTGGTTCACTTCAAGTTCAAAATAGAATCTCCACAAAAAAAGCACCCTCTCGGGGTGCTTTTGCGCATCATCTATCTAGGTCAGTTGAACTACTAAACTAGTATCAGATAGTTAATGACTAATTAGGTTTTTGGCAGAAATTTAGCTGGGACAGTACTTGTAGTAGCAATACTCCATCGCAATCCCGAATCTGAACAAGCGCCGTTATAAATAATGGTTTGCCCATCAGTTATTGCCGAGCCGATTGGATTCATCGCAATTGTCACTGTTGCATTACTTGCATCTGAATTAGCAACTAACACTGACTTTGTATAAGTACCGCTAATCGCTGTGCTAGCTGGGAGACCCAATGATGTATTCAGATCGGCATTGCCAGCCGCAATAAGGCTTTGTTCACTGCAGGCCATACCGATAGCAGTCCGTGCTGGTGACGACAAACTCACAGCCTCTTGTACTTTTGCTCTAACTGTATAATCTTGATAAGCAGGCAAAGCTACAGCAGCCAAAATACCAATAATCGCCACAACGATCATCAATTCGATCAGCGTAAAACCTGCTTGTGCCTTCTTGATAATTTTCATCGATTTCATTTGTTTCTCCTGTTTGGGTAGAGGGCAGGTTTCTGCCACGATTACCATTGAGCAATCCTTGTGCCAGCTTAAAAAGCCACAAATCAGGAATATTCCAAAAGGAAACTAAACAAAAAGTAACAATTTTGGTTATTCAACGCCAATTTTTGTCACATTCAGCGGAATATATTGACTGCTTGCGCCGTATTTTGTCGATTCAAAAAAGAACGAAAAATCGAATTAACACAAGAACATCATCTCGGTCCCGGACAAATGAATCACATCCCCAGCTTTTAATACCTGCGTCTTCAACCCTATATTCACGCCATTTACAATCGGATAAACCTCGCCTTCCACATGGGTCAGGCTATGTCCATTTGGTGCGCTTGTTAATACAGCAACTTGCACACCTGGTCGACCTATTGTCGTCAGCGCTTTCGTCAGCGGAATTTCATTCCCTTTGCCTGCGCCATTCAATACCTTGATGATTGCAGGTGATGAAGGCCGCGCTTCAAATGCTGAATCAGTTTGTGCCGGATCGCCGGTTAATTGATCGGTGCGTTGATTGTGAATCGTAGCGGTCGTGAACAACGGACCTGCTACCACTTCATACACGCTCTCATTCGCGCAGTATTGAATCGTGTGCGTGGCGAGTTCGATCACGTCGCGGCGTTGCAGCACATGTCTGGTCACCGGCCGGCCATTCAAGCGACTGCCATTGGTGCTGCCCAGATCTTCAAAAGTGGACTCGGTTGGCGTGGTGGTGATAACTGCGTGTTCGGCACTGATGCCGGGCGCGTCAATGACGATATCGTTGTAGGTTCGTCGTCCTATGGTGATGCGTGTTTTCAGGAGCGGGAGCTCTTGCAATGCAATACCGTCTTTTGCCAAAATAATCGTGGCCATTTATATCTTCAACTTCCTTTTTACGTCTTGGGGTCATGGATGAGCATACGCAGATCCATAGCTTGACCGCTTGCGCCATGCCAGTAATTTCAAACCGAAAAACAAGCAGTCATTTCAATGATATACAAGATGCATGCCAGACCATCTATACGGACGCGGGAATGAATCGTTGCAGCCATGTGCTCAAGCGATGCAGCAAGCCATGCTCAGCTGGGGGGCTTGATTGCACCTTTATCAAGATGACTGAAATATTATCGCGCCCGCCGTTGTTGTTTGCCGCTTCTACCAAGGCTGCGCATGATAAATCAAGATCGGCACGATTGCTGTTGATCAGGGAAACCATCTGTTCATTTGACAGCATGTCCGACAAGCCATCCGAACAGAGCAGGTAAAGATCATCCGTTTCAATCAGATGCACACCTGTCTCTACGTCGAGACTTGCCGCCACGCCCAGCGCGCGCGTGATCAGGTTTTTGTTCGGCGCAAAACGCGCCCATTCCGGACTGACCAGGCCGGCATCGATCTGCTCCTGCAACTGGGAATGATCATGCGTCAGTTGCGCGAGCACACCTTGGCGGAAGCGATAGGCGCGCGAATCACCTATGTGTGCAAGGACAATACGATTGTGTTGGAATAAAGCGGCAACCAGCGTGGTCCCCATGCCGCTGAATTGCGGCTGACGGCGGGCCGCTTCCAGAATCTTGGCATTCGCCGAGCACACTGAGTCCTTCATCAGGCCTTGCAGAAACTTACTGCCCGGTGCGTGCCGCTTTTCGGCTTGCTGCTGCAAACGCTGCTCCAGCGTTGCGGCAAACACGCTGGTAGCAATACCGCTAGCGACTTCACCGGCGTTGTAGCCGCCCATGCCATCTGCAAGTACCGCGATTTTAAAATCTGCGTTCAGTTCAATCGCATCTTCGTTATGCGAACGCACCAATCCCGTATCGGTTTTGAATGCAAACTGAAGAACGAGAGCTGGCGTCATAGACGTGTAAGGTTAACGACCTGATCAAGCGACGTTGGAAACAGAAATTTTTTGCAGGTGAAGCTCAATTACTCGATGGCTAAAAGCATCTTCTTCCTGAAATCAGATGATATCTGCTTTCGTCATGGAAACTATGCGTTTGCTCCGGATTAGCCAGAATTGTCGCCGATTCACACCCGCCACCAGCAACAATTAGGTTCGCATCGAAAAAGAATTCAATTTCCATCGACTGCGCCTGCCAGCAAGTACTACAACATGTTTAATTCAAATAAATCACGTTACCAGTACTGAACAACCAAGCAATGCTGAAAGACCTGTTGATACCGGCGCTGCTTTTTCAAGCATGTATTCCAACATTCGCCAACTGCCGCTGTCGCCACTTATAATGGAAAGGATTCACTTGCCGGGCCGCCCGCGTTGCCCCCTCCAACCGCCTTTTAGAAATGGAGCAGATGCCGGATTGTTTTCGGCATCGACAATTGTCATGACAACTCTGATTTATACACACGACGCCTGTCTGGAACACAAACCGGGCGCCGGCCATCCGGAATCCCCAGAACGTTTGAAAGCGGTGTTGCGCGTGTTGCGCACACCTGAATTCGATGGCGCAGAATGGCGTGAAGCGCCTATGGGCACACGCGAACAAGTGTTGATGATCCACACCGAAGATTTTGTGACTGATGTGGAAGATGCCTCGCCGCATCGCGGCACTATGCCGCTCGACGGTGGCGATACCGTCATGTCGCCAGGCTCGCTGGAAGCGGTCATGCGCTGTGTCGGCGCAGCCTGCGCAGGCGTCGATGCAGTGATGGACAAGGAAGCGCACAATGTTTTTTGCGCAACCCGCCCTTGCGGCCACCATGCAGAACCGAACAAGGCGATGGGTTTTTGCATTTATAACCAGGCAGCGATTGCCGCAGCTTATGCGTATGACGTGCACAAACTGGAACGCGTCGCCGTCGTCGATTTCGACGTTCATCACGGTAATGGCACGCAAGCGGCGTTTTACGACAGACCCGAACTGTTTTATGCATCCAGCCATCAATCGCATTTTTATCCAGGTACCGGCTCTGAAGCAGAAACCGGCGTGTCGCACAATATCGTGAATGTGCCGCTGCCACGCGGCTGCGATTCAGCCATGTTTCGCGAACAGATTGCAGCAAAAATGTTGCCGGCAATTCGCGCATTCAATCCTGAACTCTTGATCATTTCTGCCGGCTTCGATGCGCATCATCTCGATCCGCTGGCTGGTTTGAATCTGCAAGACGATGACTTCGATTGGGTAACGCGCGAATTGATTAAAATTGCCGATGAAACCTGCGAAGGCCGCGTGGTTTCCATACTTGAAGGTGGTTACAGCTTGGAAGGTTTGGCTTCTGCCACTGCCATTCACGTCAAGGCATTGATGGATCACTGATTAATAAATAACTTATGAATAACTCAGGAATCATTCATGAGTTATTCATGACTGGGGGCCTATGCGCATTAGTTTGTGCATAGGCCCCATGTTTTTTGATACTGTACTTTTGTTCGTAATTTACTAAACAACGATGAAGGCTAAATCACCCTACTCGTCTACTTCGTTTTCTTCTCTAACCCGCATCGCCGCTTGTATCGCACGATGAGAAAATCCACGCTGCAGCAAGAAACGCATCTGCTTCGCGCGTCCATTTGCATCGGTTGCTACCGTCCCAAATTTTCGCAGCCAGACTTCACGCGCCCTAGCAACCTCATCTTGTACTAATCCCGCCTTGATTTCAGTCAGTGAATCGGGATCAATATTGTGGCTCTTCAGTTCAGACAAAATTCGACTATTGCCAAAACGCGCGGCGCGGCGATTGACCAATGATTCCGAGAAACGTGTTTCTGACATGAAATTAGCCTCGGTCAGCGTATCGAGCAAGGCCTCGATGTCATCACCCTCTTGCGCGTAACGCGCCAGCTTGCGCGCCAATTCCTGACGGCTGTGTTCGCGTCCCGACAAATAACGAAGCGCCCGGGCTTTCAGACTCACTTGCAGTTTTGCCATATGAGTCTTTCCGCGCGGGCGCTTGTTTTAGAGTCGCTAAATAAGATCGCGAGTATCAAATGCTATCGGCCAAGCAATCTGCTTATTCAACTTCTTTCAGTTCTTTGGCTTCTTCAATTTTCTTGGAAGAAGCTTTCTTCGCAGCCGGCTCGTCCGACTTGATGGCTTCGAGCTCAGGTACACCTAAAGCAACGCGCACCTTATTTTCGATTTCACGTGCCAGATCCGGACGTTCCTTCAAATAGTTGCGTGCATTGTCTTTGCCCTGGCCGATACGTTCGCCGTTATAGCTGTACCAGGCACCGGCTTTTTCGACGATCTTGGCATCCGAGCCCAGATCCAGAATTTCGCCTTCGCGCGATGTACCTGCGCCGTACAAAATATCAAAATGCGCTTCGCGGAATGGCGGAGCGATCTTGTTCTTGACAACTTTGACCTTGGTTTCGTTACCGATGACTTCATCACCGGATTTGATGGAACCGGTGCGACGGATGTCGAGACGCACGGATGCGTAAAATTTCAACGCATTACCACCAGTGGTAGTTTCCGGATTACCGAACATCACGCCGATTTTCATACGAATCTGGTTAATGAAAATCACCAGTGTGTTGGTACGGTTGATGCTGCCGGTCAGCTTGCGCAAGGCTTGCGACATCAAACGTGCTTGCAAACCTGGCAATGAGTCACCCATATCGCCTTCGATCTCGGCACGTGGCGTCAATGCAGCGACCGAATCGATGACGATCAGATCGACAGCGCCGGAGCGGACCAGCGCATCGCAGATTTCCAACGCTTGTTCGCCGGTATCGGGTTGCGAAATCAGTAATTCGGACAAATTGATGCCGAGCTTTTGTGCGTAAGTTACATCGAGCGCATGTTCCGCATCGATGAAAGCGCAGGTGCCGCCCAGTTTTTGCATTTCTGCAATGGTTTGCAGCGTCAATGTGGTTTTACCCGATGATTCAGGACCGTAGATTTCTACAACACGGCCGCGTGGCAAACCGCCGACGCCCAGTGCAATATCCAGACCGAGCGAGCCGGTGGACACAACTTGCACCTCTTCGACGACGGCGCCGTCTTCCATGCGCATGACCGAGCCTTTACCGAATTGCTTTTCGATTTGCGCCAAGGCAGCGGCAAGTGCCTTGCTTTTGTCCGAGCTCGGTGCTGTTTTTTTATCGTCCATGAGGATTCTTTCGACGGTTGGGTATTGAAACAAAATGGCTTGCAAGCGATTTTTGCTTGCAGAAACCGTACTGTATAAAAAAACAGTGCTTTGTGCAAGCGCCTTCTGAATATTTTCTAGTGAGTAGCTAAAAAAGCAACCTTGGAGACTTTAACCACCGGCAGCCTCACTCTGAAAATCCACGTAAAATCCGGCTCATTATGCGAACCATCCGGCCCACCCAGCGACTTCCCACATGCCCACATACGCCGATTTAATTGAAGTCGCCTATAAAAAGGAGCGCGTCAGCGGTCGCCGCATGGCAAAGCAACTCGGGATATTAGAAGAGCACGGGTTAAAGAAGGTCATGAAAAAAGTCGCTGGCGACCAATCACTTGATATTTTGATCAAGCGGCGCCGCCAACAAGCTATCGATGCGGCGTCAAAAATCGCCGCACGTAAACAGGCTAAGCTAGCCGTCCGCATAGCCGCGGCGACGGCGCCAGACCCAAGTACCTGGCTCGCGTGGTTTGATGGTGCAAGCCATCCGAACCCAGGGAAAATGGGGATAGGCGGTCTGCTTAAAAATCCGGAGGGGGGCTTGGTAGCAAGCATCAGCTCCTCGGCCGGCCAGGGCGATAGTAGCGAAGCGGAATATCTAGCGCTGCTGGCCGTTCTGCGGGCGGCAGTCGATGCGTGTGCGAACAAGCTGATCGTCTATGGCGACAGCCGCGTGGTACTGGACGACGTGCAAACCAAGGCAGCCGGTGCGCCCATACTGGCCAGCCATAGAACACGCGCCCGGCAATTGATCGCGCAATTGAAAAACGTCACCTTTATCTGGATTCCACGCAGGAAAAATGACATGGCAGACGCGCTATCGCAGCAAGCCATCAAACTCCCTTCCATTAATCTGTCATCATGAACAAAAAACGTCTGCCGCAGTAACGGCTACGGATGACAAGCAGCACAAGGCATCAACACTTGTCTTGCCGCTGCAGACGAAACCCAATAGACTACAAACCAACTTTCTCACTCCCTCCCCTATGCGAATTTTGCTTGCCGAAGACGACAGTGTGCTGGCCGATGGCTTGACGCGATCCTTGCGCCAATCCGGTTATGTCACTGATTGCGTTAAAAATGGTTTGGAGGCGGACTCGGCCTTGTCTACTCAAGACTTTGATTTACTGATACTCGATCTGGGACTGCCAAAGATGTCCGGGCTGGAGGTCTTGCAACGCCTGCGCGCGCGCAATTCGCATTTGCCGGTCTTGATTCTGACAGCCGGCGATTCGATAGAGCAGCGCGTCAAGGGGCTGGATCTGGGTGCAGACGATTTCATGGCAAAACCGTTTGCTCTGTCCGAACTCGAAGCACGCGTGCGCGCGCTGACGCGACGCGGTGCCGGCGGTGGCCCTACCGTGATCAAGCACGGTCCGCTGTCTTACGATCAAGTCGGCCGCATCGCTTACATTAATGAGCAGATGCTGGATTTATCGGCGCGCGAACTTGGTTTGCTGGAAGTGCTTTTGCAACGCAGTGGCCGCCTAGTATCCAAAGAGCAACTAGTTGATCATCTGTGCGAATGGAGCGAAGAAGTCAGCAATAATGCGATTGAAGTGTATGTACATCGCCTGCGTAAAAAGATAGAAATCGGCGGGCTGCGCATCGCTACGGTCCGCGGTCTCGGTTACTGTCTCGAAAAATTTGCCGAACCTGCCGCCCCTAACGCAGCACCGAACACCGTCACGCCATCACACTGACGCTGCAATGCCTGACGCACACCGACTGAATCCGCCCGCCGTCGATGTGAACGCATCGAATGCAGCCAATGAAGGTGGCGAACAAGCGGAAGAGCGCACCCAGCGCTCTTTATTCGGTGAAATTCTCGACTGGATGCTGGTGCCGCTTTTATTACTGTGGCCACTCAGTATTGCCATCACCTACCTCGTCGCCAAGTCGATTGCCAACGAACCTTTTGATCGTGCGCTGGAAGACAAGGTCACCGTCGTCGCACAGCAAGTCAAGGAAGTAAACGGCAAAGTCATCACGCGCCTGACCGGCCCAGCGACCGATATCCTGCATGCCGACAATGTCGACAATGTCTATTATCAAATTCTCGATTCGCGCGGCATCATGGTCGAAGGTGATCCGGAAATGCCCTTGCCGACGAATGAAGACCCACCGCAGCCTTGGGCGACGAAATTTCGTTACGATTTTGTCCGCAATACCGAAGTACGCATCGCTTACATCTATGTCGATCTGCACAAGACGCAGGTCGCGCCACAGTTGAGCATAGAACCGCGCCTGGCCCTGGTTCAAATTGGCGAAACGCTGGAGAAGCGCTCGCAACTGGTCAATCAGATCATCAAGGGCGTGATCGTGCCCGAATTCATTATTCTGCCGATGGCACTGATACTTGTGTGGTTTGCATTGACGCGCGGCTTGCGGCCGTTGGCCGAACTGCAGCAACGCATACGTGCACGCCGCCCCGACGATTTAAGTCCTATTGACTCGGGCTATGTTCCGGAAGAGATCCTGCCCCTGGTCGGCTCGCTGAATGACATGCTGGAGCGCCTGTCGCAGAGTATCAATATACAAAAGCGCTTCATTGCCGATGCAGCACATCAGATGAAAACCCCGCTGGCCGGCATGCGCATGCAATCCGAACTCGCATTGCGCCAAACCGATCAGGCAGAAATTCACAAGTCGCTGGAACAGCTTGCGAAAAGTTCCAAATCAGCGACGCGCATGGTCAATCAGTTGCTGGCGTTGGCACGCGCGGAAAATCAAACGCCGTCAACCAAACCGATGCAGTTACTGGAACTATCCGAACTGGCGCGCGACACCTTGCAGAATTGGGTGCAGATATCGCTCAACAAGAAAATAGACCTCGGTTTTGAGCAGCCGGATTATCCTGTGTTGATCAAGGGTGATCCCATCATGCTGCACGAGCTGCTAAACAATCTGATCGATAACGCACTCAATTACACCCCGGCAGACGGCAATGCGACGGTACGCGTGCGTGCGGATGAAAAAAACAAACTGGCGTTTCTGGAAATCGAAGACAACGGTCCCGGTATCGCACCGCATGAACGTGAACATATCTTCGAACGCTTTTATCGTATCCTCGGCAGCAATGTTGAGGGCAGCGGATTAGGTTTGGCAATCGTACGTGAAATCGCGCAGCAACATGATGCAGAAATCGACATCCTGAACAATCCGCACTGCAAGGGCCAGAAATCGCCTGGATGCCTGGTGCGCGTCACGCTGCGTCTGGAACCGAATATTGTCCCGCTTGACTACAGTACTTGATATGTCGAAAAAAATAGAACAACAGGAATCCGACACCGCCCGCACGTATTGGCAAAGTACCCGCCGCCTGACATTGTGGCTGTTGCTGGTCTGGTTCTCGGTTACCTTCACAGCGATCTTCTTTGCGCGCCCCTTGTCCACTTATACCTTGCTCGGCTGGCCAATTTCTTTCTTCATGGCCGCGCAAGGCAGCATCCTGATCTATGTCGCGATCATCGCCATTTACGCAGTGCGCATGCATAAACTCGACCAGCGTTACCTGCATGACCAGCGCCGGCACAATGATAGCGGCCATGAACACTAAATCATTCTTCCGTCGGCTGATGCGTTACTACGTGCTATTCACGATCGGCTTTGTGCTATTCCTTTTCTCTCTGGCCATCCTCGAACACGAAGGTTTTCCACGCGTATGGATAGGTTACGTCTTCATGTTTTGCACGATCGTGATGTACGCGATCATCGGCGTCATCAGTCGCACATCGAACATGCTGGAGTACTACGTCGCGGGACGCCGTGTACCGGCCTTCTTCAATGGCATGGCAACTGCAGCGGACTGGATTTCTGCCGCGAGTTTCATCAGCCTGGCAGGCGGCTTGTATTTATGGGGGTTCGACGGACTCGCTTATCTGATGGGCTGGACCGGCGGCTTCGTACTACTGGCTTTGCTGATTGCCCCTTATCTGCGCAAGTTCGGCCAATACACGATTCCCGATTACCTGAGCGCGCGTTACACCGGCAAGTACAGCGATAACGTCGTGCGCATCATCGCAGTCATCGCCACCATCATCGTATCTTTCACTTACGTCGTCGCACAAATTTATGGCGTCGGCCTGATCACCTCGCGTTTTACCGGTGTCGATTTTTCAGTCGGTATTTTTCTCGGGCTGGCCAGCATCCTGGTCTGTTCCTTCCTCGGTGGTATGCGTGCCGTGACGTGGACGCAAGTCGCGCAATACATCATTCTGATCATCGCCTACATGATCCCAGTGGTATGGCTGTCGATGAAACATACGAATATCCCGGTTCCTCCGATCGCGTACGGCTCGGCAATTGCGCAATTAAGCGAGCGTGAAAAAGTCTTGATCGACGATCCAAAAGAAAAAGAAGTGCGGGCCATCTTCAATCTATATGCCGATGATTTGGATGAAAAGCTGAAGATGCTGCCGGAATCGTGGGAAAACGGCAGAGCCGAGATCCAGCACAATCTGGAGGCATTGAAACTTGGCAATGCGCCGCTGCTGGACATCAAGCAAACCGGACGCGAACTCGCTACTTATCCCAAAGATGCCGAAGAAGCCGAACGCAAATGGATAGAAGAGCGCGCCGTCAATCGCGAACGGGCAAAGCCGCCGACACAACATACCGAACCGTTTCCCGGCGAGGATGAGGCAGCCTCGGATATCAAGCGCAACAATTTTATGGCACTGGTGTTCTGTTTGATGCTTGGCACAGCCGCGTTGCCGCACGTGCTGGTGCGCTACTACACCACACCATCCGTCAAGGAAGCGCGTGACTCGGTGTTCTGGACCATCTTTTTCGTCATGGCGCTGTACATCACGATTCCGGCGCTGGCAGTACTGGTCAAATACGATATTTACACGTCGCTGGTGGGTAGCGATTTTTCAAAATTGCCGGAGTGGGTTTCTTACTGGGCCAATATCGACAAGATACATCCGCTGGTTGCCATCAATGACGTCAATCGCGACGGCATCGTGCAATTAGCAGAGATAGTGATGGACGTCGACATCGTCGTACTGGCGACGCCGGAGATTGCCGGCCTGCCTTACGTTATCTCTGGCTTGATTGCAGCCGGCGGTTTGGCGGCGGCATTGTCGACCGCCGATGGCTTGTTGCTGACTATTTCGAATGCACTGTCGCATGATGTGTATTACAAGACTGTAGATCCAACTGCGACGACGCAGAAGCGCGTCACGGTTTCCAAACTCTTGTTATTGATGGTGGCGCTGATTGCTGCGTATATCGCATCGCTCAAACCCGGCGATATCCTGTCGCTGGTAGGTGCGGCCTTCTCTCTGGCGGCATCTGCATTATTTCCAGCGCTTGCACTAGGAGCAATCTGGAAACGCGCGAATCAGGAAGGCGCCATCGCCGGCATGTTGATCGGCTTTGGCGTGTGTGCGTTCTACATGCTGCACACACATCCAACGCTGGGCGGTTCACCCGCCGCACAATGGTTCCATATCGCCCCGATTTCGGCAGGAGTCTTCGGTGTTCCGGCTGGCATGCTGGCTATCGTCATCGTCAGCCTTTTGACGCCACCACCCGGCCATAGAACCGAAGCCATGATCATGAATTTGCGCAAGCCCTGAACGTTTAGTGCTGGCGGTCTGGCATATTTCTTGATAGGGTTGAGGTAGCATCTCCCCTGAAAACAATGATAGAGCGCAAGGACAGGCCAGACGATGCCCAATTTTTTCGACGAGATGTATACAGATGGCGCGAAGAATGTTCGCGACCACTACCTGGAATTCGAAGCATGGCTAGCCACCCAGTCGGACGCTACCATTGCACGCAAACGTGCCGAAGCTGATCTGATTTTCCGCCGTGTAGGTATTACGTTTGCCGTGTATGGCAACGAAGCCGGCACCGAACGCGTGATTCCATTCGACATCATCCCGCGCATGATTACCGCCAAGGAATGGGCGCATATGGAAGCCGGACTGGTGCAGCGTGTACGCACGCTGAACATGTTCATCCACGATATTTATCACGATCAGAACATCGTCAAGGCCGGCATAATCCCGCCGGAACAGATATTCCGCAACGCGCAGTACCGTCCCGAAATGCAGGGAATTTCGGTGGCATCGGATATCTATGCGCACATCGCCGGCGTCGATATCGTACGTGCCGGACAAGGCGAGTTTTACGTACTTGAGGATAATTTACGTGTGCCGTCAGGCGTGTCTTACATGCTGGAAGACCGCAAGATGATGATGCGACTGTTCCCCGAATTGTTCGCGCGCCACCAGATCGCCCCAGTCGAACACTATCCAGACATGTTGCTCGATAATCTGCGCTCGGTCGCGCCGATAGGCGTCAGCGATCCGACCGTGGTCGTGATGACACCCGGCATGTACAACTCGGCCTACTTCGAACACGCCTTCCTGGCGCAGCAAATGGGGGTGGAACTGGTCGAAGGCCAGGATCTGTTCGTCAACGACAATGCGGTCTACATGCGCACTACACGCGGCCCCAAGCGGGTCGATGTGATCTATCGCCGCATCGACGATGATTATATGGACCCGCTCGCCTTCCGCGCCGACTCTACCTTGGGCGTACCCGGATTGTTATCTGTCTATCGCGCCGGCCGGGTCACCTTGGCAAATGCCATCGGCACCGGCGTCGCCGACGATAAATCGATATATCCATTCGTACCCGACATGATTCGTTTCTACCTGTCGGAAGAACCTATCCTGAATAACGTCCCGACTTTTCAGTGTCGCAAAAAGGATGAGTTGTCATACGTGCTGGCCAATCTGGAGAAGCTGGTCGTCAAGGAAGTACATGGTGCCGGCGGTTACGGCATGCTGGTCGGCCCTGCTTCCAGCAAGGCAGAGATCGAGGATTTCCGTCAGCGCATCATTGCACGTCCCGATGGTTATATTGCGCAACCGACGCTGGCACTGTCGGCCTGCCCTACTTTTGTTGACTCAGGTATCGCGCCGCGCCATATCGATTTGCGACCTTTTGTACTATCAGGCAAAACCATCTCTATGGTGCCGGGCGGCCTGACGCGCGTCGCGCTCAAAGAAGGTTCGCTGGTAGTGAATTCGTCACAAGGCGGCGGCACCAAAGACACATGGATACTGGAGAACTAAGATGCTGAGCCGCACCGCCGATCACCTGTTCTGGATGGCGCGTTACACGGAACGTGCCGAAAATACCGCGCGCATGCTGGACGTCAATGTACAGACAGCGCTACTACCGCAATCCGCCCGCGCAGCCGAACAAAGCTGGCGCGCCACGCTAGGTATTTCCGAGTTGCAGGAAGCGTTTGATGAAAAATACGCCAAGCTGACACCGAAGGATGTGCTGAACTTCATGGTGAGCGACACCTCGCATCCGGCGTCGATCTCATCCTACTTGCGCGCCGCACGCGAAAATGCGCGCGCAGTACGCGGCACCTTGACGACAGAAGTATGGGAAACCCATAACACCACATGGCTGGAATTGCCGAACCAACTGCGCGAAAGTGAATTCCAGCAAGATCCAAGTCAGTTTTTTGAATGGGTCAAGCATCGCTCGCATCTGTCGCGCGGCGTGACCTTTGGCACCATGCTGTCGGACGAAGCGCTGTATTTCATTCGGCTTGGTACCTTCCTTGAGCGCGCCGACAATACAGCGCGCATACTCGACGTGAAGTTTCACGGCGCCAGCGCCGCCATGCAATCAGGCGAAAAACTCGGCAATGAAAATCAACGCGATTTTTATTACTGGGCTGCGATCCTGCGCTCGGTTTCCGCATTTGAAATCTATCGCAAGGTGTATCGCGATGCGATCACGCCGGCACGTGTCGCCGATCTGCTGATGCTGAACGCTGACATGCCGCGCTCGCTGCTGGCGAGTTTGACGGAAGTCTTGCGCAATCTGCGTTATGTGAGCAACGATGTATCCAGCGATACGCTGCGCTTTGCAGGTAAGCTCCACGCCGACCTGAAATTCGCCCGAATTGAGGATGTTCTGGAAGAAGGCTTACACGATTACCTGACCGAATTCCTTGAAAACATATTTGAACTGGGCAATCGCGTCAGTGGCGATTTCCTGGTCCCAGTGGGGGCTTAGATGCGACTCGCCATTCGTCACGAAACGCTCTACCGCTATACGTCACCTTTGGCATATACCATCCAGCAACTGCGCCTGACCCCGCGTATCGAAATGCATCAACACATGGTGGCATGGCATCTGGAATCATCGGGTAACCGCCACGCCTTCACCGATGCCTACGGCAATCTGTGTCACATGCTGACCATTACCGGCACCCATGACGAGGTACGTATTGTGGTCAGCGGTGAAATCGAGGTCATGCCGCTTTTCCTGGGACGTCTGCACGAAAACGGCACATTGTCACCGCTGGTGTTTACCGTCACGACCCGCCTGACCGAACCCAGCGATGGGATACGCGCCTTTGCAGCGCAAAATCTGCAAGGGAATCAAAGCGGCGACCTTTTAAAACTCGCAGCAGCCATTTGCGGTGCGGTCGCGTACCAAAGCGGTGCAACTGGCGTAACGACAACTGCCAACGATGCACTATTGCTGGGGCAAGGCGTATGTCAGGATCATGCACATTTATTTATCGCCTGCTGCCACCTGCGCAACATTCCAGCGCGTTATGTATCCGGCTATATCGATTCGGGCAGTACCGGCCATGCAGAAAGCCATGCCTGGGTCGATGTCTGGGTCGCGGAGGATGATTTCACCGGCTGGGTAAGCATTGATGTGACGCATGCAGGCTATGCAAGCGATGCACATTGTCGCCTGGCGGTAGCGCGGGATTACGATTCTGCTGCACCGGTCAGTGGCGTGCGACGCGGTGGCGGCGAAGAGTCGCTGGATGTGCGCGTCAACGTGACGCCCTTGTCGCAATGAACAAGCAACCATAAAATGCCTATGGACGTCGCTGATCCTTCCCGAATCATTAATTATGGTTCGGACAAAAACAGGCATTTTTTGTGTAAATGACTACTCCGTTGTTTTGTTCCCCGGCATCAACAATGGTGTGGTGATTCCTGTAAAATTCGTGTTTTGCTTTTTCTCTCTCTGTCATGACTTATTGTGTTGCGATGCGTCTGGATGCAGGATTGGTTTTCCTCTCCGATTCGCGAACGAATGCCGGTGTCGATCATATCGGCACGTTTAGAAAAATGACGGTTTTTGAGACGCCGGGTGATCGCATGATGGTCTTGATGACTGCCGGCAATTTATCTATCTCGCAATCAGTGCGTCAAATCGTCGCAGAACACGTCACAGCAAGCGGCAAAAGCATCTGGAACGCGACCACAATGTATGAAGCTGCGCAGGTCGTCGGCGAAGCAATCCGCATCGTGCGCGAACGCGACGCCGATTCACTGCAACAATTTGGTATCGACTTCAATGTCAGCATGATTTTTGGTGGCCAGATCAAGGGCGAACGCTGCCGCTTGTTCCAGATGTATTCGGCCGGAAACTTCATTGAATCGCATGACGAAAACACTTACTTCCAGATCGGCGAATCCAAGTACGGCAAACCGATCATAGATCGCGTCGTCACTCCTGCTACAGCTTTGGATGAAGCGGCAAAGTGTGCATTGATTTCGATGGATTCGACCTTGCGTTCGAACATCTCGGTCGGTCTGCCGCTTGATCTGCTGATTTATGAAAACAATACCCTGGCCGTGACGCGCTTTGTCACTATCGACGAAGGCAATCAATACTTCCAGATGATTCGTCAGACTTGGGGCAAGCAATTGAAAACTGTGTTTGAGAGCATCAACGATCCGGTCTGGAATGCCGCACCTGATGCACAAAGCAATGTCTTGTCTAGCGTTTCCAGCAAGAGCCAGCCGGTGCGCATTGCACCGCCGCCAGTTTTCGGCATCGATACAACACCACCCGGGCCATTGCAGACGCTGGCGCAGGATGATGCGAGCGACAAGCAGCATTGATATGTACTCAGTAAATTAGTTGTTACAACGGGCTTCACGTCTCAACTAATCAACAAACGCGACAGACAAACAAAAAGGGCAGCAGATGCAAACGCATCTGCTGCCCTTTTTAATTTCGCAAACTTTTACACCAACTTACACCACGATCGTTTGTGCCTGACCTTCTTGGCGGGCGCGGATTTCGCCAATCTGCATCACGGTTTCGCCGGCTGCCTTCAATTGCGCAATCGCGGCTTCCGCATTTTCTTTTGCCACGATGACCGTCATGCCGATACCGCAGTTGAAGACGCGATGCATTTCGGCATCGGCAACACCGCCATGTTCTTGCAACCATTTGAATAATGGCGGCATGTCCCATGCACTGCTTTCGAGCACTGCAGTCAGATGCGGCTGCAACACGCGCGGGATGTTTTCTACCAAACCGCCACCGGTGATATGCACCATGCCTTTGACTTCCATCGCGTCCATCAAAGCCAGCAAAGGCTTGACGTAAATGCGGGTAGGTTCCATCAACACATCAGCTAACTTGCGGCCGTGAAAATCAGCGTTCAAATCAGGTTGGGCGACCGAAATGATCTTGCGTACCAGAGAATAACCGTTGGAGTGCGCACCGGATGAAGCCAGACCCAGCACGATATCGCCAGCAGTAATCTTGGTACCGTCGATAATCTTTGATTTTTCCACTGCGCCGACTGCAAAACCTGCCAGATCGTATTCACCAGCTGGGTACATGCTAGGCATTTCGGCAGTTTCGCCACCGATCAGAGCGCAACCAGCCTGCTCGCAACCTTTGGCCACGCCTTTGATGACGTCCGTTGCAATAGCTACATCGAGCTTGCCGCAAGCGAAGTAATCGAGGAAGAACAAAGGCTCTGCGCCTTGTACCAGAATATCGTTGACGCTCATCGCAACCAGATCGATACCGACTGTGTCGTGACGATTCAATTCAAATGCCAGCTTCAGCTTGGTACCTACGCCGTCAGTACCGGAGACCAGAACAGGTTCCTTGTACTTTTTGCTGATTTCGAACATGGCGCCGAAACCACCGAGGCCGCCCATCACGCCTTCGCGCATCGTGCGTTTGGCAAAAGGCTTGATCGCTTCGACCAGAGCATCGCCCGCATCGATATCAACGCCGGCGTCGCGGTAGGAAAGTGAAATATTGGAAGTGGAACTCATGATGTGATAGTCAGCAGAGGCAGTAAAATAGCAGTTGTGGCCGGATGGCTAGCCTGTCGGTCCGGTATCCATTCATCTATAAGGAGCTTAATCAGGGTCGCAATGAACATTCGTCATCGCGGCAAGTCCGCACTTTTGAAATTGGATAAACTGGATCAATCAGGCTCTATAATTCAAAAAAGCATTCGAGCAAGCGTTCGGGCAAAGCGGTATTTTATCAAATCGATCCCGCTCCTCCCGCATTTGATGAGACTTTCTTTGCCAAAGTGGAAAATAGCTGGGAACAAGCCGTCAAATTCAGCCCGCCACAGAATAAACTGTATTTTTTAACAATAACAATATGATAAAGCTAGCATGAGGCAGTTGTTACTCGATTTACCTGCCGAAAAACCACAAACCCTGGCATCGTTTGTAATCGGCGCCAATGCAGAATTGCTTGAGCTCTTGCAGCGCCTCGAACAAAGAATCCCGGTTGGACTGGACGAACGCTTCGTTTATCTGTGGGGCGATGCGAGTGCCGGGAAAACCCACCTGCTACGCGCGCTGGCGGCGTGTGATGACAGCCGTTACATCTCTGGCGATGCCGGTACAGATGCTTTTGTCTATCAGCAGAAAACAACGCTCTATCTGATAGACGATAGTCACAAGCTGACGCCGGAAGCGCAAATCGCTGCATTCGCGCTCTTTAATCAAGTCCGCGAACAAGGCGGCTGTCTGCTCGCAGCCGGTAACGTTGCACCGGCAACATTGGCTGTGCGCGAAGATTTGCGCACGCGCTTAGGCTGGGGCCTGATCTATCAGGTGCATGGCTTGAGCGACGACGAAAAAATTGCCGCCCTGACGCACGCGGCCACTGCACGCGGTCTGGCGTTATCACCCGGCGTGTTACCCTATCTGCTCAATCATTTTGCTCGCGATATGCGCTCTTTATCGGCAATGCTGGACGCGCTGGATGAATATTCTCTGGAAACAAAACGACCAATTACATTGCCTTTGTTGCGCGAACTGCTGCAACGGAATGATTAACCGTTTGCGCGCTAATGAATGCGCTTTTGAATTAGCCTGCCAACAAGCCTTAAATTTAGCCTGAATATAGTCTGATATTACGCATGAACCTTGCCCTCTTTGATCTTGACCACACCTTGCTTCCCATCGATTCCGATCATGAATGGGGCGAATTTCTGACACGCACCGGTGCTGTGGAGCCAGTTGCGTTCAATGCTCGCAACAATGCTTTTTATGAGCAGTACAAAGCGGGAACACTGGACCCAGTGGAATATCTGGAATTTGCACTGAGCACGCTGGCACAATTTTCACGCCGACAAATCGACGACTGGCATCTGGCATACATGCGCGAAGTCATCGAACCGGCCATCCTGCCAGCGGCACGCAATCTGGTAAAAAAACATCAGGACGCTGGTGACCTGGTTGCGATCGTTACCGCCACTAATCGCTTCGTCACCGCACCGATTGCCCGTGCGCTCGACGTCGAGCATCTGATCGCTGCCGAACCGGAATTTGGTGAAGACGGTTCAGTCACCGGAAAATTGCTAGGCGTACCGACCTCCGGTGCGGGTAAAATCACGCATACCAACGCATGGCTGGCCGCACGCGGCCTTAAACTGAGCGACTTTCCGCGCAGTTATTTTTACAGCGATTCGCAAAACGATATTCCATTGCTATCCATCGTCACCGACCCGATTGCCACCAACCCCAACGCCTTGCTGACTGCGCACGCTCAAGCGCATGGCTGGCCAATCATCAAGCTATTCAATGATTAAAAAGTTTATCCGTCGCATTCTCGGCACCAAACAAAAAGCAGACGATCACACGCAGCCTGTCGTACTGACTGCGAAAGAACACGGCATCGATCCGAAGCTGGTTTCATCGAATGCGATCCGCGTTACCAGCAGTCTGCAAGATGCAGGATTCAAGGCCTTCCTGGTCGGTGGTGCGGTGCGCGATTTGCTGCTCGGTGTCAAACCCAAGGATTTCGATATCGCAACCAACGCGACGCCTGAACAAGTCAAACGCCTGTTCCGCCGCGCTTTCATTATCGGCAAGCGTTTTCAAATCGTGCATGTGATGTTCGGCCAGGATTTGCTGGAAGTCACCACCTTCCGCGGCTCTGCTACTGATGGTGCGCCGAAAGATGAACACGGTCGCGTGTTGCGCGATAACACCTTCGGCGAACAACACGAAGATGCATTAAGACGCGACTTCACCATCAATGCGATGTACTACGATCCGGCTTCACAGATAGTGCTGGATTATCACGGTGGGATTGCAGATATACGCAACAAGACACTGCGCATCATCGGCGTACCGGAAGAACGCTATCGCGAAGACCCAGTACGACTGCTGCGCGTAGTTCGCTTCGCGGCCAGACTCAATTTCACGATCGCACCAGACACGCGTGCACCTATCGCGGTGATGGCACCGTTGATCAACAATGTACCGGCAGCACGGGTATTCGATGAAATGCTCAAGCTGTTAATGAGCGGTCATGCGCTCGCGTGTCTGCAGCAATTGCGCAAGGAAGGTTTGCATCACGGCTTGCTGCCTTTGCTCGACGTCGTACTGGAACAACCGCTGGGTGAAAAATTTGTGCGCCTCGCTTTGGCGAGTACCGACGAGCGCGTCAGAGAAGGTAAACCAGTTTCGCCAGGATTCCTGTTTGCATCTCTGCTGTGGCATCAGGTTGTAGAGAAGTGGAACGCTTATCAGGCGGCCGGCGAATATCCGATTCCAGCCTTGCATCTGGCGGCAGACGATGTATTGAATACACAAACCGACAAGCTCGCATTGCAACGCAAGATCGCCTCCGACATGCGCGATATCTGGGCGATGCAACCACGCTTCGACAGACGCGTCGGCAAGACTCCGTACAAATTACTTGAACATTTACGCCTGCGCGCAGGCTACGATTTCCTGCTGCTGCGTTGCGCATCCGGCGAGATCGATAGCGAGATCGGCGAATGGTGGACGGCTTTCATCGCTGCCGATGGTGCGGAGCGCGAAGAACTGTTGACCAAAAAATCGGCCACCACCAATGAAGGCCCAGCGAAGAAACGTCCACGTCGTCGTCGCAAACCTGCAGGCGCAGCAGCCGGAAAAACTGAATGACAGACAGGCAGATTGTTGCCTGCATAGGCATAGGCTCAAATCTGGGTGACGCAGCGGACAATGTCCGCAATGCGCTGCTTGAGTTAGCAAAACTGCCGTCAAGCAGCGTGACGGGACAATCAGCCTTGTTCCGTACTGCCCCCATCGATGCCGATGGCGATGACTACGTCAATGCTGTCGCTCGCATCAGCACCAGTTTATCCGCCGAAGAATTACTGCAAGCCTTGCTGCAACTCGAACAAGACTTCGGACGTGAGCGCTCTTATCTGAATGCCCCACGTACACTGGATCTGGACGTCTTGCTATACGGCGATCAAATCATTGTGACGCCAACATTGACTGTACCGCATCCACGCATGACGACGCGTGCCTTCGTCTTGATTCCGCTATTACAGATCGATCCCTTCATCCAGATTCCAGGATTAGGAGCCGCTCATCTATTCGTGCCTGGTGTAGCAACCCAAGCCATTCAAAAAATTGCTTGAAGAAATTCTCTTTAAATCAAATTAATCTTGAATCGGGCATGAAATCATGGCGACAACCTCAAATACGATGACCAAGCCCTCACCCTATTGAGACGCCATGCAAATTCCCGTTATTGTCCAAACCGTCGGCTTGCTGACTTTATCCAATGTCTTCATGACTATCGCCTGGTATGGTCATTTGAAAGGACTGTCTTCAAAACCATGGTGGATCGCCGCGCTGATCAGCTGGGGCATCGCACTGTTTGAATACCTGTTACAGGTACCGGCCAACCGCATCGGCTATACACAGTTCAGTCTGGCCCAACTGAAAATTATGCAGGAAGCGATTACACTCACGGTGTTCGTTCCTTTCGCAATCATTTTCATGGACCAACCGTTCAAACTTGATTATGTATGGGCAGCACTCTGCCTGGTGGGCGCGGTTTATTTTATTTTCCGCGCATGAATCTGAAATTTCGACATGCCGCATCAACGCGGCTATCCAACGCTAGATAGACCATTATGGATTTTGAAAAATACAAATACGTTGTCGTCGAAGGTGCGATCGGTGCGGGCAAGACCACGCTCGCCAGCAAGCTTGCCGCTCATCTAGGCGCGCAAACTCTGTTGGAGTCACCGGAAGAAAATCCATTCTTGGAAAAATTCTATCGCGATGCCAGCCGGTACGCGCTGCCGACACAAATGTTTTTCCTGTTCCAGCGCATGAATCAATTGCGCGAGCTTGCACAACCCGATTTATTTGACGCACGTATCGTGTCTGATTTTCTGCTGGACAAAGACCCTATTTTTGCGCGCCTGACTTTAGGTGATGACGAGTTGGCGCTGTATCAACAACTGTACGATCACTTGCGCCCGCAAGCGCCCTTGCCTGACCTCGTGATCTATCTGCAAGCCGAGCCGGAAACGCTTATCGAGCGTATTCGCAAGCGTGGCATCTCGATAGAAGCCGGCATTTCTGAACCGTATATGCAGCGGTTGTGCGAAAGCTATAGCCGCTTTTTCTACGATTACGATGCCGCGCCTTTATTGATCATCAATACCGAAAATCTGAACCCTATCGACAATGACGAAGACTTTGCACTCTTGCTGACGCGCATTGCAGGCATGCGTGGCAAGCGTGAATTTTTTAGCCGTGGAGAATAAGTATGGCGAGCTATCTGCAGGAAAATGAATCAAGCATACGCAACAAGGCCATCACCGTGCCAGCGCTGTTTGCATTGCGCGAACGCGGCGAAAAGATCACAATGCTGACCGCCTACGATGCAAGCTTCGCAGCATTGATGGATATGTGTGGTGTCGAAACCTTGCTGGTCGGCGACTCGCTCGGCATGGTGTGTCAGGGACATCAATCGACCTTGCCCGTCACCATAGACGACGTTGCGTATCACACCGCCAGCGTGGCACGCGGCAACAAGACTGCGCTATTGTTAGCCGACATGCCTTTCGGCAGTTACGCAACTCCTGAGGCGGCGTTCACCAACGCAGTCAAACTGATACAGGCCGGCGCACA
This sequence comes from Burkholderiales bacterium Ga0077544, assembly GCA_001464355.1. Classification (GTDB taxonomy): domain Bacteria; phylum Pseudomonadota; class Gammaproteobacteria; order Burkholderiales; family Burkholderiaceae_D; genus Oxalicibacterium. The sequence continues at coordinate 45,475 of LNEU01000026.1, forward strand.
GATGGTTAAACTTGAAGGTGGCGCATGGGTGGTGGATACCGTGCGCTTTCTGGTTGAACGTGAAATTCCAGTGTGCGCGCATTTGGGTTTAACACCGCAATCGGTACATCGCTTCGGCGGTTACAAGGTCCAGGGTAAAACGGCTGAAGCGGCGAAACAATTGAAAGACGATGCGCTCACCTTGCAGGCAGCCGGCGCATCCTTGTTGATACTGGAAGCGATACCGGCCGGTTTGGGAAAAGAAGTAACCGATCTGTTGACGATGCCAACCATAGGCATAGGAGCGGGCCCGGATTGTTCAGGTCAGGTATTGGTGATGCACGATTTCATCGGCGTATTTCCGGGCAAGAAGGCGCGCTTCGTGAAAAACTTCATGGAAGGCCAAGCCAGTATTGAAGGTGCAGTGCGCGCCTATATACGCGAAGTCAAAGAAGGCACATTTCCTGCGCCTGAACATTGCTTCTGAAACGATAGAGTCTGATACGTAGTTGCATACTTGATATTCAAGGCAGCAACTACAGTTGAGATGATCAGTATGATTTAATGCGGCAACGATTCAGTATCGTTGCCGCATTTTTATTGGAATACTGTTTGCACGGCAATTGCGCGGTGATTGATAACGACTTCATCGATAATGCCGCGAAACAGGTTCTGCACCACTTGCGGCTTCACGCTGAACTCATTTGCCAGCTCGGTATAGCGTTGTGCCTGACGTGCTTCACGTTCCGGATCAATCGCACTCAATTTCTTTTGCGCTTTCAATACACCCACCTGATTAGTGATATCGAAGCGTTGCGCCAGTAGTTTTACGATGTGCGCATCGATCTTGTCGATCTCGATGCGCAATACTGTCAATTCAGAGTCTTCCATTTATTCTCTCCTGCCAAATCCAAGCACACTGCCATTCAGCTCTGCAGATACACGACGGCAATCAAATATTTAATTAGTTAGCGTAATCAAAGCTGTCTGGCAGCAAAGGTATTGCAGGAATTCAAATCCCCACCTTGAATCCCGCGCTGAAACCAGCGCACGCGTTGTGCCGAGGTTCCATGTGTAAATGAATCGGGCACCACATGGCCTTGCGACTGCTTCTGCAAAGTATCATCGCCAATCGCACTGGCTGCTTTCAAGGCACTTTCGACATCACCGTCTTCCAGTATGCTGCGCGCCTGATTGGCGTGATACGCCCACACTCCGGCGAAGCAATCTGCCTGCAACTCCAGCTTGACCGAAATCGCGTTCGCCTGTTTTTGCGTACCGCTACGGCGCACCTGTTCCACTTTTTCTGTGATCCCGCTAATGTGCTGTACGTGATGGCCGACTTCATGTGCGATCACATAAGCCTGCGCAAAATCGCTAGAGACGCGGAAACGGTCGCGCATGGTTTGATAAAACGCAAGATCGATATAGATCTTTTGATCGCCAGGGCAATAGAAAGGGCCTGATGCCGTATCACCGGTGCCGCAAGCAGTCGGCGTCTGCCCGGTAAACAACACAAGCTTCGGCTTGATGTATGTTGCGCCTTGCGAACGGAAAATAGGATCCCATGTATCTTCGGTATCCGCCAAAACCGTCGCTACGAATCGCGCCATCGGGTCGTCAGCCGGTGGGCGCTGCGCAGATTCCTGTTGCGTCATTTGACTGCCATCACCGCTCAACAAACTGATGATCGTGGCCGGGCTGACGCCAAAGAAGTACGAACCAAGCAGCGCAATGACGATCGTTCCGATACCGATGGAACGGCCACCAAAACCGCCGCCGCGCCGGTCTTCAACATTGTCGCTTTCGCGATTGCCTTCCCATTTCATGGCGTCTCCAGCCCGGTTTTTTCACCGAAAAATGATCGAAACTACAGTAAATCAGGCAGCCGAACGCGCAGCGACTTCTGCCTCGTAGCGCGCAAAACTGTTTTTCAGTTTATCGTCCGCGGCATCAGGACAATTGATCGTCACGCCCAGATCACCCAGCAAGCCATCCTTCAAGCCATACACCCAACCATGGATAGTCAATTCCTGTCCGCGTTCCCATGCGTCCTGCACGATCGTCGTACGGCACACATTGGCAACCTGTTCAATCACATTCAATTCGCATAAGCGATCATGCTGTGCCTGGGTAGGCAAGGTATCGCCAAGATAACGGCCATACTTTTGATGCACGTCTTGCACATGACGCAGCCAGTTATCCGCCAAACCCACGCGGCGGCGCATCATCGCTGCATGCACACCGGAACAGCCGTAATGGCCGCAGACGATCACATGCTTGACGCCCAGCACATCCACTGCAAACTGTAATACCGATAAACAATTCAGGTCAGAATGCGCGACCACGTTGGCGATATTTCTGTGAACGAATAATTCACCAGGCGCCAGATCGACAATTTCATTTGCGGGAACGCGGCTGTCTGAACAACCTATCCACAAATATTCAGGCGACTGTTGTGCAGCAAGCTTGACGAAAAAATCTGGATCTTCCGCCACCTTTTCAGCTGCCCATGCACGATTTTTCTGGAACAGTTGTTCCAGTTCGAGTACTTCTTTCTTTTTATCTGTCATTTCAATCAATCAGGCTTAAAGCTCGATACGCAGGCGGCGTATCAACAATGGCTGCCATTTTATCCGGAATTATCACTAAATGAAGGGCTTGATCTTCCGTCTTGCGTCTGTCTTGTATCTGTCTTGTATCTGTCTTGTGTCACAGCCGTAAAAAATGCCGGTCGATTTCTCGACCGGCATTTTCTGCGAATATGTGAAACCTTATTCGAAGAATTCCTTGACCTTGTCTTTCCATGACTTGGTTTGCGGACTGTGTTTCGAACCACCTTCTATCGTCAACTCTTCAAACTCACGCAGCAACTCCTTTTGACGTTCAGTCAGCGTGACTGGTGTTTCCACTACGACGTGGCAGAACAAATCGCCGGCATAACCTGAACGCACGCCTTTGATACCCTTGCTGCGCAGACGGAAAGTCTTGCCCGACTGAGTACCCTCAGGAATCGTGAACGATGCCTTGCCACTCAAGGTTGGCACTTCGATTTCGCCACCCAAAGCCGCTTTTGCAAACGAGATTGGAATCTCGCAATGCAGATCGTCGCCTTCGCGCTGGAACATCGCGTGCTGCTTGATGCGAATTTCAACATACAAGTCACCTGAAGGACCGCCGTTCATGCCAGGCTCACCATTGCCGGATGAGCGTATGCGCATGCCGTCATCGATACCGGATGGAATTTTGACTTCCAGCGTTTTGTTGCGCTTGATCTTGCCGGCGCCGCTACATGCGGTACATGGAGAAGGATTGATCTTGCCGCTACCGTGACATTTAGGGCAGGTTTGCAGCACGCTAAAGAAGCCTTGCTGCATACGGACTTGCCCATGACCACCGCAAGTCGTACAGGTGACAGGCGCTGTGCCTGGTTTGGCGCCGCTGCCATCACAGGTTTCGCAACTATCCCACGAAGGAACACGGATCGTGGTGTCGTAACCGTGTGCTGCCTGTTCCAATGTGATTTCGAGGTTGTAACGCAAATCAGCGCCGCGATAAACCTGCGGACCACCACGACCGCCGCGACCGCCGCCAGCTTGACCGAAAATGTCACCAAATATATCGCCGAAGGCATCGGCAAAACCGCCGCCCCCACCTCCGCCACCCATATTCGGGTCTACGCCGGCATGGCCGTAACGGTCATAGGCATCGCGCTTCTGGGGATCAGACAACATTTCGTAGGCTTCTTTGGCCTCCTTGAATTTGTCTTCCGCACCCTTGCTATCCGGATTGCGATCCGGATGATGCTTCATCGCCAGCTTGCGATAGGCCTTCTTTATTTCTTCATCGGAAGCATTCTTTGCCAAGCCAAGAATTTCGTAAAAATCACGTTTTGCCATCTGTAGGCACCCTGTTTCTTTATGTACTTATTTATGCAAAACGCCGAGTCGAGGTTTTTCAACCTTGAACCCGGCGAGTCTTACGACATCAGACGATTAACAAATCACAGCACTTCGCACAATTAATTAAAGTGCCAGGCAGCTTTGCCATTCACATCCAGGCCGCTTGACCAATCAATTATTTGTCTTTTACTTCTTTGAAGTCAGCATCGACGACATCATCCTGCTGCGCCTTGGCTTCTGCATGGCCAGCATCATGACCACCTGCGCCTGGATCGCCAGCTGCACCAGCAGCTTGTTGTGCTTGCATATCGGCATACATCTTCTCGCCGAGTTTTTGCGCGGCCGCCGACAAGGCTGCGGATTTTTCATCGATAGCGGCTTTGTCGCTGCCTTTCAATGCATCTTCCAGATCCTTGATCGCTGCTTCGATTTTTTCCTTCTCGCCGGCTTCCAGTTTGTCGCCGTATTCTGCCAGCGATTTGCGGGTCGAATGCACCAGTGCATCGCCTTGGTTGTGCGCTTCGGCGACTTCTTTCAGACGTTTGTCTTCTTCCGCATTGGCTTCGGCGTCCTGCACCATTTTTTGAATTTCTTCTTCGGTCAAACCTGAATTTGCCTTGATGGTGATCTTGTTTTCCTTGCCGGTAGCCTTGTCTTTCGCGCCGACGTGCAAGATACCGTTAGCGTCGATGTCGAAGGTCACTTCAATCTGTGGCGTACCGCGTGCCGATGGTGGAATACCTTCCAGATTGAATTCGCCCAAGCCTTTGTTGCCCACTGCCATTTCGCGCTCACCTTGGTAAACCTTGATGGTTACCGCAGGCTGATTGTCGTCAGCGGTCGAGAACACTTGGCTGAACTTGGTCGGGATCGTGGTGTTTTTCTGAATCATCTTGGTCATCACGCCGCCAAGAGTTTCGATACCGAGTGACAGTGGTGTAACGTCGAGCAACAACAGATCTTTACGATCGCCGGACAAGACCGAACCTTGAATCGCTGCACCGACTGCAACCGCTTCATCAGGGTTGACGTCTTTGCGTGGTTCCTTGCCAAAGAAGTCTTTGACTGTCTCTTGCACTTTAGGCATACGGGTCATGCCGCCAACCAGAATGATGTCGTCGATGTCCGATACTTTGACGCCAGCATCCTTGATCGCCATTTTGCATGGCTCGATGGTTTTCGCGATCAGTTCTTCAACCAGCGATTCCAGTTTGGCACGCGTGATTTTCAGGTTCAAATGGACAGGCGCGCCGTTCGCCATAGCGATGTACGGTTCGTTGATTTCGGTTTGCTGCGACGACGACAATTCGATCTTCGCGCGTTCTGCCGAAGCCTTGATACGTTGCAGTGCAATCGCGTCTTTGCTCAGGTCGAGACCGTTGATTTTTTTGAATTCGTCAATGATGTAATCGATGATGCGTTGATCGAAATCTTCACCGCCGAGGAAGGTGTCGCCATTGGTCGACAAGACTTCAAATTGCATTTCGCCATCAACGTCAGCGATTTCGATAATCGAGATATCGAAGGTACCGCCGCCCAGATCGTACACGGCAATCTTGCGATCGCCCTTGCCGCCCTTGTCGAGGCCGAACGCCAACGCTGCCGCGGTTGGCTCATTGATGATGCGTTTGACATCCAGACCGGCGATACGGCCAGCGTCTTTGGTTGCCTGACGTTGTGCATCGTTGAAATACGCAGGAACGGTAATGACTGCTTCAGTCACTTCTTCGCCGAGGTAATCTTCAGCGGTTTTTTTCATTTTGCGCAGGATTTCTGCCGAAATTTGCTGTGCCGCCAGCTTTTTGTCGCGCACCGAAATCCATGCGTCGCCGTTGTCGGCTTTGACGATTTGATACGGCATCATGCCGATATCTTTCTGCACTTCTTTTTCGTCGAATTTACGGCCGATCAAACGCTTGACTGCGTACAGCGTGTTTTTAGGATTGGTGACCGCTTGGCGTTTGGCTGGAGCGCCAACCAGAATTTCGCCGTCTTCCTGATATGCGATCACGGATGGCGTAGTACGTGCACCTTCCGAGTTTTCGATGACTTTAGGCTTGCCACCTTCCATGATTGCTACGCAGGAGTTGGTCGTGCCCAAATCGATACCGATTATTTTGCCCATGATGGTCTTTCCCTTAAATGTCTGTAATACGAAATATTGGTTAACTACGAAATTTGATGTGTCTAATATGCGGTGCGAATGCGTGCTTTCAAGCTATTTTTCTTGTGCCACGGTCACCAAGGCCGGTCGCAACAGGCGATCAGCGATCAAATAGCCTTTTTGCAGTGTGCTGACGATGGTGTTGGCTTCCTGATCTGCCGGCACCATGGAAATCGCCTGATGCTTCATCGGGTCCAGCTTGTCGCCTTGCTGCGGCTTGATTTCCAGCAAACGGTTTTTTTCGAAGGCAGCGCTCAACTGCTTCAAGGTCATTTCGACGCCTTCCTTCAAGGATTCGATAGAAGGTGTTTCAACTTGCAAAGCCATTTCCAGGCTGTCTTTTACCGGCACCAGCGCTTCGGCAAAACCTTCAATCGCAAACTTGTGCGCTCGGGTCACGTCTTCCTGCGCGCGACGACGGAAATTCTCGACTTCGGCCTTGGCACGCAAGAATGAATCCTGCAATTCCTGCACGAGCTGCTGCGAAGCAGCGAGTTGCTCTTCCAGCGTTTGTGCAGGTGCCGCAGCATCGGTCGCCGCCGGCTGGTCGATCGATGCGGCCTGCTCGGCGTATTTATCCTGGTCTTGCATGAAAAAATCTCCAACAATCAATGAGTTATGACAAAAATTGTCAATGCGACACAACACATGAGGCTATCCCTTACTATTTCAAGGGGTATTTTTGTGAAATGTGCATAAAGGCATAAAGCGGCGATGATATCCCGCTTGGAAGCCCGTTACGAGGGGCTTATTACAAAAATTACTTATTCAAGTGATGGTATTTCCGGCACGCGAATGAGGCCAAGCATAGGGATGGCTGTTGAAGTCCTCTTCGCCTGAGGAGCGGATTGTGAAATTGCCTGTTATTGTGGTGTCGATTATTGCCTGTAACGCGATTGCCGTTGCCGTGATCTGACGCAGCAACCTGTAAAACGGACCAGATAATCATGGAGCAGTGCAGGCAGGCTAATGTCCAGGTCATAGTTGTGCTCTGGTTTCTGCTGTTTTCCCCAACATACAAGAACCTTGCGGACAAATCGCTACCTTCCGATCATCCTGACCTTCAGACACTAATCTGAAGCACCCAGACGTGCCGCCTCTGCTTTTGAAATCCGTGCCTGTTCCTCGCGCTCTTCCCGCATGGCTGGCGATAAAATCGTCGGCCAACCTATCATGTGCAGTTCCGCAATCTGCGCCAGGGCCTTGATCCAGGCGTCGTCTTCATTCAGACACGCAATATAGTTGAAGTCCTGGCCACCGGCCTGCAGAAAGTCGTGGCGCACCTCCATCGCAATCTCTTCCAGCGTTTCCAGACAATCGCTGGTAAAGCCAGGGCAAATCACGTCTATGCGTTTGATGCCTTCTTGTGCAAGTTTTTTTACGGTAGGCGCAGTGTACGGTTGCAGCCATTCAGCCTTGCCGAAGCGCGACTGGAAAGTCACCAAATACTGATCCTGCGTCAAGCCCAGTTCCTTTGCCAGCAAACGTGCTGTCTTGTGGCATTCGCAATGATAAGGATCGCCGAGCAGCAAGGTACGTTTCGGTACACCGTGAAAGCTCATGATCAGCTTGTCCGGGCGACCGGACATATCCCAGTGAGCGAGTACTGACTTTTGCAAGGCACGGATATAGGCTTCGTGATCGTGGTAATGCTTGATGAAACGCAGCTCAGGCACATTGCGCTCTTGCGCATAGTGCTTGAATACCGCATCGAAAATCGATGCAGTCGTTGTCCCCGAATACTGCGGATAGGCAGGCAATACCAGAATGCGATCACAACCCTCCGCCTTCAACTGCCGCAACACATCGGGCACGGATGGGCTGCCGTAGCGCATTGCATACTCCACCCTGACTTCATGACCGCGCGCACCCAAATAGCCTCTCAGCAGTTTGGCCTGCTTCTCGGTATGCACTTTGAGCGGCGAACCCTCGTTGGTCCAGATCGATGCATATTTTTTCGCTGATTGACCGGAACGAAACGGCAAAATGATCATGTTCAGAATGAACCACCAGATCGCACGCGGAATTTCCACCACGCGCGGATCGGACAAAAACTCTCTTAAATACGGCCGCACTGCCGACGCTGTCGGCGCGTTCGGCGTACCGAGATTGATCAGTACGATGGCCGTTTTGGGCACGCTGCCATGGGTGTACGGCGGTTCGGTTCTAAATGGCATGTGGCTCTGGAATGTAAATAATAAGGAAAATGGAGTTGCAGGACGAACTACTGGAACGATCAAGTAGCCAGTAGTTCGCGTGCATGTGTGCGTGTGGTCGCGGTGATTTCCAGCCCGCCCAGCATGCGCGCAATTTCTTCCACGCGTGCAGCGGCATCGAGTGCATCAATCGATGACAAGGTTTTACCTAGAGTACTTTGCTTGCTGACTTGAAAATGCTGATTCGCCTGGCTGGCGACTTGCGGCAGATGCGTGACGCACAAGACTTGTCTGTCCTGCCCAAGCTTGCGCAGCAAGCGGCCCACCACTTCGGCCACGCCGCCGCCGATGCCGCTATCGACTTCATCGAAAATCAGCGTCGGCGTCGCAGTGGCACTCGATGTGATGACAGAAATCGCCAAAGCAATCCGTGCCAGTTCCCCCCCCGATGCGACTTTGGCGAGCGGTCGCGGCGTGGTGCCGGCATGGGCGGCAACCATGAATTCGATTTGTTCCATGCCGTAGGAGGCGGGTTCGCAGGACTGCAAGGCAATCGCAAATTTGCCTCCCGTCATGCTGAGTTCCTGCATCGCCACCGTCACCGCATTGCTCAAGGCTTGGGCGGCCTTGGTGCGCGCCCTGGATAACTTTTGCGCCGCAGCAATGTAAGCTGCTTTCAATTTTTCTTCCTGCGCGCGCAAGGCGTCGAGGTCGCTGGCGTCGGCCAGTTGTATCAATTGCGCGGACAAGGTTTCCAGTTCTTGCGGCAAGTCGTCGGCCGCCACATGGAATTTGCGCGAGGCGGAATGGATATTCTCTAGGCGGGTTTCCACTTCGCGTAAACGCGTCGGGTCCAGTTCGACGCGACTCAAATAATCATTCAACGCATAGACCGCTTCCTGCAATTGAATCCGTGCCGGTTCCAGCGCATCCAGCACCGGCTGCAAACCCGCATCCAGATCGATCAATTTGCCTATACGGATATTCAGTGAAGACAGCTGCGACAAGATAGGAGCGGAATCCGATTCGGATATCAGCGTCAGCGCATCTTGCGCACCTTCAATCAGGCTGGCCGCATGCGACAGGCGGCTGTGTTCATTGCTGATGTCGGACCATTCGCCGGGCTTGACTGCAAGTTTTTCCAGTTCTCCGACTTGCCATTCAAGACGTTCACGTTCCAGCAAAACATTCTTGGCATTGGTTTCAAATTCTTCGCGTTGCTTGGCGAGTGCGCGCCAGGTTTTATAAGCGGTCGCAACCGCTTTCACTTCATCCTGCAAGCCGGCCTGGTTATCCAGCAACACGCGTTGCGCATCTTGCTTCAGCAGGAATTGATGCGCATGCTGGCCATGAATATCGACCAGCTTTTCGCCCAGCTCGCGCAATTGCGTTGCTGTCGCGCTGATACCGTTGATAAAAGCTTTGGAGCGACCGGCATTGTCGATGACACGACGCAGCAGCGCGCCACCTTCTTCATTGGTGAATTCATTTTCCGCGAGCCAGACATCGAGTTCAGGGCTGGCAGAAAACTCCGCCGTGATATCCGCCTTGGATGCGCCTTCGCGCACTACACTCGCATCGCCACGTCCGCCCAGGGCCAATGCCAAGGCATCGATCAGGATCGATTTTCCCGCACCGGTTTCACCGGTAAATACCGAGAAGCCTGATGAGAACTCAAGTTCAATCGCTTCGACGATCACGAAATCGCGGATGGAAAGCGTGCGCAACATGTGGAGTGGATTCTTCCCGAGTAGTTCGATCTTGCTGCAAGCAACAAATTAGATTTGGACCGACGTAACAATAGCTGAATATAATTTAAACGATGCTGCAAAAAATTAGCCATGGACGCACGGCCAGCCATGAAAGTTATTTTAATCGTCCGTGCACCGATGGATATTCGTTCCAGTGCAATTTTTCGCGCAAAGTATCGTAATAACTCCAGCCTTCAGGATGCAGGAAGGTAATCGTATCTTCGGCGCTTTTCACAATGATGCGATCGCCGTGCTGCAGGCGCGCCACCGATTGCATGTCAAAGTTGACGTTACTGTCGCGACCTCCGACGACTTCAATCACGATTTCGCTGGATTCAGACACCACGATAGGACGATTCGATAGAGCGTGCGGGGCAATCGGCACTAGCACGATGCCGGACAAGCTAGGATGCAGCAAAGGACCGCCGGCGGATAAGGAGTAAGCGGTGGAGCCGGTAGGCGTCGCGACGATCAAACCATCGGAGCGCTGGTTATACATATAGTGTCCGTCGACATGCACGCACAGCTCAACCATGCCGGAACCCGACCCGCGCGATAGTACGACATCGTTCAAGGCCAGCGTGTGATGCATGACCGAACCGTCACGCTCGAGGGTGCCCTGCAGCAGACTGCGTTTTTCAGAGGTGACCTTGCCGTTCAACATCTCTTGCAATAGCGGCATCATGTCGTCGAGCGAGATGTCGGTCATGAAACCGAGCCTGCCCTGATTGATCCCTATCATGGGCACATGGTAAGGCGCCAATTGGCGCGCAATCCCGAGCATGGTGCCGTCACCACCGACGATGATCGCCACATCGGCGAGTTCGCCGATGTCGATCAGATCCATGGATTCATAGCGATCGAGATGGAAACGATCGGCAGTCTGCGTGCCGAACACCACGCGGCGACCGGTTTCTTTCAGGAAATCGGCAATCTGCGTCAATGAATGCGCGATATCGTCAACCGTATGCGCAGTCTCACCCGCTTTTTGCTTGGCGAAAATTGCAATGGTTTGAAAGGACGAGGCTGTATAGGGATGTGAGGTAGGCAACATGCTGCAGATTAGACCATAATTCCCCTTTATCTTGCACTATGCGATGCAGCATGAGCAGGAATAAATTTTCAACACACTGGCAAAATCATCTGCAGAATCGGATATTCCCGCATGAATTCTTCACCTGTCAAAGCCGTTTTATTCGATCTGGACGATACCTTATGGCCGCTGGTGCCCACCCTGATCAAGGCCGAAGCCACGTTATACGACTGGCTGACCCTGCATATTCCGGGTGTCGTGCAGCGCTTCAGCAATGAAGAACTACGCCAACTGCGCATGGAACTATTGCCGACCAAACCGGAATATCAATTCAATGTATGGGCCTTGCGTCATGCCGCATTGACGCATGCCTGCCACCTCACCAGTGAAAACAAGGAACTGGTCGATCAGGCGATGGCTGTATTTTCAAAAGCGCGCAATGCCGTGACGCTGTTCGACGATGTAGTGCCGGGCCTGGCAAGTTTGAGCGGGCAATATATGGTGGGTTCGATTTCGAATGGATTCGCGGATCTGGCGGCGATAGGCATAGCCCAGCATTTTCGAACCTCCATCGCAGCACATCAATTCGGCAGCGCCAAACCAAATCCGGAAATTTTCCTTGCTGCGTGTGATGCGCTTGCGATTGCGCCGCATGAAGCGGTATACGTTGGCGACGACCCCCTGCTGGATGTTCAAGGCGCCCAAAGCGCCGGCTTGCACGCGGTATGGATGAATCGCTTTCAGCGCACATTGCCCGACCATATTGTGCCGGCGGCCAGTTTCACGACGCTGCACGAACTCGACGCTTGGCTGAAGCGCGCATAATGTCTTGCAAGGCAGTCTGGACTTCGGCAACAACATGCAAAACTGACAGCAGATATAAATAAGGGCCAACACGGGTATCTCGTGTAGGCTGCACGCTTGCCGTCCCGCACTGCCACTCATTACAATACGACCATCATGCAACTCGATAACCGCGCTCAAACACTGCTGAAAGCCCTGGTCGAACGCTATATAGCGGACGGCCAGCCTGTCGGCTCGCGCGAACTTTCAAAAATTTCCGGGCTGGACCTGTCGCCGGCGACGATACGCAACATCATGGCCGACCTCGAAGAAATGGGTTTTGTTGCCAGCCCGCACACTTCTGCCGGGCGGGTACCGACACCACGCGGCTACCGCGTCTTTGTTGACACCCTGCTCACAGTGCAGGCTATCGATGAAAGCGGTCTGGAATCGAAACTGCAAGCCACACTGCAAACCGGTTCTTCGCAAAAAATCATCTCGAATGCCGCGCAAATTCTGTCTTCTCTATCCGAATTCGCCGGCATTGTATTAACTCCGCGCCGCGAATCGGTGTTCCAGCAAATCGATTTTTTACGCCTGTCGGAAAAACGCATCTTGCTGGTCATCGTCGGCCCCACCGGCGATGTACAAAACCGCTTGCTGTTAACCGATGTCGATTATTCGCCATCGCAACTGGTGCAGGCAGCGAACTACATCAATCAGAATTACGGCGGCCTGAGTTTTGAAGAAGTCAGAATACGCTTGCAAAGCGAATTGAAGCAATTGCGCGACGATATGACGCGCCTGATGCAAGCCGCAGTTGAAGCAGGTAGCGATGCGATGAATGACAATAGCGACGACGTGGTGATCTCGGGTGAACGCAATTTGCTCAGCGTGACCGATCTGTCATCTAATATGGTGTCGCTGCGAAAATTATTCGATTTGTTTGAACAAAAAACCAGCCTCATGCAATTGCTGGATGTATCAAACAAGGCCACCGGCATACAGATTTTCATCGGTGGCGAATCGAATTTGGTGCCCATGGATCAGATGAGTGTGGTGACTTCACCTTACACGGTCAATGGCAAAGTGGTCGGGACTCTCGGTGTGATCGGGCCGACCCGCATGGCATATGAACGTGTGATCCCGATCGTCGACATCACCGCCAAACTGTTATCGAACGCGCTCAGCCATATACATACTTGAATTCATATCTGAGTTTCAATCGGTCGCCCCAATTAAAAACGCCATACATTCAATAAGAAGTGCATGGCGTTTTGCAAATGCGACCGCTATTAACGGCGTCGAAATTTATTTTTTCGGCTTGCGGCAGCTCTTGCAGTGACCGTACAAAGCCAATGCGTGATCAGCGATTTCAAAGCCGTGTTCATGCGCAATCTTGACTTGGCGTTTTTCAATTTCGGCATCAAAAAATTCTTCCACCTTGCCGCAATCGAGGCAGACCAGATGATCATGGTGCGATCCTTCATTCAATTCGAAAACGGCTTTACCGGTTTCAAAATGATTGCGCTGTAGCAATCCAGCTTGCTCAAATTGAGTCAGGACGCGATAAACCGTTGCCAGACCGACATCGAGATTATCTGCCAGCAACATCTTGTAGACGTCTTCTGCGCTCAGATGACGGACTTCGGCATTTTGAAAAATGTCGAGAATTTTCAGACGGGGCAGCGTCGCTTTCAGACCGCTGGCTTTTAACTCGGATGGATTGTTGGGCATGTTTTGTTCAGATTAAGGATATCTGCCTTATCATATAGCGTTTTCGTACAATTGCTCAATCCCTTGAGACCCCATATGCACATGCTGCCCTCTTATTTTAATCGTACCCCGGCTCTCGCCGGTACATTTTGTCTGTTGCTGGCAACTGCCTTGACGGGTTGCGCATCGAAAAACCCGTTGATGGAAGAAGCTGCCCCCGTTACAGCCAAGGCCAAACCAGCTGCTGCGCAAGTAGTGCAAGCACCTGCTCCAGCCGCCACAGCGAGCACAGCACAGGCAAGCACATCGACGGGAGTACAAACCAAACAGGCAAACCGCTTCCTCGGTATTTTCCGTCCTTACCGTCCTGACATTCAGCAAGGCAATTTCGTTTCACAAGAAATGGTCGCGCAGTTGAAACCCGGTATGACGCAAGAGCAAGTCATCTTTCTACTCGGCACACCTTTGTTGACCGATGTATTTCACGCCGATCGCTGGGATTACGCTTTCCGTCTGCAAAAAGGCAATGGCGAAATCACCACCAGCCGTGTGACAGTTTTCTTCAAAGACAAGCTGGTCTCGAGTTTTGAAGGCGGCGATCTGCCGACTGAAAAAGACTACCTCGAACGCATTTCGGACAAAGCAAAAGTCAAATAATTCCTTGAACACACTGAACATCATTTACGCATGAAACAAATGAAAATCGCGGTTGCAGGCGCGTCCGGCCGCATGGGTCACATGTTGATCGAAGCCATAATGGAAGCATCGGATGCGACGCTTTCCGGTGCACTCGATATTGCCGCCTCCCCTGCCGTCGGCACCGACGCCGCAGCTTTTCTCGGCAAGCCATCCGGCGTCTTGATCGAATCGGACTTCGCCAAAGGCCTGGCAAATGCCGATTTCCTGATCGACTTCACGCGTCCTGAAGGCACGCTCAAACATCTTGAATATTGCGCCGCGCACGGCATCAAGATGATCATAGGCACGACTGGTTTCGACGCTGCAGGCAAGGCCGCGATTACCGCCGCCGCTGAAAAAACCGCGATCATGTTTGCGCCGAATATGAGTGTAGGCGTCAACGTCACCATGAAATTGCTGGAAATGGCGGCCAAGAGTTTTTCCGAAGGCTACGATATCGAAATCATCGAGGCGCACCACCGCCACAAAGTCGATGCGCCATCCGGCACAGCTATCAAAATGGGCGAAGTCATTGCCGGCGCCTTGGGCAAGGAATTGAACGACGTCGCCGTATGGGCGCGCGAAGGCGTGACCGGCGAACGTGATCCGTCTTCGATCGGTTTTGCCACCATACGTGGCGGTGACATCGTCGGTGATCACACCGTGCTGTTTGCCGGTATCGGCGAGCGCATCGAGATTTCACACAAATCGTCGAGTCGCGTAACCTACGCCCACGGTAGCCTGCGCGCCGCACGCTTTTTGGCAACTAAAAAAGCCGGTTTGTATGACATGCAGGACGTATTGGGTCTGCGCGAAATTTAATGCGCTGTACTTGATACAAACGCCGCAAGCTGTAACCGACGAATCCAGCTTAAATTCAGCCTACTCAGATCGACAACATGAACTCCACCACAGAACAAGGTTTGGGTCTGGCACACTACTGGGCACAAGGCGATGCGGTTTCCCACTCCGTCGCTTACGTATTGTTAATCATGTCGATACTCAGCTGGTACTACATCCTGTCCAAAGGCTGGAGTTCATGGCGCATACGCCGCAGCGCTGCAGCGCTCGAAGGCTTCTGGCAGGCGCCCACGCTGACCGATGCAATTGCCACCATCAAGCTGGCCGACAGTGAAAACGTATACACGCCGCTGGCTGCGCAAGGTGCCGAAGCCGCCAATATCAAACCGCACGCGAACTCACTCAATGCCAATACCGATCCGGGCGAATTGATCACGCGCACGCTGCGCCAGGAAATCAATCGCGTTTCGGCGCGACTTGAAAGCGGCCTGACCTTGCTGGCATCGGTAGGTTCTACCGCGCCGTTCGTCGGTCTGTTCGGTACGGTATGGGGCATTTATCATGCGCTGGTCGCCGTCTCGGCATCTGGTACCGTACAAATCGACAAGGTGGCCGGTCCGGTTGGCGAAGCGCTGATCATGACCGCACTGGGCCTGGCGGTGGCGATTCCTGCGGTACTGGCCTACAACGCCTTTACCCGCGTCAATCGCGTCACGCTGGCAGAGCTGGATGCATTTGCGCATGACTTGCATGCATACTTAACAACTGGCACACGCGTCGGCAAATGACATCGCCCTTTCCAATGAACATGGGCAAAAAGGCGTAGGAGCACAAAACATGGCATTCGGCGGATTCAACGACAATAAACAACCGGCACCGATGGCCGACATCAATGTCACGCCCATGGTCGACGTGATGCTGGTGTTGCTGGTGATTTTCATCATTACTGCCCCGCTGTTCACGCACGCGATCAAGCTCGACTTGCCGGCGGCACAATCCGCGCCGGCACCTACGGAACCGAGCACGATATCCGTTTCCATCAATGGCGAAGGCGCTATTTTCTGGAACAATGATCCGATTACGCAAGAAACGCTCAATAGCAGATTAATCATTGCCGCCAAACAGCAACCACAACCTCAATTGCAGCTGCGCGCGGATAAAGGCACGCGTTACGAAGTGATCGCGCAAGTCATGGCAGCAGCGCAAACCAACGGTTTGACCAAGCTGGGTTTCGTTACTGACGTGCCTACGTCTGCGCCACAAACATCATCACAAGCAAAGTAAATTCATGGCTGTCGTACATTTGAATGGCGAAACGATCGCCGACTGGAACACTTTTCACGCTGCGTGCAAAACGGCATTCGGCTTCCCCGATTTCTATGGCTGCAGCATGGATGCGTGGGTGGATTGCCTGAGCTATCTGCGCGATGAAGAGAACATGACGAAATTCATGCTCAAGCCGAATGAAAAGCTGCAAATAATCGTCGATCACGCAGACATCCTGCGTAAAAATGCGCCCGATCTCCTCGAAGAAGTCGCCTTCTGCATAGAAGGTATCAACGAGCGCTACGCCGATTACGGCGAAAATCCTGCACTGGAACTCAAACTCGCCTGAACACTGAATTTCAGTGAAACTTAGACTCATCTAAGTTAAGTCAGCACAAGCCTACAATTGGCGCGCTACCGACACGCCATCCGGGTGGGCGAACCAGTATAATCATGGGTTCGTATATACATTCACCCTCACTTTTGGCTCCATCCGTCATGCAAGATAAATACAGCCCCGCCGAAGTAGAAAAATCGGCGCACGACCATTGGCAGGCAATCGACGCGTACAAAGCCGTCGAACACGCCAAAGATAAAAACGGCAAAGACAAGAAAAAATTCTACGCATGCTCGATGCTGCCTTACCCATCCGGCAAGCTGCACATGGGTCACGTGCGCAATTACACGATCAACGACGTGATGTATCGCTATCTGCGCATGAACGGCTACAACGTGCTGATGCCTATGGGCTGGGACGCGTTCGGCATGCCGGCAGAGAATGCAGCGATGGCCAACAACGTGCCGCCGGCGCAATGGACTTACGCGAATATCGAATACATGAAGACGCAAATGGCGTCCATGGGCCTGGCGATCGACTGGTCGCGCGAAATGACGGCCTGCAAGCCTGAATACTACAAATGGAACCAGTGGATGTTCCTGAAGATGCTCGAAAAAGACATCATCTACAAAAAAACCGGCACCGTGAACTGGGATCCACTCGATCAAACGGTTCTGGCCAATGAACAAGTCATCGACGGTCGCGGCTGGCGTTCAGGCGCGCTGATCGAGAAGCGCGAAATCCCGATGTACTACGCGCGCATCACCGATTACGCAGAAGAATTGCTGGACCACGTCGACAATAAATTGCCGGGCTGGCCAGAACGCGTGCGCACCATGCAATCGAACTGGATAGGCAAATCGACAGGTGTGCGCTTTGCGTTTACGCATGACATCAAGGAAGACGACAAGCTGATCAACGACGGCAAGCTGTGGGTCTTCACCACGCGTGCCGACACCATCAAGGGCGTAACTTTTTGCGCAGTCGCACCAGAACATGCACTCGCGGCTTTCGCTGCAAAATCGAATCCTGAGTTGGCCGACTTCATCGCGGAATGCAAACTCGGCAGCGTCATCGAAGCCGACATGGCAACGATGGAAAAGAAAGGCATGCCAACCGGCTTGTTCGTCAAACATCCATTGACCGGCTCGCTGGTCGAAGTATGGGTCGGCAACTACGTGTTGATCACCTACGGCGATGGCGCCGTGATGGGTGTGCCGGCACATGACGAACGCGATTTCGCATTCGCGCAAAAATACGTGCTGCCGATCCATCAAGTGATCGACGTTGAAGGTAAAACTTTTTCAGAAGTCAGCTGGCACGACTGGTACGGCGACAAGGAAAACGGTCGCTGCATCAACTCCGGCAAATACGATGGTTTGAATTATCAACAAGCCGTCGATGCAATCGCAGCTGATCTCGAAGAACTCGGTCTGGGCGAAAAGAAAATCACCTATCGCCTGCGCGACTGGGGTATTTCTCGTCAGCGTTACTGGGGCACCCCTATCCCTATGATCAACTGTGCCGATTGCGGTGCAGTCCCTGTACCGGAAAAAGATTTGCCGGTCGTCTTGCCGGAAGATTGCGTGCCGGATGGCAGCGGCAATCCACTGAACAAGCACGAAACCTTCCTCAAATGTGATTGCCCGAAATGCGGCAAGCCTGCGCGTCGCGAAACTGACACGATGGATACCTTTGTCGATTCGTCGTGGTACTACATGCGCTATTGCTCGCCCGCATCCTCAAACGGCGGCAACGACGCGATGGTCGATAGCCGCAACGATTACTGGATGCCTATGGACCAGTATATCGGCGGCATCGAACATGCAGTCTTGCATTTGCTTTATGCACGTTTCTGGACCAAGGTCATGCGCGACTTCGGCCTGATCAAGTTCGACGAGCCGTTTACCAATCTGCTGACGCAGGGCATGGTGCTGAACGAAACCTACTATCGTGAAGAAGCCAACGGTAAAAAGACCTGGTACAACCCGGCTGATGTGCAACTTGAGCTCGATGAAAAAGGCCGCCCTGTTTCCGCCACGCTGATTACCGATCGTCAGCCGGTTGCCATCGGCGGCACTGAAAAAATGTCGAAGTCGAAAAACAACGGCATCGATCCGCAAGCGCAAATCGATCAGTACGGCGCGGATACTGCACGCCTGTTTACGATGTTTGCATCGCCACCGGAACAAACACTGGAATGGTCTGGTGCCGGCGTCGAGGGAGCGAATCGTTTCCTGCGTCGTGTGTGGGCGTATTCATACAATCAATCTGCACGCATTGCTGCAGCAACGACGGTCGATCTCAGCAAGCTGACAGAAGCACAAAAAACCTTGCGCAGAGAGGTGCACAAGATCCTGCAGCAGGCTGACAGCGACTTCAAACGTATTCAGTACAACACCGTCGTCTCTGCCAGCATGAAAATGCTGAATACGCTGGAAGCTGCCAAGCTGGATGATTCTGCTGCATCGAATGCTGTCATAAGCGAAGGCTTGTCCATCTTCCTGCGCATACTTAATCCGGTCGCGCCGCACATTACGCATGTACTGTGGCAGGAGCTGGGCTTTGCGGAAGTGCATGGCGATATACTCGATGCATCATGGCCGCAAGTCGATGCAGCTGCGCTGGAGCAAGCGGAAATTGAAATGATGATTCAGGTGAACGGCAAACTGCGCGGCAGCATCATCGTCGCCAAGGATGCGGACAAAGCCAGTATCGAAGCAGCGGCACTGGCGAATGAAACCGTACAGAAGTTCATCGAAGGCACACCGAAGAAAATCATCGTCGTGCCTGGAAAACTGGTCAACATCGTTGCCTGATTTGATTGATGCTGTGATTGGCGTTGCATTGAATGCGTCGCCAATCATTTTGAAAAATTAGTTGAAGTGCTTATTTTTGAAGTACTTATATTTGAAGTACTGGCTTGAAGTAAAAATCACGCAGGATTATCCATGCTAAAAAATCGTCGTCTTCTCTGCATCGCTTTGGCTTCCACCGTCATGCTATCGGCATGCGGTTTCAAGCTGCGCGGTTCTATCCTCGGTAGCAACCTGCCGTTCAAATCGATTTTTCTGGCGGTGCCTGAAACGTCGGCGCTGGGTATCGAGTTGCGTCGCTACATTCGCGGCAGCGGCGAGCTGGAGATCAAGGATAGACAGGAAGACGCAGAAGCAACGCTCGACATCACCAATGAAATTCGCGACAAGGTAATTCTGTCGCTGAACAGCCAGGGGCGTGTGCGTGAATATGTGCTGTACTACCGTGTCAACATCCGTGTGCGTGACAGCAAGAATGCTGAACTGCTGGCTCCGACACAAATCGTCTTGAAACGCGACATCAGCTATAACGAAAACCAGGTACTCGCGAAAGAATCTGAAGAAGCGATGCTGTATCGCGACATGCAATCCGATCTGGTTCAACAGATTCTGCGCCGTGTGGCAGCCATCAAGCCGGTCGACACGACTACCGGCGCAACAATAAAATAACGCAGCCACGCCTATGCAACTGCGCTTTGATGCTCTTGATACGCACTTAAGCAAGCCGCTCGCCGGCTTGTATGTCATCACGAGCGACGAGCATCTGCTGGCACTGGAAGCCGCTGACAAAATACGCAAGACAGCGCGCGCGCAAGGTTTTTCCGAACGCGAAGTTCTGGTCGTTGATCGCAGCTTCAAATGGGGCGAACTGCTGGCAGCCAATCAATCGCAATCGCTGTTTGGCGACAAGAAGTTGATAGAGCTGCGCATTCCTACTGGCAAACCCGGCAAGGATGGTGGCAAGGCCTTGCAGGATTATTCTGCGTCGCTCAGCCCCGACAACGTCACCCTGATTACTTTACCCAAGCTTGATTGGCAAACACAAAAAGCCGTGTGGGTCGCCAGCTTGCAGCAAGCCAGCGTATTTATCGACATTCCATTGATCGAGCGCGCGCAATTGCCGGCCTGGCTAGGCGTGCGCCTGGCAGCACAGCGCCAAAGCGCGAACCGCGAATGTCTGGATTTTATCGCTGAACGGGTTGAAGGCAATTTGCTCGCTGCGCATCAAGAAATACAAAAGCTGGCGCTGCTTTATCCAGAAGGGCCATTGAACTTTGAGCAAATCCATGATGCCGTGCTCAATGTCGCGCGCTACGATGTATTCAAGCTGAATGAAGCGATGTTGAGCGGCGATACTGCAAGACTGGTGCGTATGTTGGAAGGTTTGCAAGGTGAAGGCGAGGCATTACCGCTGGTCTTGTGGGCGGTTGCCGAAGAAATTCGCACCTTGCTGAAATTAAAATCCGGGATGGCACAAGGCCGTCCGTTAAGCCAGTTGACGAAAGAGCATCGCATCTGGGGCCCGCGCGAACGACTTATAGAACCGGCATTACGCAGACTGAAATTAGCCACGCTGGAAAGCGCGCTGCAGGAAGCGGCACAAATCGATAAGATGGTAAAAGGTTTACGCGCGAAGAAATTTTCGGGCGATGCCTGGGATGCAATGCTGCAACTGGGGTTGAAGATCGCCCGCGGCTGACAAAGAAATTGCTGTGCCCTTGCGATAAAGCTTAATGCAGCCATCTAGGCATAAGCTCTCATGTTGAATTGCAACAGTAGCCTCAAAATCAACGCAAAGAATTCGTATCAAACAGTTTCAGCTCGTATCTGCTGTATTTAATTAATCGAAGTACCAACCATTCCTTAACAAAATGGACATCAAGCAATACATGAAAGAAGTCGGTCAACGGGCACGCAAAGCTTCGCGTGCCATGGCCAAGGCTGATACCGCTGCCAAGAACAAGGCTTTGTCGCTGATCGCTGCCGCGATTCATCGTGACGCCGATATCTTGCGTGCGGCAAATCAAAAGGATCTGGATGCCGCACGTGCCAACGGTTTGGCACCGGCTTTGCTCGACCGTCTGACTTTATCCGATAAAGCGATTGCCACGATGGCAGAAGGCCTGGAGCAAATCGTCGCGCTGCCCGATCCTATCGGCGAAATCTCGAATATGAAATATCGTCCAACCGGCATTCAGGTTGGTCAGATGCGCGTACCACTCGGCGTGATCGGCATCATTTACGAAGCGCGTCCTAACGTCACCGTCGACGCTGCAGGTTTGTGCATCAAGAGCGGCAACGCGACGATTTTGCGCGGCGGCTCGGAAGCGATTCACTGCAATCAGGCGCTGGCAAAAATCGTCAGCGAAGGTTTGGCTGGCGCGGGTTTGCCTGCGGATGCAGTACAAATTGTGGAAACCACGGATAGAGCAGCAGTCGGTGAATTGATTACCATGCCTGAATACGTGGACGTTATCGTGCCACGCGGCGGCAAAGGTTTGATCGAGCGCTTGATGAAGGAATCCAAAGTGCCGATGATCAAACATCTGGACGGCATTTGCCACGTCTACATCGACAGCAATGCAGACTTGAAGAAAGCAGTGGATATTTCATTCAATGCAAAATGCCATCGTTACGGCACCTGCAACACGATGGAAACTTTGTTAGTTGCGCGCGCTATCGCACCTTTGGTTTTGCCAGAGTTGGCGAAACTGTATGCAACGCAGGAAGTGGAATTGCGCGCTGATGATGAAGCGCGCGCGATCCTGAAAGGTTATCCGCATTTGACCGCAGTCACTGAACAGGATTGGAGCGAAGAATATCTGGCACCTATCCTCGCAGTTAAAGTTGTCGAGAATATGGATGAGGCGATCGAGCACATCAATAACTATTCGTCGCAACACACGGACAGTATCGTGACGGAAGACTACACGCGCGCGATGCGCTTCTTGCGTGAAGTCGATTCTGCATCGGTGATGATCAACGCCTCGACGCGTTTTGCCGATGGTTTTGAATATGGCCTGGGTGCAGAGATTGGTATCTCGAATGACAAGTTGCATGCACGCGGGCCGGTTGGTCTGGATGGATTGACCTCATTGAAATACGTGGTCTTCGGGCACGGGGAAGTTCGTGCCTGATGTCGGACAAACAACCTTGCAGACCGCGTATCGCCTTGCAAACCGATACCGTTATGCAGGCGTGCTGCAGTGCCACGCGAACTCCCTGCCCCGCCATGGTTAAGTACGTGCCTGATTTGCGCGCAGTCATTTCTTCATCCGGGAAGCACCATGCTCTGGATTAAAGCGCTGCATATCGTGTTTGTGATGTCGTGGTTTGCCGGCCTGTTTTATCTGCCGCGCATTTTCGTCAACCTGGCAATGGAAACGGATACCACGACGACTACGCGGTTGCTGTTAATGGCCCGCAAACTGTATCGCTTCACCACGATACTCGCGGTTCCCGCGCTTGTATTCGGCGCTGCCTTGCTGAGCTTCGGCTTTGGACAAGGGCCTGGAAACGGCTGGCTGCATGCCAAGCTGGTTTTGGTATTGCTGGTAATCGGCTACCACCATGCTTGCGGCTCGCTCCTGAAAAAATTCGAGCGTGGTGCCAACAAGCGCAACCATAAATGGTATCGCTGGTTCAATGAAGTACCGGTCGTTCTGTTGGTGTTGATTGTCATACTGGTCGTTGTCAAACCGTTTTAAATTAGGGAGTCTTCATGGCCAAGGTTTGTGAATATTATTTTGCACCGCAATCACCCTGGTCTTATTTCGGCCATGAACGCCTGCTTGCATTAGCAACACAATACGATGTGCAAATCGATATGAAACCTGTCGATCTGTCGAAAATTTTCAGCGTTTCAGGCGGCTTGCCCCTGGCTAAACGTCCGCCTCAACGTCAGGCTTATCGCCTGATCGAATTAAAGCGCTGGAGTGAGCATCTAGGCTTGTCTTTGAATCCGCAACCGAAGTTTTCTCCGGTATCGGGCGATTCTTCGGCCAAACTGATCATCGCCACCAAGTTCGCACATGGCACCGATGCCGCACTTGCACTGACCACTGCCGTGATGCGTGCCTTGTGGGCAGAAGACAAGAACATCATGGATGCAGATACGCTGATTGGATTGGCGAATGCTGCCGGCTACGATGGCCAGGCATTGATAAAATCGTCAGAAACCACGGCTGTGCAAAACGAATATGAACAATTCACCAACGATGCAATGGCGGCCAGCGTATTCGGCGCGCCATGGTATGTCGTCGATGGCGTAGCGTTCTGGGGCCAGGACAGACTGGACTTCGTTGAACGCGCTTTTCAGATTGCCTGATGCAGTGAGCCTCACCAGTTTTTATGTATAAGTTTTAAAGTAGCAGTGTAATACCCGGTTCGCGCGGAGCAT
Source organism: Burkholderiales bacterium Ga0077544 (assembly GCA_001464355.1). Classification (GTDB taxonomy): domain Bacteria; phylum Pseudomonadota; class Gammaproteobacteria; order Burkholderiales; family Burkholderiaceae_D; genus Oxalicibacterium. The sequence goes on from LNEU01000026.1 coordinate 69,256, forward strand.
TCTTCAGATGCGGTCGCGCGTCTATTTTCATAACGGATAAAAGGTCCCCCTCATGTCAGCACCACATTCTTATTTCTGTCCCTGCCCGCGCGGTCTGGAAATCGCCCTCGCCGAAGAACTCAACGAGATCGCTGCAGCGCCCGGTAGCAGCAACACGCTCAAGGTCCATTTGCAAGTGCCGGGCGGCGTGCATTGCTCAGGCACTTTGCAAGACGCCTATCGCATCAACCTGCATTCGCGTATCGCATCACGTGTATTGATGCGCATGGCGCACGCCAGCTATACGACTGAAAACGATATTTACGATTTGACGCTGGCACAACCGTGGGAAGACTGGTTCGCCGTGCATCACACGATACGTATCGACGTCACCGCGATCAAATCGCCGTTACGCAGTCTTGAATTCACCACGCTGAAAATCAAGGATGCGATCTGTGATCGCTTCCGCGATATCTACAATGAACGTCCATCGGTAGATACCAAGATGCCGGACATGCGTATAGTCGGATTTCTGGATGCACGCAACTTCACGGTCTACCTCGACACCTCAGGCGAAGCCTTGTTCAAGCGCGGCTGGCGCATGGAAACTGGTGACGCACCCTTGCGCGAAAATCTGGCAGCAGGTTTGCTTCGTACTTCAGGCTGGAAACCCGGCATGACCTTGTTTGATCCTATGTGCGGCTCCGGCACCATCCTTGCTGAAGCGGCACAAATGCTGGCGGGTATTCCACCCGGCTTGCACCGCGATTTCGCTTTCGAGAAATTCGCTGGCTTCAGCAAGGAAGAATGGTCGGCTATCAAGAGCAGCGTCAAGCCAAATGTGGCACCAACAGAACCAACGATTTTCGGCAGCGACATTTCTGGCGATATGGTCACGATGACGCGCAACAATTTGAACAAGGCCGGCATTCGATTCGACGTACCGTTGAAGCAGATCGAAGCGCAAGAAGTAAAAGCGCCTAGTGAAGTACCAGGGATTCTGTTGACCAATCCACCGTATGGCGAACGCATCGGCATACGCGGTGACAGCACAGCAGAAGCAGACGATATGGCGAAAGATTTTTTCAGCGCCTTGGGTACGACGCTGAAGCAACGCTTCGCCGGCTGGCAAGTATTTTTGTTCACCGCGGATCTTGGTCTGCCAAAATTATTGCGTTTGAAAGAAGCGCGCAAAACACCGTTCTTCAATGGTGCACTGGAATGCCGTCTGTTCCGCTTCGATATGGTGGCGGGCTTCAATCGTCGCGAACAGGCCAAACCGAAAACAGAGTCCGCCGAATAAGTTTTTATTGCAGCAGCATTCATTGCAATCACATTATCTGCAGCAATATTTATTACAGCAGACTGAAGTCTCCTGACACTATGCTGTCAGGAGACTTCCCGCATGATGCGTACTGCCATTTGGCATTTTCCGCGAGAACATCATGCATACAAAAATAAACTGGTTCGAAATTCCATCTACCGACTTTAGTCGCGCTATCCGTTTTTATGAAACGCTGTTCGACACTACACTTCGTTTAGAAAAACCGGATTCTGACTGCCTCGAAATGGCATTGTTCAGCGATCCGGGCGGCATTCCTTGCGGCTGCGTCACGCATTACGAAAGCCACACTCCTAGTAGCGACGGCACCTTGGTCTATCTGGATGCCAGCCCTTCCATAGACGCCGTTCTCGCACGCGTAGAATCAGCCGGTGGTGAAATCCGCTTGCCTAAACTGGAATTGCCTAACAATATTGGCTACATCGCGCACTTCATCGATACAGAGGGTAATTTGTTGGCGCTGCATTCCCAGCATTGAGTTTATAAAAGCCGACAGTGACGCATAGCTGGACGATAAGGCATGCATTTATCAGAATGAAGCGACGCTTCATTCTGTTTCCATCAACTCATGATCGAACACAACATGGTTTATCGAATGTCTTCACACAGTTGCACCACTCGTGCGAGCGATAAACCCTGCGCGTATTACAAATCAAATGCGCCGCGCTGAACGCCTGTTTCAGATAGCCCAGTATTTACGCGGTCGCCGACTCACGACAGCACACCAACTATCCGAATGGCTGGCAGTATCCGAACGCACGATTTACCGCGATATACGCGACCTCTCCACATCGGGTATGCCCATCGAAGGTGAAGCAGGTGTGGGTTATCGCGTCAGAGCTGGTTTCGATTTGCAGCCGCTGATGTTTTCCACCGATGAAATCGAAGCGATGGTCGCCGGCATGCGCATGGTGCAAGCGTGGGGCGGGCCGCAACTTGCCGCCTCCAGCGCCGCCGCACTGGCGAAGATCACACTTGCATTACCGCGCGAAAAACGCGATTTTGTCGAAGCGACACCTCTCTTCGCACCTGATTTTCACATAGACCCCGCGCATGGCAAACGACTCGAATGCATACGCCAGGCCATCGGCAAGCAACACAAACTGCAACTCGATTACATCGACGCCAAGCAACAAGCAACACAACGCACCATCTGGCCACTGGCCTTGTATTACTGGGGTAGCGGCTGGTCGATTGCCGCATGGTGCGAAACGCGCGGTGCCTTCCGCTCCTTCCGCCTGGATCGCGTACAGTTGCTGACCCCGGGTGAACGCTACGACAGTGTGGCTGATCGTCGTCTTGCTGATTTTGTACGCGCGATGAAGCGAGATACTTCCTGCCCTTGAATTCACGGTATTAAATCTGCATTCATTCGTCTGGCAGTGATTTGGCCTTCGTCTGTACTTTCAGGCCTAACCTTCCGTCCTAACAGCTCCTCGCGCAGCAAGTCTGGCGACGATTGAGCCAACATCCATCAAAATCCGTTTTAGCTGAATTTTCATGAAATTTTAATCTGTTTAAAAAAACTTGACGAATGCAGAACGATCGTTCTACCATGTTTCACATGGACGAAATTTCAAGCACTGAAACGATGGACAAGTTGTTAGCTGCAACAGAGCGCCTGATTTACGCGGGCGGTATTTGCGCAACCGGCATGGATGCAATCGTCAAGGCATCAGGCGTAGCCAGAAAAACCATTTACCGGCATTTTCGTACCAAGGACGAGCTGGTTGCCGAAGCCTTGAGCAAACGCGATGAGCGCTGGATGCGCTGGTTTATCGCGAGCAGCAACAAGGCAGAGTCACCGGCCGAAAAATTGCTGGCTACCTTCGATGCTTTGGAAGAATGGTTTTTCACACCCGATTTTCGTGGTTGCGCATTCATCAATGCGGCTGGAGAAATTGGCGATGCCAGCACGCCTATCCGTGCGGTAGCAAAAGAGCACAAGGTCAAGCTGCGCAATTTTTTACGTGAGCTGACAAAAGAATATGGCGCAGATGACCCGGACGAACTGGCAATGGAATTTCTCATTCTGATCGACGGCGCGATTACGGTTGCTTTGGTAATGGGTAACAAGGATGCGGCACGCGATGCGAAAAAACTCGCGCGCAAATTGCTGCAATCTTGAAGCCACTGTCATCACCTATCACCAGAGCCGAATGCAAATGCAGTCCCACTCACCCAATGGAGATCCCGATGTCAGTCAATCCACATGTCCGTCCGCCGCTGCCACCCTTCACCCGCGAAACCGCGATGCAAAAAATTCGCGGCGCAGAAGATGGCTGGAACAGCCGCAATGCAGAAAAAGTGTCGCTCGCGTACAGCGTGGATACCAAGTGGCGCAATCGCGCAGAGTTCGTCAACAATCGTCAGGAAGCGCAAGCCTTCCTCGAACGCAAATGGAACAAGGAACTCGATTACCGTCTGATCAAGGAACTGTGGGCTTTCACTGATAATCGGATCGCGGTTCGTTACGCCTATGAGTGGCATGACGATGCCGGCAACTGGTTCCGCTCTTACGGCAACGAAAATTGGGAATTCAACGCAGACGGTTTGATGACGCATAGACATGCCTGCATCAACGACATGCCGATAAAGGAAGCTGAGCGCAAATTCCACTGGCCTTTGGGGCGCCGTCCTGATGATCATCCTGGCTTGTCAGATCTTGGTTTGTAAGGCTGAAGCCGAGCCGGATTCATCTGTAGCAGATTGTCTTTCAAAAACTTTCTATCCAAACCATCTCCCTCGTCACGCCACTGTAACAGTGGCGTGACGAGGGATGCTGCAACGAGATGCACCGTGCGGCGTGTGCATTAAATTCTTCCCCGGCTTTTACCTGCAAAACCTAATTCGCAAAAAAGCGCATACTTTGTCTTCTTCTGTATCGCTGGCACTACCGATAATCCGGTAGCACGACGCCTGTATCAAAATTATTCGTATCAAGTAAGGAAAGTAGTCCGATGTCCGCTGAAAAAACACGCCCGTCGCCCATCACAACCAAGACTGTCGTCATCAGCAATAGCGTGCTCGCCATCATGCTCGCGGCATTGTCCATGCTCGGACCTTTTTCCATCGATACCTATCTGCCGGCATTTCCGAATATCCAGGCATCGCTGGGTGCCAGCGCGATCGAAGTTCAGCAAACGCTGACCGCTTACATGTTTTCATTCGCCATGATGATTCTGTGGCACGGCGCATTGTCGGATGCATTTGGACGTCGCAATATCATCCTGGTTGCCTTGGCTATCTTTGCCGTCGCCACACTGGGTTGTGCATCGGCGCACAGCATCGAATATCTGTGGGCCTTCCGCATATTGCAGGGTTTGGCGGCAGGCGCCGGGGTAGTCATTGGCCGCGCGATTATTCGTGATCTGTATGCGGGTTCTGAGGCAGAAAAATTATTGTCGCTGGTAACGATGATTTTTTCAATTGCGCCGGCCATTGCTCCGATACTCGGCGGCTGGGTCGTCAAGCATATGGATTGGCGCGCCATCTTCCTCGGCTTGTTTGCCTACGCAGTGCTGCTGCTAATCTATTGCTACAAACGCTTGCCGGAATCCTTGCCGCCTGAGAAGCGACAACCCTTCAATCCGGAATTTTTATATCAAAGTTATAAACGTGTCTTTCGCTCGCCCCTGTTTCATTTGAAGTCAGGTGCGATTGCGTTTAATTTTGCCGGCATGTTTTTGTATGTCGCCGCTGCACCGGTTTTTCTGGTTGAGCATCTGGGCTTGGGGCCGGATCAATTCGGCTGGCAGTTTGTCCCGACTGTGGGAGGAATTTTCTGCGGCGCACTCACTGCCAATCGATTGGCCGGCAATATTTCTGTCGGGCGCCAGGTATTGATCGGATTTGCCTTGCTGATCGGCGCCGGATCATGCAATCTGATTTATCACGCCCTGTTTCCGCCCATGCTGCCGTGGTCAGTTGCACCGCTGTTTTTCTATACTTTTGGCATGTCTATGGTGGCACCCGGCGCGACGCTATTGGTACTTGATCTATTTCCGAATATTCGCGGCATCGTCGCTTCCTGCCAATCATTTACGCTGACTATGCTAGGCGCCTTGGTAGCGGGTGTGATTGCCCCATTCTTGTCACACTCGCCGGTTGCCTTGGCACTGGGACAACTGGTCTTTACCTTGATTGCATTAAGTCTATGGCTGGGTGGTCGCCGTTACCGGCGTCGGCTGGATATGCGCGGGGCGCCAAATACATGGAAAGAAATTGAATAAAAGTTAAGGAACGGAAAAATACTCTTGCATATCTGCCGCCCAGATTGAGTTTCGACTGTCGTATTAAAAATCCAGTTTATTCCTGTCAAAAATCAGTACATACTAAAAATAAAATTACAAAAAACAAGGAGGCCGAAATGGTTCATGATTTTGCTTCAGCAACCAATGCAATCATCCATTTTTTACGCAACAGATTTGCTCTTGATTTATGGATGATCACGCGCACGGAAGGCAACGACTGGATCGTGCTGGCGGTGGAAGAATCGTACTACGATGTCAAAGCCGGTACGGTTTTCAACTGGTCCGATTCATTCTGTTCACGCATGGTTGAAGGTATGGGACCACGCATCGCACCGCGCTCCGATCTGATTGATATTTATCGAACTGCTCCGATAGCGTCCGCTGTCAAAATCGGGGCTTATGTCGGCGTGCCGATCACCAGAGAAGATGGCTCTCTATTCGGCACACTGTGCGCGATCGACCCACACCCACAATCAGAAGATATCCGGGAAGAACAGGAACTGATCGAAATGATGGCGGATATGTTGAGCAGCATTCTGCATAAGGAACTGGCGGTTGCCGACGCGACGCGACGTGCCGAACGTGCCGAAGCAGAAGCGGCTCGCGATGTCCTGACGTCGCTATACAACCGGCGCGGCTGGGACGAGCTGCTCAAGCGCGAAGAAGATCGCTGTCGGCGCTATGGCAATCCGACATGCGTGATTTCGATAGATCTGGACGGGCTCAAGATAGTCAATGACAGTCAGGGACATGCGGCCGGGGATCAGCTCATCGTCAGGACAGGCAAGACGATCAATGATGTCATTCGCCTGAATGATATCGCAGCACGGATAGGTGGCGACGAATTCTCCATCCTGTGTGTGGAATGCAGCCACGACGATGCAGAAGTGCTGGTAGATCGCCTGCGTCGCAGTTTTGAGAATGCCGGGGTTTCGGCCTCGATCGGCTTTGCCAATCGTCACCCGGAAAAAGGATTACTGGCAGCATGCGAAGAAGCCGATGCGAGAATGTATGCAGAAAAGCGCCTCAAACAACGTGCACTCACTTCAGACAGTCACTAGCATCAGACGATGACCGCACGGTTTTTCCCCATTTTTTTAGCAGCGTACATTGCACCGTCAGCCAGCGTAATCAATTGCTCTGGATTTGCGATATCTTCCGGCCAATACATGGTAATACCGATACTTCCCGATAAGGTGAGCGTTGCTGCCGTCAAAACAAAAGGTTGTTGCAGAGACTGAAGTATTTTCTCAGCCACCTCGAGTGCATCTGCATGGCCATTCAGCATTTCCAGTACCACGACAAACTCGTCTCCCGCCAGCCTCGCCACCGTATCGGTCGTACGTACTACACTAACAATACGTTGCGCCAGCGTTCGCAACAATTCATCACCTGCTTCGTGTCCATAACCGTCGTTGACACCTTTAAAACCATCAAGATCAAGGAAGAACACAGCCATCGGTTTTCCTATCCGCTTGGTGCGCGCCATTGACTCAGGCAACTTCAGCAGCAAGGCACGCCGGTTCGGCAAATCGGTCAATGCGTCTCTCAATGCCATCGCCTTCAACGATGCCTGTTGTATTTGTCTTTCCGTAATATCGTGCAGGAAAGCGATAAAACGATAGCCCTGCTGCAGCGGCACAGTAGCCAATGCTATCTCCACCGGAAACTCAACGCCGTCGCGCCGCACGGCAGTCGACTCCAGGCGACGATTGAGGAAATTGCTTTCGCCGGTAAGCAGGAATTGCTGCACATCCTGCTGAAAACCGTCTAAAAGAGCCAAGGGAATCATCAGGTCCACGGCCTTCTGCCCGAGTGCCTCATGACGCGCCCAGCCCAGCAAGCGCTCCGCCTGATCGTTCCAGTCGACGATAATGCCATCCTGATCCATTGCGATAAAAGCATCATTCGCATTTTGCAAAGTCGCGCGCAATTCAGCTTCACTATCCTGCAAGCGCTGTTGAATAAGGATTTGCTGTGCAAGCGACTCTTCCAGCGCCGTGGCTTTTTGTTCGATCTCGCTGGTACGCTCTTGCACCAGGTGCTCGAGGTTTTCATTCAAGGATCGCAAGTGAGTGACATGCTGTCTTTCACGCTCCACCATGTTCGCCAGCGTCATCGAAAGCAAATGCACCTCGTGGTAGCCATGCAGGATGGGAATGGTGTCTATCATGCCGTCATCGCGCTGACGCATGATGGCAGCGCTCAAATCATCCAATGGTTTGGCCAGGCGACGCGTCAAACCTACCGCAACGATAGCCAGCAATAAACCGATACCACCGCCAACCATCAAAATCTGGTGCTGCAAATCGTGAAAGGTTGCCAGCGCGACCTCTTCCGGCTGGCGTATCAGTACCGACCATTTAAGCGAAGATTCATTGGAGTTCATGCCGGTCTGTGAATAGCCGGTCAGATAACGTCTTCCATCCGGCCATTTTTCAGAAATCGCACCGGCTTTGCCGGATCGCGCCAAATTAAGACTGGACGTATCGATCTTGGTTTCCTGCAGATGATCGGGGCCCAAAATAATCATACCGTCATCGCGTACTACCAGCACTTCGACCAGGTATTGTCTGTCAGCGGGAATCAGCAAGGCATCCGCGACACCATGCGCCCATTGCCAGCTCAGATGCACACCCAGCACACCGCGATATTTGCCATTACTGCGCGTAACCGGCAAGGACACATCGACAAAACGCCAGTTTCCTTCGATCTCGGGTAATTTCTTTTCCAGTAAAAGTGCGGGATGATAATCGCCGGTAAACAGCTGCTGCTTTCCGTTTTGGAACCAGGGCCGCGCGCTCACATCAACACCTTGCAGCATGCCGCCGGTAGAAGCAAAAACGACACCGGATGGATCAGTCAGCCCTATCCACGCATAGTCGGTAAATTTATTTTGCAGATTGTCGAAGATCTGGCGAATTTCGTCCGGATTGCTCGCGTCACGCACCGTGTTCATATCGGCCACCACGCGCGTCTGATCAATGACGCGTCCAATACCGCTATCGAGGGAATCACGCATTTGCCATGACAGTTGCTGCAGACGTTCATACGCTTGCTGCTTGGCGTAACCCGTTGCAAAATGATCAACTAGAATCAGTAGCGCCAGCATCGTTACAAGAACGGTTGCACACACACCTATGGTTACCAGTGTGGCGAGTCGCAATCTGTCTACTTGCTTTAATCGCATCAACTTGCCCCGTCCTGCTTTAGCGGCGTGCCGCCTGTGAAGTACAACGCGATTGAGTTAAGGATTGAATCTATGGCTTTACGGCATCCGAGGGGCTCATATTCCCTTAAACCGTAGCTCTGTGCAACCTGCAGTCGACAGCAAAATTCCGGATCTACACGGTCTGTTCAGCTTTGCATACGCGCCATCTTGCGCATCACGCTTATGCAGCTGATTCCATAAACGAACTTGGTCGAACGCCGACCGTTCTGGAGCAAAGTCAACCACGGCAGCCTCGGTAGCTGCCTCTATACGATTCCCGAAATGCGGCATCCTACCATTGACGTCAATCAGGGCATCGCCCCCCCTGCTTTCGATGCAATTTGATAGCAGTAAAACGTATCGCGAAAAAATCACTAATCCTTACAAGCACGGTCAAATCAGTATCAAGCTACAACTCATCGTCATTCAAAGTTGCCATCCGTTCGCACAAACAAAGCAAAATTCTTAAAACAACAGTTGGCATAGCTACGTTTCCATTGCATGGATTCAAAGCTAAAAGCGGATGATCGGAATCCAGTTCCAGTAGCAAGAAAACATCAAACTCTTAATCTCGAACACTGATTACGTTGACTATATTTCTGGCAAATATAATAATGAGAATGAATATCATTATAATTTCCGCATTAGCCAGCCAAAGCAAGTAGCCAGCCAAAAAATGTCTCTATAGAACTGCATCAGCTCCCAATGGTGCCGCAGTCGGCAACTCATTGAGAGAATATCTTGGCTAACTATCGTCTTAAACAACTTAGTGCATTAATAGGCTGCGCATCACTGCTACCCGCAGCCTATTCGCAAGTGGCGCCAGTTAATCTGCCCACAGTTGAGGTGTCAGCTGCAGCGGACATTCAGCAACGTCATAATTCCAGTCTTCAGCAAATCGTTATCCCTGAAGAGGAAGTCGAACGTTACGGTGATGCGACAGTCGGCGATGTACTACGCCGTCTGCCTGGCATGACCTTCACGGGACCAGCGGGTGTAGCGAAAGATATACGCATGCGTGGTATGGATAAAGGTTACACACAGTTTCTTATCAATGGCGAGCCAGTTCTGGGCGTGAGTAAAGACAGGCAAATGCAAGTGGATCGACTGCCCGCTGACATGATCGAACGCATTGAAATTATCCGCAGTCCTAACGCGATGTCAGAAGCTGGTGGTGTTGGCGGCGTCATCAATATTGTGTTGAAAAATCGAGCAGATAATTTAACGCGCCTGCGTACCGCAGTTGGGCGAAACGGCGATCTCGACGTTGGTGATGCAGTAATCCAGTGGAGTAGGAGTTTTGACGATTTTGATGTGTTACTGGCCGCTTCGCATACTGTTGGTGCCGAAGATGTTACCGAAAAGAAGAATACCTATAACGTTGTCACTGGTGCGATAACCGCAGCTGAAAACAAACCTAAACCCACAGAGAAATCTGAAACCCTCTTTGCACCGCGCCTGACATGGCGCCTGGGCGAGGATCGCCTCACCATTGAATCCTTTATATCCGATGGCACGGAAGACAAAATCGAAAACGCGACAACGAGGACAGGGGCCGGCGCCCTAAGCAAAAGTGCAAGCACCAACGAGGACAAAACGGATCGCCTGCAACGTTTCGCTACCCGATACGATGGAAAGCTGGATCAAGGAACGTGGTTCGCTAAAGCAGGGATTCAACAAGGCGTGATCGAAAAGGACAAGCGTGCAACTGAACGCAATGCGGCAGGTACACTGACGAAAAGTGAAACAGAAAAGGAAAAGGTTCAGGAGGACGGTCTCTATGCGGGTATGGGCGGCATGATCACGCTGAACAAGATGCATAGTGTTAGCAGCGGTATTGAATGGCGTAACGACGAGTTTGACAATAACAAACAAAAACGCAACGTGCTGACAGGAGTCATTACTGCCGACCCCAAAGAACGTTTCAATGTGAAAGAAAATAAGGTCATCGTTTATGCACAAGATGAAATTCGACTGAGTGAAAACCAGTGGATTACGCCCGGTGTGCGATATGAAAGCACGGACCGGACAGCGACTGATTCAAATTCGGTAAGTCAGCGCTCCAAGCATGCCGCCTCCAACCCCTCACTACACTATCGCTGGGCGGTTTCGCCTGATGTAAATCTGCGTGCCAGTGTCGCGAACACCTACAAACTACCGAAGTTCGACCAATTCAATCCGCTTGTAACAACCAAGGCTGGAACGCTCGCTGATCCGGATACGGCGGGCAATTCAAGCTTGAAGCCCGAAACGGCAACTGGCATAGACTTTGGCATCGAAAAGTTCTTCGCTTCTGGACAAGGCGTGCTGGGCATCAATTTCTATAATCGTGCTGTAAGTGACTACATTGAGCAAAGCACCAAACTTGAAGGATCTCGCTTTGTAAAACGACCTTACAATGCCGGCGACGCACGATTCAAGGGGATCGAAATTGATTGGCGCCTCCCTGTGATGCGCACCGGCGGACATTCGATCTCCCTAGTAGGCAACCATTCGGAGATGCGGGGGAAGCTTGACTATGCAGCTATTGCAGGCAGCGGCGACGTCAAGGACCTGCCACCTCGAGTAACCAATCTGGGTTTCGACTGGCGTTATAGTCCGAGTCAATTGACCGGTGGCATGAGCTTAAACTTGCAGCCAACTTACACAACGCGCGGGCAAAACGATGACGGAGTAACCGAGATGAAGACGCGTAATGCTTCCAAACTCTTAGATCTGTATGTTGGAAAATCTTTTGGCCCGCTTGCGGAAATCCGTTTGATTGCCAAAAATATTCTATCTGTGGATAAGGAAGAGGAAACCAGGCAATACACTGCGGCAGGGGTTCTATCCAAGCGGGAAAGCAAAATTGAAACCTCCGAACCGACAATCTTGGTCACCTTTGAAAGCCGTTTTTAAATTAGAAATTCAATGATGTACCCGGGAGAATGAAGATGAAACACACGTTCCGTAATTGGCACACATGGATTAGCTTGGCTTTAGGTTTACCGCTTTTACTCGTTGGCCTGACAGCCATTTTCATTGCTCATGAAAAATCGCTGGGCACCAAAGAGATTGTTCTGCCATTTGGTGGAAAAGGCGAGGAAATGGTCGACATCAGGGCATCGACGGCCATCAATGGCAAACAATGGCTAGCCACTCGCTACGGCGTATTTTTGGTCAACAATGGTTTGGCACAAGCGTTGACTGGTGGGCCAAAGGATGAAATTCGCAGCATTCAATCAACCACTGATGGTAACGCCCTGATTGCAGGAAAAAAAGGCTTATGGCAATACACAAACGGCGAAAGTCAACAGGTCTTTAAAGGGGATTGCTGGCATGTGACGCGTGATGGGAATGGATTCACCGCGAGTTGCAAATATGCAGGCTTGTTGAGCAGCGTCAATGGCCAACAATGGTCTGAGACACCGATTACTTTTCCAGAGGGGCTTAGTAGCATGAAGGAAATGACACTAGCCAATCTGATGATGGATATTCATACAGGAAAACTCTTCTTCGGTAAGGATGGTGAGTGGATCTGGATTGATGTTTTGGGTGCCGTAATTATTCTATTGTCGCTGACAGGTTTTGTTATGTGGATGCGCAGCAGACGGACTCGCTCGGATATTTGATCAATATATGCCTCAGCACCCAGTACTGTATGCATTGTTATTGGGTGCAGTCGTTTGTCTCGTCATTGCCCTAAAGATATTGGTTCGTGGGGCGTTATACAAACCTCGAAAAAAACCTAAGCCCCTACGTTTGCAAGTCAGTGCCCGGAATAATCATGGGGCGGCTGACTTATTTTCGTTTGTGGTGCGTCGACCCTGGTATGCGCGTTGGCGTCCGTTGCCACGGTTTTCAAGTGGGCAATCCGTATCACTGGCTTTGCCAGGTCAAAAGCTGAAAAGAAGATACTCGCTTGCACGCTGGCATCATTCTCCACGCTTCTACGAACTTGGCATTCGTTTAGAAAACCAGGGGCGCTTTACTCCCGAGCTTTATAGCCATGCACAATCAGGCGCATGGCTGGATGTGGAGCCTCCAAGCGGACATTTTGTTTTGCCATCGAGTCCTAAGCCGGTAGCCGTTATGATTGCAGGCGGTATTGGCATCACGCCATTATTGGCAATGATTGATGAGTGGCGCAACAATCGGTCAGACATTGAGTGCGTTCATCTTTACTGGCAGGTCCGTCATACACATGAATGGATCTATGAAGATGAACTGAGTCGACTTGCAAAATCATGTCCGACGTTACATGTAAACTACCTTGCATCGCGTCCTACCAGTGGTATTGGTCAGCGCCTTTCTGTCAACGATCTGCTTCAGAATCTTGATCAGACTGGATACGATCGAACAAAGCTTGGATTTTATATCTGTGCTGGTAATAGTTTGCTTGATGCCGTTACTCAGGAATTGGAAAACAATGGAATTGCATCTGATGCGATCCATTTTGAACGCTTTGGGATTCACATCAATTCAAACGCAACGGGCTCATTTGAATTGGAAATCGACAATCAGAAAATACAATTCGACGGCCACCAAAATTTGCTCGAAGCACTTGAAGATGGCGACATTGCGATTTCATCAGATTGTAGAACAGGTACATGTGGTGAATGTCGTGTTCACTGCATCTCCGGACAAGTTGAGCAACTCATCAATCCCGAGTTTCAATGTAATGCAAACCAATTTCTCGCTTGTTGTGTGTTGCCCCTTAGCGATTTGAAAATATCCGTAATTTAGCGTCAAAATTCTAGTGACTGGCTTATTCACATTCTAGCCACAGAGATCCACGGTTTGACGTGTGCCATTGTCAGGTCAAATTCAATTGCTTAGGTACCGTTAAAGAGGCTGCACATGCAAAAACCTCGGAATCAAAAGCACACGCCAAGAAAGACAAGACAGCAAGAAAAATCCAGTGACCGCCAATGCCGTAAAAGCTGAAGTTAAATCATTGGCCGCAAATAAAAAAACAGGCATAGCCTGTCTTTTTATTTCTGCTCAAGGCAACTACTGATCTGAGCAATGTTTATTGCACACCCAACGCGCGACCATCACTGCGCGGATCGTGTGCACCTGAAAATACGCCTGTCTTTTGATCTATCACAATCGCCCCCGGATGCCCTGACAGCGGGCTTTGTGCTGCAATGACACTCATCTCATGGCCACGTCTTGCCAGCTCCTGGAATACCCGCTCTCCTGCATCTTTTTCCAGCTTCAATGAATCACGGCTATCGGAAAAAGTTTTACCCAACAGGAAGCGTGGCTTCGACAATGCCGTCAAAGGGTCCATGCCGTAATCGATCATGCGCGTCAGTATCGTCGTCAATGTCTGCGGCTGACCATCGGCGCCCTGCGTACCGTACAAGATATGCGGTTTGTCATTCTTCAGATACATGCCGGGATTGAGTGTATGGAATGGTCGCTTGCCGGCTTGCAAAGCATTCGGATGATCCGGCTTCAGACTGAATGACGCACCGCGGTTATGCCACAGGATGCCGGTATCACCTGCCATCACCCCGCTACCCCAATCGAAGTAAACCGTCTGCAGCATGGAAACTGAATTGCCTTGCGCATCGGTAGCACCGATGTACACCGTATCGCCAGTTTTGAAAACATGCGGCCACGCCAGTGCGTATTCCATTTGAATACTGCCGGCACGCTGATCCAGATTTTCCTTCGAAAGCAATTTCGCCGATGGCACATTCACGAACTCAGGATCCGCCACATAGTTGTTGCGATCGATGAATGCGCGCTTCACCGCTTCCACCAGCAGATGGTAATAATCAGCGCTGCCTTCCGGGATTTTTTTTAGATCGAAGCGATCGAGTATGCCCATGATTTCCAGCGTGGTGATGCCTTGCGTGGGCGGCTGGTTCGCCAGCAGAACACCATCGCGATAAGCAACACGTAGCGGCGGCTCAATACGTGCTTGCGTCGCTGCCAGATCAGCAGCTGTCAATGGTGAACCTGCGCTCTTCAATCCTTTGGCGATGCGCTCTGCCAGCTTACCTTCGTAAAAATCCCGGTACCCGCGCACGGCCAGCATCTCCAGCGTGTCGGCCAGTTGCGGTTGCTTGAATAGCTGACCGACGTCCGGTACCTTGCCATTGATCATGAAGTTTTGTGCAACGCCCGGCAGTTCATTCATTTCCTTCTGGCGGAAATCCATCCAGAAGCGTTCCGAAGGAGAGACCGGGAATCCATTACGTGCAAAACCGATCGCCGGCTTCAATAATTCCGCCCAGCTCTTGGTGCCTGCGAGTTCATTGCGGCTGATGTCGAAAGCCTTGCCCAGGGTATCGACGTTCGCCGCCGTGGTCAGCATCGACTGCGGACCGCGTACTGGAATAGCTCCACTGTATTTGGGCAACACAGCAGGTGCCTGACCGATACCGGACAAGGTTCTGACCTTGCCGTTGCGATCGCTGATGATCATGAAAGCATCGCCGCCGAATCCGGAAAAATGTGGATAAGTGACGTTCAAACACGATGCAATTGCAATCGCCGCCTCAAGCGCATTACCACCTGACTTTAATACGTCGAGACCGGCATTGGTTGCCAGTTCGTGCGGACTGGTTACCATGCCCTTGCTGGATGTTGCCAGCATATTTTTCGACTTTCCATCCAGTGCCATCGACAATGGCGTCATGCTGCCGAGTGCCATCGCACCCGAGGCAGATAGAAAATCTCTTCTGTTCATATTGGGACAAAATT
Organism: Burkholderiales bacterium Ga0077544; assembly: GCA_001464355.1. Lineage (GTDB taxonomy): Bacteria > Pseudomonadota > Gammaproteobacteria > Burkholderiales > Burkholderiaceae_D > Oxalicibacterium. The sequence goes on from LNEU01000026.1 coordinate 84,740, forward strand.
TATTCTTCATATGTGTTCCGTATCAAATGATAAAGCTCCGCCACGCGCGGTATTGGCTGTGCGGGTGATCACAAGACATTTCATATTGGCAGTAAGGGAACCGCCATCAAACTCAGGCTTGATGGCGGCCGTAGTCTTTAGACTTTATGCTGGGCGTGACCATGCGTCGCAGATTTTGGGAAAGTATTTTCCAGCGGCACGTGGCGATGTGAAAAATTAGCGGTGATCCATGCATAGACCGGACCGATTGCATTCATGATGATCACGATATACAACGCAGAGAAAGGATCTTTTGCGACCGGGCCAAAGCCGCCGAACATCGTGGCAAAGAAGGATGCGAATCCGAAGAACATGCCCGGGATAAAACTGAACATCGGTATCCGTGCAAACAACATCATGCCGGCATTCAAACAGAACAGAATCACCATCTCGGCAATGACGAGCGTGCTGCCGGAAAAATTCTTGGATGCGATACCGAAGCCGGTGACGACCAGGAAGCCGGCAATCGATCCGATCGGCAATGCCGGCCAGATGCGCTTAAGGTTGGCTGGCGTCGGCCCACCCATTGCAAATGTCCCTGCCCAGCTGATGAAGATTGCCCAGACTGGCAAATGCCAAGGCAATTGCACCATCAAAACGGTAGTGACGGCGAGTAGTGATGCAACAACTTCGTGTGGTGGCTTTTTCATGCTTGTCTCCTGCTTGTTTATAGAATGTTTATGTAATGTGATTGCTGTAACTTGTTGCTGTCATTCTTATTTCGCTGCTGCCGCTGCCGGTGTTTTCACCGCATGCAGATGGTCCGCGTGATCATGCTGCCCGCAACAGCCATTGCGATGTATCTTGCATTTATGTTCGGTGACCACGGTTATCTTTCCGCGTTTAATCACCCATGAACGTGCAGGAATATCGAGCAAGGCATCGGCGACCTGATACGTATCCAGAATCACCAGATCGGCTTGCTTGCCAACTGCGATGCCGTAGTTATCGCCTATGCCGATGGAACGCGCCGCGTTAATGGTTCCCATATCCAGCACTGCCGCCTGATGAACCGGTGTACCAAATGAGATCGCGTGCGCCAGCATATTGCCTATGACCAGCATGTCGGCCTTGCCAAAAGGCGTGAATGCATTGCGAATATTGTTGGATGAGTACGCGACGTTCACACCTGCTTCGTACAACGAGCGCACCGGCGTCAAACCGCGTCTGCGATTTTTCGTATCGTTGCGTCCGCCCAGATACAGATCGGTGGCAGGCAAGGTCACGATGCTGATATCGGCTTGCTGCAGCAGATCGATAATCGGCTTCAGCTCTTCCGGTTCCAGCGAGCCAAGACTGGTCACGTGGCCCAGCGAAACACGGCCTGCATAACCAGTCTCTATGGTTTTTTGCGCGATATAAGCGGTCGATGCAAAACGCTGGTCTTTCGCGTCGTCCGAAAAATCGGCGTGCATATCGATGGGCGCATCGTACTTTTGCGCCATCTCGAATACGGTGTCGATATGACGCTTGGTGTCATCCCAGGTCAATTCGTTATACGGGCAACCGCCGATCACATCCGCGCCCATGCCCATCGCCTGCTCCATCAATTCGGTGGTGCCCGGAGATTTGATGATGCCTTCCTGCGGGAATGCGACGATCTGGATGTCGAGCAAATCCTTGTACTCATCCTGCAATTCAAGTAGCGTTTCGACACCGATCAAACCCTGAATCAGATCCACATCCGGATGCGCACGAACCGCAACAGTTCCGTTCATCACTGCCATATCGAGTACCTGGCGCGAACGCTCAAGTACATCTTTACGCTCCTGCTTGCCTTTCAGGATGCCGGTGACGCGTATCGCTTCTTCCAGCGTGCCAAACACAGGCGGCATGCGTCTGTGCAGGAATGCTTTTTCCAGATGCAAATGCGGCTCTACCATGCCGGGAATAACAGCACGTCCTTCTGCATCGATTGCATCCGTCGCTGAGGCATCTATACCTTCTTCTATCGCGACGATCTTGCCGTTCTTGATACCAATGTCCATCAGTGGTTTGTCATCCCACACGCGAACATTGTGTATTAACAGGTCCATCTCCATAACCATCTCCTCTGGATGTAAAAGCTAAAACCAACAACTAAAAACCGAGTGCAATCCCCTCGCCGCGTGGATCAGCGCCACCTTCAAAAAACTCTGACCACGGCCCTGGCAAACGAACTGCCTGTGCAGTGCCCATACGCGGGAACGGCCACTGCGCCGCTTCCACCGGATGCCCTTGTTCCTGCAATGCCTCGAAGGCCGCGGCTGGCGCGGCAGACTCGAGCAACAACTTGTTCGAGGTATCACCCCATGTACGCCCGTACAACACGCGTGGCGCATCGATCGCCTGTTGTACGTTCAAGCCGAAATCGACGACACGCGTGACGACTGAAGTCTGAGTCTGCGGCTGCACTTCGCCACCTTGCGTGCCATACACCATGTATGGCTTGCCATCCTTGAACAACATGCCGGACATCAGCGTCGATGCGCTTTGCTTGCCTGCCTTCAATACGTTCGGGTGATCTGCCTGTAGCGAGAAGAAACTTCCGCGATTCTGTAACAAGACACCGGATGTCGGGTCGGTCACGCAAGAACCAAAATCGAAGTACAAGCTTTGCACCAAGCCAACTGCATTACCGTATTTATCGGCGATGCTGATGAAGGTGGTATCGCTACCGCCTGGGCGATTTTCATGTGACCGTTTGGTATCGGCCAGCCACTCTGCGCGTTCGGCATTTGCCAACTTGGGATCAAGTAACTCTTCAATCGGAATATCGGAAAAATCAGGATCGGTCAGATATTGATCGCGTTTATTGAAAGCCCATTTGATCGCCTGGATCATCGCGTTGTAATACTCGGGCGAATTCTCATCCAAACCGCTGAGATCAATGCCGTTCAAGAAATTCAAAATCATCAAGCCGGCTATTCCTTGCGATGGCGGCGGCACTTGATACGCTTGAAAGCCGCGATACGTTGTCGAGATCGGCTCCACCCACTTGGCGTGATATTGATGGAAATCGTCTACCGTCAGCAAGCCACCCTGACTCTTCAGATATTTCACGATGGAATGCGCGGTGCGCTCGTAGAAATGACGTGTGCCGTTTTTCGCGATGCCGTCCAGCGTGTCTGCCAAGGCAGCTTGCTGCAGGCGCTCGCCAGGCTGATAGGCGTGTCCGTTTTTCAGAAAAATTCCAGCCGAGCCGGGATCTTTGCGAAACACTTCTGCATCGTCCGCGATCCAGCGACTGATATCCTGAGTCACAGGCACCCCGGCTCGCGCATAACGAATAGCCGGTTCCAGCAAACGGGATAAAGGCAGCGTGCCGAAACGTGCATGAGCAAGACCCCAGCTATCCACTGCGCCAGGCACCGTGATCGCAGCACGTGGGCCGCGATGCGGGATCGCATCCAGACCTTGATAATCATTGAGGGAAATATTTTTACCGCAAGTGCCGCTGCCGTTCAGGGAAGTCAGCGTATTCGATTTGGCATCGTGGATCATCCAGAATGCATCGCCGCCTATGCCTATCATGTGCGGCAGCACGACGCTCAAAGTGGCTGCTGCGCATATCGCTGCATCGACGGCAGTGCCGCCTTCTTTCAACACGTCCAGCGCTGCGCCGGTCGCCAGATAATGCGCGGTGGCGACCATGCCATTTTCGGCATAACTGACTGGGCGGGTGGTTCTCATCATTTCTCCAGGAATCGGGTTCATGGAAGATGAGCATAGGCAGGTTTGGCTCAGGCGGGAATCGGGATTGCCTGATTCGCATCTAGGGATTTTCCTAGATGCCGGATATTGTCGGCACAGCTCACAAGATCAATCGTAACCCTCATTGATCAAGCCGTGTTTCATCGCGTAGTACACGAGATTGGCGGTGGTCGACGCCTCCATCTTTTGCAGCACCGCTGCCTTGTGCGTACTGATGGTTTTGTTGCTAAGAGACAGGATATTGGCGATATCGTTGACTGAGTGGCCTTCGACCAGCATGTTGAAAATCTGAAACTCGCGTGCGGTCAGCTTGGTATGCGGCAGCTCTGTTTCCGGCTTGTGCATCTGCTTGATCAGCTTGTCCGCAATCCCCGGCGACACGAAGGTGCCGCCCTCCGCCACCTTGCGTATGCCATCTATCAACTGGCTGGATGCAGTGTTCTTCGTGATGTAGCCGGACGCACCGGCGCGCATCGCTTGCACCGCATACTGGCTTTCCTGATGCATGCTCAAGACGAGTATCGGCAGCTCCGGTTTGACCGCTGTAATTTGCTGGATCAATGCAATACCGCTCTTGCCCGGCATCGACATATCCAGCACCAGCACATCGACTTTCAATGTCCGTATTTTTTGCAGCACTTCTTCGCCATCGCCTGCTTCTCCGGCGACTTCCATATTCGGGACGAAGGAAATGATCTGCTTCAAGCCGTCACGGATAATCGCGTGGTCATCGGCGATCAATACCTGAATCATTTTTGTTCTCCCGGCAATGCTGGTTTTACTTCAACTGCCATAGATGCTTTGTGTGCCTTGGGTATCCGTACTTCTATGCTGGTACCGGCCCCGGCCCGACTCTGAATCTTCAATTTCCCACCCAGCATGATGGCCCGCTCACGCATACCGACCAGACCCAAACCGTTTTCGCGCGAACCACGTTTCAGGTTCATTCCCACGGTCATTCCCTGTCCATTATCGGTAATTTTCAGCGTGATGAAATCCTTGGTTTCCTTCAACTCCACCACCACCAAGGTCGCGTGACTGTGGCGACTGACGTTGGTCAATGCTTCCTGCACGATACGAAAGATCGCAGTACTGATATCGCGAGTAAACGCCAGCGTCGATGTCGGCAAGATTAATTCATATACGACCTTGCTACGCTCGGAAAAAGATTCCAATAACCAGTCTATCGCCGATGGCAAACCCAGTTCATCCAGAATGGTAGGCCGCAAATCGGCAGCGATGCGCTGCACGGATTCGACAGTCGAGTCGGCGATTTGTTTGAGTCCTTGCAGATTATTCAGCCAGTCCGCATCTTGCAGCTTGCGCTGTGTTTCCAGCACATCAAGACCGATCCGAATAGCAGTCAGCGATTGGCCCAGTTCGTCATGCAATTCGCGTGAAATGCGCGTGCGTTCTTCTTCACGTACCGATTGCAGATACGCAGACAACTCGCGCAATTGCGTGCGCGACTCCAGCAACTCCTGCTCAGCCAGCTTGCGGTCGGTGATATCGCGCGAAATGCCGGTGGTGCCAATTACCTCACCATCTTCATTGCGTATCGGCGTCTTGATCGTGTCGTACCAACGCAGTGAACCATCTTCTGCATGCCGCTGTTCTTCATAACGCAGCCGCTCGCCCCGCTCCATCACGCGCCTATCAGTATCGATATACTCGCGCCCCCATTCCCGCGGCCAGACATCGGCCGGAGTCTTGCCTATGATCTTACTTTCAGGAAGCCGACAGGCGGCGATGAACGCGTCGTTGACCAGAATGTAGCGCGAATCGCTATCCTTCAACCATGCCTGATCGGGGATGTTGTTAAGGATCGCTTTCTGCAATTCATCGTCCTTACTCATGGCTTGCTTTCTATGGTTCGGCAGGCACAGCTACTGTGGATGACGTTGATGTCGGAATCGCTTCTGTCTCAGGCAGTCTGGCATCATCGCTGCGTCGTGCATTCAAATCTTTCAGCAAGCGCTGAAAGTCAGGCGAATCTTGCATCAACTCGGATGCTGCACCTCTTAAATCTGCCACCGTCTTTTTCGGAAGATACAAGGTAGTCTGTACATTCAGCAATTCCCTGCGCTTTTCTTCATCTTCCAGATTCTTGAGACCAATATTGATGTAATACACATCAGGAGCCTGCCGTTTATTTTTCAATGCTTCGATTTTGGCAGTTTGCTGCCACCTTTCTATCGAGGCCTGCATCGCAAGTTCAGATTCTTGCGTATAACGTGAAATTGGAATGTCGCTGACCGCGCGGGCTACATCGCGGAAGCCAGGTACATCACCACTCAAATCTATTGTATGGTCCATATTGTTTTGTGCATTCACCACAATCAATACCAGCTTGGTCATTTCATCCAGCCGGAAATCGCGACGTACGGCTTCACTACCGACCATGGTCTCCATATCCAGCATGCCGCGGATACTCAGATTGTCGGCCAGACCGCCATCCAGCAAATGAATGAATGGTCTCTTATCTCTGTCGAGATAACTCAGCAATTCACGCGTGCGCGAACGTGCGGCAGCTACAGACCAGCCACCACCTTTACTTTTTTCCAGCGCACGCAAAGATTCTGGCACTTCGAAGTTGCAGCTACCAGCGTAATTCCACAATGTAATCGGTGAAAACACTAATGGCACTGCACTCGAAGCCGCGACGGCACGTGAGATCGGAAATTTGCTCAGATCCGAACAAATGAAATCGAAAGATTCCTGCATAAAATCAAAGCGTCCGCCAGAGGACATATCCGTCGCGCTGATGACAACAAACGGCCCTTTGCGCTTGTTGATCAAGTCATTGAACGTCGCCTTGTTAAACAAGACTTCGTCCAGTTGTTCTTCCAGCAAATCAGAACGTCCAAAACGCGGCGAAGAAAGACGCCATTGATTCGAGATTGAAATAACACGACTAAGAACTTTGTCGTCAAAATCCAGATTGAGAAATTTATCGTTGAACTCATTCAGCACACCTTCGCCATGCAAGCCATAGTAAGCAGCCAGAATTGAACCGCCTGATACACCATAGACCAGATCAACTTCATCGAATAAACGTTCCGATTTGCCTTGCCACTCAAACTTGTTGCGTGCCAATTCTTCCAGCACGCCATAACCGAGTGCAGCGGAACGTGCACCGCCGCCGGAAAACATCACGACCACAAACATTTTGCTGGCACCCGGCGCAAGATTTATCGACTGCACGCGATAACCACTATTCGGTGCGTACACCGCGTTTTGTTCATTGACGTGGTAATGCATCAGGCTGCAACCACTTGCCAACAAGGCAGCTGCTATCAAAGATGCTGTACGCAAAAAGGATGAATAAGATGAGGTGTTCATGAGCTGGTGATTGTTGCAGAGATTTCAGTCGTTACTCAAATTGAACGTGCAACATTATATCGATGCCGGACAAAGAACCAGCATGGATAATAAATCAGTCATTCATCCATTTAAAAACATTGCGTGCGAGGTCGCAATAGAAAACCCCGAAGAACGACGCATCATCACACAGATGAAACAAAGTGTAACAACCGGAAATATCGTCAACCACATGTTCTGGCTGGCGTTAAGGGTAGTACGGATTACGAACGATCCGCACTTTTAAACAATATAAAGAGAGCATAACAATGAACAAATTAATCGCTACCCTGGTTGCTGGTCTGTTTGCCTCCGTCGCTTTTGCACAAGCGCCAGCTCCAGTTACAAGCCCTACACCTGCCACTGTAAAGGCTGAAGTCAAAGCTGAAAAATCAGTAGCGAAAGCTGAAAAATCAGAAGCTAAAGTTGATGCCAAAGCAGACGCATCCGTTGCTAAAGTCGAAGCAAAAGCAGATGCATCAGTAGCTAAGGCAGATGCAAAAGCAGATGCGTCGAAAGAAAAAGCACACGCTAAAGCAGCGCAGAAAAAAGCCAAAGCACATGCCAACACCGTAGAGACAAAAGCAGAAGCCGCTGCTGATGTAAAAGCATCGACTGCAAAATAATCTGAAATAAAAAGACAGGCTGGTCCTGTCTTTTATCAGCAGCTGTTCGATGTTTTGTTCGGATAGTTGCCTTTTCGCCCGCACCACCTTGACGGTATGCGGGCGTTTTCTATTCACACTCGCTACATGAGCGATTGCAACCCGACTTGCCAAGAACAAAAAGAAATCGCATCATCATGATAAAGTTGCTTGCAAGCACAAAACCTGCAGGCTAAGGGATGCACTATTCCGCTGTTTCCAACACCCGATCTGAAGCTACACAAGATGACCGACACTGCAAAAAAAATGGAAACCGACAGCGCAGTCTATAAAACCCTGCTTGAATCGACTAAAGCGATTCCATGGAAAATAGACTGGAAAAGCATGACTTTCGCCTATATCGGCCCGCAGATTGAAGCACTGCTCGGCTGGACGCCTGAAAGCTGGGTCAGCGCACAAGACTGGGCCGAAAGGATGCATCCCGAAGATCGCGAATGGGTCGTCAATTTTTGCGTATCGCAATCCAAAGCAGGCACCGATCACGAAGCCGACTATCGCGCAATCACCAAGGACGGCAATTATGTGTGGATACGCGATGTGGTGCACGTAGTGCGTGATCAGGCTGGTGAAGTGGAGGCACTGATCGGATTCATGTTCGATATCAGCGAACGCAAGAAAACCGAAGCCAAACTGGTCGACCTGCAAAAAGAGCTGGAAGCGCTTTCCTTCAAGGACGGATTGACCGGCGTCGCAAACCGCCGCATGTTCGATTCCATTCTGGAAGCAGAATGGACCAATGCCAGATTGAACCATCAGCCACTATCCATCATCATGCTGGATATCGATTATTTCAAACAGTACAACGATCACTACGGGCATATTCAGGGAGATGATTGTCTGAGGCGCGTCGCCAAGACCTTGAGTTCCGCAACCAGATCGCGCGACTTTTTTGCCCGCTTTGGCGGAGAAGAATTCATGCTAGTGTTGCCGGAAACCGATGAGCAGGATGCCATCAATATTGCCGAACGATGCCGCACCTTGATCTGCAAGGAAAGAATCCCGCATGAAAAATCCGAAGTCATTCCCATGGTCACCGTGAGCCTCGGCGTCGGCACCATTATCCCGTCAGAAAAAGATGATTCGATCAAGTTTATCGAGGAAGTGGACAAGCGTTTATACCGTGCTAAACAGCGTGGCAGAAACTGCATTGCCAACGACCATTAATGCTACTTCTTGATTGTGTCGGCCACGATACGAAAGCGCAAATCCAGCCTGTCCTGCACCTGAATCGCACCGTTCAAGATCGAAAACGGCACGATGCCAAAATCGCTTTGATTGAACTGCATTTTCCCGCTGACGATCAGCCGCTCTGATGTGGCTCGCAACTCCGCCGGAACCTCAAACCAACGGGTAATCCCATGCAAGGTAATAGACACACGTAACTCCGTGTCTGTGGCATGTTTGCGTTCGATATGCATCAGCGCGACTGGATACTGTTGCACATCCAGAACCTTGTTCAGCATATTACGGCGCGTACCCTCGATATCATCCTGCGTCGGTTGACTGGCAAATCCCGCTTCGACCCGTAACGCAGCTTCGTCAATAACCAGTTTTTCCAGCGACACAGACAAATCAGCAATTCCATCCTGCGGCGAAACGAAACCTGCAACATCATGACTTGCCACCACATGATCATGGCCAAACCGTGCAAATGGACCGGCACGACGAACTTCAAGCACCAGCAATGATTGCTGTGGATTGACGCGCAATATCGTTTTTCCCTGCGCTGCCGCCTGCAGATAATAACTTTCCGTCAAATTCCTGCCAGCTGTCTCACTTTGTACAGGCTGCCTTCGCGCCGTATCCGGGACGCATGCGGCGAGCAAGCCCGCGCATACAGCAAGCAAGATGACTTTGCACATTTTTTGATAGGTGAATATCTTCATTTTTTCGTTTGATGCGCGTGAACACTGGGCTGTAACCATATGGCAGATGGCGGATGGATATGCACTAGTTTCATTCAGCTTGCGATAAGCAATCCATTCCGTGTACTTTGAAAGGTAATATAACCGAATGCCATTTTTGTCATGCCTTCTTCTTTTTCCTCGCGCCGAATATAGTGCAGCCAACCGGCTGCATCTGATCCCGGTACGGGTTTTCCATGCTGTTTTTTTGATGCTGCTGTGGGTAGGAGGCAATGCGCAGGCAGCAAACGAAGCACATGCAAGTAGTCAGTTTTCAGTAGATGCCACACGTTATGGCGAGGCTGTGCAAGTTAAAGTACGCACCACGGTCAAGGCGCCATTGGCATTGATATGGGCAACATTGACTGACTACGACCATTTGGCGCAATTCATTCCCGGCATGAAAACAAGCCGCTTGGTTGAGCGACGAGGCCAGACCGCGATCATCGAGCAATCCGGTTATGCGCATTTGTGGTTCTTTCGCTTTCCAATAGACGTCACAGTAGAAGCGACAGAACAACCTTTTTCCGCTATTCACATCCGCCTGTTGAAAGGCAATCTGAAACGCCTGGAAGGCCATTACGAAATTGAAAGAATAGCTGATGACCACTACGCGTTGCGCTGGTCGGGAACGATAGAACCGGATGTTGTGGTACCGGGTTTTCTGGCGGTAGATCTGATGCGGAAAAATATTTCTGAGCAGTTTCTGGGTATGGTGAATGAAATAACCCGACGTGCTGCACTGATCGCACCTCCTCAGCCCATTGAGCCGGATACGCTGTCTCACTGATCGCCATTGCAGCAAGCCACGAGCTGATAAATCTTTTTTATACACATCAACCCAAGCTTGCATAACGGCACAAGCGCAGGTGTCGATTAAAATGCTGGTTCAGTAGCAAAATGCGCGATCGTGAAGACCCCGTCTTGTAGCGCCGCAGATGCAGCTTCCTAACACCTGAACCCGATGACCTCCTCCATTACGTCCGACGCACCCGCTGCAGCGCGCCCCAACACAATTAGCAGGGAAGTCCTCACCGCCGCCGAGGATTATCTTCGCGACGTACTGGCAATCGCTATCGAGTACAAGACCGAGCACGCGGCATTGATCGTCTTCGACACTCACTGCGAGCTTTCCCTTGCATTGACCGAAGCCTATAGACGCTGTCTGCCCGAAGCGACCTTTATCGACTTTGATACCGTGCCCGCTGAAAGCATACTTGCCGCCTTTGCGAAGCTTGAGGCAAAAGATCTGGTGGTACTGATTCAATCAACCAACTTCCGGTTGGAAGCATTTCGCATACGGATAGAACTCTTCAAACGAGAGCTCAAAGTGATTGAACATCCGCATTTATCAAGGATGACAGGCCAACAAGCGCTTTACTACATAGACTCACTCGCCTACGACCCAGCCTACTATCGCGGCGTCGGTCGTGCATTAAAAGCGCGTATCGATAATGCGAGCTTTGGCGTAGTCGACAGCGGTGGTGAGCGCCTGGTGTTTGCGTCTCCGTTCGAATCCGCAAAACTGAATATCGGCGACTACAGCGAGATGACGAATGTCGGCGGACAGTTTCCAATCGGCGAAGTATTCACTGAAGCGCAGGATCTGGAAGCGGTGAACGGCCGCGTGCGTATTTTCGTTTTTGGCGATACGGCATTTCAAGTCAATCAACCGGAGAAGCCCATCACGCTGGTCATCGACAAGGGACGTGTAACAGATGTGATCGATTCCACCCCCGAGTTCGATCAGGTCATTGCCAATATCCGTGCTGACGAGGGAGAAGTCTGGTTGCGCGAGCTGGGCTTCGGCATGAACCGGGCATTCTCGCAGACCAGAACGGTATGTGATATCGGCACATACGAGCGCATGTGCGGCATCCATCTTTCACTGGGCGCTAAACACGGCGTCTACAACAAGCCACAGATCAAACGCGCAACGGCACGCTATCACGTTGATGTTTTTGCGGTAACTGAAGCTGTCTATCTCGACGACGATCTTGTCTATAGCGATGGCGCGTGGCAAGTCGGATAACAAGGTAGACATCCGCGAATATTTTGCACAATACACATGCGAAAAAAGCGAACTTGCCGATGCAAGTTCGCTTTTTTATTTGATATCTACCCGACTGGTCAGATCAAAGTCAAAGTGACATCGATATTACCGCGTGTTGCATTGGAATATGGGCAAACGATATGCGCTTTTTCAACCAGCGCCTCGGCTACCGCACGATCAAGTCCAGGCAGAGATATCTTCAACTCAACTTCGATACCAAAGCCGGTTGGAATTTGGCCGATGCCTACATTTCCTTGCACATTTGCATCTTGTGGGAAGGCGATTTTTTCACGTGCAGAAACGAACTTCATTGCTCCCAAAAAGCAGGCTGAATAACCTGCAGCAAACAATTGCTCAGGATTCGTGACTGCGCCACCGGCACCGCCCAATTCTTTCGGTGTACCCAGTTTGACATCCAGTACGCCATCGGATGACACGGCACGGCCGTCACGGCCACCGGTTGCAGTTGCTTGAGCGCGGTAAAGGACTTTTTCGATCGACATGGTAATTCTCCTGAAGGTTGATTCATTTAAAAGTTCAGCGATTTGATTTGACCGGCTCGCCGCCGCACCGGATTAATATAGATAACTACTAAATAGCGCGCTACTTAAATTATATTTTTACAAATAATGACTACATCACTTACTAACAAAATCATTTATGCGTTGTTTGCCAGTTTGGTGCGTAAGGCAATCAACTGCTCTTTCATAGCTATCACTTCATCCAGATCGCATTCAGTCGCGCAAAACACTCCATTTTGCACATCCGCCGCCTTGACTCTCAAAGCATCACCACTTTTGGTCAGCGTGATAATGACCTGACGTTCATCATTCACCGCACGTACACGTGTAATCAATGCTGCTACTTCCATCCGTTTAAGCAATGGCGTCAGTGTTGCAGAATCAAGAAACAAACGCTCGCCGATATCCGACACCGTCAACTCGTTCTGCTCCCACAACACCATCATCACAAGGTACTGTGAGTATGTAAGCCCCAGCTTGGGAAGCAACTTGCGATAGACCTTGCTCATGGCAAGCGATGTCGAATACAGCGCGAAACAAAGCTGGTTATCCAGTTTGGGAGCAACGTCGGTTTTGCCTGATTTCGATTTCATGAAATGAATAATATATAGCGCACTATTTAATTGCAAGCTATTTTTAAAAATAATTTTAGTTTCACGTGCCTTACCCTCTCTAGATGACCGCCCATGCTCTTGAATTGTGTGTCGCGCGGTACAATACGCGCCGCACGCTCTATTCCAAGACTCACCTTTGCATTCTTGGCAATATCCGTATTTATTCCAGCATATAAGATATCCAGCATGACCGATCACGCATCCGACGACGCCAAAAAACCTCTTTTTTACGATCCGACCGACCATCGCATACGCAGCTTCGTGACGCGCGCTGGCCGTCTGTCGACCGCCCAAGGTCGTGCGATTGAAGAGCTGGGGCCAAAGTTTTTTATTCCTTACGAAAAGTCATCGCTGGATATCGATCAGGCCTTTGAGCGGAGCGCACCGACGATTTTTGAAATCGGTTTTGGCATGGGCGAGACAACGGCAAAAATCGCAACCGGCATGCCAGAGAAAAACTTCATCGGTGTGGAAGTCCACAATCCTGGCGTCGGTAGTTTGCTCAAACAGATAGGTGAACAGGAATTAAAAAACCTGCGCGTCATTCAGCACGATGCATTTGAAGTCTTGACCAACATGATTCCACCTGAATCACTGGCAGGCGTGCATGTATTCTTCCCCGATCCATGGCACAAGGCCCGCCACAACAAGCGCCGCCTGATTCAGTCGCCATTGGTTGCCCTGCTTTCATCGCGCATTAAAAAAGGCGGCTATATTCACTGTGCCACCGATTGGCAGGAATATGCAGAACAGATGCTGGAAGTGTTGAGTGCAGAACCGACCTTGCGCAATACGGCAGATGGCTATGCGCCACGTCCGGATTACCGGCCAGTTACGAAGTTTGAAAATCGCGGTTTGAAACTGGGCCACGGTGTGTGGGATCTGGTGTTCCGGAAAGAATAGCCTGGGAATGCGAAGCGGCATGAAATGCAGACCGCTACACGCCACCTACAAGCACCTCTTGTAGAACTTCTTTACCAGTACCGTTTGGCTCTGCCTCTACCCGATTGCGACCATTATTTTTGGCGAGATAAAGCGCACGATCGGCGCGGGCGCTCAACAGGTCGAAGTTTTCGCCTGAACGTGCAGTTGCAACACCGATGCTGATGCTGTAATTGCATACACCAAAACTGCCGGAAATCACATGTTGCTGCGACTGTTCCCGCAGACGATTGGCGATTTTAATAGCGACTTCGGTATCGGTATTCGGTAGCAACACCCCAAACTCTTCACCGCCCAAGCGCCCAAGCGCATCGCCGTCACGCAGCGATGCAATGGTGATATGTGCGAATTCGCGCAACACCTCATCACCTACGGCATGACCGTGAGTGTCATTAATATGTTTGAAATGATCGAGATCTATGATCAGCAACGACAGCGGCTTGCCGGTACGTTGCGCGCGCATGATCTGTTCACGCGCGATAGTCTCCAGCCATTTGCGTGACAACGCACCCGTCATGTGATCGTGATTAGCAGCGTCTTCGACACTAGCCAGCATTGCATCGTGCACCATCATGATGGCGGCCATCGTCATCGTAGGCACAGCCACCGCCCCTATGCTCAGCAATGCTACATTCCAGATCGTATCGGAATTCATCAGATTGTCGGCTGTCGCAAACAAGCTGAAATAAGCGCCACGCAGCACCTGGCATATGGCGAACAGCATGGCAACGGCCGCAGCAAACCAGTAAGGATGAGGATGCCGGTTAAGCGGACGATGACGCAACAACAATACTGCGGTCGCAGCAAAAATAATGGCATTGAAGGTCGAGATGACGAGCACGCGCATCGGAAAATTCTCGCCAACATATGTCCATATGACGATAACTCCGGTTAACGTTGTGATTGCAGCCGCCAATCGACGCCAGTGTGCCGGCCGCCCGAGAAAAAGTGCACATCCGGCGTAATAACAGGAACATGACATTACCAGCAAGATATTGGCGACCACGATGGAAAAAAGGTCTGGGATCGCGCCGCGCAAAATGAACAAGGGCAATGCCAGCACCAGGCAGATATTGGCGATAAACCATTCGCGTACACCGTTAATGCCGGTGCGCAGCAAGGAGCCCAGCATCAGCAGCATAGTCAGACTGAGCAATGCCGTAGTTACCAAAATGGACGCGATTGTCAGCATGCGGAGGGAATTTGTCAGGGACGAAGTTGCTTATTGTAAAGTAAACGCGGCGAGCTAGACGTCAAATACCTAGCATCTATGACCTAGTATCTATGAGCCAGCATTGACAACCAGGATATCCGGGCGCATCGCGAGTGTGGCGCAGTCCTTACTCACATACCTAGACCATTGATACACAAGCTACATTTGTGCAATCAGCGCCACTATATCGGCACCATAGGTTTCCAGTTTTTTCTCGCCGACGCCACTTACACCGCGCAGATCATCGAGCGATGATGGCTGCGCTTTCGCGATTTCACGCATCGTTGCATCGTGAAAGATGACATAGGCTGGCACATTGTGGGTGCGCGCCGTTTCCATGCGCCACCAGCGCAGCTTCTCGAAAATTGCCTGTTCTTCTGAGGACAAATCAGTTTCTACAAAACCTTTCGGCTTGCTGGTCGAACGTTTGGATTTGACTGGCTTTTGATACTCGCGCAATTGCACTTTCTCGCCACCCTTCAATACCGGGCGCGCAGCATCCGTCAGTTTCAGTGCGCTATAAGATTCGTGATCGACGGTAACCAAACCCAGCGCAATCGATTGCCGCAGAATCGCACGCCACTCCGCTTCGCTGCGATCCGAGCCTATGCCAAAAGTAGAAACCTGTTCATGTCCCCATTGCTTGATCTTGTCGGAATCCACGCCGCGCAATACGTCCAGCACATGCATTGCACCAAAGCGTTGATCCACGCGATAAATTGTCGATAACAATTTCTGCACAGCGACGGTCGCATCGAAGGAACGCGGTGGGTTAATACAAGTATCGCAATTGCCGCAAGGCGCTGACGGCTGGCCAAAATAGGTGAGCAAACGTTGACGCCGACAATACAAGGTTTCACACAAACCCAGCATCGCATCGAGCTTGACCCCCTGCACGCGCTTGAAGGTTTCATCGGCCTCAGACTCATCGATCATGCGGCGCTGCTGCACGACGTCCTGCAAGCCGTAAGCCATCCACGCATTGGCTGGGCCACCATCGCGACCGGCACGACCGGTTTCCTGGTAATAGCCTTCTATGCTTTTCGGCAAATCCAGATGCGCGACGAACCGCACGTCAGGCTTGTCGATGCCCATGCCGAAGGCAATGGTCGCGACCATCACAATGCTCTCTTCCCGTAGAAAGCGCGCCTGATTCTTGCTGCGTATCGCGAAATCCATTCCGGCGTGGTACGGCAAGGCATTGATGCCATTTTCGCGAAGAAATTCTGCAGTCTCTTCAACCTTTTTGCGCGACAGGCAATAGACGATGCCGGCATCGCCCGCATGTTCGCTCTCGATGAAATCCAGCACCTGTTTGCGGCCGTTGGCTTTCTCGACGATCTGGTAACGAATGTTCGGTCTGTCGAAGGACGAGACGAACATGCGTGCATCATCGAGTTGCAAACGATGGGCAATTTCTTCCCGCGTTTGATGGTCTGCAGTCGCAGTCAGTGCAATGCGCGGCACATTTGGAAAGCGCTCGTGCAATACCGATAGCCTGATGTATTCGGGACGGAAGTCATGCCCCCATTGCGATACGCAATGCGCCTCATCGATCGCGAACAAAGCGATCTTGCTCGCCTCCAGCATATCGAGGCAGCGTGGCGTCATCAAACGCTCAGGTGCGACATACAACAGATCGAGATCACCACTACGCAAGCGACGTTCGATGCGAGACGATTCTTCAAACGTTTGAGTGGAATTGAGAAAGGCGGCACGGACGCCAACCTCAGCCAGCGCATCCACCTGATCCTGCATCAAGGCGATCAGCGGAGAAATGACCACACCGACACCATCGCGCAGCAGGGATGGAATTTGATAGCACAGCGACTTGCCGCCGCCGGTAGGCATCAGGACCAGCGCATCGCCACCACGTGTAACCAGATCGACGATCTCAGCCTGCTCGCCGCGAAACGACGAGTAACCGAATACCGATTCCAGTACGTGCAGCGCCTGCGCGCCCAGATCGTCCTGCTGCATCATAGTTTCAACTTAATCTGCCCAAACAACCCAACCGTAGTGCGCACTCAGCAAAACGAATAGACCAAACACGATGCGGTAGTACGCAAAGTAAGTGAAATCATGCGTGCTGATATAACGCAGTAACCAGCGCATGCACAGGAAAGCCGAAACGAAAGCTGCGAAACCTCCCAAGCCGAACAGCGGAATGTCGGCCATCGACAGCAACGCTCTATCCTTGTAGACCGAATACACCGTCGCTCCCATCAAGGTTGGAATCGCGAGAAAGAAGGAAAATTCGGTAGCGGCCTTGCGCGACAAGCCAAAGAACATACCGCCGATGATGCTCGCGCCTGAACGGCTGGTGCCTGGGATCAAGGCAAACGCTTGCGCGCATCCAACCTTGAACGCATCAAGCAAAGTCATGTCATCGACCGTTTGCACGCGTTCGGCAACTGCGCTATTTCGATTACGGCGTTCTATCCACAGAATAATGAAGCCGCCAATAATGAATGCCATCGCGACCGGCACCGGGGCAAATAATTTTTCCTTGATGGCTTTGGCGAATACCAGGCCCAACAAAGCTGCCGGTAAAAATGCGACGACGATATTCAAGGCAAATTTTTGCGAGCGCCGATCGCTGAACAGTCCGCTTAATACTGCTGCGATCCTGACACGATATTCCCAGCACACAGCCAGCATCGCACCGGTTTGAATCGCGATTTCAAAAACCTTGACCTTGGGTCCGGTGAAATCCAGCAAACTGCCGGCGAGTATCAAATGTCCGGTCGAGGAAATAGGCAGGAATTCCGTCAAACCTTCGACGATGCCCATGATGATGGCTTTGAGCGCGAGAACTGGATCCATTGAATATAGAGAGTAGAAAAGGGTAATAAAAAACCCGCCGGTAGTGACGCCGTACGGGTAACAACGTAGTCGATAGCGATACCGGCACTTGCGGCGATTGCCTCAGCCGGCAATTTCTGAAGGCCCAAAGGTTACCACGACAGCACCTGCGACTGTTTCGATTTTACGCAAACCGACAGCAATTTCCATATTGGAATTCCATCGCATGCTTGCTGCATCGTTACGACTTAGGCAGCCGTCAATCGTTCCAGCGTGGTCAAATAAATCATCGCATCCTTGCGCGTTGCGCCGCACATTTCCAGTTGCGGTCGCAAGCTGCTGCACACCGCCGGACGTTCCGGCTGCCCGAATATGCGACAACGATAATCGTCAGCCAACTGCACGCAACGAACCCCTGCGGGTTTACCGTTCGGCATACCCGGTATCGCCGATGAAATCGACGGCGCGGTACAACAGGCACCGCAATCAGGGCGACAGCTCAAGTCAGTCATGCTTTCGCTATTCTTGGAAAATTCGTTATTCATTCTGCAATTCGTTCAATAAATCAACGAACCAGCCCGATATGCATCGTCGTTTGTCGCGTACTTGCATGAAAGGCGCGATTTTACAGGGGATTGCAGGGCGCAGCGCTTGACGCTGCACAAGTGCACGCTTACATTACGAAAGCCGCAAAACCACGTGTTTGCCGACAAATTACATAAATTTTCGTCGTGACATCGCTCTCCCCGGACTGACTTTTGCCCAATTCACCGCGGGCGTGCTTTTGCACGGCACAGTGACTATCATTTGATAAAATGCTGGTTTTCTTATTTAGCTACCTAGAGTCGACAAAATGAACATTGAAAAAGCCCGCTTCCTCATGATCGAACAGCAAATTCGCCCTTGGGATGTGCTCGATCTGGACGTCCTCGAATTGCTGGTCATCGTCAAGCGTGAAGCATTTGTGCCACTCGCCTACCGCGCACTGGCCTTTGCCGACAGCGAAATCCCGCTGCCGCATGGCGAAAACATGCTGACGCCAAAGCTGGAAGCACGCATCTTGCAGGAACTGGCAATCAAGAAGCATGAGAACGTTTTGGAAATCGGTGCCGGCTCAGGCTACATGGCAGCGCTGCTGGCATACAAGGCACGTCACGTCACTACCGTCGAGATCGAACCTGAACTGAAAGCACTGGCAGAAAAAAATCTGGCCGACTACGGCGTCAGCAACGTCGAAGTCGTGCAAGGCGATGCAGCACAAGGCTGGAATGGCGCAAACCAAGCCAACTCAACGTATGACGTCATTGTCGTATCAGGCTCGCTGCCTGTTGTGCCGGAAGCACTGCTGGCACAGATCAAGGTCGGCGGTCGCATGTTCGTCATCTCTGGTAGCGCCCCGGCAATGACTGCGCAAATCATCACCCGCACATCCGACATCAGCTACAGCACGGTCAACCTGTTTGAAACGATAGTGAAACCATTGCGCAATGCAGTGGTCCCATCGCAGTTCAAGTTCTAAGGAATGCCATGCAGCACCTGACCGCCCCCGAACTGGCAACTCTGCTTGCAGCATCTTTAGGCAATGCGCCCGTCCTGCTGGACGTGCGTGAACCTTGGGAGTATCAGACTTGTCAGATCGATGGTTCGGTGTCGATGCCAATGAATACGATTCCTGCCCAGTTGGAGAAGCTGGATAGAAATGCGTCCATCATTTGCATTTGCCATCACGGCGCACGTAGCATGCGCGTCGCCAGCTTTTTGGAAAGCAATGGTTTCGGCCAAGTGACGAATCTGACTGGCGGCATTCATGCATGGGCACAGCAAGTCGACCCTGCCATGCCGACCTATTGATTTTGCGTCTTTGTGATCAAGCTTACGCTTCCACTCGCATTATCTTCCAGAACCATCGCCTCAATCTGCATGGGAACCTAATGCGCAATGCCAAGCTTGTCACGCTGATCGCCGGCACTTTTTTTACGTTGCAAGCGCATGCCGTGAACTTGCTACAGGTATATCAGGATGCGCTTGCCAACGATGCCGTGTATGCCAGCGCGCGTGCCAATCTGGCTGCAGGCCGGGAAGCATCGGTACAAGGGCGTGCCAACCTACTGCCATTAGTCGGTTTGAGTGGATCCAATCAAAAGATCACGCGTGAAAATATTCCCGATACAACGTCACATGGCTACACGCTTTCCTTGTCGCAGCCCTTGTTCGATATCGCCGCCTGGCAAACCTACGAACAAAGCAAATTATCGGTAGCGTCCAGTGAAGCCGCATTTGCCTCAGTGCAGCAGGATTTGATCCTGCGTGTGGCACAGGCGTATTTCGATGTATTAACCGCGCAAGATGCGCTGACCGCATTGCAATCGCAAAAAATCGCGATCAGCGAACAGCTGGCCTTTGCCAAACGCAATTTTGAAGTCGGTACCGCCACCATCACCGATACTGACGAAGCGCAATCCCGTTACGACCTGGTCGTCGCACAGGAAATTGCCGCGCAAAACGATGTCGATATCAAGCGTGCGGCACTGCAACAAATCATAGGCAAGCCACCAGAGACTCTGGCAATACTGCGCACAGATATCGAATTGAGAGCGCCGGAACCAGCACAGATAGCGCCCTGGGTCAGCAGTGCCGAACAACAGAATTACGACGTCATCAACAAGCAACTCGCACTGGAAATCGCCAAGCGCGATATCACACGCAACCGCGCCGGCCATTATCCGACCGTGGATCTGGTGGCCAGCCGCAGCAATACCAATCAACGCAATACCGTGCTGGGGCAAACCAGCACCGGCACCACTAATAGCGTCGGCGTACAGTGGGCAATTCCGCTTTTCAGTGGATTCGCAGTGACCAGCCAGGTACGGCAATCGATTGCACTGGAAGACAAGGCCCGTTCCGATCTGGAATCTTCACGCCGTCTCGCAGCACAAAATGCGCGGCAATCGTATTTCGGTGTCACGAGTGGATTAGCGCAGGTAAAAGCCTTGCAGGCAGCCGAGAAATCGAGCCTGTCCTCACTGGAATCGAATCGCCTTGGCTATCAAGTCGGCGTGCGCATCAACATCGATGTGCTGAATGCGCAGCAACAACTGTATCTGACGCAACGTGATCTGGCGAAAACACGCTACGACACCATCATGAATAGTCTGCGCCTCAAATCTGCGGCCGGCACCTTGCAGGAACAAGATCTGGCGCAGATCAACACGATACTGGTGGAAGCAGCCCAGCCCTGATTTTTATCCGTTTTAACGCATGATGAAATGCAGAGGCACAAGCATCAAATCGGATGCTGCCGAAAAACACCGCCACAAGAAATTTGATTCGCAGGTTTTTTATCGAACGTGTTACTTCAACGGATGAACTCAAGCGACTTGCGCCGTATTTACACGCAAGGCAAGCGAATAACGCAAACTGTCCAGACAACTGTCGATCAATGGCTCCGCTACAGCAGCAAGATCGAAACTTGTTGGCGAAAACAACCAGTTGTTAAGCAAGCCAATCACATGGCTATGCAAAGTCAGCGCTCCCAGCCGTGTATCCAGGTCTTCAGGTAACTGTTTCAGACGTATCGCATCAATCAAGATGCGCTCTATGCGCGCCAGCCCATCCAGATAACATTGATGCTGTCGTACCCAGACTGGATCGTTACGCTCGACCAGTTCGCATTTCAGAAAAATAATATCCAGAATTCTGCGTGACCGAGGATTGTTGCACGCCTCCCGTAACAGAAAAATCCAGGAACTACGCAGATGCCCCAAAGGATCATTGGCGAATTCTTCCTTGGGTGTCTCCATCAAGGTTTCCATAGGCAAGCGCACCTGCTCGCACATCGCATCGAACAAATCGCTCTTGTTTTTGAAATGCCAGTAAATTGCACCGCGCGTTACATCCGCTGCTACCGCAACATCGGCCAGTGAAGTCTGCGCCAGTCCACGCGCATAAAACACTTTTTCGGCCGCATCAATGATGCGACTGCGGGTTTCCAATGCCTCTTCTTTCGTCGAGCGAGCCATAAAATCATCATCCTGTAACAAATTTCGAATATTTAGATATGCTAAGGCTTTAGTTGCCTCGCATACATACATTCGCGAATGTATGTATAATACCTCACCCGCAGCATCAGCATCAAAACAAAAGCGCAAGAGTAACCATTCAACAACGAATGCTTTTGTGCTCTTCGGCTTCACTTTTTTCTTTACCGGACTGCTGATTTTTGGCAGCGCATCCACTCACCGTGCGAGATGTATATGAGTTCACTTCCCCGTTTAACCAGCCTTGGCGCCGCCATTATTGTTTTATTTGCAGTCACTGCTTGTGGCAAGTCCGACAAACAGGCATCCGCACCGCCTCCTACCGAAGTATCGGTAATCACTGTCAAGCCGGGACCGCTGGGAGTAACCAACGAGTTGCCAGGCCGCCTTGAATCGACCCGTATCGCGGAAATCCGCGCACGTGTACCCGGCGTTGTTCTCAAACGCACCTTCCGCGAAGGTAGTGATGTGAAGGCAGGTGCTACATTATTCCTGATCGATCCGGCACAATTCCAGGCGACATATAACAGTGCGGATGCCGCAGTCGCCCGCGCCGAAGCGACCTTGTTACAAGCGGAGCTGAAAGAGAAGCGCTACAAGCCATTGGTTGCAAGCAATGCAATCAGCAAACAGGAATATGACGACGTTACCGCGACGCTGAAACAGGCTGCAGCAGATTTGGCAGCCAGCAAGGCAGCTCGTCAAACTGCAAAACTGTCACTCGATTACGCAACTGTAACGTCACCGATCTCCGGCCGTATCGGTCGCGCACTTGTGACCGAAGGTGCATTGGTCGGTCAAAATGAAGCGACACCGCTGGCAACCGTTCAGCAAATCGATCCTATCTACGTCAACATGACACAGTCCAGCACCGAAGTCCTGCAACTGCAACGTGCAATGGCGCAAGGCAAATTGAAAAGCGCAGGCAAGGGACAGGTCAAGGTCACACTGATCACCGAAGATGGACAGGAATACGCGCAAGCAGGAAAACTGCTGTTCTCCGATCTGACAGTCGATGAAAGCTCGGGTGCGGTTACCTTGCGTGCAGAATTCCCTAATACTGATCGCCAGTTATTGCCGGGCATGTATGTGCGTGCGCGCCTTGAACAAGCAATCAATGAAAACGCGATCACCGTACCGCAACAAGCTATTACACGCACACCGGACGGCTCGGCTGTCATGGTCGTCAGCGCCGAAAACAAGGTTGTTTCGCGCTCGGTTAAAACCGGCGCCGCCAGCGGTGACTCATGGGTCATCAATGAAGGCTTGAAAGAAGGCGACCAAGTCATCGTCGAAGGCCTGCAAAAAGTCCAGCCAGGTGCAACGGTCAAGGCAGTGCAATGGAAAAAAGCAGCGCCAGCGAATGCTACTGCTCCCGCAGCAGACGCCGCCCAGCCTGCTCCAGCAGCATCCGCCCCGGCAGCCAAGACCGCAGAACAACCGAAGTCGAAGTAAGGGAGCACCGTAATGGGTAAATTTTTCATTGACCGCCCGGTTTTTGCCTGGGTACTAGCCATCTTCATCATGCTGGCTGGTGCACTGGCAATCACCAGTTTGCCGGTCGCGCAGTATCCAAATATCGCACCGCCGACGATCGTGGTAACCGCAAACTATCCGGGCGCGACTGCACAAACGCTGGACGATAGCGTTACCAGTTTGATCGAACAGGAAATGAACGGTGCCGATGGTTTGCAATACATCGAATCGCAAAGCCAGGCCAATGGCCAGGTTCAAATCACGGTGACGTTTTCACCGGAAACCAATCCCGATCTGGCTGCCGTCGACGTTTCCAACCGCTTGAAGCGCGTTGAGTCACGTCTGCCTGCAACGGTAACGCAACAAGGTGTGCAAGTCACCAAATCACGCAGTAACTTCCTGATGTTTATCGGTTTGTCCTCGAACGATGGCAGACTCGATCCAGTCGCATTGGGTGACTATTTATCACGCAACGTACTCAATGAAATCAAGCGCGTGCCAGGCGTTGGTCAGGCACAATTGTTCGGCACCGAGCGCGCGATGCGCATTTGGGTTGATCCCAACAAACTGGTCGGCCTGAATCTGACGCCAGCTGACATTACAGCGGCCATCCGCGCACAGAATGCACTGGTTGCCAGCGGTACGCTCGGCGATCTGCCTAGCCCAAGCTCGCAACAGATCACTGCAACCATCGTGGTCAACGGACAAATGAGCAGTCCGGATGAATTCGGCAAAATCATTTTGCGCGCCAACAAGGATGGTTCCTCGGTACGTCTGCGCGACGTAGCTCGCATTGAAGTCGGCGGTCAGTCGTATGCAACGGCCGGTCGTCTCGATGGCAAGCCAACTTCGTTTATTGGCGTGCAGTTATCACCCACCGCGAATGCGCTGGGTACCGCAACTGCGGTACACAAGAAAATGGAAGAACTGTCGAAGTACTTCCCGGCTGGCGTGACACACACGGTGCCGTATGACACCTCAAAATTCGTCAAGATTTCGATCGAGGAAGTCGTCAAGACACTGATTGAAGCGATTATTCTGGTGTTCCTGGTGATGTATCTGTTCCTGCAGAACATCCGCTACACGCTGATCCCGACCATCGTCGTGCCGGTGGCGCTGATGGGTACGTTTGCAACCTTGCTGGTCTTCGGTTTCTCGATCAACGTGCTGACCATGTTCGGTATGGTGCTGGCGATCGGTATTCTGGTCGATGATGCGATCGTGGTGGTGGAAAACGTTGAACGCATCATGAGTGAAGAAGGTTTGTCGCCGCGTGATGCGACACGCAAGGCGATGGGCCAGATTACCGGCGCGCTGATCGGTATCACGCTGGTATTGATTGCGGTGTTCATCCCGATGGCATTCTTCGGCGGTGCGGTTGGCGCGATTTATCGCCAGTTCTCGATCGCCATGGTGGCATCGATGGTGTTCTCGGTGTTGATGGCGTTCACACTGACCCCTGCACTTTGCGCAACCATTCTGAAACCGGTAGAAAAAGGCCATCACCATGAAAAACGTGGTTTCTTTGGCTGGTTTAACCGTGTCTTCAACAAGACCTCCGTGCGCTATCAAAGCTTTATCGGCAAGATGCTGGGCCAAACCACGCGCTACATGATTGTGTATGGTCTGATCCTGGTTTGCGTCGGCGTCCTGTATGCACGCCTGCCCGCATCCTTCCTGCCGAATGAAGATCAAGGCTACCTGATCACTAATATTCAGTTGCCTGCAGGTGCCAGCACCGGCCGTGCGATGGAAGTCATTAAACAGGTCGAAGACTATTATTTGAAGCATCCAGCCGTCGAACATGTGGTCGCGATCGCAGGTTTCAGCTTCTCGGGTAATGGTCAAAACGCCGCGCTGGCCTTCACGCCATTGAAAGATTGGAAGGAGCGTGACAAGGACAGTTCGGCAGATGCGATTGCAGCACAAGCGATGGGAGCATTCTCAACCATCAAGGATGCGATTGTTTTCCCGCTGAACCCGCCGCCAATTCGCGAACTGGGTAATGCCACCGGCTTCACCTTCCGCCTGCAGGATCGTGCCGGTCTCGGCCACGATGCCTTGGTCGCAGCCCGTAATCAAATGCTCGGTATGGCAGCGCAAAGCGAGATCCTCGCAGGTGTTCGTCCTGAAGGTCTGGAAGATGCGCCACAACTGCAACTCGACATCAATCGCGACAAGGCAAATGCGTTGGGCGTGACTTTCGAAAGCATCAACAGTGTCATGTCGACCTTGCTGGGTTCCTCTTACATTAATGACTTCCCGAATCAGGGTCGTCAGCAACGTGTGATCGTGCAAGCCGATGCACCACGCCGCTTGCAACCAGAAGATCTGAACAAGTTGTATGCCCGCAGTGCGACCGGTGCGATGGTTCCATTTTCGTCATTCACCACGTCGAAGTGGATCACCGGTCCTGTGCAATTGATTCGTTACAACGGCTATCCGGCGATGAAAATTTCCGGCGGTGCAAAACCTGGTTACAGCACGGGTGACGCGATGGCAGAAATGCAGGCTCTGGTAGAAAAACTGCCAGCCGGCTTCGGCTTTGAATGGACGGGTCAGTCACTGGAAGAAAAAACCTCAGGCTCGCAAGCACCGGCACTGTACGCACTGTCATTGATCGCGGTATTCCTGGTGCTGGCAGCCTTGTATGAAAGCACGTCGATTCCATTGTCCGTGATGTTGGTGGTGCCGCTGGGTATTCTCGGTGCGCTGCTAGGCGTTACCTTGCGCGGCATGCCGAATGACGTGTACTTCAAAGTGGGGATGATCGCGGTGGTGGGGCTATCTGCGAAGAACGCGATTCTGATTATCGAATTTGCGAAAGACCTGCAGGCACAAGGCAAAGGCTTGATAGAAGCAACACTGGAAGCAGTCCACCTGCGCTTCCGCCCTATCATCATGACCTCACTGGCCTTCATCCTCGGTGTATTACCGCTGGTGATTGCAAGCGGTGCCGGCTCTGCCAGCCAACGCGCCATCGGTACCGGCGTGATGGGCGGGATGATCACGGCGACGGTGCTTGCGGTATTTTTTGTGCCGGTATTTTTCGTAGTAGTACGTACCTTCTTCAAAGGTAACGAACGCCAACGCCGCATGTATGCGTCGCACAAGCAACGCAATGAGGATGAAGAATTATGATCAAACAATTTACTCTGACCATATTGGCAGCAAGCGTGCTGAGCGCTTGCTCGATGGCACCGAAATACACGCGTCCCGATGCTCCGGTGGCAGCGGATTATCCGACCACATCCGCAGCCGCAGCCCAGCAGTTACGCGCTTACGAAACCGGCTGGCGCACGTTTTTTCCTGATCAGCGCCTGCAATCGCTGATCGCTACCGCGCTGAACAACAATCGCGATCTACGCGTTGCTGCCTTGCGCATAGAAGAGGCACGCGCACAGTACAACATTCAGTCGGCCGATCTGCTGCCGAATCTGAATGCCACGGCAACCGGCAACCGCGGTCGTACACCGGCAGCCTTGTCATCCACAGGCAGCAGCATCGTTACCAGCAACTACCAGGTCGGACTGAGTCTGGCTTCGTTCGAACTGGATTTTTTCGGTCGCGTCCGCAGCCTCAACGATGCAGCGCTGGCACAGTATCTGTCGACGGAAGAGGCACAACGCGCAGCACATATCAGCCTGGTCTCTGAAGTTGCCAAGGCCTATCTGGCCGAACGCGCCTATGCAGAACAACTGACACTGGCGCAAAGTACGCTGGAAAGCCGCAATACTGCATATGGTCTGGCACAACAACGCTTTGAGGTCGGCGCATCGTCAGCGCTGGATTTGCGTCAGAATGAAGCCTTGCTGCAGTCGGCCCGCGTTGCCCAGTTAAGTCTGTCGCGCCAGCGTGCACAGGCATTTAATGCATTGACGGTATTGGTTGGACAACCGTT
Source organism: Burkholderiales bacterium Ga0077544 (assembly GCA_001464355.1). Lineage (GTDB taxonomy): Bacteria > Pseudomonadota > Gammaproteobacteria > Burkholderiales > Burkholderiaceae_D > Oxalicibacterium. The sequence goes on from LNEU01000026.1 coordinate 111,963, forward strand.
GACCGATCTGCCGCCGGCACAACCCCTGTCTGCACAAAACATCGTGACCGATATTCCAGCCGGGCTGCCATCCGATCTGCTGACACAAAGGCCGGATATTCGCAGCGCCGAACAATCATTACTGGCAGCCAATGCCAATATCGGTGCCGCCCGCGCAGCCTTTTTCCCCCGCATTTCCCTGACTGCCGGTGTAGGTACAGCCAGCAATTCACTGTCAGGACTGTTTGAAGGCGGAACGCGTGCATGGTCGTTCGCACCGCAACTGGTATTGCCGATTTTCGACGCCGGTCGCAACAGCGCCAATCTGACGCTGAGTGAAGTGCGCAAGAACATCGCGATTGCCAACTATGAAAAAAGCATACAGGTGGCATTCCGTGAGGTCGCCGACGCACTGGTCGCACGTCAGCTGCTTGAAGAGCAAATCGAGGCACAAGCTCTGGTGCAAAAAGCGCAGGCAGAACGCCTGAAGCTGGCAGATCAGCGTTTCGAAAATGGTATCTCAAGTTCACTCGATGTGCTGGATGCGCAACGCGAACTGTTTGCTGCCGAGCAGGAGTTGGTTCAGGCGCGTCTGCTGCGTCTGACCAATGCGATCGATCTGTATCGCTCGCTGGGTGGCGGCCTGCTGGAAACCACGAGAACTGTGGCGACAACGCAATAGGCGGAAACGCTTAAAACCAAGGGAGTCCGTGTCTGCGGACTCCCTTTTTTTGTCTTGCGTGCGTCAGATAGACACCGATGCAAACGGTGCACATCCGGCATCAACCTAAAGCCATAAGCAATGTCAGGCAGAAGGAGAACGATCCGCGTTTGTAGCGGATGCAGGAAAGCTCGTAGTCAGCTGTATTTGCGCGGCCAGCGTCTTTGCGAGAGGTTCAAACAGTTTGCGACGTTGCTCGGTCAATTCATCGCCCGGCTGGCCATGTACCAGGCTTGTCACATTGCAACCGCCTGAAATGCAGGCGCTCAGCAAAATTTTTCCCAGTTGCCCCAGTTCGTTGTGATGAAGCACGTATTCATAGGAAGTGACAGAAATCGGTTTGCGCTGCGCAGTGATATTCGAGGGTAATTGAAATGACATGGTTTTGAGCTCCGTATGCAGGCTCTATTCTGGCTGTATTTCCCATATTTCGTATCCCATGTATATGGTACCGACAGACAAAAATATACTGACTTCTCGCCCGGCAATCATCGTCTTGAAAAATCGTTTGAACCTCCGTGCCGACCTGCGTTCATAACTGCACGACTTATTCAATAATCGAAAGAACTTCATGCATAGAAAATTCTGCTGCGCAGCGCTATTGTCAGTTTGCTGCACTTTATCCCTTGCCGCTGAAGACAATATGCGTGCCGGCCTGTGGGAGATCAACACCTCATCTGACTTGCTGTCGCTGGCTGAACAGATTCCGCCTGATCAAATGCGCAATCTGAACGAACTGGCGCGGCAATACGGTATTCAAATGCCGCAAATAAAGAATGGCGCAGCGCGTTCCACCGTGTGCGTCACGCAGGAAATGTCACAGCAAAAAATTCCTCCCTATGTTTTGCACCCCCAGTCCGGCTGCGAAGCACGCAATGCCATCCGTAGCGGAAATCGCTACAGCGCCGATCTTGCCTGCTCCGGTGAAAACATAAATGGGCAGGGAAAAACCGCCGCCACGCTGACGAGTCCAGAGCACTTTAACGGCACCACAGAGTTCAAGGGATTGGTACGCGGCATCGCAATCGATGAGCGTGCGATTAGCCAAGGGCAATGGATAGCGGCGCAATGTACGGTAAAGAACATTCAATAGACATCGTCTTGAATAGAATTGCGGCTATCAACAGTTATCGGCGGATACAAGTCGTAACAAACCTTACCGGTTTCAAGCTAGTTCTGCAGACTTCCCTGGTATGTAATGTCGACATACTTTAAGGAGATGGCTCATGAACAAAACCTTTTCGATCTCAGCAGGCATATTGGCAGGTGCAGCACTTTTGTTTGCTGCCGCACCAGCAATGGCACGCGTTGACGTTGATCTGAACATCGGCGTGCCTGGCGGTCCGGTGTATGTACAACAGCAACCGGTTTATGTACAAGCACGTCCGGTATATGTACAACCAAGACCCTACTATGTCGAGGAGCGACATCATCAACATAGACGTCATCATCATAAACGTCACCACAATCACAATGTCGCTCCCCGTCATGATCGCGACGGCGATGGCGTACCAAACCGGCACGACCGTCGTCCGAACAACCCATACCGGTATTAAATCGCATGGCGTTTCATAACGTCGATGCAGATTTGAAGCTTGTATTCGGCTTTACATTTTGTAGATGCTGATTTTTAACTAATAAGAATAAAGGAGTCACGATGAAATTCAAACCCTTCACACTGTCTTTACTGGCTGCAGCTCTTCTGTCAAGCGTCAGTGCCATTCCTGCAATGGCACAAAACACCAATACGCCTAGCATCGATCGCACCCAGCAGGATATTCGTACCCGTATCCAGCAAGGCATCAACAACGGTCAAATCACGCAACAGGAAGCACAGGCGCTTTTCCAGCAGGAACGCAGCATCCAGTTTCGCGAGATACGCTTCAAACAAGACGGCAATGCATCTCCGCAGGAACGTGAAGCCATCAGACGTGAACTGGAGGCGATGAACGCCGATGTGGATCGCATGCTGGCAAACAATCGCGGCAACAACAATGGCATGCATACGCCTGGCATAGACAATCGCGAAGAGCGTATAAGTGCGCGCATAGATGCAGGCATTGCCTCGGGAAAAATCACCCGTGCGGAAGCAAAAAAATTGCATCAACGTGAACGTGATATTCAACGTCTTGAAAGACGTTACAAATCCGATGGTAGAGTGACGCAGACAGAGCGCCGCAGACTGCAGCAGGATTTGAATAAATTGAATGCTGACGTGGACCAATTGTTGCGCAACGAACGCCATTACCGCCGCTAGTTTGGCTCTTGGCAGTCGTCCGCGATATTCCAAAGACACTGTCTATCCAGCATGAAAAAAGCGCCCATCGTTTTTACGATGGGCGCTTTTACGTGCGGCCGCTCAAGCGACATGTAGGCTGATTTTATTCGCTGTAGGGCCCGCAACATGCGCACGGCCCCTGGCCATGTTCGACGCGGCGCGCATCGACCGCTAATACTGTTTGCTGTGAGGAAGAGTTGATGGCTTTATATTTTTCTGCAACTTTTTCAGGTACTTCCCGTGCAAGCGACACATCGCTCAATTCCTTGATACTCACCATGACTCCTGAAGAGATGACTGCTTGATCAGCAGGTTTATTTGATTAAAGGCATTAACAAATTCATGGTACGCGCGGTTGCGCCGCCATGCTGTTGCGCAAAATGTCTGGCATTTTCGCCCATCTGGTTACGCGCTGCTGCATCGTCCAGCAAGTGTATTGCATGTTGCCACATATCGGCTGCGTCAGCCACGCGTTGCGCACCACCTGCTGCGATTGCATTTTCAGCAGCATCGGCAAAATTGAAGGTATGCGGCCCTACCAATACCGGCTTGCCAACTGCACTGGCTTCAATCAGATTGTGTCCACCTAGCGGCAACAAACTGCCACCGACAAAAGCAAGGTCGCAGGCTGCATAGTAGGCAAACATTTCGCCCATGCTATCGCCCAGAAAAACGCGTATGTCGATACCGATTTCCTCATCAGTACTCGTTGAACGACGCGCCAGTGGCAAAGATCTTGCAATAATCAATTGCGCGACATCGTTGAATCGTTGCGGATGACGCGGCACCAGTAGCAATAAAATGTCAGATCGATGCTGCTGCAGCAATGCATCCAGAATCAGCACCTCTTCACCATCACGCGTATTGGCACAAACGAGAACCGGACGTGAGCCAAATTGCTGGCGCAAGATTGCGCCACGCTGCAGCATTTCCGGTGGTGGCGTCACATCAAACTTGATGCTGCCAGTAACGTGCACCGACGGTGCGCCTAGCCGGCGTATACGCACGGCGTCGCTTTCAGTTTGCGCGGCGACGCAAGACATTGCACCAGCAGCGTCGACAAACAAACCAGGCAAACATAAAGCCTTGTTCAAGGAGCGTTCGGACAAGCGCGCATTCACCAAGGCAACCGGCACATCATGGCGCACGCACTGGGCCATCACATTTGGCCACACTTCGGTTTCCATCAAAACGCACAACTTAGGTTTGAAGTTCCGCAAGAAACGGCTGACCATAAAGCCGGTGTCGTAGGGCAAATAACTTTGTACTACGCGTGCCTGCTTGCCAAATAAATCCTTGCCGGTCGCACGACCGGTCGGCGTCATGTGGGTCAACAGCAGCGTATGCGTCGGATACGCTGCAAGCAATGCATCAATCAAAGGTTGTGCCGCGCGTGTTTCGCCTACCGAGACCGCATGCACCCACAGCACAGGCGATGTACGGTCATAGCTGACACCCGGATAGAAGCCCAAACGTTCCACGATGTGTTGCCTGTAGCCGGGTTCTTTGCGACCGCGCACAAACAGGCGCAGCAAAACCAGTGGCAAAGCAAACCACCAGGCGGCAGAGTAAATCAGGCGCATGAGATTGCTCCGAGCTGAGTACGTACACTGGCCGTTGCCGCAAATAAAAAATGGGATAGTAATTGCATGAGCCGTATTATGCCGCTTCGGCTCGGCTGCTGCCAATTTGGCAGTCAGATTGTGACGCTACTGGAGCAACGCAGCGACAAGTACCGGAGATAATACAAAATCCGCAATCGGCATTGCACCGATTGCGGGCATAGAGTGTCAGGTCGATATCAGTACGGCATCACCGCATCCGGTTTGGCTGCAGTAATCACACGTTTGAATTCCGCCTGGATATGCTGCAATGCCTGTTCAGATTCAGCCTCGAAACGCATCACAATCACCGGCGTGGTATTCGATGAACGCGCCAGACCGAAACCGTCAGGATATTCAACGCGTAAGCCATCGATAGTGATGATCTGATCCGAACCTGGAAATTGCGCTTCCTTCTGCAATTGGGCGATCAATGGGAAGCTCTCGCCTTCCTTCAATTTCAACTGCAGTTCTGGTGTACTGACCGATTGCGGCAAAGCATTCAAGATCGCAGACGGATCTTTTTCGCGGCTCAATAATTCAAGCATGCGCGCACCCGCGTACATGCCGTCATCGAAACCGTACCATCTATCCTTGAAGAAAATGTGACCGCTCATTTCGCCGCCCAAGGGTGCGCCGGTTTCGCGCATTTTTGCCTTTACCAGCGAATGTCCGGTTTTCCACATCAGCGGTTTGCCGCCACGTTCGGCAACCCACGGCGCAAGGTGGCGCGTGCATTTGACGTCATACAAAATTTGCTCGCCCGGATGGCGCGTCAATACATCCTGCGCAAACAACATCAGTTGTCGATCCGGATAAATGATCTGTCCATCTTTTGTAACTAGGCCAAGCCTATCGCCGTCACCATCAAAGGCGAGGCCGATTTCGGCATCGGTATCTTGCAGGCAGCGTATCAAATCCTGCAGGTTTTCCGGATGGGCTGGATCGGGATGATGGTTGGGGAAAGTACCATCGACTTCGCAAAACAATTCGATCACTTCGCAACCCAGCGCACGATACAAATCGCCGGCAAATGCACCCGCAACACCGTTACCGCAATCGATAGCGATCTTCATAGGTCGCGCCATTTTGACGTCACCCGCGATGCGCTGTTGATAGGCGTCAGCGATATCGTAAGTACGATAGCCACCCGCACCTTCCGTAAAATTCTTGTCGACGATGGCTTGATACAAAGCCTGGATCGTATCGCCGTAAATCGCTTCGCCCGCCAACACCATCTTGAAGCCGTTGTAATCGGGCGGATTATGGCTGCCAGTCACCATGATGCCGGACTGCGCATCCAGTACGTGTGTACCGAGATAAAGCATAGGCGTCGCGACTACACCAAGATCGACTACATCGACACCCGCAGCCTGCAAACCTTCCGCCAGCGCAGCCGCCAACTCGGGACCGGACAAACGTCCGTCACGTCCGATGACAACCACCTGCTCGCCTTTGGCTCGGACTGCGCTACCGAAGGCGCGACCAATGCTGCGTGCCACATCTGCATCCAGCGTCTTATCGATAATGCCGCGAATGTCATAAGCCTTGAAAATACTTTGCGAGAGAGTCAGCATGTTGAGGCTTATCCTTAAAATATAGTGGTAATACGAAAGTGGGAAACGAGCAAAAGCCCAAGCAAAAGTCGATATTTATCGACCGTAATCAGTCGCCGATATGATAACCCGCATACCAGACAGAAGCAGACTTGATGGGGGTTTCGACAAGCTGGATGCCCTCAAGTTTCAATTTCCTGCGAGAACAGCATTGTCAGCAGTAGCCATCACCGAATTTGAACCTGCATCCGTAATTCCGGTATGCTGACTGCAGGCGCCAAACGCGCTGTTCGCTAGAAAATCCTTGGTCTTGACATCGCTATTCATTCAAATTTACAAGCATCTGCTCTTCCACTTACTCATACATGACTACTTACGCCATTGGGGATCTGCAAGGTTGCCACACGCAACTAATCGCACTGCTGGAAAAAATCGATGCAATCGCGCCCAACGCGCAACTCGTTTTTGTTGGCGATATCGTTAATCGCGGTCCGAAATCGCTGGCGACTCTGCGACAAATATATGCGCTAAGAAAACGTGCACGCATCGTGCTCGGCAATCATGATTTGAATTTGCTGGCGGTCGCTTGCGGACTGCGCAAGCCGCACGGTTCAGATACGCTGGATGATATTTTGGCAGCCGATGATAGAGAAGAATTGCTGACCTGGTTGCGTCACCAACCGCTCGCGATAGAACAAGATGGAATTTTATTTGTGCACGCAGGCGTACTGCCGCAATGGAGTCTGCAACTGACATTAGCATTGTCGCGTGAAGTCGAAGCTGCACTGCAAGGCGATGATTGGCCTGAGTTTTTGAAAAAAATGTATGGCAATGAACCGGCTTTGTGGAATGACAATCTGCAAGGCACAGATCGCCTGCGCTGCATCGTCAATGCCTTGACGCGCATCCGCTTTTGCACGCCGGATGGAGGTATGGATTTTAAAACGGTGGAAGGTGCAGATAATGCGCCAGCAGGTTTGCTGCCGTGGTTTGATTTAACGAATCGTCAAACTGAAAACAGCACTGTCGTGTTCGGTCATTGGTCTACCTTGGGCTTGCTGATACGTCCGAATGTGGTGGGTCTGGATACCGGATGTGTGTGGGGTGGCAAGCTGACCGCAATCAATCTGCAGGATAGATCGACGATACAAGTAGAATGCCCGCAGCATCAAAAGCCAGGCAAGAAAAACTAGGCTACCTGTTCCGAATTTTCCTTGATATTTTCTGCATAGCCTAGAGTTTGTGCAATCGCTGCACGCGTCTGTTGCGCCAACTCGCGCCTATGTGTTCCCACCGTTTCTATGCTCGGCAACATGATCAACTGCGCAGTCATCCTGCGCGTCTTCATGATCAGCAACATGCTATCGACAAACGTCATGTCGCCAATAAAATCAGCAGAACGATGCAGTTCGCCTTGTTCATCGATATAACGAATGGCATACGGCTGCACTGGCACTCGCGCCTCAATCGCCGCTTCAAACAAATTCGAATGAAAAGGCAACACGCCACCTTGCGCCGCCGTCGTGCCCTCCGGGAAAAATGCAATACGTTCGCCTGCTTCTATGCTGGCAACCAAGCCTTCATAGACGCGCCGTACTTCACGCTGCTTGCCCCGTGCAATAAATATCGTACCGGCCTGCGCAGATAACCAGCCGAGCGCAGGCCAACTGCGTATATCCGCCTTGGCGACAAAGCGGCACGGATTCTGTGAGTTGATGACAAAGATATCCAGCCATGACACGTGATTGGCGACAATCAGTGCTCGCTGTTCCGACTCGGTGCCAGCTTGTACTTGCAGTTCTACCTTGATGTGCAGAATAGCCAGCAAAGCAACTGACCATTGCTTGATGCGCCTATCGCGACTTGCTGAGTTTATCCACGGAAAAATCAGCGCAGCAGTCAACAAACCCTGCAGCAAATGCAGCATCACACGCAAGAACGACACGGCAATCATGCACTCACCTGCAAGGGTTCACTCATATCTGCATCATGAAAAAATACAAAAACCAAGTGCAGAATTAACGCTGGAACGCGATATGACCTGCAACTATCGTGGTCTGCACTTGGCCGCTTAATTCGTAGCCGAGGAAAGGCGTATGCTTGCCTTGGCTCGCCAACGCCTTTGCCGCAACGGTCCAGCGCACGGCCGGATCGAACAGGCAAATATCTGCAACGCTGCCTACTGCCAGTTGTCCGGACGGCAAGCCAACAATACGCGCGGCATCCGCGGTAATTTTTGCGATAGCCTGTGTCAACGGTTGCTTGTCCTGATCGACGCAATCTTCGGCCCAGCGCAAGGACAGCGACAACAGCAATTCCAGACCGGTTGCACCAGGCGACGCTTCTCCGAAAGGCAGCAATTTTTCATCGTCATCCACAGGCGTGTGATCGGAACAGATTGCATCGATGGTGCCGTCCAGCAAACCGCGACAGATTGCATCGCGGTCACGCTGACTGCGCAACGGCGGTGTCAGGCGAGCGTTGGAATCGAAGAAGCCGATATCGTTTTCAGTCAAATGAATATGGTGTGCGCCGACGTCACAAGTAATCGGCAAGCCTTCCGTCTTCGCTGCACGCACCAACTCCAGACCAGCCGAAGTTGACATGCGGCATAGATGCACGCGTGCGCCAGTGACGCGCACCAGTTCCAGTATCGTATGCAAGGCGATCGTCTCCGCCATCACCGGCACGCCGGACAAACCGAGGCGCGAGGCGACAGGGCCGCTATGTGCAACGCCCTTGATACCGAGATGCGGATCCTGCGGACGCAACCAGACTGTGTAATCAAAAGTTTTTGCATACTGCATCGCGCGCAACATCACGGTGGTGTCGAGAATAGGACAATCAGCTTGCGAAAACCCTATGCAACCAGCGTCGGTCAGTTCAGCCATTTCCGTCAAGGCGGTACCCTTCAGACCCATCGTCAATGCACCGAGCGGATAGACGTTGGCTTGATTCAGGGACTTGGCTCTATGCTTGAGCATCTCGACCAGACCCGGCTCATCCAATACTGGATCGGTATCCGGCGGACACACCAGACTGGTAACGCCGCCTTGCATTGCGGCCTGCATTTCCGATTCCAGTGTGGCCTTGTATTCGTAACCCGGTTCACGCAAGCGCGCACTCAAATCAACGAAGCCAGGTGCGACAACCAAACCACTGGCATCGATTACCTTGGCAGCAACAAAGCCTTCCGGCGCTTGTCCGATACCAGCAATTTTTCCAGCTGCGATATACACGTCTTGTTTTGCATCGATGCCGTTTGCTGGATCGATCAGATGGCCATTCTTGATGTGGATTTTCATCTTTTAATTTCCCGCCAAAATACTCATCACTGCCATCCGCACTGCAATGCCGAATGTCACTTGCGGCAGTATCACTGCCTGCTTGCCGTCTGCGACTGCAGATTCAATTTCCACGCCGCGATTCATAGGACCTGGATGCATGACAATCGCATCCGGCTTGGCCAGCGCTAAACGCTCAGTCGTCAAACCATAGCTCTTGAAGAATTCTTGTGCCGACGGTAACAGCGCGCCGCTCATGCGTTCATTCTGCAAGCGCAGCATGATGATGACGTCGACACCTTTCAAACCTTCTTCCATGTTGTGGAAAACGCGCACGCCCATTTGCTCCAGGCCGCTAGGCAGCAAGGTACGAGGGCCGATGGCGCGTACTTCAGGCACACCCAAAGTCGTCAGCGCGTGGATATCTGAACGTGCCACGCGGCTGTGCAAAATATCGCCGACGATGGCAACAGTCAGATTGGTGAAATCCTTTTTGTAGTGACGGATCGTGTACATATCCAGCAAACCCTGCGTCGGGTGTGCATGGCGGCCATCACCTGCATTGACTACGTGCACATGCGATTGCCCAGTGTCGCTCAAATGTTTTGCGATCAGATAAGGTGCGCCGGATTCGGCATGGCGCACGACGAACATATCGGCATGCATCGCTGCAAGATTGTCGATCGTATCCAGCAGCGATTCGCCCTTGCTGGAACTTGATGCAGAAATATTCAGATTGATCACGTCAGCCGACAGGCGCTTGGATGCGATTTCAAATGTAGTACGAGTACGCGTCGAATTTTCAAAGAACAGATTGAACACGCTCTTGCCGCGCATCAGCGGTACTTTTTTCACTTCTCTATCACCGATACTGACAAACGATGAAGCCGTATCGAGGATGTGAATGATGTTGGACTTTGGCAGCCCTTCTATCGTGAGCAAATGTTGCAACTCACCGTTTTTATTCAGTTGCGGATTAAGCATGATCCACCGTCAGGGAAAAGCGGCCGTCGTCGGCCCGTTGAAGTACCAGCGATTGCTGGTCTGGAATGGAAATAGTTTGCGCGACAAAATCGGCCGCAATCGGTAACTCACGACCGCCGCGATCCGCCAGTGCGGCCAGCATGATGCGCGCCGGACGGCCGTAGTCGAACAGTTCATTGATCGCTGCGCGCGTAGTGCGTCCGGTGTACAGCACATCGTCCACCAACAGGATGGTTGCGCCGTCGACATCGAATGGAATTTGCGTCGGTTTGACGTCGGGACGTAAACCTTTTTCGGCAAAATCATCGCGATAAAAAGAGACATCGATGAAGCCCAGACGCTCGGTCAGTTGCATTTCGGCTGCAAGGCGTTCTGCCAGCCATGCACCGCCGGAATAAATGCCGACGATAGCGACGTTCTCGGCTTTTGCCAGACCGGTTTTTACTTGTTTCGCCAGCACTTGATACAAGGCTTCAGCGTCTAGTTCAGGATTCGGATTTGGTATGGTCATCGAAGTATTGTTGCAAGATGATTGCAGCTGCCTGATCGTCGATCAGATCGCCGCGTTGATGAGAAATCACTGCGGATGAATAACGCTCATCCACCAGCACCGTAGCCACGTCAAAACGTCCATGCAATTGATTCGCGAAGCGGCGGCAGCGCACCGTCATTTCATGCTCTGCGCCATCAGGATGGCGCGGCAGGCCGACGATGCACAAACCTGGTTGCCACTGGCTGACCAGTTCGGCGATCGCTGCGAATTTTGCTTCATTGGTAGCGGCGCTAATGATGGTCAGCGGCTGCGCCTGCTTTATTAGGGTATTGCCTACTGCAACGCCTATGCGTTTCAAGCCGAAGTCAAAACCGAGTACGGTCTCCACTAGCGCGCGATTCCGGTTTTAATCTCACGCATGTCCGGCCTCGCTGCTTAACATCATCGGATCGATACCGAGCAATTTGATTGCAGCAAAGAAGCGTTGCTCCAGTGGCAGATCAAACAGGATGTCGGGGTCGGCACGCACTGTGAGCCAGCCATTGCGCACAATCTCGTCTTCCAGCTGGCCTGCGCCCCACCCGGAGCAACCAAGACTGACCAGCATTTTTTGCGGTCCGGTACCAAGCGCAACAGCTTCAAGTATGTCCTTGGATGTCGTCAACGCGATCTCGGCAGTCACCGGTAGCGTAGACGAAAAATCGCCGCGCGGAGCGTGCAATACAAATCCACGATCCGCTTGTACCGGGCCGCCGTACATGACGGGCGTTTTTTCAACCAGAGCCAGATCGGGAGCGATTTCCAGTTTCAGATCGATACGATTGAGTAAAACATCGACCGTCATATCGGTCGCCTTATTGATGATCACGCCCAGCGCACCATTGGCATTGTGCTCACACAGATAGACAACCGTGCCGCCGAAGATCGGGTCCAGCATGGATGGCATCGCAATCAAAAAATGATCGGCAAGATTCAATTCATCCCGTGCTGGATTGTCAGGTGTGGAGGAAAAAGCTAGGGATTCCCAGGGTGAACCGGGTTCAGGGGGAGATTTGCTGGTCTTACGTTGCTTCGACATGGGCGTTATTTTAGCAGTTTTACCCAGATTTTCTGCGCCAAAACTCGCTTCAAATCGATTTTTCCTGCATTCTTTGGCTATTCCCCATTTGCCCAATATTGATCGTTCATGTCCAAATTTGAAAAGACACTGGTCTGGTTTCGCCGCGATTTACGCAGTTTTGATCACGCCGCACTCCACCATGCATTAAGTCAAAGCAAGCAGGTTTATTGCGCCTTCATTTTCGATACGGCAATTCTGGACGACTTGCCCAAAGCCGACCGTCGCGTTGAATTCATCCATGCCAGCGTGCTGGAGCTGGACGCTGCCCTGCGTAAGCTAGGTGGCGATTTGATCGTCAAACATGGCTGGACCGAGACAGCGATTCCCGAACTGGCTGCCGAACTTGGCGTCGATGCCGTTTTCACCAATCATGACTATGAACCACAGGCGATTGCACGCGATGCGCAAGTCGCCAAAGCGCTCAAAGCCGCCGGACGCGGTCTGCATACGTGCAAAGATCAGGTCATCTTTGAAAAGAATGAAGTACTGACGCTGGCAGAAAAGCCGTTTTCGGTTTTCACTCCATACAAGAATGCCTGGTTGAAAAAGCTGCATGCAGAATCTGATGCGGCTGTTCTGCATCCTTATGAAATCGACACATACTCAGACCGTTTTGCATCACTGCCAGAACACAAGTACCCGATGCCGTCGCTGGCTGAGCTCGGCTTTGAAAAAACCAATTTATCGGATCTGAATATTCCAACCGGCATGCAAGGCGGTCAGGACTTGCTGGATGATTTTGCCGGCCGGATGCAGCGCTACGATCAGACGCGCGATTTCCCGGCGGTCAAAGGCCCATCTTATTTATCTGTGCATCTGCGCTTCGGCACGGTGTCGATACGCTCACTGGTACGACGTGCGCTGGATGGGATGCGCACAGGTACCGGCGGCAGCGGCGCAGCAGTCTGGTTATCGGAACTGATATGGCGTGATTTTTACTTCATGATTCTGTTCCAGCATCCGCGTGTTGTCGGCCATGCATTCAAACCCGATTACGATGCCATCGTCTGGGAAAGCGATGAGCACGCGCAGACATTGTTTAAAGCCTGGTGTGATGGAAAAACTGGTTATCCATTAGTCGATGCCGCCATGCTGCAATTGAATCAAACCGGCTACATGCACAATCGCTTGCGCATGGTTACGGCGTCCTTCCTGATCAAAGATCTGGGCATAGATTGGCGCTGGGGTGAGCGTTATTTTGCCGAGCAATTAAATGACTTTGATCTCTCCGCGAATAACGGAGGCTGGCAGTGGGCTTCTTCCTCAGGGTGCGATGCGCAACCCTATTTCCGCATCTTCAATCCGATCACCCAATCCGAAAAATTCGACGCAGATGGCAAGTTCATACGTCGCTATTTACCCCAGTTGAGCAAACTTTCGGGCAAACATATACATGCACCGTGGCGAGTGCCGGCGATGGAATTGAAAATGGCAGGCGTTGAACTAGGTAGCAACTATCCTCTGCCCTTGGTACAGCATGACGAAGCACGCGCCCTCACCTTGCAACGCTATGCGGTCGTGAAAAAGGTCGCGGAGTTTGTCGAATGAAACGCCAGGATTGAATCGCGCTGCATCAAGCTAATGCAGTTTTTCTCGATTGAATAAAGTTAAACGCAAGGCAAAAAAATTAATTGGCGGGAATTTCTTTCTTGATGAAACCAGCAATCAATTTGACCAAAGCATCTTCCTGATATGGCTTACCCAAGTATTCATTCACGCCGAGTTCCATCGCATAGTTACGATGCTTGCTGGCAGTACGCGAGGTAATCATGATGATAGGAATATCACGGGTACGCTCATCTGCGCGAATATTACGGGTCAAATCGAAACCATCCATACGCGGCATCTCAATATCAACCAGCATCACGTCTGGCGTAATCGATTGCAAGTGCTGCAAGGCATCGACGCCATCCTTGGCCAGCACGACTTGGTAGCCTTCACGTGTCAACAAGCGTTGAGTCACGCGACGCACGGTCAGCGAATCATCGACCACCATCACGATATGCTGGGTACGCAAACCCTGCACAGGTTCCACGTTGCGCGCAGCCGGCTCGAACATCGCCATTTCTGCAACTGCGCCCATATCGTTAGGCGCATCCGATGACGTCAGACGTGGCGCACGAATATTTTCGTGCGCAGCGCGTTGCGCCAGTGGCACCGGATTCAGGATCAAAACGATTTCACCCGAACCTAATACCGTCGCACCAGCGATACCGATCATGCGTGACAACTGCGGGCCGATATTCTTGACCACGACTTCTCGGTTACCCAGAATTTCATCAACGTGCAAAGCGACGCGATCATTACCGCTCTTCAAAATCAGCAACGGCGAATACTGTTGCGTTACTGGCGCTGCATCCGTATCACCCAGCAAAGTCGACAGGTAATGCATAGGTACGCGTTGCGATTGCCACATCACTGCGCCTTCGTTATACGCAATCGCCAGCGGACCATTTTTCAATTGTTGAACTTGCTCGACCAACACCGATGGCAATGCATACGTCTTGCCGCCAGTCGAAAGAATGACGACCTGCGTAACCGCCAGCGTCAATGGCAAATGAATTGTGAAGTAAGCGCCCTTACCAAGCTCGGATGCAATCGCGACGCGACCACCCAGCGATGCTGCTTCGGAGCGCACCACGTCCATACCAATACCACGTCCTGCCAGTTCGGTAATTTCTTCCGCTGTCGAAAAACCTGGATGAAAAATCAGATCGGTGACTTCTGCATCAGACAGATTGTCTTCATCCTTCACCAAACCGTTTTCCAGCGCTTTCTTGCGAATGTTATTCAGGTTCAGGCCTTGTCCATCATCGGAGAAATGAATAACAACTTCATTACCTTCCTGACGAATCTCAACGCGCAATTCACCGGTTTCATTCTTGCCGGCAGCCTTGCGTTTTTCGCGCGACTCGATACCGTGCACGATTGCATTGCGCAGCAAATGCTCAAACGGACCGGCCATTTTTTCCAGCACGCCCCTATCGACTTCAACTGCGCTACCGCGAATATCGAGATTGACACGCTTGTCCATTTCTTTCGCGGCCTGTCGCGTCACGCGATACAGACGCTCCGAAATACTGGCAAATTGCACCATGCGCACGCGCATCAAATCCTGCTGCAAATCACGCGTTAAACGCGCCTGATTCGTCAAATCGGTACTGGCGCTATCAATTGTGCGGCTCAAGTTTTGTTGAACCGAACCAACGTCATTGACGCTTTCGGCCATCATCCGCGTCAATTCCTGCAGACGTGTAAAGCGATCGAATTCAAGCGGATCGAATTCGCGATCTGCGGAGACACCCATATGCGAAGTGATCTGCGATTCGGCCTGCATTTCAATTTCGCGTAACTGTTCGCGCAAACGTGAAACGTTTTCAGACAGCTCACCCATAGACATGCGCAAAGTACCGACTTCCGTTTCCAGCTTGGAGCGGGAAATAGATACTTCACCAGCCTGATTGACCAGACGATCAAGAATATCGGCGCGCACACGCACCAGCGGCACTGGTGCGGCGGCAGCCACCGCACGCGCTGCAGGTGCAGTACCTGAAGGCAGCGCTGACGAGAGTCGGTTGGCAACCGGCATCAAACTTTGAATGACAGGCAATTCTTCCGCAGCCGATTTAACGGCAGCATCGTCTGGATTTTCCTTGACGAGATTTGCTGGCTCGAAAGATTTCGGCTTAGGCGCATCTGGATTTTGCAACTGTTCAAACAATTGCAAACCATGATCATGCCGCGCCAACAAATCTTCCACAGCAGCGGCAGATGGATAACCGGCATGCGTAATATTTTCGATGCGCGTTTCCATCTCGTGCATATGTTGACCCAACAACATCGCACCGGCCATACGCGCACTGCCTTTGACTGTATGCAAAATCCTCAAAATGGATTGTGGCAATGCTGTATCGCCCAACTCTTTTTGCCACGCACGTAACGCCTGCCCCATCTGCGGCAACATATCGCTACCTTCTTCGATGAAGACAGGCAGCAAATCGGCATCGATCTCATCCTTGATGATCAAGGCAGGGTCGGTCAGCTCTTCACTATTTTGCGGATAGATCGGTTCTTCGAAGGGTGCCGGCTCCAACTCCAGAATGGCTGGGGTCGGTTCTACTACAGGTGCGACTTCAAAATCCGGAGCGACATCGTCGGAGTCGCTTTGCTCGGCTGTTGACGAATGCTCTGGCTCAATTTCCACTTCAGGCTCAACTGGAGCAACGTCCTCTGCTGGTTCTTCCGCAACTGCAGCTTCAACCTCGTCCAAGACCGGCGTATCGAATACCGGATGGCCGTGCTTTGAGCTGATACGGAATTCAAAATCTTCCGGCATGCGCTCAAGAATTTCCGCTTGCTCAGGTTCGAAATCAGGCATCTCGCCCAAAGCAAACATTTGCAACATGAAACGGATACGCGAAATCGCATGATCCAGCGTGTCGTATTCCGATATCAGCAGCTTGACCGGCTTGCGCGCCAGATACTGCAGCACGGCTTCGAGAGCATAGGCAATTTGCTGCAAAGGTTTGAAGCCAACCGTCGCGGAACTGCCAGCCAGCGAATGCGCTGCATGCACCGCTGAAATGTTGACATGACGATCCGGCTCATGACGCCATTCCGCGATATCTTGCGACAGCAAGCGCACCAACTCGTCGGTTTCAGCGAGGTAAATATTATGTAGCGGCAAACTGATTTCCAGATCGCCTATGTATTTGACGTTGTCGTCCGACTTGCGCGCGGCTGGAGGATTGCCCGGGAAGTCGAGTACTTCTGCGCCCTGCAATGGCGCGGCTTCGTTCACGACATCGAGCTTCAGATGATCAAGTTCACCGACAGTTGACTCGGCGACTGCAACTTCTGCAACCTCTTCAGCAGTCGCATTGAATTTCTGGAATTGTGCGAGTTCTTCATCACTCAGTTCCAACTCTTCTGCTTCGGTTGCAGCCAGTGCATCTTCGCTACCAAAATCTGCCGTACTTTCAGCAATGCTTTCGGCGGCATTCTCTACTTCAGCATTATTTTCAGATTCAGTGAATTCTTCGAAGGTCTCGTTAGCGGGTGCAACTAACAACGTTTCTTCCAGCTCATCGTAATGAAAACCAGCGCCGTTTTTAACACGTTCAGCAGCGTTGATCAACGCACGACCGCTACGATCAGATCGACCTTGCATCTGCAAATCACCAACCCATGCGTCCAATACTTGAACTGCATTTTCAAGCAAGGCATATAAATCTGCATCCCCGCCGCGCGTTTCCGACAAACGCAAATTCAATACTTGCTCTACACTCCACGCAGCCTCGCCAAAAGTCACTAGACCAACCATGCGACCGCTGCCTTTCAGTGTATGGAAAGAACGGCGCAGCGTTGTCAGGAATTCTTGATTGTGTGGCGCATTGCGGGAATCAGGGACCGTGTGCTTGACGCTATCCAATACCTCGACCGCTTCTGATAGAAAAATTTCCAGTAGCTCGGCATCGATAGCCTCGTCAGTTGCAGGCGCAACCAAAGACGCGATCTCTTCCACATGCGATGGCTTGGCTGGAGCGGTCGCCAGTGCGATATCGTCCATCGCATCTTGCGAGGCAACGAAATCCGGATGCTCCAGCATGTCTATTACTGCACGTGCCCTGTCATTCGCTTCCGGATTGTCGACCAAGGTCGCATCCAGCCGCACTTGTTCCAGAGATTCCTTCAGCTGCTCCTGTAGATAGGGATTGCCTGGTTCTGCGGCGAGCGAAATCGCCAGCTCTTCCGATTGTTTCTGATGCAGTGCAAGTTCAGACTCTACTGTCGGCAAATCTGGAACATGCGCTTCCGACAATGTGGAAATAGTATTTTCCACTTCAGATAGCGGAATGACCACCACATCGATCTCAGTATTCGCCGGCGTATTCTTTTCAGTCAGATTGGCACGGAAAATACCGGCTTCGTCATCAAAAGAAAAACGCTTGTTTACGCCATCAGAATGCAGTTGCAAAGTCTCGATGAAGAAACTCAAGGCTCCGACATTTTGCGCAACCCGCTGAAACTCCTGCAAATCCGGCGTTTGTTCTGCATCGATAAAGCCGCGCACCGCAGTTTGTGTATGTTGCACGGCGCGCACCGCATCTTCATGCCCGAGCACGGAAAGCGCACCGCTGATTTGATACAAAACCGAATCGATATCCGACAAACCTGCACGCTGCTCGGGATCACGGAAATACTCGTCCAGCATTTTTTCAACCTGGCGCAAACTGGATTGCATTTCTGCAGACAACGCCGTCATGGTTTGGCGCTCTTGCGCTTCGCGCGACATGTCATCCAGCCATTGTGCAGAATGTGTCAGCGTCTCGCCAGAAACCGCAGATAGCAGACGCGTCGTTACCGCATCGGCACGCTCGGCAAAATCATCCGACAAATGACCGATCTGCTGCAATGCATTTTCCACAAACAGCAAGCTGGTTGCGATTTCCAGACTCAGGCTATCGCCTGGACGTGAATGTGCAGCGTGACGTGCGATCCCGCTCAGTTCGCGCAACAGCTTTGCCAATGGCGGCGCGTTCAAGTGTGTACCGGCTTCGGACAAACCGGTCATTTCAAGCGCGAAAGATGGCGCAACGCTGGTGTCGCCGCCAGCAATCCGGTTCCACAAATTCTTTGCCTGCGACAATCGTTCCTTGGCCGCAGCCAAGGCCTGCGCATCGATCTGGCCGTAACGCTTTTTCTCGTAATCAGTAGGCACTACGCCATCAAGTTGATAGGCGGTTCGAATTTGCTGAACCACAGCAGAAGGTTGCTCTACACGTGCAATGAAGAACAAAGCGTCGCGCAACAATCGTTCCGTTATGCTGGATGAGCCTTCGCTCAAACGGCGGATCTGCAAATTAATACGGGCAAACAACTGTTTGACATACAGTTCATTCGGCACCTGGCCAGCAGAAACCGCATCGGCGAAGCCGTGCATGACCCACCAGAAACTGCGTGCCTGTTGCGTGCTTTGTGCCTGTTCGACGCGCAACACGATGTCACGCATGGTTCTCGCACTTGCCAGGCCGGCGACGCTATCAGCCTCTTTTAACAAGATCAACAGCGCACGTTCAAAGCGTTTGCGCAGGCCGACGTAATCTTCAGCACTCAATGTGATCGATGCTGATGGTAATTGCGGACGGATTGCCAGATTAGGGAAGAACAAATCTGCAGGATGAATGCGCTCAGCGCCACGCACCTGCAACAAGGACCGATAGTAAGGAAACAGGCGTACCGGCTGATGCGGCATACCAGCCAGCAATTCTTCCAGATACTCAAGCAATGCCTGATAAGCATGCGCGATTGCATGCACGCTGTCATCGGTCAGAGTCAGCTGAGCTGACTCAAAGCGGTCAAACAAATCTTCAACTGTTTCAGTAATGATGACGACGCCATCGACATCCACTATTTGCAAGGCACCATGGGCTTGATGCAGATAGGTTTTTGCATGACGCAAAGTGGTCGATTGAGTTTCCGGATCCTGTGTCAGCGCTTCGCCCAAAGCGATTTTAGAGCGCGTTAGTGCTTCGCCGATTTCACCGATGACCCACGACAAGGGGCCGGTATCGAAGTTATCTTTACCCTGTGGCAAAGAAGAGGAAGGGGTATTCATGACTGCCTCGCGGTGCAGGGTGATCAATCAATGCATGACTGATCACCGCAATTGCTGTTGGGCCTCAAACCAATGCGTGCCTCGAAACGAGCGAGTAATGACGCGCAGATACGCATCAAGGCAAGCATCAACGCCTTTATCAACTATTCAAATCAAGCCGTTACACGGAACCGTGATACCGAGTTTTTGAGTTCTTCGGCCAGCTTCGACAGTTCGCGAATCGAATGCGCAGTTTGTTGCGTACCTTCTTGCGTTTGTTCGGTAACAGTCAAAATGCCTTGAATGTTTTGCGCCACACCGTTCGCCGATGTTGCCTGCTGTTCGGTAGCCGACGAAATGCCTTGAATCAGTTCCGCCAGACGATTCGAAACACGTCGAATATCAGACAGAGCCGCACCAGCAGCATCTGAAAGCTTGGCACCCTCGACCACACCCTGCGTCGATTTTTCCATAGCAGCGACCGCATCGTGCGTATCTGTTTGAATGGTACGCACCAGCGCGCCAATCTGCTTGGTCGCTTCACCGGAACGTTCCGCCAGACGCTGCACCTCTTCTGCAACCACCGAGAAACCGCGACCTGCTTCGCCAGCCGATGCGGCCTGAATCGCCGCATTCAACGCCAACACGTTGGTCTGTTCGGTAATGTCGGAAATCAATTCTGTAATCTCGCCAATCTCTTGCGAAGATTCACCCAGCCGCTTGATTCGTTTCGAGGTTTCCTGAATTTGTTCGCGAATCTCGGTCATGCCCTTGATCGCATTTTCCACCGCACGTGAACCTTGTTCTGCCGCTGTCACTGACTGACGCGCAACTTCGGCTGACTCACTGGCTGATTTTGAGACGTCGGTAATCTGCACCGCCATTTCCAATACCGCCTGACCGGTTTCCTGAATGTTACGTGATTGCTTGTGCGATGCTTCCAGCAATTCAGTCGAAATATTCTGCGCAGTGTTGGACGCCAAGGTAACTTGCTCCGCCGTGTTCGTTACACGACCGACCAGACCGCGCAACTCTTCCACCGTATAGTTAACCGAATCGGCAATCGCGCCGGTAATGTCTTCGGTAACCGTTGCCTGCACGGTCAAATCGCCATCCGCCACTTCCTGCAATTCATTCATCAAACGCAAAATCGCGGCCTGATTCTGATCGTTTGCCTGTTTTGCTTCTTCTTCCTGCTTCTGCGCTTCCAGACGTTGACCTTCAGCTTCTTCACGACGGGCATCCGCTTCATTCGTTCTATTACGGCTATCCTGTAACAGAACCAGCGCAATACCTGCAGCTGCCACCAGCGCAGTAAACACACTGAGCAACATCAACCAGAAAGACCAGGTGAAAGAATCCTGGTCGGTACGATATGTTTGTTGCAGCTCGGTCAGTCGCTGTTTCAAGGCTTCGTTTTCCTTGAAAATCAGTTCCTGCGCCTGCTTCGCCGCAATAAAGTTTTGCAAATTACCCAGAATCAGTGCGATCGATTTTTGGTAGTCGGCAAATGCCGTTTGCAGTTCAACCAGTTTTTCGCGTGTGTCCGGTTCGGTGGTTTTACTCAAACGCAGTACTTCGCTACCATTTAAAAAACCTTCGGTAATGTCGCGGAAGGTGTTGGTATCTTTACCGAGCAAGAAAGCGGTTTCCGGGTTCACGCCTTCTGAACTCAAAAACTCATTCGCGCTACGCGCCAGACGTTGCGTCAGCATCACGAGCTGACCTGCCGCTGCAATCTCGCGTGGCGAGGCACCGCTTTGCGCTTTCAAGGTTGAAATCTGCTCAGTCAACTCCAGCAAGTTTGGTGAAATGCCATTCAACACGTCCAGCGTTGAGCCGAATCCTGTCAGCGCACTTTCCAGTTTCAGGATCGTGGCAGCAGCCTTGTCGGAGCCTGCCCATAACTTCTGCACTTCCTGTAACGCACTATCCATTCTTGCATCCGGGGCGCTGATATCGCGGCCCTGATAAACACCACCTTTGGACAATACGTTCAGATCGTTGTTGAATTCCGTGCGGCTATCAGCCAACTGCTTGAATGCTTCCTTGTTACCCTGAATCGCATTCGGTGTCGCCTTACCTACCCGCTGCGAGTGCATCAGCGCGTCACCGGCGATCTGTGTTTGGGTCGACGTCAATGCCGAGTAATCTGCATTCAACCATACGAATGCGGCACCTAGAACCAGCGACCCGCCCAATGCGACCAGAAGAATGCGTACCTGTTCTTGCAGTGGCAATTTACCGATCAGCGGCAGGCGAATCTCGCCACTCTTTTGCAGAACGTCACCAATATATGTCGCATTAGGATTGACGTTGGCACGTGCTGTGCGCACTACGCTCGGATCAACCGGCGTCGTTGTATTAGCCGGTTCATCACCATGAGTATCCGCTCCCTGTGCGGCCGCCTCTTTTTTATTTTTTGAAAGCGGTAATTTAAACGCCATTCTGATTCTCCTGATTCTGTTTATACTGCGCCCGGATTATCGCTCCCGGATCGCTCATAGACCGACGTGCAAAAATTGAGGATTTTGTATTACTAAAGAAAGATCGAGTTCGGTCCAGACTTGCGATTCGCGGTCCAGATAACGCTTGCCTGCCCAAGGTGCAAATTCATTCTGCACATCGGATTGCTGTTCCATTTCAGCGACGTTATGCAAACCGAGCACGCGCGACACCAGCAAACCGCTATTGAATGATAGCGAAGGGGAAAAGGCGACAATGCGGCTATCCTTGTCGATAGGCGTAGGTGCATGACCTTGAAATTGTGCAAAATCAATCACGCTAATCAAGTTGCCACGAATATTCGTCAGACCGAGAAACCACGGCTGCGTCAAAGGCACGCCGGTAATCGTACCAACTGACACGATTTCACCCGCGGCCTGCAGATTTAACAGACAGCGGCTCCCACCTATCATCACGCCCAGTTGGTTTACCCGTGTATCTTCGCCGCTACGCGCGGTTTGCATGCGCTCTACCAG
Organism: Burkholderiales bacterium Ga0077544; assembly: GCA_001464355.1. Classification (GTDB taxonomy): domain Bacteria; phylum Pseudomonadota; class Gammaproteobacteria; order Burkholderiales; family Burkholderiaceae_D; genus Oxalicibacterium. Next base: position 134,557 of record LNEU01000026.1, read on the forward strand.
TTGCGCCTGAAATTCGCGCAAGCGTGTGCGACGTGTGGCGATATCCGTTTTGACGAATACCTTTTCTGTATGCAAATCCGACGTAGGCTGGCTCATCTGGAGCTTACTTATCCGAGCGCAGCAATTTTGGAGAGGAGTTCGGCTGGATCAACCGGTTTGACGATGTAATCACGTGCACCCTGACGCAAGCCCCAGATACGGTCGGTTTCCTGACCTTTGCTGGTGCAGATGATGATAGGCACGTCTTGCGTTTCCGGATCGCGGGTAATTGCGCGCGTGATCTGAAAACCGTTTTGGCCTGGCATCACGATATCCATCAAAATCAATTGCGGCTTGTCTGCCTTGATTTTCAATAAAGCTTCTTCACCATTTTCTGCTGTAGAAACGGAAAAACCTTTCTTTACCAGGATATCGGTCAGAAAATAACGCTCGGTCGGAGAGTCATCAACGATGAGAATTTTTTGGATAGCCATCTGAAACCTTTAAATCAAAATTTATTTTGCGATTGCCTCTGCCGTGTACTCGCGCACGGTTTTCAGCAGACTGTCTTTTGTGAATGGCTTGGTGAGGTAGGCATCGGAGCCGACCATCGCGCCGCGCGCCCGATCAAACAAGCCGTCCTTGGACGACAACATGATCACGGGCGTGGAATGGAATTTGGCACTTTTCTTGATCAGTGCACAGGTTTGGTAACCGTCGAGACGAGGCATCAGGATATCGCAGAAGATAAGCGCAGGCTTGTGATCGTTCATTTTTGCGAGCGCATCAAAGCCGTCGTCTGCCAGCACGACCTTGTAGCCTGCCTGACCCAGAAATATCTCTGCCGATCGACGAATGGTGCTGCTATCGTCGATCACCATGATTTTCATGTCAGCATTATCCAGTGATATTATCATGAGTCATCTCGTTAAACTGTGTCCACAATATAAGGCGCAACAGTAACAAAAAGCAAGATTCTTTAGGCCAACCACAGCAGCGCATTCAATGCACGTGGTTTTTCAACAAAAATGGCAGAGCAACAACATTCACCGGACCTTATCGACTAGATTGCCACCATTTCGAAATCTTCCTTGCGCGCGCCGCATTCCGGGCAGGTCCAGTTCATAGGTACGTCCGCCCACCGGGTTCCAGCCGCGATGCCTTCTTCCGGCAAGCCGGCAGCTTCGTCGTAAATCCAGCCGCAGATCAGGCACATCCAGGTTTGGAATGGTTCGTTCGATGTTTCAGTTGATGTTTCGTTAATGCTCACGTCTGACAGCCCTTCAAGTAAAATGCACAATCAGCTATCTTAATATACCCGCCGTGCAAAACCAAACTTCTCCGCTCATATTGACCTTTGGACCGACTGATCCGGTAGGAGCCGTCGGCATTCAGGCTGATCTCGCCTCCTTTGCAGCGATGGGCTGCCATGGCTTATCCGTTGTCACCGCCCTCTTCATCGGCGATACGGCACGCATTGAAGACATGCAAGTGATTGATTCCGACTGGGTATCCGATCAGGCACGTGTGGTATTGGAAGACATGCCCGTTGCCGCCTTCAAGGTCGGCGCAGTAGGCAGCATAGAAAACGTCTCGGTAATTGCCGAAATCGTCTCCGACTATCCTGACATTCCATTGATCTTCGATCCCTTCCTGTCTTCCTTGCCCGACCAAGGTCCGGATGCCGAAGACATGCTGATGGCGACGCGCGAGCTCTTGATTCCACAAACCACGGTATTGATACTGTCTACCGTGGAATTGGCGCGCATGGCAGAAACCTGGCGTGAACCATCGGAAGAAGACATGATGGCCGTCGATGCGATGCGCCTGATCGAGATGGGCTGTGAATACGTTTTCGTTACCGGTACACCATCCGATCTGACCGACGTCGCCAACACCCTGTTCGATGAAGGCGGCGTCATTCGTCACGATAACTGGCAACGTATTTCGGGCTCGTATAGCGGCGCCGGCGGTACTTTGGCAGCGACGATTGCCGCGCTGCTTGCGAATGGCCTCGACATACCGGAGGCTGTATTTGAAGCGCAGGAATTCACGATTGCCTCCATCGCTAACGCACAACGTCTGGGCATGGGAAAACTGGTGCCAGATCGTTATTTCTGGGCGCGCGAATCTGATGAAGAAATCGACCTCACGCCTCCCATTCAGTAACCTCGCGCGTCCGCTTACCTTTTATTTCACGGCACTACATGACATCCAATAACGATATTCTTTTCGCGCGCGCACAAAAAAGTACTCCCGGCGGCGTCAACTCGCCGGTACGCGCTTTTCGCTCGGTCGGCGGCACACCGCGTTTTATCACGCGAGCCGAAGGACCATACTTTTGGGATGCCGACTACCGTCGTTATATCGATTACATAGGCTCATGGGGCCCGGCGATTGTCGGTCACGCGCACCCGGACGTCGTCAAGGCGGTGCAGGATGCGGCCACACGCGGCCTGAGTTTCGGCGCGCCTACCGAAGGCGAAATCCAAATGGCGGAATTGATTTGCCAACTGGTGCCGTCTATTGAGCAAGTGCGCCTGGTTTCCAGCGGCACCGAAGCCGCCATGAGTGCCTTGCGTCTGGCACGTGGTGCGACCGGCCGCGACAAGATCATCAAGTTTGAAGGTTGTTATCACGGCCATGCCGATTCGCTACTGGTTAAAGCAGGCAGTGGCTTGCTAACCTTCGGCAATCCAACTTCGGCCGGCGTGCCGGAAGATTTCGCCAAGCACACGCTCGTGCTCGACTATAACAATCCGCAGCAATTGGCAGATACTTTCAAGGAAATCGGCGACCAGATTGCCTGCGTGATCGTGGAGCCGGTTGCCGGCAATATGAATTTGCTGCCGGCCACACCGGAATTCCTGCAAACCATGCGCAGTGTCTGCACACAATACGGTGCTGTATTGATTTTTGATGAAGTGATGTCCGGCTTCCGCGTTGCGCTCGGTGGCGCACAATCGATTTACGATATCAAACCCGATCTGACGGTGTTGGGCAAAGTCATAGGCGGCGGCTTGCCAGTGGCAGCATTCGGTGGCCGCGCTGACTTGATGCAGCATCTTGCACCTTTGGGCGGGGTTTATCAGGCAGGTACCTTGTCTGGCAATCCTGTGACTGTTGCGGCCGGTTTGGCGACCTTGAAATTAATCCAGGCGCCAAACTTTTATACCTCATTGACCAAGCAAACTGCAAAACTGGTGGAAGGCTTTGCCGCAGCGGCAAAAGCCGCAGATATCGCATTCTCGGCCAATTCGGTCGGCGGGATGTTTGGCATGTACTTCGCGGCAGAGAAACCACAGTCATATACAGAAATGATGAAGTGCGACACTGCAAAGTTCAACACCTTTTTCCACGCGATGCTGGATGCTGATGTATATCTGGCGCCATCAGCGTTTGAAGCGGGTTTCGTTTCAGCGCAACACAGTGACGAAGTCATCAGCATGACGATCACTGCGGCAAGTGCAGCCTTTGCAAAACTGCGGGATTAAACATTACTCGCCCATAAAAAAGGCGCCTTTGATTGGCGCTTTTTTATTTTTCAAATTTTCTGTCTACAGATTCATCGCAACCAACCGCGTTTGCGGAAGTACAGCATAGGGCCGACTGCGCTGGCTATCATCAAACCCATGGTGTATGCATAACTATATTGTCCGAAAAATTCCAATTCGGGGAAGAACTGGAGATTCATACCGTACACACTGGCAATCAGCGTCGGCGGCAACAGGGCCACGCTGGCAACCGAGAATATCTTGATGATTTTATTCTGGTTAATGTTAATGAAACCAACCGTCGCATCCATCAGGAAATTGATCTTGTCGAACAAGAACGCAGTGTGACCATCTAGCGATTCGATATCGCGCATGATCTGGCGTGCTTCGTCGAACTGCTCCGCATTCAGCAAACGTCCACGCATCAGAAAACTGACTGCACGCCGCGTATCCATCATGTTGCGACGTATGCGTCCGTTCAAATCCTCTTCATGTGCCATCGCATTCAATGCAGTTGCCGCATCCTGATCGGTGATTTCCTTTTGCAATACGCTTCTGCTGACTTCTTCAAGACTCTGGTAAACACCTTCCAGCGCATCCGCAGAATACTCGGCGTCGGTTGCATACAAATCCAGCAACACATCCTTGTAATCATTGATCGATCCCGGCCGTGAACGCGCGCGCATGCGCACCAGACGGAAGATAGGCAAGTCGTCCGAATGAACAGAAAACAGCATGTCCTTGGCAAGAATGAAAGCAACCGTCACGACACTCGATGGGCCATCGTCTTCTTCCAGCAAAAAATCTGTACGCAAATGCAAGTCGCCGTTTTCCGCTTCGTAATAACGTGCGGATGCTTCGATATCCTTGACATCATCTTCACCCGGCAAGGTCACGCCGTAGATGCCCTTGACCCAGTCACGCTCATCTTCATTCGGGTCAGTCAAATCGACCCATACCGGCGTGGCATTTTCCAAGTCGGCGCGACTATCGATATTGACCTGATTAAGGCGGCCATTCTGCAATACAAATACGTTAATCATAAGCTCTCCCAGTCGCGTTCGAGACACCAGCCATCGCTGATGAAACACACAACTCGTCCTGCAGAGCAGACTCTGCAGTGGATTTAATTTTGAGGGAACGCGGCCTGAAAACAGGCGTGGACGCGACCACTCACCGAATCGGCGAGAGGCGCTAGGGAGCGTAAGCGTTAAGCGCTATCTCGCAGACTGACCGTCAAAAACGGCGAACAACTTAAATAAGGACTACCCAAGACGGGTCTCCGGAAACGAAAACAGCGCAAGTGTACTGATAAGTCGAAAGGCTAGCAAGCCGGTCGGCTCGGTTTTTTATCATTGCATTATGCATGGAATCGATCACCTGCCGGATATGAACGCCCTATCGGCAATATCGTTGACAATCGCTCAATCAATCGAGGCTTATCTCAAGCCAAGAACGTTGAGCGATCCAGGAGCTTAAGGCAAGGCAGCGCCACTCATACGACGCAAAATCAAATCCGTGCGACGTCCTAAATAACCAGTGCCACGATGCGTATCGTAGTAACGCGGATTAGGCAGCATGACAGCCAGACGCGCCGCCTGCGTCGCATTCAATTGAGCGGCCGATATTCCGTAATAATGTTGCGCCGCAGCTTCGGCGCCAAAAATCCCGACACCCCACTCAACCACATTCAGATAGATTTCAAAGATGCGTTCCTTGTCCATCCAAAATTCGAGCATATAGGTAATGATCAATTCCTGACCCTTGCGAACATAACTGCGGTCGCCGGATAGAAAAAGATTTTTTGCCAGCTGCTGCGTGATGGTGGAACCACCTGCAACAACCTTGCCCTTCTTGGTATTTTTTTCATAGGCTTTTTCCAGTGCTTCCCAGTCTATGCCTTCATGACCCGAGAAATTTGAATCTTCCGATGCAATAATCGCCCGCTTCAAATTATTGGAAATGCGCTTGTACGGCACCCATTTGTGCTTGAGTTGCACATTCGGATTTTTTTCTTGCAGCGTCGACAGTTGCTGGCGCATGAAGCTGGTCGAATCGGGGTTGTGATTTACCCACCAGCCAATTTGCAAAAAGAAATACAGCTGTACCAGCAAGACCAACAAGACCGGTACGAGGATCAGCCAGAACAACAGCTTGCGCATTATTTTCATTTTTATACGTTCAAGTTGCAGCGCTTAATGCGTTACGTTGATGAATACTGCATCTAAAGATTAGAGCCGCTCGCGCAATTCTGCAAATACGGTAGCGGTTTGCGGCCGTACACCGCGCCATAGATAGAACGATTCCGCAGCCTGCTCCACCAGCATGCCCATACCATCGCGCGCAACGGCGCCATGCTGTTTGGCAAAACGCATGAAAGCGGTTGGTTCTTTGCCATACATCATGTCGTACGCCAATGTGTGTGAGCCGAATACGCGCGGCGAAATAGGCGGCACTTCCGATGCAAGACTCGCTGCCGTTGCATTGATCACGATATCGAAGGTATCTTCCACTTCGGCAAACTCACAGACCTTGAGCCGCGGCTGATTAGAAAACCGGCGCGCCAGATCCAGCGCCTTGGCATGCGTACGATTCGCCAATACCAATCTTGCTGGCTGTTCGCTCAGCAAAGGCAAGATCACGCCGCGTGCTGCACCACCTGCGCCCAGCAACAATACTGATTTGTTGGCAATCGCAATGTTGGCATTGCCAACAATGTCCATTACCAACCCCACACCATCGGTGTTATCGCCCAGCATGTCAGTACCGTTGAACTTCAATGTATTTACCGCACCGGCAGCGCGCGCGCGCTCAGTCAATGTTGTCGCCAGCGCATAGGCCTCCAGCTTGAACGGCACCGTCACATTCAAACCCTTGCCACCTTCACGTACGAAATTTTGTACAGCGGAAAGAAAGCCGTCCAGCGGTGCCAGCAGGCGATCGTATTGCAGGTCTTGCTGCGTTTGTGCAGCGAATCGCGCATGAATTTCCGGCGATTTACTATGCGCGATTGGATTGCCGATCACTGCATAATGATCAGTTTTGGCCTTGGCCCCTGTAGTCGAAATCGCGCTCACTTATTGACCTCGTGTTTCCGTTTGCAATGCATCGTCTCGCGTAAAGCTGAAACGCGTGATGATCTCCCACACATCGTCTTTACCAGTCGTGCGCATATTGTCTGGAAATTTACCGAACGGCACGGAACGCCGCACGATATTCAATGCCGCCTGATCTAGTAAAGGATCGCCGGACGAGCGTTCAATGCGCGGCCCGCCATCTTTCATGTATATCGTGCCATCCTGAAAAATCGGAATATACAACACCAGATTGCCATATAACTTCTTGCCGTCTTTTTGCGGGAAATTCAGCGTGCCGTATTTTTCTATGCGATCCTGAAACGCCTTGTAATATGCGGCATAACCCACTTCGCGCGTACTCGGCGTTACCTGAGTTTTCTTTGGTCGTTTATTGTAATCCTCTATAGTGCGCGAAATTTCCGCTTCTCTGCGCAACAGCGCTTTGGCGCTATCCAGCATGTCGACCGCATTGCGTTGCGGCAGCACATCCTTGATCGGCTCTACATCAGTGACTTGCGGTGTGCGAAAAGGTGTTTTCTTTTCCAGCTGGGCCAGCAATTTTTGCTGTTGACGTTCCAGCTCTTCCACCTTACGGCGCGAAGCCTTGGCGCTTTCACCATCCTCGCTTTTGCGCAAATCAGGCAACGGTGATTTGGCGCGGCCGGCATCGGCATTGCCACCGCCATCCAGATTGGCTTGCGCCAGCGCATCCGCTTTTAACGGTTGTTTGTCATGCTTGGCATTAACCAAAATCACTTCAAGGCCGGGATCGGTGGGTTTAAACTTGAACGCTTCCGGCGCGGTGAAATGCACGGCCAGCAAAGCCGCATGCGCCAGCACGGAAAACGTGACGGCGATGGCGAGAGTGCGATTCTGGAAAAGTGACTTCACGCTTGCAAGGGCTGAGAATAAGAATTGAAGGGATGAATTCTACGACAAACCTCATCGGAATTTAATGAACTTTCCATTCCCTATTGCGGCGCGGCTGTCGATGCAAGCGTCGCCGGCTCTTCCGTCACCGCGGCAGTGGCCTGTTCATCCGGCACCGGTTCGGCATCACCTTCCAGCAAATCTTCTGTCAAGTCATCACCCAATTCGTCCAACTCTTCATCCAGTTCGGCTGCGTTAGTACTGCTGGCATCCTGCGTGATGTCGAGCAAGCGCGCCTCTATCGTCAGATCGACTTCATCCCAGCGCAGCAGATCCAGTTTAACTTGCGAACCACGTGCGACTTGCGGCATGCCCGGCAATTTGATGACGAGTGGAATATCGGTCAAGCGCAGAATTTCTTCTTTCAAGACAGTCGCTTCGACTTTCAGATTGTCTTCTGAAGTTTGTTCTTTCGCTTTTTCCTGACTCAGCCAGCGTAAACACCAGTACCGCTCCATGTCGGTCTGAAATGCAGCATACGCACTGTAAGCCGCATCGAATGCAGACACGATTGCAAACAAATCCGCATCGCGTTGCTTGAACGGCGCAACCAGCGGCGCGGTCACGCCGTGCTCTATACATGCAAGTATCTGCCATTGATTGACCAGATCGGTATAGCGGCGCAAAGGCGATGTGCTCCACGCATATTGGTCTACACCCAAGCCCTGATGCGGCGCGGCATGCGTTTGCATGCGTACCTGCATCTTCGCTGCCCAGCCATTGCCGGACCCACCGCCTTGCGCGCGATAAATGCCAGGCACACCGTGCTCGTGCAATAATTTTCCCCAGCTACTATTGGTAAGAATCGCCAGCTCCGCCACGATCTTGTCCAAAGGCGCGCCGCGTTTGCGGCGTTGTATCGAGACGATATCGTTTTCGACGTAGAAGTTGAAATCGACACGATTGTTCTGCTCCGGACGCAAACCAAAACTTTCACGTTTAGCCATGCGCCCCTGCTCCAGAAACTGCGCCCATTTCCACAACAACGCGATATCATCCTTGTAGGGATAATCGCCAGCATCTTCCGCGAGATTATCTTCAGTCACATAAGCATCGAGATCGTTGTGCCGCAGATTGGCAGCAATCGGCACGCGTTCAGCCCGCGTTTCGCTCGCAATCACAGACCAGTCGGTCGGATCCAGCGTCACATACAGCGACAGCGCGGGACACACTCTACCTTCAGCCAGCGTGAACGCATCGACCAATGCATCCGGCAACATCGTGATTTTGTCTCCTGGCATATACACAGTGGATAAACGCTGACGCGCAATCACATCCAGTGCATCGTCGCGCTTGATACCCAACGCAGGCGCGGCGATATGAATACCGATTTTGACCTTGCCGTCTTCCAGGCGCGTAACCGACATAGCGTCATCGATTTCCGTCGTGGTGACATCGTCGATGGAAAACGCCTGCACGTCAGCAACCGGCAATTCCGGCATCGCTGGAATTTTAATTTCTGGAAAGCCTATCCCTTTGGGGAAGGAATCAAACAGGAATTTTGAGAAGTGCAAATCCTTGGCAGACTCGATGCCGCCTACAGCCAGCATCAAACGCTGCGGTGCAATCTGCATTTCACTGCACGCCGTATCCAGTGCCTTGTATTCGATGGAATTTTTGTCCGGTTTGAACAGCAACTGCAACACCAGCGGACGCATCGCATCCGGCAATTTATGCGCTTTCAACTCTTCCACGTATTGCGCTTGCACCAAACCTTGCAGGCGTTTCTTTTCCATCCCGGCTAGTGCCGCTTTCAAAGACGCTTCCGGCGCTGCCTTGTAACGGCCTTTACCTTTTTTATAAAAATAAACCGGCGCGGCATGCAGACGCAAGATCAAGCCGGCAGCCTCATGCGGTTTCGGAGCATGTCCAAAATATTCCGTACCCAATTCAGCAAAACCGAATTCTTCCTGGCCCGCCACTTCCCACAAAAAATCCAGATCAATCTCAGCAGCAATCGCTTGCGCATCCGTCATGAATTCGGCAGGAGCCGGTGCAGAAAATTGCAGCAACACATCTTTGGCGCGCACCTTGGTGCGCTTACCTGAGGGCATTTCAACCTGATATGCCTCGCCTTGCTGCGACATAGCGACGCCGGCCTTGAAGTCACCGGACTCATCAAAAAATAGATTCATTCAATACTTTGCTAATTAATGTGTTCTTGGAACAGGTTCACTTGCTGATCGATCTCGCTAACGGAGTCGATTACTTAATTTGTTGAGCGCCTTGCTTTTAAACTTCTCTATAAATACAGATCAATCGCGCGGACTTTGCCGGATTCTCTCTATCTCAGGCAAAAAAACTTCGGTTACCAGCAACAATCCATTTCCACGTTTATACAAACAGCGACGTGCAAACAAAGGGCCTTGCAAAACAACACCCAAAGCCGTTGCCGCACGCAATACCAGCGGATGTTGTGCTTGCAAGCGCGCATATTGCAGTTCACCGCGCGTTACACGCGGATCACCAAACAAAGTTGTGCCCAACGAGCGCTCGCCCAATCGACCGAAAAACGGCCAGTCGGATGCAGTTGCAGACAAGGGCACTATCGTGTGTGCATACACAACCGGTTTGTCATCGCAACGTAATAGCACTTCGCGCTCCTGCACTTGCGTGCGGCGCGGCAAAGCAATTTCTGCAAATTCATCTGCCAGCACCAGCGCGTGTTGTTGCGCCAGACGCTGTACGCTAAAACGATCACAACGCGCGATCAACTTTTTCGTCAACGACATCGAATCAGTCAGCCACCTACGCATTTGCGGCGAAGCATGCACACCATTCACATGCGAAAACCACTGTGCCTGCAATAAAGAACGAGAACCGGAATGACTACTCGCACGACGGGTCAATCGACTCACTGCACAGCTCCAGCATCAATACTGCAGAACGCCAACACTTCACTCGCATATTCCGCAAAATCCGAAATGCCGTGATCACTGCCTTCAATAATGTGCTGTCTTGCGTTGGCGAATTGCGCAACCATTTCCCGGTAATCCAGCAACTCATCGCCAGTCGCGGCGATCAAAAAATAACGTTCCGGATGCGTGATTTTGTCGACCGCCAACGCTTTCAGCTCATCAATATACGCGGCCTTGAATTCAAATGGCTCATTCGTGTGATATTGCGTTTTGACACCAACTTGCGTCGCCAGATCACGTGCTGCAAATACCGCGGGGTTGAGCAAAACGGCACGGCATCCCAATTTTTCTGCCAGCCAGGTTGCGTAATAGCCCCCCAGCGATGAGCCGATCAGTGTCAATTCCGATGGATCAACTGCGCCTGCAATATCCAGCGCCAGTTCCACTGCTTCTCGCGGCGACGCCGGCAATTGCGGGCAGACATATTCGTCAGCGCGTCCAAGCGCCTGCATGTGCGCTTCCAGCAAACTGGTTTTAGCCGATTGCGGGGAAGAACGAAAACCGTGCAGATACAAAATCATTGCGCGAGTGCATCCAGAATTTTTTGATGCACGCCACCAAAGCCTCCATTGCTCATGACCAGAATCTGATCGCCGGCTTGCGCATTTTTTGCAATGCTTGCTACCAGCATATTCAAGTCATTGAAAGCTTGACCTTTGTCGCCTAAAGGCGCGAGTGCTTCGCCCAAATCCCAACCCAGTGCATCCTTGCCATTACCACTGGCACCGTAACCAAATACCAGATCGGCATCGACCAAACTACCGGGCAACGCTTCCTTCATAGTGCCCAGCTTCATCGTATTGGAGCGCGGCTCCAATACTGCCAGGATGCGCGACTTGCCGACTTTTTTACGCAAGCCTGCAACCGTCGTTGCGATCGCAGTCGGATGATGCGCAAAATCGTCATAGACCGCGATATGGTTGACCACGCCGCGCAATTCCATGCGGCGCTTGACGTTTTCAAACTGTCCTAAAGATGCAATTGCCTGCGCCGGAACCACGCCGACGTGGCGCGCGGCAGCAATCGCGGCCAATGCATTCATGCGATTATGTTCGCCGGTCAAAGCCCAGTTCACCATGCCTTGTTTTTCACCATTGAAGAAGACGTCGAAATTGCCGTCATCATGCGTCGTAATCGACCAGCCTTTTTGTTCTTCGGTGCCAAACCATTCGGCCTCGCTCCAGCAGCCGCGCTTGATGACGCGTTGCAGGGATTCTTCGCGTGCATTTGCAATGACGCGGCCTATGCCGGGAACCGTGCGCACCAGATGATGGAACTGAGTTTCGATCGCCGCCAGATCAGGAAAGATATCGGCGTGGTCGAATTCCAGATTATTCAGGATCGCAGTTTTCGCACGGTAGTGAACGAACTTGCTGCGCTTGTCGAAAAACGCGGTGTCGTATTCATCAGCTTCGATCACGAAGAAGGACGATGCCTTGCCACTGCCGGACAAGCGTGCCGAGATGCCGAAATTCATAGGCACGCCGCCAATCAAAAAGCCTGGATCGTAGCCAGCATCCTCTAACACCCAAGCCAGCATTGACGAAGTCGTGGTCTTGCCATGCGTACCGGCGACTGCGAGCACCCACTTACCTTGCAGAATATGTTCGCCTATCCATTGTGGACCCGACGTGTAGGGTAGACCGCGATTGAGGATTTCTTCCATCAAGGGATTGCCGCGCGAGACGACGTTGCCGATCACGTATAAGTCCGGATTCAGGCTGATTTGCTCAGGGCCGAAGCCTTCAATCAGCTTGATGCCCTGCGCTTCGAGCTGCGTGCTCATAGGCGGATAGACGTTGGCGTCACAACCGGTAACCGTGTGGCCGGCGGCTTTTGCCAGCACTGCCAAACCACCCATGAAGGTGCCGCAAACGCCAAGTATGTGGATATGCATTGTACAATTTCGGATTGGAATAACGAGATTTTACCCGACGACGGGCTGCTGTCGGCGGGAGTATCATTCGCGCATGTCTACTCACTCCCTCTCCAACTCCGAATTGCTGCGCGCCGAAATCGCGATAGCCGCAGCCCGCATGATTGCCGAAGATGGCGTGGACTACGGTACAGCCAAGCGCAAGGCCGCTAAACAAATACTCGGTAACAATAAAGTTCGTGGCGATGTTTTGCCGGATAACGCCATGCTGGAAGAAGAAGTTCGTCTATATAACGAACTGTTTTTCGGTGATACGCAACCTGCCCGTCTGCTGCATTTGCGTAATCTGGCGGTTCGCCTGATGGCCGAACTGGCGCCGTTTCAGCCGCATCTGACCGGTGCCGTGCTGAATGGTACGGCTGGCGAGCATTCGGATATCCACCTTCAGTTATTTTCTGAAAGCCCGAAAGACGTCGAAATTTACCTGTTGAATAAAGGCATTGACTTCGAAGTGTCTGAATCCAGCCATTTCAAAGGACGCAGCGAGCCGGTGGAAACGCTCAGTTTCATGTGGCAAGAGGAAGGCGCGCACCTTGCTCTTTATGAAATCGACGACTTGCGCGGTGCCATCAAAAAATCTGCATCGGGGCGACAAGAACGCGCCGATATCGAACTTGTACGTTCACTCATATTAGAAAGCGAACAAAAATGAAGCGAAATACATTTCTGGTGGGCGCAATTGCCTTGCTTTTTGCAGGGATAGGCATGTATTTCGGCTCCCAACACCACACGCCGGCCGCGCCTGAATCAGCGGCCGTATCCTCCCTTTTTGCACAGGAAATGGCGGATGCTGACGGCAAGATGCATAAGCTGTCGCAATGGCAGGGCAAAACGCTGATCGTTAATTTTTGGGCAACCTGGTGCGCACCCTGCGTGGAAGAAATGCCGGAACTGACCGCACTACAAACGGAACTGGCACCGAAAAATATTCAGATCCTTGGCGTGGGCATTGATTCGCCTAGCAATATCCGTGAGTTTGGCGCCAAATATAAAATAACTTATCCGCTATATATAGCAGGAATGACGGGCACCGAGCTATCCAGGCAATTCGGCAATCAAACCGGCGGCCTGCCTTTTACCGTGATCATCGGACCGAAAGGCGATATCAAAAAGACATACTTAGGTCGCTTAAAGATGGATCAGTTGCGTGCAGATATCCAGGCTCTTTAACCCAACAGCAGGATTTGTCCTTGCCAAGGATAACCATTTAGCGGCAAAATGCGGCCATCGTCGTCAAACGGAGTTGCATCTCCATGGCAAAAAACATTCTTTTATTGAACGGCCCTAACCTGAATCTATTGGGTTCGCGCGAGCCTGAAGTCTATGGCTCGACCACTTTGGCTGATGTTGAGCGCGCTGCGCTTGAGCAAGCCAGCTTGGGTGGCGCCAAACTCATTGCGTTTCAGAGCAACCATGAAGGTGCACTGATAGATCGTATTCAGGCCGCAAAAAAAGAAGGTATCGATGCCATCGTCATCAATCCGGGCGGATTGACCCATAGCAGCGTATCATTGCGCGACGCATTGGCTGGCGTGGCCATCCCCTTTGTTGAAGTACACGTATCCAATATTCATCAGCGCGAGACCTTTCGCCACCATTCCTATCTGTCCGGCATCGCCGTCGGCGTGATCTGCGGACTAGGAATTGACGGTTATACAGCAGCCATCACTTTCGCACTCAAAAAACTCTAATTTCTCGCATTTTCTGGCAAATGCCTTATAATTGCCCGCATCTTTAATCATAAAAATTAAATCTCCAAGGAATTTCACATGGATTTACGCAAGCTCAAGACCCTGATTGATTTGGTCGCAGAATCGGATATCGCGGAACTGGAAGTCACCGAAGGCGAAAGTAAAGTTCGCATCGTCAAATCGTCGCCAGTCCCGCAAAATCAGGTTGTCATGATGCAGCCGCAAGGTGGCCAGCAATATGCCCCGGCAGCAGCACCAGTTGCAGCAGCACCGGTCGCCGCTGCCGCACCAGTTGTAGCAGTCCCTTCCGGTCATGTCGTCAAATCACCTATGGTTGGCAGCTTCTATCGCTCTTCCGCTCCAGGCTCGCCAGCATTCGTCGAAGTCGGCTCGGTAGTCAAAGAAGGTGACACCCTGTGCATTATCGAAGCGATGAAGCTGTTGAATGAAATCGATGCGGACGCTTCCGGCGTCATCAAGGAAATCCTGGTCGAAAACGGCCAGCCAGTTGAGTTCGGTCAGCCGTTGTTCATCATCGGCTAAGCTTGAAGTCCGGGAGCTTGGGCACATTGCCGCTCCCGCTTTGAAGTCGGCTGATTTGATTCCATCCTTATAACGACGAGTCCCGTTCCCACTATGTTTGAAAAAATTCTCATTGCCAATCGCGGTGACCAGCCGCATAGCGGCGCAGCAGCGCAGCTACATTGCACAGCGGCTGTAAGCCGCAGCAATATCGCCGCGGAGACCCCACATGTTTGAAAAAATCCTGATCGCCAATCGCGGCGAGATTGCTTTACGTATCCAGCGCGCCTGCCGAGAAATGGGCATCAAAACCGTGGTCGTCCATTCCGAGGCAGACCGCGACGCCAAATACGTCAAGCTGGCCGACGAATCTGTCTGTATCGGCCCTGCACCTTCCGCACTCAGCTATCTGAACATGCCAGCGATCATCAGCGCGGCAGAAGTAACTGATGCAGAAGCGATTCATCCCGGCTATGGCTTTTTATCTGAAAATGCCGATTTTGCAGAACGCGTAGAACAATCCGGCTTTGTTTTCATCGGCCCACGCTCCGAGTCGATCCGCATGATGGGCGACAAAGTGTCCGCCAAACAGGCAATGATCAAGGCCGGTGTGCCATGCGTTCCCGGCTCGGAAGGCGCGTTGCCGGAAGATACCAAGTCCATCATTCAGATCGCGCGCCAGGTCGGCTATCCAGTCATCATCAAGGCCGCTGGCGGTGGTGGTGGGCGCGGTATGCGTGTTGTACACACCGAAGCAGCATTGTTGAATGCCGTCACCATGACAAAAACGGAAGCCGGTGCTGCATTCGGCAACCCGGAAGTCTATATGGAGAAGTATCTGGAAAATCCGCGTCACGTGGAAATCCAGATTCTGGCCGATGAGCACAAGAACGCCGTATGGCTGGGCGAGCGCGATTGCTCGATGCAACGCCGCCATCAAAAAGTACTGGAAGAAGCACCAGCACCAGGCATTCCACGCAAAACCATCGAACGCATCGGCGATCGTTGCGCCGAAGCCTGCCGCAAAATGGGTTATCGCGGCGCAGGTACATTTGAATTCCTGTACGAAAACGGCGAGTTCTATTTCATAGAGATGAATACCCGCGTGCAAGTTGAACATCCGGTCACAGAAATGATTACCGGTATCGACATCGTGCAAGAACAGATACGCATCGCCGCTGGCGAAAAACTGCGTTATCGCCAGCGCGACATCGTGTTGAACGGCCATGCTATCGAATGCCGTATCAATGCCGAAGACCCATTCAAGTTCACCCCATCGCCAGGCAAAATCATTTCCTGGCATGCACCTGGTGGCCCAGGGATTCGCGTCGACTCACATGCATACGCCGGCTACTACGTTCCGCCAAATTACGATTCAATGGTAGGCAAAGTTATTTCTTATGGCGCGACACGCGAGCAGGCAATCAAACGCATGCAAATCGCCTTGTCTGAAATGGTGGTGGAAGGCATTCTCACCAACATTCCTTTGCATCGTGAATTGATGGTGGACGCACGCTTCATCGAAGGCGGCACCAACATTCACTACCTCGAACAAAAACTGGCGGAAAAACCAGACTTGTCGAAAAAAGGATAATCGACAAGCGCAAGCTTATCGATTTTACTTTCAGGGAATTTGCCGGAATGTGGGCCGTAACGACAGCGACTCTGTTGTTACGGCCCACATCAATTACAATCCATCATTCCTGCCGACTCAGGCATCCAGCCAATATAATAGGCTGGCCAAGTAATTCATTGAGGTATTCATGAGCTGGACCGAAATTGTCATCGAAGTCGCCCGTACGCATGCGGAATCCCTATCCGATGCATTGATGGACGCCGGTGCACTATCGGTCTCGGTAGAAGATGCCGATTTCGGCACCGACGCCGAACAACCGCTGTTTGGCGAACCCGGCATGGAACCCAAAGAAGCGGCATGGGAAAATAGCCGAGTCGTCGCCTTAACATCCGCAGATGCAGATCAGGCTGCGATTGTTGCCACCGCCGCCAGTGCTATTCGCCTGGCCGCGAGCGATGTGAAATTCACCTTACGCAAAGTCGAAGATCAGGATTGGGTACGTTTGACCCAATCGCAATTCGAACCTATTCATATCGGCAAAAATATCTGGGTTGTGCCTAGCTGGCACGATGCACCAGATCCGGATGCACTGGTACTTGAACTTGATCCTGGCCTCGCTTTCGGCACCGGCAGTCACCCAACTACACGTCTCTGTATGGAATGGCTGGAAGCGAATGCACCGGTTGACTTGACCGTGCTCGACTACGGTTGTGGCTCTGGCATTCTGGCGATGGTTGCCAAAAAACTGGGGGCAGAAAACGTCATCGGCATCGACATCGATCCGCAAGCAATTGAATCCGCCATACTTAATACCGAACGCAATCATTGCGAAGTCGCGTATTACCTGCCGGATGAATTTGCAGAATCTGGTCACGCACACACCTTCGACGTCGTCGTCGCCAATATCCTTGCCAACCCATTAATGCTGATGGCACCGATGCTGGCCGGACGAGTGAATCCTGGCGGTCAACTAGTGCTATCCGGTGTACTAGCCACACAAGTTGACGAAGTCGCCGCAGCTTACGCACCCTTCATAACATTGACGGTGTGGGCAGAGCACGAAGGCTGGGTCGCACTGGCAGGTCGTTCATCTGCTGCAAAATCGTCAGACAGCAAATAACGAACAACATGGCACTCGCGACGCAATGTCCACACTGCCAAACGACGTTCCGCGTCGTACACGATCAATTGAAATTGCGCGCCGGCTTGGTACGCTGCGGCAACTGTAAGGAAATTTTCAACGGCATCGAACATTTGCTGCCACCGCCAGATGTAGAACCATCCGAAAAAACATCAATCGCAGTTGAACCTGCAGTCGTCGCAACACCTCCCAATGAATTCGTCGCGGCACAAACTGCAGAGGAACCTTCGCTTGTCACAGCTGCTTTCGATGATCCTTTGCCTGACACTACGGTTACAGTAGAAGATGGGATGAACGAAGAGGTCGGCCACACTCCTAGCGACCAGATAGACTTCGATATTCCCGCGCCAGTCGAACCTGAAATCGATAGTGAGCCGGAACAGCCGACAGTACCAGAAGCAAGCACTCGCGAAGATCCCTTGCAGCGTATGACGCTGGTCGATTTCACGCGTGAATATCCGGTAGAAGACGGCAACACAGAACAAGAAAACACAGCCACGCAGTCGTTCAGCAACGCAGGAGATGGCCCGGCTTTCGATCCGCACAGCAAGGATGATCTCGACGAAGCGATCGAGGACTTGCAACGCAAACCATGGCGCAGCAACAAAAAGTCGGCCAAGGGAAAAACCCGCAGCATTCAAGAAGAAGAACCAGAATCGTTTGACGAAGATGAGCCTACCTTCGTTAAACGTGGCCGCCGTAATCAACGGCTAGGCAGAAAACTACGTATCGCTCTCGGCATCGCCTGCTTTATTCTCTTGATCGTAGCGCTGGTACAAGGCACATATGTATTCCGCAATCAAATCGCCGGCATGTTCCCGCAAGCCAAACCATTTTTGACACAGCTGTGTGATGTGATCGCCTGTCGCATAGACCTGCCAGCGCAAATTAATGCGGTTTCAATCGAATCCAGCGAGTTGCAAACTCTTGCCGAAAACAAGGAGTCGTTTGTACTCACTACGCTGCTACGCAATTACAGTGACACACTGCAAGCGTGGCCACACATTGAACTGACTTTGAACGACACAAATGAAAAGCCGCTGCTGCGTCGTGTTTTCCAGCCGACCGACTATCTGAGCGCGGATGAAATCCGCGGAGGATTTGCAGCAAGTAGCGAACACACCGTCAAACTATCTTTTGAACTGGCGCAGATCAAGGCATCCGGCTATCGCGTGTACCTGTTTTATCCATAAGCATGCAATCTGCTTGACGATGTGAGCACTAATGCACGATCACTTTTGAAACCCTTTTAATATCTTCGCACCCGCACCAAACACCTCGCCAAACAAGCGCAGTGTATGATGGCGACCAATTTCCTATTCCCATTTATTTTTATAAATCAAGTCCATGAAATCACTCATCTGCGGTTCCCTCGCCTTCGATACGATCATGTCGTTCCAAAGCCGTTTTTCCGAAGCGCTGCTGGCGGACCAACTGCATAAAATCAACGTGTGCTTTTTTGTCCCGGAAATGCGGCGCGAGTTCGGCGGCTGCGCTGGCAACATCGCATATAACCTGAAGCTGCTCGGTGGCGATCCGCTCATCATGGCGACCATCGGACAAGACGGCGCGACCTATCGCGCGCATTTGGAGAAATTGCAAATTTCTCAGCAATGCATCAAAACTATCGATACGTCCTATACCGGCCAGGCTTTCATCACCACCGACACCGACAGTAACCAGATAACCGCATTTCATCCTGGTGCGATGACATTCGCACACGAAAATACGGTGGCACAAGCAGGGGATATCGCTATCGCCATCATTGCACCAGATGGCCGTGATGGCATGCTGCAGCATGCACAACAATGCGCAGACTTGAACGTGCCCTTCATTTTCGATCCTGGCCAGGGTTTGCCAATGTTTAATGGCGACGAGCTCAAGCAATTCATAGAGCTGGCAACCTATGTTGCAGTGAATGACTATGAAGCAGAATTATTAACAGAGCGCACCGGCCTCTCGCTGGCCAAAATCGCAGAGCAGGTCTCTGCCTTGGTGGTCACGCGCGGCGAACAAGGTGCGGATATTTTCACTGGCAGACAGCATCTGGCGATTCCATGCGTACAAGTGGACAAGGTTGTGGATCCAACCGGTTGTGGCGATGCCTTCCGTGCGGGCATGTTATTTGGCTTGACCAATAATCTGGATTGGGAAACGACAGGACGTTTGGCAAGTCTGATGGGATCAATCAAGATTCGCCATCAAGGGCCGCAAAATCACGTCTTGTCGCGCACAGAAATTGAAGACTGCTTCCATCAGGCATTCGGCTATCGTTTTTAACGACACAGCCTGCTGACAGCGTTCACCGTCAGCAGGCTTCATTCCTCGCAACGCGTCACAGCAATGATGCAACGATAGTGCTCACCAATTCAATCACAATACGCAATAGTATTAATGCCACCAATGGTGACAAGTCGATGCTCCCGATCAGCGGCACTATCCGGCGCAAAGGTCGCATCAGCGGATCATTCAGCGCACGTACAAATGGTGCCAGTGGAGCATGGGGATTGATCCAGCTGAAAATCACCTCGATCAGCAACAAGCCAATCAAACCGTATAACGCCCACTGACAGATACGCAGTATAGCCAGCAGCAAGATCGCATGCGGCGTAAAGACACCGCGCAGCCACACCTCAACAGTCGTTGCGATCAACGCCACCAAAAATGCACCTATCAAGCTGGCCCAATCGTAACCGCCTGCGCCAGGCAATATACGCCGCAGCGGCCGCACCAGCCAGTCCGTCAATTGATACGTAAATTGTGCAACCTGCATGGGGGGGCGCACACGCACCGCCTGCATCCAGAACCTGAGTAGCAAGGCGCCCGCCAATACGATGGCGATGGTATCGATAATCAGCGTAAATATACTGTCCAGCACGAAGACTCCTTCAAAAAAAACCGCTGTGCGACATAAGCCACACAGCGGATTGTGCCTGAATTTAATCAGGCGCACCCAAGCGAACCTGGATTTACGGACGAGTGCCTGTTGGAAACGGCCAAGCTGCTGCCGGATTCAATACCGTTTTAACCGCAGGTGCTGCTACTGCTGCTGGTTTAGCGGCGGGCTTTTTCGGCGCTGCTTTTTTAACTACAGGTTTAGCTGCAGGCTTTTTAGGCGCGGCGGCTTTTTTGGCAGTTGGCTTTTTAACTGCTGCTTTTTTAGCGACGACCTTCTTTACCGCTTTTTTGGCAACTGGCTTTTTAGCTGCTGCTTTTTTAGCGACGACTTTCTTTACCGCTTTTTTGGCAACCGGCTTTTTAGCTGCTGCTTTTTTAGCGACGACTTTCTTTACCGCTTTTTTAGCAACCGGCTTTTTAGCTACTGCTTTTTTAGCGACGACTTTCTTTACCGCTTTTTTAGCAACTGCTTTTTTCGCTACTGGCTTCTTGGCGATCGCCTTTTTAGCCACTGGCTTTTTGGCTGCGGCTTTTTTAGCGACAGGTTTTTTTGCTACTGCTTTCTTTGCAGCTGGTTTCTTCGCTGCTGGTTTTTTTGCTGCTGTTGCCATTTTGTTTCTCCTTCACGTGATGGAAAAAATCAAGCTTCTATTGGAAACCCGCCAGTTCCATCGCGATGAAACTGGCGGATTATTCATCGGCACAAGCTTGCTCTTGCTTGCGCTAATGAATTCGGCACCAGCTGAACTGCTGCATCCCCTCACTTATGCAGCACTTCAGCCTTACATGACTATGCATATTTCGTAGCGACGCTACTGCATTAGCCAAAAAAAACGCCAGCACTCATGCCGGCATTGGAATTCTGTTTCAGAAAAAACAAACCTTTTTTAAAAGAAAAAGCCGCCACACCTGACTGAATCAGGTGGTGCGGCTTGAGCAGATCAGATCGTATCGGTCTTCTACTGTTCATTAAATTTGGTTGTTGCCTTTCCTGTTTTTGCAGTCTTGTGATTCGTATTTATGCGACTGCATTTTAAGGTGCTGCTCAACTTTTTTATTCCCAGTTGAGCGCGCCACCGGTCTGGTATTCGATGACACGTGTCTCAAAAAAGTTGCGCTCTTTTTTCAGATCGATCATTTCGCTCATCCAAGGGAAAGGGTTTTCCTCTTGTTCGAACATCGGCTCCAAACCGATTTGTTGCGCGCGACGATTTGCGATAAATCTCAAATAGCCTTTGAACATCGGAGCATTCAGTCCAAGCACTCCACGCGGCATTGTATCCTCTGCGTAACGATATTCCAACTCTACTGCGCGTAAAAACAACGCTTTGATCTCTTCGCGAAATTGCGGCGTCCACAAATGCGGATTTTCAAGCTTGATCGTGTTGATCAAATCGATCCCGAAATTGCAGTGCATCGATTCATCACGCAGGATGTATTGATACTGTTCTGCTGCGCCCATCATTTTGTTTTGACGACCGAGTGCGAGAATTTGTGCGAAGCCGACATAGAAGAACAAGCCTTCCATCAGACACGCAAACACGATCAGCGACCGCAATAATGTTTGATCGTTTTCTGTAGTGCCGGTGGTGAAATGTGGATCGGTCAGTACGTCGATAAACGGAATCAGGAATTGATCCTTGTCGCGGATCGATTCGATTTCGTTGTAAGCGTTGAAGATTTCACCTTCGTCCAGACCCAGCGATTCAACGATGTATTGGTACGCATGCGTGTGGATCGCTTCTTCAAACGCCTGGCGCAGCAGATATTGACGGCATTCCGGCGCGGTAATGTGGCGGTAGGTACCGAGCACGATATTGTTGGCGGCCAAAGAATCGGCGGTAACGAAAAAGCCCAGATTGCGCTTAACCAGGCGACGTTCATCGTCGGTCAATCCGTTCGGGTTTTTCCACAATTCAATATCGCGCTGCATATTGATTTCCTGCGGCATCCAGTGATTTGCACAGCCAGCCAGGTACTTGTCCCATGCCCATTTGTACTTGAACGGAACCAGCTGATTGACGTCTGTCTGGCCGTTGATGATGCGCTTGTCAGCGGCATCCATGCGGCGAGTTGGATCAACTGCAGCTGCTGGTTGTGCCATCAGCGCTGGATCCAGCGCTACGTCTTGTGCCTGTACGCGCTGTGCTGCTGCGTCACGAACTTGTTGCAGTGCTGGTTGCAATGCCGGCTGCGGGGCTGCTGGCTTTGCTTCTTCATCCCAACTTAGCATGATGTATTTCCTTATTTATATATGGTGCGGATGTTGCCGAAAACTGTAATGCCGACAAAACCTTATACAGCTTTGTCAGCATTATGCAATTCAAGTTCAGTGCAACATCGTGAATGTCATTTTTTGCTAGCGAAACCCGAAGTCTGAATCGACGATTATTGGCAGGCTTCGCACTCTTCAAATCCGGCATCACCTGGACGCAGCATGCATGCTGGGCCATCAGTTTCAGCAGCCGATGCACTTGTCGAACTGCCGCCGCCAGAATCCACTGCATTCAATGCACCGGTTTTTGAAGTCGATTTCTCAGTGTGGGTTGCACCCATGGTACGCAGGTAATACGTGGTTTTCAAACCGCGCAACCATGCCAGTTTATAAGTGTCATCCAGTTTTTTACCGGATGCACCAGCCATGTAAATGTTCAGCGATTGCGCTTGATCGATCCATTTTTGACGACGCGATGCAGCTTCGACCAACCAGGATGGCTCGACTTCAAATGCGGTTGCGTAAATCGCGCGCAAATCTTGCGGAATGCGATCGATCTTAGCCAGGCTGCCGTCGAAGTATTTGAGATCCGAAATCATGACTTCATCCCACAAGCCACGCGCTTTCAAATCACGGACCAGGTATTCGTTAATCTCGGTGAATTCGCCGGACAAGTTCGATTTGACGTACAGATTCTGGTAAGTCGGTTCGATACAAGCCGAAACGCCGATGATGTTCGAAATCGTCGCAGTCGGTGCGATCGCCACACAGTTGGAATTGCGCATGCCGAATTCCTTGATGCGTGCGCGCAACGGTGCCCAGTCAAATGTTTCGCTGTAATCCGCTTCCAGATATTTGGCACCGCGTTCGTCAGCCAGCAATTTCAACGAATCTTGCGGCAAGATGCCACGATCCCACAAGGAACCTTTGTACGAGCTGTAACGGCCGCGTTCTTCTGCCAGTTCTGTCGATGCGTAGTAAGCGTAGTAGCAAACGGCTTCCATCGAATTATCGGCAAATTGCACCGCGTCGTTCGATGCATATGGAATGCGCATCATGTGCAGGCAATCCTGGAAACCCATGATACCGAGGCCGACTGGACGGTGACGCAGGTTAGAATCACGCGCTTTTTTAACTGCGTAATAGTTGATGTCGATCACGTTATCCAGCATACGCATCGCGGTACGGATGGTTTTTTGCAACTTGACGTGATCCAGCTTGCCGTCTTTCATATGGGCGGGCATGTTGACTGAACCCAGATTGCAGACTGCGATTTCGGAATCGTTGGTATTCAATGTGATCTCGGTGCACAGGTTCGAGCTGTGAACCACGCCAACGTGCTGTTGCGGCGAACGGATATTGCAAGGATCTTTGAATGTGATCCATGGATGACCGGTTTCGAACAACATCGATAGCATTTTGCGCCACAGATCCAACGCCTGAATCGTCTTGAACAGTTTCAATTCACCGCGAGCAGCTTTGGCTTCATAGCCGGTATAGGCTTCTTCGAACGCTTTGCCGACTTTGTCGTGCAGGTCTGGTGCGTCGGATGGCGAGAACAAGGTCCACTCGCCTTTTTCCATCACGCGCTTCATGAACAGATCAGGAATCCAGTTGGCGGTGTTCATGTCATGCGTACGGCGGCGATCATCGCCAGTGTTTTTACGCAGGTCGAGGAATTCCTCGATGTCCATGTGCCAGGTTTCCAGATAGGCGCAGACAGCACCCTTACGCTTGCCGCCTTGATTCACCGCAACTGCGGTGTCATTGACCACTTTCAGGAAAGGTACGACGCCTTGTGAACGACCATTGGTACCTTTGATGTGCGCGCCAAGTGAACGGACTGGCGTCCAGTCATTGCCCAAACCGCCGGCGTATTTCGCCAACAATGCATTTTCCTTGATCGCTTCGTAGATGCCGTCGAGGTCATCGGCAACGGTTGTCAAATAGCATGACGACAATTGCGAGCGCAAGGTGCCGGAGTTAAACAAGGTTGGTGTCGAGCTCATGAAGTCAAAAGACGACAACAGGTTGTAGAACTCGATCGCACGTTCTTCACGGTTGATTTCGCCCAGCGCCAAGCCCATCGCGACGCGCATGTAAAACGCTTGCGGCATTTCGATACGGGTATCTTCGATGTGCAAAAAGTAGCGGTCATACAGAGTTTGCAAGCCGAGGTAGCCGAATTGCAAATCGCGGTCCGGTACCAGCGCATCGCCGAGTTTTTTCAGATCGAATTGACCGAGCTTTGCATCTAGCAGATCTGCCTGGATACCTTTTTTGATAAATTTCGGGAAGTATTCCAGATACGCTTCTGGCGCATCAGCTTGTGCAACTTCCTTGCCAAATACTTCTTTACGAATTGTGTGCATCAGCAAACGTGCGGTCACCGTCGTGTATGCAGGATCCTTTTCCATCAGCGCGCGGGCAGCCAGGATGGCGGATTTATGCAATTCTTCGACTGGTACACCGTCGTACAGATTTTTGACTGTCTCACGCAGGATCGCTTCAGCGTCCACGTGTTTTTCGAAACCGATACATGCTGCAGCGATCAGATCGCGCACTTGATTCATATCCAGCGGACGACGTTGACCATCTTCGATCACATGCAATTGATTGGCTTCGACGACTGGCTTAGCGGCTTGCTGCTGCGCACGCTCTTCCATACGTTTGGCGCGATACAACACATAAGCACGCGCGACATCGTGTTCGCCCGAGCGCATCAGAGCCAATTCAACCTGATCCTGGATATCTTCGATATGAAAGGTGCCGCCTGCTGGTTGGCGACGCACCAAGGCGTTCACCACATTCGCCGTCAATTGCTCGACAAGTTCGCGCACGCGCGCAGATGCGGCGCCCTGACCGCCGTTAACGGCCAAAAATGCCTTGGTAACAGCGATGGAGATTTTCGATGGCTCAAAACCGACTACTGCGCCATTGCGGCGGATGATACGGTGATCGCTCAAACCGACGGCGTGAGCACCAGAAGTCGATGGAGCAACCGCGAGAGGCGCGATATTGCCGATTTCTGTCGACGATTTGGCTGAATTTTCTTGAGTAGAGAGCATTACAACTCCTTTAAAAACTATTGCAGGCAGCTTTTGCCCTGCTGGTTGTAAGAGATAAACCTGTTATTGCGGGTTTTGCGAAAAATGTTGGAAGGTGCCTACCAACGTTTATCTACGTTAGCGCCTGCACCGACTCTATTTAGTTATATTGAAAGGCACCTGCTCAGAGCTCCCGACTAATATGTATATACGGACAAATTATGGTGAAGCAACAACTGAACAGATTTAAGGGGTGGATCGGCAAAACCCACTACATCTAGTGCGGAATTTATGATCTGCACTAATTCTAGTGCGCTAAAGTCGGGGATGCAATCACTTTCGTGAGAGTTTTCGATATATTTTTTTATCTGAATAAAGGGGATTGCAATGGTGCATTTTTTAACCTAAATAGAACTGCAAATCACCAACAGCGTGCCCGGATTGCACTGATTCCGAGCGCACTTTTTGATAGCACTTTTGATAATTCACCCAGTCGAAAAATGGACCTGGATCGGTTTTTCGACCTGGCGCTATCTGTTCATGACCTGTCACCTGCCGCAGCGGATAGGCCTGCTTTAATGCATCAGTCAGCAATGCCAGCGCAGCATACTGCGCAGGCTCGAAAGGCTCAAAATCGGTACCTTCCAACTCAATTCCGATTGAAAAATCATTGCAACGTTCTTGCCCGCAAAACGAAGATGCACCAGCGTGCCATGCCCTGTCGTTTGCGGATACGAATTGCATGACCATGCCATCGCGCCGGATCAGAAAATGCGCAGATACGCGCAAAGGCTTCAATTGGTCGAAATAAGGATCCGCATCATAATCCAGCTGATTCAAAAACAGGTCGGCGATAAACGGGCCACCGAACTGTCCGGGCGGCAGGCTGATGTTATGAATAACCAACAACGCAATTTCCGTCCCTTCAGCTCGCTGGTCAAAATTAGGCGATGGCGAGCGCACGACGTCAGCGGCCCACCCATTCGCGCTGATCTGAAACGGCAAGGATCTAGTGCCCCCGGGCTGTTTATTCGGGGGCATTGATATCCAGCCGCTGCATGCGATAACGTAGTTGGCGGAAGCTGATGCCGAGCAATTCTGCAGCTTGCGTCCGGTTGAATTTGGTTTTTGCCAATGCGCGCCGAATGATCTCGCGCTCCACATCGTCGAGATGGTCGGGCAAGGATTGCGGCAACTGATCTGACAGTGGCGGCAAAATCATTTCCTCGGTTTCAATCAATGCCGGCACCATCATCGTCTCTTCAGCGGATGATGACGGGGCGAAAATCTTGATCGACGGCGATGCTTTCAGCGCCAGATCCGCCACTTCAATCACGCCGTCATTGGCAAATGCCAAGGCCCGCTCCAGAATATTTTCCAGTTCGCGTACGTTACCGGGAAATGAATAACCACGTAACGCATCAAGTGCTGCAGGAGCCAGTGTGGTCTGCTGCCCGCCGCCAAGACGGGTCAGAATCGCCTGCGCCAGCAAGCCGATATCATCAAGCCGTTCGCGCAAAGGCGGTAAATTCAACTCAATGACGTTCAGCCGGTAATACAAATCCTGGCGGAAGCTTCCCTTGCCTACGCATTCATGCAAATTCTGGTGCGTCGCACTGACAATACGTACGTCAACTGGCTCCTCTGCCGTTGCACCGACCTTGCGCACCCGCCGTTCCTGAATCGCCCGCAGCAACTTGACCTGCATGGCCAAGGGCAAATCGGCCACTTCATCCAGCAGCAAAGTACCGCCATTGGCAGCCTGAAAAAAGCCATCCCT
Source organism: Burkholderiales bacterium Ga0077544 (assembly GCA_001464355.1). Lineage (GTDB taxonomy): Bacteria > Pseudomonadota > Gammaproteobacteria > Burkholderiales > Burkholderiaceae_D > Oxalicibacterium. The sequence goes on from LNEU01000026.1 coordinate 161,761, forward strand.
GTCATCCGCTGCGCCAGTAAATGCGCCTTTGCGATAGCCAAAGAATTCTGCTTCCATCAAGGCTTCCGGAATCGCACCGCAGTTGACGGCGATAAAAGGCTTGTCACTACGGGCACTCTGCGCATGAATATCTCGAGCCGCCAATTCCTTGCCGCTGCCTGATTCACCGCTGATGGCGACCGGTGCCATGCTGCGGGCAAGCCGTGTAATTTGCGTACGCAATCCCTGCATGGCTTCGGACTGTCCCATCAGGCGCAATGCAACCGGAACAATTGCTTTTTGACTGGATGCCTGATTGCCGTCGCTTTGGCTAATACGCAAGCCCGAACGAACCATGACGCGCAATTGTTCGAGTCCGACCGGCTTGGACAGATAATCAAACGCACCCGCCTTCAATGCCACGACAGCATTGTCTGCGCTGCCAAAAGCGGTAATCACGGCGATCGGCGTGTTCTTGTACTGCGCCGTCACTTCGTGCACCAGCTCTATCCCCAGTCCGTCGGGCAAGCGCATATCGGTCAATACCAATGCATATTCAGTCTTTGCCAGATAATCGCGCGCTACCGCCAGCGTGGCGGCGCTATCGATATCCAGCCCCATTTTGATGAGCGTAATCTCGAGCAATTCCCGCAGGTCTGCTTCGTCGTCAACAATCAATATGCGAGGAGAGCTCATAGCACGCGACTTTTACAGTTCATGGGGCAGTCAAATACGATCAAAGGTTTTCATTATTAGCAAAGGTGATCACGAAGCGTCCGGCTGGCGCACCCTTTTCATCGTCACTCCGATATTCATAATTCAGCAAGGCGTCATTATTCAAACACAATTCGCGCGCCAGATAGAGTCCGAGACCGGTGCCTTTGCTGGATGTTGTGTAGAACGGTTCAAACAAGTGGGCACGCACTGCAGCCGTAATTTGCGGACCATCATCCTGTACATGCAACTCGAGTCGATGGCCGATGCCAGACACTATATAAACGCGAATGCTAGCCGGCATTCCGCTCGCGTAGCGTAACGCATTTGTCAGCAAGTTCAAGATGATTTCGCGCAAATGCAACGGATCGAAACGTACTTTGTATCGTGTCATATCGGCGATCGCTATCATCCCCTGCTGCACGGCGTGCATCTCATGCAACTCACTCAAAACATCGTCGAACAATAGCCCCAAACAGAGCGGTTCATGATGTTGATGCGCCTTGCGGGATAACTTGAGAATATCCTCAATCATGCGATTCAAGCGCGCCACGTTATCACTGATGATGGCGAGCAGGCGCTGCTGACTGGCCTCCTGCGCGTCCTCACTCAGCAGCGACGCCGCATGCCCGATCGCAGACAACGGATTGCGCACCTCATGGGCAATGCTGGCGGTCAAACGCCCCATCGATGCCAGCTTGAGCTGCTGCGCACGATTTTCAATTTCGGTGACATCCTGCAGGAAGATCACAACCCGCTCTTCTTGAACACCTTCCGCCTCGACTTTTGCAAAGCGCAATTTCAAATGCGTGATCAACTCGCGGCGACTACCCAAAACCGTCGTACCGCCTTGCAAGGTCAAATCGTCACCATGTTTAATTAAGACAAATGTCGGCGTATTAGCTTGTGTCGGCGTACGCAAGCCGTCACGCCCTCCCCATGTTTGGTAGGCATCCGCTATCGGTCGCAGCCATGCCATATCGGATAATTTCCCATAGATTTTTTCATGCGGAAAAGTGAGCCCAAGCATGTGTGCTGCTGCCGGATTGCTGATCAATACGCGCCCCTTGCGATCCACCACGAGAATGCCATCCTCCATGTCCGCGATGATGAGGCGATTAATTGCCTGCTGAACGTGCAAAGCCTTGCCCCGCCCCAGCGCCAGCGATTCCTGTTTGATCAGGCGCGCAGCGAGGCGATTAATCGCAAAAATAATAATGAAAAATGCAGCGCCGTACAGGCCGACTTGCGATGAAGAGATATCCGAGTTTTCATTCAGTAACTGGTAACCGCTGTCCGCCAGCAGAACCAGGGTCACGACAGAAACGAAAAACAGGGACAGAATCAAGGGCGCGAGAATCGCTCCACCCGCTAGGGGAAATAAATACAGAATCGCCAAACCGCTTTTGATTCCGCCCGCAGACAAATACAGAAACGATATAGCGGCTAGATCAACCGATATCTGGGCTACCAACTGCATCATGAAACGGCGACGCCAGTACAGCGACAGCAGTGCAAATATGAACGCCACGATTAAATAGGGGATGCAGATTTCCCAAAACTGCTGTTTGTCTGGCCATAGTTTTGCGGTAGTCAAACCGAAGTAGGCCAGCAACACCGCCACGATTACGGTTCGCGTAAACGCAAACGTCTGCAGAGTGCGCCAGAACGTCGCCCTGGCGTCATCAAAAACCGGCTTGGCTGGATTCATGAATTAATGAACGATGTGCTGAGCGCGATGCTCGACGCTGCAAAAGGCTGAATTTGAAGAATTAAATACAGCTTCCGAGGCAGGGAAATAAGTTTTGCAATGTGCACAACTCAACATTGCTTCTGCACCTTCATGTTGTGCCTGAGGAGCCTGCGGAGTCTTTGGAATATCCATCTTGGCCGAAGATTTTTTACTGCGAAATATCCAGATCACAGCAAAAATAATACCGGCCCACAACAACAGCTTCATGCCAGTCCCCGATGCAATACGACTTCCAGTACGAAGCGACTGCCTACATATGCGAGCAACAAAGTTGTAAAACCGGTCAGCGTAAAACTGAGCGCCGTCTTGCCGCGCCAGCCGCGCCATTTACGCCCTGCCAGCAAGATACCGAACAAGAGCCAGGACAACATCGTAAAGATGGTTTTATGCTCCCATTTGAACGCCTGTCCAAACAACTCTTCGGAAAAAATGACGCCAGACAAAACCGTCAGGGTCAACAAGAAAAACCCGAAACCAATCAAACGGAACAGTAATTTTTCCATCGTCAGCAAAGCCGGCAAGCGATCCAGCGCGATTGCAAACCAACCAGCTTTTCCCGCATTCAGTCCGGTATGCAGCTTGGATTCCTGCAGCGCCATCAAGATCGCATGAAAAGCAGCAATCGTCAGCGTACTGTAGGCCAGCATCGCAATCACAATATGCCAAGGGTAAAGGATGGAACGGCCATCCAGCGCAATCACACTACCGGGGAAAACCATGGGTAAGAGCACGCCGATCGCGGCGCAGGGAAGCACAAGAATACGCAAGCCATCCAGCGTGAAGTTGCGATTCTCCAGCCAGTAGGCAGCGACAGAAATCCACAAAGTCCCGGACAGCATGATCGCAAAACCCATGCGCAGGGAATTCGACGTAATGGCATCCGCCCACAGCGCACCACCATGCAATAGCCATCCGATCAGGGTGCCGATCGAAATTGCCACACGCTTTTTCGGCGGCAGACAGGCGCACACCGCATAGAACAACGCAGCCAGGACAAATATATATATATACATCGTTTAAGTTTACACCATGTAATCAGTGCTTCCCGCAGGGGCGAGCAGTATTGCCATTTTTTCCATCCACATACGATTCGGATTATTTTCGCAGCGCGGATTTTGCCGGATTCAAGCGACATCTATGCTCGATAACAACCCAAGCTCGATCTGCATCTTGTCATGCAGCAGGAAATTATTATCGCGACATTACCATTAGTCGAAAAAAAACGCTTACACAAGATACTGCGCGTACTTCTATAGAAACCGGTTTTCCAAGGCAGATGCGGCAAGAGCGCGGCTATCCGGTACCGCATCGGGTAAAATGAAGTCTGCCCGCGCCTCAGTTGCATAGCCATTGCAGGCACGTAATTTTCGCCACTATCAGTTGTTTCATCACACATTCAAAATACCCATGCTCGACAATCTCACACAACGCCTAGCCAAAGCCGTCAAAACCATGCGCGGAGAAGCGCGCCTGACGGAAGCGAACACCGCAGAAATGCTGCGCGAAGTACGTCTGGCCCTGCTTGAAGCCGACGTTGCACTCCCAGCCGTACGTGAATTCATCAGCCGCGTCAAAGAAAAAGCGATGGGTGAAGATGTCATCGGCTCACTCTCGCCGGGCCAGGCATTGGTCGGCGTAGTACAGCGCGAACTCGCAGCCATCATGGGTGCCGATCTAGGACCTGAAGCTTCGCAACTCAATTTTGCAACGCAGCCGCCAGCGATCATCCTGATGGCTGGCTTGCAGGGTGCAGGTAAAACCACCACCGTCGGCAAACTGGCAAAGTATCTGCGCGAACAAAAGAAGAAAAAAGTCCTGACCGTTTCCGCCGACGTCTATCGTCCAGCCGCGATTGGACAATTGAAAACGGTTACCGAACAAGTCGGCGCAGACTTCTTCCCGACCGAGCCGACTGACAAGCCGGTCGACATCGCGTTGGCAGCACTCGATTACGCCAAGCGGCATTATCACGATGTCCTGATCATCGACACTGCCGGCCGTCTTGGCATCGATGAAGCGATGATGCAGGAGATTTCGGCGATCCACGCTGCCGTCAAACCGATCGAAACCCTGTTCGTCGTCGACGCGATGCTCGGACAGGATGCCATCAATACGGCCAAAGCGTTCAGCGATGCACTGCCGCTGACCGGTATCGTCCTGACCAAACTAGACGGCGATTCACGCGGTGGTGCCGCGCTCTCAGTGCGCCACATTACCGGGAAGCCGATCAAGTTTGCCGGCGTTGCGGAAAAACTGGACGGCCTCGAAGCCTTCGATCCAGTGCGCATGGCGGATCGTATTCTCGGCATGGGCGACATCCTGGCACTGGTCGAAGAAGCCCGCAAAGGCGTCGACATGGAAGCGGCCGAAGGTCTGGCCAAGAAAATCAAGGTCGGCGGTAAATTCGACCTGAACGACTTTAAATCTCAACTCGCCCAGATGAAAAAAATGGGCGGCATGTCCAATTTGATGGACAAACTTCCAGCGCAATTGCAGCAAGCCGCGAGTGGCGCCAACATGGGGATGGCGGATAAACAGGTCGTCCGCATGGAAGGCATCATCAACTCGATGACGCCGCAGGAGCGTGCCAAGCCAGAGTTGATCAAGGCTTCCCGCAAGCGCCGCATCGCGACCGGTGCCGGCGTTCAGGTGCAAGAAGTCAACCGCATGCTGGCGCAATTCGACCAAATGCAAACGATGATGAAGAAGCTGAAAGGCGGCAATATGATGAAAATGATGCGCGGGATGAAAGGCATGATGCCCGGCATGCGCTGATTTTCAGCATCGCCAAATACCAAACCCGGCTGATGCCGGGTTTTTCATGGCCGGCACTTCAATGGCACAATCCTTTTTTTATTCGCCTTCAGAACTCAACTTCAAAGTTCGTTTCTTGGATTTCCCCTCACCCCAAAATCACATGCTCCCGTCAATTAAACACGATCCAATTTTGGATAGTTCGAACCGGATAACGCATTTACTGTTTTCCCTCTGTGATGCCTGCGTGGCGCACAGCCTACAAATAGCGTGTGAAAGACTCAAAAAACACTTGCACAGCAAGAAAAACCACACCACTATTAGCGGTGCGTGAAGTGGCGCAATTTCCCAACACAATGTGAAGGAGGTTTGAAGATGGCAACAGCCAAAAAACCAGCGGCCAAAAAACCGGCCGCTAAGAAACCAGCAGCAAAAAAAGTAGTCGCTAAAAAAGCAGCGCCAGCTAAAAAAGCAGCGCCAGCCAAAAAAGTAGCCGCTAAAAAACCAGCAGCGAAAAAAGTCGCAGTAAAAAAACCGGCTGCTAAGAAAGTAGCCGCTAAAAAACCAGCGACTGCACGCAAGCCTAATGCTGCGTTCATGAAACCAGTAACACCGTCCGCAGTTCTGGCCGCTGTTATCGGTGCATCGCCAGCACCTCGCACTGAAGTAACTAAAAAAGTGTGGGAATACATCAAAAAGTTCAAACTGCAAAACCCAGAAAACAAACGCATGATCGATGCGGATGAAAAACTGAAAGCAGTCTTTGGTGGCAAGAAACAAGTATCAATGTTCGAGATGACCAAACTCATCTCCGGTCACTTGAAATAATTTTTTCAGGTACCAAACAAAAACGCCCGCATCGCGCGGGCGTTTTTGTTTCTGCTGCAAATGCTCAGTGGATATTCTTGCTTTATTCGGCAAGTTAATTTCAAACGAGCTACCACTATACCGACATCCGTGCTTCTTGCATCAAAGGTGATGCTCCCACTTTCTCCAGGATGCCAATACAGAATTGGGATATTCGGCACGACCGCGACTCCCGTTGTAGCGTCCCAAGGCTAGAAACAAATCGCCTTTTTCCATATCCAGATACATACGCAAAATAGAGCAGCCAAAACGCAAATTGGTTTGCATGTGAAACAGCTTGCTGCGATCACCATCGCCAATCACGCGCGCCCAGAATGGCATGACTTGCATGTAGCCATGTGCTCCTACCGGCGACACCGCATATTTGCGAAAAGCCGATTCCACTTGTATCAATCCGAGCACCAAGGCCGGATCGAGACCGGCACGCCGTGCTTCGTACCAAACCGTGCGCAGGAACTCGATGCGCACCTGTCTATCCGAAATTCGTTTAGCCAATCGATCCGACATATCACCCAACCACTGTAGATACGCGAGCCGTTCTTTGATATCGATAAATTGCGGAATAGGCGGTCGCGGATCGGAAATGGCGCGCGATAAAGCCATGCGTACCGAATCTGCCATGGCCTCTTCTTTTTGATTGCCAGCGAAGACCTGGCAAGCATTCGCCAGCAAATATAAAAATATGCCGAAGATGAATATGCAGCGGAACAACGACAATGTCGGCCACGCATATCGCCAGCGACCACTTTCAATGCCTTGACGTCGCGCAAGAGTAATTGGCATCGCCGGCTGAATCAAAACAATCACGCAACTAATTTGGCTTTAACGAAGGCGAGCATTTCATCCAGTGCGACCGCAGTTGCTTCCGTATCACGGCGCCCCTGATATTCCAGCTTGCCGTCTTTCAAGCCACGCTCACCGATGACGATACGATGCGGCGCGCCAATCAACTCCCAATCGGCAAACATCGCACCTGGACGTTCGCCTCTATCATCCAGTATCACGTCGACACCTGCTGACTGCAGGACTTCATACAATTTTTCGGTCTCTGCTTGGACGCTCTCACTGCGGTCATAGCCCATCGGACACAGCACGACTTCAAACGGCGCCAGCGCAACGGGCCAGATGATGCCCTTGTCATCAAAATTCTGTTCGATCGCAGCTCCCAAGATGCGGGTTACGCCGATGCCGTAACAGCCCATTTGAATCAATTGTGGCTTGCCATTTTCATCGAGATAAGTCGCTTTCATAGCTTCGGAATAGGCGGTACCCAACTGAAACACGTGGCCGACTTCAATCCCGCGCTGGATCGCCAACACGCCTTTGCCATCCGGCGATGGATCGCCTTCAACCACATTGCGAATATCAAGCACGGTTGCTTCCGGCAAATCACGGCCCCAGTTGGCGCCTGTAAAATGAGAGTCAACTTCATTGGCACCGCAAACGAAATCGCTCATCGCGGCGACGGTACGATCCACTACCACCTTGACTGGCTTCTTTGTATTGATCGGTCCCAGATAACCTGGTGGCGTACCAAACCACTCAACAATTTCTGCTTCATTGGCAAAGCGATAGTCGATCAGCCCTGGAATCTTTCCCACCTTTACTTCGTTCAATTCATGATCGCCGCGCAATAGCAATAACCAGACTTCTTTATTGATGACGCCCTTCTCTTCTTTTTCTACCGTCAGCACTATCGACTTGACGGTTTGTGCCAGCGGCAAATTCAAGAATGCAGCAACATCCTCGCATTTGGATTTGCCCGGTGTTGGCGTCTTGATCAATGCTTGCGTCGCCGCGGCGCGTGGAGTCGTTGGGGCTATCGCTTCTGCCGCTTCCATATTGGCCGCATAGTCAGACGTTGGGCAATAGACAATCGCATCTTCACCGGTATCTGCAATCACGTGGAATTCGTGCGAGCCAGATCCGCCAATCGCGCCGTTATCTGCGGCAACCGCACGGAATTGCAAACCAAATCGGTTGAAAATCTTGGTGTAGGCATCGAACATGATTTGATAGGAACGTTTCAAACCCTCGACATCGCGATCAAATGAGTAGGCATCCTTCATCGTGAATTCGCGGCCTCGCATCAAGCCGAAGCGTGGACGGCGTTCGTCGCGGAACTTGGTTTGTATATGATAAAAATTCAGCGGTAACTGGCGGTAGGATTTGATCTCGGTACGCACCACATCGGTGACGACTTCTTCCGACGTCGGCTGGATCGCGTAATCGCGGCCATGACGGTCCTTGACACGCATCAGCTCCGCGCCCATCTTGTCCCAGCGTCCAGTCTCTTGCCACAGCTCGGCAGGTTGCACCAAAGGCATCAACAATTCAATTGCATGGGCGCTGTTCATTTCCTCTCTGATAATCGCTTCCACCTTGCGGATCACGCGCAATCCCATAGGCATATATGTATAAATACCAGAACCAATGCGCTTGATCATGCCGGCACGCATCATCAGTTTATGGCTGACGATTTCTGCGTCGGAAGGGGCTTCTTTAAGAGTGGAAATGAAAAAACGGGATGCGCGCATGACGATGAATTCTTTTTAAAAAGAGAGAGGGTTATAATCAACTCAATTTTAAAGGATTAGCTGGCTGATGCACCCACTCTTCGCACAATTGATTGCTGTCTCCGTTGTTCGCACGTCATCGTGCGCGCGGCTGGTTGAGGCCGTATAGAAGCCGATTTTCGATTGAGGGTACTTTAGCCGCAGAAAGTTTGAGGTGCACTATGCTGGATCGTGAAGGCTTTCGCCCAAACGTCGGCATTATTTTGATCAACGCCCAGAATGAAGTGTGGTGGGGCAAGCGGGTGCGCGAGCACTCGTGGCAATTTCCACAGGGCGGGATCAAATTCGGCGAAACACCCGAACAGGCTATGTTCCGCGAGCTGGAAGAAGAAGTCGGCTTGCGGGCGGAGCACGTCAAAATCATCGGTCGTACACGCGACTGGCTGCGCTACGAAGTCCCGGATCATTTCATCAAACGGGAAATTCGCGGTCATTACAGAGGCCAGAAACAAATATGGTTTTTGCTGCGCATGGTCGGGCGGGATTGTGACGTTAATCTACGCGTGACTGAACATCCGGAATTCGACGCTTGGCGCTGGCATGACTATTGGGTGCCGCTTGACGTTGTCATCGAATTCAAACGCGATGTCTATCAACGCGCACTACAAGAACTGTCGCGGTTTTTAGTGCGGCCAGCTCAGCATGCTGCACAACACACTACAGCACGTTATTTGCGTCAGACGCATGCATCACGCAAAACAGACGAACCCTCTACTGTAAAGACTACACCTGACAATGAATAAGTCTTCCATTTTCACTCGCCAACTAAAGCACACACTGCTCGGCCTGTCACTGCTGGTTGTGACGCAGATTTCCCTCGCGCAACAGCTGGAGTTCAATAAGAACTACAGCGATGAGGAGGACAAGCCATGGGAAGAAATCGCGGCAGATTTTCCGCCCGCCCCCAAGGCAGAAAATCTGCTGCCTTTTTATGTAGGTCCGACTGCAACACAAACTTTTGCCGTAGATAGCAAGTCGCTCTCCATAGGAACAGATGGCGTCGTGCGCTACACATTGGTTGCTACCAGTCCTTCGGGAGCAAAAAATATCAGCTATGAAGGCATTCGCTGTGCATCGTTTGAAAAGAAAATCTACGCGCTTGGACGCGAAGATGGGACATGGGGTCGCTCCCGTCGCGATCAATGGGAATCTATTGTGCGCAGCAAGGTAAACCGGCAGCATGCAGCTCTATCCGCAGATTATTTCTGCAGCAATTTGACGATTGTAGGGACTGAAAAAGATATGATAAACAGGCTTAAATCCGGAAAGACGCTGACAGACGATTTACTGCGCGAATAAAAATCGGTGCGATCAGTTGAATATAGATAGATCGCGAATCTGATTTGCGTCGCGTCAGTTTTTAAAGCAACACCAGATTATCTCGATGTATCAATTCCGGCTCTTCGACAAACCCAAGTATGGACAGAATCTCTGCTGACGGTTTGCGCATGATGCGACGTGACTCTGAACTCGTATAATTCGTCATACCACGCGCGATGGCCCGGCCATCGCTGTCGATACAAGTAATCACATCACCACGACCAAATTCGCCTTTTACTTCGGTGATGCCGATAGGCAGCAAGGACTTGCCTTCCGCAGTCAATTTCTGCACTGCACCCGCATCCAGCACAACCTTGCCGGCGGTTTGCAAGTGATCAGCCATCCATTGTTTTCTGGCAGTCAGTTGCGCAGTTTGCGCCGTCAATTGTGTTCCGATTGCTTCGCCAGCAGCAAGCCGACTCAGTACGCGATCTTCACGCCCCCAGGCAATCACCGTATGCGCACCGGACAAAGCTGCACGTTTGGCCGCGAGAATTTTGGTAAGCATACCGCCGCGACCAAGGCTACTGCCCGCACCACCCGCCATCGCTTCCAGTGTCAAATCGCCAGCCTTGGCTTCGTGCACAAATTCTGCATTGGGATCCTTGCGTGGATCAGCGGTAAACAAGCCGCGTTGGTCAGTCAAAATGATCAAGGCATCGCCTTCGATCAAATTGGCCACGAGAGCACCCAAAGTATCGTTGTCACCAAACTTGATCTCATCGGTAACAACGGTATCGTTTTCATTAATGATGGGCACTACACCGAGGCGCAAGAGCGTAAACAAGGTCGACCGCGCGTTCAGATAGCGTTCGCGATCCGCAAGATCGGCATGGGTTAACAGGACTTGCGCAGTACGCACATCGTGCTGGCGAAAACTGGTTTCGTAAATTTGTGCGAGACCCATTTGACCCACTGCTGCACAGGCTTGCAACTCATGAATGCCAGTCGGCCGCTTGTCAAAACCAAGACGTTGCATGCCTTCGGCGATCGCGCCGGAACTGACGAGCACGACTTCTTTACCGAGGCTGCGAAGATGGACAATTTGCTCTGCCCATTTTCGAATGGCGGTCGCGTCCAGACCCTTGCCATCGTTAGTGACAAGAGAAGAACCGACCTTGATGATAATGCGCTTGGCTTGTTGAATGACGGAGTTCATGCTTTGTAATCCGGCGCTGTTTTTATCGTTGCTTGAGCTTTATTGAACGCTGCATTTTGCAGTTTTATTACTTAATGCCGGATTGCCCAAGCGTGGGCAATCCGTTTAAGAAAAACTTCAATCGATGATTTTGAAACGAGGATCGTCCGGATCGATAGAATCGATCAAACGCGCTTCTTCGCTAATATCCGTTTCTTCTGCACGCTGCTCTGCCTGGCGCTGCACCGCGATGTAGTCATAAATTTCGGTGACCATCTCGGAACAACCGTCGCGTGTCAACGCTGAAATCTCAAATACCGGGCCTTTCCAGCCAAAGCGTTTGACGAAATCTTTTACGCGTTTTGCACGCTCTTCATCCGGCACCATGTCGAGTTTATTCAAGACTAACCAGCGTGGTTTTTCGAATAGCGACTCATCGTATTTTTTCAATTCCTTGACGATGGCCTTGGCTTCTTTGACCGGATCGACATTGTCGAACGGTGCCAGATCAACGATATGCAATAACAACCGTGTGCGCTGTAAATGACGCAGGAATTGAATTCCCAAGCCCGCACCATCGGAAGCACCTTCGATCAAACCAGGAATATCGGCAATCACAAAACTCTTTTCGTGACTGACGCGTACCACACCCAAATTTGGATGCAGAGTAGTAAACGGGTAATCAGCAATCTTCGGCCGTGCATTCGACACAGCAGAAATGAATGTGGATTTACCCGCATTCGGCATGCCGAGCAAACCGATATCGGCGAGCACTTTCAGCTCCAGCCGCAGTTCGCGTCGTTCGCCTTCTTTGCCTTCAGACTTCTGGCGTGGCGCACGATTGGTCGAAGATTTAAAATGGATATTGCCCCAGCCGCCTTCGCCGCCTTTTGCAATCAACACTTCTTGGCCGTGCTCGGTCAGATCGGCGATCAATTCACCATCATTGTTGTCGATGATCAGCGTACCAACCGGCATGCGCAGTTTGATATCGTCTGCACCCTTGCCGTAGCAATCCGCGCCACGACCATTTTCGCCATCACGTGCCTTGTGCATTTTTGAATAGCGAAAATCAACCAGCGTATTAATGTTGCGATCTGCCACCGCAAATATGCTGCCGCCCTTGCCGCCATCACCGCCATCCGGGCCACCGAACGGCCTGAATTTTTCACGACAAAAGGAGGCGACGCCGTTGCCGCCGTCACCAGCAATGACTTCGATTTTTGCTTCGTCGATAAACTTCATAATTGTGCCGCCATAAAACTAAAAAGGCTCTACCTGGGGCAGAGCCTTTCGATTGAAGGCTTTCGCCTTACCTTGCTTGCTTAAAAACTTAAGCAGGTACTACCGTAACGTAATGACGTTGCAATGCGCCTTTAGTAACGAATGCAACTTTGCCATCGGTCAGCGCGAACAAGGTATGATCCTTGCCGATACCGACGTTTTCGCCTGGGTGCATTTTGGTACCACGCTGGCGAACGATAATGCCGCCTGCATTGATAGCCTGACCACCGTAGACTTTAACGCCCAGTCGCTTTGACTCTGAGTCACGACCATTTCGCGTAGTGCCGCCGCCTTTTTTATGTGCCATTTCTGACTCCTTGTATCTGTTTAGTCCGAGTCAGCGGCTTAGCCGTTGATCGAAACGATCTGCAATTCGGTGTAATTTTGGCGATGGCCCTGATGCTTCTGGTAGTGCTTACGGCGACGCATCTTGAAAATCGTGACCTTTTCGTGACGACCATGGGAGACAACCGTAGCAAGGACCGTAGCACCAACAACCAGTGGAGCACCAAACTGAATGGTTTCTCCTGCGCCCAATGCGAGCACCTGATCAAGGGTGATTTCGGATCCAATGTCTGCCGGTATCTGTTCTACTTTAAATTTTTCACCAGCGACAACTTTATATTGTTTGCCACCGGTTTTTATGACCGCGTACATGTGAAACCTCATCAATTGATTAAAGGACTTTTCTCTCTTCGAGCCGCTGAAAACTGCACAGACGGAATCGGGAAAACCTCCAATTATACATGGACTTACCCTATCGGTCAAAGTCCTTAATCACATCGCTTTCAGACTTGTAAATACATGTCTTTTAAGAAATATTGCACTCCCTGGCGGCGACATGCGCGCGTGCACTGCATTTGTCGTCGTATAATTCCCGCTCGTCCATGCTCATTCATCAGGCTTACACTTGGCTTCCGCTTCCATTGCTTCCGCACAAAACCTGCTCATCCAGCCTATCGCCGCAGATCTAAACGCAGTTGATACGGTGATACGCCAAAAACTCCACTCGGAAGTGGCCCTGGTCAACCAAATTGGTGATTATATTATTAGCGCCGGTGGAAAGCGCATAAGGCCAGTGCTGGTTTTGTTGATAGCAAACGCTTACAGCTACCGCGGCACCGATCATCATCAATTAGCCGCCGTTGTAGAATTTATTCATACCGCAACCTTGCTGCATGATGATGTTGTCGATGAATCTTCGTTGCGCCGCGGCCGCAAGACTGCCAATGCCCTGTTCGGTAATGCGGCATCCGTGCTGGTAGGCGACTTCCTCTATTCACGCGCGTTCCAGATGATGGTCTCGGTTGGCGACATTCGCATCATGCAGATTCTGGCTGATGCAACGAATGTGATCGCCGAAGGCGAAGTCATGCAATTACTGAATATGCACGACCCCGACGTATCGGAAGAGCGCTATACCCAAGTTATACGTTCCAAAACTGCCAAATTATTTGAAGCTGCAGCCCAATTGGGCGCATTGATTGCCGGCGCATCCAACGAAGAAATCGAAGCCGCCGCAGAATATGGCCGCTCGCTCGGAACAGCATTCCAACTGATAGACGATGTACTGGATTATTCAGGCCAGGCTGATGATATCGGCAAGAATGTCGGCGACGATCTGCGCGAAGGCAAAGCTACATTACCGCTGATCTACCTGATGGAACATGGTACGGCCGAGCAGCGCGAACTAGTCCGCAATTGTATCGAAAATGGCGATGAGCAGCATTTCGATGCCGTCCTGTTTGCAGTCACCACATCCGGCGCGTTGGATTACACCAAGCGCAAAGCGGTAGAAGCGTCCGCACGCGCCACCGCTTCTATCAGCGCACTCCCTGAAAGCCAGTTCAAGGATGCCCTGCTAAAACTAAGCGATTTCGCGGTTAATCGAAATCACTAAATCATCGATGCAATAGTTCATATCTGCGGAAAAACCGCTGCGGGAATTCCAAGCCTACCCTTAACTTTGAAGGGACGCATTAGCACGGCAACACATCATCAATAATGCACACGACGCCTCACGCGCCCGACTGCATGTTGCATTTTGCGGCACAAAGAAGTAACAAACATCCCGATACCTTTACAAAACAGATGCTTAGAGGCATCATCTAACGCATCTTCGATGTTTCAATCGACCTCTTCGGCATAACCATAATGGCTGCAGTTCTTCCTAGTTCGGCGTCAAATAATTCGATGTCCGGCCTTGCGCGCGCATTGCTGCAGGCAGGCCAAATAACGCCGCAGCAAGCCGATACGCTCGCCAAACAAGCTGCAACCGAGAAAACTGCGTTCATCGATACGCTACTGAAAAGTGAAGTGATGGATGCGTCCAGACTGGCCGCATTTTGTTCGCAGACTTTTGGCTATCCCTTACTTGATTTAGCAGCCTTCAATAGTGGCAATCTGCCGGACAAGATCATCGACACGAAGCTGATGCAAAGTCAGCGCGTGGTCGCGCTTGCCAAGCGCGGCAACAAGGTACTGATAGCGATTTCCGACCCCACCAATTCGCAAGCACTAGACCAGATCAAGTTCCAGACGCAATTAACGGTCGAACCAATCATCGTCGACCACGCTACGCTGCTCAAGTTAATCGAGAAGTTGGGGCACAGTGCAGAGCAGGATCTGAATGAACTGATAGGCGACGATCTGGAGATCGATTTCGTTGAAGAAGATCTGGCGGCGCCGACTGAAGGTGGCACTACCGATATCGATGATGCGCCGGTCGTCAAATTCCTGCAAAAAATTCTGGTTGATGCAATCAATCTCGGCGCATCCGATCTTCACTTCGAACCTTTCGAAAAGTTTTATCGCATTCGCTTCCGCGTAGACGGCGTGTTGCGCGACATCGCGCAACCACCGCTGGCGATCAAGGAAAAACTGGCATCGCGCATCAAGGTTATTTCTAAGCTGGATATTTCGGAAAAGCGCGTGCCGCAAGATGGCCGTATGAAGCTGGTAATGTCGAAAACGCGCTCCATCGATTTTCGTGTAAGCACCCTGCCTACGCTGTTTGGCGAAAAAATTGTCATGCGTATTCTGGATGGCTCGCAAGCACAAATGGGGATCGAGGCGCTAGGTTACGATCCCGACCAGAAAGAAACCTTGCTGAACGCCATTCAGCGTCCTTACGGCATGGTCTTGGTCACCGGCCCGACTGGCTCCGGCAAGACTGTTTCGCTATACACCTGTCTGAATATTCTAAACAAGCCGGGCATCAATATCTCTACTGCGGAAGACCCTGCGGAGATCAATTTGCCAGGCGTAAATCAAGTCAATGTTAACGATAGAGCCGGCCTCACTTTTCCGGTCGCGCTCAAGGCTTTTTTACGCCAGGATCCGGACATCATCATGGTCGGTGAGATTCGCGACCTGGAAACCGCTGATATCGCGATCAAGGCAGCGCAAACCGGCCATATGGTGTTCTCGACACTGCACACTAATGATGCACCTGCGACGCTCACGCGCTTGATGAATATGGGTGTTGCCCCATTCAATATTGCGTCATCCGTCATTTTAATTACCGCGCAGCGCCTGGCTCGGCGCCTGTGTACGTGCAAACAAACTACAGTTATTCCAGACGAAGCTTTGCTGGAAGCAGGTTTTCACGAAGACGATCTGGATGGAACGTGGCTGCCCTACAAACCGGTAGGTTGTGAACGTTGCAGCGGCAGCGGCTACAAAGGTCGCTTGGGCATCTATCAGATCATGCCAATCAGCGAAGAAATCGAACACATTATTTTGAATCACGGCACTTCGCTGGAAATCGAGGCGCAGGCAAAAAAAGACGGGGTGCGCTCCTTACGTGAATCCGGCTTGAGAAAAGTTAAACAAGGCATGACCAGTCTGGAAGAAATTCTGGGTTGTACAAACGAATAATAAAGAGGTCTAGGGATGGCAACTTCAGCACGTAAAGTTGGAAGCGCAACACTCGCCAAGGAAGCCGTTTTTGCCTGGGAAGGCAAGGACAAGTCAGGAAAAATAGTGCGCGGCGAATTGCGTGCCGGCGGAGAGTCTGTTGTCAATGCAACGTTACGCCGCCAAGGCGTGCTGGTTACCAAAGTAAAAAAGAAAACTTATCGTAGCGGCAAGAAAGTCTCAGACAAAGACATCACTCTTTTTACGCGACAACTAGCCACCATGATGAAGGCCGGTGTGCCGCTGTTGCAATCGTTTGATATTGTTGCCAAAGGCAATGACAACCCTTCCGTATCAAAATTGATTCAAGATATTCGTGCAGATGTCGAAACCGGCACCAGCCTGAATCAGGCGTTCCGCAAATTTCCTTTGTATTTCGACCCTCTTTTTTGCAATCTGGTGGGGGCAGGTGAACAGGCGGGCATTCTGGAAGACTTGCTGACGCGCCTCGCCATCTATAAGGAAAAAACCCTCGCAATCAAAGCCAAGATCAAATCTGCATTGGTTTATCCGGTTGCCATTCTTGGCGTCGCATTTCTCGTGACTGCCGTCATCATGATCTGGGTGGTACCTGCATTCAAGGAAGTGTTCAAAAGCTTTGGCGCAGATCTACCAGCACCGACCTTGATGGTAATGGCAATTTCCGATTTTTTTGTCTCTTACTGGTATCTGATCTTCGGTTTGCTTTTTGCCGGACTTTATTTGTTTTTCCAATCGTGGAAGCGCTCGCTGCAGATGCAACGCACGATGGATAGGCTACTGTTGAAAGCACCTATCTTCGGTGCTGTAATTCGCAAGGCAACCATTGCACGCTGGACCCGCACACTGGCGACGATGTTCGCCGCGGGTGTGCCTCTCGTTGAATCTCTGGATTCAGTTGGCGGAGCCGCTGGCAATGCAGTGTATCTGGATGCCACAAAAAAAATCCAAAGCGAAGTCAGCACTGGTGTCAGTCTAACTGTCGCGATGCAAAATTCCGATGTCTTCCCTAATATGGTCACGCAGATGGTATCCATCGGTGAAGAATCCGGTTCGCTAGACAATATGCTCGGTAAAGTTGCGGACTTTTATGAAGATGAAGTCGACGAGGCTGTCGCCTCACTCTCCAGTTTGATGGAACCACTCATCATGGTGATTCTCGGCGTGCTCATAGGCGGTTTGGTCATCGCAATGTACCTGCCTATTTTCAAACTGGGCTCTGTTGTCTGATGATAGAGTCACTTTGGTCTGCGCCTGCGGGTAGCGCACTGCCCGCAATCTTTGCGGGTATATTCGGTTTGCTGATTGGCAGTTTTCTCAACGTTGTGATTCACCGCATCCCGAAAATGATGCAGCGCGAATCAGATAACTACGTTGCGCATGAAAGTGGCAAGCCTTTGCCACATGAAGATCGCTACGATTTGCTAATGCCCCGCTCGGCATGTCCGCAATGCGGACATCAAATCACGGCGAAGGAAAACATTCCGGTTTTCAGTTATGCATTTCTGCGCGGGAAATGCATAGCGTGCAAAACTCATATCTCGATTCGTTATCCGATAGTTGAATTATTGAGCGGCGTGTTATCCGCTGCGCTTATATGGCATTTCGGTAGTGGCTGGCTCGGCCTGTCTACACTGGTTTTGACCTATCTTTTGATCGCAATGACGTTTATTGATGCTGATACGCAATTGCTGCCGGATGACTTAACGCTGCCGTTGCTTTGGCTAGGTTTGCTCATCAATCTGAATGGCACTTTCGTACCCTTGCAAGAAGCTGTGATTGGAGCCGCCGCCGGCTATCTGAGTTTGTGGGCGATTTATTGGCTGTTCAAGCTGGTAACGGGCAAAGAAGGTATGGGTTACGGCGACTTCAAGCTATTGGCAGCCTTAGGTGCATGGCTAGGCTGGAAAATGTTGCCTGTCATTGTATTGCTGTCTTCATTAGTGGGGGCGATCGTCGGTATTGCCCTGATTTTGCTGGCGAAACGTGGTCGTGACATCCCGATTCCATTCGGTCCCTACCTCGCGGCAGCTGGCATGTTGACTCTGTTTTACGGAAAACCGTTGACACAAATATATCTGGGCTTTTACTGAGCAAATGACTGCGCCCGTACTCTCGCCCCGATTCTCCGTAGGCTTGACCGGTGGCATAGGCAGCGGCAAAAGCACGGTCGCCGACTTATTTGCCGCGCACGGCGCCGCCGTCATCGATACCGACCTGATTGCGCATCAACTGACAGCGGCGGGGGGCAGCGCAATTACAGCAATCCGTCTTGCCTTCGGCAGCACTTTCATCGCAGCTGACGGGGCGATGGATAGAGCAAAAATGCGTGCAACCGTCTTTGCCGATCCTGCCGAAAAAGGACGCTTGGAAGCTATTCTTCATCCGCTAATTCGCGCCGAAACCGAGCATGCTGCAGCGCAGGCAGAGGGTGCCTATCTCTTGTTTGTAGTGCCATTGTTGGTCGAATCCGGGTTATGGAAGCAACGCGTCTCGCGCGTTCTGGCAATTGACTGCACGGAAGAGATACAAATCCGCCGCGTGATGCAACGCAATAATCTGACCGAACCACAGGTACGCGCCATCATGGCTACGCAAGCATCGCGCGCAAGCAGAATCGCGGCGGCAGATGACATCATTATCAACAATGGCGATACGGCAGCGCTGATTCCGCAAGTAAAGCGCCTGCATGATTTATATATCTCGCTGGCGAGATGTGCTTGAACATCAGTCGATGCATACGGTCTATTATTGATATCCGCTGAAATTGCCTGAAATCCAGGCTGACCGTAGCAGAAGATAAAAACAAAATTGCACCTGCATTTGTAATTTGCCTCAGCTTCGTTCAGAA
This sequence comes from Burkholderiales bacterium Ga0077544, assembly GCA_001464355.1. GTDB lineage: Bacteria > Pseudomonadota > Gammaproteobacteria > Burkholderiales > Burkholderiaceae_D > Oxalicibacterium. The sequence continues at coordinate 180,894 of LNEU01000026.1, forward strand.
TCACACAATTAGCTCGTATTGCCCGCTTTAAACTTTAAAGGGATGCCACTTTGATTGTCTACGAATACCCTTTCAACGAGCGTATTCGCACGTTGTTGCGGTTAGAAGACCTGTACGAGAAATTTGCTTTCTTTGTCGGTCATGATCACCCGCAACAGCATCACGTCGCCCTCTCCACAATTTTCGAAATGCTGGAAGTCGCCGGTCGTGCAGATCTCAAATCAGATCTGCTGCAGGAACTGGAACGCCAGAAGCAAACCTTGCTTGGATTCAAATCCAACCCCAACGTAGAAGCAGAAATGCTGGATGCAATTCTATTCGACATCGAACGCATCAGTACCGCACTAGTGGCATCCCAAGGCAAAACCGGTCAACACATCCGTGAAAATGAATGGCTGATGAGCATACGCGGCCGCACCATCATTCCGGGCGGTGCATGCGAGTTCGATCTTCCATCCTATTACGCATGGCAACACGATTCGGCTCAACAGCGTCTGGCGGACATACACAAATGGTTTACACCGCTGGCGCCATTGTTCGATGCGATCGGCATGATCTTGCGGCTATTGCGCGAATCGGGTCGCCCGGTAAAAATGATTGCGCAAAGCGGTAGTTACCAGCAAATGCTGCAGGGCAAGGCCTACCAGATGCTGCGTTTGAATATCGATGAAAATCTGGGTGCGATTCCGGAGATATCTGCCAACAAGTACATGTTGTGGATACGCTTTACGTCTCAGGATGGCGATATGAAGCCGAAAGCGTTCGAAGGTGATGTACCGTTCGAACTGAGTTTGTGCAGTTTCTGATTAGATAGTGTTTATGGTTACGACAGTCGATTGCCCTACATGCGGTACCAAAGTGGAATGGTCGGAAATAAGCAAGTTCCGTCCTTTCTGTTCCAATCGCTGCAAGCAAATCGATCTTGGCGCATGGGCAGAAGAGAAGTATGTGATCCCGGTAGTCAATCCGCTGGATGATCTCGACGAAGATATTCCACCACCGCCACAACCTTAATTAGTCATGCGCTGTTTGAACTGGCGCTTGAGCTGAATAGCGGAGCTTATTTACGTAATTTATTTACGTAACTCATCCAGCCACTCAATCAAGGGAATAGTCGCCGGCAACAGCGGCTCGACGCCCACGCATCCCTGCCAGGCGAAAGCCTGATTTTCCAGACTTTGCGGATCGCCGCGCCAGTCGCGGCTGATATAAAAATGTAGTCGTACATGCGCATGCGGATAAACATGCTCGACACCACACCACGGCTCTGCAGAAACGACCTCTACGCCCAGCTCCTCGACAAACTCGCGCTTCAGCGCATCCAGAATAGCTTCATCGGCTTCTACTTTCCCTCCCGGGAATTCCCAGTAGCCAGCGTATGGCTTCCCATCGGGGCGCTGTCCAAGCAGCACATCTCCATTCGGTTTCATCAAGATGCCGACTGCAACATCGATAGGCATGGACTTGTTTTCAGACATGGTGGTGACCTGTACAGATGAAACGCGAGTTGATATTAGCGCAGAGAGTAAAGCACGAGCACGCCATCACTTCGGTGCTTTACCCGCATGATCCTTGGCGAATTGCCACGCAACACGACCTGAGCGTGAACCGCGCTGCAAGGCCCAGCGCAGAGCCTCTGGTTTCGCCACTTCGATTTGCTGAGCGTTACAGCCGAAGTGCGTCAACCAGTGCGCGACGATATCCAGGTAATCATCCTGCCGGAATGGATAGAAGGTCACCCACAAACCGAAGCGCTCTGACAGCGAGATTTTTTCTTCTACCGTTTCGCCTGGATGCAAATCACCATCGTCACCATGCGTATAGGTCGAATTATCTGACATCCGTTCCGGCATCAGGTGCCTGCGGTTCGATGTCGCATAAATCAGCACGTTATCGGATTGCGCAGAAATGCTGCCGTCCAGCGCAACCTTCAATGCCTTGTAACCGCCCTCGCCCTCTTCAAACGACAAGTCGTCGCAGAAAATAATGAAGCGCTCGGGCCGACCGGCAACCAGATCAACGATATCCGACAAGTCGCCGAGATCGTCCTTGTCGACTTCAATCAGGCGCAAACCCTGATCCGCATATTGATTCAAACACGCCTTGATCAACGACGATTTGCCGGTGCCGCGTGCACCGGTCAGCAGCACATTATTGGCTGGCAAGCCCTCGACGAATTGTCTGGTGTTCTGTTCAATTTGCTGCTTTTGCGTGCTGATATTGTGCAAGTCGGTCAATGCAATCGGCGAGATATGTGCGACTGGCTGTAGATAGCCACGACCCTCCTTGCCATTCGATTTACGCCAACGGAATGCAATCCCTGCATTCCAGTCCGGTTCAATATGCGCTGCAGGCAGAATTGATTCAAGGCGGCCCAGCAAAGCCTCTGCACGTACCAGAAATTGTTCAAGTTGAGTCATTGTTTTACTTATTGAAGTCAGGTTCTATCGATGGATAGATGTCAAAACCGACATCTATCCTTGGCAATACCATCACGGATAAATCACTAACAAATCAAGAGCGATAATCCGCATTGATCGTCACGTATTCATGCGACAAATCGCAAGTCCAGATCGTGGCATCTACATTGCCGCGACCGAGTTTGACGCGCACAGTGATTTCGCTTTGCTTCATCACGCGCTGACCGTCTTCTTCCTTGTAATCAGGATTACGACCGCCATTCTTGGCGACCCACACATCATCCAGGTACAAATTCAATTTACTCACATCCAGATCGTCGACACCGGCGTAACCGATAGCCGCGAGGATACGACCGAGATTTGGATCAGAAGCGAAGAAAGCCGTTTTTACCAATGGTGAATGAGCGATCGAATAGGCGATCTTGCGGCACTCTTCCACATCTCTTCCATCTTCGACGGTCACCGTAATGAACTTGGTTGCGCCTTCGCCATCGCGCACGATCATTTGCGCCAATTCTTGCGATAAGCCAAGAACTGCATCGGCAAGCGCCGTGTATTCCGGTGTGTCAATCGCATTGATTTGCAGCGGCGAAGTGCCGGTCGCAATCACGATAAACGAATCGTTGGTTGAGGTATCACCATCAATCGTGATGCAGTTGAAGGAACGATCTGCCACCTGCCTGACCATGTGATCCAAGACCGGCTGCGCCACCTTGGCATCCGTTGCCATAAAGCCCAGCATGGTCGCCATATTCGGCTTGATCATGCCCGCGCCTTTGCTCACGCCGGTCAGCGTGATCGCATGCCCGTTGATCGTGACTTGACGCGACGCAGCCTTGGGCTGGGTATCGGTCGTCATGATAGACAAGGCCGCGTTATACCAGTTGTCCGCTTTCAAATTCGAGATTGCTTGCGGCAAACCTGCCACCAAACGATCAACCGGCAAGGGCTCCAGAATCACGCCGGTGGAAAACGGCAGGATTTGCGACGCATCGCAAGCCAGCAATTTGGCCAACGCCGCACATGTGGCGTTGGCATCTGCCAAGCCGCTTTCACCGGTACCTGCATTGGCATTACCGGTGTTGATAACAAGTGCCTGTATCGGTGCGCCGGCTTTGCGATTGGACAAATGTTCTTTGCAGACTTGAACCGGCGCGGCGCAAAAGCGGTTCTTCGTGAAGACACCCGTCACCGTTGCGGTCGGCGCCAGCTTCATCACCAACACATCCTTGCGATTGGCCTTGCGTATCCCCGCTTCGGCATGACCGAGTTCAATGCCGGCAACTGCGGTCAGATTTTCAGGAATGGGGAGAGGGAGATTGACGGCCATGGCAATTATTCTAAGTAAGGTTAAAAGGGTGGGCTAAATCGATTACATCGTGCAGATATCGCAGACGGATATTGTAAACGCATGAGCAGGTATCAGTTGAATGCGCTCAGACCTCGCAACAGTCGCACCGCCAAAGCAAAAGGGCGGGGAATAAAGCACCCCGCCCTTCATTTTTCAGCGTTTGACCACAGGATTATGCAAGGCGACCATGACACTGCTTGTACTTCTTGCCACTACCGCAAGGACATGGATCGTTACGACCGGCTTTGGGTACTGCATTGCCTTGTGGTTGCGTAACGGCTTCGCTTGACTGTACAGTCGGCGCCAGCAATTCTTCCGGTGCCGCATCGGCATCAAAATCTGAGTGCTGGTAATGCACATTTTCGACATGCGATTGCGCCAGCTTTTCTTCCGCAGCTTCAATTTCTTCACGCGATTGAATACGCACAATCATGACAGTCTTGACGACTTCGTCCTTGATCAAATTCAGCATCTGACCAAACAGTTCAAAGGCTTCGCGCTTGTACTCCTGCTTTGGATTCTTTTGTGCATAGCCGCGCAGATGAATGCCCTGACGCAAATGGTCCAGTGCAGCCAGGTGTTCACGCCAGTGAGAGTCCACTGCTTGCAGCATCACTCCACGCTCAAAGCCGCCGAACGATTCCTTGCCTACGATGCCGACTTTATCATCGTAAACAGCATCGGTCGCCTTCAATAAACGCTCGAGCAACTCTTCATCCGTGATATTCGGCTCTGCTTCCAGCAGCGCAACCAGTGAAAAATCGATCTGCCATTCGTTGCGCAGCACATCGTCGAGTGTCTTCAAATCCCATTGCTCTTCCATCGATTGTTCAGGCACATAAGTGCGGAACAAATCATTGAATACGCCCTGACGCAATGAGGTAATCAACTCGGACACGTCTTGCGTTGCCAGCAATTCATTACGCTGTTGATAGATCACTTTGCGCTGATCGTTGGCGACGTCATCGTATTCCAGTAATTGTTTGCGAATATCGAAGTTGCGCGCTTCAACTTTGCGTTGTGCCGATTCAATCGAACGCGAAACGATACCCGCTTCAATCGGTTCGCCTTCCGGCATTTTCAAACGGTCCATGATCGCGCGTACACGATCACCGGCGAAAATACGCAACAAGGCATCGTCCAGCGACAAATAGAAACGTGAAGAACCCGGATCGCCCTGACGACCAGAGCGGCCACGCAACTGATTATCGACGCGACGCGATTCGTGACGCTCGGTACCGATGATGTGCAAACCACCGGCGGTGACCACGTGATCGTGCAGCGACTGCCATTCCTCACGCAATTTTTGCGCTTGCGCTGCCTTGTCGGCATCCGCCAACTCAGGATTGGCTTCGATGATCTGAACCTGCTTGGCGACGTTGCCACCCAACACGATATCGGTACCGCGACCAGCCATATTGGTGGCGATCGTGATGGCTTTTGGACGACCTGCCTGCGCAATGATTTCCGCTTCACGCGCATGCTGCTTCGCGTTCAGCACGTTATGCGGCAATTTCGCTTTAGCCAGAATTTCGGACAACAATTCCGAATTTTCAATCGAGGTGGTACCCACCAACACAGGCTGACCACGCTCGTAGCAATCCTGGATATCCTTCAGCATCGCGCCGTATTTTTCATCCGAAGATTTATAGACTTGATCTTGACGGTCTTTGCGCTGGTTCGGGCGATTCTGCGGAATGACGACAGTTTCGAGACCGTAGATTTCCTGGAATTCGTAAGCTTCGGTATCAGCAGTACCGGTCATGCCGGACAGCTTGCTGTACATGCGGAAGTAATTCTGGAATGTAATCGACGCCAGGGTCTGATTTTCATTCTGAATCTGTACGTGTTCCTTCGCTTCCACCGCCTGATGCAAACCATCAGACCAGCGACGACCGGTCATCAAACGACCGGTAAATTCATCGACGATAACAACCTCGTTGTTTTGCACGACGTAATGCTGATCCTTGTGATACAGCGTGTGTGCGCGCAAAGCAGCGTACAAATGGTGTATCAATGTGATGTTGGCAGCGTCATACAGCGAAGCGCCTTCCGGCAGCAAACCCATGCTTGTCAGGATTTGCTCGGCTTTTTCATGACCTGCTTCGGTCAACAGCACTTGATGGGATTTTTCATCCTTGGTGTAATCGCCAGGAACTTCTACCGTGCCTTTGCCATCCGGCGTTTCTTCGCCTATCTGCAAGGTTAGCAGCGGTGGTACTTCATTGATCTTGTGATACAGCTCGGTGTGATTTTCTGCCTGACCGGAAATGATCAGCGGCGTACGCGCTTCATCGATCAGAATCGAATCGACTTCATCGACGACGGCAAAGTGCAAATCACGCTGCACGCGATCCGCTACATCGTAGACCATATTGTCACGCAGGTAGTCGAAACCGAATTCGTTATTGGTGCCGTAGGTGATGTCGGAGTTGTAAGCGCTTTGCTTCACATCGTGCGCCATCTGCGACAGATTGATGCCGGTGCTCAAACCCAGCCAGCCGTACAAAGTGCCCATCCATTCGGCATCGCGTTGCGCCAGATAATCATTGACGGTCACAACGTGAACGCCTTTGCCGACCAGCGCATTCAGATAGGTTGGCAAGGTCGCCATCAAGGTTTTACCCTCGCCTGTGCCCATCTCTGCAATTTTTCCGTAATGCAGAGACATGCCACCTATCAGCTGTACATCGAAGTGGCGCATCTTCAAGACACGCTTACTCGCTTCGCGGCAAACGGCAAAAGCTTCCGGCAAAATGTCATCGATGTTTTCGCCTTTAGCGAGACGCTCCTTGAATTCCGGCGTTTTGGCTTGCAAGGCCTCGTCCGATAATTTTTCCAGCGCCGGCTCGAAGGCATTGATTTCGCGAACGGTCTTTTGGTATTGCTTGAGTAAGCGCTGATTGCGGCTACCGAAAATCTGAGTCAGTAATGACATGCTTGGATTCTAAAAAAGGCGCCTTGAAACAATCAGACACAGCAATTAACACTTGGAGCTGCATCGAATTGGGCTTGGGCTAAATTGTGGATTTTATCATGTGGTTTCCGGCATATTGGGCTTATCAGTCCGGAAACAATAGCTAGTTCATGAAAGCGATGCTTGATTTGCAGTGATATGACCTTTGTAATGCAAATTTGTTCTTGGTCAGACCTTTGCTGCAACCTGTTCATTATGGATAAAACGACTACTGGTTTTTACACTTCATTTATTAAGCCTTATTTGCTGGCCAGTCTGGCCTGATTGGCGCCGGCCACCAGAAACTTGTGCGGATCCTGTGCCACGCCTTTGATGCGCACCTCAAAATGTAGATGCGGTCCGGTTGAGCGCCCGGTAGTCCCGATATCGGCAACATGCTGCCCGCGTCGAACGATATCACCAACATGCATCAATAAGCGTGACGCGTGTGCATAACGCGTGATCATGTCATTGCCATGATCGATTTCCATCATGTTCCCATACTGTGGATGAAATTCAGCCACTGTGACCACGCCGCCAGCCGCTGCCATGATAGGCGTGCCTATAGGCGCAGCAAAGTCTATGCCCTCATGCATGGCACTACGGCCCGAAAACGGATCCAGACGTCGGCCAAAAGTGGATGCGTTATAGCTGACGTTAACCGGCTGGCTTGTCGGCAAAAGCTTGGATTTGATCTTGTCGCTCATTAATGTGGATTCGACCACGTTCATGTAGTCGGCACGACGTTCGACATCATGTGACATCGCATCGAGCAAAGCCTTGAATTCAGACATGGTCAGGTCGCGGCTGCTGGTGCTATCCATGGGGTCAACACCACCACGACCCGGCAACTCTTTGAAATTGAATTCAGTTGGTTTGACGCCGGCCAAGCCTTGCACGCGCTCACCCAAGGCGTCCAAACGCATCAATTGCGCCTGCATTTCACCCACGCGGCGTGCCATCAAGGCGAGATTTTCTTTCAGGAATTTTTCTTTTTGTGCGTCGTTACCTTGCGCAGTACTCGTAAACATTTCACGCAACGGCGACGGCAAACTGGCGGCATTACTGGATATAAAGTAAAACAATAGAGACGTCATCACCAGAACTGCCGCGATGAAAGCGGCCACCCCGAGCATCAAATGCCGATGCGTCAAGGTGACGGATTTGGCATGGGTAAAACGTGGGTGCAACAAAATAATCTGCATCGCGACTCCCTTGCCTCGCCGGTTGACGACGAGGTGTGATAAGGTTTCATGACGATGCGCGCACCCTCATTTACCCCTTTCAAGCAAAGCTCTCCTTTCACAAAAACTGCGAAAGGGGCTGCGGAATTCTTGCATTCCCATGACAAGATGGCTGCACTTCTTCCATCCATCATTCGCATGGCTGCACTGCAAAAAGATTGTGCAGCGGCGCTTCCTGCCATGTTTACGCACTGCGCCGTATTGCAGTTCGAGGCAGACCAGCTGGTTCTATCGGTACCGAACGCAGCGCTGGCTGCGAGACTGAAACAACAATGTCCAAAATTGCAAGAGCAATTGTTGCAGCGGGGATGGCAGGTTAATGCAATCCGCCTCAAAGTGCAAGTCAGCAAAATGCTTGTAAAATCAACAGCTTCCAAGCAATTGGTGCTGCCATCGCAAGCAGTTTCGGCATTTACCGAACTCAGCGATGCGCTGGAAAACTCGCCGCGTAATCAAGCATTGAAAAATGCACTTGCATCATTGATGCAACGTAGGCGCACGGAAAAGTAAGCATCTCGATCCCGCAAAAGCAAGCCACGTCTGGTGAATTAGTTCAGCACCCATTCCAAATCAGCCTGGCGTACATAATCTTTAGGCGCAGATTCGATCTTGTCGAAAGTAACGATTTCGTAAGCATCAGGCTGTTCGAGCAAAGCGCGAACCAAGAGATTGTTCAGCATATGGCCTGATTTGTGAGCGTTGTAGCTGGCGATCAACGGATAGCCCACCAGATACAAATCACCGATTGCGTCCAGAATCTTGTGACGCACAAACTCATTGTCGTAACGCAGACCATCGGTATTGAGAATGCGATACTCATCCATCACGATCGCGTTTTCCAGCGAACCGCCACGGATCAAACCCATGCCGCGCAAGGTCTCCATATCCTGCATAAAACCGAAGGTGCGCGCGCGGGCTACATCTTTGACATACGATTCAAAACTGAAATCGATCTCGGTAGTCTGACCGGTAGCGTCGACAGCAGGATGATTGAATTCGATGAAAAACTTGAGCTTGAAGCCTTCATACGGATCAAGACGCGCCCAGATTTCGCGATTACCGCTACCGTGGCGCACTTCCACAGTCTTCTTGATACGGATGAATTTTTTGGCGGCTTCCTGCTCCTGCAAACCAGCCTGCTGCAGCAGGAAGACGAAGGACGACGCGGAACCATCCATGATCGGCACTTCTTCGGCTGTCAAATCGACATAAAGATTGTCGATGCCGAGACCGGCGCAAGCGGACATCAAATGCTCGACGGTCGAGACCTTGGCTTCGCCCACTTGCAAGGTAGAAGCCATGCGGGTATCCCCGACACGCAGCGCTTGCGCGGGCAGTTCCACCACAGGATCGAGATCGACGCGATAGAACACGATGCCGGTATCGATAGGAGCTGGGCGCAACGTCAATTCGACCTTGGTACCTGAATGCAGGCCGACGCCGACGGACTTGACTGTTTGTTGGATGGTGCGTTGTTTTAGCATCTGGCGATTATAGCAATCGTGGGGGAAATTCGCGTGGCTATGGTGGTATGGGCTGTGTTGAAAACAACAGAAGGTTTTGCTTTTGGGCACCACGTTGTGACGTTCTATTTTGTGTTCTAAATAGAAGGGTTCTCTTCGATGAGACTCAGTTGCCGGGGGTGGCCCGGCTGCCACCTTCTTTCTTTGCTTCGCCAAAGAAAGAAGGCAAAGAAAGGCGACCGCGAAGCCGCTGCCCTTCGGGTTCCCGTTTGTGCAAATCAAAAAATGGGAAGCGAACGAAACTCGCTACGCTCAGACAACGTTCACTTCTTTATCCATTTTCTGCTCTGCACAAACGGCAGCGTCACAGCGGTTGAACATCACCGTCAAATTAAATTCGGCGGCAGTTCAATTGCAACATAGTCGCGAGTTACCTGGAAAATCCACCTGTACTTAAAAAAGTTAGCTTCGTTGCTCTAGCTATAATTTTTTGTTGGGTTTGGGTTTGGGTTTGGGTTTGGGTTTTGCAGTTGGCGTCTACCGCATGTGACGTTGCCAAGGCAAGCGGTCGTCAGGCGGATAAAGAGTACAAACCTGTTTGAGCGCAGCGAGTTTGTTTGTGCTCCCGACTGATGATCGTTTGACTTGGGTACCCGCATAGCGGGCAACGGCTTCTGCGTCGCCTTATTTTGCTTACTTTTCTTGGCGAAGCAAGAAAAGTGAGTGGCCGCCGGGCCACCCCGGCAACTGACGCAACTACGAAGAACCAACTGTATTAGCTAAGCAAACCATCAAACAAAATAACAAAACCCAAAATCAACCCCACAAACAAAAAAATGCCGCCCGATCTTTCAATCGTGCGGCATTTCTAAAAACAGAAAAACTTAAATCTGTTCCAGCAATTTTTCTGCTGTCGAAACTTCCAGATGACCGCTGTCTTCAACGTTCAATTGCTTGACGACGCCGTCTTCAACCAGCATCGAATAACGTTGCGAACGTACACCCAGGCCGCCTTTGGTCAGATCGAATTCCAGACCCAGAGCTTTGGTGAATGTGCCGCTGCCGTCAGCGATGAAACGTACTTTGCCGACTGCTTTTTGGTCACGGCCCCATGCGCCCATGACGAATGGATCGTTAACCGAGATGCACCAGATTTCATCAACGCCTTTAGCTTTGAACTGGTCTGCTGCCTTGATGTAGCCAGGAGCGTGTGTTTCTGAGCAGGTTGGTGTGAATGCGCCTGGAACCGCGAAAATCGCGATTTTTTTGCCTTTGGTTGCTTCGTGCACCATGACTTTGCTCGGGCCGATTGAGCAAGCTTCAGTTGCTACATCGATGTATTCCGCGAGACGCGCTTCTGGCAGTTGATCGCCAACTTTGATTGTCATATGAATTCCTTTGATTAAATTTTTACGGCAATGCCGATTAGTAAAACGCCGCGCACTTGGCGCGGCGTAGAAACCGAAGTATGCCTTGTTCTGTCGATTTTTGCAGGTGGTTTGACAACTTTTGTCATACCACCTGCAAGTCCAGGCACAGAATCAATGCATCAATCAGTTGGCTTGCTTAGTCAGCTTGCTTGCGCAAAAAAGCAGGAATGTCATAGGTTTCCATGCCATTCTTTTCCAAAGCGCGCACTGTATCGGACGCCGATTCGCGACGCCATACTGCCGGCGCTTTCAAACCGTCAAACGCTGGTTGAGCGCTTCCGTGCGTCATGCCTGCAGCCATGCCGGTGTGAGCCATCATCGGTTCATTGTGGGTACCGGTGCGCAACATTGGTGTTTGCACCAGTTGCACGCCTTTACGAGCACGACCCAAGCCGGTCGCAACCACTGTTACGCGGATGTCGTCGCCCATTTCATCGTCGTATGCGATACCTTGCGCGATCGATGCATCAGGTGCTGCGAAGGCGCGCACGGTTGCCATGACTTCCTTGATTTCTTTACCTTTGAGGCTGCGGCTTGCAGTCACGTTGACCAACACGCCACGCGCGCCGGACAAATCGATGCCGTCGAGCAAAGGCGAAGCCACTGCTTGTTCCGCTGCGATACGTGCACGATCAACGCCGTGCGCGGTTGCGGTACCCATCATTGCCTTGCCTTGTTCGCCCATGATCGTTTTCACGTCATTGAAATCGACGTTGATGTGACCTGGAACGTTGATGATTTCTGCAATACCGGCAACGGCATTGTTCAAAACGTCATCGGCGTGTTGCAGCCATTCGATCATGCTGTCGTCTTCGTAGATCTCTTCCAGTTTTTCGTTCAGGATGATGATCAGCGAATCAACGTGCTGGCCCAACGCTTCCAGACCTTCGTCGGCGATGTCCATGCATTTTTTGCCTTCGTACGAGAACGGCTTGGAAACTACCGCCACCGTCAACGCGCCTTGTTCACGCGCGATTTGCGCGATGATAGGAGCAGCGCCGGTACCCGTGCCACCGCCCATACCGGCCGCGATGAAAACCATGTGCGCGCCGCGCAATGCGTCTTCGATACGTGGACGGGTTTCTTCCGCCAATTGACGGCCGACTGCAGGCTTCATACCAGCGCCCAAACCGGTTTCACCGATTTGAATGACGTTATGTGCCTTCGACATTTGCAAAGCTTGCGCGTCGGTATTCGCGACGATAAATTCCACACCGCTGACGCCGCGGTTGATCATGTGTTGTACAGCGTTGCCACCAGCACCACCAACGCCAACCACTTTGATCACGGTACCTTGCGTTACATTCTCGAGCATATCGATTTCCATGATTATTTCCTTAAAGAAGTTGCAGTTCCCAGTGGCTAGGCCTCACGCGGTGTGACGACTAGCAACTGCCAACTGCTGGTTAATACATAAGTTAAATACGAAATTAAATAAACAAAATAAATACAAAAACTAAATACTGAATTTAAAACTGAGCTTAAAACCAAACTTAAAAATTACCCAAGAACCATTCTTTCATCCGACGTACCAGCGCAGTTGCTGATCCGTCCTGACGCGTGACGATATGTCCGCGTAAATACTGCTTCTTCGCTTCCAGCAACAAACCCAACACCGTTGCATAACGCGGACTACGTACTACATCTGCCAGTTGGCCGTTGTATTCGGGCGTACCCAAACGCGCAGGCTTCAGGAAAATATCTTCTGCCAATTCCACCATGCCGGGCATCATCGAAGTGCCGCCGGTCAGGACGATGCCGGACGACAGCACCTCTTCGTAACCGGATTCGCGCACAACCTGATGAACCAGCGAAAACAATTCTTCAATACGCGGCTCGATCACCGCGGCCAAAGCCTGACGCGACAAGGTACGCGTACCGCGATCACCCAAGCCTGGCACTTCCAGCGTTTCGCCCGGATCAGCCAACACTTGCTTGGCCATGCCATAACGCAGCTTGATTTCTTCCGCCTCGGCAGTCGGCGTACGCACTGCCATCGCGATATCGTTGGTGATCTGGTCACCGGCAATTGGGATCACAGCCGTATGGCGAATCGCACCTTCAGTAAAAATCGCCACGTCGGTTGTGCCGCCACCGATATCGATCAAGACCACGCCGAGTTCTTTTTCATCCGGCGTCAACACTGCATCGGCAGAAGCCATCGGTTGCAAAATCAGATCCGATACTTCAAGGCCGCAACGACGTATGCATTTGACGATGTTCTGTACTGCTGACACCGCACCCGTGACGATGTGAACTTTTACCTCGAGTCGGATGCCGCTCATGCCGATTGGTTCACGCACATCTTCCTGATTGTCGACAATAAATTCCTGTGGCACGGTGTGCAGCAATTGCTGATCGGTTGGGATGTTGACAGCTTTCGCAGTCTCGATCACGCGCGCAACGTCAGTCGCGGTAACTTCCTTGTCCTTGATCGCGACCATGCCGCTGGAATTGAAGCTGCGTATGTGATTGCCGGCGATACCTGTATACACATTGCGTATCTTGCAATCGGCCATCAATTCCGCTTCTTCCAGTGCGCGCTGGATCGATTCGACTGTCGCCTCAATGTTGACGACCACACCTTTTTTCAATCCCCTGGATTCGTGTTGGCCCAGGCCGATCACTTCGTGGCGACCGTTAGGCAATACTTCTGCCACTACCGCCACCACTTTAGAGGTGCCGATATCGAGGCCAACGATCAGGTTTTTTGCGTCTTTTGTCATATTGTTCCGCTTACTTTTTTTTACTGTCCGATCCTGCAGTCAACCCTTGCGCCTTCAAGGCCAGACCGTTTGGATAACGCATGTCAATACTTTCAATCCTGTCCTGCAAGCGTGCGACCAATTGCGGATAAACCCCGACCAATCGTTCTACACGTTCTTTTAGGGTCGCACTACTTTTTTCCCTACCCAATTCCACCGTCACACCATTGCTCAGCGTTACAGTCCATGCATAGCGTCCGGACAGATATAGCGCGTCCGCCGTGACATCCAAAGGTGCAAACCACGCATTCAAATCATTCAGTCGCGCGATCACTTCTTTCTCGCTGCCCAAGGGGCCGTTGAAAGCCAATAGATCGGTATCTTCTTCCGCCTCGGCCAGGTTGGCGGTAAATACATCACCCTTAGTTGACAACAGGCGGCCGTCTTCACCCCAGGTGCCGAGCGGCGAATGCTCTTCCAGCGTTACCGTCAACTGATTTGGCCATTCGCGGCGCACAGTTGCCTTGCGTACCCAGGGCACGGATTCAAATGTTTGACGTACCGTATCCAGATTTGCCGTGAAAAAATTTCCCTTGATGCGCGCCAATGCAGCACTACGTACAGTCAATGGATTGATATGGCGCAACTGCGCTTGGTCCGCGCCTTCTATCCGTATCACTTTCAACGTGAAGTAAGGTCGCTGCGCTACCCACCACAAGCAGGCAGAAATCAGTGCGAGCGCAACCAGCCCAAACAGGGCATTGGCAGTTGCGTTCAACATTTTGATGTCTTGCCACATGGTGTAATCAATTATCCTTAACGTGTTGCGACGGTTTCAATTCAAGTTTGGCCAAACGCAAAATCTCTACGCATAAATCTTCATAAGCAGTGCCGGCAACCTTGGCCGACATCGGCACCAATGAATGACTGGTCATGCCCGGCGACGTGTTGATCTCCAGCAGGAACGGTTCGTTGTCCGATTCACGAATCATGAAATCGACACGCGACCAACCGGTGCAACCGACCGCATTGAAGGCACTCACAGCCAAGGCCTGTATTCGTTTGGTAAATGCCTCGTCCAGCGGCGCAGGACACAGGTACTGGGTGTCATTGCTAAAGTATTTGTGCTGGTAATCGTAGTTACCCTGCGGCGCGCGTATCTCGACAATCGGCAAGGCACGCGCATTACGACCGCTGCCGATGACAGGCACCGTCAACTCGCGACCTTTGACAAACTGTTCGACCAACACCACGCTGTCGTACTTTGCGCATAGGTCGAAGCCGGCTTGCATGCCATTTGCCTCTTCCACTTTGGCGATACCAATGGTTGAACCTTCGTGCGGCGCTTTCAGCATCAAAGGCAAGCCAAATTCTTTTGCAATTACTTGCAACTGCTCAGCGCTCGTATTTGCTGAATCCAGCACTGTAAATTTAGGTGTCGGCACATCGTGACTCAGGCAGATGCGCTTGGTCATGACTTTGTCCATCGCAATCGCCGAAGCCATCACGCCAGGACCGGTATAAGGAATGCCCAGTTGCTCCAGCGCGCCTTGCAAGGTGCCGTCTTCGCCATAGCTGCCGTGCAGGGCGATAAATACGCGATCAAATTTCTCCGCGGCCAATTCCGCCAGACTGCGCTCAGCCGGATCGAAAGGATGGGCATCCACACCCTTGCTTTGCAGCGCGGCCAACACGCCCTTACCCGACATCAGGGACACTTCACGCTCGGCAGAACGCCCACCGAACAAAACGCCGACCTTGCCGAATTCCAATTTCAAATTTGTCGTCATGATTAAACCTGATCCTGCATTTGCTTTAATTTGGCCGGTACGCCGCTGATCGACCCTGCACCCATCGTGATGACAACATCGCCATCCTTGATGACATTCATGATCGTGGCTGGCATATCTGCGATTTCTTCCACGAACACCGGATCCACCTTGCCAGCCACGCGCAAAGCATGCGCCAAAGCCCGGCCGTCGGCGGCCACGATAGCCTGCTCACCCGCTGCATAGACTTCAGCCAGCACCAGCAAGTCGGTTGTCGACAAGACCTTGACGAAATCTTCGAACAGATCACGGGTACGCGTATATCGATGCGGCTGAAATGCCAGTACCAAACGACGCCCTGGATAGTTGCCCCGTGCGGCCGAGATCGTCGCTGCGGTTTCTACCGGGTGATGACCATAATCGTCCACCAGAGCAAACGAGCCAGCTGGCTGGCCGTTGACGTCTTGGATATTTATTTCGCCATAGCGTGTAAAGCGACGACCGACACCGTTGAATTCGGTCAACGCTTTTTGTGTCGCCTTGTCGTCCACACCCAGTTCGCGCGCAATCGCAATCGCGGCGCAGGCGTTCTGCACGTTATGCATACCGGGCTGATTCAGGCTCACATTCATGGGTGCGTAACCATCCTGAATTACCGTGAACTGCATGTGACCGTCGACTGCCTTGGCATCAATCGCGCGTACTTCTGCCTCTTCATGGAAACCGTAAGTGGTAATCACTTTGGAAATACGCGGCATGATGGAGCGCACATTGGCGTCGTCCATACACAAGACAGCAACACCATAGAAAGGCAGCCGCTGGGTAAACTCAACGAATGCTGTTTTCAGTTTTTCGAAATCGTGCTCATACGTTTCCATATGATCGGCATCGATGTTGGTGATGACTTCTATGACTGGTGACAGATTCAGGAAGGACGCGTCAGATTCATCCGCTTCTGCAACGATGAATTCACCGGTGCCGAGCTTGGCGTTGGCGCCAGCGCTGTTCAACAAACCACCGATAACGAAGGTCGGATCAAGGCCGCCCTCAGCCAATACACTGGCCACCAGACTGGTCGTCGTGGTTTTGCCATGCGTACCGGCGATCGCGATGCCGCGCTTCAGGCGCATCAACTCAGCCAACATCACTGCGCGTGGCACGATAGGAATATGTTTTTCGCGCGCTGCGATTACTTCCGGATTGTCTTCTTTGACTGCAGTTGAAGTCACGATCGCATCTGCGTTCGCGATGTTTTCTGCAGCATGGCCGAGTGTGACCTTTGCGCCGAATTCAATCAGACGTCGCGTCGCAGCATTGCTGCCCAGATCAGAGCCCGAAATCGTATAGCCGAGGTTCAGCAGCACTTCAGCGATGCCGCTCATACCGCTGCCGCCGATTCCTACGAAATGGATGTTTTTGACTTTATGTTTCATTGTTCTTTACTCGCTGGCGACGCGGTATTTACCGTGCATGAGAGCGTCGCGCGACCGCGCGACTGGACGCCGATTCCTACGAAATGGATGTTTTTGACTTTATGTTTCATACAATCTTTACCAACTTTTCAAGTACATCGGCGATGGCGGCATTCGCATCGCGTCGACCATTCGCATACGCTGCTTCGGCCATCTGTTTGCATTTCTCACGCGTCATGTTTTGCAGCAAGGTCGCCAAAGCTTGCGCAGTCAATTCGCTTTGCGGCAAATGAATCGCCGCCTGTTGTTGCGCCATCCAGCGCGCATTGTCGCGTTGATGTGTAGTCGTCGATACAAGCAAAGGCACCAGCACGCTGGCTACGCCAGCCGCTGTCAACTCAGAAACCGTAATCGCCCCGGCGCGACAAATCACCAAATCCGCATCCGCGTAGCGACGCGGCATATCGTTGATAAAGTCGACTACTTCGGCGTCCACATTGGCGTTCGCATAATTGCTGCGCAATGCATCGATATTCTTTTTGCCCGACTGATGCGTGACGATCGGACGCTGCGCCGCAGGAATCAGTGCCAATGCTGCCGGCAATGCATCGTTCAGTGCCTGCGCGCCGAGACTGCCGCCAACCACCAAAATTTTCAAAGCACCGCTGTGTTGCGCATAGCGTTGTGTCGGCGACATCAAAGCAGTGATTTCCTTGCGCACCGGGTTACCTGTCACCACGGCCTTGCCTGCAGCACTACCAAAATCTGCGGGGAAGCCAAACAACACGCGTTCCGCAATCGGCGTCAACGTTTTGTTCGACAACAACAAGGCCGCATCCGCATTCAGCAAGACCAGCGGCACGCCGCGCAGTTTTGCGGTCCAGCCACCAGGCACCGTCACATAACCGCCCATACCCAACACGATGCCGGGTTTGCGACGCGCAAAAATGGAGTAGCAGGTTTTAAAACTTGCCAACATGCGCAGTACGCCAGTTACCGTATGTTGCAAGCCCTTGCCGCGTAAACCGGCAAAGGAAATCGTATCCATTGCGATTCCTGTCTTCGGCACCAGATCGCGCTCCATGCCGTGTTCGGTACCGAGCCAGGTGACTTCCCAGCCGCGCGCCTGCATCGTTTCCGCAATTGCCAAACCTGGGAAAATATGTCCGCCGGTTCCCGCCGCCATGATCAGAAGTCTTTTCATATACGGCCCCCTCGCATCAGCACGCGATTCTCATAATCGATACGTAGCAAAATCGCGAGGCCCACACAATTCATCAACACACCCGAGCCACCGTAACTCATCAAAGGCAAAGTCAAACCCTTGGTTGGCAACAGACCCAAATTCACACCCATATTGATGAATGCCTGCACCGCTATCCAGATACCTATTCCTTTTGCTGTCAAACCGGCAAAGGTCAAATCCATCGCGATTGCCTGGCGACCAATTTCAAAGGCGCGCTTGATGATCCAGTAAAACAAGGCTACGACAACGAATACACCGACAAATCCGAGCTCTTCGCCAATCACTGCCAGCAGAAAATCGGTGTGTGCTTCCGGCAGGTAATGCAGTTTTTCCACGCTGCCACCCAAACCAACACCAAATAATTCGCCGCGACCAAAAGCAATCAGTGAGTGCGACAACTGGTATGCCTTGCCCAAGGCATGTTCTTCATCCCACGGATTCAGGTAAGCAAAAATCCGCTCGCGACGCCAAGGCGACAATAAAATCACCATGCTGAAAATACTGACCAGCGTCACGCCTATCCCGCCGAACCAGATACCGTTGATACCACCCAAAAATAAAATGCCCATCGCGATGCAAACGATCACGCCGAATGCGCCCAAATCCGGCTCCAGCAACAAGAGCAAACCGACAAAGCCGATCGCCAATGTCATCGGCATGAAACCCTTGGTCAATTTATGCATCACCTGTTGCTTGCGCACCGTGTAATCGGCGGCGTACAACACAACGAACAACTTCATTAACTCGGATGGCTGGATATTGAATACCTTGAACGACAACCAGCGACGTGCACCGTTGACGCCCTTTCCGACGCCAGGAATCAATACCAGCACCAGCAAAATCAGAGTTGCAACGAACAAATAAGGCGCCAGTTTTTGCCAAGTCTCAATCCGTACACGAAATGCAAGCAAGCCAGCCACCAGCGCGACGCTAATGAACATTGCTTGACGCATCAAGAAATGCGCATTGTCATAACGCGCGTACTTGGGCGAATCAGGCAAAGAGATCGAAGCTGAATACACCATCACCATGCCGAACAACATCAGCAACAAGACGACCCATACCAAAGGCTGGTCGTATGCCATCATCTTCGACCGCTGGTCGAGGCTGGGCACGGCATTTTGCGCCGGCGCACCAGAGAATGATGGCAAGGCGAATTTCATGCAGCCACCTCGCCACGTGATAAACCGATTTCACGTACGGCATCGACAAACACTTGTGCGCGATGCGCATAATTCTTGAACATATCGAGACTGGCACAGGCTGGCGACAACAAGACCGCATCACCGGCTTGCGCGATGGCCGCAGCTTTTTCTGTTGCCTCTTCCAGTGTTACGCAATCGATCAATTCCACGCCGGTAGATTGCACCGCTGCGCGTATCGAGGCTGCGTCTTTGCCTATCAACAGAACCGCGCGTGCGTACTTGGCGACAGGATCTGCCAAAGGTGAAAAATCCTGACCTTTGCCGTCGCCACCGGCAATCAACACCAAATGCTTTGAAGCACCATCCTGGCTGACACCCAAACCATTCAATGCAGCAACCGTCGCACCGACATTGGTACCTTTGCTGTCGTCGTAATAATCAACGCCAGCAATATTCATTACATGTTCGACGCGATGTGGTTCGCCGTGATAATCACGCAAGCCGTGCAGCAATTGTGCGAATGGCAAGTCAATCGCACGGCATAAAGCCAGTGCGGACAAGGCATTGATCGCGTTGTGCTGACCGCGTATCTTCAACGCATCGACCGGCATCAATTTTTTGGTGGAAATTTCCAGTTCGACGAGATCTTTCTTGCGGCGCTTTTGCGGCAACTCTTCTTCGCTTACCGCAACCGATAACCAGCGCATGCCGTTTTCGTCGACCAGGCCAAAGCAATCCGCCTGCTCTGCTTCATCGGCACCAAATGTAATGACAGGCGCGGAGGCGTTTGCCATTTTCATTACCAAGGCATCATCGCGATTTAATACACTTATCGTGTTGCTGCCGAATATGCGCGCCTTGGCGTTGGTATAGCCAGCCATATCGCCGTGCCAATCCAGATGATCTTGCGTCAGGTTCAATACCGTCGCGACATCTGCCTGCAGACTGTAGGTCGTATGCAATTGGAAACTCGACAATTCCAATACCCACACTTGCGGCAAAGTTTCTTCAGTGACTGCTTTGTACAAACAATCGAGCGCGGCTGGGCTGATGTTGCCCGCCACTTGCACAGTCAATCCTGCGCGCTGACACAACAGGCCGACCAGGCTGGTCACCGTGGTCTTGCCGTTGGTGCCGGTGATCGCGATGACTTTCGGTGCGTAAGCTTTTTCTTCCTTCAACGCGGCCAATGCCTGCGCGAACAATTCAATTTCGCCCCAGACCGGAATTTCTTTTTCTTCAGCAGCAGAGATGATTGCTGCTAATTCTCGCGATGGCATCAAGCCCGGGCTGACCGCGACGAAATCCATGCCATCCAGCAAATCAGCACTGAACTCAATGGAAGATGTTGTTGCCGCAGCACCGCCAACAAAGTTGACATCAGAAGCGATCTCGCGCAATTGCGGCAAGCGGTCTGGTTGCTCGCGCGTATCTGCCACGCGCAAGGACGCGCCACAGCGGACCAGCCACTGCGCCATCGCCAGCCCGGATTCACCTAGGCCTAAAACCAGAACATGTTTACCTGCGTAGTTCATTTTTTAAGGATTCTCTAGAACGATTAACGCAATTTCAAAGTGGACAAACCAAACAACACCAGCATCATCGTGATGATCCAGAAGCGCACAACAACTTGCGTTTCTTTCCAGCCTTTTTGTTCGAAGTGATGGTGCAAAGGCGCCATCAACAAAACGCGTTTACCGGTACCGGTGCGCATCTTCGTATATTTGAAATAAGCGACCTGGATCATCACGGAGAGTGTCTCAACAACGAACACGCCGCCCATGATGAAGAGCACGATTTCCTGACGCACGATGACCGCGATAGTGCCGAGTGCGCCACCCAATGCCAGCGCGCCGACATCACCCATGAAGACTTGCGCCGGATGTGCGTTAAACCAAAGGAAAGCCAAACCCGCACCCGCCATCGCACCGCAGAAAATGATCAATTCGCCAGCACCGGGAATATGCGGAATAAAAAGATACTTTGCATAAGTAGCGCTACCCGTCAGATAGGCAAACAAGCCGAGTGCCGTACCGACCATCACGGTTGGCATGATCGCCAAACCATCGAGGCCATCGGTCAAGTTGACTGCGTTGCTGGTGCCGACGATGACAAAATACGTCAATGCGATAAAGCCCCAGACGCCCAGCGGATAGCTGATGGTTTTGAAGAACGGTACGATCAAATCGGCTTTCGGTGGCAAATCCATGCTGAAGCCGGATTGCACCCAAGCGACAAACAAATCAAAGAACTGCGAATTGCTAGGAGCAGAAACCGAGAACGCCAGATACACCGCAGCGAACAAACCGATCAACGATTGCCACATGTATTTTTCACGTGAGGCCATGCCTTTAGGATCTTTATAGACCACTTTGCGGTAATCATCGACCCAGCCGACTGCGCCAAAACCCAGCGTCACGATCAATACGACCCAGACAAAGCGATTGCTCAGATCAGTCCACAACAAAGTGGAAATACCAATCGACAGCAAAATCAAAACGCCGCCCATGGTTGGGGTGCCGCTTTTAATCAAATGTGTTTGTGGACCATCGGTACGCACAGCCTGCCCCACCTTCAGGCGCTGCAACATGCGAATCACCATCGGTCCAAAACACAAACCGATGGCAAGCGCCGTCAAGGTCGCAAACACTGCGCGGAATGTAATGAAATTAAAGACGCGCAACGGTCCGATTTCATCCTGGAAAAATTGAGCCAGCCAGAGCAGCATATTAGTGGGCTTCCTGAGTTTGTTGATTAACCAAATGCTGTACCACGCGTTCCATTTTCATGAAGCGTGACCCCTTAACCAAAACGGTTGCATGCGCATCAACAATTGCAGCAAGCGCATGGTTCAAGGTTTCCAGATTCTCGTAATGTTTTGCACCCGCACCAAAAGCACTGGCGGTATAAGTCGCCAGTTCGCCCAGAGTGAGCACATGTTCTATGCCGTTCGCGCGTGCGTATGCGCCTATTTCTTCATGGTATTGGCGGCCGTCATTGCCAACTTCACCCATATCGCCAAGCACCAGGATGCGTGGCGCAGCGGCTTGCGCCAGTACGTCAATCGCAGCACGTACCGAATCCGGATTGGCGTTATAGGTGTCGTCAATAACCAATGCACCGCTAGTCGCGATTTTGCGCTGCAAGCGGCCATTGACGGGAGCGAACACCTGCAAGCCGCGCACAATCGCATCTTGCGCAATACCGATTGCCAAGGTGCATGCAATGGCGGCCAATGCATTGCGTACGTTATGTACGCCGGCCGCTGCCAAAGCGATGGAAAATTTCTGGCGACCACTGGTAACCAGCATTTCGCTGCCGAAATCGCCAGCCTTGTATGTGCAACGCACATCTGCATCATCCGAAAAACCGAAGGTCAGGGTTTTGCGTAGTCCTGTATATTCACGCCACAGATTGGTGTAAGTATCGTCAGCCGGGAAAACTGCGATGCCATCTGCTGGCAGATGCGCGAACACCGCGCCGTTTTCGCGTGCAACGGCCTCCACGCTTTCCATGAATTCCTGATGTTCGCGCTGCGCGTTATTGACCAGGCCGACCGTCGGTTGCGCAATGGCTGACAACACTGCGATTTCGCCAGGGTGATTCATGCCGAGTTCAATCACCGCAGCCTTGCAAGCCGAATTCAAACGCAGCAAGGTCAAAGGCACGCCGATATCATTGTTGAAGTTGCCACGCGTCGCCAGATATTGATCAGTGCCGCAAGCCACCTCGAGTATCGCGGCGATCATTTCCTTGACGGTAGTCTTGCCATTGCTGCCGGTAATGCCTATCAAAGGAAGTGTGAATTGCTGACGCCAGTAGTGAGCGATTTGGCCTAATGCAATGCGCGTGTCAGTCACTACCAACGCAGGCACCTTCAAATCAGCTGGCATTTTTTCCACAACGACTGCAGCGACTTTGCGATCTGCAACTTGATCCAGGAATTCATGCGCATCGAAGCGATCGCCGCGCAAGGCGACGAACAGATTGCCGGCTGCAACGTTGCGGCTATCAGTAGAAACGCCGTCGAACGATGCATCCATCGTCATCGTCGATTTGCTGACTGCTGCTTGCAAGGTGGCTAATGTCGATTTCATTAGCTCACTCCCTGCATCACACGAGCCGATAAAGCCAATGCAGCATGGTCGGCGTCAAGGAAAATCTGTTTCTTGCCTTTAATTTCTTGATACGCTTCGTGACCTTTGCCTGCCAGCAAAATGACGTCCTGTTTGGCCGCATGTTTGCCCGCCCACAAAATTGCTGTAGCGCGATCTTCGATGATGTGCGGTGCATTTTTTGTAACGCCAATGCCGCTTACGATTTGCGTGATGATGTCGGCAGGTTCTTCGTAACGCGGATTGTCGCTGGTCACGATGATGTGATCGGCGACCGTTGCAGCCTTGCCCATTTGCGGCCGCTTGCCAGCATCGCGATTGCCGCCGCAACCGAATACGCACCACAATTCGCCGCCGCGCTCGGTCGCGACATCGCGTAACGAGGATAAGGCTTTTTCCAGCGCGTCCGGCGTATGCGCGTAATCGATGACGACCAATGGCGCTTCGCCACCGCCCAGTTGCTGCATGCGACCAGGCACCGCCGTCAGCATTTCTACCGCTGCCAGCGCCTTGCCCCAGTCAATCCCTTTTGCCAGCATCGCGCCGATAACGGCCAACACATTGCTGATGTTGAACTGACCAACCAGTTGTGTTTTGACATGCGTACTACCAAAGCTGCTGGCAAACTGGAATGAGGTACCGTTTTGCGTGCTGCGAATGTCGGTCGCACGCAAAACTTCCAGGCCTGCAAATTCGTTATTAGTCAGGGTGTAACCAAGGATAGCCGTATCAGGGTTATTACGCTTGATACGTGCCACCAGACGCAAACCCATTGCGTCGTCCAGATTGATGATCGCGTAACGCAAACCAGACCAATCGAACAGAATATTTTTCGCCTCTTCATAAGCCGCCATATCGCCGTGATAATCGAGGTGATCACGTGTGAAATTGGTAAACAGCGCGATGTCGAAATGCATGCCTGACAAACGTCCTTGATGCAAACCAATAGACGACGCTTCTATCGCCAATGTTGTCGCGCCAAGTTTGTGCATTTCTGCCAGCGTACGTTGCAGCAACACTGGGTCCGGCGTGGTGTAACCGGTCGCAGTCAAATTGCCTGCCGCACCATTACGGAATACGCCAACACCCAGCGTGCCGACCACAGCAGTCGGCTCACCCAAACGTGACAAGGCATGCCCCAGCCATTGCGAACATGAGGTTTTGCCATTGGTACCCGTCACCGCGATGGTCGACATGGCAGTATCTGGATGGCCGTAAAAATGCGCGGCGATATCGCCAGCGTGTGCCTTCAGATTATCGATCGCCAGATGCGGCACATCCCATTCTGGGCGCCAGTTGCAATCGGCAGTTTCATATACTACCGCGCCGGCACCGCGTTCAATCGCATCGATGATGAACGCCCGACCATCTGCGTCATCACCGGGATAGGCGATGAAGACATCGCCAGCACGCACACTACGCGAATCAGAAGTGAGCTCTGCATTTGGCGCAGTCGCCTGCAGCCAATCGTGAATTTCCTGAATATTGAGCAAGGAGGACATTACATGTTCTCCAGAGCGGCGTCGGCCGGAATGATGATGTTGGTGACACTGGAATCGGGCGCGACGTTCATTGCGCGCAGCGCATTCGCAGTAACGGTAGAAAAAATAGGCGCAGCGACCTGACCGCCATAATGCTTGCCGGCCGATGGCTCATCGATCATCACCGCAACGATGATGCGTGGATCAGACACCGGAGCGAAGCCGACAAATGACGATACGTATTTTTTAACGTATTGACCTTTTTCAATCTTGTATGCGGTGCCGGTTTTGCCGGCGACCCGATAGCCTGGCACCTGCGCTTGTGGCGCGGTCCCGGTCGGGCCGGCAGCCATTTCCAGCATGCCACGCGTTGCGCGTGCGGTTTTTTCGCTGATCACGCGCTGCGCAATCGGTTGATCGGTAGAGCGCTGAAAGGTCAATGGAATCATCTCGCCATCGCGCGCAAAGATCATGTAAGCATGCGCGATCTGTATCAACGATACGGAAATACCGTGACCGTAACTCATGGTGGCCTGCTCAATTGGACGCCATGATTTATACGGACGAACACGACCAGCGACCGCGCCCGGGAAACCGACTTTCGGCTGTTGACCGAAGCCGACCGACGTAAAGATGTCCCACATCTCATGCGGTTCCATCTGCAACGCGATTTTTGCTGTACCTACGTTGGACGATTTTTCAATCACCTGCGCAACGGACATCAAGCCACCTGCATGTGCATCGCCGATCGTAGCAGTACCGATCTTCAGCTTGCCGGGGGCGGTTTGTATCATTGTGTTTGGCGTGATGTACTTGTTATCCAGCGCCAATGCAATCGTAATAGGCTTGAGCGTAGAACCGGGTTCAAACGTATCGGTCAATACACGGTTGCGCAATTGCGCGCCCGTCAACACAGAACGATTGTTCGGGTTGTAAGTCGGCAAATTGGCCAGTGCAAGTACCTCTCCAGTTTTCGCATCGAGTACGACTATCCCGCCAGCTTTTGCCTTGTGCAACTCGACCGCTTCTTTCAATGCTGAAAACGCGATGTACTGAATCTTGCTGTCCATCGACAAAGTCAAATCCTTGCCATCGTGCGGCTCGCGCACCGATTCAATATCTTCGACGATGCGGCCCAGCCTGTCCTTGATAACGCGGCGATTGCCGGTAACGCCGACCAGGGTTTTCTGGAATGCCAGCTCCATGCCTTCCTGCCCCTTGTCTTCGACATTGGTGAAGCCGACGACATGTGCCATCACTTCGCCTTCAGGGTAGTAACGTTTGTATTCCTTGCGCGTATCGATGCCGGCGATACCAAGCTTGAGTATCTTGTCTACGGTCTCGAGTTCTACCTGGCGCTTCAAATAGACAAACCCACGATCCGAATCCAGCTTGCGACGCAAATCGCGCTCAGTCATATTCAGCAATTTGGCCAGTGTCTGGAGTTTTTCTTTTGGTGCCTGCAACACATCATCGGGAATCGCCCACACTGCGCGCACAGGAATCGACGATGCCAATACCTGGCCATTACGATCCGTAATCTTGCCGCGCGTCGCAGGCAATTCCAGCGTGCGCGCATAGCGCGACGCGCCCTGCTTTTGCAGGAAGTCAGTCGACATCCCCTGCAGCCACAAGGCTCGACCAGCCAACGTCAAGAATGCAGCGAAGATCAGAAACAACACGACACGTGAACGCCACGCAGGCAGTTTTGTTGCCAGCACCGGGCTGGCAACAAAAGGCACGCCTTTGCCAGCAGCGGTGCGAGAGTTACGTGACGTGCCGCGGGTCATTTATCCCCCGTCGTCAGATACTGCGTACTGGCTGGCGACACCGACACCATGCGTAAATCGCGGCGCGCATTGAGTTCGATACGGGAATGCTTGCCGAGCGTCGATTGATCGAGCTGCAACTGCGCCCACTCGATATCAAGTTGACGCGCCTGCGCCTGCGCACGCTCTAGTTCAATGAACAAACGGCGGAATTGATAGTGTGCATTGACCACCGACAAGGCACACACCACCAGGATGCAAGTGATTAGAAAGCTGATGCGGCCGCTCATTGCAATACTCCGGCAGTCGGCAGTCGCTCAGCGACGCGCATGACGGCAGAACGGGAACGGGGATTGGCACTGACTTCTTCTGCTGATGGCTTGATACGCGCGATCAATTTCATCTCTGGCTGTGGCAGATCGACTGCACGAATCGGCAGGCGACGGTCCGGCTGCGGCACATTGGCTTTGCCTGCCATGAACTGCTTGACGATGCGGTCTTCCAGTGAATGAAAGCTGATCACAACCATTCTCCCGTGCGGGGCCAAGTGTCGATACGCTTCGTTTAAAACTATCTCGAGTTCTTCAAGCTCTTGATTGATGAAAATCCGGATAGCCTGAAAGGTGCGAGTGGCCGGGTCCTTGCCTTTCTCGCGGGTTTTGACGGCGTTTGCCACGATCGCGGCAAGCTGTCGTGTGCTTGAAATTGGTTCGACTGCCCTGCGAGCAGCAATCGCCTTTGCAATCTGAAAAGCAAACCGTTCTTCCCCATATTCGCGTATCACTTTCTCGATTTTTTGTTCGGTTTCCGTTGCCAGCCATTCCGCTGCCGAGATGCCGCGCGTGGTATCCATGCGCATGTCCAGCGGCCCATCTGCGCGAAAGCTGAAGCCTCGCGTAGCATCATCAACCTGTGGTGACGAAATTCCCAAGTCCAGCAACACGCCATTCACCTGCGGGATACTGCGCGTTGCAAGTGCTTCACCCAAGGTTGCAAAACTGTCGTGCACAATCTCGAAGCGCGCATCGGCTATCGTCGCTGCATTCGCAATCGCCTGCGTGTCCTTGTCGAATGCCAGCAAGCGGCCACCAGCACCCAGGTGCTGCAGGATCAAACGACTATGACCACCACGCCCGAAGGTACCGTCAATGTAAATACCATCCGCGCGATCACCTTCCAGCGCCAACGCGTCCACCGCCTCATCCAGCAGCACGGTCCGGTGCTGGTATTGCTGCACCGTTTCTACATTCATCACGGCGTCAGAAAGAAAAATCGTTTAATGCATCGGGCATGCCCGCAGCGATCGCATTCGACTCGCTCTCACCCAGCTTGGCCGCATCCCAGATTTCGAAATGACTGCCCATGCCCATCATCATTACGTCACGCGTCAAGCCAGCTGCAGTACGCAACTCGGGAGCGATCAGGATGCGACCAGCGCTGTCGACATCGACATCGGAGGCATTGCCAAGAAAGATGCGTTGCCAGGCACGCGCGGAAATCGGCCATTTGGCGATCTCTTCGCGGCGCATTTCCCAGACGGGACGCGGAAAGAGAAGCAAACAACCATCGGGGTGTTTGGTCAGGGTGATGCGACCCTCACACTGCAAAAGCAATGCGTCACGATGCCGGGCTGGAATAGTCATCCGGCCTTTAGCATCGAGATTGAGAGAAGACGCGCCTTGAAACACCCTGAAATCCTTTTTTAGTATGCGTTGCATGGTGATTTTGGTTTTGTTTGCGGTTAAAAATACCCACAAATAAACACTTTTTCACACTATCACCCACTTTAGAGGATGCACCAAACCCGGTCAAGCGAAATTCAGGGGTAAAAACAGTAATTTTTTCAATGAAGTCAATGACTTAGCGCATTACGTTGACGCAACACCTTTGTTAAATAACCCTAAGAATTAAGCACTTATGATTGATAGTGAAAGTGGCACATCAGATAAACACATGTGTTTATGCCCTAAAACCGAATTTCACTGTATTGGAAATTGCTTGTGGGATTTGGCATAAGGCTGGCTTTGTGGGGGCATAAGCCTGCCTTTTTACGGGAATAAGCTCGCCTCTAAAGAACCCTATAGCGATATTCAGTTTAAAACTTGGCTTAAGCGTGGTTGCAAAACACTGTGATCAAATCGGAAAATCAGAATTCCTTCTCCTCGCATAAAGCAGGATGTTTGATTAGAATCAGTCCCGATGAACTTTCCCAAAAGCGCTGATGCGAGATGAATACAGCAAATCTTTCGCCAGACTGCTAGGATTTTCTGATGCCGACAGTGCGGCCAAGTTATAGCACCTAATCAAACAGCCATATAGAAAACTGGTCATCAAAAGTAATCGGCGAGAAGTCGGGAGCGTCGGTCAGCGTAAGCTGGCTCGACCGTTTCAGCCCGTAGATAACGTCTAACTGTAATTCGAGGGACACCAAATCGGTGAATGCGAGCGAATCAATATTCCGTCGGCATCAGATCCTAAGAGAACTAGGATATAAATTGAAGTGCGATTTTCTCTGCAACAATTATCGCATTCGCAGTAACAATGGCCTGAGAGGCGGCTTTTGCTTCTTGTCCTTTTGGATCGCCACCCTGTGCCTCACCGTTATCCGCTACTGCTTTGATCCACAAGCAATTTCCATGGTCTCTTAAAGCATTGTAAAAACCCGCGCCTTCCATGTCGTAGGCAATCACGTCGGGATAATGATCTTTGATATATTTAATCAAATCACTTTGTGGATTTTCAATTTTTACAGTGGCAGACGCCAAACCTTTACTCAAAACTAACGCGAAATTGGATCCACTTTTAAAGTGTGTACTTGCTACAAGTTCAGCAAGGCTATAAAGCCCGTTTGCGGTTCTCTGCCCATGCGGTCGAACCTGAACTTTCTCAGTTGTCTCCCTACGATGATCAAAAAACGTAACCTCGTTTGGTATAAACACGTCGCCTATTTTTAACTTTCCTCCTGGTATTGCCATGCACATTCCGACCATAAAAATAAGCGCTGGTTTTAACTCCGAATTTAACTGCGATGCAAAACTGGCCATTTCTGTTTCTCCTTGAAATGGCGCTTTCGCAACATACCAGGCGGATCCGCTATTTTGATCAACGAAAAGCCAAATAAAAGTCCCACTTTCCCGCCTATGAACCTTTGGCTTTCCATATTGCTTTGTTAAATGTTCGGTTACAGCATCCAATTCAGGCTGCGCCACAGTAATACAAAGAATAGACTTTTGTAATTTTTCATCTTGTATGGAAGCCACGTTCAATTTATTGCTACCTATAAAAGTTGTAAATTTCGATAACTGTATTTGCCAGTCAATTTCATCCCCTAACGCGAACAAATTTTTAGCTTCCGCACGATCAAGGATACCCATCATGCCTTTCCGAGATACATATTGAATCATCTGCCGGAAGGAGAGATTCGGACCGGCTGAAGGAATTCGACTGCTAGATAAATAAGAAAGATCTGTTACAACGCCGGCACCAAACTCTTCAATATAACTCTGAAAATATGCTTCATTAATAACATCCCGGATACGTGAGCAGAGAAGATTATGACTCTGTCCTGCGATATTTAAAATTGGGAAAACGTGGTCAGACACAAATGCCGCAGCTCCTAATTTTTCTGGGACCGTTTCCAATTTATTCTCGAAACCTACCGGCAAAATTAATGCTCTAGCACTGAGCAATTTAGGCAGTTCATCCGTTTGAACAAGTTCATTCCATCTACTTACTATATCTATAGTTGTTTGAGCCTGTCGTCTAACGTAAGGTAATTGAATGTCTCGTCGGAGAGCTTCGCGGTAGGCTCTTCCTTGAATACTATTTCCGGAATAATATTTTGTATCGGAACGTTCACGGATAAACTCTTCTACGTTCAGAGAACTGCCCACAAGCTCTATAACTCCGATATCTTGAAGTTCTGCAAGCTCGTCAATAATCGTACTGCACATTGGAGATTCAAAATATGAAGCGGCAGGAATCAATACGTGTGCAGCGCTCGCCACAGCTAGGCGAGTTGCCCGTCGCATTTCAGTTTTGAATGCTAGCAGTTCAACGCTTCGACCCTTTTCTTTTAGAAAGTGAATATCGAAGAAATGTAGAAAAAGGCATTTAAGTCGACCAGGTGCGTTTTCAAGATTCAATCGAAGTCCAATCAATTTGAAGCTTAAGCTGAGTATCCTCCTGCATACAATCTCGTCGAAAGTCTTCAATTAAGCGATCAAGACTGCCTTGAAGTTCAATTGCCTGCCAAGCAGATAACTCATCTACATATGCCTCAGGCATCGCCTGATAGAGATACATTTTTTTAGATTGCGCGAAAGCAACTGCTAACTCCGCAAAAGTATTAGGTCCGATGTAATCAAAAATGTTGTGCCTATCGAGATTTACAGCCAAGACTGCATATGTACGGGGATCCCTGATTTTTCGCAGGTAAGCAAATGAGACATTGCGCTTGAACTCCTCAAAATCAAAAAGATTCAATTGCTGAATTACTTCGTTTTCTTCTTCGGGAATAACCACAGGAATGTCTAACGAGCCCAACATAGTCGAAAGCTCGACCATTTTCCCAAAGACGCCCATGCTGCCAATAATGACAATTCGGCGGTTACTGCGAGAATTTCCTACTAATTCAGTCATCCTGATATATGCCGTCAATTAAATTACGTTCCAGACTTCCGATCGGCCCCTGATCGCTCAGATACAGCCAGCTAGGTTGCCATGCTTGATCTGCCAAATGAGCGGCAAGATTTGTCAAAGTTAAGACAAATTCAGAATGAACTTTGATTGGAAGATCCTTAGGTGGCTCTGAAAAATATAAGGGGACTCTTCCTTGAATGACTCGACCTATTTCATAACACGTAGTTTTACCAACGTATCCTTGTGGCGCGATTACGTAGACCATATCTGCGCGAAGTATTCTATGAAGAGCTATGGACTGAATATGAGCATCACTGAAGTCAACATTATCAGTTTCAAATCGTACAAATTGAATTCCCTCCTGGATCAATCGTTTCCCCGTAGGAGAGGTCACTTCAATATCACGATCTATTAAATAGCTGCAAACTGTTTGAATTTCAGAATGAAATTGTCTAAAACTTCCGATGACCGCTACGGTTCTTTTTTGCATATTTTTTGATTTATTTTAGTCGAAGAGCTGTGCTAACCAACCAATGAAAGTGTACCGATGGGCACCACAAGAGCCAAATTATTTGCATTTCACTTCAACGACTTCGACAAACTGCACCAACATAGAGCCCGATCATATTTTCTACTCATTTTTAAGGAAGATTATTTCTAAACGCGGGTAGCGTTGGATATAAATCATCATGAACCAATTTGCATGCAATTAGAATGATATGCAATCGTCGCGCAATTGAAGCTATCACCCATCAATCAAATACTGAGATATATATCAGGACAGCCTCACAACTACCAAAAGATCAAATAAAGATCGCATCGTTTATTTCCTGAGCAAATATCCCCCCTAGATTGCTGGACATTATGAATTAGAACTTAACAAAATTACTAATCTGTGTGCATCATACGCAGTGATGCGTATAAAAAACACAGTGATGCGTTTATTTAACACACTTCTACGTACTATCAACATAGTTATGCGTTGACTTAACTTAGTACTGCGTATATTGTACGCAGTATGGCTTCTTTTTTAATCACTTCGGCGGACATCTGCAAGGTCACTGGATACACTCGGAATCAGGTTCGTGGATTGCTACAAAAGCTTCCAGGCTACGCGGAACAAGAGGCGGCGCCCGGCGTGGCGCGGGAGTATACGCGTTCGGACCTACTGATTCTCGCCGTCGTTCACCATATGGAAGCCAAATTTAAGATTCACCGTGATGCGCTTGCGGCAATCGTCGGTCTAGTCAGAAACGAGCTTTCAGGACCCAAAACCATCAATCAGGATGCCAGGCTCGTACTGCTCGTGGAGCCGCCGTCGGCAATTTATCTTGCTAATGCGCACATGCAGGTTAACGAAGGCGTCGTCATCGCGTTGGGGCCAATCTTCGAACGGGTCGACAGCCACTTAAAGAAAAAATTCGAAAACCCCTACACATCCGCCTCACCCGAACTCAATTTTGGCCCGACGTTGGCCGCGCCTTCCCGGAAAAAGG
Organism: Burkholderiales bacterium Ga0077544; assembly: GCA_001464355.1. GTDB lineage: Bacteria > Pseudomonadota > Gammaproteobacteria > Burkholderiales > Burkholderiaceae_D > Oxalicibacterium. The sequence continues at coordinate 213,537 of LNEU01000026.1, forward strand.
TGGGGGGATGATAGTTGCGAGCGTAACGCCTCAATTGACCGCCATGAATCTTCTCCATGAATAAGCCGTCGTTGACTGCAAGCGATTTGCTGACGCTAGGCGCGGCAGAATCGCATATCCGCTGGCTAGCAACGCCTACTGCGTCCAGTATCCAATATCTCGACTTGATAGAGCCGGTCAGGCGTCAAGACGGACGTGCGCCCATGCTTCGGCCACAAGCCGTCATTGAGTTCGAAGGCCAGCCACTCCTCTATGTTATTGACGGCCGGGGGCTTGCCAATCATTCGGAAACGACACGCGCCGGGATTGCAAGCACGCTTCACGTCTTGACGTTGCGTGGCGACCCAGCCTATTTGGCGATTCTTGAACACGGCCGTGTAGTGCTACACCCCGTCTTGCTGAAAAAATCGTTCGATAACAGTATCGTCTGGGAGACGCAGCAAAATAGTCCTCGCTCTCTTGTGCAAGACCTTGTCGCCGAAACAATCGACGGTTTGCCGGGTCGCAACACGGCGAAGCGTGCTGCCGTGCACGACCTGCTCTTCCGATTGCTGACCGAGGCAGCCGATGCCTTGTTCAAGATTCCTGCCCTGGAAGGACGACACGACGATGTGTTGGCGCTGATTGGTCGCGCACTGTTCGCTCGGTTCCTGATCGATCGGGGGATCATGACGGCCGAGGCCTTTCCAGAACTGAAAGATGAACCCGAAAAATGTTTCGCGTCATCAACCAACGCTTCGCAAACATGCAAATGGTTAGATAAAGCATTCAACGGCGAGCTACTGCCACTTGCAGAAAAATGCTACCCGGCCTATTTCACGCATTTGACTGAAGAAGACGACAGCGTCTTCAATGTGCTTTCGAACATTATCCACCGCTCACCTGGGAACCAGCTGACGTTCGAGTCGCAGTGGCAGGACTTAGACTTCGCGCACGTTCCGGTCGGTTTGCTCAGCGAAGTATACGAGCGCTATGCCCATCGTCATATTGGACATAAGGCGAAGAAAGAAAGTATGCATTACACGCCGCGCCACATCGCGGAGTTCATGATTGAAGAAGCCTTTGCTGGACTTGATGTAGAGCGGCGCCATCAGGCTAGACTACTCGATCCTGCGGCAGGTGGCGGTGTCTTTCTCACACTGGGCTTCCGCAAACTTGTCGCACAGTTATGGGAGAGAAACAGCCGCAGGCCGACACGGCGCGAAATCCGTAATATATTGAACGGACAGATCCGGGGATTCGACATCAATGCGTCGGCTTTGAAGCTTGCCGCCTTGGGCCTCTATCTCACCGCGATCGAACTCGATCCGAACCCGACCGATTTCAACGGCCTGCCATTTGAACCTCTCTTCGGCACTTCGGACAAAGCCACGCTCAAGACAGTATTAACTCATGCGCGGCTACCAAATGAGTCCGATGACAATCCTTATGTCTTGGGGAGTCTCGGGCCAGCTATTGGCAACGAACATCGTAAACAATATGACATAGTCATTGGCAATCCACCTTGGTCGGGATTGAGCAGTAACGTCGAGGCAAAAACGGTCGCCAAGCAGTTCCATGGGATCATTCGAGAAGTTGCTCGCGCCCGTGCAGACGAAAATGAGCAACACGCCGAGCTCGAAGCAATTGCCGCTGGTTACGAGAACCCCGATGGCGTACCGGATCTCCCATTTGTGTGGCGCTCAATGGAGTGGGCTGCCGACGGCGCCATCATTGCACTGGCACTACACGCACGTCTTCTGTTCAAGCAGGCGAATGTGGGCGCGCGCGCGCGTCATGCCCTGTTCTCGAGTGTCAGGGTAACGGGAGTACTCAATGGCGCCGCAGTGCGTAAAGAAAACGTCTGGCCAAACGTCAGCGCCCCTTGGTGCTTGTTTTTTGCGCGCAATGAAGTGCCAGGTGATCACGACATTTTCCAATTCGTCAGCGTGGAGCTCGAAAAGCCTTTGAATGGGCGCGGTCGAATCCGTATTGACGAGAAAAGTGCACAGCCAATCGAACTGTCGATGCTCAAAGCGAAACCATACTTGCTTAAGACACTATTCCGCGGAACGAATATGGATGCGGCGGTGATGGAGCACATCACCGCGCTCAAAACTATGCGAATCAAGGATTACATGTCCTTGCACAACTTACGCAGTGGCGAAGGCTATCAGTTGTTTGAAAAAGGTGGCGACGCAAAGGACGCCAGCAAAATGATCGGCATGATTGATCTACGCCGCGAATGGTCGCCACGATTCGCTATAAACGACGCTGACGCCTTGCCGTTATTTGAGCGCCAGACGGTGCATCGTCCGCGCGACATAGCTATCTACCGCGGCCCGCTCGTAGTCATTCCCGTTTCTATTCCGGAATCGCCAGATAATGGGATCGGCTTAATTTCTAAGCAGGCAATCGCCTACTCAGAATCATTCAGCGGCTATTCGATGTACGGCTTCGAGGCGGGAAACTCTTACGCACTTGCGTGCTATCTCCACATACTTACCTACAGTAAACTATTCCGATATTACGTGCTAATGACCAGCGCTCAATTCGGAGTAGAACGCGACTCACTTCAAAAGGAAGATGTGGATGACTTCCCGCTAATTCCTTTCGAGACGCTGGATGCGAACGCCGTTGATCTGGCGAAACGCCTATCCCACGCGATCGCGCAGGGAGAAATGCCTTGGTCAAAGGTTGACCACTTTATCTTCGGTTTATACGGTATCGAGTTGGAATTCCAAGGCGTGATTGCGGATACCCTTTCAGTATCATTGCCATATCTGGCAACCTCTGAGCGTGCTGAGCAAACGCCTGATGCAACTGAAATCGAAGTGTTTAGATCAGCACTCGAGGAACACCTTAAATCGTTATTGAATCTTGTCGGCGTCAGCGTTGCGGTGAAGGTCCATTCTCCCGTTACTGGCTCATGGGCTTTTCTCGATGTAATCTGCAATGGGTATACGCCGACAGCCTGGGATAAGCGCTGGCTACGAGAGCTTGCCGACAATCAAGGCGCTAGCGGGATTTTATTGGCCGATCCACCCTACCACATCGGCATAGGTTTGCTTGCCCAATATCGCTACTGGACTCCATCACGGGCGCATCTATGCGCGCTTACCATCATTCGCGAATATGGCGACGCATTAGCGTCTGCCCGTCCCGTCTGACGCCATGGCTGGTACATTCACGAAACGGCCGTCTGCGTATCAAGGGATGCCCTATCGGGGTTTTACCGATCTAGAATTACTCCTAGTTGAGAACGCACTGCGGCTGGCTTGGACCGAGTCGGTAAAGCGATTTAATTGCCACAAGATCGACTTCAGCAAAGGCTTAGAGGATGACATCTCCAGCGCGCTCGTGATGGTATTCGACGACATCTGGACGAACAATCGCGAATTGCTGTTTGATTTCGCTAAGCTGCTCCAGCCGGTACCTGAATTCAACAGCTATCACGGTGCATTCGACTATCGCGGCAAAGCGTTGAACTTTCGCCCAGACCTAACTTTCCGTCGAGCTTATACACCACCGGGTATGAGCGCGCTAAATGGTTGCCTGTTTATAGAAGCCAAAGTAATCGACGCCGCTCGAACCATGGGGACGTATTGCTCTGATGGCCTTATCCGCTTTGTCGATGGAACATACGCCTGGGCAATGCCGCAGGCTCTCATGCTCGGTTACGTGAATCAAAAAAATAAAAACTTACCGCAGCCACTTACCAAACACCTTGCCCTCCCAGGGAAAAAGCAGACCTACAATCTTAAAGTTGGACCAACGGCTTTCTCTTTGTCATCGTCTAATAATCCTTCTCATATCACGGTTCACGAGCGGAGCTGGACATATCCAGAAACAAAAGCATCGCCGGGCGATATTAAAGTACTGCACCTTTGGCTGATGGTGTGAGGCGCCATATTATTCCTAACATAGCCCTGACTTATTTAATTCGAATACTTGTCCACTACTATGTGGTTCGGTAAGCATTCGTATGAACGTATAGCTGTGGCGACACCTCAACGTCGCTACTCGTTTCGACCAAAATAACAACAACACCGCTTTAAATTACAAACCAGATAATAAATGGCATAATTATTACTGGCTTAGATAGAAGCCAGCCACCCGTCGTAGCAAAGCTGTTGACAGCACTGTCTCTATTTCCTCATATTTTTATGCCAATCTGTTGACTCAGAACCGGTAGACGGGTGACGCTTCGCCAAAAGTCAGGAGCATTGTCATGTCAAATACATCCATACATCCGTCGACAATCGATGGAATCAAACGACTCGCAAAAGAAGTTAAAACTGAGCGCGGCATTAAACATACAGCAGCATTAGATGAAATCTCGCGCGCAGCTGGATATTCAAATTTCAAACACGCTAGAAACTCCATTCAGCAGTCGCAGCCAAGTTTCAGTATTTTTATTACGGCCTATTGGCTAGATAAAAAAACTCAGCTAAGAGGGCATGAGACGCTGCAAATACAAATATCAGAACCGATATCCGCATTAATTAAGCCGGCTCATTTATTTTTGAATCGTGGATTATCTCGCTTTCGTTTAGAGGCCCCAGATCATCTAGCAAACAAACATCTTGCAAGCTCGAAGGTAGATGCGCAAGGGTATGCAAAGACGGCGGCATTAACAATGCAATTTATTGATGCGACAAAATTAGTTCCATGTGTGTCATATGCACGGGCATTGCCTAAAGCGGCAAATGGGAAGACCATCCCAGCAATGGATCATTCCAGCATCTGGTACGACAGAAAAACAAAACGCTATCTAACTGCTGATGAGCCGTATGAGCCTGCAGCCTTAGGTCAATCGTCCGAACGCACTTCATGGGCTAATAAAAACCAATTCTCGATTGCCAAGCCAAATTGGCCTGGCATGTATAACCCAACCGGAAATAGTCGTTTGTACCTCTTTTCTCACAATGAAAAAGGTATCCCTTTAGGTCCATTGGTCTCAAACCTAAATCAATTACATGCGAATCCAATTAGAGATACATGGATCGATAATTCAGATGGATCTGTATGGTTTTATAGTCCAGGCAAATTGGCTCACTTGGGGAAAGAAAATACTGTTCGCACGGTGCCAAAACTATCCACTGGCACAAGAAATAGCGTCGAATACAATCAAACCTTTGTTGGTCCTCAACGACGACCCGCAGCAAAAATGCCAATTGAAAAGCACACTGACGTCGGCACACTGCTGAAATCAGTTCTGGCCGTGACGTACAAACGTAAAAGTGTTTACAACAAATTGAACAGTGTACGTAGCACTTTGGATGAATGGGTTCAACGTGAGTATACGAGTGAGGAAGAACTGTCTCAAGAAAAATTTGCTAATCTTTATTACGGCGGTCTAGAGCACTCATTAGCGGAAAAGATGGATCAGCACACCCGGCCTACTCATATAAAAAATATTGCAAGAGTGAAGATAATTCTCGTTGAGAATTATCCCGATTGTGCCCCTCTGCGCGGAATTTTAAGAATGATAGACTCCGCCACGACTTCGTTACAGTCTTGGGTTTTTAAATAGGAGCTAAGACCGACATAAGTCGGTCTTTTTTTTCCTGCGCCGCAATTTTATTGCGGCGCAATCACAAGCTCCGATTCGATGGGAGTACAAGCTGTCTACTTAATTGGCCCAAATAAAGCAAAGAAGAAGCCTCCGTACTAGGATCTATGCGCACCTTTAGCATTGCATCAATCGCAGCCATATAAAACTCCACGTGATACCCCCGCTCTGCAAAATTCTCAAAGAAAAAATTGTCGAACCATCGATCTAGTTGCGACTCTAGCAATTTTCGAATCTGCCATTCGACCGCTTGTTCCGTGGCCAGATACAAATTCCAAAGCAGGGAAAATTGATCAAGATGCGGCAAATTATGAAGTGACAAAGCAAGTGAACGCTTATACAAGGCTGGCAGGCCGAGCTCCATCGCTGTTGTACTAAATTCGTCAGAGGTCAGCGGGTCGATTCGCACTAACGAATAGCGCTCGAGAAGGGCATCGGTCCGATTCTCTAAAACCTTAGCTTCAACAAAATGCTCTTGAAGGAAATCCCAAATATCAGCGCGATATAACTCTTCCGTACCAGCGAACGATGGATGAGCGCCTACCGCAGCCGCTAGCTCTGATGCGCTTCGCCAGTCTTTATTACCTGTCGGTTGCCGCGCATTTTTCCCTTTTATCGCTCCAAATACCCTTGCCCGCAAATCTGGAGTCAGAGACACACCAGGTTTTCTCGCAAATTCTTTATCCAGACGATGATCACTCCAATCAGTGCGGCGTGCCACTTCGTCGTACCACGCCCACATCCGCGCCTTTTCAGCCCAGTGCTTCTTTTTCGTACCGCTCCCTGATCCCATTAGGTTTTTTATAAATCGTTTGTTAAAACCTAGAATTTATCAAAAAAAATATCCATCATTTGGAAAAATGCACGCACATCAATGGAAATCAAGATGACACCCAATGCGGAAATCCAGGATCTGAAAACTCGAATGCACGTAGAACATGGCCCGTTATTGCAGGGATCTGCTCTCTACCGAGCGTTGGGTTACAACACCTATGCGGCATTTCACAGAGCGCGTCAGCGGGGCGACATTGGGGTACACATATTCCCAATTGCAGGACGCAGAGGTATTTTTGCCCTAACCGAAGAAGTAGCAAATTGGATTATCAAACAGGCGGGTATCGTCGAAGACGGCGCGGTCGCCGATTCTCAAGAAAAGGAGAAGGAACAATCAGCGCCACATGCATAGCGCTGGCATGCAAGAAGAAATCGTCATTTTGAGCGAAGCCGCATCAAATGGCCAAGGCTTAAGGTAAAACTACAACTATCAACTATTGAAAGGAGTATCGCACTGCCATCACGACCTCTGAAAACAAAATGACCCAAGCGCGCTAACGCTTGAGTCATCTAAAGAAGTGTTCTTTTGCATCGAACGCTTCCAATATAAAGGGAGAGATTAAAGCTGTCAAGCTTTGGTCGACGGGATTTCTGCTGTCTAAAAAATCTACTTTATACAGGGAAGATTGGCGTGTGACATCGTATGTCCACAACACAAACAACTGCGTTCATCGCGCAACATCTCACCATCGAGTGGGCGAAACCAGGTCAACGTGCACGCAAAATCGTCCGTCGATCAAATTTGCGTGTAACCGGCAAGTTTCCATCATTCCGGAACAATACTTCGGTCCACTGGGAATCGTTTAACGAAAGAGACTGCGTTATTCGGTTAGATGCTAATCCTCGCATCGTTAGTTTCAAAGAACAACCAGCCACGCTCACATACTTCCTTAACGGAAAAACATACAAACATTTTCCCGACCTATTCGTCTTAGGTAACGGTCGCGCAGCATTTATTGAAGTTAAATCCCATACAGATCCTGATCTCTGTGAGGCGATAGAGCGTGGCGATGCAATACGGCCAGTCTTGCTTATGCAAGGCTTCGATTATTTCGTCGTAACTGATTTGGAAATCCGTCAGGAACCACAGTTCTCCGATGCCAAGATTCTCTTGCGATTAGGGCGCAATCCAGTATCCGACATTAGAAAAGAACAGCTGCGCCGCTTTTTCTTACGCAAGCCACCACAATGGCGAGATATCGTGTCCGGCACTTTTGGTGAGAATGCAGTATTCGACGTCTGTCGGCTTCTTCTCGAAGGCTATTTTTCGTATGACCGGCGCTACGCGTTGTCAGCCACTTCAGTCATCAGTACAACTCCATCTGCGTCAACATCAGAGGAGAATTCCTCATGGCTATAGCATTTTTTCTGCCCAATGCAATCGTGAACAGAAGCGGCGAACGATTTAAATTGGTAAAGCAGTTTGCTGACGGTATTTGGAAAATGGATAACGTGTTCACCGGTCGCAGCATAGAAGCCTGCGAAAGCGATCTCCATTCAGAGTTAAGCAAAGGAAATTTATACTTCCCTGACGCAATGGAAATTGCGGATTCAATGCAGGCTACAAAACTCGGAAAAAAATTCGATGTTTGGAGTTCAGCGTCAGAGTCAGACCGTGCAGAAGCTCGACGCCGGTTTGCCTACGTCAATGCTGCGATCGGGGGACCAAAATCGGCTACAGCACTGCAAAACTGCAGCGATCAAGTAAGTGCAGAGCTCGATGATCGCACGCCCCCGTCTATTACAACGTTTAAGGCATGGATCAGTCGATATCAAAACGGGCGAAATGATATAGCGTCCTTGCTTCCCCAAACGAAAAGAAGAGGTAACCGAACTAGACGATATCACGATGAACTTGAAGAAATAGTTGATCGGTCGCTTGAGACCATGTATTTGACACAGCAACGACTCAGTATGTGTGATGCCCGCTTGCATGCGGCAACACACATCGCTGCTCATAATAAATCGACGCCGGCAAACGAAAATAAATTCACTATGCCAAGCATCGAATACTTTTGGCGCCGCTTGAGATCGACGTATAGCGAGTTCGACATATGTTGCGCTCGATTCGGTCAGACGTATGCTGCGAGAAGATATGAAACTGTCCAAGGATTTTCTCGAGGAGAGCGACCACTCGATCGAGTAGAAATCGATCACACCGTGATCGATTTGACTGTTGTGGATGGGCGAAGCGGTCTGCCTTTGGGACGGCCTTATTTGACTATAGCCATTGATGACGATACCCGATGCATTTTGGGATATTACCTTTCGTTCGAACCGCCTAGTTATTTGTCAGTTTCGTATTGCCTTCGCCACGCCATACTTTCTAAGTCCTACATCAAAGAGATGTATCCCAATATCAAAAATAACTGGGATTGCTACGGCGTGTTCACCAATCTGGTTGTCGACAACGGATCAGATTTTCACAGCATCGCGTTGGAAGATCTTGCGAAGCGATTTGGAACAACAATCCAGTATTGTCCGCGTGCGAAACCTCGTTACAAGGGAAAGATTGAGCGACTCTACGGGACAATGAATCGCGGGCTTTTTCATACCCTTCCAGGAACGACATTTTCTAACATCGTGGAAAAAGATGAATACGACTCGCTTGGCAATGCGGTTATATCGCTAGAAAAACTCCATGAAATTGTCCATATCTGGATCGTCGACCTCTATCATCAGAAAAAACAAACTGCGATTGGTGAACCGCCAGCAAGCAGATGGCGCAAACATATTACTGGAATGCCGATTCCAGTTCCCGCCTGCGTAACCGATCTCGACGCCACTCTTGCGGTTCCATTCGAGCGAACGCTAACTCGGAATGGAATCGAACACCTGACGCTTGAATATAACAGCGATGAATGCGGGCTTTATCTTGCGCGCATGAAGGGTTCTACCAAAGTGAAATGCAGATACAACCCAAATGACCTCGGCCATATATACATAGAGGAACACGACACAGGTCACGTTTTTAAGGTACCTGCGAAAGTGAAGTGGCATGAGTATGCCAACGGCCTTTCACGCTGGCAGCATCAGCTTTGCCAAAGATTCGCTGCCAAGAATCTTGAAAAAGAAGATATTTTTGCTTTGGCCGAAGCCAAAGAGAAAATCGCTCAAATTGTAGAAGAGGAAATTTTTACTCAAAAGAAACGTACTCGGGCGCGTGTGGCGAGATATCAAGGCGAAACAGCACGCAGTGCGAAAGCGAAGCGGGATCTCGATGGGCTGTCAGAAGCCAGCGAAAAGCGAAGCAATACTTCAGATCAAGCGACGGACGATCATATATATCCGTTCGACACATCCTCAGAAGAATCCGATCGTTGGTTTCCATCCATCACAAACGCTCACGAAGAAAATGTGGAATTTTTTCCAAGAGGAAGAAAATGAAAAACACTGTCAAAAACCAGGTTAAAAGCATGCCAGATACTCCCATTGATTACACAACTCTATACGCGAAGCTCGACAGCTATGTTTATATGCATACTCATTTCCGACATGCTCTCGCGAGAATAGACGCCCTTATCGCAAGAGCCAAACGATATGCGGATCCTGAGATCGCTATTCTTCTTGGTGAATCACGGTGCGGGAAAAGCAGACTGCTCGACATCGTTGAACAAAAATGGCCACCTCATAGAACGGCTGAAAAAACGCATGTACCAGTTTTGAGCATTAGGATCACAAGTAAGCCGACCGTAAAAGGATTATTGACTCAACTAATAGCAAAACTCGGTGCCCCTTCCGCAATTCGTTATAAGACCGAACAGCAACAAATGCAGGCACTGATCAATCTCTTAAAGCGATGTGAAGTACGTGCTTTGATGCTGGATGAGTTTCAGCATTTTTTGTCTGATCGAGGCCAAGTTAACTATTCTGTCGCCGACTTATTCAAGTACCTTTCAGATGAGGCTCAGATAAGCATCATTTTTGCAGGATTGCCTGAGGCTAAAGGTGTAATTGACGCTAATGAACAACTCGCAGGACGAGCAAGTGCAGCGTTGCGTTTGCGGAGATTTAATTGGGGGACAGCTTCTGGGCGCGATGAGTTCAAGCAAATGCTTGTGGGATGCGCTCGAGCGTTCGAACCAATTGCACTCCCAGACTTATCCAGTGATGAGCTCGCCTTTCGCTGGTACTGCGCTAGTGGCGGCGTCATCGGTCTAGTTCTAAAAATTTTTAGAGAATGTTTGAATACAGCAGCGCAAAAAAATTATGGCGCTTTAACCTTAGAAGACTTCGACGAGGCTCATCGCAACGCACATTACGAGCAGGCAGAAAACGGATTTCGTCCCTTCAGTAAAGATTTTAATCCAACGCCGTCTCGCGACTCGATGTCTCGTGCAAAGAATGTCGGCAAACCTATCGAGCCAGTTAAGCAGAAACGTAATCGAGCTAGTTCAAAGCCAAAAGAGTCGAGTCCATTCACCCAAGGTTCCGTTATATGAGCGAGATATTCTTGGAAAGACCGAATCCATTTCCTCGTGAAAGTGCATTGGGCTGGGCATTGCGCGCTGCAGAATTAAATGCGCTACCAGATGCATTAAAACTGGCTACCTTGTGTAAGAACTTTCATGCGACTACTTCTCTTGTCAATTTCAATCCTGGTGAACTGGCTAGTTGGTTCGATAAAGCTCCATCCATACTAGGATTTATGTCTTATCGCTCGCTCACCAAAACCAGCCCCCCTATGTTTAGGACGCAACCAGTTGCGCCTAAGATGTTGAATCTGCGAACTCCGAGAATCTGTCCTTCATGTGTTGAGGAAAATGGGTACATACATGCATTTTGGGATTTAGATCTGGTTAGCATCTGCCCAACCCACCGCATTGCGTTGGTCACTCGTTGTTCCGCATGCAATAAACATTTAAGCTGGAAGCGACCCGGCCTTCTCATCTGCAGCTGTGGCGCGAAAATAAAACAAGATGGCGTTCAAGCGAGTAAATCGCTAGTTACTTTACACCAGCAACTAGAGATAACTGCGTATTCCAAACAAACCAAGGCTTTGAGACAACTTCATATCGAAAACACCGCGTTCAAAGATATATCTCTAAGATTTTTGATCAAGTTTATCGAAACCACTGCACGCATCCATATTCCAAAGGGACGCTCGCGAATGGCTCTTTCCTTATTAGATAAAATTCAAATTTTAGAAAAGCCAGCTGAGTTGCTTTCCGATTGGCCAACAAACTTCTGCAATTTTTTAGCATTATTAAATCAGGAGCCATATCCAGAATCTAAGGGCGTTAAAATTTTTGATAAAAGATTCCTCCATCATTACATCGAAAAACTATTTGTGGCAGCCGAAGATTATGTGGAAGGTGCAGAGATTCTTGACCTATTGTTTAATCAAGTGCTCACGTATCCCAACAGTGGTATGTATAGAGAACTTACCGTTTTCAATATTTTTCAATCGAAAACAATAGATAGAACCTATTGTTCAACTTCGAACGTTAAGGAACTATCGACTTCGACCATAAAAAAATTGAAAAGAGATTTTAGCCCTAATCGCCTGAGAATCAGCGCGTCAGACAATTACATAAAACATGGCGTAAGAAATCAATCTTTTAATGATTATTTGATCGCTAGAGGAATAGACTAATTATATGCGCCTTCTAATTCTTTCTGACCTTCACCACGAACTTTGGCGTGAACGCGCTCCTCGATTCGATATTTCAATCAGCCGGCCAGATATGGTCATTCTCGCAGGAGATATAGATGCCGGCGCGAAGGCCGTTGCATGGGCCACAAAGGCTTTTCCCGCATTACCAGTGCTCTATGTGCATGGAAATCACGAGTGTTACGGAAAAAATATCGAAGATACTCAATATGAAATACAAGAAGCTTGTCTTGAATCGACGAACGTCCACTTTTTAAACTGTAACGAATTCATATTCAATAGCGTTCGTTTTTTAGGTGCGACGATGTGGACTGATTTTCGTCTATTTGGGGATGATAATCGGCAAGGGGCTATGCGAGAAGCAGAAGCCGTGATGGTGGACTATAAGAGAATTAGGTTAGCCACGAAGGGATATCGCAAACTGCGAGCTGGAGATACAGCTAAATTTCATTCTATTCACAAATCTTGGCTTAAAGCCAAAATATCAGAACCATTTTCTGGGAAAACGGTTGTTATCACACACATGGCACCATCTATTTTATCTATAGCAGATAGATATTCTGACGATCCAATATCGGCAAGCTATGCATCTCGTTTAGATGATATTGTCAGCCAAAGTGACATTTGGATTCATGGACATACACATGACTCGTTTGATTATCGAATCGGGAAGTGTCGTGTACTTTGCAATCCTTGCGGCTACATGACGCGCGCGGGAGGAATTGAAAACGACCAATTCGATCCAAATTTCATAATTGAAATTGATTGATGCATCGAGAAAGTTGGGACGGGTCAATTGCATGCAATTGACCCGTGTCGCAAATTATCGCCTTTATATTCAATTTAATTATTGAATTGCGGAAGACTTGAAATAATACCGGCCATGCGTTGAGAAAGATTTTTTTCCTCCACAAGTTTTCGAGCGTCAGAATGCCAACCTTCCGTGACAACATAGCCGATACTGGAACTTCCCCGCCCAGACTCAGAAATCAACACGCCTTGTTTGATTAGCGAATCAATATATGACTCCAAAGAAAACCTTCCGACAACCGTCACATTCTTATATACGTCCTTGCTTTTCCAAGAGAACCGATTCGATCTGAAGCCGACTTTCAATATTTTATAAATGTTATCTCGAACTACTTCATATCCCGCTTGATCAGCCATCTCCCTAGCTTGAAATGAGGTTTTCAAGCTAGAGCTAAATTTACAATCGTTTGCGAAAAGACTGCGATCCAATTTTTCTGGCTGAGAGCTCTCGTCGAAGTCAACACTCGTTGAAAAAAAGACCTGTTTTCCAGGAATAGAATCGCATGTAATGAGGCTCGTATAATTTTCTATAAGTCCATCACGAACGGTGATGTCACACAAGTTTAGGGGATAGAAACGACCGTAAATAGAGAGTCCTGCCCAAATATCCCCGCCGAAATAACTACTAATAGTTGCAGACCTTTCTTTTTTATCGTCGTCAGATTCGAGCGCCCAATAAAGAAAAGCACTTACGGCTTTGCGCCAAGGTAATTTAGACTCAGTTTCTCGCTGTCCATACTTTATCAACTCATGAAACCAGTCGTTTGCTTGCGTTGACTTAGCATATTTTGCGGCGGGCAAAACACTCTTAATCTCTTCATAAAGAGGCCCCTCTCCTCGACAAAATTCTGCCAAAAATTCGATTGATGGTGTTGCAGAAAACTGTCCTTCCTGGATTTTTCTGGCGAGCAACCTAGATTTAAAAAAATAGGTGAGCGAGTCATACCGGAAGGATATTGTTTCTTTCTCCCATCGAAGAAAAGGGTTGCGCAAGAAATTGTTAGCGGTAATCGTTTCTGGATCGCCTCCACAAGAACTGACGTATTCAAGAAGAGCACCTTTTGTAATAGTTAATTGTGGCGCTCTTATGATTTCTATCAAAATATCAAAGAAATCGTCTGGGTGGATCTTACCAAGTGATTGCTTGGCAATTTCACGATCCACTATCTTTCTTACCAATAAATCAAGGGGCTTATTACTAGCAAAAAATTTAGCAGTATCTGAAGCTAAGCCCTCTTTCGCCCCGGCGTCTCGTTCGTCCTCGACAAGATAGTCACATATCAATGAAGCGTATAAAGGAATCGTAGTATATCGATCACCTTCTTCATTAAAGGCAGCAAGCAAGCTCTTTGCATTAGTAATTCTATGAGGCGAAACAAGTCGCTCTTTCAGATAGCGATCGGTGTCCTCCTCGGAAAAGCCCTTCAATCGGCAAATTGACGTTTGCCGGAACTGTTTAAAGCGGTCTACATCATAATCACGAACGGTCAAGACCACCAAAACTCGCCTGAAACATTCTTCAAGATCTGATAACGAACTCATGAATTTATCAAAATTCAGTGAATCGCCTAAATGAGACTCCAGCTCATCAAAACCGTCTATCAAAAGAACAAAATTTCCACATGCAAGATTAATCTCAAAGTTATGGCTTTCAATCGAACTTTCCTCATCCATCAGCCCGTTAGCCACTGCAACTCGGTATAGATCGCTCACCGATTCGATAGGAACCGTATTAGATATTTCACGGAAATCGGTTGCTGAAAGGAGGATGACGCGCTTACGTTCCATGCCGTTAATAAATATCGCCAGGTCATCACAAAAAGTGGTTTTACCTATTCCCGCGGGACCGATAACGATTTGAACAGGATTGTGGTCATGCGCGCTCTGAAGAATCTTGGCGAAATAATCCGAAGCCATCATAGGATTGCTTGGAGCTGAAGCTATATCGCTAACGGAATCAAGAGTTTGTGTAATGAAGTGAGATGCTTTTTTAATTGATGCTCCCCCAGCTTTACAGTTCGGAGGAAGGCAAGACTCCCATACGAAATCATCAAAATAAACTACTTGCAAGTTCCGCCCTTTTAATTTTGGCGCGAACTGTTTCATGATGTCTTGAATCGATTTTTTTCGATCAATCTCAGGCCCATCAGGCCTATAAGCTCGTGGAGTGATGATATCTAGTCCATTGGGAATATTTGAGCCAATAGAATCAAAGAAGTCTGAGATTGAATTTTCAATTGCTGTCCGAGATCGAAGAAACAACATTCCTTTCGACAGCCCACCTCCTAAATCCGCCACTACATAGTCATAAACAATACGAGTCGTGTGCTCAGCACGAGAAATTTTTGTGCTGACAACTTGTTTGGGGAAACATAGTCGTATGACTTCTTCTGACCGAGGATTTTCGAATTTGGTACGTCCTACCAATCGTGTCGGAAATCGATTTTCCATGCCCTTAGGAAGTAACGGTGCATCAAGATCACTCTCACTGAAAAAGACTACACGAAGAACTTTAATCAACGCGTTATATGTAGCCAGTTGATCTTCATTGTTAACGTGTGAACTGGCCGCGCCATCATGAGAATAAGCATTCCCAACATTTTGAAGGTACTTTATTTCGCTCTTGAAGATGCTGGCATCTCGAGCGCTTTCTTTGGCATCTATCTGCTTGGAAGCATCTGCTATTAATTTTTCCAAGTTACCAGTAGGTAGTGTTGTGTTCCCCACCAAAACAGCTTTGCATACGCTTTCAGCAGCAATCCGATAGCTGTTAGCAGTTTCTACTAATGGCTTATGTATATTGGCATCGATGTCTGCTAATTGTTGAGCGAGTCGTGTAATTACTGCGTGATAATTTTCCATTTTTTCCTAGGTATGCCGCGGTATCGGTATGTACAACAATGACTCGGCAGTAATATTCTATGATCCACTATTTTCGTAGCCGATCCAGCAGATAACTCGGGGCAAGCTTATGTATGGTGACTTTGCCACACAATAATGTATGAATTTAATGCTATTAATTTCTCGTGCAGCAAGTCATGTGGACGAGCGTTTTCAGTCCAAAAAAGTAGGGGCTGACAGAATTGCTTATTGCTCGATCAAATCTACATGATTAAACCAGTGTTCTTCACAGACAATATGCAATGCGATACCTGCCTCCCTATATTCCATTGCCTTCTCAATTTTTGTTCCATGTGTTGAATGAAGCCAATCACGACTACCGATATCGCCGATTACTAGATAATTAAGCTTCTTCGTAATCGAGCTCGCGGCAATGCCGCCTTTTGCCAGCACCTTACTTTCGCACCATTGGCGTGTGCCCGACTGAAACTTACCGGTAAAGCAAAATATCCTGCCTGCAAAGATAAGATCAGGTGCCGGCTTTGATAATGGAAGCGACGTACTATCGCTTGAGATCTTATTCATTGGCGCGGTATTTCCACCAACCGCAGCGAGCAACAAATCCATGAGTTCATTTTCTTCATTCGAATCTATGTGCCCATCTGACAACGCCGCTAGCAGCCTAGGATAAATTGCCTTAGCGGGCCACTTATCCAACGCGCCACGGTTATTGTTCATCCACATTAGGAGAAACTCTGCCTCACCTTGGTGAACCATTCCATCCGCCATTACCCCCTTTACAATTCCGATCAGCTCATCGACTTGGCGGTTCACTATCGCAGCAGCGCGATATCCGACATTTAATGCCTGTCCGTCCAAATCTATCTGCCGCTCCGAAATAGAAATTTTACTATGCACTTCTTGCAACCAGCCCATAAGTACCGCCATCGTTATCTGAGGGGCATTGATTAGAACCTGAATTCACAGCCTTGACCTCCCATATTCATGGGAGAAAATGTTGAATATTGCGAAATAACAATCACGGATTATCTATACGCAAGGTTATAGCCGTAACATCTTCACTTATGGCGAATTAACACAAGAATTTAGGGAATAAATTTGGATAACTCGGAAAAATTGACTCGTGCAATTGCGAGAAAAGTATCTCGCAAATCTGGTCCCTTGAATTACAAACTTGATATGTACAAGCTTGTATTTGACCTCATGAAACACATCACGACGCTAAGCTCGGGATCCATCCTGATATTCATTACATTGCTTGAGAAAGTTTTTAAAACTAAACCTCCGGTGGGTATGCTCATTACGACCTTTGGGCTTTTTAGCGTATCAATCGCCGCAGCCGTTATGGCTATGATGGTGCTCGCACTTAATGCTACCGAGGGAAAGATGAGTGAAGATGAAAAGCACTGGTTTGCATATTCGGCAGCCGTAGCATCTACGGCATTTACAATGGGAATATTGTTCGTCGCACTGTATGCGATTATTTTTTCGTAACGGTTAATTCGCTAGATGTGGCGTAACAATTAAAAGAATTGATTACAAAGGTACGGATCACACGCGTTGTAACTAGTGCGATTCAAAAACTTAAATATCAGAGTTATCTCAAGAAGTATGTACACAAAAAAAACTAAAAACAAAATAAAAATTGTTATTCGATTTTTCCCAATAATGGTCGCGTTACTTTGCATCTTATGCTTCGCGTTCACAGCCTATGATTACTTTAAGGCTCCACCTAACGGACATTTTTCGAAAGGTAATTGGGCTAAATGTGGAAACTTTAAAGCGGTTTCCAACGATGATGGAAATCTAAATTTTTTATCGTTAGAAATTAAGGACTCTGGACTAGGGGAATTTATTTTAAGCGGGGAACTCATCTTGAACCTCGAGACTTCAAAGAAATTAGCGCAATCCTCCGTAAAAGGAATGAATGTAATACTCCAATCCTTGAGATCTCCTTACTTTTTTTCTGGTACTGGGCAGTCCTTCGATTTAGACATTACCAATAAAGTACCGTACTTCGACAATAGAATAGCAATCAAAATCATTGAGAAAAAAATTTATAGCGATCGTAGCTCGCTTGATCACTTTCCCTTCGATCAATATCTAATAGGCTACCGACCGACAGTCAGTTTTTTCACCATTCACGAAGGCTTTGCTGAAATACTGGAAATAGATAGCGCCATTACTAATGTACGATTATCACCACTCATGACCGTCAGTAACGCGGATACATGGGGCGAATACGTACAAGGGGTGAAATTAGAAGCGAATGAAGTTAGCAAAAAATATCAGGAGGACGAATGCGTATTAATAATAAAACGATCACCTTGGTATATTGCCATGGTTGCACTGTTGGTAATGCTATTGTTCGTACCAGCCATCTACCTCTTTTATAGACCCCAAGATAATCCAGGAATCGATTTAATTGCTGTCATTCTCGGCATTGCGGCAATCCGTCAGTTTTTTCTCGGATCAGTAGTTGAATGGAAGCTTTATCCTATCGATATAGTATTTGCAGGCATAGTGGTGTTGACTGCGGTAATTCCACTTTTTCGACTCAATAAAGATAGCAATAATTAGTGTTGAATTGCGTCGAATGCTGACCCGACTTTTGCATCGAATTCTGACCACACTATTAATGTAATTTTGTGGTCAGGTAGCAGATAGTCGGGTAGCTGCCTCTTTTGAGTGAGCTTGTTGTTGATTTGCTCGCAGAATTGACCCTCGCCAACTGATCCACCTTCCACTGTCTGGCGAAGGCTGCGACCCGGTCAGACGACCCTTCAAATCCCAATGCACATTGATCGAGATGCATTTGTTTCAAAGTCCGTCGTTGCTTGCGTGACTTTGTTGCCTCGGTCTTTAACCAGGCCGAAGGCTTGAACGCATATTTGTCGAGAGAAGTCGGGGAACATCGATCAGCATAGGCTGGTTCGACAGTTTCAGCGCGCAGATAACGCCTGACGGTATTTCGAGAGATACCCAATCGTTTGGATATCTCCCTCAATGAGACCTGGTCACGAAGGTGCCAGCGTCGAATTATTCCAAGCCATAGTTGGGCCCGCGCAGATATCCATGAAGTCCCCAGCCTTATCGGCCGGTAGAGGTCGACTGTAATAGTAGCCTTGGATTTGATCGCAACCCCAATTTCGAAGGAGGCTAAGCTGCTCCTCCGTTTCGACGCCTTCGGCAATCACCTCAATGCCGAGACTGTGTCCCAATGTAATCACTGCTTGCACGATTGCAGCATCGCTTGAGCCTAGTTTTAACTGCCGAATGAATGATTGATCAATCTTCAGCTTACTGGCCGGGAAATGTTTTAAGTACGAAAGGCTAGAGTAACCGGTACCAAAGTCGTCAATCGCCAACTTAGTACCAATCTGACGCAGATGCTTCATCAATAGCGCCGTTCTTTCAGGGCGTTGAATCATCACCCCTTCCGTTATCTCCAATTCGATCCAACTCGGGTCGGCTCCAGACTTCGCAAGATGTTCGCGCACCATCAACATAAAATCGGGATGATTAAACTGTCGTGGCGATATGTTTATCGCCATCAGCAATTTTTCTTCACGGCCTTCATTCCATATCTTGATTTGGTTGCAAGCTTCTCTAAAAATCCAACTTCCAATTGGCACAATCAGTCCTGAGCTTTCTGCTAAAGGGATGAAGTCCGCAGGCGACACTATGAGGTCGCTCCTGATCCATCGAACCAGTGCCTCGAAACCAACCAGCCTTGACCGCGTGATGTCAAACTGAGGTTGATAATAGAGTTCCAGCTCAGCATGCTCAACTGCATGTCCAAGCGCCGCTTGAAGAGCCAGTTTTTCTTGGGAGCGATCATTGAGAGAATGCGAGTAAAACACATAGGAATCCCCGCCGGATTCTTTCGCCGCTGTTAGTGCCGCATCTGCATTTTTTAGTAAATCTGAGGGGGCAAGCCCATGTATTGGATACTCGGATACGCCTAAACTGACCGTTACGTGAATCTCTTGCTCTTCAATGTAAACCGGTAACGTACCCAGTCGCTTAAGTGCTTCGAGCGAAGTATAAAAGTCTGTGTGGCTATTCGTAAATTTGTAAAGAACGGCGATGTTTGCACCATCTAAACGGAAAACCTCTCCGCCATGCAACTTGGCAACCTCTTGAATGCGCTTTGTAACTTCCACAATCAATTGATCAGCACGTTGATGGCCGATTCCCCCAACGATGTGAGCAAAGCGATCTGCGGCACCCAAAACAACCGTATGCGGATCTTCACCGAGAACCGTTAAGCGATGCTCAAACGAAAGCCTGTTTGGCAATTTCGTTAATGGGTCATGCCACGCTTGAAAAGCGAGTTTTCTTTCGGATGTCAGCCGTGCTTTGAATTGATAGATCATGAAGAACGCAATGAACAATGATCCTGCTGTATACAGATGAACGAGAAAAGAAGATGCTTTGACATCTTGTACTACTTCAGTCGTACTGACAGACGATGCTGTCTCAAGCTGCGCTTGCAATTGATCCAATTGTGCTCGAATCGCGATCGTATTCGTATTGAGATCCACGAGAATATTCCTCGCCTTGTTCCAATCGACATTCGATTTCGTCAACTCCGCATCAAGCAACGGTGCCAACGCGAGATCAGCAGCATAGCTGTCCCGAATGTTGTTAACGTCGTCCGGCTTATCCAACCCTTTGAGCATGTAATTGAAAGTGATCGCCATTTCTTGGCGAGCCTCACCTTCGACCACCATAAATCGATCTCGGGAGATCGATCTGGCGAAGTATTTATTCAATGCGAGTTGGTACCGAAGCAATGCACTTTCATAATCAGAAAGGCCGGTTAATGAAGGAATTTTTTCCTCTAGTAATGTGGTCACCTTTTCTCTGACGGTGTTGGAAGTTTGATTGACGGCGACAGATAAATATATGCTGGCGAGTATCAACGTCACCAGCAGACCATACATCCCCCATCCATACTCTCTGCATTTGCTAGAAAGATTTAGGCCCATCCTCGGTTCCATTCGCATTTGCTTCTAAAAAGTGGATTTTTCGTTATGCCACCATACTGATTGCTCTCAAGTACGGTATTTTCTCGACTACATCATTGACCGACAATGCTCGATGATTTTCGATTTTGAAAACACCAACAGCATGGTTCAAATTTTCAGCTTGGCTCTGCAACGTTTGGACTGATTCAAGCGCTTCTTCGACCAGCGCAGCATTTTGCTGGGTGACCTCATCCATTAATGCGATGGCTCGGTTCACTTCTTCAATGCCGACACTTTGCTCGCGGCTTGCGATTGAGATATCTTCAACCACATCAGTCACGCGTTTGACGCTGGCAACGATTTGTTCCATGGTTGCTCCGGCTTGTCCGACCAACTTGCTGCCAGCATCGATTTTTGAAACAGAATCCTCAATCAACTTTTTGATCTCCTTGGCCGCAGACGAACTGCGTTGAGCGAGATTGCGGACCTCGGTCGCCACTACGGCGAATCCACGTCCTTGTTCGCCCGCTCTGGCGGCTTCGACAGCGGCATTCAATGCCAAGATATTAGTTTGGAACGCAATACTGTCGATCACAGTAATGATGTCGACGATTTGACGTGAGGAGGTATTAATCGAGTCCATCGTAGTTACGACGTCGTTGACGATGACGCCGCCTTTCACTGCGATATCGGACGCTGAGCGAGCGAGTTGATTTGCTTGAAGTGCATTGTCAGCGTTTTGTTTAACTGTCGCTGTCAGTTGCTCCATGGCCGATGCGGTTTCTTCCAACGAGCCAGCTTGTTCTTCAGTGCGGCCAGACAAATGCGTATTGCCTTGAGAAATCTGCGCGCTTATTTGCGATACACCTTGCGCGGTTTCTCTAACGTCAACGACGGTCGCACGAAGATTGCGACTCATCTTTGAGAGAGCCGCCATGATGCTGTCTTGGTCGTCATGACGCAGTAGAATATTGTGGAAAAGTTCTCCGTTACTGACCGATTCAGCCAACGCCTTTACTTGGTTTGGTTCTGCACCCAAGGCCTTACGAATATAACGCGTTATGGTCCATGCGACGACGATACCTAGCAGCACAGCAATAACGCAAATAGTCAGCATCAAGGTTTGAAAGCCGTTTGCCAATTCACGCGCATGTTGTGACTCGGTTTGGCTAATCGATTCTTGTAAGCTAATAAATTTGTTGATTGCACCAAGCCATTCCACGAAGGATGGTCTGGCTTGGATGAACATGAATTTCTTGGCTTCATCTGGACTGCCTGACTGTCTCATGGCGATGACTTGTTTTATCAACGGCGTTGTCTTCGCCTCAATCGACTTGATATCGGCAAGAAGCTGACGCTCATCGCTGCGGATCTCACCACTATCTTTTGTTGGCGCCGCGTTGAAGATCGCATCCATTGTTTTAGCCGATGCCTGATAGTCAGCGTCCAGCTTATCGATCAAAGCCGTCACGGTAGTGAGGTCACTCTCAGCGGCCAGTGTGATGTCGCGAATGGCAATAGCGCGGTCATGTACGCTACCGCGGAAGTTGATCGCATATTGCTGCTTGACGTTATTGACGTCACGAATATGAGTCAAAGTGCTTTCGATCGAGTTGACCTCGGTAATGCTAAAAACGGTTAACCCCAACATCATGATTAGGATCAAACCAAATCCCATACTCAAACGTTCTGCGACGCTTAACTGTTTCTGTTTTGCTTGCCCATTCATACATAATCCTGTTTTGTTAAAACGGCTATCAAGAAAAGATTCCATGCGGAAATCTGGTATTTATGGCTACACCGTGAAAATAGATTGTGCTCATCAGTTCGATTGCCTTCACCGATATCTACGATGTAACTAGACCAGCCTGATTAATATTTCTTGGAGTCACGACCGCTGGTAATACCTTCGTAGCATGCGTATTGATACGCTTCCGCTTTACATCTTTCCGTGCGCACGAAGATTTGAGAAATAGATGTTGTCGCACTCGACATGGACTGGATCCTTCAAATTTTCCACCCACTCGTCGGTTGTCATTGTTGCCGCATACGCGGACTCCATAATGATGGTTGTGATGAAGTGCATTTCCTCTGCCGTCGCGTGGCCGGCCTTGTTTTTATACGACAGTGAACCTGCCGCATCTGGCAAGAACTCAACGTGATATCCCTTTTGCATGGCTTCACGCATCGTGGCGTCATTGCAGTTCTGCGTCATGTAGCCGATGACCGTCAACGTATCGATGTTGTGTTTCTTTAGCCAGTCTTCGAAGTCGGTTCCGGAGAAGGTGCTCGGCAACGTTTTAGTAACGACGTAGTCGTGCTGACGACTCGCAACGGAAGAATGTAGTTCTGCGCCATCGCTACCTTCTGCAAAAATTGGAGCGTCGGCCGGCAGTACGTGCTTTACAAGCACGACCGGGATGTTGTTGGCATTGGCGGCGTCAATCGCTTTCGCAATATTCGGCAGTGAAGATGCGACAGGCGGATATTCGATAAGGTAATTGCCGCTGATGTACTCATTTTGCACATCGATAACGACGAGCGCGCGATGCGGTGTTTGCGTGACCATACAGTTGTCCCTGAAAAGTACCGTCGCAAAGCGACGGTTAAATTGAGGATGATGATTAACCCGCCTGAAGGCGTTCAGCCACAGGCAACTTCGATGCTCTCCGTGACCAAACGAATCGGTCACGGGGAAACAGGAAGAAAAAACATCTGATTAGATGGGAGGCAAGATCGCTCCCCCCCGTTCCGATCAGAGTTTGGGATTAAGGTAGCGAACAGGGCTCACCGCCTCGAGACGCGCTGCGACGTGGAACATCGTAGACTCCGCATACCAAGGTGCAGCGATCTGGACACCGATCGGCAGTCCGATCTTGTTGGTTCCGAACCGCAACGTCATTGCCGGCATGCCGGTAAGGCTGAAAGGCGACGTCGCACTCATGACCTGGAATGGCGAGATCGCCTGGCCATCGACCACCACGTCGTTGAGACCGTGTTTTGTCGCAGGAAACGGTGTCACCGGGCAGAGCAGCACATCGTAACGCTGGAAATACTTCGCGAAGCTATCACGCAGTCGTTCCATATCCTGTTCTGCAGCAACGAAGTCTGCAATCGACGTGTCTGGTGTACCAAAGATCGCTTTAACGTGATTGAATAGCTTATCTTCATGGCCGGCGGTGATCCGTTCGAACTCAGAGCGTGTCTCCATCTGTTGGAGTTTCCAGAATACGCTGACAGCATCGATCTCCTTCAGGAAAGGCAGATGCACCTCTTCGACCTTCACGCCCTCGACGCCGCTCAATGCCTGCGCCGCTGCTTTCACCGTCGCGACGACTTCCGGATCCGTCGGACCGAAGAAGTCGGAGGTCATCCAGCCCACTCGAATCGGGCGACCCGATACGCCGTTGTCAATGCCGGGCGCCATCGTCGAGAAACCGTCAGCGCCATCAGGACCAGCGAGAAGTGAATAGGCAAGAGCGACATCGCGTACGCTGCGCGCCATCGGGCCGATATGCCAAAAGCGACGCGGAACCCGTGGGAAGTGACCCGTTGTCGGCACGCGGCCGTGGGTTGCCTTGAGGCCGACGATGCCGGTGTGCGCGGCCGGACCACGCGTGGAGATGGCGACGTCGCTACCCAGACCGAGCGGCGACATGCCGGCAGCGATCGCTGCGGATTCGCCGCCGCTTGAGCCGCCCGGTGTGTAGTCAATGTTCCAAGGATTGTTCGTACGGCCCGACAGGAGGTTGTCGGTCTCGACCGAGTAAGCGAATTCCGGAGCATTGGTCTTCGCCAAAAGGATGCCGCCAGCGGCCTTCATCCTCGCAACGGCCGGAGCGTCGACATCTGGTACACGCCCCTTAAAGATCGGCGACGCGCGCTGTGTGAGGACGTCTGCGGTATCGATCACGTCCTTCACAGTAAATGGCACGCCGTGCAATGGGCCTACTGCATCACCGCGTGCAATTGCTTTATCGGCTTCAGCCGCTGCTTTTAATGCGCCTTCCTTGTTCAGCGTGACGATTGCATTGATTTTTGGATTTACAACTGCAATACGATCCAGATGCGCCTGTACGACTTCCACCGACGACACTTCGCGGTTGCGAATCATTTCAGCTTGTTGAGTTGCATCCAGGTAAAAAATTTCCGATTTCATAATGTCCTCATTGACGGTTGATTAACTTCTAATATTGCCCTACCAAGCACTTGGTAGGGCAATATTAGAAGGCGGAAGTGCGCTTGTCAAGCCCTATCTGGCAATTGGTAGGCTAAAGGGTTACAATGAGATATCGATAGGCAATGAGGTATGAGATGACGACTAACTCTCGCGAAGCAATTTTGTTGGCGGCAAAAAAAGCCGGCCAAGCTCACGGATACAACGGGCTCAACTTCCGCGATCTCGCTATGGAGGTAGGTATAAAGGCGGCAAGCATTTATCACCACTTCCCAAGCAAATCAGATCTTGGAGTTGCTGTGGCAAAGCGCTATTGGGAAGATGCTGCCGCAGCGCTCGATGCAATGGCTGCAAATGGAGCGAATCCCATTGCTTGTCTTCGACAATACCCTGGCACATTCCGGACGGCATTGGAGACAGATAATCGCATGTGCATGTGCAGTTTTATGGCATCCGAATATGACGATCTTCCTGAAGAGGTGCAAAAAGAAGTTCAGGTCTTCACCATGGTGAATGTTTCTTGGCTGAGCAAATGCCTTGTCGCAGCAGGCATCGTTAAACCGGAGGAGGCTGAGAAACGCGGGTACGCCATATTTGCAGCTATCGCCGGCGCCCAACTCGTGGCGCGAGGACGGTCAGAGATTTCGCTATATGACGCGATCGTTGACGGATACCGTTCAAGCGGATTGCTGCCCGAATGATCAAATACTATGAATAGTTCGAATTACAAAAGCCCACATACGTGGGCTTTTTCTTTACTGCAATCACAGCGCTCAATCCGAGCGTGCGCTAGGCGGCCGGCCAACCTAATGCTGCTTCGACGGCACATTCTGTCTGAGTTTCTTTAGGCGCGTATTGCATTTCCCCATTGCCGAATGACCAGTCCTCGCGATTGACGTCAATGAGACTGATCCAGACATCTTCTTTTCTCAAACCGGTTTTTTGATGAATACCCTCGGCAACTGCGCTATAAAAGGCTTTCTTCACCGCTGTCGAGCGGCCAGCATTCCAGGTAATTTGTATAAATAAGATATCGCGAGAATAATTCACGCCCAGATAGCCTTCAGACGGATATATCAACTCATCCGTCCCATGACGGGTAACGATCTGAAATTTATCGTGGGCTGGAACATTAGCCACGCTAATCATGGATTCATATACAACGTCGCCAACAGTACGTATTACTTCAGACGACGCGTCCTTGTTTATATCTATTCTTACGAGCGGCATGGTGAGACCTTCCAAGCTTGATGTTTAAAAAATGTCTGCGCCGAGGATTGGTATCCTAAGAATCATCCGATTGAAATCGGGAGCGCAGCTGCTATGGAGAGGAGATTGAATTGTATTTAATAATGCGTCAAACGCATTATTTTTATAATTATTATGTTAGTTGCACATTTACATCTAATGTATTACTACTCAGTCTGCCGCTTCTTAAAGCCTTCTGACAATGAAAGGGCCACGATATC
Organism: Burkholderiales bacterium Ga0077544; assembly: GCA_001464355.1. Taxonomy (GTDB): domain Bacteria; phylum Pseudomonadota; class Gammaproteobacteria; order Burkholderiales; family Burkholderiaceae_D; genus Oxalicibacterium. Next base: position 239,830 of record LNEU01000026.1, read on the forward strand.
GAGAGCCGCTTTCAAATTCCCAAGATTCTCTGGATGCATGAGCCACAAATCCAGCTTGAGCGCAAAATCCGTTACCTCCACAACACTGAGTTCGCTTTTGTAAGCACTTTTATCGAGCATCAACTTAGGCACCATGCCCAATCCAAGACCGGAGCTCACCATTTGGAGCTGACTTTCTGTGTCGTGCGTGTCGACGCTTAGCCGAAAATCGGCTCCAACATTTTCCATTGCGCGCTGCAAAGCCAATCGATACCCGCAACCTTGCGGATTCAATATCCAGTCCTGGCTTGAGAGACTCTTTATGCTGGTCTTCCCTTTTACGATCCGGTGCGCTTTGCTTTGAACAATCAGTACGTTCAATGTAGCGATATGTTTACCAGCCATCCCACTTAATGGCGAGCTAGGCGATGGCAACATGAGTGTCGCTGCGTCTAGGCGACCTTGCTCAAGCAGATGTTGAAGCGCCGCACTCCAGGAAGTTTGGATTTGGAAATCCAGTTTTGGGAACGTTGCCTTCATTCCCGATATCGTTTTGAATACCGCAATGTCTGATGCCATTTGCGTCAATCCCAGGCGAAATGTCCCGAACGGAGTGGCATCTTGATGCGCTGCGTCAATCAGTTGCTTGACGTCTTTTAGCAAAGGTACGGCGTACTCATAGATGCGGTGCGCGATGGCTGCCGGCGTCGGCGGCTTAATCGACCGATTAAATAACTGTACCTGCAGGGAATCCTCCAAGCTTTGGATCCGGCGGGAAACGGCAGATTGCGTAAGCGATAGCTTATTCGCAGCGCGAGTAATAGAGCCAAGCTCCATTACCGCAACAAAAGCTTTGAGGTCGTCGAATATCATTTCTCTTAATTAGCATAATGATTATAAAAATAATGCGCTTGATGCATATTATCTTTCATTTTACTCTTCAATAAAATTTACATCTCAATGCAAATATGAGATGTGCCTTCATTGATTAGCGGAACCACGCTTGTCTTCACAGAAATTCTCATGACTGCTTTGCATCCCCTCTTTGGTGGTGATCAGTTAATCAGTAATTAGGTAGGCAATGATTCATCCTAAAGACGTCCTCGTTGCAGGCGAAAAGGTTCTACCCTCGCTTGCGATGTGTGAACACTACGCAGGCAATCAAAAATTCATACAAAAGGCTTTTGACCTACAGGTCAGTCTAGGCCCAATTTTTGATATTAATTGTGATTGTGAGGACGGGGCAAAGCCAGGGCATGAACGTGAGCAGGCAATGATGATTGCGCAGGAACTGCGCAGTGAACGAAACATATACAAGCGCAGCGGTGCGCGAATTCATGGTGTGAATCATCCAACCTGGACACAAGATGTCGACATCTTGCTTTCCGAGGCCGGAGAGCAAATTGCCTTCATGTCTCTACCGAAGGCCAGAACAACAACCGATCTGGCAACGATGATTGAGTACATTCAGAAAAAATGTGCGTACTACGGCTTGAAACGGCAAATTCCGTTGCACGCAATTATCGAGACACCAGGTGCGTTGAAACATGTCGCAAGAATTGCCGGCTTGCCCTGGTTAGAAGCGCTTGCGTTTGGTCAGCTTGATTTCATCAGTGAGCACCATGGGGCAATTCCGCTGAATGCGATGCAAAGTCCCGCGCAGTTTGAGCACGCGTTGATCGTACGAGCTAAAGCTGAAATCGTCGAGGCGGCCCTTACTAATGCCCTAGTGCCGACGCATAGCTTAACTCTGGAGCTCACAAATACCGCAAAGATCACCGAGGATGCATCGATTGCACGCGACAAGTTCGGGTTCTTGCGAATGTGGAGTATCCACCCGACGCAGATCACACCGATTGTTGATGCAATGAAGCCTCGGTATGAAGACGTCCATTCTGCAGAATTAATTTTGATCGAAGCACAGAAAGCTGACTGGGCACCCATTCGTTACGAAGGCAAGCTGCAAGAGGCAGCAACATATCGCTATTTTTGGGAGCTATTAAAACGCGCGCACAGTGCTGGTATTACGCTTTCCGACGATACGATAAAGCGATTTTTGTAAGCAATCAACGCTGCTCGTTACGCTCGCTGCTTCTAAATACGATAGAGCGCTAGTAGGAATTAACTCTCTTTTGTTTGGTTAGATTTGTAGGCACCGTATTCATTTAGATGACAAAGGATAATCATGGCAATACAAGAAGTTGTAACGAACCTCGGACGGCGTCAAGCGATTAAGGCCGCAACAGGCGCCCTTTTTGCCGCAGCGTCCGCTGTTGATATATTTCACGGAATCGGTACTGCGCGCGCAGCGGTTCTTGCAAACACACCAGAAAGTCTCGGCTCCATCAAAGTGCTTGCCTTCGATTTCCAAGGCAGCTGCATGAACTACTACGATCCGATTGCTGAGATGGGGCAAGCAATCAATGCCAGTAAAGGCTTATCGCTAGACTGGTCAAATTTAACGAAGGGATGGGTTAGCAACCTATACAAGGTAGTTGGCGAACACCAAGATCAGTACGCTCCGGCCGCGCAATTGTATCGGGATGCGTTAGATCAACTTCTCGATCAGCGGAATCTCTCAAGCACATTCAACGAGGAAGAACGCGTGGAGATGGCTCGTGTTTGGGATCGCATGGTGCCCTGGCCTGATACTACCGAGGGCCTGAATCGATTGAAGCGGAAATTTGCTCTGACGACTTTATCGAACTCGTCCATGGCTTCAGTTTTTCAAGCCGCTCGTCGCCACGCTTTACCTTTTGATCAGATTCTTACCGGCGAATTGGTGCAAGCGTACAAGCCATCGCCGAAAGTTTACAACTTGGTTCCTTCATTGCTCGGCTACAAAGAGAATGAGGTTCTTTTCTGTGCGACGCACTTCGCCGATTTAAAAGAAGCCAAAAAATTTGGATATAAAACTGCATGGTGGCCACGTCCGAATGAGACTGGCCCTGGACAAGTGACAGATACATCCCCAAAACCATTTGTCGATCTCTATGCTCGAGACATTGTAGATCTAGCCAGCCAACTTGGCGCTTGAAACGTATGCTTGCGTGTACTCGCATAGATAAGCGAGATCGCAGATACGTTACTGCTTTCTTTATGCCACGCAAGTGGATCATGCAGGATATCGTTTCCTTTCAAACAGAAAACCTGAAATCACAATGTACTGCAAGGATTATGCAGCTATAGATTAACGTAGTTTAAATTTAGTAACCGAATAATGCGACTCCAATGCCGTGTTAGTCATCAACCTTGGATAGCATCATGGCGGCAAACAGAGAGTTAAGCAGATCGGCAAGTTTTTGGGTTGCCGCGGCAGTCGTTGCGCATACATTGTGGACAAGCGCAGCACCGGCAATGAGTTACCGACTCTACGCGCTTGAATGGCATTTAACGCCCACGGTGACCACCGGAATTTTCGCGGTTTATCCAATTGTCGTCGTTGCTGTTCTTATTCTCTTCGGTGATATCTCAGACTATATTGGTCGCCGCGTTACTATGTTGCTTGGATTGGCAGCTTCTCTAATTGGTGTCGTGATGTTCGCAATTGCGTTAAACATAGGCTGGGTATTCATTGGCCGTGTTTTCATGGGCATCGGCGTGGGATTGTCAGCTAGTGCGGCGGCAGCTGCGATCGTCGAGTATAGCCCGGAAGGTCACTCGAAAAAGGCGAGCACCGTCACCACTTTTGCACAAGCGGTTGGACTAGCTTCAGCAATGCTGCTCGGTGGCGCGCTCATTCAATATGCCCCTTACCCGCTGCATATGAATTTTTGGATTTTGAGTGCTGTTCTCGCCATTTTATTGACGGCGACCTATTTTCTGCCACGAGGGAACACAGATAAGGCTATCTCTACATGGCGTCCCAAAGGCCCTTCTGTTCCCAAAACCCTGCGCAAGGATTTCGTCGTTTCGGTAACAGCAGTGACCAGCGCCTATTCACTTGGTGCTCTGATCCTATCCTTAGGCGGCCAGATTGCTCACGACTTAGTTGGATCAAGTAATACCTTGATCAACGGCGCGGTGATGGCGGTCTTTGCTATCGTTGTCGGCGTGGCCGCCATTGGAGGAAAATCACTTTCATCCATTAAGGCGATAAGGGTGGGAGGATTTTTTACCATGATCGGGATGGGCGTTATGGCAATGGCTGTGTCTTTTCACGCTTTGCCGATATTTTTATTGGCGATCGCGGCATCTGGAGCTGGCTATAGCCTGATGTTCCTTGGTGGTCTGCGCTTAATTAATGAAGTCGCACCTGCCCATCATCGCGGGGCAACTGTGTCGGCAGTATATTTTGTTGCATATCTTTTCCAAGGCTCTATTGCCTTTCTATTGGGCCTGACCGCGACACGATATGGACTTGAATTCGCGATTGACGTAGGTTCATTTTCTCTCGCAGCGCTCAGTGGCATCGCCATACTGATCTCAATCCGTATCGGAAGTAACAAGGGTATCAAGCTTATTTGAAAATGATCCAAGACAAAAAGCAATCTATAGCGGCCAAGTTTTTGCATAAGACATTTACATTGCCCCTTCCTAATGGCTATCAGCTACGGGAAGTATTTAGCTTTCACGGCCGTGATCAACTGGCTGTCGCAGAAAGGATAAGCAAAAGCGGTCTGAGAAAAGGTGTTGTTCTGGGCGGCATTCCGACAGTAATCGACATCCAGTTCAATCAGAAGAAAAGCATGGCCAATTGTACGATTGATGCAGATGGTGATTTGACGCCTGCACTAAAGCAACACGCCCACCACATGTGCAGAAATATTCTCGGATTACATCTCAATGCGGATGACTTCCGCTCATTTGTAGCTAACGATGCCATGTTTAGCACGCTGACAGAATCATTGATCGGCATACGGGTGATTCAATCGGCCTCCGTGTTTGAAGCATTGACCTGGGCAATCATGGGACAGCAGATCAACGTCTCATTTGCGGTTTCTCTTCGACGTACATTAATTCAGCAAGCCGGTCGAGTTCATAGTAGCGGCTTACTTTGCTATCCCAGTCCCGAAGATGTGGCGAAGATTGAGATCGGAGTGCTAACTGATCGACAATTTTCCAAATCAAAAGCCGAAACACTATTGCGTCTTGCGAGTGCGATTGCGGACGGACAACTCGACATCCTAGAAAGTGAAACGAACTCGATCGAACAGATCACCAAAGCGCTTCTTGATATAAAGGGTATCGGCCCTTGGACGGTTAATTATGGCCTGCTGAGGGGTTATGCCTATGCCGATTGCTCGTTACATGGTGATGTAGCGATTCGTAAAGCGATCCATCGTTTGATCGGGGGAGATGCGCGTCCGAACATTCAAGAGGCAGAAGAGTTTTTACAACAATTCATTCCTCACCGAACCATGGCTGCGGCACACCTTTGGGCCAGTCTCAGTTTGGAATAATCATTGACCACATCAGATCAACTCATGTGACTGTGGCTACCTTGAGACTTTGCCATGCTCACAAAAACTGATGGAGGCGATCCCAATGTACGTACGAAAGCACATCACATTCTAGCGCGTTGATCAAAATGGCATGCAGTGCACTATTCCATTACCGGTGCAGCTTCCGCCGCAGTTCCTGCTTTAATCGGAGCAGTATCCTCAGCACGTACAAGTATGAATGTCAGGACACCCATGGTTGCTGCCACAATTGCTGCGATGAGGCTTGCATCTGCGAATCCGCCTGAGAAGGCATTTGCCGCGGCCGAATGAATTGATCCTTGAGCTGAATTGCCTAGTATGCCGATCACGCCATTAATGTCGCCTGATGCAACACGTTTTGCCGCTTGAGAGACAAGGACAGCATCAAATCCTTGAAGGTCTTTGGCAGATATAAAACGCTTGCTCACACCGTGAGACAACACGGAGCCAACTGTTGCGATACCAACCAGAAGGCCTACAAATCGTGTTGTTGCCGAAATTCCTGAAGCCATGCCGGCGCGTTGCACGGGTACTGAACTTTGCATAACCTTGGCAGTTTCACTATTGAGCAACCCGGCGCCTGTACCGGCTACCAACATGCCGATCGCAAGTAAAGGGTATGTCGCGTTTGCGCCTGCGAGCACGTAAAGAAGAAGATTTCCTATGCTCGTAATCGCCAATCCAATCGTTAGTAAAGTACGGCCTGAATACTTCGATGCAAGGCGTGCGCCAAAACGCGGCGTAAGAAACATCGGAAGCGCAAATGGCAGCATGGACAAACCAGCAGTCGCCGGCGCAAATCCGTAACCGTTCTGCAAGAGCAGTGGAAGGAAGTAGATTAAAACCTGAGCCCCGCCCGCGTAACCGAGCATTGCAAATGCTGAGCCGAGGAACGTCGGCTGGCGAAACAAGGAGAAATCGACCATCGGCCTCTGTTGTCGAATCTCAATAAAATAAAAAGCGACTAACAAACTAGTTGCGCCGACTAGTCGCATCACAATTGGGGTGCTGCCCCATCCCAGCGTGTTACCGTCAATCAGTGCCCAAACCAAAAAGTATAGCCCAGCGCTGAACGTAACGATGCCGGCGTAATCGAGTCGCTTAGCATCTGCGTCGCTGGATTCGTCGACGACCATATAGGCCGCAATGAATAACGCAACACCAATCGGCAAATTCATCAAGAATGCCCAGCGCCAACCAAACAAATCTGTGACCACGCCACCCACGATTGGGCCGCTTGTAATGGCGATACCCAAGCACGCGCCCCAGAATGCATAAGCCTTTGCTCGCTCTGCGCCATAAAAGGTATGGTTGATCACTGCCAAGGACGCAGTAAGAAGAAGACTAGCGCCAATTCCTTGCAGGGCTCTCGCCAGATTAAGTATCAACGCTGACGTTGCCGCTCCACAAAGTACAGATGCAACTGTAAATATTGTCAGTCCGATCAACATTGCTAGCTTGCGCCCATGTTTGTCCGCATAGGCCCCCGCAGCCATCAGAAGCGCCGCGAAGGTAAGAATATAGGCACTCACTACCCATTCGATTTCCGTAAATGTTGCACCTAATGTTTTGGCGATGGACGGTAAGGCGACTGCGACAATATTAGAATCAAGCATGATCAATGACGAGATCAGGCTCGTGGTCATCAAGACCATGAACTTCTTTTTGCTCTCTGCTGTTTGAGCGGGATGGGAGGTTGATTCGTTCATATTGACGCCTGAATAGTTGGTGCTTCAGTTACTAATTAATGTTTATTAGTAGCGATCGTTATTTACTGCAATTGTTAGCCAGCGGGTGAATTTTTCATGTCAAGAGATACGATGTGCAACCAATCCTCAAATATGTGAGGATTGGTTGCACCTGCAGCATTAGTTGGCTACCCCATATTGGCAAAGAACTGCTCCAAGCCTTTCGGATTGCTGTTCCAGAGGCCTGACAGTTGGTCGGAGGTTGGGTCGGGATAAATGTCTTCGCGCCCGGCGATAATTCCTTTGATGATATTTTCTGCAGCAATCTCTGGCGATGCCTTGTCAAGCGGAAGGTTCTTCGCTAGGTCTGTATCGATCGGACCAGGAAACACACCAAAGACAGCAATGTTTTTCGACTTCAACGCGGTGCGTGTTGCTTGTGTCGCTGAGAACAATGCGGCCTTAGATGCCGAATATCCCGAGATAACGGTCGGAGGTGCCAGGCCAGCGATACTGACAAGGTTCACAACAGCGCCGCCGCCTTGTTTTTCAATTAAAGGAACAAACGCCTGCGTCACGCGAATCGTGCCGTAGTAGTTCACATCCATGTCAGCAGCAAGTTCGGCCGACGATGCTGAGAGAACATTGGCAAATGTCATGATGCCGGCATTGTTAAACAGGATATCGATCGCACCAATTTTGTTGGCCGCTGCATTAATGTCAGCAGGCTGGGTGACGTCGATCTGAACAGGAGTGACCCGGTCATCTCCAAAATCTGGAAGCGACGACGGATTTCGAGCGCCGGCATAAATCTTTTTGACGCCATTTTTCAGCAATGCGCGTACTAAAGCGGCACCGATGCCGCGATTGGCACCGGTAACTAAAACGGTCTTTCCTTGGATATCCATAAATTCCTCACAGTTAATGATTAGCTAGGTAACTTGCATGATGATAGTAACGCATGTACTATCATCATGCAAGTTACATATTTAGGAAAGAAAATGGAACGTAAAAGCTTTGGAGATATGCAGTGCCCTATTGCGCGTAGTCTTGAACGCGTCGGAGAATGGTGGAGCATTCTTATTCTGCGAGACGCTTCTTATGGATTGACGCGTTTCGACGACTTTCAGAAAAGTCTTGGAATTGCACCGAACATGCTTACGCGTCGGTTAAAGGGGTTAGTTGAATCGGGCTTGATGGAGCGAAAGGCATACAGTGTTCGCCCCCCCCGTTTTGAGTATGTCTTGACTGAGGCGGGGCATGATTTTCGTCCTGTGGTTTTGTCATTTCTAGCATGGGGAAACAAGCACTTCGCCCCAGAAGGTGCCAGCGTTCTGCTGAAACACACGAAGACGGGAAAGACGGCAGTACCGGTTCTAGTCGATCAGGTCAGCGGAGAGGAGATAACCTCATCGGGGCACTTCAAAATCAGTGCTGGGCCGGCTGCAGATGACATACTTAAAAAGCGGTTAGCGTCTAAATACGACACGCTCATTTAGCGACCGGCACAATAACTTAAGGAGAAACGAGAATGCATCGATAACATGGGTGATTGAATCTTATGGAATGTCTTCCACTATTTATTCGTAGTCGCTTGGGATTGACCGCGGTAGAGCGATCTCGCAAAATAACGGAATCTGCCAGGCATGACGGAGAACACTTCAGCAACTCCGTGCCATCTCCTGCGGGGGGATTCGGAAAAGTCGCGAAAATCGCGTGGAATATGTTGTTTAACAAGCCACAAGGTACCGTCCCAACCAAACATATTCCTGTGGATGAACTGACACGTTGTAGTCTCGATGAGGCTCCTGATAGAAGCGCGTATCGGCTGGGTCATTCAACTGTATTGTTAAAGTTGCATGGGAAGTATTGGCTTACTGATCCTGTGTTTGGCGAACGGGCTTCTCCGTTCAGCAGGGTGGGACCTAAACGATTCCATTTGCCTCCGATAGCTCTTAACGAACTACCACCCTTGTGCGCTGTCATTCTCTCGCACGATCACTACGATCATCTTGACCGGAAAACTATCATCGAGCTTGCCGATAAAACTGAATATTTTTTAACGCCACTTGGCGTCGGCGATCGGTTAGTTGAATGGGGCATTAACCCAGACAAAATTCAGCAGTTCGATTGGTGGAATGGTACAAAGATTGGCGGCGTTACGGTCACTGCAACACCGGCCCAGCATTTTTCAGGCCGTAGTCTATTCGACGGTAATCGCACATTGTGGGCATCGTGGGTCATTGATGACGGCGGCATCCGCATGTTTTTCAGTGGTGATACCGGTTATTCCGAAGATTTCAAATTAATCGGAGCTAAATTCAGTTACTTCGATGCGACGTTTATAGAAACAGGTGCGTACAACTCGCTATGGCCCGATGTTCATATGCTGCCGGAGGAGTCTGTGCAGGCGCATATCGACCTGCGTGGTCGTTGGCTCGTTCCGATTCATAACGGAACGTTTGATCTTGCATTGCACCGATGGGAAGAACCATTCGAGCGTGTGTCCAAAATCGCATTGAAGCGCGGCATATCATTGTGTACGCCACGCATGGGCCAACGGATTAATCTCGTGACCCCGCACCATGGAAACTATTGGTGGCGACTATCTGAGAAGAGCGATGAATGAAATCAAATGTATTGCGTTATTACCGCTGCTATCTACTTGTAACTGACGTCGAACTGCCACTGTTGATATGCTCTGATAGAAATTCATGAAAAAGCATCGACATATTTCATGTCAATGCTTGGTCTCTCATTAATCTGATCTGTCAGGATGCTTGATCGGCGTTTAGTTTTTCAATAGTTTCAGCTGCGGTCCATAACGCATGCGCTAGAAATCTAAAATTAATAATCGCGGCGAGATACCCGTCACCTTCTGGAATACGTGGCCCAGCTGTAGCGTCTCGTACCACGACAACTTCGAATCCTTGCTCAATCAACTCTCGCAAATGAGATTCAATGCACAGGTTCGCTGCCATCCCGGCAAGAATAATTTGCGATACACCTTTCTTGCGCAGTTGCAGAGCTAGATCATTACTTTCCGGCCCATAGACTTTGTGTGGTGAGGCGATGATGGTTTTCCCATCCAAGATATAGGGCTTGTATCGTTCCAGGAAGTCTGCGCCGGATCCTGCAAAGCCTTCCATTGTTAGCGGCCCACGACGACCGAACATGCCGATGTCGTGCATGACGTGTTCAAGTGGCCCACCAAAATTCCAATGATGATCTACTGGGTAATAGTAATGCGGCGATACCGCGACAGTAATATCAGCTTCTTTCGCAGCCGCAAACAGTTGCTCGATATGTTCGACTGTTCCATTCTCCGTAATGCTGTCACCGAAGAAAGGCCAGCTCACACCATCAGGACTCAGAAAATCGTTTTGAGGATCCACCACGACAAGAGCCGCACGGCGCGGATCGAGTTTAAAAGTGGATGGCTTAAATAAAGGATTTAGTGGATCGGCATAAGAGCCGACATTAGGGGCAAGTGTTGTCATCATTTTCCTTAGTTACGCTTAAATAAAGCTGACCAGTCGTCTATCTAAATAGTAAAAAAATTTAGACGATTAATCGAGCCAAAACCAAATTCTCAAAACGGTCAAACGGTGCCCGACTTTGCTCAACCTTGGCGCGCATTACTGCACCTTCATAAGCATCCACCAAAGCAGCAGCAATTTTCCTGCATTCACTAGATGTGGTTGACGGTAATGCTAAGACAATATGCTCCTCGATTGTCTCTTGCCAGCGTTGAAATATGTCCTGTAATTGAACACGCACAGGTTCACTACCGCCACCTAGCTCAAGTGCCAGATTCCCGATAAGACAGCCTCGTATAAATCCATTTTTCTCGTGAAAATTCGACAATGTGCGGAAATGCGCACGTAATGCGGCGACTGGATCACGGCTGGAACGGGCAGTGGATTGCAGCGTCTTAATCTCCGTCCAGTAGACTTCAAGAATCTCTACGGCAAAAGCATCTTTGCTTGCGAAATAGCTATAAAAAGAGCCCTTCGGGATGCCGGCGGCGTTTGTAATATCCTGCACACCACAAGCGTGAAAACCGTTCTGATGAACGACTTCTCTGCCATGTGAGAGCAGACGATCTTTAACTTCAGGATTGGCAGGACGAGACATTTTTAATTAGCCGACTGGTCATTTATGTTTATTGTGCGCTTTGTTCTATTGAAAGTCAATCGAATGAACCTCGTCGCCTGTGAAGATGCCCGAGTTAATTACTATGCTCGCGACGACCGTTCGTGAAGGATATGGATCGTTTTCTTCAGCTGCGGAGGTAGTTGCATTTATAAACTCTGCGGCCAATCAAAAACCTCTTCATATCATGGCAGCAACTGAAAATGACAGTAAGTGGAACGGAAATGATTTAATTCATAAAATTGAAGCTCACTATGTTGATTTGCATGCAAATGACCCACTGAGCAGACCAAACCCTATAGGGATAACAGATTCTAGACATGGTGATTTGCACAGGTGTCTCAAACCGGCCCTAAACAAACTGTTAACTGCCTGAAGAAGATAATGAGCCATTCTGCAAATGAAACTATCGTCAATTGAAAGCCAGATGATGCAATGCTTTTAATAGGACAGTCTTATGACTAATTGTTGTCCGATAAACCAATCTTATGCCTATATAAAGATCAACAATATGCCACGTAAAATCTGATAAACCATTGATTTTTAAGGGAGATAGGATCAGCGAATTGCCTAATCCCACATTGCTGCAAAAATTTGATCAATCCGCAGCAAATACGCCGCACCCCCAAGGATTCAGGGGTGGGATGGACAAATGCAGGAGGGGTTTGCGAATCTGATAGGAGCCGGAAAAGCGAAGAGAATTTAGATGAAAGTTTAGATGAAAAAGCCATTCACCGATTGATCCTGTCCGGTAATTCCCCGGGCAAACCGCATTGACTGGAAGGATCGGGAACCGGCGTACAGTATTTGTAGGCCTCTTCCCGGGTACCGCCTTCGACCCGCATATAGGGCGCAAAGCATTCCTGACTTTCGCGATAAGCTCGCATCAACTGCTCACAGTCGTCACTCTTGCCACTGGTTGCCGGGCGCGCACTTTTTTGATCGGCAGACTGAGTGGCAGCCTTCGCAGCGGCGGCCCTTGCCTTGTTTGCCTCGTCTATCTGCCGCTTCTCTCTGGCGACGCGCTCCAGTGCTTCCTGCCTTTGCTTTTCACTCACGCGCGATGCTTCGGTATCGAGCTTGGTTGCAACATCCTTGTAGCGCGCCGGCACCGTGTCGGAAATATGCGTGCGCCCGTTTTCATCGACCCATTGATAAATGGTCGCCGCATACGCTGTCGAAAACAGCATGCTGCATGCAAGTAAAAACACCGTTTTGGTATTCATGATTGCCTCATTTCTCGATCTACGCTGTCAACATAGTCAGAACCATCGCATGCAGAACATATACCTTCCGTTAACTCAGTAACGAATTCCAAATATTCCGATCAAGCCGATGGCGATCAAATAAATCGCAACGATAAAATTCAACAGCCGCGGCATCAACAAGATCAATACACCAGCAATCAGGGAAATCAGTGGGGCTAAGGTAATGTGCAAATTCATGGAAATTCCTTTTGTTAAACATCATGCATAGAATATGCATGTAGAACTAGCTTACATCATCTGTATATGATGTTGTGTGCGGAGACGAACTATCCGCAGCCGAAGGACCTGACGACCATTAAAATGACATACTCCTTAAAATGTAATCGCAAGCAATGATGAAACTAGATTCCCTGGACCATCTGGTGCTGACTGTCAAAGACGTGGAAACCACGGTCGATTTCTACCAACGAGTGTTGGGCATGAGTACTGTGACTTTCGGTGAGGGAAGAAAGGCACTGGCCTTCGGCTCGCAAAAAATCAATCTGCATCAGCACGGCGGGGAATTTGAACCCAAGGCTAAACGTCCGACGCCTGGCTCTGCCGACCTTTGCTTCATTACCTCGGTTGCGTTGAATGAAGTTGCAAAGCATTTTTCCGATTGCCATGTCGGCATAGAAGAAGGCCCGATACGCCGCACCGGCGCAACGGGCCCTATCATGTCGCTTTACATTCGCGATCCAGACTTCAACCTGATTGAAGTTTCCAATCAATTGTCCACTTAAAACCCTGCATTCACCCACTCAAGCAAGTACCTCCTGCCGTCCTGCGCTTGATGCATTACTGTTCGCCTTCTCTTGCCAGCAAAGCCTGCAAAACGGCTTCCAGCTCTACCTCTCCTTTACAAACCGGCGCTCCATCGTTTTCAAATTCGATCCAGCCCTCATTAAAGCCATCCAGCATTTGCATACGCGGCGTTGGATTTTTCGTGCCCTGCGACGTGAAAAGGCTCTCCCATGTTTGACGCGGCACCGCCTCTACCTGAACGGTATGACCCAACACTTTCGAGAATGCCGCCGCAATCTCAAGCGGCTTGATGCGGCGCGGACCCTCCAGATTGACGACGCGATGCCCGTTCCAGGTTTGCTGCAATAACTCGGCAGCGACGCGACCAACATCGGCGGTCGCCACCATGGGCGCCGGTTTGTCCAGCGGCTGCAAAAAGCTGGCAATCAAACCATCTTCGCGTGCAGCAGCCAGGTCCCATGCCGCATTTTCCATAAACCAGGCTGCGCGCAGAAATGAAATAGGCATAGCCAAAGTACCCAGCTCTTGCTCGAGAATACCAAGTTGGCTCAGTAAATTGGTTCGTGTCACCTGGGCGCCTATGGTCGACAGGCACACCACTTTGGCCGGCTGTGCGGCTTTCAACGCTGCGCGGATCGCCGCAATCGTTTGCCGCGACTCAGGAAAGCCGGAAGTAGGATCGAAGTTGGAAGGCAACATGACAAACACACCTTCCACATTGGAAAATGCCTTCTGCAATGCGTTCACATCGTTCATTTCCGCAATCGCAACATCACATCCGCGCACGGCCCATCCAGCACCCTTTTGCGCATTTCGTACGACGGCGCGTACATCCTTGCCGGCCGCCAGCAAGCTGCGTGCAAGTGCACCTCCAACCTGACCTGTAATACCTGTAACTGCAAACATTTCGATCTCCTGATAAAGCGACACCGCGCCGCGTTGGGAGAATTCTCTGCCTATCCAATTAATTTCGCTATAGCATGGAAGTCATTTAATAAATGACACAGGAGCATCAATCGTGGCTTTTGATGAACGAATATTGAATGGTATGGGCGTGCTGTCCGCCATCATCGATAGCGGCAGCTTTGCCGCAGCAGGCGAAATACTGGATATGTCGCAATCGGGCGTCAGCCGTTCAGTTGCAAGGCTGGAAGCGCGACTGGGAATAAGGCTGTTCGACCGCACGACACGCTCGGTGACACTGACCGATGAGGGGCGTCGTTTTTGCGAACAGATCATGCCGCTGCTGGCCGGACTGGAAGAAGCCGCTGCAATCGCAGCCGAAGGAACAACTGCGGTGCGCGGACGCCTGCGTGTAAATGTCGATCCGTTTTTTTCACGTCTGGTACTCGGTCCGCGTCTGGGCGCATTTATCGAAAAATATCCCGAACTTCAACTGGAACTGGTCACCCGCGATCAACTGGGTGACATGGTTGCAGATGGTTTTGATCTGGCAGTGCGCTTCGGCCAACCGCGTTCTTCAACGCTGATTGCACGCAAACTTTTAGAAACTCGCATCCTCACTGTCGCGGCACCGGCCTATGTGAAACGGCATGGTCGCCCCGCAACGCCAAATGATCTGAACGACGGCACACACGTCTGCCTGCAATTTCGCGATGCTACTAACGGTCGTGCCTTCGATTGGGAATTCCATCGAGGCAGAAAAAAACAGGTGATACAAACGAATGGCAGGCTGATGGTGAATGATGCCGGTACCTTGCACAGTGTTTGTCTGGCCGGGCATGCAATTGCCCAAATGTTTGCATTAGGTAGCGAACATCTGCTGGCCGATGGCCGTCTGATAGACCTATTCCCCGACTGGCCCGATGAGCACTACCCTTTGTATGCGCTCTATCCATCGCGCCATCATATGCCGGCGAAAACGCGCGTCTTTTTGGACTTTATATCTTCGCTAAGTCAGTAGAACTCATCAGCAATTTAAGCAGACCAAAACATAGCCAGTAATGGATATTTTTCTTTGACTTCGACCGTAACAAACTCGTTGCACAAAGAAAAAAGCGATGCGAATAATCGCACCGCCTTTGAATAAAGTTGAAGCAAGCCGATAGGCCGGATTCTGTTACGGCGCATGAGCAAGCCCATGCGCTATGACAACCATTCCTCTAGGCCGTGAATTACTCCACGGCTCAAGCTTTCTACCCGCACGCTCCGCGAGCAACGTCAACGCGTGCCTATTTGAAATTGCTCCAGGTGGAGGTTACCGCGTTTCACCGTAACTTAATACGCTCGTCTCTGTGGCCCTATTCCTCGCCTCACGGCGGACGGCCGTTAACCGTCACCCTGCTCTATGGAGTCCGGACCTTCCTCCCGCCATCACCGAAATGACAGCCAGCGGTTGTCTTGGCCTGCTTCAGACGACATTGTAGCCGCTCACGCAGGGAAAGACCCGGATAATGTCTTATCATGCGCCTGGCTCTACAGAGTCTTGTACTGTGTAATCACACTTCATCTAATAAGACACGCCGCATGAAATTGTACGAAACGCTGGCAGCCGAACTCGCGCAATCCATACAGGATGGCGTATTGCGGCTGGGCGATCGCCTCCCTTCCGTGCGAAAAGCCAGTTCCAGTCGTGAAGTCAGCCCATCGACCGTATTCCAGGCGTATTACTTATTGGAAGCACGCGGTCTGATACGCGCGCGCGAACGCTCGGGTTATTACGTGGCAATCGGTGCACAAACCTTGCCGCCAGAACCGCAGCATTCGTCACAGCCGAATGAGGGCTCGGCAACTGTCGATATCAGCGAACTAGTATTTGAAGTGCTGGAATCGACCAAGATGCGCGATGTCGTGCCGCTTGGCTCCGCCTTCCCCAGCCCGCTTTTATTTCCGCTGCCGCGCCTCGCCAAAGTGATGGCATCGAGCGTGCAGCAACTCGATCCTTGGAGTTCGGTCGACGATCTGACGCCGGGCAACCCGCAATTGCGCCGGCAAATCGCGCTGCGCTATCTGGCAGACGGCTTGCATGTACAGCCGGATGAAATCGTCATCACCAATGGCGCGCTCGAAGCCCTCAATCTTTGTTTGATGGCGGTCACGCGTCCGGGTGATGCCGTACTCGTTGAATCGCCGACGTTTTACGCCGCACTGCAATCACTGGAGCGCAATGGCTTGCGCGCGATTGAAGTGCCAACACATCCGCGTGAAGGTATCGATTTAGCAGCATTGACACGTGTGCTGGAAAGAC
Source organism: Burkholderiales bacterium Ga0077544 (assembly GCA_001464355.1). Lineage (GTDB taxonomy): Bacteria > Pseudomonadota > Gammaproteobacteria > Burkholderiales > Burkholderiaceae_D > Oxalicibacterium. Next base: position 256,295 of record LNEU01000026.1, read on the forward strand.
ATCAACCGCAAGCATGCTGGCTGATGACCAATTTCCAGAATCCGCTCGGCAGCCTGATGTCGGATGAAAAGAAGCGTGATCTGGTCGAATTACTGGCGCGCCATGAAATCCCTCTGATCGAAGACGATGTGTATGGCGAACTGTATTTCGGCAATAAACGGCCAGCACCGGCCAAAGCCTTCGATACCAAAGGTTTGGTAATGCACTGCTCATCTTTTTCCAAATGTCTGGCGCCTGGTTATCGCGTCGGCTGGGCGGTGCCGGGACGTTACACCCGCGCTGTCGCACGCCATAAATTGACGACGACGTTGGCGGCATCTGCGCCGGCACAAGCGGCACTTGCCGCGTATCTGGAAAAAGGCGGATACGATCGCCACCTGCGGCAGTTGCGCCATACGCTCGCGGTGCAGCAAACGCAATTCATGGAAGCGATCGCACGCTACTTTCCCGAAGGAACGCAGGCAACGCGACCGAAAGGCGGTTACTTCCTGTGGGTAGAACTACCGAATAATGTAGACGCATTGAACTTGCATGGACAGGCGCTGGCACTGGGCATCAGTATTGCGCCGGGACCGATTTTTTCTGCACATCACGGCTTTACGAATTGCATACGCCTGAATTACGGCCATACATGGGATGCGCGTACCGAAGCGGCGCTGGCAACCTTAGGGCAACTGGTCGCACAAAACGCGAGATGATTTGATGTGCCTGATGTTGCCATCTCAATCACAAAATCCATCTTCAAATCTGCAGATTCTTCAAACTGCTATGGTTTTTTATCCGGCTTCTGATGCTGGATAAAGCGCCGGACTGCGCTTACCCTTGCAGTATCATTGCTGAAGCTGCGATTTGAGTTGTAAGACTAAGCGGCAATTCATTGCCTCCACAGTGAATAATCCCGATCGCGTTCACAAGTTTATTTGCCGGATCATTAACACTGCTGGCAACGTTTGCCACGAGGCCATAAAAAATGAGTGAGCCATTCACCATGCGTACCAACCGCTACACGCTTGCCAGAGTCATGTTCGTCGCTGGCATCGCGAGCCTCCTCTTCAGTAGCAAATTTGCCCGCGCTGAAGAGGGTAAAGTTCATGACACCATCGCGCAGCGCGTCGCCGCTTGCGTGGTCTGTCACGGCAAGGAAGGTCGCGCCGGCAGCGATGGTTACTATCCGCGCATCGCTGGCAAACCTGCTGGCTATCTATACAACCAGCTGATCAATTTTCGCGATGGCAAGCGTACATATCCAGTCATGACAGCGATGCTGGAAAATATGTCGGATGACTATCTGCGCGAGATTGCACAATATTTTTCCGATCAGCATCCGCCATATCCTGAGCCACAACCAACGCAATCCACTCCCGCCGAGCGAGAACGCGGACGCGTATTGGTACATGACGGTGACAAGGCAAAGGGAATTCCGGCTTGCGTAGCCTGCCATGGCGCAAAGATGACCGGTATTGCACCGGCAATTCCCGGGCTGATCGGCTTGCCCCGCGATTATTTACTCGGTCAGATAGGCGCCTGGAAAATCGGCACACGCAAAGCAGCCACGCCAGACTGCATGGCGCACATCGTGCAAAAAATGGACGCCGCCGACATCAGTGCCGTGACCGCGTGGTTATCAGAACAACGCGTGCCGGCAGATGCATCGCCAGCACCTGCACTAAAGGTCAAGCTACCGCTGGAATGCGGCAAGCTGTCGCCTTGAGTTGGATCGCAAACTCATGCGATCCAGTCGTACCGAAGTAAGCAAAGAAAAAAGACCAAGCAGATGATGAAACGAAAAATCTTGTGGAGCATTCTTGCGCTGTTGCTGGCATCCATTGCCGTGGCCGTGATCTGGCTAGTGCTGGCAAATCGCAATCCAGATCTTGATCAAACTTCAATTCCGCCGACCAATCCAGCAGAGCAAATCAAGCAAGGTGAATACCTCGCTCGAGTGGGCAACTGCATGAGCTGCCACACCGCGCGCGGTGGCGAACAATATGCCGGCGGTCGTGCGGTACCTACACCTTTCGGCAATATCTACACGTCGAACCTGACGCCGGATGCAGAAACCGGCATAGGCAAATGGAACAATGCCGATTTTTGGCAAGCGATGCATAACGGCAAATCGAAAGATGGCAGCCTGCTCTACCCCGCCTTCCCGTACACCAACTACACCAAGGTGACGCGCGCTGATTCGGATGCGATCTTCGCTTATCTGCAAACCCTGCCAGCTGTTACGCAAAAAAATATCGCGCCAGAACTGCGCTTCCCCTACGACAACCGCGCACTCCTGTATGTGTGGCGTGCCTTGTACTTCCGCCCCGGCCAATATGCAAACGACGACAAGCAGTCTGTGGAATGGAATCGCGGCGCTTATCTGGCACAAGGTTTGGGACATTGCAGCGCCTGTCACTCGCCACGCGATTCTTTCGGCGGCACGGATCTGAAAGCTGAACTCGGCGGCGGCATGATCCCCGTCTTGAACTGGTATGCACCGCCGTTGAATAGCGACAAGGAAAACGGTTTAGGCAATTGGGAAGCAGCACATCTTGCCGCTTTCCTGAAAACCGGCGTCGCACCAAATCGCTCCGTCAGCGGACCTATGGCGGAAGTGGTTGCAGACAGCTTGCAACATATGAGTGATGCAGACGTCAATGCATTGAGCGCTTATTTAAAATCATTGCCGCAACAAATCCCAGCACCAAAAGCTGCGGTCGAAAACATCCGTCCCGAAGATAAAAAAGCGATGATCACTGCGGGTGCCAAGCTTTATGAAAATCAATGTGCAAGCTGCCATCAGGCCTCGGGCAAAGGTGTGCCCTCCGTTTATCCGGCATTGGCCGGTAGTACAGCGATCAACACGCCGATTACGACCAACGCAATCAGGATGGTCTTGCATGGCGGCTACGCTCCTAGTACAGTCGGGAACCCGCGTCCTTATGGCATGCCGCCATTCGGGCAAGCCATGTCGGATGAAGAAGTCGCAAACGTACTGACCTATGTAAGAAATTCATGGGGCAATCAGGGCAATGCCGTTTCATCCAACGACGTTAACCGCTATCGCTCGCGCCATTAATATGAATCAAACCATTGCAACAAAACACAAGAACAAAACACTCACCGCACTACTGGCTGTTTTTCTGGGCGGGGTCGGCGCCCATCGCTTTTACTTGTATGGTTCCAAAGATTTTTTGGCGTGGAATTATGTGATGGCATTCATTCTGTTTGCATCTGCAGTATTCCTCGCGCAGTCGCCGCATACACTGATGATCAGCATTATTGCACTGTTCCCGGTGTCGATTTTCGCCGGCTGGATAGAAGCCATCGTCACAGGCTTAACACCGGATGCAAAATGGGATGCAAAGCACAACGCACGGTCACAGAAAAAATCGGCATCTGGCTGGCCACTGATCGTATTGCTGGTACTGACGTTTGCCTTGGGCTTCACGACCTTTATCTTTTGCGTCGCGCGCGCCACCGATTTATTTCTGACGGGTGGCGCTTTCGGCTGAACGCCGTTTCAGCCGGCTCTAAAAGTAGCCCAGCAGTTTCAGCACCAACGGCAATAGTAAGGCGGTGAGGATGCCGGACATCCCCATCGCCAAACCGGAAAATGCCCCCATCTCCTGACTGACCTGAAACGCGCGTGCGGTTCCCACGCCATGCGCCGTTGCACCCAACGCAAAACCGCAAGTCAGGTCATCGTCTATCTTCATCCACTTGAACACATAGTGCGCGATGCCCGCGCCGAAGATGCCGGTCAACATGACCATCACTGCCGTCAGCGTCGGCAAACCGCCGATTTTTTCCGTGATGCCCATCGCAATTGGAATCGTCACCGACTTCGGCGCCATCGACAATATCGTCAGTGGCGATGCGCCCAGCATCCATGCCACGCACATTGCACACGTGATCGCGGCAGCGCCCCCGATCAAAGAGCCTGCCAGCAAGGCAAACCAGTTGCACTTCAATTTTTCTATTTGCTGATAAAGGGGTATGGCCAGCGCGACCGTCACCGGCCCCAGCAGAAAATGAACAAACTGAGCACCATCGAAATAGACCTTGTAAGGCGTGTCGCTGATATACAAAACAAGTACCAGCAGCGCGACTGAAATCGCGACCGGATTGGCCAAAGGACTGCGGTCTGTCCTCTCATAAATCCAGGTTGCAGTCCGATATGCAAGCAAGGTCGCCGTCAGCCACAATAGCGGCGAACCGGCTAGGTACACCCAAACCGTATTCAGATGCGGCATCATTTTGCACCCCGGCTTTTGAGCTTGTTGACAACGAAAGCAGTGACCACGATGGACACTAAGGTGCTAACTACCAGCGCGACCACAATCGGCAACCATTCATCAGCTATCCTGTGCATGTGTACACTGATGCCGACACCAGCTGGCACAAACAGCAAGGCCATGTGCGCCAGCAATTGCGATGTCGTCGGCGCCAGTTGCGCCGCCACATTCTTTTTCCAGATCAGATAAACCAGCAGCAAGAGCATGCCTATGACCGGACCTGGCACCGGCAATGACAGGATATAAACCAGACCTTCGCCCATGGTCTGAAAGATGAGCAGGATGAGCAGTGTGTTGAGCATGGCGGAACCCAGATTAGGAGAAGAAGCTGCATGACGATATACACGCAGACATCAGAGCATGAATATAGCTGCCTGAATGACCTGCATATCGTATCAGTCGCCGATAGAAATCGCGGCGCAGATTGGATGAAATCTTTTCAGCGAAATGTCTTCCGGTGTTTATGCAAAAACGCATACCAAGCTACATCCCTCCCCCGCTTTAGCTATCTGGTGTAGCTATCATCATCCAGCAGCATGTCTTCAAAAAAAGCACCAAACGGCTTTTCAGGATGACGGATGTGGATTTCCAGTATCCAGCGCATCGCCGACGGTGGCAGATCGTAATCGGCCAATGAGCCGGTGTGGAGAGCTGCATGCGGAAAGTCAGATACCCGATGGCCCGGCAAATCGAAGTTCAATTCCCAGCCCATGCTTTTGGCTTGCTGGTCAGCGTAACGATACAGGTCCTGCCCGCTTGATTTTTCTGCCTGCCACAAGGTACGCACATCATGAAATAGCGCTTCTGCATCGGCAGCGCAACGTGCATATTCTTCATTGCTGCCTACCGTGAAAGAAGCGCCACCATCGCCTTCCCATGCCTGGAAACGTGGTGCCATGTCGATGAAAAAAATATCGTTTTCTTTCAAAACTATGCCGGGTTCGGATGCCTGCTTCATCGCTTTCATCGTATTGCTGCCGAAGCGTACGCGTGTTGGATGCCAGGTCAGATCCAGACCGGACGCAATCAGGGTACGCTTTGCCATATCGACCGCATCTTCTTCCAGCATGCCGGGCTGGACCAGCGCAGCAATCGTGCGTATCGCTTCGCGAGTTGCAGCTCTCGCCTGCAACATGCCATCTACCGAAAAAGCCGGGCCTACGCGCTCAGGAAGATTCAATACAGATTCATTCATCATTCACTCTCCACATTTAAATGAAGGCGAGATGCCTTCAGGTCTTGGGATAAATTATGGTGAACAAGCGCAGGCAACCATAGCGTCGCATGGCGCTGCAAACTGACAACGATGGTGGAAATTCTGCCAAAGCACTGTGTATTGCTGACGCTACGCACACAGTTATCTATATCCTGAACGCTTTATGCATGTATCAATGAACGCGTCCAGATTCAATTCACATCAGACAGCAAGGAACAATCGTGCCCACAGTTGCAATACTCGTTTCCCCCGGTGTACAGGCACTCGATGTGTCGGGACCGATGGATGTTTTCGCGGAAGCGAATCGCTTTTTGCCGCGCGAACAACACTATCAACTCGAAGTGTTGGGCACAGAACGCGGGGTTATCCGCTGTTCAAACGGTTTGTCCATCATGGCGCACCGGCATTACAGCGAAGTCACAGAATCCTTTGATTTGATTCTGGTAGCAGGCGGCCCTGAGTTACCACGCATGCCGCGCGATGAAAAATTGCTGAGCTGGTTACGCGATACCGCAACGCGTTCGGACAAATTCGGTTCAATCTGCAACGGCGCATTTTTATTGGGGCATGCCGGCCTGCTCGACGACAAGCAAGTCACCACACACTGGAACGATGCGCCCGCGTTGGCGGTGATGTTCCCGAAAATCAAAGTCGATGCCGATCGCATCTTTCTGCAAGACGGCAATTTGTACACCTCGGCCGGCGTGACTGCAGGCATCGATCTGTCACTTTATTTATTGTCGGGTGATGCCGGCCCCGAAGTGTCATTGAATGTGGCGAAGCGGCTGGTGGTCTTCATGCAGCGGCGTGGCGGGCAATCGCAGTTCAGTCCTTACCTGACACCGTATGTCGAAGAAACCTCGCCAGCCAGCATTGCGCAGCAATACGTATTGGCGCATCTGGCGGAAGAACTGAATGTCGAACATTTGGCGACTGTAGTGGCCATGAGTCCGCGCAATTTCGCACGCGTGTTTGTGCGCGACACCAAAATTACGCCAGCAGATTTTATTGAAAGCGCGCGACTGGATGCGGCACGAGCATTATTGGAAGCGACCAGTGATCCCTTGAAGCGCGTCGCCTATCGCTGCGGCTTCAGCAATGCGAATCAAATGCGGCAGGTATTCGTGAAACGACTGGGCGTCACAGCGATGCAATATCGTGCCAACTTCGCGGGATTTCAAAAGGACTGAGTAACCGCTTTATTTAATTTCCTGCTTAGCAGCCTTCTCGTTTTTCGAGCACCTTCTTCTTTGTATTTGCGATCAAAATTTCAAACTGATCGCACACTCTTCCTGTCATTTTTCGGTAATTCCATCATTTGACGTCATGGCCGTTGCATGCTTTCTGTCTGATTAAAGCCACTCATTCCATTGTCCGTTTAAAGAAATTTAAGCAAATTCAGACATGCACACGTACATGCACTGACGCTTCTGTGACGATGCCAGCCAAGTCAAAAATAGACGTGGAAATGACAAAAAAGCCTAGGCAGAATCATTCCGAACCTGCTGAAAACGGCCTTGCGGTGGCCACGCAATGTTGTTGGAAGTGGGTGACATTTCTGCCGCAAAAAAGCTGTTTCAAATATTTTCAGTCTAGCTGAAGACAGCCAAATACGGACATAGCTAACGAAGAAACGAAGGAACATCAATCATGAGCAAAGCATTAGACGGCATCAAGATTATCGATTTCACCCACGTGCAAGCCGGCCCGTCCTGCACACAGCAACTAGCTTGGTTCGGCGCCGACGTCACCAAGGTTGAACGTCCAGGTTCTGGCGATGCAACGCGCACCTCGCTGCAGGATATCCCTGGTGCTGACGCGCTGTACTTCACCATGTTGAACTGCAATAAAAAATCACTGACGCTGGACACAAAGAAGCCAGAAGGCAAGGAAGTGCTGGAGAAGTTGATCAAGCAATCCGACATCATGGTCGAGAACTTTGCGCCGGGCGCACTCGATCGCATGGGCTTCACTTGGGAAACCATTCAGAAACTGAATCCTCGTTTGATTTTGGCTTCAGTCAAAGGCTTCAACGATGGTCACTTTTATGAAGACTTGAAAGTCTATGACAACGTTGCGCAGGCAGCGGGCGGCGCAGCCAGCACTACCGGTTTCTGGGACGGCCCGCCAACAGTCAGCGGCGCGGCACTTGGCGACAGCAATACCGGCATGCATTTGACAATCGGCATTCTGGCCGCATTGCAGCAACGTCACACCACTGGCCTCGGTCAAAAAGTAGCGGTGTCGATGCAAGATGCCGTGCTGAATCTGTGCCGCGTCAAACTACGTGATCAACAACGTCTGGATCGCACCGGCGTGCTGGAAGAATATCCGCAGTATCCACACGGCACCTTCACTGATGTCGTACCACGCGGCGGTAACGCCGGCGGTGGCGGCAATCCGGGCTGGATCCTGAAATGCAAAGGTTGGGAAAAAGATCCGAATGCGTACATCTACTTCACGATTCAAGGCACCGCATGGCCACAAACCTGCCGCGCCATCAACAAGGAAGAATGGATAGACGATCCTGCCTACATGACAGCGCGCGCACGTCAGGACAAGATTTTCGACATCTTTGCGTACATCGAAACATGGCTGCAAGACAAAGACAAATTCGAAGCGATTGAAATCTTCCGTAAATTCGACATCCCATGCGGCCCGGTATTATCGATGAAGGAAATCGCCAACGATCCATCTTTGCGTAGAAGCGAAACCATTGTTGAAGTCGATCACAAGGTACGCGGCAAATACCTGACTGTCGGCAGCCCAATCAAGATGTCCGCCAACAAAGTGGAAATCACACAGTCGCCATTGCTGGGTGAACATACCGATGAAGTCCTGGCCAAGCTCGGTTACAACGCGCAGCAAATTGCAGCCTTGCACGCAGCAGAAGCAGTTTAATGCTGGTGTAACTCTGGTTTTGAAAAGAGCGCCGGATGGCGCTCTTTTATTTACACCGCTGCATTTGCTATCTCCATCACAATTCCTCTATGACGCACAACTTGATATGATCGATGCACAATTCAATCTGTATTCATCGCCATCACGGCCCATATCATCCATGCGAAAAATTACTGTCGCCCTGCTGGTTTTCCCCCGCTTCCAGATGCTGGACATCGCTGCGCCCAGCGATGCATTCGCTGAAGTGAAGGTGCTCAGTCATGGCGAATGCGAATATGAAATCCTGACCATCGCAACCACACGCGGACCAATTCAATCATCAAGCGGATTAACCATCACGCCTGATCGCACCATCTTCGATCCGGCGCCGCATTTCGACACGCTGATCGTACCGGGTGGGCTCGGCGTGTTCGACCTATTGGAAGACACCCCGCTGATTGACTGGTTGCTGCAACAAGGTGAAAACTGCCGACGCGTAGGCGCAATCTGCAATGGCGTATTCGCACTCGGTGCGGCCGGCATGATCAATGGAAAAACCGTGACCACGCACTGGATGGATGCAGCGCGCTTGAGCACAATGTTCCGCAAAGCGATCGTTGAACCGGATCGCATTTATCTCAAAGACGACGCGCTGTACACGACAGCCGGCGTTACCGCAGGCATCGATTTGTCGCTGGCTTTGATTGAAGAAGATTTCGGCAAGAAGATGGCGCTGGATGTCGCCAAGTATTTAATCGTGTATCTGCGTAGAGCCGGTGGGCAATCGCAATTTAGTCCTCTGCTGGAACTGCAGGCAGAAACCGATTCACCAGTTGGCGCAATCCAGAGTTATGTATTGGCCAATCTGGATGTCGAACATACGCTGCCATCCATCGCAGAAAAAATGCAGATGAGCGAACGCCATCTATCGCGTATCTTCAAGCAGGAATGTGGGATGACGCTGATGACTTTCGTCAACGATGCACGCATTGATGCAGTACGTCGCTATCTGGAATCCACCGATATCAGCTTGACGGAAATCGCCAAGCGCTGCGGCTTTACCAACGCGGCAACCTTGCGCCGCGTGTTTGCAAAACGACTTGGTATCGGCCCTATTGATTATCGCGAACGATTCAAAACCGACGATACGGTGCAGAAGAAATCAAAAACAGAAAAAATTTAATCTCAAATTCCTGCAATCGCACATACTTCACGCGTGATTGCACCATCCGCCGCAGCCAACTCATTCAAAATAGTGAAGTGATTCAGCTGCGATAGAGGCACCAGATTACCGGGCAACCCGCGTCGCGCATCGGCATATTGTTCAGACTGTCTTTGCAGCTCCGGCAATTCACCAGTGCCATAAGTGATGGTCAGTGGCTTTGCACTCAAAGGCAGATGCAAAGGACTAAGCAAAGTTTCTTCTTCATCACTCAAACGCAATTTATCGTTCAGGTAAGAAAGTCGCACCGGCTCCAGATCGTAGATGCCGCTAATAGCGACACCACCAATCACACCCGGTTCATCCAAACTCATTGCCGTCAAGTGACCACCGGCCGACCAGCCGGAAACGATCATGCATTCGGTGTCACCGCCAAATTCTGCAGCATTATTTTTCAACCACGCGATCGCCGCGCGTACTTCCGCAACGATCTCGGTCAGAGTTGCATCCGGTGCAAGCGTGTAGCCGATCATTGCGACGTGCATGCCATGCGCAAGCGGACCAGCGGCGAGAAAACTGAAAGTTTCCTTCGCGCGCATTTGCCAGTAACCGCCGTGAATAAATATCAGCAGCGGCCCCGGTTTGTCAGCCGCAAAGTAATCGATACGATTGCGCGGTGCGGGACCGTAACGCAGATCGAGATGTTCGCCATGCGCAGCACGCAAGGTGGCACTGCGTTCATCGAAATCCTGCAGCAGCGCACTGCTATCACTGACCGCCAGCGTATTGTTATAGCCGGCGTCCAGCGCAGTCTGATCCATGCCGCGATAGATTGCAGTCAATCGTCCTGTCATGCCCATCATCACGCTGCGGCCTTGGTCGAAACATGGCTGGTCAAATACTGCGTGATATCGCGACGCACCTGATTGAACTCGATCGCAGTGATGTCACGCGGACGTGTCAACTCCAGCTTGATGTCTTCTTCAATGCGGCCTGGGCCCGCGGTCATCACGACCACGCGATCCGACAGCATCACCGCTTCTTCGACTGCATGCGTGACGAAGACGATCGTGACCTTGGTACGTTCCCAGATTTCCAGCAAATCCTGTTGCAGCTTTTCGCGTGTCAAAGCGTCGAGTGCGCCGAACGGTTCATCCATCAACAATACTTCGCAATCGTTAGCCAGCACACGAGCGATCGATACGCGCTGCTTCATGCCGCCCGACAATTGACCGGGATAGTAATCGGCAAATTTTGTGAGGCCGACCATCTCGGTGTAATACGCGGAAATTTCTTCCAGCTTGGCTTTCGGCAGATTGCGTTGACGCTGACCAAAGCCGATATTTTCTTTTACCGTCAGCCACGGGAACAGGCCGTAATCCTGGAACACCATGCCGCGCTCGGGACTCGGTCCGTTGATCGGCATGCCGTACATATTGACCATGCCGGACGATGCAGTTTCAAAGCCGGCCATGATGCGCAACAGCGTCGACTTGCCGCAACCGGAGGCACCGATCAGGCAAACGAATTCGCCTTTTTTGATGGTCAGGTTGACGTCACGCAAAGCTTGCACGGTTTGATTGCCAACCGAAAAAACCTTGCCGACGTTCTTGATTTCGATCGCCGGCAATGGCTGGCGATCTGCATACACTACAGGTTTGATTTCAGACATGATGTTGCGGGCTCCATCTAAGCAAGCGGTTATTGAGCAAGACCAGCAGGCGATCAGTCGTATAGCCGGTGATACCAATCACGACCATACCGGCGATTACCAGATCGGTACGCGACAGCATACGGCCATCCATAATCACTGCGCCCAGACCTTCAGGCACGCCAGTCATTTCACCAACCACAATCAATATCCATGCAAAGCCATGGCCGAGGCGCAAGCCATTCAAGATCGATGGAATCGCTGCAGGCAATACCACCTGACGGAACAGCGAAGAACCTGAGCAACCCAACATCAAAGCAGCTTCAAACAAACGACCATCGACAGCTTTCACACCAAAGATCGTGTTGAAAACGATAGGATAAAACGCGCCCAAGAAAACCAGGAAGATCGCAGCGTTAGGACCAATGCCGAAGAAAATCATCGAAAGCGGCAACCACGCCGTTACCGGTACTGGACGCAATAATTGCAATGTTGGATCAAGTAAATCGCGTATCAGCTTGATGCGACCTATCAGCAAACCCAAAGGAATTGCAACCAGCGCTGCGGCAAAAAATCCACCGTAAACGCGGGTCACTGATTTCCACAAATGTAGCCACAGGGTTTCACTAAAGGCATCATCGTAGATACCGCCGAATGCAAAGTCATACAGCATCAAACCCACATCTTTAGGCGACGGAATCAATTGCGTACCCGAGATGCGCACCGCTGCATGCCACGCGATCAGCAACAGAAACGGCACCACCAACGGTGTCACTATGCGTTTGATGCGAGGCAAAAATGCAGATTTGACGACCGCAGCGGCTTCCTTCGACACATCTACGGACGGATTGCTTTTCACATTCCCTCCCGCATCCTTGATCGATAATTCGGCGGTATGTTCCACGTTGTTTCCTTCCTGATTGACTGCACTTGCTGATTCACTAGCGTGTCGATTTACCTGCATTAGTTACTACATTAGTTACGACATTAATCATTTCGCTAATGGCCCAGAAAATTACTTGGCTTGCTGAATGAAACTGGTATTGATAAACGCGCTGTAATCCGGCAACTGGCGTATCTGTTTCTTGTCCAGCATTTGCGAACCGTAATACTTGGCGCGCTTGACCCAGTCGCCGTCCAGCTTCCAGGTCAATTCGACATTCGGCGCAGCCAGTTCGGCAGTCTTCGCAGGCAAGCCTAGCTTCTGCACGGACATGTTGACGAACTCCGCACGATTCGCCATTGCGTATTCAGTTGCCTGGCGGTGGATCTTCAGGAAGACCTTGATCAGTTCAGCCTTGCCCTTGACGTTATCTGCATGCGTGGTCATCACCATGTTGACTGTGCCGGTCGGAGTCGAATACGGATACTCGACGATCTTGCCTACGCCTTTGCCAACGGCTATCGATGGTCCTGGTTCTGCGCCTACGAATGCATCGATATCGTTACGTTCCAGTGCAGAGGCCATTTCGCTGAATGACACGCGTACCGGCTTGATGTCCTTGATCGTCATCCCCTCTTGTTTCAGACGATCGAGAATCACCACTTCTTGTGTGGAGCCCGGCAAAATGCCGACGCGCTGATCTTTCAAGTCCTTGATCGTGGCGATCTTGCTGTCTGCGCGCGCTACCACTGCCATACCGCGATTGCATTGCGCCGCGATGATGACCACCGGCTCACCAGCTGCGCCACCAAGTGTTGCAGCGGCGAGGCCGTAGGTACCGAAATCAACCGACTTGGTCACGACCGCATTCTTGCCATCGGTCGGCGTTTCGAATGGAATCACTTCGATCTTGTAACCGGGAGGCGTGAATTTATCGTAGAAGTAAGGCGTGATGCCATGCATCAGTTTGAGCGTACCGACCTTGATCACCTGGTCTGCTGCAAATGCAGAAGTGGCTCCTGCGGTAAGTGCGAAGGAGGCAGCGATCAGGGTGGCGATGAATGTTCTGCGTGTTTGCATGGCGGTTCCTTAGGTGTAGACGCGAGCCGGCGATTAAATACCTTCTTGTGTACAAGTTTTTTAGTGCAAGGTCTGTGCCATGTCAGTCTGAAGCCGGCAATACGACAGAATCACGAGAGGGAGCCAAGGAAATTCAAGGTAAAAAGGGAAACGGCACTGCGAGAAGTGAGGGTGTCGCGCTGGTGCAAAATGTGCACCGCATGTGTGCGCCATGATGAACCCAAGTGCTACTGCCACTTTCGCATATGATGTGCACCTCCCTGCAAGCGGCATCAGACACGTATGCAGGCAATTAAATTTGGCGTGTGTAAAGAAAAATGACGATCATCGAACTACCATTTCGCGCAACAACCGAACAGGCTTGCTGCTGGCTGGCGCAGCAGACCGGCACACCGTGGACGCTGGCGCGCATGCTGGAGCATGGCTTGACGCCCTACATCTGGCTGGATTATGACGCCGACTATCCGGCGCTATTCGGTGATGCGAACGGTGGTTATGCAGCGCCGATATTTTTCGAGGACGACACGCGGCGACTTGCAGCCGGCAGCGAAGACGTACTCATCACGATTACAAAAGACGCTTACAAGATAGTGACGCAATTGCCGCCACCGGGCTTTCGCAGGCCTTTGCATGAGTTGCGTTTTCTGAAAAAGGATTTGGAGCACCTGTTAAAAAAACTCAAGCGCGAGGCGGAACCAGTCAAAGTCGAGGAAGCCAGGGAATCACAGGTCGGCATCAACAAGGAAGAAGTGGTGATCGCATTTTCCAGCCTGGTAAAAATCGATCTGGAGCAAGCGCTCGCCAGCGGCGGCGGCATATTCGGTGATGAGGGCGCGAGGATTAAGGGCAGCGGGAAAAAATCCAAGAACAAGGCCATGTGGAATCCGGTCACGCTGGCGCTGGGATTGAATGATGTGTATCGGGTACCGATGTCACACTTGAAACGATGCTTCAATACGCATCCGTTCTTGTACGCATGGGCTGCGGAATGGGAGCATACACTGACGCTGCTGGGAAAATAATTGCACTTGCAAGATGCGAATGCGCAGTCTAAGACTTGAACGGGATGCGGCCACAACTGCAGCAGCAGCCTCATCATTAGAGACTCTGGATAGAGTTGATACGAAAAAAAGCCGCACGAACTAAATCGTGCGGCTTTTTAAGCAATACCAATATTACTAATCACATGCGTTACTGATTACATGCTTTACTGATCACATACGTTCAAAAATCCCCGCAGCGCCCATGCCGGTACCCACACACATAGTGACCATGCCGTACTTCAGGTTTTTACGGCGCAATGCATGCACCACAGTCGCGGAACGAATCGCACCAGTCGCACCAAGTGGATGACCAAGTGCAATCGCACCACCCATAGGATTGACTTTGGCAGGATCGAGACCCAGATCCTGAATCACCGCCAGCGCTTGCGCAGCGAAGGCTTCATTCAATTCTATCCAGTCCATCTGATCCTGTTTCAAACCAGCAGCACGCAAGGCAGCAGGAATTGCTTCCTTCGGTCCTATGCCCATGATCTCCGGCGGCACACCGCGCACTGCAAATGAAACGAAACGTGCCAATGGTGTCAGGTTGAATTGCTTGAGAATTTTTTCGCTGACGAGAATCAGTGCGCCTGCGCCATCGGAAGTTTGCGAGCTGTTGCCAGCAGTGACTGAGCCTTTTGGTGAGAACACCGGACGCAGTTTTGCCAACACTTCCAGGCTGGTGTCGGCGCGCGCGCCTTCATCCATGTTCACCATGCGTGTCGCGATATCGATTTCGCCGCTAGACAGATTCGGAAAGCGTTCAACGATATCGACCGACGTCATCTCGTTGTTGAACTCGCCGCTTTGCTGTGCCGCCAATGCTTTCAAATGCGAGTTCAGCGCGAACTGATCTTGTGCTTCACGTGACACCTTCCATTGTGCGGCGACGCGTTCAGCAGTCAAACCCATGCCGTAAGCCATTCCGATATTTTCATCCTTGAAAATACCCATATTCATCGAAGGATGATGTCCCATCATCGGCACCATCGACATAGACTCGGCACCGGCGGCGATCATCACATCAGCTTCACCGACGCGGATACGATCTGCGGCCATTGCAATTGCAGTCAAACCAGACGCGCAATAACGATTGACGGTGACGCCACCAACAGTCTTAGGCAAGCCGGCCAGCAACACACCCATGCGTGCCAGATTCAAGCCCTGCTCTGCTTCGGGAAAAGAACAACCGACTATCGCATCCTCGATCAGATTCGGATCGAGGCCGGGAACTTGCGCCAAAGCCGACTGCAATACACGCACCAGCAAATCATCGGGACGGGTGTTCTTGAACATGCCGCGCGGCGCCTTGCCTATCGGTGTGCGGGTTGCGGCAACGATGTAGGCATCTTGAAGTTGTTTGCTCATCTAATGCTCCTAATATTTTTTTCTAATACGCTTGGAAGGGGTAAGAAAGCGTAGCGAGCGAGCCAAGGTCGGTGCGAGAAGCGCAGTCGTACGCAAGTACGGCGAGCATCACAGCGCTGAGATTGGATAGCGCAGTAGCTTTATCGACCCTTCCTTAGTTGCGAACTGGTTTACCGGTTTGCATCATGCCCATGATGCGCTCCTGGGTTTTCGGGTTATTCAGCAACTCCATGAACGCCTTGCGCTCACGATCCAGCAGCCATTGCTCATCAACCAGCGAACCTTGTTCAATATCACCGCCGCTGACAATCTCGGCGATCATCATGCCCAGCTTGTAATCATGCGCAGAGATGAAACCGCCATCGCGCATATTGACGAGTTGCGCACCTATCGTCGCCAGACCGTATTTGCCGGTAACGGGTACCAGTGCTTTACGCGGTGCGCGATAACCGGCATCGAACATCGCACGTGCCTGCACCTTCGCGATGTGCAGCAACTCGTATGGATTGAAGACAATCACATCATCGTTCTTCAGATAACCCATGGTCTGCGCTTCCAGTGCGGATTTGGAAACGGCCGCCGTCGCTGCGCTCATGTAATAGTGTTTGAGGAATTGCAGGATGTCGTTGCCCTTGGCTTCGTTCGCAGCACGCACTGCAGCTTCTTTCAAACCGCCACCGGCTGGAATCAAGCCGACGCCAACTTCCACCAGACCGATATACGATTCGATAGACGCGACGCGCTTGGCTGCATGTAACAACAATTCACAACCACCGCCCAAGGCCAAACCCGCAACTGCTGCGACAACCGGCACGTTCGCATATTTCAAAGCCTGATGCGCTTGCTGCAACTTGATGACTTCCGGCTCGATCGCCTTGACGCCGCCAGACATAAACAGCGGCAGCATCGATTGCAAATCAGCACCGGCCGAGAATGCGCCACCTTCGGCTGCATCCGCATGCCATATCACCAGACCTTTGTAATTCTTCTCAGCTTCCTCGATAGCCTTCGCGATACCGGCAGTTACCCCGGCACCGATCACATGCATCTTGGTCTTGAACGACAAGATCAGTACTTCATCGTCCTGATGCCAGATGCGCACCGACTCATCTTCGAATACCGTAGTGCCAGCTGTACTGCCATTGGCAGCCTTATCACCGAAAACACTCGCGCGGAATGCCTGGCGCTGATACACAGCTAGGTTAGAACGCGGCACATTCTTTTTCTGCGCTGGTGACCACGAGCCATCAGGCGCATGCACGCCTGCATTTTTCGCAACCGGACCGTCGAAGACCCAAGCCGGTAGCGGTGCATTGCTAAGTGATTTGCCTGCATCTATGTCTTCTTTGACCCAGCTTGCGATTTGTTCCCAGCCTGCGGCTTGCCATGTTTCAAACGGACCGCTGGTCCAGCCAAAACCCCAGCGCAAGGCGAAATCGATATCGCGTGCATTATCGGCAACTGACTCCAAATGCACGGCGATGTAATGGAACATGTCGCGATAAATCGCCCACAGGAATTGCGCCTGCGGATTGGTCGAATCGTGCAAAGCCTTCATGCGCTTGGCAGGATCTTTTTCTTTCAGGATGCGTCCGACCAGATCATCTGCTTTGCCACCACCGGCGACATAATCTGCTTTTGCTGGATCAATACGTAGAATGTCCTTGCCGACTTTCTTGTAAAAACCTGCACCGGCTTTTGCACCTAATGCACCGCCACCTATCAGCTTGGTCAGAATTTCCGGCGTCTGATACACAGGGAAGAAAGGATCGTCCTGCAAGGTGTTTTGCATCGTCGTGATGACATGCGCCATCGTGTCGAGGCCGACCACATCGGCAGTACGGAAAGTGCCGGATTTGGCGCGCCCCAGTTTGCTGCCGGTAAGATCATCAACCACATCAACTGTCAGTCCAAATTTTTCTGCTTCGTGCATCGTTGCCAGCATGCCGAAGATACCGACACGATTGGCGATGAAGTTAGGTGTATCGAATGCGCGCACCACGCCCTTGCCCAAAGTCGAGGTCAGGAAACCTTCCAGCTGATCGAGAATTTCCGGCTTGGTCGCAGCAGTTGGAATCAATTCCACCAGATGCATGTAGCGTGGCGGATTGAAAAAATGCACGCCGCAAAAACGCGACTTCAGATCAGCATCGAATCCCTCCGACAAAGCGGTGATCGACAAGCCAGATGTATTCGATGCAAAGATGGTGTTAGGACCTATATGCGGTGCGACCTTTTTATACAGGTCGTGCTTCCAGTCCATACGCTCGGCAATCGCTTCGATGATCAGATCGCAATCCTGCAATAACTCCAGATGATCTTCGTAGTTCGCGACTTCGATCAACGCTGCGTAATCGGGATTGGCAAGCGGCGCTGGATTGAGTTTTTTCAGATTCTCGATGGCGCGTAATACGACGCCATTCTTGACGACGCTTTTGTTCGCGTCCTTGGCTGGCAGGTCAAACAAGACGACCGGCACTTTCGCATTCACGCAATGCGCAGCAATTTGCGCCCCCATTACGCCGGCGCCAAGTACGGCTACTTTTTTGACAATGAAATTTGACATGCTTACCTCTGTAAAGATGCACAGTACAAGTCGCGCATAGTTCAATCGAAAGGATCTTTAAGTATTAGCCAAACTACTTATTCAAGCTCGCTTAACGCTTCGATGCGTTTGATTGTAGCCAATAGCTGGATCGTTGGATTTTAAAGACACGATCAACTCAGATTCCATTTTGCTGATTTCAATTTTATCTGGCGACTCAAAAATTATTTGCTTACGAATCGTAAAATCACGCAATTCTTCGTCAGTGAAATCTTTTTCCACGTTAGCGTTAAACCAAGAGCCGAAATAACGCAGAGAATGTCCTTCACCACCTATGTCTTTACCTACATAGATTTTTCCATTAGGGAAAGTCAACTTATACACAACATAATTAAATGACATACCTAACTCTCTGATTTATCGCACTGGTTAAAACAATTCGGCATCCAGTGCCATCAGATTGGCAGAACCGGAACGTGCCTGACGAATCAGCATCGCAGTTTCCGGCAGCAGACGGCCGAAGTAGAAACGCGCTGTTCCCAGTTTTGATTTGTAGAAGTTGTCGCCGCCATCCTGTTTCGCCAAAGCGATCTTCGCCATTTGCGCGAAGAAATAGGCGTAGATCAAATGTCCGACCACGCGCAGATACGGCACAGCCGCGGCACCGACTTCATCCGGATTCTGGAAAGCCTTCATGCCGATTTCCATCGTCAGCTTTTGCACTTTCTCGGCCAGATCAGCCAAAGGCGTGATGAACTCTGACATCGCTTCATCGGTACCGTTTTCTTCGATGAAGGCGCGAATTTTTTCGCCGAACTTGCGCAACTTGGCGCCGTTATCCATCAGGATTTTACGGCCCAGCAAATCCAGCGACTGGATCGTATTGGTGCCTTCATAAATCATGTTGATGCGTGAGTCGCGTACGTATTGCTCCATACCCCATTCGGAGATAAAGCCGTGACCGCCATATACCTGCATCGCTTCCGAAGTCGAGATCCAGCCATTGTCCGTGAGGAAGGCTTTGATGATAGGCGTCAGCAGCGCCACTTCATCGACCGCTTCGGCGCGGATTGCTTCATCTGGATGATTCAGTTCTTTGTCGATCTGCAGCGCCACATATGAGCTGAATGCGCGACCGCCTTCGGCATAGGCTTTTGCCGTCAGCAACATGCGACGTACGTCGGGATGCACGATGATCGGATCAGCTGGTTTACTCGCTTCTTTCGCGCCGGTCAGGCTGCGCATTTGCAAACGGTCCTTCGCGTAGATCAGGGCATTTTGATAAGCGACTTCAGTCAGACCCAGCGACTGCATGCCGACGCCCAGACGCGCAGCATTCATCATCACGAACATTGCGTTCAAGCCCTTGTTCGGCTCGCCTATCATCCAACCGATCGCTCCATCGATATTCATCTGGCAGGTCGCGTTG
This sequence comes from Burkholderiales bacterium Ga0077544, assembly GCA_001464355.1. Lineage (GTDB taxonomy): Bacteria > Pseudomonadota > Gammaproteobacteria > Burkholderiales > Burkholderiaceae_D > Oxalicibacterium. The sequence goes on from LNEU01000026.1 coordinate 275,838, forward strand.
CCGTGTATGCCCATCTTCTCTTCCAGTGCGCCGCAGAAAATCGGATTGCGTGCGCCGATGGTGCCATCCGCATTCGGCAAAAATTTCGGCACGATGAAGAGTGAAATACCCTTGGTCCCTGCTGGCGCATCCGGCAGACGTGCCAGTACCAGATGCAAAATGTTTTGCGCCATATCGTGCTCACCGGCCGAAATGAAAATCTTGCTGCCAGTAATTTTGTAAGAGCCGTCGCCTTGCGGTTCAGCCTTCGAACGCAGCAAGCCGAGATCGGTGCCGCAATGTGCTTCGGTCAGACACATCGTGCCTGTCCACTCGCCGGAAACCAGCTTCGGCAAGTACAGCGCTTTTTGTTCATCTGTGCCGTGTTCATGCAGGCATTCATACGCACCATGCGACAAACCCGGATACATGGTCCACGCCTGATTCGACGCGTTCAACATTTCATAAAACGAGTTTTGCACCACCATAGGCAAGCCCTGCCCGCCGTATTCGGGATCGCAGGTCAGCGATGGCCAGCCGGCTGCCACGTATTGTTCGTACGCAGCCTTGAATCCTTTGGGTGGAGTGACTTCATGCGTCGTCGTGTCCAGCTTGCAGCCTTCACGATCGCCTGAATGATTGAGTGGAAACAGTACTTCTGAAGTGAACTTGCCGCCTTCTTCCAGCACCTGATTGATGATGTCGGCATCGATGTCGGCATGCTTAGGTAATTGCTTTAATTCATCTGCAACGTGCAGCAGTTCGTGCAGTACAAATTGCATATCGCGCAAAGGCGCAACGTATTGACCCATGTATGTCTCCCGGCAGCTATTTTGGTTTAAATGCTATTGAATACTATCATCTGAAATCGATTACTGATTCGTCTTGTCGAGCAGTCGTCGATCACGTTTAGTCGGCCGTCCCTTAAGCGTCAATCCCGGTTCCTTGAAGAATTTTCGTTTCTCCGCGTCCTGCTGTCGCTTAACGATACTTTGCTCGGTTTCTGCATAAAGTTTCTGCGCCATTTCTGCCGAACCCCGCACATCGGACAAAGCTTGCACCGTCACTTCCCATTCAGTCGCGCCATTATCGATGTGCAAAACCTCGCCCACCTTGACGTTACGCGCCGGCTTGATGCGATCTCTATCCAGCTTCACCTTGCCGTTATCGACGGCGTCAGTCGCCAGGCTCCTGGTTTTAAAAAAGCGCGCGGCCCACAACCATTTATCGATACGTACGTTCTCAGTTGCCATATTTGATGCCATCAAGCGAATTCGAAAACACCATTGTAGCGACGGCCGCAACCGATCGCAGTTTGGCCAGCTTTTACGTGCAAACACTGGCGCCATCGCCAATTCTTAACTCATCGAAATACACGAAAAAAGAACGGTCCAAACACGCGCGAATTGTTAAAAAGATGTTATTTTGCTTGCAACACAGAAACAATAATAAACAAGCAACAAAATGTTGCCTAGCCTCAATAAATTCAAGGGACATCGTCGTGGCATCGCCTCCATCCAATCTTGCGCCATCACATTTGGTAACGCCGGATTTTTCACTGGATAATATTCCGCCGCGCCCCGCGCTGCTGATGGCATTGCAACGCGAAATCCAAAAAGAGAATCCAGATACCAAACGCTTTGCCGACCTGATTAGACGCGATGTCGCAATGACGGGTACGCTGCTGCAACTCGCCAATTCCGCCTACTTCAATCCAGGCCGTCGCATAGCATCGATAGAAGACGCGATCGTGCTGCTCGGTTTGAATCAATGCAATGCCATCATGTCCGGACTAATCCTGCGCAAGTCGCTTAACTTCGGCAACAAGATGATGGCAAGGTTCTGGGACGGTTCGGAAAAGCGCGCGATCGGCGTCAGCATGCTGGCAAAAAGAACGCGCATACTCACGCCGGAAATCGCCTACACCTTCGGGCTCTTCTGCGATGCCGGTATTCCGCTGCTGAAAGGCGCGTTTCCGTCGTATCTGGAAACTCTATCGCATGCCAACCTCAAAGCGTCAGACGAGTTTCTGCAAGTCGAAAACGACAAGCATGGCGTCAACCATACAATGGTCGGCGCACTACTGGCAGAACGTTGGTCGCTGGGCCCTGAAATCGTGCTGGCAATCCGCATGCATCATTCCCATCATGTGCTGCTCGACAAAGCCTACTCACCAGTGGTGCGTACCTTGATCGCACTCAACTACATCGTGGAAAAAGCGATTCAGGAATATCGCGGACAGGCTGGTTCGCTGGAGTGGGTGGCGGCAGGTTTGTATGCATCAAAAGCCTTGCGCATCTCGCACCGCGAAGTCGATAGTTTATGCGAATCACTGATTAAAAAATTCCGCACTTATTAAACTCTGTCTCCGCGAGCGCAGCGCACGAATACCAACTTCACGGACTACACACGCCGCTGCAACTACTCGGCTGACTTACCCCAGGTGATCAATCGCAACAGGTTTTTATAAATCAGATAAGCGAAGCGATAGAAGGCTTTTTTGTACCAGGGAATCTTGTCGAACTCAGACAACTCCACCACCACGCCATCTGCCACGCCACGCTCGATGTGCGCGCGCAACTGTTTGGCAAAATCAGCGTCGATCACAACCACATTGGCTTCCTGATTCACGAACAAACTGAAGCCATCGTAATTGCTGGAGCCGACTGTAGACCATTTGTCGTCGACCACCGCAACCTTGCCATGCAATTGCGTTTTTCTATACTCGACGATTTTGACCCCGCATTTCAACAGTTCTGGATAATACGCGCGCGCAATCACATCCTGAAACTGGTAGTGCCCGACACCCAGCAACAAAGTCACCTTCACACCGCGCGACGCAGCGGACGACAATCCTTTGCGTAGTTTGCGCCCAGGTGCAAAATAGGGATTCGCCAGCAATACCGATTCGCGCGCACCACCCAATGCCTTTAAATATGCATTCTGTATCGTGCGGCGATTGCGTAAATTGTCACGCACCACCATGCCGGCCACTATCGGCACGCGCGCCTCTGTCGGCTGGCGTGCACGCTGCTCCTTGAATGTAGCCCAGCGCGTACGCAGACTGATATGACCCAGGCGTACCCAGTTCAATGCCATTTCCCAATGAATGGTCGCCACCAAGGGGCCAACAATACGCACGCCGAAATCCCAGCGTGGCGCAGGCAGGATAATGCGGGGATCGTCGTCATCGTGCATATCATCCACGATGTTAACGCCGCCCAGAAATGCCACCGAGCGATCCACCACACACAGTTTTCTATGCATGCGGGCGATGCCGCGCCTGAACCATGGATTGAAGCTGCGATGATCGACGCCCATTTCATCAAACTCGCGCTGCAAGGTGCGCGATGCCAGATTGCCTGTGCCTATCCAGTCCGTGATGACATTGACGATGACGCCGCGCGCTGCGGCGCGCGCCAGGCCCGCCTTGATTGCCTGCGCCGCTTCATCGTCTGCAAAGATATACGTTTCTAGATAAATTTCTGAGCGCGCCGCGTCAAATGCCTCGATCATTGCGGGGAAATATTCCACCCCGCCATGCAAGAGCTGGATATCGTTTTGACCGATAAAGCTGACCGGGCGCATAAGTGTGGGCTACCTTGCGAGAAGTAATTATTCTTATAAATGCACGTATAAATGCGTGCATAAGTACACGTATAAACGCACGTATAAACGCACGTGAAGTGCGGCTTGATCCGGGCCGATTTTTCGGAGCGCACAAAATACATGCACCCGCTTTTTATTGATGACTGTTCGGCCCGCCAGTTATTTCAACTGCAAATTCGCGACGATAGGCGCATGGTCAGATAATTTTGCCCACATTGCACCGTGCAAAACTTCCGCCGATTCTACTTTGAATCCACGTACATAGATTCTGTCCAATTGCAGGAAAGGCATCGCCGCCGGAAAAGTACGTGCTGGCTGAATCTTGGTACCGCGTCCACTCAACTGCCGCAGGTAAGTGCCAAAGCCGCGCCGCGAAAGATTCTCATCAAACACTTCAGTCACACCCAGTCTGGCGCGCAACTCCTCGCTCAAGTGATTACCCCAGTCGTTAAAGTCACCGGCAATGATCAATGGCGCGTCAGCAGGTGCGGATTCTGATACGGCTTCGATCAAGGCATCAGTCTGACGTTTTCTGCTACCGGCGAACAAACCCAGATGAATCACGAAGCAATGTACCTCTGCTTCGGGCGCCTGCACCACGCAATGCAGGATGCCGCGCGCTTCATATTTGTGATCCGAAATATTCTGATTGCGGGATGACAGGATAGGATGGCAGCTCAACAAGGCATTGCCGTGATGGCCGTGATCATAGATGGCATTCATGCCATACGCACAATGATGCGAATCACCTGCCAAAAAATCCTGCTGCGACAACTCCGGCCAATCAGTCGCATGTTTGAGCGCATGCAAATCGTGACGCCCCTGCACTTCTTGCAGAAACAGGACATCGGATTGCATGGAATTGATGGCTTGTTTTAATGCGTGTATGCGCGGTCGGGCTCCGAATGACGATACACCCTTGTGAATATTGTAAGTCGTGATACGCAGTTTCATGCAGTCTGTGCCTGACGAATTAAATTGAAGCGATGATCGAGTAAATCTGTTTCAGGGTGTTCAATTGCAAATATTTACACGCTCGATTGCAGGACTTGGTTTATCCAGCAGCATTGACATACTTGGGCAACATTAAAATTGCCTCGGCATTCGACGCAGAAAAACATTTATCCGCAGCTTCGCGATAAGGCAGCCACACGAAATTCAAATGCTCGCGCGGAGCCAGCACAATCCGAATGTCGCGTGGCACCTGCAAACCAAATACATGCTCAGTATTGCGTGTCACATCCGGGCCATAACGGTGCTGCCATACAGGATAGATGTCATAGACATTGGAAAGTTGCCAATCCTTGAGATTTTCCAGTGGTACATGGGCCCTTATTGTGGCCGGCTTTGAAGCGCGCTCTTGTTCAAAAGGCAAATTCCGGACGGCAATCCCGGTTTCTTCCTCCACTTCACGTACCGCTGTTTCCAGGAAAAGTTCATCCACACTATCCTTGGAACCCGTAACCGACTGCCAGAAACCGGGCCGGTCGGCACGCTCTATCAACAGCACTTCCAGCTGGGCGGTATGGATCACCACCAAGACGGATTCAGGAATTTTGTAAGGCCGGCTCATACCAATCGTGTCTTTCAAAGTGCAAACTACTCAAGCATTGGAGCGAAAAAAAGGCGCGGAATTCCGCGCCTTTTTATTATGCCGTAAAAAGCACTCAGCCTAAGGACTTAGCCTTTTACTGCTGGTGGTTCTACATTGCGCAAACGAATATGCAATTCACGCAATTGCTTCTCGTCGACTTCCGACGGTGCTTGCGTCAACAGACATTGCGCACGTTGCGTTTTCGGGAAAGCGATCACGTCACGGATCGATTCTGCGCCGGTCATCATGGTGACGATACGATCAAGGCCGAATGCCAGACCACCGTGTGGTGGTGCGCCATATTGCAATGCGTCCAGCAGGAAGCCGAACTTGAGTTGCGCTTCTTCTGCACCGATCTTCAATGCGCGGAACACCTTGCTTTGCACTTCGGCCCTATGGATACGGACAGAACCGCCGCCCAGTTCCCATCCGTTCAAAACCATATCGTAGGCTTTGGAAAGACATTTACCCGGATTGGTTTCCATCAAATCTTCATGACCGTCTTTAGGCGCAGTGAATGGATGATGAGTTGCCGACCAGCGCTGATTGTCTTCGTCGAATTCAAACATAGGGAAGTCGACTACCCACAATGGCCGCCATTCGTCATCGAACAAACCGTTCTTCTTGCCGAAGTCGCTGTGGCCGACTTTGACGCGCAAGGCACCGATCGCATCGTTGACGACTTTGGCCTTGTCGGCACCGAAGAAAATCAGATCGCCATCTTGTGCGCCGGTTGCTTCGATGATTTTTACCAGCGCTTCATCGTGGATGTTTTTCACGATAGGCGATTGCAAGCCATCGCGGCCCTTGGCTTTTTCATTGACCTTGATGTAAGCCAGACCTTTGGCGCCGTAGATCGCGACGAACTGCGTGTATGCATCGATCTCGGAACGTGGCATCGCGCCGCCGCCCGGTACGCGCAAACCGACTACGCGGCCGTTTTCCATATTCGCAGCACCCGAGAACACCTTGAACTCGACATCTTTCATGATGCTGGTCAGGTCGGTGAATTCCAGCTTGACGCGCATGTCCGGTTTGTCGGAACCATACATGCCCATCGCGGTGGCGTAATCCATTACCGGGAATGGATTTGGCAGATCGACGTTCAGACAGTTTTTGAATACCAGACGTATCATGCCTTCGAACAGATCACGGATTTCCTGTTCGTTCATGAACGAAGTTTCGCAATCGATCTGTGTAAATTCAGGCTGACGATCCGCACGCAAATCTTCATCGCGGAAGCATTTGACGATCTGGTAATAGCGGTCGAAGTTGGCAACCATCAGCAATTGCTTGAACAATTGCGGCGATTGCGGCAACGCGAAAAAGTGACCGGCGTTGACGCGTGATGGCACCAGATAATCACGCGCGCCTTCTGGCGTCGACTTGGTCAGCATCGGTGTTTCGATATCGATGAAACCTTGCGCATCGAGAAACTTGCGCACTTCCATCGTGACCTTGTAACGCAGGCGCAGATTGTTTTGCATTTGCGGACGGCGCAGATCCAGCACCCGATGTGTCAGACGTGTGGTTTCAGACAGATTGTCGTCGTCCAGCTGGAACGGTGGCGTGACGGAAGGATTCAACACTTCCAGTTCATGTGCCAATACTTCGATCTTGCCCGAAGTCAGATTGCTGTTGGTCGTGCCATCAGGACGGTGACGCACGACACCGGTGATGCGCAGGCAGAATTCGTTACGCACAGCTTCCGCTGCCTTGAACACATCGACGCGATCCGGATCGCACACCACTTGCACCAGACCTTCGCGATCACGCAGATCGATGAAGATTACGCCGCCATGATCACGACGACGATGGACCCAGCCGCACAGGCTGACGGTTTGGTCGAGCAGCGCTTCGGAAGTAAGGCCGCAGTATTGGGTTCGCATAGACATATTCAATTTCCAGTTTCAGGTTTCTTGTTTTCAATCGCAGAAAAAACGCGATTGCTCATTGCTAAACGTCGTCCGAGTGCACCTTGTTCGGATCGATGATGTGTGTTTTGTCGAAATATTCGGGTGTAACGACGCCCATGGAGACGATGTATTTCAACGCCGCATCAACACTCATGTCGAGCTCTATCGTATCCGCACGCGGCACCATCAGAAAGAATCCCGAAGTCGGATTAGGTGTAGTCGGTACATAGACGCTGACATAGTCGCCGGTCAAGTGATTGCGTACATCGCCGCCCGGCACGCCGGTCATGAAGGCAATCGTCCACGAACCCTGGCGCGGGTACTGCACCAGCAGCGCCTTGCGGAATGCATTGCCCGATGACGAGAACAAGGTGTCCGACACTTGCTTGACGCTGGAGTAAATTGTGTTGAATACCGGGATGCGCTTCAACACCGATTCCCACAAGGCGACCACACGATTGCCGATAAAGTTGCGTGTGGCGAGACCGGTCAGGAAAATGATCAGCAGCGTCAGTATCGTCCCGAGTCCGGGAATCGCAAAACCGAACAGTGCCTCCGGCCGCCAGCGTTCCGGCAGCAGCAGCAGCGACTGATCCATCGTGCCGACAATCAGGTTCAACACCCACAAGGTGATCGCGAGAGGAACCAGGATCAGCAAACCGGTAACGAAATATTTACGCATGATGATTTACCGTAAAAAAATCGGCCGGACTGTTCCGGCGCGATGCAATGTCATGAATCAGATTTGGTAGTCGCTGCAGCCGATGTTGCCGACGCGGCTGCAGGTGCGGGCGTGGTGCTGGCTGCCGGCGCAGCCGCATCGGACTTGGCAGCAGGCGCATCGCTGCCCGCCGTGTTCGCCACTGCAGGCGCGGTCGTGCCGCCCTGACCGCCCCGAAAGTCAGTGACATACCAACCGGTACCCTTGAGTTGAAAACCGGCGGCGGTCAACTGTTTCTTGAACGTGGCCTTGCCGCACTGCGGACACTCGGTCAGGACTGGATCGGACATCTTTTGCAACGCATCTTTGGCAAAACCACAGGCTTCACAACGGTACGCATAAATCGGCATGACAAATTCCCGCGAAAATCTTACAAAACCCTGAATTATAAAGGTTTTCAGCCCCGATTTACTGCGGATTTGCTGGAAGCTGCATACTGCCAGCGCGCAAAGTGCCGGATGGATTGCAGTGGCACGCCTGCCGCCCGCTGCATGACTGTCTTTCCTTGCAAAGACGACATCACAATGAGGCCTTCGCAAGGAACAAAGGCCTTATTTCGCGCGAATTTCGGTCCAGATACGGTTCAGTGCACGACGCTGTTTGCTGTTCAAGTCTTTCAGCATTTCCAGTTTTGCCGCATTGGCGGCATCCGGGAAAATCGCCGGGTTCTTTGAAATTTCAGGCTTGATGTAAGCCAGCGCAGCACTGTTAGGATTGCCGGTGCCTATCATATTGGTCAGTTCGGCCGAGTTTTTGCCATCCAGTACCAGGTTGATGAATTGATGTGCCAGATCCGCACGCGGCGCATCTTTTGGTATCACCAGACTATCCAGCGACATCGCTGCGCCCTCTTTCGGCAAGGCGTGACGTATGCGGAATTTTCGACCGGCTTTTTGCGCATCGATATCAGCTTGGAAAATATCGCTGGAGTAGCCATGCACCAGCCAGATATCGCCCACCGTCAAACCCTTGATGTAACTGGTGCCATTGAATGCTGCCCAGTAAGGCTTGGCCTTCAGGATGAGGTTCTTGGCTTCCTGCCAGTGTTTTTCATTGGTGTCATTGACCGAGTAACCCAGATACTTCAATGCCGCTGCCATCAGCTCATTGGCAGAATCCAGCACAGTCACCTTGCCCTTGATCTTGGCCAGAATCGCCGGATCGAAAATCGCGGCCCAGCTATCGACCGGCACACCTAGCTCTTTCATTTTCTGTTCGTTGTAACCGAGCAGCGTGATCGTGTACGCATACGGCACCGAATACTGATTACCTTTGTCAAAATCGGTATTCAAGTATTGCGAATTCAGATTCTTGAAGTTGCTCAACTTGCTCTTGTCGATAGGCTGCAAGGCGTTTTGCTTGATCAGCGATTGCAGCGCATTCCCGGTCGGCACGATCAGGTCGTAACCTTTGGCACCGGCAGCCAGCTTGGCCAGCATTTCTTCGTTGTCGCCGTAATAGCTTTGTACCAGCTGGCATTTACACGCTGCTTCAAAACGCTGCACGGTTTCTGCCGCCAGGTAATTATTCCAGTTATACAGATGCAGCTTGTTTTGCGCCTGTGCCGAAGTGGCGGCGGACACGGCAAGCAATAACAGCGAAGCGATAGAAAGTAATTTTTTCATGGCGAGTCCAGAGAAAGGATCAGGAACGGAATGCGTTAGGTGACAACTTGGAGGCAATAATAATCAGAAGCAAAGTCAATGCCATCAGCAGCGTGGACACCGCATTTACTTCCGGCGTGACGGCAATCTTGATCATCGAATAAATCTGCAATGGCAAGGTTGAAGTATTCGCGCCTGCAGTAAAGAAGGTAATCACAAAGTCATCGATGGACAAGGTAAACGCCATCAGCGCCCCTGCCACCACACCTGGCATGATCAAAGGCAAAGTTACACGGCGGAATGCCTGCCACGGCGTTGCACCACAATCGCGCGCCGCTTCAGTCAGGCTTTCATCCATCCCGCTCAGGCGTGAACGCACCACAATAGCGACGAAGCCCAGGCTGAAAGCGATATGCGCCAGCGTCACCGACAGCATGCCCAGGGTCAGATTCAGCATCACAAAGAAAATCAGCAGCGACACACCGACCAGAATTTCCGGAATCGCAATCGGGGTCAGTACCAGTATCTGCAAGGCACGAATTTTATATCGATGCAAAGCAAAGCCGGCCATCGTCCCCAGCACCGTCGATACCGCGCTCGAAACCAGCGCGATGATCAGTGAATTGCCTGCTGCGCGCAGCATCTCGTCATTGGCAAACAACTTCAAATACCAGTCGAACGTGAAGCCTACCCATTCTGCATTCAGGCGCGAATCGTTGAACGAATACACGACCACGATCGCCAGCGGCACATACAGAAAGGCATAGACCAGCACCGCTGCCAGCGTGAGCCAGATCGATTGGCGCTTATTCCGCGACTTAGCCATGCACCCTCCTGCGCGGTCTGGCCAGCAAGGCTGCCAAACCGGCAGCAGCCAAGGCTGCGACCGTCAGCATGATGGACAGCACACTGCCAAACGGCCAGTCGCGCGAATCGAGGAATTGCTGCTTGATGACGTTGCCTATCATGATGCCGCCGGTACCGCCCAGCAAATCCGACACTGCAAAAATCCCCAGCGCCGGGATGAAAACCAAGGCCGCGCCCGCATACACGCCAGGCAAAGACAATGGAAACGTCACCCGCCAAAAACGCTGCCACGCATTCGCCCCCAAATCCTGCGCCGCATCGAGCAAGGCCGGATCGTGTTTTTCCAGATTGGCATACAGCGGCAACACCATGAACGGCAGGTGCACATACACCAGGCCGACAATCACCGCAAAAGCGCTGTAAAGCAAAGTCACAGGCTCAAAACCGAATGCGCCCAGCACGGCATTCACGCCACGCGTCAACGCCGATTGCGGCCCCAAAAGAATAATCCACGCATAAATGCGTATCAGGAAATTGCTCCAGAACGGCAGGATCACCAGCAGTACCAGCAGGCTGCGCCACTTTTGCGGGCTGCGCGCAATCAGCAACGCCAGCGGATATGCCATCAGCAAACAAACCAGTGTTGTAATGACCGCGAACAAAAACGACTTCAGGAAAATCGCCGTGTAGACGAAGTCGGAGAAAAACGGCGCGAAGCTTTCCAGCGTCAGATCCAGCGCACCGCTCTCGTCGAACAAGGGCGCCAAGCCGCCGTAATCGCCGGGATAGCGAAATGCAGCAAACGCCATGATCAGCGTAGGCACTGCGAAGAAGAAAACCAGATACAGCAGCGGCGGCCCGCTGATCAGCCAGCGCGCCACGGATTGCTTGCCGCCAGGCGGAGTACTCACCGCTTTTTGCACAACATTAGCCATGAACAGTGTCAGCCAGGAAGTGACCGGCATCGACGCGCCATGCGACATCGACGGTGTCGCCGACTTCAAAGAAACGCGGCCTGCCGATGGCGGAATTGGCGAGCAGCGTTTCTATGCGCACGCCGCCTTCGGTCTCGACGATATAGACGGTGACGCCGCCCATGTAGAGCAATTCCTTGACGTAGCCATCGAAGTGATTTTCGTCCGGCACGCCACCCACGATCTCGGCGCTGACCTGGATTTTTTCCGGACGCAAGGCGATCGTACCCTTGCTGCCGACCGCTACGCCAGCCACCGTTAACGCCTTCACCGCGCCCATGCCCGGCACATCCAGCGCCATCATGTTGCCATCGATCTGCGTCACCGTGCCATCGAATAAATTGCAGGTGCCGATAAAGTCGGCGACGAAGCGGCTGCGCGGATAACTGTAGATACGCGTAGGCTCATCGAGCTGCTCGACCTGCCCCTTGTTCATCACGGCGATGCGATGCGACAGTGCCAGCGCCTCGGCCTGATCGTGCGTGACATAGATAAAGGTAATGCCGACTTCCTTCTGCAGATTGATCAACTCGATCTGCATCTGCTCGCGCAATTGCGCATCCAGTGCCGACAGCGGTTCATCCAGCAGCAGTAATTTGGGACGCGTCACCAAAGCGCGTGCGATCGATACCCGCTGCCGCTGACCGCCGGACAATTCATGCGGATAGCGCGCGGCAAAACCGGTAAGGCGCACATCTTCCAGCGCTTCATCGACTTTTTGCTTGATCTCGGATTTAGGTGTGTTCGCCATTTCCAAAGGAAACGCGATATTGCCTGCCACCGTCATGTGCGGGAACAGAGCGTAATTCTGGAACACGGTGCGTACCGCGCGCTGCTCGGGCGGCACACCAGTCAGGTCCACGCCATCGAGCAGGATTTGTCCCGCGTCCGGTTCATCGAAGCCGGCAATCATGCGCAGCAGTGTCGTCTTGCCGCAGCCTGAAGGACCGAGCAAAGTAAAGAACTCGCCAGCCTCAATCGAAAGACTGATGTTGTCGACTACGGTGTTATCGCCGAAACGGCGACTGAGATTGCGAATTTCGAGGAGCGCCATCTTGTCCTGGGCCGGGCTGCAAGGGGTTACAGGGAATGAAAAAAACGGGGCAATTGTAGCAAATAGCGGAATTGATTTCTGAAAAATGGCGCTCGATATAGAGTACCGCTTTTCATTTTAGGGGCAATAATTAAGCTGTTTTATTCACTAATTCACTCATTGGATGTTTCTCCATTGTCCAACGCGCCACATCACCGAGTGAACAAGAAAGATCCTCGAAAATGTGAGCAGTTCTAGGGCTGACACTAGGAAGAGTTTGAGAGAGCGGACTATCGCTCTTTATCGGCTCTAATCTAAACTCATAGGCCCAGTTTGCAATTGCTGCCAACGAAAGAGCTATATTTGTTTCCTTAATCAAATTCCAAATTTTCTTCTGATGCTCTCGGGACGTTCTTTCTCCAAGAATTATCGATTTAATACAATCTTGAGGTATGTCCATGACATAAACAGGGAATCCATCCTTCTCACCAACCTTCCTACAATCACTAAGTTGTCTGGCTAATCGAACTTCTTTCTCATACTCCCATTGCTTCGACTTTACACATAACTCGGCAATTGGTACTGCTTGTTCCGCTCGGACATATGTAGAAATATCTTTTATTGGGCGTGCCACCCTGTATTCGACCTCTATCTTTCCGCGAAAGAAATCATGTTCCTCATTAAACTCTATTACTGCACCTGCATATTCATCTGCATAGTGTGCCCACATCAAAAGTGATTCTGGGTTTCTGGAAAGACAAAGCACGCCGATGGAATTGTTTAAAGACGAGCGAATATCTCGTGAAGCAATATCACTGCATTGATCGGATTTAAAACCAACCGCTAACTCGCTAATCAGAGGATCTCTTCGCTGCGCAACAACATCAAAATTGATGGAAATTTGAGCCTGAGAAAAACCCGCTGGAATATGCAGTTCGGGCAACATTTCGAATGGATCATTAAACGCACCTGGCTGAGTGAATTTAATGCTTCCCGCTATGACCTTCTTCAACACGTCTATCGTCAGATATTTATACAAGCTCATAATGATCGATTCGAATAATTATGACTTCGAAAAAACGATGTAGGAGTGTGCGATAAGAACTGTGACCAATAAATTCATGCGTATTTCAGTTCACCCACCAAAAGTAAAGAACGCCAGCGTCAAAATTCCGCCGCCGACCAAGCCAACGCCAAAGTAAATCGCCGTTCCCAGCAGTAGATTGGTGCGCTTCTGCTCTTCCAGCAAGCGCTTCATCAACTCGGTATTGTCTTGCCGCGGCTCTGATGCTTGCGTCAGTGCTTGATGCGCAAGGCGTGGCAGTTGCGGCAGCAGTTTGCTGTAGCGTGGCGCTTCGGCTTTCAGGTTTTCCAGGAAGCCGCGCCAGCCGACTTGCTCGTTCATCCAGTTTTCAAGGTACGGTTTTGCGGTCTTCCACAGATCGAGCTCGGGGTCGAGTTGACGACCCAGGCCTTCAACATTCAGCAAGGTTTTTTGTAGCAGCACCAGTTGCGGTTGCACTTCTACATTGAAGCGGCGCGAAGTCTGGAACAGGCGCAGCAGGACCTGGCCGAATGAAATTTCACTCAACGGTCTGTCAAAGATCGGTTCGCAGCAGGCGCGCACCGCAGATTCCAGTTCATCTACGCGGGTTTCTTTAGGCGCCCAGCCGGATTCGATATGCGCTTCGGCCACGCGTTTGTAATCGCGGCGGAAGAAGGCGAGGAAGTTTTGCGACAGGTAGTCTTTATCGAAATCGTTGAGCGTGCCGACGATGCCGAAATCGAGTGCGATGTAACGGCCGAAGGTATCGGCGGCGACCGACACCTGGATATTGCCCGGATGCATATCGGCGTGGAAGAAGCCGTCGCGGAAAACCTGCGTGAAGAAAATCTCCACGCCATCGCGCGACAGTTTCTTCAAATCGATGCCGGCGGCTATCAGCCTGTCGGTTTGCGAAATCGGAATGCCGATCATGCGCTCCATCACGATGACGGACGTCGAGCAGTAATCCCAGTACATTTCCGGCACGACCAGCAAATCTGACTTGGCAAAGTTGCGGCGCAACTGGCTGCCGTTGGCAGCTTCGCGCATCAGGTCGAGTTCATCGTGCAAATACTTATCGAACTCGGCAACGACTTCTTTCGGCTTCAGGCGTTTGCCATCGGCCCATAATTTTTCCACCAGGCCGGCCACGATGTGCATCAGCGCGACGTCGTCATCGATCGATTTCTTGATGCCGGGACGCAGCACTTTGACCGCCACGTCCTTACCGTTTTTTAATCTGGCAAAGTGCACCTGTGCAATCGAGGCAGACGCCACAGGTTCGGCTTCAAAATGGGCAAACAGCACGTCAGGATGCGCACCCAGCGATTTGATGATTTGTGCTATCGCCAGCTCGGAAGAAAACGGCGGCACGCGATCCTGCAGGCGCGCCAGCTCATCGGCGATATCCATCGGCATCAGATCGCGGCGCGTCGACAGGACCTGACCGAACTTGACGAAGATAGGACCCAGATCTTCCAGCGCACGACGCAGGCGCACCGCGCGCGGCTCGGACAGGTCACGCCAGAACATCAGTTGATTCAGTAACTTGGTCGTGCGCGGGATTGCCAGGCCGGACATTGCGATGTCGTCGAGGCCGTAGCGGATCGCGACACGCAGGATTTTTAAAACGCGGACAAATTTCAAGATCATTGACGTCATTAACTAAGGCCCTTCAGCTTTTCTATTCGCTTGGCTAATCGCGCGACGTCGTCACGCAATCTGGTCACATCGGCGGTAAATTCGGCCACTGCTTGCGGACGAATCAACATGGGGTTTTCTTCCAGAAAATACTCGGCCACGTTTTCGCTCACAGACTGATGCAGGGATTTGGCTGCCTGCACCGCAGAGCGCGCACCACCCGCGATGCGGTTGGCTGCGATATCGCCAACAAATTTACTGAGATCGTCTTCCGCTTCCCAGCGCAAACCCTGGCTCAGTTGCGAAATCGTATTGGCGAAATCGGCGTCGCCGTCTATCTTCACATAAGAAAAAGCGCGCTCACGATTTTGCATGATGACAGGCAGATCGGATAAGGCGACGCGTATGGTCACTGTCGCTACGTTATCTGCTGTTGCCGACTCCAGCATGCCATCGGCCGTCACCTTCAAACGTACAGCCAATACACCGCCATCGAGTACGGCGATCTTGCCTGCATGCGGAATCAGTTTGGCGCGTGCCCATGCTTCCTGCGCAAGCAGGTGATTGATGGCAGCGGGGAAAATATTGGTGGGGGAAAAAGAAGTCATCGTCAAAATGGTCGGGCCAAAAACAAAGCCGCCGGTGACTATTCACGGGCGGCTTCAAGTTTAGCAGTTTGCCGTAAGGCGGCGCTAACTATCTACATATTGGCAAACCTCTGAGGGCTTGCCGATTTTCAGTGGCTGTTACAGCTGTTGAATACCAGCCAGTACCCAACCGCCATCACCTTGCACTGGCTTGGACAGGTTCCACGCTTCGGTGAACGGTTCTGTCGGTGCGCCGGCACCTTCATTGATCAAGCCGGTGAACTTGATGCTGGCAATGTAATCGTCGCCTACGGTTTCCACGCCGTAGAAAATGCCTTCCAGCGAAATAACATCGGTATGATTTTCCGACGCGCCGCGTTCCAGCAATTGCGCTTTCAATTCAGCAAACATTTCTGGTGTGGTGAATTCGCGGATGTCGTTGACATCGCCTTTGTCCCACGCCGCTTGCAGGCGGATGAAATAGGTTTTTGCATTGCGGATGAACGCTTGTACGTCAAAGTCGGCAGGCAAATCACCATCATTAACCGCTTCATGCGGTGTACCAAACGCCGAACCGGATGCCAAAGGCGCAGCCGATTGCAGGGCCGAAGGCTGACCGTAGGACTGGTCGATACGCGAACCGATTTCAGGCGTGTTGCTCTTTGCCGAGAAGTTGTTCGGGAACGAAGGTTGCAGACCGGATTGATTACCAGCTTGATTGCCTGCGCTCTTGTTCTTGATCATGCGATAGATGAACATCGCAGCAAACGCGAACAGGCCGACCATCAAAATGGTGCTGATCATGCTGGCCAATGCGCCGCCGATACCGAGGTGCGACAACAATGCGCCCAGACCCAAGCCCAGCAATGCGCCGCCCAGGATGTTGCGCATCATGCTAGGTTTAGCCGCTGCTGCAGCACCTGTCGCGCCAGCCGCTGCTGGTGCAGCTGCCGGTTTGGCGGTGTTGGTTGGCGAAGATTGTGCCGGAGCCGAACGCTGATAACTTTGCGATTGCTTGCCGAAAGAACCACCACTGCCCATGCGCTTGGCCTGGACTTCAGTCGCGATGAAGGTCATCGAACTGACCATGACCGCCACTACCAATAATAATTTCTTCATGCTGTCTCCTAAAGTTTTATACCGGTGTGTAATGCCGCCACGCCGGCTGTCAAATTGAAATACTCAACTCTTTCGAGTCCTGCATCCTGCATCATTTTTTTCAGAGTTTCCTGATCGGGGTGCATGCGGATCGATTCGGCCAGATAGCGATAACTATCGGCGTCGCCTGCAATGCGTTGACCCAACCACGGCAACACGGAAAACGAATAAACGTCATACGGTTTTTTCAAAGGCTCCCACACCTTCGAAAACTCCAGCACCAGCAACTTGCCACCGGGCTTTAAAACACGCCGCATTTCTGCCAGCGCCACATCTTTATGCGTCATGTTGCGCAGACCGAACGCCACGCTGACACGATCAAAATAATTATCGGGGAATGGCAATTTCTCCGCATCACACAAGGATGTTGGGATGATCATCCCATTATTCAACAGCCGGTCACGCCCGACGCGCAACATCGACTCATTAATATCCGTCAACCAAACTTCACCGGTCGGTCCCGCCTTTTTGGCAAATGCCTTGGCCAGGTCGCCGGTACCGCCCGCAATATCCAGCACCTTGAAGCCCGGACGTATGCCAGCCTGCGCAATCGTGAACGTCTTCCACAAGCGATGCAGCCCGGCCGACATGACATCGTTCATCACGTCGTACTTTGCCGCCACTGAATGAAACACTTCGGCGACCTTGTGTACCTTCTCTTCTTCAGCGACGGTTTGATAACCGAAATGTGTTGAATTTGTCATAGCTGGCAGCTCAGTTATTTAGATTATACATGCGTTAAGAAAATGTGAAATAAGCGTTAAATTTATTTCTGCGCGGGGCAAAAACGGCAAGTGGAATTAATGACTTCCGCAGCCACTGCCACTTGCAATCGCCTTGTTCATCGGCGCGTCGCGACCGCTTTCGCGCGTGAAACCGGCAGCCTCCAGGCGCCGCATATAATCTTCCCACAAGGCATCTTTTTCACTACCAAGGTGATGCAAGTATTCCCACGAAAAAATGCCGGTATCGTGACCATCGGAGAACACTGGTTTGATCGCGTAATTACCGACCGGTTCTACCGCCGTGATTTCCACATTGCGCTGGCCGGTTTGCAGGGTTTCCTGCCCCGGGCCGTGGCCGCGTACTTCTGCCGAAGGCGACCAGACGCGCAGCAATTCAAATGGCAAGGAAAAACTTTTGCCGTCATCGAACTCGACTTCCAGCACGCGTGATTGCTTGCGTACCGTCAAGCCGGTTGGCTGTGGCGTTGGAGCTGTTTGTTTGGAACCAGTCATGATCGTCTCTCGTTCGGATTAGGCAGAAGCAAATTATTTTTGCGTCTGCATTAAATATTTTTATTGAAATCGCGGCTCAGCTTGCGCAAGAGGCATGTCGCGCGACTGCGGCACGCAAGACCGGCAGCAAGGCGCGCCGGTGCGACAACACTCCGTCCGCAGTCTGGCGCACGGCAGGCGCCCAGATCGGATTGGGGAAATGCGCGTCGTCGCTAAAGCGTGGAATCAAATGCCAGTGCAGATGCGCCACCATATTACCCAGGCAGGCCAGGTTGATTTTTTCCGGCTGCATCACTTCACGCAACGCGGCTTCGACCTGACACACTGCGCGCATCAAGGTAGACCGATCTTCTATCGCCAGATCGGTCATTTCCTTGACGTGGGCATTCCAGATCACGCGACAAAAGCCCGGGTAATTGGCATCCGCAATCAATACGACGCGCAACTGCTCATTACGGAACAGGATTTCGCCGCCGGATTCTTCGCACAACTCGCAGACCGCCGTCATGCTTATACCAACACCCGTTCGATGCCGCCATTATTGGCGCGCGCAACGTAATCCGGCAACCAGTTAGGTCCGAGCAAATGCTTGGCCATTTCAACCACGATATAGTCGGCTGTGGTTTCGGAATCATCGTTGTAACGCGACAAACCTTGCAGACACGATGGGCAGGAAGTCAGTATCTTGACCTCGCCGGCAAAACCGTCGGCGCGCAATTTATCGGCACCCTTGATCATCTCTTCTTCCTTGCGGAAGCGCACTTGCGTCGAGATATCAGGACGTGTGACAGCCAACGTGCCCGACTCGCCGCAGCACCGATCATTCTTTTCAATCTTCTGTGAATCGACAGTCGTGATCAAGGCATTTACTGTTTTCAACGGGTCTTGCAACTTCATCGGTGTGTGGCAAGGATCGTGATACATGTAACGCACGCCATTCACGCCTTCCAGCTTGACGCCTTTTTCCATCAGATATTCGTGGATATCGATGATGCGGCAGCCCGGGAAAATCTTCTCAAACTCATACCCCTGCAACTGATCGTAGCAAGTACCACAAGACACGATGACGGTTTTGATATCGAGGTAATTCAGCGTGTTCGCCATGCGATGGAACAGTACGCGATTGTCGGTAATGATCTTTTCGGCCTTGTCGTAATTGCCGGTGCCGCGTTGCGGATAGCCGCAGCACAGATAACCTGGCGGCAAGACAGTTTGCACGCCAACATTCCACAACATCGCCTGCGTTGCCAAACCGACTTGTGAGAACAGCCGCTCGGAACCACAACCAGGGAAATAAAACACCGCTTCCGTATCCATCGTGGTGGTTCTAGGATCTCGGATGATAGGCACGACTTTATCGTCTTCAATATCCAGCAAGGCACGCGCAGTTTTCTTCGGCAGATTGCCCGGCATCTTCTTGTTGATGAAGTGAATCACCTGTTCCTTGATGGCCGGCTTGCCAACCGTCGCACGCGGTGCCGCGGTCTGCTTCTTCGCCCATTTTTTCAAAACGTCATGACCGAAGCGCTGAGCCTTATAACCCCAATCGATCATGACCTTGCGCGTCGCATTAATCGTGGCCGGATCGCTCGCCCCCAGGAAGAACATCGATGCAGCCGTACCTGGATTGAACGACTTCTTGTTCATCTTGCGCAGCAGATTACGCATGTTCATCGACACATCGCCGAAGTCGATATCGACCGGGCAAGGTGTTAAACATTTATGGCAAACCGTGCAGTGATCGGCGACGTCTTCGAATTCTTCCCAGTGCTTGATCGAGATACCGCGTCGCGTTTGCTCTTCGTACAGGAAGGCTTCGACCAGCAAGGAAGTGGCGAGAATCTTGTTGCGCGGCGAGTATAACAAATTCGCGCGCGGCACATGCGTAGCGCATACCGGTTTGCATTTACCGCAGCGCAGGCAATCCTTGACGCTATTGGCAATCGCGCCGATGTCACTTTGCTGCATGATCAACGATTCATGCCCCATCAAGCCGAACGATGGCGTGTAAGCGTTGCGCAAATCGGCACTCAACTCAGACATATCCATCAGCTTGCCCTTGTTGAAGTGGCCGTCCGGATCAATACGTTTTTTGTATGAACGGAAATCAGCCAATTCATCATTGGTCAAAAATTCCAGTTTGGTGATGCCGATACCATGTTCACCGGAAATCACGCCGTCTAGCGACCGCGCCAGTTTCATGATGCGCGCTACCGCTGCGTGTGCATCCTGCAGCATCTGATAGTGATCGGAGTTAACCGGAATATTGGTATGCACATTGCCATCGCCCGCATGCATGTGCAGCGCGACAAATACGCGGCCGCGCAAGATGCGTTTGTGGATCGCATTGGCTTCATCCAGAATCAGACGGAATGCAGCGCCACTGAAAATCTGGCGCAAAGGCACGCGCGCTTCCGCTTTCCACGAGATGCGCACTGTTCTATCCTGCACCACGTCGAACACGGTCGCGTTAGGCTGCGCTTGCAAACGCTCGTTGAATGCAGGCGCGAGCTTTTCCATACCCAGCGCCAATAGTTCATCTTTTGCATCGCCCAGAGGCTTGTCGAGATTAGTCAGCACATACGACCAGCGCGCTTGCGTTGCTGCGATTAACTCTTCAGCCTGATGCACGCGGTCTTCCAGCAATTCTGCTGCCGGAATATCGTCACCTTCTGCATCATCGCTTTTGCCCAAAGGCAGGTTACCTTTAGTGAAAAAAGCATACAGTTCATCGAGGAACTGCAATTTATTCTTGATCGACAGCTCAACGTTAATGCGTTCGATGCCATCCGAATATTCGCCCATGCGATCAAGCGGAATCACCACGTCTTCGTTGATTTTGAACGCGTTGGTGTGCTTGGAAATCGCTGCAGTGCGCGCTCTATCAAGCCAGAATTTTTTACGTGCTTCCGGGCTGACGGCGACAAAGCCTTCGCCTACGCGCGTGTTGGCAATACGCACCACTTCCGATGCGGCTTGCGCCACGGCGTTTTCATCATCACCGACGATATCGCCGAACAAAGCCATCTTCGGCAGTGTGCCGCGCTTGGATTTGGTTGCATAACCGACCGCACGCAAATAGCGTTCATCCAGATGCTCAAGACCAGCCAGAATCGCGCCGCCTTTTTTGGTTTCGGCATCGAGAAAATCCTTGATCTCAACGATCGATGGAATCGCATCGCGCGAATGTCCAAAAAATTCCAGACAAACAGTGCGCGTATGTTTCGGCATCTTGTGCAAAATCCAACGCGCTGATGTGATCAAACCATCGCAGCCTTCTTTTTGCACGCCCGGCAAACCAGACAGGAATTTATCGGTAACGTCCTTGCCCAGTCCTTCCTTGCGGAAAGTGCGGCCGACGATTTCCAGAGTTTCTGTTTTGAAGGGCTGGTTAGTTTTGCCCTTCTCGCTCGGATGCGTCCATTCCAGTTTGAACTTGGCGAGTGGCGCATCATGAATCTTGCCGAGGTTGTGCTCCAGGCGCGTGACTTCCAGCCAATCGCCGTTCGGATCGACCATCCTCCAGCTCGCCAGATTGTCGAGCGCAGTGCCCCACAAGACGGCTTTCTTGCCGCCGGCGTTCATCGCGATATTGCCGCCTATACAGGACGCTTCGGCAGAAGTTGGATCGACGGCGAACACGAAACCGGCTTTTTCAGCGGCATCGGACACGCGTTTGGTAACGACACCTGCACCGGAATAAATCGTCGCGTATTCGCGGTCAACGCCAGGGAGCATCGTCATTTCGACGGCGCCCAGGCCTTCCAGTTTTTCGGTATTGATGACAGCCGACATAGGCGTCAGCGGAATCGCGCCGCCGGTATAACCGGTGCCGCCGCCGCGCGGGATGATGGTTAAACCGAGTTCGATACAACCTTTGACCAGGCCAGCCATTTCATCTTCACCATCCGGTGTCAGCACGACGAATGGATATTCAACCCGCCAGTCGGTGGCATCAGTCACATGCGAAACGCGCGACAAGCCGTCGAATTTGATGTTGTCCTTGGCCGTATAGCGGCCCAAGACCTTGTTGGTGCGCTTGCGTAAATCGTAGGTATTACGGAATTCTTCAGCAAAATCGGCGACCGCCTTGCACGCAGCCTGCACCAATGCTTCGACTGCGACGGCACGGCGTTCTGCCTTGGCATCACCGGTATTGGCCAGATCATTCTTGCGGCGCTTGTCGACTTCGGCCAGACGATGGTTCAACGCATCAATCAGCGCCTGACGGCGCTTCGGGTTGTCCAGCATGTCGTCCTGCAGATACGGATTGCGCTGCACAACCCAGATATCGCCGAGCACTTCATACAGCATGCGCGCCGAACGACCTGTCTGGCGCTCACCACGCAATTCATCTAACAAAGACCAGGCTTCTTCGCCCAACAGGCGAATCACTATCTCGCGATCGGAAAACGAAGTGTAGTTATAGGGAATTTCGCGCAAGCGCGTAGGCACCGCGCCGCCAGGGGCATCTGCCAGGAGAGTCTGAATGTGTACCGGGGCGTTCATCAGTGTGCGTTCATCATTGGTTCGTTGCATTAACGCTAAATAAGCATTTTAGCTGATTGCAGTGCAACACGTTCGAACTGCATGCAGGGAAAACGGCGACAAAAATGACAAAAACCGGTGAGAAACTGCGGTGGCTTATCGCTGCCAACCATAGAAAAATCAGCGATTGGTGTTCAATCGCAACCAATTGCCGCTACGCTCAAAACAGTTTGATCAGATATTGCCAAACACCGTCAGGCACATACAACAGCAACCAGGTCATCGTCACATAGCGCAAGAATTTTCCTGTCGCCATGTAAGCCACACAGGGCCAGAACGGCAGTTTTAACCAGCCTGCCAACAGACAAATCGGATCGCCTATGCCCGGCAACCAGGCCAGCAACATGGTTTTGGGGCCGAAACGCTGCAGCCAGCCGAACCAGCGCGTTTCTCGCTCCTTTGCAAAAATCTGTTTGGCGCCGACGCCCATCCAGTAATTGATTACGCCACCGATGGTATTACCGACAGTTGCCACCAGTATCGTTATCCAGAACAAGGATGGGTTGGCCTTGATGACGGCAAATACTGCCGGCTCCGAGCCCATCGGCAGCAAAGTAGCCGATACCAGACTGATGACAAATACCGAAAACAGCCCGATTTCGGGCACGGCCAGGAAAGCCAGTAACCATTGCACACAGGCTTCAATCATGTATTGGCTGCAGTGAAGGTTTCAAATCGGATATCCAGACACGTAATCGTGATTTCGGCACAAAGGTGAGCATAGTAATGCGACACCGCAAAAAGCCGTCCATTATAATGAGCGGCTGCACAGCGTCACTCCGACTTTTATGGCTGTGCCAATCACATTGATTTCTATGACAACCGACTATCTGAAGAAAATCCTCACCGCGCGCGTATATGACGTGGCCGTGGAATCCCCACTTGAACTGGCGCCTACGCTGTCGCAGCGTTTCGGCAACCAGATTTATTTCAAGCGTGAAGATATTCAAAGCGTATTCAGTTTCAAGCTGCGCGGCGCGTACAACAAGATGGCAAATTTGCCACCCGCACAATTAAAGCGCGGCGTCATTTGCGCGTCAGCAGGCAATCACGCACAAGGCGTCGCATTGTCGGCGACCAAGCTCGGTTGCCGCGCGGTGATCGTGATGCCGACCACCACGCCGCCAGTCAAAATCGATGCGGTCAAGGCACGCGGCGGCGACAATGTTGAAGTCGTCTTGTTTGGCGAGTCGTACACCGATGCATATAACCACGCGCTGACGCTGGAGAAAAAACGCAAGCTGACCTTCGTCCATCCCTTCGACGATCCGGATGTGATTGCCGGCCAGGGCACGATCGCCATGGAAATACTGCGCCAGCATCCAGGTCCCATTCATGCAATTTTTGTCGCAATCGGCGGCGGCGGCTTGATCGCCGGTATAGGCGCTTATATAAAAGAGGTGCGCCCGGATATCAAGATCATCGGTGTGCAAACGACAGACTCCGACGCAATGGCACGCAGCCTGAAAGCCGGTCGCCGCGTCTCCTTGCCGGACGTCGGCCTGTTCTCTGACGGCACGGCGGTCAAGCTGGTAGGCGAAGAAACCTTCCGCGTTGCCAAGCTGGTGGTCGACGACATCATCCTGGTCGATACCGATGCTGTATGCGCTGCGATCAAGGACGTTTTCCAGGACACGCGCAGCATACTGGAACCGGCTGGCGCGCTGGCAATTGCCGGCGCCAAGGCGTACATCGAACGCGCCAAGCAGGAGAAAAAGCCGCTGAAGCATGAAACGCTGATCACCGTCGCTTGTGGTGCCAACATGAACTTTGACCGCTTGCGCTTCGTCGCCGAGCGCGCTGAAGTCGGTGAATCGCGCGAAGCGATTTTCGCCGTGACGATTCCGGAAGAACGCGGCAGCTTCAAGCGTTTCTGTGAGCTGATAGGCCCGCGCAATGTGACCGAATTCAACTACCGCATCAGCGATGCGAAACAGGCGCACATTTTCGTCGGCATGCAAATTGCCGATCGCGATGAACCGGGCAAGATCACCAAGCATTTTGAAAAACACGGGTTCAAGACGCTGGACCTGACACATGATGAACTGGCAAAAGGTCACATTCGCCATCTGGTCGGCGGCAAAAGCGAACTGGCGCACGATGAATTGCTGTACCGCTTTGAATTCCCGGAGCGTCCGGGCGCGTTGATGCGCTTCCTCGACAGCGTGGCGCCGAACTGGAATATCAGCTTGTTCCACTACCGCAATCAAGGGGGCGATGTTGGCCGCATTCTGGTCGGCTTGCAAGTGCCGAAGAAAGAAATGAAGGCCTTCCGCACTTCGCTGGCAGGACTCGGCTATCGTCATTGGGATGAAACCGACAATCCCGCATACAAATTGTTTCTATAAGGACGAGAGTTATGAGGAACCCTTTCGGACCAGCCGACTCGCCGCTAGGCAAGCCGTCGAGCTACCAGACGCAATACGACCCATCCCTGCTGTTTGCGATTCCGCGCCAATACAAGCGCGATGAAATCGGTTTGAGCAGTGGCACCCTGCCATTTTTCGGGGTGGATATCTGGAATGCGTATGAAGTTTCATGGCTGAATATGCGCGGCAAACCGCAAGTGGCGATGGCAAAGATCATCGTGCCGGCCGATTCCCCGAACATCATCGAGTCGAAATCCTTCAAGCTGTATTTGAATTCGCTGAATCAAACCAAACTCGGCGGCACCGAGGCCTTGCTTGAATTGCTGCGCGAAGATCTGAGTTCAGGTTTCGGCGCGCCGGTACAAATCACGCTGACCTTGCCGGAGAATTTTGCCCAGGTACCGATGGGAGAACTCGATGGCATGTTGCTGGACAGGCTGGATATCGAGGTGACGGAATATGCGCCGGATGCCTCGTTGCTGTCGTCGGCAGCTGACGAACCTGCGATTGAAGAAACCCTGGTGTCGCACTTGCTGAAATCGAATTGCCTGGTCACCGGCCAGCCGGATTGGGCGAGTGTGCAGATCAAGTATGTGGGCGGCGCGATCGATCAAGCGGGTCTGCTGCAATATCTGATCGGATTCCGCGAACACAATGAATTTCATGAGCAATGCGTGGAGCGCATCTTCATGGACATCATGCGTCAGTGCAAACCGCAAAAGCTGTCGGTGTACGCGCGCTACACGCGCAGAGGTGGTTTGGACATCAATCCGTGGCGCAGTAATTTCAGCACCGGCAATCAGCCATCCAACGCACGCAACGCACGTCAGTAACTTCTACCCGCATGCATCTGGATTGCTTGATCGGATCGCGCAATCCGGATGCTGCCACACATCAATTCGACTGGAAAATTCAGGCGCGCATGCCGTCTTCGATTCTGACGAAACGCAAATTCTGCTGCTTTAGTTTGTCTATAAGTTGCGGCAACACGTCCAGTATCACCGGCTGGCCATTTCTCTTGCGCGATGCATTGCCATCGTGCAGCAGCAAAATATCGCCAGCTTTCGCATTTGCCAGCAAGCGACGCGTAATCTTTTTCGCATCATGTACCCGCGTATCGAAGCCGCGCCGCGTCCAGCTCACCAGCTTCAAGTCCAGCCTGTGCAATACCGGATCAAGGAAGGGATTGCGCAAGCCTGCCGGCGCACGAAAGAATTGCGGCTTCCTGCCGGTCGCTTCTTCAATTGCTTGCTGCGCGAGCATGATTTCCTTTTGCATGCCGCCCAGACCCATGACGGAAAAATAATGACGATGCTGCATGCTGTGATTTTCGATGTGATGTCCTTCAGCGATCATTCTGCGTACCAGCTCGGGATGCTTTTGCACTTTGGACGCTATGCAAAAAAACGTCACCTTGATATTTTTCTCGGCGAGTATATCCAGCACACAAGGAGTCACTTGTGGATCGGGGCCATCGTCTATGGTTAATGCAATTTCTGCCCTGTCGCCCGACAGTCGCAACACGTTCGGTCCCAATAAGGAACTTCTGGGCCACAGGCCCGCCGCCGCCATCACCGCGTGATTCGCAATCAGGCTCGCGAGGCAGAATCCCATCGTGCTCGGCCACACCAGTGCCGACGCTGCAGCACCCGCGTGCAGCGCGGCGGATGCCTTGAGAAAAACACTGGCCTGCCATTTATTTTGCATAACGATGATTCATTTCCATTTGCTGCATGAGCATGTATTACTGCAGGTTTTGCAGGTTTAAAACGTGGCGGCCGCATTTGAATGCGCTTGTTTGCGCAATCAAGAGCTCACGCCTTGCGACTATTATTGAAATAGGCATCAATGCTTTCCTTGATAGTCGCGTGGGGGAAGTCACGATTCACCCGTTTTCTGCATGCATATTCAACTGCAAACATCAGGATCACCAAAGGCCAGTTCAGCACATTGGCAAACAGCGACCATGTTTCAATTGATCCAAAAATAAAGATAAGCAAGGACAACACAATCTGCAGCGCAAAAAACATTGCCCATGCCACGGTTACGCGGCGCGTATAGCGCTCCACGTTATCTGGCATCTCTGCATGTATCGTGCGTGCCAAAGTCGTAATGATAGGTGTGCGATCACCAAACAGTGTGTGTGCAAAAAACCAGCACAGCATCGAATTAGCTGCGATGTGTTCCGTCAGGTAAATCAGATCCAGACGCGCCAACAACAACGGCCAGAAAATCAATATGGCATAGGCGAGCGAGAACGCCATCACTATCCCGCATGAAAGACGCAGCAACTTGTTTATACCCAAATGCTTTAATGCCGTCACCACACCCCAACACGCAATACTGCTCATGGGCACAAGCAACATCAACATCGCGATCTGACGCCATATGTGATGCGCATCATGTACTGCGAGCGCGACATGGCTCAGCGTTACATAAATGATGATGAAGGCGATCACCAGCATGGTCTTTAAAAAGGACATCCTTGATCGCTTTACGAGTAAGAGTGGAATTCGTTACGAGAACCCGTAACGCGCTCAGATTTTGAGCGAGTAATATTATGCGGTCAGCGAAAATTATACGTGAATCACTTTAAAGCCAGATGTGCCGGATGCAATGCCATGAGATACGCAGGCGCAAGTCACTTGATCAGTAGACATAGAGCTAGCGGCATTAGCCATTTTCAAGAACAACATCCGCAGAAATGCAAGCTTGTCAAACAAAATGGGGTTATTGCACAACAATCCAGCGTAGCGCCCGCCCACGCTTCCCGATTCAAGCCCTATCGTAAAAAATAGGCCTATAATTCCCGCCAGAGCCCTTTCTTGTGCAGCGCACCATGAACCATTTAAGCCAGATTCTCCCTCCCAGCAATGTCGTGCTCGACTTGGATGTTTCCAGCAAAAAACGTACATTTGAGCAGGTTGGTTTGATTTTTGAAAACAATTGCGGCATCGCCCGTTCGGTCGTCTCCGAAAACCTGTTCGCGCGCGAACGTCTCGGTTCTACCGGCCTCGGCCATGGCGTTGCAGTTCCGCATGGCCGCATCAAAGGATTGAAGGCGCCACTGGCAGCATTCGTTCGACTGGCCCAACCCATTCCATTTGAGTCGCCAGATGGTCAGCCGGTCAGCCTGCTGATCTTCCTGCTGATCCCGGACAACGTCACACAACAGCATCTGGAAATTCTGTCAGAACTGGCAGAAATGTTTTCCGACGAAGCATTCCGCACCTTGCTGTCGACGACAGAAGATGCAGCGGCGGTGCATGCGCGTCTGATTACCTGGCAACCCAGCATGCAAAGTTCCAACTAAGCTGCTGCCGGTTTCTACAGCACGCATCTGCTTCCGTAAATTGTTTCAACACTTACGCACACCATGCCACTACCGACCCCGCTCACTATTCAGCAACTGTATGACGACAACCGCGAATCGCTGCAGTTGGGCTGGTTCGCGGGATTCCCGGGTGGCGAGCGCCTGATTTCCGGCGATGCCACTTCGGCAGCAGATCAGGTCGGCCATTTGAATCTGATCCATCCGGGTCGGATCCAGATTTTTGGCCATCAGGAAATCGAATACTACAAACGCCTGTCCCCTGCATCGCGTATGCATCAAAGCGCCGAGCTGGTTGCTGGTGAACCACCGGCCTTCATCATTGCGCAAGGTCTGGAAACACCGGAAGACATCATGGCAATCTGTGATGAAAAAAATATTCCCCTGTTCTCCACGCCGCTGCCGGCGGCACAGGTCATCGATTATCTGCGCGTCTATCTTTCCAAAAAACTGGCGCAACGTATCACCATGCATGGCGTATTCATGGACGTGCTGGGTGTGGGCGTATTGATTACCGGCGAATCAGGCTTGGGCAAGAGCGAACTCGGTCTGGAATTGATTTCACGCAATCACGGTTTGGTGGCGGACGATGCGGTCGAGTTTGCGCGTATTGCACCGCACATGATTGAAGGTCGTTGCCCACCGCTGTTGCAGAATCTGCTGGAAGTGCGCGGTCTTGGTTTGCTCGATATCCGCACTATCTTTGGCGAAACCGCAGTCCGACGCAAAATGCGCCTCAAGCTGATCGTACATCTGGTCCGCCGAAGCACGATGGAGGAAAGCTACGAGCGCTTACCCCTGCCATCGCAGAGTGAAGAGATACTGGGCCTGCCGATACGCAAAGTCGTGATTCCGGTAGAAGCAGGTCGAAATATCGCCGTTTTGCTGGAAGCCGCAGTACGCAATACCATCCTGCAGTTGCGTGGCATAGATACGCTCAAAGACTTCATGGTGCGGCAGCAAAAAGCGATGGAAAGCGACGATTAGTCAGCACGGCAATGGCTTTTCCTCAATGTAATTAGCGCTGCAGCTTGTTGCGCCAATTAGCCTCTACGCCACCCGTCCCTCCGCTATCCAACGCTCCGTCGCACATCCCCGCCCACTTTTGTGAGCCTATCAGGCTTGCGGTATGATGTTGCCATGCGGATCATTCTCATCACTGGCATCTCAGGCTCCGGCAAATCTGTCGGACTCAAAGTTCTCGAAGACGCGGGGTATTTCTGCGTAGACAATCTGCCGCCGAATTTATTGCGTGCACTGGTTGCCACCTGCACGGAAGAACATACCACCACGCTGGCGGTGGCAATGGATGCACGCAGCGCGAGTTCATTGCTGGGATTGCCAGCCGACATTGCGTGGTTACGTGAGCAAGGGCACGATGTCAAGATCCTCTTCCTGACAGCAAAAACCGACTCGCTGATCGCGCGTTTTTCTGAAACCCGCCGCAGCCATCCGCTGTCACATCGCGTATTCAGCAATCAAAATACGACAGACCCCGGCACCTTGACCGAATGCATACGCGAAGAACGCGAAATGCTTGCCGGCGTGGAAGAAATCGGCCATGTGATCGACACCTCGGGCATGAGTGCCAATAAATTGCGTGAGTGGATCAAGGGCTTGGTCGCCAGCGATCATGCGCCGCTGACGCTACTGTTCGAATCGTTTGCCTTCAAGTTCGGCGTGCCGCTCGATGCAGACTTGGTATTCGATGTGCGCGTATTGCCCAACCCCCATTACGATGCCACGTTGCGGCCGCTCACCGGTCGCGATGCGCCGGTACAGGCTTTCTTGCAGGCACAAAAAGATGCTACTGAATTGATTACAGATATACGCGGCTTTGTCGAAAAATGGCTGCCGTCCTTCAAGAAAGATAACCGCAGCTATCTGACTGTCGCCATCGGCTGCACCGGTGGCCAGCACAGGTCGGTTTATATCGTTGAACAGCTGGCGCAATTTTTTCGACCGACTGAACATGTATTGGTTCGCCATCGCGAACTCGACTAATGTCATAAAATCTAGGTAGCGTGCTGCTTGTGCAGACACTCGTACAAGCAAGCGCGCCACATTCACACTACCCCGCTTTCATCATGCCTGAAAACGAAAACTGGCTTCCGCTGTTCCCGCTCAACACCGTGCTGTTCCCTGACGGCATACTGCCACTCAAAGTGTTTGAAACGCGCTACATAGACATGGTGCGCAACTGCATGAAAAAGGAAATCCCGTTTGGCGTCGTCTTGATCAAATCGGGACAGGAAGTAGGCGTTGCAGCAGAACCGGAAGACGTAGGTTGTCTAGCGCATATTATCAATTGGGACGCGCCGCAACTCGGCGTACTAATGTTGCGCACGCAAGGCGGTGCACGCTTTCGTATTCTGGAGATACGTGCGCACAAGGATCAACATCTGGAAGCACGCGTTGAAATACTGGATATCATCGCCAGCGCTCTACCGCAGCAATATGCTCTCTGCGCCAGTACGCTTGAACTGGTGATACGCGATATCAACAGCAAGGAGCGCGCCGAACAGGGAGCGGATTTTGAAAATCCATTCCCGGAAAGCTTGCAGTTAAGCGATGCCGGCTGGGTCGCCGATCGATGGAGTGAGATATTGCCCATACCTTTGAAGGCCAGGCAAAAATTATTAGAGCTGGATGATCCGCAAATTCGTTTGACAATAATTGATCAATATCTACAGCAACATCGAATTATCTAAACGTCACTCAAACAAGATCAGATAGCAGATAGCAGATCCGGCTCACTAGTCAGCGCCAGCAATAATTTTTTGACAGGCGCAGGCAAAGGTGCGACCGCCATTCTGTGCAGCGGGTACCAGCTATGGGTGCCCTGCCCGGCGATCTGCAAACGATTTTCCAAGTTGATTCGATACGGCGTCACATGCAACTTGAAGTGCGTGAACGTATGGGAAAACGCCATCAGCTTTTCCACTGAGCCCGGCACACCAAACGCCGCCGTTGCACGCGCCACCGCGACATCAAAATCTGCATTACCCGGCTGCAGTGCCGCATCCATTTCCGGCAAGGATAGCAATCCGCCCCAGATGCCTTTGTCGGGGCGCTGCTCCAGCACTATCTGATCGTCATCAACGATCAACAGCATCGTTGTGGACTTTTCAGGCACGGCCTTCTTGGGTTTGCGTATCGGCAGCTCACTGGTTCTGCCCGTAGCGTAGGCAATGCAACGTATGGCCAATGGGCAGCGCTGACATGACGGCCGATTGCGCGTACACAAAGTTGCACCCAGATCCATCAAACCTTGCGTATAAGTTTCCACTCCGCTTGCGGGAAGCAGGGCCACCGCACGCAACCACATTTCATTTTCTATCGCTTTTTCGCCGGGATAACGTTCAACGCCAAAGACGCGCGCAAACACACGTTTGACGTTACCGTCCAGAATGGCTGCCCGCGTGCCATAGGAAAATGCCGCGATCGCTGCTGCAGTGGAGCGACCGATGCCGGCCAACTCTTCCAAAACCACAGGATCACTGGGAAAGACGCCGCCATGCCGGGCGACTACCGCCTGCGCACACTTATGCAAATTGCGCGCGCGTGAGTAATAACCTAACCCGCTCCAGTGCGCCATCACTTCTTCGGATGGTGCTGCGGCCAGCGACTCAACGGTGGGAAAAGTTTGCAGGAAGCGCTGATAGTAAGGAATCACAGCCGCGACCTGCGTCTGCTGCAGCATGATTTCGGACAACCAGACACGGTAGGCATCGCGCGTATTCTGCCATGGCAAGGCATGACGTCCGTGCTGCTTTTGCCAATCGATTACTTCTTTTGAAAAAGAAGGGTCAGCTAAATTCGCTGCAAGTGCGTCCTTTGCGGCTACTTTTTTTGCATTTTCTTTTTGATCTGAAGAACCTGCAACAGCTTGTTGCTGATTTGTGACTACTCGTTTCATCTAGGCCGCTGCTTTATACAAACCCAGCTGCGCCAGGATCGCAGCCTTCAATTCATTTTCCAGACGCTTCAATTCTGTCTTTTGCGCTTCAAGATCGGCTTGCATTTGTTCAAATGCCTGTACTTTTTCTTCCAGGCTATCGGTTGCCATATGAATCTTTTCGATGGATTTGCGGCGCCGTTTCAATTGCAATTTATGCTCGCCGATTTGCGCTTCCAGCGGCGCCATCACGACTTTCAGCCACGCTTCTACATCGCGATTGGCTTGCAGAAAACTTTGCTTGACGCGCGACGCGATGGAATCAAAGAACTTTTGCATCAAGACGACTTGCGGCGTGGTCAGGATAGTCGCAGCGCCAAATTGCTTGTGGTATAGCTTTTCGATCATGTCGATTTCTTTCATGTACTTTTCAAGCGAAAACGGCATTGGCGCAGATAAAGCCAAACCATGTTCAGTCGAAAACTTGCGGTACATGACAGACATCATCTCGCCGATTTCATCTGTCTTTTCGGCGGACAGATGCAGATTGGTCAACGCCTGCTGGAAAAATTCTTTGACTGCCATACGCAAGCCGGCAGAGAACTTGCTGCTTTCCATCGCGTCACGCGTTTTACGAATATTGTCTTTCAACACGCCCATGCCGAGATGGGTGAACACTTCATTCGACAAGCGGGTAAACACCGAACGCGTGGCCTGCAATTTAAACAGGCTGCCATCGAATTCTGTTTTCTCCATATCGATGCGCTTCATCATGTGATCAAGAATGGTCTGGTTCTTGCCACGCAAACTTTTCAATTCCAGTAACTGCTCGACCACATTGCGGGAGCGCGAAGAAAGCAAAGCCTGTTTGGACGCGGCCAGCTCTTTGACTTCAGTCATCAGTTGCGCGCGGATAATGTCTTGCTTGGCCGGGATCAACTCATTCGACAATGCACTTTCCAGCGCCGGCAAGCGACTCTTGGCAAGCAAGGGCGCATCCAGATTGATTTTGCCCACCAGACCCTTTTGCGCAGAAACCGGGAATATCTGACGCTCGCCTATGCCCAGCGTTTGTGCCACATTGCCGATCTGCATATTGATCTGCTCTTCAACCTCGGCTGGCGAACGCAACTCATCCCACATGCTGTCTATCTTGTTCAGTACCACCAGGCGCCCCGCGCCAGTGCCGCCTATGTGATTGCGCCAGATATCGATATCGCTCTTGGTCACACCGGTATCAGCAGCGAGGATGAACAGCACCGCATGCGCATTCGGAATCAAGTTCAGGGTCAGCTCCGGTTCGGTGCCTATCGCATTCAAACCCGGCGTGTCGATGATGACCAAACCCTGTTGCAATAATGGATGGGGAAAGTTCACGATCGCATGCCGCCATTGCGAAATTTCAACCATGCCGTTCTCATCCACACCCATCGCCATATCGAGATCGGTTTCGTCATACAAGCCATAGCGCGCTGCCTCCTCTACCGGCACACGCTTGGTCAGACTGACTTGCTTGAATGCTTCGAGCATGCCGTCACCGGATGAAGTATCCAAGGGCAGCACGGTCCACACTTGACTCTGCGACTTGAAATCGCTGGTCGATTGCGCTTCTGCACGCGTTTCTATCGGCAACAGGCGTATCGATGGCGGGAATGTTTCGTCATACAGCAATTCCGTTGGGCACATGGTCGTGCGGCCGGCCGATGTCGGCAAAATGCGTTGACCATAATCGGCAAAAAAGATGGCGTTGATCAGTTCTGATTTGCCGCGTGAAAATTCAGCGACAAAGGCAATCGACAATTTGTCTTCATTCAGACGCGCCAACATATGCATGAAACGCTGATCGCTGGCGCCATCGGCTAAATCAATGGCCTTCACGCAATCGCGATAACGCTGCAGCGAATTCTTGACGTCATCGCGCCAGCCGCTGTATTGCTGAAATTTCTGCACCAGATTACTCACACGGACCTCGTTTTTGGTGTTGTTATGCAAAGCACATTATTGGAGCCTGCCTGCTATAAAGCGACACTAGCATCTGTCTTCACTTTTGACAATTTGGACAGTAAAAGGTCGAACGCTGACCTTGCACAATTTGTTTGATGGGCGCATTGCAAATGCGGCAAGGTTCTCCCGCCCGCGCATAGGCAAAATAATTTTGCTGGAAGTAACCGGACTGACCGTTGACGCCTATGAAATCCTTCAGCGTGCTACCGCCTTGTTCAATGGCAGCAGCCAGGATTTCCCGTATCGCCTGTGCCAGACGTTCGTAGCGCTGCAGGCCGATTCTATGCGCTGGCGTCTTCGGATTGATACGCGCCTGGAACAAACTTTCCGATGCATAAATATTTCCAACACCGACAACTATGTCTCCCGCCAGCAACACTTGCTTGATTGCCGAACTGCGGCTGCGCGTTTGCTTATACAGCCATTCTGCGCTGAACAAATCTTCCAGCGGCTCGACCCCCAAAGTGCGCAGCAACAAGTGATTTTCGACCGCGCCCTCTTCCGCCGCATGCCATAACACTGCGCCGAAGCGGCGTGGATCGGTCAGCCGCAACACCTGACTACCAACCGACATATCGAAGTGATCATGTTTTTGCGGAGGGACGCCGAACGGAAGTATTCGGATATGCCCGGACATGCCGAGGTGGATGATCAAGGTGCCATGATCAAAATGTATCAACAGGTATTTGCCGCGCCTGCCGGTACTGCGCACCGTATGGCCAGCCAGCGTTTGCGACAAATCAGCCGGGAACGGCCAGCGCAAACCGCTATGCCGCAATACGACACTGGTGACGGTGTGCCCTTCCAGATGGGGTGCCACGCCGCGACGTGTTACTTCTACTTCGGGTAATTCAGGCATGACGACAACAACTTCCTTGGTGGCTCTCGCATGGCGTCTATCGGCACAGCACCGCGCACATTAGGCAACGGTTAAGCGTAGAATAAAAACCTGCTCGATTTGCTTGGACTTCAATTGAAAAATGCTCTCGTTATTGTAACGCTGTCCGTCCTGTTGTCTGCCGGTACCAACTTGCAAGCGCAGCCATTAGTGCCCGTCAAAGCGCCTCAGCCATCTCAATTGCTGGCTAAAGAAGGCCAGAAATCTTCCACGGCAAGCGGCAAAAGTACCGACAAGAAAGTGGTCAGCGACAAACAGGAAGATCCATTGCCGACACTCGACATGTCGGAGGATTTGCTATTCAAGTTGTTGCGCGCAGAGCTGGCTTATCAGCGCGGCGATTGGCAACTTGCCTATGTGACGATGCTGGTTGCAGCGCAGGAAACACGCGATCCCAGACTCGCACGTCGCGCTGCAGAAATCGCCTTGAGCGCCAAACAAACAGGGGAAGCCTTGTCTGCGGTCAGACTATGGCGCGAACTGGCACCGCATTCGGATGAAGCCAATCAGTTTTATCTCGGACTGGTTGTACTGGGTGAAAACCTGGCGGAAGCCAAACCTGTCTTTGTAGAGCGGCTGCGCGAAGTCAGCCCGCAAGCACGTGGCTTGCTTATCCTGCAAATTCAACGTCTGCTGAACCGCACCAAGGACAAGAATGCGGCGTTTACCTTGCAGGAAGAATTGACAGCGCCTTATCAAGGCCTGGTAGAAACGCATATCGCGCTGGCGCAGGCAGCACACGCCAAAGGTGATCTGGCACGTGCACGTATCGAGGCAGGCAAAGCACTCGCCATCAAACCTGATCTGGAAATCGCTGTCTTGATGCAGGCGCAATCCACACCCAGCCGCGAAGAGGCATTGCAGACGCTGGCGAGTTTCCTGAATAGCTATCCGAAAGCGCGCGACGTCCGCATCGCCTACGCAAAAATCCTGATCGACGACAAGCAATACGATGGCGCACGCAAGCAATTCGAGATTTTGCTCAAGGACCAGCCCAAGGATCTAAGCATCATGTATGCGATGGGTATTCTCGGTGCGCAAATGAACGATAGGGCAAGCGCCGAGAAATATTTGAGCGCCTATCTGAAAGAACTGGAAAATAATCCGGATGACGAACGCGATCCGGTACAGGCATTGCTGATCCTTTCGCAAATCGCCGAAGATCGCAAGGACTTCCCTGCAGCCCTTGCATGGCTGGCGCAAGTTGAACCTGGCCCGGCCTATCTAGAAGCACAGGTGAGAAGCGCACAAATCATGGCCAATACCGGCGACTTGAGTGGCGCACGCAATTTGCTCAGCCATTTGAAACCTGACGGTCAACGCGAACAGATTCAAATCATGGTGGCAGATGCGCAATTGCTGCGCGATGCCAATCGTGTTCCAGACGCACTGGCCGTACTGACCAAAGGTCTGGAACGCTTTCCCGAAGATACCGGCTTGCTGTATGACTACGCCATGCTGGCTGAGAAGGCTGGCCGTTTCGACTTGATGGAAGGCGCATTGCGCAAGATCATCAAGCTCGCGCCTAATAATCAGCACGCGTATAACGCATTGGGCTATTCATTCGCCGAGCGCAATATCCATTTACAGGAAGCCTACACGCTGATCGACAAGGCATCAAAACTGGCACCGGAGGATCCATTCATCATGGATAGCATGGGCTGGATCTATTTCCGCCTAGGCAAATTGACGGAAGCGGAAGATTATTTGCGTCGCGCCTACGCAGTTCGGCCGGATGTAGAAATAGGCGTGCACCTGGGTGAAGTGTTGTGGATCAAAGGTGAAAAAGAGGCAGCACAACAATTGCTGCGCGATGCAAATCTGAAAGATCCGAAAAACGATTTGTTGAAAAGTACCTTGGCGCGTCTGGGCATCAAGCTTTAATTCAAGTTCTGCTTCTAGCTGAACGCCAAAGCAAACCTTGCATACATTCTGGATTTGACAATGCAGTAGTCAAATCCAGAATTTCATTATTTCTATCGGCCCCAGTCGCGCCCGCTGTCGCTTACAATCATCCGCTCTATGCAAGCCACTACAAGCCTTGCAAATCCATTCAGTAGCTTGCTTTGCGTACGACACACCCGCAAAGCTTATGTATATATCTAACGCGATGCCCCGACAAACCACAAAGACGTTCATGCACAAAGCCGCCAGTTCCATTGCATTCTGCGCCCTCTTATTGAGTGGCTGCTCCACGATTTCGCCCGCCGAAAATAAGGACATGGCTGAACAAAACACCAGCCAACGCAGCTATAAGGACGCGCTGGAACTCGATGGACGCTTGTCGGTGCAGTATCAAAGAAACGACGAGGATCAAGCAATACACGCCAGCTTTAACTGGAAGCAGAGCAAGGACCGCAGCAGCATTACCATCCTGTCGCCACTGGGGCAAATTCTCGCGACCATAGACGTCAAACCGGGCAATGCCACGCTGACACAATCAGGCCAGGCGCCACGTAACGCAGCGGATGTCGATACTCTGGCAGAGCAGGCACTCGGCTGGCCTTTGCCGGTTTCAGGCTTGCGCAACTGGCTGCAAGGATTTGCCACCGATACAAATAACCAAAGCTTTATCGCAAGCTCGTCGAACACGAATGTGCAGACACGGGATGGCTGGAATATTCAGTACATGAGCTGGGAAGACGATAATCAGACACCCGTGCAAAGCCGCCCCAAACGCATAGACCTGACGCGCCAGACCGAACAGGCCGGCAAAGTCATGATCCGCATCGTGCTCGACAAATGGCAGTCACAATAGACATCCTATTCAACGATAGATATTCAACAGCCGCACAAGCATATGGTTCGCATACTCAACAACTGCCCGGCACCGGCCAAACTGAATCTTTTTTTGCACGTCACAGGCAGACGGGCTGATGGCTATCATCTGTTGCAAAGCGTATTTCAGTTGATAGACAAAGGCGATGTACTGCACTTCGCCGTGCGTGACGATAATGTCATCCAGCGCAGCACCGAACTGGACGGCGTGCCCGCCGAAAGCGATCTGGTGGTGCGCGCAGCACGACTGCTGCAAGCGGAAGCAAAAAAGCAGGGCAAAGTCGTGGGCGCAGAGATCGCCGTTGAAAAAAATCTGCCCATGGGCGGCGGCCTCGGTGGCGGCTCATCCGATGCGGCCACCACACTGATCGCCCTCAATCATCTGTGGCAAACGGGACTGGCGCGCGCCGAATTGATGGCAATTGGACTGCAATTAGGCGCGGATATACCATTTTTTATATTCGGACAAAACGCATTTGCTGAGGGTATAGGCGAAGCTTTGGTCGCGGTAGAAACGCCGAAACACTGGTTCATCGTCATCGAACCTGGCGTGTCGGTTCCAACGCAGCAGATATTTTCTGCAACTGAATTGACAAGGGATACGAAACCCGTCAAAATATCGGACTTTTCCGGGGCTCTAGAAAGCTTCGGTAAAAACGACCTGCAAGTCGTGGCTGCAAACTTGTTTCCGCCGATTGCCGAGGCCATTAAATGGTTGCAGCAGTACGGCGATGCAAGAATGACAGGTTCCGGCGCTTGTGTGTTTTGCCCATTTGAGCAAGAACAACAAGTCGATGCAGTACTGGCAACAGTACCGCCGCAATGGAAAGCCTGGAAAGCCCAAGCGATGTCGCATCATCCGCTCGCTTATTTGACGCAAAAGTAAATGCGGCAAACCTAAATGCAGTAGTCGTAAAGTCAGAATTCGTCGTTCGTATTATCCGCCGCTAACCAAGCGAAGATAATGCGGAAGACACAAAGGTTGCGTAGGGGAATCGCCAAGTTGGTTAAGGCACTGGATTTTGATTCCAGCATTCGAAGGTTCGAGTCCTTCTTCCCCTGCCATTCATATCTATAGCAAGAAAAACAATAGCCGCCAACGCAAGACGTCACCGTCAGGCTTTGGCGGCTTTCCAGCTTTTTACTGTCATCTAACTTTGTAGCGGGAATTCCATGGCACTCGAAAACCTGATGGTTTTTACCGGCAACGCAAATCCGGATCTGGCTTTGGGGGTTGCCAAACATCTAGGCATACCGCTCGGCAAAGCAGTTGTTTCCAAATTTTCCGACGGCGAAATCGTTGTTGAAATCAATGAAAACGTACGCGGCAAAGATGTGTTTGTCTTGCAGTCGACATGCTCCCCGACCAATGACAACTTGATGGAAATCATGTTGATGGTCGATGCACTGAAGCGCGCTTCGGCTGGCCGCATCACCGCAGCCATCCCTTATTACGGCTATGCCCGTCAGGATCGCCGCCCACGCTCGGCGCGTGTTGCGATTTCGGCAAAAGTCGTCGCTAACATGCTGCAAGAAGCTGGCGTTGAACGCGTACTCATCATGGATCTGCATGCAGATCAGATTCAGGGCTTCTTCGATATTCCGGTTGATAATATTTATGCATCACCGATATTGCTGAGTGATCTGGTTGCAAAGAATTACGACGACCTGCTGGTTGTTTCGCCTGACGTCGGCGGCGTAGTTCGCGCGCGTGCATTGGCAAAACGCATGAACTGCGATCTGGCCATCATCGACAAACGTCGCCCGAAAGCGAACGTGTCGGAAGTAATGAACATTATCGGTGAAGTCGAAGGGCGCAACTGCGTGATCATGGATGACATGGTCGATACCGCCGGCACATTGACGAAAGCTGCTGAAGTATTGAAGGAACGCGGTGCGAAGAAAGTCATCGCCTACTGTACGCATCCGGTATTGTCGGGCCCTGCGATCGAACGCATCACGAACTCGCCGCTGGATGAATTGGTCGTGACCGACACCATTCCGCTGAGCGATGCAGCCAAAGCCTGTTCAAAAATCCGCGTGCTGTCTTGCGCGAGCTTGCTGGCTGAAACTTTCAAGCGCATCAGCACCGGCGATTCCGTCATGTCGCTTTTCGCAGAATCATAGCAAGAACGTTGAACCCTGCACCTTCGGATGCAGGCAAGGATGTCGGCGAATTGCTGTTTCGCCGATATTCAAAACCCGGTGTGGTTGATTAACGAAGTTGAGTTAATTTGCTGCACCACTTTTCAAATCCCCTGGTCGCGGGGGATTTAACCGCAGGATGATTTTTCATCCCGCCTATTTGGAGTTCATCATGAAAGTAGTCGCATTCGCACGTAATGACCTGGGGACCGGAGCGAGCCGCCGCCAGCGCATTGCAGGCCTCACCCCTGGTATCGTTTATGGTGGCACAGCTGCACCGGTCAATATCTCGCTCGACCACAACGCGCTGTACCATGCATTGAAAAAAGAAGCGTTCCACTCGTCTATCCTCGACCTCGAAGTCGATGGCAAAACTGAAAAAGTATTGTTGCGCGACTTCCAGGTCCACGCGTACAAACAACTGGTCTTGCACGCTGATTTCCAACGCGTAGATGCCAAGCAAAAAATCCACGTTAAAGTGCCATTGCACTTCGTGAACGCTGAAACATCACCAGCAGTCAAACTGTCGGCCGGCATCATCAGCCATGTCACAACTGAATTGGACGTCACCTGCCTGCCAGCTGACTTGCCAGAATTCGTTGAAGTCGATCTGGGTGCACTGGAAGTCGGTCACTCGATCCACTTGGCTGACATCAAATTGCCAAAAGGCGTCGTTGCAGTGATCCACGGTGGTGAAGACAACCCAACGATCGCTACTGCTGCAATCCCTGCTGGCAAAGTTGAAGAAGCCGCAGCACCTGCTGCTGACGCAGCTGCAGCTCCTGCTGACAAGAAGTAATCGCATGATTGTCGGCTTGCCCGGCAATTGAAAAACCCGCCTTCATGGCGGGTTTTTTTATG
Source organism: Burkholderiales bacterium Ga0077544 (assembly GCA_001464355.1). GTDB lineage: Bacteria > Pseudomonadota > Gammaproteobacteria > Burkholderiales > Burkholderiaceae_D > Oxalicibacterium. The sequence continues at coordinate 316,576 of LNEU01000026.1, forward strand.
ATGCAGACAAACACAAGCCGTCTTCATCCCCGATAATCAGGTTTTCCAATTTTCACAACGCCATGCCTATTCGCCTTATCGTCGGTCTCGGCAATCCCGGCCAGGAATACGAACAAACCCGTCACAACGCCGGCTTCTGGCTGGTCGATGAACTCGCGCGCAGTACGCCGCGTTGCAATCTGTCACGTGAATCCAAATACAATGCGCTCGCCGCAAAAACAGCGATCGCGGGACAGGAAGTCTGGCTGCTGGAACCGCAAACGTTCATGAATCGTTCCGGCCTATCGGTCGGTGCACTAGCGCGCTTTTATAAGATCCTGCCGGATGAAATTCTGGTCGCGCATGATGAACTCGATATTCCACCCGGCGTCGCCAAGCTGAAAAAAGGCGGCTCATCCGGCGGGCACAATGGTTTGAAAGACATTACTGCGGCACTCGGCACGCAAGATTACTGGCGTCTGCGCATAGGCATAGGTCATCCGCGCACATTGAATTTGAATCAGCCGGTCGTTGATTTTGTTTTGCATAGGCCGCGCAAGGAAGAACAACCACTGATCGATGAGGCCATAGCCAAGAGCTTGTCGATTATTCCACTACTGTGTGAAGGCAATTTCAATGCGGCAGCGATGAAATTGCACACTGTCGAAAAATAGGCGGCATTCGAAAATCACCGAAATTGTGACCGAGATGAATCGCAATACTCATCTCAAAATCCTGCTCAATGTGCATAGCCTTCAACTAGTCATCCGCCAAACACGGCATACCCCGCTCGCTACGGTAAAATAGCGGGTTAATTCATCTCTCAGCAAAGCACAACATCATGAGTCTCAAATGCGGCATCGTCGGCCTGCCTAACGTCGGCAAATCTACCCTCTTCAACGCACTCACGAAAGCCGGCATCCCTGCTGAGAACTATCCGTTCTGCACGATCGAGCCTAACGTCGGCATGGTCGAAGTGCCGGATCCACGTTTGCAAGCATTGGCAGAAATCGTCAAGCCTGAACGCATCCTGCCAGCCACCGTTGAGTTCGTCGATATCGCCGGCCTGGTCGCAGGCGCATCCAAAGGCGAAGGCCTGGGCAATCAGTTCCTCGCGCACATTCGCGAAACCGATGCCATCGTCAACGTGGTGCGCTGCTTTGAAGACGACAATGTGATCCACGTCGCCGGCAAAATCAATCCGCTCGACGACATCGAAGTCATCCAGACCGAACTCGCACTCGCGGACATGGGCACAGTTGAAAAAGCAATCCATCGCGAAAACAAGAAAGCCCGTTCCGGCGATAAAGATGCAAGCAAGCTGGTCGAAATCCTCGAACGCATCATGCCGCACCTGAACGAAGCCAAACCAGTGCGCGCAATGGGTCTCGACAAGGAAGAGATGGAGTTGATCAAGCCACTGTGCCTGATCACAGCCAAACCGGCGATGTATGTTGGCAACGTGTCTGATTCCGGCTTCACCAACAACCCATTGCTGGATCAATTGACTGCGTATGCCAAATCGCAAAACGCTCCTGTCGTTGCTATCTGTGCTGCCATCGAATCCGAAATCGCCGAGCTCGACGATGCAGATAAAAAAGAATTCCTTGCCGATATGGGCATGGAAGAACCAGGCCTCGATCGTTTGATCCGTGCCGGTTTTTCATTGCTCGGCCTGCAAAGCTACTTCACCGCTGGCGTGAAAGAAGTGCGCGCATGGACCATCCACGTTGGTGATACCGGCCCACAAGCGGCCGGCGTGATTCATACTGATTTCGAGCGTGGTTACATCCGCGCACAAACCATCGCGTATGAAGATTTCATCAAGTTCAAAGGTGAACAAGGCGCGAAAGAAGCCGGCAAGATGCGCGCCGAGGGCAAGGAATATGTCGTCAAGGATGGGGACGTGTTGAATTTCCTGTTCAATGTATAAAGTGCGCTATAAAACCGATACAAAAACCGGCATAACGCTAGATAAAACTGCTCTACGATCTGGATTAAAAACCAGATTGGAGAACATTTAGAAACAACCGGTCTGATCCGGCATTGCCGTTGGTTTCGATATCGCGAAGCCAACGGCAATTTTCTAGACAATTCCAAACGCTCACGCCCGACATGCCCATCCTCACTGAACTCAATCTGTATCCGATCAAATCCTGCGCCGGCATTTCCTTGCGCGAAGCGACATTGACGCCGGCGGGCTTGATGAGCCAGCATATTTATGATCGCGAGTGGATGATCGTCGATGAAAATGGGCTGGCATTGACGCAGCGCGAATTTCCAAAAATGGCCGTGATCGAACCACGCATCAAGGCCGACACGCTGGAACTGCGTTCGCCCGGCATGCTGCGATTTGAAATTCCATTGGATCTACCTGACCCGGCAGATGAAAAAATCGTGCGCGTCAAAGTCTGGGATGATGAAGTCGATGCCTACGATTGCGACGATACGACTGCTTTGTGGTTCTCGAATGCATTGGGGACATCTTGCAGACTCGTGCGCTTTCATCCGAACGCGCAAAGACTCGCAAATAAGGAATGGACGAAGGAACTCGACGCTCCTACGCTGTTCTCAGATGGCTTCCCGATGCTGGTAATCGGCACAGGTTCGCTGGAAGATTTGAATGAAAAACTGGTGGCGCAAGGACGCGCTGCCTTGCCCATGAATCGCTTTCGCCCTAATCTGGTGTTCAGCGACATCCCGCCATTTGAAGAAGATTTTGCGAGTTTGTACAAAATCGGTGATGCCAGCCTGAAACCAGTCAAACCTTCCCCGCGCTGCCCTATTCCATCGATCGATCAGGCCACTGGTGAGTTCGGTCCCGACCCGCTGGATATTCTGCAAACCTATCGCACCAATCCCAAACTGGACGACCGCATCACGTTTGGCATGAATACCATTTTGCTCAGCGGTGAAGGACAAGTGATACGCGTGGGACAGACGGTTGAAGTGGAACTAGATTTCTGAGCTAACGCATAGCTGCATTTATCGCACAACAAATCATCTTCAACTTTAGACATCTGAATTGAGAGTAAAGCGATCTTAACCTCGCACGAAAATTGCCATGAGGTAAGCATAGGCGTAGTATGCAGCACTTACCTATCGCGACACCCCCGGCCATTGCAGTTTTGATCTGACGTCCATGACGAACACGCTGACTAACGAAAATTCGCAGTTACGCAATCAGTTGAAACTACTGCTGGAACAGGCACATCGCAATCAGCAAATCATGCAGCGCTATCAGGAGTTCGACCTGAAGTTCATAGGCTCGAACACCTTCCAGGAATTGATCGATAGCGTCTTCGATACGCTCACCGAAGCATCGGAACTCGATGTCGTCACGCTGTCACTGATCGATCCCGATGCAGAAATTCGCCGCATCTTGACCGACCTGCGGATTGATATCAGCGATTATCCGAATCTCATTTTCGTCGAACAAAACGTCGACGAGATCACGCATCCGGCGCGCAAGCCATCTATCGGCCCATACAGCACGATGCTGCATCGCCGTCTTTTCCCGGATACGGTATTAAAGCCCAGCAGCGTCGCAGTACTGCCACTGATACGCCGCAACATGCTGATAGGCTGGCTCAGCCTGGGCAGTCTGGATCCGACCCGCTTCACTGCGAACATGGCCAGTGATTTCTTGCAGCACCGCGCATCCATCGTCGCGATTTGTGTCGAAAACGTCATCAACAATGAACGCCTGCAGCATATAGGTCTGACCGATCCGCTGACCGGCGTCAACAATCGCCGTTATGTTGAGCGTCGCCTGCTGGAAGAAGTGGGACGTACGCAGCGACATGGCTACTCATTGTCGAGCCTGTACATCGACCTGGATTTCTTCAAGAAGGTGAATGATAACTACGGTCACCAGGGGGGCGACGAAGTACTGCGCGAAGTTGCCGCACGCATCAAGGCAGAACTACGTTTGAGCGATGCGCTCGGCCGTTTCGGCGGTGAGGAATTTGTCGTTTTGTTGATCGACGCGCCGTTGGATGCCGCTGTTGCAGTCGCCGAACGCATACGCGCCAGCATCTGCAACACGCCGATTACGCTGACCTCGGGTGAAAATCTGCGCGCAACCGTTTCCATCGGCGTCTCCAATCTGAAGGCCATAGGCCGCAAGGAAGAAATCGCAGCGGCAGCACAACATTTTTTGGCGAAGGCGGATCAGGCGCTGTATCTGGCCAAGCAAGGTGGCAGAAACAAAGTGGTGAGCGCAGAGTAATCTGCGAATAAAATTCAAATACACGCGCAATAAAAAAGGGACCAATCATTGGTCCCTTTTTTATTGATGAGGGATGTGACTGAAGTTTATGACACCGCTTTAAGTTCAGTCTGCAGTCTTTCATATTTGGCTTGCAGTTCTTCCTTGCTTTCCCGCCATGCAGGATTGAAGGGTATGCATTCAACCGGGCAGACTTCCTGGCACTGCGGTTGGCTGAAGTGGCCTACGCATTCGGTACACTTGGTCGGATCGATCTCGTAGATCTCCTGCCCCATATAAATTGCATCGTTCGGGCACTCCGGCTCGCATACGTCGCAGTTGATGCATTCGTCCGTAATCAGCAGCGCCATACTGCCTCCACAACTGAAGGAGGAATGCAGCAAACGCTTACAAGCGTTTGCTGCGCTGACCGGCACAAGGCACTGCCTTGTGAAACCCCGTTCAACGTATCCGTAATCAGCAAAGCCATGACAACTCCAGTTTCAGCTTACTTCTGCTCCAACGCTTGTGCAGCAATTTTTTCTTTCAGCCATTTATCGACTGAAGGGAACACAAACTTCGATACATCGCCGCCGAGTGCGGCGATCTCACGAACAATCGTACCAGAGATGAATTGATACTGATCAGAAGGAGTCAGGAACAGCGTTTCGACGTCAGGCAGCAAATATCGATTCATGCCCGCCATCTGGAATTCGTATTCGAAATCGGATACAGCGCGCAAACCGCGCACGATCACACGCGCATCGTGCCTACGCACAAAATCTTTTAACAAGCCGGAAAAACTTTCGACATGCACATTCGGATAATGACCCAGCACTTCATTGGAAATGGTCAAACGTTCTTCCAGCGAAAAGAATGGCTTTTTATTCTTGCTGTCGGCAACGCCGACAATCAACTTGTCGAACAAACCTGATGCCCGACGTACCAAGTCTTCGTGCCCACGTGTCAGTGGATCGAATGTACCTGGATAAATGGCTGTGACCATGATGGCTCCCGTATGGTGGCTAAGTGTCAGCTGGCGGAAAAAGCACGCGGCGCATGCGCCGGTTGAAGGGCCAATATGAGCGTTTTGCTTCTGGTTCCGGCATAGCGCAGGACGACACTATGGGCACCGCAAATAACTGAAAGCGCATTATGCCTGAAGTTCAGGCAGTTTTTTCGCTTGCAATAGATGGTAAAAAACCAAGCCAGCGCTATCGGCACGCACGACTTCCCAGCCTTGCAGCCAATCAGGTTGCGTCTGGACGTCCAGAGCAACTTCAGATTCAACATAAATCAAGCCATCGTTCGCCAACAAAGGCGCACATGCGGGCAATATTTTGGCGAGCCAATCCTGCAGATACGGTGGATCCAGAAAAATCAGATTGAACTGGCCATTGCCACCGCGAGCTTGCAAGCCCTGAACTGCGGACAAAGCATCACCACGCACGATACTGACTTGCTCTGCGCGCAGTTTTTCCTTGGTGGCTTCAAGTTGTCGCACTGCCGGTGTATGCATTTCCACCATTACAACTTGTTCGGCACCACGACTCGCCGCCTCAAAACCCAGTACGCCGGTACCAGCGAACAGATCCAGGCATTTGAGCGTGCTCCAGTGTCCGTCTATCAGATGATTGATCCAGTTGAATACTGTTTCGCGCACGCGATCAGGCGTAGGCCGCAACCCTTCTGCATCAATCACGACGAGCGGCGTACGCTTCCATTGCCCGCCGATGATGCGCACCTGATGCGTCATGACGGGACGCGGTGGGCGTTTGGCAGCAGGCTTGGGAGGTTTATTGCGTATTTTTTTGGACATGAATGAAGATGCAATGGGAGATATGATTAAAGCGATATGCTGAAAACCGCGCAGCATGGATTGTAATGACTACGCACCATGCAAGCCAGCGCTACGCGGTCTATTTATCCCATGGCCTATTCAATCTATTCATCACTTTATTTGTCGGCACCAACCACCACTATCGATAATTTATCCATTTGCAGCTTGCGATTGAATGCATTTTTTACCTGTGTTGTCGTTACCGCGGCAACCTTTGCATTCCAGGTATCCAGATAATCCAGCGGCAATTGGTAAAAACCGATGGCGGCAATATTCTGCAAGATTTTGCTATTGCTATCGATACGCAGGGAAAAACCACCGATCAGATTATCCTTGGCCGCTTTCAATTCCGCTGCAGTCGGGCCGTCGCGCAAGAATTCGGTCACGGTATCGCGCGTCACTTTCAAGGCTTCATTGGCCTGCTCTTTTTTGGTTTGCAAGCCAATCTGGAAAGGTCCGGGTTGCTCCATCGGATTGAAGTAACTGCTCACGCCGTAAGTCAGCCCGCGCTTTTCACGCACCTGCTGCATCAAGCGTGAAGCAAAACCGCCGCCGCCCAATACATAATTGCCGACCGTCAGCGCGAAGTGATCAGGATCATGACGCGCCATCGTCGGCATGCCGATCAATATGTGCGCTTGGGTCGCTTGATGCGGGATACGCTCTTCCGCACCTTTGGCCACCGGCACCGCAGGTAATTCTGGCAACGCCGCACCTTGCGGCAAACGTCGCGTTAATTCCTGCGCAATTTTGTCTGCCTGCTCGCGAGTGACGTCACCTATCAGCGCAACCACGGCGCGATTGGCTACGTAATGCGCGGCATGGAATGCCAGCAGATCGTCACGCGTTATCGCCGTTACCGATGCCACAGTCAACTGCTGGCCGTAAGGATGATCGCCATATAACAAGTGCGAAAATGCTTTATCGGCGATCGCTTCCGGCTGCGTCAAGCTTTCCTTGATCGAAGCAATCGTGCGTGCCTTGTCGCGGACCAAAAAATCTTGGGGAAAACTTGGCTGAGCAAGCAAACGCCCCAGCAAAGGGATGGCGACATCGCGTTCTGTCACCAGCGTACGCAAGGTCACACCCGAACGATCCTCGTCGACTCTTGCGCCTCGTACGGCAGCAGTATCTGCAAACCCATCGGAAATCTCCGCCTCGCTCAATGCCGGCTCATTCACACTCGGGCTTTGCACTGCGCGTAAACCACGTGCCAGCATGGCGTTTGTCAATGCAGCGACGCCGGATTTTCCGGTGGGATCTCGGCGCGAACCCGCATCGAAATCAACGCTGAGATCAAGAATCGGAATCGTGTGATTTTCGACGAACAATACGCGCGCGCCATTCGGCAAACTCCACGACTGTATTTGTAATGCAGCGTGAGCAATACTGCATGCGGCACACAAGGCGAGGCCGGCGATCATTTTGAACATGGTGACTCCAGAGATACTTTATTGGTTTTGAAAATAGTGCAGAACACGCTCCGCACTATCAATGCAGCCGGCCATCTGCTGGCGGTGCAGCTTTCTTGTCGGTCATAGGCAAAGGCACCAGCGTCGCTACCGTCAATGCATCATCGCCAAAATACTTTTGCGCCACTGCCTGCACTTGCTGCGGCGTCACCGCACGCAAGCGCTCGATGATCAGATCGATGTCCTTGTACGACAGGCCAGACATTTCCATCGCGCCGATTTCCATCGCTTGCCCAAATACCGAATCGCGTTTGTAGACCTGACCCGCGATCAATTGCGTTTTCACGCGCTTCAACTCGACTTCTGATACGCCATCGGTCGCGATACGCGTCACTTCCGCCCGCAATTGCTTTTCCAGTTGTTCAGTTGTATTACCTGCCGCTGGCGAACCATCCAGCAAAAACATCACGGGCCCACGCGCAACACCAGAATAGGATGCACCGACTTCATTAGCAACGCGCTCGGTACGCACCAGCTTGGCGGTGAGGCGCGCATTGTCATAACCATCGAGTACAGCAGCCAACACATCAAGCGCAAATGCATCATTGTCTTTTTTGACATCCTGCAATGCGGGCACCTTGAATGCCAATACGACATAAGGATTTTCTGCCGGCGCCTGCACCGTCACACGCTTGATGCCGAGTTGTGGCGGTTCGTTTTGCGGCCGGGTGCGCGTCAACGTTCTGCTCGCATAGTTGCCAAAGTATTTTTCTGCGAGCGCAAAAACCTGCTTCGCATCAACGTCACCGGATACCACCATCGTTGCATTGTTCGGCACATACCAGGCGTCATGCCATGCCTTTACATCAGCGACGGTCATGTTCTGCAAATCATCCATCCAGCCTATGATCGGATTGCGATAGGGATGTGCAGCATAAGCGGTCGCTGTCAGGGCTTCGTACACCATCGCAATCGGCTGATCGTCGGTACGCAAACGGCGCTCCTCCATCACTACGCGGATTTCCTTGGAGAATTCATTCTTGTCGAATTGCAGGTTCACCATGCGGTCTGCCTCCAGCGCCATCACCGCTTCCAGCTTGGATTTCTCGATTTGCTGAAAATAAGCAGTGTAATCCTTGCTGGTAAATGCATTTTCACGCCCGCCCAGTTGGGCGACGCGCTTGCTGAACTCCCCGACTTTCAACTTCTTGGTGCCTTTGAACATCATGTGTTCCAGCGCATGCGCCACACCCGTAGTGCCATTGCGCTCATCCACCGCGCCGACGCGATACCAGATCATGTGCGCCACCGTCGGTGCACGATGATCTTCGTTGACGATGATCTTCATCCCGTTTTTCAACGTGAATTCTTCAGTTTGTGCGGCATGGGCAAATGACGACGCCAAAATAATCGATCCCGCCAACAGCATTGTTCTGATTGTTCTAATACGCAATTTGATAGCCTTCGCTCTGATAGAATACGTCGATTGTATCCGCTTGCCTGCAATACAACCGCAAGCGCCTGTGACCGCTGTTCTGACCCCATTCCCGATGTTTAGTTTCTTCAAGAAAAAACCGCAAGAACCTGCCCCACTGGCGAACACGCCTGTAACGCTGGCGCCACCTCCCGAACCAGTTGCACCTGCCGCAGTCGTAACGCCAACTGAAATCGTTACAGCCGTTACGCCGGTAGAGCAAAAACAATCATGGGTAGCACGACTGAAGGTCGGGCTTTCCAAAACATCATCCAATTTGACGACATTATTTGTCGGCGCAAAGATAGGCGATGAATTGTATGAAGAGCTGGAATCCGCATTATTGATGTCGGATGCGGGCGTTGATGCCACGCAATTCCTGCTCGATGAACTCAAGCGCAAGGTCAAAAACGAAAAACTCACAGAAGCCGCGCAAGTCAAATCCGCATTGCGCAGCTTGTTGCTTGACATGCTGACGCCACTGCAAAAACCGCTGGTACTGGGGCAACATCAACCACTAGTCATGATGATCACTGGCGTCAATGGCGCAGGCAAAACCACCACTATCGGCAAGCTCGCCAAACATTTGCAGGCGCACGGCCAATCCGTTTTGCTGGCCGCCGGCGATACCTTCCGTGCCGCCGCACGCGAGCAATTGACGGTATGGGGACAGCGCAATAACGTCACCGTAATCGCGCAAGAATCTGGCGACCCTGCCGCCGTTGCTTTCGATGCGGTGCACTCGGCGCAAGCACGCGGCACCAATGTCGTAATGGTCGATACCGCAGGACGGCTGCCTACGCAATTGCATTTGATGGAAGAATTAAAGAAAATAAAACGCGTCACAGCAAAGGGCATGGCGTCTGCACCGCATGAGATTTTGCTGGTCATAGACGGCAACACCGGTCAAAACGCGCTGACGCAGGTCAAAGCATTTGATGACGCATTGGGTCTGACAGGTTTGGTCGTCACCAAGCTGGACGGCACGGCCAAAGGTGGCGTGCTGGCAGCAATTGCGCGGGCACGGCCGATCCCGGTTTACTTTATTGGCGTCGGCGAACAAATCGAAGATCTGCAGCCTTTCAATGCGCAGGAATTTGTAGAAGCACTCTTGGGATAACCCGACATCGATGATTGAATTTCGCCAGGTTTCAAAAAAATATACGCAAAACGTTACTGCGCTGTCCGACATCACTTTGTCGGTCAACAAGGGCGAGCTGGTGTTTCTGGCGGGCCCTTCGGGTGCCGGCAAATCCACGCTCTTGAAAATGATTGCTGCAGTGGAAAGACCGACTGAAGGCACGGTCATCGTCAGCGGCCACGATATTGGTCGCATCAAAAATTCCGGCCTGCCTTATCTGCGACGCAATCTCGGTTTGATTTTTCAGCAGCAGCGTCTGTTATCGGATCGCAATGTGCTGGCAAATGTGATGCTGCCGCTCATCGTCTGCGGTGCTTCACGCGCCGATGCCGAACGACGTGCGCGTGCTGCGCTCGACAAGGTGGGACTGCTAGACAAGGCCAGCTCCGCGCCGCAAACATTGTCTGGTGGCGAGCAGCAACGCGTGTCAATTGCGCGTGCCATCGTCAATCGTCCGCAAATTATTCTGGCAGACGAACCGACCGCGAACCTGGATAGAGAAAGTGCAAACAAAGTGCTCGATGCATTGAAAGCGTTCCACGCAGTCGGTGTGACTTGCCTGATTTCCACCCATGACGAACAATTTCTCGATACCGCAACCCGTGTGATTTATCTGGATCACGGCAAGATCATCGAAAGCTGGCGCAGAACGACTCCGCAGGTGATGGCATGAATAGCTGGTTCAGACAACATCGCTTCGCGCTAAGCGATGCGTTTCGCCATTTATTTAAAACGCCGGGTAATTTTTTACTGAACGTATTGGTTGTGTCGATTGCGCTGGCATTGCCGTTTGTCGGTCTGACATTGATTGAAAACGTCAGGCCTGTTTCAGAACAGTTGGCGGTGGAACCGGAAATCAGCATCTTCATGCAGATGGATGCGTCGCGTGAACGTGCTACTGCGCTCGCGCCGGAAATCAAACGCATTGCGCAAGAAGCCAAGCACCCGGTCAAGGTGGAATTCATCCCGCGCGAAAAGGCACTCAGTACACTCAAGGATAAAACCGGACTGGAAGATGCGATCAGCACGCTGGGCGCAAATCCCCTGCCGGATGCCTACGTCGTCAAAATGACGGGCTTCCAGAACGATGACGACACCCAAAAAATCAAGCGAATCACTGAAAAGCTGCAGTCATTGAACGGTGTTGAGTACGTGCAGATTGATTCGGCCTGGGTCGAACGGCTGGCGGCTCTGTTGCAAGTGATGCGCCTGGTCTTGCTATTTCTGGCGGCGACCTTGGGCGTGGTGGTAGTTGCGGTCGTGTTCAACACGATACGTCTGCAAGTCATGACGCAACGCGAAGAAATCGAAGTCTCGCGTCTGGTCGGCGCTACCGACTCCTTCATTTGCCGACCTTTTTACTACACTGGCGCATTGCTGGGATTGATCGCGGGCGCCGTCGCGCTGATCGCAGTTGCGATTACTCTAAACCCGCTGAACGCGGCTATCGCCGATTTCGCCCGTTTATATGCATCGGAATTCAGGCTAGTGCCTTTGGATGCAATGGCAACCTTGATCATGCTGGCGGCCAGCTCTTTCCTCGGCTTGCTGGGTGCATTGCTATCGGTGCAAAGACATCTGGCGCGACTAACCTAAGGCCATCGGATAGTATTGAAAATACGCGGACAATACTGTTATTTACCTAATTAGCTGGCAAGTATACATAGACGTCCTGACTGCCTATGCGTTGTTTAATATACAAGTCATTTTGCTGCCGGCAAACAGACGTTACTCGCTAAAAAATCATCCCTTGCACGCAACTTCATCGCTGAATTTTGCTCTAATCCCCGTAAGCCAGAATTTATTGTAATAAAAAATGCAATAGTGTTTTAGCTATGGGCTTAGTATAAAACGCTCATTAGCAGTCATTCTTATAGAGTGCTAATATAGCCGTTCTAACCGATTTACCTGCAAGCAAGACGAGTCGATTTTGAATAAAGTAAGCAAGGAGAAAGCATGAAAGCAGCACCTGCATCCACCGCAATGATTCCAGCAAGCAACATCATGGCACTGGGATTTTCTGGCGCGCTGGGCAATATTGACGCTTACATCTCGGCGGTCAATCGCCTGCCTATGCTGACGCATGAAGAAGAAATGTCGCTGGCACGTCGCCTGCGCGACGATAACGATCTAGGCGCTGCGCAAAAGTTGGTGCTTTCGCATCTGCGCTTGGTCGTATCGATTGCGCGCGGCTACCTCGGTTATGGCTTGCCACATGCGGATTTGATTCAAGAAGGCAATATCGGCTTGATGAAAGCCGTGAAACGTTTTGATCCCGATCAAGGCGTGCGTCTTGTGTCGTATTCGATGCATTGGATCAAGGCAGAAATGCATGAGTACATCCTGAAGAACTGGCGTTTGGTAAAAGTTGCGACGACGAAGGCACAACGCAAGCTGTTCTTCAATCTCCGCAGCCATAAAACGGGGCTTGATTCGATGACACCAGATCAGGTTGATGCATTGGCAAAAACGCTGAACGTCAAACGCGAAGAAGTCATTGAGATGGAAATGCGTTTGTCCGGCCGCGATATTGCCCTGGAAGCGCCAACCGATGATGAAGACGACAAGTTTGCACCTATCGCTTATTTGTCTTCGGATATGCAGGAGCCAACCAAGGTCTTGGAATCGCAGCACTACGACAAACTGCAAACAGAGGGTTTGTCGACGGCGTTGGGCAAACTGGATCCGCGTTCGCGTCGCATCGTGGAAGCACGCTGGTTAGCCAATGACGATGGTTCAGGCGCAACCCTGCATGAACTGGCTGATGAGTTCGGTGTATCTGCAGAACGCATACGTCAGATTGAAGCAGTTGCATTGAAAAAAATGAAAGGTTCGCTGGCTGCTTACGCGTAATAAAATATGTAGTTAAGCAAGCTGCAGTGAACAAAAAAGGCGCTCAATTGAGCGCCTTTTTTTATGACGGCCTACTGATTCGATCAGACCGGCTCAGCCAACAGAATCGTCAAGTCGTGCACGATAGGTTCTACCCCCTGACCGTGGCGTATGAATAAACGTATGCGTCCTTGCGGATCGAATACATAGCTGCCTGCAGTGTGATCAACCGTGTAACTACCTGGCGTTTTTCCCGGTACTTTTTGATAAAAGACCTTGAATTCCTTGGCGGTCTTTTCAGTCTCTGCCAAGTCGCCACGCAAACCCAGGAAGCGCTTATCAAACGCTGGCACGTATTGAGATAGCAGAGTCGCGGTGTCGCGTTCAGGATCTACTGTGATAAACAAAACCTGTACCTTGTCGGCGTCCGGCCCCAGGGCCTTCATCACATTCGCCATTTCCAGCATCGTCGTCGGACACACATCCGGGCATTGCGTAAAGCCAAAGAACACGACCACCGCCTTGCCCTTGAAGTCAGCGAGCGTGCGTGGCTTGCCATTATGATCAGGCAAAGAAAAGTCCTTGCCATACGCCAGCCCGGTCACATCGGTATTATTAAAAGCCACAGGCGCAGTCTTTTCGCCACATGCACTCAGGGCAAACAAAACCGTACAGATCAACAACAAGGAACGTAGACGCATCTTTTTCAAAACCTCAAATAGTGATCGACCAGTAATGCAGCAAACAACAGCGACAAATAAATAATCGAATACGTAAACATCTTGCGCGCAATCATGTCGGTGTAATGGCGATAAACCTGCCACGCATACCAGACAAAAATCGCGTCGAGTACCGCAGCTGACGCCAGATAAATCAAGCCGCTCATGCCTACTGCAAAGGGCAACATCGTCGTCGCCACCAAGGCTATCGTGTACAACCAGATGTGGAACTGAGTGAAAGCAGTCCCATGCGTGATCGGCAGCATAGGCAAGCCGGATTTAGCATATTCATCACGGCGATACAAAGCCAGTGCCCAGAAATGCGGTGGCGTCCAGATGAAGATGATCAAGACGAGTATCCATGCCTGCATAGGCAAATCATTCGCAACCGCAGCCCATCCCAGTGCCGGCGGCATCGCACCGGACAAACCGCCGATGACGATATTCTGCGGTGTGGCCGGTTTGAGAATGATGGTGTAAATCACGGCGTAGCCAACAAAGGTCGCGAAGGTCAGCCACATCGTCAGTGGATTGACGAAGTTATAAAGTATCCACATACCGGCACCGCCAATCACGCCTGAAAATACCAGCGTCTGCGTCACCGTGATTTCGCCACGCGCCATAGGTCGACGTGCAGTGCGCGCCATGCGTGAATCAATTTCGCGCTCGACCAGGCAATTGATGGCGAAAGCAGCACCCGCCAATAACCAAATACCAACAGTTGCAGCGACAACTATCTTCCAGCTCGGGAGTTCAGGTGTCGCCAGAAACATGCCGATCACGGCGCAAAAAACTGCTAGCTGCGTGACACGCGGCTTGGTCAGTGCCCAGTATTGAGCGATGCGATTGGGAGATGCGGTCAAGGTTGTCATTCGTTATCTTTTGATGCGGTCGATGAGTTCAAATCAATATGCAAAATCTATTTGATCTGACTCACGATGTTCCCGGGTTGACCCGAGATTCGAGTCTTGTAGTTTAACATGACCAGCAATAGCACAAGTAAGGCTGCACAACCGTTGTGCGCTACTGCAAGTGCGAGCGGCCATTTCAATGACACGGTGGCAATACCGATCGTGATTTGCAAAGCCAGCGCGCCCAGCAAAGCGCGCGCAATCGGTCGCATGCCTTCAAGCTTCAATGCTCGATAACCCAGCCAAGCCAAATACGCAGCCAGCACAAATGCAAAAATTCTATGCGTCCAATGGATAGCGGTCAGTGCTTCAAACGGTAGATACTCACCATCCGCCGTTTTACCCAAACTGCGCCATAGGGTAAAGCCATTATCGAAATCCATCTGCGGTATCACTGCGCCGTGACACAAAGGGAAGTCAGTGCAAGCCAGCGCGGCATAGTTGGTGCTGACCCAACCGCCCAACGCAATTTGCACGGTCAGCATTATCAAACCTATCAAGGCAGGGAGTCGCAATGCAGATGCCTGCTCTGCAACTGGCGCATGATCTTTTTGGCAAGCACCTACCCAGGTCAACATGCCGAGTAAAAGCATGCCTAGCAATAAATGAATGGTGACAATGATGGGCTGTAACTTCATCGTGACAGTCCATGCACCAAACGCACCTTGGATGCAAACGAAGACAAACAGCAGCATTGGATAACGCGGTGAGAAACGCTGATTCGTGCGCCCGCTTTGCAACCAGAAGCGCCAGGCAATTACCAGGATCGCGATGATCAATACGCCTATGCCCATCGCCAGATAGCGATGAATCATTTCTATCCACGCCTTCATGACCGTAACAGGACCATCAGGCATCAAGGCTTCCGCAGCGCGTATATGCTCCATCGCCTGCAAAGGATTGGCATGACCGTAACAGCCTGGCCAGTCAGGGCAACCCAGACCCGAATCAGTGAGCCGCGTAAAAGCACCGAACATGATTACATCAAAGGTCAGGAATACCGTCACCCATACCAACTTGCGATACTTGTCCGGATCTTTCGAAGACCATACGATCACAAATGCCAGCAATGCGACGAACAGTCCCTTGGTGGCCAACTGGAATAATATGTTGGAATCAACCAATGGATGAAGCTTTCAAAAGTTTGGTCACATCCTTCTTGATCTTGTTTGGGTCTGCGTCTTTAGGGAAACGCATCATTAAATTACCAAGAGGATCAATCATGTAAATATGATCGGACATCGTCGTGCCCTCTTCCACCGGCAACCATGCACGTACCGCATCCGCTTTTGCTCGCAGCATATTGGTCCCGTCAAACTCGCGCATCAATATCGTATCCAGCGGTTTATCGTCAGTGATCAGCCAGACGCGCTCTATACGTTCCATCTCTTTGCCTTGTGCGAGGCGCAACTGACGTATGTCATGCAGTTTCTTTTCGCACACCGCAGGACATTCCCCGCCATCAATCTGCAGCATGATCCATTTGCCCTGGTAGGCGTCCAATGCGATCGGCTTGCCATCCAGCGTCATGGTTCCGAGTACCGGAATCGGATAATCGCGCGGGTCGATGAATGCGCCGTAATTGGTGCGACCCTGCGGTTTGATCACGTAGTAAGTCAGATACGAAAAAATGATAGGCGAGGCGCAGACCAGCAGAACCGCCAGTAATTTCCAGCGCCCTTTGTGTTTATTTTTTTCCACGTCGAATTCCTGTCACAACAAAGAAAATGAAAGCCATTGCCGCCAGTGCATACCACTGGAAGGCATAACCGCGATGCTTCTCCACACCATTAGATGGCTGCGGCCAGTCGCGCACCAAGCCATCTTGCGTGTCGGATAACTGCTCAAGAAAAATCGGCTGCATCAGCAACTTGCTGGAAGCGGCAAAACTTGGGATATCGAGATTTTGCACAATCGCATGAGGCTGTGGCGCATCTACAGCACCCAATTGCATGACGCGGCCAATGCTCCGGCGCGCCACACCTTCAATTTCAATCGTGCCATCTGGTGTGGCGATAGCCGGCACTTTGGTACGATCGGCAACGTTGCGAGGAATCCAGCCGCGCGCTACCAGAACATGCTGATTGCTATCGACAATCTTGAACGGCATCAACAGATAAAAACCGGCAACGCCGTTACTCGGGCGATTATCCAGATAGACAGGCCAATCGCGCACGAACTCTCCTTTTGCTACCACGCGGCGAAATTCAAGGCTCTCGTCATCGGGCAAGGCCGCACTCAACCGAATCGCAGGCGCAGACTGCCTGGCCTGCAGTTTGTCTGCCAGCTCGATCTTCTCTGTCGCACGCCGGGTCTGCCACTGCGCCAGGGATAGTCCGACTGCCACTGCGACCGCTGCAGCAACAAATGGAATGAACCTAAATCGAAAGTTGATTCGCATTACAATATCAATTCACTCAAACCATACTGCGTTACTGACTAAGCTTTCTCTGTCAGGCGTACATTGCCATGAAAATCATCGTCGCCATCGCTTTTATCCTGATCATTGCCAGCCTTGGATCCGCGCTGTTTTTCATGATGAAGGATAAAGGTAAAAGCGATCGCACGGTCAAGGCACTGGCGATGCGTGTCGGATTCTCGATCACGCTCTTTATCCTGGTGCTGGTTGCTTATCACTTCGGTCTTATTCAACCGACCGGAATACGCTAAGCATCAATATACAATGCGTTTTTTGCATGTCATACAACATGTAAGTCGCTCGTAAAAAAGCCGCACCGAAGTGCGGCTTTTTTGTGCCCTGCTGCTTTACTCTCGACTCAAATTAACAAGCAATATTGAAAGCGAATACTTAGAGCCAATAAACAACAACGTACAAACCAAGCCATACCACATCGACAAAGTGCCAATACCATGCGGCACCTTCAAAAGCGAAGTGATTGTCTGCTGTAAAGTGACCCTTCAGTACACGATACAAAATGACGCTCAACATGATCGCACCCAGAGTCACATGAAAACCATGGAAGCCGGTCAGCAAATAGAAGGTTGAACCATAAACACCCGAGGTCAGCTTCAGGTTCAAGTCGCTGTAAGCGTGCATATATTCATAGACTTGAAAGCCCATGAAAATCGCGCCCAGCAGAATTGTCGCAGCCAGCCAGAAAGCCGTTTTACCACGATGATTTTCTCGAATCGCATGGTGTGAAATTGTCAGCGTCACGCCAGACAACAATAACAATGCGGTGTTGATGGTCGGTATCCAAAATGGGCCCATGGTGGCAAACGACTCCACGGTTCCCGCAGGGCCGACATTACCCCATTGCGCCGCAAAATCAGGCCACAGAATCTTGTGGTCAAGATCGCCCAGCCAAGGCATCGTGATGCTGCGCGCATAAAACAAGGCGCCAAAGAATGCAGCAAAAAACATGACTTCGGAGAAAATGAACCAGCTCATGCTCCAGCGGAAAGAGACATCAATACGCTGGTTGTACAGACCGCCCTCGGACTCGGCAATTGCCTCGCCAAACCATTTGTACAAAACGAACAGGAAACCGATCAGGCCGATCGCGTTTGCATAAGGGCCCCAGGCAATATCGTTTACCCAGGCCGATGCACCAGCCATCATTATGAGTAGCGAAATACCAGCCGTTACCGGCCATCTGGACGGGCCAGGCACGAAATAGTAAGGCGCATTCGCGTGTTGAGCACTCATCTCCATCTCCCAATACAAAATTCAAATAGTTACGATGCAACGGCAACTGCGACCCATGTCACAAGCACCGCAATTCAACTCCATTTAAACCTCGCGACATGACTGTCGTCGTATTTCCGCTTCTTATTTCTTATCCTGCTACTACTGGCTTCAACTCAACTGTTTTTTCAGGCTTGGCAATCTCAAAGAAAGTATAGGACAAGGTGATCGTCTTTACATCTTTGGGTAAGGCAGGATCCAGGTAAAACACAACCGGCATTTGCTTGGCCTGATTTGGCTCCATTGTCTGTTGCTGGAAACAAAAGCATTCCACCTTCTTGAAGTGCGCTGCAGCTTGCTGCGGCGCATAACTTGGGATTGCCTGCGCTTCCACACTGCGAGCTTGCGTATTCACTACCTCATACACCACTTGCGTCATTTCACCCGGGTGCACTTGCATGCTATTTACGGTCGGGCGAAAGCGAAATGGCCCTTGTGTATTTGCATCAAACTCAACCGTGATCGTTCTGCTCTTGTCGATTTGCGAGTTATCGATCGGCTTTACCTTCATCTCTTGCGAAGTAAGGATATTGACGCCAGTCAGCTCACAAATCTGTTTGTAAATCGGCACAAGCAGATAACCAAAACCAAACATCATTACCGCAATCACGGCGAGCTTGCCGAACATTCGGGCATTCAATCTGCCCGTTGGTTCTGTCTGGTTATCCATCTTGTCCTAAATAAACCAAATACGTTTGACAACCACGCTGAGCATGAAGACTGCTGCGAGTGCTACGAGCAGTAGCGCGGTACGCAAATTACGTTTTTTCTGATCAGTCATTTGAAGACGAACTCACTCGCGTGAATCCGTCGCTCCATTTACTTGACAGTCGGTGGTGTTTCAAATGTATGGAAAGGTGCAGGGCTAGGCACAGTCCATTCCAGACCTTCAGCGCCTTCCCAAGGCTTGTCCGCTGCCGGCACGCCGCCTTTGATCGATGGCAATACGACTGCGAACAGGAAATACAGCTGCATCAAACCGAAGCCAAAACCGCCGATAGATGCAATTACATTAAAGTCTGTAAATTGCGCAGGATAGTCAGCGTAACGACGCGGCATACCCGCCAATCCCAGGAAGTGCATAGGGAAGAAGGTGATGTTGAACAGAATCAGCGAGCCCCAGAAGTGAATTTTGCCGCGCGTTTCGTTGTACATGAAACCTGTCCACTTCGGTCCCCAGTAGTAGAAACCGGCGAACAGCGCAAACAGCGAACCTGCCACCAACACATAGTGGAAGTGAGCAACCACGTAGTAGGTATCTTGCAGCTGGATGTCGATCGGAGTCACCGCCAGAATCAAGCCGGTAAAACCACCAATCGTGAACACGAAGATGAAGCCGATCGCGAACAGCATAGGTGTTTCAAAAGTCATCGAACCGCGCCACATGGTCGCAATCCAGTTGAAAATCTTCACGCCAGTCGGCACTGCGATCAGCATCGTCGCGTACATGAAGAACAACTGCGCAGTTACCGGCATACCGGTAGTGAACATGTGATGTGCCCACACCATGAACGACAGAATGGCAATAGAAGCGGTTGCATACACCATAGACGCATAACCGAACAATTGCTTGCGGGCGAATGCCGGAATGATGTGTGACACGATACCGAACGCAGGCAGAATCATGATGTACACCTCTGGATGTCCGAAGAACCAGAAGATGTGCTGATACATGACAGGATCGCCGCCGCCGGCCGCGTTAAAGAAGGATGTACCGAAATGACGGTCCGTCAATGTCATCGTGATCGCGCCAGCCAGAACCGGCATCACGGCGATCAGCAGATATGCGGTAATCAACCAGGTCCAGCAAAACATCGGCATCTTCATCAATGTCATGCCTGGCGCGCGCATGTTCAGGATGGTCACGATGATGTTGATCGAACCCATGATCGACGATGCGCCCATGATGTGCATCGCGAAAATCGCCATATCCATGCCAGGACCCATTTGCGTCGACAGTGGCGCATACAGCGTCCAGCCGGCAGCAGTTGCGCCACCAGGAACCAGGAACGACGTTGCCAACAAAATCGCGGCAGGTGGCAACAACCAGAACGAGAAGTTGTTCATCCGGGCAAACGCCATGTCGGATGCGCCGATTTGCAGCGGCACCATCCAGTTGGCGAAACCAACGAAGGCGGGCATGATCGCGCCGAACACCATCACCAGACCGTGCATCGTGGTCAGCTGATTGAAGAATTCAGGTTGCATCAATTGCAGGCCAGGCTGGAATAGTTCTGCGCGAATCAACATCGCTAGAAAACCGCCGGACAACAGCATGATGAAGGAGAACCACAGATATAAGGTGCCAATATCCTTGTGGTTGGTTGCATAGACCCAGCGACGCCAGCCATGTGGTGCGCCGTGATGATCGTCATGCGAATGATCGTGCGCTGCGTCGTGTGAATGATCGACTGCGGTTGTGCTCATCTCAATCTCCTGATTCATTTACTTGCGCGCAGCCAGCACTTCAGCTGGTTGAACAATATTTTCCGCAGCCTTGTTGGACCAATGATTACGGGTGTAGGTAATAACGGCCGCAATTTCAGTATCCGACAACACAGACTTCCATGCCGGCATGGCAGCTTTGCCCTCTAGCAGGATTTCAATATTGGGGGCTTTGGTACCAGTAACGATAGGCGAACCGTCCAGCGCAGGAAAACTTCCTGGCACACCCTTGCCGTTTGCCTGATGGCAAGCGATGCAATTTGAGGTATAGACTTTTTCGCCACGCTGGACGAGCTCATCAATAGTCCATGTCTTGGCAGGATCGTCTGCATTTGCAGCCATTTCCTTTTTCTTGCCATCAACCCATGCTTTGTAATCTTCTTCGCTAACCACGTTCACGACGATAGGCATGAATGCGTGATCCTTGCCGCACAATTCGGCGCATTGACCACGGTAAGTACCGATTTTTTCAGCCTTGAACCATGTATCGCGGACAAAACCCGGGATCGCATCCTGCTTGACGCCGAACGCAGGAATCATCCATGCGTGGATCACATCATTGGCGGTCAGGACGATACGGATTTTTTTATTGACTGGAACGACGACAGGATTGTCGACTTCGATCAGATAGTTTTCGCCTTTGGTAACTGAGGAGTCAACGATCTGTTCACGTGGCGTAGCGAGATTGGACAGGAAATTGATGCCTTCGCCTTCACCGTTCAGATAGTTGTAGCCCCATTTCCACTGCATGCCGGTGGCTTTAATGGTGATATCGGCATTCGACGTATCCTTCATTGCCACCACCGTTTTGGTGGCGGGCAACGCCATACCAATAACGATCAAGAACGGGACAACGGTCCACGCAATCTCAACCAGAGTGCTTTCGTGGAATTTGGCAGACTTGTGGCCTAGCGACTTGCGATGTTTGAGTATCGAATAAAACATCACGCCAAAGACGGCGAAAAAAATGACCAGACAGATAATCAGCATCAATGTATGCAGCGAATATATCTGTTCGGCGATTTGCGTCACAGGTTGCTGAAAATTGAGCTGACGTACTGCAGGTCCGCCTGGACTATCGGTCACCGCCCACGACGGCAAAGCTGCCGTCAGGAGCGACGCACCGAGCATCAAAGATTGAAGGCGCTTCGCAAGTTCCATGATTTCCTCAAATGCCCAAATTAAGAATTCTGTTGACCGCCGGGCAAAATTTCCAGACCCAGCCTCTGGTGCAATTCAAATTCGAATGCCCCCTCTTGAACCATCAAGAATCACCCACATCTCATTGGTGTGTTTGCGATTCCGACCACACTTACTTGCTTATTGCACCTTACTGTCGGTGCAGTTACGGCACTTGCTTTAGTCTAAGCGCATGCTCGTTTACGGCCTGCATGCGTGACCGAACTCACTCCCGCGCAAAACCGTCGAAGTATAAGTCGTAAATGACAGTGTTATCAAGCGCACAGGAATTTAGCCACCTTTATTCGGGTTAAATGCTGAAAGTACGCAACACTTCACACCACACCATCAAAATTTACTGTAGCACTTGCTGCATTAAACTAATGTTATTTCAGCAAGTGCATTTGTCTGTCTTTCCGTCTTTTTTCTTATTTTTTTGGCAAATCAAAGCGGACTATAGACTCACCGCTTGAAGTAGTGCGCGGCGCAGGCCGGAATGCGTGTCCATAAATAATTTCAAACGTCAGTGGGATCTTGCCATCCGCTCGCCGATTTTGCTCCAGCACATCCACGACGCGCTGCCACGCCTGCTTGCCAAACAAGCCCCTCCGCCGTGTATCCAATGGATTGCCGCCACAGGCTCGGACGTCGGCCATCAGTTTTTCAACCGAGCTATAGGTTACGGTCAAGGTTTCCATATCCATGACCGGAGTTGAAAAGCCGGCGTTCACCAGCATATCGCCGAAATCATGCATATCCACAAACGGCAATGCATGGGACTCACTGTCCGCCACTGCAAACGCAGCGCGCAATTCCTTGAAGGTATCCGGACCAAAGCAGGAAAACATCAACAAGCCATCCTGTCTGAGCACGCGACGCCATTCGGCAAACACCCGATCAGGCTGCGGATGCCAATGCAGGGCCAGATTCGACCACACCAGGTCAACCGCGTTGATGCCTAAAGGAAGCTGTGAAAAATTACCGCACAACAAATTCGCGCTCGACTCCCGCCCCATAGCGACTGGCAACCACTGTTGCAGTAGCCGATTCATGGAGGACAAAGCGGCTGTTTGCGCAGCCTGCGCTTCAGCCAACATGGCCGGCGACCCATCCAAACCCAGCATTGCCGCTTTTGGAAAACGTTTTTGCAAGGTTGTCAGGTCCGCACCCTCGCCACAACCCGCATCGAGTACGTGCTCTGGCGCAAGCCGAACGAGCGCCAGACGCTCATGCATCCGAGCCGCTACTTCGCGGCGCAGAAAATTAGAATCGACCAGACGCGCAGGGTCATCGAACAAGGTGCGCACCCGGGTTAAATCAATCGGCGCGCTGAGGCTGGAGTCAGAATTGGAAGACACGAAATTAGGCAATGATTCAATGAGATAATGCCGCGAGTTTACACGCATGAAGGCTGGGCTGCGCGATGCATTATCGTTTTCTCGACTGGACTCGGCATTTCATCCGGAAACTGCCTGCGGCGTTGCCGTCATCATGCGCATTGTGCGGCATCAGCGGCGCAAACTCGCTTTGCCACAATTGCAACACTCAATTTTTCAGTCAACATCCGCATCGCTGCGCGCAATGTGCGTCGCCACTGGCCTACGCTAGCGACAAGGCTGAGCGCTGCGGCAAGTGCTTGAGTAGCCCACCCGCCTTTGATGCCACCATCGTCGCCAGCGATTACGCAGCCCCTATCGATCAGTTGGTACTCGCACTCAAATTCGGCAGTCGCCTGGCTTTGGCACCCTTATTTGCGCACAAATTACGGGATGCCATATTGCGCGAGCCGGTTTTCAGCATGCCCACTTTGCTGACCGCCGTGCCCTTGGGCGAAAAGCGGCTGGCCGAGCGAGGCTTTAATCAGGCGCTGGAAATCGCCAAGCCACTGGCGCGGGCGATCGCCATACCAATCGCACCTCAATTAATTGAACGTACCCGCGACACTCTGATGCAAGCAATGCTGCCGACCGCAGAACGGCATCGTAATATTCGCCATGCGTTTGCCTTGCCTGCCAACGCCGTGAAATTCGTGCGCGGCCAGCACATAGGTGTAGTTGATGACGTCTTGACCACCGGGGAAACCCTGAATGAAATTGCCGCCACGCTGAAACGTCATGGTGCAATACGCGTGACCAATCTGGTTTTTGCACGCACGCCGCATAAGTAATTCGCGCCACATCAGATTAAAATGCGCGATCCGATCCATCCACGATCTAATCGCACAGAAGACGAGCGGCATTTATCTTTAAGTCTAGGAGAATTTTTTTGTTTCATGTCGTACTGGTAGAGCCAGAAATCCCGCCCAACACTGGCAATATCATCCGTCTGTGTGCCAACACGGGTGCGCAATTACATTTGATTGAACCACTCGGCTTCCCACTGGACGACGCCAAGATGCGCCGCGCGGGGCTCGACTACCATGATTACGCGCAGATGAAAGTGCATCGCGACTGGCCAGCATTTCTCGCCTCGTTTCCGGACCAACAGCCTTTGAATCCGGCGCGCTTGTTTGCAATGACTACGCATGGCTCGACGTCGTTTGCGAATTTGACATTTCAGCCCGGCGATATTTTTGTATTCGGCTCCGAGACCAAAGGACTGGATCCAGCCCTGCGTGAATCATTCCCGAGCGAGCAGAGAATACGTTTGCCCATGCGCCCCGATAATCGCAGCCTGAATTTATCCAATACTGTTGCCGTCGTTGTGTATGAAGCGTGGCGGCAAAATGGTTTTATCGGCGGAAATTAATTTCGCCATATTTTGCGCTACGATGCTTGCTTGCAGCTACCGCCGTTGCGCTACGCAATCAAGCAGTCAGTCAGTTTCCATTCAAAGGATAGTATGAACCTACGAGTAATCCCATTCATTTCTGTCAGCTTGTTGATGTGTGGCTTAGCGCTTGCGCATGACTACCGTGCAGGTGACATCCATATCGATCATCCGTATGCGCGCGCAAGCATGCCTGGCCAGACCAGCGGCAGCGCCTATCTGACACTGGAGAACAAGGGCAAACAAGGTGACGAATTGATTTCCGCGCGATCGCCTGCAGCGCAATCTGTGGAAATTCACACCATGTCCATGACAGCCGATCATGTAATGCGCATGCGTGAGGTAAGCGGCATCGAACTCAAGCCGCAAGAAAAAATCGTGATGCAACCCGGCGACGGCTATCACCTCATGTTGTTGGGCTTGAAAGCATCGCTCAAGGCTGGCGATCAATTGCCGCTGACGCTGACTTTCAAAAAAGCAGGGAAAGTCGAAACATCGATTTATGTTGAGGAAAACAAAACCAAGAATGCCGACGCCAAACAAGAAGAGCATCACCATCACTAATTAAAATAATGCACTTCAAGTCGTGCTTATGATTGAACAAATAAGCAAACGACTGGTGGAATAAATAAAAAAGGGGTGTTATTAAAACGCCCCTTTTTTATTTACGGATTCAAATCATTTCGCTGCGTAATGGCGATACACGGTAGATTTCCCGTCTGCCTGGAATAACAAGACATCATAAGCATCCGCCGGTTCACCCGCCACTTCCATGCCGGGCGACCCCATAGGCATACCGGGCACTGCCAAGCCTTTTGCTTTCGGCTTTTCTGCCAGCAAACGCTTGATGTCCGCAGCCGGTACGTGCCCCTCCAGAGCGTAACCACCTATCGTTCCGGTATGACAACTGCCCAGTGATGGCGGTACGCCCAATTTCGTGCGATAGGCACCGGTGTTGGGCACATTCTGCACATTCACCTTGAAACCGTTGGCACGTAAATGATCTACCCATTGTGTACAGCAGCCGCAAGTCTCACTTTTGTAAACCGCGATCACAGGCCGCTCAGACTTGGCAAAACCGATAGTCGGCATTGCGCCAAGCAAAATTGCGATACGTAAAAAAAACCGTCTTTGCATTATTTTCTCCTGATGATTCTGCACGCTCACGAAAATCCTCAGCACATACATCGTGAATTGTTTAGACAAACAAAAAGCCGCAAAATTCTGCGGCTTTTTAATATTGCGAACCTGCCGCTCAGACTGCCTGTACGGCAGCCATGCGCGTGACGATTTCCTTGCGATAGCGATTCAATTCCTGTACCGAGCCGAAAGTACGCTCGAACAACAAAGACATATTGTGCAAGATGCGATCAACGACTTTCTTTTCCCATTCGCCGTCAAACTTGATCTGACCATCGAGCCAACGCTCTAGCCATTCCGGATCAGGCAAACGTGATTGCACGGTGTCGTTAGGGAACAGCGACTGGTTCACATGCAAATTGGTTGGATGCAGAGGTTTTTCAGTACGACGCGCCGAAGCCATTAACACACCAATTTTGGCGAAGGCAGCGCGCGCCGAATCACCTACTTCGTTCAACGCTTTTTTCATGTAGCGCAGATAGGCGCCGCCGTGGCGTGCCTCATCCTGGCTGATGATTTTATAAATCTGCTTGATGACAGGTTCGGTATGCCAGTCAGAAGCGCAGCGATACCAGTGATTCAGGCGAATTTCTCCGCAGAAGTGCATCATCAGCGTTTCCAGCGCAGGTGCCGGATCGAATTCGAAACGCACGTTGTGCAGCTCTTCTTCCGTCGGCACGAATTCCGGCTTGAAGCGGCGCAGATACTCCATCAGCACCAGCGAATGCTTTTGCTCTTCAAAAAACCATACGGACATGAATGCAGAGAAATCGCTATCGCCGCGATTATCGCGCAGGAACATTTCAGTCGCAGGCAAAGCCGACCATTCCGTAATCGCATTCATGCGTATGGTTTGCGCCTGCTCATCAGTGAGTTTGGAGCCGTCAAACTGATCCCACGGAATGTCTTTTTCCATGTTCCAGCGAACCTGCTCTAAAGATTTAAACAATTCTGGGTACAACATATGCGCCTTAAAAATTGAGTTAAGTCCTTGATTCTACCAATAAATTCGCGATTTACCCAGCAACAGCCCTGCAATTTACTTATGCAAAGCCTTATTTTCGCCATGGCATTTCATTTTTCTTGCGCCGACAAAAGCTCAATAGCCCTCCATTGGAAACATCGCATGCCATGCAAAACCTGCTCCCTTTTATAAAATGAATCATTCTGCGATCGCTTCAATCCGCGCCCAAAGTGGCTTGGCTGCTGAAAAAAGATGTCATGCGAAAAACTTCGCAGCACACGCCATGACAAATTTGGCATCTTGATGCAAGATGCATCCATTCATATCCGATAACAATACTCATCATGAAGACAATCAACACTGCCATCCTGCGCTGCACACTATTGTCTGGCTTGCTCATCGGCGCACATGCATTTGCGCAAACGCCTGCAAACTCTGCATGTCCGGCAACACTGAGCCATACTGTTCAGCGCCTGCAAGATGAGGCGCCGCAAAATCTTTGCCAGTACGCAGGTAAAGTCGTGCTGGTCGTCAACACAGCCAGTTATTGCGGCTACACGGTGCAGTACGAAGGATTGGAAAAACTATACGCAAAATACAAGAATCAAGGCTTGATCGTCCTCGGTTTTGCATCGAATGATTTCGGCCAGCAGGAACCCGGTGCGAACAAGGAAATCGCTGAGTTTTGCAATAATACGTATGGCGTAAAATTCCCCATGTTCGCCAAGACATCCGTGGTTGGCGCGAACAGCAATGCGTTTTATCAATCATTGATGAAGGCAGGCGCGCAGCCGCCAAAATGGAATTTCCATAAAATTCTGCTGGATCGCAAAGGCAATGTCCTTGACAGCTATCCATCGAAAGTGACGCCCGGCGATAAAAGACTGGTAGCAGATATTGAGCAGGCTCTGAACCAAAAATAAGCCATGCCTGTACGCAATTCCTGAAATCTTCTATTCCGCAGATAGCCGAAGAAAACAACGCGTGTGAACACCACGGCACAGCAAGCGCCGCACCGTGCCATCCGCAGGCATAATGTCAAACTTGACCAGATTCATGAATAAATGGCCATGCGGGTCCACCCGACAGCAATTTTGCATGAAACAAACCGAAACTGAAAGTGACTACAGGCGAACCGCGCCTCTCTACCATGCGCATTTTGATTATTGAAGACAACGCAGATATCGTCGCGAATCTGTACGCGTTTCTTGAGCCGCGCGGCTATGTACTGGATTGCGCAGCCAATGGATACGCAGGCTTCGCACTCGCGGCACAACATGAATACGATGCCGTCATTCTCGACATCAAGATTCCAGGCATCGATGGCCTGACACTATGCCGCAAGATGCGCGACGAGCTGCAAAACGACACGCCTGTGCTGATGCTGACTGCGCGCGATACGCTGGACGACAAAGTTGCCGGCTTCGACAGCGGCGCAGATGACTATCTGGTAAAACCGTTTTCTCTGCTGGAAGTAGAAGTCCGCCTGAAAGCATTGATACGCCGTGCACGCGGCAAAAATCAGGGCACCAACTTCCTGAGCGTCGGCGATTTGATATTCGACACATCGACTTATCAAGTCAAACGTGGCGGCATGCCGATCACGCTAACCAAAACCGGCTTCAAAATCCTGGCCTGTCTGATGAAAGAAGCACCGAAAGTCGTCTCACGCGAAACACTGGAACTGGAAGTCTGGGGCGATCATCCGCCAGACAGCGATGCACTGCGCACGCACATTCACGCCTTGCGACAGGCGCTGGATAAAACACATCCGTTTGCTATGTTGCGCACGGTTCAAGGCATAGGCTACCGCCTGGTAGGTTCGGATGAAACGACGTAGTTCGCTGCGGCGACGGATTGTCGTTGCCTACCTTTTTTTCGCACTCGCGGTGTGTACTTTCTTTGGCGCGGTCGTCGCCGTTGCCATTGAAGGGACTGAAGATCTACTGGTTGATGAGCACTTGCGCAGCATTGCTGCATGGGCGTCGCCGCGTCACGCGATAGGCATGCCGGTAGAAATGCCTTCCGATGTCAGTTTTTATCATGGCGAAAATATTCCCGAGCCGCTGCGCGGCATGCCACTTGGCGTCGCCAAGGAAAGTTTCGAAGGAAAAGTAGTCCATCTGCTGGTAGGCCAAGACGATGCCGGCGCCTATGTCGTCGTCGATCGCGCCAGCGAATACAAAAACATCGAGCACGTCATTTACGCAATGATCATGGCCGGTTTTCTCGGCTTCGTCGCGCTATCGTTGTTTCTCGGCAGTTTTATCGCGCGCGGCTTTGTCGACCCCATCGTCGAACTGGCTGCAGCAGTCAAGGATAATAACCACCCTACAGAATTGCCTCTGCTTAAAAGCAAGGATGAGCTCGGCGTACTGGCCCGCGCCTTTGCCGCCCATACTACTGAACTCAAGCAATTTCTGGCGCGTGAGCGCTTCTTCACCGGCGACGTCAGCCACGAACTACGCACTCCGCTCACCATCATCACAGGTGCCGCAGAATTATTAGTCGAGCAAACAATGACGCAACCGGCATTGCATGCGCCCGCCGACCGCATCCTGCGAGCAGCGAAAGAAGCCAACGATTGCATTGAAATCCTGTTGTTATTGGCACGTGCGCCAGATCAGATCAATCGGCCGGAAACTTCAGTGGCAGATGTAATTCACGCCGAAATTGCGCGCTGCCAGCACTTCATCGCAAACAAACCTGTCACGCTTAACTTCGAAGAAGGCGACGATTTTTTGGTAGCTGCGCGCAAAGAGTTGCTGACAGCGGCCATCGGCAATTTGATACGCAACGCCTGCCAGTACACAGAACAAGGCTCAGTCACCGTCAAGATGGCGGGACACGCCGTCATCGTCGAAGATACCGGCCCCGGCCTGCCTGAATCCATACAGGAAAGTCTGCAAAAACTCCCCTCAGCAAAACCACTAGTAGGTTCAGCCGGCACCGGACTGGGCCTCGCCCTCGTCGTTCGCATCTGCGAATATCTCGACGCCAGCCTACACGTCGAAAATAATCCAAAAAATGGCAGTAATTTCCGAATTGTTTTTAAAGCAATTTTAACGGAAATCTAACATTTTTCTCACGTCTAATTAAGTTCTTCAGCGCTAATCTGCGCCTGTGCAGTGGAGCGGCATTGTCTAGGCAATTCAACTTCTCCAATCGGTTTTTGAGTGTTTTTATCTGGGACCGCAGACATTCTGTTTAAAGCGAAATGTCGTGCACGCGAATACGTAGTGGCCATAAACGATTTTTCGGGTTTTCCTGATGATCGATAACTACATGGTCGTACGTCGACCGCCACTTTTACTTAATACACCTTGAGGAAGACATGGAATTTATTGGAACCGCGGCATTCTGGGCCGCACTCGGCAACATCATCCTGATCAATATCGTGCTGTCTGGCGATAACGCCGTTGTAATCGCACTGGCCGCGAAGTCGCTGCCACCGAAACAAAAGAAAATGGCTGTAATCTGGGGTAGCGCAGCAGCGATTATCCTGCGTATCGTTTTGACCATCTTTGCACTGCAACTGCTGACTCTGCCGTACCTTAAACTGATCGGTGCGGTTCTGCTGTTCTATATCGGCGTGCAATTGCTGGCCGAAAGTGGCGGAGAAGAAGATATCGAAGGTCATTCCAACCTGTGGGGTGCAATCAAAACCATTCTGATTGCCGATCTGGTCATGAGTCTTGATAACGTGCTCGGCGTTGCTGCTGCTGCCAACGGTAATGTCACCTTGCTGGTGATCGGCCTGGCGATCAGCGTTCCGCTGATCGTGTTCGGTAGCGCACTGGTACTGAAATTGATGGAAAAATTTCCTATCATCATCACCTTGGGCGCTGCACTATTGGGTTATCTGGCTGGTGAAATGTTGTTCTCGGATCCAATCGTCACACCATGGATAGCAGTAAACATTCCACACCATGAACTGGCATTGTTTGGCCATAGCCATATGAGCATCCCAGGCTTGGCATTGGCAATTGGCGTAGTGATTGTCGGCACTTATCTGAGCAAGCGTCACAGCCACGCTACTGCGGCGTAAGGTGATTCGGCTTGCAGCGATCGCCCGGTAGCGGTCGCTTTGTTTAAGTCTAAAAAAGGGCGAACCGGCCATGCCGATTCGCCCTTTTTCATATTTACCCGCATGTACGATCAGATCACAGAATTTTCTGCATTCTCACCGGATGCTATGCCAATCTAGTATCTCTTCTTCATATTGAAATTATGCTCGGCAACCAGGCGCGTGGTCGCAATCAGGCTGCTCAAGCCAAACACCAGTTGTGTCAGTCTATCGCCGGGTAAAGCCCATATCTGCCCCGATGGCATCTCGACTTGCGTGGCAGCAGCAATCAATGGTGCGACCCACTCCGCTTCCGGTGTGACATCCAGCAGCACATCGCCCTCTGAGGTCGTGTGCAAATAAATGTCGCCGCCCTCGATCAAACCAAAGCACAATCCCCAGCCAGTTGCCTTATTGCTACTGATCAATTGCTGGATCGCGCGATTTTGATGATCTATCCATGCTTCAACATCGTAAGTGGTTTTTAAGACAATCCACGGCCGTTCGACAGGCTCGCCCTGCTTTCTCTCGTCGTCTTCGAACATCTTGCATCTCATCGCTAATAATTAATTCAGGCGCACACTGTACACGTTGCGACACTACACTCTGTCCGGAAAAAAGATAAATAACCACAACTACAGGCAATAACGCGTCATCGTGATATCCTGCGCACCCTAGCTCATCCATTGCTCGACTGCTGTTCATGACGACTACAGAACCAACGCCTAACCCGTTTCAATCCGCCCGCACTCTGCTCAAGGAACTTCAGGAAAAATTCACCGTATTCGGCGAATTCCAACCTTTAGCTATCGGCATAGACAAGCAATTATTTGCTCAAATTCCTGAAGTCAGCCGGAAAACGCTGCGCACAGCGATGGGCATACATACCAATTCGCTGCGGTATTTGAAGGGAATGGAAAAAGCCACCGTGCGTTTTAATCTGGATGGCACACACGCGGATGAAGTCACCGACGTGCATCGTGCGCATGCAACCGCAACCTTGAAAGAGCGTTTTAAAAAGAACGCTGACCAACGCAAGGCGCAACGTCAGGTAGAAGAAACCCAACGCAAAGCGGAAGCAGCAAAAAAACAAGCCGAAGAAGCAGATCGCATGCGCGCTGAAAAACTCTGCCAGCTGGCAGAAAAATTCTCTCGCAAAAACTGATCAGCCATATATCCGCTTTTAAATCACCTTGTCGCTGGCGCGATACGTATCGCGCCAGCGACACAATCTAATACCTACCAATAAGTCCACAGCATCTTGGCTGCCAGCACATACAGCAGGCAGGCAAAAATGCGCTTCAATACCAGCACCGGCAAGCGGTGTGAAAGGCGTGCGCCGAACGGTGCGGTGACCACGCTACCGCAGACTATGCCGACCAGCGCAATCGTTGAAATAAAACCTACGGCATCAGATGGCAAGCCTGGGACGTTCCAGCCAGAGATGATGTAGCCTATTGTCCCCACCACCGCCAGCGGAATACCCATCATCGCGCCCGTGCCTATGGTTTTCTTCATAGGTACACCGCACCACAGCATGAATGGAATCGTCAGGAACGCACCACCCGCAGATACCAGCCCGGCGATAATACCGATCACAAGACCAACAAAGAATAACGGCCCTGCCGCCGGCAGAGTCCGCGCAGCTTTCGGTTTTTTATTCAACAGAATTTGGGTCGCGCCAAAGAACACGATCACAGAAAAACTCAGTGCCAAATGACGCTGCGGTATCCAGGCCGACACGGATGTCGCCAGCAAACTGCCGATCACCAAACCCGGCGTCATGCGCTTGACGATGTGGAAATCGACACCGTCGAATTTAAGATGCTCGCGCACGCTGGATCCGGACGTGAATGCAATCGATGCCATGCATGTTGCCAATGCCATATGCACGATGTGATCAGGCGCAAAATGCTGCGCCGCGAACAGAGCCGCCATGACAGGCACCAGTGTCATGCCGCCACCGATACCAAGCAAGCCCGCCAGCACGCCGACAAAAGCGCCAGCGAGAACGTACGCACCAAACCACATCATGATCGCACCTTGAGAAACAGGATCTTGTTGAAGAACTTGCTGACGATAACTTGCATGCGATTCGCCTTATTTTGACTTACTTGAATACTTACCTGGCCGAACGCAATCGACTGCCAGCGCAAGCGACACTATACGTTAGCCACCATGAAATTTCCTGTGCTGGCTTGCGGGATGCCAGCCGAGCAAGCGAGCCCCAAACCCGCTAGACTAGCGCATGGAAATCCAGCTTGCCAGGATGCATATGCTGATTTTTCGTTAATACATTTCAGCCATCAACCAAACCGGATTTTTTTACCCAAATATCAACTGGCAGACCCTCTTTGCAAGCAGCCTCACCAACACCTTTAGTAAAAAACGAACGCCTGTTCCTGCTGACGATCGCCGGCATACAATTTACGCACATTCTCGATTTCATGATCATGATGCCGCTCGGGCCGCAACTGATCCGGATTCTGCACATCGACACGCATCAGTTCGGCTTGTTATTGTCGTCCTATACGCTGACCGCTGCCGCCTCCAGTCTGCTGGCAGCGACTTATATCGACCGCTTTGACAGGCGCAAGCTGATGCTGACGCTGTACGCACTCTTCATCATTGCAACCTTGTGCTGCGGCCTTGCACCTAACTACACGGCATTACTGATTGCGCGCGCACTGGCTGGTGCATTCGGCGGCATACTCGGCGCACTGGTGCAAACCATGGTGGCCGATGTGATTCCATTTGAAAGACGCGGCAAGGCAATGGGTACGGTAATGACAGCGTTCTCGATGTCGACAGTAGCAGGTGTTCCGCTGGGCTTGCTATTGGCATCAACCTTCGCCGACATCGGCTGGCGCGCACCATTCTTTTTCATTGTCTTGCTGGCATCTATCTTTTGGCTGATCGGATACAAACTGCTGCCAAATCTGACTGCACATATGCACGACAATCGAGTTGGCAATGTTTTTCAGCAGTTGTACGCGGTAGCAAAGGAGCCCAGCCATTTGACGGCATTCGTTTTCATCGCCTTGTTGATGATGGCTGGCTTTACCGTGATCCCATACATCCCACTGTATCTGACCAGCAACGTCGGCATGACGGAATCATTCATCACCTTAGTCTATCTATGCGGTGGCGCAGCGACCTTTTTTACTTCGCAATTAATCGGCAGAATGTCGGACAAACACGGCAAGCTGAAAATGTTCCGGCGCGTGGCGCTGGTGTCTTTCATTCCACTATTGATCACGACACATCTTGTACCGGTCGCCTGGTGGCTGGTACTGATTAATTCGACACTGTTCTTTATCCTGGTGCCGGGACGCATGGTGCCGGGGATGGCAATGGTGAGCGCAGTTCCCGCATCACAGGTACGCGGCACGTTCATGAGCCTGATCTCTTCAGTGCAAATGTTGTCGTCTGGAGTAGCGACGCTGGTTGCCGGCTTGATTATCACCCGCACCCCTACCGGACAAATCGATCATTACGATACAGTCGGCTATATTGCCGTCGCATGTGGCGCGATCACAATCTGGATTGCTCGACATTTGCGCATCGCTGGAAGCGTTACCAAGACTGACGAAGAAACCTAAGGTGCTCGCAGTCTCAGGTTTTGGCAGATGGTCGGCGTTTTTTAACTGCAGTTTTCGCTGGTGTTTCGGCAGAGTTGCCAGCTTTGTTCTGTTCTGCTTGGGTCTCTGACTTTGCTGCAGATTTCTTCGCGGCAGTAGATGAGGCCCGGGCCGATGTATCTTTCTTCTTTGTGGTCGACGAATCGTCTGCCATCACACTATTCACCGCTTGATTGAACTGTGTCTGCAATGCAGACCACCATGCGGCTGTTGCGTCTGCGGCAGCATTGACATTTAAATGATTGGTATCAACAGTCGCCGCAGGTTGTTGAGCAGGAGCCTCTGTTGGCCAAGCATTGCCGGCAGTACTCGACGCTGTGTTTGATGTACCGGCTGATGCTTTATTCGGCTTCATCTCTGCACCGAATGTCGCGCCCATTGCATGCAACGAAGCAATCGTTGCACTCTGCACTTCGAGCGCCTGTATCGTTCCGCGCAACATGTTCATGTTGACGTTCAGCCACGACTCGACTGCCTTCAGGTCGGCAATTTGCTTGTTGATTTCTTCCAGCGATAACATGGGCATGGGCATGCCGGGAATCCCTGTCGCCCCCTGCATGCCGCCCCACATGTTTTTGACGAACTCCATCGTATCGGCCATCACGTCGAAACCTGGAAGATTAGGCATATTGGGTTGGGTCATGCTGCACCTCCGAAAAAAGGCAAGATGAAAAACCTAGCTTGTACATCTCAGCTTAGCAGAGAACGACCCTGCTTTAGTGTGTCGTTCTGCGCATCCGGCAACTGCTAGGCAAGGCCGTCTTTCCTGTGGGCAAATAAAGCTCGGTTTTGAAGCCATAACCGCTACCTTCATTATCGAAACGCAGACCGTCCGTCACCTGTTTACGCATGACAGAGACATACAAGGGTTGAATCAATTGATGATCGCCTGCCCGCATGGTCGCGTCATGAAACGCATTGCGATAGTGTGCGCCTTCCAGCGCTTGTGCCACCGCATCAGCATCGATCTTGCCGACTTTTTCAATCGCCGTGACCAGCATTTCTATCATTACGTGCATACGCAACAGCAGGTAATCATCCTTGGCTTGAGGATAGCGTTGACGGAAGCCTTGATAAAACTGGTCACTGGGAGATTGCATCGTACCCGCACCTGCGTTTGGATGCCATTCGGCGACTGCACGCACTTTATCCACGCCGGCGTCGCCTATCGCGGCTGGCGCGCCCAAACTGTTGCCGTAAAAAGTATAGAACTTGGCGTTCAAGCCAAACTCTTTGGCGGCCTTGACCAATAGCGTCAGGTCATTCCCCCAATTACCTGTGATGACGGTATCGGCACCACTCGCCTTGATCTTGGCAATGTAGGGAGCGAAATCCTTGACCTTGCCTATCGGATGCAACTCATCACCGACGATCAGCATGTCCGGCCGCTTGTGCGCTAATTGGCTGCGTGCCGTTTGCGCGACCATGCGACCGAAACTGTAATCCTGTCCTATCAGATAAACCCGCTGGGCACGCGTATCGCCTTTGATGACCTCGGTCAGCGCATGCATGCGCATATCGGCATTGGCATCGAAGCGGAAATGCCAGTAACTGCATTTTTCATTCGTCAAAGCCGGATCTACCGCGGAATAATTCAAAAACAGAACCCTACTACCGGGTACGCGCTGATTGTGCCTTTCGACTGCTGCCACCAAAGCGCTGGCAATCGCAGAGCTGTTACCCTGCGCCATGAAGGCGATGTGTTTGTCGGTCAGGCGTTTGAATTCCATCAGGGATTCTTCGACACCTTGCTTGTTGTCGAATATCTCCAGCACCAGCGGATGCCTGCCGTCCGGCAATCTAACGCCACCGCGCGCATTGACAGTCGCTATCGCGAATTGCAGATTGCGCGCGACGGCCTCACCGGCGTTGGCGAAGGCGCCTGACATACCTTCTATCATCCCGATACGGATAGCTTCCGCAGAGTGCGCCAGGCTGCCGGCAAACCAGATTAACGCTGCGACCAGAATTTTTTTGCTTTGCATAATCAAGACCACTTTTTAAAGAAGGCATTTTACGCGGCGCCCCAGGCCCTCGCCTGCCCCCCCCCAACCGCCGATCTTGCGTTTACACTGCTGATATGACGATGGCCCGCCTCTCGCAAGCAACGCACTACAAACGCCAGCACATAACCGTGCGCTGCTTGTCGTTATTGATCGCGGCGGCGCTATTGCACTTGATCGCCATCAGCTGGTTAAGCGGAACAATCGTTTTCCCGGTGCCCTCATCGTCGGAAAATGCAAGCGTGATTGTCGCGACCTTCGAAGCGTCGCCACCCAAGCCAGTGATCACGGCAGTGTCTAAGCCAGGCAAACCCAAAACACCAAACAGCAAAACCGCACCGCGTGTCGCTAAAGCGCCTGCGCTGCAAGCTTCGAGTGCTGAGCCAGCATTCGCTACCGAGGTCGTCGCTCCGCAGCCCGAGACCTCTCTCGCAGACGTGCCCGCAGCACAAGAAAATACAATGCCTACAGATGCACAAACAGAATCGAAAACGGTCGGCTACAACGTCGATTTACCACCCTCTGCCGATCTGAAATACGATGTACAAAAAATTCAGAAAGATGGTGCCCCCATGTATGGCAGCGGCACCATCAGCTGGCATACCGACGGCAGCAAGTACACGGTGGATGGCGACTTTGGCGTGCTGTTTATTACCGCGCTGCGTTTTCAGAGCAGCGGCACCATCGAAGACATGGGCATAGCGCCCGAACTGTATAGCGAAAAGCGTTTTCGCAAGGCAGAGACCAATACGCACTTCCATCGCGAACGCAATACAATCAGCTTTTCATC
Source organism: Burkholderiales bacterium Ga0077544 (assembly GCA_001464355.1). Lineage (GTDB taxonomy): Bacteria > Pseudomonadota > Gammaproteobacteria > Burkholderiales > Burkholderiaceae_D > Oxalicibacterium. Next base: position 353,800 of record LNEU01000026.1, read on the forward strand.
CTCGACTGCATCTTACCCGCGTACGGGTGGCGAACAGGACAGAGCCAGCATCGTGTGGCAACTGGCGGGCATAGGACGCGGCGATAGCGGAAAATTCATTGCAGGTTCCAGCATCGATCTATTTGTTGCCGGCACCCGCAATGCAGAAACCTGGCAGCTTCTGATCGTCGGACAGGAAGACATTCTGATAGACGGCATCAGCACACGCACCTGGCATGTAGCGCGCGCGCCGCGCGCCGGTTCACATGAACAAAAACTGGATATCTGGCTGGCGCCTGAGCAAAACTGGTATCCGGTGCGCTTGCGCTATACCGAAACCAATGGCGATTACCTGGACATGACGCTGACCAGCCTGAACGTTTCCGCAATACACTAGTCTGATCTTCTCAACCACATGATATTTGGTGATTCAATGAACCGCTTTGTTTCCACATCTTTGCTTTCCCGCTCCATGTTGAGCGCGCTGTTTGTCTTTGTCGCAAGTACTTCACATATCGCCGCTTTTGCTCAAACAAAAACCAAGGCAGCACTCAATCCGCCGCCCTCAGCTGCGCTGGACTACACCATTAATGCCAATCAAAAGGGCCTGCCCTTGACCGGCTCTGCCATTCTGCAGTGGACCAACAGCAAGGATAAGTACGCAATCAGCACGGAAACACGCGCCATGCTGCTCGGCAAAATTCTCGAAGCAAAAAGTGAAGGTGCAATCGATGCCTCTGGTTTGGCGCCGGCCACTTCAGTTGAAAAACGTTATCGCAAAGACGCGACCACTACGACCTTCAATCGTGAAACCCGCAACATTACCTTCAGCGCATCCGATGCCAGCTACCCGCTCAAGGGTGGCGAACAAGACCGCAACAGCGTCGTGTGGCAGTTGGCAACGATGGCGCGCAGCCTGCCCGCCAAGTTCAAGCAGGGTGCCAGCATCCCTATGGTCGTTGCAGGACAAAAAGATGCAGATCCATGGACCTTCAAAGTCGGCAAGGCTGAAACCATCAAAACGCCATTGGGCGATTTGAAAGCAGTCAAAGTCAGCAAGCTCATCAAGGATGGCGACCGGGAACAAAAGATCGATATCTGGTTTGCATCCAGCAAAGAGTGGTATCCGGTACGGATACGTTTTACCGAACCATCGGGTGACTTTATCGAACAAACCATTTCAAAAATCACGCCGCAATCCTGATCTGCAAAAGATAGCCGCGCCCTTACGCGCCGCAGTTACCCCCTATAATTCGGCTATCGATTTTGCTCGGCAAGGGAAACATGAACTCAGCAGATAGCGCACTGGTACTTTTCAGCGGCGGTCAGGACTCCACCACCTGTTTGGCATGGGCACTCGCGCGCTACAAGCGAGTGGAAACCATAGGCTTCGACTACGGCCAGCGCCATGCCATAGAGCTGACGGTGCGCCCGACCGTACTGCACAAGCTGCACGGCTTTTCGCCAGAATGGAATAACAGACTCGGTGAAGACCATATGATTGATCTGTCGCTGATTTCAAAAATATCCGACACCGCCCTCACCAGCAATGTCGAGATCACGATGCTGGAAAATGGCTTGCCGAATACCTTCGTCCCCGGTCGCAATCTGTTGTTCATGACAGTCGCGGCAACTGTCGCCTACCGACGGGATTTGAACGTGTTGGTGGGTGGCATGTGTGAAACAGATTTTTCCGGCTATCCCGATTGTCGCGATGACACGATGAAAGCCTTGCAGGTCGCGCTCAATCTCGGCATGGCCACCAATCTGCAGGTAGCGACGCCCTTGATGTGGATAGACAAGGCAGAGACGTGGAAAATGGCACAGGACTTAGGCGGCACAGCTTTGGTCGATCTGATCCGCTCTGAAACGCATACCTGCTATCTAGGCGAAAGAGGCGCATTGCATGATTGGGGATATGGTTGCGGTACTTGCCCTGCATGTGCATTACGGGCACGCGGTTATGCGGATTTTATTCAGCAATAATTTGGCAGCAAAATATTGAGAATATCTGCAGAACATCTGCTAGAGCATTTCAGCCGGGTAAAGAATCCGGTCGTCAAATAGATGACGCAAAAAAATCAAAGCCGTCTATCGAGCAAAGCGATAGACGGCTTTTTTATTTGCGGTTCTAGTACTGAGGACTCATTACAGGCGCTGGCTGATACTCGCTTCCCGCAGGCTGAGGTGCCGGCACGATGGTCCGCGTTTCACGAAGGACACCGCCGCCATCTACACTGCCCGATACCGTACCCTCACCCTGGATACGACGAATACAGTCATCACGATCTGCCGGTGGCAAGACATTGCAGCGGGTTTGCGCGTTTTGAGATGAAATAGGACTCTCAGTCAAGTTGCCACGCTTGGCTTCGCCACGTGCCGCACCCGCTTCTTTCAGACAAGTTGCCCTGTCCTGTTGCGTTTGGCCGCTCAAGCAAGCCGCGCGCTCCTGCTTATAGCTGCCGCTTGCATCCGCAGCAATAGCGGCTGTCGAAGCAAGGCCCATGCTGCAGGCAAACAAAGACAGTGCCAGTACGTATTTATGTGTATTGCATGCATTATTTTGAATCAATAACATGTCAGTCTCCCGCTATATAAACCACCAGATTATGTGCATGCATAGCCCTTGTATGTGCGGTAACCGGCTTATCTTGAATCGAAATTGCTTGATGATGAACAAGATGCGCCACCACTCGCTACCAGCACCCCTTGTTGAAGTTATTTCTGTGCACAATCATTTCATTCAATGACATACTTGCAATTCACATACCGATTACTGCATGCACTATCTTGTCGGCACACAGATCAAAATATTCTATTCAAAGAGACGCGATGAATTCACCCAAACCGCCCCGCAAGCACTTCTCAATGTTGCGTGGCTTTCACCTCGCTGATTTCTTTACTCTCGGTAATGCAGCTTGCGGTGTCGCCGCAGTGTTTTTTGCGATGCTCTACATGAACAGCCAGTCGCTCACGCATTTTTATGCGGCCGCGGCAATGGCGCCGGCCGCCTTTATATTCGATGTGCTGGATGGCAAGATTGCACGCTGGCGCCGCCAGCATTCGGCAATGGGACGCGAGCTGGATTCGCTGGCCGATGTAATTTCATTCGGGCTCGCACCGGTAACACTGGGCTTCGCTGCCGGATTGACGGGTGGTTGGGATTGGGTCGCGATGATTTATTTCGTTTGTTGCGGCGTGAGTCGTTTGGCACGTTATAACGTCACTGCAGAAACCTTGTCCGAAGGCGCCGACAAAGTCGCTTACTTTGAAGGTACGCCGATCCCGACCAGCGTCGTGATTACCGGCATTCTGGCGTGGCTGGCATCGCAAGACCGCATCGGCAGCGCGATTTATGGCGACATCCTGATGCTGGGCCCTTGGGAATTTCATCCATTCGCGCTGTTATTCGTGCTGTCCGGCAGCTTGATGATCAGCAAGACCTTGCATATCCCGAAATTTTAAGCGCCTTAACGGCTCAGCCCTACAAGCGATATATCAGCGCCGCAATCACCGTTGCGACCGCTGATGCTGCAGTTATGGCATCCAGCACATCCATATCGCACCTCCATTGAACGATTGCACAGCAAATCCAACATGCGTGAATTTGAATTCCTCACGTTTCAGTTTACACAAAGAATGCCGATCACCAACGAAGGCTTTCTTCCTTGCTTATGAAGAAAAGAAATATCAGATAGAAATGTAACAAGGCGTAAATAAATTGGCACATCAAGCGGAATAACTTTTCAATACGCTTGCAAGCGCGGATTCGTGCTTGAAAAGGGAGCCCTCATGAACGCCAAATTAATCGCAATCGCCACCGTTTTACTTAGTAATGTTGCGTTTTCACAACCAACCTCTGCTACTGACGTGCGCCGCGCTGCAGCCGAAAATGCTGTCACTGACAATAACAAACAGGCACCAAAAAGCATTACCAAATCACAAGCTAAAGCGGCCAAACTGGTCCGCGTTGTAGAAAATTTTGAACGTATCGACACCAATAAAGATGGCGTCGTAACACGCCATGAATTGCGTCTGTACGCGCTCTCCACGCGTCGCCATGTTCCGATGACCTGATATCCAGCTTGATTGAGTATGCTCGACTGCCACTTGTTTGGCGGCAGAGTAGTTTGTGTCAATCTGTTTATTCACCCTATTATTTGCGCCCGACTCTTCTCTACGCAAGCATCTCAACATATCAAAAACACATGTTGCACCCCAGCATTTCTGATTGAAAAATCAGTTGCCTGAGGTCGGCTATGGCATTCTTAGGCACCATCAAAAATGAGCCAGAAACGCTAACTGCGCATATGGCCGCCTAGGGGAGCACAACATGTTTGGTTCTTTGCGCGTATTAATTGTCGGTCTGATTTCCGCTGGTTTTTTCTGTCAGGCTTATGCAGAAGAAGGTGTGACCGATACCAGAATTCTGATTGGTCAAACGATAGGACTGACCGGCACCATTGCCGGCCCGGTCAAGGAAATGAATGAAGGCGCCAATGCCTACATTGCCAGCGTCAACAGTCGCGGTGGCGTCAACGGCCGCAAGATCGAGTTGCTCACACTGGACGACAAATTCGATGCCAAACTGGCCGCAACCAATGCAGAACAACTGGTGAAGAAGGAGCATGTATTCGCCCTGTTCCAGAATCGTGGCACGCCGCTCACTGAGGCGGTCCTGCCGATCCTCGCGGCAAATAAAATCCCCTTGATTGCCCCTAGTACGGGGGCCCGCATTTTCCATACACCAGTCAATCCGCTCATATTCAACGTGCGCGCAAAATATCAGGATGAAGTCAGAAAAGGGGTCGAACATTTCGCAACCATAGGCGCCAAGAGCATAGGCTTGCTACACGTCGATGATTCTTTCGGCATGGATGGATTGGCTGGCTTTGTCGGTGCAATGAATGACCGCAGCATGATTCCGGCTATCGTCGCGACCTTCCCGCGCGTCAAGCCTGATTACACAACGAGCGCTGACATCATCGTCAAGGCTAATCCGAATGCATTGATCATCGTCAGTTCATCCGCGCATACTATTGAACTCATCAAGGCGATACGCGCAAAAGGCAGCATGGTGCAAATCATGACCTTATCGAACAATTCCTCGCAATCTTTCGTGCAGGATCTCGGACCTGCAGGCACTGGCGTGATCGTGTCGCAAATTACCCCTGCGCCCAATTCGGTAACCACAGGCCTGGGCAAGGAATTCATGGCACTTGCAAAAGCCAGCAACACCACCGTGTCGTACGCTGCGATGGAAGGCTTCGTGGCAGCCAAGGTATTGGTGGAAGGATTGAAACGCGCCGGTCGCAATCTGACCCGCGACGGCTTCGTGCGGGCGATGGAATCGATGCAGAAATTTGACATGGGCGGCTTGATGATCAGCTACACCGCCACCGACCACACAGGTAGCGAGTTCGTCGAGATGACGATGATCACCAAAGACGGTCGCTTCATACGCTAGAAAACAGCGCTGTGATCAGATGTCGGTCTTCGCTTCATTGATGGCTGCAGCCACCGCCTTCACGCGCGCCTCGCGTATCGCATCGGGAATGCGCGCAGGCTGGTCTGGATAACGCTGTCGTGTCAGCGCGGCAAGCTCGCCGCCATTGACGGTTTGTGCCGCATTTAATGCCTTTTGCAAATAGGCGTTTTGTGGAAACGCTTTATCTGCAAAGCCGTTACGACCACGATGATCGCATTCGGCAGCCTGCAACATATCGATGAATCGTTGCGGCTTGCGGAAAGCGTCGCAACGCTCAAACAAGCTCACGATGGTCGCCGCGCGCAATTCCAGAGCACGGCCGATATTGCCATGTTCACGCGCCGTCATCAGTGCCAGATCACGACTATCATTTGGAATTTTCAAGCGCTGGCAAACCACCTCGACCAACTTCGCGCTATGCATTTCATGCCCGTGATGCTTGGGCCACAGCTCCGGCGACGTCACACCTTTACCTAAATCGTGCAAGAGCGCAGCACAGCGGATCGGCAAGCTGCAATTCTTTTGCGCGGCGTAGTCGACCACCATCATCACGTGCACGCCGGTATCGATTTCAGGATGGTGCAATGCCGGTTGCGGCACACCCCACAAAATATCCAGCTCCGGCAAGATGCGCTTCAAAGCGCCGCAATCGCGCAACACAGCAAACATGCGCGAGGGCTGTTGTTCCATCAAACCGCGCGCCAGTTCCTGCCATACGCGCTCAGGCACCAAGGCATCGACCTCGCCGGCTGCGACCATGGCGTGCATCAGGGTATTGGTTTCTGCCGCAACCGAAAATTGCGGAAAGCGCGCCGCAAAACGCGCCACACGAAGTATGCGCACAGGGTCTTCTGTAAATGCAGGCGACACATGCCGGAAAATATGTTGCGCAAGATCCTGCTTGCCGTTGAAGGGATCAACGATGATGCCATCGGCATCTTTGGCCATCGCATTGACGGTCAGATCGCGACGGATTAAATCTTCTTCCAGCGTGACCTCCGCATCGGTATGAAATACGAAGCCTTTGTAGCCAGGAGCGGTTTTGCGTTCGGTACGAGCCAGCGCATATTCTTCGTGCGTAACAGGATGAAGAAATACGGGGAAGTCCTTGCCTACTGGCGTGTAACCTTGCGCGATCATTTGCTCAGGCGTAGCGCCGACCACCACATAATCACGGTCCTTGACTGCGACGCCAAGCAACTCATCCCTTACTGCGCCGCCGACGATATAGGTTTTCATTTCAGTGCTATGCGATCCGAATTTGATCAGTCGGGATAGACGTCGTATTTTTCAATATGCGCAGTCTCGGCCAGCGCGCCGCTTATCCATTGCGCCACGGCCGGATGCGCAGCAACGCGTTCAACATAAGCGTCGAGCGCAGGGCCGAGCACGACTTCATAGGTACGGAAGCGCATGACCACCGGTGCGAAATACGCATCCGCAATCGAAAATTCACCGAACAGAAATGCGCCGGGGCCGGACAAGGCAAGACAGGTTTCCCATATCTCGCTAATACGGCCGATGTCGGCTTGTGCATCTATAGTGCGGCCTTTTCCGGGAAACTTGGCGCGGATATTCATCCACATCGCCGATCGCACACCGGTAAAACCGGAATGCATTTCCGCACAAATCGAGCGCGCCAGCGCGCGTGCTGCAACATCTTCCGGCCACATTTTCTTTTCAGGAAATTGTTCTGCCAGATATTCGCAAATCGCCAGCGAATCCCAAATCGTCGTTTCGCCCGCCAGCAAAATAGGCACGCGACCGGCCGAAGAATAGTGCGCGATCTGCGCCGTCGTATCCGAACGAGCCAGCAAAAGGGGGATTTCCTGAAACGGAATATTGAATGCCGTCATCGCAACCCACGGGCGCATCGACCACGACGAATAATTTTTATTGGCGATCACGAGTTTGAGGCCACCCTTTTCGGCATTGCCCAGCGTTTGCGAAAGGGTAGGATCAAGTTCTGTGGTTTGCATAAATGTGGTCGAGGAAAAAGTGGCGTGATCAGATGCAAGCCCGGCTCACCAGGAGCCGGACTTGCATTTCGCTTTTACGGCAAATCAGTCGGCACAAAGGCAGCAGGTGCAACACTGCCCAAACGGGCCTTCAATGATTGCGGCTTGCCATCGAACATAGCCGCATAGTAAGTTGCATTCGACAATACTTTTTTCACATAGTCGCGAGTTTCAGAAAACGGGATTGACTCGGCAAAAATTGCGCCCTCGACTTGGCGTGGCAGAGTCGAACGCCACGAACGTGGACGTCCAGGACCCGCGTTATAAGCCGCCGTTGCCATCGTTTGCGAACCCTCAAGATCACTCAACACCATATTCAAATAACTGGTGCCCAGCAAAATATTCGTTTCGATTTCATTGACCTGGCTATGTGAAAAATCTGTCATGCCAATTTTTTTGGCGACATGCCTTGCGGTAGCCGGCATCAACTGCATCAAACCGGAAGCACCTACATGTGAGCGGGCATTCCTGATGAAGCGTGATTCCTGGCGGATCAGGCCATAAACCCATGCCATTTCCATACCCTGCCGCTGCGTCGTGCTACGCATGATATCGCGATGCGGTGTAGGGAAGCGCTGCGTAAAGTCAAACTCGGCCTTGGTACGATCCGATGTATTGACCATGCGATCCAGTACATCGCTGCGACGCGCAAATTCGGCCGCCGCCAGCAACTGCCTGTCATTCATCTGGCGCAATTCCCAGTTCCATTCACGGTAACCTTCAAAGCGCAAATCCAGCTCGAAAAATTTGAGCGCACGGCGGAAGCCGGCATTGCTCGCCATAGGCGTAATCTCGTCATCCGTCACCGGTAAAGCGCGTGGCGGAATCGTAATTTTTTGTCCCAACTCCTCCAATGCCAGTTGCCCGTAAAAATTGGTTTGCGCTGCGATCAACTGAAAGCGTGCATTGGCAGCGTCGGCCTTGCCATCTTCGCGCAATGCGCGCGCCAGCCAGTAAGTCCATGTCGCGTCCTCGCGCAAGGATGCCGGCATCGCTTCGATACCAGACTGCACCAGCTTCCAGTCGCCGGCACGCAAGGCAGCGCGAATTTTCCACTGATGGGCTTCCGGCGACAACGGCGCGTTACCCGCCTTGCGCCAGTATTGAACGGCTTCCGGTGCCAGCTTCATCGACGCCTGATAGGCGATCTGCGCCCAGGCGAATGCTTCCTGCTTTTTACTCAGCAACAAGGTGTTGTTCGACAATAGATCCGCAGCTTGCGCTGGATTATTCTTGGCGATGCGTCCCAATGCGACAACATAAACTTCGTGTCGCACACGACGGAATCCAACGCCACGCGCAATGATAGATGCAGGTTTATCCATCGCGGCGACCAGCGAGCCGTCTTCAATACCCGTCAACGGTACAAAGCGGCGCACGTAATCGATGGAGCCGGTATCCGATGCAAGACGTATTTGTGCCCATAAATCATCTTCATCAAACTGCCTGGTTTCCATCAGGGTTGTCACCAGGGCGACGCAGGCTTCGCCAAAATCCTTGGGTACATTCAACAACGCACGCGCTTCATCGGCGACCTTGATGCCTTTCGCTGCTTTTGACATCAAGGCATAGCATTTCAGCTGCGTGTCATCGTTCAGCTGGAATTGCGGATACTGTTCATCGAACGTGAGCCAGTCACGCCGCTTGCCCAATTCCAGCAACCAGTCATTCCTTAAGCGATCCGCAATCGCGCTGCCGTTATAACGCGCCAGATAGGACTGCAACTCGCCAGGCGTTGCGTCCTTGATGCGCGGCTTAAGTTGATAATAATCAACGTAAGACGGGATAGGATAGTTGCCCAAATTCCCCGCAATATCCGCAGCGCGACCCGCATCATTGCGGCGCGAAGCATCGCGCAATGCCAGAAAGGCATCGTCATCGCTGGCAAAACCAGTCGCACGTTTTTGCGCATGCGCAGCCGGCAACAAGCATGCAGCCGACATCGCGACCAACAAGATACGAGAAAATAATTTATTTGAGAACATGAATTCCGTGACCCTTTTTTTGACTGTGCTTATACTGAGCACTGCGCTGAACACTGTGCTCAATACTTAGCCAAGTACTGAGCTAAGCAATAAGCTGGGCAATGCACTAACGATTGCGCTACGCATTGCTAGAAAATCTTGCGGCCCGCAGGCACGCATAAACGATAGCTAGAATAGCACGCGATCCCTTCAAATCCTTAACCCATCATATGCAAAACAAGAGCGAGTTACGCCAGCTATTACTTGAATCGCGCAAAGCAATCTCTGCCGAGCAAAAACTGCTTTGGGATAAGCAACTTATCGAGAAAATCCTGGCATGGTGGTCAGTAGAACGCATCCAAACAATAGGCGTTTACTGGCCCATGCGCGGCGAACCTGACTTGCTTGCAGCATATGCAAGATTGACTGAACTTGGCACAACACTCGCATTGCCAGTTGTTGTGAGTGATCATGCACCGTTAAAGTTCTATGCGTGGATGCCGGGCGATCCCGTCATCAAGGATAGATACGGCGCTGCCGTACCGGCAGATCAACATACAGAACTGCAGCCGCAGGCATTGATCATCCCTTGTCTAGGGTTTAGCCAGCAGCGCTTTCGACTAGGCTATGGTGGCGGATTTTATGATCGCACGCTGGCCTTGCTGCCCAGACCGCATACGGTAGGCGTCGCCTATGACGTTGCAGAATCCGCTTTCGCGGCCGATCCCTACGATGTGGCGCTGGATATCGTGATGACGCAATCGGCCACGTTTGCGTAAAATCGCGCAAAAAAAGCCGCATAAGCGACTTTTTTCTTTTTACCATCAAGCTTACTTCTGCGACAGGTTCAAACGGCTCCAGATTGCATGCGTCGCTGCTGCCTGATTCAATGTATAGAAATGCAAGCCTGGCGCACCACCGGCCAGCAAACGCTCGCACAAATCGGTGACCACATCCAGACCGAAAGCGCGTATCGAATCGGTATCGTCGTTATAGCTAGCCAGCTTCAAACGTATCCAGCGCGGGATTTCGGCACCGCACATATCCGAGAAACGCATCAGCTGCGAGTAATTGGTAATCGGCATCACGCCAGCGGTGACCGGCACATCGGCACCTGCCTTGCTCGCATCCTCGACAAAGCGGAAATAAGCATCCGCATTGTAGAAATACTGCGTGATCGCCGAGTTCGCGCCGGCCTTGACCTTGCGTGCAAAGCTGGCGATGTCGTCGTTTGGTGATTTCGCTTGCGGATGCATTTCCGGATAGGCAGCTACTTCGATATGGAACCAGTCGCCGGTTTCGGCACGTATGAATTCCACCAGTTCATTGGCGTAATGAAATTCGCTGGACGACGCATCCATCGCGCCATAGCCGCTAGGCAGATCGCCGCGTAAGGCGACGATGCGTTTGATGCCATGCGATTTATACTCCTGCAAAATCGATCGCAGGCTTTCACGCGAACTTCCCAGGCAAGACAGATGCGGTGCAGCCTCATGACCGGCACCGCGTATCTCCAAAACCGTATCAAGGGTGCCGTGTTGTGTCGAACCGCCGGCGCCGAAAGTGACCGAGAAATACTTGGGATGCAATTCGGCCAGCTTGGCGCAAGTAACGCGCAATTTTTCCACGCCGAGCGGCGTCTTGGGCGGGAAAAATTCTATGCTGAAATTCTGTTGTTTCATTTTTCTTTGAGTATGAGCGCGGACAGTAGCCACGAAATGATGCTGTACAGGATCGCACCGCCAACCGCTGACCAGAAACCGGCAACGTGGAAGCCGCCCACCATTTGCGACACTGCCCAGAACATCAAACCATTGATGACGAAGATAAACAAACCCAGCGTCAAAAAGGTTACAGGCAAGGTCAGCAACACGAGTATCGGACGTATCAGCGCATTCACCAGCCCCAACACCAGCGCGGCGATGATGGCCGTGCCTACGCTATCGACCGTAATCGACTTCATCAGATAAGGAAGCGCAAACAGCGCCGCTGCATTGATCGCCCAGATTAACAATAAGCGCATATGATTTCTCCATGAATTAAATTTCAGGAAATCGCCGTTCCATCGCAAGACAATGAAACGGCACGGCAACTAATGTCAAACACCTGCTCGAAAGCAGCGATGCTCAACACAGCGAATCCAGCCAGAATCAGCCAGACCGCTGCGCTTGCAACTACAATTTCTTAGTAACGATAGTGCTCAGGCTTGTACGGACCAACTTGCGCAACGCCAATGTAATCAGCTTGCTCAGTGGTCAGTGTCGTCAATTGTGCATTGAGTTTTTTCAATTGCAAACGAGCGACTTTTTCATCCAGATGCTTAGGCAAGGTGTAGACGCCAACTGGATAATTTTTCGTGTTGGCGTACAACTCGATTTGCGCAATCGTTTGATTGGCGAACGAAGAGCTCATCACATAAGAAGGATGGCCAGTACCGCAACCCAGATTCACCAGACGACCTTCAGCCAGCAAGATGATGCGTTTGCCATCAGGGAAAATCACGTGATCGACTTGCGGCTTGATGTTGTCCCATGTGTATTGCTTCAACGCAGCGACTTCGATTTCATTGTCGAAGTGACCGATGTTGCAGACAATCGCCTGGTCTTTCATCTTCTTCATGTGATCGTGTGTGATCACATGATAGTTACCGGTACAGGTGACGAAGATATCGCCATGTTCGACTGCGTAATCCATCGTCACAACGCGATAACCTTCCATCGCTGCCTGCAATGCGCAGATAGGATCGATTTCGGTAACCCAGACTTGGGCCGACAATGCGCGCATCGCTTGCGCTGAACCCTTGCCGACGTCACCATAACCGGCGATCACCGCAACTTTACCCGCGATCATGACATCGGTCGCGCGTTTGATGCCGTCAACCAGCGATTCGCGGCAGCCGTACAGATTGTCGAACTTGGATTTGGTGACTGAATCGTTGACGTTGATTGCCGGGAAAGCCAATTTTCCGTCTTTATGCATTTGATACAAACGATGCACACCAGTGGTGGTTTCTTCGGTTACGCCGAGAATTTCTGGCAGACGTTTCGAGTACCAGGTTGGGTCGATAGCCAGATGTTTCTTGATCGAATTGAACAGGCAGATTTCTTCTTCCGAACCTGGGTTATTCAATACCGATGCATCTTTTTCTGCACGGGTACCGAGATGCAGCAACAAGGTTGCGTCGCCGCCGTCATCCAGAATCATGTTCGAATAAACCGGTGCGCCTTTGGCGTCGTTCGGCCATTCAAAAATGCGGTGGGTGTAATCCCAGTAGTCATCCAGTGTTTCGCCTTTCACAGCAAAAACTGCTGTGCCGGCAGCAGCGATCGCAGCAGCAGCATGATCCTGGGTTGAATAGATATTGCACGAGGCCCAGCGCACTTGCGCGCCCAAGGCTTCGAGCGTCTGGATCAGCACGGCGGTTTGAATCGTCATGTGGATTGAGCCGGTGATGCGTGCGCCTTTCAAAGGCTGCGCAGCGGCGAATTCTTCGCGAATTGCCATCAAGCCAGGCATTTCGGTTTCGGCGATTTTGATTTCCTTGTCACCCCAAACAGACAGGGACAAGTCGGCGATTACGTAATCGGAAAATTTAGTAGTGGAAGTCATTACTGCGGCGTTCATCACGCCCTCCTTTCGTTAGAAAAAAAGAAACGTGAGCGCAGTTGCTGTTACTGACCGCATCAAGCCTGGTAGATCGAACGATCTATCGCAACGCTCCTTGATGCGGGTGCTATTTTAAACGAAAAAATGGCCCGCGGCCATGGTCGGCTGCGGGAATTACTTATTTGGCGCAGAGGTGCCAGGTAGCGAAACCGAGTGCACGCCTGGCGCGGCAGATTGCGATTCGACATTTTCCTTGATCCAACCCAGCATATCTATCCAGATACGCCTTACTTCGGCTTCCGGCGGCATTTTTTGTGCATTTGGCAATTCAATGGTGATCACCGGCACATTTTTGTGCACGCCACTGTAATTGCCTAGCGATCCCGGATAAACCCCGACCCGATTGAGCAACAGGCGACCAAATTTGCGTGGCGGCTGTGCCGGGCCATCGAAATCCAGTACGCCAAAAGGCGCATGCACCGAGATAATGACATCTGGTTTAAACGCATGCATTTCATCATCGACCCAGCGACTTTCCGGTTCCGACAACGGTGAATTTCCGGGAAACCGGCGCGGATCGGCGCGTGTCCGTGCCTGCCAGTATTTGGGCGCTTCCTTGTCCCAGTCAGGAGTAGGAAAATTACGATTCAGATCGACGCCGTTGGCATTCATACGCATGGCCTTTTTCGCCAGCAAACCGTCCGGATTCACAACTGGCATGATGCGCCAGTCTATGCGCTGCGCTGCGGGTCCATTCATGCTATCGACCCAGCGATACACGATCGCCGCCGAGGTAAGTTCGTCGCCGTGTATGCCGCCCATCAGTAGCACGCGCAAGGGTGGCCTTTTTTTGTTGCGATTGAGCGCAGGCACATCCTTGGCAAGCAAGGGAAAGCCTTGCAGCGAATAACGTCCGGTCGGCACAAAGCCGCCTTTCATGCACATGACTTTATTGACGGTGGGCATGCGTGCAATCAGTTGATCGCATAATTCACCCGGTTTCAACACGACTGCCTTTTCAGCCTGCGCAGAGAACGGCAATGCCAGTGCGCACCCCGCCACCATGAAAGTTACCCACCTGTCGATCAAGCTTGAAGCGCGCATCGAGAAAACCTTAAAAAGAAAAAGCCGGTCAACCCAACAGGATTGATCCGGCCACGCGCAAGTAAAGGCTTAGATTAGAGCCCTGCTGCTGCGCGCAATGCTGCTGCCTTGTCGGTACGTTCCCAGGTGAACTCTGGTTCTTCGCGACCGAAGTGGCCGTAGGCTGCAGTTTTTTGGTAAATCGGACGCAACAGATCCAGCATTTGCACGATGCCTTTTGGACGCAGGTCGAAATGCTCCAGCACCAATTGCGCAATTTTTTCATCGCTGATTTTGCCTGTACCAAATGTGGTGACCATCACCGATGTTGGTTTTGCCACACCAATTGCGTATGAAATCTGAATTTGCGCACGCTCTGCCAAACCAGCTGCGACGATATTTTTAGCAACATAACGGCCAGCGTAAGCAGCGGAACGATCGACTTTCGAAGGATCCTTGCCGGAGAATGCGCCGCCGCCGTGCGGAGCTGCGCCGCCGTAGGTATCAACAATGATTTTACGACCGGTCAAACCGCAATCGCCTTGCGGACCGCCAATGACGAAACGGCCTGTTGGATTCACCAGAAAACGTGTGTCTTTCAACCATTCAGCCGGTACCACTGGCTTGATGATGCTCTCGATAACCGCTTCTTCGATGTCCTTGTGTTGCATTTCCGGCGCATGTTGCGTCGACAATACGATGGTGTCGATCGACACTGGGCGGCCATCAACGTAGCGCAAGGTGACTTGCGATTTTGCATCAGGGCGTAACCAAGGCAGGCGGCCGTCTTTGCGCAATTCTGATTGACGCTCAACGATGCGATGCGCATAGTGAATCGCGGCCGGCATCAGTTCTGCCGTTTCATCGCAAGCGTAACCAAACATCAAGCCTTGATCGCCCGCGCCTTGGTCGAGATCGATGCCAGCGCCTTCGTCAACCCCTTGTGCGATGTCCGGCGATTGCTTGTCGTATGCGACCAAAACTGCGCAGCTTTTGTAATCGATACCGTAGTCAGCGTTGTCGTAACCGATACGCTTGATGGTTTGACGAGCGACTTCGATGTAATCGACGTTGGCGAACGTGGTGATTTCGCCAGCCAGCACAACCAGACCGGTATTGCAAAGGGTTTCAGCAGCAACGCGTGCTTTTGGATCTTGCTGAAAAATTGCGTCGAGGATCGCGTCGGAGATTTGATCGGCGACCTTGTCAGGGTGGCCTTCAGAGACGGATTCGGAGGTAAACAAAAAATCATTAGCCATCGCAGGTTCTTTCTATAGTTGGTTAGATGTCGCGGCCAACTGAATGAACCTGCGACGCTTTAGCGAAATTTATATACCGCCTCGCAAGTTGTCATTAACTCGGCGGTTGCTGCTTTGTGCTATTTTACGCCTCTTGAAATAAATCAGCAAAGTCTCTTGTAGAGGCCCGCTTGAATCGCATAAAAACTTGCATGCTCGTCCTCACTTTCCGCCTCTTGTCTTATTTGCCCTTGCCACTTTTGCATGCAATCGGCAGCGCACTCGGCTGGGCCGTTTATTTTTCTTCATCACGGTATCGCCACCGCCTGCAAGATAATATTCGGCAGGCTGGTTTTGGCGAGTACCTGTCTGCCGCCATTGCCGAAGCTGGCAAGAATATGATGGAGTTACCATTCGTATGGTGCGCTTCGCCAGAACGGGTACTGAAAACCCTCACAATCAAAAACTGGGTTTTGGTGCAACAAGCGCAAGATGCCAAACGCGGCATCATTTTTTTGACACCACACCTAGGCTGCTTTGAAATTTCTGCACAGGCTGCCGCTGCACAGTTGCCGTTGACAGTGATGTACCGTCCACCGCGGCAAGCCGCATTGAAGCCGCTAATAGAGGGCGCACGCGCACGCCACAACTTGTCTTTGGCGCCAGCAAATCTAAGTGGTGTACGCAGCCTTTTTAAAGTACTGAAAAGAAACGGTGCCATCGGTTTGTTGCCCGATCAGGTGCCGCAAGATGGCGAAGGTGTTTGGGCCGACTTCTTCGGCAAACCTGCTTATACAATGACCTTGCCAGCCAAGATGCTGGAAATGAGTGGCGCCACCATGATTCTTGCATTCGCCGAACGCTTGCCGCGTGGCCGCGGATACACCCTGCATTTCCATCCGTTCAGTATGGCTGAAGGATTAACGCCGCAACAGCAGGTGCGCGCAATTAACGTAGCGATGGAACAGTTAATCTCATTTTGCCCGGCACAGTATTTTTGGAGCTACAACCGTTACAAGATTCCCGCCGGCGTAGTCGGTCCAAATGAATCCGATGCATCAGTTCAAAAGGACCTCGCATGAGAATGCTGGTCATCTTGATGTGGTTATTGCACTGGCTACCATTACCGGTGATTGCCCGCTTGGGCGAAGCAATCGGCAGCCTGCTGTTTATCTACAAGAAAAAACGGCGCCGCATCACACTAATCAATCTCGAATTATGTTTTCCTGAATGGACGGCCGAAAAACGCCAGCGCATCGCGAAAAAGCATTTCCAGTATTACGCACGCAGCGTACTGGAGCGGGGCATTCTTTGGTGGGGCTCCGAAGCGCGTTTGCGCAAATTGATCGTGGTGGAGCCATCCGTGCCGCTGGCCGCGATTAACGCCAGTCCGACAATACTGTTATGCCCGCACTTCGTCAGCCTGGATGTAGCCGGTGTCGCGGTCATGCTGGAATCATCGCTGTGCTCTATCTATACACAACAATTGAATCCGGTATTCGATGAAGTATTGCGCAAAGGTCGTTCGCGTTTTCGACCGGTCAAATTATTTTCGCGCAGCGATGGCGTCAAGCCCATCATCCGCGCGATGCGCGAGAATCTGCCTTTCTTCATGTTGCCGGATATGGATTTCGGCGAGAAGGATGCCGAGTTCGTGCCCTTCTTCGGGATTCCTGCAGCAACACTGACGGCGCCTGCGCGCATCGCTGCCGCGACGAATGCCAAAGTGATTCCAGTGGTCGCCACCTACCTGCCGAATTACCGCGGCTGGACTGTCAAGTTTTATCCTGCATGGGAAAACTTTCCCGGTGACGACATGATTGCAGCAACCCGCACAATGAACGCATTCATCGAAGACCGGGCGCGTGAAGCGCCAGCCGAATATTTTTGGACACACAAGCGCTTCAAGACCCGACCAGCCGGCGAACCCAGCTTTTACGCTGCCAATGCACCGGATGAAGCACCACCTGCTTACTAAAAACGGATACGTGCAGGCATTTTTACCCTGCGCGGCCAGCGGCTTTATAATCGCCACATGAAAATCAAATTCACAAAAATGCACGGTGCCGGCAACGATTTCGTCGTCATTGATGCAATCAATCAGTCCATCGATTTCACACCCGCACAATGGCAATACTTGGCAGATCGCCGTTTTGGTGTCGGTGCCGATCAAATGCTGGTGGTAGAAAAACCGCTAGCAGCTGACGTCGATTTTCGCTATCGCATCTATAACGCTGATGGCGGCGAAGTCGAGCAATGCGGCAATGGCGCACGCGCTTTCGTCAAATTTGTGACGGACAAAAAACTGACGAATAAACATGCGATCAAGGTAGAGACCATGTCCGGCATCATCGAGCCGCGACTGGAAGCGAATGGCCAAATTACCGTCGATATGGGCCCGCCGATCTTGACCCCGGAAGAGGTGCCTTTCGACACTACCGATCTGCTATGCAAAGCCGATGGCGCAGAAACCTTGTGGCCCTTGGATATCAAGGGCGAAACTTACTGGATCGCAGTATTGTCGATGGGCAATCCGCATGCAGTACAAGTTGTCGCCGATGTCGAGACCGCAGCTGTACGCGAAGATGGCGTGCTGATAGAACACCACCCGCGCTTTCCAAAACGCGTCAACGCAGGCTTCATGCAAATCATAGATGCACATCAAATCAAGCTGCGCGTATTTGAACGTGGTGCAGGCGAAACATTGGCCTGCGGTACAGGCGCTTGCGCAGCCGTGGTTTCAGGTATTCGGCGCGGCTTGCTGGCTTCGCCAGTCAAGGTGCAAACTCGCGGTGGCGAATTATCAATTGCATGGGCAGGCAACACATCGGCTGTCATGTTGACCGGCCCGGCCGTGACCGTCTTTGAAGGCGAAATCGAGCTTTGAGATTGAGCCCAAGAGACAGCTTGAAATCCGGCTGCATCCGGAGCGAGCAGAATTGCTTTCCGGATGCCGATGTCGGTTAGAATCATGGCCAACTCTTGCGCAATTCATAAGCCATCGATGACTAAACACCACAATCCCGATGCCGAGCTTTTATTCAGACAGTTTCTTTACGATTTAAATTACGACACATGACTTCTCCACTGGATTCCAACACCGTTGCCGACTACTTGCTGAACCATCCGCATTTTTTTGAAGAACATGCGGAAGTGTTGGCACAGGTAAAGCTGTCCAGCCCTTTAGGCGGACGCACCCTGTCTTTGCAAGAACGGCAAATGGATGTGATGCGCGAAAAGTTCAAGATCATGGAAATGCGCTTGGCTGATCTGATACGCATAGGGCAGGAAAACGATCAGATCACGCGCAAGTTTCATGCATGGACACGCTCATTATTACTGGCGCGCAACGATGTCGATCTGCCGCACACATTAACCACTGGCCTGCAAAACGCGTTCTCGGTACCGCACGTCACCTTGCGTTTGTGGGGCGTGTCGGAAGAATTCGCACACACTTGGTTTGCGGCACCCGTTTCTGCCGATTCGCGCCTGTTTTCGAACGGCTTGACCGTACCATTCTGCGGCAGCAACAACGATTTTGAAGCCGCCTCCTGGCTGGAAGACGCACCGTCGATTCAATCGCTGGCCTTGCTGCCTTTACGTCTGGATGATGCGCCTGAAGCCTTCGGTCTGCTGGTACTCGGCTCATCCGATCCGCATCGTTTCACCTCGGATATGGCGACCGACTTCCTGACCAATATCGGCCAGACCGCCAGCGCCGCGCTGTCGAGTTTGCTCGACTAAATCCGTATCGTGAACGTTGCAGGCAATCA
Organism: Burkholderiales bacterium Ga0077544; assembly: GCA_001464355.1. Classification (GTDB taxonomy): domain Bacteria; phylum Pseudomonadota; class Gammaproteobacteria; order Burkholderiales; family Burkholderiaceae_D; genus Oxalicibacterium. The sequence continues at coordinate 372,949 of LNEU01000026.1, forward strand.
GGCTTATCTGGATGGTTATCTCGATAACCTGATCAGCCAGCGTCAATTGTCACCGCTCACCACCACCAGCTACCGCCGCGACCTGCTGGAGCTGATCGCATTTGCAACAGTCACTGACAGGAACACATCTGTCACTGCCATCAGTCATTTCCAAATTCGCAAATTCGCCGCGCAATTGCACGCGCACGGCTTGAATGCACGTTCGATTGCACGCAAGCTTTCCGCATGGCGCGGTTTCTTCAACTGGCTGTCCGAACAAAATGCAATGACCGCTAATCCGGTCGATGGCATCAAGGCCCCAAAGCGTACCAAGCTCTTGCCGAAGGCATTAGCGGCCGATGATGCCGTGCGTCTGGTATCAGAAACCAGTCCCGGAAAAAATGCCGACTCTGGGATGCAGCGATGCAATCACGCAATGTTCGAGTTGTTGTACTCGAGCGGCTTGCGCGTTTCCGAACTGGTCGGACTGGACGTCAGATATGCACAGGAAAATCGCTACGTTTCGGCAGGATGGATAGATTTCGACGCGCATGAGGTGATGGTCACCGGCAAAGGTAACAAGATGCGCAGCGTACCTATCGGCCAGGCAGCCATCGATGCACTAAAGTCATGGCTGGCGATACGCGATACTTTGGTAAAGTTGGATCCGCATCCACTGTTTTTAAGTGAGCGCGGCACCCGCGTATCGGCGCGCGTGGTGCAACTTCGCTTGAAGGCGCATGCGCAAGCCGTCGGCTTGCCTATGGATGTGCATCCGCATGTACTGCGTCATTCTTTCGCGTCGCATGTGCTGCAATCATCCGGCGATTTGCGCGCCGTGCAAGAAATGCTGGGGCACGCATCGATTGCCGCCACGCAAATTTACACCTCGCTTGATTTTCAGCGGCTGGCACAGGTTTACGATGCCGCCCATCCGCGCGCAAAAAAGAAGCCCTGAACTATACCCATCTGCATCCACAAAATTTCGCAGCAAACGGATATATTGCAACTGAATTGCAAATTGCGGCATAATCAGGCTATCACCTCGCCATACAACCCGTCATCGCATCATCATGAAAAAAAACACCGCCCCGGATTTTCTGGCAATGGCTGAAAGTCAGTTACGCACCACGTCAGTACGCGCCACCGACGCCCGCATCAAGGTGTTGGCCGCGCTACTCGGCGCCCGTTATGCATTTTCGCATCAGGATATCCAGGACACGCTAGTCGATATGGACAGGGTAACCCTGTATCGTGCGCTGGATAGCCTGACCGATGCCGGACTGGCGCACAAGATCGCCGGTGACGATCGCGTATTCCGCTATAACGCAGGAACGGAAGAAATCGCACACGGCACGCATCATGCACAACAACATCAGCATGGCCACTTCAAATGTACGCGTTGTGCCAAGGTTTTCTGCATCGACAATATCGATGAAAAGTTGCTCGCTACCGATGCAAAACAAAATAGCCATCCATCGGCTGCGACGCTGCGCCAGCAATTGCAAAAGGTATTGCAAAGTACCCTAGGCAAAGGTTTCCAGAGTCACGAGATCGAACTCACTATTAAGGGATGGTGTGCCGACTGCGCAGCGCAGTCAATTTAACGCTGTATTTCACATTCAATTCCCGCACCCGCTTTCAACGCAACGTAAAACTCATGGCACTCATTCCCACTACCATTCTGACCGGCTTCCTCGGCGCAGGAAAAACGACACTCCTCAATCGCATCCTGCAAGAACCGCACGGCTTCAAGATTGCCGTCATCGAAAATGAGTTCGGCCAGGAAAATATCGATAACGAAATCCTGGTACAGGATGGCACCGAGCAAATTGTCGAAATGAACAATGGCTGCATCTGCTGCACGGTACGCGGCGACCTGATTGTTGCGTTGACCGCATTGGCGCAACGCCGCCGTGATGGCGAACTGCAGTTCGATCATGTAGTCATCGAAACCACAGGACTCGCCAATCCTGGTCCGGTCGCACAAACTTTCTTCATCGATGAAGAAGTTGCGAGTGATTATCTGGTGGATGCCATCATCACGGTAGTCGATGCCAAGCATGCCATGCATCAACTTGATAGCTATGAAGAAGCACAGCGCCAGATCGGCTTTGCCGACAAATTGCTATTATCGAAAACCGATCTGGTCAGTGCAGATGAATTGAAAACCCTGACCGAACGCATCAAACGCATCAATCCGCGCGCACCGATCAGCACTATCGATTTCGGCAAGGTAGCCATTGCAGACGTGCTGGACCTGCGCGGTTTCAACCTCAACGACAAACTGGAAATCGATCCCGACTTCATCGCGGCCGAAGAACATGCACACGATCACGCGCATCACGACCACGCCTGCGATGCAGCCTGCACTCACGATGGCGACCATGCGCACCATCACCACGACCACCATCACGGTCATCACAGCGACAATATCGCCGCTTTCGTATTCAAGAGCGATAGACCATTCAATACCGAGAAGCTGGATGAATTTCTGGGCGGTATCGTGCAGGTATTCGGACCACGCATGTTGCGCTACAAAGGCGTACTGTGGATGGATGGTGCCGACCGCAAAGTAGTATTCCAGGGCGTGCATCAAATCATGGGCACCGACATAGGCGGCAAGTGGGGCGACAACGAAATCCGTTCGAACAAAATGGTATTTATCGGACAGAATCTGCCAAAAGAAACTTTTATTTACGGATTGGAACAATGTTTGGTATAAACTAGCCCAGTTTTGAGCTCAGGATAGAGCGGCCGGGACGATGCGAAAGGGTGTGATTCGCACGCAGAGCACGATATGATCCGAGTGTGGGAAAGTTCATTGAGGACAAGGGACTATGAACGCAACCGTCACAAAATCTGCAAAAAGCACAAAAAAAATTGCCGTGAAAAAGGCCGTTACGTCTACTCGCTCCCAGCCGACAGGTAAAGCAGCTACAGCGAAACCAGCCGCAAAGTCGACGGCGAAAGCACTTGCGGGGAAGATCGTCAAGGCAGTAAACAAAGCGATTAAACCGGCAGTTAAATCGGTCGCAACAGCCGCGAAAAAAGCGCCGGCGAAGAGTGCGGTAAAATCCGGCAAGGTCACGGCAAATGCAAAAGTCGTGGCAAAAAAGTCAGCCGCCGCAAAAATTGTGCAACCAGCAGCCAAACCGGCAGTCAAAGCAAAAGCGGCTGTTAAAGAAACAGTACAACCAATTAAGAAAGTTACTGCCAGCGCGCCCAAGGCAATTGCAGTAACCGCAAACAAAGACGCATCTCGGTCTGGAGCAGACAGCAGCAAGAAAGTCATCTCCGCACCAGTAGATAAAATTGAACAACCTGTAGTTTCGAAAGTACGCGAAGTGGCAACTAAATCAAGCAAAGCAACCCCGACCGACGCTAATGACGGCGCCCTGTTAACCGAAGCGCAAATCATGAAGATGGGCGAAAAGGATTACATGAATGCGGCGCAACTCGCATTCTTCAAGAACCGCCTGCAACAGCTTGAAAAAGACCTGTTGAAAAATGCAGATGAAACCACCGAACATTTGCGTGAAACTGTTCTCGTCCCCGATCCGGCCGATCGCGCCACGATTGAAGAAGAACATGCCCTGGAATTGCGCACTCGCGATCGTGAACGCAAACTGCTGAAAAAAGTGCAGCAATCGATCGCCAGCATAGATGCCGGCGATTACGGCTGGTGCGAAGAAACCGGCGAGCCTATCGGCGTACCGCGTTTGCTGGCTCGCCCTACCGCAACGCTGTCGCTGGAGGCTCAGCAACGCCGTGAATTGAAACAAAAATTGTATGGTGACTGATTCCCATCGGGATTAATCGCCATTCATCCCTAAACAAAGCGCGCGGCCCCCTATCCGCGCGCTTTGTTTTTTTGTAAAATGCAATTCTGTTGCAATACAAGATTTTTGTATCGACTCGCAACGGCTATTCGAATCCGTTGCTCAGGCCCCAATATCTGGCGCAACCGATGTAAACCGCGAGTCCCTGCCTTGATAGTCGATTGATCTGGCACACACGCCCCTACAAATAGACGAGTTTTTTTGAAACCTGCACTTTCATCCCGCGCACCAACAGCGACCCGACTTTGCTTCGCCGCATTGTTGATTATCGCTGTGCTGTTCGCGCAATGGATGGGACTACAGCATCGGATCGAACATGCGGACGGTGCAGATAATCTGCATGCAGCGCAAACCATCAGCGCAAGCTCATCTGCCACAAGCTCCGACATCCCGGTTGCCGTTACTGAATATGCAGGCGACAAATCGCACTCATGTACGCTGTTTGACGGTATGGCGCTGGCCGATAGCGCAGCTGTGCGTCCATTCATTCCCCTGCTACAAACCAGCGTGCAAATTCTGGCGCTGCGGGCCGCTCATGCTTCTTGGGATGCGCCCTTTCTCTGTCATTTTTCTTCCCGTGCACCGCCAGCGGCGTAACTGATTTTTCCTGTTTGTACTGCCATGCCTGATCGCATTGCGATTCAGCGCGGCCGTTTCTATACGATTTTTCAAGGAAGTCTCATGATCGCCCAACGTACCCTGTTGGCCAGCGCCGTTCTATCCGCGCTTGCCTCATTGTCATACTCTGCTTTTGCGCAAACGCAAGAACAAACCCTGCCTGCCGTCGTCGTCACCTCCACCCCGTTCAACAACGATGAAGGCGCACAGATACTCGCACCAGCCAAAGTTTTATACGGCGACGAATTACGCGAAAAACTAGGCAACTCACTCGGCGACACCCTATCGCAGGAGCTCGGCGTTTCTGCATCCGCATTTGGCGCTGGCGCATCGCGCCCCATCATTCGCGGGCTGGAAGGTCCACGCGTCAAGATCCTGCAAAACGGCATGTCGATCCAGGACGTATCCAGCCTGTCTAACGATCATGCAGTCGGTAGTGAAGCATCGACTGCACGCCAGATTGAAATTTTGCGCGGACCTGCCGCATTGTTGTACGGCTCGGGCGCGATTGGCGGTGTGGTCAACATCGTCAATGACCGGATTCCTACAGTCTTGAATGCAAAACCAACTGGTGATGCTGAAGTACGCTATGGCTCAGTCGACAATACAAAAAACATGTCGCTGTCGGTCGATGGCGCGGCTGGCGATATTGGCTTGCATCTGGACGGCAATCTGCGCGACGCAGATGACTACAAAATTCCAGGTAACGTCAGCCTGAGCGATCCGAGCGTGGGCACAGGTCGTTTGCCTAATTCGTATGCGCGCGCCAACAGCATAGGGCTGGGAGCTTCGTATATTCAAAACTGGGGCCACATAGGCGCATCGGTCGGCGTCAACGACGATCGCTACGGTATTCCAACCGAGGAAAGATCTTTCATTACGTTGAAACAAACGCGTTTCGATATCGATGGCTTGGTCAAGGAACCATTCGGCAACTTTGAGTCCTTGCGCTTCAAGCTGGGCCATACCGATTACAAGCACACAGAAAACCTGCAAGACGGTACGCCAGCCACCGATTTCAAAAACAATGCATTGGAAAGCCGCATCGAACTGACGCACAAGCCTATGGCAGGCTGGCGCGGCACCTTCGGTCTGCAAACCGAACACTCGGAATTCTCAGCGCTTGCCGCAGATGGTAGCGGACCGGAAACAGTACCGTTAACCAAGAGCAATTCGATCGCCGGTTTCCTGGTGGAAGAACGCGACTTCGGTCCGTTACGCGTCAGTGCGGGCGCACGCATGGAATCAGTTGAGCGCAAGCCTGATGCAGCATCGGGCTTGGCTCAACGCGACTTCAACCTCGGTTCCTACTCACTCGGCGGCCTGTGGGCATTCACACCGGGCTATGGCCTTGGTGCCACAGCGTCCGTCGCACAACGCGCACCGGCAATCGAAGAACTGTATTCCAACGGTCCGCATGAATCGACGGCGACCTATGACATCGGCGACAACCAGTTGAACAAGGAGACTTCCCGCAACTTTGAAATCAGCCTGCAAAAAACCGAAGGCCTGCTGCGCTGGAAAACCAACCTCTACCAAAACCGTGTGAAGAATTTCATCTATGGCCGTACCGATGGCACCAAAGTCGGTGAAGATGGCGCAGCAGATCCAGACGGCGAATTCACTCAACGATTCTGGTCGCAAAACAGCGCGACGATACGCGGAGCGGAAGCAGAAATCAGCTACAACCTGCGTGGTCAGGGCTGGTCCTGGCGTGGTTTTGCCGACACATCGCGCGGCAAGCTGAGCGGACTCGATAATCTGCCTTTACAACCGGCAACTCGGTTCGGTGGCGAGGTCGGCTATCGCCAAGGTCCATGGCGCTCAGGCGTCAAGGCATTGCACGCGCAACAGCAAGACAAACTGGCCAGCTTTGAGAACTTCGTCACGCCCTCCTATACTCAGGTCGACGCCAATTTGTCGTACACGCAACGCATTAATGCAAACGACGTCACCTGGTTCGCCATTATCAAGAATCTGCTGAATGAGGACATCCGTCTGTCGACCTCAGTATTGCGCGAAAATGCACCACTACCGGGCAGAAACCTGATCGTTGGCGTTCGTACAAGTTTTTAAAGATAGTTCCTCGTTTTTTGGCTACACTAGTGACCTGCAGACAATCTGCGGGTCGCTTTGTGCCGCTTGCCTGTGTTACCTTTAGACGAGAATTTTTGCATAGCCATCATCGGAGAGAAAATCCCGATCAAGGCACTTTATAAACTTGGCGCACTGTTAAAATTTTGGCAAGTGCAGGCCGTTGCTGACCAGGACAGACGTGGGGATTTTTTCGCTATTTGGCAAAAAAGACGGCCAGTCGGCCCGCAAACCGACTGAGCAAGAGTCTTCGCAAAAAAAGCGTGACGAGAGCGCTGCTCGCGCCGCAAAGACCGAAAACGAACAGACGCAAAAAGTGCAGCGCAAGGCAGCACATGCAACCGCGCTGAAGATCGACGCCATCGAATCTGAAATGTCGTCTGAATTCGTCAAGCCGTTGCCTTTCAGCGGCAATACGATGCCCGGCCCGGCCAGCCAGTTCATGAATACCGAACAGCGCATGCCAGATGCACGCGCTCACGCAAAACCAAAAAACAACAATGCCGTCCCGCTAGAACAGCCATCGATGCTGCCCGACATCATGGGTGCCAGTACCGCCTTCCTGCTGGGCGCAGAAACGGTGATCGGACCGGTCGCGATCTCGGCCTCCGAAGCCGCACCCGTAATAGAAGAAGCTGCAATCCTGTTTGCCAATGGCCAGACCGATCTGGTCGAACCTATCCTGTTGAATGCGATTGCAGAAGATGCGCTGGGCAACACCCCGCTAACGGTGTGGGGCATGTTGTTCGATCTGTATCAAGTTACCGGCCAACGCACATCGTTTGAAAACCTGTCTATTGAATACGCCAACAAATTTGAAATGTCGCCGCCTGCGTGGATAGACAGCAATGGCGTCGAAGCCAAGGCACACGCCGCCGCGCCGCGCGTCGGCAGTACGCCTGGGGTTGCATTTTCCGGCAAGCTCGATGCCACCAGCATCAAGCAGTTGGAACGCATCAAAAACATGGCGGAGATGAGCAATGTCATCAAACTCGAATTTGCACGCGTCACCGAAGTCGATCCTGTCGGCTGCGGCTTGCTGTTCAGCATATTGCAGAAGCTGCAAAAATCCGGCCACAACCTGATCCTGGTTGGCGCGCCGGAACTGGCAGAAAAAATCCGTGCAATTCTGATGGTAGGCAGACGCGATGAAACAGAAGCGCCTTGGCTATTGCTGCTGGAAATTTTACGCCTATTGAATCGCGAATCCGACTTTGAAGAAACCAGTATTGATTACTGCGTCACCTTTGAAGTCTCACCACCCTCCTTCGTGTCGCCGCAAAACAAAGTGGTTACCGCAGCGGAAGAAACAACCGAACCTGACGAAGCAGCCAGCGACCATTTCGCGATGCCGGTTGTGATTGATGCACGAACAGATACGCTGGTACAAAGCATCACTGCATATGCGCACACGCACAATCCCGTCGTCCTTGATTGCACACGCCTGACGCGCATGGATTTCAATGCAGCCGGACGCTTGTTTGGCGGCTTGACGCCTTTGATCAGTGCGGGAAAAAATATCGAATTGCACAATGCAAATCATTTTATCGTCGCCCTCTGTCACGTGATGGGTGTCGCCGAACTTGTACGTATCGTCCCGCGTAAAAACTGACTCCTGAATCAAGGACGCAATTTCGACTTGTAATCGCACCGTCCGCCCCCATTTTTTCTAAAATGCCGCTCTGAGCATCGAGCGCGCGAGATTCACCAAACATCATCCGTTTTGCAGCACTGCTTTGCATTAAATCGGCCACTTCATTTCAGAGGCAAGCATGGAACAATTTCACGGCACCACCATACTCTCGGTAAGACGCGGCAATATCGTCGCGCTCGGCGGCGATGGCCAGGTCACATTAGGCAATATCGTCATGAAAGGCACGGCGCGCAAAGTCCGCAAGGTCTATGGCGGCAAGGTACTGGTCGGTTTCGCTGGCGGTACTGCAGACGCATTCACGCTGCTGGAACGCTTCGAATCCAAACTGGAAAAGCATCAGGGACATCTGATGCGTGCATCAGTCGAACTGGCCAAGGACTGGCGTACCGATCGCATGTTGCGTCGCCTTGAAGCCATGTTACTGGTCGCGGATCATGAAACAACCTTGGTCATCACAGGCAATGGCGATGTACTGGAACCGAACGACGGCATAGGCGCGATCGGCTCGGGCGGCAGCTATGCACAATCTGCAGCCAAGGCCTTGCAGGAAAATACCGAACTATCGCCACTAGAGATCGTCAAGAAATCCCTGACCATCGCCGGTGAACTGTGCATCTATACCAATCTGTCGCACACGATAGAAACTCTGGACTAATTTGGAAGGCGCCCGACTCAGGCGAACACATCATGAACATGACCCCAAAAGAAATCGTTTCCGAACTGGATAAACACGTTGTTGGCCAAGCCAATGCCAAACGTGCCGTCGCCATCGCACTGCGCAATCGGTGGCGGCGTCAGCAAGTACAGGAACCTCTGCGCCACGAAATCACGCCCAAGAATATCCTGATGATAGGGCCAACCGGCGTTGGCAAAACCGAAATCGCGCGTCGCCTCGCCAAGCTCGCGGACGCGCCTTTCATCAAGATCGAAGCCACCAAATTTACCGAAGTCGGCTACGTAGGCCGCGATGTCGACACCATCATCCGCGACCTGATCGACATCGGCATCAAGCAGACCCGCGAAGTGGAAACACGCAAGGTGCGCGCGCGCGCCGAAGATGCTGCCGAAGATCGCATCATCGATATTCTTGTGCCACCGGCACGCGATTTCGGCTTCAGTTCGTCACCAGTTGCAAGCGCAACAAGCACCCCCGACAACACTGCACGCCAAACCTTCCGCAAGCGTTTGCGAGAAGGCTCGCTCGACGACACAGAAATCGAAATCGAACTGGCAGAAGCAGGTCCGTCCATGGAAATCATGGCGCCACCGGGCATGGAAGAAATGACCGAACAGATCAAATCGATGTTTTCCGGCGTGGGTGGTACACGTAAGAAGGCGCGCAAAATCAAGATCAAGGAAGCACTCAAGCTCTTGATTGAAGAAGAAGCCGGCAAGCTGGTCAACGAAGACGAACTCAAGCAAAAAGCGATTACCAATGTCGAACAAAACGGCATCGTTTTTCTCGATGAAATCGACAAGATCGCTACCCGTTCGGAAACCGGCGGCGGCGAAGTGTCGCGTGCCGGCGTGCAGCGCGATTTGCTGCCGCTGGTGGAAGGCACCACCGTCAACACCAAGTACGGCATGATCAAAACCGATCACATACTGTTTATTGCATCCGGCGCCTTTCATCTGGCCAAGCCATCGGATTTGATTCCGGAATTGCAGGGACGCTTCCCGATCCGCGTTGAACTGGAATCACTGTCTATCGCCGATTTCGAACGCATTCTGACCGGCACCGATGCCTGCCTGACCAAACAATATGAAGCACTGCTGGCAACCGAAGGAATCAAGATAGAATTTGCGCAGGATGGCATTCAACGGATGGCGGAAATCGCTTATTCGGTCAACGAGAAAACCGAAAACATAGGCGCGCGGCGTTTATACACGGTGATGGAAAAACTACTGGAAGAGATTTCTTTTTCCGCCAGCGATAGTCCGGATCAAACCCTGGCCATCGATGCCGCCTATGTCGATGAAAGACTCGGCGCCTTGTCGGTTGACGAAGATCTATCCCGATACGTACTGTAGATATAGACTTGAGTGAAGTGCTGTCATTTAATCATGGAGAAAAAGTGCGCCTCGCAGCATGCGCACCATTCACATCATGGCCAATAAAGCGCTCGCCAAACGGCAAAAGCTGACGATACGCATAGAACCTTCACAACAGGCGCTAAAACCGCGCAACCACGTCGCGCTCGCGGCCAAGCAACGCGTGGGTGGCCCGCATCAAAAGTCCGTCTCGGCACAGCGGCAAATACAAAAATTGCAGTTGAAGAAAAAACTGACTGCTCCCGACGAGCAGTAAAGCCTTGTGTTCCTGATTCCACGGGTCATTGCGCGATTGATTGATTCAGCGCGGTTTGTTTGTTATAACAAAGAAGAAATCGCAAAGGTGATATCGCGCAAGCCTGGCATGCATTGCCTAAACAATGATCGCAGTGGGACTACGTTGAGGAGAAGACAATGGCTTTACCGCACGCAACATCCGGCCAGTTAATAGATGTGAGGCCGCTAGGCCAGCGGATTACAACTTCCGTTTCCACCGCTCTTTTCAAAGCTCCACAACTAGAATTAATGCGCCTGGTACTGCCACGCGGCAAAGGCATGCCTGAACATTCCGTTCCTGGCGCAGTCACCATCCAATGTCTGGAAGGCGCAATTGAATTGTACGCGCATCAAAAGACTCAAACCTTGCAGGCAGGTGAGCTGGTTTATCTGGCTGGCGGTGAACCGCATGCACTGCATGCGCTGGAAGATTCGTCGGTTTTATTGACGCTGCTGCTGCAGCATTGATAATGCCACGTCGACAGATCAGCGTAATGTCGCAGGCTTGATTGCCGAACTTGCTGCGGGTGGGAGCTGGATCAGGCAGTTTCATTCCGCGCGTCGCGCGCCAACAGACTGTCCACCATATCCCTGGGTGAGTAGCCATCAAACAGGACTGCCGCCACCGCACTCGTAATCGGCATGTCTATCCCTTGTTTGTTCGCCAGTGCGCGTACGGCTTGCGCGCAACGCACACCTTCCGCGACATGGCCCAGCTCGGTCACGATCTGCTCCAGTTTTTTGCCCTGCGCCAAACCCAGCCCTACCTTGCGATTGCGCGACAAGTCACCTGTGCAAGTCAAAATCAAATCACCCATGCCAGCCAAACCCATGAAGGTTTCGGCACGTCCGCCCAAAGCAACGCCAAAGCGCGTAATCTCAACCAGACCCCGTGTAATGAGCGCGGCACGCGCATTCAAACCGAGCTTGAGACCATCGATGATGCCGGTAGCAATCGCCAGAATGTTTTTTACCGCACCGCCAACCTCCACTCCGATCAAGTCATCCGTCGAATAGATGCGGATGGTGGGTCCGTGCACGGCAGCGACGACCAGTTCACGCAATGCTGCGCTATCAGAGGCAATCGCCAATGCGCATGGCAAGCCCTGCGCTACTTCCTGTGCAAACGAAGGGCCGGACAATGCGCCAGCCGGAATATCGCTGCCCAAAACCTGGCGTACGATTTGATGCGGCAGCAAATGCGTGTCTGCCTCAAAACCTTTGCACAGCCAGACAATATTGGGAATGGCATGTGCCTTCAACTGCTCAGCCAACGGACGCAAACCGGCCAGCGATGTCGCCACCAGCAACAAACCCTCCGAACCGACATGCGCAATGGCAGCTGCGAAGTCAGCGCTCACGGACAAGCTATCCGGCAAGCGAAAACCCGGCAGATACGCTGCGTTCTCACGTAGCCGTTCCGCTTCCTGCATCGCTACCGCATCGCGCCCCCACAACACAACGGCATGTCTGTCAGCCAGTGACATCGCCAAAGCCGTACCCCATGCGCCTGCGCCCAATATTGTGATATTCATGCAGTGAATTTGCTTAAGAAGATTAGATATCGAAGATTGAGAATTTCGAGCATGTACCAATCACGCGTTCATGGTCGAGTGACAGCTCAAGAAAAAATCCGCTTTTTGGCAACGGCGCGATCGCTTCAGGCAGTGACTATCTGGCTTACTCGCCCCACACTTCCGCAGTTTTTGCGAAACCGACTGGTCCGTCTTTGTGCTTCAGCTTGACCCAGCCTGCGGTCGGCGACGCCAGCAATTCCAGCAATACACCCTTATCCACAGTCGCAACAACGGCAGCATTCTCTTCGGCCGTGACATGCAGCTTCAAATTGGCCGAGGTGACAATGACATTGCGTTTCGACGTCAAGGCCGAGGCATTAATCCAGGATAAATCGCCTGCCACATCACGCACTTTGCTCCAGCCGTTTTGCGTCAAAATGATTTCCACAGGCATGCCGCGCGGCGCAATGAACATTGCGCGGCCACGCTCAGACGGTGCGTTATACAAAACAGCAGGATTCAAACCTACCGATTTGAATTCAGCTGCCTGAGTCGGCACCGTTACCAGCATCGACATCAGCAATGTTGCATAAGCCGGGAGGGACCATTTCATGCGATTACTTTCAAGACATTATTCGAAAAATACCGCACACCAATGCATAGCCAATCTCAACGGTGCGCGGTGAAAATATGAATTAATGCTTTGCTGCCGAACCGTCCGCCATCACGATGCCAGAACTGCTTTCAGCCTGTTGCTGCGCCAACGCTGCCAGGCGTTGCTGATAGAACACTTCGAAATTAATTTCGGTCAAATGCACAGGAGGGAAACCGGCGCGCGTGACCATATCGGCGATATTCGCGCGCAGATAAGGGTAAATCGTGCTTGGGCAACCGATACCGATCAAAGGGTCGAGTTGTTCATCAGGAATATTGCGCGCCTCGAAAATACCGGCTTGCTTGCCTTCAACCAGAAACGCGATCTTGTCCTTGATTTTTGCCGTGACGGTAATCGTTACTGTCGATTCAAAAATGCCATCAGCGATTTGCTCTGCACCGACATCAACTGCGACTTCGATTTCAGGCGATTCTTGCTCAAGGAAAATTGCCGGCGAATTAGGTTGTTCCAGCGACAGATCTTTCAGGTAAACACGTTGGATCTGGAATACAGGTTGCAGATTTTCGTCAGCCATGAAGCACTTTCAGTCAAATTAAAAAATAGAGGGCGATCAGCCCTCGAACAGTTACTGCTCAATGTGGTTTGCATATGGTCGACTCACTATGAGTCCAACGCATCAGGCAGCTTGCAATAATGCATCCAGTTTGCCGGCGCGTTCCAGCGCATTCAAGTCATCGAAGCCGCCCACATGCGTATCGCCGACATAAATCTGCGGCACGGTGCGGCGACCGGTTTTTTCCATCATCGCCACCCGCTGTGCAGGATCGAGATCGATGCGAATTTTTTCAATATTGGCGATCCCTTTGGCGGTCAACAAACGTTCCGCCATCGTGCAGTAAGGGCAAACGCCAGTGCTATACATCGTCACATGCGCAGTCATAATTTTCTTTCTTAGCTTTGATTCACTTGGTGCTACTTGCTTACAGGCAGGCCTTGCGTTTGCCATGCATCCAAACCACCTAGTAAGCTGGCAGCTTCTGTGTAGCCGGCCTTTCTCAGTTGTGCGGTTGCTTTTGCCGATTGCAAGCCCTTGGCGCAGACAACAATCACGGGCCGTGCCTTGAATTTTTCCAGCTCGGCGATACGCGTTTTCAATTCTTTCAATGGAATATTTTTCGCGTCACGGATGTGGCCGATGGCAAAATCGGCTGCACTTCTGACGTCGAGAATCAGGACTTTTCCCTGATTAATGATCTGGGTTGCCTGTAATGGAGTAACTTTTGCACCAACGCGTTGCAGTGTGTGCGCAATCAACGCGCCGCCCGATACCAGCACGACGCCGATCAGAAAAATGTTATCAATGATGAATTTCACGTTGTTCCAATGAGTAGAAAGAATGTTCGCATTATAAAATAGAAGACCGAATACAATTCGGATTCGGCATTTTGCATCAAAAATCCATTACTTACCTATTAGAACCATGTACAAAATCGTATTGATGCGCCACGGCGAGTCCACATGGAACCTCGATAATCGTTTTACCGGCTGGGCCGATGTCGATTTGACTGAAAAAGGTTGTGCTGAAGCAAAGCACGCTGGCCAACTGCTGCGCGAAGCCGGATTTACCTTTGATCTGGCGTACTCCTCAGTCTTGAAACGCGCGATACGCACCATGTGGATCACGCTCGACGAAATGGATCTGATGTGGATACCGGTCGTCTGCGACTGGCACTTGAACGAACGCCATTACGGTGCGTTGCAAGGCATGAACAAGGCGGAAACGGCAAAAGAGTACGGCGCTGACCAGGTTCTGCAATGGCGGCGCAGCTATGACATTCCGCCCAAACCACTGGCGGAAGATGATCCACGCACGATGTATAACGATCCGCGCTATGCTGGTTTGAAACGCGAACAGATTCCATTGGGCGAATGCCTGAAAGACACACTGCTGCGCGTAGAGCCTTACTGGAACGACACCATCGTTCCATCAATACGCGCCGGCAAACAAATCATCATCTCGGCGCACGGCAACAGCTTGCGCGCGCTGATCAAGATTCTGGACGGCATCAGCGATCAGGATATCGTGTCTCTCAGCATTCCAAACGGCCGTCCCATCGTCTATGAACTGGATGAAAACCTGAAGCCGATCCGCCACTACTATCTCGGCGATCAGGCATCGCTGGAAGCGGCTGTCAAAGCGGCCGCCAGCCACGGAAAAGTCGCATAAACTCCGTGCCAATTTCGCTTCTTTCGTCCTTCATATCCACTACGCGCATCCCCATCGGTCAACGCAAGCAACGATTCACGGGTATGCGTTTCATCACTTCGTGCATCGTATTGGCGCTATGTGCGGGGACATATACCAGCGCGCATGCCCAAAAAGCGACCGACCGCAGCAAGCAAAAAGTCGTCGCCGAGAGCGAACGTGCGGATTTGCGTCAAAAACTGACGACACTCAAACGCAGTATCGACAAGACAGAAACAGCAAAGAGTTCGGCCGCCGACGCCCTCGCCAAATCGGAAGAAGCAATATCGGATGCACAACGCAATTTGCGCGACCTTGCCGAAGAACAGCAACAAACCCAAGCCAAGCTCAGGGATCTATCCAGCCAACAAACTGCACTGAAGAAAATTGTAGAAGCACAGCAAAACCAGCTCGCCAAACTGTTGCGCGAGCAATATATCGCCGGCAATGAAGATCGCATCAAACTGCTGCTATCCGGCGACAACCCGAATCGCATCAATCGCGAACTGCAATACATGGGCTACGTTTCGCGCGCACAAGCCACGCTGATCGAATCCTTGCGCGCCAACCTGCAGGCAATCGCAGACAACCAGGCCCATGTACAAAACGCCAAGGATGAACTCGACGAGATTGCTGGCGAGGCACGCGAACAGCATGCGATTCTGCAAAAGGAAAAAGCACAGCGCGCCAGCTTGCTCGCGCAGTTATCAACCAAGTTGGTCGCGCAGCGCAAGGAAGTCGGCAATATTGAGCGCGATGAAAAGCGACTCTCCAGCCTGGTCGATAAACTTGCGATATTGATTCAGGAACAACGCAAGGCACAAGCCGCTGCGGCAGAAAAACGCCGGCAGGAACGCGCAGCCCGTGAGCGCGAAGAGCGCGAAAAACGTTTGGCACAGGCAAAAAAACGCAGCACGCCGGAAGACAAAACCTCCAGTGGCAAAATTAGCAACCCGAATGCAATTGAAGACGATGAACCGCCAGCGCAAGAAAAACCGACGCGAGCCCTCGCCAGAAATGAACTGACTCCCGATGCCAGCGTCCAAGATGGTGTTTTCGCCGCATTGCGCGGCAAGTTGCATCTGCCTATCCGTGGCGACGTGACTGCCAAATTCGGTGGCAAACGTGGCGATGGCCCAACCTGGAAAGGCTTGTTCATACGAGCTAATGAAGGCACGGAAGTCAAAGCGGTGGCACAGGGTCGCGTAGTGTTTGCAGAATGGCTACGCGGTTTTGGTAATTTGATCATTGTTGATCATGGCAGCCAGTACATGACGATTTACGGCAATAATCAATCCGTTTTAAAACACGCTGGCGATGCCGTCAAAGCCGGCGACGTCATTGCCAGCACAGGTAATAGCGGCGGCAATGAACAATCAGGTTTATACTTTGAAATGCGACACCAAGGTCGTGCGTTTGACCCGCTCAGTTGGGTAACTATTAGGTGAACATGGGAACGAAACTCAAGAATATCGGATTGATCGGTTTAGGCATGGTTGCCGGCGCGATCGGTATGGGCACGCAGCTGGATGCAATGGCACAGAAAAGTGCCGGCAATCCATTGCCTATCGAGGAATTGCGCCAGCTGGCTGATGTGTTCGGACTCATCAAATCGGATTACGTTGAACCGGTCGAAGACAAGAAACTGCTGACGGAAGCGATTTCAGGCATGGTGTCGTCGCTGGATCCGCATTCCGCCTATCTGGATAAAAAAGCATTCAAGGAATTGCGTGAAGGTACGCAAGGCAAGTTTGTCGGACTCGGCATCGAAGTCGGCATGGAAGACGGCTACGTCAAAGTCATTTCACCGATCGAGGATTCGCCTGCTTATCGCGCCGGCATCAAGGCAGGCGATCTGATCACGCGTCTCGATTCCACGCCGGTCAAAGGCATGACGCTTGATGAAGCCGTCAAAAAAATGCGCGGCGAACCGAACACCAAGATCACACTGACGATTGCACGGAAAGACGAAGACAAACCTATCGTCACCACGATCACACGTCAGGAAATACGTGTGCAAAGCGTGAAGGCCAAGATTGTCGAACCGGGTTATGCATGGTTGCGCGTCGCGCAGTTCCAGGAACCGACTGTGGACGACATGGCGAAGAAAATCGCTGCCTTGTACGCACAGGAACCAAACATGAAAGGTCTGGTGCTTGATCTGCGCAACGATCCGGGCGGTGTCTTGCCGGGTGCGATCGGCGTCTCTGCAGCCTTCCTGCCAAAAGATGTGGTCATCACGTCGACCAACGGTCAATTGCCTGACTCCAAAGCCAGCTTCTACGCACGTCGAGAATTCTATGCGACACGCGCTGTCGGCGATCCATTGGCAAAGCTGCCTGACGCAATCAAAAAAATCCCTATGGTTGTATTGGTGAACTCCGGTTCTGCCTCTGCATCCGAAATCGTGGCTGGCGCACTGCAGGATTACAAACGCGCCACCATCATGGGCACGCAAACTTTCGGCAAGGGCTCGGTACAAACCATCCGTCAGCTTTCCGCTGATACAGCAGTCAAGCTGACGACAGCACGTTACTACACGCCTAACGGCCGCTCAATTCAAGCCAAAGGTATCGTGCCGGATCTGATGGTCGATGAAACCGCAGAAGGTGACGGCTTGAATGGCTTGCGTCTGCGCGAAGCCGATCTGCAAAAACATTTGAGCAACGACAAGGACAAGGAAGCCGAAGCACGTCCTGCTGTTGATGAATTGGAAGAAGATCAACGCCTCGCCGCGCTCGAGAAAAAACGCAAACCACTGGAGTTCGGCAGCAAAGATGACTTCCAGCTGGCGCAAGCGCTGAATCATTTGAAAGGCTTGCCTGTGATTCTTTCGAAAGCAAAAGTCGAAGTGAAAAAAGAACCTGGCATCAACCAGCCAAAAACAGAATCAAAAACTGAACCGAAAACCGACGACAAGAAATAGTCGCCAGCATTCGCAAAAAAGCCGCAGCGATGCGGCTTTTTTGATTGCGGCAAAGTGTTTTCTTCAAACATCTAGTGCACATGATTTGCGCAGCATGCATCTCTCATCAAGCAACACGGAACCCTTATGAACGATCAACAATTACTGCGCTACTCGCGCCACATCCTGCTCGATGAACTCGATATCGAAGGCCAGGAGAAGCTGCTCGCAGCGCATGCCTTGATCATAGGCGCAGGCGGCCTGGGCTCGCCTGCGGCATTCTATTTGGCGTCGGCCGGTGTCGGCACCATCACGCTGGTCGACGACGACACAGTGGATCTGACCAATTTACAGCGTCAGATTCTGCACACCACGGAACGTGTCGGACAAGCCAAGGTTTTATCGGGACAACAAACGCTGACTGAAATCAATCCGACCATCAAGATCGTCGCGCTAGAAGAACGTGTATCGGGCGAACGTCTGAATGAACTGGTACGGAGTGCATCGGTGGTATTGGATTGCAGCGATAATTTCGCCACGCGACATGCAGTCAATCGCGCCTGCGTTGCCAATCGCGTACCGCTGGTTTCTGGCGCAGCGATCAAGTTCGACGGTCAGATCAGTGTATTCGACAAGCGTGATGAAAACGCGCCATGCTATTCCTGCCTGTTCCCGGAAGATCAGCAGTTTGAAGAAGTCAATTGCGGCACCATGGGCGTATTCGCGCCTCTGGTCGGCATCATCGGCAGCATGCAAGCTGCAGAAGCATTGAAAATGCTGGCAGGCATAGGCGAATCACTCACCGGTCGCCTGCTATTGCTGGATGCACGGACGATGGAATGGAGCAGCATCAAGTTCGCACGCAATGCCAGTTGCAGCGTCTGCGGACATGCGCACTAAGTCATCCTTGCCGTACTGATCGCCGCAAAAAACGGTGCGACACAGAGCGGCCTGCACTGGCGGCATGCTTAACTCAGTTGCTCGTACATTCCGGTAATTCTGTCCATCGTTTCCAGGATCCGCTCACTGGTGGTTGCCACATTGGTCGCGAAGCGCACCTTGGCTTCCACACTATCGGCACTGCTCTTCAGGGCTTGATCGAAGAAAAACCATTGCTGCTGCGCCAGCGTCATTTCCGCATTGATGGCAGGCGTATTTTTCGGCGAGTTGCCGAGTTCCGTCATCGCCAATAAAAATTCATCGCGCGCCTTGGCCAGGTTGATCAAGCCATCAGACGACGCCACACCCCAGTTGATTGCCTGGTAAAACTTTGCCATACGTTGTGACAACATGCGCTGGCGGCCCGAAATATTTACCAGTCGCGCCGCCACCGAGCCTGATGCTCGCTCCAGTTGCACAGTGGATGCGTGCGCCAGGGTCAGCACTTCCTCATTGATCACCATAATCGCTTTCGCATCCTGGCGATTCGGTGTCTTGCCTGCCAAGACGGTCCTGTACGCAGCCCATGTTTTTCGCAAGGCGGCCAGCGTCCCCTTGTTTTCAGAAGTAGGTGCAAACGCTTCCAGCTCATACAACTGACGTTCAAACAGAGCAATTGAGGCACTGAAGATCTTTTTCGATCGCGGCAGATCAATCGACTGACCGATCTGCAAATAACTTTTTGCCACGCGCTGCGACAGCATGCGCTGACGACCCGATTTGTTGATGGCGTCGTTAATGTGCGTGATGGTGCCATCGGCATAGCCATAGGGAATAACCAGCAAACTCCCGCTGGCAACCAGGCTGGCCTGGAGGAAGTGACGCCTGTTCATTTTTATTCCTTATTATTTAGGGCTAGAGTCAAATGGCGGAACGAGGCAGTACCGGCATAGATTCCTGAGTGCAAAAGATGTGCCAGCAACACCCGGCAAACTCGACCAAACCCTAGCACCGGTCATCGCCAAATTGGTGCGCGATGGCCTTGTGCCAGCAAGCCACTGCACCAACAAAGACAACGCCCCGCCTTTACATAACTTTACGGCTCGCAAGCATGCCCGCAACAGAGCCGCACTAAAGTACCAACATGCCTGTAAAGAACAGCAGGCACCACTTGATACACAAAGGAGTTTTGAATGAACAAGCAAATCCCAAGCAACGTATCGGCTCAGCTGAAAAATACACGTCATGGCCGCCGCATGATCATGATCACCGCCGGCGCTGCTCTGGTCAGCGCACTTTCGATGGTTGGCGTCAGCTACGCGGAAGAGGGTCAGTCACCACAAAAAGCGCACGCAGCACGTCACCACGGCGCACACGGGAAAATGGATCCGGCAAAAGCAGAAAAGCGCATGGAGCGTATGTTGAAACGTTTGGTGCCTGATGCAAGCGCAGAACAGAAAACCAAGCTCAGCGCCATCGCAAAAGCTTCGTTCAATGATCTGCGTCCCATCAAGGAAAAAAGTCGCGAAGCACGTGCACAAGGCATGAAATTGCTGGCGCAGCCGACGATCGATCGCCAGGCGCTCGAGCAGGTGCGTCAAACGCAGCAGCAATTGGCTGATCAGCGTTCACGTCGGATGACTCAGGCGTTTGCAGATGCGGCCGAAGTGCTGACACCGGCTCAACGTGTGAAAGCTGCCGAGGAACTGGGCAAGCGCGGCCATCATTTTGGCCATCATGGTCCACGCCACGGTCAACACCATGGCAAAGGTGAAGGACGCGCTGCAGAACCAGTAGCAAAACCATAAGCCAGAGCTTAGATGAAAGCGCCAGCATGACCGGGCAACCGGCCATGCTGGCGCTTTTGGTTCTTTGAATGACTCACCGTACTACTGATTTTCCTGTCACATTGAAGCCAATCAAAAACCGACTGCGCAACATCATTCATCGTTCTGATTGCGAAATGGATTTACACTGACAATATGACTCTACGCTTACTGATGATAGAAGACGACCAGCGCCTCGCCAGCATGGTCGCCACTTACCTGAACCAGAACGGCTTCGACGTGCAGCACAGTGCGACGGCCAAGGATGGCTTGCATCAACTGCAGCAAGCCGATACCACACAACCTTTTGCCATCGTGCTGCTCGACCTGATGTTGCCGGATGCGGACGGGCTGGATGTCTGTCGGCAGATACGCGCGCAACCGCAACCTACCGGCGCGATGCCCATCGTCATGCTGACCGCCAAAGGCGACCCGATGGATCGCGTGGTCGGACTGGAGCTCGGTGCTGACGACTACATTCCCAAACCGTTTGAACCGCGCGAATTACTCGCAAGATTGCGCGCCGTGTTGCGCCGCCAGCAAGGCATCGCAGCTACCGGCGACCGCGTATTGCGTTTTGGCCGATTGGAAATCGATCTGGATGCGCGCGTGATTCGACTCGACGATCAAGACAAGCCGGTCACCGCCTATCAGTTCAATCTGCTGGCCGCGATGGCAGACAGGGCCGGACGCGTTTTATCGCGCGAGCAATTGATGGATGCCGTCAAAGGCGAACCGCTGGAAGCATTCGACAGATCGATAGACGTCCACATAGGTCGCTTGCGTGCCGCGATTGAAGATGATCCGAAACAGCCCAGGCGCATCATCACCGTACGCGGCGCAGGCTATGTATTTGCAAAGGCGCAGGATGTCTGAAACATCAACACGCTCGCGTTTCAGCTGGTCGCACCGGCTGTACGTGCGCATCTATCTGGCGATGCTGATCAGCCTGACCGTGGCCGGCCTGCTGTTCGCCGCCGCGTGGCGCATGAATGCCGATTCACGCCAGATCGGCCCGAGCCTGGAATCTTTTGCGGCGATCGCCTCAGATGTATTACCGCCACCCGAAGCCAGCAATGAAGAACAGCAGCAGGCCCTCACGCGGTGGCAATCGCGCATGCGTGCAGACTTGACGCTGTACTCGGCGAAGCGCGAAAAAATTGCCTCCGCCGGGCGCGAGTTGCCGCCGCTCGATGCAACGCAAACCACCAGTGGCTGGCTGGGTGGCGGGCCGCCGGTTTTTGCCGTCAAACTGCCGGACGATCGCTGGCTGGTCGGCCAGCATCCGGGACGACGCAAACCGCCCGTCAGTTTTTTTACCGCGCTGGTATTGATAGGTCTGGCAATGGGCATAGGCTCCTACCCGATCGTGCGTCGTCTGACACGCAGACTGGAACGTCTGCAAACCAGCGTCGAAGCGCTGGGGGCAGGCCAGTTATCAACGCGCATTGCGGTGGAAGGACAGGATGAAGTCGGGCGCCTCGCCACCAGCTTCAATCGTTCAGCCGCGCGCATTGAAGCGCTGGTTGATGCGCAAAAAGCCTTGCTGGCAAATGCCTCGCACGAATTACGTTCACCGTTGGCACGCATACGCATGGCCATCGAATTGATGGGTAGCGAAGCGCAACCGGAAATCCGTAGCGAGCTGAAGCGCAACATCGGCGAACTCGATCAATTGATCGATGAAATCTTGCTCGCCAGCCGACTCGATGCAACTGCTGACACGACACAAGCATTTGAAAAAATCGATCTGACTGCGCTGGTGGCGGAAGAATGCGCACGCCTCGACGCGCAACTGGAAGCACCAGCAATTGAACTAGCCGGCGATGCACGTCTGCTGCGGCGCATGGTGCGCAACCTGCTGGAAAATGCCCGACGCTACGGCAATGGCACAGAGATCAATGTGGCGCTATCGACGGTACCCGGCAATCGTATCTTGCTGCAAGTCTGCGATGGCGGCCCCGGGGTACCTGCGACAGAACGTGAAAAAATCTTCGAACCCTTCTATCGGGTAGCCGGTGCCAGCGAGCGCGAAGGCGGCGTCGGCCTGGGTTTGAGCCTGGTACGGCAAATCGCGCGCCGGCATGGTGGCGATGTCGTTTGTGTCGCGCGCAAGGACCCCGGCAGTTGTTTCAATGTGACTTTGCCGGCATAAGCTGCTTTCCTGCCACGATCGTCTGTTTAGTTATTCCAGACTATCGTGGCCGGCAATACACCGCGCAAGGCGTTGCAAACGATGACCTCTTCTGCATTGCGCAGATCGCTCAAGGTCAATGTCTTTTCCTCCGCGTTCCACGCAGGATCTTCCAGCAATACCGCGCGCATCACGCCGGGCAAGACACCTGCGCTCAAAGGCGGCGTATACCAGCGGCCATTGAGCTTGATAAAAACCGTGCTGCGTCCGCCTTCCGTCACCTGCCCTTGTTCATTGCAAAACAATTGATCGAATGCGCCCTGCTGCTCGGCTGCACGCCATGCGGCGTCGTAACCGGTTCTGATCGTGGTCTTGTGGCGCAAGAAGATGTCGCCTGCGTCAGTTGTTGTTTGCGCCAACAGAATTTTTACCGGTTCGGCCATTGCCGATAGCGACGCAGTTTGAATCACGCAAGCACCGTCCGCTTGCAAGGCAAGCCGCAGGCGGTACGGCATCGCTTCCTCGAAATGCGAGCAGGTATCGTGCAAGGCGGCGCGTATCCCGGCTTCATCAAATGCAAAACTGAAATACTTCGCCGAAGCTTGCAAGCGTTGCAGGTGACGCTCAAGGTGGCGACAGCCAGCGTCACGCGTTGCATATATCGTTTCAAACAATTCAAATTCGGCCGGCATATCGATCAAAAAACCAGCCTTGAGCCGACATTCCTCATACTCGGCCCGTGCCACGCTGTCATGTACTATCCCCGCCCCCACGCCCATTTCGCCGCGACGAATTTGCAACTCGTCTTGCGCCTGCAGTTGCAAGGTGCGTATAGGTACCGACAAACAAAAATTGCCGAGTGAACGCGCCAACTGCGGCGGATCGAACCAGCCTATCGCGCCGGTGTAGATGCCGCGCGGATGCGCTTCCAGTTCTCGAATGATTTGCATCGTTCTATGTTTGGGAGCGCCGGTAATCGAACCGCAGGGATACAGCGCATCGAAGATCTCGGGCAATCCAGTGTCGCTGCGCAATTGCGCATGCACGGTCGAGGTCATTTGCAGCACGCTGCTGTAGCGCTGCACGTCGAATAGTTTATCGACGGTTACCGTACCGACTTCAGCGATGCGCCCCAGATCGTTACGCAGCAAATCAACAATCATCAAATTCTCTGCACGATTTTTTTCATCCGCCGCCAAGGCAAGTGCAGCAGCATCATCCTGCTGCGGATTGCCGCTGGCAGCAGCCGTGCCTTTCATGGGCCGCACGATCAAGATGCCATCATCGTGTCGCACAAATAACTCAGGCGATAGCGACAAGATAGCGCGACCGTCCGGCAAACCTATCAATGCACCATAGGGAACAGGTTGGCGTTCGCGCAAACGACGATACAAGGCATGCACGGAACCATATGCATCGAAGCGCAAGCGATAGGTGTAATTGACTTGATAGGTGTCGCCGGCAGCAATGTAATCGTGTATCCGTGCCAGTGCGGAATCGAAAGCGGCTTGATCGACATCCGGATGTACATGGGCAATCCCGGCGGGTGACGACCCCGCACGCTCGGCCAGCCATGCACCTACCTGGTCGGCCGAGAGTTTTTGGCAATGCTCGAACAACAGCACTTCCGCCAATGGCAGCATCTCATGTGATGACAGCTGATGCGATGCAATGCCATGCATGGCAGCCCCCAGCTCATAGGCAAACAGGCTGACCGCATAGCGGCCTTGCTGCAAAGCCTGCTGCAGCTGCTGCAGCATGGACGGCAATTGATCAGCATCGCGGCAAACCAGCGTACCGATATGCGAAGAATAAAGCCGTGAGCGCGCGTCTGCCGCACTTGCATCGCAATCATCGAGCAGAGCGTAGCAGTCGGAAGATGAATCGGCGGGAACAAACAGGGACATAAGTCAGTGCAAGCGATGCTGGGCAAGGCATCTATTGTACGACCAAGCGACAACAGCTTGCAGACGCCATCCGCCGATTTTCATCAGCGACGGCGAGTCGATTATCAAGCCAGCAGCATCGCGATCTGTGCCGGCGCGTAAGTGGATGGATTTTGCTTGAAACCGGTCTTGGCGTAACGCTGCCAATGTCCAAGCACGCTACTGGCAATCAGGTTGGCACGCGCCGCGACTTCTGCTTCGTTCGCCTGGCCCTGGCTTGCGGCCACGCGCAGCGCTTGCTTGATCGCCAGTTCGATACGCTCGATGAATTGATTCATGCGCGCCTGCAAGCGCTCGTCCTCATTGACCAGTGCGTCGCCTATCATCACGCGCGTCATGCCGGGATTGCGTTCTGCGAAATTGAGCAGCATGCCCACGATAGCCTGCACCTGGGACAAGCCATTGTCCTGTTGCTCGGTGATCTTGTTGATCAAGCCGAACACGGTAGATTCGATGAACTCGATCAAGCCTTCGAACATTTGCGCCTTGCTGGCAAAATGTCGATACAAGGCCGCTTCTGAAACTTCAAGACGCGCAGCCAGGGCGGCTGTCGTGATTTTTTCCCCCTTGGGCTGCTCCAGCATCGTCGCCAATGTCTGAAGTATCTGCAGCTTGCGTTCGCCTGGTTTGGTAGTTGCCATATTTTTTATAAGTATGTGAACAATCGGACTAGCGCAGTCGGTGCAAATTCCTGAATAGTTGCCCAACGGATTTTACTTTGACATCGACATAAATAGGGCGTTTTGTGTGCGCGACTGTTGCGTGCGTGCCAGTCGCGCCGCCTTTGATCGAATCGCTGGCCAGATATTGCGTGATCCATGCGGTACTCATACCGAGTTCTTTCGCACCCTTTAAATGCGCGACTGTATCTTCTACCAGTACGCAATCACGCGGTGAAATACGCTCGCGGGCGAGCAGTTTGCGCAACATCTGTTTCGATGGTTTGGGCCGCAAGCGACCATGCACATGCATCGCCTCTATCGGCACATGTTTGGCGAAATGCCTATGCAAACCCAGATGCCGCAACACGTCGCGCGAATAACGGCGCGGCGCATTCGTCAGCAAGATCTTGCGTCCGGGAAGACGGCGCAACAATTTTCCCAGCCCGCGTTCGGCACGTATCATCGTCGCCAGATCATCGAAGCGATGCGCCTCACGCAAGAAATCTGCAGGCCTTACCTGATGATGATTTACCATACCGAGCAAGGTTGCGCCGTAGCGCTGCCAGTAAGCGATGCGCGCAGCATTCACTGCCACCTCATCTGCCGGCAAGCCATCTTTGTGCAGCACCAGCGCGATGAAGGCATTCATGTTGAGATTGATTGCCGGGAAAATCGCATGCGAGGCATCATGCAGCGTATTGTCCAGATCGAACAGCCAGGTCAGCTTACGCATGATGCAGAGATCGCACCATCAACGCAGAAGAAGGATATACATGCATCGTCATTTTGTTCTTGTCCTTAGCCTACTATTCAGTTGCCTCTTGTCGCAGGCGCATGCGGATACTCGCGCTGAAGCTAATGCCAAAAACACTGCTCTTAAAACTCCCACCGCAAACTCGCAGAAATCGATAGCGCCACAGCGCGGCGTTCTGTATCGCGTCAGCCATAAAGGCAACACCAGCGACCTGTTCGGCACCGTCCATGTCGGACAAGCAGCATTCTACCCACTAGAACCGCAAGTGACACGCGCCTTGTCGGCAGCCGACAAACTGGTGCTGGAAGTCGACATACGCGAAACCGCAATGCTGCAGCAATCCGTAATGCGACATGGCATCTATCCGGAAGGACAAATTATCACCCAGCATCTATCGAACGCGAGTCTGGAAAAATTAAAGCAAGCCTTGCAAGTCGCCGGTATCCCATTCGACAACGTCGCAAGAATGAAACCGTGGATGGTGACCAATCTGCTGATCGTGCAAGCAATGGCGCGCGCCGGATACCCGACCGAACAGGGAATAGAACTGTATCTTCTTGCTGTCGCCAAGAAGGAAAACAAGCTCGTGCAGCAACTGGAAACGGCCGACTATCAACTTTCGCTATTCAACGGTCTGAGCGATGCGCAGCAGGAAGAATACTTGCTGGAGAATCTGGCGCAACTGGCTGATGGTAGCGCAATCAAGAAAGGACTGGCCTTGATCACTGCCTGGCAACATGCCGATAACAAAGCTTTACACGCAGAGTTGCTAGAGCTGCAAAGCGAGCAATCGACGTCAGCCAAATTCCTGCAACGTGTGCTGCTGGACGAACGCAATCCGAATATGGCAAACAAGATAGAGGCGCTATTGAAAACCGACAAGAAGAGTTTTGTCGCAGTCGGGGCCTTGCACTTGATCGGTGATAAAGGTGTGCCTGAGTTGTTACGGCAACGCGGATATAAGGTGCAAAAAATATATTGAAGTTAGTTTGGATTAGCTCACATCACAACATCTATTACGTCAAAGTGCAACAGCGTTATACATAATTACCTATTCAATTTATTAATCAAGACTTTTACCGTTTAATAGGTTGCACTACTCAAGCCGCTCCCAGTAAAAGACGCCTTTAACTGGAGGTTGTAAGTCTGGTCCTTTGTATTGATAATTTTCTGGATACAACGTTATATCGTTGAATAGTCCTGCCAAGTTGTCGGCCAATAGATCAATAGGCTGATCTTCGTTCCCTGTGAATCCACCCCAAGTAAATCTTCCATGAGTGGATGGCCCTCCAAGTAGCAGCCAAATTAACTTTGCATATCGACCACCAAAATCATTTGGTGGTTTGTCAGACATCACTTGTATCCACAAATTAAAGTCTGATGCACCCACGCCTAGTTTTTCACAAGCAGCCGCTTTTAAAGCCGAATGAATGCGACGAAGGTAGTTGGCATTGAAGATCGCCATGGGGGCCTGCTTTGAAGTAATGACTAACGTTTCAAGTAGATCTTCGTCTGAGCCTACATACGGACCAAACTCCACCTTAATTTGCCCGTCTAGTTCGACACGTCGATAATGATTTGCAATTTCTAATTCTTGTGCAAGGTCTTGTTCATTTGAAAGTACCGCCGATTCCTTGGCTGAAACCACAATAGCCAAGATTGGGTGGTTCTTAAGCTCATGAAAGAACTCTTGATGAAAGTTTTTACGATACCGTTGGTCGGTAGATTTCCATTGCTTCAATATTTTTATGCTTGGATTAAGCTTTTCCCCCAAAACATCAGCTAAATTTTGATGCTCAATATTCGGTGACATTATTAAAGCAGAATGATGCCACTCCGATCCATCTATCTGTTCAGAGGGTGAGTGGTCTATTGATAGTAAGTAGGGAGTTGACGCGGGGGACTCTACGTTCGAGACGAACCACCTCATTGCGGTGATTAAATCCGGAGCGGCAATACTTCGTTCATGCATACGGGTTTCATTCCTCATTGCAAGACAATACCCGTAATAAGTATTTAGCATTAGAACTGTAAGTTGGGCTAACTCTTTATCAACCCAACATAAATACCTCTGACGAGTTACTACTGACCGGTGAATCAGCGCCACTTATCAATTCATCTAGAAATTACGAGAGCGAATATAACTGAAAGTTAGGGGGATTTAAAGAGACGGAAATAGCAAGCGAATAAGCCTCGTTGGTTTTAAATGTTGGGCTGATAAAACGTTAGCCCAACCTACTTCACTAATCAAAAACGTAAGGCAATCGCCACTACCATTTTGCTTAACGCAGTTGTAAAACAGCCTGCTGATTAGTACCCGACAATTTAAAAACGCCGACCACGTCATTTAATTTACGCGCCTGATCCTGCATCGCTTCGGCTGCAGCGGCAGCTTCTTCCACCAATGCAGCATTTTGCTGGGTCACCTGATCCATCTGCGCGATGGCCTGATTGACCTGTTCGATACCGGCGCTTTGCTCTCTGCTGGCCGCCGTGATTTCAGACATGATGTCGGTCACACGTTTGACGCTGCTGACGATTTCATTCATCGTGGTACCAGCTTCAACAACCAATTGACTACCTGAATCGACCTTGTCTACCGAGTCGCCGATCAGGCTCTTGATTTCTTTCGCGGCGGAGGCGGAGCGCTGTGCCAGATTTCTGACCTCAGTTGCGACGACGGCAAAACCACGCCCCTGTTCACCGGCGCGCGCTGCTTCTACGGCGGCATTCAAGGCAAGAATATTAGTCTGAAAGGCGATGCTGTCGATGACGCTGATGATGTCTACAATCTTCTTGGATGACTCTGTAATTGATCCCATCGTATCGACCACGCGGGCGACAACCTCACCGCCTTTGACGGCAACTGCAGATGCCTGTGCCGCCAGTTGATTGGCTTGCTGTGCGTTGTCTGCATTTTGCTTGACCGTCGAAGTCAGCTCTTCCATCGAAGATGCCGTTTCTTCCAGCGAGCTTGCCTGCTGTTCAGTACGTGATGACAAATCCAGATTACCGGCGGCGATCTCTACCGAAGCAGTTGCGATGGTGTCGGTACCCACGCGCACTTCTCCGACAACTTTTGCAAGACTGTCGCGCATGCTCTTCATCGCAAATATCAGGCTGCTGCTGTCTCCCGAGCGCGTCTGCACATCTACCGTCAAATCGCCGTTCGCAATATCTCCAGCGATGGCCGCAGCGTAACCTGGTTCGCCTCCAAGCTGTCTGATCAAGCCACGTGAAATCACCATACCGATTGCCAACAGAATTAGCCCAAGAATCGCGGCTCCTATCGCAAAGTAAATCAGTCGCTGCATGATTGTCGCTTCAACCGTATCCATATAGACACCGGAACCGATAATCCAGCCCCAAGGTTCGAAACCTTTGACGTAAGACACTTTCGGGACCGGCTCAGGATTGCCCGGCTTGGCCCACATATAAGGAACGAAGCCAGCTCCCTCTGCCTTGACGATTTTGACAAATTCAACGAACAGGTGTTTGCCGGTCGGATCTTTGTTCGCCGTCAGGTCTTTGCCATCCAGTGCGGCATTGATAGGATGCATCACCATGCGCGGCTGCATGTCATTGATCCAGAAATATTCGCTACCGCTATAACGCAAGCCCTTGATGGTTTGCATCGCTTGCTGCTGGGCTTGCGTTTCTGTCAGCGTACCTTTGCTCGCCAGTTGCTGGTAATACGCCAGAATGCCGTGCGCAGCTTCTACCACTTGTCGCACATTGCTTTTTCGTTCTTCGAGTATGAGTTTTCGTTCTGAAATGAGGGAGAGCGCAGTCAGGACCACAATACCGAGGATGGCGCTGACGATCAGCAGACCCAGCTTTTTGGCGATCGTCATGGAACTGCGTTTTTGCAGGCTAGACATAGGTCACTCCAAAAATTGAACTACTGCTGTATGGCTCGGGCAGCTCGCGATCAAGTTGATTAATCGCCACCATCAGCTTTTATAAATGTTCCGTTAGAAAGTCGCCAGGTAGGTGATCCTGTGCCGTACTGCCTTTCCATCTAACGACAGGTATTGAAGTATTGCTGACAGAATGCAACATTAATATCCCATGTTTATGGGATAAAAGAACAATATTTCCTTAGAGAACGCGCAGAAAAATGAGCGCAACAACACTTTTCCTTCGTTGTAGTCGGCTATGTGTTCTTTCCTTAAAATATTCGTTTGGAAAGCCAAAGATCAAACTTAAAGAGTTAGTTGCTGACAGCCAATGCAATCAGAAATTTAGGCAAAAAAAAGTGCCTACAATCAAGTCGGCACTCTTTTTTAAATACAACGCTAAAGCGAAATTCTATTTTAATGAGAACGGATCATCGTACCGAACGCCTGTTCAGTCAGCACTTCCAGTAACAAGGAATGCTCGATACGGCCATCGATAATATGCACGGTATTGACGCCCGATTTTGCGGCATCCAGCGCGGAAGAAATCTTCGGCAGCATGCCGCCGGAGATGGTGCCGTCATCAAACATTTCATCGATTTCGCGCGCTGATAGATCGGTCAGCAGATTGCCCTGCTTGTCCTGCACGCCGGCGATGTTGGTCATCATGATCAGCTTCTCAGCTTTCAGGATTTCTGCAATCTTGCCTGCAACCACGTCGGCATTGATATTGTAGGCCTGGCCATCGTCACCAAAACCGATAGGAGAAATAATCGGAATGAAGGCATCGTCCTGCAAAGCTTTGACGACCGCTGGATTAATCGCTTCGATCTCGCCGACAAAACCGATGTCGAGGAATTGACCTGGGTTTTCGCGATCCGGCATTTTCATTTTGCGCGCGCGTATCAAGCCGCCGTCTTTACCTGTCAGACCGACTGCCTGGCCACCGTAGTGATTGATCAGCATCACGATGTCTTGCTGCACTTCGCCGCCCAACACCCATTCAACGACTTCCATCGTTTCTTCATCGGTAATGCGCATGCCTTGAACGAAGGTGCCTTGCTTGCCGATTTTTTTCAGCGCATTGTCGATTTGCGGACCGCCACCGTGGACGACGACCGGGTTCATGCCGACCAGCTTCAGCAAAATCACATCGCGTGCGAAGCTGTGCTTCAGACGCTCTTCGGTCATTGCATTGCCGCCGTATTTGACGACGATGGTCTTGCCGTGGAATTTGCGGATATACGGCAGCGCCTCGGCCAGGATTTGCGCCTGTATTTGCGGCGAAACTACAGTAAGATCGGCATTCGTGTCAGTCATGGCAAGTCCTGAAAATAGATGACCGCGATTTTACAGCGAATGCCGGATGTTTTCCCGGCTGTTGTCCGGATTTCCACAAATTTTCCACGTGTGGATTGCGCGATTGTCAAAATGGCACAGAAATTCCGGGCGATAGCTGCCACTCCCGCAGCATCTGCTATCCATACTGGCTATTTCGCCCCACTTTGATGCGTCCGACACTGCCACCACTGACAAGCGCAACCCATGTATGACACCACGACAATTCTCTGATGCTGAAAAGTGCCCGATAGGCCATTGCAAGAATGCGGGATTAAAACAGGAACAACAATGAGTCTTTGCTCACAATGCGGGATTGAATTTTCGTGCGGCATGGTCGATGCCATCCCGACGCAACAGTGCTGGTGCACCGCCTTGCCGACAGCGCGCAAGTCTGAGTTGGTATTGGATGCGAATGGTCAGGCAAAAACCTGCATGTGTGAACAATGTCTGGCGAGCTTGCGTGCTTCGCGCGCCAAACCTGGCTGCTGAGCCGATACCCCAAACGATTCGTTGCATGCTGGCGCTTGAGTCGCCGCTAGCGATTGCCTAGCCTGCGTCGACGCTGCAGTCGCGCAGTTCCTGCCTGGGAAAACCTTCCTTGATCTTGACAACGCTGCTCCTGGCGGCCGCGTCCAGTCCACGCAGTTGGAATGCCACTTTGCTCGCGCCTGTCGCCTGCGCCGCTATGCGTGCGCTACGTACGCCTTTTTGATTGAGGGCTGCCAGTTGATTGCGCGCGGCCTCCTCCGATTTGAAGACGCCCAGCGAGATGCTCCATTGCATGGCGGAGTTATCTTGAATCACGAAAAAATCCTGCACCCCCAGGCGCTTGAGTTCGCCGGCCTTTTTGTCTGCGGCTTCCTTGTTGGGTTGCGGCGGGATGTAGACCATGTGCCGCACATTTTCCGCGATAGAACGGCGCGTCAGGCGCTCGCCGAGCGCCAGTCCGGCCAGTTGCGTTTCGAATTTTTTCGCTTCCGTCGCATCAAAATTGCCGACCTCGGCACAGACCAGCGCATTCGACATCTTGTCTGCACGGGCCAGGTTTTTTTCCGCTTCAAGTGGGGCGATCACTGTCGTCGCTTTTGTATCCGGCTTGGCCTCGGTCTTGGCGTCCGCATCGGTCTTCGCTGTCGCCGGAATCAGCTGAAGTTTGTCCGCATTCAGTTGCTGCGTCAGCCTGGATGGCTCGCGGCTCGGCGGCGACAAAGTATCCAGATAGCCCTGCTGATAGGCAAACAAGCCGCCGTTGATCACTAACAGTAAGCCGAACAGAATTTTTAGCATGTTGGTAGAGTGTGAGTTGCCACAGTATGCAAACCGATCAACACCAGATTATCGATGCGCTGGCAGGCAATCGATAGCTGTGGCGCAATCAGATCCGCTGCGCCGCCAGCCAGAATACAGCAAACCTCATCGTTCGGATGCGCGTTTGCATGGGCAGCCACCGCACGTTCGATCGCCCCCGCCTGCGCCGCCAGACACCCGCTAACGATCGCCGCCTCGGTATGATCGGCAAACGGTTGCGACGCTTTTGCATGCAAGGCGACTTCGGGCAGTTGCGCAGTATTTTTTGCCAGCGAGGATGCCATCAAACCGAGGCCAGGCAGAATCATGCCGCCAATGAACGCACCATCTGCATGCACCGCATCGATCGTGGTCGCGGTGCCGCAAGTCGCGACGACCAGATGCCGATTCGGGAACAAGGCATGCGCGCCTATGACTGCGGCGAACCTGTCGCTGCCCAGTTGCGTCGGATGCAGATATTGATTGCGTATGCCAG
Organism: Burkholderiales bacterium Ga0077544; assembly: GCA_001464355.1. GTDB lineage: Bacteria > Pseudomonadota > Gammaproteobacteria > Burkholderiales > Burkholderiaceae_D > Oxalicibacterium. The sequence continues at coordinate 405,971 of LNEU01000026.1, forward strand.
CCAGCGCAGCCACGGATTGAAACCATTCCATCGCGACCGGCTTGATGCCAGTCAGGCGCGCCACTATTTTTTCCAGCTCGTCACGCATCGCCGCGCCGGCCACGTTCGATAACAGGATGCGTTCTATCTTGAACTGACGCCATGCCTGCACCAGTTGCGCAGCGTCGGTGTGCGCCACGCTGCCGGACGCATGCCAGTTACCTGGCGTCGGCGTGTGCGCGCTATCAACCACCGCCCATTTGATACGCGTATTCCCTGCGTCTACCAATAACAGCATCGCCTTATTCCTCCGTATATTCTTCTGTGTATTCTTATGCAACTCGCAGCGATACATCGCCGGCGACTATCGCAATACGACCTTGTGCGGTATTCAGCAACAGGTGGCCGCTATCGTCGACGCCAGCTGCTGCTCCGCCATATAGAATTTTTCCCTGATCGAGAATATTCACAGTACGTCCGGCATAGGCATCCAGCGCATTCCACGCGGCCGCAAATTCCTTGAATCCGTTTTGCGCAAATGCCGGCAACGCAATACTGAATCGATTCAGCAAAGCGGCCATCACGAGCTCGCGTTGCGCCAGCAGTTCAGGAGCCTCCGCCACTGCGCGCCCGATCTGTTGGCTCAGTTGTGATGCCTGCGCGAGATTAATACCGATGCCGATGACCGTCCAGATCGATGAGCGATCTGTCTTATCCATCGCCGTTTCAATCAGAATGCCGGCCAGTTTATCGCCGTCCTTGAGTACATCGTTCGGCCACTTCAAGCGCGCCTCTACACCGAACGATGCCAGGGTTTCCGCCACGACGACGCCGATTGCAAGCGACAAACCTGCCAGCGCCTGCAGCGGCAAGGAAAATTTCCACGCGAGCGAGAATGTCAGCGTAGCACCCGCTGACGAGTGCCAGCTGCGCCCGGCCCGCCCCTTGCCCGCAGTTTGTGATTCGGCCCATAACAGGGCCGGGCCATCAAGGCGAGCCACCTCGGCCAGCAAGTCGGCGTTGGTCGAACCGGTCTCGGCAACGATGCGAATAGCAATATGTTGCGCGTCCGGTGTGCACAATGCGGTCAGGTTTTGCGCGGAGGTAGTCAATGTCATGTGCGCATTGTAGCGGGATGACTACAAGGGCGGAACCAATCCAGTGCGAATGCCGCTGGCGGATGTGCGGTGCCGTACGTGACGCCTGGGCGTTTCTCCCTTACACTTCCCGCATGCCCAACGATGCATCTCCCACACTCAGCTATACACCGGACGACAATGGCAGCGCCACGCTAGCCGGATCGTGGCAGGTTCGCGCACTGGCCGAAGGCAATACGATGCAAACCATCACCGCTGCGCTGCGCCCCGCGTGCAAAGCAGGCGACCAGGTACGCTGGGATCTGTCGCAAGTGCTGGCGCTGGATTACATAGGCGCCCAATTATTATGGGATGCATGGGGCAAGAAACGTCCGGCACAATTAATACTGGTACCGCAACATGAAGATTTTTTCCGCCGTCTGGAAGAAACCGGCACGCTGACTTTAAAGAAGCCGCCCAAAATCTACTGGTATGCACCAACTTCCTTGCTGCAGCTCAAGCACAGGATGCTGGATCATCTGATCGGCTTCGTCAGCCTGATCGGCCAGTTGGTGATGGATCTCGGTCGCTTCGCAAAAGAACCTGCACGCGGCCCGTGGAAAGAAATTTCTGCCAATATTTTCCATACCGGCTATCAGGCGCTGGGAATTACCGCGCTAGTGGGATTTTTAATCGGCGTGGTGTTGTCTTATTTATCGGCACAACAATTGCATCAGTTTGGCGGCGATGTGTTTCTCGTCAACATTCTGGGCATGAGCGTGATACGCGAACTCGGCCCCTTGCTGGCAGCGATTCTGGTGGCCGGCCGTTCAGGGTCATCGATCACGGCGCAACTCGGCGTGATGCGCGTCAACGAAGAACTGGATGCCATGCTGGTCATGGGTTTGCAGCATGGTTATCGATTGATCATGCCGAAAGTTATTGCACTGGCAATTGCCATGCCCTTGCTGGTAGTGTGGACCGATGCGATGGCCTTGATAGGCGGGATGGTGGCGGCCAATCTGGAACTGGGTTTGTCGTATAAATACTTTATCCGCGAATTGCCGGATGCCGTCCCGCTCGCAAATTACTGGATAGGTTTGGGCAAGGGCGTCGTGTTCGGCGGACTGATTGCCCTGGTCGCCTGTCATTTTGGCTTGCGGATAAAACCGAATACAGAAAGTCTGGGTGAAGGCACCACCATTTCAGTCGTCAGTGCGATCACCATCGTGATTCTGGCGGATGCAGTGTTTGCCATCATTTTTACCGGAGTAGGGTTTTAATGGAAAAAACGCCAATACATGTACCCGGCAGCGTGAGCGACTGTCCCGCTGCAGAGGCAAGCACGCAACCCATCATCCAGATTGAAAATCTGAGCACGCAATTCGGCGATGTCGTGGTCCATGAAAATGTGAACCTGACCATCAATCAGGGTGAAATCGTTTCACTGGTGGGTGGCTCGGGCTCAGGCAAAACAGTATTGTTGCGGCAGATGCTGGGGCTGAATCATCCGGCGAGTGGTACGGTGCGCGTTTTCGGCGAAGACATTAACAAAATCAGCCAGCAAGAGCTGCAAAAACTACGCAACCGCTGGGGTATGCTGTTCCAGCACGGCGCGCTGTTCTCGTCATTAACCGTATTCGACAACGTGGCGCAACCCATGCGTGAATTGCGCGTACTGCCGAAACAATTGATACGCGAAGCCGCACTATTGAAATTGCAAATGGCCGGCATCGGTCCCGAGCATGCGTTAAAGATGCCATCTGATTTATCCGGCGGAATGATCAAGCGCGTGGCCCTCGCGCGCGCGCTGGCGCTGGAACCGGAGTTGCTGTTTCTCGATGAACCAACTGCCGGACTGGACCCGAATGCATCAGAAAGTTTTGTCGACCTGATCCGCACCTTGCACGATGAAATGCGCTTGACGGTCGTGATGGTCACGCATGATCTGGATACGCTTTTTTCGCTTTCATCGCGCGTCGCCGTGCTCGCCGACAAACACATCATCGCTTATTGCGAACCAGCCAACGTGGTCGAGTTCAAGCATCCGTTTATTGAAACGTTTTTCCGCGGCGAGCGTGGCTTGCGCGCCATCGAAGCGATGCCCGATGCGCAGGAAAGTCAGTCGGATCGCAACGAAGAAAAGCGTCAGGAAAGTCAACCGCAACATCATCAGGATCATGCATCGTGAACAATGTGAATAACCATTATGGAAAATAAAGCGCATGCCTTGCTGGCTGGTATTTTCACGATCGTTTTATTGATCGCTGCCGTGTTTATCGCACTCTGGTTCAACCGCGATCGGGTAGAACGCGTCCCGTATGAAATCGCCACCACCCTTTCGGTGCCGGGCCTGAATCCACAAGCCGGTGTGCGCTATCGCGGGCTGGACGTCGGCCGTGTGGACGCGGTCTTGTTCGATCCGCAAAAACCCGGCCAGATCCTGATTCGTTTCAGCGTATCGAAAGATACGCCGATCACACAATCGACCTTTGCCGTCCTTAATTATCAAGGCGTCACTGGCCTCGCTTATGTACAACTGGACGACGATGGCAGCAAGCCTGTCTTGCTGCCATCAACCAGCAAAAAAGTCGCACGCATAGAATTGCGTCCTGGTTTCCTCGATACCTTGCAGATGCGCGGACTGGAAATACTCAAGCAAACCGAGGCCACGATAGGCAAGATCAACACCTTGTTATCGGATGAAAATCAGAAAGATATTCTGGCGGCCTTCAAGGATGTCAGCAGCGCGGCAAACAAGGTAGGCACTATCTCGGATCAGTTGGAACCGACCTTGAGCAAATTGCCGGCATTGACGTTGAAAGCAGATAACGTGTTGCTATCGCTCAATAAATTGTCCGACGACGCAACCCGCCTGACCGGCAACCTGAATGAATTCACGACGCGCTTGAATGGACCGGATGGCGCACTGAACGGCTTCAACGGCGCAGTCGACAATATCGGCTCGGCTGCTTCTACCGTGGAATATGAAGTCGTACCGCTGATCGATGAAACCCGCACCACCATGCGCGCGCTCAATCGCACACTGGAAACACTCAATCAGCAGCCGCAAAGCATCTTGTTTGGCGCCAGCCCCGCACAGCCAGGACCGGGCGAAGCCGGCTTCAGCGCACCTGCAGGTAAATAAAATATTGCTCAAGGCTTACGATGAAAAACCTACCCCGCCGATTTTTGACCGCGCACACCACTGTGCTCACCGCTGTACTCATATTAGGTAGCAGCTTGCTGCTCACCGCATGCGCGACCAGCCCGCAATCCACCGCTCTTTTCGATCTGGGTCCGCTACGCGGACAGACTACTGTGCATGCAGGTGCATCCTTGCCGGCCATCAGTATTGCCGATATCAAGGCACCGACCTGGCTCGATAGCCAGGCCATGTTTTACAGACTCAATTACGCCAACGATTTGCAACCGCGGCCGTATTCAGCCAGCAAATGGACGATGGCGCCCGCCCAATTATTTCTATTGCGTCTGAAGTCGCGCCTGTCGCAAGCCGGCGGCGTGGTGGTTCCTGCATCGGATGGCGCAGTCAACCTGCCAATCTTGCGCATCGAAGCCGATGATTTTTCGCAAGGCTTCGATAGCGCCGGACTAAGCAGTGGCAATATCGCGATGCGTGCTTCAGTATTCGATGGCCGCATCCTGCGCGCGCAAAAAATGTTTGTGAAGCAGGTTCCAGCCGCCAGCGCCGATGCGCAAGGCGGTGCCGTTGCACTGGCTGCGGCAAGTGATGCAATCATCAATGAAATGGCCGTATGGTTAGCGACACTGCCGCCGAAGAAATAAGCCCGCTGCCACCGCTCGCGCCGACGCCGCAAGCGTCGCCATTCTCGCGCGGCGCGCTACTGGCATATCTACTGCTCATCATCTATGCCAGCCTGTATCCTTTTACAGGCTGGCAAAGCATGGGGTTGCCGCTAGAAACCTATCTGCTTGCAGGATGGCCGCGCTACTGGACCGGTTTCGACGTTGCCATCAATGTACTCGGCTACGTACCGCTAGGCATCCTGACTGTATTTTCGCTACACCCCACCATTCGTCGCACTGCTGCCGTTGTACTCGCACTACTTTTAGGCACGATTTTGTCCGGCTCGATGGAGGCAACCCAAACCCTGCTATCGAATCGCGTCGCCTCTAATCTGGATTTCGTTACCAATAGTGCGGGTGCATTGATAGGTGCCGTGATCGGCAGTGCCAGCAGCCATCTGGTGCTGGAACGCAGCCGCTTGCGCTATTACAGACAGCGCTGGTTTTCGGCACAAGCCAGTCGCGGCCTGATCATTTTTGCACTGTGGCCATTGGCACAGATTTATCCGCAAAGCTATTTGTTCGGCAACGGGCAAATTCTGCCGATCTTGTCAGACTGGTTATCCATGCTGCTGGAAGCGCCTATCGATCTGGGCAGCTGGTTGCGCAATGGCGTGCAATTTTCGGTTGAACAATACTGGCTGGCCGAAGCCATCATTACCGCCCTGAGCATGACTGGCGCCATGCTGGCGTTTCTCTGCATGTTGCGCGACAAGGCGCCGCGCGTGCTTCTGCTGTTTGCTTTGCTGGCGGCGGCGCTGGCCGTCAAATCGCTTTCGACCGCCCTCTTCTTTACGCCGGAAAACGCCTTTACCTGGATCACGCCAGGCGCGCAAGGCGGCGTCTTGCTGGGACTGGGATTGATGACCGGCTTTGCCTTCCTGCCATCGTCCACGCAAAGACGCAGTGCCGTCGCGCTGCTGATTGCGGCGTTCATCGTGATCAACCTGGCACCGACCAATCCTTATTTCGTTGCCACGCTGGAAACCTGGATGCAGGGAAAATTCCTCAACTTCAATGGCGCCGCACAATTTCTATCCTTGCTGTGGCCAGCTGCCGCGCTATGGTTCTTGCTGCATGCGAGCCATCGCGTGAAACGAAAATGATGCGGGTGTATCATTCCGGTCTTTGAAGCGAGCACCGTGATGACAGAAGACAAACAACATTTTGGCCAGCATCTTTTCATTTGCATGAATCAACGCGACGATGGCCGCGAATGTTGTGCCGAAAAAGGTGCGCAAGCCGCGCAGCAACACTTGAAGGCACGCGTCAAGGAACTGGGCTTGAGCCGCAGCGGCGATGTGCGCGTCAACCAATCCGGCTGCCTCGGCCGCTGCGAAGAAGGTCCGGTACTCGTGATTTATCCGCAAGGCACGTGGTACACCTATGTCGACAATCACGACATCGATGAGATCATCGACGAACATCTGGTCGGCGGAAAAATTGTGACGCGCCTGAAAATCTAGTTTCTTCAGCGATATTCGAAGCACACTACTTGCACTGCAAATCAGCACTACAGCCTTTCATCAATCAATATAAAAAATGAACGCCCAAACCCAACGCTTTTCCTTGCAAGGTGCAGCCGGTGCGCTGGAATGCGCGCTGGATCTTCCCGACGCAACACCGCGCGGCATCGCGCTGATCGGGCACCCGCATCCGCTGTTCGGCGGCACCATGGATAACAAGGTCGTGCATACGCTGGCGCGCGCATTCGTTGCGCTGAACTACGTGTCTGTGCGCATGAATTTCCGCGGTGTTGGTACGTCCGAAGGTGCCTACGATGAAGGTGTAGGCGAAACCGACGACATGGCACAGCTGCTGGCACACATGCGTGAACAATATCCGGATATGCCGTTCGCGCTGGCCGGATTTTCTTTCGGCACTTTCGTACAAACCCAATTGCAAAAGCGCCTGGAAGAACAGGGAACGCCGGCCGAACGACTAGTGCTGGTCGGCTCTGCACCGGGAAAATGGCCTTTGCCTGACGTGCCGGCCGACACCATCCTGATTCATGGCGAGTTCGATGAAACGATTCCATTGACGAATGTCTTTGAGTGGGCCCGCCCGCAGGATCTGCCGGTAATCGTGGTGCCGGGCGCAGATCATTTCTTCGGCCGCAAGCTGCATCACATCAAAAATCATGTCATCGCATTGTGGCGACGATGATGGAACTTGTTCCCATCTGTGTCCGTCCAACGGCCGCAAGTCTATAATTACCCTTTCTTCAATCAGCATATGCATGATCGGCATGGTCACCGCGTGCGCTTAATACAAAGTCTTATGAAAAAATTATTTGCGGTCATCGCAGCCACCGTCTTCTCACTTTCCGCCGCAGTCACCAGCAACACATGGGCACAGACGTCTTTTGCACAAGCCATTCCGGCGCCGACCATCGCCGCCAAATCGTGGCTGTTGCTGGACTCAACCAGCAACCAGGTACTGGCATCGAACGAAGCGGACATGCGCATCGAGCCAGCATCGCTGGTCAAATTGATGACCGCCTATGTTGCCTTTTCCGCCATCCAGGAAAAACGCATCAGTCTGAATCAGATGATCACCGTCTCGACCAATGCATGGAAGGTTGATGCCGAAAGCTCGAAGATGTTTATCGAACCGCGCGTCCCTGTGTCGGTCAATGATTTGCTGTATGGCTTGATCGTGCAATCGGGTAATGATGCTGCTGTGGCATTGGCGGAAGCGGTTGCCGGCACTGAAGAAGCATTCGCGACACTGATGAATCGCGAAGCGGAACGCATGGGCATGAAGTCCACCCGCTTCTCGAATTCGCATGGCTTGCCTAGTCCGAACAATTATTCGACCGCTCGCGATCTTTCGATACTGGCGACTCATCTGGTGAACGATCATCCAGAGTTTTATAAAATCTATTCAACCAAAGAATTCACTTACAACAAGATCAAGCAAGCCAATCGCAACCGTTTGCTATGGCTGGACCCTAGTGTGGATGGCATGAAGACTGGCCATACGCAAGAAGCCGGTTACTGTCTGATCTCGACCGCAAAACGTCCGAACGGCACGCATGAACGTCGTTTGATTTCGGTCGTCATCGGCACCAACTCTGATCAGGCGCGCTCGCAGGAAAGCCAGAAGCTGTTGAACTGGGGTTTCCAGAATTTTGACACGGTCAAACTGTATGCAAAAAATGTGGCGATCGCCACCCCGAATGTCTGGAAGGGTTCGCAAAACAGCATCAAGATCGGCTTTACACGTGATGTGTATGTGACGGTACCGAAAGGCCAGGGCGCAAAAATCAAACCCCTGCTTTCACGCAAGGATCCATTGGTCGCGCCCATAGACAAGAACAGTCAGGTCGGCACCGTCAAGGTGATGTCGGCTGACAATAAAGTCATCGCCGAATTGCCGGTACTGGCGCTGGAACAAGTGGCGCAAGCCGGCCTGTTCGGTCGTGCACTCGATTCGATACGTTTGTGGATACATTGATACTGTCAGACTTATTTGCATGACGCGCTGGCAACTGCGCGCGTCATCGGCGGCACATTCAATCAACTTGAATGTGCCGCTTTTCTTTTGTGCTTGGCGTTAGCGCCTTTCTGGCCGCTGCGTTTTTAGTCTCCCGCCTGATGCAGGTTGCAAGGTTTTCAACGCGCGTCGGGTGCGTTTATGCCAAAATCACTGCTTCAACCGCGATTCGAACAGCCATGGACGACCCCTTCGTATACCTGAACGGCACGCTGACCCCGCTTTCCGAAGCGAAAGTTCCTGTGCTGGACAGAGGGTTTATTTTCGGCGACGGCATATACGAAGTCATCCCGGTGTATGGCCGCACATTGTTCCGGCCCAGCCAGCATCTGGCACGCCTGTTTCGTGGCCTGGCTGCCGTCAGCATCGTCAATCCGCACAGCGAGCGACAATGGCTGGAGCTGATCGACGAAGTCGTGCGCCTGCAACCGGCAGCCGATCAACTCGTCTATATTCAAGTCACGCGCGGCGTTGCCCCGCGCGTGCATGCCTTCCCGCACAGCGAGCCGACGCCGACCGTCTTTATCATGAGCAATCCGCTGATACCGATCCCTGCAAGCACACGTGAGCAGGGCGTGGCCTGCGTCACGATGGAAGACCAGCGCTGGCTGCGTTGTGAAATAAAATCCATCTCGCTGCTAGGCAATGTACTCGCCGCACAAAACGCTGCGGCCAATGATGCGAATGAAACAATACAGTTTCGTGACGGCTTTCTGACGGAAGGGTCGGCCTCGAATGTGTGGGTAGTCAAGGATGGCAGCCTGATCGGTGCGCCGCGCGACAACCTGATTCTGGAAGGAATACGCTATGGTTTGATGGAAGAGTTGTGCGCCGCCGACCACATTCCGTTCAAGACGCAACGCATCTCTCGTGCAGAAGTTTTTGCTGCCGACGAAGTATTATTGTCTTCGGCGTCCAAGGAAGTGCTGCCGGTTGTGTCGATTGATGGCCACACCATAGCAAACGGCAAACCCGGCCCCATATATAAAAAGTTATATGCCGCTTACCAAGCGGCGAAAATTGCGTGAAAATCTACGCGACTCACACCATCACTCACGCACACTATTGACCGTTGCGCGACTCGGCAACCACAGAGAACATCATCATGACTGAACCGAAAAAACCAATCGATCTGACCAAACCAATTGACCCGAGTGAAAGCCTGATCGAATATCCGAGCGACTTCCCTATCAAAATCATGGGAGCGATGCAGGATCAATTCGCCCAAACCATCGTGGAGCTGGTGACGCTGCACGATCCGGAATTTCACGCAGGCAAACTGGAAATGCGTCCATCCTCGGGCGGCAATTATCTGGCGCTGACCGTCACCGTGCGCGCGACCAGCCGCGAACAACTAGATAATTTGTATCGTGAGCTGTCGTCGCACCCGATGGTGAAGGTGGTGCTGTAATCAGCTCCAGCGCAATGACTGCAACTGCACTTCATCGTCCGCTCGTTCTGCAACGGGGTCGGGAATCCTACGACATCACGTTTGCCGCGATGCGCGCATTTACCGATGCACGCACCTCGCACACTGCCGATGAATTGTGGATAGTTGAACATCCGCCGGTCTTCACTCTAGGGCTGGCGGCCGATCCTGAGCACATACTCGACGCGCACGACATTCCGGTTGTACAAACTGATAGAGGCGGTGAAGTCACGTATCACGGCCCCGGTCAGGTGATCATTTATCTGCTGCTGGATTTGCGACGCAATCAAGCCGACGCCCGCATCTTTGCGCGCGAACTGGTCAACAAAATCGAGCAGGCGGTGATCGATACGCTGGCGGCGTATAATCTTGCCTGTGAGCGCAAGCTAGGTGCGCCCGGCATTTACCTGTCGGATGGCCCGCTGCAAGGTGCGAAAATCGCCGCACTCGGTTTGAAGATACGTGGCAACGGCTGCACCTATCACGGCGTATCGCTGAATGTCGCGATGGATTTGACGCCGTTTTCGTGGATCAACCCCTGCGGTTATGAAGGTTTGGCCACGATAGACATGCAAAGTCTGGGTGCGCACGCAACATTAAGTGCCGTGCAAGATGCGCTGGCTGAAAAATTGACGCGCAGCCTGTCCAGATAACTGCAGCACAAGCATTCGGCATCACATCTGTTTTACTGATTTGAATTACCGTTTTACCCCTTGCATCCATTTTTATCGTGGCAAAGACGAACGTCAGCGCCACGCGTTGTTATCCAGCGCTGCACCCTGCGCTGTCATGGCAACATCTGACCAAGAGCGACCAGCCCAATGACGATCGATACCACTCCAGAATCCTCCGCAGCCCCTGCTTACAATCCGAGCGAAAAGCAAAAAGGCTCAGCCAAAACCATACGGATCCCGATCAAGGTAGTGCCGATGGAGCGACTGCCAAAGCCGGACTGGATACGCGTCAAAGCCGCATCGCCGTCAACCCGCTTCTACGAAATAAAAGACATCCTGCGCGCCAATAATCTGGTGACGGTATGCGAAGAAGCCAGTTGCCCGAACATAGGCGAATGCTTCGGCAAAGGCACTGCGACCTTCATGATCATGGGCGACAAGTGCACGCGTCGCTGCCCGTTCTGTGACGTCGGCCACGGCCGCCCCGATCCGCTCGATGTGAACGAACCCGAGAATCTCGCAAAAACCATCGCCGCCTTGCGTCTGAGTTATGTCGTTATCACTTCAGTCGATCGCGATGATTTGCGCGATGGCGGAGCAGGCCATTTCGCCGAATGCATACGCCGCGTACGCGAACTGTCGCCGAACACACGGATTGAAATTCTGGTGCCGGACTTCCGCGGTCGCATGGATAAAGCACTGGAAATTCTGAATCTCGCGCCACCAGACGTAATGAACCACAATCTGGAAACCGCGCCGCGCCTGTACAAGGAAGCACGCCCGGGTTCCGATTACGCATATTCGCTGAACTTGCTGAAGCGCTTCAAGGCGCTGCATCCAAACACGCCGACAAAATCCGGCATCATGGTCGGCCTAGGCGAAACCGATGAAGAAGTATTGCAAGTCATGCGCGACATGCGCGCTCACGACGTCGACATGCTGACCATAGGCCAGTACCTGATGCCTAGCGGCGACCACTTGCCGGTACGTCGTTATGTGCATCCCGACACCTTCAAGATGTATGAAGAAGAAGCGTACAAGATGGGCTTTGCACATGCAGCAGTTGGTGCGATGGTAAGGTCAAGTTACCACGCAGATCAGCAGGCGCATGGGGTTACAACCGGCGTCAAAAATCAGTAGTGAATGCAATAGCGGTAGCAGACTCGCATTGACCGTCAAGGATCAAAACTATGCATCTTCACGGAGATGCATAGTCTTGTACTTACCCACACCAAGGACAGCATGAAGCACTCATCCATTTTTGCGCTTGCAAACAATGCCATCACTGCAAAAACCAGAAATTTCTTGTCAATCGCCGGCTTGATGTTGGCCTGCAGTATTGGCGATTTTAGCCATGCCGCTGAAGACATAAAAAAATCGCCTGCCGACAAAAAAGTCGATACCGACTCCATCATCAGCACCACCAGTGCGGCGGATCGCACGCGCCCTTTTCCTGTTGGTGAAAAACTCGCCTACTTCGTCAACATCAAAGATGGCGACCGCGTAAAGTCACCATTTCGCGTGGCGTTTGCCGTAACCGGCATGGGTGTATCGCCAGTGGCTGCAGGAAACATTCAAAATACCGGCCACCATCACATCCTGATCGACATGCCGCTGCCGGTTGACATCAAGGCAGCGATTCCTTTCGACAAGCCAGGCGAATATGCCAATCAGCATTACAAGCACTTTGGCAGCGGCGAGACTGAAACCCTGCTCGATCTGCCCGCCGGCAAGCACACTTTGCGCTTGTTGTTTGCCAATCACATGCACATTCCGTATTACATCTCCAGCAAAGAAATTACGATCTTTGTTGAAAAATCCAAATAGAAAAGCGGCTTCCGGAAAGAGATAGGCCGGCATGCTTTAATGCCGACCAGCATCTTTCCTTACCCTGCCTTGCACTCTCAGATGCGCTCTTGCGGTGCAGCACAATATAATCAATTCCCGCATTGAAAAACAGTCGCCCACCCCCTAGACTGAAAATACCAATACAAGCGGAGAATAAAAATGTTCAAGCATATTCTGCTCCCCACGGATGGTTCGTCCCTGTCTGAACAAGCCATTCAACAAAGTGTGTCTTTGGCCCGCGCACTCGGCGCCAAGATAACGGGGCTGTATGTGATACCGGAATATCACACCGTCACATTGCAGGCCGAAATGTTGACCGATACAAGTGAGGATTTCACCAAATTCGGATTGACTCAGGCAAGGAAATTTCTGGACGTAATTGAACAAGAAGCCAAAGCGGCTGGCGTGCCGTTTACCGCCGCTCATGCAACCAGCGATCATCCTTACGAAGCCATCATTCAGGCAGCCAATGATCATGGATGTGATTTGATTACCATGGCATCACATGGTCGCAAGGGTATTCAGGGATTGTTAATCGGCAGCGAAACTCAAAAAGTTCTCGTCCACAGCACGATACCGGTTCTGGTATATCGATGATGCACTGAACGTACTGTTTCCATTGATACCTGCCCACCCCGAGAATGTTATTGCGGGGTGGGCAGGTCTTATTTGACGCGGCCTCTTTTCGTTCATGTGCGTCAGGCCGGAGACAACAGCTAAGCATTCAGCCTCACGCACGATTTTCCTGCTTCCCATCCCAAGACCTGATCACATCGGTTTGCACACATCGCCGGAGATGCCGCCAAGACGGATATCCCCTATACTGCTGCGGGCAGCGATGTACCGATTCAAGAAGAAATATAGCAATCGTGACTTGCTGCATTACTTCTGTTCATGCCACAAGCGAGACATACGCTGTGCGTCAATATTGAGCAGATATACCAGCACACATCAAAGAATGAGGGAAAGCAGCAATGAACGATCTGAATGCTGGCGCCAAGAAAATCAATTCACCAAGTACCGTCCTGTTTGCCAGCCTGATCGGCACCACGATCGAATTCTTTGATTTTTACATTTACGCCACTGCGGCGGTGCTGGTTTTTCCTACGCTGTTTTTTCCATCCTCCAGTCCGACTGCGGCCATGCTGCAATCACTGGCGACGTTCGCCATTGCGTTTTTCGCGCGTCCCATCGGCTCCGCAGTGTTCGGCCATTATGGCGATCGCATAGGACGCAAGGCCACGCTGGTTGCTGCGCTGTTGACGATGGGGATCTCGACGGTAGCAATCGGCCTGCTGCCGACCTATGCTGCGATCGGCACAGTCGCCCCCTTGCTGCTGGCCTTGTGCCGCTTCGGGCAGGGCTTGGGTCTGGGTGGCGAATGGGGCGGGGCGGTATTGCTCGCAACCGAAAATGCGCCGCCGGGCAAGATCGCCTGGTATGGCTGCTTTCCGCAACTGGGGGCACCGCTGGGCTTCTTCATGTCCGGTGGAATTTTCCTGGTACTAGGCGAAACGCTGACCAATGAACAATTCTTCAGCTACGGCTGGCGTATCCCCTTCCTTGCCAGCGCCGTGCTGGTACTGGTCGGTTTGTACGTGCGCTTGAAAATCACTGAAACGCCCGCGTTCCAGAAAGTGCTGGACAAGGAAGAGCGCGTCAAGATTCCATTGGCAACCGTATTCAGCGAGCATGGTCGCATGCTGGTGTTAGGCACCATCATCGCCCTCGCAACTTTTGTGTTGTTTTACCTGATGACGGTATTCGCATTGAGTTGGGGGACGACGGCGCTCGGCTATTCACGCCAGCAATTTCTGATTCTGCAATTGTTTGCCGTCGTCTTCTTCGCACTGACCATCCCTGTCTCCGCTTTGCTGGCCGACAAATATGGCCGTCGCATCACGATGATTCTGGTGACTATAGGCATGATCCTGTTCGGCCTGTTGATTGCGCCCATGTTTGTCGCAGACAGCGTGATCGGCGTGACGATATTTCTGTCGCTGGGTCTGGCACTGATGGGAATGACGTATGGCCCGCTAGGTACGATGCTGTCCGAACTCTTCCCTGCTGAAATTCGCTATACCGGCGTGTCGCTAACCTTCAACCTCGGCGGAATTTTTGGTGCATCACTGGCTCCGTACGCCGCGACATGGCTGGCGACAAATTATGGTTTGCACTATGTCGGTTTTTACCTGTCAGGCGCTGCGGCCTTGACGCTGGTTGCATTGTTACTGGTGAAGAATCGCGTCTAGGTGTTTCGCCACAAGCCTGTCGAACCTGAAATAAAAATGCCCTTGCACGATACACGCAAGGGCATTTTTTCATTCAACAGAACAATCAGACATTGACGGTCAACTGTTCGTCGTCTGCTTCCTCACCCAGGAAGCCGCCACTCTGATGCGCCCACAAGCGCGCATACAAGCCATTTTGTTGCAGCAATTCGCGATGTGAACCCTGCTCAACGATGCGGCCTTTGTCCAGCACGATCAATCTATCCATCGCCGCAATTGTCGACAGACGATGCGCAATCGCCACCACGGTTTTGCCTTCCATCAGTTCGTACAGGCTGGTTTGAATTGCAGCTTCGACTTCCGAGTCGAGAGCACTGGTCGCTTCATCGAGCAAAAGAATCGGTGCGTCCTTCAGCATCACGCGTGCAATGGCTATCCGTTGGCGCTGACCGCCGGATAATTTGACGCCCCGCTCGCCGACGTGCGCATCGTAGCCGGTGCGCCCTTTTGCATCGCTCAAGGTCAGGATGAAATCGTGGGCCTCTGCCCGTTTCGCGGCATCTATCATGTCGGCGTCGCTGGCATCCGGACGACCGTACAGGATGTTATCGCGTACCGACCTATGCAATAGCGAAGTGTCTTGCGTCACCATGCCGATTTGTGCGCGCAGACTGTTCTGCGTAACGTGCGCGATATCTTGTCCATCGACCAGAATACGGCCGGACTCCAGATCGTAGAAGCGCAGCAGCAAATTGACGATCGTCGATTTGCCCGCGCCCGAACGACCGACCAGGCCGACTTTCTCGCCCGGACGTATCGTCAGGTCCATATGATCAATCACGGACCGCGTGCCGCCGTAGGCAAAACCGATCTGCTCGAATTTCAATTCGCCCTTGCTTACCTGCAAAGGTATCGCATCGGCGGCATCGGTCACTGCGTGTACGCGTGACAGCGTATTGATGCCATCCTGCACTGTGCCTACCTGCTCGAACAGGGACGACATCTCCCACATCACCCAATGCGACATGCCATTCAGACGCAGTGCCATCGCCGTCGCCGCAGCGACTGCGCCGACACCGATCTGGCCCATCGTCCATAGCCACAAGGCGGCACCGGCGGTGCCAAGTATCAGCAACATGCTGAGGCTGTGATTGACGATTTCAAAACCGCTGACCAGACGCATCTGGCCGTGCACCGCCACCATGAATTCCTTCATCGCGCTACGTGCGTAACCGGCTTCGCGACCTGCATGCGAGAACAGTTTGACGGTACTGATATTGGTGTACGCATCGGTGATGCGGCCCGTCATCAACGAGCGCGCATCAGCCTGCTTGCGCGACACCTTGCTCAGACGCGGCACGAAATAACGCAAGGCACACAGATAGAAAAATGCCCAGGTCAAAAACGGTACCAGCAGCCAACGATCGAAAGTACCGACCACGCTGACCAGCGTGACGAAGTAAATGAATACGAACACCAGAATATCGCCGGTGATCATGCACACATCGCGCACAGCCAGTGCGGTCTGCATCACCTTGGTCGCAACCCGGCCGGCAAACTCATCCTGATAAAAGCCCATGCTTTGATTCAGCATCATCCGGTGAAAATTCCAGCGCAACTGCATAGGGAAATTGCCGGCCAGCGTCTGATGCTTGAAGAAGGTCTGCAAGGCAACCAGCACCACGCTCAGCATGATGATGGCCGCCAGCCATAACAAATTGTCGCCTTCCTGTTCCCACAACAACTCCGGCGGCACATGCGCCAGCCAATCGACTATGCGGCCCATCATCGCAAACAGCAATGCTTCAAACGCACCAGTCGCTGCAGTCACGACCGTCATTGCCAAAATATAGCGGCGCGCGCCCTTGGTACATGCCCACACAAATGCAATGAAGCCGTGCGGCGGTGTCGCCGGCACTTCTTCCTGATACGGATGCAACAATTTTTCAAACCAGCCCAGCATTTCATTCTCCAGATCGCAATCACAGCCTTGGCGCTGCAACTGCTGCAACTTTTGCTTCATTTTCGCAAACCGGGATTATCGCCTACTCGCCACATCGATGCCGGCCTGCATCGCCCTGAACTGCTTTGCGATCTGCGGCCCATCGACTACTCTATGGCTCTCGACATTCATTTCCCAAAGAAAATCCCATGCTCATCGCGAAATTTCTTCATATCCTAGGATTCACGGTGTGGGTCGGCGGCATGTTCTTCGCCCACAATGCTTTGCGCCCTGTTGTCGCTGTGACACTGGAACCGCCACAACGTCTGACTTTGCTGGCAGGCGTATTTGCCAAATTTTTCTTGTGGGTGTGGATTTCAATTACACTGATTTTTGCTAGCGGTATGGCACTGATGGCCGGCATGGGCAAACCACCACTGCATGTGATGTTGATGTTTGTACTCGGCGTTGTCATGATGCTGATCTTTGCGCATATATTTTTTGCCCCATATCGCCGTCTGAAACGTGCAGTCGCAGCGCAGGACTGGAAAGCCGGTGGTGCGGCAATGGCAACCATGCGCAAACTGGTCGCAGTCAATCTGGCGATCGGCTTGCTGACGATTGCGATCGGCGTGTTGGGACCGCTCGCACTGTAAAAATAGATCGTCAAGAAAATACGCACATGATTTTCTGCACGCGTATTTTCATCATGCCCTTATAATATTGGCTGAAGCAAACCTGATGCACGCGCATCAGGCTTCAGTATTAAGTAGCAAAACCGCAATGCGTTGTACGCATTGCACTCAACGCAAACCTGTCAGGCCTTTAGTCTGGTTGTTGAGAGTTATATCCAGTCCTGGACTGTGACCGACGCAAGTCATACGCTCATCTCCGAACATTGCGGAGATATTTTTATCAATCAAGAATTCTCGCGCCCATGCGATGCGAGCCTTATTTTCTGATCTCTGCTGATTTCTACTGATAGCGGCTGAGCGTTTTTCCTGAAGACTCCCTGCGCATGTACAGAATTCCAGAATCCATATTGCTGCTCACCATCTTGATCGCGCCCTTCCTGGGCAGCGTGATCGCCGCATGCATGCCGGCCACCGCGCGCAATCGTGAATCCATTCTGGCTGGTGGCGTCGCCTTGTTCGGCTTATTGGTATCCGCCTATCTGTATCAACAAGTCGGCGCCGGCGAGGTCATACGCTATCAAGCCGCATGGATGCCTGCGTTCGGCGTGGAATTCATGTTACGCATGGATGGGCTGGCGTGGCTGTTCGTCATGCTGGTACTGGGCGTGGGCTTGCTGGTCGTGCTGTACGCGCGCTATTACATGTCGCCGAAAGATCCGGTACCGCGCTTCTTCGCTTTTCTATTGGCGTTCATGGGAGCAATGCTGGGTGTGGTGTTGTCCGGCAATTTGATACAGCTTGTGGTGTTCTGGGAGCTGACCAGCATCACGTCATTTTTGCTGATCGGCTACTGGCATCATCGTATCGATGCGCGGCGTGGCGCACGTATGGCGTTCACCGTTACCGGCGCCGGCGGCCTGTGCCTGCTGTGCGGTGTCTTGATCATCGGTCATATCGTAGGCAGCTATGATCTGGACACTGTGCTGGATGCTGGCGACCTGATCCGTGCGCATGACTTGTACCTGCCTGCGCTGATACTGGTTGCGCTGGGAGCCTTGACGAAAAGTGCGCAGTTCCCTTTCCATTTCTGGCTACCGCATGCGATGGCAGCACCGACGCCGGTATCCGCGTATCTGCATTCAGCGACGATGGTCAAAGCCGGTGTGTTTTTGCTGATGCGATTCTGGCCTGCTTTATCCGGTACCGAAGAATGGACCTGGATCATCGCCGGCGCCGGCGTCTGCACTTTATTGCTCGGTTCCTTGTTCGCGATCTTTCAGCACGATTTAAAAGGCTTGCTGGCGTATTCCACCATCAGCCATCTGGGGCTGATCGTCGTCTTGCTGGGGATCGGTTCGCCGCTTGGTATGGTGGCGGCAATTTTCCATACAGTGAATCACGCCATTTTCAAGGCCTCACTCTTCATGGCGGCCGGCATCATCGACCATGAAACCGGCACGCGCGATATGCGGGTCTTGCGCGGATTGCGCCATGCCTTGCCGATTACCGCGACACTGGCGATCGTTGCCAGCGCCGCCATGGCGGGCGTGCCTTTGCTGAACGGTTTTCTGTCCAAGGAAATGTTCTTTGCCGAAACCGCACTGGTAGGCGGCAGCGACAACTGGTGGATGTCGTATGCGGCGGCCGCGATGGGTATTTTCAGCGTGACCTATTCCCTGCGCTTCATCAGCGTGTTCTTCGGCAAGCTGCCGCAGGATTTGCCGAAAACACCCCATGAGCCGCCGCGCTGGATGCGTTTTCCAGTTGAGTGTTTGGTTCTGCTTTGCCTGATCGTCGGGATCGCGCCCGGCATCAGCATCAAACCGTTTCTGGATAGCGCCGTGGTATCGGTACTGGGTGATGGTGCGCCGGAATACGATCTGGCCATGTGGCACGGCTTCAATCTGCCGCTAGCAATGAGCTTTGTCGCGCTCGTCGGCGGTGTGCTGCTGTATGTCATCTTGCGTAAATACTTCACCTTGCAGTCACGCGATCGCGTACCGGTATTGCATCGATTGAGCGGCGCGCAAGCATACGAGAGCACGATGTTGCGCTTGTCTGCCGGCGCGGCATTACTGGTGAAGGTGCTGGGTACGCGCCGCCTGCAACCGCAATTATTCCTGGTGATCGCGGCGATGATCGCAGTGCCGCTGTTACTGGTGCGACCGCTACCTGTGTTGGGCGACATTTCATTTTCAGACATCGATCCGCTATTTGCGCTGATGTGGCTGATCGGTTGCGCCTGCGCAGTAGCGGCCGCATGGCAGGCGAAGTATCACCGACTTGCTGCATTGATCTTGATCAGCGGCACCGGCGCCGTGGTCAGCATGACCTTCCTGTGGTTGTCGGCGCCTGATCTGGCCTTGACACAATTGATGGTGGAAACCGTGACCACAGTGCTGATCCTGCTCGGCTTGCGCTGGCTGCCGCGACGCCTGGTGCCGCGCGAATTGAATATGCAGATACCGCGCACGGTATGGTTGCACCGTTCACGCGATATGGCGCTGGCGATCATAGGCGGCCTGAGTATTGCCGCTGTCAGTTACATCGTGCTGACACATCCGCAACCGGGCAGCATAGGCGACTTCTTCCTGCTGCGCGCCTTGCCGGAAGGCGGCGGCAGCAATGTGGTTAATGTACTGCTGGTCGATTTCCGCGGCTTCGATACGATGGGTGAAATTACCGTGCTGGCAATCGTCGCCTTGACCGTTTATGCATTGTTGCGACGCTTCCGTCCCGTGCCGGAAAGCATGGTGCTGCCGGAACAGCAACTCAATAACGTCGACCCGGCAGCAAAGCAAACCCCGGCCGAACAGGTTGATAGCGGCTACCTGATGATTCCTGCCGTGTATCTGCGTTTTCTGCTGCCGTTCATGGGCATGATCGTCGTGTACTTTTTCATGCGCGGTCACAATCTGCCGGGCGGCGGTTTTGTCGCAGGCTTGATCTTCGCTGTTGCGATCATCGTGCAATACATGCTGGCCGGTACAACATGGGTCGAATCGCACCTGCATCTGCGTCCGCTGCGCTGGCTGTCTTTCGGCTTGATCACGGCATGCGCAACCGGGCTCGGTGCGGTCGCGCTGGGCTATCCTTTCCTGACCAGTCATACCGCGCACGTCACCTTCCCTGTATTGGGAGAAATTCATATCCCTAGTGCGTTCTTCTTCGACCTTGGCGTATTCGTAGTCGTGGTCGGTGCCACCATGTTGATCCTGGTCGCACTGGCGCATCAATCCATACGTAGTCGTCGTCCGCAAGCTGGCAGTGCCAGCGACACACCTGTCAACAAGCGAGGAGTCATTTAATGGAAATTGTTATCTCGCTCGCCATCGGTGTGCTGTTCGGATCTGGTATTTGGCTGATCTTGCGGCCACGCAGTTTTCAGGTGCTGACCGGCTTGATGTTGATGTCTTATGCAGTCAATTTGTTCATCTTCATCATGGGCCGGTTGTGGGTAAATCGTCCGCCGCTAACGTTGGGCGCTGGCGCGCCCGATCCTGCTCTGTTCAGCGATCCCTTGCCGCAAGCACTGGTATTGACGGCAATCGTGATCGGCTTTGCGACGACTGCCTTGTATCTGGTCGTGATGATAGGTTCGCGCGGCTTGACCGGCACCGATCACGTTGACGGTGAGGAGCCTGATCAATGAAGCTCGATTGGATGCAACACCTGATCATCCTGCCGGTACTGTTGCCGCTGCTGTGCGGCGCATTGCTGATACTGATTAACGAAAAACGTCATCAATTCAAATTCATCGTCAATCTTGGCTCCGTGCTGCTGCAACTCGCCGTTGCAATCGCACTGATCTATCTGACTGATAGCGGTCAGTGGACAAAGGGCATGGGCGTCTACCTTGCCGCCAACTGGTCGGCACCGTTCGGTATCACCTTGGTCGCCGACCGCTTGGCTTCGTTGATGTTATTGCTGACCGCCGTACTGGCTGCGGCCGCATTGCTGTTTTCAATGTTGCGCTGGAGCCGGATCGGCGTGCACTTCCACACCTTGTTCCAATTCCTGCTGATGGGAATTAACGGTGCCTTCCTGACGCATGACTTGTTCAATCTGTTCGTGTTCTTTGAAGTCATGCTGGCGGCATCTTATGGTTTGGTACTGCATGGCTACAACACCAATCGCATACGCGCGGGCATGCAATACATCGCCGTCAATCTGGCGGCCTCGCTATTGTTCCTGATTGGCGTTGCGCTGATTTATGCGAGCACCGGCACCATGAATATGGCGGATCTGGCGGTGCGTCTGGTCGAGATAGATACGACCGATCTGATTTTGTTGAAGATAGGCGTGGCGATACTCGCGATTGCCTTCCTGATCAAGAGCGCGATGTGGCCGCTGGGCTTCTGGCTGCCGACAACCTATGCCGCCGCATCACCGCCAGTCGCCGCGATGCTGGTGTTGATGACCAAGGTCGGTGCGTATGTGATTCTGCGTTTATGGTTGCTGGCGTTTTCTTCCGATGCCAGCGCCGCCGTCGGCTTTGGCTTCGACGCATTGTTGTGGGGCGGCATGGCAACCATCGTGTTCGGTGCTGCCGGCATGCTGGCGAGCCAAACCCCGGGACGCATGGCGGGTTATGGCGCGATCATTTCTTCCGGCACGCTGCTTTCCGTGATCGGCTATGGACAGGCATCGCTGGTGACTGCCGGTTTGTATTATCTGATCGGATCGACGCTGGCGATGGCAGCTTTCGTATTGCTGATTGAACTGGTGGAACGCATACGTTCACCGGGTGCCAGCATGCTGGCGCTGACGATGGAAGCGTTCGCGATTGAAGAGACGCCGGAAGAAACAGCCGGCGTAGGCATTCCCGGGGCGCTGGCGTTTCTGGGGCTGGCATTTGCCGCTTGCGCATTGATCATCACAGGCTTGCCGCCTTTGTCCGGTTTCGTCGCAAAGTTCGGCCTGTTCCACGCATTGCTCAATCCTGAATCGGCAGATACTGTCCTTACTCCTTACACCTGGACGCTGATGGCACTGATCGTACTGTCTGGTTTGGCCGCGATCATTTCCATGCTGCGCTTCGGTGTGCGGACCTTCTGGGCTGCGGGCGCCATCGCGGCACCACGCCTGCATGTTTCTGAAGTCGCACCAATCAGCCTGCTATTGCTGTTGTGCGTAGCGTTGACCATCCAGGCCGGACCGGCCTACGATTATCTGGCGCGTACCAGCAAGGACTTGCATCAACCTACCCAATATATTCATAAAGTGCTGGGCGAACCGGTAGTACCCGCCCCTCAACAAGAAGGCGGTGCAAAATGAGACGTTGGCTGCCTTCGCCTTTCATGTCTGTCGCCCTTTTGCTGCTCTGGCTGTTGCTGAATGAAAGTCTGGAGCCGGCACATCTGTTATTAGGCAGCATCCTTGCAGTAGTGTTGCCGCATCTGACAAGACCACTGCAACCAATGGTTTATCCTCGTGTGGCAAAACCTTTCAAGCTGTTCCGTTTGCTGGGGAAAGCGTTGGTCGAAATCGTGCGCTCCTGCTTCAACGTCAGCAGCCTGATTCTTTTTACCTCGCACAGAAAACTGAACTCGCAGTTCATCAAGATCCCGCTCGATATGCGCAATCCCTATGGACTCGCCGTGCTGTCGTGCCTGATCAATTCGACGCCGGGAACCGTGTGGGTGGAAATTCTGCCGGACAAGCATGAGCTGGCGCTGCATGTATTCGATCTGCATGACGAACAATGGTGGATAGATACCATCAAGACAGAATACGAACAGCCCTTGATTGAAATTTTTGAACAGGAGAAGACAGCATGACGACGCTACTGCAATGGTCGATCGGCTTCGCCTTCATCTGCATCTTGCTGGCAATGCTGTTTTGCACGGTGCGCTTATTGATCGGCCCTACTGCGCATGATCGAGTGCTCGCACTCGACACCTTGTGGATGTGCGCGATGCTGCTGGCATTGATGATGGGCATCACCTTCGGCAGCCTGATTTATTTCGAGGCAGCGATGCTGATTGCACTGCTCGGTTTTGTTTCCACCATCGCGCTGACCAAATTTCTGATGCGCGGGGAGATTATTGAATGAGTAATGTTGAAAACATACCCGCCTGGGCTGCATTGCCGGTATCCCTGCTGCTGATACTCGGCGGCGGCATCATCCTGATAGGCGCGCTGGGTTTGATGCGCCTGCCAAATTTTTATCAACGCATACACGGACCTGCGATCACGGTCACGCTGGGTGCCGGCTGCATATTGCTGGCATCCATGCTGTATTTCAGCGCGCTGCAGTCACGGCCGGTGATCCATGAAATCATCATCGCGGTTTTCCTGCTGCTGACCGCTCCGGTTGTCACCATGCTGATTATGCGGGCAGCGGTTTATCGCGATTTGCGTCTCGGCAAGCGCGCGACGGGCGCCGACGCTGACGAGGTGTATCAGTTCTCGAAGAAGGATTGAATTTCTTCCCCTGTATTTTTCAATGCAGGGGCGTGCGTTGAAGCCAGCCGCTTGAGTCACCGCGCTGGTGACAACGGCAACGCCAGCTGACTCTACGCTTTCAGTCATGCCGATGGCGCCGCACGGAAGCGTTGAGCTAGCCACTAAAAGCGTATCCAGATCAGCAACATTTCAGCGAGTGCGCTGGTAGAATCCACCTACCACCACTCTCGGTCCATGCTGACTTCCATGCAAAAATCCCTACAGCAGCTGCCGCACTACTTACGTCAACTTTCCGGCAAACGGGCCTTCAGACGGACTGCGATCGGACTGGTGATCTTCATCGTTTTTATCGGCTTGTTCGGCTACTTTGCGCTGCCGGGCATCATCAAGTCGCAGGCGGAAAAACTGATTTCCGACAAGCTGAACAGACAAACCACGATAGGCCAGGTAGAAGTCAGCCCGTACGCGATGCGTGTCACCTTGCGCGATGTCAAGATGATGGAACCCGAAGGCGATGTGAAGTTTGCCGGCTTCGAAGCGCTGACCGTCAATGTCTCGTACAAATCGCTGTTCCGCTTCGCGCCGGTGGTCGAACAATTGCAACTCAGCGGCCCCTATGTGCACTTGGTGCGCAAGGATGCGACCCGCTACAACATCGATGACATCATCGCGCTGATCAACAGCCAGCCACCGTCGCCTGAACCTGCGCGCTTTTCCATCTTCAATATCCAGATCGACAAAGGCCATATCGAATTTGACGATAGACCGGCAAAGACCCTGCACAAAGTAACCGATCTGAAACTGGGTGTACCCTTCATTTCATCGCTGCATTCGCAAATCGATGTTTTCGTTGAACCGCTGTTGAGTGCCAACGTCAACGACACGCCCTTGCTGATCAAGGGCAAAACCCTGCCCTTCGCCGATCCGGTGCAAGCCGTCGTCGATCTGAATCTGGATAATCTGGACCTCACCACCTATCTGAAATACATACCCGGCACGCCGCACTTCAAGGTACCCAGCGCGCGCCTCGATATGCATTTGATCGCGAATTTCCAGCAACCAAAAAATCAGGCGCCGGCTCTGCTGCTGAGTGGCGACATCAAGCTGAAGTCGCTGCAACTGAATGATCAGGCTAATAAATCCATCATCAAACTGCCGGAACTGACGGTCACGCTAAAAGATGCGCAGCTATTGAGCAAACGCATCGAAGTCGCCAAGCTGGCGATCAACGGCATCGAAGCGGATATCACGCGCAATCAAAATCAACAGTTTAATTTTGAAAATCTGCTGACGCCGCCAAATGCTGCAACAGCGAATACGAAAAAAGGCACAACACCTGTAGCAGTGCAGGCAGTTGCAGCACGTGCAACAGGCACTCCGGCTGCACCCGCTGCAGGCAAAGCAGAACCCGCAAAACCTGAAGCCGCGCTCAGCTTTGCGCTGGCTGAACTCTCTATTCAAGATGCCACCCTGCGTTTTACCGATATGCAGGCAGCCCATCCGATGCAGGCCAAGGCAGAAAAATTTGACCTGGCCGTCCACAAGATAAACGTCGATACCGGCAGCAAGGTCGTTAGCGTCGACGAAGTGGTATCGAACAAGGCCACGTTCTTTTTGCAGCAAGACAAGTCACGGACGGATGCGGGCAAAGCCGGCAGCGTGGCGCGCAGCGACAAAGCCAAGGGCGACGCCGCCAGCGCACCCTACGTCATCGATATCAAAAAAATCGGCATCGACAACTGGTCTGCAAGACTGGAAGACCGCAGCCTGAAACGTCCGGCCATCACCACCATCGAGCCGTTGAAGTTGTCCATGCAAAACGTATCGACCAAGGCGGGTGCGCGCGGCAAGCTCGACCTGCAGGCGGCAGTCAACAAAACCGGCAAGGTCGCCATCAGCGGCGATCTCGGCATGGCTCCTCTGCACACCAATCTGGCGCTGGATTTGCAGAGCGTGGACATCATGCAAGTGCAGCCCTACATCACCGATCAAATCAATATCTTGCTGACGCGGGCCGACATTTCCGGCAAGGGCACACTGCAAATCGATCAAGGAAAAAATGGCGAATTGCTGGGCGGCTTCAAGGGCGATGTCACGTTGGGCAATCTGGGCACCGTGGACAAACTCAGCGCCAATGAATTCCTGCGCTGGAAGTCGCTGTACTTCGGCGGCATGGATGTACGCCTCGCACCGTTCGCACTGAACATCGATCAGGTTGCCCTCAGCGACTTCTTTGCCCGTGTCATTCTCGATGCAAACGGACGCATCAATTTGCAGGATGTCAAAGTCGCCAATACCGGCGGCGTACAAAAAAGCGTAACGCAGGCAGAGCCGACTACTGCGCCTGCCGCGGCACCCGCTGCAGCACCAGCAAAAGAAAAGGTTGCCGTACTGCCGCCTGCAAAACCCGCAAGCGACATCCCGCCCATCAAGATCAAGAAGCTGACGCTGCAGGGCGGCCATGTCCGCTTCACCGATAACTTCATCAAACCGAACTACACCGCCAATCTGATGAAATTTGGCGGCGTCGTCAGCGGCCTGTCATCCGATGCGAACTCCAGCGCCAACGTCAATTTGAAAGGACAAGTCAACAGCGCGCCGCTAGAGATTGACGGCAAGATCAATCCGCTCAAGGGCGATCTGGAGATGGATATCAAGGCTGCAGTGCGTGGCATGGAACTGGCGCCGCTCTCGCCTTATTCAGGTCGCTACATCGGCTACGGCATAGAGAAAGGCAAGCTCTCGTTCGAAGTCGCCTACAAGATAGAAAACCGCGTATTGACTGCGCAGAATCGCCTGATCCTGGAGCAACTGACACTAGGCGACAAAATTGAAAGCCCGACCGCCACCAGCCTGCCGGTGAATTTTGCGCTGTCGCTATTGCGTGACAGAAACGGCGTCATCGACATCAATCTGCCCATAGGCGGCTCGCTGGACGATCCACAGTTTTCAGTAGGCGGCCTGATCGTCAAAGTCATCGTCAACGTCATCACGAAAGCAGTAACGGCACCATTCACCTTGCTGGGTTCGCTATTCGGCGGCGGCGAAGAATTATCGATACTCGAATTTGATCCGGGCCGTGCGCGTATCACCGACGCCGGTGCCGCCAAGCTGACCAGCATGTCCAAACTATTGCTGGACCGCCCCGCCCTGAAACTGGAAATCACCGGCCGCGCCGATCCTGAAGTCGATCGCGAAGGCTTGAAAAAAGCATCGATAGACCGCAAAGTACGTGCGTTGAAATTGAAGGACATGGTCGGTCGCGGTGAATCCGCTGAAGCAAACAGCATCACCATTACGCCGCAAGAATATCCAGCCTTGTTGAAACGTGTTTATAAAGATGCCGACTTCAAGAAGCCGCGCAATATGGTCGGCTTGCAAAAAGATGTACCGGTTGAAGAGATGGAAAACCTTTTAAGCACCAATGCCACTGTCAGCGACGACGACCTGATCTCGCTCGCCAATCGCCGTGCGCAGGCAGTGAAAGACTGGCTGACCGGCGAAGGCAAGGTACCGGACACACGGATTTTCATACTGAGTTCGAAGTCGGGTAATCAGGGCGCTAAAGATGACGCAGCCAAAGCAAAAGCGAATCGCGTTGATTTTTCTTTGAAATGACTGCGATAGAAATGTCAACCATGCCGGCGATTGAGTTGGCATTTTTGGGTTTCGTTTACGGCTAGTAGTTTGAGCAGTATTCCTTTTTTTTCAGAAGTAACCATGCGGGTTTTCAAGGGAAGAGAGGTAATTTTTTCCTAGGCTACCCATTTACTTTTTTGTTTAACCAATTTGGCGTGCGATCATTCATCACACCAGCTCATAAAGCAAAACCTATGAAACGATATACATTAATTGCAATATTAGTCTTGTCTGGCTGCGCGTCAAATTCAGGAATTATGCCTATCGGGAAAGACACCTTTATGGTGTCCCGTCAGGCGGCCACTGGATTTTCTGGATCCGGCACATTGAAGGCGGAAGCATTTCAAGAAGCAAATAAATACTGCGAAGGATTAAGTAAAAATTTGCAGGTCATCAACACTCACGAAGCCTCACCGCCCTACGTGTTTGGCAACTTTCCAAAAGCCGAAATTCAGTTCATGTGCCTTGACTCAATAGACGCCGAACTTAATAGGCCCAAGTTGAAGAAGGAAGCAAACTCGATTATAGAAATAAAGTCTGAAGTCAGGACAAAAAGTGACCAGCCTAAATCAGTAGACACCTACACTGAACTAATGAAGCTTGATGATTTGCGCAAGAAAGGTATTCTCACGGACGCAGAGTTCGAAATACAAAAGAAGAAAATCCTTTCTGGAAGTTAAACAATGCGCACCTTGAACCTAGGTGTAAGCAAACTTTCAACGCGAACAAAATACTTCACGTTCTACTGAATAATCTGACGGTTCGCCATGAGCTTTCCTTGGAATAAAACGAGTATCACTTCGCGCCCTGAGTAGTCCGCTGTGACGCTGCCGTTTGTGCAAATCAAAAAATGGAAAAAGAAGTGAACGTTGTTTGAGCGCAGCGAGTTTCGTTCGCTTCCCATTTTTTGATTTGCACAGACGGGAACCCGAAGGGCAGCGGCTTGCGGTCGCCTTTTTTGGGTTACCTTTTTTGGCGAAGCAAAAAAGGTAACTAGCCGCCGGGCTACCCCGGCAACTGAGCATCAGCGAAGAAAACACCCCATCAACTACCAGCAAACATAACAACAAGAAACATCCCGCAATAATCCACAATTTCTCTCCCGAGTTTTCCCCTCTGTCAAGACTGGCACAATCCCCCCAATTGCGTATCATCTAGCGCTCGCTACACTCATTAATCAATATTCATGCTGCCTTCCATAGAACAACGTCTCGCCGTCGAACTCGCGGCCAAACCCGTACAAGTTGCTGCGGCCATCGCCCTGCTAGATGAAGGCGCCACCGTGCCGTTTATTTCACGTTACCGCAAGGAAGCAACCGGTGGCCTGGATGACATCCAGTTGCGCTTGCTGGAAGAACGCCTGCGCTATTTGCGCGAACTGGAAGACCGCCGCGCTGCCGTCATCGCCTCCATCGAAGAACAAAACAAGATGACGCCGGCGCTACTCGACGCCATCACGCACGCAGAAGACAAAACCCGACTGGAAGATTTGTATTTGCCGTACAAACAAAAACGTCGCACCAAAGCGCAGATCGCGGTCGAAGCAGGGCTGACGGAATTAGCCGATGCATTACTGGCTGATCCAACGCTGAATCCTGAAGAAGAAGCGGCGAAATATCTGAAGCCTGCATTCACCGTCGATGGCATCGACAATCCTGGCGTCGTAGATACCAAAGCCGCACTCGATGGCGCGCGCCAGATTTTGATGGAGCGCTTTGCCGAAGATGCAACGCTACTGCAATCCTTGCGCGAATATCTGACTGAGCACGGCATCGTTGAATCCAAAGTAGTCGAAGGCAAGCAGGATGCCGGTGAAAAATTTGCCGATTATTTCGATTACTCGGAAACTATCGGGACTATCCCATCGCATCGCGCGCTCGCCCTGTTCCGCGGTCGCCGTGAAGAAATGTTGAACGTGAATCTGCGTCTCGACACCGAAGAAGAAAAACCAAAGTGGGACGCGCCACACAATCCTTGCGAAGGCCGCATTGCGGCCCGCTTCGGCATCAGCAATAAAAATCGCCCTGCCGACAAATGGCTGGCCGATACCGTGCGCTGGACCTGGCGCGTGAAAACTTTCATGCATCTGGAAACCGAGTTGATGACCAACTTGCGTGAGAAAGCAGAAGTCGAAGCGATCCACGTTTTTGCATTGAATTTGAAAGCGCTCCTGCTGGCAGCACCGGCTGGTCCGCGCGCGACCATGGGGCTGGATCCTGGCTTGCGTACCGGCGTCAAGGTTGCGGTGGTCGATGCGACCGGCAAAGTGGTTGATACCGCCACCGTTTATCCGCATCAACCGCGCAATGACTGGGAAGGCACTTTGCACACGCTGTCGCAACTGGCAGAGAAGCACAAGGTCGCATTGATCTCTATCGGCAACGGCACCGCATCGCGTGAGACCGACAAGCTGGCGCAAGACTTGATCAAGCTGCGCCCTGAATTGAAGCTGACGAAAATTGTTGTGTCCGAAGCCGGCGCATCGGTGTATTCCGCATCCGAATTTGCGTCGCGCGAATTGCCGGATATGGATGTCTCGATACGTGGCGCAGTATCAATTGCGCGTCGCTTGCAAGATCCGTTGGCAGAACTGGTTAAGATCGATCCAAAATCCATCGGCGTCGGCCAGTATCAACATGACGTCGGCCAAACCCAGTTGGCGCGTTCGCTGGACGCCGTCGTTGAGGATTGCGTGAATGCCGTCGGCGTTGACGTCAATACCGCGTCCGCACCGTTGCTGGCGCGCGTATCGGGCTTGAACAATAGCGTGGCGCAAAGCATCGTCAGCTATCGGGACATGAAGGGCATGTTTGCATCGCGTGCCGATTTGCGCTCCGTGCCGCGCCTGGGCGATAAAACATTCGAGCAAGCCGCCGGATTCTTGCGTGTGATGGTCAGCGACAATCCGCTTGATGCGTCTGCCGTCCATCCGGAATCGTATCCGCTGGTGGAAAAAATTCTGGCTGACATCAAGCGTGATGTAAAAAGCATCATTGGTGACGAAAAGACATTGAAGTCCTTGAATCCGGCCAAATATGCGGATGAGAAGTTTGGCGTGCCGACGATTACCGACATTTTGAAAGAGCTGGAAAAACCAGGTCGCGATCCGCGTCCAGAGTTCACAACAGCTACTTTCAAGGATGGCGTGGAAGAGATACGCGATTTGCGTCCTGACATGATTCTGGAAGGCGTGGTGACTAACGTAGCGGCCTTTGGCGCGTTCGTTGATATTGGCGTGCATCAGGATGGACTGGTGCATATTTCCGCGCTGTCGAATACCTTTGTCAAAGATCCGCACACGGTAGTCAAAGCGGGTCAGGTGGTGAAGGTCAAAGTTCTGGAAGTGGACGAGAAACGTAAACGTATCGCTTTGACAATGCGTTTATCCGATGCCGCACCAGTGGCTGGCAGCAAGCCCGAGCAACGCGCAGATCGAAATGACAGCAAGCGCCTGTCTCAGCATCAGAACCAACAAGGACGGCAGGCGGAGTCCGGTAGTAGCGCGATGGCAGCGGCTTTTGCCAAACTCAAGGGATAAGCAGCAGAAGCTCCCGGTTTTTCTTATAATGACGCATTAACTTACACAGCGAGGCAGTAATGAGCGACGACGTACAATCCTGGATCAAAGAAACCGTAACCCAAAATCCAGTGGTTTTATTCATGAAGGGCACGGCCCAATTTCCACAATGCGGCTTCTCAGGCAAAGCGATTGCATTGCTGAAAGAAAGCGGCGTAACTGATCTGATCACCGTCAATGTATTGGACGATGCAGAAGTTCGCCAAGGCATCAAGGATTACTCCCAATGGCCTACCGTTCCTCAGTTGTATGTCAACGGTGAATTCATCGGCGGCTCCGACATCATGAACGAAATGTTCGCGTCGGGCGAACTGCAAACTTTGTTGAAAGCTTAATGTGACGGCGTCTGCTGACGCACTCTCATTAGCGCAGCCGCAAGCACCGCGCCGGAAGCGATTAATCATCGCGATCACCGGCGCGACCGGTGTTATCTACGGCGTGCGCCTGTTGCAAGTACTGCGCGATCATGCAGATGTGGAAACGCATCTGCTGATTTCTGAAGCGGGCATACTCAATCTGCATCAGGAACTCGACATGAAGCGCAAGCATGTCGAGGCGCTGGCAGATGTCGTGCACAACGTACGCGATGTGGGCGCATCGATCGCCAGCGGCTCTTTTCAGTCCGACGGCATGATCGTCGCGCCCTGCTCTATGAAGACACTGGCGGCGGTCGCACACGGCCTATCCGACAATTTGATTACACGCGCGGCGGACGTGGTTTTAAAAGAACGCCGCCGTCTGGTCTTGATGGTGCGCGAAACGCCTTTCAATCTGGCGCATCTGCGCAATATGACTGCCGTGACCGAAATGGGCGGCATTATTTTTCCACCTCTCCCCGGTTTTTATCACCGCCCTGCATCGATTGCAGAAATGGTCGATCACACAGTAGGTCGCGTACTGGATTTATACGACATACAACACGCATTGACGCCGCGCTGGTCGGGCATGAAGTCCGAATAATTCGTGCTCCCCGCACGACAAGTTTTCAGCAAGTCCGACTCTTGCAAACTGAGCATCATTGCCAATCTGAATTACTCCCACTCCCTATCTTTGTATCGCTGTAACCTTTTCGCCCACACAACGAAATAACAGGTGTAGGCGAATCCGCTCAGGCGCGCGGAACGTATACGTCTACAAGCGCGAATTTTTCGCATGCTTTATCAAGGAGACATGATGATCAAAGAAGACCCGTCCATCCGCAAAGCCGACAAGCAGGATGACGACAGCAGCTCACGCCGCACTGTATTGAAAGGGGGCGTCGCTGCCTTGTTTGCAGGTTTCTTTTCACGCAACGTGAGTGCGGCGAGCAATCCGAAGGAATCTGCGACAACAACACCGAGAGTCGTTTCAATAGAAATTTTTTCGGCATCGGGCAAGAGCGAGAAAATTGTAAATATTCCCAAAGTCGTCAAGACTGACGAGCAATGGCGCAAGCAACTCTCGGTGCAGTCATTCAAAATCACGCGCAGATCGGGCACAGAACGCCCATTCAGCGGCGAGTATGCAAAGAGCCATGGCGATGGCTTGTATCGATGCATTTGCTGCGGCAATGCCTTGTTCGATTCCAGGACAAAGTTTGAATCCGGCACCGGCTGGCCTAGTTTTTGGCAAGCGATCTCTTCCTTGAACGTGATCAAAAGTTCGGATCGCAGTTTTGGCATGCAAAGAGATGAAATTTTGTGCGGACTATGCGATGCGCATCTGGGTCACGTATTCAACGATGGCCCCAAGCCTACCGGCTTGCGTTACTGCATGAACTCGGTGGCGCTGAACTTTGTGCCTCGCGGCTAAATATTGCCGACAACGCAGATATCGACTGTTTTCTTTTGCTGAATTATCAGGAGTACGCAATGAAATTACCCAATACCAAATTCGTCAGCAAAGTCGCTTTTTTGTCCCTGCTGACGCTGGGCAGCTTTGCCTCCCACCCCCTCCATGCTGCCGAAGCACCAGTAGTGATCGCATCGCCTGCGCTCGATAATCCAAAAGCCAAAGGTGCATTACAAACGGCCGTGTTTGCCGGCGGATGCTTTTGGGGAGTGGAAGGAGTATTCGAGCATGTGCGCGGTGTGCGCAATGTGATCTCCGGCTATGCCGGCGGTGACAAGACAGACGCGACTTACGGCCTGGTGAGCCGCGGCCGCACGCGCCATGCCGAAGCGGTGCAAATTACCTTTGACCCGGCCGAAGTATCTTACGGTGAGCTATTGCATATATTCTTCTCGGTTGCACATGATCCGACTCAACTCAACCGTCAGGGACCGGATACTGGACCGCAGTACCGGTCGGCCGTTTTTTATGCCGACGATACACAGAAAAAAGTAACTGAAGGATACATAGCGCAATTAAATCAGGCTCGCGCTTTTCGCCGCGATATGGTTACGCAGATCAATCCTCTGAAAGAGTTTTATGCAGCAGAGACATATCATCAGAATTTTTTGCAACGCAATCCGCGACATCCCTACATCGTCCGCCACGATTTGCCAAAAATTCGCAATCTCGAACGCATCTTCCCGACTCTATACGTTCAAGAGTCGGTCGCCTTGAACAAGGCTGCTGCAATCAAGTAAAAGAAAGCGGCAAGAAAAAACCCTCTGCAACTTGACGTTACAGAGGGTTTTTATTTTGGTGCCGACTGCCGGTTTCGAACTGGCCACCTGATGATTACAAATCAACTGCTCTACCAAATGAGCTAAGTCGGCGAAACTTTTCGCAGCGCGTATTCTACGCTATTTAATGCGGGTAAGTGTAGGTCTTCCACCTTTTTTTGGTGGATCTGGCGCATCACCGGCTTCATCGCCTGTATTTATCTCGTTCGGCTTTTGTGCCATAGGCACCGAAATCAACGCAGGACCCGAAGAAGACTGTACCGGTTGACCGGAAATATCCTCGGGCTGCTGGTCCGTTGACTGCGCAGCCTCCGACTTGCTGCCGGCTTCAAATGCCATGCCCTGCCCGTTTTCACGAGCATAGATGGCAACAACATTATCGACAGGAACCGAAATATCGCGCGAGACACCGCCAAAACGTGCGCTGAAACGAATCAAATCGTTTTCCATCTTCAAGCCGCTAGTGGCACTGAAGCTGATGTTAAGCACGATCTCGCCATTCTTGACGAATTCCATCGGAACCCGCGTACTCGCGTCCACTATGGCAGCCAGATACGGTGTGTAGCCGTTGTCAGTACACCATTCGTAAATGGCGCGCAGCAGGTACGGTTTGGTAGAAGTTTCAGACATGATGCCTATCGATGCAACGCATGTAAAAAGTGTGCCATGAAATCAAAGCAATGTCGTTGAATGAAAGGCAAGATGAACCATCAGTCTCACTCAACGACATTTGATGCATGACGCAAATTTTAACGACGCATGACTTTTTCAGAAGGGGTCAGCGCTTCGATGTAGGCAGGACGCGAGAAGATGCGCTCTGCGTATTTCATCAAAGGTGCAGCGGTTTTCGACAATTCGATACCGTAGTGATCCAAACGCCACAGCAATGGAGCGATCGCGACATCCAGCATCGAGAATTCATCACCCAGCATGTATTTGTTTTTGAGGAACAGCGGTGCCAGTGTGGTCAGGCGATCGCGGATTTCATTGCGTGCTTTTTCCTGCGCTTTTTCACCGCTACGACCTTTGTCGTTTTCCAATACATGGACGTGGATGAACAATTCTTTTTCAAAATTGAACAACATCAGGCGCGCACGCGCGCGCATCAATGGGTCAGCCGGCATCAATTGTGGATGCGGGAAACGCTCATCAATGTATTCATTGATGATGTTGGATTCGTACAGGATCAAATCGCGTTCAACCAGAATCGGCACCTGGCCGTACGGATTCATTGTCGAAATGTCTTCCGGTTTGTTAAACAGATCCACATCGCGTACTTCAAAGTCCATGCCTTTTTCAAACAGGACCAGACGGCAGCGTTGGGAAAATGGGCAAGTCGTGCCCGAATAGAGAACCATCATTTTTTATAGTTCCTTAGAAACAAAGGGGTGAGACGCAGGCGGCTCACCCCGAAACAAATGCCCGCAGATTATACGGGCAACAAATTACTTGATATCTTTCCAGTAGGAAGCGTTCAAGCGCCAGGTGATTACGATAAATACACCCAGGAACATCAATACCCAAGCGCCCAGGCGCTTGCGGGTATTTTGTGCAGGCTCAGCCATCCACGTCATGAAAGACACGAGATCAGCGATTGATTTATCGTATTCAAGTGCAGTCAGCTTGCCAGGTGTAACTTGCTCGAAACCGGCAAATTTATGGATCACCTTGCTTGCATCATGCGGATCTTTTTCATCCACGAACTTGGCTTCGCGTATGCCCTGTAGTTCCCACAGGGCATGCGGCATCGCGACACTCGGGAAAGCCAGATTATTCCAGCCAGTCGCGCGCGTATCGTCCTTGTAGTAGGTACGCAGATAAGTGTAGAGCCAGTCCGGTCCCGAACCTGCGCTGGACGCTTTTGCGCGGGCGATCACCGACAAATCCGGTGGCGCTGCGCCAAACCATTCCTTCGCATCTTTCGGCGTCATCGCAATGGTCATCATGCTGCCAACCTTGTCCGACGTGAACAGCAGATTATTCTTGATTTGCTCTTCAGTCAGCCCCAGGTCTTGCAGCTTGTTGTAACGCAAAGCCGATGCCGAATGACAGCTCAAGCAGTAGTTTACAAAAAGGCGGGCGCCGTTCTGCAAAGCAGCCAGGTCCTTGGTATGGTCAGGTGCCTTGTCCAGTGGAATCCCACCTTCCGCAGCCAATGCCAAGCCCGGCAAAAGCACCAGCGTCGCAATCAGTTTTTTCATCAAGTTCATGATTCTTTTATCCTTTTGCGGCTTAGTGCGGATGGAAAACAACACGATCCGGCACCGGCTTGAATGTTCCCATCGCACTCCACCATGGCATCAACAAGAAGAAGCCAAAGTAGATGAAAGTACCGATCTGCGAAACCGCAGTACCGATAGGCGTAGGAGCTTGCACACCAAGATAACCGAGGACGACGAACATAATGCCGAAAACGATATAAATGTATTTGTGCCAGCTTGGGCGATAGCGTATCGATTTCACCGGCGATACATCAAACCATGGCAAACCGAACATGATCATGACTGATACACCCATCAGCACCACGCCCCAGAATTTTGCATCGGTAACAAACATCGTGACGATGACAAGCAGACCGATTACCGCAGCAGCAGCTTTGAACTTGGTCGCCAGACGCGTTTTCAGAATGATCAGCGCGACGTAAGCGGCTACACCAGCCGCCAGCCACACCATGAAGTCTGAAGTAACTGCACGCAAAATCGAATAGAACGGCGTGAAGTACCAGACTGGCGCAATATGTGGCGGCGTTTTCAGCGGATCCGCTGGCACGAAGTTGTTGTACTCGAGGAAGTAACCACCCATTTCCGGCGCAAAGAACACCACACTGGTGAACACGAACAGGAAAATCGATACGATGAAAATATCGTGTACCGAGTAGTAGGGATGGAAAGGAATGCCGTCGAGCGGTACACCTTTTTCATCCAGCTTTTCCTTGATTTCAACACCATCAGGATTGTTCGATCCTACTTCGTGCAAGGCGACGATGTGAGCAACAACCAGACCGATCAATACCAGTGGAATCGCGATCACGTGAAACGCAAAGAAGCGGTTCAAGGTTGCATCTGAAACGACGTAATCACCACGAATCCACAAAGACAGATCAGGACCGATGAAAGGGATCGCGCCGAACAAGTTGACAATAACCTGCGCACCCCAATACGACATTTGGCCCCAAGGCAGCAAATAACCAAAAAACGCTTCAGCCATCAGGCACAGGAAAATGCCGACGCCAAACAGCCAGACCAGTTCACGCGGTTTGCGATATGAGCCGTACAACAGGCCGCGCAGCATATGTATGTAGACCACCACGAAAAACGCCGAAGCACCAGTCGAATGCATGTAGCGCACCAACCAACCCCAAGGCACATCGCGCATGATGTACTCAACCGAAGCGAATGCCAGAGCGGCGTCCGGTTTGTAATGCATGACGAGGAAAATACCGGTCACGATCTGGATCACCAGCACTAACAGCGCCAGCGAACCAAAGACGTACAGGAAGTTGAAGTTTTTTGGAGCGTAGTACTCGGACAGATGTGCTTTATAAGTCGACGACAGCGGGAAACGTGCGTCGACCCAGTTCAATGCCTTGTCTGCAATAGGCGCATCGGCAGGAAGTTGTTTTTCGTGGAAAGCCATGATTACGCCTCGCCTTTCTCGTCTTTACCGATGACCAGTTTGGAGTCGCCTACAAACATATGACGCGGCACTTCGAGATTATCTGGCGCAGGCTTGTTTTTGAATACACGACCTGCCAGATCGAAGGTTGAACCGTGACATGGGCACAAGAAACCGCCATGCCAGTCATCTGGCAACGAAGGTTGCGCGCCGGTCTGGAAGCGGGTTACAGGCGAGCAGCCCAGATGCGTACAAATACCGACCGCAACCAGAATTTCCGGTTTGATCGAACGGTATTCATTGCGGGCATATTCAGGTGTCAATTCATCCGGCTTGCGTTCCGAGTTCGGATCCGCCACTTCACCGTCGACCTGCTTGATACCTGCCAGCATTTCGGGCGAACGTTTCAGTATCCAGACCGGCTTACCGCGCCACTCCACCGTTTTCATTTCGCCCGGCATCAAACTGGCGATATCCACCTCTACAGGTGCACCAGCAGCTTTCGCACGTTCCGAAGGCTGAAATGTAGATACTAAAACGCCTGTTGCAGCCAACCCTGCCACACCGCCTGCCGCGCACGTGGCGACGAGCAAGCCACGTCGACCGGAGTCGACCTGCTTTTCGTTACTCATACCAACCCCAATCGTCAAAATGCGAAATCTGTACGAAACTTCTAGCAACCTTTGATTATATCGAAGGCAACGTCCGTTTTGAAGAGAATCGATGTCTCAAAGCCAATTTTGCTCAGCTTTTCTAATAATTCTGTTGTTCTATTTACTTATTTGCGACGCATTATCCATCGAATTTGATTGGAATAGCGGAAATTTAATTTGACGTTTAAGCACCCCAAATCTAGGATACGCTGGTGAATTGCACTTTTACAAACATGTTGAACGGAGAACTGCCATGGGCATGATGCAGGAATTTAAAGCTTTTGCAATAAAAGGAAATGTAGTTGATCTGGCAGTTGCCGTCATTATCGGCGGAGCATTCGGCAAGATTGTCGATTCAGCGGTCAAGGATATCATCATGCCCATCGTAGGCAAGATTTTTGGTGGACTGGATTTCGCAAACTATTACTTACCCTTGAATAATCAGGATCCAAGCCTGACCTTGGTGGAAGCGCAAAAACTGGGTGCTGTTTTTGCATATGGGAACTTCATCACGATTTTGATCAATTTCCTGATTCTGGCCTTCATCATTTTTCAGATGGTGCGCCTCCTGGGCAAATTGAAAAGAAGCGAGCCGCCAGCAGAAGCGCCAGCAACTCCTGAAGATATCGTGCTATTGCGCGAAATCCGCGACTCACTAAAAACAAAGTAAATAAAAAAGCCGCCAGACTTGGCGGCTTTTTTATTTACCTGCGCGCAAAAATACGGGCAGATAGAAACAGCCCGTATCAGCGCCTGGATTTGAGCTGATCCATCTGCAACAGACCGCGACGATTGGCCTCATACACCGCCTCGCCGCGTGAATGCACGGATAATTTGTCGTAAATATTCTTGATATGGGTCTGCACAGTACCTACAGACAACGTCAACTGCCTGGCAACCTCACCGTAACTGTCCCCACGCGCAATCAGATCGAGAATTGCCGCTTCACGCTTGGTCAAGAATACCTGCGCACCGGTTTCGCGGTCCGCTTGCTCGGGCAAAGTATCGCTCTCTTTTTTGTCGTCGCGCATGCGTGCCAACAACTTGCGGGCAATTGTCGGACTGATCGGCGAGCCGCCAGTATGCAACTCCAGCAAAGAACGACCGATATCAATCGGTCCGGCATCTTTTAATATATAACCAGACGCACCCGCCTCTATGCTATCGACCACGCTGTCTTGATCGCTGGATGTAGTGATGACCATGATGTTGCAATCCGGATAACGTTGCGCGCAGAAACGAATGATGTCTATCCCCGATCCATCCGGCAAACCCAAGTCAACCAGCAAAACATCGACCGGCTGATGTAGCAGCCAGCTCAATGCTGCCTTCACGCTATCAAGCGCATCCAGTAGCTTGAATGCAGGCTCTTTTTCTATGCCGAGGCATAAGGTACGTCGCGTTAGTGCGTCGTCTTCGACCAGCAAAACGGTAATGGGTTTGGCCGGTTTATCCGTTATAGGTTGCGACATGATTGATCGTTATCCCTGTCTCTGGCACGCATGTGGTGCGTGCTCTGTCTATTTTTGAATTGCTAGTTATACCATAGCAATTTACACATTTGTCACACAGGCAGCATTGAAAGCCATCAATCAGTTCGCCAATAAAATTACACAGGATTATCGATATCGATGAAGTGGTGCGTGATGCCGAATTGCACCGCCAGATGCTCACCTAATGCCTGCACACCGTAGCGCTCGGTGGCGTGATGTCCGCATGCAAGATAGGCGACACCACTCTCACGCGCCAGGTGCACAGTAGGTTCCGAGATTTCACCACTTAAATACACATTGGCACCGGCCGCAATCGCGTCAACCAGTAAGCTTTGCGCTGCGCCGGTACACCAGGCGACCGGCCCCAATTTTTGCGCCGGGTCACCAATTACTAACGGTCGTCGTCCCAGTTGGCGTTCAATCTGCTGTGCCAGATCAGCAACTGTTGAAAGTGACGCATCCGCCATCACCCCCAACCAACCTATATCATCTTCACCGAAACGCGATTCGACCCGCAAACCGAGGCGACGTGCCAATTGAGCATTATTGCCATACTCTGCATGCATATCGAGTGGTAAATGGTAGGCAAATAAATTGACATCACTCGCCAGTAATAATTTCAAACGTTTATGCTTTTGTCCGATCACGCGCGCGTCTTCACCGCGCCAGAAATAACCGTGATGCACAAGAATTGCATCCGCACCCATTTGGATTGCTGCTTCGAGCAGGGATTGGCTCGCAGTGACACCGGTCACCAAAGTTTTAATTTCTTGACGCCCTTCAACCTGCAAGCCGTTTGGGCAAAAATCCCGAAAACGAGTAATATCAAGCGTTCTCGCCATATATTTGGCAAGATCATTTCTATCTATCGTTTTCTGACTCATTTTCCCTACCCTTATGCGACGTCTCTGGCTGTTGTTTGCGCAAACCGTAACTGTCGGTTTAGCGATCCTGTTTATTGTAACGACCTTGAAGCCCGAGTGGGCAGGCAGCGTATTCGGTGGCTCGCAAAAAGTGCGCAGCGCGACCTCGGTACCGATGCTAGAAGCACCACCGAATACTGCACCGACCCAAGGTTCATTCCGCGATGCGGCCAAACTGGCGATGCCATCTGTCGTCAACATATTCACCAGCAAAACCGCAGCACCCTCGCAAAACCCCTTCCTAGACGATCCATTCTTCAGGAAATTCTTTGGTGATCGCTTCGATGACCAGCAAGAGAAGCAAGTCAGCCTCGGCTCTGGCGTCATCGTCAGTGCGCAAGGCTATATCCTGACCAACAATCATGTCGTCGAAGCGGCAGATGAAATCGAAGTCGCCTTGGCAGATGGCCGTAAGGCGATTGCCAAAGTCGTCGGCTCCGATCCGGAAACCGATCTCGCGGTCGTCAAGATTGATCTCAACAACCTGCCCGCGATCACGCTCGGCCATGTTGAAGACGCGCGCGTAGGCGATGCCGTACTGGCCATTGGCAATCCATTCGGCGTCGGCCAAACGGTCACCATGGGCATCATTTCGGCGCTGGGCCGCAACCATCTCGGCATTCTGGATGCGTTCGAAAACTTTATTCAGACTGATGCCGCGATCAACCCTGGCAATTCCGGCGGCGCTTTGATTGATGCCAATGGCAACCTGCTTGGCATTAACACGGCAATCTATTCACGCAGCGGCGGCTCGCTCGGTATCGGCTTCGCGATTCCTGTCACAACCGTTAAATCGGTAATGGATGCAATCATCAAAAATGGGCAGGTAGTACGTGGCTACATAGGCGTCGAACCGCAAGACATCACGCCAGAACTGGCTGAAAGTTTTGGCTTGAAGAAAAGCAACGGTGCCATTATTGCGGGCGTATTGAAAGGCGGCCCGGCGGACAAAGCAGGCATGCAGCCAGGCGACATTCTGGTTTCCGTGGAAGACAAAGCCGTCACTGATATGGCCGACATGCTGAACCAGATCGCGCAGCTCACGCCTGGCAAGAAAGCGAAAATGGTGGTCTTGCGCAGAAATCAGGAAAACACGCTGAACGTCACAATAGGCATACGACCAAAAGCGCCGCCACGTGCTGCCGAATAGAAATTCAAGGGCAAAAGCACGTCATGCATATTCGCGACCTTACACAATTCCTCGCCGAGCTGTCGGAAAACAATAATCGCGCTTGGTTTGTGATGAACAAACCGCGCTACGATATTTTGCGCGCCGAATTTCTGGACTTGGTGACGGCCTTGATCGCAGACATCAGCAAGTTCGATCCGGCAGTGGCCAGCTGCAATCCGAAGAAAGCACTGTTTCGCATTAATCGGGACATGCGTTTTTCGAAAGAAAAGATTCCGTACAAAACGCATTTTTCTGCCGCGATCAATGCCAGCGGATTGAAGAAGCCCAGCCAGGGCGGTGGCCCAACATATTACTTTCACATCGACCAGACCGGCACCCTGCTGATTGCAGGGGGTGAATGGATGCCGCCAGCCGATCGCTTGCGTGCCATTCGTGAATACGTGATAGCCGATGCAGCAGGCTTCTCCAAGCTATTGAAAAACAAGAAGCTGAAAGAAACTTACGGCGATTTACAACAAGAAGGGAAATTGACGCGCCCGCCTAAAGGCTTTGACGCGGATATGCCGCATCTTGAATATCTCAAGTTGAAAAGCTTCATCGTGTGGAAAGAAGTCGACGTCAAGAAAGTCGCTGCCAATCTGGAAGAAACCTTGGCCTCGGACTTCCAGGATGCCTATCCGCTGATTACCTGGTTACGCCAAGCATAGCGATTAAATCGATTCGGATTCTTTTGGCGCCTGCGTGATTTTTACGAACAAGGGCGCCAGCAGCAAACCTACTTCGTACAAGATGCACAAGGGTACGGCCAGCAGAAGTTGGCTCATTACATCCGGCGGCGTCACAATCGCGGCAATCACAAACGCACCGACAATCACGTAAGGACGTATCTCTTTGAGCTTTTCAACAGAGACCAGTCCCATGCGCACCAGCACGATCACCACGACCGGCACTTCAAACGTCAAGCCAAATGCGATAAACATCGTCATCACGAAACCGAAGTAGCTA
Source organism: Burkholderiales bacterium Ga0077544 (assembly GCA_001464355.1). Taxonomy (GTDB): domain Bacteria; phylum Pseudomonadota; class Gammaproteobacteria; order Burkholderiales; family Burkholderiaceae_D; genus Oxalicibacterium. The sequence continues at coordinate 448,165 of LNEU01000026.1, forward strand.
TCAATATCCGGTGCGACCGAAATCGATTTCGGTGCGAAGTTATTGATGAAGTGGAAAATGACACCGAACACAAAGAAATAGCAAAATGCGACGCCAATCATGAACAAGGCGGACGATGACACCACCAGCGGCGCGATCAGTTTCTTTTCATGCGTATACAAGCCGGGTGCAATGAACGCCCACAACTGATACAGCACCCACGGCAGAGAAACGAGGAAGGCCACCAGCATCGTGACCTTGACCGGAATCAGGAATGGCGTAATCACGCCAGTCGCAATCATCTTGCTACCTTCAGGCAATGCCGCCATCATCGGGTGCGCAAGGAAATCGTAAATGTTTCCGGCCCAGGGCATCAGACAAACAAAGATCACGATCACCACGATAGACGCTTTCATCAAGCGGCTACGCAACTCGACTAAATGCGAAATGAACGAATCTTCGTTACCTATCATGTCTTTTTCTTCATTCAGTGTGTTGCAGCGTTGCCAGCGCCGGAGAGAATAATTAATTATTCAAATTAAACGGCAGCGCAAACATACTTTCTGCGACCGCTTATTTTTATTGATGCGTCAATGAAAAAAAGGCGTCGACTTGCGCGCACTCGCAGGGCGAAATTTTGCCATGCGTGCAGCACCGGAAATGACACGCGATTTCTGCCCGCTTTGACGCTTGTACCAGGATGGCACTGCGGAAGTGGCTGCCAGTTTTTTCTTGCGAAAATTTTTCGATTTATCTGAAGACTGATCGTAGGTCGGCGGCTCCATCAAGGGGTTGATGTCTGTATCGGAACCGTCCCACGCAGAATGCAAACCGCTGTCGGCCGCCGATATATTCTGCGCAATGCTACGCTCAACATCGGTAGCGGCATCCTGCACATCTTTGTGCATCTTGCGCAGCTCATCCAACTCCATCTCGCGACTTACTTCGGATTTAACATCATTGATATAGCGTTGCGCGCGGCCGAATAGAGTGCCGGCCATGCGCGCTACTTTGGGTAGTTTTTCCGGACCGATGAATACCAGTGCGGCAACACCAATGATCGCAAGTTTGGAGAAGGCAATATCGATCATAGGATGGGCGATAGGCTGAATAGTTTGCGCGCAACGCTACGACCTTAATCGTAGCGAACGCGCAAGACATCAGCTGTTCGACTTCTCTTTCACTTCAACGTCAACCGTACCTTTGTCCGCAACTTGTGAAGGCGCTGCATTCTGGGCAGCTGGCTTGTCGTCTTCACCCTTCATACCATCCTTGAATCCTTTTACCGCCTTGCCGACATCGGTACCCATGCTGCCAATTTTTTTGGTGCCAAAAACCAGCGCCACAATAACCAGTACGATCAGCCAGTGCCAGATACTAAATGAACCCATTGTTTTCTCCTCGAAGGACGTCGCCGTCCGGAATTCAGAATTATTCGTTAAGCCAATGAACGACGCCACGGACGTGGTCCACCGATCACATGCATATGCAGATGGTACACCTCTTGCCCGCCATCGGGACCGGTATTGAAGAGTGTTTTAAAACCACCTTGCGGGGCACCGTTTGCATCTACGCTGTAACCGCAACCAAGCTCTTTTGCCAACTTGGGAGCAAGCAGAGATATTTTACCCAACAAAGTAGTATCGCTCACGGTGCAATCGGCCAAAGTAGCCAGATGTTTTTTGGGAATAATCAGAAAATGAATAGGCGCCGCCGGATTGATGTCATTAAATGCGAGCAGATCGTCGTCTTCATAAATAATGTTCGCAGGAATTTGTTTGGCAGCAATTTTACAAAAAATACAATTATCCAAATGAGACTCCATTCTGGCATTTATACAATGAAATATTTACGATCAACTATCTATCAATCCTAATTTCGACTGGCCTTTTCCTCAATTCCGGAAATACCTTCACGGCGCGCCAGTTCATTGAGTACGTCTTGCGGTTTCAGATCGAATTGGGCCAGTAGAACCGCAGTATGAAACCACAGATCGGCACATTCATACAGCACATGTGACTTGTCGCCATCAACCCGCGCATCCTTGGCTGCCATGACCAGCTCGGTTGCTTCTTCACCGATTTTTTTTAAAATCGCGTCGTCGCCCTTGGCAAATAGCTTGGCCACATACGATTTTTCCGGGTCGCCACCATTAGCAGGTTTGCGCGACTCAATGACAGCGGCCAAACGTTTCAATGTTTCACTCATGACGAGTTTGCCTTGTTGGTAAAACTTTATTTGTAGAAGTGTATTTGTAAAAACTTATTTGTAGAACGTCTGCGGGTCTTTCAACACAGGTTCAACCGTTTGCCAGTCACCTTCTTTTACATCGCCGTCAAATTTCTGGAAGAAGCAAGAATGACGTCCGGTGTGGCAAGCGATCACACCGACCTGCTCTACTTTCAGCAAGACCACATCTTCGTCACAGTCGAGGCGTACTTCATGCACTTTTTGTGTGTGGCCGGATTCTTCACCCTTGTGCCACAACTTCTTCCGCGAGCGGCTCCAGTAGATTGCTTCGCCCGATGTGATGGTTTTTTCCAATGCCTCGCGGTTCATCCACGCAAACATCAACACATCGTTAGTACCGACTTCCTGTGCGATAACCGGCACCAAACCGTGCTCGTCCCATTTCACCTTGTTCAACCATTTTGCGCTGCCGCTCATACCAACCTCATCGCAATACCCTGATCAGCCATGAAACGCTTGGCTTCCTGCACTGTGTGCTGACCGTAATGAAAAATGCTCGCTGCCAACACAGCATCTGCACGCCCAAGTTTTACGCCGTCTGCCAAATCCTGCAAACCACCGACGCCACCGGAAGCGATGACCGGAATGCTGATCGCATCCGACACAGAACGCGTCAAATCAAGATCAAAACCGCTCTTGGTGCCATCCCTATCCATGCTAGTCAGCAGAATTTCGCCCGCGCCCAGGCCTTCCACTTTCTTCGCCCATTCAATCGCATCCAGCCCGGTTGCCTTGCGACCGCCATGTGTAAACACTTCCCAGCGACCATCCGATGCTTTCTTCGCATCGATAGCCACGACTATGCATTGCGACCCATATTTCTGCGAGGCATCGAATACCAGTTGCGGATTGCTGATCGCAGAACTGTTGATGCCGACCTTGTCTGCACCTGCATTCAATAAGCGCCGCACATCGTCAACTGCCCGTACGCCACCGCCGACCGTCAGCGGAATAAACACTTGCGACGCCACTGCTTCAATAATATCGAGTATCAGATCACGACCATCCGAGGTTGCGGTAATGTCGAGAAAGGTGAGCTCATCCGCACCCTGATCATCGTAACGCTTGGCGATTTCTACCGGATCGCCGGCATCGCGCAATTCCAGAAAATTGACGCCCTTGACGACACGACCAGCAGTGACGTCGAGACAAGGGATGATGCGTTTTGCCAATGTCATTCGTCTGCTTCCGGTTCGAGACCGCTCAACTCATCTGCTCTATCCTGCGCCGAACGCAGATCCAGCGTGCCTTCGTAAATCGAACGGCCGCAGATCACCCCTTCAATGCCTTCGTCCTGCACCGCGCACAAGGACTCCACGTCCTTGATGTTGTGCACGCCACCGGATGCGATGACAGGGATCGTCATGCTTTGTGCCAGTTTGACAGTCGCTTCGATGTTCACGCCACCCATCATGCCGTCGCGGCCGATGTCGGTGTAGATGATCGATTCGCAGCCGTAGTCTTCAAATTTTTTCGCCAGGTCGATTACTTCGTGACCAGACAATTTGCTCCAGCCATCAGTCGCGACTTTGCCGTCTTTGGCATCGAGGCCGACAATAATTTGGCCTGGGAATGCGCTACAGGCATCGTGCAAAAAGCCAGGATTCTTGACCGCAGCCGTGCCGATGATGATGTAGCTCAAACCATCGTCGAGGTAACGTTCTATCGTATCCAGATCACGGATCCCACCGCCGAGCTGAACCGGAATTTCTTCAATCCCGTTTTTCTCTGCGTATTCGCGGACTGCTTGCAGAATGGCTTTGACTGCGGGCTCATTCTTAGGCTTGCCAGCGAAAGCGCCGTTCAAATCGACCAGATGCAGGCGTCGCGCACCTTGTTCGAGCCAGTGGCGCGCCATATCGGCTGGGTCTTCGGAAAATACGGTGGCTTGTTCCATATCGCCTTGTTTCAGGCGAACGCAGTGACCGTCTTTGAGATCGATGGCAGGTATGAGCAGCATGGATACGTTGAATAGTTAGGTTAGAGAAAGGGGTGTTGCAGATTAACGCTTACGGCTTCCAGTGAACAAAGTTTTTATACAGTTGCAAACCGGCGCTTGCGCTTTTTTCCGGGTGGAATTGCGTTGCAAAAATATTGTCGCGAGCGATCGCGCTGCAAAATGGTGCGCCATACGGCGTTTCACCTGCGATATGTGCGCGCTCCGCAGGAACTGCGTAGTAACTATGCACGAAATAAAAGTAGCTGTCGTCAGCAATCCCGTTCCACAAGGGATGGGACAAGGTTTGATGCACGCGGTTCCAACCCATTTGCGGGACTTTGAAGCGCGAGCCGTCTTCCTGTAGGCGATCTTCGAAACGGAACTTGATGACCTTGCCGGGGAATAATCCCAATCCCGGCGTATCGCCTTCTTCGCTCCAGTCGAACATCAGTTGTTCGCCTACGCAGACGCCGAATAATGGTTTGTTGGCTGCAGCTTCCAGCACCGCTTCTTTCAAGCCGGATTCTTGCAGCGAACGCATGCAATCCGGGATTGCGCCTTGCCCTGGCAATACGATGCGATCGGCGGAACGAATATCAGCAACCTCGCCGGAAATGCGCACATCGGCTTCTGGCGCGACTTGGCGCAAGGCCTGCGCAACCGAGCGCAAATTGCCCATTCCGTAATCCACTACAACTATTTTGTTCATGCGATGGTTCAGATTTCAGTGAATTGAAACGTACTTGTTCGCTACCAACAGCTTACAGGCTGCCTTTGGTCGATGGGATCGTGCCAGCGGAACGTGGATCCAGCTCTGCAGCCATACGCAATGCGCGGCCGAATGCCTTGAATACAGTTTCGCACTGATGATGCGCGTTGACGCCGCGCAGATTATCAATGTGCACGGTCGCCAACGCGTGGTTGACGAAGCCATGAAAGAATTCGCTGGTCAGATCGACGTCGAATGCACCGATCATCGAGCGCGTAAATGGCACGTGGAATTCCAAGCCTGGACGACCGGAGAAATCGATAACGACGCGTGACAACGCTTCATCCAGCGGCACATAGGCATGACCATAGCGACGGATGCCTTTTTTGTCGCCTAGCGCTTTGGCAAAAGCCTGGCCGAGTGTGATGCCGACGTCTTCCACCGTGTGATGCGCATCGATATGCAAATCGCCTTTGGCTTCGATATCCAGATCGATCAGGCCGTGACGTGCAATCTGATCCAGCATGTGATCAAGGAAAGGTACGCCGGTGTTCAGTTTTTGCTTACCTGTACCGTCGATATTGATCGCGACGCGAATTTGCGTTTCGTTGGTATTACGGGTGATTTCTGCGGTGCGTGGCGTAGACATATTCGAGTGACCGTTACGATGAGAATGAGGTTTTAAAACCGTCGAGGGTGTAGATCTTTCCTGATGTTGCTAGGCTAAGCGTTTTCTGACAATACATGCATTTTACCCATATTTTCAGCTAGCACTTTGCGTTCCAGCCACTGATTCTGTCTATCCCCGCAATTTTTACATTTGCAAGCGGCAAAACAACTTGTGCAGCAACACGTGGCTCAATGAAACATAAGCTGATGAATCGGCGGAAAACTCGGCAGTCAGGTCTCTTCCGACACCGATTTATCTTGATCCAGCAAAACTGCAAGCGCGTCCGCATCGTCCACATCGAGCGCCGCCAGTCGTTTTTCTATCAAATCGCAATATTCGGCATTCAGTTCAAAACCGACAAAATGGCGGCCGCAACGTTTTGCGGCGACTGCAGTGGTTCCGCTGCCCATGAAGGGATCAAGCACTACGCCGTCCGGCGGACACGATGCCTTCAGCATGCGCTCTATGATTTCCAGCGGCTTTTGGGTTGGATGATCGGCGCGTTCTTTATGCTCTTTATGCAGTCGCGATACGCTCCATACGTCTTTCGGGTTGTAGCCCAGTTCCAGCCATTTGGCGCCAACAAAAATGGAACGCGAACGTGCCTTCTTGGTGACGGCATCGTAGGGAATACGAATCGCATCCAGATCGAAGTAATAATCCTTGGCCTTGGCGAAGAATCCAACCGTGTCATGCACTGATGAAAACCGGCGTGTACTGCCACCCATCGATGGCACGCGTCTATCCCAGATAATTTCATTCACCATCATCATGCGCTTCTTCAGCATGACAAACACTTCTGGCGAATAGCGCCACGTCAGGAAAATATACAGGCTGCCGTTAGCCTTGAGCTTGGGTAACGCCGCGTCCACCCACTGTTCCATCCACTCCAGATAAGCATCGGCGTCCATCTTGTCGGAATCGTTACCGTAATCCTTGCCTAGGCCATAAGGCGGATCAGCAATGATCAAATCGATGCTGCCATCCGGGATGCGCGCCAGACCGGCCAGCGCATCTTCGCAAAAAATGCGATCGCGCCAGTCTGTCATTGTGAGACCCGGAAGCACATCATTTTTTGAGCCGATACTCTGCCGAGCGCGCGTGCGCCTGCAAGCCTTCGCCGTAGGCAAGTTCTGCAGCGACTTTACCTAAAGTTTGTGCACCGCCTTCACTTACCTGCAGCATGCTGGAACGTTTCTGAAAGTCGTAGACGCCGAGCGGCGACGAGAAGCGTGCAGTGCGCGATGTCGGTAAAACGTGATTAGGACCGGCACAGTAATCGCCCAAGGATTCAGACGAAAAACGACCGAGGAACATGGCGCCTGCATGACGAATCTTGTCGGCCCACTGTTGCGGATTTTCTGTAGAAATTTCCAGATGTTCGGCTGCGATAGAATTCGCGATCTCGCACGCTTCATCCATATCGCGTACTTTGATCATTGCACCGCGATTGGTCAGCGAAGTTGCAATCACATCCTTGCGCGGCATATCGGCCAACTGGCGATTGATGCTTTCCTCAACGGCCTCGATGTAAGCAGCATCAGGACAAATCAAAATCGATTGCGCCAATTCATCGTGCTCGGCTTGCGAAAACAGATCCATCGCGATCCAGTCAGGATCGGTGGTGCCATCACAAATCACGAGAATTTCCGACGGCCCTGCGATCATGTCTATGCCGACCGTACCGAACACGCGACGCTTGGCTGCAGCCACATATGCGTTACCGGGACCGACGATCTTGTCGACTTGTGGAATCGTTGCTGTGCCATAAGCAAGTGCGCCAACTGCCTGCGCGCCACCGATTGTGAATACACGATCGACGCCAGACATTGCGGCGGCTGCCAACACCAATTCATTCTTCACGCCGTTCGGCGTTGGTACCACCATGATGACTTCTTGCACACCGGCCACCTTGGCCGGAATTGCATTCATCAACACCGATGATGGATACGCGGCTTTACCGCCAGGCACATAAATACCTACGCGATCCAGTGGCGTGACTTTCTGTCCCAGTACGGTGCCATCTGCTTCGGTATAGCTGAAGCCGTTGGAACCGATTTCAGCCTTTTGACGTTCGTGATACACGCGCACGCGATCTGCAGCAGTCTGCAATGCGGTACGACGTGTAGGCGATAAGTTATCCAGCGCAGCCTGCAATTCGTCCTGTGTGATTTCCAGCGCAGCCATATTCGCAGCAGCGACATGATCGAACTGCTTTGTATATTGCAATACCGCTGCATCGCCCTCGCGCTTTACATGATCCAAAATCAGCATGACGCTGCGATCAATCGCTTCGTCTTCGCTCGCCTCGAATGCCAACACATCGGCGAGTTGCGCCTTAAAGTCAGGATGAGTGGAATCAAATTTTCGGATTTGTATGGACACGTTTTGTATGGACATCGTTTTCTCTATCTAGTCATTTAGAAATGAAGCTGCTCGTTCATTATTTCAAGACTGGCGTTTCGACGCCTTTTCAAATGCTTCAAGTATTGGTTGCAAGCGTTCACGCTTCAATTTTAGAGCAGCTTGATTCACGACAAGGCGCGATGAAATCTCCATGATGTGTTCGACTTCAACCAGATGATTCGCGCGCAAGGTGCTGCCGGTGCTAACCAGATCGACGATGGCATCGGCCAGGCCAACCAAAGGACCCAGTTCCATCGAGCCATACAGTTTGATCAAATCAACGTGCACACCTTTAGCCGCGAAATGTTCTCGTGCGGTTTGTACATATTTGGTGACGACGCGCAGACGCGCACCTTGGCGCACTGCCCTGGCGTAATCGAAACCATCCTTTACCGCAACCGACATGCGGCATTTTGCGATATTCAAATCAATAGGTTGATACAAGCCTTCGCCGCCGTGTTCAAGCAACACGTCCTTGCCCGCCACACCAAAATCGGCCGCACCGTATTGCACGTAGGTTGGCACATCGGACGCACGCACAATGATTACGCGCACATTTGCATCGTTGGTTTGCAAAATCAGTTTGCGCGAAGTTTCCGGATCTTCTGTCACCTTGATGCCGGCCGCCTCCAGCAGTGGCAAGGTTTCTTCAAAGATGCGCCCCTTCGACAAGGCGAGCGTCAATTGTTGCGGATTATTTTGTGCATCAAGCTTCAAATCTGATTGCGTCATTATTTCACTCGCTGTATGTGTGCACCGACGGCGGACAGTTTGACTTCCATACGATCGTAACCGCGATCCAGATGATAAATGCGATCAATCAAGGTTTCGCCTTCAGCTGCAAGTGCAGCAATCACCAGCGAAGCTGAAGCGCGCAAATCGGTTGCCATCACGGGCGCGCCTATCAATTTTTCAACCCCATTTACGATCGCCGTGTGACCTTCAATCGTAATCGATGCGCCCAAACGATTCATTTCCTGCACATGCATAAAGCGGTTTTCGAAAATCGTTTCGATCACGCTGCTGCTACCTTCGGCAATACAGTTCATCGCCATGAATTGCGCCTGCATGTCGGTCGGGAAACCCGGATATTCAGTGGTGCGGAAACTCACTGCTTTAGGACGCGAAGACATTTGCACGCGTATCCAATCATCACCAGCAGTCAGAATCGCGCCAGCTTCACGCAGCTTGTCGAAGGCGACGTCCAACGTATCGGTACGCGCTTTGCGCAAGGTTACGTCGCCACCAACCGCCGCTACGGCACAAAGGAAAGTGGCAGTTTCAATACGATCAGGGATCACTGCATACGATGCGCCATGCAAACGCTCTACACCTTGGATCACCAACCTGTCGGTACCGATGCCAGCGATCTGTGCGCCCATCGCTACCAGCAGATTTGCAAGATCGGTTACCTCTGGCTCACGCGCCGCGTTTTCCAGTATCGTCTCGCCATCGGCCAACACCGCTGCCATTAGCAAATTCTCGGTGCCGGTAACGGTAATCATGTCTGTGACGATACGCGCACCCTTCAACCGCTTTGCTTTTGCATGAATGTAACCGGCTTCTATCGTGATCTCGGCACCCATCGCCTGCAAACCTTTAATGTGCTGATCGACCGGACGCGAACCAATCGCGCAACCGCCTGGCAACGATACCTTCGCCTCACCGAAACGTGCGAGCAACGGGCCGAGTACGAGGATGGATGCGCGCATGGTTTTCACCATTTCATACGGCGCTTCGAGATTGTCGATGGCGCCGCCATTCAATGTGACGTTCTCGCCATCCTGCTCGACCTGCAAACCCATTTGGCGTAACAACTTCAACATCGTCGTCACATCCTGCAAAAGCGGAACATTGCTTAGCTGAATAGAGTCAGCCGTCAGCAAGCCCGCGCACAGAATAGGCAAGGCAGCGTTCTTCGCGCCGGAAATGGCGATGTCGCCCGAAAGACGATGACCGCCTTGAATCAAAAGCTTATCCATTTAAAGCTTGTCCATAAATGAGTTGGTTTATGTATTGCATGCGAATTCTGACAGCGAGTAAATTTACAAGCGCATGAATTCTGTACGCTTATTACTTCTGAAATTCTTCCGGGGTCAGCGTCTTCATCGACAAGGCATGAATTTCTTCACGCATACGATCGCCGAGCGCAGCGTAGACCAACTGATGACGCTGGATCAAACGCTTGCCTGTAAATGCATTCGATACGATCACTGCCTCGAAATGCGCGCCATCGCCACTTACTTCAAGGTGAGTGCATTCCATGCCTGCGGCAATATAACTTTTAACTAGTTCTGGTGTGGGCAACATGATTTTGCCTTTTTAATTAGGTGAAATAAAAAAATAAAATTGATGGGTTGACGATCAATGCCGCAGCTTATAACCGTTTTTCAGTAATTGAACGGCCAATCCTGAAAGCAGTATCAGAAAGAACGCAACAGCAAGACAGCTAATCATAGGATCAACGTCCGATTGACCGAAGAAACCGTAACGGAAACCATCGATCATATAAAAGAACGGATTGAGGTGCGACACGCTTTGCCAAAATGGCGGCAAGGAATGTACCGAGTAAAAAACACCGGACAAGAATGTGGCCGGCATGATCAGAAAGTTTTGAAATGCCGCCAACTGATCAAATTTTTCCGCCCATATTCCTGCGATCAAGCCCATGGTGCCGAGCATGCTCGCACCAAGAACGCCAAAAATCAAAATCCACCAGGGCGCCGCAAACGACATATCCGCAAACCATGCAGTGACCAGAAACACGCCACTACCGACGACGACACCGCGTACAACCGCGGCGAGCACGTAAGCGCCGAACAACTCCCAATGTGACAAAGGCGTCAGCAAAACGAACACCAGATTGCCGGTAATCTTGGATTGAATCAGCGACGATGACGAGTTTGCAAATGCGTTTTGCAACACACTCATCATTACCAGCCCAGGCACCAGAAAAGCGGTGTATTTCACGCCGGGATAAACCTGCACATGATCTTCCAGCACATGACCGAAAATCAGCAGATACAAGACCGCGGTCAAGATAGGCGCAGCGACTGTTTGCGTCGCCACTTTCCAAAAGCGCAGCATCTCTTTATAAAACAAGGTCTGGAAGCCGGTCATTTCTCACCTTCCATGATCTGGATAAAGACGTCTTCCAGATCGGCTTGCTGCAATTGCATGTCTTCTATGACGGCACCTGACATACGCAGTTTGGCGAGTATCGGCTCTACGTCTTTGTATTCGTTGACACGCAAAGTATATTTATTACCCAGCACCAGTTCTTCCGGATGCGAAATCAAATCTTTCAGTTCATCCGGCAAAGAACCAGACGCCAGCTGCACCACCAGTTGTGAACCCGAGATACGTTTGATCAGTGCCGACGTTGAATCGAGCGCAACCACTTGCCCAGCCTTCAACATCGCAACGCGATTACACAAGGCTTGCGCCTCCTCCAGATAATGCGTGGTCAGGACAACCGTATGTCCTTCGCGATTCAGGCGCGAAATGAACTTCCATAAAGTCTGACGCAACTCTACGTCGACACCTGCGGTCGGCTCATCCAGCACAATCACAGGCGGCTTGTGTACCAAGGCCTGTGCGACCAGCACGCGACGTTTCATGCCGCCCGACAAGGCACGCATATTCGCGTCGGCCTTGTTGGTCAGATCAAGGTGATGCATGACCTCGTCTATCCACGGATCGTTATTCTTCAAACCGTAATAACCGGATTGCATGCGCAGGGTTTCACGCACGGTGAAAAATGGATCGAACACCAGTTCCTGCGGCACCACGCCAAGCAGCTTGCGCGCCTGGCGATAGTCGCTCACCACATCATGTCCATGCACGGTAACTGTGCCGGAGTCTGCGCGATTCAAGCCGGCGATGATGGAGATCAATGTAGTTTTGCCAGCGCCATTCGGTCCGAGCAAGCCAAAAAATTCACCCTCTTCGATAGACAGTGAAATGCCATTGAGCGCTTTCAGCGAGCGATAGCTTTTTTCGACATTGTTAATTTGAATTGCAGCCATGGTGGCTAATAGCACTTTACGGAAAATGAAACGCTGATACCGCTATTCGTTGCGCAAGCAATATTGAAATTACGCTGATCGAATGGCGAAACCCTTGATTATATTGGATTTTCGCCAGCCATCACCGTTTTAGGACGGTTACGCAGCGAGCTACGACAGGGAATTGAGAGAGTTGAGCGCTGAAAAGTCAATGATGCAGCAGATCCGCACGCGCAATATTCGGCGCGATCAGCGCAGTCACATCATAGAGAGAAATCAGGCTGAGTAAATTGCCGGGAATATTATGAAAAGACAAAGATATTGCCTTGGACGCAGCCACCCGCTGCCAAGCCAGCATGGTTGCGACTGCGGCCGAATCAACTGTGACCAAAGCAGAAAAATCTATCTCCGTCTGACCCGCAGCGATCGCCTGCAGGCCCGCATCCAATGCCGCCTTGGCATTGTTGAAGGTGAGCGATGCGCCGGGTTGAAACATGTTCACTTATTGTGCGACTACAGTGGCCTTGCCAGTTTTAGCGATGCTACCGGCAAGTTTCTTGTTCTTATCCGACAACGCCTTGATCAAACCGTCGATGCCGCCCTTGCTGATTTCTGCAGCAAAGCTGCCTTTATACGTTTCTACCAGCCAGGCGCCCAGTACATTGACATCGTAGATTTTCCAGCCATTAGGCGACTTTGCCAGACGATAACTGAGTTGGATCGGTTCGCCACGCGGTTGAATCACTTGCGTATTCACGATCACTTCCGTGTCAGCTGGATCAGCACGCAAAGGACGATATTCCAGCTTTTGATCGCGAATTTGCGAAATCGCACCTGAATAGGTATACATCAACAGGCTGCGAAATTCTGTCGTCAATTGTTTTTGCTGCTCCGGTGTCGCGTCACGCCAGTGGCGTGCCGCAGCCAGAGATGTCATGCGCTGGAAATCCACATTCGGCAGAATTTTTTCTTCCACAACCTGTTGTACGCGCTTTGAATTTCCGCTTTGTATATCTTTATCGGACTTGGCGATGGTCATGACATCTTCACTGATGCGCTTAATCAATACATCAGGTGCCTCTTGCGCTGCTGCTGTTACTGCAGAGGCAGCGAAGGTAATCGCTGCGGCCGCAAACATAAACTTTTTCAAAAATTTCATCTTTTCCCGATTCTGTTTGTAACGAGTCCTACTCTTGCTTTTGCCATCTGCGCCGGACCCAAAAAATCCGGCGGAGTGGTTCACTCCTTACACACTACATCAGTGCGACCGGCTCGTTTGCAAGGTTTTCGACAGTTTCCAATACGTGTGGTTCCAATACTGTCTCAACAGCAACAGTCGAATCCGCTGCAGGTACGAATGGCGCCGCATCACTTTGCGGACCGATAGTCTTGTCAGCTGCAGGCTTGGTCGAATCGGCACCATCATTGACCTGGCTTTCACGACGCTGCAAATAAGCGCCGCGAATAAATGTGTAACGATCCAGCGCAACCTCTTCCAGCAAATTGGTGGCTTTCAAGGCCGATGCACGCAAATCGATCACACGCACTACGGAACCAACATTACGCACGTCAACCGGCGTAGTGTAAGTCCACAAATCACCGGCAATATCGACCGGCAAAGCAGCCGTATCACGCACTGTTGATGGGCCAAAAACCGGCAACACGACGTAAGGACCGGAAGCGACGCCCCACTTGCCCAGAGTTTGACCAAAATCTTCCTTGTGTTTCGGAATGCCCGCTTCCGAAGCAATGTCCAACAAGCCACCCAAGCCGAATGTACTGTTGAACGACACGCGCATCACGTCCGAGAAACCCTGATCAACCTTTCCTTGCAGGAAATTATTAACCATGGTCCACACGTCACCTATGTTGCCGAAGAAGTTATTTACGCCGGTTTGCACAAAGGTCGGCAAGACCTCTTGATAAGCCGTAGCTGCCGGTTTCAATGCAACACGGTCAAGACCATCGTTAAAGTCAAACATCGTACGATTGAAACCTTCCAGAGGATCATCCGGATTGCTGCCATTGGTAGTTGCGCAGCCGCTGAGAAGTACCGCCGAAGCGAACAAGATGGTTTTGCTCATGTTTTTCATTTTTGCTCTTCTTTCCCTTCGGTTGCCTTGCTAAAGAGGAATTGACTGATCAAATTCTCCAGCACCATCGCCGATTGTGTCATTGTAATTCTGTCGCCTGCGACCAGATTAGCGGTATCGCCACCAGCTTCAAGCCCTATATATTGCTCACCCAACAAACCAGACGTCAAAATCTTGGCTGACGTATCTTTTGGAAACTGATAACGACTTTCAATATCCAGCGTCACTGATGCCTGATAACTCTTGTCATCGAATTTGATATCGGCCACCCGACCGACTACAACACCGGCACTTTTAACGGGTGCGCGCGGCTTCAAGCCGCCAATATTGTCGAAACGGGTGATTACCGTATAATTTTTTTCGAACGACAACGAACTCATGTTGCCTGCCTTCATCGCCAGAAACAGCAAGGCAGCGGCACCCAAGCATACAAAGATGCCTACCCATAAGTCTAATGATTTTCGTTGCATAAACAGATACCTCAAATATGGGAGAAAGCGCTTTTATCTATGTGAATTATCACTATAAATCGCCTCACCATGCATTACGATCAAAGCGTAAGAGGGGGCGCACATTTTAATCGAAAAGCAAAATGCCCGCTCCTTACACCTCTTAGCTGAACATCAATGCCGTTAACAAAAAGTCTAGCCACAGCACGGATAAGGATGCAATCACGACGGTGCGCGTGGTGGCTCGTGCCACGCCTTCCGGCGTCGGTTGCGCCTGATACCCTTGATATAAGGCGACAAATGTGACTGCAAAACCAAACACGATGCTTTTAATGACGCCGTTCATTACATCATTCCAGACATCGACACCACCTTGCATCTGCGACCAGAACGCACCTTCGTCGACACCGATCATTTGCACGCCGACGATGTAACCGCCAATAATGCCGACGGCGCTGAAAATTGCTGCCAGCACTGGCATCGCGATGACGCCCGCCCAAAACCGCGGCGCCAGCACACGTTGCAGCGGATTGACCGCCATCATTTCCATTGCAGACAATTGCTCTCCGGCTTTCATCAAACCGATTTCTGCCGTCAACGAAGTCCCTGCGCGACCTGCAAATAATAATGCTGTCACGACCGGCCCCAGTTCACGCGTCAGCGACAATGCAACCAGCAAGCCCAGTGCCTGCTCGGAGCCGTATTTGTTTAATGTGTAATAACCCTGCAGGCCAAGCACAAAGCCAACAAACAAGCCTGCCACCGCAATCAACACCAGCGAGTAGTTACCAATAAAGTGAATCTGGCTAACGACCAGGCGCGGACGGCGCAGCAAGTCGCCCGAAGCACCAATGACAGCAAAAAACGTCCGCGTAGCAAAGCCAAGATTCGTCACGAATTCACGTATGCCACGCCCGATCATTGTCAGAAATGTGACTATCATGCGCCGCCCCCCAAACCCAGATCATCGGCAAGAGACGTACCGGGATAGTGAAATGGTACTGGGCCATCAGGCTCCGCATTCACAAACTGCTTCACGTACGGGTCGGTCGAACTACTCATTTCTGCCGGCGTACCTTGCGCCACCACTTTGCCGCTCGACAGAAAGTAAACATAGTCGGCGATCAAAAACGATTCATGCACATCGTGCGACACCAGAATTGTGGTCGAACCCAGTGCATCATTTAATTTTCGAATCAGATTAGCCGTCATGCCCATTGAGATCGGATCAAGGCCGGCAAATGGCTCGTCATACATAATCAGTTGCGGATCGAGAGCAATCGCACGCGCCACTGCAACGCGGCGCGCCATGCCGCCGGAAATTTCAGCTGGCTTCAATTTTGAAGCATTGCGCAAACCAACTGTGTGCAACTTCATTAGAACGAGGTCGCGAATCAACTCTTCAGAAAGATTAGTGTGTTCGCGCAAGGGAAAGGCGACATTATCGAAGACCGACATATCGGTGAACAATGCACCGTGCTGGAACAGCATGCCCATTTTGCGGCGCAGCTGATACAAGGCATTGGTTTCCAATGTGTGCACGACTTGACCGTCGACTGTCACTTTGCCGGACTGCGGCTGCAGCTGACCGCCTATCAAGCGTAAAACGGTGGTTTTACCCGATCCAGAACCACCCATGACGGCAATGACTTTGCCACGCGGGAAATCCATGGTGAGTTCCGACAAAATCGGACGCTCTCCATAGCCAAAATGTAGATCACGGATTTCAACAAGATTAGGCACAGCGACGTATTTCTATTGCAATGCCGTAATTGTAGTTCAGAAATGCGAAGCACTCTTGTGGCACCCTCTTTTGAGTCTATGCCCATGCTTGAAAACGTTGTAAAAAAACCCGCTGCATCAAATTGAGGCAGCGGGTTTTTAGCAGGCGAGTGTCGATCAGCGTGGCAGAACCGACTCGCCCATCAGGAACATATCAACTTCGCGTGCGCATTGACGTCCTTCACGTATTGCCCAAACGACCAGAGACTGGCCGCGACGCATATCACCCGCAGCGAAAACTTTATCGACTGAAGTACGGTAGCAATTTTCGCCATCGGTAGTCGCCTTGGCGTTGCCGCGTGCGTCTTTCTCGACACCGAATGCTTCCAGTACCTGTGCGACTGGCGAGACGAAGCCCATTGCCAGCAAGACCAGATCAGCTTTCATTTCGAATTCCGAATTCGGCACTTCTTGCATGCGACCGTCTTTCCATTCCACGCGCGCAGCAATCAGTTTTTCCACCTTGCCATTTTTACCCTCGAGACGTTTGGTCGCAACCGCCCAATCACGCTCGCAACCTTCTTCATGCGAAGACGATGTGCGCAATTTGGTTGGCCAGTAAGGCCAGACCATAGGCTTGTTTTCTTCTTCAGGGGGCTGTGGCAGCAATTCAAATTGGGTAATGGATGCAGCGCCATGACGATTCGAGGTGCCGACACAATCCGAGCCTGTATCGCCGCCGCCGATTACAACGACGTGCTTGCCTGTCGCTACGAGCTGATCCTTGACCTTGTCGCCAGCATTGACCTTGTTTTGCAAAGGCAGGAAATCCATCGCGAAATGCACGCCTTTCAACTCACGGCCAGGAACTGGCAGATCGCGTGGCTGCTCTGCACCGCCGGTAATGATCACTGCGTCGAAATCCTTGTTCAACTGCTCAGGCGAAATGATTTCTTTTGCCCAGTTGATGATATTCGATGGGAAGTCCTTACCGACCAATACGCTGGTGCGGAACTTCACGCCTTCGGCTTCCATCTGCTTGACGCGCAAGTCGATGTGCGATTTTTCCATCTTGAAGTCAGGGATGCCATAACGCAGCAAGCCACCGACTCTATCGTTTTTCTCGAATACGGTGACATCGTGACCCACGCGCGCCAGTTGCTGCGCTGCTGCCATACCTGCAGGACCGGCGCCAACAACAGCGACTTTCTTGCCAGTTTTAACAGTTGCCGGTTGCGGTACAACCCAGCCGCTTTCCCAGCCTTTGTCGATAATGAAATGCTCGATCGATTTGATGCCAACTGGATCGTCGTTGATGCCGAGTGTGCATGCCGACTCGCAAGGTGCCGGGCAAATGCGACCGGTAAATTCCGGGAAGTTGTTGGTCGAGTGCAGGGTATCCAGCGCTTGCTTGTAAGCGCCGCTGTACACCAGATCATTCCAGTCCGGAATAATGTTGTTGACCGGGCAGCCGTTATTGCAAAACGGAATGCCGCAATCCATACAACGTGTCGCTTGAATTTTTGCTTCGGAATCGCTCAAATGCAGCGTGAATTCCTTGTAGTGCGCAGTACGTTTTTCCGGTTCTTCGCTCGTTTCACGCAAGCGCTGAAATTCCATAAAGCCGGTAATCTTTCCCATGTTTCTCTCGCCTTCTAAACCATTCGTTGCGGCCAGCCCTATTCGAGCTGGCCATGACATCGCTTGTAGACGCAGTCTTAAACTGCGACCTTGGTGGACACTGCCAGCTCAGCCTTGTTAGCGTGCATTTCGGCCAGCGCGCGTTTGTATTCTGATGGGAATACTTTGACGAACTTGCTACGTGCACTGCTCCACTCATCCAGCAAGGCGCGTGCGCGCGTGCTACCGGTGTACTTGAAGTGACGTTCGATCAAACCTTTGAGAATTGCTTCATCGGTTTGTGCGTCCGCACCACGTACATGGCTGTGCCAGGAATTGTGTTCCGCCTTGTCTTCCTGCTCAGATGCCGATTGCACAGGGTGCAGGGAAACCATGGACATATTGCACTTGCCGGCGAAATCGCCTTTCGGATCGTAGACGTATGCGATACCGCCCGACATACCGGCAGCAAAGTTACGGCCGGTTTCACCCAACACGACAACGGTGCCGCCTGTCATGTATTCGCAACCGTGATCGCCGGTACCTTCGACAACTGCAATCGCACCGGAGTTACGAACAGCGAAACGTTCGCCTGCAACGCCGTTGAAGAATGCTTCGCCAGCAACCGCGCCGTACAACAGCGTGTTACCGCTGATGATGTTCTCTACTGCGCGACCGCGGAACTCGGTGTTTGGACGCACGATGATGCGACCGCCCGACAAGCCCTTGCCAACGTAATCGTTACCTTCGCCGACCAGATCCAGAGTAATGCCATGTGCGAGGAAAGCGCCGGCCGATTGGCCTGCAGTACCTTGCAACTGGATGTGGATGGTGTCCTCAGGCAAGCCTTCATGGCCGTATTTCTTCGCGACCTGACCAGACAACATAGCGCCGACAGTACGGTTGACGTTTTTGATCGTCGAAATGAACGAGACTTTTTCGCCATTGTCGATTGCCGCTTTTGCTTGTGCGATCAGCTTGTTGTCCAGTGCTTTTTCCAAAGCATGGTCCTGGACTTCGGTGTGATAACGCGCCACGCCTTCCGCCACTGCTGGCTGATAGAACATGCGGCTGAAATCCAGACCTTTGGCTTTCCAGTGTGTAATCGCTTTCGATTTATCCAACAGATCAGCGCGACCTATCAGTTCGTCAAATGTGCGAATACCCAGTTGCGCCATGATCTGACGTGCTTCTTCAGCGATGAAGAAGAAGTAGTTAACCACGTGTTCTGGTTTGCCGGAAAACTTGGCACGCAACACAGGATCTTGCGTAGCTACACCGACCGGGCAAGTATTCAGATGGCATTTGCGCATCATGATGCAGCCTTCAACCACCAGCGGTGCAGTCGAGAAGCCCATTTCATCAGCACCAAGCAGCGCAGCGATGACAACGTCACGGCCGGTTTTCATCTGACCATCGGCTTGCACGCGAATACGTGTACGCAAGCCGTTCAGGATCAGCGTCTGCTGTGTTTCAGCCAGACCCAATTCCCACGGTGAACCAGCGAATTTAACCGACGATAATGGCGATGCGCCTGTGCCGCCGTCGTGACCAGCAATCACAACGTGATCTGCTTTCGCTTTAGCTACACCGGTTGCAACCGTACCGACGCCGACTTCAGCGACCAGTTTGACCGAGATCGATGCTGTCGGATTGACGTTTTTCAAATCGTGAATCAGCTGTGCCAAATCTTCGATCGAATAAATATCGTGATGCGGTGGTGGCGAAATCAAACCAACGCCAGGTACCGAGAAACGCAGACGCGCGATGTATTCGGATACTTTATGACCAGGCAACTGACCACCTTCGCCAGGTTTTGCACCTTGCGCCATTTTGATCTGAATCTGCTCAGCCGATGTCAAGTATTCAGTGGTAACACCGAAACGACCTGAAGCGACTTGCTTGATCTTCGAACGCAGCGAATCGCCAGGCATCAAAGGCATGTCGACTTCAACTACATCGTGACCAATTACTGACGCCAGCGTCGAACCATCCTTGATAGGAATGCCGCGCAGTTCCGAACGATAACGTTTGGTATCTTCGCCGCCTTCGCCGGTATTCGATTTGCCGCCTATGCGGTTCATCGCAATCGCGAGCGTTGCGTGCGCTTCGGTCGAGATCGAGCCGAGCGACATCGCACCGGTAGCGAAACGTTTGACGATCTCTTTTGCCGACTCGACTTCATCCAGAGGAATTGCGCTGGCTGGATCGAACTTGAATTCGAACAAGCCGCGCAAAGTCATATGACGTTTCGATTGATCATTAATGATCTGCGCATACTCTTTATATGTGCTGAAGTTATTGGCACGGGTCGAGTGCTGCAATTTTGCAATCGCATCCGGCGTCCACATATGTTCTTCACCACGTACGCGATATGCGTATTCGCCACCTGCGTCGAGCGAATGTGCGAGTACCGGGTCAGCGCTGAATGCCGACTTGTGTAAGCGCAGCGCTTCTTCCGCCACTTCAAATACGCCTATACCTTCGACGTTAGACGAGGTGCCTTTGAAGTACTTCTGGATCAGCGATTTGTTAAGACCGATGGCTTCAAAAATCTGCGCGCCGCAATACGACATATAGGTAGAGATACCCATTTTCGACATGACTTTCATCAAGCCTTTTCCGACTGCTTTCTGGAAGTTGGCAATGGCTTTTTCTGGCGACAAGTCACCTGGCAAGCCTTTGGCCATTTCGCTAACGGTATCCATCGCGAGGTATGGATGGATCGCTTCTGCGCCGTAACCAGCGAGCAATGCGAAGTGATGCGTTTCACGTGCCGAACCTGTTTCCACAACCAGACCGGTCGAGGTACGCATACCTTTGCTGACCAAGTGCAAGTGAATTGCAGAGGTTGCCAGCAACGCAGGAATCGCAACATGATTTTCATCGATCTTGCGATCGGAAATGATCAGAATGTTGTGACCCGATTGCACTGCATCGACAGCTTGCGCGCACAGCGATGCGAGACGTGCTTCGATACCTTCTTTGCCCCATGCAGTTGGGTAGCAGATGTTCAATTCATGCGATTTGAATTTGCTGCCAGTGTGTGCGCCGATGTTGCGCAACTTCGCAATATCCGCGTAGTCGAGCACAGGCTGCGACACTTCCAGACGCATCGGCGGATTGATGTTGTTCGTGTCGAGCAAGTTAGGCTTAGGTCCGATGAAGGATACCAGTGACATCACCATCGCTTCACGGATCGGATCGATAGGCGGATTGGTGACTTGCGCGAACAACTGACGGAAATAGTTGTACAGCGTCTTGTCCTTGTTCGACATTACAGCCAGCGGCGAATCGTTACCCATAGAGCCGGTTGCTTCTTCAGCCGTGATGGCCATAGGCGACATCAGAAATTTCAAATCTTCCTGTGTATAGCCGAACGCTTGCTGCAAATCGAGCAATGGCGTAGTCGGTTTGGCTTCTGCCGCTTCCTTGTTCAGTTCGTCGAGCTTGATGCGTACCGATTCAATCCACTGTTTGTATGGCTTGGCATTCGCGTACGTATCTTTCAATTCCTTGTCGTCGATGATGCGACCGGCATCCAGATCGATCAGGAACATTTTGCCTGGTTGCAAACGCCATTTTTGAATGATCTTCGATTCTGGAATTGGCAACACGCCTGATTCCGATGCCATCACGACCAGATCATCGTCGGTCACGATGTAACGCGCTGGACGCAAACCGTTACGATCCAAAGTGCCGCCGATATGACGACCATCGGTAAATGCCATCGCAGCCGGGCCATCCCATGGCTCCATCATTGCAGCATGGTATTCATAGAAGGCGCGACGATTGTCATCCATCAAAGTATGGTTTTCCCATGCTTCTGGAATCATCATCATCATCGCTTGTGCGATTGGATAACCAGCCATCACCAACAGTTCGAGCGCATTGTCGAAACATGCGGTATCGGATTGACCTTCATAAATCAGCGGGAACAATTTTTTCAAATCGTCGCCCAACACAGCCGATTTCATCACGCCTTCACGTGCGCGCATCCAGTTGAAGTTACCTTTAACTGTATTGATCTCACCGTTATGCGCGAGCAAGCGATACGGGTGAGCCAGCGGCCATTCAGGGAAGGTGTTCGTCGAAAAACGTTGATGCACCAGCGCCAACGCGGAAACGCAACGTGGATCTTGCAGATCTTTATAGTATTCACCGACTTGATCTGCCAACAGCAAACCTTTGTACACAACGGTACGTGCCGACATTGATGGGACGAAAAATTCTTGCCCGTGCAACAAGTGCAAAGCTTGAATCGCGTGGCCGGATGCTTTACGGATAACGTACAGCTTACGTTCCAGCGCATCCGTGACCATGATGTCTTGACCGCGCCCAATAAATATCTGGCGAATCACAGGCTCTTTTTCGCGTACGGTTGGCGACATAGGCATTTCTTTGTCGACCAGCACATCGCGCCAGCCCAGAACGACCTGGCCTTCAGCCAAGACCGAGCGTTCGAGCTCTTGTTCGCAAGCGATACGCGAAGCGTTTTCCTTCGGCAGGAAAACCATACCTACGCCGTATTCGCCAGCTGGCGGCAAGGCTACACCCTGCTTCGCCATTTCTTCACGGTAATACTGGTCCGGGATCTGAATCAAGATACCGGCACCGTCGCCCATCAGCTTGTCGGCACCAACAGCGCCGCGATGGTCGATATTTTTAAGAATGAGCAAACCTTGCTCAACGATGGAATGGCTTTTTTTTCCTTTGATGTGGGCGACAAAACCTACGCCACAAGCATCATGTTCATTAGCCGGATCGTACAAACCTTGCGCATGCATAGCCTTCTCCACTACTTTTAAGTCGAGGCTGAAGGATAGTGCAGCGCAACAGTAAATTCAACCTCAAAAAATAGGGTCAGAGTAAATTAAATTAACCACAAAAATAGACGAGGAATTAAATAGGGACGGAGTAATGAATTTTGCACCAAATTGTGCTGAACTCGGCGTGCTACTTAGTATATTTTGGTGCGAGCTTCAGCTATTTTGGTGACCGGCCGCCCGCGTTTTGCTGGTCGCACACGTCGCGCAACTTGTTTTTCCAGAGAAGACTGAAATTGCTCAGAGCCAAAAGCCCAACCTTTTAAAGTCGCCTCGGTCAGCCGCCGAACCTCATCTTCGTTGACCCCATTTTCAACTAGCGCCTTATAGGCAGCCTCGCGTTCAAACGGCGTATTGCCAAGAGACCAATACAAAGGATGATCAGAAATAATCGGATCCGGCCTGATCCCGATGTGATGCTGATAACTGGACCACGGGTATTCGGCTGCCGTGTGCGCAATCCCGCCACGCACCGGATTCAACTCGATGTAGGCAGAGCAAGTCATGAAGTAACGCTCAGGATCAATCACCGTCGCCTTGTAACGACCTTGCCAAAGCGTGCCGGTACGCAAATGCTTTTGATTGAAGTAAGGAACATAAGAACGCCCTATCCACTGCATCATTTTGCCCAAACCTTCCGCATCGCCGGGAGTGACCAAAAGGTGCAAATGCGTGGGCATCAAGACGTAGGCGTGGATGGCAACCTTGAACTGCCTGGAAGCATCCTTCAAGCGACTCAGAAATGCGGCGTGGTCAGCAAGATCGCGAAAAATAACCAACCCGTCATTGCCGCTCTGGATAACATGATGTGCTTGATTGGGAATTACAAGACGGGGGAGTCGGGCCATAAGTTGTATTGGACCACAAGAATTGCAAACGGACGCAACCATCACGCCCACTTGCATACATCAGTGCATTGCGCGCGCCCAGGACGGCTCGGAATGGCAGCGACGCTCGATTGCCTTGACCATTAACGCACGCAACTCATCCAGCAACACCACTTCGTTCGACGATATCTCTGCCGTCGGCAAAGACGCACTCCAATCCCCATAGATAAAACCTACCGGATGGAAGTTCAACATGAGCGGCAAGATCATGAAGCTGCGCGAAGCACCCAATTCTTCACGCCACCAGCGCGGCAATTTATTGATAAAGCCAGGGGCTTGCGCATCTTCGACAAAAATCATTTTATCGTTTGCCAGCGCCGCGTGAAAAACATCAGGCTGATAAGCATCATTGAATCGCAAACGCGGCAACAATTCTTCGGCGCCGTCACCAAACGACTTGCGTGCGATATATTTTCCCTCATCGTGATTGCGTAAAAATGCAATCGCGCGGCTCAGGCCCAGCCCCTGATAAACAGTCTCCAAAGCCACTGTCATCAATTGACCTGTATTGGTGCTGGCTGCTGCGCCGCTACCCATATCGCCGACGCCGCGTTTAAGAATTTGAATCGAATCTGCCGGCTTGCCCAATGGCAGTGCCAATTGCTTTTTCTCGTCACCGGCGGAGGCCGCCACACTCTCGAGCAATACCTCGTCCGCAGCCACTTTTTGCGCGTTTTCTATCGCCAGCAAAACAAAGGTCGCATCCAAACCCAGCATGTCTGCATAATTTTCCGCAATGCTGGTCAGATCGGCCTGCACCACGTCACCTTCCACACTCAATACGCTGGCACAACGCGTCGACATGGTGGAAACCGCCGCCAGCCAATCCGCATGCTCCAGTGGTTCGTGTGAGATACCAGGTGCAATGCGCGGCGGCATATCCTTCAAACTTTCAACCAGGCCATTCGGCAAGCCCCAACGTTTGCCCACTGCGCGGCCGATTTCATCCAATGCCAAGCCGAGAACTTCTTGGGCAGCCTCATTTTCGTCGAGATTTTTTTGCGCAACCAAGGCCTGAACTTGCGCCCACTGCTCAGGCAAATAGAAAGACACCATCAATCGCCCCAGCGAATGCAGGATCGAACATACGACTGCCTCTTCTGTATCGCGTTGCGTTGATGACGATGCGACTTGCCGCGCGATTTGTCCGGCCAGTACGGCCTTGCCCATTTCATTACGTGTATTCGACGTATCGGGTGAAGCTGCGGCCAAGCCATCTATCAGCTTTAAACCCAAAGCCAGATGTCCGATGGTTTCTGTACCCAGCACGATCACTGCTTTTGAAACGGTATTGATGCCTTGTCCGAATGCGGAATACATCGCGCTATTTGCCAGACGCAACACGCGTTGGGTCAGCGTCGGATCTGACAACACCGTTTTTGTCATGTTGAATTCGCGATCATCATCGCCGTGCATGGCACCGACAATTGCAGTGACGACTTTGGAAAAACCCGGCATGTCACCGCGCTGGCGCACCCGCGCCCACAGTAATTCCAGTGTCTTGTCGGATAGCGCAGAAGGACTGATTTGTGTTGTCATGAATCGATTCTTTTGCCTGGCAAATTAATGTTGCAGCGCAGCCACATCTGCCTTCAGTTTATCAATCAAGGCATCCGGCAATTCGGGATAACCGGTATAAAAACCTTGGATCAAAGAGCATCCTTGCGCCGCTAGAAATTCCATCTGTTGTTCGTTCTCAACGCCTTCAGCAACCGTCAGCAAACTCAAATGACTCGCAAGGCTGAGGATCACATTGCAGATGGCAGCATCCTTTACGGACGACGGCAAATCCTTGATGAAGGTACGATCGATTTTGAGTGCGGCAATCGGAAAGCGCTTCAAATAAGTCAGCGACGAATACCCGGTACCAAAATCATCAATCGCAATACGCACGCCGCGCGATGCAATTTTCGTCAACAACTGTTCCGCATGCTCAGGATCGGACATCAAGATGCCTTCAGTAATTTCCAGCAGCAGCTGACTTCCCTTCACTCCTGAGAGCTTGAGAGCGTCGTCCATCATCTTGAGGAACTGGTCATTGCGGAACTGGCGCGGACTGACATTGACCGACACATAGAGTTGACGACCGGCGATTTCTTCAAACCGTTTTAATTGCACGCAAGCCGATTTCAGCGCCCACGCACCGAGCAAATTGATCAAGCCATTGTCTTCCGCCATCGGAATGAACTGGCTCGGCGGCACCAAGCCGATATCAGGCCGCATCCAGCGCATCAATGCTTCAAAACCGAGAATCTGTTTGCTACGCGCATCGACGATCGGTTGATAATGCAGCAAAAATTCACCGTTTCTGACCGCTTCAAACATCGCAGCCTCCATCGAGACATCATGCTCGATGTGATTAAAAGCGGCCTCGTTATAAATGATGCAGCGTGACTTGCCGGTTTCTTTTGCCCGATACATCGCAGTATCGGCGTGCGCCAGCAATTTGACTTCGCTATCGCCATGCACTGGATATACTGCAGCACCAATCGACGTGCTCACATACAAGGCATTGCCATTTATTTCAAATGGCAGTTGTATGGCTGAAATCATGCGACGCGCGACATTTTGAATTTCCACTTCATCGACAGCACTTGGCAGTACGGCAACGAACTCATCGCCACCGACGCGCGCCAGGGTATCGACATCGCGTAGCGTTTCACGCAAACGTTTGGCTGCAATACGCAGCAGTGCATCGCCGACCGGATGACCCAAGGCATCGTTCACCTTCTTGAAACCATCAAGATCGAGTGCGATAACGGTAAATCCGATATTGGTTCGCCGCGATTGCGCAATCGTCATTCTCAAACGATCTGCCAGCAAGGTGCGGTTAGGTAGATTGGTCAACTCGTCATGGGTTGCCATGTGGCGCAGACGTTCTTCTGTGCGCTGCTGAATCGAAATGTCGCGCCCGACCACCACTATTTCCAGTTCGGTCGTATCTGTCGAGTATGCGACCATCTGCAGCTCGAACCACAAGAGTGCCGTTTGCGTCGACATCCGCACGCTGACGCGTGTCACTTCGAGGGATTGTACGGTTTGCCGTAACGCGGCTTCGATCGCGTGCCGATCTGCCAAGCGCACCATCTCTAGCAGGTTTCGGCCTACCAGCTTGACGTCGTGCCCAAGCGCATCCGCCGCGCGATTACTTGCGAACAAGATTTCGCCACGCGTATTCAAGCGCAGCACAATTTCGCCTGCAACCTCCATCAAGCTGGATAACTGATGGTTATGAATTTCGTTACGCTTTGGCAACATATTTAATACGGCTAGGGTTTGGCTGAGGCTAAGCAAATGTCTTTGTGCTTTTCATTAATTTTTATGACAAAAATGCTTTAAGGCAACAAATTTGATAAATAAAAGTAATCGAATTGTAAAATTACGTTACTTTTACCATCAAATCTTAATGCAGCGAAAAAGAAATGAATAGAAAAGATTGCATTAAAAAAAAATAAATTCACATTTGCACTATTTTCATGCGTAGCAAGATTAGCTGCATTAGAAATGGATGTTAAATAACAACGTTTCCAAGACGAAATTCTGAGCATCACCTGAAACGACTCACATTACGATCGATTCACCTCCTTGAGCCTCAAGGCCATTCACCCATCGTTCTCACTTTCATGCGCACGATTCAGCTTACATAGCATCGGATCCAGTGCTTTCATTACCGCCCGAAATTACATGTAAAAAAAAGCCCACGATATTCATGGGCTTTTTTATAGAAGTCAGCAATATCAACGGACTTAAAACTCTTCCCAGTCATCCGACGCAGCTGCCCGCGGTTCGCTGCTTATTTTTTTGGGAGCTTGCGCCACAGCAACTTGTCGCGTCACTGTCGCTTTTGCTGCCACAGGGGCGCTCGCCAATTTCGGCGCAGCAGAAACACTGCCCCTCATTCCATCAAGCTTAAAGACGCTGACAGCTTGCGCGAGACGACCGGCTTGTTCATTCAAGGATTCAGCTGCCGCTGCAGCCTCCTCGACCAAAGCCGCATTTTGCTGAGTTACCTGATCCATTTGCGAAATAGCCTGATTTACCTGCTCGATGCCCGCACTTTGCTCTTGGCTCGCGGCCATGATTTCAGACATGATATCGGTGACGTGCCTGACACTATCCACCACTTCAACCATGGTGGTGCCGGCTTCGGCAACGAGGCGACTACCCGCATCAGCCTTGTTAACCGATTCATCGATCAAGGACTTGATTTCCTTGGCCGCCGCGGCTGAACGCTGTGCCAGGCTGCGGACTTCAGATGCGACCACGGCAAATCCGCGACCCTGTTCGCCAGCGCGCGCCGCTTCAACCGCAGCATTCAAAGCAAGAATATTGGTTTGGAAGGCAATGCCATCGATCACGCCAATGATGTCGACAATCTTTTTGGAAGATGCGTTGATGCCATCCATCGTATCGACCACTTGCGATACCACTGCACCACCTTTTACAGCGACGCTGGAAGCCGTTATCGCCAGTTGATTCGCCTGACGTGCATTGTCGACGTTTTGCTTGACGGTAGATGTCAACTCCTCCATCGAGGATGCTGTTTCTTCCAGCGAACTGGCTTGCTCTTCAGTACGCGAAGACAGATCCAGATTACCGGATGCAATTTGATTTGCTGCAGTCGCAATCGTGTCAATACCGGTACGCACCTGGCTAACGCTATTAACCAAGCTATCGTTCATGTCTTTCAGTGCCTGCAGCAACTGACCGGTTTCATCGGTGGATTCCACCACAATCTGACTGCGCAGATCGCCGGAAGAAACAATGCGCGCCACATCAACGGCATAGCCTAAAGGTTTGGTAATACTGCGTGTCAGGAAGAATGCCAGCAGCACCCCCAATGCCACCGCAACAACGCCGAGCATGATCAGCAGATTGCGGCCGGCTTCATAAATTGCATCGACCTGTTTTTTTGAATTCTCAAAAATTTTCTCCTGGAAGGCGGCTACATCCCTGACGGATTGGATGTAGGTCTTGGCGGCAGGAGCCAGTTTTGTTTCAATCGCCGTTGTCAGTTCAGGGCCTGCGCCACTCTCTGCCTTGAGCTTGAAAGTCGCATCGCGAATCGCGCTATATGTTTTGCGCTGATCCGCGACAAGGGCGATCATTTTTTTACCGTCCTCACTACTTATCAACGGCTCCAGTTCTTTTTGGACTCTGCTGACATCCGCGCTCACTGCGGTCATTTCTCCCTGCAGCGCTTTTTCTTCTTCCGGGTTATCAGTTTTGATACGCGCGAAGGTACGTACCGTGTTAGTGGCGATGCCTTCCACCCATTGCTGCGAAAGCCGTTCTTTAATCGTCGCCTCTTCCATCACCGCAGTTGCGCTCGCCACATCCTGCAAGCGCGCAATACCCATCACCGTCATGAAGGCCATCAATAGCAATATCAGCGCGAAAGCCATACCCAGTCGCACGCCTATTTTCAAATTTTTAATTTTCATTTTTTTCTCGCTATTCATGCATTAAATACTGATGGAATGGGAAACACCACACGACTTCCGTCTGGCTCACCTTTACCGCCTGCTGCGCACTCAAGTGTGCCAAACAAGTGACGCACGGCGAACTCAAAAAACTGAAGAAGCACGCGGCTGGCATTGGCAACGGAATTGCAACTTGTCGCTCTATAACGACCGTCGTTGCAACAAACTTTAGTTGCTCGAAAGAAAATTAGACGATGAATCGAAAATTAATTTGAGGCATATGCAACACGATCAGGTGCAAATCGCTTGAAAAGCCATCGACATAAATGCCGTAAGACGATGAAGTTATTTACACAAGTGCGCAAAAAAAAGCCCGGTTCTTATTCAGCACCGGGCTTTGCTTACAAATTGAGTTTAGGTAGATCCTAGAATGGAATGTCGTCATCCATATCATTGAAATTAGATGCGGCAGGTTTGGCCGCAGGACGCGCTGGACTACTGCTGCCACCACCAGAACTTTGACGCGGCGCCGGGGCGCTGCTGCCATAGTCGTCATCCATGGATGCACTGCCACCGCCTGCACCTGGACGTCCGCCCAGCATCTGCATCGTATCCGCAATGATCTCGGTCGTGTAGCGCTCGACGCCGTCTTTATCCGTCCATTTGCGTGTTTGCAAACGACCTTCGATATACACCGACGAACCTTTTTTCAAATACTGACCGGCGATCTCTGCAAGTTTGCGATAGAAGGTGATCCGATGCCACTCGGTGATTTCTTTTTTGTCGCCACTATTCTTGTCTTTCCAGCTTTCCGTGGTGGCAACAGCCACGTTGGTCACAGCTTCGCCATTTGGCATATAGCGTGTTTCAGGATCCCGACCCAAGTTGCCGACGATGATGACTTTATTAACTGATGCCATTAAATTTTCTCCGATTAAACTACGGCAGCCTGAACCTGACTGCGGCGCGGTACGTTTTTCATATTGGCAGCAATTATAAGCCACGCTACGGTTAACACTGCACCCAAAACAAAGACCGACGCACTGCCTGCATGCTGCGTCAACCAACCACCCAGCGCGCCACCACAAAACAAGCCCAGCGCTTGCAGAGTGTTATAGACACCCAAAGCAGCACCTTTGCTCGCTGGCGGCGCAATGCGCGATACGAGGGAAGGTTGGCTGGCTTCCAGAATATTGAAGGCGATGAAAAATGCCAGCAATAACCCCACCAGCCACGCCCAATGCGTCTGAGTTTGCGACATTACCAACCACATGCCGATCTGGACCAGCAATAATAGGGCAATCGCACCGACAAAAACCTGTTTCGATTTTCCACGTTTTTCACCAATGAAAATCGGCGGCAACATGAAAATAAAAGACGCAATCACAACAGGCAGATAAATTTTCCAATGCTCGGTCAGTGGCAAGTTGCCAAATCGAATCAATGCCGATGGCATCACGACAAACATTGCCATTTGCGTCAAATGCAATGCAAACACGCCATAGTTAAGTCGCATCAATTCGCCATTGGCCAACACTTCGCGTATCGACACACACCCCGGCGGCAAGGCTGGCGCGGCAGGGACTATGTAAATAACAACCAGAATCGCCAGCACAGACAGGATGCCGGTCAACGCAAAAATACCGTCCATGCCGATCGCCTGATACAACAGAGGAGAAATCACCAGCGATGCGGCAAATGTCAGGCCGATGGAAGCCCCGACCATTGCCATCGCTTTGGTGCGGTGCTCTTCTCTGGTTGAATCGGCAATGAAAGCTGTCACTGCCGCAGAAATAGCGCCCGCGCCCTGCACGGCACGGCCGATGATGACCCACACGATCGTGTCCGCAGCAGCGGCAATAAATGAGCCCAGCGCAAACAGGATCAAGCCAATGACGATGATGCGCTTGCGCCCATATTTATCCGAAGCAATACCGAACGGAATTTGTCCGAACGATTGCGTCAAGCCGTAGATACCCAAAGCAAGTCCGACCAGCGTCGCACTCTCGCCGCCAGGCAAGCCTTTTGCGTGGACAGAAAATACCGGCAGGATCAGGAAAAGACCCAGCATCCGCAACGCAAAAATCGACGCTAGCGAAGTACTGGCGCGGATTTCATCACGGCTCATGCCGCTACTGACGTCGTTTGAAGAGTTGGATGACATGGCAAACAGGAAATAAGCAGAGAAGAACCGCAAAAGCGGTTTTACGACCAGCTTTAAAACCCGCTATAGTAGCAGGTTGACCCGTTTTAACCCGTCGCGCGACTTCAAAAAGGACGCCCGGCATCGGAAAAGCCTAGCTGAAAGAGTGAATGGACGAAATTCGTATCCGAGGTGCTCGCACGCACAACCTCAAAAACATCAATCTGGATTTGCCACGCAATAAGTTGATCGTGATTACCGGCTTGTCCGGCTCCGGCAAATCCTCGCTTGCTTTCGATACGCTATACGCAGAAGGACAGCGCCGCTATGTCGAGTCGCTGTCTTCATATGCGCGGCAGTTTTTGCAATTGATGGAAAAACCCGATGTCGATTTGATCGAAGGCTTGTCGCCGGCAATCTCCATCGAGCAAAAAGCCACTTCGCATAATCCACGCTCCACAGTCGGCACCGTTACCGAGATTCACGATTATCTGCGCCTGCTGTACGCCCGCGTCGGCACACCGTATTGCCCTGACCATCCGGAAAAACCGCTGGCGGCGCAATCCGTATCGCAAATGGTCGATGCCGTGCTCGCGATGCCGGAAGACACCAAGCTGATGATCATGGCGCCGGTCATTGCCAATCGCAAAGGTGAACACGTTGATCTGTTCGAGCAAATGCAGGCGCAAGGTTTTGTGCGCTTTCGCGTGCAGAGCGGCACTGGCGATGCAAAAATTTATGACGTCGATGATCTGCCGAAATTGAAAAAAGCAGAGAAGCACACGATTGATGTCGTCATCGATCGCATCAAGGTCAAGGCTGATATCAAGCAGCGTCTGGCAGAAAGCTTCGAGACCGCATTGCGTCTGGCTGAGGGGCGCGCATTGGTACTGGAAATGGATACAAGCGTCGAACATTTGTATTCGAATAAATTCGCCTGCCCGGTTTGTGGCTACTCGCTGCAAGAACTCGAACCACGTTTGTTCTCGTTCAACAATCCTATGGGCGCGTGTCCGGAATGCGATGGCTTGGGTCATATCGAATTCTTCGATCCAAAACGCATCGTCGCCTTCCCTAACTTGTCGCTCGCCAGCGGCGCGGTCAAAGGCTGGGACAGACGCAATCAGTTTTACTTCCAGATGCTGTCGAATCTGGCAGACTTCTACGGCTTTGATCTCGACGTACCGTTTGAAAAACTGCCGGAAGCCGCGCAGCAAGCGGTACTGTTCGGCTCAGGCAAACAAAAAATACCATTCACTTACGTCAATGAAAAAGGTCGCACCGTCATACGCGAACATGAATTTGAAGGTGTCGTGAATAATTTGCAACGCCGTTATCGCGAAACCGATTCGATGGCAGTAAAGGAAGAGCTCGCCAAGTTCATCAATGAAAAAGGATGTCCGAGCTGCGATGGTGCGCGCTTGCGCGTTGAAGCACGCAATGTGCTGGTTGGCAACGGCGCGCAAAAACGTGCCATCTATGAAGTTGCGGCGACACCTCTGCGTCAGACACTGGAGTTTTTTGAAACACTGACTTTGATCGGCGCCAAGAAAGAAATCGCCGACCGCATCGTCAAGGAAATCGTTTCGCGCCTTAAGTTCTTGAACAACGTCGGCCTCGATTATCTGTCGCTGGACCGCAGCGCAGACACCTTGTCAGGCGGTGAAGCACAACGCATACGCCTTGCATCGCAAATCGGTTCCGGCCTGACCGGCGTCATGTATGTATTGGATGAACCGTCTATCGGCTTGCATCAACGTGACAACGATCGATTGATAGAAACACTCAAGCATTTGCGCGACATCGGCAACAGCGTGTTGGTCGTCGAGCATGATGAAGATGCGATACGCTGCGCCGATTACGTGGTCGATATGGGCATAGGCGCGGGCGTGCACGGCGGTGAAGTGATCGCCGAAGGTACGTTGAAAGATATCCTCAAAAGCAAAACCTCGCTGACGGCACAATATCTGAACGGCACACTCGGCATCGCCGTGCCGAAAAAGCGCACCTCATTCAATGCCAAGAAGCAGTTTGTGATCACAGGCGCGAGTGGCAACAACCTGAAGAACGTCACTCTGGAATTGCCGGTCGGTTTGCTGACCTGCGTTACTGGCGTATCGGGCTCGGGCAAATCAACGCTGGTCAACGACACGTTGTATCACGCCGCATCGCGCCATTTGTACGGTTCGCAAGCGGAACCGGCGGTGCACGAATCGATCAGCGGCTTCGAGCATTTCGACAAAGTGATCTCCGTCGATCAGGCACCTATCGGTCG
Source organism: Burkholderiales bacterium Ga0077544 (assembly GCA_001464355.1). Lineage (GTDB taxonomy): Bacteria > Pseudomonadota > Gammaproteobacteria > Burkholderiales > Burkholderiaceae_D > Oxalicibacterium. The sequence goes on from LNEU01000026.1 coordinate 481,563, forward strand.
TACGCCACGCTCGAACCCGGCAACCTACACCGGCTTGTTTACACCAATACGTGATTTGTTTGCGACTGTTCCGACCTCGAAAGAACGTGGCTATTCAGCCGGACGTTTCTCCTTCAACGTCAAAGGCGGTCGTTGCGAAGCGTGTCAGGGAGATGGCGTGATCAAGGTTGAGATGCATTTTCTGCCGGACGTCTATGTGCCCTGCGATGTCTGCCACGGCAATCGCTACAACCGCGAAACGCTGGAGATTCAATACAAGGGCAAGAGCATTACCGAAGTATTGAGCATGACGGTAGAAGAGGCGCATGTGTTCTTTAAACCGGTGCCTGTGATTGCGCGCAAATTGCAAACCTTGCTGGATGTCGGTCTCGGCTACATCCGTCTCGGGCAAAGTGCAACGACCTTGTCCGGCGGCGAAGCGCAACGCGTCAAGCTGTCGCTGGAATTATCAAAACGCGATACCGGCCGCACGCTCTATATTCTGGACGAGCCAACCACAGGCTTGCACTTTCACGATATCGACTTGCTGTTGAAAGTGATACATCGCTTGCGCGACCAGGGCAATACGGTCGTCATCATCGAACACAATCTGGACGTGATCAAGACAGCCGACTGGCTGATCGACATGGGACCGGAAGGTGGCGCTGGTGGTGGACAGGTAATCGGTACCGGCACGCCAGAAGATCTGGCGAAGAACCCTGCCAGCTTTACGGGCAAGTATCTGGCACCCTTACTGAAGCAGAAAAAATCAGCCGCATAAATATCAGCTGAACATCAATAAAAAAAGGGCGAACTTCGGTTCGCCCTTTTTCTTTTTCTGTGCAGATTTATTTGGGAAGGCCCATCCATAAACCAACAGGTACGAATAGCAGCGCAGCCAGATTACCCAGCAAGACTATCGATGCGACTTTGTCCGGTTCCTGCTTGTATTGTTCGGCCACCATGAAACAGAACACTGCCGGCGGCAACGATGCAAACAGGAACATTTGTCCGCGCTGCTCTGCCGTCAAACTGATGAACTGATCCAGCAACATGGCGACTGCCAGACCAGCGATGGGACAAACGATGGCGCCCATCAAACCGATATTCCAGCTTTTTAAACTGACATCAATCATACGCACACCGAGTGCAAACAACATCAATGGGATGCAGGCATCGCCCAGCATTTTCATCGCGATGAACAAAGGTGGTGGCAAAGGCACGTGGATAATCGCGAATGTCATGCCGACAATCATTGCGATCATCATGGGATTCGCGAGGAATTTCCAAGGCGATGTGCGCACACCGTTTTTATCGCGACCGCTTTCGATAATCTTGATGCCGACTGAAAAATAAACCAGATTACAAGCCATGAACAAGGCCACTGCGGAACCCAGGCTGGATGTACCGAACGCGAGTATCGCCAAAGGCAAACCCATATTGCCGCAATTGTTGTACATCATGGGCGGAACAAAACTGCGCACGTCGTAACCAAGCCAGCGCGCAATCGGCCACGCCAGCAAACCCGAACCGAGCGAGATCAAGGCACCGGCAAGGATCAGCATGCCGTTGTGCGCCAGATCGAAATCCTTGGCCGCCAACGCAGTGAATACCAATAGAGGACACAACACATCCATGCTGACGCGATTGACGGCAGTCATATCCGAGCGCACCGACTCGCCGCGCAAGCGCGCGTAACCATAGCCCAGCGCGATGATGATGAAGACCGGCAAAATAATGCCGAGTATGCGTTCAAATATTTCCATTTATCCAACCATGTTGACCGCAATGAAAAATGCCGAACAGGAGTGCTCCCATTCGGCATAGCTATCCTCGCACCACCTTACTACAACAAGCTTATGCGCTGCTTACAGCATCTCGAAAATCAAATTACGGACGCTTGATGTCGTAACGCGCAAGGAATTGGCACCCGTATACAGGCAAGAATGATGGAATACGGTAATAGCGATCAGCAATCGTTTTGAGGATGCGCTCGCGATACACCTCATAGTTGAAATCCTTGCCATCGGCGTACCAGAAGGTGATGCCATCCGCTTGCATCGTATGCACAGTCACCGTCGCAAAATAAGGCTTCAATTCATCCGCATTAATTGCGCGTCTATCAAAAATACGTATGGTCTTGCCCGCATATTTTTTGAAATCGACATTTAAATCATCCTGACGCGCATGGAATTTACCTGTGCCGAAGGTCGGCAAATATTCACCCGCGTGATACGACAATAAGGCAGATGGCGTGTAAGCGCGCGCCATGATCGCGCCATCCGCAGGCAAACCTCTGCGCAAGGTATTGACGATAGTTGGCGCTTGCTTGTGGAAGACGATGTCATCGTGCAGCGCATAGTCTTTCCACATCGTGGTCGGCAGCAAAATAATCGCTGCCAGGAACAGGAAATGCGGCACGGCAAACCATGCAGTCCATTTTGCATACTTGCGCAAATCGTCTGCATTGGCAGTCGTACCGATGAACAAAAACAAGAAAGGCATGAAGCCCAGCACCCAGTGCAGGCCTATAGTCTTTTCCATAGACAGCAAAAGGAACAAGGCAAACGGCACCAAGAACAACACCACGATGGCGCCGCGCTGGATCATCATGCCCCCCGAACGCAACAACTTGACGAATACCCAAGGCGTGATCAGGTAAATCATCATCAAACCATATTCGGCAACCGTATAGAATGAAAACTGCGTGTTCTCGTTGCGATTGATCATGTTGAACATCACATTGGTCCAGCAATTATTCGCATTGAAAACCACGGTGATCGCGAACAAGGGGGCAGAACATGCGGCAATGATGATCAGCTTGAGCCAGCCACGACGCGAGCGGCAAAGATAGACGAAGTAGGCGATCGCCAGCAAACCGGCGAAGTATTTCGACAACAGCGCGAAACCAAGAAAGATGCCTGCACCGAAAAACCAGGAAAGCTTGTCAGATATCGTGCCGCGAATAAAGCAGTAGCCACTCAGGAAGATGAAGAAAATCAGTGGCGTATCGGTCGTCACCAGATTCAGCAACAGCGTGAATGGCAACAACAGAAACAAGGTACCGAGGCGATATGCAGCACCTTCCTGATACGGCGACAGCCTACGTAATAAATCCACCAAACCCAGCGCAATCAGACTCCACATCAGTACAGTAAAAAACCGCAGCGACAAAGGGTGGGCAGAAACGCTATTCAGCACAAACAATAACCAGCCGACCATAGGCGGATGATCGGAATAGCCCCAGGCCGGGAATACGCCCCATTGATAGAAAAACGCTTCGTCGCCGGTCATCGGGAAATAGGCGGCCAGCCACATCTTGATCATCAGCGTGATCACAAACGTCCACTTGAAAACCTGACGCGCACGCACCGGATCGGCACCAGCGTACAGTGAACGTGTTGAATTCAAATTCATTGCAATTCCTTAATTCTTTACCGACAGGACAAGCACGCCTGCAATTACCAGCGATACGCCAAGCACCTTGTACAGGCTGACCGATTCGCCCAAAATAAATATCCCCGCCAGCGTCGTCAAGACGACGCCTAGCGAAATCAATGGATACGCCATGCTGACGTCCAGTTTGCCGAGTACCAGCAGCCACAGCCCGGCACTCGCGCCAAAACAAATCATGCCGCCCCAGATCAAGGGGCTGGTCAGCGCCAGCCAATAGACAGAACGCATGCCGTTCGACATCGCCTGCTGAATCGCCGGTGATGACATGCCCATCTTCAATAACACTTGTGCTGCAGCCGTCAGGCATACGCAAAATAGTGCCAGCCCCAAAGCGCCCATCTGGCTCATGGCATCACTCCCATCGTTGCTGCCAATGCAACGCAGGCAACCAATGCCGCGACTATCCAGCTGGCACGATCAGTTATCGCAAACAGCAGTGGATCATCATGGATTTCCATCCTTGAAATTTTTAGCCACAAACGCATGATCCAGAACAGCATCAGCGGCAGAATCAGCCACAAGATTTCTGCATGCGGATACATGGCACCGCCGACCTGACTATCCACATATAGCGCCAGCAACATCACCGCGACAAATCCACTGGCGATGCCCATCGATATCAGATAAGACAAATCGCTGGTGCGATAGCCGCGTCCGGCCAGCGAAACCTTTCCATCGCCGCTCATGAACTCCAGCTCGGCGCAGCGCTTGACCAATGCCAGGCTCAGGAACATGAACAGAGAAACCGCCAGCAGCCAGTTGGAAATCACCACCGTGCTGACCAGACCGCCGGCCAGGATGCGGTGCGTATAAAGCGAGGCAAGCACCAGCACATCAACAATCGCCACCTGCTTCAGGCGCGCCGAATACAGCAAGGTAGCGACCACATACAACACCATCAGACCAAAAAACGGCAGGGAAATGGCAGCCGCCAGCCACAGGGACAAAGGCAGCAATACCAGCACCAGGACGACGCCGAACTGAATCGTCAGTGTCGCCGCAGCGAAAGGTCGTGCACGCTTGCGTGGATGCGCGCGATCGGATGCCAGATCGAATAAATCGTTGATGACATACGTCGCCGATGCGCACAGTCCGAATGCAATGAATGCCAGCAGCGTGGCCAACCAGCTATCCCCACTCAAATCATGCGCAGCCATCAAAGGCACGAACAGCAAGGCGTTCTTGGCCCATTGATGCAGGCGCAAGGCTTTGATCACCAGAAGCAACGTGAACGGGCGTGGCGGAACGATCAGAGTCGGCGTTTTGATTTTTTGTGCTTGCGCGACGATAGAGGACGATGCATTGACGACGATGATTTCTGTCGCACTGCGCCATACCGATAGATCCGCAGCACCATTCCCCGCATAAGCGAAACCGCCAGCGCCAGCATCTGCGATGATCGCTTGCAGCTTGGTGCGGGATTTCAGATTGGTCGCCTCGTCGCTGCCGAGCACCGTATCGAAGATACCAAGAAAATCAGCAACGCGCTGCACCAGCGTTCGATCGGATGCACTGGCCAGAATCAAGCGACGACCGGCTGCACGTTGCTGCTGCAGATAGCCCAGTAGCGCATCGTTATAAGGTAGCAGCGACACATCAAGCTGGATGCGTCTGGCGATCTGCGATTTCAAATTGCCGCGTCCACGCAACAGCCATACACAGCAAAGAAATAGATAGAGAGGATTGCGTTTGATCAGCAGCAAGACCGACTCGAATAAAAGATCGGTATAAGTCAACGTGCCATCAAGATCGACATACAGAGGCAGCGCAGCGTTGTCTGCCGCGTTCGGCACATCGTCACGCACGGCATCGGGCGCTGCAAATGAAGGACGAGAAAAACTGCCGGGGGAAACGCTCAAATCACCACCATGGGAACAAGAGAAATTTTAAGAAACGAACAATCGCGTTGCCAGGGACGCTGACAGTGAAATACATCAGCGAAGTTCATGATCGGGAAAATGCAAGTGCCACTGCATTACTGGCAAATGCATTTACAGGTGGGCAATTTTCCGTCTTCACATAGCCAGCGTCAACCACAAATGCCGGCCTATGCTTTTAGCAAACGCGCTTCCGCACGTGCGAGCTCTTCGACGGCACCGCGCAAGACCAGAATGTCACCTTCCAGCAGTGTCGTATCCGGCGCCCAGTCTATGCGCACGCCGTTGCGTCGCAGCGCGGTCACTTCTGCGCCCAGCGCATCCAGCCCCAATTGTCCCAGCTTTTTGCCAAGCGCGTTCGCGCTATCGGTCAGCAGCACGGAGCGCAAGCGCACTTGCAAATGCTCGGGCGTATCCGACACATCGCTGGCACCATGGAAAAATCCTCGCAGCGACGCATAACGTTCGCCGCGCGCCATTTGAATCGTATGCACGACACGCCGCAAAGGTACGCCCATCGTCAGCAATGCGTGCGAAGCCAGCATCAGACTGCCTTCTATCGCTTCGGGCACGACTTCCGACGCCCCGGCAGCGCGCAATTTATCCAGATCCGAATCATCGTAGCTGCGCACAATGACTGGAAGCGTCGGTGCCAGATCCTTCATATGATGCAATACCTTCAATGCCGACGGCGTACTGGCATAGGTAATTACTAGTGCCGCCGCACGATTGATGCCGGCTGCTACCAGGCTTTCGCGACGACCCGCATCGCCATACGACACGTTCACACCAGCTGCCTGCGCATCGCGCACGCGATCGGGATCCAGATCCAGCGCCTGATAAGGAATACCCTCCTCATCCAGCAACTTGGCCAGACTCTGGCCGGTGCGGCCAAAGCCGGCAATCACGACATGCTGCTGTGCCGACATCGTGCGCGTCGCAATCTGCGTCAAGGCCAGCGATTGCGCCATCCACTCGTTCGACGACAATTTCATCACGATCGCATCGGATTTGGCGAGAATGACGGGTGCGGCCAGCATGGACAGCACCATCGATGCCAGAATCAATTGAATAATCAGGGGCTCAATCAGATTCAAGGCGCTGATCTGATGCAGCAGTACAAATCCGAATTCGCCCGCTTGCGCCAAGGCCAATCCGGTACGCAATGCCACGCCGACCGGCGCGCCAAACCATTTCGCCAAGATTGTCACCAAACCGAATTTAAGCAAAACCGGCCCGGTCAGCAGCAGCAATACCAGCCACCAGTATTCGATCACCAGACGCACATTCAGCAACATGCCGATCGAGATAAAGAACAAGCCGAGTAATACATCGCGAAACGATTTGATGTCCTCTTCCACCTGGTGCTTGTATTCGGTTTCGGAAATCAGCATGCCGGCGACAAATGCACCCAAGGCCAGCGACAAGCCGGCCATCTCGGTAATCCACGCCGCGCCCAAAGTAATCAGCAATAGATTCAGCATGAACAATTCTTGCGAGCGTCGTTTGACGACAATGCGGAACCAGCTGCGAATCAACTTATGTCCGACGAAAAAAAGCAGAAACAGCACAATGACCGCCTTGAATGCCGCCCATAAAAGCGTGGCAACCAGATCACCGTCGGGATTAGCCAGCGCAGGAGTCAGGATTAACAGCGGCACCAGCGCCAGATCCTGAAACAGCAATATGCCGATGATGCGACGGCCGTGTTCGCTTTCCAGCTCCAGGCGCTCGGTCAATATTTTTGAAACAATGGCGGTCGAGGACATCGCCAGCGCACCGCCAATGGCAAACGCAGCTTGCCAACTGATCGCACTTAAACGCGTGGATAGTTGTGCCACCAGCCAGCCAAAGATCATCGTCAATATGATGGTCAGCAACACCTGCGCCATACCGAGCCCAAAAACGGTGCGCCGCATCGCCGACAACTTCGCCAGAGAAAATTCGAGCCCGATGGAGAACATCAGGAACACCACGCCGAATTCGCCCAAGGCATGCGTAGTAGCATTGTCTTCCGCCCAACCCAGGGTGTGCGGGCCGATCAAGATACCTGCCACCAGATAACCCAGCATCGGCGGCAAATGCATCATGCGGAAAGCCACCACGCCCAAGACCGCAGCAGCAAGCAACAGAAGGGTAAGTTCTAAAGGGGAAAGCATAGTGTGATGCCGGCTGGGGTTATTCGGGAAATGCGCGTAGAAGCATCAAAACATAATTTTCTGCGTCTGGCAGGTTTTTTGCTTAGTCAGCTCTTCTTGCCAGATGAATTCGTTTATACTTTCGGCATGAGTGTACCCCATGCCAAAACCGTGCCCGCAATTTTTGATGCGATCAGCACTACCCGCGCGCTGCAATTTGCCAGCGCAACCCTGCAAATCGAAGCAGATGCAATTCTTGCACTAAAGAAAAGAATCAGCGAAGAAACCAGCGCGCAATTTGTCAAAGCAGTTTCCCTGTTATTGAACTGCAATGGCCGCGTGGTCGTATCAGGCATCGGCAAGTCCGGCCATATCGCGCGCAAGATTGCGTCCACGCTCGCCTCGACCGGGACGCCAGCGCTATTCGTGCACGCTGCCGAAGCTTCGCACGGCGATCTGGGGATGATTACCGCCAACGACGCACTTATCGCGATTTCATATTCTGGCGAAGCTGGCGAATTGCTGGCCATCGTGCCGATCATCAAACGCATGGGCGCAACGCTGATTGCGATTACCGGCAATGACGCTTCCAGTCTGGCGCAGTTTGCCGACGTGCACTTGAACGTCAAGGTCGACAAGGAAGCCTGCCCCTTGAATCTGGCACCGACCGCCAGCACGACAGCCACATTAGCTCTTGGCGATGCACTGGCGATGGCACTGCTGGATGCACGGGGCTTTGGCGAAGAAGATTTTGCGCGCTCACATCCTGGCGGCGCGCTCGGCCGCCGTTTGCTGACGCACGTACGCGATGTGATGCGCACCGGTGAGGCGATTCCTACCGTTGCGGCCGATGCAACTTTATATGCTGCACTGCTGGAAATCAGTAAAAAAGGCATGGCCATGACATCGGTGGTCGATGCCGACGGCAAAGCGATAGGCGTATTTACCGATGGTGATTTGCGCCGTCTGATTGAAAACAAACAAGATTTTTCGACGCTGTCGATTGCCGATGTGATGCACGCCAACCCGCGCAATGTGCAACCGGAGCAGCTTGCCGTGGACGCAGTCGACATGATGGAAGAATTCCGCATCAATCAATTGTTGGTGACCGATGCTGATGGCAAGCTGGTCGGTGCATTGCACATACACGACCTGACCCGCGCGAAAGTAATCTGATGAGCTCATCTGCAGATTCTGCCCCAGGCTCTTCCAATTCATTGTCCGCTGCCTCAGCCCGTGCAGCGAATGTACGACTGATGATTTTTGACGTCGATGGCATTCTGACCGATGGCAGCCTGCATTTTGGTGCAGATGGCGAGGTGCTCAAGACTTTCAACGTCCTCGATGGCCACGGCATCAAATTGCTGCAGCAATCCGGCGTAGCGACGGCGATCATCAGCGCACGCCAATCCCCTATCGTGCTGCGCCGCGCTACCGACCTCGGCATTCATCATGTGTTTCAAGGCATACATGACAAGCGCAGCGCATTTGAACAATTACTTGCGCAAACCAATATGGCCGCGCATGCATGCGGCTTCATCGGTGACGATGTAATCGACCTGCCGATCCTGTCGCGTGTAGGCTTTGCTGCCAGCGTCCCAAATGCACATGCGGAAGTACGTTCACGCGTGCATTACGTCACGCAAGCAGGTGGCGGTTGCGGCGCAGCACGTGAATTGTGCGATTTCATTCTGCGCGCGCAAGGCAATTATGAGGCGGCCATCGCACCGTATTTGTCATGAAAGCGCCAAGTCCGACAAATGGCGTACGTTTGATCGTGCTGATTGCATTGAGCGCAGGACTGGCACTCGGCAGTTTTTGGCTGGTCGAAGTGATGCAGCGCAAAACCGAGGATAGCCTGCCTGCTCGCGTGCGCACAGAGCCGGATTTTTATGTAGAGAAATTCAACTTCGTCCGTATGGCAAAAACCGGTGAGGCGCGTTACAACCTCACTGGCACCGAAATGAAGCATTATCCGCAAGACGATTCCTATCAAATACAAAATCCGGTCATGCATAGTTACAGTGCCGATCGCCCACCGATGGTGAGTCGCTCGCTGCGTGCCCATGTGACCAACAACAGTAGCGAAATTCACATGTATGACAATGTACATATAGACAGGCCGGCTTCCGCAACGGCGCAGCATTTTCAGCTCAAGACCTCTTACTTGCTGATCTTGCCAGACGAGGATGTCATGAAAACACCCAGACCGGTTGAACTGCAACTTGGGAAATCGACATTGAATGGCGCCGGCATGTTTGTCAACAATGCAACCGGCGAATTTAGTTTATCCAGTAATGTAAAAGGCCAGTACCAGGCGCCTGTCGTCACCAATTGATTTCGTGATTCGGCTTTTAATTGATGGATTCCTTTAGAAAAATTTCATGAAACGATTACTTTCTGCAATGCTGCTTCTCGCCGGTTTCGGTGTGCTTTCCTTCGCCCATGCCGAAAAGGCCGACGCAAGCAAACCGACCAACGTTGAAGCCGATCAAATGCAGTACGACGATGTCAAGCAGATCAATACCTTCGTCGGCAATGTGGTGTTGACGCGCGGTTCGATTCTGATGAAATCCAACAAGATGGTGGTCACGCAAGATCCGGCCGGCTATCAATTTGTCGTCATGTATGCGGCACCTGGCTCACTCGCCAGCTTCCGTCAAAAACGTGATGGCGGTCCCGACCAGTGGATAGATGGCCAGGCCGAGCGCATCGAATACGACGACAAGAATGAAATCATGAAACTGTTTTCCAAGGCACGCATGCGCCGCCTGGAAAATGGCAAGCCGACCGATGAAGTAAACGGCGAGTATATTTCCTACGATACACGCGCTGAATTTTTCACCGTGCACAACACCGCCGGCGGCGACAGCAAGCCGGGCGCAGGACGCATCAAGGCCATCATTCAGCCGCGTGCCGATACAACAAAGGCGCCATAAGATGTCGAGCAAGTTGATAGTCAGTGGGCTGCAAAAAAGCTATGGTGCTCGCCAGGTTGTGCGCGATGTCGCATTGCAAGTCGAAAGCGGTGAAGTGATTGGTCTGCTGGGCCCGAACGGCGCTGGCAAAACCACGTCGTTTTACATGATCGTCGGACTGGTGCCATCCGACGCCGGCAGCATCGAACTGGACGGCATCAATATCTCGCGCCAACCTATACACGCGCGCGCTCAATTGGGCTTGTCCTACCTTCCGCAAGAAGCGTCGGTATTCCGCAAGCTGAGCGTCGAGGACAATATTCGCGCCGTGCTTGAACTGCAGCGCCTCAATGGCAAGTCTTTAAGCAAGCCGCAGATCGAACAACGTCTCGATACTTTGCTGGCCGATCTGCAAATCGAGAAGCTGCGTGAAAATCAGGCAATGTCTTTGTCTGGCGGCGAACGTCGTCGCGTAGAAATTGCACGGGCACTCGCAACCAACCCGCGTTTCGTTTTGCTCGATGAACCGTTTGCCGGCGTCGATCCGATTGCCGTGATTGAAATTCAACGCATCGTGCGCTTTCTGAAAGAACGGGGCATCGGCGTACTGATCACCGATCACAATGTGCGCGAAACGCTCGGCATCTGTGACCGTGCCTACATCATCAATCAGGGTGCAGTACTGGCCAGTGGCAGCCCGGATGAAATTATCGCCAACGAATCAGTGCGCCGGGTTTATCTAGGCGAACACTTCCGCATGTAACGGCGGAAGCAAGATAACTCTATGAAGCAATCCCTGCAGCTACGCGTTTCGCAACATCTGGCACTCACGCCACAATTACAGCAATCAATACGCCTATTGCAATTATCCACGCTGGAATTGCATCAGGAGCTGGAGCAAATTCTCGCAGACAATCCACTGCTGGAGCGCACAGATGATCCACTGGATCACGCGATTCGCTTGCTGGCCGATGGCGCAATTGGTTCTGCCGGCACTACACCGGAAGGCGCGAGCGTAGAAGCCAATGCGCAAGTCCCGGAAAGCGAAGCCAGTTTCGATACGCCATCAGACGCACCCGAATCATCCAACGGTGATGCCGAATGGAGCTTTGACGATGTCGCACGTACATCGAAAGCACCGGAAGATGATGACGCGCGCCCGCAGCTGGAAGCGCACGAAACAACCTTGCGCGAACATCTGCTGGAACAGATGCGCGTTACCGTGCGCGAAACACGTGATCGCGCACTGCTCGAATTAATCATCGATGCATTGAACGACAACGGCTATCTGGAAGAAGGTCTGGAAGAAATCCATCCGCGCCTGCCGGAAGAACTGGAAATCGAACTGGAAGAATTGCAAATTGCATTGAACCTGTTGCAAAGCTTCGACCCGCCTGGTGTAGGCGCACGCAATGCGTCCGAATGTCTTGCACTGCAAATCAAACGCATGCCGAAAGTAGCGATGGTCACGCGCCGCATGGCACTTGCGATTGTTGAAAATCATCTCACGCTGTTTGCGCAACGCGACTTCAACAAACTGCGCAAGGCGCTCGATTGCGACGACGAAGATTTGCGCGAAGCACAAGTCATCATCAAGCAATGCAATCCGCATCCAGGAGCGATTTTCGCCAGCGGTTCTTCCGATTATGTAGTCCCTGACGTGATCGTCAAACGTACACGCAGCGGTTGGCAAGTCATGCTCAATCACGACGTCATGCCGCGCCTGCGCGTCAATAGCATGTACGCCAATATTTTGAAGCAAAGCAAGGGTGAAGGATCGCTCGGCTCACAACTGCAGGAAGCGAAATGGCTGATCAAAAATATGCGTCAGCGCTTCGACACTATCCTGCGCGTATCACAGGCGATAGTAGAACGACAACGCAACTTTTTCTCGCATGGCGCTGTCGCGATGCGCCCACTTGTGTTGCGCGAAATAGCTGATACACTGGGTCTACACGAGAGCACTATTTCTCGTGTAACTACGCAAAAGTACATGCTCACACCGCATGGAATGTTCGAATTGAAATATTTTTTCGGCAGCCATGTCGCAACGGAAACAGGTGGCGAAGCATCCTCCACTGCGATACGGGCGCTGATCAAACAATTGATAGGAGCTGAAAACCCGAAGATCCCATTCTCTGATAGCAAAATCGCAGAAATGCTGGCGGAACAGGGCATGGTTGTGGCGCGACGTACCGTTGCAAAATATCGTGAAGCCTTGAAAATCCCCCCAGTCAATTTGCGCAAATCGTTGTAGAACTGTCCTTAGTATTTTTTGTTATACCTTGCTGTGTTCTTGTGGCCAGGTAACAAGGCGCATGAACCTCCAGTGAATTATCATAGGAGCACTGTATGAATCTCACAATCAGTGGACATCACCTCGAATTAACCCCAGCAATCCGCGAATATGTACAAGGAAAACTGGAGCGTATCAAACGTCACTTCGATCACGTTATCGACATTGCAGTCATCCTGACTGTAGACAATCTTCCGGAAAAAGAAAAACGCCAGAAAGCAGAAATCAACTTGCGCGTGAGAGGCAAGGATCTGCATGCGGAAAGTATTGCCGACAATTTGTATGCGGCGATTGACTCACTGGTCGACAAGCTCGATCGACAAGTCATCAAATACAAAACCAAGCAGCAAGATCATCAACATGATGCAATCAAACGATTGCCGGATGAATCCGACGCTGTTGCGCCTTAGGGTGCAATAACAAGGCCGAGAAAATTGGCCGTTAAAAATGAAGGGCGCAAATTGCGCCCTTTTTTGATCCTGAAACCTTAGCGAAATCGATTAAAAAATCTCCAAACATCGTTATAAAATGACCCGATGTATGACCATCGCAAAAAGCTTTTTTACCTTTCTCTTCCCAAGCCGATTTCAACCGTCGCGCTCATCCTGGCCATTTCAGGACATTTTTATATTCTGCATTTGATCGGACACATTACTGTTGCCGATAGCAAAAATAGAGTTCCTCAGAACGAGGTTGTTGCCCGTTTACTTAGCGAAAAAACAGATAAGGTGGCGCATCGCGTAGAAATAAAAAAACAAAACGAACGAAGTCTCACAAAACCGGAAATACATTCGTTACCGACGCCCCCATCGCTCGATGAGACTCCGATCAAGATACAGCCAGCCGATGAATTTTACTATTTCAAGTCGGATGAATTAAGCCAAAAACCACAGGTCATCAATGATCTTCCCGCAGATTTTTTCTTGCCCGACATTGCAGAGTTGCCCGAACCATTAATCATGACTTTGCGTATCAGCAATGAAGGCATGGTCGACGAAGTATTCATCGCCGGTGACATTGCCGATAGTCAAACACTGCTGTTAATTACCACCGCTTTTAAAACAATGACCTTTGCAGCGGCCCAAATTGCCGGCATTGCCGTGCCTAGTGAAATGCGTATAGAAGTATGGAAAAATTCAAATAACCAAGATGCGCTGGCAGACAAATAAAAAAACGGCGGCCAGAATAGGGCCGCCGTTCAAGCAACATTAAAAATCAGTCTGGTATAAATTCGCGCCAGATTACACGCTTGCCTTTAAATGACAAGGCACTAGGCGGCTTCGGTAATTCGTTCGTAGGCTGGTCGGGCGTCGGGTGATCTGAGGTAACCACTGAAACATGTCGTTTTCCGTCAGGTGTGTAGTAATAATTTACACCGACAATCGGGGCATTGAATTTTTCCGAAACGATACCGTCGCCATTATTTCCATTAAGGTAATTAAAATAATTGAGCCAACCAAATCCGCCAGGAGAACACACGGTATTTGACGGCACAGTCGAAGGCGCAATCAGCAGCCCTGAATCGAGTATAGGCTCGACGTGAATCCGTTCACCAGTACCGGGCAAGTCAATGAACCATCCAGAGTCAAGCCTGAAGTCAATTTCATTTTGCGATGCAGTTCGAGTGGATCCTGATGTCGTGATAGTTTGTTGCACGAGCGTTAAGCGAGGATTCACCAGAGTAGTGGTCGCATTGTTATCCTTGATTGCATACAATGTTTGCACCTGCGTATTTTCCAAATCGCTTTTCTCCAGGTACTTGCCCGTCCCCACAAAAACCAATCGCTTACCATAAGCAACACCCAGTTCAGGGGCTGTAGTAACCGGTTGTACATTGCCAGATGGGTCCTTTAACACGGCAAATTTCAATGCCGTATTGGTATTGATATCGAAACGCCACACATTACCCAAAATGTCGCCGCCATAAACATAAGCGGAGGTGTTGTTACGCGCAGGATCGTTGCCATAGTTTGATATTTTCGCCAGCCCGCTCGGGGTAGTAGTATCTCCTGCACCCGTACCTATGCGTGATATATGAGCGCCGGTGAGAGCATTACGTACATACAGATAACCCTCACCATTTCCCGGACTGGTGTTGTTATAGCCAGATGTGAACAATACAACCCAGGTACCGTCTGCCTTTTTCGTCACAACTGGGTAGCCATAGCTATATCCCAGATTGGCCTCATTAGTGGAATCAATCTCCCACAGTAAAGTTGGCGTGGTTGGATCGGTAATATCAAGTGCGTAATACCCTCGTCCACCACCATTCAATCCCGCGACTAATATAGTGCGCCAGGCAGATGTCGCAGTGTTGTAAACATCCGCGATGATGGGCCTGCCATTTACATAATTTCTGTGCTGACTTCCATAATTTTTATCTGCAAGATGCCAGAGGTTCGGGAGAACCAGAGTAGGAACAAAAGCCCATCGCTCCGTTCCATCCACCGCATTAAATGCATGCAGCATGCCATCGTTGGCCCCCATATAGACAGTCTTCGGACGGGAAGCCTTCGCAGTAATAAAGGCGGCGTAACCGGTATCCGCATAAGTGAAATATGGTTTGCCAACGAAGGCCGGTTGCGACTCGATTGCATCACCTAATGTCGCTTCGCGATATCGGTACAGTCTATCTTCGACGGCATTGCTGGTACGGTCCATTTCAAATCTGGTCTGACCACGCAGGTAGGCAATCATGCTTGAACCTGCTGCAAGCGTCTTTTGATCTGCCGAAAGATCCGCCCACTGACTCAATCCAGAACCAGCGAAATAGGTTTTTTGCGTCGTTGATAAATTGTCGTAAATAAAATCGACAAGAGTACCTGCGGTCCCGACCATTTTAATATTACGGCTATCACTGGATGCGCCTACCAAGGAGCGCATCGTGCCAGTGCACGCTATTGCCATTTCAACTTTGCAGCTCCCGCCCTCTAGCGTCCCGTTCGTGCACGTGTCCGCCGTTGCATCCGGCGTAACGCAATAGTAAGCATTGCTGCTACCGTCGGTCGATTGCACTATCGCCCCTGGAGCAGCACAAGTACCAGCAACCGTATTTTCAACACACCATGCTGGAGACTCGCTGACGTCGCCGGTACTCAAGTTGATGGTACGTGCTTCAAGATTGCCCTGCCATTTCACGGTTGTATAACTCGCAACGTAGGCAAAATTATCATTTGCAACCGGATTCAAAGTGCTGGTTGCAGCAGCAGAACCTGCGCCAAGTTTGGAGCTGATCGCGGCAAGCGCACCATTCAAGCCACTAGTCAGCTGTGCTGGGTCCTTGGCACTAAAATACGTACCCTGCGCGTTAACCGCGGCATGCCACAAATCATCGATAGCCGTTTCATTGTCCGCTGAGGGCACCGACCAATTAGTAACGGAGTTTCCTGTGCCGTAGGTGATATCGTGGAAATCGCCTGATGTTGCAGTTTTGTAGTCGCTAGTATAAGAAATTGTTCCATCAACACCCAAACCCAGGGTGAAAGTAGTCATATGTTGTTTGTCATTGTTGTCGGTGCCACTGACGAACACATTATCCGTGCAGACATCGACCCCTAGCGCCCCAGTACAGTTGCCAAGTGAACTGTTACGTAAATCAGTGTCGTAATAATATTTTGCAGTATCCGCCAAGCTATTTGAACTAGCTGTTGGGCCTTCATACAAAGGGCGTGCTGTACTACCGCCATCCAGATTGCCGACTGCAGAACCTTCAAGGTCCTTAACGTCTGAACTTGAATCCGTATTCCAGTAGCCATCCGTCGTCAGTAACGCGAAATTTTGCTGACATGAATATTGCATAGGGTCTGCGGTGCCCACCGGCTTTTGCCCGGCATACAAACGTCCCACACGACTCAATGCAGACCGCAGCGGAGTGCCGTTATTCGGATTGATGGAAAACAATTTTTTATACCATTTATCCTTGGTATTGTTCGTGCCTGCGTTAAATTGCGCGATCGGCAAATAGTTGTTGCCCTGAATGTCGATGAAACCCACACGGTAGCGACTATCAATCGATTTGAAAGCACGACTGGTTGCAGTCTTCATGGTCTGCATGCGCGTTTGATAGTAAGTCCACCAATTCGCGAAGTTAGTCATTTCCTCGTTATAGCTGCAAGTGGTTGTACTGCTTGTGCAATCTGTACGTCCGGCAGCGCGAGGATAAGTTTCTCCACTTACTATATCAGTACGAACGAAAGAACCCGAGTAGGAACCAGCTGCTGCAGGGATTGCAGGCTTCTCCGCAACGTAACCACTTAATGACCTGCTAGTAGGACTAAACGAACACGAAGAATGTGAAGTTGCGGTTCGGGTCAGAACCACGTTATAACTGACATCACCAAGCGATGCAGGAACCCTGACAATCAAAGTAGCGCCAGTACCGCCGAATGAATAACCGGCAGGCGGTGTTTTGGAGCGCACATCATTAGCCAAATCGGCAGCATAGCGCCTGTTATTGGTGGCCGAAGGCAGAATATTGACGTTATTTATGCTTATTGTTGCAATACCTGCATTCCTCGAACTATTACACCCTGCCATTGAAAATTCGAATTTCGCGGTTGCACCGACTGCTGGCACTGCTGGCACTGCTGCCTGGGGTGGAATTTGAAATTTAGTTGGGAAACGTATTGTCTTGTAGCTGCCCGCACGCAAACCTTGGCATGAATTTGCTGCCGGAGTAAGCGCCGTCGCATTGGCAGCGTCCTTGCACCAGCGAACTCTGGCAGGAAAACTGTACTGTGCTGTTGCAGTTCCCTGACAATTGATCAGCTTATCCGAGTCGCACCACTCACCCGGTGTAATGCGGTAATAGTGCGGGCCGAAGGTTTTCGAAACCGTCGTTGCAACGTCAGGATCCCCTGTCGCTACCAGACCCGTACCGGTAGCAGTAGAAGTGCGCGGGGTATTGTAGTTTTTACCTCCAACGACTCCTGGCAATACGTAATTATCATTCCGCAAACAATCAGCGTAAGTCAGATTGCCAAATCCATTAACCGCATCCGTACACCATTCCACGTCGACATAACCAGTTACAAGATTGGTTGTGCCCGCACTTTGGATGCCATGCGCGTCATTTTTAACATTTGTCCATGAGGTCTGGCTTGCAAAACTGGTGCCCGCACTATCCACGGGAGGCAAATAATTGATGGCGGGATTGTAGTAAACACCATTGACATCCGGACTTTTGAACAAGGGGGAGTTTACGCAAGCCCGATCATAGTCACCATCGGTATTTTTGCAAATATTGTCGTCCACCCAATCAGGCAAATAATTCCAGTCCATACTTCCCGAACCATCGAGAATAAACATCAAATTCGGCAACACTGTCGTCGTCGTTGCATTGGCAAGAGGCTCCTGCGTCAAAGCGAGCGACGCCGGAAGTACGCGTGCAGGCAATAACAGACCCAGGGCAAACGTAGTCAATGCTACGAGACTGGCGACACGCGTTGTTTTGAAAGAGCGTTTCATGTTTGCCTCTTAATAAATAAATGCTTGTACATAGCTGACTGTATTACGCGGCCCGGTCACGCGTATCGTTACCCGATACATGACGCTAACCCCACTTTTTTCTGCTCGTGGCAAACCTGTGATCATAGAGTCAGTTTGCGACTCGGCATCGCTGAATACACAATTTTCTTTCACTGGTGCGATACCTTCGCTGGCACTGCACATGCGTTCAATGCGATAGCGCACATCGTTGTCGCTAGCATCTTTACCTGCACTGGCGCTCAGCTGATCCGTCCAGGAATCAGCTGAGGTGATATTAAAATTAGCGAGATTGGCATCGTAACCTTGCAGCCCATCGGTATTATTCAATCCCCGATCTGCTGGTAGTTGCGCCTGATCTGCAATTTCTTTCGCCGCCAACCAAGCCATGGCACTTTCCAATCCGCTATCGCCAGACGAAGTAGCCGCGCGACGAAACGCAATGTTGCCGGCAATGAGACTGGACGTATCAACCGAGCGCACTAAAGCCACTGCGGCCAGCATGATCGTAACCAGTGCAATCAGCGCAATGAATAGCACCACACCATCTTGCCTCGCACGGATATTCATTCGCTTGCGCATAAAGGCGAGCTTGTTCATAGTTTGTCCGCCGACCAAATCATGTTGCGAATCGGAATAAGTGTGTCGAATACCCGGTAACGATATTTGCGCCAATCCGGATCGGCGCTTAGGTCTATCGCGGGAGCCGGATTGTCTGCGGTCCCAGCCCATGCACACAAACCGGTTGGTGCCGCCGCAGTCAATGACGAGCAGGCTGAGGTAACATCTTCTTTTTCCATCACGCTGTTACGAATAACCAGTGCGACACGGATAGCCTTAATGCGATTGCGATTAACGGCTGACATTGCCGGCCCCCATTCAGGATCGAGCGCATCGACATAGGCATCTGGGGCAATCTGATTCACATTGCCAGCCAAGGTGATGCCGTAGCGAGCCTGCATATTGACAACGCCACCGGCAATCTGCGTCGCGCCCTCCTGCAAATTATTGCCTACGACTTGGTAAGTACGTGCAAGCCAATTCGGCCCCAGACATGCAAAACTCCCTTCGGCAGGATCAGTAATCACAGGATCAAACACGATCCCGGCAGCGGTAGGGACGCCGCTCACTCTGGTCATTGCGCATTTCGTGCCATTCGTAATCAGGACCAGATCCCCATCACGACAAGACAAGACGTTGTTCTGATTTGGAAGCGAAGGAAATCGCAGGGGCACGCCACCAGAGGTGGTATCACCCATGCGAACAACAATTTGGTCGTTGCCATTGTTGGCACCGTTGATAATCTCTACCGGTGTGATGCTGACTCCAACATCCGGTGTATCAGGATCATTGTCCGCATCCATTAAAGGTTTATCGGGACAATTCAACACCTGATTCTGTGCGCTAAAAACCGGCAGACCGTACCCCGCCATCTGAATCTGGCGTTGCATCGCATAGATGGCAATGCTGCCTGCCGTCTGTGCATCAGCCGTGCCAGTGGTGGAGCGCTTCTGTCCTTCAAACATGGCTGCCACCTGCACAATCACCAATGTCGCGATCATGCCAATGGCCAGCCCCACCATGATTTCAACCAAGCCGAAACCGCCAACGCGGCGACCACAAGGCCCATCTCGCTCATCGAAAGGCCTCATACTCCCCCCGTTATTCTTGCCACACTCGTGACGTTATGCTCGGCATCGTCGCCTGGTTGCTGCCATGTGACTCTCACGACAAAGCAGGAAAGATCGCCGGCACAGTTTGCAACATCGCCGCGAATAGTAATCCTGCGTCCATTCGGCAATCCTGATTCTGCGGATATATCTGTTCCAGGAGCCAATTCCGAATAATTAGCCAATCCCAGTTGATCTACCCACATTCTCGAAATACGCTGCTCTACAATCAAGCCCGCCTCCACACGGTATTTGGCGTCAGAATTTGCCTTGATCATGGTTGCCTGCAAACCCACCGCCCCGAGAATGCCAATAGAAAAAATTAGAATGGCAATCAAACCCTCCAACAACACAATGCCTTTTTGATTTGCGGGCGCGCAATTATTGGCAGGACTTTTCATTGTCATCATCTTCCTTAACAAGCCCGCGAATCAGGTGCGTTGACATTTGGGTCGCACATGCGCACGTTGCCACCGCTGACCAAAATGCGTAAATTTCGACTGTCTTCTGCAGACAACACCGCTGTATTTACATCCACATCTATGCTGATGGCAGTTCCTTGTCCCAACGGCGAAAAATCAACATTAGTGATGGCAGGCGTAGCGACAACGGTCACTGCCGCAGATGAGCCATCTCCGGTCGCCCTGCTCTGAACAAGAACGCAGTCAGCATCTGGGTCCGGGTCAGGTAGACAAACAACCCATGAAGATCCCGCTCCTAATGTAAAGCGGACTCTTTGATTTCGCGCTACTGCTTCCGAGCGAGCGAGCTGCAAACCATTCAAGATGGATTCAGCTGCATTTCGAAGCCTGCTGTTTTGAATCCATGTGCTGTAACTGGGCATGCCTAATGTAATAACGATCGCCATGATGGCGATGCCGATCATCAGTTCTATCAGGGTAAATCCCTGATCACCTGAAAATCTTTTCAACATGACTCGCCACGCTTGCTAATCCAGCAGTTGACTTCGGCACCGGGAGGAACCGTAGATTTTTTGGCATTATTTTGATCAAGCGAGTACACATATCCGTTCATGCCCTGCCCCGCCACACCCGTCGCAGTTACGCTATAGACATTCGGCGTCGCGGCGTCAGTACCGCAAGCAAAAGTAAAGTATTTACCCGAAACCACTGCTCCGCCTGCAGCTACGCAACTGGCATTGACATAGCCTGCATAGGTACGATTATCTTGATACCACTGCTCCATTTTGATGCGCATATTTGCAAGTTCTGACGTTGCCTCCTGCACCTTGCCGCGCCGGACGTAATCACCATAAAAAGGGAGCGCAATGGCCCCCAAAATACCAATAATCGCAACCGTAATCATCAATTCAATCAACGTGAAACCCGCTGATTTGCGTTTCAGTGAAAAAAAATAGGCAGGCGTCATAGTAAATTTCCTTTAAGTACGGTTAATTTAAACCAATCAATTCGCAATGCCAGCCGCAACCGATAAGCGGTTTGATTCCTGCCATAAGCGGCGCTCCTCATATGAGAGCTGTTGCGCAGAAGCCGCTAAAATGCATGCCTACATTTAACCGAGCACGCGTATGCGCACAGATATTCAAACCTCTATCCACAATGACTTAGGCTGCTTAGTCCTAGACCGCCCCCAAGCATTGAACTCTTTGTCTCTTGACATGATTCGTACGCTTGCGCAAAGCCTGCACGCATGGCAAAAAGATCAACGTGTACGAGCCGTTGTTATCAGCAGCACGCTGCCAAAGGCTTTTTGTGCTGGTGGCGACATCCACTTTTTTCATGAAGTTGCGGTGGGCGGCCTCACTGGTGGCAGCGCGCTACTGGAAGATTTTTTCACCGAAGAATATGCGTTGAATTATTTGATTCACCATTACCCAAAACCGTATATCGCTCTGCTGGATGGCATTGTGATGGGTGGCGGCATGGGCATCTCACAAAGCAGCGCGGCGCAGAGCATCC
This sequence comes from Burkholderiales bacterium Ga0077544, assembly GCA_001464355.1. Taxonomy (GTDB): domain Bacteria; phylum Pseudomonadota; class Gammaproteobacteria; order Burkholderiales; family Burkholderiaceae_D; genus Oxalicibacterium. The sequence continues at coordinate 503,321 of LNEU01000026.1, forward strand.
GCGTTGTAACCGAGCGCACTAGAATGGCGATGCCCGAAGTGAATATCGGACTGTTCCCAGATGTCGGTGGTGGTTATTTTCTATCGCGGCTGCCGGGCGAACTTGGCACCTATCTTGGCCTGACTGGAGAAATTATCGGTGCCGATGATGCCTTGTATGCAAATCTGGCAGATGTATTTGTGCCGCGAGCGGAACTGCCTGCGTTAATGAACTTGATTGAATCGGTGGATGATTATGAATATCGACAGGCGATTGAAGCATTTGCCGCACCGTTTGCAGCACAAATCAATCCTGCGAACAGCATGCTCGCCAAACAGCGCCCTCTGATCGATCGTCATTTTTCACATGACAGCGTGGCCGCCATTACCGCATCGCTGGCGAAAGATGACGCCCCTTTTTCTCAGAAAACTTTGAACACCATACGAAAACGCTCGCCGCTGATGGTTTGCGTTTCGCTGGAACAAATCCGTCGCTCTGCCCATATGGAATTAGCGGATTGCCTGCGACTGGAGCGCACCATGGTCAGGCGTTGTTTCGAACACGGGGAAACCGTAGAAGGCATACGTGCATTGGTTATCGACAGGGATAACGCGCCGCAGTGGAATCCTGCGTCGTTACAAGATGTGACGCCAGAAATGATCGCGCCCTTTTTCACTTCAGCCTGGCCAGACTACGCGCATCCTTTGCGCGAGCTGACCTGAATTATCAATTCTGACAAGTACCGACGACCATTCGTTTCCCGACATGAGGCCGACTGGCGGCTAGCCTCGTCAAGACTATTTGACGGAACAACAGCGCGCTGGATATCCAGTGATGCTTACATTTCCTCTATCAAGAACAGGCGACGATGCTCGCGTATTGCATAGCGGTCTGTCATACCAGCAATGTAATCCGCAATCTTGCGTGCCTGCGTTGCGATTGCCTGCGGAGTATCACTGATCGCATGCTGGTAATCTGGCGGCAGCAGATTCGGCTCGCGCATGAAGGCGCTGAACAAATCATTCACGATGCGACGTGCCTTGCTGGTCATGCGATTGACCTGGTAATGCTGATAAAGATTTTCTCGCAAGAAGCGTTTCAGCAAAACTGCTTCGGCACGCATCGTGTCGGAGAAGGCGATCAGTGGCGCCGCATTGCGCACATCATCCACTGTCTTTAGTTGTGCCACTTGAATCCGCTGTTGCGATGTTTCTATCACATCAACAATCAACGCATTGATCATGCGACGTATGGTTTCGTTAATCGCGCGGCGGCCGTTAATGCCGGGAAATGCGAGCTCCACCTGCTGACGATGACGCGCATAAAAATCAACTTCATCCAGCTGTGTTGTCGTCAGCAAACCGGAACGCAAGCCATCGTCGATATCATGATTATTGTAGGCAATTTCATCCGCCAGATTGGCAAGCTGCGCTTCCAGCGTAGGCTGCTTTTTTTGAATGAAACGTAAACCGATAGCATCGAGCTTTTTTGCGTTCGCTAACGAGCAATGCTTGAGTATGCCTTCGCGGGTTTCAAACATCAGGTTCAAACCATCGAATGCACCGTAACGCTGCTCCAGCGTATCAACCACGCGCAAGCTTTGCAGATTATGTTCGAAGCCGCCATAGTCGCTCATACACGCGTTCAGTGCATCCTGGCCGGCGTGTCCGAAAGGGGTATGACCGAGATCGTGCGCCAGCGAAATCGCCTCGACCAAGTCTTCATTCAAGTGCAAATTGCGCGCAATTGAACGCGCAATTTGCGCGACTTCAATACTGTGCGTCAGACGGGTGCGAAACAGGTCACCCTCGTGATTAACAAATACCTGGGTTTTATATTCCAGCCGGCGAAATGCAGCGGAATGAATGATGCGATCACGATCGCGTTGAAACTCGGTACGCGACGTGGTTGCCGGCTCTGAATAACGACGCCCGGCAGATTGTTCTGAATGCGCCGCATACGGCGCCAGATGGGCTTCGATGTTCATATCAGTACGCCCTCGCAACCGGGTTTGCTGAAAATCAGATCAGGCAACGCACGCATTCAAAGTTTGAAGCAGGATATCTTGCGGCACCGTCGTGATGATCGAGGCACCTAAGGGTTTAAGCAAAATGAATTTGATCTCGCCACCCTCATTTTTCTTGTCGACCTCCATCAATTCCAGCCATCGCGCGACACCGAGGTCAGGCGCTACCGTCGGCAAACCGGCCGCTTTTACCAATGCGACTATGCGCTCTTTAGAAGGCGCATCAATGAAACCCAATCTATACGACAACTCGGCCGCCATTACCATACCGCAACCAACTGCCTCACCATGTAGCCAAACGCCATAACCCATGCCAGCTTCGATCGCGTGCCCAAATGTGTGCCCGAAGTTAAGGATCGCGCGCAAACCGCCTTCACGTTCATCCTGACGCACAACATCTGCCTTGATTTCACATGAGCGCTTGATGGCGTAAGCCAATGCATCGGCATCTTTTGCGACCAGCTTGGAAATGTTTGCCTCTATCCAATCGAAGAATGGCGCATCAATGATCGCACCATGCTTGATCACCTCGGACAAGCCTGCCGAAAGCTCGCGCGCAGGCAAGGTATTCAATGTGGAAGTATCGGCGATCACGGCTTGCGGCTGATAAAACGCACCGATCATATTCTTGCCAAGCGGATGATTGATCCCGGTCTTGCCACCCACGGATGAGTCAACTTGCGATAGCAGCGTAGTAGGCACCTGGACAAACGGCACGCCACGCATGTACGCGGCTGCCGCGAAACCGGTCATATCGCCGATCACGCCGCCACCCAAAGCGACCAAGGTGATTTTCCGATCGCATTTTTCTGCAAGCAAGACATCGAAGACCTTCATTAGATTGGCCCAATTCTTTTCTTCTTCACCATCCGGCAAAATGATTTGAGTCACCCGTTTGCCGGCGGCTTCCAGGGTTTTGCTGAGACGCTCGAGATAGAGTGGGGCAACCACGGTATTGGTCACAATCGCGACGCGAGGACCGGGAATATGCGCAGCAACCACGGTGGGGTCGCTCAGCAATTCCTGCCCAATACTGATGGGATAACTGCGCGTACCTAAATCAACGTGCAGAGTATGAAAAGAAGAAAGCTGTGCCATCGTAATGTGCTTAGATAAAGAATCCTGTTGCTGCGATGCGGGCGCAGGGACTTGCGCATGCTCCGGCCCCAACTGCGCCAGTATCGATTGCATCAGGAATTGTACGTTAGGCCGACCCGTGTCGATGACGATGTCGGCAACCTCATTGTAGAACGGTTCGCGCACACGCGATAATTCCTCGATCGTTTTGCGGGGATCTGCCGTTTGCAGCAAAGGGCGATTTTTATCGTGACTGGTGCGCTGCAAGATGCTGTTGACGCTGGCGCGCAGATAAATCACGGTGCCGCGCGACTTGAGATAAGCACGACTTTCCGCATTGAGTATCGCACCACCGCCTGTGGCCAAGACGATATCTTGCTGCGCAGTCAAGTCACGGATTACTTCCGCTTCGCGCTGTCGAAAGCTGGCTTCACCTTCGATTTCGAAAATCAAGGGGATAGCAGCGCCAGTACGCGCTTCGATTTCATGATCGGAATCAATGAATTGCTTGTTCAGCCGTTTTGCCAGCGCACGACCGACCGTCGTTTTGCCGGCCCCCATCAAGCCGACCAAAAAAATATTTCCACCCACGTTGCACTAACTCTTTCTCGCCAGATGCAGCGACCGAGCCGGTCGCTGCCACAACCAGCATCCTACCTGATTGATACCTTGTCGGTCAGGATTTTAGGTGTCAAAAATATCAGCAATTCGGTTTTGTCATTGGTACGGCCGGTGGTTTTGAACAAATTTCCGAACACCGGAATGTCGCCAAAGAAAGGCACCTTCGAAATTGAAGTACGCTCTGTCTGCTGGAAAATACCACCGATGACGACGGTACCGCCGTTGTCTATCAGCACCTGGGTTTTGACATGTTTGGTGTCAATTGCAAAGCCTGCACGCGTTTCAATACCAACACTATCCTTGTTGACGTCAACATCCAGAATCACATTGCCATCTGGCGTAATTTGCGGCGTAACTTCCAATTTCAAATTTGCTTTGCGGAAGGACACGCTAGTTGCACCGCTGCTTGTTGCTTGCTGATAAGGCAATTCTGTACCTTGCTCAATCAAAGCTTTTAATTGATCTGCAGTAATCACACGCGGGCTCGAAATAATTTTTCCTTTTCCATCCGCCTCAAGCGCCGACAACTCCAAGCCAATAAATTTGGTGGCGGCGGCATTAAACAAAGTCAATGCCACAGTACCCGCCGTGTTACCCGCAATGCTGGCCGGTAAATTTACCGAACTGCTGTTCGGAATTGGCGGCGACAGACCAGTCGTTGCATCCGGCTGATTACCGCCCAGATTAAATCTGTTCTGCTGCACACCAAAAGACAATTTCGCGCCCAAACTGCTGCTGAAAGTGTCATTCGCTTCTACTATTCTCGCCTCAATCATGACTTGACGACTGGCAACGTCTGTTTTCTGTACCAACGCACGAATTTCTTCCAGCTTGGAAGGAATGTCGGTAATAAACAATTGATTGGTACGCGGATCGACGACTGCACTTCCGCGCTTGGACAGAATGCTGCGATTACCGCCGTCAATGCCGAAGACTTGTTTAAACGATTCTGCCTTTTGATAGTTCAGCTGAAAAGTTTCTGTCTTGACTGGTTCAAGTTCGGCAATCTGCGCGCGTTGCTCAAGCTCCAGTTTTTCTTTCGTCAACAACTCATCACGCGGCGCGATCCACAACACCGAGCCGTTTTTACGCATATCCAGGCCTTTCGCCTGCATGACGATATCCAACGCTTGATCCCAAGGCACATCCTTCAGGCGCAAGGTCACATTACCGCTAACGGTATCGCTAGTGATGATGTTCAAGCCGGTGAAATCAGCAATCACCTGCAGCACTGCGCGCACTTCCACATTCTGGAAATTCAGCGACAGCTTTTCACCACGGTAATCGCGTACACCACTTCCGAGCTTATTCGCCTCTTCCTTGAGAGGTTTGACTTCAATCACCAGTTGGGAGTCGCTCTGGTAGGCGCTATGCTCCCACAAACCCTTAGGCTCAATCGTCATGCGGACATTTTCACCTTGCTGCTGGGTAGTGATAATGTTTACCGGCGTACCAAAATCAGCGACATCCAAGCGACGGCGCAATACATCCGGTACTGTGGTTTTCATGAAATCAACTTCGATTTTTTTGCCTTGCTGACGCACGTCCAAAGCGACTTGATTATTCGGCAATTCAACGACAATACGACCTTCGCCGTTGTTACCGCGACGGAAATCGATATCACGCAATGCCTGACGTCCCGATCCCATATTTATTTGTGGTACCGCTACCGGTAGCCCGGACGCATTGACCGCAGTGGCCAAGCCGCCTGTGCCGTCTATGGTAATAATTACGGCATTACCTTCGACCGTAGTGGCATAGTTCAATGGACGAGTCAGATTGAACACCAAACGTGAGCGCTCCCCTGCCTGTACAACATTCACATTGCGCACATCGCCCAAACCGATATCTTGAACTCCTTTGCCCGTTGCATTTGCAGTCCCTGCAAAATCAAGGGCAATACGCGCTGGATTCGTAATCGAAAATCCGATAGGCGGTTTGGCTAGTGGATTTTTCAACGCCACTTTCACAACGATATTCGAACCCTGCTGATTCGCACTAATGGATTGAATCGCGTTTTCTTGCGCGACGACAAATCCACACATCATCGAGAGATAAATGAACGCAAATGTACGCTTTAATGTTTGCATGGTTCCCTGTGAGTCTTTGATTTGTTTTTGGTGCGCGATCATTTTTGCGTCTCCTGCAACTCCAGCTTAGCCTCACGTTCGACCCATTCGCCGGACGCGTCTTGAACGATCTCTTTTAGTTCCACTTCAGTTTCCGTAATCTTGGTAATCATGCCGAGATTCTGTCCGATATAATTTCCTACCTTGACCTGGAATACCGATTTGTCAGCTTGCAATAAAGCATAGGTCAGGCCTGGCTTGGCCATGGTGCCCACCATGCGCAAGTTATCCAGCGGGTAGCTTTCAAGTGCTTCGCGGCGGCGCTCCAGATCCGGACGTATAGAACCTGTGTCCTTTTTTGATTTTGCCAAAGCGACGGCCAGTTTATTCGGGCTATACGGATCTTCTCTGCCTTTGGCATCGTACGAAAAAGGAGTGAATTTTTTCGGTTCGGACAGTGGCTTGATCAACACTCTGGTCTGCTGCTTTACTTCCTTCATCCATTCGCTAACGTCTTGTATGCCGCCATCTCCACAGCCAGACAGACTCATCAAAAGCAAACCGGATAAACCCAGACGAATTAAATGAAGGTGCATCATTTTTTGCCACCTTTTTTGTTCCCGGCTGCAGCTTTGCGTTGTGCAGCCACTTCATCGTCATCCAGATAACGAAAGGTCTTCGCCACCGCATCCAGTGTCAACGAATTATCTTTTGCGACAGCCAGATTCATCTGATTCAAAGTAACAATGCGAGGCAAATTTGCGATGTCACTCGCGAACGCAGCGACATCGTGATAGCGCCCCGTTACTTTGATATCGATAGGCAATTCAGCGTAATAATCTCTTACGATTACCTGGCCCGGCTTGAATAGTTCAAATTGCAAGCCGCGTCCCAATCCTGCTTGATTGATATCCGAGAGCAAAGCGTCCATTTCAGCCTTGCTTGGCAATTGCTTTTCCAACGTTGAAACGTATTCATTCACCTGCACTTTTTGCTTGCGCAAGCCATCAAGATTGATCGCCTGCTGCACCTTTATTTTGTATGCATCTTTCAGCGTCAATTCTTCAGCCGCAGTGCGATCCAGCTCTTCAAGCTGCGTGCTCCAGTATGCATACCATCCAACTGCCAATACAGCCAGCAACACGCCCATCGCGCACAACAACCGTGGAACGATAGGCCACTGACCGGGATGCAAGCCATTCAGATCACGAAACTGCGCGCTGACCGACTCGCCTATATTTTTCAAATCTGCCATGGTGCCTGTCTCACAATCAAGGTTTCAATGCAGCTGCAGCTGGTGCGAGCACCTTCACATCTGCTACTGGTTGATCGTTATCACGAGGTCGTTTAATTCCTGCATTGATACTGAATTCGAATACCTTCTTCGCATCTTTACCCTGCCCGATACCAACCGACCGAATTTCTATCAAATCAGGGCGCTCCAGCCACGGTGAATGATTTCCCAGATTACGCAGCAATTCAGACACGCGCTCATTCGATTGCGCATAACCGCTCAACAAGACGCGCTGCCCATCCTGTTTAAATGATTTCAGATACACGCCTTCAGGCACCTGTTGCGCTAATTCATCCATCAAGTAAATAGGCTGATTACGATCACCCTGCAAATCTTCCACGGCTTGCTGACGCGCCTTGAGCGCTTCAATTTCCTGCTTCAGGCTTGCAACTTCCTTGATTTCCTCGTCTAGCCGCGCATTTTCATTCTTGATGAAGGTATTACGCTGCTCCTGCTCGGAAAGCTGACTGGAAAAATAACCGCCGACTGCAATAACGATCAAAGCGCCCACAATCGCACTCAACATCATCATCGCCACGAATTCTTTTTTACGCTGCTTGCGCTTTTCCTCGCGATGCGGGAGAAGATTAATTCTGATCATCAGTCAAACCTCCGCATTGCCAGCCCGCACGCAACCAAATAGGCTGGTGCCTCTATGCGCAATTGCTTCTCGCGAACGTTCGGTCCAAGCTGCATCCCCTTGAAAGGACTCACTACTGATGTCGATAATTTGGTGCGATTGGCAACCATATCCACCATGCCGGGAATGATGGCGCAACCACCAGCGAGGAAAAGTTGATCTATGCGCGTATAGGGAGTGGAAGTGAAGAAAAATTGAATGGCGCGGGTAACTTCAAGCGCAGCGCTTTCCAGAAATGGATCGAGAATTTCACTTTGATAGCCATCCGGCAAGTCGCCTGCTTTCTTTTTGGCTTCGGCTTCTTCGTAAGACAAGCCATAAGTGCGCACGATTTCTTGCGTCAATTGATGCCCGCCGAACGGTTGTTCACGCTCGTACACTAATTGGCCATCCAGTAAAACTGAAACGTGCGTTACTTGCGAACCGATTTGGAACAAGCCGAGAATCTGACCTTTACCTGCATTTGGCAATTGTTTGGTGAGCCGATCTATCGCTGCACGCGCAGCGTAGGATTCGATATCCATAACCGTCGGGGTAATGCCTGCCGCCTCGGCAACCGCAACGCGATCCTCGACTTTTTCCTTACGGGTTGCCGCCAGCATTACTTCGACGTCTTCCGGCGAGTTCTCTACCGGACCGATCACATCAAAATCAAGGCGCACTTCGTCCAGCGCAAATGGTATGTACTGGCTGGCCTCGGTTTCGACCTGCAACTCCAGACTCTCCTCAGACAAACCGCTAGGAAGAATAATTTTTTTAGTGATAACTGAAGCAGGTGGCATACCCATGGCGGCCAATTTGGCGCGAGTGCCACTCTTTTTCCATACCCGATGTATCGCGTCAGAAACTTGATCGATGTTTTCGATGTTGCCATCAACCACTGCGCCACGCGCGAGGGGTTCGGAGGCAAAGCATTCAAGGCGCAATTCGCCTTTGCCGACTTCGGACAATTCGACGAGTTTCACGCCGGAACTACTAATGTCCAAGCCAATCAGCGGCGGATTCTTTTTGCCGAATAAGGAGCCAAAATCTAAAGCCAAGGGCAGTTCTCCCCAAAAACGTTATTAGTATATGAACGCGGTGCCGTTTAGCTTGTCGAAACTCCGACTTCGATTAAAAGATGTGAGAGTTTCAATAAAAATCTGTTTAAAAACGTGTATTTAGGACACATTGATAAAACGTTACATTAAATCGTAGCAACAAGCCTCCAAAACTGTAAAGCAATTTCCACAAAGTAATTTGCAAATCCGTTGCCAAAAATCCACGCGACGTATGGGATGTTGCAATTGCAGCCGATTCTTGGCCGCGCGCTCGCCCGCTTGCAGCAGGCGGCTATAATGGCGCGGATATTTACCCCTCACCTTTTATCTGCATGACTTCCAAACCATCATCGTCCGGCAGCACCTCCTCCAAACCAGCAAAAAGCGCTTCAGGTACCGTCTTAAGGATCGGCCTCGGCTTTGTCGGCTTGCTATTTGGACTAGGTGTCATTGGTGCACTGATCCTGTTTTTCGCGTTGGCGATGGCATATCCCAACCTGCCGGCACTGGATTCGCTGACCGATTACCGGCCGAAGATCCCGCTTCGTATTTTTTCAGCGGATAACGTTCTAATTGGCGAGTTCGGCGAGGAACGCCGCAATCTGGTCCATATCAAGGAAATTCCCGACATCATGAAAAAAGCCGTGCTGGCGATTGAAGATGATCGCTTCTTCGAGCATGGCGGCGTCGACTACGTGGGTATCGTGCGCGCAGCACTGCACAATCTGAGCGGCGGGGCCCGCCAGGGTGCATCCACAATTACCCAGCAAGTCGCGCGGAATTTCTTCCTCTCCAGCGAGCAAACACTCAAACGCAAAATTTACGAAGTATTGCTGGCGTGGAAAATTGAAAAGAATCTGTCGAAAAATCAGATTCTCGAGGTCTACATGAACCAGATTTATCTGGGACAGCGCGCCTACGGTTTTTCATCCGCAGCACAAATCTATTACGGCAAGAAATTGCAGGACATCAGTATCGCCGAAGCAGCCATGCTGGCCGGTTTGCCGAAGGCGCCTTCCGCCTACAACCCGGTCGTCAATCCGAAACGCGCAAAAGCACGCCAGCAATATATTTTGCAGCGTATGTACCAACTCGGCTATATCACCGAGCCGGAATATACGCGCGCCAAGGCGGAAGAACTCAAGATCAAGACCAATAGCAGCGAATTTGGCGTACATGCCGAGTACGTCGCCGAAATGACACGTCAGCTGGTGTACGAACAGTTCAAGGAAGAAACCTACACGCGCGGCTTGAACGTTTTCACCACGATTACCAAAGCAGATCAGGATGCTGCTTATCTGGCAGTGCGGCGCGGCGTGATGGATTATGAAAAGCGCCACGGTTATCGCGGCCCGGAGAACTACATCGAGATTCCAGCCAACAAGGAAGAAGCGGAAGACGCAATCGAAGTCGAACTGGCCAACCATCCCGACAGTGACGATCTGGTCGCTGCGGTTGTGCTGGACGCAACGCCACAATTAGTAACTGCCGTTCTGGTATCGGGAGAAGAAATTAAGATTGAGGGCGCCGGACTCACTTTTGCCGCCAACTTACTGAGCGCCAAAGCGCCGCCTAATAAGCGCATCAAACGCGGCGCGGTGATACGTGTCATGCAGGAAGGCAAAAACTGGAGCGTAATTCAAATGCCTGAAGTGCAATCGGCGTTTGTCGCGGCAAACACCGACGACGGCGCGATTCGCGCACTGGTCGGCGGCTTCGACTTCAACCGCAACAAGTTCAACCACGTCACGCAAGCCTGGCGCCAGCCAGGGTCGTCGTTCAAACCGTTTATTTACTCAGCATCGCTGGAAAAAGGCTTGTCGCCGTCCACCATCATCAACGATGCGCCTATCAGTTTCGATGCCGGCCAAACTGGCGGCCAGCCTTGGGAGCCTAAGAATTACGATGGCAAATACGATGGCCCGATGACGATGCGCAAAGGTCTGACCAAATCGAAAAACATGATTTCGATCCGGATCCTGCACAAAATCGGCGCCAAGTACGGGCAGGAATACATCACCCGTTTTGGTTTCGATGCGGACAAAAACCCGCCTTACCTGACGCTGGCGCTGGGAGCAGGTGCCGTTACGCCTTTGCAAATGGCAGGTGGGTATGCCGTGTTCGCCAATGGAGGCTACAAGGTCAGCCCCTACCTGATTTCCAAAATTACTGATGCCAGCGGCAAACCCTTGTCGGAAGCAAAACCAGACAGGGCTGGCGATGAAGCCAATCGTGTCATTGATGCGCGCAATGCATTCCTGATGGATAGCATGCTGAAAGATGTCGTGACCTCGGGCACCGCGGTCAAAGCCATGGCATTGAAACGCACCGACCTCGCAGGTAAAACCGGCACAACAAATGATTCGTTTGATGCCTGGTTTGCCGGCTACCATCCTGAAATCGTCGGTATCGCATGGATAGGTTTCGACCAGCCGAAAAACCTGGGTAATCGTGAAACCGGCGGCGGTCTGGCGCTACCGATTTGGATTAATTACATGCAAAAGGCACTGAGAAATGTGCCTATGGTCGAACGCACCGTACCAGAAGGGATCATCACGGCCAATGGCGAGTATTTCTACGCAGAGAATCCGCCAGGTTTAGGGGTACGCAATCTGGGGCTGAGCGATGCGCCTGCGCGCGTCAACGAACCGACCAGGGATGAGGTCAAGAACGAATTGTTCTAGCTGCTGCAAAGTAGAAGCAATGGAAAAGGCGTAAAAGTTACCAGACTTTTACGCCTTTTCCATTTGACCGAGGCCGAACTCAACTCGATTCAATTGGCATCATGCAATATGACGTCTACCCCACCCTGCTGGCTCACCATTTGCGACAAGGCTGCAAACAATTCGGTGCCGCCATCGCGATGATTAATCCATTTCGAATCCTGCGCCTTGAAATGAAAACCGCCGGACTTCGCCGCCACCCATAACTCCTGCATCGGTGCCTGGCTATTGACAATGATTTTAGTGCCATTATCAATAAATTCGATTTCCAGCACATTGCCGCTACGCGTACACTCCACATCCAAGTCGCTGGTATTGGCCAACGCTTCCAGCGTAGCCTCAATTTGGCTCAAAGTTGCCTCTGCCTGCTGCAGGAATTCTGATTCGGTCATGCTACACTCCACCACGTTTCGTTAAACAGTGATTCTAATCGTGAAGTCCCTTCCTGGTTTACCGCGCATCAGCGCTTTTTTTACTAGTCTGGCATGCGCCTTGTGCATCAGCCTGCTCGCCGGTTGTGGCCAAAAAGGTCCTTTGTACATGCCGCAAGGCGAAAAAGGCTACCAAACACCCACGACTCAAACAACGGGCAGCTCCGCTACCGTCACACTTCCGGTGAATACGCCACCCGCCAGTTCTTCCGACTCCAAGTAAATTCACCATGTCGCATTTTTCCTATAAAGACGGCGTGCTGTGCGCGGAAAACGTTCCGCTGACGCAAATCGCCCAGCAGTTCGGTACACCGACCTATATTTATTCAAAAGCGGCATTGGTAGAGAATTTCTCTTCCTATGCCGATGCATGCAAAAAACACGGTCGCAACGAAGAGACGGCACTGGTTTGCTATTCGGTCAAATCCAACTCGAATCTGGCGGTTCTGAATGTGCTCGGCAAACTCGGCTCCGGTTTTGATATTGTTTCCGGCGGCGAATTGCTCAGAGTATTGGCAGCAGGTGGTTCGCCACGCAAGGTGATCTTTTCCGGCGTTGGCAAATCGCGCGAAGAAATGCAGCTCGCCTTGTCGCATGACATTCTGTGCTTTAACGTCGAGTCGATTCCTGAATTACATCGCTTGAATGCAGTTGCGGGAGAAATGGGAAAGCTTGCTTCCGTCTCGCTGCGTGTCAACCCTAACGTCGATGCAAAAACCCATCCGTATATTTCAACCGGATTAAAAGACAATAAATTCGGCGTCGCCTATGAAGATGCGTTGACGACCTATCGCGTTGCGGCAGCGTTGCCCAACATTAGCGTCACAGGCATCGACTGCCATATCGGTTCGCAACTGCTGGACGATGCGCCTTTGCTGGAAGCCGTGGATAAATTGATCGAGTTGATCGATACGCTGGCAAACGAAGGTATCGCCATCCATCACCTGGATATCGGCGGTGGCATAGGTATCAATTACGACAACGACAAACCGGTTGCAGTCGGCGATTATTTGTCACGCGTATTTGCAAAGATCGATGCGTGGCGCGCAAAGAATCATCAAGACACACCGATCAAAGTGTTGTTCGAACCAGGCCGTTCTATCGTTGGCAACGCAGGCGTGCTGCTGACAGAAGTGCAGTACATCAAGCATGGTGAAACCAAGAACTTCGCGATCGTCGATGCGGCAATGAATGATTTGATGCGTCCGGCGATGTACGAGGCCTGGCATGGTGTGCAGCCAGTCTTGCAACGCGAACTGGCGGCGCAGACTTATGATGTGGTTGGTCCGGTCTGCGAATCCGGCGACTGGCTGGCGCGCTCACGCGAATTGACGATTCAGCAAGGTGATTTGCTGGCGATCATGTCGGCAGGTGCATATGGTATGACGATGTCATCCAACTACAATACACGCGGCCGTGCGGCCGAAATCATGGTGGATGGTGCAAGCGCTCATTTGATACGTAAACGCGAATCGGCGGCCGATCTATTCGCACTGGAATCCTTGCTTCCGTAATACATGCGACCGGAGTGTGCACACCACTTCGGCGCTATCACTATCCCGCAGTTCCCACCCGCGCATTCACTTTCGAGCGTTTTTGCCAAGCCCAGAATATGCGTATCAGCAGCAAAGCGGCGACGATAACTCCGAAAATAATCGGCTGCTCGAAATCGTGCTTGCCTGCTTTCATCCACCAGTAATGCAATATCCCGAGCGATGTGATGACATAGATCAGCCTATGCAACCATTGCCAGCGCTTGCCGCCTAAACGTTTCACCATGCCGTTGGTGCTGGTGATCGCAAGTGGAATCAGCAATACAAAAGCTGCAAACCCAACAGTGATAAATGGACGCTTGATCACGTCTTTCAGCATCTCGTTTACATCGAAAAAATGATCGAACCAGAGGAAAGTTGTGAAATGCAAGCACGCGTAGAAGAATGCAAAAAGACCGATCATGCGCCGCAACTTGATCAACCAATTCCATTTACTCAAACGTCGCAAGGGCGTAACGGCCAGCGTGATGCACAAAAAATACAAAGTCCAATCGCCAGTGTTGCGCGTGATGAATTCAATCGGATTTGCGCCTAATTGATCGGTGAAAGCAAATAAGAACAGTCTGCCAAAAGGCAGCAAGGCAATCACGAACAACAAACTTTTAATAAGCGTCAACTGCTTTGATGTAGGGTTAAACGCAGTCATTATTCATCCACAATTGATCAGCCGACGGTACGATGCAAAACGCTATTTAATGGTCAAGGGAATCAGAAAAATTTCTTCAAATCCATGCCTGTGTACAGAGAGGCGACCTGGCTATAGCCATTGAACATCAGCGTCGGGCGTTTTTTTGCAAAAAAACCGTCTTCGCCTATCCGACGCTCGGTCGCTTGCGACCAGCGCGGGTGATCGACTTCCGGATTAACGTTAGAATAAAAACCATATTCACGCGGCGCTGAATTATTCCATGCCGTGCGTGGCTGATCTTTGACGAAGCGAATTTTGACGATGGACTTGGCAGATTTAAAACCATACTTCCACGGCACGACGATACGTACAGGGCCGCCATTCTGATTCGGCAATACTTCGCCATACATGCCTAGCGTAAGCAAAGTCAGCGGGTGATTAGCCTCATCTATGCGCAAGCCTTCTACGTATGGCCAATCGAGTACCGGTCTGCGCAAGCCATTCATGGATTCTTTATCTTCAACCGTGACGAACTCTACATATTTCGCGTTGGAAGTGGGCTCGACTTTCTTGATCAACTCAGCCAGCGAATAGCCGCTCCACGGAATCACCATCGACCAGCCTTCTACGCAACGCAAACGATAGATGCGCTCTTCCAGCGGCGCCAGTTTCAACAAGCTATCGATATCCAGCGTCATCGGCTTTTTGACTTCACCCTCGATAGTCAAGGTCCATGGCCGCGTCTTCATCGCTGGCGCATAACGCGCGGGACTCGCCTTGTCGGTACCGAATTCGTAAAAATTATTGTAAGTCGTGGCGTCTTTATAAGACGTGGCTTTATCGAGCACGACATAGGATGGATTGGGACGGGCGACGAGCTTTTGCGCGGTGGTCGACGTCGCTGCAAAAGCCTCGCGCGTTGCCATTTCCAGCATTGCACCACCGGCAATTGAGCCAGCCGCTATTTTTTGAATAAACGCGCGGCGCGATTCAAATACTTCACGTGGCGTAATTTCAGATGCGAATGGGATATCGATCCCATTCGGGTTGCGCTTGATTAACATGGCTACTCCGTATTGATAATAATGACCATTGAGTCTATTCAGACCTGCCAACATTACAGGAGTTTCATTGCAGAAAGCGAAGTACGTAAATTTTACATTTACCGATATTCGGCCACCATGCAAACGCCGGCTTTACAACTCCCCGTAGGAATGCAAACCCGACAAGAACATATTCACGCCAAGGAAAGCAAACGTTGTGACCAGCAAACCGACAACCGCCCACCATGCAGCAACCTTGCCGCGTAAACCCTTCATCAAACGCATATGTAGCCAGGATGCGTAGTTGAGCCAGACGATCAGGGCCCAGGTTTCCTTCGGGTCCCATGACCAGTAACCACCCCACGCCTCGGCCGCCCACAAGGCACCCAGAATCGTGGCGATCGTGAAAAAGGCAAAACCGACCGCGATCGCCTTGTACATCACATCGTCCAGCACTTCGAGTGCAGGCAATCGATCAGCCAGCATGCCGTGAGATTTCAACAGATAAGCAACCGCCACCATGGCGGCCAATGAAAATGTGCCATAACCAATGAAGTTGGCCGGCACATGAATTTTCATCCACCAGCTTTGCAATGCCGGAACCAGCGGCTGGATTTCAGATGCGTCACGACTCACGGTATACCAAAGCAGAAAACCAACTGCAGCACTAATCACCAACAATACGAATGGCCCCAATTGATATGTCGCATATACCTGTTCGTAATACAGATAGAACAAGGCTGTGATCATGCAAAACAGGATGAACACTTCATACAAATTGGAAACCGGAATATGGCCGACATCGGCACCGATCAGGTAAGACTCATACCAGCGCACCAGCATGCCTGTAAAACCCATGATAACCGCGGCCCAGCATAGTTTGCTACCGATAGAACCGCCCGTCTCGGAGCGCGTAATCAAGCCACCCCAGTAGAACAATGTCGCCAAAAGAAACAGGGTACTCATCCACAGGATTGCCGATTGGCTGGACAGCAAATATTTCAGGAAGAATTTCTGTTCGCTCATCGCCAACGAACCGTCATACATCGCAATCGCCGACAAGGCGAGTACAGCCAGCAATGCTATCAGCCAGCGCACGGATTTCCAGTGCCAGCCTAGCCAAGCAAATGTCGGCGCTGTCAAAACCAGTATCACTTCTTCGTAGATGTCCATGTGATGGCCGAAGCGATTCAACGCGAACAGGGATGCTGCCAGCAAGGCCGCGCCATACAACCAATCGATGATGGACAGGCGTTTAAAAAAACCTGGCGGCTGTGTATATATCTGATCTTGCACTACATCCATGACTATTCTCCGTAATGACTGCCGCCCACTTGCAAGATCATCTTGCTTGCGCGTACAAAGTGCAGTCTTCATTTCTTGCTACGAGTTCAGTTCGAGTGCGGCTTGAAAAACGCGACTCACTATATTCGAGTCCACTCGCTATTAGCGCGCTGGACCGGTTTGCAATAATTGCTGCTTCAACACTTCAAATTCCTTTTCGAAATCCATGGTCTTGCGCTGTGAACTAATGGCCATCAACGCATGTGAACTGGCACTGGCATCAGCTTCCGATTTAATCCAGATCCACAGGCGACGTTCGCGTATGTAAAACATCGAGAACACGCCGAGTACCAGCAACAGGCAGCCAAAGTAAACGATGTTTTTCCCAGGAGAACGTGTTACCTGCAGCACCGAAGCCTTGATTTCATCAAAGCCTTGCAACTGTAGATAAACCGGCGCGCCGTAAAAGAATGCATCGGAAAAAGCATTCGTCGCCAGTTGCAAAAAGCGCCCGTGTTTTTCGTCTGGCTCTATCGCCTTCAGGCCATCTCTTTCACGTGCAACCTGCCACAAATCCCACAGGCTGCCGTTCAGAATTTTCATGAAAATATCTGCTGCTTTTTCCTGATCCTGCGACGGTATTTTTTCGAGAAATTTTGAAACTGCAACATAACCCGCCTCTTGCATATCACCAGCAAAAATCGTCAAGCCTTTTAACGAAGATGCCTGCAATTGCGCACGCAATGCTGACACGTCCGCGCGCGTCTCTGGCAATGCGCGTTTGGCATAACGCTGTGCCGCCAATCCCCGCAACTCAGGATTCAGGATAGCGGCGCGCAAGCGCATCCACTCTTCCACCGTATCGTTATCATCTGCAGGAATACGCAAAAACCGGAACGGCTCTGCCGGCGATTCGCGCACACCGGCCAGGAAAACATAAGCCCCATCTACCAGCACAGGCTGCATATAGTTATTGTATTCACGCGCCTGGCCATTCTTGTCACGCAACTTGTATTGCACGCTAGGGCCGACGTTCTTCAAATCCTTGTTGTTCGCGGTCTTGGCAGCTGAACCAAGGTGCTTGTCAAGACTGGATGCCATGAAACTCTGGCCTGGATTAACGGCACGCACATCCTGTCCGTTTTGCGCCATATTCTCGACGTTGAAGGCGCGAAAGCCCGACCATTCTATCGTGTGATCGCCTCCTTTATCTGCACCCAACGGTGACGTATTGCCAACCTCCCCCTGCATGGAAAATGCGGTATGTCCCAGGCCTTGCATCGGATAACCAGACAATTTCAATTTGCTGCCACCATCTTCAAAACTGGACTGATACATCGCAACTCCGCGATAGATCAGCGGTTCATTGACCTTGATGGTCGCCGCAAATACTTTGCCGTTTTCATGATCGGTGACGACGACATCGCTGGCAAATAATTTTGGCATGCCAGTCGAGTAGTAATCGATCACGAATTTTTTTAGCTGAATCGTGAATGGCAAATCCTGAATCAGCACGCCATCCTGCTGCGGAATGATGGCGGTACTGCTGCTGCTGCCTTCCGGGATAAGTGTATTGCCGCGAAAAGTTGGATTACCCAGACCAAGACGATGCTGCGCAGGAATTTGCGCGATCACGCCATTGCCGGAAAACGGCGTTTTGTCGAAAATGAGTTTTTGTATGCGAATCGGCAACTCGGAATCCAGCAAACCACCGATACAAATAATAATGATAGAGCTATGTGCAAAGATATAACCCCACTTGTTCGCAGCGCCCTGTTTGGCCGCGATCAAGGTGGCATTTTCCTTTTCAACGACCTTGGCCTTGTACCCGTGCGCGGCAATCCTGGCCAGCGTTTGTGTCGTTAATTCGACACGCGTAAGTTTGCTTTGCCATTCCGCTTTGTGATGAAAATTGCGCAGTGACTGTTCCCGCACATTTTCACGCCAGCTACGCATATCCTTCAACATCTTGGGCGCATTACGAATCAGGCACAGCGATGTCGAAATCACCAGGAAGGTCATGATCAGCAAGAACCACCACGTCGAATAGAGCGCGTACAGATTGAGCTTGGCGAACACTTCAAACCAGAACGGGCCGAACTGATTGACGTAATTCGTCATCGGCTCGTTTTGCTTGAGTACGGTACCGATAATCGACGCGATTGAAATCAGCGTCAGCAAGCTGATTGCAAAACGCATTGAAGACAGTAACTCAACTGCATCTGCTAACCAGCGACGGCTGGTTTGTAATTCCCAACCGCCAGTATTTGTTTCTGTCTCGCTCTTCATTCCATCATCCTAAAACCAGATCCAGACATGCGCTGAATTCAGCAACGCCATCTTGAGTTGCTTGCACAACATCGATTGCCGTTGAAAAGAAAAAGGGGTAGCCTTGGCCACCCCTCTCTATTCATACTCTGGCAATTTTATTATTATTTCAAGCCAGCAACATAATCTGAAACTGCCTGAATTTCCTCGTCCGACATCCGTTTCACAATCTTGTTCATCTGGTCGTTCTTGCGTGTATCAGCGCGGAAACTCATCAACTGCGCCGTTGTGTAAGCCTGATGCTGTCCAGCCAACCGCGGAAACTGTGCTGGCATACCTGCCCCGTTAGCGCTATGGCAAGCTGCACACGCAGGAACATTCTTCTCGGCGATACCACCGCGGAAAATTTTCTTGCCAAGCTCTACCGTGTCTTTGTTTTTGGCTGCGCCTGGCGTCGGTTTCGACTTCGCCAGATAAGCGATCAGGTTTTGCATGTCCTCTTCTGTCATGCCTTTGGCGATAGGCGCCATGATGGCATTTTTGCGTTCGCCACTTTTAAAGCTTACCAGTTGCTTGTGGATGTAAGCGCCGTGCTGCCCCGCAAGCGTTGGGTTCTCCGCAATCGAAGAATTACCCGCAGCACCGTGACAAGCGATACAAGCTGTGATGTTGCGTGCCGCATCACCTGTGTTATAGAGCACTTCGCCTTTGGCAGCGTCGGCCTTGACCACCTTTTTTTCTTCGGCTGCATGCGCAACGGAAGCGATTGCCAGCAGCGAGATGCACAAGGATTTTACGATTGGTAAACAAATACGATTCATTCAGACACCCTGAGACTTAGTATTAAAATCTGCCCTATTGGCGACGTTTTTTGTTACAACCGATACGCTTTCCCTACTGCAGTGCAACAAGCGCAACCCCTTATTGTACAATAGCTTTCCGGCATTTTTGCCACACCTTTGCATTTTCTGCACATCCTATGTCCCTACTTTGGCAAGCCCGCTTCTTCACCACGGTGAATCATCTCCGTGATTTGCCAAATACGCAAGTCCCTGAAATCGCTTTTGCCGGCCGCTCCAACGCCGGCAAATCTACCGCAATCAACATTCTGTCGAACCAGAAAAAACTGGCTTTTGCATCCAAAACACCGGGGCGCACACAGCACATCAATTACTTTTCAATTGGTGGCGCACGGGTTGGTCAACACCGAAAAGATGAAACCAAAGTCGACGAGATCCGCGGCTTGCTGGTTGATTTGCCCGGCTATGGCTATGCGCAAGTGTCCGGCTCGGCCAAGCTGCACTGGCAGGAATTGCTGGGCGATTACGTACAGCGGCGCGAACAACTCGCCGCTCTAATATTGATCATAGATTCACGCCGACCTTTTACTGATCTGGATATTCAGATGCTGGAATGGTTTGCTCCTACGGGCAAACCGATCCATTGCATACTGACGAAATCGGATAAATTAAATAGAAATGAATCGACCAATGCATTGCGTACTGCACGTACCATTCTGGCAAGCTATGTGGACGCAGACGGACAACCATTTCCATTTACTGCTCAATTATTTTCGGCACTCAAGCGCAGCGGCATAGAAGAAGCAGATCAAAAAATTCTAGAATTACTGGGATTGAATGAAAATGAAGAAGACGCTAAAGACTTGCCGCCATGGTCGTCAGCGAGCGAAAATGACTTGAGCAAGTAATAAAAACAAAAAAAAGCCCCGGAGAAAGGGGAGTATCTCCGGGGCAATAACGCCATATCGCATAGTACGACCTGGCCCCGCTCAGGGAGGAGAAGCGGGAGATGCAAAGCATCTACTACTAGGACGAGCACATGATCGAAAAGTTTCATTTATTTGATCGCTTTTTTAATCAACCTCATCTTTGCTGAAGACTGCCATGTCCAAATTATTATCCAACGCACAATTTCCAGCCCTACGGATGCGACGTATGCGCAAGGATGCATTCTCGCGCGCCATGATGCGAGAAAACGTATTGACGCCCGCCGATTTGATTTACCCAGTGTTTATTACTGAGGGCGAAAATCAGCGTGAAAAAATTTCTTCCATGCCTGGCGTGGAACGTCTGTCGGTCGACCTGCTGCTTGGTGTGGCCGAAGAATGCGTAGGCTTGCACATTCCCGTGCTCGCGCTATTCCCTGTTATCAATGCCGCACTGAAGACACCCGATGGCATTGAAGCAACCAATCCGGACGGCTTGGTACCGCGGGCAGTGCGCGAGTTGAAGAAACGTTTTCCTGAACTCGGCATATTGACCGACGTCGCGCTGGATCCCTACACCAGTCATGGTCAGGATGGGGTGCTGGATGCGAGCGGCTATGTGCTGAATGATGAAACCTGCGCGATCCTGATCAAACAAGCATTGACACAAGCCGAGGCTGGCGTCGACATCGTCGCACCATCCGACATGATGGACGGTCGCATCGCTGCGATTCGCAATGCACTTGAAGCGCATCACCATATCTATACGCGCATCATGGCTTATTCAGCCAAATATGCATCGGCTTTCTACGGTCCGTTCCGTGATGCAGTCGGTTCCTCCGCCACGCTGGGAAAAAGCAACAAGGCCACTTACCAGATGGATCCTGCTAATAGCGATGAAGCTATGCGTGAGGTTGCACTCGACATCGCCGAAGGTGCCGACATGGTGATGGTCAAACCGGGCATGCCGTATCTGGATATCGTGCGCCGCGTCAAGAATGAATTCAAGGTACCCACGTTCGCCTACCAAGTCAGTGGCGAGTACGCAATGATCAAAGCGGCAGCGCAAAATGGCTGGCTCGATCATGACAAAGCCATGATGGAATCCATGATGGCTTTCAAACGTGCTGGTGCCGATGGCGTGTTGACATACTTCGCACGCGATATTGCCCGGCGCTTGAAACTTGGTTGATGCACGGCAGTCAACATCCTGCAACTGACGCGCCATATATTAGCGTGGTCATGTTGCAGAATTGTTCGGTCCAGCCATGGCACTGATCGACCGGTCAGCGCCCCCTCCTTATTCGCGCATCACTGCCATTTTCGGAAAGCATGTTGCCTATGAATATTTATCAAATCAGTGAGCACCAGGTCACCCTTATCGGTGAAGTACCGTATGCCGCACCTGAAAGCGGCTTTCTGTGGATAGATGCGACCCACGATGAAGTGGCGGATAATCCCGAGCTTTGGCGCAACGCGATCGAGCATGCAACCGCTACCCGCATCTACGATTTGCATCTGCAGGATGTCATCAATCAAAAACATCCTTCGTACTTTGATTCGACGCAAGACTACGCGATGGTTGTGTTTCGCAAATTATCCTTCAATGCTGATTTGGCATCCGTAGAAAGCAATATCGACAATAGTGAAAGACGCAAGATCCCGCCTGCTCTCAGCAAGTTAATGACGCAACCGGTGGCATTCTTGTTGATGGAACGCGCACTTGTTACCGTACACGCCGCCAACAGTCGGACGATAGAAGCAACCCGTACGCGCTTGCTGGAATACAAGCACAAGCCGGAAGGGAACACGCAGCATAATCGTCCGCCGACTTCACCGGCTGAGCTGGCGCTCCGCCTGCTCAATGCGATGGTCGATCAGTATCTCGATTTGCGTCAGCCGTTGACCGGCCAAATTGATCGCTGGCAGCGCGCGCTTCTGAATCCACGCCGCGCATTTCAGGATTGGACAGCCTTGCTGGATGCACGCATAGAGTTGCGCAAACTCGATCACCTGTGTGAAGAGCAACACGATGCATTGCAGGAACTGCGCGACTACTTTGTCGACAACAATCAAGGCGAAAATAATCGTGCGCAAGATTTACTTCTGGTACGTGTCCACGATGTGATGGAACACATCACTCGCGTGCTGAATCATGCTCGCAGATTGGAAGCTTCGATAGAATCGGCGGTGCAAATCCATTTCTCTGCAATGGCACACCGCACCAGCGAAATCATGCGCACTCTGACAGTGATTACCGCGCTCTTTATGCCGCTCACGGTGATCACCGGCATCTTCGGCATGAACTTTGTCGATATGCCTTTGCTTAAGAATCACTCAGGTTTCTGGATCGCGATGGGATTGATGCTGGCAATCGTCATCAGCCTGCTGCTCTTCTTCCGTCGAAGGCGCTATCTCGATGATAGAAGATCGGACAACGAGCGCCCGCGCGATTAAGCAGCAAGAACTCACAATAAAAAAGCGTCCTTGAATGGACGCTTTTTTACCAGCAAGGTATTTTTCAACTCATTTATTCGGCTGTGGCGTCAGACGCAAGTACGGACGTTCGGCCTTGTAGCCTTTGGGAAATTTCTGCTTGATGACTTCCTCATCCTGAATCGTCAATGGGATGATCACATCATCACCGTCACGCCAGTTACCTGGGGTAGCAACCGTGTAACTATCCGTCAATTGCAATGCATCGATCACGCGCAAAATTTCGTCGAAATTACGCCCTACGCTCATAGGGTAAGTCAATGTCAAGCGCACTTTCTTTTGCGGATCAATGATAAATACAGAACGCACTGTTGCCGTTGCCGATTGATTCGGGTGAATCATGTCATACAGCGTAGAAACAGATTTATCAGCATCGGCAACGATAGGAAAACCAACTACCGTTTTTTGCGTGGCTTCGATATCCTTGATCCATTCCAAATGCTTGTCAGCCGGATCGACGGATAACGCAATCGCTTTCACATTACGCTTGTCGAATTCCGCTTTCAATTTGGCCGTCAAACCGAGTTCTGTCGTGCATACCGGAGTGAAATCTGCTGGATGTGAAAACAGAACGATCCAGGAATCACCTGCCCACTCATGAAATTTGATTTTTCCGATCGAGCTTTCTTGCTCGAAATCAGGGGCAATATCACCCAAACGTAAAGTCATTTTTTCTCCTTTGCAATGCAATCACGAAAGTCTGACTATAGCTGTGTCAGACCGGTTTCCCAACGACAAATATTCACTATACAAATAACGAGAAGCTATGACCATGGCGCAATGACAGCCAAACTCAAAACTGTTTGATCAGTGTCAAGGATTGGGTAAATTTATCTGCCTTTTGGAAGCCGATCACGCGTCCGCCGCGAATTTCCTGCCCATTCTTGTCAAAGAAAATAATGCCCGGCGGGCCGAATAAATTGAATCCGCGCAAGAGTGCTTTGTCATGCGCATCGTTGGCAGTGACGTCGACTTGCAGCAAAACCATATCAGCGAATTGTGCTTGCACGCGCGGATCGGCGAAGGTCAACTTTTCCATTTCTATGCAGGATACGCACCAGTCTGCGTAAAAATCCAGCATGACATTTTTGCCATGTGCTTTTGCAATGGCGGCATCCAGATCAGCGACCGTTTTGACACGAGTGAATTCGGCGTGGGCTGCGCTATCTTTACGCATATGCGCTAACGGCGCAAATGCATCGCGGCCACCCGTAGTCACGCCGACCAATTGCATCAATCCCAGTGTGGTAAAAACCACTCCGACGGCTTTCGAGACCCAGCGCCCCTTTGCCGCCCACAACAAATAGGCGCCGTAAGCAATCCCGAGTATGGTCCACGCAATCATTTGCACCGCATCGGGAATGACAGGAGATATCATCCAGATAGCCAGCCCTAACATCAACACGCCGAAAAAGCGTTTGACCGCAGTCATCCACGATCCCGCACGTGGCAAAAATGCGCCGGCGGACACGCCCACCAGTAACAAGGGCACGCTCATACCCATCGCCATCGCGAACAGGGCGCCACCGCCTGTCACAACGTCGCGCGTCTGACTGATATAAACCAACGCACCAGCCAGCGGTGCAGCAACGCATGGCCCGACAATCAAGGCAGACAAGGCTCCCATGACGAAAACACCGATCAATTTCCCGGCAGTCTGCTTCGATGATGCATGCGTCAACTTTCTTTGCACCGATGTATGCATTTGCAGGTGGTAGACATCGAACATCGATAACGCGAGGCCTACCATCAAGATAGCGAATGCGCCTAACATCCACGGATTTTGCAAGACAGCCGACAAGCCCTCTCCGACCAATCCTGCTGCGATACCCAGGCATGTATAAACCAGTGCCATGCCGAGCGAGTATAGAGAAGCCAATAACAACCCTCGACTGCGCTTTACCTGCGCGCCCTCGCCTACAATGATGCTGGATAATATCGGCACCATAGGCAGTACACAGGGAGTGAATGCCAGACCTAGGCCCAGCAACAGGAAGAGCGGCATTATGGCCAATAACTTTCCGCTCTGCAGCGAACGCTCAATACGCCCTATATCTGAATCCAGCACCACTTTTGCACCTGTGCCATCGGCCAAAGGAAACACCTCCATACTCGGCTGCACACTGCCGGTTATGTCGCCTTGGGCAAACAGTGCTATTTGAGAATCCATAGGCGAGTAGCACAAGCCCTTGTCCGAACAGCCTTGACTGGTGGCGATCACCGTAAAATTTCCATTTGCCTGGACCGGGATGCGTATCGTCACGCTCTTCCGATACGTCTCTACATCTTTCTGGAATGTCTCATCGAACTTGATTTTGCCTGCTGGGATTTGCGGTTCGCCCAAGGTCGCATTGTTCGCTTTGAAGGCAAAGCGTTCGCGGTACATGTAGTAGCCATCTGCAATCGCGTATGTGATCGCTAAGGTTTTCTCATCGAGCATGCGAGCGGAAAATTTGAAAGCTACTTCAGGCGCGAGAAATTCTTCATCAGCATGCGCCGTGAAAGGCAAAGTGCACACCAAGAAAAGTAAAGCGATAGCGCGCGCGACGACAGTGCCAGCTTGGGATATTTTGCGCTTTTGCTTGCTGTAGCAAAAGCGATGCGAAGTGCGCAAGCCAAACAACAAATTCTTAAGCATTCCGTTCCTTACTCGTTTCCTGCTTGATCCAATCCAGATAAGCCGGCAATCCATCAACAATCGGAATGGCAATAATCTCTGGCACGGCATACGGATGAGCTGTCTTGATTGCAGCTTCTAACTCGGCGTAGTGAGCGGAGGTGGTTTTGATTTGCATCGCTACTTCCTGCCCTTCCTCAATCTGCCCTTCCCAACGGTAAATGGAGCGCATCGCTGGCAAGATATTGACGCAGGCTGCCAACCGTCGTTCGACTAGGGAGCGCGCCAATTGTTCTGCGAATTCTTTACTTGGAGCATTGCTTAAAACCAGCAAGACTTGAGATGCAAGCAACATGGTGAAAAGAAAACGGTTAAGTGTCGATGGTGATTGAAGGACTCAAAGTAAGTAACATTAAATTATCTCCGCTTACCTCTATAGTTAGGCCCTCTATCTTGCCACAAACAACGCTCTATAGAAGCGTCGCCGCAAAAGCAAAAGCCAGGCTATGCCTGGCTTTTGTTGTACATGCAATCGCGTTTGCGATTACTTGCTAATTGGCTTAATCGCCTGTGTTGTCTTCAACAGCTTCAGTGATTTCTGGACGATCGACCAGTTCAATGAATGCCATAGGAGCGTTGTCACCAGCGCGGAAACCCATTTTCAGGATACGCAAGTAACCACCATTGCGGTTTGCGTAGCGTGGGCCGAGTTCTGCGAACAGTTTGACAACCATTTCGCGATCGCGCAGACGGTTGAATGCCAAACGTTTGTTAGCCAGGCTGTCGGTTTTACCGAGGGTCAGGATCGGTTCGATCACGCGACGCAGCTCTTTAGCTTTTGGCAATGTGGTTTTGATTGCTTCGTGACGCAGCAACGAAACAGTCATGTTGCGCAACATGGCGAGACGATGGGAAGAAGTACGATTTAATTTACGAAGGCCGTGACGGTGACGCATGGTAATTCCTTTCAGTTTTTGAGTTTAAATCCAGTTCTTCTATCGACACTGCATAGTGCAATGACGCGGACCGGTATCTATATTTTCTAAGACGGCAGATTCTACTACAAAATTCATTGGGACAGAGTTGCCTCTGTCCCGACAAAAATTACTTCTCCAAACCAGCTGGCGGCCAGTTTTCGAGTTTCATGCCCAATGTCAAACCACGCGATGCCAATACTTCTTTGATTTCATTCAAAGATTTACGGCCGAGGTTAGGCGTTTTGAGCAGCTCGTTTTCGCTACGTTGGATCAAATCACCAATGTAGTAAATGTTTTCTGCTTTGAGGCAGTTAGCCGAACGAACTGTGAGTTCCAGATCATCAACTGGGCGCAACAGGATAGGATCAACTGCTGGCGCACGTGAAGGTGCATCTGCAGGTGCCTCTGTGCCTTCCAGCGCAGCGAACACATTCAACTGATCAACCAAAACGCGAGCGGACTGGCGAATCGCTTCTTCAGGTGTGATCACGCCGTTGGTTTCGATGTTGATAACCAGTTTGTCCAGATCGGTACGTTGTTCAACGCGAGCCGATTCAACTGCGTAGGAAACGCGGCGAACTGGCGAAAACGAAGCGTCGAGAATGATGCGACCGATCGTTTTGTTAGTATCTTCTGACAAGCGACGAACGTTACCTGGCACATAGCCACGGCCTTTTTCGACTTTGATCTGCATGTCGAGTTTGCCGCCAGCGGTCAAATGAGCAATCACGTGGTCAGGATTGATCAATTCAACATCATGTGGCAATTCGATATCGGATGCGAGAACAGCGCCTTCGCCTTCTTTTTTCAGAATCAACGTGACATCGTCGCGGTTGTGCAGCTTGAACACAACGCCCTTCAAGTTCAACAACATGTCTACGACGTCTTCTTGCACACCGTCGAGTGACGAGTATTCATGAACGACACCGGCGATCGTGACTTCTGTCGGCGCGTAGCCAACCATAGAAGACAACAGGACGCGACGCAGTGCGTTACCCAAGGTGTGACCATAGCCGCGTTCAAACGGCTCCATCACGACTTTGGCGTGACCTGCACCTAGCACTTCGACTTCAATAATACGTGGCTTCAACAAACTGTTTTGCATGAAATGTCCTTTTCAATACCCTCGGCTCATTACACCGATAAGGCTGATGGCATGACGAAAAAAGCCCACCAGATGGTGGGCCGGGAATTCAAAATTAACGTGAATACAATTCGACGATCAACGATTCGTTGACGTCTGCGGCGATTTCGCTGCGATCCGGAATGGACTTGAAAGTACCTTCCATTTTCTTCGAATCAACCGCTACCCATGAAGGCATGCCGATTTGTTCAGCCAGCGACAGCGCTTCAACGATACGCACTTGCTTCTTCGATTTTTCACGAACGGCAACGATGTCGCCTGGTTTAACTTGGTACGACGCGATGTTGACAACGATACCGTTGACGGTGAACGCTTTGTGCGAGACTAATTGACGGCCTTCAGCACGTGTCGAACCAAAACCCATGCGATACACAACGTTGTCGAGACGTGCTTCGAGCAATTTCAACAATGTTTCGCCGGTGTTGCCTTTACGACGATCAGCTTCAGCGAAGTAGCGGCGGAATTGACGTTCCAGGATGCCGTACATACGTTTAACTTTTTGTTTCTCACGCAACTGATTGCCGTAGTCAGAGGTACGAGCACCGGAAGTGCGACCATGTTGACCAGGTTTCGAATCAAGTTTGCATTTCGAGTCCAGCGAACGACGTGCGCTTTTCAGGAAAAGGTCGGTACCTTCACGACGGGAGAGTTTTGCTTTAGGTCCAATATAACGTGCCACGAGAATTTCCTTTAAATGTATGACGCTCCGAATGAATTTTCTTGCTAAACAAAATTCATCGCCAATTCATTGAGCGCTAGTCTGACCAACCTGCAATCAGACGGTGGGCTTACTAAGAACAAAACCCGCCAAGGTCATTGGCGGGCAGATAACGGCACAACAACGTCCGTTGAAACGAATGCTTAGATACGACGACGCTTTGGTGGGCGGCAACCGTTATGTGGCACTGGTGTGACATCTTGAATCTGGGTAATTTTGATACCGAGATTATTCAATGCACGAACCGAAGATTCGCGACCTGGGCCTGGGCCTTTGATACGCACTTCAAGGTTCTTGATACCGCATTCGATCGCGACTTTACCAGCGGCTTCTGCTGCAACCTGCGCTGCAAACGGGGTCGATTTACGCGAACCTTTAAAGCCGGCACCGCCAGACGTTGCCCATGACAGCGCATTGCCTTGACGATCGGTGATCGTGATAATGGTGTTATTGAAAGACGCGTGGATGTGCGCGATACCTTCAGCAACGTTCTTTTTAACTTTTTTACGCACACGTGCTGCTGCGGCGTTATTAGGTGCTTTTGCCATAATTCTTTCCTTGAATCCGACGACTAGTCAAACTGCGCTTGGATTATTTCTTCAGCGATTGCGCTGCTTTACGCGGACCCTTGCGAGTACGAGCGTTTGTGCGTGTACGTTGACCACGGCAAGGCAAGCCTTTGCGGTGACGCATACCACGATAGCAACCCAAGTCCATCAGGCGCTTGATGTTCATCGAGATTTCACGACGCAGATCGCCTTCAACGATGAATTTTGCTATCTCATCGCGCAGCTTTTCCAGCTCGTTATCGTCCAGATCTTTGACCTTTTTAGTGGTCAGAACACCTGTTGTGTCGCAAATTTTTTGCGCACGTGGGCGGCCGATACCATAAATAGCCGTGAGGCCGATTACGGTATGTTGATGATTGGGTACGTTTACCCCTGCGATACGTGCCATTCGTTATTCCTCAAATCAATAACGTTAAATTAACCTTGGCGCTGCTTATGACGCGGTTCGATGCAAATTACTCGAACGACGCCCTTGCGCTTGATGATCTTACAGTTGCGGCAGATCCGCTTAACTGATGCGAGCACTTTCATTTTTGCCCTCTTTCTTACAGTTGATTCGTTTTAAAGTTACTTAGTACGGAACACAATACGTGCCCTACTCAGATCATAAGGTGTCAACTCTACCGTCACCTTGTCACCAGGAAGAATGCGGATATAGTTCATGCGCATTTTTCCTGAAATATGACCGAGCACTATGTGCCCATTTTCCAACTTGACTCTAAATGTTGCGTTTGGAAGATTTTCTAGAATCTCCCCCTGCATTTGGATTACGTCGTCTTTTGCCATTCGTTTCGATTTCCTCGCGCTTAACGCGTCGGAATTCCGCCCTTAAAGTTTGCCTTGCGAAGTAACGATTCATACTGCTGGGACATCACGTAGTTTTGAACTTGTGCCATGAAATCCATCGTTACAACAACAATAATCAGAAGCGATGTACCACCGAAGTAGAACGGAACCTTCCAACGAGCAATCAGGAACTCAGGCAACAAACAAACCAGCGTAATGTAGACAGCGCCAGCTAACGTCAACCGAGTCAAAATCTTATCAATGTAACGAGCGGTTTGATCACCAGGGCGAATACCTGGAACAAACGCACCACTCTTCTTCAAATTATCGGCTGTCTCTTTGCTGTTAAATACCAGTGCGGTATAGAAGAAGCAGAAGAAAACAATCGCAGCAGCATACAACAGCGCATGTATCGGTTCACCCGGCGCCATCGATGCAGCCAAATCTTTCAGGAAGCGAACGAAAGGACTGTTCGTCTCACCTGATGTGAACCAACTCGTAATTGTCGCCGGGAACAAAATGATCGACGAGGCAAAAATTGGAGGAATCACACCAGCCATATTCAACTTCAGTGGCAAATGACTACTTTGACCACCATAAATCTTGTTGCCAACTTGACGCTTGGCGTAGTTCACCAGAATCTTGCGCTGACCGCGTTCAATGAACACAACCAAGTAAGTAACTGCCGCAACTACCACACAGATCAGAATCGCCGACAATGCATTCATCGAACCGGTACGAACCAATTCAAACAAACCTGCAACTGCACTTGGCAAACCTGCTGCAATACCGGCAAAGATAATGATGGATATGCCGTTACCCAAACCGCGCTCGGTAATCTGCTCACCCAGCCACATCAAAAACATCGTGCCAGTTACCAGCGTAATCACTGTCGTCAGCCGAAACGCCAGACCTGGATCAATAACCAGACCAATTTGCGATTCAAGCGCAACAGCAATACCCAAACCTTGGAAAGTTGCCAATAACAACGTGCCGTAGCGCGTGTACTGTGTAATTTTCCGACGGCCTGCTTCGCCTTCTTTTTTCAACGCTTCCAACTGCGGCGACACCACCGACATCAACTGCATAATGATCGATGCAGAAATGTAAGGCATGATGCCCAGCGCAAAAACTGTAAAGCGGGACAACGCGCCACCAGAGAACATGTTGAACATGCCCAAGATGCCGCCTTGATTTTGCTTGAACAACTGCGCCAATTCTTCCGGGTTAATACCTGGAACAGGAATATGCGCGCCGATGCGGAATACTACCAACGCACCGAGCAGAAACCACAGGCGATTCCACGGAAAACCAGTGGAGGCGCCTTTAGCAAGCTGAGGAGTAGTTGCCACTATTTACTCCGTTATCAGACTAAACTTAAGCAACCGAACCGCCAGCGGCTTCGATCGCTGCTTTTGCACCTTTGGTCGCGATCAGGCCTTTGAGTGTCACTTTTTTAGTGAGCTCACCGGACAAGATTACGCGAACTACGCGTGCCAGCTCACCGATAACACCGGCTTGTTTCAATGCCAGGATATCGATTTCCGTTACTGGCAATGCTTCCAAATCGGACAAGCGAACTTCTGCTTTGTACGGTGTTGCCAGCGATTTGAAACCACGCTTAGGCAAACGACGTTGCAAAGGCATTTGACCGCCCTCGAAACCGACTTTATGGAAACCGCCTGAACGGGATTTTTGACCTTTGTGACCACGGCCGGCTGTCTTGCCCAGACCGGAGCCGATACCGCGACCGACGCGACGCTTGTAATGCTTGGCGCCGTCTGCTGGTTGAATAGTATTCAATTCCATGATGTTCTCCGTGCGTAAGCCGAGGCTTACGACACTACTTTCACGAGGTACGATACTTTGTTAATCATGCCGCGCACTGACGGTGTGTCTTCCAACTCGGATACCGAGTTGATACCGCGCAGGCCGAGGCCACGAACGGTCGCACGATGTGTTTCACGTGTGCCGATCAGACCCTTAACCAATGTAACTTTAACTGTCTTTGCCATTGTGCTCACCTTAGCCCAGAATTTCTTCGACAGACTTGCCGCGTTTCGCAGCAATTTCCGAAGCGGTATTCATTTTTGCCAAGCCATCCAGAGTTGCACGAACCATGTTGTAAGGATTGGTCGAGCCGGTGGATTTCGCCACTACGTTCGTTACACCCATTACTTCAAAAATTGCGCGCATTGGACCGCCTGCAATCACACCAGTACCGTCTTTAGCTGGCAGCATCAAAACTGACGACGCGCCGTGCTTGCCGGTAACCATGTGCTGCAAAGTACCGTTTTTCAACGTGACTTTGATCATTTTACGGCGTGCTTCTTCCATTGCTTTTTGCACGGCTACTGGCACTTCTTTCGACTTGCCTTTACCCATACCGATGCGGCCATCGCCATCACCAACGACTGCGAGTGCAGCAAAACCCATGATACGACCACCCTTGACCACTTTGGTCACACGGTTGACCGCGATCATTTTTTCGCGCATGCCGTCGTCCGGCTTCTCGCTTTGCATTTTCGATTGCATTTTTGCCATGACGATTTTTCCTTAGAACTTCAGACCAGCTTCACGCGCAGCTTCAGCAACTGCTTTAACGCGGCCGTGGTAACGGAAACCGGAGCGATCGAACGCAACTTCGGCGATTCCTGCTTTCAGTGCTTTTTCTGCAACGCGCTTACCAACCAGTGCAGCTGCGGCAACATTGCCACCCGCACCTGATTGACCAGCCAACTCTTTACGCATTTCAGCTTCAGCGGTCGAAGCAGAAGCCAAAACCTGCGCGTCCGGTCCGATGATGCTTGCGTAGATATGCAAGTTGGTGCGATGCACTGCCAGGCGAATCACCTTCAACTCGGCGATCTTGGCCCGAGTTTGGCGTCCGCGGCGCAGACGTGATTGTTTCTTATCCATCGTCAACCCTTACTTCTTCTTGGTTTCTTTAATCACAACCACTTCGTCCGAATAACGAACGCCCTTGCCTTTGTAAGGCTCAGGACTGCGGTATGCGCGGACTTCAGCAGCCACTTGACCAACTTGCTGGCGGTTGATGCCTTTGATCAGGATCTCGGTTTGCGTCGGTGTTTCCACTTTCACGCCTGCTGGCATTTGGTGTACTACAGGATGCGAGAAACCCAACGAAAGGTTCAGCTTGTCACCTTGCGCAGCGGCACGATAACCAACACCAACCAACGTCAATTTTTTTTCAAAGCCTTTGGTAACACCATTGACCATGTTGTTGACGAGAGCGCGAATCGTACCCGACATCGCATTTGCTTCGCGGCTGTCGTTAGCGGCTTTGAAACTCAAAGTACCGCTGTTGTTTTCGATTTGCACCAGGCCGTTCAACGACTGGGTCAAAGAGCCCAATGGACCTTTAACTGTGATTTGCGCTGCTGTGATGGTCGCTTCCGCGCCACTAGGCAGTGCAACTGGCATTTTACCTACACGAGACATCTTGTGCTCCTTAGGCGACGTAGCAAATAACTTCGCCACCGACACCGGTTGCGCGCGCTTTGCGGTCAGTCATGACACCTTTTGGCGTCGACACAATCGCCACACCCAAACCGTTCATAACGTTTGGAATATCATCTTTGCCTTTGTAGACACGCAACCCTGGACGGGAAACACGCTCCAAACGCTCGATAACTGGACGACCGGCGTAATATTTCAAACCGATTTTCAGTTCTGCTTTACCAGCAGCCTCTGTTACGGCGTAATCTTCAATGTAACCCTCGTCGCGCAGGACGTTGGCGATGGCAATCTTGACTTTCGACGATGGCATAGCCACCGAAGTTTTGTGCACGACTTGCGCATTGCGGATACGGGTCAGCATATCGGCGATAGGATCGCTCATACTCATTGCTTATTCTCCTATTACCAGCTGGCTTTAGTCATACCGGGAATTTCGCCACGCATGGCGCATTCACGGAGCTTAATACGGCCCAAACCGAACTTACGGAAAGTGCCACGCGGGCGACCAGTCAAAGCGCAACGGTTACGTTGACGAGTAGGAGCCGAGTTACGTGGCAACGCCTGCAATTTCAGGCGAGCTTCGTAGCGCTCTTCTTCCGACTTCGATTGGTCATCAATGATTGCCTTCAACTCAGCGCGTTTGCCGGCGTATTTCTTTACCAGGTCTGCACGCTTTTGTTCACGGTTAATCAGTGCCAGTTTTGCCATGGCAACCTCAGTTTCTGAACGGAAATTTAAATGCGGCGAGAAGCGCTTTTGCTTCTTCGTCGGTCTTTGCTGTTGTCGTGATACTGATATTCATACCACGCAACACGTCAATCTTGTCGTACTCAATTTCGGGGAAAATGATCTGCTCTTTCACACCGATGTTGTAATTGCCACGACCATCGAATGCCTTACCCGAGATACCACGGAAATCGCGCACACGTGGCAACGCAACTGTGATGAAACGGTCAAGGAATTCATACATCTGAGCGCCGCGCAAAGTCACCATACAACCGATTGGATAACCTTCACGGATTTTGAAACCCGCAATCGCTTTACGCGCTTTGGTCACAACCGGTTTTTGACCTGCAATCTTGGTCAAGTCGCCAACTGCGTGCTCGATGATTTTTTTGTCTGCGATCGCTTCCGACAAACCCATGTTCAGGGTGATCTTCAGGATACGCGGAACTTCCATTGCCGATTTGTACGCGAATTTCGCAGTCAAATCACCAACGACTTTTTCTTTATAGAATTCTTGGAGACGGGCCATGATCTCTTAAACCTTAACGACTTCGCCGCTTGACTTGAAAACGCGAACTTTTTTACCGTCCACATCTTTAAAGCCAGCACGATCTGCCTTGCCAGTTGCCGCATTGAACAACGCAACATTAGACACATGAATTGGCATCAACTTATCGACGATGCCACCAGTTGCACCTGTCATCGGGTTAGGCTTGGTCGCTTTTTTAGCAACGTTCACACCCTCAACAACTAGGTAATTAGCGTCAACGCGACGTTGAACAACGCCACGCTTACCCTTGTCTTTGCCAGTCAGCACAATGACTTCGTCGCTTTTACGAATCTTATCCATCACGACTCCTTACAGAACTTCAGGCGCGAGAGAAACGATTTTCATGAAGCGCTCAGTGCGCAGTTCACGTGTAACCGGTCCAAAAATACGCGTACCAATTGGCTCGAGCTTTGCATTGAGCAAAACTGCCGCATTGCTGTCGAACTTGACGAGGGAGCCATCTTGACGACGAACACCTTTGGCAGTACGCACAACAACTGCGTTATAAATTTCGCCTTTTTTCACGCGACCACGTGGCGCAGCAACTTTGACAGTGACCTTGATCACATCGCCAATGCTTGCGTAACGGCGCTTTGAACCGCCGAGCACCTTGATGCACAGAACTTCGCGAGCACCAGTGTTGTCGGCTACTTCGAGCCGGCTTTCAGTTTGAATCATAGTGTTTTCTTTCCCAACTTAACCCGCTCTTGCACACAACGCGCATTTGCGGTCAGTCTTGGTCTCGGCAGACTGCCGAAAGCAGACTGATGAGGTGGACGATTTTCAAAACTCAATTAACTCAACTTCTGAGCTAAAACTTTTTACTGCTGCCCTTGCAACCAAAACATTGCAAGAACGAAGCCCGCTATTATTACATCGAAATAGCGGGCTCGCAACAACTATTTAAACTATTTGTGCAGCTTGTACAACGCGTGTCACTGTCCAGGCTTTAGTTTTGGAGATTGGACGACCTTCTTGAATTTCGACCATATCACCAGCTTTTGCCTGATTGCCTTCATTGTGCGCATGGTACTTATTCGAGCGCATAATGATTTTTCCGTAGAGCGGATGCTTGACGTGACGCTCGATCAGCACGGTTACGGTCTTGTCCATCTTGTCAGACACGACTTTGCCAATCAACGTACGCTTCAGCGCTTGTTTTACTTGATCGTTCATTATTTGGCGTCCTTCTGTGTCATAACCGTTTTGACGCGTGCGATGTCGCGACGTACTTTTTTCAGCTGCGATGTATTGTTCAACTGTTGCGTTGCTATCTGCATACGCAGACCGAACTGCGCTTTCAGCAGATCGTTCAGTTCTTTGGTCAAAGCCGCTTGGTCTTTGCCTTGGAGTTCAGATGTTTTCATGTTCATCCCTATCATTGTCCGACTTGACGGACGACGAACTTGGTCAACAGCGGCAGTTTAGCTGCAGCTAACCGGAACGCTTCGCGTGCCAGAGTTTCGTCAACGCCATCCATCTCGTACAACATTTTGCCTGGCTGAATTTCAGCCACGTAGTATTCCGGATTACCCTTGCCGTTACCCATACGGACTTCAGCAGGCTTGTTCGAAATTGGCTTGTCTGGGAAAATACGGATCCAGATACGGCCACCACGTTTGATGTGACGCGTCATTGCACGACGAGCCGCTTCAATTTGACGCGCTGTAATACGACCGCGACCAATAGCTTTCAAACCGAATTCACCAAACGATACGGCGGTGCCGCGCGAGTGAGAAATACCGGTATTACGGCCTTTTTGCTCTTTACGATATTTTCTGCGTGCTGGTTGCAGCATGATTATTCTCCTGCTTTCTCAGCCGAAACAGCACCGTCAACAGCGGCATCCGGCTTTTTAGCACGAACACGTTTAGCAGCCGGTGCGGCGCCTGGTGCTGCTGCAGTTGGTGCGCCTTCTGGGCGTGCTGTACGTGGACGGCTGCTTGGTTTGCCATCATCGCGGCGTGGGCCACGACGTTTGGTGTCATCTTCCTTAGTCAGGTCGACTGGTGGTTCGCCGCTAGGCAAACGATCACCTTTGTAAACCCAAACTTTGATACCGATGATGCCGTACGTTGTTTCAGCTTCGCCGAAACCGTAGTCAATATCAGCGCGCAGTGTGTGAAGTGGCACGCGACCTTCGCGATACCATTCTTTACGTGCGATCTCGATGCCGTTCAAACGACCGGACGACATGATCTTGATACCTTGCGCACCGAGGCGCATCGCGTTTTGCATCGCGCGCTTCATTGCACGACGGAACATGATGCGTTTTTCCAATTGCTGTGCAATCGAATCAGCGATCAGTTGTGCATCGGTTTCTGGCTTACGAATTTCTTCGATATTCACATGAACCGGCACGCCCATCATTTTTGTCAGCGCGGATTTCAATACTTCGATGTCTTCGCCTTTTTTACCGATCACGACGCCTGGACGTGAGCTGTAAATAGTGATGCGAGCATTTTTTGCTGGACGCTCAATGATGACGCGACCAACCGAAGCATTCTTCAGTTTGGTTTTGAGGTATGCACGAACTTTGAGATCTTCGTTTAGCATGGTGGCAAAATTACTATTGCCAGCATACCAACGCGATGCCCAGTTACGTGTAACCGCAAGGCGGAAACCGGTTGGATGTATCTTCTGTCCCATCGTGACTCCTTAGTTACCGACAGTCACGTATATGTGACAGGATTGTTTAGAGATACGATCACCCCGGCCTTTAGCGCGTGCTGTGAAGCGCTTCAGGATCGGGCCCTTTTCGACATAGATCGTTTTCACGAACAATTCGTCGATATCTGCACCATCATTGTGCTCGGCATTCGCGATGGCGGATTCCAGAACACGCTTGATGATTGCAGCGCCTTTTTTAGGACTGAATTGCAGCAGGTGCAGAGCAGCGTCAACTTTCTTGCCGCGGATTTGATCCGCAACCAGACGACCCTTCTGATCCGACAGGCGCACGCCTTTGAGGATAGCTTTAGTTTCCATTATTTCTTAGCCTTCTTGTCAGCAGCGTGGCCCTTGAACGTACGGGTCAGCGCGAATTCGCCAAGCTTGTGACCAACCATGTTTTCGGACACATAAACAGGCACGTGCTGCTTGCCGTTATGCACCGCGATCGTCAAGCCGATAAAATCAGGCATGACTGTCGAACGACGGGACCAGGTTTTGATTGGCTTTTTGTCTTTGTTCGCTTGCGCGGCTTCGACTTTTTTCACCAGATGGGCGTCGCAAAACGGCCCTTTTTTTAATGAACGTGTCATGTCTTATCCTTATTTCTTACCGCGGCGCGAGACGATCATAGAAGTCGTGCGCTTGTTGCGACGCGTCTTCTTACCTTTAGTCTGCTGGCCCCATGGTGATACTGGATGACGACCTGCTGCCGTTTTGCCTTCACCACCACCGTGTGGGTGATCGACCGGGTTCATGACCACACCGCGAACGGTAGGACGAACACCACGCCAGCGCATCGCACCTGCTTTACCGATTTTACGCAAGCTATGTTCGGCATTGCCGACTTCACCTACGGTTGCACGGCATTCAACGTGGATACGACGAACTTCGCCAGAGCGCAAACGAACTTGAGCGTAGGTACCTTCACGTGCCATCAACACAACGCCAGCGCCGGCTGTACGTGCAATTTGAGCACCTTTGCCTGGCAACATTTCGACGCAATGCATGATGGTACCGACTGGGATATTACGGATAGGCAAGCAGTTACCCGATTTGATCGGCGCTTCCGAGCCATTCATCACTTGATCGCCAACGGCCATGCCTTTGGTTGCAATGATGTATTGACGCTCACCATCCGCATACAACACCAACGCGATGTTTGCCGTGCGGTTTGGATCGTATTCAATACGCTCCACTTTCGCAGGGATAGCATCTTTAGTGCGCTTGAAGTCGATAACACGGTAATGCTGCTTGTGGCCACCACCGATATGACGGGTAGTGATGTGACCGTTGTTATTACGGCCGGCAGTTTTCGATTTCTTTTCGATCAGGCCTGCGAATGGACGGCCTTTGTACAGGTCGGCATTGACGACCTTGACCATACCGCGACGACCAGGCGAGGTCGGCTTGACTTTAACGAGTGCCATTATTTAGCCTCCTCGGTGAAGTTGATTTCTTGACCAGGCTTCAGGCATACAAACGCACGACGCGTGTGATTGCGACGACCATTGAAGCGACCTGAACGTTTTTGCTTACCTTGACGATTGGCAACTTGAACAGATTCAACTTGAACCTTGAACAGCAACTCAACCGCAGCTTTGATTTCAATCTTGGTAGCATCAGGCATTACGAGGAAAACGACTTGTTCGTTTTTTTCAGCAACGAAAGTTGCCTTCTCGGAAATAACTGGCGCCAACAACACTTTCATCAAGCGTTCTTCACTATGTTTCAGAATCGCGCTCATGCCAGCATCTCCTCAATCTTGGCCAATGCCAATTTCGTGATCAGGATTTTCTTGTAGAAAACCAGCGAAACTGGATCAGCATGACGTGGCTCGCAAATCAGCACGTTAGGCAGATTGCGCGATGCCAACAACAGGTTTTCATCCAGACTGTCAGTGATGACGAGCACGGAATCCAGACCCATATCTTTCAGTTTTTGCGACAAGAGCTTGGTCTTTGGCGCATCAACTGACAGGCTTTCGATTACGGAGAGACGACCTTCGCGAGCCAACTGCGAGAGGATCGAGCAGAGACCTGCGCGATACATCTTTTTGTTAACTTTGTGCGAGAAGTTTTCATCAGGCGAGTTCGGGAAAATCCGACCGCCGCCGCGCCACAAAGGCGATGACGACATACCAGCACGAGCACGGCCCGTACCTTTTTGACGCCAAGGTTTTTTGGTGGTGTGATGAACTTCTTCACGATCTTTTTGTTTGCGATTACCACTGCGTGCGTTGGCTTGATAGGCAACCACGACTTGGTGAATCAGCGCTTCGTTGTAGTCGCGGCCGAAAATAGTATCTGGCGCAGCAATATTCGAAGACGATTGACCTTGGTCATTCAGGAGCTTGAGTTCCATGAATTAAGCCCCCTTCTTTGCTTTGGTTTTAATAGCCGGCGAGACAATCACCTGACCATTTTTCGCACCAGGAATCGCACCCTTAACCAGCAACAGCTGGCGATCTGCATCAATACGAGCGATCTCAAGGTTTTGAATTGTGCGATTCACGTCACCCAAGTGACCAGTCATGCGCTTACCAGGGAAAACGCGACCTGGATCTTGCGCCATACCGATGGAGCCCGGGACATTATGCGAACGTGAGTTACCGTGGGTTGCACGACCGGAAGAGAAGTGATAACGCTTGATAACACCAGCGTAACCCTTACCGATAGTCACGCCTTGCACGTCTACTTTTTGACCGACTTCGAACAGACTGGCAGCGATAACATCGCCGACTTTCAATTCGGAAGCAGCAGTAGCAGCAATACGGAATTCTTTGAGGACGGTACCGGCTTCAACACCTGCTTTGGCATGATGACCAGCAGAAGCTTTATTGACACGAGAAGCACGGCGGCTACCGAAAGCAACCTGGACAGCCGAATAACCATCGACGTCAGGCGTTTTGATTTGCGTCACACGATTGTTTGAAACGTCAACCACGGTAACAGGAATCGAATCCCCATCATCCGTGAAAATACGCATCATACCAACCTTGCGACCAAGCAGGCCTTGGCCTTTATCTTGGTTTTGGTTCATTTTTTCTCCATTCCCACCTACGATTGGGCGGGGCTGATATATAAAACAACTTAAAACTACGAATTTGATGAAAATTCCAATTGGGAATCCTCAGCGAAGCCCGAGATTATAACTGGTGAACAGCCCTTCCACAACATCTAAATGCGTGAATTGTTGTTCCCCAGCGGATAAATGCGGGACATTTCTGCCCCGCATTATCAAAAACAAATTATTGCAGTTTGATTTCTACATCAACGCCAGCAGGCAAATCCAGTTTCATCAATGCATCAACTGTTTTATCTGTAGGGTCAACGATGTCCATCAAACGAACGTGCGTACGAATTTCAAACTGATCGCGCGATGTTTTGTTGACGTGCGGCGAACGCAAAACGTCAAAACGCTGAATACGTGTTGGCAGTGGGACTGGGCCTTTTACAACTGCGCCAGTGCGTTTTGCTGTTTCAACGATTTCGAGTGCCGATTGATCGATCAAACGATAGTCAAATGCTTTCAGACGAATACGGATCTTTTGGTTTGGAGCTGATTTCGGTGCTGTAGACATGTTCATTCCTTAAAAGAGCGAACCGCGAGTGAGTGAACACTCGCGGCGATAGTAAATGGCGTTATGCCAAATCGTTTATTGCTTACTGCTTACTGATACTGATTACTCAATAATTTTAGCAACAACACCGGCGCCGACAGTACGACCGCCTTCGCGAATCGCGAAGCGCAGACCTTCTTCCATCGCGATCGGGTTGATCA
>LNEU01000027.1 GCA_001464355.1 Burkholderiales bacterium Ga0077544
TGAACTCCTTGCTGAACTGTCTACGATTTGCCATTTATTTCCTCCTGATTGATTAAAACACCTTATCTTGGTGTCTTTCAAGTCAGGGACAGGCCATAATTCCAAGTAATGCCACGTCGATCACTCCAATCTCCCACTCACTTTGGTAAGTAGGATTGTGTTCTAAACGTGAGTCAGTTTTGGATGCAAATTATGCGGCTAAGTGGGTCAGTTTTCGATGCAAATCAACAGGCGCGTGTCGCTGCCGTTTTTTGTAGCCAGGTTAGCGCGATGGCTTCAAAGGTATGCGTGGCTGCAACAGCCTTAGTCTCTTTCGCCTCACGTCTAAATTGTGCCGGATCAATGCCGTCTGCCAGCAACTTACGTGCTTCAGCGCGCTTGCCTCTTGCTTCGAGAAGAGAGATTTCGGGATAGGCACCGAAGGTCAAACGGTTTTTCTTTCCGTTTTCCTGTCGATACGTCATGCGCCATATTTTTGTGCCTGATGCGGTGATCTCAAGATACATTCCCAAGCCGTCTGGCAATGTGTGGGTTTTTCCTTCAATCGCTTTGGCAGTTCTAACTTGTGTGTCAGTGAGTGGTTTTGCGAGTTTCGGCATTTTGTATCCATGCGATATTTGATTAAGGGCGTATGGATACAAGTGTGGATGCAAAACTGTTGGATTGCAATGGACGCCAAAAGACGTCATAAAAC
Organism: Burkholderiales bacterium Ga0077544; assembly: GCA_001464355.1. Lineage (GTDB taxonomy): Bacteria > Pseudomonadota > Gammaproteobacteria > Burkholderiales > Burkholderiaceae_D > Oxalicibacterium. The sequence goes on from LNEU01000027.1 coordinate 695, forward strand.
AAAAAACCCGCATCAGCACTGGGCTTGATACGGGTTTCTGGACTACTTTGGACTCTACTGCATGTACGTCTGGTGCCGAGAGCCGGAATCGAACCGGCACGCCTTGCGGCGCGGGATTTTGAGTCCCGTGCGTCTACCTGTTCCGCCATCTCGGCAACGCAAGCTGAGTATTATGCTCGATTTCATTGATTTGAGCAAGACCCATCTTGCTGAATTAGCGAAGGTTGTCGATGTCATTTCCAGGCAGGTCATTTTATTTCCACTCAGCTATGACGCGCTGCGCTCACTGATGGCTACGCGTCATTCCTGCTCTGCCTGCGTTGAGTAAACGCGTCGATAAAGGCGGAAGCGTTCTTCTCTGTCGGCAGGGCGTCGGCCTTGCCAGATCAGTTTCCATTGCTGGTTATTGCGCGTCAGATTTGTCGCTGCGTCATTGCCGCGATGGTTGTCTTGCAATAACAGGTAATCGCAGTTTTTGTCTTTAAACTGGGCGAACGGGATGTTGCCGAAGTAGGCAAACGATGCGCGTTGCGATGCGCCTACATTGGTTGCGACGCAGCGCTTGACGGTTGGTAGTGCAGTGTCCACTTGGCGTGCGACGCTTGCATAGCTCTTGATGTAATTCCCCCATGGCAGCCACAGTGTCATCAGCAGCAACCAGCACAAAATGATGCCGCCGGATGACAAGACAACCGCGCGCCACAGCACGGATGGGCGACGCGAAATGCGCCAGTAAACAATCCAGATCCATCCTGCCGATGCGGCTGCGGCGATCAAAAAAATGAGCAGGCTGAATTCAGGCTTGAAGCCCGGCGCAATCTTGAATGCGTTCTTTGCGATCTGCGCTGGCCAGCCAGTTTGCTTGGCAATCCAGCCTAACCAGATGAAGGTCGCACAGGTGCTGAGCATCATGACCGAGAACCAGTCGACTGCATTGATGGCTCCGCGTTTCATTGTTGGCAAGCCGAACGCGGCGAGGATGGCCAGCATGGGCAGCAGCGGTAACAGGATCGCTTCTTCACCACGAGGATTCAGAAAGGCCAGCAATACCAGTGCACCGAAAAATGTCAGCGGCAGCGTGATGTGCAGCGCTTCGTGCTGTCGGCGCCATGCATAGACGGCCCAGATTGCGAACGGCCATGCTGGCCATGCAAACCAGATCGCGTTTTTGAAAAAGTACTGCAAGGTCGGCAAGCTCGGTGCGCCGATTTGATGATAATTCCATGCCATCCACGCATCGATGGGGCTTGTTCCAAACGGCTGAATCTGATGGTTTGCGAATATCCATGCCCCAGCAACGATTGTTGCCACGGGCAGGACGATCAGCATCAGACGCAGCAAAATGCCGCGTTCGCGCGCGGACGCCAGTGCGACGACGCCGAACCAGATGGCGAGTGGCACTACCCAGCCGCGCGATAACACCAACAGGCCGAGCACAAGTCCGAATGCAATGGCGCTTTTGCTGGAGTGCGATTCAAACAGGCGGGTAGCTGTATAGAGTGAGAATGCAACCAGCGATACCTGCAAGGCTTCTGAGGTGGTGCCGTGACTATGAACCAGCAGACCCAGGCAGCCGAGATAAATCAGCAGTGCGCCATCGGCCAGTGTGCGGCCAAAGTCGCGCGGTTCGGGCTGTCCGCCGAATGCAAGCTTTAATGGTTGCGCTTCAGGTCTGCGCCCGAGTAGATAGGTGGTGTACCAGACCGACATCGAACCTAGCAGGAAGAAGCAGATAGGGGCGATGCGTGCGGCCAGCGGATCGCCTAGCAGCCATCCGAATAATTTGATGCAGATGGCGCCCAGCCAGAATGCAAGCGGTCCTTCATACGGCATCGGCAAGCCGACGATGTGCGGTGACAACCAGTCGACCAAAGAACCGTTCGCCATCGTCCACATGATGCCAAAACCGGCAGCGTCGTCAGGCTTCCACGGATCGCGGCCGATCAGGCCAGGCAGGATATATAACAGACACAGTGCGAACAGCGCCCAGCGCGGGAGAGCGTGCGTTGCGGAGGCGGGAAGGCGGACTGGCTTCATGAAGGAGAATTGTTTTTATTCGGTTCGGCGTTATTGTGCCGGAAAAAATCTGCACTAGTATGGATAGCAAGAAAAAAGGCAGCCGTAGCTGCCTTTTTGAAACGCGGTGAGGAAATTATTCGCCCACTGATGTTTTGGAACCAACGGTACCGAACTTCTTGCGGAATTTATCCACGCGACCAGCGGTATCGACGATTTTATGTTTGCCTGTGTAGAACGGGTGGGATTCCGAAGAAACCTCGATCTTGATCAGTGGATATTCTGCGCCTTCAAATTCAATTTTTTCACGCGTTTGAACGGTCGAACGGGTGATGAATTTGAAATCGTTTGAAACGTCGTGGAACACAACGTTGCGGTAATCCGGGTGAATGCCAGCTTTCATGATTTTCCTTAAATAGTTTGGTAGCCAATGGACACTTCGTCGGTCGCGCTGCTTCTTGACCCGATTGCCTATCACTTGCCGAGGTTGGAACGAGCCGAAGATTATACATTGAAAATTCAATTAAATCATGGGTTTGTAGCAAGTTTGCTGATATCGTTGCCGCTGATGTCATTATGGAATTCATCAGGTATTTAAGGGGGGGCATTGTGGCAATTGGTTTGCAAGATGGCATGAGTACGCTGCTGCAGGCGGTCGAAGCCTGCGGCATTATCGCCTTCGCCTGCTCTGGCTTTATCGAGGCGCGCCGCAAGGAAATGGATTTGGTTGGCGTGTTTATCGTGGCCTTTATCACTGCATTTGGCGGCGGTACTTTGCGCGACATGTTGCTGGATAGACGACCGCTGTTTTGGGTTGAACATCAGGAATACGCGATTCTGGTCTTTGTTCTGGCGCTGGTGGCATGGCCATTTTTTACACATTTGCGTTCGGCGGTCGCTGAAAAGACCATCGTGGTGGCTGATGCCTTCGGTCTGGGATTGTTCAGTGCGGTAGGTACTTCGATGGCGCTTGAGGCCGAGATGCCAATTTTTATCTGCGCGATGATGGGTGTAACGACTGGTGTTTTCGGCGGCGTATTGCGCGATGTATTGTGCAATGAAATTCCGATGGTGTTCAGGCGCGGCCAGCTTTATGCAACGTGTTCCTTCGTAGGTTGCTGGGTGTATCTAGGCTTGGAATTATTGGACGTGTCGTCAGCTGTGGCTTTGATTGCCAGCGTCGCCGTTACCTCGGCAATGCGTTTGCTATCGGTACGACTGAACTTACGTTTGCCTGGCTGATTGCAGCAGGATCGCTTAAAAATTTAGGGTATTAAGTAGATCGCAGTAGATCGACCAATAATTTTATTCAAACAGTCCATAAAAAAAGCCCGTTTTCTTTTGCAGAGCATGCAAGGAAAACAGGCTTTTTGATTTTCAGCCTGATCGGCTAAAGATATTAAACAGAAAATCTCAAATCAAGAATTACCGCGACGCATCATGTCGAAGAATTCGGCGTTGTTCTTGGTCGCCTTCATCTTGTCGAGGATGAATTCCATCGCTTCGATCTCATCCATGCCGTACAAGAGTTTGCGCAAGACCCAGATCTTCTGCAATTGATCCGGTTTGATCAGCAACTCTTCGCGACGCGTACCGGATTTGTTCAGGTTGATTGCAGGATAGACGCGCTTCTCGGCCAGACGGCGTTCGAGATGAACTTCCATATTGCCGGTACCTTTGAATTCTTCAAAGATCACGTCATCCATACGGCTTCCGGTTTCGATCAGCGCAGTGGCGATGATGGTCAGCGAACCGCCTTCTTCGATATTACGTGCGGCGCCGAAGAAGCGTTTTGGACGTTGCAATGCGTTGGCATCGACACCACCGGTCAACACTTTGCCGGAAGCAGGTATCACGGTGTTGTAGGCGCGCGCCAGACGGGTGATCGAATCCAGCAGAATCACCACGTCTTTTTTCATTTCAACCAGACGCTTGGCTTTTTCCAGCACCATTTCAGCGACTTGCACGTGACGTGTAGCTGGTTCATCGAAGGTCGATGCCACCACTTCGCCGCGTACCGAACGCTGCATCTCGGTCACTTCTTCAGGGCGTTCGTCGATCAGCAACACGATCATCACTGCTTCAGGATGATTGGTGGTGATCGCATGTGCAATGTGTTGCAAGATCACGGATTTACCGGATTTAGGTGACGCGACCAGCAAGCCGCGTTGGCCTTTGCCTATAGGCGCGATCAAATCGATGATGCGGCCGGTAATGTTTTCTTCGCCGCGCATTTCACGTTCAAGCAGCAAGGGCTTGTTCGGATGCAGTGGTGTCAGATTTTCAAACAGAATGCGGTGTTTCGATGCTTCCGGCGCTTCGCCGTTGACCTTGTCAACCTTGACCAGCGCAAAGTAGCGTTCGCCGTCTTTTGGCGTGCGGACTTCACCCTCGATCGAATCGCCGGTGTGCAAATTGAAGCGGCGGATCTGCGACGGGGAAATATAGATGTCGTCGGTGGACGCCATGTAACTGGCGTCGGGCGAGCGCAGGAAGCCAAAGCCGTCAGGCAATACTTCGAGGGCGCCATCGCCAAAAATTTGTTCTCCTGATTTCGCGCGTTTCTTGAGAATCGCGAACATCAGTTCTTGTTTGCGCAAGCGCGCTGCGTTGTCGATGTCCAGGCTGATTGCCATTTCTAGCAGTGCTGAGACGTGTAACGCCTTTAATTCGGATAAATGCATAATTTTTGAGTGTCCCGGGACGGGATATAAAAAGGTGGGGGAGTGAACTGCGTGGTAAGTACGGGCTGTAATAAGTGAGTGCTGTAATAATTATGCAGCGATGCGGGCGCATCGCTGCAATTTTCTCTATCAGATGTTGCTGTCGATGAAGGCGGTCAACTGACCTTTTGCCAGTGCGCCGACTTTTTGCGCAGCAGGTACGCCGTTCTTGAACAGAATCAGCGTTGGAATGCCACGAATGCCGAATTTGGCTGGAACCGCTTGATTAGCGTCCACGTCCATTTTGGCGATCTGGATCTTGCCTGCGTATTCCTTGGCAACGTCTTCCAGGATCGGTGCAATCATTTTGCACGGACCGCACCATTCTGCCCAGAAGTCGACCAGAACAGGTGTGTCGGATTTCAATACGTCTGTATCAAAAGACGCGTCGGTAATATGTTTGATGTTTTCGCTCATGTATGCCTCGGTTTGAGGAGAATAGAATAAATCAGCGCCTTGGTGACAACCGTTCTTGTCGGTGTTTGCCTGCAGCGCCTCCGGGTACTGAAATGAAGATGGAGACGTTGCGATTTAATTCAAGTTTTGAAGGTGCGGCAAGAGGTAATCAGGCGGGGTCTGGCCAAATCATAACCTATTTTATAAAAAGTGTGGCATTGCGCATAAAATTTCACGCCGGCTCGCATAAAATACAAACTGATAGTCCTGCCAACATGTTTTCCCTGTCTTCTTACCTCACACCCACAAATTGATGCCGTCTAGCGCCACCACTATCCTGATTCCGCCATCTGTTGCCTTTTGGGATGATGCCGCTTGCGCATTGTTGCAAAGCGAGTTGCGGACGCAAGCTGGCAATCTGGCCGCGAATGATTTGTCGGGCGTACGTGTGCTGGTATCGACCTTTGCACATATACAGTTGTTGAAAAATGCCTTGGCGCGCCAGATCGGCAGTGCTTTCATCCCGCCGACGATTACCTCTTTATCTGAATATATACGTCTGCTGCCGCCGGTCGCCGACATATCGTCAACGGCTGCGAGCGAACGTCTGATGTCCTTGTACGCAGATTTGCGCCAGCACGCGTGGCTGAAAAAATTATTCAGCGCGCGACGCAATACTGACTTACTGCCGCTGGCAGAAATTCTGCTCACGTTGTCGGATGAATTGACGCAAGCGATGCTGCCATCGATCAAAGCGTCGCCAGATGCGGCGGACGCACGCTGGCAAGCTGCGCTAGAACAATTGTCGCCAGTTGCGCGCAATCTGTTATCGGATGAAACGCAATTGGTGTGGACGATCTGGAAGAGTCAGCTCGACGCCAGCGATGCGATCGTCACGCGCTACGCACAAATGATGCGCATCGCGCAGCAAGCGCATTTGCCACTGTTTTGGATTAGTCCGGTAGAACCCGATGCAATGGAACAGGCTTTTCTGGATACCTACAGTGAGCGGCAAGCGGTAGCGGTGATGACGCTGGATTGGCGCACGCACACTATTAATCGTACCTATGCCGCAGCCTGGCCGGAAATGCTGATCGCCGACGATACTCCAGAACCATTTTTCGAAGACTTGCCAGATAGTTTGAATGTTGCAACGCCAACCGCGTTGAAATTATATGCAGCACAAAATCTGGAAGCCGAAGCCAAGGCTGGTGCACAAACCATCATCGATTGGCTGCAAGAAGGTAAAACCAATCTCGCCATCGTCGCCCAGGATCGCGTCGTTGCGCGGCGCATACGCGCATTACTGGAGCGTGCGCAAATTGTGGTGGCTGATGAAACCGGCTGGAAGTTATCGACCACGCGCGCCGCGTCCGCGATCGCAGCTTGGCTGGAGCTGGTTGCCGCTCGCGCCGAGACGGTAGGTTTGCTGGATTTCCTGAAGTCGCCTTTTGTCTTCGCTGCACTGGAAGATAAAGCCGAGCTGGTCATGCAAAGTGAAATGGCCTTGCGACGCGCGAATGTATTGAGCGGTTGGGATGCGGCGGCTAATGCATTGACCGCGATTCCGCAGGCGCAAAGAATGATCAAGCTGCTGGCGCAGCAGGCGAGTGGTTTTGCCGGCCGCAAAACTTTATGCGACTGGATTACGGCGACTAATCAAACCTTGGATGCGCTCGGCATGCGTGCGGCTTTACAAGTTGATGCAGCCGGCTCGCAACTTATACAACTATTGCAGGATATTTCGCAGGATTGCGTACAAGTCGGTCACACGTTTTCGTTTTCCGAATGGCGCGCCTTCCTGAATCTGCAACTGGAAGCAAAAGCTTTTGTCCAACTCAATCTTGATAAGCGCGTTGTGATGCTACCTTTGAACGGCGCACGTTTACGCGCCTTCGATGCGGTATTGTTGGTGGGTGCGGATGCCGAACATTTGCCCTCGCAACCAACTGAAACGCTGTTCTTCGCCAACGTCGTGCGACGCGAACTTGGTCTGGCTACGCGCGAAAGTCGGCAACGTCAGCAATTGCGAGATGTGACCGAATTATTGTCGGCCAATGATTGCGTGGTGATGTCGTGGCAGGCGCATAGAAACGGTGAGCCGAATCCTGTCAGTCCGTGGATAGAACGTTTGGAATTGTGCCTCGCGCGCGCCGGTGTTGCGCCCATCGTCACGCACGATGTACAGATCGCAGCGCGCACTCTGCAAGCTTCACCCGCATTCATGCCGGCACCGAGCGCAGCACAACTGCTACCGAAAAAACTATCGGCTAGCGGCTACAACAGTCTGGTCGCTTGTCCCTACCAATTTTTCGCAACGCGCATGCTGGGTTTGTCTGGCATTGATGAATTATCGGATATGCCGGAGAAGCGCGATTACGGCGATTGGTTGCATCAAATACTGGCGCAGTTTCATCAGGCTGGTTCGGTTCAATCAAACGAGCGAGCCGCGCTGTTGCAGCAAATTTCAGATCAAGTCTTTGCGAATGAACTCGATAAAAGCGCGGCAGCACTCGGCTATTACGCCCGCTGGCAAAAAGCCATGCCGGCTTATCTGGATTGGATAGCCGAACGCGAAAACCAGGGCTGGCATTTTGTATTGGGCGAAGAAAAATTCGAAAAAGTTTTGCGCTGGACTGGCGGCGAAATCATCCTGCATGGTCGCGTCGATCGCATCGATGAAAATGCCAGCGGCGAACGCGTAGTCCTCGATTACAAAAGTACGAATCAGCTTGCATTGCGCGACAAACTCAAACATGGCGAAGATCATCAACTGCCGTTTTACGGTTTGTTATCCGACACACCGTTGAGCGCGGCTTTATATATTCCGCTGGAAGCGACGAAGGACAAGATCAAGGAAATCGAAGCGCCACAATTTGAAACCTGGCAGCAGACCTTGGCAGAACAAATCGTGCATAACATGCAGGCAATTGCAGAGGGCGCACCTTTGCCAGCAACCGGGCCGGAACCGGTTTGTCAATATTGCGATGTGCGTGGCTTGTGTCGCAAGGGAGCGTGGTAATTAATATGGATCAAACTACGCCGCTTATGAATAGCAACGAAGAAACGAATCCGGCAATGACGCCGCGCGCCTATGAAATCAATGGCGCACACGCCGATGCTGCATGCTTCGTCGCCATCGCTTGTGATCCGTCGCGTTCGGTGGTGGTCGAAGCTTGTGCCGGTAGCGGCAAGACCTGGTTGCTGGTAGCGCGCGTATTGCGACTGCTGTTATCCGGCACCGAACCGGCAGCTATTCTGGCAATCACATTTACCCGCAAGGCTGCGCAGGAAATGCGCGAGCGTTTGATGGAGCTGTTGCATGAATTGACCTTGAAGCCGGATGTGGAAGTGCTTCAGCTCTTGCGTGAACGCGGCGTAGCGGAACATGAACTGGCTGCGATGTTGCCAGTCGCACGCGCTTTGTATGAGCGTGTTTTACGCAGTCCGCAATCGCTATCCATCGATACCTTTCACAGCTGGTTCGCGCGCTTGATTCAAATCGCGCCACTGGCGTCTGGCGTGCCGCACGGTTATGCATTGACTGAAGCGACTGGCGAATTGCTGTCTGATGCTTACAGTCGTTTTATGCAGGCTGTGAATGAAGCCGACAATCATGAAGTCAAGGAAGCGCTGATTGCTTTGTATGCGCAAGCCGGCGATTGGAATACACGCAATTTATTGAACGCCTTCATCGCCAAGCGTGCGGAATGGTGGGCGTCTGCGCAAAGCGGCGAACCTATAGAGTGGTTGACTGAATTATGTGGTGAAGATGGCGAATTCGATGCGCGTCTGTCCTTGTGGAACGATAAGAAATTCGTCGCACGCATAGGACAAATTGCGTGGCTGTTAGGTAAAGGAACGGCAACCAATCAGGAGCGTGCGACAGCGATCGAGAAAGCGCTGACGGACGGCGCTTCGCTGGAAAATTTTGTCGCACTAACGAATGAATTCTTCGATGGGGGTGGCAAATTCCGCAAGAATCGCGCAACCAAGGATTTGACCAAAGCCTTGCTGGAAAATCTGGGCGAGGATGGCGTATATGCATTTGAAGTCGAGTTTGAAAGCGTAGGAGCTGCGCTGAAGACCGTCTTGCGCCGCAGCATGGAACCGCAAGTCATTGCGCTGAATCGTGCATTGTTTACAGTTGGTGCTGCCTATCTGGAAACCTATCAAGGCGTGAAAGCCGAACAGCGCGTTTTCGATTTTTCTGATCTTGAATGGCAGGCGTATCGCTTGCTGACGAACGAAGAACACGCAGCGTATTTGCAGAGTCGCCTCGATGCGCGCTACCGCCATGTATTGCTGGATGAATTTCAGGATACCAATCCTCTGCAATGGAGCATCGTGCAAGCGTGGCTGAATGCTTATGGCGGTGATGCCGACAAGCCAAGCATGTTTGTGGTCGGTGATCCCAAGCAATCTATCTATCGTTTCCGCCGTGCAGAGCCGCGCGTGTTTTCCGCCGCGAAAGCAAGCTTGATGGCGCAAGGCGCAGATTTTCTCCGTACTAATCAGACGCGCCGTAATGCACTGGCAATAGTCGAAGTCATGAACGAGAGTTTTGGCACCAATCCGATTTATCAGGCGCAAACCACCCTGGAAAACGAGCGTGGCGCAGTCTGGCAATTGCCCTTGGTACAGCAAGAAAAAACTGAGAAAGTCGTGTGGACGCCCGCGCAATTGCGCGACCCTTTGACTACACCGCGTGAGGAAGAAGAAGACGCACGCCGATTGGAAGAAGGCCGCGCAGTGGCGCAGGCGATTTTGCAAGCGCGTACCGAATTGAAAAGCGAGCGCTGGTCCGACGTGATGTTGCTGGTCAAAAAACGTACGCATTTGCGGGCCTACGAATCCGCCTTGCGCGAAGCCGGTATTCCATTCGCGTCCGACAAGCGCGGCGGCTTACTGGAGTCGCTGGAAGTGGCCGATCTGATTGCGCTGCTGACCTTCCTGATTACACCGCATGACAATCTTGCGCTGGCCCATGTCCTTAAATCATCGATCATCGGTGCCAGCGATGAGGACTTGATCGCGCTGGCTTTGCGCCCAGAAAGAACGTGGTGGTCGCGCCTGCATCAAATCCCACAAGAAGAAGACTCATCTGAAATTTCACCTGCATTACAGCGCGCAATTCGCTTGCTGGAAAGATGGCTGGAACTCGCACCAAGTTTGCCAGTGCACGATTTGCTCGATCGGATTCTGCACGAAGGCGATGTGATTGCGCGGTATGCGCAAGCCGCATCGCCGCTGATCCGTGGCCAGATATTGGGCAATATCGAAGCGTTTACCGAACTAGCCTTGAATCTGGATGCGGGACGTTATCCCAGCCTGCCGAAATTCATAGATGCATTACGCCGTTTGCAGAAATCGGCAGAAAGCGATGCGCCGGATGAAGCCGATATCGATGCTGCGCTGGATGCAGTACGCATCCTGACGATACATGGTGCGAAAGGTCTGGAGGCGCCCATCGTGGTTTTGCTGGATGCAAATCATAGCGACGGCGCACGCGACGATGTGGGCGTGCTGTGCGAATGGCCGCAGGATCAAGATGCACCTGTTCATTTCTCTGTTTTCGGTCGTCAATCTGAACGCGGCGCAGCGCGCGATGCGCTATTCGCGGAAGAAGAAAAGCTTAAACTGCAGGAAGACTGGAATCTGCTGTACGTCGCTGCTACGCGCGCCAAGAAGTTGCTGATTATCAGCGGCGTCGCCGATCCGCGGAGTGCGACAGCGAATGGCGTTGCCGAAGGGCGCTGGTATTCGCGTTTCCAGGGCGCACAACCGATGCAACCGGATACCGATTTTCCGGCATTTTCCGCAACGCAGGAATCGGAATTTTCACTGTCGATATTTAATCCACCTGCCTTGCTGCCGCCGTCATCGCTGCAGTCGCCGGAACTGGCTGCCGTTTCGAGTGCCGAAATCGATGAAGGGATTGCGCTGCACGCGTTGATGGAGCGCCTGACGCCGGCGCATGCATGGCCGATCAGCATGCATGCGCCGGAACAGATCGCACGATGGCTGCCGTGTTCGTATGAGATTGCGATCACCGTCAGCGCGCAGGCGGCGACTATTTTGGCGCAAGTTGAGTTGGCACATTTCTTCGATCCTGCGCAGCATCGCTTTGCGCGTAACGAAATGGAAGTGCAGACCAGTGCCGGTATTGCGCGCTTTGATCGGATCGTGATGTTTGAAGATGAACTGTGGATACTTGATTACAAGCGCAATCTGTTTGATAGCGAACGCACGGAATATGCAGCGCAATTGGCGCGATACCGATCTGCGGCACAACAGGTATTCCCGAATGTACGGATACGTAGTGGCCTGATCACGGTGGATGGGCGTTTGACAGAAATGTGAAGTGCGCAGTTTCAATTTGGAATTCGCGTGCATTTTTGGCAAGGATGCGGACTATCCAGTCATTATTGATACACCGCGCAAGCTAAATTTGTAGTCGGCAGCGAAAAACGCGTAGTCTGCCGACTCTATCTATTGACTGCCATTAACATGCGCCACTATAGTGGCGGGATGATTTCCGACTTCCATACACTTTCCGAAAAAATCAGCCAACTGGCTGAGTTGACGCAAGCCTTGCGCAGCGAGAATGCAGATTTGCGTCTCAAATCAGCGGCGCTTGCTGCCGAAAATGCAGAGTTGGCGCGTCGCATGCAGGAAGCGCATGAACGTGTCGCCGCACTGCTAGAAAGTATTCCAACACCAGAAAAAGATGAGGAAGCAGCATGATCCAGCTCGACGTATCGATCATGGGGCAGTCCTATAAACTGGCATGCAAGGAAGGCGAAGAGGGTGCCTTGCGGGAAGCGGTCGCTTACCTTGATGCAAAAATGTGCGCGATTCGTGATGCCGGAAAGTTGAAGGGTAATGATCGTATTGCGGTGATGGCTGCTTTGGGCGTGACTGCTGAGTTGCTGGCAACCAAGTCACCAGAAGGCCCGCTATCCGATATGTCAATGTCCGAAGTCAAGCAAAAAATCGCTGCGATGCACGAGACACTCGATACCGCGCTTGCTCCGCAAGAAAAACTTTTTTAATTCCACACGAATTCTTCTACTCGCAGTCTGTTTGGAGTAAACTAAGCGCTCCTGCCGTGTTCGCCATTGCCATAATTCCTTGAACCATTTATGCGCAACGGCTGCGGAATTTTGTTCGATGGGAGTGCGCGTCGCTAGCTCGATGAACCCGAAGTTGAACTAACTGCGGCCAACTTGAACCTCTTGGTTCAGGATGCCGGCAAAGCGGCACTGGCGGGGCTAGATGGTTAAACGGTTGCATGAAAATGCAGCCGTTTTTTTATGTGTGCAGCATTCGAAGCTTTTTCCTGGCGGTAGCCTCCATGCAATGACGTCCCGGTTTTTCTGCAATAATCAGTGCATCGTTCCTACCGCTGTTTTTCCTTTCACTATTTCATTTCGCAATCAAAGCTTATGCGCTACTGGCTCATGAAATCCGAACCCGGCGAAGTCAGTATCGACGATGCGCTGGCTGCTCCGAATCAAACCGTGGCGTGGACAGGTGTGCGTAATTATCAGGCGCGTAATTTCATGCGCGATGCGATGTCGGTGGGCGATGGCGTGCTGTTCTATCATTCCAGTTGCGCCGAGCCCGGGATCGCCGGTTTGGCGGAAGTGGCAAGTACGCCGTATCCGGACGAAACGCAATTCGATCCGGTCAGCCCTTACTTCGATCCGAAAGCCACGCGCGAAACACCGCGCTGGATGCTGGTCGATGTCCACATCCTGCACAAGACGCATTTGCTGCCATTGTCAGATTTGCGTCAGACGCCGGAACTGGCCGATATGCTGGTTCTGCAAAAAGGCAGTCGCCTGTCGATCACGCCGGTCACTGTCGATGAATGGAAATTCATTTGCAAGAAGCTGCTTAAAAAATAAGCATATTGCGCTGTGCAGATTTTTCTTCAAGTAGTTCCTCTCGGCATTATTCCTCCATTATTGACGGCCTTCCGGCGCCTGTCACCGACAGCGATGTCATCGAATAGTCATGAAAACGTCCGCATGTATTTGTAAATGTATGTAACTGCATGAGCGCTAGCACGGCATTGGGCATCTATATCAGGATATAGAGCAAACGCATATCACACTGCTTAAAATTTGAGCAGTGTCTGTCATGCATTAGCCTGCGCATTTTTCAAATCTCCTTATGCGTCAACGATATACGCGATACCAGTATTCTGGCCCTTCCTGCTTTCCTACAAAATAATTTCGTGCGCTTTGCATTCGCAAATCCGATTATTTTCTTCTGGTCTCTGCATATAAATTCCGAGTGGTAACTGTTTTACTTTTTGTTCTGACGTTCTGATTTTTTTGTCATGGAACTAATCGACGCTGCTGGTTCTCATACCGCCACTTCATATCAATAGATCAACAATAAAATTTGCAGAATCGATTTTCGATTTTGCCTTGCATGAAAAATTGTTGCCTGTGTGTGGATTCGTTTTGATCGTCTTATCAGATCGAAAGCGAATTCTTGCAGTGGTCACAACAACAATTGGGGAATGGAAAAATGATATCGATCAAAACATGCTGCATCTGTACACATACTGCCGTCCGGCTGTCTCCGTGCAAACACCAGCATCATTTCGTCGATAGTCTGTGAGTCTAGATGATGAATGATCAACGCAAGAACGCGGCACGCCGCTCTTATGTAGTGATGCCTTTCGTGATGTTTGCAGGTGCGCTTACTTGCATATCTGCCAGCGCGATTGATGGCGATACCTTCACTCCGTATGCCACTTATGGTGTTTATCACGATGCCAATCTGTTGCGATTGCCTGAGCCTTCAGCGCAAAGTGATCGATGGACGCGTGCTGCGATTGGTATACGTATGGATAAAGAGATTGGTCGACAGCGATTAACTGCTGATCTTTCGGCGAATCAATCTGATTACGATCACTTCGATCAATATGATAACGACGGCAAGGATCTACTGGCGAACTGGAAGTGGGCCTTGGGCAATCAGTTCTCGGGCAATGTCGGTAGCAGTTATTCCGAAGGCCTGACCCCCTTCGATGATTACAAGGGGCTGGAACGCAGCATGCGCACCCAGCAAAAAAATTACGTTGATGGAAGCTGGCGCTTCCATCCAAGCTGGCAAGTGAGCGCCGCTTACAATCGCTTCGATCTGCGCTACGACACGCAAGCGCAAAGTCCGTCTGAACGCAATCTCGACATGACCGATATCGGCGTCGATTATCTGGCGAAAAGCGGCAACAAGATTGGTCTGGTTGCTCGCCATATTGAAGGTGAGTATCCGTACGCAGATATCAATTCATATGAACAAAATGAGTTGAAGGCCAAGGTCGACTGGCAATTGACCGGCAAGACTTACCTGCAGTTTCTCGGCGGTTGGGCCAAGCGCGAATATGCGTCCAATCCACAACGCGATTCCAGCGTTCCAAGCGCGCGTCTGACTGCCTACTGGAAGGCAACCGGCAAGACTGCCTTTTCCTTCGGGATGTGGCGTGAACTTGGTGTAACCGACGATCTGGCAGCCAACTATGCGCGTAATCAAGGCGTCAGCCTGGGATCAACCTGGGATGCCACCAGCAAGATCAGCCTGGACGGTTTGATCATGACCGAGAAGCGCGACTACAACGGTGTTGCAGTAGTCCAAGGCATTGCTCCATCGGACCGTGACGATCGCTATAACAACGCGGTCCTTGGCTTGACCTACAAGCCGACCTTGCATTTCCGCATACGTGCATCTGTCTACCGGACCACGCTGGATTCCAACGCTGCATCCGCTACGTACAAGACTAACGGCGCATTGATTACCACTCGTTATGAATTCTGATATTAGCCAACTCAAATACCCGGCCGATATACCTGCCCGCAAATTCTATCGCCGTCTGCTTGATCCGCTGATTGCCATCGGATTGCTATATTTGCTGATGCAGGTGTCTGGTCATTCGTTTACGGCAAATCACGTGGTGCTGGCGATACTGACATTCTTTATCAGTTCGACCGTATTTGGCTGGACCGATCCATGGCGCGACGCATCGTCGAGTAATGTCCTGACTCTGGGAAAATCAATACTCGGAGCCTGGCTGGTGACGGTCACTCTTCTGCTCTTCTTTTCGTATGTGGCTGGTTTGATCAGCTTGTTCAACCAGCGTGAGACCTTGATCTGGCTCGCCATTACTCCGCCGGTGTTGTTGGCCGCACAGATCGTGTTGCAAAAAGTAGGGGTGGGTTTGAGCCGCACGAGTGTACGTTCGGTCGTATTGGTTGGGGTAAACGAGTTAAGTGTGAAGCTGGCAGAGCGCGTTGATGAAAATCCCGACCTGCGGATGGAGATCAACGGCTTTTTCGATGATAGAGATACGTCGCGTCAACCGACAGGGCAGAAAGTCTCTTTGCTGGGCAGCATGGCAGACATTCCTGCCTATGTGCGCAAGCACAACGTCAATACGATCTTCATCAGTCAGCCGATCTCAGCGCAACCTCGCATACGCAAGTTGCTGAATGAATTGCAGGACACCACGGCATCGATCTACTTTCTGCCTGATATCTATGTTTTCGATCTGATACAGGCGCGCTTCGACAGCGTGGCCGGCTTGCCGGTCGTCGCGATTTGCGAATCGCCGTTTACCGGCATCAACAGCATGATCAAACGTGGCAGCGATTTTGTATTGGCGCTGATGATTCAAATCATGCTGTTGCCGCTCATGCTGGGTATCGCGATTGCGATCAAGATCACTTCGCCGGGGCCAGTGATTTTCCGTCAGCGCCGTTACGGCCTCGATGGTGAAGAAATCATCGTCTATAAATTCCGCTCCATGACGGTGTGTGAAGACGGCGCACGGGTAGTGCAGGCGACCAAAGACGATCAGCGCGTGACGCGCATAGGTGCATTTTTGCGTCGCACCTCGCTCGATGAATTGCCGCAATTCTTCAACGTGCTGCAGGGGCGCATGAGCATAGTCGGCCCACGTCCGCATGCGATTGCGCATAACGAACTGTATCGAAAGCAGATCAAGGGTTACATGCTGCGTCACAAGGTGCGGCCCGGCATTACCGGCTGGGCGCAAGTCAACGGCTTTCGCGGCGAGACCGATACGCTAGACAAGATGGAGGCGCGGATTGCCTACGACCTCGACTACCTGCGGCGCTGGTCGCTGCCACTCGATCTGTGGATCATCGCGCGCACGGTCGGCGTCGTCCTCAAACGCGATAACGCTTACTGAGCGATCCGGTCACACGCGCAACCAACAAACTAATACGCACGTATTGAAGCATGACTCTGAAGCATGACTCGCAATACGGAAATTCAAGCAATGGAGAGAAAAGTGAAAAAAATCAAACACGCAATGCTGATGATACTGATGGTGACCATCGGTAGTTGGGCGACTGCAGCCGATGTGCCGCTAGGACCAGGTGATGTGCTGAAGATCACCGTCTTTGGTCAGCCTGATCTGACGCTGGAAACACGGGTCAGTGAAGCCGGCAGCATTTCCTATCCATTGGTAGGCGAGGTCAAGGTCGGCGGTTTGTCGTCGAATCAGGCCGAACAGAAAATTGCCGAGATGCTGGATAAAGGTGGCTTCATCCGCAATCCGCAAGTCAATTTGATGGTCACTGAAATGCAGAGTCAGCAGGTTTCTGTACTGGGGCAAGTCAACAAGCCTGGACGTTATCCGGTGGATGGCAAGCGCAGCCTGACCGACATCCTGGCGATGGCCGGAGGATCAAATGAAGAGGCAGCCGATACCGTCATCATTACTCATACCGAAGGTGGCAAAACCACCAAGGAAAAAATCGATTTGCTGGAATTGGTGCGTTCGGGTGATCCATCAAAAAATCGTCAACTCACAGCCGGGGATTCCGTGTTTGTAGAGCGCGCGCCACGTTTCTATATTTACGGCGAAGTTACAAAGCCGGGTTCTTACAAACTGGAACGCGACATGATGGTCCTGCAGGCCTTGTCGACTGGCGGCGGCCTGAGTCCGCGCGGGACCGAACGCGGTGTACGCATCAAGCGACGCGATGCGAATGGCGTGCTGCAAATCATCAGCGTCAAGCATGACGATGTATTGAAACCAGACGACATCGTTTATGTAAAAGAAAGCCTGTTCTGAACCGGGAGCTGATATGACACTTGCACAAATTTTACGCACCCTGCGCGCACGCTACAAGATCGTTTTGCTCTTGCTTGTCGTAACGGTGGTGGCCGCTTTCGCGGTCAGCCTGCTGATGCCCAAGACCTACAAGGCAACCACGTCTCTTGTGCTTAACAACAAGGGTATTGATCCTGTGACCGGTCTGAATGTGCCGGTACAACTGACGCCCGGTTATCTGCCTACGCAAGTCGATATCGTCAAAAGCAAGATTGTCGCGCTGAAGGT
Organism: Burkholderiales bacterium Ga0077544; assembly: GCA_001464355.1. Lineage (GTDB taxonomy): Bacteria > Pseudomonadota > Gammaproteobacteria > Burkholderiales > Burkholderiaceae_D > Oxalicibacterium. The sequence continues at coordinate 18,215 of LNEU01000027.1, forward strand.
GGTTGACGATCTCAAGCTGGCAGAAGCGCCGGCAGCGAAAGCACGTTTCGCAAAAATGGAGCCTGGCGAAACCACGATACAGGATTGGCTGGCGGATGGCTTGCGTGCCAATCTGACGGTAGAGCCGGCGCGTGACAGTAGCGTACTAAACGTCACTTTCAAAGGCGATGATGCCGAATATGTCGCCAGGATTGCGAATGCCTTTGCGACGGCCTACCAGCAGGTAAGCGTGGACTTGAAAGTCGCTCCTGCGCAAAAAGCCAGTGGCTATATCAACGACCAGATCAAACTGCTGCGCGAAAAATTTGAAGCAGCGCAAAACAAGATGTCTGCCTATCAGAAGGAAAACAATATTTTCAGCAGCGACAACAAGCTCGATGTGGAAACCGCACGCCTGAATGAATTGTCCAGCCAGTTGGTGATGGCGCAGGGTCAATCGATGGAGGCGACATCGCGCCAGCGTCAGGTGCAAAGCAATGCAGGTGGTTCGCCAGACGTGTTGTCTAATCCATTGATACAGACACTCAAATCCAGACTGTCGGAAGCCGATGCGAAGTTTGCAGAGACGTCCGCAAAACTGAATGTCAACCATCCGCAGTACATCGCCGCGAAATCCGAAGTTGATAATCTGCGCGCCAATCTGAACCAGCAAATCGGCCTGGCCTCTACCGGCGTCGTCAGCAATGCGCGCATCCAGCAGCAACGCGAAGCGGAAGTCCGCGCCGCATTGAATGCGCAAAAGGAAAAAGTCCTCGCGCTCAACGGTGCGCGTGACGAACTCAGCGTGCTGGCGAATGAAATGGAAAACGCCAAGCGCGCTTATGAAACGGCGTCGCAACGTTTGACGCAAACCAATCTGGAAGGTCAGTCGACCCAATCCGATATTTCGGTATTGACGGCCGCTTCGGTGCCGCGCAATCCAGCCGGCCCACGCATGTTGCTGAATCTGCTGCTGGCCTTGGCGGTCGGCAGCATCCTCGGCATCGCTGCCGCGATCGCGATGGAATTGCTCGATCAGCGCGTGCGCTCGGCCGACGATCTGGCGCAGTTGTTCGGCCTGCCATTGCTGGGCGTGATTGAAAAAACGCGCGTGGTCAAGTACAGGCCGCAGCGTCGCCTTGGTGGGGCTGCGCCTGCGTGAGCAGAGGCTTGAAGCGTAGCGACGTTCTATACATTTGATTTAAAAAAGCGAACTGGAAATATCATGATCAAGACACCTCATCAATTGCAGGATGCCGCAAGAATGCAGCATTCGCAGACGCCGCGTCTGACCAGCAATCAGATTGGTAGCATCCTGATCGATAGCGGCCGCCTGACGGCAGACGAAGCGCAAAGAATTCTGCAGGAGCAGCATGTAGGGCGTCAACGTTTCGGCGACGCCGGCATTGCGCTCGGTTTGCTGACGCCAGCTGATATTGATTTCGCACTGTCGAACCAGTTTTCCTATCCTTACCTGATACGCGGACAAAGCAATGTCAGCGAAGAAGTCATTGCCGCCTACGATCCATTCAGCAAACAGGTGGAATCCTTGCGCGCCTTGCGCAGTCAGCTTGTGATGCGCTGGTTCGGTTCCAGCGAACAGCGCTCGGCGATGGCGATTACCAGTGCCGAGCGCGGTGACGGTCGCAGTTTCATCGCCGCTAACCTCGCCGTACTTTTTTCACAATTAGGTCAGCGCACCTTGTTGATCGATGCAGATATGCGTAATCCCAGCCAGCATCGCTTGTTCGGCATAGAAAATCGCAGCGGCCTGTCGTCGATACTTTCCGGCCGTAGTGGCGTGGCGGATATCCATCGGATCCCATCTTTGGTCGATTTGTCGATCTTGCCTAGCGGTGCGACACCGCCGAATCCGCAGGAATTGTTGGGTCGTAGCGCCTTCACCCACATGCTGCGGGAATTCAAGGACGAGTTCGATGTAATCCTGATCGATACCCCGCCTGATCTCGACTACGCCGATAGCCAGACTGCAGCGGCACGTGCCGGCTCGGCGCTGGTGGTAGCGCGCAAGGACATCAGTCATGCCGGTGCGATCGGCAATCTGGTCGATTCGATGAAGCATGCGGGTGTCATGGTGGTGGGCGCTGTACTGAATGAATATTGAGAAGAGTGAAATACAGATGCCGAATCTGGATACAAAAATGGTGAGCGACACGCAGCGTGGACGCACACACGAAGAATTGAGTGCTGCACTGATGAGCCGACACACAGTCTTGCTCGACCTGATCGGCTGCGCTCCTTTCCATTATGTCGATATTCCTACGCATGGCAATATCGGCGACCTGTTGATCATGCATGGCACGCTTGCCTTTTTTCGCAAGCACGGCCTGGTGCCGAAACTGATTGCGCCTTACTTTGCCTACGACCCACGCTGGATTGCGCCGGAAGATGTGATCGTATTTCACGGCGGCGGCAATTTTGGCGATCTGTACCCTTATTTCCAGGATCTGCGCGAAAGCATAGTGCAGAACCACAGGGAAAACAGAATCATTGTGCTGCCGCAATCGCTGCATTTTTCTTCACCCGAGAAAATGAAGCAGTCGGCGCAACTGTTCCGCATGCATGCCGATGTGCATATCTGTGTACGCGATCAGGTCTCGTACCAGATGGCGCAGGAATTTACCGATAACGTTTATCTATTGCCGGATATGGCGCATCAGCTGTTTCCAATGATGGCCGATGTCAGCGTGGCGTCGGAAGGCAGTTTGCGCATCAGTCGTGTTGATGATGAAAGCAGTCCGCAAGCCGGGCTGCGCAATATGGTATCGACTACGGTTACCGACTGGCCGGAGTTTGTCGGCCAGCGCGAAGTCCGTATCAACCTATTTCGTCGCGCGATAGGCGCTTTCTTCAGGCGAGGTTTGGGCTGGTCGGCCAATAGCATATTGATGCGCTTGTGGATTGCGTATTCGGGCCGATTGGTCGCTGATGCGGCCCAATTATTTGCACGACACGAATTGATCATCACCGATCGACTGCATGGCCACATTCTCGCTTGCCTGCTGCGCAAGCAAAACATCGTGCTCGACAACAGTTACGGAAAAAATTCACGTTACGTAGAAGCATGGACCCTCAACAGTGAGTTGGTCACGTTGCAGAAAGCAAGCGCAGCAAATACAGCAAATGCGACGACAGTGTTTACACGACACGGCCCGATGGCCGCTGCAATATAAGGGAGCTACTCTTGGCGACGATAGATGTATTACTGCCGGTTAAAAACGGCATCGATTTTCTGGCAGCTTCGCTGGACAGTATTTGCGCACAGACCTTCAAGGACTGGCGTTTGCTGGTACTCGATCACGGCTCTACCGATGGCAGTCTGGAAATGGCTGAGGATTATCACCGTCGCGATCCGCGGATACAGGTGTACAGCTTTCCCGAAGCGGAAGGCCTGGCTGGTTTATTGAATCGCGGTCTGGATATCAGCGATTGCAAATACGTGATGCGGCATGATGCCGACGATGTTTGCTTTGTCGACAGGATGGAAATAGTCCTTGCTGCGTTCAAGCGCCAGCCCGATTGCATCGCGATCAGTGGCCAATCAGAAGTGATCAATGGCGCAGGCGATATTACCGGCAACATCAAGATGCCTATAGGCCGGAATCGTGTTGCTGCTGCGAGCTTCTTCCGCAATCCGATTACGCATCCGGCAGCAATGATGGATTTCACAGCAGTAAAAAAACTGGGTGTGCGTTACGGCGTCGACTTTCTGAATGTTTTGCCGGCTGACAAGCGCATAGAAGTGAATGCGTTGGCTGAGGATTACTTCATGTTCGGGCAGTTGGCAATACTCGGCAAGTGTACAAATGTACCGTCGCAACTGATTCAATATCGGTGGCATGGCAGCAATGTCAGTGCCACCCGTTTTCGCGAGCAGGTCGAAGTGTCGCTGGCGATCTCGCGTTATCTCGCACGTTCATTCAGCACCATGCATGGTTTGCCGTATTTCGATCCGGCACCATTCTGCAATCACGGCGGCATATTGTTCGATGTGGAAGGGCAAACTGATTTCTCAGATGCCTTTGAGCGTATGGCTTACACCCTGCGCCGTGGCCTCGGTGCATCTGAAGAACTGGAACGTGAGTTGGCTTTCCGCAAAATGGCAAGCACGCGTCAGGATGCACGTCTGTTGTGGCGCTACTTCCGTTTTCAGTCGCGCAATGCGCCGGAAACCGGCGAGTGGAATGCGATTCGCTCGTGGCTGATCCGTCGTTTCCCTGGCAAACCGCAAATGAGCGTGGCCAGGGAATTGAATGCCGAATTCAGCGCAAGACTGGCGACGTAAAACGCATGCAAACCGAATCGACCACCAACGGAATCGACAGTAAAGTGCATGCGCGCTGGGTGCCGGCTGCATCCGACGCTTATGCCGTGCTGACGGTGGTTGTGCTGGCTGTGGTGATGGGTATCATCGTGCCTTTTTATACCGATGTAATGGATTACAAACTGGCACGCTTGTTGGTGCTGCCGGCGGTCCTCGTGTTCGGTTTTCTGTTGATATTCAATCGGCTGTTATTGCTGACCTTGATCATTTTGTTCAGGTCTACCGGCGATGTGATTCTTGAGTCAACCCGCTTTTCCCTGGGTGGTTATGAAACCGGCGTCGGCGGCTTGATCAATCTGTGCGTGATCATGCTGGCCTGCATGCTGGTGTTTGAAAAACCGGCGCGCTTGCCGAAAAAAATGGCCTTGTCGTGGGTGCCGTTCTTGCTGGTGGCTTTGTTCGGCGTGGTGATCTCGCCGGAAAAAGGCGATGCGATCCGCACCTATCTGACCTTGCTGTCTTACTTCGGGATGTTTGTTATCGCGTTTTACTTTGTTCATTCAAACAAGGATTTCCGTCACTCGATCAAACTGGTTTTGTGGTCGTCGGTGGTGCCGGCGTTGTATGCGCTGGTGGATATTGCCTTGAACGGTGCTGCGGTTGGGCTGGAAGGATTCCGCCTGCAATCCACCTTTACGCATCCAAACATTTTTGCGTTCTATCTGACATTGATGATTCCCTTGACCTTGTATGTGCTCAAGGACAAGGGATCGCCGTTGAAGAGCGGCAGCCGCGTGGCTTTGACTTTATACATGGTGTATTTGCTGGCCTTGCTGGTCTTGACACAAACCAGAAGTGCGTGGCTTGCCTTGCTGATCGTGTTCGTCGCGTATGCGGTCCTGTTTGAACGTCGTTACCTGTTGTACCTGATGCTGCTGCCGGTTGTCGCATTGTTTATTCCGGAAATACGTGATCGTTTGATGGATCTTGGTAGCGGCAACGCAGCGGTCGGTTATGCCAAGCTGAATTCATTTGCGTGGCGTCTGTCGATCTGGGAGAGCGGCCTGCAATGGATGCGACCCAGTCATTATGTATATGGATACGGGCTGGAAGCTTTCCGCCATTATTCGCAAACCTTTTTTCCGGCTGCCGGCAATATAAAGTGGGGTGCGCACAATGTGTATGTCCAATGGTTTTTTGACGCCGGGATTCTCGGCTTGTGCGCTTACCTGTTCCTGTATGCGCGAGTAGCGATGATGTTGAAGTCGCTGGCGAAGATAGACAAGCTGGCAGCCTTCGTCACCTTGAGCGTGGTATTCATCTATCTGGTCGTGTCGTCGTCGGACAATATTTTCGGTTATCTGGTGTTTAACTGGTACTTCTGGTTCACCGTCGGCATAGGCTGTGCACTGGCTGCCAGCGCATTTCCAGCTATCAAAAAAACAGCTGGCGCCCCGCATGCACCACTTCATCCACGGCATGCTGCCACTGAGCCTCATCTGTATTCCGCCCCAGCGCCGAGGCAATCATGAGCTCGATACCCAGACTGGAAGTGCTGGATGGCTGGCGCGGCGTCAGCATCCTGTGTGTCCTGGCAGCGCACTTGTTGCCTATGGGTCCCAAGGTCTTGCAACTGAATGCGATGTTCGGTCTGCTCGGGATGGCGCTGTTTTTTACCTTGTCCGGTTTTTTGATCACATCTTTCTTGCTGAAGAATCCGACCACGCTGGATTTTCTGGTGCGGCGTTTTTTTCGCATCATCCCGCTGGCCTGGCTCTATCTATTGATTGCATTGGCGATAGCCGGTGCCTCATCGGATACCTGGTTTGCACATTATTTTTTCTACGCCAATCTGCCACCCAAGCATCTGGTGCCCTTGACTGATCATATCTGGAGCTTGTGCCTGGAGATGCAGTTTTATGTCGGCATTGCATTGATGTACGCACTGTTTGGCGTGCGCAGCCTGCTGGCGATTCCTGTAATTGCCATCCTGTTCACCCTGCTGCGCGTCAGCGATGGCGTGTATGCATCCAGTGTCAGTTATTACCGCATCGATGAAATTCTGGCCGGTTGTACGCTCGCGCTGATTTATCACAAGCGACTGGATCCACGTTTGATGGATTGGATCAGAAAAATTCCGCAGGGTTTGCTGCTGATATTGCTGCTTATCTCTTGCCACGAAGCAGGCGCAGCGATGAATTATGTGCGCCCTTATCTTGCTGCGTTGCTGATAGGTAGCACCATCGTTCATCCAACGCGCGCACTTGCTCCCTGGCTGAATAACCGTGTGCTGGTTTATCTGGCCGCAACTTCATACGCACTGTATGTGATCCATCCTTTGCTGGCCGGAACCTGGTTGGGAAGCGGTGATGTAATCGTCAAGTATCTGAAACGGCCTTTGCTGTTCATCGTCCTGTTCGCGCTCGCGCATCTGTCGACTTTTTATTATGAGCATTGGTGGATGGCGAACGGCAAGAGCCTGATCAAGAAATTGAAGTTGAAGGCCGCCTGACTCAGCAGCTCGGCCCCAGACAAAAGGATATTTCGTAATGCGCATCAAGTTGAATCACCATATTGTTTATTCATCGTCACTATTGCTAGCGGCAGGAGTTGTGCTGACTGCAGCGATTGCGCTGCCTGCAAATGCCAGCGAACTATCTGCAGCTAAAAACTCAAAGAAAACTTCCGACTCTGCGTCAGCCAGCGCAAATAACAAACAGGCAGCATGGGGTACGTATCAAAAACCATTTTCCGCTAGCTCGCCGTGGAATAGTCGACCCGTCAATCCTGCGTTTGGCGATTTTGTCATTCCAAAATCGACTTACTCGCCCGGTGTTGCTGGCGGGGAGTGGTCGACTGGCGTATTTCTCGCGAATGCCGGCGATGCACCTATGACGGTTACCGGCTTGCCTAAGACAAAAGGCTTGTGGGATCCGGATGCAGAGGCTTTTCATGATGTGACCGTGCCGCGCTGGCCGTCCGATGTGGTCGCCGCAAGTGCCAGCGATGGCCACGCCGACATCGTCGATCCGGTAACCGGTATCGTGCATTCGTTCTGGCAGTTGAAGAAAGTAGATGGAAAATGGGTAGCCGCACAATATGCGTGGACGCGCATAGACGGGCGCGGCTGGGGCGATCCCGCACATTACTTCCAGGGCTCGCGTGCGGCGGGCGTGCCGACCGCAGCCGGTTTGATACGCAAGCACGAGGTAAATGACGGCGACACCATGTATCGCCACGCGTTGGCGATGTCGCTGACTTTCAATGCCCTGTCATCAAATCCTACCTACGTGTTTCCGGCGACGTCGGCCGATACCAATGCCGCAAGCACCAACACAGGAAAAATTCCTGAAGGTGCATTGATGATGTTGCCGGCCTCGTATGACACGCAAAAAATTGTCAATCCAGATTTACGCAAGGTCGCAGAGACCTTGAAAACGTATGGCGCGTATGTCGTCGATCGTAACTTTGGTACACCGTTTTTTATCTATGTGGAAAACGGCGCCGGCTTCGATTTGCATAAAGGCGGCTGGAACAAGATCGTGGCGGATGATCTGGAGCGCATGCGCTTTGCGATGCGTCAGGTGGTGTCGGTGCAGTCGTGGGTAGACGGCAATGAGAAACCGGTAGTGCCGCAGAAAAAATTCAATCTGCTCTCGATGCGCGGCCCGTGGCAGTTACCGGACGGGACTACCGCAGGCAATTTCGATACATGGCAACAGGCGGTGTTGTTTCCTGCTACCAGTACACGTATCACGCAAATCAATTATTCATCGCAAGGTTTGCATCCACTGGCATGGATAGGACCGGAAGTCGGCAAGACTTATCGCATAACTGCACAGGCCAGCGGTGATGCAAAGTTGCGTTTGCAAGTGCGCGAGCCGTCCGCATCATCAGTTTCTTTCGATAGCGGTGAATTGAAGAACGGCGAAAGCAAAACGTTCAACTGGCCGTCCAAGACTGCGATTGTCACCGTGCATGCAATCAGCGGCGTAGGCGGGCCGTCGACAGTGCGCGGCGAATTGCTGTTACAGGATGGATCCAACAGATGAGTCGACTTTCACACGATAGCGATTGGGATGCCGACGTGCAGCGTTATGCGCTGCGCAGGCCATTTTTGAAAGAGCAGTCGATCTGGGCGGTGTGGACGTATCGCTTGGGTCGTCGCGTTGATCGGTTGCCGTCCGGCCTCACCAAAAAGCTACTGGCATCCTTTTACTGGCCGTGGTTTCGTCTGATTGAAACGGCAGTCGGCATCAGTCTGCCGAAGTCAGCAGAGATTGGTCCCGGTCTGCGCATATGGCATTTCGGTGGGATTTTTTTGCATCCACAAGTACGCATGGGCGCGAACTGCACATTGCGGCAAGGCGTGACGATAGGGAATCGCGTCGCAGATGGTCCGGTACCGGTCATTGGTGACGATGTTGATTTTGGCGCGTATGCACAAGTGCTAGGTGGTGTGCGTATCGGTAACGGTTGTCACATCGGTGCGATGTCTGTGGTCTTGTGTGATGTGCCGGATGGCGCGACTGCAGTCGGCGTGCCGGCCAGAGTGATTCTAAAAACGGATGTTCGGAATCAAGCTGCATCAGCATCGCGGGAAATGAATATGGAAATGAGAGAGGAACTGGTTTGAGCGAATTGCGTATAGCTTATCTGATCAATCAGTATCCGAAGGTCAGCCACAGTTTCATCCGCCGGGAAATTCTGGCGCTGGAACGGCAGGGGCTTGTGATCAACCGATTTGCCTTGCGCGGTTGGGAAGGCGATCTGGTGGACGCTGAAGATTTCGTAGAGCGTGAGCGTACTCGTTACATCCTGCAGCGTGGTGTGCTTGGTTTGTTGCGTTCTGTGCTGGAAATCAAACTGTCGTCGCCGCTACGATATATCAAGGCACTGGCTTTGGCGTTTCGGATGAGCCGCCGTGCCGACAGGCCGTTGCCGTATCACCTGATCTATCTGGCAGAAGCCTGTCGTCTGGCGTCGTGGCTGAAGCGTGATGGCGCGACGCATTTGCACGCCCACTTCGGCACCAACTCGGCGGAAGTGGCGATGCTCGCCAGCGAATTGAGTGGCGTTCCTTACAGCCTGATGATTCACGGCTCTGAAGAATTCGACAAGGCGGAGTTTATCGGCCTGCCTGAAAAACTTCGACGCGCCACTTTTGTCGCCGCGATCACCTCTTTCTGTCGCAGCCAGTTGTACCGCAGTCTGCCTTATGCGCATTGGGACAAAGTGCAGATCGTGCATTGCGGGCTGGAGCCGGCTTTTTACAACAATGTGGATTTGACCTTGCCACAACGTCCGCGCTTTATTTGCGTCGGTAGATTGTGTGAGCAAAAAGGTCAGCAGATATTGATTGAAGCGGCGTCCATTCTTGCAAGAAAAGGCATGGCGTTTGAACTCGTACTGGCAGGCGATGGCGAAATGCGCGCAGATGTCGAAGCGTTGATTGCGCAATGCAATCTGGAATCGCACGTGCGCATCACAGGCTGGATCAGCAGCGATCAGGTCAAGCAGGAAATACTGGACTCACGCGCAATGGTGATGGCGAGTTTTGCGGAAGGCTTGCCGGTCGTGATCATGGAGGCCATGTCCTTGCAGCGACCGATTTTAAGTACATGGATTGCAGGTGTGCCCGAGCTGGTCATCGATGGTGAAAACGGTTGGTTGTATCCACCCGGTTCGGTTGAAGAGCTGGCGCTGGCAATGGAGCGTTGCCTCAATACATCGGACGAAGAGTTGTCCAAAATGGGACGACTGGCGCGCGCACGCGTGCTCGATCGTCACGATATCGATCATGAAGCAGGCAAACTGCATGCGTTGTTTCAACAGGCGGCGCAGGAACAGGATGGCCGGAGCGGAGCTGCGCAATGGTGACCTTGCTGTATAGCGCAATCATTGTCGTGCTGGTATTGGCGGCCTTGCCGGTTGCCGTTCTGCTGGTGCAGGCGCTGGCGGCGTTAAAACGCACGCGTGTGACTTCACTGCCAACCGAATGGCGTCCCGGCGTTGCCGTGATCGTGCCTGCACATAATGAAGCGCAAGACATTTCTGCCACGATCGCTGCCATACGCGAGCAACTGCGGGAGGGTGATCGACTTGTGGTCGTTGCGGATAACTGTACGGATGACACGGCTACGGTAGCACTGCTTGCCGGCGCGACCGTGCTTGCGCGCTGCAATCTGGAACAACGCGGCAAGGGCTTTGCACTTGACTACGGTGTGCGGCATCTCGCGCATAGTCCACCCGATATCGTGATCATGATCGATGCTGATTGCCAATTGCTGCCTGGTTCCATAGACAGGCTCGCCTGTCTGGCGATGACGACGCAAAGGCCGGTACAGGCGCTCGATCTGATGCAGGCCAAAAAAAATGCCGGCTTGAAAATGAGGATTGCCGAGTTTGCATGGATAGTCAAAAACCATGTGCGTCCACTGGGCTTTGCAAGATTAGGTTTGCCCTGTCAGTTAATGGGCACAGGCATGGCGTTTCCATGGGCCTTGATAGAGAAAGCCGGATTGGCAAATGGCAATCTGGCGGAAGACATGCAATTGGGAATAGAGATGGCACGCAAAAATGCGGCGCCGATTTTTTGCCCCGATGCGTGCGTGATCAGTTACTTCCCTGAGGGTGAAGAAGCGGCGCGCATGCAAAGAACGCGTTGGGAGCATGGCCACATCAGCATGATTATTCACCATGGTTTTCCCTTGCTGATTCAAGGTCTGCGTCGCGGTGATCGGATGTTGATCGCGATGGCGCTGGATATGTGCGTGCCGCCTGTAGCCTTGCTGACCCTGGTGACGCTTGTGTTGTTCATCGGCGCCTCGATTACTTACTTCATGTTTGACTGGCTTGCGCCTCTGCTTCTCGCCAGCATCAGTCTGCTCGGATTGACTTTTGCGGTGCTACTGGCATGGCAACGCTTCGCGCGTCATGTCGTCAGCCTGAACGATTTGTTATCCGCCTTGAGTTATGTCTTCTGGAAGCTGCCTTTATATCTGAAGTTTTTTATCAGCCGTCAGGTGGAATGGGTGAGGGCTAAGCGCGATGCAGACTAATTACCTATGGCGAGAGCCGGCAGCAGATGGCGATGCAAGCAGAGATGCAAACAGCCATGCCGAGAACGCCGCGATCAACACGATCAGCACGGATTTTCAACGGCCTGTCTATTGCATACTCGGCTTGCCCTTCGATGCGACTACTGTGGAGCAGGCAACGGCAAGCATTATCAATGCGGCGCGCAGTCATCAACGCTGCTTCTTTTCCACGCCGAATCTGAACTTCGCGGTGGCCAGTCTGGATGGCGGCGCATTCCGCGATTCCGTCATACGCAGCGATTTGTCGGTAGCGGATGGCATGCCACTGGTGTGGATTGCCAAACTGCTGGGATTGCCGATCACCGAGCGCGTAGCTGGCTCTGCCTTGTTCGAGGCTTTGCGTAACCGGCCGGGCAAAGTATTGCTGGTGTATTTCTTTGGCGGCCCCGATGGTGTCGCAGAGATTGCGGCCGAAAAATTGAATGCGAGCGCATCGGGTTTGGTCGCTGTTGGATATCAGTCGCCCGGTTTTGCCAGTGTCGAGGAAATGAGCAGCGAAGCAATCATCAAAGACATCAATGACAGCAAGGCAGATTTTCTGGTGGTCGCATTGGGTGCAAAAAAAGGGCAGGCGTGGATAGAACACAATTTGTCGCGCCTGCAAGTACCCGTCGTCAGTCATTTGGGTGCAGTGGTGAATTTTGTAGCAGGCACAGTAAAACGTGCACCGGCCTGGGTAGGTTCACTTGGTGGTGAATGGTTATGGCGCATCAAGGAAGAGCCAGCCTTGTGGAAACGTTACCTCAATGATGGTCTAACGCTGCTCAAGCTGATGACGCTGCATGTGATTCCCTGTGCGCTGACGACGCGACTGTACAAACGGGACAAGCATGCAGTCGCCAATGCGCGTGTATCGCTGACTGTGCAGGGAAGTCACTGCATCATCAAGGCAAGTGGCGCATGGGAAGACAGCAATCTGCAACCTCTGCGCGAGATATTTGCCAGTGCGACGGCGACGCCATTTCACATACAGCTCGATTTTTCTGAAGTCACACATATCGACAGCGCATGCATCGCCTTGTTGATGCTCTTGTATGGGCATCAATCAAAAATCAAGCATGGATTCTCTTTAAGAAAGACGAGACCCGAGATCAAACGTTGTTTGCGCTTGTTCTGTGCGGACTACCTGCTGGAATACAAGAGTGAAGCATGTGAGCAATCCGTGCACATGGCGACGCAGTGATTTTTCGCGGTGATTTTTATCTCAGTGCGATAGAAAATTTCTGAAGAAGAATATTTCGAGTCGAAAATTGCCGCAGACACATACTTCGACGTTATATCGAAATACGATTTTCGAAAAACATTTTTTGTTACGAATCTTCTCTGTAAAAAAGGGAACTTTGTGGTCAATCATTCATCTTTATAAGGTGCACTTGTGCGGCTTTTTGGAAAAATGAAATCATGAAAATACTGGTAACGGGAGGAGCTGGTTACATCGGTTCCCACACTTGCGTGGAATTGATCAAGGCCGGTTATCAAGTCGTCGTGGTCGACAATCTTTGCAACAGCAAAGCTTCAGTACTGGAACGCGTCGCCACGATTACAGGAACGACAGTACCTTTCGTGCAAGCAGATTTGCGCGATCGTCCACGGATGGAAAAAATATTCGAGCAACATCGCTTCGACGCTGTGATGCATTTCGCCGGCTTGAAAGCGGTCGGTGAATCGGTCGCTGAACCCTTGCGCTATTACGACAATAATGTCGAAGGCAGTCTGGTGTTATTTCAGGTCATGGCGCAGTTTGGCGTGAAAAATCTGGTCTTCAGTTCATCCGCTACCGTGTACGGCGATCCTGCAACAGTACCGATACGGGAAAATTTTCCGTTGGTGGCAACCAATCCTTACGGCCGCAGCAAGTTGATGATCGAAGACATGCTGCGCGATGTAGCTATCTCAGATGCAGGATGGCGCGTTGCTTTGCTGCGTTACTTCAATCCGGCCGGCGCGCATGAGAGCGGCTTGATAGGCGAAGATCCTAACGACATACCCAACAATCTCTTTCCATATGTGGCGCAAGTTGCATCTGGCAGACGCGAGTTGTTGTCAGTGTATGGCGATGATTACCCGACTAACGATGGCACCGGGGTACGCGATTACATCCATGTGGTGGATCTGGCGATAGGTCATGTCAAGACGCTGACTAAATTGATGGCGAGCGAATCTGGTGTACAGGCTTATAACCTTGGCACAGGTTGCGGCAGCAGCGTGCTGCAAATGATCAAGGCATTCGAGCGCGCCAGTGGACGTGCCGTTCCTTATCGCGTAGTGGCGCGCAGACCTGGCGATATTGCTGTTTGTTATGCCGACGCATCCCTGGCCAGAAATGAACTGGGCTGGTCGGCGCAGCGCACTATCGAACAGATGTGCATCGATACCTGGCGCTGGCAAAGCTCGTCGGAAGAACACTTCGCTTATGCCTGATGCAAATCGAACCTTCTTATATCGAACCTTCTTTTAAGACAGACGTTTTTAATTCAAAACGCTCGATTCAAGTAACGTCAATTACCGAACAGTCACTCAAATAATCCAGGGAAAAATATGAAAGCAATGATACTTGCAGCCGGCAAAGGAACCCGCGTCCAGCCCCTCACTTATGAATTGCCTAAACCGATGATTCCGATAATCGGCAAGCCGGTCATGGAATATCTGGTCGAGCATCTGGTCAAATACGGCGTTAAAGAAATTATGGTGAACGTCAGCTATCTGCATCAAAAGATAGAAGACTATTTCGGTGAAGGCCAGCGTTTCGGAGCGCAGATAGGTTATTCGTTTGAAGGCTATATGACCGACGACGGTGAGGTCATGCCCAAGCCTATCGGCTCCGCCGGCGGCTTGAAAAAAATACAGGAATTCGGCGGCTTCTTTGATGAAACCACGCTCGTCATTTGCGGCGATGCCTTGATCGATCTGGATATCCAATCCGCATTGTTTGAACACAAGCGCAAAGGCGCGATGGTCAGCATCATCACCAAAGAAGTTGATCGCGAAAAGACTGTTGATTACGGCATGGTAGTCACCGATGAAGAAGGCCGGGTGCTTTCATTCCAGGAAAAACCCAAGCCGGAAGATGCCTTGTCCAATCTTGCCAGTACCGGCATTTACATCTTCGAGCCGGAAGTGCTGGATATGATTCCATCCGGCGTAGAGTTCGATATCGGTTCGCAACTGTTCCCATTGCTGGTAGAGAAGGGCGTACCTTTCTTCGCACAAAAGCGCTTCTTCAACTGGATAGATATCGGCAATGTTAAAGATTACTGGGCGGTATCGCAAAGCGTGATGCTGGGCGAGATGGCGCACATGACCATGCCCGGTACGCAGATCGCAGAAGGTGTATGGGCCGGCCTCAATGTCAGTATCGATTGGGAAGGCACGACAATAGAAGGCCCTGTTTATATCGGCTCAGGTAGCACGATAGAAGCTGGTAGCACCATCATAGGGCCAACCTGGATAGGCCATGGCAGCCAGATCTGCAGCGGTTCCAGAGTCGAGCGCAGCATCCTATTTGAGTACACGCGTGTATCGCCGCATTCCAGCATGTCTGAGCTGGTCGTTTGTACCGATTACTGCGTCAGCCGTGAAGGCAAGATGCGCCATGTGTCTGATTGCGTCGAAGATGCCTGGCGCGATGCGCGTGATCGTCGTGGTACGACACGTCCGGCGGCTGAGTCGGCGATGCCAGATATCCCGGTGCGCAAGCTAGAGGATGCTGCGTGAAGATTTATCCTATCATTTTGTCTGGTGGTTCCGGTAGCCGATTGTGGCCGTTGTCGCGTGCCGCCTTGCCCAAGCAATTATTGCCTCTGGTTTCTGAGCATACGATGTTGCAGGAAACCGTATTGCGTGTCGCTGATTGGGACGAGGTCGCCGCACCGCTGATTGTCTGCGGCAACGATCATCGCTTTTTGGTGGCTGAACAATTACGCCAGATTGACGTCACGCCGACCGCGATCTTGCTTGAAGCGGAAGGCCGTAATACGGCGCCGGCCGTTGCGGTGGCGGCGAATTATTTGCTTGCACGAGATCCCGATGCCTTGATGCTGGTATTGCCGGCAGATCATTTGATTCTTGATCCTGATGCATTTCATAACGCGGTACTTCGCGCTGCGAATGCGCTCGGTACCAATGCATTGGCAACCTTCGGTATCGTGCCTTCCAGTGCAGAAACCGGTTACGGCTATATACGGCGCGGTGCCGCGATTGATGAATCCGGTCGCTGTTTTAAAGTAGAAAAATTTGTTGAAAAACCTGATCTTGCAACAGCAGCAGGTTTTATTGCAGATGAACGTTATTCATGGAATAGCGGTATGTTTCTGTTTCGCGCCGATGTCTATCTGGCTGAGCTTGAGCGTCTGCAGCCGGAGATGGCGGTATGCAGCAAAGCTGCAGTCGACGATGCGTATGGCGATCTATCCTTCTGCCGTTTGAATGAGGCTGCGTATGCAGCATGCCCTGCGCAATCGATAGATTTTGCAGTGATGGAACATACGCAACAGGCGATCGTCATCCCGGTTGATATAGGCTGGAGCGATGTCGGTTCCTGGTCGGCCTTGTCCGATATGCAGGATGGCAATGCAGAAGAGAATGTGCTGCATGGCGATATCTATACCGACAATGTGCAAAATTCTCTGATCCGTGCTGAAAGTCGCTTTGTCGCGGTGATCGGACTCGATAATGTGGTCGTGGTCGAGACCAAGGATGCAGTCCTGATAGTTGATAAAGATCAAGTGCAACGCGTCAAGAACGTTGTCGATTTTCTGAAGCAAAAAAAACGCTGCGAACATTTGAATCACACACGTGTATACCGACCGTGGGGTTCGTATGAACCTATCGATGCCGGTGAACGCTTTCAAGTCAAACGCATCACCGTCGATCCCGGCGAAAAATTGTCATTGCAAATGCATCACCATCGCGCCGAACACTGGGTTGTTGTCACGGGTACCGCGCGCATCACCTGCGGCGACACCGTCAAGTTGCTGACAGAAAACGAATCCATTTATATCCCGATAGGTATGACACACAGGCTGGAAAATCCCGGCAAGATGCCGCTGCATCTGATCGAAGTGCAATCGGGCGCTTATCTTGGTGAAGATGACATCGTGCGTTTCGATGATGTTTATCAACGGGCGTGAGGGAATGATAATGGACTTAACAGACACCCCCTTTGTGAATGAAAAGAACAATCCCTTCGTCACGCATGATGAAAAATCTGCGGAAGGAAAATTGATCGTTCAATTACACGAGCAACGCATAGATGGTCGCGTCACACGTATTGCCACGTTCGGCGATCAACAAGTCTGGTGGGAAATGGCCGGGCCGAATGAAAGTCTGCCGCCGCCTTTGGTCGCACACGATATGGCCGCAACTGCATTGGTCTTTGTCGCGATGCATAGAGGCCAGGATATGCATATCGATGGTCCTGTTACCTTTTCATTATTAAGAAATCTGGAAGATCTGATCGCATGCTGGGTCGCATGGCGACCGGATCTATATCGTCATATTAATGTCAGTGCGACGCGTGAATTGGCGGATGACGCGATTCGCATGCCGCCGACACCGCAAGCAGTGGCTGCATTTTCAGGCGGACTGGATGCATCCTTCACTGCATGGCGGCATGTAACCGGGCGCGCAGGACGCCGCAGTTATCACTTGCTGGCAGGTGTCTTGATTCAGGGTTTCGATATCGCGCTGAATGCCGATGCGGCGTTCGCGATCACCACCGCTTCTGCGGCTGACTCCCTGCAATCGATCAATGTACCCATGGTGACGTTGAAGACCAACTGGCGCGATGTGGCATGCGTCAATTGGGAAATGGAATTCGGCAACGGTGTTGCCACTTGTTTGCGTAACTGGCAAGGCAGCGCACATGCGGGGCTGGTCGGTTCCGA
The DNA here is from genome assembly GCA_001464355.1 of Burkholderiales bacterium Ga0077544. Taxonomy (GTDB): domain Bacteria; phylum Pseudomonadota; class Gammaproteobacteria; order Burkholderiales; family Burkholderiaceae_D; genus Oxalicibacterium. Next base: position 35,464 of record LNEU01000027.1, read on the forward strand.
TGAAGACTACACACGTTTGGTACTGCCATGGGGCGGCAACCCGATCACGTACGCGATGTTGTCCAGCCGCGATTTTCAGATTGTGTATGACGGCGGTGAATTTGCCCGTACTGAAAAAGCCGAACGCATCCTCGATTGGGAAACCGGCTTGCGTAATTTACGCGTCTGCTGGGAAGGGCCGCTGACAGGACACAACTGCGGTCGCTGCGAAAAATGTTTGCGTACCAAACTCAACTTCATGGCCGTCGGTGCCGCATTGCCGGAATCACTGGCAGGTCGACCCACCGATGCGCAGATACGCGCACTGCGTGCCGGCAACCATGCGCAATTGGTGCTGCTGGACGAGATCGTGCAGATCGCCGAGAAGCGCAAGATCACTGATCCGTGGGTCAGTGCATTGAAGCTGACGATACGCAAGAATCGCTTCCTGAATAAATTCTCTTTCTTTGATGCGACCAGGCGAGTGCTTGGAAAAATAAAGCGCACACTGGTGTCGCGATGAAGAATATGCGGCGCGTGGTGCCGTGGGCTATCGTTGATAGCGTCGGCGTCGGCTTGCTTGGTTTTGTTACGCTGGCCATCATGACACGCGTACTGACACCTACCGATTTCGGCAGCGTCGCATTTGCACAATCCATCGTCGTTCTGACACAACTCGTTATCGGTCTGGGTATCAACGAGGCGCTAATACAGCGCCGACCGATAGACATGCTGCACATCGATAGCGCGTTCTGGATGTCTATCGTGCTTGGCTTGTCCGGCTTTGTATTTTGTTTGCTGGTCGGCTTGTACTTTATCTATTTCATGCAACAGCCTTTGGTCGGCACTATCCTGATGATTGAAGGTAGTGCGTGTCTATTTACCGGTTTGAATCTGTTGCCCTCCGCGATGCTGGATCGCAAGCTGCGTACCAAGGCAATCGCCAGGCGCACGGTCGCCGGCAAGTTGAGTTACTGCTTTGTCGCCATCGGTCTGGCATTGACCGGTTTTGGTGTCTGGAGCATCGTGATTGCCGGCATCGTGCAGAACCTTTTGTTGACCCTGATTTTTTGGCGGGGACACAAGCGCAAGCCTTTGCGCCGCTTTTCCTGGAGTCATGCAAAGCAGCTGATCGTGTTCGGCTTCCCTGTCATGCTGGAAGGCGCGCTGTGGGCTTTCCTGACGCGTGTATTCAGCTTGTTGATCGGAGCACTGCATGGCTTGAGCATGCTGGGTTTTGTCAGTGTGGCATTCAAGGCCACCGATGCCTTATCAAATATTGTGGGCAGCGTCGCGGGCCGCATCGGCTTGCCTTTGTTCTCGTCCATGCAAAAAGATAAAGAGCGTTTGCAAAGTTCTTTTCTGCAGGTGACGGAAGTGATGGCCTTCGTTTCTACGCCTATCTTTGTCGGTTTGGCATTGACGACAGGGCAGTGGGTGCCTTTGCTGCTCGGCGATAAATGGTCGGAAGCGATTCCTATGATCGTGATTCTGTGTCTGGTGTGGGCGATCAGCTTTACGCGTGTATTTGTCAGTCCATACTTGCGTGCGCTGGGTTATCCGCGTGCCTTGCTATTGCCAGCAGTGTGTGCGAGTGCATGCACGATCGCAGCGGTGTTTCTGACTGCGAACCAATCGGCGATCACCATCATCGCTGCATGGTCATGTCGCGTGCTGGTGACGTATCCGCTTGGTCTTTATCTATTGCGTAAATATGCGCACATCGGTTTCCGCCGACAGTTGCAACCCTTGCTCACGCCGTTCTTTTGCGTGTTCGTGATGGCGACCTGTGTGGAAGCGGCGCAGATGGCAATTGCGGATGTCGGCTGGTCTAACCTTGCGGTACTGATGCTGTCTGTGACTGTCGGTGTTATCAGTTACGCCGCAGTTGTATTGCTGATGTATCGCAAGGCATTGCCGGATATGCTGGCCAACTGGCGCAGTGGTGAATTGAAAAGCCGCTAAGCCGGATGTTCTCAGCTTAGCGGTATTCCGTCGTTACGGATTCAAGATTCGTCGATTTTGCCGGCCGCTCTTTACCGGATAGGTAATAGGCAACACTCTCCATCCATGATTCTGTCGGTGCCGGCTTCATGCTGAAAACCGGCAGCAAGGCAAGGACACCAATCAGCAATAGCCTGCGATCGAACTGGATGATTCGATTGCGGATCAAATGGGCAAATCCCAGGCCGACGATGGCGCCTAATACACAGCCGCTGACAACTTCAGAGACCGAATGCACATGTACCGCCAGGCGTGAAATGCCGATCGCCATGCCGAAGATGAGTCCACTCAACAAACCGATTTGCTGTATCTGACGCGTCTGTTTTTGCAGCAGAATCGCCATCAATGCCGGTGCAATGGCAGTAGCGCGCATCGCGTGCCCGCTGATGCCGGTGAAATCGAGTGCTGGTATGCCTGCACCCCAGCCGATATAGGCGATCTTGGTCGCGACGACCAGCACTATTCCAGAGCCGAATAAAAATGACCACTGAAAAAATGGCTTCCATGCGCGAGCCCCAGCCAGCCAGACTGCCAGCAAGGCAGCCAGTGGCATTGTGAAGTTACTGTCAGCTAGTTTGGTGAAGGCAGCCCAAAAAATCATTGCCGCTGCCCGTCACCGGATATTGAAGTTGAAGTTTCTATGAGTTTGCCGATTTGTATCCCTGCCTGCATCCTCATGCAGCTTTCTTGGCTGGATTGCTGGATTGATTTCCAGGTTGATTACGATAGGCAAGAAACAGCATGACGATACCCAGGATAATGAGTGGCACGGACAACATCTGTCCGGCAGAAATTGTGATGCCGGCGAAGTGCACTTCGTAATCCGGTGTACGGAAGTATTCAGTGAAGAAGCGTGCCGAACCGTACAACAGCGCGAACATGCCACCGACCGCCATGCGCGGACGCGGTTTGCGCGAGAAGATCCACAGCAGGATGAACATGAGCAAGCCATCGACTAGCGCCTGATACAGCGGTGATGGATGACGCGGCAGGTTATCGACATTCGGCCAGATCATTGCCCACGGCAGCGTTGCATCGGCAATACGGCCCGGCAATTCGGCATTGATGAAATTGCCGAGGCGACCAAACGCATAACCTAGCGGCACCATGGGTGCGATGAAATCCCATACGTCGAGTACATTGCGGCCCTGCTTGCGCGCCCAGATGCTCATCGCAAGCAGCACGCCGAGGAAGCCGCCGTGGAAGGACATGCCACCTTTCCATACCTTGAAGATTTCCAGCACGTTCGAGAAGTAGTAAGCCGGATCGTAGAACAACACTTCGCCCAGACGACCGCCGACGATGACACCGATCACGCCGTAGAACAGCATGTCATCGATGTCTTCCTTCTTCCAGCCGGCGCCGGCAATGTGCGGTTGCTTGATGCGTATGCGTGCCAGCCAGATGAATTGTGCAAAGGCGGCAAGGTACATCAAGCCGTACCAGCGTATCGCAAGTGGGCCGATTGAGAGTGCAATCGGATCGGGCATAGGGTGTATCCACATAATCTATTTCTTTCGCAACAATTCAAGAAAAGCATTCAGCACCGGTGACGCATTATCGCGTCGCCATGCAAGGCCGGTTTCGACCAGTGGCGTTTTATTCGCCAGCGGTTTGTAGTCGACGCCAGGCCGTTTTAAATTTGATACGGATTGTGGCACAAGCGCGATACCCATGCCTGCCGACACCAAACCTATGATGGTTTGCATCTGGATTGCTTCCTGCCCGATATGCGGCGTCAGGCCGGCATCGCGATAGCAAGCCAGAATCGCATCGTGGAAGGCGGGAGCAATACGTCGCGGGAAAATGATCAGCGGTAAGTCAGCCAGTGCCTGAAGGGCCACGCTCTGCTTGCCGCGCAGCGCCTTCAATCCCTTAGGTACAGCCAGAATCAAAGGTTCCGACAGCACCGGTAAATAATCCAGTTGCAATTTGGCCTTGTCTGGTATCGGCGGGATCAACAGGCCTACGTCTATGCGACCTTGCATCAGATCGTCCAGCTGCACGTCGGTCGTCGCTTCGCGCAAATCGATCTCGACCCCGGGATACGATTCGCGGAATTCGCGCAGGAAAGGTGGTAGCACACTGTAATCGGCAGTCGAGACAAAAGCCAGTGATAAACGCCCGGACGCGCCCGAGGTTGCGCGGCGCATAAGGTCAGGCAACGCAGCCGTTTGTTGCAGGATGCGTTGCGCTTCCGGCAATAGCGCAACGCCGGCTGGTGTGAGTGCGACGCTGCGACTGGTGCGGCGAAAGAGTTGCACGCCCAGCATAGACTCCAGAGACTGTATCGTCTGCGACAGCGGTGGTTGCGTCATGTGCAGCCGAATTGCGGCGCGGCCGAAATGCATTTCCTCGGCGACGGTGACAAAGTAGCGCAACTGTCGAAGTTCTATATTCATGGCTTACGAGGGCTAAAGCAGTAGCTTAAATAGTCATACAAGGTAATCGTCGATCCTGATAAATAGATCGCTATGAGCAAGCCATAAATTTACCATCAATCAATATTTTATACATATTAATCATGATGGAATCATATATTTGACACATAGCCTAACGCAAGGCAATCTAGGCGCTCTTTTCAAGGATTTGCCCTGTTACCGGGCAGGCAATCGTCGCAGCCTCTTTATCTAAGTTGCGACGACCTACCGATTTGTTTTTTATTCTGGAGTCATCATGGCATTCAATCGCCGCTCGAAAAACATCACGCAAGGCGTGTCCCGCAGTCCTAACCGTTCCATGTATTACGCCATGGGTTACGAAAAGGCCGATTTCGACAAGCCTATGGTCGGTATCGCCAACGGTCACTCGACGATTACGCCATGTAATTCCGGCTTGCAAAAACTGGCTGATATCGCAATCAAGACAGTCAAGGATGCCGGTGGTAATCCGCAAGTGTTCGGTACGCCGACGATTTCCGACGGTATGTCGATGGGTACCGAAGGCATGAAGTATTCGCTGATTTCGCGCGAAGTCATTGCCGACTGTATCGAAACCGCCGTCAACGGCCAGTGGATGGATGGCGTGCTCGTCATCGGCGGCTGCGACAAGAATATGCCAGGCGGCATGATCGCCATGTTGCGCACCAACGTGCCAAGTATTTATGTCTACGGTGGCACCATCAAGCCGGGCAACTGGAAAGGCAAGGACCTGACCATCGTTTCCGCATTTGAAGCGGTTGGTGAATTCACTGCCGGCCGCATGTCGCAAGAAGACTTCGACGGCATTGAACGCAATGCCTGCCCATCGTCCGGCTCCTGCGGCGGCATGTACACGGCGAACACCATGTCATCTTCGTTCGAAGCGTTGGGTCTGGCCCTGCCATACTCATCGACCATGGCCAATCCTGACGATGAAAAAGTCGGCTCCGCTGCAGAATCCGCACGCGTGCTGATAGAAGCCATCAAGAACGATTTGAAACCGCGCGACATCGTGACCCGCAAGGCAATCGAAAACGCAGTAGCCGTCATCATGGCAACCGGCGGTTCGACCAATGCCGTGTTGCACTTCCTGGCGATTGCCCATGCAGCGGAAATCGACTGGACCATCGACGACTTTGAACGCATGCGTCAAAAAGTGCCGGTCATCTGCGATCTGAAACCATCCGGTAAATACGTGGCAACCGATCTGCATAAGGCGGGTGGTATTCCGCAAGTGATGAAAGTGTTGCTGGATGCAGGCTTGTTGCACGGCGATTGCATGACGATCACCGGTCAAACTGTCGCAGAAGCGCTGGCAGACATTCCATCGGTGCCGCGTGCAGACCAGGATGTGATCCACACCATCGACAAGGCCTTGTACGCGCAAGGTCACCTGGCGATCCTGAAAGGCAATCTGTCGCCTGAAGGTTGCGTTGCAAAAATCACCGGCCTGAAAAATCCTGTGATCACCGGACCGGCACGCGTATTCGATGACGAATACTCGGCAATGGACGCGATCATGGCGGAAAAAATCAAGGCTGGCGATGTGCTGGTCTTGCGTTACCTCGGACCAAAAGGTGGTCCAGGCATGCCGGAAATGCTGGCACCAACCTCGGCACTGGTCGGCCAGGGCTTGGGTGAATCAGTCGGCTTGATTACCGACGGCCGTTTTTCAGGCGGTACCTGGGGTATGGTGGTTGGTCACGTGTCGCCGGAAGCATTCGTGGGCGGCCTGATCGGTCTGGTTGAAGAAGGCGATTCGGTCACCATCGATGCGCATAAACTCTTGATCCAGTTGAACGTGCCGGAAGAAGAAATCGCCCGTCGTCGCGCCAACTGGAAGCAACCTGCACCGCGTTATACACGCGGCGTGCTGGCCAAATATGCAGCGCTGGCATCGACTGCAAGCAAAGGTGCAGTTACCGGCTGATGCTATTAAGAAGCTGAATATGAATATATAAAAAAGCCGGATTCTTATCCGGCTTTTTTTTGCGTACGTTCTTCACCTACGTCTGTTATCCAAAAATCTGCATGTATGGGATTGCTTGCCCGTGCCCAGCCATGACGCAGCATTGTCCGGTGCATACGGAGTTTTGCATATGGATGAAACTGATTCGCCCTTCGTGCAGAGCATGCCGTGCAGTCTCTCTATTGCACGTTGCTTCCTTCGGCGAGCGCTAATATTTCATGCCTGGCCTAAAAAATAACCCGAAAAATGTTTGTTCGCCTCGCCGTAGGTGCACTGCGATCCTGCGTCGCTTGCAGAGCAATGATCTGGATCAACCGAGATCACGAAACTCAGCTTGTTTATTTCAATTTTCACAATATAGTTAAAAAAACAAGTTGATCGATCGTGTCGTTTGACCAAATCAAACTTCAATAACAAAAATTATCTGTTGCTACATTGTTTGTGGCGAGCGGATTTTTAAGCCTATGGAGCTCAATTCATGAACAAGCGAACCTGGATAATTTTCGTTTCTAGTCTGCTGTCGACTGCGTCGGTTTGGTCCCAGCCTGCAGGGATGCAGCCCCATCCAGGTGGCCCCGGCATGGGACCGGGCATGATGGGTGTCGCTCCGGGACAGATGGGCTGCGATGGCTTGGGGATGATGGGAGGATATGGGTCTGGCCGTTGGGGATACAACATTCCGGATCTGACAGAGGAGCAGCGTAACAAGATCATCAATATTCAAAGGGACTTTCGTCAAAAGCAGTGGACGCTGATGGAAAAAATGCATGAGCAGAATTTTCAATCCGGTAATTTTTATCGCGACGGAAAACTGGATGAGCAGGCAGCCCGCAAAGCATATGAAATGAAAGGTAATCTGCAAAAGCAAATGTTCGAAAATTATCTAGAGGCGCAAAAACGTACTGACAGTGCGCTGACAGCGCAGCAACTACAGAAACTGCATGAGGCGGGAATCCGTTAGTTGATGCGTGACAGAAGTCTTCTCGATCGCTCACTCGAATAGAGATAAATGAGTGATGGCTGCGGAACTGCAAAGCGCCAGATCAAGCGTTGGACACGGTTTTTAATTTAATCACTTGTAGGTCCGATCATGAACCGCACAGAGAATGCAATTATAGAGTTGGCAACTGCCTTTTGTAATTTGAAGGTTCACAATCGGCAGTTGTATATCAACGCGCTTCGCTCGCTTGTTGATCTGGCTGTTTCGGAGGAAAAGGTGAAAAGGATTTCCTTGATCGAGACAGATATTCAGTATGTGGGGCAAGTGTTGAACAAGGCACGTCGCTCGACTCAACTCGTGCACAACGATAGAAGAGGTGATTATGTATGCAGAAGAAAAGAGGATCGACGTAGCGCGAACAAGCAAAGCGACGTGACAGATCGCTGAAACAATTGTGCCGGCCACCCGATTTCGTATGTGATCTAAAATCACATCGCTGTATCAGTGGTGATCATGGTTCTTTAGTTATCCAGGTGTTTTCATACAAGACTTCGCCGACTGCTTTTCTATTGTCCCATGCCTCGATTTCCAGCATGGGTGCGGGATAAAAATCTTGTACGTGACCTAAGCACAGGACCGCAATGGGTTGGCTGTCGCTGGGCATGCCGCATAGTTCGCGCAGTATTTTCGGATCGAACAGAGATACCCATCCAAGACCTATACCTTCCGCTCTGGCTGCCAGCCACATATTCTGTATTGCGCAACTCGCCGAGGCCAGATCCATTTCGGGTATGGTACGGCGTCCAAAAATGTATTTTTCCCGATTTTCGATCAAGCCGACAACCAGCACTTCCGCGCACGTCAGTATGCCTTCTACTTTCAGTCGCATAAATTCGCTGGAACGTTCACCCAGCGCATCTGCTGTGGCAATGCGCTCCTGCTCCACATGTTGCTGAATCGCGGTACGCAATGACATATCGGTGATACGTATGAAGCGCCAAGGCTGCATCAGGCCGACACTCGGTGCCATATGCGCAGCCTGTACGAAGCGTTGCAATTGACCTTCTTCCAGCGGAGCCGACACAAAATGCCGCATATCGCGACGTTCGCAAATCGCTTTATAGACTGCCGCAATTTCTTCAGTCGAAAACTTGTTTCTATTCATGTTCTATTTTTCTATTTGTATCGTTTGCCTGGTTTGACTCACCGCAAGAGAAGCGCGCGGGCCGCAGTCTTGGCGCAGTTGACTATCAATCTTCCGAAGTTTCACAGAAACGTAGACGATTACCAAACGGATCCATGATTTGCAACAGACGTCCCCAGTCGACGGTTTCGATGCTTGGTTTGGCGTACCTGTAATCTTTCGCGTGAAGTTCCTTATGCAGCGCAACTATATCTTCTACAGGAATGAATATGCCGGAACCAGGCGTCGCGTCACCATGATGCTCGCTCAAATGCAGAGTCAGTCCCGAGCGTGTGACTTGCGCATACAAGGGGAAATCTTCGCCGAAGCGATGCTCCCAGTCCAGCGTGAATCCGAGAAAATCCAGATAAAACTCTTTCGCTTTGTCTACGGAAAAAATTCGAATGATAGGGATGGCGGCGGATAATTTCATTGGTTTTAATCAAGTTGGTGTAGTGCTGTGATGTCTGTATAGTGGCTTACCGAACCAAGGGAACCCATGAAAACCATCATCGCCACATTAGTGCTCGTACTTGCCTCTGCTACGGCTCAAGCTAATACAAAAATCGACCAGCAATCTTACTGTTTTAGTTATGCATCCATGGTCAAATCAATTGCAGCATGGCGTGATCAGGGGATGTCACCTGAAAAAACGCTGGAGCTGATGCGCGGTGTTAAAGGGATTTCTCCGCAGGAAAAGAAGGATGCGATCAATGCCGTTTATTTTGACAAGTCTTTGGCAAATGCAAGAGGCACGGCGCTTGAGGATCAAACACGTTCGCATTGCCTCGCTAATAAATCCAAATAATAATTTTTGATGTAAAAGCGCTATTTGAATGTTTTTTTCACACGTTCCTTGCGCGCTTTTTCCAGTTGTTCATGCGCCTGTCGCTTGTCGCGACCCAGCATGTGCTCGAAAAATTCAAACCAGAGGAAGGCAACGGCAAACAAGCCCGCTATCCACCACCACGATAGATTTTCGAGTGGGCCGACTTCAAAATATTTTAAAGCCGATAGCAATACGATAACGATGATGAGCGGCATGACTTCTCCTTTTTCGGGCCAGCATATTGTGAAAATGTGTAACGGTCAATTGCTGTCGTCAACGGTGCTGTAGGATTCGCGTTGTATGATTGCAGGGCAGCTTTCGTGTGCAGCAAAAGCGGTAGAATGGCGCCGATCAATATAGTGGAGAAAAGCATGAAGCGTACTTTGTTGTTGGGTTTGTTTCTGGTTGCAGGTGTATCGAATGGTGCGCTGGCCAATGCCGATCTGGCAAAAGCAAAAAACTGCATGGCTTGCCATTCAGTGAACAATAAGGTGCTGGGTCCGGCATTCAAGGATATTGGCGCCAAATATGCCAGTCAAAAAGGTGCAGAAGACAAACTGGTGCAAAAAGTGCTGAAGGGCGGTAGTGGTGTCTGGGGCACTGTCCCTATGCCAGCCAATGGTCAGGTAAGCGAAGCGGAAGCGCGCACCCTGGTTAAATGGATGCTGACTTTAAAATAAGTGACGCAAAATAAAAAAGCGCTCTTCGGAGCGCTTTTTTTTCGTCCATACAGATCGACTTCCAGCCTTGTTCTATTTTTAATAGGCTACGTGTGGCGTTTTACATACGTTCTGCGATTTCATTTTAATAACCCAGAATCAGTGCATCTATGCGCCAGTTCGATGCCATCGACTCTGCTTGCCCCTGAATGGGTGATGAAGGAACGCTTCCTGCACCAACTGGGCGCCGATTTACGTGGAATTGCCTGAATTCCGATTGGTATGGTTTTTGCTGCACATAATTCCAGCTACTTGAATTATGAGATTTTTGCTGATATTAATATTCAAGTAACTTGAATTGTTACAGTCCATCCATTTTAAAGGGGATAAATGTGGTTAATACCAAGACAGTATTAAAGACAGCTGCACTGTGTGCCGCCGTGGGCATGAGCTTGCTGGGAACGCCGGCATCTGCCAAAGATGTTGTGAAGATCGCGTTTGTAGGCCCGCTGACTGGCGGCACGTCTTCCATCGGTTTGGGTGGACGCAATTCTGCGGATCTGGCGGTGCGACTCCGCAATGCCGATCCGAAAGCGAAATACACCTATGAGTTGGTCGTACAGGATGATGAGTGTCGCCCGAATGTAGGCGTACAGGTCGCGACCAAAATCGCAGCTGATAAAAACATCATTGCCGGTGTGACGCATTTCTGCTCCGCAGTCGCGATGGGTACGGTCGGTGTGTACAACCGCTTCGGTTTGCCGGTTATCGTCTGGGGCGCGGTGCTGCCTGAAATTACTTACGGTAATGACTTCAAGGAAGTACATCGCGTTAACGGCACGATGATTAACCAGAGCGAAGTGGCTGCCAACTTCATGGCGGCACAGGGTTACAAGAAATTCGCCATCATTCACGACACCACAGACTACGGCAAAGGCCATAACAAGTATTTTTCCGAATACCTGAAAAAGAATGGCGCGACAGTGCTGGGTACATTTGGCGTGACTGCGGATCAGCAGGATTTCAGCACCGAGCTGACCAAAATACGTGAATTGAAACCGGATGTTGTCTATTTCGGTGGCCTGACACCACTGGGCGTACGTATCCGTACACAAATGGAAAAGCTGGGTATCAAGGCACAGTTTGAAGGTACCTCGGGCATCAAGTCGGACGCTTACATTACGGGTGTAGGTGAGAAGGTGGCTGAAGGGTCGCTGGCATTCCTCGAAGGCGCACCATGGGAAAAAATTCCAGGCGGCTTGTTCTTCACTGCCCAATATCAAAAGCAAAAGTATAGCGAACCGCCTGAAGCTTACGGCACGTTCTCCTATGCAGCCGCCAATTTGATCATGGACGCAGTGGAAAAAGTCGGCCCGGATCGCAAGAAAGTTCGCGATGCACTGAACAAAACCAAGGACGTCGATACCTTGATCGGCAAAGTGACTTTCGATGATCACCGTCAAAACATCGTGCCGCTGGTCACCAAGTACGTGGTCCAGGATGGCAAATGGGTGATCTGGGAAGACAGCCTCTATGCCAGCGGCAAGCGCAAATTAGCCGGCAAGTAAAGCTGAAGTGAAGTAAGTACGAAGTTGCAGGCCAGACGAGCGTCCGGCCTGCAGCCTGATTGGATACAAACGGAGAGAGCGATGAGTGTAGTCGGCCAATATATATTTAACGGACTGATGCTAGGCATGATTTACGCCATGGTCGCGGTCGGTTTTACCTTGTTTTTTGGTGTGCTGGATGTCATCAAGTTTTCGCATGGCGATACGTTGATGGTCGGCGCGTTTGCCGGTCTTGCCGCCTCAACCGGGGTACTGATGCTGGACATAGGCTCTCCCTGGATACGCTTGCTGGCAGTCGTGCTGGCCGCAGTATTTGTGACCGGATTGCTGGGTGCCGCGATTGCCAAATGGCTGGTGTTGCCGCTGCGTAAAGCGCCGGCGCTGAATACCCTGCTAGCGACGCTGATGCTGGGTACGGTCATGCGCGAAGCAGTGCGCTTGTTCTACCCGGACGGCTCGAATTCGCAGCCATTTCCTGCGCTGCTGCCTACAGGTTCCATCGATATCGGCGGCTTTGCCTTGCGCGCAGACAATGTGATTCTTTTACTGAGCGGCCTGGCTGTCATCGCAGGCGTGCACTTTTTAATTACACGCACTCGCCTCGGCATGGCAATCCGTGCCGTCGCGCAGGATGGTGAAACCGCAAGGCTGATGGGTATCAACTTTGAAGCAGTGGTGTTGCTGACCTTCGCCCTAGGTTCGGCAATGGCTGCACTGGCTGGTGTCATGAATGGCCTGTATTACAACGAGATTAACTTCAACGTAGGTTTGTTGCTGGGCGTGATCGGCTTTGCAGCCGCAATCCTTGGTGGTCTGGGCAATATTTACGGCGCAATCATCGGCGGCTTCCTGTTCGCCGGCCTGCAGGTGCTGGGCAGCGCGACCTTGCCCGCATTGATTCCGAATATCCCGAGTGCTTACAAGGATGTCTTCGCATTTGCAGTTGTCATTATGTTGATGGCCTGGAAACCAACCGGGCTGATAGCCGAAAAATCTAGCGAACGGGTCTGATATGAAAGACATTGAATTGAATAAAAAATCAGCAGCGCTGGTGCTGACCCTTGCGACGCTGGGCATCAGTTTCTACATGTGGCTCTTCCTGCATGCAGAGTCGGAACTGGCGGTCGGTGGATTGATCGTCTTGGCCTTGATGTTGACTTTGCTGGGCAAAAAACTGGGTACGGTAAAGCGCATAGAACAGGCGGCGACCAGCCGTCCCGGTCTGGCGCGTGTCTGGTCATTGTTGGCCGCATTGTCATTAGTGGCAGCGTTCTACGATAGTCACTTTGTGTTGCTGATGATAGGCGGCGTGCTCTTGTATGCGGTTGCCTGCATGGGTTTGACATTGCAGTTTGGTTTTTCCGGCGTGAGTAATTTTTCCGGCGCCGCTTTCTTCGGTATCGGTAGTTACACCACCGCAGTGTTGGCCGCGCATACCGGCTTGCCATCGCTGGTGAATATCGCCATCGCCGGGATAGTTACCGCGATCATCGGTTCCATCCTGATCTGGCCGGTGCTGCGCACACGTGGACACTATGCAGCACTGGTCACGATTGCATTCGGCATCCTCTTCAAAACCTTCATTGAGGTGAATGACGTACTCGGTGGCCCGCAAGGTTTGCAAGTGCCAGGCATGACTTTATTTGGCCACGCCTTCAACGAAAACTTCACTTTGTTCGGTGTCGAATTTTCCTTTTATGTGAACTACGTGTTGTTGAGCTTGCTGCTATTCGTCTGTGCTTTTGTGTTGATCAAGGCATTGGAACGTTCGTGGGTAGGTTTGAGCATGGACGTGGTACGTACCGATGAAACCGCAGCATCTACCTTCGGTCTGCATATCGTGCGCTGGAAAGTGATTGCCTTCACGCTCGGCAACTTGTTCGCTGGCGTGGCGGGCAGTATTTACGCCATGATGGTCGGCTTTATCGCGCCGAACAACTTCACGTTTGCCGATTCGCTATTGCTCTTGTCGATCACGATTCTGGGCGGCCTCGGTAATGTCATCGGTCTGATTCCGGCCGCGATCATCGTCATGATGCTGCCGGAAAAACTGCAGTTCATTCAAGAGTATCGGGTCCTGTTGTACGCGGGTCTGGTGATTGCCATCTTGCTGTTCCGTCCGGATGGTCTGTTGCCGCGCAAAACACGACTCTTCTTTTCCCGGAAGGTGGCCCCATGAGCGCAATCATGAGTTCAGAAACGAATCCAGCAATCCAGGCAGCCAGCATCGCCGCTACAAGCGCGAACATCCTGGTGACTGCGCACGATGTCACCATGCGTTTCGGCGGTCTGACCGCACTCGATCAATTGAATCTGCACATAGTTGAAGGCGAAGTGCTGGGACTGCTGGGCCCCAACGGCTCCGGCAAGACGACTTTTTTCAATGTGCTGACCGGCTTGTACAAGGCCAGCAGCGGCAGCATCGCGTATCAGGGGCGCGAAGTAATAGGCCAGACGCCGCAGGAAATCTATCGCAGCGGCGTCGCGCGTACCTTCCAGCGTTCGCGTCTGTCGCTGCCCTTGACGGTGTTCGACAACATCGTCATCGGTGATTATCAGCACATGCAGCACGGCCTGTTCTTCAATCTGTTTCGTCGCAAGGCCTTCCGTGCCGAGTACGACGCCTATGTCGCCAAGGTTGAAGCATTGCTGAATATCTTCAGTCCACCGCTGGTGGCGCGCATGTTCGAGCCGGTGGAAACCTTCACCATGATCGATAGACGCCGCATTGAAGTCTGTCGCGCCTTGTTGAGCGAACCGCGCCTGTTGCTGCTCGACGAACCATCGGCCGGCATGACGCACGATGAAACCGAAGCGCTGATGGATGACATCCTGCAAGTACGCGGCAAGCTGTCGAATCTGACCGTGGTGTTGATCGAACATGAAATGAATGTGATCAAACGCATTACCGATCGCTGCATCGTTTTCAACTACGGCAAAAAAATTGCCGAGGGTACTTACGCGGAAATCACTGCCGACCCGAATGTGCAGGCTGCTTATCTGGGAGAAGACGAATGAGTAACTTAAGCGTCAAAGGACTGACTACCGGTTACGACAAGGTAAATGTATTGCACGATGTATCTATCGACGTGGCACCTGGAAAAATCACCTGCATCCTCGGTGCCAACGGTGCCGGCAAGAGCACGCTGATACGCTCTATCCTGGGCCTGACGCCGCCGCGCCAGGGCGAAATCCTGTGGAATGGGCGCAATCTGGCCGGAGAAAAAACCCATGCAATTATTGCCAGCGGCATCTCTTGCATACCCGAAGGCCGCAAGGTTTTTCCGCGCATGAGCGTGGCTGAAAATCTGGCCTTGGGTGCCTTTCTTGTCACTGACAAGTCTGTCGTGGCGCAGCGCCTGGCACGTGTTTATGAAATTTTCCCGCGCCTCAAGGAAAGGGCGGCCCAGTTGGCCGGCACCATGTCGGGCGGCGAGCAGGCGATGGTATCTATAGGGCGCGGCTTGATGGCGGAGCCGAAATTGCTGGTGATCGATGAGCCTTCGCTGGGTTTGTCGCCGCTCTACGTCAAAGAAAATTTCAAGGTCATCAAGCAGATCAACGCGATGGGCATCACGGTGCTGCTGGTGGAGCAGAACGCGCGCCAGACGCTGGCGATTTCACACTATGGTTACGTATTGTCGCAGGGCCGCGTCATGGCGCAAGGCACGGCTGAAGCATTGGCCAGCAATGACGATGTACGGTCCGCTTACTTCGGTTGAACAGGGGAAGTTACTTGAAAGATTACGCTACCTTGTCCTTGAAGAAATTGGCGGCATGTATTGCGCGCCGTGAGATATCAGTAGAAACAGTCGCACGTGCCGGCATCGCGCGCATCGAAGAACTGGAACCTTCGGTTCACGCGTGGCAATACTTCGATGCTGCGCAAGTCATAGCACAGGCGCGTCAACTGGATGCCCGCGTACATGAGGGTTTGCTGTACGGCTTGCCCGTCGGGGTCAAGGATTTGATGGATACGGCAGATATGCCGACTACCTACGGCTCGCCGATATATGAAAATCATCGGCCCGTGCTTGACGCCGCGTGTGTTGCCGCCATACGCAGTGCCGGTGCCGTCGTCATGGGTAAAACCGTGACGACCGAGTTCGCCACTTTCCGTCCCGGGCCCACGCGCAATCCGCGTGGGATTGGCGACCATACGCCTGGCGGATCATCCAGCGGTTCTGCGGCTGCAGTTGCTTGCGGTATGGTGCCTGCGGCATTCGCCACGCAAACTGCGGGTTCGATTATTCGGCCCGCTGCGTATTGCGGCGTGGTCGGTTACAAACCGACTTATGGCACTTTGTCACTGGCGGGAATCAAATCGCTGTCGCCGAGTCTGGATACGGTAGGCGTGTTGACACGCAGTGTGGGTGACGCAGCTTTTTTCGTAGGCGCACTGGCGCGACTGCCTTTATCTGACGGTTTGAATACAGATGCGGTGCCGTCAACATTGCGTATCGGTATATGCCGTACGCCGCATTGGGATCGCGCAAGCGACGGCGCGCGCGCCATGCTGGAACAAGCCGCACGCTTGCTGGAGCACGCCGGCGCGGTCATCAGCGACGTCGATTTGCCTGCACCTTGCGGGGGACTCACCCATGCGCAAATTCGCATCATGGGTTATGAGGCCGCCGCTGCATTTGCGCCAGAAGCACGCACGCATCCCGAAGGCTTTAGCGATGCTTTTGCCGCTTTGCTGCAAGCAGGTAAGACCATCGATGGGACGTCGTATGTGGCGGCTCAGGCTCTGGCGGCGGCATCTCGCCAGATGGTCGCTGTGGTGTTCGACAAGGTGGATATCCTGCTTTCTCCAAGTACCGAGGGGGAGGCACCCGCAGGACTCGCCGCTACCGGTGATCCAATTTTCAATCGCATGTGGTCGCTGCTTGGCAATCCTTGCGTGCACGTTCCCTTGGGAAATGGCCCGGGCGGCATGCCGCTGGGTGTGACTTTGACTGGTCCGCGCTGGGGTGATGCACGCGCACTGTCGGCAGCAAATTTACTCGAACGCGTTTTCGCGTCGCACAACTGAACAGGACATCATGATGACTCAACCAATACAGGATGCATCAACTTCTGCAGCCGAGAAGGCACAGGACAGTATCAATAACCAGCGCTTGCAGAATGCAATCGCGGCGCTGGCAGCTTTCGGTGGCCGCGACGATGGCGGCGTGGCGCGCGAGACCTTGACGCAAATTGATCTGGATGCACGTCGCCATCTTATTGATACCGCCCGTGCCTTAGGTTGCGTAGTAGAGACCGATGAATGTGCGAATTTATTTTTCCGTAGACCTGGCACTACCGACTTGCCGTCGGTGCTGACCGGCAGCCATGCCGATACGCAACCGGTGGGTGGCAAGCTGGATGGTGCGTATGGCGTGTTGGCGGGGCTGGAAGTAATCGCCGCGTTGAACGATGCCGGTATTACGACCCGTCGCGCGATTGAAGTGGTCGCGTGGACGAATGAAGAGGGTAGTCGCTTCGGTCCCGGTGCGATGGGTTCCAGCGCTTTTGTCGATCCGTCGCGTTTGCCAGCGTATCGTGAAGTGCGTGATGGAGACAACATCACATTTGGCGATGCGGTCGATGTGGCATTGCTGGCGTCTGCCGACGTCACGCGCAGAGCGCTTGCACTGCCGATAGCATCCTGTGTCGAACTGCACATAGAACAAGGCCCGGTTCTGGAACGCGCGCATGCCGCGCTCGGTGTTGTGACCGGTATCCAGAGTGTGCGCTGGTACAAGGTGGAATGTACAGGCATGGCGGCGCATGCCGGCACCACGCCTATGGATGAACGGAGCGATGCGATGATGGCTGCTGTTGCTATCGCGCAGCAGTTGTATGTGTATGTTGCCAAAGAAGCCGCCAGTAATTTGCGGTTGACGCTGGGACGTTGGCAGGTAGGCCCGAATTCGGTGAACACGATACCCGGCAAAGTAGAATTCACGATCGATGTGCGTTGTGTCGATGCCGAAGTGCTTGCGCGCTTCGAGTTGTACTTGACCAAGATCACTACTGCTTATCAATGGCGCGGCAATATTTCCTACGAGTGTTTTTTCTCGCGTCCGCCTACCCATTTTCCGGCTGATATGTTGAGTTTGATCGAACGCGCGTGCGTCCGGGCCGGTCATCTGGCCGGACGTGGTGAACCGCAAAGATTGACCTCAGGTGCATTTCACGATGCCATGTATCTGGCCGAGCATTGCCCGACGGCGATGATTTTTGTGCCAAGTAAGGGTGGAATCAGTCACAATGCCGCCGAGGAAACCGCGCCTGAAGATTTATATCTGGGCGTGCAAGCCCTCGCATACACAGTGGTCGAACTGGCAAATCGATAGCAGCGCTGAAAGTTCGCACCAGTTTTTTAACGAATAGAGAAATTGCAGATGAAACGCCATCCTGTCTCAAGCACCGAAGCTGCCGAAAAAAAGGCATCCGTTTCCGGACTGGGTGTGCGGCTGCGGCATACCCGTCTGGTGGCAGGCATGACCTTGATGCAGTTGTCGCAAAAAGCAGCATGTTCAGAAAGCCTGGTATCCAAGATTGAACGCGGCACGGCGACGCCATCACTGGCGATGTTGCACAGACTGGCGATGGCATTGGATACCAATATTTCGACTTTGATGTCGGAAGAAATGCCGGCAGTAGGGCCGGTGCTGCGGTTAGGCGAGCGACCTGTCATCAAGACTGGTGGCATCTCGATGGAGCGTTTGGTATTGCCGACGCGCGGCGGTTTGTTGCAGGCGAATATACATATAGTGGAACCGGGTGCAGCCAGTGATGGCCAGATCGAGCATGTCGGTGAAGAAGTTGGTTATGTACTGGAAGGTATGCTGGAACTGCGTTTGGGCGAGGACAGTTATATCATCGGCCCGGGTGACGTGTTTACGTTTGCCAGTAATGTGCCGCATGGTTATAGCAATGTTGGCGATGTGGTCGCCAAGGTCTTGTGGGTTAATTCTCCGGCGACGTTCTAGTAAATTTGATACTGCATCCGCATTAGCTCAAAAATAAAGCGCTCTTCGGAGCGCTTTATTTTTGTCTCTTCAAATTGCTTCTTCAGCAAATTATTTGATCTACACATTATTTGATTTACTGCAGCAATAAAAAAGCCTCGCGGTTTTAGCGCGAGGCTTGCATGAAACGTAAATGAAACGTGAACGAATTTATTTGGTAACAGCCACTAGTTCGCGTTTGCCACCCTTGAACGTATAGAGTGTCAGCGTGCCGTCCTTGATGTCACCTTTGCCATCGAAAGCAATCGCGCCGGTGATGCCTGGATAGTTAATCTTCGCCAGTTCAGGCAAGAATTTTGCAGGTTCGGTCGAGCCGGCTTTTTTCATGGCTTCGACTGCGGCGAAAGTTGCATCGTAGGCATAAGCCGCGGTGTAGACCACGTCAACACCAAAGCGTTTTTTGTAAGCAGCGCGGAAGTCTTCCACACCTTTTCTGCGCGCTTCAGGAACACCGCCAGCTTCAGCGCAGATAACTTGATTGTCACCCAGCGCATCGCCTGCCAGACCCGGCAGGGAGCCGGTACAGATACCATCGCCGCCCATGAACTTGGCAGCAATGCCGAGCTGCTTCATCTGACGCATCATCGGGCCGCCAACCGCATCCATGCCGCCAAAGAAAATGATGTCGGGTTTCTTGGACTTGATCGAGGTCAGGATGGCGTTGAAGTCGGTTGCCTTGTTGTTGGTGTACTGGCTCGCGACGATGCTGCCGCCTGCACCCTTGACACCTTTGGCGAATTCGTCAGCGACGCCTTGGCCGTAAGCAGTGCGGTCATCGATGACGGCGATACTTTTTCCACCCAGTGTTTTGACGGCGTACTGACCAAGTACCTGGCCCAATTGCGCATCATTGGCAACCACGCGGAAGGCGGTTTTGAATCCTTGCTGCGTATATTTTGGATTGGTGGCCGATGGCGAAATTTGCGGAATGCCGGCATTCGAATAAATTCGTGATGCAGGAATCGTGGTGCCTGAATTCAGATGGCCGATCACGACCGCTACTTTTGCATCTACAAGTTTTTGCGCAGCGGCAGTTGCCTGTTTAGGATCAGCTGCATCGTCTTCAGCCAGCAGCTGGAATTTCACTTTCTTGCCGGCTATGGTGACGCCTTTGGCGTTCAAATCTTCGACCGCCATTCTGGCACCGTTTTCATTATCCTTGCCCATGTGTGCATCGGTGCCGGTGATAGGCGCGACGCTGCCGATCTTGATAATCTGCTCCTGCGCCGAAGCAGTGCCTGCGAGTGCAAATGCGATCAGGCCGGCCAACGGAATCATTCTGTTCTTGAACTGCATATATTTTCTCCTGAGGATTGTAAAAGTACAGAGTAGCTGCAACACTGGCCATGCATGCCTCTCAAGACAAAGACCTTACAACAGAAGAAATTGCGACGTAAAGCGTTTTTTCCCTGATTTACATGATTTTGATTTACACGATTCCTATGCCTAAACTTCATACTCTGGACAAAGTCGATCGCAAGCTGTTGAACATGCTGCAGAAAGACAATCAAACGCCGACGCGCACGCTGGCCGACGCCGTGCATATTTCGCAGCCCACTTGTCTGCGTCGGATACGTGACATGCGTGAGGCTGGCATCATCGCGGCCGACGTGGCGATGATAGATCCTTTTGCACTGGGCTACGGCATGCTGGCGTTTCTGGAGGTGTCACTGGAGAATCAGCAGGACGAGCGCATGGTGGAATTCGAGACGCGCATGAACAAGGAAGCGGAAGTGATGCAGTGTTACTTCGTTTCCGGCGATTACGATTATTTCCTGGTGGTCCATGTTGTCGACATGGATGCCTACTATCAATTCGTGAGGCGTGCGATTTCAGGTTCGGGCAATGTCCGGCATTTTCAATCTCGCTTCCCAATGAAGCGCGCCAAGTTCGATACGCGGATTGCCTTTGATGAAAAGGCTGCCGCAGTGCAGGTTCGAATCGAAAAATAAGCCTGCGTTTGTTTCAGATATAAAAGGCTGCGTGCAATCACACGCAGCCTTTTTATTGAACATAGAGGTCAAGCAATTTTTCAGGCAGGTACTGATTGCGCGGTCAGGATGCGACCCGACGGCTTGTATTCCATGCCGGTGAATTTGAAATCCACTTCCGGCTTGAGCCCGGAAATAATTTCTGCAACTGCGCGACCAGAACCGCAACCCATGGTCCAGCCCAGAGTACCGTGACCGGTATTCAGGAATAGATTGCTGAACTTGGTCTTGCCTATGTAAGGAACATTCGATGGCGTCAACGGGCGCAAGCCAGTCCAGTACACCGGATTGTCATAATCACAGGCACCCGGGAACAATTCGCGTGTGCGGCGCGTGATCGCTTCGCAACGCGCAGTATTGAGTTCACGCGTGTAGCCATTCAATTCGCAAGTGCCTGCCACGCGCAAGCGATCGCCCAGGCGCGAGACCACCAGTTTGTAGCCGTCGTCAGTCAGCGAGACCGATGGTGCGGCGGATGGATCGGTCACGTTGTAAGTTGCCGAATATCCCTTGCCCGGATAAATCATCAAATCGATACCCAATGGTTTTGCCAACGCGGTAGAAAAACTACCCATCGCCAATACAAAGGCATCGGCACGCAGGATTTCGTGGCGACCGTCCGGGTTGATGACTTCTACACCTGTAATCTTGGCGCTGGCACCTGCACCTTCGGTGAGCAGGCGGGTGACCGTAGTGTTGAACTGGAAGTTGACGCCGGCTGCAGCTGATTTTTTCGCCAGGCCGGAAGTGAATTTGTAGACATCACCCGACTCATCATTGGCGGTAAAGTCGCCACCAACTATCTTGTCGCGTATGCTGGCCAATGCAGGTTCGATACGGACCACTTCGTCTGCGCTGATGGAGTCGCGTGGACAACCGAGATCGCGCATCAGTTTTGCGGCAGGCAGTGAATCATCGAATTCTTTTTGTTCTGTATAGAAATGCAGGATGCCGCGATTCAGGTTGTCGTATTCCAACCCTGTTTCTGCCCGCAAGCCCACCAGAGTCTGGCGACTGTATTCGCAGATGGCGACAATTTGGCGAATATTGTCATTGGTACGGCCTGGCGTGCATTCACGCAGGAAGTTCATGGCCCATTTCCACTGCAACCATTCGGGACGGAAGCGATACAGAAGCGGGGCGTCTTCCTTGCCCAGCCATTTCAGGACCTTCATAGGCGCGGCAGGATTGGCCCAGGGCTCGGCGTGCGAGACGGAAATCTGGCAGCCATTGGCAAAGCTGGTTTCCTGTGCGGCACCAGGTTGGCGATCAATCACGGTGACATCATGCCCCGCCTTGTTTAAAAACCATGCGGAAGCGGTACCAATGATGCCTGAACCCAAAACAATTACTTTCATTACAATCTCCAGCCATGCGTGTTGAACAATGGCTTCATTGTAGGAAAATATCTATTTTTTATGTGTTCAATAACATCGTCAAAATTTATATAAAAATCTATAAAAATATAATTTTTGTTTTTAAAACAAATTATTTCGATAATTTTTTATTTTTTTGAAAAATGCAAATTGTCGATTTCTTGCGCCACCGCGTCGCTGATGACTTCGCCTAAAGTCTGCTGCAATCCTTGTTTGATTTCTTCCGTTGCCCGTTGCAGACTGGCGGAAAGCACTTGCTGCAGACGTTCTTCCAGCACAGTATCAATGCGTGACAGCAATTGGGTGAGCACGCGCTCACTTATCTTTTGCTCTATTCGCGTCCATTCTTCATCCAGCCAGCCGCTAATCGGTGCATGTTCTACCGGCGCCAGCGGCGTTTCGATTTCGACTTGCAGTAAGGGGATGTCTGCCAGATATTCAGCGGAGGCAGTGGGTGCGGCAGGTGCAGTGAGGAATGCAGGAATGGGGGCGAAAGGTTGATTCGGTGAGAAGTTATATTGCGGCGCTGATGCCTGAGGTGGAACAGATGTTGATGCAGCTGGTGTTTCAACTGACGACGCAGTTGATGACATGGCTGGCGAGACAATGCGCGCTGGCGCCACGATGACTTCCGTGAGGACCGGGATGCCGGAATCCTGTGTGGGTTTGTTCATGAGTTTTCAGCTACAAAATGGGTCAGCGGATAGCCGCGCTGTTTGTAATAACTGTAGCGCTCGCGTCCTGATGCCTTGTCGCCATCGTCGGCGGCGACCACTTCAAACATCCGTTCAAAACGCGCGAAGTGTTCGGGGGGGGTATCTGACAGATTGATCAGGATTTGATGATGCGGCGATTCCATCGCCTGTTCGGTGGTCAGCAAAATTGGCGTTTGTGCGGCAAGCGCATCGTCGATCATCACATGCGGCAGAAAGTCATGTTCGGAAAAAGTCCACAGCGCTTCATCCAGTGCAGCAAGTTGCGCGCTATCTTTGGCCAGAATTACCAGTTGAAAATTCGCATTGCGTGCCTTGCGCGCAAGTCGGCATGCGTACAGGATTTTGTCTGGAACATTGCTGTGAAAGTCGATACGCGTCATAAGGTCAGGCTGATTTTAAATAAAAACGTTTTGTTCAGAAACGGAAACCCGGCGGCGCATTGCCGGTAGCCGGCAGGGTATCGGTAGGCGTTGCGGCGGGCTTGCTGTCTACAGCAGCCTTGGCTTCCGCTGTCTTGGCTTTCGGTGCAGCTGATTCAGGTGTCGGGTTGCGATAGGTCTTCGGTAACTGGCTAGTGGCCGGATAGCCGGCGCTGGTCAATGCGGTATCCCATAACTCGGAATTAAAGCCGGATTGTTTTTGTGAGCCGATGGTCGCGAAGGGTAATTTTTTATCACCGCCGACTTGTTTCAGGCGCGCGATTTCTTCATTGGTGTTGACGGTTTTTTCTGCGAACGGAACACCGCGTGTCGTCAGCAAGTTGCGCGCGTCGATACATGCTTCGCACTTGTCAGTTGTATAGAGCGTGACTGGACTGCTTTTGACGGCCTGTGCGAGTTCATATGGCAGGCCGACGGTAGATGGGCCGCTAGCGACAGACTTTTCTTCCACCTTTTTTGCCGACGATGGCGGTGGTGTGTCGCTATAGGTGATCTTGCCGTCGGGCGCGACCCATTTATATAGCTGGGCATGGGCATGCGTCGAAACTAGCAATGTGATCAGTAGCGACAGCGGCAGCAAACCGTTCTTCATCTTTTTGTCCCGTGTATCGTTTTAAGAAAACTATTGCATTAGAACTCACGCACTACAACTCACAGACTGCCACTCTCGCATAAAACTTTTTGTGTCACAGCTCGGTTGCACAATCGGCTCATTGATATGGAATGAGCCGATTGTTTAACTACTTCAGGCAGCCATGCCACTGTGTCGCAACAAGGCGTCTATGGTTGGTTCGCGACCACGGAAGGCCTTGAATGAATCGATTGCCGGTCGTGAACCGCCCATCGCCAGAATCTCGCGCAGGAAGCGCGCGCCTGTATCACCGGACAGGACATTACCGCTGGCTTTGCCGGCTTCTTCAAACGCGCCGTAGGCATCAGCGGACAAGACTTCAGCCCACTTGTAGCTATAGTAACCGGCCGCGTAGCCACCGGCAAAGATATGCGCGAACGAATGCTGGAAGCGATTGAATTCCGGCGGTGTCATGACTGATACTTGTGCACGTACCGCGTTGACGACTTCTTGTACGCTTTGCTTGCCTGCAGGCTGGTAATCGTAATGCAGGTGCATATCGAGCAGCGAGAATTCCACCTGGCGCAAAGTTTGCAAACCAGACTGGAAGTTTTTCGCCGCGATCATTTTGTCGAACAACGCGCGCGGTAATGCAGCACCAGTATCGGCATGCGCCGTCATGTGCTGCAGCACATCCCATTCCCAGCAAAAGTTTTCCATGAATTGCGATGGCAGTTCAACCGCATCCCATTCAACGCCGGAGATACCCGACACGCCAAGCTCCTCGACGCGCGTCAGCATGTGATGCAAGCCGTGGCCGAATTCATGGAATAACGTAATCACTTCATCGTGCGTGAACAACGCCGGTTTGGCTTTGCCATTAACGATTGCAGGTTCGGTGAAGTTGCATGTCAGGTAAGCGACGGGCGTTTGGATGCCGTCCTTACCGTTGGTTTCTGCGAGACGACGGCGACCGCGCGCATCATCCATCCATGCGCCGCCGCGTTTGCCCTGGCGTGCGTACAGATCTATATAGAACTGGCCGATTAGCGTGCCATCTTTTTCGATGCGGAAGAACTTCACATCCGGATGCCAGACCGGTGCGCTGTCGGGTTTGATCGCGACCGAGAACAGCGTTTCAATTGTGCGGAACAAACCGGCGATGACTTTCGGTTCAGGAAAATACTGTTTCACTTCCTGTTCGGAAAACGCATAACGCTGTTCGCGCAGTTTTTCCGAGGCATAGGTGACATCCCATGCTTCCAGTTTTTCTATGCCCAGTTCTTTTTGCGCAAAGCTGCGCAGCTCGGTCAAATCTTTTTCTGCAAATGGACGCGCGCGCTTGGCCAGGTCTTGCAGGAAGGCGATGACTTGATCCGGCGTTTGCGCCATCTTCGATACCAACGATACTTCGGCGTAATTTTTATAGCCTAGCAATTTGGCTTCCTCATCGCGCAATTGCAGGATGTCGACGATGTTTTGTGTATTGTCCCAGGCCGGTTGATTGGCGAGCTCGGATGCCTTGGTCGCATTGGCGCGATAGATCGTTTCACGCAAGTTGCGTTTATCCGCGTATTGCAGGATAGGGAAATAAGAAGGGAAGTGCAGCGTGAATTTATAGCCGCTCTTGCTATCTTTTTCTGCCGCAGCACGCGCTGCCTGCTTTGCGTCATCAGGCAAGCCGGCCAGTTCTGCTTCATCCTCAATGAAGAGCGCGTACTCATTGGTCGCGTCGAGAATATTTTCAGAAAATTTTGTAGTGAGCGCAGCGTGCTTTTCTTGAATCTCTGCAAAGCGCGGCTTTTGCTCTTCCGTGAGTTCGGCACCGCCAAGGCGGAAGTCGCGCACGGCATTTTCAATGATTTTTTTGCGTGCAACTGAATAGCCGGCGTAGTCAGGTCCGAGTTGCAGCGCCTTGTAATTAGTAAACAGCGTCAGGTTTTGCGCCAGTTCGGTCCAGAACTCAGTGATCTTGGGCTGATTTTCGTTATACACAGCACGCAATTCAGGCGTATCGACGACGGCGTTTAAGTGACCAACGATGCCCCACGCCCTGCCAAGTTTTTCTGTGACGTTTTCCAATGGCTCGACAAAATTTTCCCATGTCACTTGCGCAATCGGTTCTTCAAGTTCCTTGACGACAGTGCGGCATTGGTCCAGCAGGCTGTCGATCGCAGGACCGATGTAGTCAGGTTTGATGGCTTCGAATTGTGGAAGATCGGAAAAATCCAGCAGCGGGTTCAGGGCAATATTCATCAGTTGGTTTCTCTCTCTGCTGCTTCTATGGTGTTCACCAGAAGCATGGTAATGGTCATGGGGCCGACACCTCCCGGTACTGGCGAGATATGGCTGGCGACTTCCTTGGCTGCAGCGAAATCGACATCGCCACACAGCTTGCCGTTGTCATCGCGGTTGATGCCGACGTCGATCACGATGGCGCCGGGTTTGATCATGTCGGCGGTCAGCGTGTTGCGGCGTCCGGTGGCAGCCACGACGATGTCGGCTTGACGTGTGTGATAGCCGAGATCGGCGGTTCCACTATGACAGATGGTGACGGTAGCGTTGGCTTGCAAGAGCAATAATGCCATCGGTTTGCCTACGGTATTGCTACGACCTATCACTACCGCGTGTTTGCCTGCGATTTTGGTACCTGTGCTTTCGATCAGCTTCATGCAGCCGTAAGGCGTACATGGGCGGAAACCCGGCAAGCCGGTCAGTAATTCACCGGCGCTCAATACCGAATAGCCATCCACGTCCTTGCGCGGCGAGATTGCTTCAATCACTTTGGTCGGATCAATATGTTTAGGCAAGGGCATCTGGACCAGAATGCCGTGAATTTTCGGATCATTGTTCAGTGCAGCAATGCGTGCCAGCAAAGCGGCTTCGGTCAGATCGGCTTCGTATTTTTCCATTAAAGAGAACAAGCCGTTGTCTTCACATGCCTTGACCTTGTTGCGCACATAAACCTGCGAAGCCGGATCGGCGCCCACCAGAATCACAGCCAGGCCTGGTTGATTGCCTTTGACCGTTAGCGCGGCGGCACGGGCTGCCACGTCCTGGCGAAGTTGTTGGGAAAGCAAATTGCCGTCAATGATTTGTGCGCTCATGAATGGATAAAGTGATTAAGAAGGTGAGTAAGAATGTAACTAAGCAGAAAGACTGATTATAAGGGACTGAAAAGCAGGGCATGTAAACGCAGCGGATTGAGCCTTGTAAGAAAGTCGTAAGCTATTATGCTCAAGACATGATTTGCAGCTTGATCCGATTTTTCAAAATGGGCTAAAAGCCTTTAAAAATGCTGCTTTGCGACATAATTTCGCATTATGGTAAATGATATCGCCATTTGAAAATAATAAAAACAGCTGTTAAACTCGGCGCAATCTGCAGGACTATATGTGTTATCAGTTTTAAAAATGACGCCCGTTTTTACAAAAAACGGCATTAAAGATCAATCAGGAGACAAACGATGTCAGCCCAAATCGACCAGGTATTGGCGCAAGCCGCCAACGACCCAGATGTAATGGAAACGCAAGAGTGGCTGGATGCACTCGAAGCAGTGATCGAAAACGAGGGCCCTGACCGCGCTCATTACCTGATGGAGCGCCTGATTGATCTGGCCCGTCGTCGTGGCGCGCAAATTCCATTCTCCAGCACCACTGCATATGTAAATACCATCCCTGCCGACATGGGCGACAACTCGCCGGGCAACCAGGAATACGAAGAACGCCTGCGTTCGTGGATGCGCTGGAATGCGATGGCCATGGTCGTCAAGGCCAACCGCGTTGACGGTGACCTGGGTGGTCATATCTCCAGCTTTGCGTCACTCGCAAATATGCTGGGCACCGGCTTTAACCATTTCTGGCACGCCCCTACCGAAGATCACGGTGGTGACCTGTTATATATCCAGGGCCACTCGTCGCCTGGCGTTTATGCTCGTGCCTTCCTCGAAGGTCGCTTGAGCGAAGAACAATTGATCAACTTCCGTCGTGAAGTGGATGGCAAGGGTTTGTCCTCGTATCCGCATCCAAAACTGATGCCGGATTTCTGGCAGTTCCCGACGGTGTCAATGGGCCTCGGCCCATTGATGGCGATTTATCAGGCACGCTTCCTTAAATACCTGCAAGCACGCGAAATCGCAAAAACCGATAACCGCAAGGTCTGGGTATTCTGCGGCGATGGCGAGATGGATGAAGTCGAATCGATGGGCGCCATCGGCGTCGCCGGTCGCGAGCAGCTCGACAATCTGGTGATGGTCGTCAACTGCAACTTGCAGCGTCTGGATGGCCCGGTACGTGGCAACGGCAAGATCATTCAGGAACTCGAAGGCGAATTCCGCGGTGCCGGCTGGAACGTCATCAAGATCATCTGGGGCTCCAACTGGGACCCACTGCTGGCCAAAGACAAAGAAGGCATTTTGCAGCGCGTGATGATGGAAACGCTGGACGGCGAATACCAGAATTACAAAGCCAAGGATGGCGCCTACGTGCGCAAGCATTTCTTCGGCAAGCATCCAAAATTGCTGGAAATGGTGTCGCGCATGTCGGACGACGATATCTGGCATTTGCTGCGCGGCGGCCACGATCCACACAAGGTTTACGCCGGCTTCAAAATCGCGCAAGAACACAAAGGTCAACCGACTGTGCTGCTGGTCAAAACCGTCAAAGGTTATGGCATGGGCAAATCGGGCGAAGCGCGCAACACTGCGCATCAAACCAAAAAACTCGACGATGAAGCAGTGCGCGAAATGCGCGATCGTTTCAACCTGCCTATCGCTGACGAACATCTGGCCGACATTCCATTCTTCAAACCAGCTGACGATGCACCTGAGATGAAGTATCTGCACGAACGTCGTGCTGCGCTCGGCGGTTATCTGCCACAGCGTCGCATGCAAGCGGATGAAAAATTGCCGGTGCCTGCACTGTCGGCATTTAAAGCCGTCCTCGATCCAACCGCAGAAGGTCGCGAGATTTCGACCACGCAAGCGTATGTGCGCATCATCTCGATCCTGTTGCGCGACGCAAATCTGGGCCAGCGTCTGGTACCGATCCTGGTGGATGAATCCCGTACCTTCGGTATGGAAGGCTTGTTCCGTCAAATCGGCATTTACAACCGCGAAGGTCAGTTGTACGAGCCGGTCGATAAAGATCAGGTCAGCTACTACCGCGAAGATAAAGCCGGTCAGATTCTGCAAGAAGGTATTAACGAAGCAGGCGCGATGGCATCGTGGATTGCAGCCGCAACTTCGTACTCGACCAACAACCGCATCATGGTGCCGTTCTACACGTTCTACTCGATGTTCGGCCTGCAACGCATCGGCGATCTGGCATGGGCAGCGGGCGACATGCGCGCACGCGGCTTCCTGCTCGGCGGCACTGCTGGTCGTACCACATTGAACGGCGAAGGCTTGCAGCACGAAGATGGTCACAGCCACATCCTGGCATCGACTATCCCGAATTGCGTCCCTTACGATCCAACCTTCGCACATGAAGTCGCAGTCATCATGCAAGACGGCTTGAAGCGCATGATCGAAAATCAGGAAGACGTGTTCTATTACATCACCCTGATGAACGAAAACTACGCACAACCTGGTTTGAAACCAGGCACCGAAGCCGACATCATCAAAGGTTTGTACCTGCTGCAGGAAGGCGAGAAAAAATCGAAAAACCGCGTGCAACTGATGGGCTCAGGCACCATCCTGCGCGAAGTCATCGCCGCGGCCGATCTGTTGAAAGACGATTGGGGCATTGTGGCCGATGTCTGGTCCGCACCATCGTTCACGCTGCTGGCGCGCGATGGTCAGGACGTAGAACGCTGGAACATGTTGCACCCAGCCGATGCGCCGCGTGTCGCACACGTTACGCAATCGCTGCAAGGTACAACTGGTCCTATCGTGGTCGCTACCGATTACATGCGCACCTTCGCTGAGCAAGTCCGTGCTTTCATTCCGAAAGAACGTACTTACAAAGTGTTGGGCACAGACGGTTTTGGCCGTTCGGACAGCCGTGCAAAACTGCGCGAATTCTTTGAGGTTAATCGTTACTTCGTGACGATTGCAGCACTCAAGGCATTGGCCGATGAAGGTGCGATTTCAGTTTCAGTGGTGGCTCAGGCTATCGCCAAGTACGGTATCAATCCAGAAAAAGTCAATCCGGTAACGCTGTAATCCACATACAAAAATCCTTCCTCATCAATGGGGTGACGGGGATGCAGATGGCGCGCAAAAATACTGCCCACCATTTGCTTCCCCGCTGTCATGATGATGGATACGCAAACAAGCGGAGAATGAACGATGAGCACGGTTGAAGTCAAAGTCCCGGATATCGGCGATTTCAAGGAAGTTGAAATCATTGAATTGTTAGTCAAGGTAGGCGATACGATCAAAGTCGATCAATCGCTGATCACGGTTGAATCCGACAAGGCAAGCATGGAAATTCCATCCAGCCACGCCGGTGTCGTGAAAGAAATCAAGGTCAAGCTCGGCGACAAGGTTGCCGAAGGCTCCTTGTTGTTGACGGTAGAAGCGGTGGTGGCAGATGCGGCACCTGCACCTGCACCTGCTGCTGAAGCTGAAGCTGCTCCGGCTCCTGCCGCAGCGCCAGCGCCTGTAGAAGCACCGAGAGCAGAACCAGCAAAAGCTGCAGAGTCTGCGCCAGTTGCTCAGGAAGCGGCTCCTGCTCCAGCAGCGGCTCCTGTCGCAGCGCCTGCTGCACCAGCACCGGTTGTTGCAGCAGCTTCGGCACCAGCCACCGCATCAAATGCAAAAGCCCACGCATCGCCATCGATACGCAAGTTCGCACGCGAACTCGGCGTTGATCTGGG
Organism: Burkholderiales bacterium Ga0077544; assembly: GCA_001464355.1. Taxonomy (GTDB): domain Bacteria; phylum Pseudomonadota; class Gammaproteobacteria; order Burkholderiales; family Burkholderiaceae_D; genus Oxalicibacterium. The sequence goes on from LNEU01000027.1 coordinate 65,947, forward strand.
CATCGTTGCCGGCTCCGGCCCTAAAGGTCGCATCACGCAAGAAGACGTACAAAACTATGTGAAGGGCGTCATTGCTGCGGGTCCGGTGTCGGCTCCAGCCGCTGCAGCGCCAAGCACATCGCGCGGTGGCGCAGGTCTGGATCTATTACCATGGCCGTCGCTGGATTTCAGCAAGTTCGGCACCACCAGCTTGCTGCCTTTGTCGCGCATCAAGAAAATCAGTGGTCCGAATCTGCATCGCAACTGGGTCATGATTCCGCACGTCACGCAGTACGACGAAGCCGATGTAACCGAGCTGGAAGAACTGCGTAAATCGAGCAACACTGCACTGGCTAAATCCGGCGTCAAGTTGACGATGCTCGCGTTCGTGATCAAGGCTTGCGTTGCAGCGCTGAAAAAATATCCTGCGTTCAATTCCTCGCTCGATGCCACTGGCGAAAACCTGATCCTCAAAGAGTATTACAACATCGGTTTTGCTGCGGATACGCCGCAAGGTCTGGTCGTTCCTGTCGTCAAAGGCGTCGATCAAAAAACCGTTACCCAAATCGCACAAGAGATGGGCGAGTTGTCGGCCCAGGCGCGCGAAGGCAAGTTGAAACCTGCCGACATGCAAGGCGCAACCTTCACGATTTCTTCGCTGGGCGGCATCGGTGGTACGTATTTCACACCGCTGATCAATGCACCTGAAGTCGCGATCATCGGCTTGTCGAAAACATCGATGAAACCGGTCTGGGACGGCAAGCAATTCGTACCGCGTCTGATCATGCCTTTGTCGTTGTCCTACGATCATCGCGTGATCGATGGTGCGCAAGGTGCACGTTTCGTGACTTACCTGAGCGAGATGCTGGCTGACTTGCGCAAGTCGCTGCTGTAATCGTCAGGTCGTCATTGCGACAAAAGTAAAAAGATCAGTCCATGTTTCTGCATGCTGCCAGGTTTAAAAAGCGCAGGCAGAACGAGATGAAAAATACGGAGCTAAAGCGATGAGCACGATAGAAGTCAAAGTCCCCGATATCGGCGATTTCAAGGAAGTGGAAATCATCGAACTGCTGGTCAATGTGGGCGATACGATCAAGGTCGATCAATCGCTGATCACGGTCGAATCCGACAAGGCCAGCATGGAAATTCCATCCAGCCACGCCGGCGTCATCACGTCATTGAAAGTCAAACTCGGCGATAAGGTTGCTGAAGGTTCTGCACTGCTGACGCTGGAAGTGGCGGAAGCAGCGGCTGCGCCTGCAGCCGAAAAGCCGGCCGCTCCTGTAGCAGCTGCGACTGCAACACCTGCGCCAGTCGCAGCATTAACTCCAGCTCCGGCAGCCGCGCCTGCAAAAGCCGCTGCGTCTGTTTCGGCTCCAGCCGCACCAGCAGCAGTGAATACACCCGCACCAGCTGCAGCCAGCTTCGCCGGCAAAGCGGATATCGAATGCGACATGATGGTTCTCGGTGCAGGCCCTGGCGGTTACTCCGCTGCGTTCCGCTCCGCCGATCTTGGCATGAATACTGTTTTGATCGAACGCTATTCAACACTCGGCGGCGTCTGCCTGAACGTCGGTTGCATTCCATCCAAGGCATTGCTGCACGTTGCAGCAGTGATCGATGAAGCAGCTGCAATGACAGCGCATGGCGTCACTTTCGGCAAACCGCAAATCGATATCTATGCGTTGCGCGGCTACAAAGAAAAAGTCATCGGCAAGATGACCACCGGTTTGTCCGGCATGGCCAAGGCACGCAAGGTCAATGTAGTGCAGGGCGTCGGCCAGTTTGTCGGCACCAACCACATTGAAGTCACCGCAGCAGACGGCAGCAAAAAAACTATTCAGTTCAAACAAGCGATCATCGCAGCCGGTTCATCGGTGGTGAACTTGCCGTTTGTGCCTGAAGATCCACGCATTATCGATTCCACCGGTGCGCTCGAATTACGCAGCGTGCCTAAGCGCATGCTCGTCATTGGCGGCGGCATCATCGGCCTGGAAATGGCAACCGTCTATTCAACACTCGGTGCGCGCATCGACGTGGTTGAAATGCTGGATGGTCTGATGCAGGGCGCAGATCGTGACATGGTCAAGGTCTGGCAAAAATTCAACGAGAAGCGCTTCGACAAAATCATGTTGAAGACCAAGACCGTTGCGGTCGAAGCATTGAAAGAAGGCATCAAGGTTTCTTTCGAAGCTGCAGAAGCTGGCGGTACCGCACCAGAACCACAAGTGTACGATTTGGTCTTGGTCGCAGTCGGCCGCAGCCCGAACGGCAAGAAGATTGCTGCCGACAAGGCAGGCGTTGCAGTCACTGATCGCGGCTTCATCGAAGTCGATGCGCAAATGCGTACCAATGTGCACCACATCTTTGCCATCGGCGACCTGGTCGGTCAGCCTATGCTCGCGCACAAGGCCGTGCATGAAGCACACGTTGCGGCAGAAGCTGCAGCAGGCGAGAAGTCCTACTTCGACGCACGCGTGATTCCATCGGTGGCCTACACCGATCCCGAAGTCGCATGGGTCGGCATCACCGAAGACGAAGCCAAGGTCAAAGGCATCAAACTCGAAAAAGGTCACTTCCCATGGGCAGCATCAGGCCGCGCAGTAGCCAACGGTCGCGATGAAGGCTTTACCAAATTGCTGTTCGATGCAGAAACCAAACGCATCGTCGGTGGCGGTATTGTCGGCACACATGCGGGTGACATGATTGGTGAGATTGCATTGGCGATCGAGATGGGTGCAGATGCTGTTGATATCGGCAAGACCATACATCCACATCCAACCCTGGGTGAATCGATAGGGATGGCGGCGGAAGTGTACAAAGGTGTGTGTACTGATTTGCCACCGATGAAGAAGAAATAAGTCTTCATTTATCTAAATAAAAAGCGACGCATTGCGTCGCTTTTTTTTGGGGAGATAGAACCGTTCAAGTGTTAGCTTTTGTATTCTGTAACTACAGATGCTTACCCCTACATAAGATGCGATCGACTAAAAAAGATTTTCATATTCATGGGATAGCAAGATCACCAACAATCTTCTAGGCTATCAACTTATTTTTCTCGCAGACTCTCATGGGACTATGTGGCCTGTCCCCAAACTGAAAGACACCGCATTAAGCTAACTGAGCTTGCTGTTCAAAGTCAATTGGGCTGATATAGCCCAACGTTGAATGTCTTCG
>LNEU01000028.1 GCA_001464355.1 Burkholderiales bacterium Ga0077544
ATTCCAGCGCGCGTGTCCGATTAAACCTCCAATCTCATCTCCATCACATCCATCCCTTCTCTAATACAAACATCCGATCCGCTACACTTATATCTCCACCACCACCACTAATACCTTCAAGCCGCAGTAATGCAATCAGTCAACTTTCAATAATTCTCTGACAAATCATTGCATTTTTGATAAATTTTGGATAGGGTGAACACATGCTTGTAGTGTCGATGTGAATTGACTTATGTCCTGCGGTGAGCGTGAAGGCTTCCTTATTTTTCTGGCTTGTCGCAACACTCGTTTTTTCAATCCTTTAAGGAGAGTTAAATGGATGATGTCGTTATTGTCGCTGCAGGGCGCACTGCAGTTGGAAAATTCGGTGGAGCATTTGCAAAAATATCTGCTGCTGATTTGGGCGCGCATGTAATCAAAAATTTGCTGGCACGCAGCGGTATCAGTGCCGATGCTATTAGCGAAGTCATACTTGGGCAGGTATTGACAGCGGGTTGTGGACAAAATCCGGCTCGGCAGGCATCGATACGTGGCGGCTTGCCGGATATGGTGCCAGCTTTCACGATCAATAAGGTGTGTGGGAGCGGCTTAAAGGCGACACATCTTGCGACACAATCAATACGATGTGGCGACGCGCAAATCATCATTGCCGGCGGTCAGGAAAACATGAGTGCTTCGCCGCATGTACTGAATGGGTCGCGTGATGGGTTTCGCATGGGTGATGCGAAGCTGATCGATACCATGATTGTCGACGGTTTGTGGGACGTATACAACCAATACCATATGGGTACAACGGCTGAAAATATCGCCAATAAATTCAACATTTCGCGCCAGGAACAGGATGAATTTGCGCTCGCTTCGCAGAACAAGGCCGAAGCAGCGCAAAAGACTGGCAAGTTCAAGGATGAAATCATTCCTTACGAAATTGCGGGGAAAAAAGCATCTGTCATTGTCGATGCAGACGAATACATCAAGTACGGCACAACTCTGGATTCGCTCGCTGCACTGCGTCCGGCATTTTCAAAAGATGGCACAGTCACCGCTGGTAATGCATCCGGCATCAACGATGGTGCTGCAGCCGTCATCATGATGACGGCGAAAAAGGCGGCTGAACTCGGGCTGAAACCAATGGTTAAAATCAAGGCTTATTCCTCTGCCGGGGTGGATCCTGCGCTAATGGGAATGGGGCCTGTTCCTGCCGCACAATTGTGTTTAAAAAAAGCGGGCTGGATCCATCAGGATGTGGATTTGATGGAAATCAACGAAGCCTTTGCCGCACAAGCAATTGCGGTGAATCGTGAGATGGGCTGGGATACCAACAAGATCAATGTCAATGGCGGAGCTATTGCGATCGGCCATCCTATCGGTGCGTCTGGCTGCCGTATTCTGGTGACGCTCATACATGAGATGATACGACGCGATGCGAAGCGTGGTTTGGCGAGTTTGTGCATAGGCGGTGGAATGGGGGTAGCGCTTGCTGTAGAAAGATGAAACCTGTTTTAACAGGTTCAAAATAGACGAGACAAGGAAGAATAAAATGACACGCATCGCACTAGTAACTGGCGGTATGGGTGGTTTGGGAGAAGCGATTTGCATCAAGCTGGCAGCGCTTGGATATCATGTGGTAACGACTTATTCGCCGGGTAACAAGAAAGCCGCCGAATGGTTGGCTAGCATGAAGGAAAGCGGCTTCAATTTTCATGCTTATCCGTGTGATGTATCCGATTACGATTCGGCGCGGCAGTGTGTTGCTATTATCGAAAAAGAGATCGGGCCAGTAGACGTACTGGTCAACAATGCCGGGATTACGCGCGACGTAACATTCAAGAAAATGGAGAAGACAGATTGGGATGAAGTCATGGCGACCAATCTGGATTCTGTATTCAACATGACCAAACCAGTCTGCGATGGCATGGTCGAACGCGGCTGGGGCCGCATTATCAATATTTCTTCAGTCAATGGCCAGAAGGGCGCATTCGGTCAAACCAACTATTCCGCAGCCAAGGCAGGCATGCATGGTTTTACCAAAGCACTTGCGCTTGAAGTTGCGCGCAAGGCCGTGACCGTGAATACTATTTCACCTGGTTATATTGGTACGAAAATGGTAACGGCGATACCGCAAGAGGTACTGGATACAAAGATCATCCCGCAAATTCCTATGGGACGGTTAGGTAAACCTGAAGAGATAGCCGGTTTGGTCGCCTATTTGTCGTCAGATGAGGCGGCATTTTTGACGGGTGCCAATATCGCCATTAATGGCGGGCAACACATGTATTGAGTTTGGCAGGCTGGGTCGAGTGTAAATCGGCCTAGCCATTCATTCATTCATTCATTCATTCATTCATTCATCACGAGTCTGATGTCTGATCGACCAATGTTTGCAGACGCTCAACCAATACCTCCGTGCGTGCAAAGCCGGACGTGACCAGATACAGTTCGCCAGCCCGTTCAAATACCAGCGTAGGGAAGCCAGTTACGCCCCAACGTTGCGTCTGTAGAAAATCATCATGAGTGGCCGTGATCGCTTCTTCCGATGACCAGGTGGTCAAAAAATCCTGCGCGCTTATATTTATTCCTGCTTTATTCAAAACAGGTACCACGATCTTCGTCAGCACATCGCCGTTGGTCGTATCCAGACCTTCAGCATAAAATCCGTGCTGAATTGCGTGAAAAACATCGAGTGCGGTTTCCGGTGCCAACCGGCGAGCGGTGACTACGGCACGACATGCGGGTTCGGTATCGTAAATAAAATTCTTGTGTGACAAGGCTGCCTGTGAAAACGGCATGCCGCTGGTCTCTGCGACTTTTTTCCAATGCGACAGCAGTGTTATCTTTAACGCCTCATCCATCAATTCTTTGTTGTAGGCGCGCAAGCCGCCGAGAACGATTTCAAAGTGTAATTCAGGAACGCCATCAAGCAGTGTCTTGAGCTCCGGTCCGAAACCGTAACACCATGAACACATAGGGTCGGCGATGTAGATGATTTTTGTCATTGTTCTAAGTCTCTTCCTTTGCTTTTCTAATGAGCCGCTGAAACTGCACGCAATTTTTAGTGTTCAAAGCATAGCACCACGTATCAATGATGGCTAATTCGATTCTGTCTGCAGTGTGGCTGATGCAGCAATCAAGCCTGACTTTTGTCGCAGTTTCTTGACCGCGTATGCCAGTGTATCTGGCGGCATATCACGCACCAATTTCCCCCAAAACTGCCATAGCAAATCAGCATCGGCCAAGGCGCGATGGCGGGCTTCGGGTATCAGGCTGTGACGCGCGATCAGCGTGTCCAGGTTATGCCGCTTTTCTTCAGGGAAGAGCGCTCGTGATAGCTTGACGGTACACAGCATTTCCGACTGCAAGGCATGGCCAGTACGTGCAAACGCATGATGTAAAAACCCATAATCGAAGCGCGCATTATGTGCGATGAACAAACCATCTGCCAACCGTTCATGCACCGCGTTGGCCAGCGCATCAAAGGACGGTGCGGTTTTAACCATGTCGTCGCTAATGCCGGTCAGACCCTGGATGAAAGACGGTATGGGTCGACCGGGATTGACAAAGCTGGACCAGCGATCAATGACACCATCAGGATGGACTGCAACGATGCCGATTTCGGTAATTCGATCATTGATCAGGTTCGCACCTGTGGTTTCGAGATCGACGAATATTAATTTTTCATAAGTCCTCATAGCCGGCATTGTCCCATGGCTAGCTGCATTGGTACGCCGATTCCACGACCATCTGTGCAAAAAGACAATTCATCAAGCAGTCATATTTCGGCCTCAAAATTGCCGAAAGAAAACATGTGTGACGATGCAATCACCGTTACGCCAGGTTGGGGCCAGGGACTTCAGGCCTCACGCATGACCTGGCATCACCATCTGAAAGTGCTCAATGAAAAATGTCTTGCTGCGACCTGCAGTCAAATTAATGCAGCGCTTGCGGTTGTTGCCCAAGTTTGTCGTACTAACGATTATCTTTGTCACGCCGTTGCTGCTGGCTACCTTTTTATTGCTGAGCGAACTGGATAAATCCATCGCTTTCACACAGCAAGAGCGTCTGGGCGTCAGCCATGTACGCAAGATCCAGAACATCATAGAACTGACGCAAAAACATCGTGCATTCCAGCATATGTTCATCATGGGTAACGCCAGTGCAGAGCAGAAGGCGCTGCAAACGCAAAAGGATATCAATCAGGAAATCAGCGCATTTGATGCCATGCGCAGTGCAGAACCCGGCTTGTACAAGGGCAATGCATGGCAGGAAATACAAACCGACTGGACCGCATTGCAAGGGAAATTTGCAGGAGCAAAAGATAGAAAGATCTACGATGAGCATACGGCCCTGATTGCACAGCTATATCGATTCAACATACTGATTGCCGATCGCAGCAAGCTCACGCACGATCCGGAAGGAACGACTTATTATCTGGCTGAATTGTTCGGTAAGGATTTCCCGCGTATTACAGAAGGCTTGTCGGAGATAGCCGGACGCGGTGCGGCCTACATCGACAGCGGTTTGATGGAGGCGAATGAAGAAGTGCTGCTGGGTTCCACAGTGTTGCTGGCACGTCGCGATCTGGCTGGCATTCCAGACAAGATAGATATGCTGCTGCAGGAGAGTCCGCAACTTTCTCAACCGATGGCGGCGGCGCAGGCGGCGATTCCGGCAGCAGTCGCGTATCTGGATAGAGCCAAGAATGAAGTATTGAATTCAGTCGATCAAACTACCGGCAACGCCTTTGCCGAAGCCGGCCATGGCAGCATCGATGGCTTGTATGCAGCGGCCGATACGTCTGCAAATTTGATGATGCAATTGCTGCAGCAGAGGTTGGAGAGAGATGCCTTGCATCGCAATATGATCATGCTGGCGATCTTTTCCATTTTGCTCATCGCGGCCTATTTTCTGCTCGGTTTCTATGTATCGTTTTCAACCGAAGTGCAACGTCTGGGAAGCGCAGTCAAGCGTGCTGCATCCGGCGACTTGAGCAAGAAAACCGGCTCGCATGGCAAGGATGAAATTGCGCAACTGCTGAATGCCTTTGGCGGTATGAACGATGGCTTGACGCATCTGGTGTCACAAGTGCGACTCGGTAGCGACACGATTGCATTGGCTTCGAAGGAGATTGCCACCGGCAACTTCAATCTGTCCACTCGCACTGAAGAGCAAGCCAGCTCACTGGAACAGACCTCTGCCGCGATGGAAGAGCTGACCACGACAGTCAGACAGAATGCCGCGCATGCACAGCATGCCAACAAGCTGGCGAGGACAGCATCCAGCATCGCCGCGCAGGGTGGCGCTGCCGTGGCGCAAGTCGTGCACACCATGCAGGCGATTCAGCAATCATCGCGAGAAATCAGAGACATCATTGGCGTTGTCGATAGCATCGCCTTCCAGACGAATATCCTGGCCTTGAACGCTGCGGTGGAAGCGGCGCGTGCCGGCGAGCAGGGTAAGGGATTTGCCGTGGTCGCAACGGAAGTGCGCAATCTGGCGCAACGCAGCGCAATGGCGGCGAAAGAGATTAAGGCATTGATAGCCGACTCTGTCGAAAAAGTGGAGGTCGGTAGCCGGCAGGCGGACAGCGCTGGCAAAACGATGGATGAAATCGTCGATTCCATCAGTCGCGTAACCACCATTATGGAAGAAATTACCGCCGCCAGTTCCGAGCAACAAACCGGCATTGAACATATCAATCAGGCGCTGGGACAGATGGATGACATCACGCAGCAGAATGCCGCGCTGGTTGAGGAAGCCGCCGCCGCCGCCGAAAGCATGCGTGAGCAAACGCTTGCATTGTCGGAGACCGTTGCCGTCTTTAAATTGGCTGAAGACAGTCGTGCAAACATGTCGACAAGTGCAAATGATATGTCGCATCACAATGTCACGCCGTTACCCAGACGTGTGCTGACTGTGCCACATGACGCGATGAAAGCAAGTAGGCCTGAACAGTTTCCGACGCAGGTGCTGGCGGTTGCAAACGGCAGCCGTTGAGGCTTGGCGAACGCACTCGCCGCGCAACTGAAATGTCTGATGGTGCGGCAGCCGGTCATGCAAGTACTGCGCCAAACAATGCGCGCAGTACTTGCATGACCGGCTTACTTAGGTGCTACCACCTTGATCCGCACATCGCCGAGCGCCACGACTTGGCCAGAACGAATCTTGCAGGTCTTGCGCAATTCCGTTTGTCCATCCACTTTGACCTTGCCGCTGGCGACAATCATTTTTCCGGCGCCACCGCTATCGCAGACGCCGACCAGTTTCAGTAACTGGTTCAATTCGACATATTCGTCGTTCAATTCAAATTCAAGTTGTTGCATGGCATTTTGCTGGTGAATGGTGGGAAGATATTGCGGTTGTCATCAATTCGCGTGCCATCGTTTGGTAGATCAATAATTACTTTGACTGACGCGCTGTTTCCAGCCATACATCGAGGGTCGCCAGCAGGTCGATCTGACTGAATGAACAGCTTTCTTCAGTAAATAAACTGCCTGCTTCCAGGCGGCTCAACAAGTCTTCCATGACTTCGCTATAGCGGGATGGAAGTGATGTCAGCAATGCTGATTGCGCACGCCACAGTTGGCAAAATTCGGCAATGCCCAGTTTGTCTGCACGCACGGCATTGAGCGAATCGTGCAGGATTTGAAATGTTTGATCGTGTGACATAAGCAATGAAAAGTGAAATAAAAATACCGAGCTTCGTTTATGACGCGCCTTGAAACGCCGCGACTAGAAACAAGCCGATGACTGCCAGATAGCCAATCAGCCACGAGACAGTGCGTAGTGTCGGACGATCCGACAGATAAAGCCAGGTGTACACAATGCGCGAAGCAATGAACGCGATTGCCAGCATATCGATTGAATCCTGCGCGGCGTGTAATTGCTGCGCAACCAGCACACCGGCAGCAAAAAATGGAAACGCCTCAAAGTGATTGTGATGTGCAGAATCGGCACGGCGTCTTATCCCGCTTTGCTGCTCCAGCCAGCGCCGTGGCTCCGAATTATCGAAATCGCGTCGTCCCCATTTTGCAATTGCAATCGTCATTACAGGCATGACACCCGCTGCCAACACACACCAATAAGAAAGATTCATGTTGATCCCGGTAGCACAGCGATGTCACTGATTTTTAATGCCTAGACTGGCATGCGCGACAATTATACTGTCACTTGCCGCGGATAATGCAGGCCGTTGCCGGAGCGCGGGTAGCGCACGAATGTAAACGATCCGGCTTGCATCTATATGAAACAATGCTTCATCCTCTAGTTCTTCAGTCACGCACCGGCGCAATCGATTCGACATAGTCGTACAACGCGCCAAGTATCTCTTCACCGCGCTCATCGGCGGTTTCGGACAACTGGTCAATTTCAGAAAACAGTTGTTCTATCGTACGGCCACCGTCGCCGCCATCGAACAGCCTTGCTGCCCGATGTTCTTCCCAGCGTTGCGCTTCGTCAGCGGACAACGTGTGCGGGAAATTACGCGCACGATAACGCCATACCAATTCTTCCAGACGTACGTCGTTAAAACTCGGCTGCGCCTTCGCCAATCCCTCCGGCGACAAGGTCCGTAGTTCTTGCAGCAGACGCCTGTCGTTGTTGCCGACAAAGCCGCCGTACAGATCCTCGTCCACGTCGGGCGTGCCTTCTTGCGGTCTGTGAAAAACGTCTTGCCAGATCGCCGTCATGTCCGGTGTTTGCGCGGCAATCTCTGCGTGACGCAAAGCGGCGGCGACATCGAGGCCCCACTTTTCCGTCATCTCTGCGGACAGGGTTTTCAGGCTGCTGATGACGACCGGTGATTTGTTCAAATGGATGGATTTGATCGGCAGGCGGCTGACACCTTCCGGCAAGGCATCTGATCTGCTGAACATGCGCATGCGTATCGTCGCGGCATCCAGCGCTGCGAGTTCGCTTGGATCGGCAGCCAGATCCCAGACGATGACTTCGTTCTTGTTGGTCGGATGTACGGCCAGCGGCCAGACGATGCCGATGCAACCGCGTTCGGCTGGAAACATGCCGGTGATGTGCAGGAAGGGACGGCGCACGGGCAGGCCGATTTCCGCTGCAACCTTGTCCTTCTTGTGCAAGGCAAAACAGAAGTCGAACAGCTTGGGTTGGCGATCACGTATCAGGCGTGCCATCGCGATCGTCGCGCGCACATCGGATAAGGCATCATGCGCAGCCTCATGCGCGATACAGTTTTCTGCGGTCAGTTGTTCCAGTCGGAAGCTTGGGCGTCCGTCTGGATGATGCGGCCAGTTGATGCCTTCGGGGCGCAGAGCGTAGGCAGTACGTACGACATCGAGAATATCCCAGCGACCGCAACTGTTTTGCCATTCGCGCGCATACGGATCGATCAGATTGCGCCAGAACATGAAGCGCGTGACTTCGTCGTCGAAGCGTATCGTGTTGTAGCCGACGCCGATGGTGCCGGTTTGCGATAGCAGTTTTTCGATTTCGGTCGCGAATTGATATTCGGGTATGCCGCGTTCCAGACAGACTTGTGGCGTAATGCCGGTGATCAGGCATGACTGTGGATCAGGCAGAAAATCGTTGGCCGGTTTGCAGTACAGCATGACCGGCTCACCGATTTCATTGAGCTCGGCATCCGTGCGGATCGCGGCAAATTGCGCCGGGCGATCGCGACGCGTATTGATGCCGAAGGTTTCGTAGTCGTGCCAGAGGAAGGTATGGTTGGACATCGTGAAATAGGGTGAGGTGATGCTGAATTAAAAGTGCTTGCAAACAGTCATTGCGAAAAGTGCACAGCCTTGAACAGCGAAGGCCTAGAACGAAATCTGATTGCGCCCGGCTTCCTTGGCGCGATACATGGCAGCATCGGCTCTGGTGATCAGGTCTTCAGCCCTGTAATGAGCATCAAGAGTCGCGACTCCGAACGAGGCCGTCACGTGTGGCAGGGGAAGATGCATATCTTCGAATACAATCGCTTTGCGCATGCGTTCACACAGGCGCTGTGCAACCATCTTGCCAGCTATCGCATCGCTGTCCGGCAGGATGACGGTCAATTCTTCACCGCCGTAACGCACGGCGAAATCGCTGGGGCGCAGTGCCGCGCTCAATACGCCGGCGGCTACGCGCAATGCATTGTCGCCGACCAGATGACCATATTCATCGTTGAATTTTTTGAAGTAATCCAGATCGATCATGATCAATGATAGCGGGCGACTAGCTGCGTGTGCTTCTTCGATCAGAGTCGGCAGCCTGTCATTCATCCATGCACGATTATATAAACTGGTAAGGCCATCAATCAGTGACAACTGGCGATAAAATTCGCCGACTTTTTCGCGCCGCCGCAATTGTGCATTGGCTGCGCGCAGACGGAATGACAGTTGACGCAGGAGGTTGCGCGCGATGCCATCCACTTCATCAATCAGTTTCCACATCAGACGCGACGGGATGACCAGCAAATCGGTTTCTTCCACGGCTGTCATGGTGTTGGAGGGTACGGCTTCGTCCAGTACCGATAATTCCCCTATGCTTTCGCCTGCCAGAATCTTGTCGGTCCGCCGCTGCTGAGTATTGTCTGCGACGAGAAAATTGCTCAAGGCGCCACGCAATACAACATAGACACAGGCTTCAGTGCCATGCATGTTCGGCAGTTCTGCTTCAGCGGCAATGCGCAGCACGGTGCATGGCGCGAGCATGGCGTCGACGCCGGCATCGGTCACGCCGTCAAATAAATGCAGCTTGCCGATCGTATATTCGGATTCCCCAAAGGTCGTAATTTCTTCCAACTTCTTCTTTCTATTATTCTGACAGCAGCACGCGGCTTACTTCATCGAATTGCAATTCTGTTTCAAGAAATACGTGCTGATAAATTTCTTCGCTCAATCCCAGTCCCTCCCACGATGCGGGCGAAATCGGTGGCACCAGATCATCCTCCAAGCCGGACATATCCAGCGCGTGCGTGATCGCGTTCGCAACGTGCACGATGGAGGCGAGTGAATGCACTTTTTGGTTCTCCGGCTGGTGATGACCGGCAATTGCAAACCGAATCGTATCGGAAAAATGCCAGTGCGCGGCCAGCGCTTCGCCTGCCATTGCATGATCCACGCCCATGACATCCCGTTCGGCCTGCAGCCATTGGCAATCATGCAGCTTGCGGTAGGCAACCACCGCTTCGTATTCGCGGCGGAAATAGGTTGCCAGTACCAGACGTCCTATGTCGTGCAACAGGCCGGCAGTAAACGCGTAATCCTGATTTACATGCAGATGGCGTGCCAGTACGCGTGCACATACTGCCGTCGCAATTGCATGGCGCCACAGTGAAATGAAATCGAGCCCGGCACAACTATTGGTCGGGAAGTAGCCGGTCAGTGCCGTGGCCGTCACCACATGGCGCACCGAGTTCACGCCTATCAGCGTGATCGCCTGTTGAATGGTGGTGACCTTGGTTTGTGTGCCGTAAAACGATGAGTTGGCAAAGCGCAAGGTTTTCGCTGCAAGCGCCTGATCCAGCATGACTTTGCGGGTAATGACGTTGATATCAATATCATCGGGGCCGACACTTGCCATCAAGTCTTGAACGATGGCTGGCAGCGCAGGCAAATCGCGAATCTGTTCCAGTACTTGATCGAAATGTACTTTGGTGATGTTGGGTTCAGGCACGGTGTTCGTCATGCTTCTTCTCCCAACCGAAAATGGCGGATGTAGCGATGCAGCAGACCATTTGCATTTTCGGCATCCGACTTGCGGAAAAGTCGTTCCAGGCGGTTTTGAAAATGTGCCCGCTGTATTGCGTCCTCTTCAGGTGTCAGCTGGCCCATCTCAATTCTGACTGAGACGACATTGTGTCTATGCAGAGATTCGATCGTATGTTCAGTCAAAGTGGCACCTTTGGGCAGCAGAACTTGCCCTTGCGGATCAAGCAGGTCATCTGACAAGACCATGTCCGGCGTGACATCGGCCAATGCAAGTTGCGCGCTGATTGCGGTCATGTGGCATCTCTCTGTTGTTTAGTCTTCAGCTTACCACCGGGCGCACGATGTATCTATCGAGAAATAGCGGGATGTTGTATAGCAAGCGTCTTGTAGAAAAATGATCAAGAGCGAGGGAGGTCAGGCTGAAATGAATGGCGATCGAATGTATGCAAACTCATCGTGCAATACACAGGAAATTGAACGTGTGTCACCTTATACGCAAAAGCGATTGCGACCCATATCCTTGGCTTCGTACAGTGCAGCATCGGCGCGGCGCATCAGTTGATCCCACGAACAATTGCCATCCAGCGGCAGTGTGGCCAATCCAATGCTGATCGTGACCGGATGTTCTCCGCGAAAGCGATACGAACGTACGGCATTGACCAGTCGTTGGCCAATTACCGTTGCACCATTCAGGTCGACGCCCGGCAGCACGACCAGGAATTCTTCACCGCCATAGCGGCCCACCAGATCGATGGAACGACAGGTCTTTTGCAGAATGTCGGCGACTTCGATCAGGACGGTATCTCCGGCGGCATGGCCGAACTGATCGTTGAAACGCTTGAATAGATCAATGTCGATAAATGCCAGCGTCAACGAGCGTTGCAAGCGCACCGATAAGTCTAGTTCTCGTTCGCCCGCAGCCACAACGGCGCGCCGATTCAGCAATTTGCTTAATTCGTCGTGGGTGGCAAGATGACGATTTTCTTCTATCGTCCGTTCAAAATACAGTAACAGCAAGCCGATGGAGAACAGCACTGTGCCGACGGTTGGTATGACGTAGGTTGTTACCACTTCCAAAGTCGAGCGACTGATCGTTGAACCGTCCATGATGTGTGTGCCGGCGATCCAGAGTTTCAGGACATCGCCGATCAGCAGTAGCAGGAGGGCGCCCTGCACCAGACGCTGGACAAAGGTTTGGGGTGGACCTTGTTGGCCTTGCCATACTGATCGCAAACACAATGTGTGCAGCAGCATAGTCGTGATTCCAAACAGCAGGGTGCGCATGGGCTGCGGCGCATCCATGCTCATCAATATTGCCAGTGACAGCAGAAAGGCAATGCAGATAGTCCATGCCCATTTAGGCGTCGGCTTTTTGTAGAAGGAGAGGACGCCGAACCATTGATAGATAAGACCGGCAATGATCAAGCCTGCACCGGTCAGCAAGACAAATATGCGTGGCTCGCGATTATTCAGTATCGCGATCAATGCGCCTATTGCGATAGAGGTGCCTGCTATGGCCCAGTAACGGGTGCTTTTTTCTGTCGGTGCCGCAAAAAAAACGCCCGCCATTACCAGAGCAATACAAAATTGCAACAGGATCAATATGATGCCGGCGGTTAATGAATCCATACGGAGCCCATGAGCAATGTGACTCGATCAGTGCTGACCTAGAGGGTTTAGTTGCCTAATTATAAGTTTAGTTGATTCTTTGTGGAAATATTGTTAACTTCTTTGGCCTCATACGCATGAATTTTCAAGCCTTTGGGCCATTGAAAGCATCGGATATTGTGGCGCGCAAAAACCGAATGTAGGATGCAATGATCATTCCATATTCGGAGATCCGTCATGTGCAAATCTTTTTCTTTTCACCTTGCTGCCGCACTTGCGCTGGCGTGCGCGATCCCGTCCTTTGCTGCCGGCAGCATGCAGCCGGGTTTGTGGGAAGTGACACAGCAATCGAGCTCGATGAAAAACATGCCGAAAATTTCGCCCGAGCAGATCGAGCAAATGCGCAAAATGGGTGTCGACATGGCGCAATTGCAGAGCGGTGCCATCGTCAACAGGATCTGCATCACGAAGGAAATGGCGGCGCGTGAAAACCTGCCGCAAATGAATCACAAGGAATCCGGCTGTGAGATCAAGAATCAAAAGCGTACCAGCGATGGTTACACGATGGACATGATTTGCGATGGCGCACAAATGAAGGGTAAGGCAGTAAGCAAGACAGTCTTTGCCAGCGATCGGAGCTTTAGCACGAGCACCGAGTTCAAGGGAACGATGCAAGGCATGCCGGTCAGCGATCGCACCGATACCAGTGGCAAATGGCTAAGTTCGGATTGTGGATCTGTACGCCCGATCAAGGAGGCGCTGCCGGGCAAGTAATTCTGCCGTCGGGCAGCGGATCAGAGCAATAGCGATGCGAAAATGGCGAGCTTGGTGCAGACTGAAATGCAGTCTTCTCCCGCAGGAGACTTACTCTTCTTCCGGAATGGCGTAAGCGTACTCACGCAAATCATCCAGACTGACAATTTCCAGAATTTTTTGATTGGTGCTTTCCAGTACCACCTTGGGTGCCACGCCTGCGCGCCATGCTTCGACCCAGCGATTCGCGCACAAACACCATTGATCACCCGGCTTCAAGCCCGGGAAATTCCATTCCGGCCGTGGTGTGGATAAATCGTTGCCGCAGCCGCGACTGAATTCCAGGAA
The DNA here is from genome assembly GCA_001464355.1 of Burkholderiales bacterium Ga0077544. Taxonomy (GTDB): domain Bacteria; phylum Pseudomonadota; class Gammaproteobacteria; order Burkholderiales; family Burkholderiaceae_D; genus Oxalicibacterium. The sequence goes on from LNEU01000028.1 coordinate 13,371, forward strand.
GGTAGCCGTCATCACCGTGCAGACTATGTGTGTGCCGACATCCTCTTCATTGGTCTTGCAGCAACCGTCCCGGAAGTAGCCGGTAACGGGTTTGAACGAGCACGGCACCAGCGGTTCGCCGAACACGTTTTTTGCGATGGGAAGAGTCACTTGCGGCATAAGATATTTGTACTAAAAGATGGGGAAGCGTTGCGCCTAGGCTTGCAACTATACCCCCAAATACGAGCGGAATGCAGTTCGAATGCTGCGGACTTTACTTGCGGACAGACATGATTTCCGCAGTGAAGCATGAGCACGACTTCAATCGTGTTTCTGCAGGCTTTGCTCCATATCCTCCATCTCGATTTCGATCGCCCTGGTGCTGATGGTGATCTCATGCAGGGAAACCAGCAGGGACAAGACCAGCATGAAGATGCTCAGGCCGAAAATCACTTTGGCAATCGGAATCAGCGCTATAAACACCAGCAGCATCGACAGCGCGCACAGCAAAAATGACACGACGCCCATCGCCTGCATGCGCTGGATCAGCAGTACACGCTGACGCAGATTGGATATTTGTCGGGTTACTTCGTTGCGTGAGCCGTCCTGATACTTGACGTGCAACTGGCGTATCAGTTGTGCCGTCACCAGGAAGCGATTGGTATAAGCCAGCAACAGCAAGGAGATGGCGGGAAAGAGTAAAGCGGGTGTAGTCAGATCCATGAGTTCATCTAGTAAGGGTTGGGCTAGAAAAATGCATGACTACGCTTGTGGCGCAGGCATGCCAATGGTGCAAGAAAATGCAAGAAGCGCGCCTGCTATAAACGACGGCCGCAATGGATGCGACGATGGGCGCGTCAGGATGAGCAGGGTTGCTTGCGACGGCATCAAGCAAGATATCGTCGCAGCACCATTGTAAAGACCAAGGCTGACTACAGGATTACGCAGCAGGGGGATATGAAAAAAACGTTGGCGGCATTAATCCGGGCCGTGCTGTCATTTCAATTGCTGAAATGACAGCACGGCCGTCTCAGGCAGATGTTGGCATGTCCACCAGGTCTGGCCCATTTTCCGAAGCCAGACGCAAGGATCCAGGAACATGAATGGTCGAGGTTGGGAAGGCGATTTCTGCACCGTGCTGTTCGATAATCTGCATGATCTGGAATAGCACATCCTGTTTGACTTCGTGATAGCGTACCCAGTTGGTTGTACGCGTGAACGTATAGATGAAAAAGTCGAGCGAAGACGCGGCAAACTTGTCGAAGTTGACCATCAGCGTTTCGTCCTGATCGATTTCTTCATGCGCCAGTAACATGGCTTTCACATCTGCCACGATCGCCGGCAATCTGCTGCCGTCGTCGTAACGTACGCCGATAACCTCATTGATGCGGCGATGCGACATGCGCGATGGATTTTCGACTGCGATAGACGTAAACGTGGCATTCGGCACGTAGAGAGGGCGTTTGTCGAAGGTAGTAATCGTTGTGATGCGCCAGCCTATATCGACGACAGTCCCTTCGATATTGCGATCCGGCGAACGTATCCAGTCGCCGACAGCGAATGGCCTATCCATGTAAATCATCAGTGCGCCGAAGAAGTTGGACAGCAATTCCTTGGCAGCAAAACCGATAGCAACACCGCCTATGCCACCGAAGGCCAGCACACCGGAAATACTGAATCCCAGCTGTTGCAGGATAATCAAACCTATCGTGATCATCACGGATATGCGCAGCAGCTTGCCGATTGCGTTGATCGTGGTTTGATCTACGTGCTTGCCGTTATCCGGGCTGCGTTTCAGTAGATTTGCTTCGACTCGCGCGATAAAACGCTGCAAGAACCAGCCAACACACAGGATGATGGCAATGTCGCGCACCGTGGGCACGGATTCCAGAATTACCGACTCGGTATTTTGATGCAATACCTTCGCCGCAAATGCAATGCCGACAACCCAGATCAACACCGTCGCGGGTTTGCGTATCGCGTCGATCAAGGCCTCGTCCCACGGGGTGGTAGTGAGCTTGGATTTTTTGTGGAGGCGCCGGAGAATTCCTGTGCTGACGAAATTCAGCAGCAGGGTACAGAAGACAATGGAAAAAACTTGTACGAAGAGGCGCATATCTTCGGACTGCACCTTGAATGTATTCAGTAACTCAATTACAAAAGACATCTATTCTCCCAGCATCCGACATTGATCAATCGTCATTTTACGGTCATCGACGTGTAATGCCAAATCGCCGCACTTGCATGAAAGCAAGTGCGGGACGATATGTGCGGGAAGAATATCGAGCGAATGCATAAAGTGAAGAATTTCTGACGCGACCGGGGAGCGCTATTCTTGCGTTCTTGTTTTTTTGATTAATGTAAATTTCAATCGAAACGCGACCAAGAAAATTTTAGAGAAAAATTTCAGTCTCTCAATCAGTAAAGGCGGTGATGGTGTGACGGCGCTCCTTGTTCCAGCCGGTCGCAATCTTGTCTGCTACATGGCTGGTACTGAGCTGCGCGCTGTAGCTCCACAAAACTTCTGTGAAGTTGAGTTTGAATTGCTCCGTCGGCGTGTCGTCAGCATGTGCTTGCATTTGCATCTCGGTAATGAGGGCATCACGCAAGGTGATCGTCATGACATTGATGAGCTGATCGCCGCTGTTGCGCAAGATGTAAAGGATAGCCGGTCGATCCTTGCCTCGCCCCAGTGGTTCTGCGCGCAGGGAGTAGTCTAGAAGCTTGCTGGAAATCTGATCCACGCATTTAACGCAGCTCAGTTCGGTAATCACCGGTTGATTGGTGCCAGGTGCCGCTTTGTCGGTGGTGAAGGATTGCAGCATGCCCTGATGCAGGGATAACAACTCTATGCATGGACCAGCATTCAGGCGTGCATCCTGCAGATGATTGTTGATCAATGTGCCGCCAGCACTCCAATTGCCCGCGTCGAAAAATGTCGGGTTGTAGCAGAATCAGATCCATGGATGCCTACGTCATTTCTAATCGCCGAGAGCAGGATAGGCTGGCGTTGCCAACTTTTCCCGCTCTCGGTTTTTGTTATCGTAAGTAGATCGCTGATCCTGCAAGCAGGCTTGATGTTTCGCAGAATCAGTAACCGGTTTTTCCGTGCACGCTTGGCAGGGCAACGTCACTGGCAATCAGCGACCAGATCAACTTGGCAATCGTCTCGGTCGCAATAATTGTGTGGCGATTATCGGCAGCCATCAGTTTTTCACGCAAATCCCTGCGTACTGCAGGTACACCGGTTAGATCGAAAAGAATATCGATCTTTTCCCCCATCGCAATCAAGGCATCGCTATCGAGAACGGCTATGCCCTGCGACTTGGCCAGGATCTTGCCGCTGGTTTCGCCATTCTCTGCCACAGCGACTACTTCAATATCCTTGTTGGGGCGGCGCAGCAATTCCGCCAAAAATACCGAACCCACTCTACCCAAGCCGACGATTGCAATCGTTTGTTTACTCATGTCTTCTCCATAGTCTTTGTGTAATTTCTTTTTTTATCCAGGGTCATCAGCATTTGCATGCAGCAACTCCGGTGCACATGACTATAAGCCTAAACCTCTGGCTGGATTGCAGGGGACACGAGATATATCAAGCATGTGTTGCAGATTGCAGATAGACGCGAGAAGAGAGAGTCCGCAGTTGAAAATTCGCAGCGGCAACTGATACGGCAACCGCAGTCTGAAATGGCTTCAGTTGAATGCGCCAACCACCAACCGTGTCGCTGCGGCAATCACGTCGTCACGTGGCGCAGCGGCTTTGTCATTTTGCGTAAAGTAGACCACCGCAACGATGGGTGCACGATGCGCCGGCCACAGCACGCCGGCATCGTTAGTTGTGCCGTACGAGCCGGTACCGGTCTTGTCGCCGACGATCCAGCCGGTCGGTACGCCGGCCAGCATGCGCTTGCCGCCGGTAGTATTTCCTTGCAGCCAGGCGACCAGTTGTGCGCGTTGCGTCGCGGCTAATGCATTGCCCAGCGCAAGTCTCTGCAAGCTTTGTTCCATTGCCGCCGGTGTTGTCGTGTCACGCGTGTCGCCGGGGATGGCGGAATTTAAATCCGGTTCCCAGCGCTCAAGATGGAATGTATCGTCGCCAATAGTGCGGGCATAGGCGGTCACCGCTGCTGGTCCGCCCAGTTCCTTCATCAGGAAGTTTGCAGCGGCGTTGTCGCTGTATTGCAAAGTGGCTGCGCATAATTCTGCAATCGTCATGCCAGCGGCAATGTGCTTTTGCGTAACCGGTGCGTAGCCTGATTGTGTGATGTCATCCTTGCTGTAATGCAGGCGTTTATCCAGCAGCCCGTGATCGGATTCGGATTGCTTCAATATGGCTGCGGCAACGATGGTCTTGAAGGTACTGAAGAAAGGGAAGCGCTCATCCGCGCGATATTGAACCCGCATGCCGTTGCCGGTATCGATCGCGGCGACACCCAGTCGGCCGCGCGCGGATGCTTCCAGTTTTGCCAGATCGGCATTGACTGAGATTTTCTTTTGATTGCTTGCGTCAGCAGACATATGAACACCTGCAAAAGGAGTGGCAAGGGCGGCTACTACGAGTGAGCGTCTACGTGCGGAAACGGGCATGAATCTCTCTAAAAATTTTGTGTAACGGATGTCGATCGGAGGCTGCCGACAAGTTAGCCGGCAGTCCTGATAAACAAGGTTTGCAGTGGCATATCGCCAACCACACGACTGCGGTGGCCATGCAATTGATTGTCAAACTCTGCGCCTTCCGGCAGCAAATCATTCGAGAAAAAATGCTCGCCAGCCTTGAAGATGCGCGCCGTGCCATCGCGCAATCCGATTTCCATTTCACCGCTCAATACCACCAGCCATTGTGCGGTGGTCGTGCAATGAAAATCGCTGCTCACACCCGGCGGACTTTGCCGCACCTGAAAGCCATTCGATGGCAAGAGGTCGGATAGCAAAGCCTTGGGCGAACCGCCCGGCAGCGCGATATCTTCTTCACGAAATTTCGCGAGGCCGTCGCTGTCAGTGTAGAGAACGATGTGTGCGAATGTGCTCATGGTGTTGTGTAGTAAGAGGGTGTGGGGCGCCACATGCAAAAAACCGAATATCACTATTTTTCAATAGCAGACATTCGGCAAGTTGCGATATCGACGGCAAGGTTACAGCCGATATCCTAACGCATAGTTACACCAACTTCACTCAACAATGCAGGTCATAGCAGGTGCACTGCATGCAGCTTCATTTTTTTCGGTTGCCCAGCATGCGCACTGCCAATGCTCCCAATGATGAAACCGTTGCCAGTGCTACCACGCCAGGCCAGCCCCATTGCGCCAGCATCAGACTGCCAAGTGCTGCACCGCTGGCCATGCCGACAAACATCCCGGTGAACAGCAGCGCATTCAAGCGGCTGCGAGATGCTGGATCGATACCGAACACCACGGTTTGATGTGCGACCAGTGTGGCCTGTATGCCGAAGTCAAAGCCGATTGCGCTGACGACAAACAATGCCAGTTGCACATGTGGCGGCAGCAATGGTGCCAGCCACATCACTGCAAACGAGACTGCAGCCAAACCTGCACCAATACGCGTAACCAGTTCAGGGCCGCGCTTGTCGGCCAGACGACCAGCCAATGGCGCAGCAAGTGCGCCGGCTGCGCCAGCCAGACCGAATGCACCGGCAGCAGCGCTACCAAGGTGGAAAGGTGCGGCGTGCAACATCACGGCGAGTGTGGACCAGAACGCGCTAAAGCCAATTGCCAGCAAACCTTGAGCGTGGGCAGCCTGACGCAAGGTGGCATGACGACGCCACAGATCCGCCATAGAGCCGAGTAATGCGCCGTAGCCCAATTGCGTAGTCGCTTGAAAGCGTGGCAGTCCGCGCCATATTGCGACCACTACCAGTGCGACGCTGAATGCTGCAGCAACATAGACTGCACGCCAGCCAAATGCTTCAGCGCCGAACCCACTGATGACGCGTGACAGCAAAATGCCGAGCAACAAGCCGGTCATCACCGTGCCGACAATTTTGCCGCGATGTGCTTCCGGTGCCAGCGTCGCTGCCGCCGGGATGATGTCTTGCGCCATCGTGGCGGTGAGTCCTATTACCAGGCTGGTAGCGAGTAACCATGTCACGTTAGGCGCGAAGCCGCTGAACAACAAGGCCAGGGCCAGCAGGGCGGCTTTGAGCAGAATAATATTGCGTCTGTCGTAGCGATCGCCTAGTGGTGCCAGCACCATGATTCCCAGCGCATAGCCCAGTTGCGTCAGCGTTGGTACCAAGCCGATCATGCGATCGCTGGCATGAATGTCTGCGCCCAGCACGCCCAGCATAGGTTGGCTGTAATAGAGCGAAGCCACGCTCAAACCGGCCGCGGTTGCCAGCAAGAGAATGAGCGAAGCCGGCAATGCAGGTTTGGTGATGCTTGTATTTGCAGATTGAATAACCAACATGATGAATTTCCGGTATTGACGATGAAGTGGATTCTCCTCTTGGTGATTGAGTCTTGGTAGTGGCCTTGTTCGTAGATTTGTTATACGCTTAACGCATGACCAAGCCAGCTAAACAAGAGAATATGCACGCCAGTATGCAAGCCAATAAGCAAGCCAATAAGTCATCCGGCAATCCCGGCGTAGACCGTATAGAACTGATGGAAACCTTCGTGCGCATCGTCGAAACGGGGAGCCTGTCGGCCGCCGCCGAGCAGCTGAAAACCAGCCAGCCCACAGTCAGCCGACGCCTGCAGACACTGGAGCGCACGCTGGGTTTGCGTCTGCTGCAACGCTCCACGCATGTGATGAAACTGACCGAGGATGGCGAACGCTGTTTCGCGCATGCCAAGGATTTGCTGGATAACTGGAAGACGATGGAGGCCGACCTGCGCGGCACGCAAGATGAGCCGGAAGGCACTTTGCGCGTGCTGGTACCGCATGCGCTTGGTCAAGACCAGTTGATCGCACCCTTAGTTGATTACCTCAATCGCTTTCCGGGTGTCTCGGTTGAATGGTTATTGCATGATCGCCGTCCGGATTTTATTGCCGAAGGCATAGATTGTGCGATTCAGGTGGGTGAGGTCGATAACCCATCAGTGGTCGCCATCAAGCTTTTCGAGTTGCCGCGCATCGTTGTGGCCTCACCTGCACTCATGCAGGGCAAGGCCCCGGATTTGCCAGTAGAAGAATTGCAGAACTTGCCGTGGCTGGCACTGCGTACTTTTTATCGTGATGAAGTCGCGATCAAGAGGCTGGCAGACGGGCAACCGCATCGTTTTGCGGTACGACCGCGTATGAGTACGGATAGCCTCTATGCGCTACGCAATGCCGCTTTGTCGGGTTTGGGCGCATGTCTTGTGTCGGCGTGGCTGGTGGCGGATGATATCGAGAAGGGCCGATTGCTGCATCTGGTGCCTGAGTGGCGCGCATCGCCGCTGCCTTTTTATCTGGTGTATCCATATGCTCGCTACTATCCGGCGCGCTTGCGACTATTTATGGAAACAGTGCGCGCAATGATGCCGCAGATAGAAGAAAAAACTTCTGAGGTACTTACCAAAAAAAGCAAAAGCGCGCGATAAGGCTTGCTAACTATTGGCTATCAGCAGCGCCTCGCAGGCGACTTCTTCGATGGCGTTAGCCGCAGCGTTGTGCGCACGGACCACGTCTTCAAAGTCGCTATTCGGCACGGGCCGGCTGAGCAAATAGCCTTGATAGGAATGGCAGCCCAGATCGGCCAGGAATTGCCGGTGGTCTTCGGTTTCCACCCCTTCTGCGATTACATGCAACTTCATGCCGTGCGCCAGTTCCACCACGGTGCGCACGATGTTCACGTCGTGCGAGTCGGTCAGCATGTCACGCACAAACGACTGGTCTATCTTGAGCTGATCCAGTGGCAATTTTTTCAGATAGTTGAGTGACGAATAACCGGTGCCAAAGTCGTCCAGCGACAGCCGCACGCCCTTGGCCTTGAGCGCATTCATCTTGCCGATGATGTCGTTGACGTCATTGACCAGCATGCTTTCTGTCAGTTCAAGTGTGAGTAATGCGGGGTTGATGTTCGAGCGGTCCAGTACCGAGATGACCTGGCTCACATAATCGGGTTGCTTGAATTGCAGTGCGCTGACATTGACCGCCAGACTCAGGTGTGCGGTGGCTGGATTTTTTGCCCACAGCATCAGCTGCGCACAGGCCGCGCCCAATACCCAATGCCCTATCGGCATGATCAAACCGGTCTGTTCTGCCAGCGGGATGAAATCAGCCGGTGGCACCAGACCTTTGAGCGGATGCTGCCAGCGCAGCAGCGCCTCCGCGCCGGCGATACGGCCGTCGTCGCCGGTTTGTGCCTGGTAATAAAGCACCAATTGATTCTCGGACATCGCCTTGCGCAAGTCGGATTCCATCACGCTGCGCTCGGACAGATTGGCTTGCATCACCCACAGCAGCGTCCATAAAAGAACGGTCACAATAATATTGTGTATCCAGGTGCCGACCACCCGCACATCATCACCCAGCGCATAGCTGGAGCTCAGTGCCCACGTGGTGCTGGAAAAGAAGATAAAGCCGAGCAGGGCGGCCAGCGTCATACCGTGTCTTAGCCAGGGTTTGTCGCCCTTGAACACCAGCCAGGCGAACAGCGCGATCACCAAAAAATAATTGTGATTGGAACGCGGTGCTTCCAGCGTCGGTATATCCAGCAATGCACAAAATATGCACAACACCAGATAGACGTACCAGAAAAGGACGATGGCGGCAGCACGTATGTGTCGCTGCACAGTCAGCCAGGCGGTGCTTGCCGCAACGATGATGGAGATCAGATTGATCGGGAACATGCTCCAATTATCCTGGGCCACGAAGTACACACCCCAGAACAAGGAAGTAGCCCCCAGCACGATGGCGCTTAGCAGCAGGGCGCGGCGCATGCGTAGCGACTGCTTGCTATTCAAGTTTGCCACCATGTCCATGGATATAGCCCTTAGTCAGTGCCAGCGAGCAAATTTAATTACCTTGAGTTAAAAAATTCTACGCTCAGGGTTAATTCGCAGCAAGGAAAACTGTACTGGGGGAAATAAAGTGTGGCTGATAGCGGTCTACTGGAACCTGCAGGCGCTGACTGGCGCGTTGGTGCCGCATGGACACGATGGATGATTCATGCGCGAGGGGATCGCGATATGGGTGGCCTGCGCTTGCGCATGCTGAAAACAACATGTCTACGCAACCTTGCCGCCAGGATTGGTGGCAAGGCGACGTGCATGATCAGGATGTTGCGGACCGGCTGCAATACGCAGCTCGACTATTTAATGCAGCTACGCTACTCAATAGTAGAGAAAACTCAGGGCTTCTTCCAGGCGATCGCCGGTAGTACGCATGCGATCCCAACGTTCCATCGCGACATCGCCTTGACGAAACTCTCTGAAGAACTGGTTCGACTGAAGCTGTGTCATGACCGCTTCGATATTGGCGGGATTGTTGTTGGCGAAGCCAAACTTTTCGCGCAACTCTTTCATGCGCAGTGCCATCGAACGGCTTTCGTTTGCAGCATCATCGGCAATCTGAATCGGCGCTCGCGGCGTGATCAGAATCAGCGCTGATCTTTGCAGATCATTCGTCTTCTTGTTCGAAAACAGATACTGCACCACCGGCACATCCTGTAGCCCGGGTACGCCGTCACGTGTGCTGGTTCGGGTCTTTTCGCTTAATCCACTCAAGAGCAGTGTTTCTCCCAGATTCATGACCACGTTCGCGTTCGCGGTCAGTTCGCCAATCTCGATCTGATACGCCACTCTTGAAGTTTCGGAGCTGGCATTCAGCGCGGTGCGTTGCGCCTCGATCTTGAGTTGTACCCGTCCTTGCGGCAGGAAAGTCGGCGTGACAGACAGCTTGATGCCAAAGCGTTTGTCCAAAGGAACGATCGTAGTGCCGCCTTGCTGGCTGGTCGACACCAGGCCCGCGCTCAGGTTGGTACCTGAGAAAAATTCGGACGGCAGGCCTTCTATCGCAGCCAGAGTCGGTCGTGCCAACACTTCATTCACCGAGCTGTTGGCGTTGGCAATATTCAGTGAATAAGACAATGCCGGTATCGACACGGCGCGCGTGATGGCGGTGCTGACATCTGGTTTTACGCCGTTGAGGCTGTTCGAAGTGACGATGCGTGAATAGGCCGCAGTACTCCCTGAACCGAGTTGCAACGTCAATGCATTGAGCAGATTGATGCCTTTTGATGTCGCCATCAGCTCCTGTGTCGACAGCAGCACGACATCGATGAGCAGCATGCGCGGGCCGCTGCCAGCCGCATCTGCGGCAGCTGTAACGACAGGGGCTGCCGCCACTGGTACAGCTAAAGGTTCAGCGGGAGATGCCTGGTTATCTGCGGCCGGATCGTCTTGTCTTGGTGGCGGTCTATAGGCGGGAGCAGACGACGTAAACGCTTGCGCGAGTTGTTCAGGCCTGCCGTTGACCGGGTAATCGGACAAACTTGTTTTCATCATGCCGCCGGCAGCAGTTTTCGTATTGGCGGCTGTTTGCTCTTGCTTCAGATAAAAAGATTTCCATTGGGCTAGTCGTCGATCAACACGTTCGACCTCAGGCCCGCTGTTGGTGAGCTTGCTCAAGTTGTCACGCATGCGGTCAGCTTGTGCAAAATTTCCGCACGATGCATAGACCGAGACGCTGGATCGAATGAAGCCACGATTTGCTGTCGTTGACATTGATGTCTTTTGAAACTGATCCGCCATTGCGCACGCTGTGCGCGCGTCACCGGTCAGATACGACGACACCATCAAACCGTAAATCGATACCGAGCTTTCCGGCGTCAGCAACAACACATCCGAGAACGCCAGCCTGGCAAGGTCGAACTGCTTCAGATCCATATACGCCAGGCCCAGGAATTCTTTGGCGATCCAGTTGCTCGGATCGATACGCAGCGCTTGCTGGTAGCCTTCCAGCGCCATTTCCGCTTTTTGCGTATCGCCTTGCCGCGCTTGCAGATGATAGACAAAGCCATTCAGGAAATGCAGATGCGAGTTACGTGCATCGAGTTGCAAGGCTTCGTTAATCGCCAACTGCGCCTGCGGCAAATCCTGTTGCTTGATGAAATTGACGGCGGTAGTGACCTTGGCCAGCATCTCGGAATCGTATGACCCTGCCGGGATCAGCGGCACAGCTTTCAACATCTCGGCAAAAGATTTTGCAGTTTCATCGGCGTGTGCGGGTGACGTCATGCAGAGCGCCATCGTCAAGGCTGCCGCGATTTTGCTCAGGCGCTTGCTGTGGGTAATTTTGTTCATAAGCGAAGGTGTGTTCCAAAAAATATTGATGTAAGTTGTAAACCGCTGATGGTTTTTTGCTGCAGAAACCATCAGCGTCAGGTATTAGCGTGGCCCCGTTGAGGAAAAGACCAGTTGATCGGTGGACTTGCCTGAGCGTCCCTTCATGCAGCCCAGTTTTTCGCCGGGCGTGACGTTGTAGGTGCCGGGGCTGCCGCCATCGCCGCCATACGGGCCAAAGGTTCTACCCTTGCTGGTCTTGAAGCTCAGGCTGTCGACACTGCCGCCGCTGCGGTAGTTGACTTGCACGATGTATTCGCCTGCGGCCAACGCAATCCTTGACGTAAAGTCGGCAGTACCGCCCTGCACCGGTGCCCAGCCGTCCGGGTACAGGAATTGCACCCGGTCCACCGTACGGCCGGCGGCTATTCGCCATCCAATAACATGCTGCCCTTTGCAGATGTCGATGTCGCTCCAGGCGCCACCGCCATCACCGCCGATTTGACGCGACCCCGCGAGTGGGCTGGTAACTACCGATGCCGGACGCGCATTGAGGCCTTTCGGCTCGCCCACGGTAAACCAGTGATCGAGCGCATCCAGGTAATTGTCGGCCCCGACCATGCTCTGCACCATGGCATGGCGATCCAGGTAGCTGCTCACGCTGAAATCTTCACTGCCTTGCCGACCTTGCTTGATTCCGTAATCCAGCCAGTGCTGTACGTTGCACTCGCGGTCACCGCGGTGGCAGAGTTCCTGAACATCTAAATAACGCTTCCAGTAAAAGGACGCGCTGAACTCGGGGCTGCCTTGTCGGCCCGCTTTGAAGCCTGTATCTCGCCAGTGAGTCGCCAGATCGACTTTAGCTTTGACGAGCTCAGGTTCGTTGTCGTAGTAATAGTCCCAGTCAAACACGGAGGCCGCGAATTTCGGATCGGGTCCCTTCTTGTGCTTCTTCTTGCCGATGCGCTTGAAGGCGTTGCCGGCATCGTTGAAAGCCTGGTTAGCGGCGGTCGATGTTTTGCTGGCCACATCGCGCGCAGCGTTCTTGGTCTTTTCGTATTGCTTGCGGGCGGCTTCTTCCTGCTTCTTTGCCTCGGCGGCAGCCGCAGCGGACGCATCAGCAGCGGCGTTGCCGATCTTCTTCAGCTCCGCATTGGCGGCGCTGGCGGTATAACCGCTGAGGTTCTTGTACTCGCCTGCAATCTTGTTGTAAGCGGCTTCGAGTTCCTTGCCTATGCAACCGCCTATCTTGCTCGGATCGACGTTGGCACCGCCCTGGCCCTCGAACACATCGGCAATGTTGGTGCTGGCCTGGATCGCCACAGAGGTCTTGATCTCGAACGGGTTGGCGCAGCTGGCGGGCACATCGATGGTTAGCGTACTGCCGCTCAAGATCACATTGACTGCTTGACCGACGAAGTTGCCCTTGAGGCTGATGTTTTGAGATTTGGGATCGACATCGGCCTGAGCCGCCATCTTGATCTTGACCCGGCCCAGCGGACCCAGCTTGAGGTTGATAGATTCACCCGCCGTACCCTGCAGTCCGTCCAGCCCGGCGGAGGCATCCAGCCAGCCCATTTTTTGTCCTAGAATATTGGCTTCGCCGGCGAGCCGCATATACGGGCCGTCCTTGACCGCCGGACCCAGCAAGCTGATGTTGAAGTACTTGCCATCTTCGGGGAAGGGTTTGCTGCTGTCGCCGAAGCGGTACTCCGGTGCAGGATTCGGATTGCGGAACTGGAATACCGACAGCGGCTTGGTCACAGTGAGCAGTGCGTTCTTGTATGACTCGATGTTACTGATGAAGCCGCCGCCGTATTTGGCCAGACGTACATCGGGGGTGGCCATTGCCACCATCACATGGGCGGCATCTTCCATCGTGAAGTTGGCCGGCGTGGCCATGCGGAAGCTGAAGTCCGCCAAGTCCATCACGCCAGCCGGGTCCAGCAGCGTCTGGAACTGGACCAGAATTTTCTTGTCGCTGACGCCTTTGTAAGCCGCGTTGCCCTTGTAGCCGAAGGTCAGTGCATTGTTGAGGAAGAAGGTGGCATCCGTCAGGTTCATCGCAGGCATTTTCAACGGCAACTTCGCATTCGGCGCGAACTGAAACTCCACGAAAGCCTCGGGCTTCATCGCATCGGCACCGGCCTTCTTCATCGTGTTGCCATGACTCACGGCGTCGGCTGCACCAGCGCCGGCACCCGCAGCGCCAGCCAGATCGGCAGGGATAGGCATGACGATGGCTGCGCGCATGGTGAGTTCGTTGCCCCGCACGCCCAAACCTTCCATTGCCAGCTTGATGGCACCGCCCAGATCAGCGCGGGCCGCCAGTTGCATGCCGCTGGAGAAAGCCAGTGAGCTGACGTTGAAATAGCTGTCGCGTATGACTTTCTGCAACGCAGGTGGCATCCTGATGATATCCAGCGCGTAATCGGTGGTGGAGAGCGAGATGATAGGTGAGCTCAAGGCAGTGTCGCCCATGACTTTTTGCACCTTGTCGCCCAGCAAGCGCGGCATGGTCAGCTTCTTGTCGACCACCAGCAACAAGGTTTGCTGCGCTTGTCCGCTGGTGAAAAAGTACAACTGCAAAGGCCCCGATTGCGCGGAATAACAGCCGGTCAGGTTGCCGCCGCAACTGGTTTTCTGCAGTGCCCCGACCATGCCTTGTACTTGGTCCTTGATGCCGGCGATCGGCAGGCCGCCCAGCATTTTCTGAAGGCTGGGCGTGATTTCCGGCGCGTTTGCCTGCGCCGCCATTGGTAGCGTGCAGGTGGCCAGCAATAGCATGCCGGCGTTACATAGTATTTTTTTGAAGGGGGCAATCGATAACGGCGCTACGCTTGAAGAGCTCATGGTCATTGCCTGTTCGCCTGAAAGCTACGAGTGTAGACATTTCCAGTTAGAAACTTCATGAGCAAACCTGAGCAAATCGGACCATTTGCCACGATGCGGTCAATGATTTGCGTGACCGGATGCAGTATGCAACGGGTTGTGCATTGTGTTCGTGGTGATGAGGTATGCCAGAGAACAGACAATAGTTCTGTGGCTGTAAACGAATAATGGCCCCGAATTTTCGGGGCCATTATTGTCAGGTTTTGGACCAGGTCTTAGTCAGGCCTTAGCGTGGTCCTGTCGACGAGAAGATCAGCTGATCAACTTCACTGCCGGAACGTCCGGCCATGCAACCCAGCTTCTGTCCTGGCGTCACCGTGTAGGTGCCGGCCGAGCCGCCACCGCCGCCAAACGGGCCATAGCTCTTGCCCGTATTCGTCGTAAAGCCTACTGCATCCATGCTGCCGCCACTGCGATAATCAACGCGCACGATGTACTGTCCGGCCGGCAGCGCGTAGGTTTTCTGGTTCTTCAGCTTGCCATGCACGCCGCCCCACTGGCCGTTCGCATACAGGAACTGAATACCATCCAGGCGTTTGCCACTGCTGACGTTGAAAGCGACCACATGCTGCTTCTGGCACTGCGCCGCGTCGCTCCAGCCGCCACCGCCGCCGCCACCTGCGCGTTTCGGGCCACTGACAGGGCCGGCAAAACTGCTGTCCGGACGTGCATTGCGACCTTCGTCTTCGCCGCTGTTCATCCAGTGGTCGAATGCGGCATCGTAGTTATCAATACCGAATGCGTTTTGCAGGTCGGGATAGCGATTGAGGTAACTCGCGATACTGACATCTGCGCTGCCTTGACGGCCCAGCTCGAAGCCATCGTCCAGCCAATGCTGCAATGCGCATTGCAATTTGGTAGACGGAGTCGGGCATGCCGCCTGCACATCGGTGTAACGGTTCCAGTAATAGCTGGCGCTGAATTCGGGACTGCCTTGTCGGCCTTCATTGAATCCGTTGTTTTGCCAGTGGGTCGCAAGGTCAACTTGCGCCTTCACAACATCGGGGGCGTGATCGTAGTAATAATCCCAGTCAAATACCGATGCCGCAAATTTCGGGTCAGGTCCTTTCTTGTGCTTCTTTTTCTTGCCTATTTTTTTGAAGGCATTGCCGGCGTCATTGAAGGCCTTGTTGGCGCCATTGCTCGCTTTGCTGGCGACATTGCGTGCAGCATTCTTGGTGTTTTCGTACTGCTTGCGCGCGTCGTCTGCTGCTTTTTGTGCAGCTTTTGCTGAGTCTTCTGCCGCTTTTTGCGAGGCTTTGGCAGCATCTTCAGCGGCCTTCTTCGATTCAGCTGCGGCCTTGTTCGCTGCATCTTCAGCTGCCTTTGTTGCTACCAAGGCCGCGTCAGAAATCTTTTTCAATTCCTTGTTGGCCATGTCAGCGGTGTAGCCGCTCAGGTTTTTATATTCGCCGGCAATTTTGCGGTAAGCCGCTTCCAGTTCCTTGCCGATACAACCGGTGATTTTGGATGGATCGACGTTGACACCGCCTTGTGCATCGAATAATTGGGCGAGATCGAGCGATGGTGTGATTTCGGCCGAAGCCTTGATTTCAAACGGATTGATACAGCTGGCATTCACCTCGATCGCCATCTTGGTATAGCCCATCGTCACGGAAATTTTTTGTCCGGCCAGATTGCCTTTGAAGGTCATGTCCTGACGGAGTACGCCGATGCGGTTTTCTGCCGACAGCTTGAATGGCACCTTGCCCAATGGGCCCAGCTTCAGAGATACATCTGCACCTGCGCCATTGTAAAAGCCGTCCATGCCGGCGCTCACGTCAGTCCAGCCCAGGGTCTGACCAAAGGCGGCGACCTGGCCGCCGCCGTGGAAATACGGTCCGCCTGATGCCAGTGGTCCATAGATCGCGAGGTTGTAGTACTTCTTGTCTTCCGGCCATGGGTGCAATGGATCGCCAAACTTGTATTCAGGCGGCGGATTAGGATTTTTCATCTTGAACATCGACAGCGGTTTGACCATCGTCAACAGCGGATCCTTGAACGAACCAATACCTTTGATGAAACCGCCGCCGTATTTGGCCAGACGTGCATCTGGTGAGGCCATCGTGATCATGACGCGCGCGGCATCTTCCAGCGTGAACGCAGCAGGTGTCGCCATCTGGAATTCAAAATCGAGGAAATCCATCGCGCCGGCTGGCGTCAATGGGGTTTGGAACTGCAGCAGAATTTTCTTGTTGCCCACGCCCTGGAACTGGGCGTTGCCCTTGTAGCCGAAGGTGAGGCTATTGTTGATGAAGAAAGTCGCGTCCGTCAGTGTGACCGGCGGCAGCAACATCGGCAATCGGGCGTTAGGCGCAAACTGGAATTCGATAAACGCCTCTGGCTGGAGTGCGCCTGCAGTTGATTCTCTCATCGTCTTGTTGTCCGCCAGCTCAGTTGCGACGTCAATGCCGGTACCCGCACCGCTCGCCATATCCATCGGAATCGGCATCACGAATGCTCCGCGCATCGTCAGTTGGTCGCCGCGCACGCCAAGGGCTTCCATCGTCAGTTTGATAGGGCCGCCCAAATCCGCGCGCGCCGCCATCTGGGCACCGGCGACGAAGTTGATTGAATCCACGCCAAAGTAACTGTCGTTCACAACCTTCTTCAGGTCAGGTGGCATTTTCGCAGTGGTCAGGTCGAAGTCGCTGGTGGAAATCGAAATCATCAGCGAACGCAACGAAGTTTGTCCCATCACGTTCTGCACCTTGCTGCCGAACAGCTTGGGCATGGCAATCTTCTTGTCGACCACGATGATGAAGGTTTGCTGCACGTTATTGCTGGTGAAGAAATAAAGCTGGAGTGGTCCCGACTTGGTCTGGTAGCAACCGGTCAGGCCACCGCCGCAAGTGGTTTTTTTCAAGTCGCCGACCATCTTTTGCAACTCATCCTTGGCGTCCAGCGCCAGGCCGCCCAGCATTTTCTTCAGCGCCGGTCTGATGTTGGGAGCGTCGCTGGCATGCGCCGATTGATGGAGTGCCATGCTGCCGAGCAGCAAAAAGCCCGCGTGGATCAATGTTTTCTTGAGTGCGCCGGAAACCGAAAAGCGCGCTGCAGATACGGAAGAGATCATGTTCACAACCTTATTCATCTGGAAGGTTACGAGTGTAGACATTTCCGAGCGGCAATTTCATGAGCAAATCTGAGCGAATGGTGTACTCGCATTGATTAATACGAAGGGCTCAATACGAATGTCTGAATAAATCCACGCGCAATCGCGCGACGCAATGCTTGCGTCTGGCATTCAGGCCCTCGTGCCTTGATTTGACCGCGACGCCGATCATGAACATCGATGCTGGTCTGTGAGGTTTGTTATCTGGTTGCTCCACAGGACATGACCTGTGGAGCGAATGCGCGCTTAGCGCAGGATTTTGGTTGCTTCGTAAAAACGAAAGCCTATGCTGCGCAGGGTGCTGACTGGCAGCGGGATGTTGCACACTTCTTTGACTTTGTTCCGCAAACGACGCATTTGCGTGTCCAGGCGACGTTGATCATATTCAAGAAAATCTTCACCCAGCGCTTCCACGATGGCTCTGCGCGTCACGCTTTCACCACCCGTCATCAGCGTCAGCAAGACAATATGATCCTGATGAGATAACGCGATGATTGCACCATCCGGTGCGATCAAGCGTCTAGGCGAGGCGGTCAGTTGCCAATACGAGGGTCCTTCAGGAAGACGCTCACGCGCAAGCACCGCACCATCATCGGATTTGAGCTCCGTGATGTCGCGTGCCACGCCGATTCTTAATTGATGATCTTCAGACCATGTCGCCGACCAACTGATGTAAGCCACTTTGCCATCCTTGCGGATATAGCGATTCTCAAAATAGCGCTGCAGGTAACCACCCATCACGCGGTCTATCGATTGCAAGGTTCTTTCCAGATCGTCTGGGTGCACCATATCGAGCATGCGTTTGCCGACCATCTCTGCCGCTGTATAGCCAAAGATACGCTCGCATGCTCCAGTTACTGATATGCATACACCTTGTGTGTCTACCGCGAAAATCGCATCAAGTACGAAGTCCCCGTAGTCGCTTTTCTGGGGGCTGCCTTCTTTTTCCATCTAGTGCTCTTTCAACAAAATATGTCCTGCGTCGTTCTTCATGCAAGGTATTTGGTTTTAAATATTTACTGGCTTGAAACTGCCGCCAGCATGTGAACAGTGATGCATCGATATGAGCAAATATCGGGCCGACCCTAACCATGTTTTTGCGAGTTGCGTTGTGGCCTCAGATAGGGCAAACAACTGCATTTTACGGAAACACACGCATGCTTGCAGCAGGCATTGCAACTCGTCGTGACAGATGCTGAAAAATTTTGCGGTGAGCAGGGCGGTCGCGTAGCGCAATCGCTTATAGACATCGTGCGCATCCGCATGGCGTTGATGGTCTTTGCTAAGCGCCAATCAATGCAACGCGGGCGGAGGTGCTTGACTAAATCGCAACGCATATGTCGATCAGCGCATAGCGGATGTTGAAGGCTCGGCAACTTATTTTGGTGCAACGCAGAGCAATGAAATTGCCGCAGAAAATAAACGCTTGCAAATTATGAAGAATGCGGTCACTATCTGTTCGCGGTGAGTTGACTCGCCCACGGTTTTGCACTTTCCACTATAGGACTGGCGAAACCCTCATATCAAGCCTGCTACCTTTTGGTTGCAGGCTTTTTTGTTTGTGGGTCACGCTTTCTCACTCTGCTTTGAGCTGTTTCTGAAAATCTGGCGCATCAGCAATCACGCATCCGCATCAAGCCTCAAAAATCACGCCTGAACAAATCAATCCAGCAGTAATCGAACAATATTCAATCGGCAAGCAACCAAGCACCGCCGCGAGCACTGGTTGCGCGCTCGCCACGGCTTGCTATTGCGCGGCACGCGCCTCGCTCAGTGCAATCGTCAGGTGCTGAATTTTCTTTTTCAGTTGATCACGTTCTTCATTGAGTTCGGTAATTAACAGATTCAATTTGTGAATCGTGATTTGATCGGGTGTTGCATCAGCCGGTGGTGGCACCGGCTCGGGTTTGGGCGGCAGTTTGGCTTCGCGTACCTGGCGTGCGACCTGGCGCAATTCCTTTTTGCCGCCGGCTACCGCTTCAATCTGTTTGTCGCTAGGCAGCGACGAGATCGCCGCTGCCGCATTGATCGAGACGATCCCCGCTTTTACTGCACTGACCAGTTCCGGTGCCGCCGTCTTTTGGATTTTTTCAATCTGGCCCAGCGTCACCGGGCTCACGCGTGCTGCCTTCGCGATCACGTCACGCGTCAATGCGCGTTCTTCCATCGCTTGCGTAGTGGCTGCTGCATCCGACGTTTCAGGTGATGCTTGCGCGGTGCGCGTACTCAGGATTTCTTTCTTGCGCAACGCCAGCACACCGCGCTGAAAATCCGACACGCTACGTCGCCCCAGATGATTGTCGATCATCCACAAGTGCACATCGTCTATCGATTTGAATGATTCGTTCTGCACCGTGTTGAAAGCGATGTCGTGCTTTTTGCAAATGCCGTAGCGATTGTGCCCATCGATCAGCAGATCGCCCCACAGCACCAACGCATCGCGGCACCCTTCGGCGAGCAGGCTGCGCTCCAGCGCCGTGTACTCATCGGTGGTCAGTGGATCGATATACGCTTGCAGCTCTTGGTTAATGGTGATGGTCATAAGTCAGGAAAAATTCAGGCAAAAAAGGTAATGCGACAGTTTACACAGTGGCACGCTCATGTCTCTGAATAAATGGAGATTCGTAGCGATGAAAAAAACAAGTTGCAGTAGTGGTGATCTACCAGCGTATATTTTTCTTCGCACATTGCGCGGGTTTGTTTAATCCAAAATGGACGGCGAATAGGCGGCTGGATGCCTGTTGAGAATTATCCGGCGCATACGCAGCTTTAACGCTTATGCAAGCGACACCGATTCCATACTCTGCGGCATCAAGAAAATTCCCGCGTCAACAAAGCAAATCCATGTGCAAGCAGAAAGCAAGTACCAAAGCAAGCGCGACCGACCGCATATGCCGATTTGCTGAAAGGAACGAATCCATCCCTAATGGATCGGACCTGATTGATTGGAGAACGCTTATGTCAGTACCACTAATTTCTATTGTTCGAGAGCAACGCACGGAATATAAATGGTCCCTTATTTGCGGGCCAAAATTACTGCATTCTAAATTTGGGCAGCAAGACGTAAGCGCATGTCTGCAAAGTGCAGGCGAGGTCACGCCTGGCGACCAGCAGATGGTCGAAATAATGTATCGCCAGGTTCACATGGGCACGCACTTGATTAAAGATCTTGTATGCAATGCAGATAGCTTGGCGACGCATATCAGCGAAACCTATGCCGCTTTAATTGCAGACAAGCCGGAAATTTCTGCATCGGCATCGGTCGCTAACTAGCCGCTTATGTAATGCCCTTATGTAACGCCTATCGGCATTGACAACTTTCTTCTTATTCTCTTTCGGCAACAAGAAAATAGGCAATTAAACCCTTGCCACAATTCACAAGAAAAAAACCTTTTACAAGCGATAAATAGGGTGGAAAAGTGTTACACATCATGTTAAATTTGTTAAATAAAGGAGGTGAGTAACATGATGCGAATTGAATGGCGAGACAAGTGGATTAACACTCTGATTGATGCGGGTTTTAGTGCCAATACCGCAAGAGATACTTATCAAGCCATGTATGGACAAGAAGGGCCGGACCTGACAAAAAACGCCGCGCAAGAAGCAAAGGCCATGTTGGGGAAATTGAGTGCGGGCGAGGGTTTCCAGACATCGGATCAAGAGCAATAAGATGGTCGGAGAAATTCACGGCGGGTATCTGCGAGATATTGCCTGAGCCGGTAACAAGAGAATCAAGCATAAGGGATCAAGAATAAGACCAGTAAAGCGCCAAGGCCGCTCCAAAACATCTAGTCAGTGTGCAAGGTTGCGGCAAGCATCAGGCATGCAATTCAAACAGAAAAACAGGGCGCAGGACGCCGAGGCGCATAGTCCTCTCTCTATATATATATCTATATCTCGTCCTGGTTCATCATCAAGAGCAGCCGGTTTAATCCGATGCTAAGCCCGCCGTCACAAACTCGATCATCACACCCGCTGTCGGCGCGACAAACAATTGTCGCTCGCCGGTCGCCGGTACTTCTGAAGATTGATACGCGATATTGTCAGCCTGCAGTTTGGCGATCAGCTGGTTCCATGCGGCGTCGCTCTCAACCCTGAATGCGATGTGATCAATGCGTGACGAGATTTTGGCCGGCGGATGATTCGCGTTGGCCTTGATCAAATGGATGATGGCTTTGCCATCGTGATACAGCCAGTGACCATCAAAGCGAAAAGGCGGGCGCTCGCCATCGGTCAAGCCGACGATGTGGCAGAAGAAGTGCTTGACGGTGTCGAGGTCAGGCGTAACGACGGTGGCGTGATCGAGTTTCATCGTTGCTTTTTGCTGGCAGCCAAAATATCAGAAAGTGAATGTTAAGCCATTCGCGCACTGTCTGCGTTTCGGTATGATGGTCGCATCGCAAAAGCATCAGATCTTCCCTGTTCATATCGCCCAACGTAAAGGTCCGGAAAACCATGCGGAATAAATTGATTGCGTCACTCGTCGCCTTGTTGGTCAGCATGCCAGTCATCGCAGCGGAACAGATTAGTGGAATGGCAGTTCACGCTACGCATAACGAAACATCAAAGATCATCAAGGGCAAGATCACCGGTTACGAAACCGCCGATCACACTGTGCAAGTTGCGGCGGGACAGACCCTGAGCGTCAATCTTAAAACCGGCAATACCTCAAGCTATTTCAACGTCACCGCCCCGGGTGCGAACGAAGCGATGTTTATTGGCTCGACTTCAGGCAATGTTTATGAAGGCCTTATTCCTGCAAGCGGTGTCTATACGATACGCGTGTACATGATGCGCAACGCGGCGAGGCGCGATGAAGTCGCACAATACACATTGAGTATCAAGGCAAAGTAGGCGGGAACAGCTACTTTCCCTATTCGCGACCTACAACAAAGGTTTCAGCGGCAACATCTGAAACATGCGTAACTTACTGCGTTTGGTAACGGGCACATGGCTATCAGGATCATCGGTTGCGGCGTTCCAACTGTTCTCTGCTTGCATATCTGTTTCAATCGTCGCCTCGATCACCTGCGCCAACTCTTCATTGTAAATAATCACGCCGGCCTCGGTGTTCAAGTTCTCTGAACGCGGGTCAAGATTGAAGGTGCCGATGTACGCAATTTTTGAATCTACAACCAAGGTTTTAGAATGCAGCGAGGTGGTTGGTAGTGTAACGCTCGCTGTTCCGGATTTTTGCATCAGTTGGCGCTGTGTCGCCGCGTCGGGTTTGTATTCAAAGATTTCCAGACCGATGCTCAGCAATTCTTTTCGCTGATTACGATAGCCGCTGAAAGCCGGCAAATTGTCGGTGGACGCGAGAGAATTGGTGTTGATACGTATCTGTACGCCACGTGCCCTGGCGCGTTTAAATAACGCCAAAGCAGCATCCGACAGCACCAGATAAGGCGACTGGATAACGATTCTTTCCTTGGCGTCGTCTATCAATTGCGCCAGAGCTGTGGTGGCGAGGCCGCCGCCACTCAAGCTGTTCAGACTGTCATTCTTCCCCGGCTTATCGCTGATGAACTCCGCTCTGCCCCAGGCAATCTGGGCTGTCATGCGGTGTGCGGTTGGTCCGACTTCGTTAATCGCAGTGTGGACCTCGGTAGCAAAATTGGCAGGCGATTTTGCATAGTCATGCAGTCTTTGCTGAATAGCGACGGCCTCATTTTCATCG
Source organism: Burkholderiales bacterium Ga0077544 (assembly GCA_001464355.1). Lineage (GTDB taxonomy): Bacteria > Pseudomonadota > Gammaproteobacteria > Burkholderiales > Burkholderiaceae_D > Oxalicibacterium. The sequence goes on from LNEU01000028.1 coordinate 36,262, forward strand.
ACCTGCACACGCTTTTTCATCAAGCCTAAACCGTTGTAGCGCTGTGCCACCGGGACGCTGAGTTCGCTTTCCCAAAATTCCCTGAAGCTGAACTGCATGGTTGTCACGACTTCGCCCAGCAGCAAAGCGTCGCGGTCGCGAAAGTTGAATTCCTGGTGGTAATCGTAATACTCGGCGGCCATATTGCGTCCGCCCGTGATCGCCACTTTGCCGTCAACGATAAAGGTCTTGTTGTGCATGCGCTGATTCACACCGCGAAAATCGGTAGCTATATTGAGCACACGCTTTTGCAAAGGCACGCCGACTGAGCTTTTTGGATTGTAGATGCGGATATTGATATTCGGATGTTGCGACAAGGCGATCAAGGTCTTGTCTTCTGCATCGATCAGCAAATCGTCAACGATCACATTGACCTGCACGCCGCGCTTCGCTGCACGCAACAATGCTTCGGCTGCAAGAATGCCAATGTTGTCCGTGCTCCATATGAAGTACTGCACATCGATGGAATGCTGCGCATGATCTGCCAGCCAGGCTCTCGCCATCAAGGCTTCTGCGCCGCTATCCAGTACGTAGATGCCACTTTGTCCCTGATGCGCCGTAATTTGATCATCAATAAACGAGAACGGCGCGTCAATCGCTGCGCCGACTGATGCAGCAACCGATAGCGGCAGAGACAACAGCACTACAGATAACCAATGTTTCAAATGTTTGATGCGCATGTTCTACGATGACGGAGGATTAGTTGGCGACTGCAAAGCGCTGCTGCAGATAGGCAATGATCTCGCGCGAGCCGTACAGCCAGCGTGTGTTGCTGTCGTCGTCGGTGATTTTCAGGCACGGCACCTTGCTGCTGCCACCTTGCGTCAACAGCGCCTGACGATTTTCTGTTGAATGTTGTGCATCGCGCTGTTCTACCTTCAATGACAGTCGGCGCATTTCCTGACGCACCTTGATGCAAAACGGGCAGGTAGAAAATTGATACAAGGACAGTTGTCCGCATTCTGCATCGACGCGCGCCTGATCGCTGGCGCTGCGCAGCAAGCCCTTCGGTTTGGTCATCTGCTCATGCGCGAGCATGAATGGGCCAAGAATCAGGCGTAGCAGTTTAAAAAAGTATTTCATGAATGCCTTGTAGTGATTCGAGTGCAGGGTTGGAAAGGTTCAATCAGGCAGTCGGTTGCGTGGAGATTGCGTTACTTTTGGCTTGATACATGTAGCTTGATACTTGTAGCCTGACATTCTCAATGACGCGATTTGACCAATTGCTCCGCGCCTGGATTAACAAATACTGAGTCTGAGTCTGCCTTCAATTTGGTGATGCTCAAAATAAATCAGGGAAAAACAGTCAGGCGCCAGTTTACACAGTGATACGACGATGTCACCGAATAAACCCGTATTTATTCAGATCAAAAGTGCCGTGATTGATGCTGCCATCCTGTGTGGCATCAATCCGCACAGCTAAACTTTCTTCGGCCGTGGCGTCGTCTTCTTGCGCTCGCCTACAAGCCCTGACCCAGCCGCGCGCAATATCTTGCGGAAGGTAGGGCATTCCATATGGCTGGGCGCAGGGCAGCGAGCAGCATGGCGCAGGCCGTCACGCATCGCAGACAGTTTCTGGATGGTTCTATCCAGGTCGTCCGCTTTGGCAAGCAACATGTGTCGGTCTATGTCCAGCTTGCCGTTTGGAGCGAACATCAGCGCGATCTCGTCGAGCGAAAAACCGGCGGCGCGCCCGATACCGATCAAGGCCAGTCGTTCCACCACGCCTGCATCGAAAACGCGGCGCAAGCCCTGCCGGCCTATCGAGGCGATCAACCCTTTTTCCTCGTAGTAGCGTAGTGCGGAGGCGGGTACGCCGGATAATCTGGCTACTTCTGCAATGTCTATTCCTGCCATGCTTGACCTAAAGTTGACTTGAAGTGGCACGATACCATTTTAACCATCGAAATAGACAAAAGGAGCGCCTCATGGAAAGCAAACGTAGCAGCGATAACGAGCAGGCAGCAATCTGGAACGGCGATGCAGCTCAGGCCTGGGTTGAAGCGCAGCCATTGCTTGACCACATGTTTCAAGCGATTGAAACGATGCTCGTCGCAGCTGTTTCGGCTGAACGTCATCAGCAAGTTCTGGATATCGGCTGCGGAACGGGCAGCACGACTCTCGCAGCGTCACGTCGGCTTGGCGCAAAAGGCCACTGCGTGGGCGTCGATATTTCTGCGCCCATGATTGCGGCCGCAAGGGCGCGCGCAGAGCGCGAGTCTTTGAGCACCCACTTTATCTGCGACGATGCGCAAAGACATGTGTTCACGCCAGAGAGCTTCGATTTGATCATCTCGCGCTTCGGCGTCATGTTCTTCGATGATGCGATCGCCGCCTTTACCAACCTGCGGCATGCGGCGCGCAAAAATGCAGAGTGCCGATTGATCGTCTGGCGCAGCCCTGAAGAAAATCCATTCATGACGACGGCCGAGCGTGCAGCGATAACGCTGCTGCCGCATCTGCCTGTGCGTCAGCCGGATGCGCCCGGTCAATTTGCTTTCGCAAAGCAGAGTCGGGTCAGCAGTATTCTTCATGCGAGCGGCTGGTCTGATATCGAGATCCACCCTATCGACGTGCTGTGCACTTTCCCCGAGAGCGAGTTGATGCGCTATTTGACGCGGATGGGACCGCTAGGCCGGGCGCTGCAAGAGCTGGATGCGCAAACGCGCAACAAGGTCGTCGCAACGGTGCGTGCCGCCTTCGATCCGTATGTGCACGGGGATCAAGTCAGCTATATGGCCGCCTGTTGGAACGTGAGTGCGCGTGCACGATAAATGGATGCGATGACGCAATGGGTACAGCGGATTTAGTCTGCTGCTGCGCCAGCCCTTACAAACTCTATCGTTCAGTCATTGGCTCTGCCGAGATTCCAGGCAAATAAGATACGCAGATTATTCGCCAAAATTGGCTTGGCATGTACGCGGGACTAGCCGAGATAGCCTATGCCTTTGGCCATCATCACTGCACAGAGAATCATCAGCGCCAGCAAGGTCAGTTCCACATGAATGATCAGGCGAATTTTGCGTTTCTGCGCATCGCTTATATCAGGGACGATGCCTTGCTTCAGTGACTTACCCCATTTGATAAAGGTGATAGTCGGCTGGATGGAGATCACGCCGACGATGATGAACAGAATCATCTTCGCGATGAAGGGCGCGCTGTGCATGTAATAGTCCGCGCCTTTTTCAAAATACATCACACGCAAACTACCGATGATCAGAATCAGGATGGCGGATGCGCCATAGATGGCATCGTAGATCTGGATTTTTCTGGCAGAGGCTAGCGTTATCGGCTGTTTGAGCGTCAGCATTTCGGCTGACAGGATCAACATGATTGCTACGAAAGCTATGTGATGAATAAAAGCGAATAGCACGTTCATTGTTGCCTTTAAACTAAATTTCCAAGACTCATTTTTGGCTGCTATTGACCATAATTATTTGGATACTAAGTATGCTAAATCACATGTCGAATTATCGGCTCTAAGTTTTCGCGATATGGAGTGCAGCATTTGCAACCGTGTAAAACACCAACTTGTGCGAGAAGGCTCGTCGTAACTTTTTCACCAACGCCATTCAAAGTTGCTCCAGCAATTGTTAAAGATGCCGAGACATGTTTTTGAGTGAGTAGTTTTAACCACTTTCCTTTAAAGTACCTTAAGGAGTCGCCTGAGGAAATACTGCTACTAATTCGTCTGTCTAAATTTGAATACAGTTTTTCAAAATCTTTCTTAGAGAGGACTAAACGTTGTTGCAAAATTTCTTTGAATTCATCAAGTGAATTTATGTCGGTAGCTTGAATCAAATCTGGATTGATTGCAGACGCTCGATCAAAAGTGCATCCAGAATTAATACTTTTTAATTGACTAATTATGCAAAGAATTGTCCACTCTTTCCAATTTTCGACAACTGCGTCGATCCATTTACTTTGATTTCCAATGAATGCGGATGCTTGGCCGAAAGTGATTCCGCAGGCATCTGCAATAGCTCTGGATAAATCACCACATTTAAAAAGGTGGCCCTCAAGATCGTAGGTGTCAGTGTAAATAACATGTTGGGAGCGTATCTTTTTGCGACTTAAATCGTCGATATCTTTGTCTAAGAAAAAAACATAAGAGAACTTTTTCTCGAAATTTACGCCAGCAAGATTTCCTCGTTTTCGTAACGATTTGAAAAATGAAAGCGTACTCATTTTTCCACCTGTCGCGCTAGGCAGTTCTTGAGCTGCTCTTACTTCGTACCGGACGTTTTTATCGCTTAATGAATGGTGCAGAATTCGATCATAAAATGATCTGTCTAATCCACCTTCGACGAAGGCAAAAAGATTGTTTGACGAGATCTGTAGCGACCGTATAAATCCTGATTCCGAATGTAAAAGTCTTTGGCTCATATACGGAATATTTTATTGTCTGGAATATCCGCCATAATTTCTGGAGAATGCGAGGCAAGGATAAGCTGACAATCTGGATTAAGCTCTTGAACCGTTCGAACGAATATTCTCTGCCAATCTATGTGCATTGAGAGCTCCGGTTCATCAATAAGAACCGAGTTTGATTCGGACGTCATTGCCGCAAGTAGAATTTTTATTAAGTGTTTTTCACCTGAAGATAAATTCGCCGGAGATAAAAGCTCACCATTCTCCAGTTGGATATCTAGTCGATCACTGGAGGAAGATATTTTCTTCCCACGCGAGAATAAACTTTCAACAGTTGTTTTAAAACGATTAATAGGCACCATAGCAACTTCGATGCTGCGCTCAACATTGTCCAAATTATCTACAACTCGTCTTAGATTTTCGTCTTTTTGATAGCGACTTTTGAAGCTTGAGGGTGATCCAAGCATTAGGGTATCGCCATCGGGATGTCGCATCAAAAATTTAGAAACGCGACTATAAGCATCTGCTGGATCGAGTTTTGATTCTGCCAAAGATGTATGGCTTGACGAGAGAACATTGTGCAAGACCGTACGAAGTCCCTGTTCCTGAATTCGTCTTACCTCATTCAATACTTGAGAGTAGTACACCAGCCATGCTTTATTTACAGATTCTGAAAATAGCTCATCGAGCTGTCGTTCAGAAAGTTGATTTTTACTGCTTGCTGCACGTACGGACGCGCCACCTAAATATAATCTAGTGGTTGGAAGAAAGGTGTGCGCCCATCGGTGAATTTGATTTTTTGCACCTTTTGGTGCAGGAGAAAGCTTCCACTCATTCTTCGTCATGTGATTCGCAAAATATCGAGTCTCTTCTATCGAGAGCTCAGACGCTTGGCGTAGAAAAAAGTCATCAGAAAGCAGATCTTTTTGCTTTCTTTCCCAAGTATGTTTGATTGTTTTGTTTTGACTTATTGAGAAAACATGTACTTCTGCCCGCGAAACAGGAAGTTGCTGCATCGCTTCGCTGTTTTGATACATTGCCGCATCTAACACTTTTAGAAGAGTAGTTTTGCCGCAGCCATTTTCGCCAAAGAATATATTAACGTCTCTTTCTAATTTTAAATGGATAGAATTTTTGCGACCTAAAAGTCCGTCAATCTTGATTTCAGTTATATGGGCCATGATTTAAAGTGTGTAGTTAATAAACGTTCAAACTAATGCTTATTACTTCCCCCAGCCATCCTTCAACGTCACCACCCGATTAAACACAGGCTTCCCAGCCTTGCTATCCACGCGATCCGCAACAAAATAACCATGACGTTCAAACTGCAGCTTCTCATCCGGTTGCACTGCTGCGACGCCCGGTTCTACAAATGCTTTGACGATTTCTTTTGAGTTTGCATTCAACGCGAGTTTGAAATCCTTGCCGCCTGCATCTGGATGCGGGTCAGTGAAGAGGCGGTCGTACAAACGTACTTCGGCTTCGAGTGCGTGCGCGGCGCTGACCCAGTGCAGGTTGCCTTTGACTTTGTAATTTGCGGAGCCTTCGGTGCCGGATTTGCTGTCGGGGAAATAGGTGCAATGAACGGCGATGATATTGCCGTCTGCATCTTTGTCCGCGCCCACGCATTCAACCACGTAGCCGTAACGCAGACGCACCTTATTGCCCGGGAAGAGGCGGAAGTAGCCTTTGCTTGGCACTTCCATAAAGTCTTCTTGTTCTATCCACAGTTCTTTGCTGATCGGGAATGTGCGGTTGCCGCGTTCTGGATGATGCGGATGGACAGGTGCGCTGCATTCGACGGTTTCGCCTTCAGGGAAATTGTCGATGATCAGTTTGAGCGGACGCAGTACGGCGATGGCGCGTGGTGCTTTTTCGTCGAGGTCGTCGCGCAGTGCGCCTTCGAGCGTGCTCATGTCGATCCAGCTATCTACCTTGGCGACGCCTATGCGTTCTGCGAACAGTTGTATCGATTCTGGCGTAAAGCCGCGACGGCGGATGCCGACGATGGTTGGCATGCGCGGATCGTCCCAACCATCGACGATGTTTTCTTCCACCAGTTGCAGCAGCTTGCGTTTGCTGGTGATGGCGTAGGTCAGGTTGAGGCGTGCGAATTCGTATTGATGCGGCAGCGGTTTGCTGAAGAAGCCGCCTTCGGCTGTGCGTTCCAGTATCCAGTCGTAGAACGGGCGGTGATCCTGGAATTCGAGCGTGCAGATGGAGTGCGTGATGTTTTCAATCGCGTCTTCCAATGGATGCGCGTAATCGTACATCGGGTAGACGCACCATTTGTCGCCGGTGCGATGGTGATGTGCGTGACGGATGCGATAGATCGCCGGGTCGCGCATGTTCATGTTCGGCGAGGCCATGTCGATCTTGGCGCGCAGGATGTGTTCGCCATCCTTGAATTCGCCCGCCTTCATGCGGCGGAATAAATCCAATGATTCTGCAGCAGGGCGATCGCGGAAAGGCGAGTTCTTGCCGGCTTCGCCAAAGTTGCCGCGATTCTTTTGCATGTCTTCAGCGGATTGGCTATCGACGTAGGCGTGACCGGCGGTGATCAGATATTCGGCCATCGCATACAACTGGTCGAAGTAGTCGCTGGCGAAGTACAGATGCTCTTTGCCATCTGTATTCCAATCAAAGCCCAGCCATTTGACGCTGTCGATGATGGTATCTACGTATTCCTGCTCTTCCTTGGTCGGATTGGTGTCGTCGAAGCGCAGGTTGCAGCGGCCGGCGTAATCGCGCGCGAGGCCGAAGTTGAGGCAGATCGATTTGGCATGACCAATGTGCAGGTAACCGTTGGGTTCCGGCGGAAAGCGGGTGATGACGGTCGGCAGCGGCTGGCCGTCTTTGCCTGTGCGCTTTTCATGTTTGCCGGCGGCGAGATCGGCTTCGATGATGCCGCGCAGGAAATTGGAGGATGCAGGGTTAGGTGCGGCCGGGTTTGCTGGTGCATTGGCGTCACTCTTGCCGTTGCTTTTGGCGTTTTTTGTATCGTTGCTCATGGGATGCTTGTGCCTTGCTGGGTGCGCAAATTAAGAAGTAAGGGGCATTTTACCCGAGCGTTCGCTGTGCTTGCGCACTATATGCGGGCTGTCTGGAAATGCCTTGTACTTGCACAGAAAGGGCAGAGAAGCTGGCGATGACCAGACGGGGCGAGGGCAGTGCGCGGCGCATGCGACGGACTGCATCCGCCGCATGCCTTGTTTGCAGGGTGTTGAACCTAGTGCTTGGGGACGACCTTGGGCATGTTTTGCGTTCTGTGCATCGCGCCGCGTTCGACATACATCAGGAACATCAGGATCACGATAGGCAGCGACAGCGCGTAGAAACCGGCGAACTGATAGGCGAACGCAGCGCCGACGGCACCGATGGCGAAGGCAATGACCGGCCACAGGAATTTGATAAAGCGCTGCTTGACCATCGTGTCGGCTGCACCGCGCGCAACATCGACTGCATCGATGACGAGCTGGGTCACGTTGCCGGTCATCATGGCGGTCGGTGCCAGATGCGACAGCAGCAAGCGGCCGCAAGCGCTATGCACGCCCATCGCGGTCGCACCGATCAGGCCGGCGATTTCTGCCATCAGCGTCGGTTCGGCACCGATAGGGCTGGCCTTGATGCCAGCGACCATGAAGGCGATCAGCAATAACAGTTCGAGGATGTAGCAGTACCACAGCGCATGGAAACGATATTTCAGCAGCGCGGCGATCATCAGGCGGGCAAACACGACACCAAAAATGAAGGCAGGGAAGGCGAGAATCTTGAGCAGCAGCGGGCCGCCCTGCGGGTTGGCCATCTCTGCCCCAATCAGTACGAAGTTGCCCGTTACGTGTGCAGTAAATAATCCAAACAGTGCAACGAAACCGAGGGTGTCTACATAGCCGGCGAGAAAGCCGAGACTGCTGTTTTGTATTTTGTGACGAACTTCACTGCGTTTCATTGATTCTCCAATTTCTGATGCATGAAAACACTGCATGACCGCCTTGCGTGACCATCATGTCTGATGGAAGAGGCCCCGATCAACTTGTTGCACCCTATGCATAAGCAGGATTCGTGCGCACGATGCTGGCGGGTCACGTCAAGACTCACATCGAAATTGATGTTCTCACAAAGCCATGACGCTGTTGTTACCAGAACGTGAATTCCGCAAACATTTTGAAAATATGCGTGAATAAAATCGGCGATGTCGATGGATAGCAACGAGCCGACGCAGCTTGGTCGGCCAGAGATTCATATGATGAATGTCGCTTATGCAGTGAGTCGAATAACTGCGCGACCGCAGTGTTTTCTCAAGGCCAGCTCGATATCGGTAGCTTGATTTCGGCGTCGTTCACAAACGTGTTTTTGACGCGCCTGGATGTGAGGAAGTACGGTATCCATATCGCGCTGGCGATCGCCGATTTTGCCAGCTCCGTGTAGGCACTGCCATCCTGTTGTTGTGCGACGCCGGGTACCAGTGAGCCGAAGAACAGATCAGCCATTTGAAGAACGCAGGTAAGGATCAGCCAGCCCGCATACAGCGTGGGAACCTGTTTTTGTTTTTTGAAGAACAGGAATGCCAGCCACAGCGTGAGCGCGAAGAAGATGATATTTGCAATGATTTCCCACGCCAGCAGCAAGGCCAGGGGCGGGTTGTACATGCCCGACTTGCTGCTCAGTAGCGCGAACCATAGCGAGGGCTTGAGGATGGGGAAAAAACTTTGGTAAAAGTCGTAGGCGATGCGCAGCGGACTGAACACGATGACCAGTGCCGGCAGCAGCAGCCAGCCGGCTATGCCGGACGGTTCGGTAGCAGATAATGCAGGGGATGTCGCGACGTCAGACATAAGGGTCCTTGAAGGGAATGCAGCCTCCATTAGAACCCAAAGTTTCTTTGCAGACACCCCCATAAACATGGGAGATCAGACCGCGATGCCGCGCTCAAGTCGGCATCGCGAGCAGCATTGTCGCCCTGTTTTAAAAGCCGACCGCTTGCCCATCGCGACGTGGATCGCTGGCGGCGATGTAGCCGTTTTCTGTTTTCCAGATGAACTGGCCTGAGCCAAAATCCATATAACTGTCGGCGATGTTCTCTATCTTGTGGCCGCGTGCGAGTAATGCAGCGCGTACGTCTGCCGGCATCGCATCCTCGACATCAACCGACATGCCGACATTGACCTTCCAGCGCGGTGCATCGCATGCCGCTTGCGGCTGCTGGTTATATGACAGCATGCGGATCAGGGTTTGCACATGGCCTTGCGGTTGCATATTGCCGCCCATGACGCCGAAACTCATTTGCGGTTGGCCATCCTTGGTCAGGAAACCCGGGATGATGGTGTGGAAAGGGCGCTTGTTCGGCGCGACGCAGTTTGGATGCGTGGCGCTGAGGTTGAAGCTGTGACCGCGATTTTGCAGACTGATGCCGGTGCCGGGAACCACAACACCGGAGCCGAAGCCCATGTAGTTGGATTGAATGAAGCTGACCATCATGCCGTTTTCATCGGCGGCGGTTAAATAGATGGTGCCGCCTTTTGGTGGTGTGCCGTAGCTGAAGCGATTGGCTTGCTGCAGGTCTATCAGTTTTGCGCGTTCGGTCAGATACGCATCGTCGAGCAAATCCTTGACGCTGACTTGCGTCATGTATTTTTCATCAGCTACCCATTTATAGGTATCGGCAAACGCGAGCTTCATCGCTTCGATTTGCAGATGCTGCGCTTCGACCGAATCGGCAGGGAAGCGTGCGACGTCGAGCTTGTCGAGGATGCCGAGCGCGATCAATGCAGCGATGCCCTGGCCGTTAGGTGGAATTTCGTGCACGGTGTGACCGGCGTAATTTTTCTGAATAGGCGTGACCCATTCCGGTTTGAAGCCGGCGAGGTCGGCCAGCGTCATCGCGCCGCCATGTTCCTTCGCATAGTTGACGATGGCGTGGGCCAGTTCGCCGCGATAGAAAGCTTCGCCTTTGGTTTCTGCAATTTTGCGCAGCGATTCGGCGGCATCGGCGAAGACGAAGTTTTCACCAACGTGCGGGGCGCGACCGTGCGGCATGAATGTCTGTGCAAAGCCTGGCTGGTTTTGCAGGATCGGGATCGCGTTACCCCATTTGCGTTGCACCACCGGCGACACCATGTGACCGCGTGCGGCCAGTTCGATTGCCGGTTCCAGCAGATCGGCGAAAGGCAGCTTGCCGAATTTATCCGACAGCGCGACCCAACTCGCAATCGCGCCGGGAACGGTGACCGTATCCCAGCCGCGTTCAGGGAAAACACCATTGTGTTTTTGCTTGAAGTAATCGACATTCCATGCGGCGGGTGAAGTGCCCGAACCGTTCAAGCCATGCAATTGATTACCGTCCCACACGAGCGCAAACGCATCGCTGCCGAGGCCGCAGGATACCGGTTCAACGATCGTCAGCGCAGCGGCCGCAGCGATCGCTGCATCAACGGCGTTGCCGCCCTTGAGCAGCATGCGCAGCCCGGCTTGTGCTGCCAGTGGTTGTGAAGTCGCGACGGTATTGCGCGCAAACAAGGGTTGGCGTATCGATGGGTAGGGATTGCTCCAGTCAAATGACGGCATGGTGTGGTCCTGATGATGTGATCGGAAAGAAGGTATTAACTATCAGGAAGCTTACGGCAACCTGAATGAATTTAGTTGGCTTGCGCTTGTCTGTCTTGAAGATGCTTTTTTACTTGCATGATTTGCTGAGAGTAATTGCTGAGAATAATTCAGGGGCAAGCGGGAAGTACAAAATGCACGGTGCGAGCATTTTATAGCTAGTCGTGGATGCTGTTATAAACGCGCTGTTATAAACTGAAGGCAGACTTGATGACGGGAACGATGTATGTGGCCTTATCCAAAAATTGTGGCGCATCGCGGTGGCGGTGTGCTGGCACCGGAAAACACGATTGCGGCGATGCGCTGCGGACTCAATCATGGTTTTCACGCGGTTGAATTTGACGTGATGCTGGCAAAGGATGGCGTGCCGGTGGTGATGCACGATCCGGACTTTGGCCGCACGATTGCGGGTGAAGGTTGTGTGGCCGACTTTACGGCGCAGGAGCTGGCGGCGCGCGATGCGGGCGCATGGTTTGGCGAAGAATTCAGTGGCGAGCCGGTGCCTAGCTTCGAGCAGGTTGCCGCGTTCTGCATGCATCACGCGATCTGGATGGATATCGAAATCAAGCCGGTCGCCGGTTTCGAGGAACAGACTGGTTGGGTGGTGGCACAAACCACCAAGCGCTTGTTTGAATCAGTGCTTGATCGTTCGCCGGCCGCCTTGCCGCTCTTGTCATCGTTTTCGTTTGAGGCTTTGCAGGCAGCGCAGCTGGCCGCGCCGGAGATCCCGCGCGGATTTTTAGTGAGTGAAGTTCCTGCCGACTGGCACGAGCGCTTGCTGGCGCTGGGTGCGATCGCCTTGATGACCAACCACAAGAATCTGACGCCTTTGCTGGCGCGGGCCGTCAAGGATGCGGGCTTTGGTCTGTTTTGTTATACCGTCAACGAACCGGCGCGCGCGACCGAAATCCTGTCCTGGGGCGTGGATGGCTTTTGCACCGATCGCATAGACGTGATCGGACCAAACTTCAGCGGCGCAGCGACGGTGATGCGCTGAAAATCGCCAGCCGGGTTTGCATCCATCTGAAATTCGGCGCGCTGCGCGGTATCTGCCGGCTGCTTTGCTCCGGTTTTGCGGCTGTTTGACTGTTGTTTCGAGCACCAGCCCGGGGCTTGTTATGCGCTTATCCCAAACGCATATACCGTATAATCGCCGCTTTGCAACGCCAATTTCCTTACATTAGCCACAACATGAACTCGTCCGAAATCCGCGAAAAATTCCTGAAGTTCTTTGAGTCCAAAGGCCACACCATCGTGCCGTCCAGCCCGCTGGTGCCTGGCAACGACCCGACCCTGATGTTTACCAACTCGGGCATGGTGCAGTTCAAGGACGTGTTTCTGGGTGAAGACAAACGCCCGTATGTGCGTGCGACGTCGGTGCAAGCCTGCCTGCGTGCCGGCGGCAAGCACAACGATCTGGAAAACGTCGGCTACACCGCGCGTCACCATACTTTTTTCGAAATGCTGGGTAACTGGTCCTTCGGCGATTACTTCAAGCGCGACGCGCTGATGTGGTCGTGGGAACTGTTGACCAAGGTCTACGGCCTGCCGGGCGAGAAGCTGCTGGCCACGGTCTATATTGAAGATCAGGAAGCCTACGACATCTGGACCAAGGAAATCGGCCTGCCGCCTGAACGCGTAATCCGCATCGGCGACAACAAGGGCGGTCGCTACAAGTCGGACAATTTCTGGATGATGGCCGACACCGGTCCCTGCGGCCCTTGCTCGGAAATTTTCTACGATCACGGCCCGCACATCGCCGGCGGTCCTCCGGGCAGCCCGGATGAAGACGGCGACCGCTTCATCGAAATCTGGAATAACGTGTTCATGCAGTTCGACATGGCCGAAGACGGTTCGGTCAAGCCGTTGCCTGCACCCTGCGTCGATACCGGCATGGGTCTGGAACGTCTGGCAGCGATTTTGCAAGGCGTGCACAGCAACTACGAGATCGATACCTTCGCTGCGTTGATCAAGGCGGCTGCGCGTGAAACCAATATCACCGATTTGAAAAACAATTCATTGCGCGTGATCGCCGATCACATCCGTGCGACTGCGTTTCTGGTGGCCGACGGTGTGATCCCATCGAACGAAGGTCGCGGCTATGTACAACGCCGCATCATCCGTCGCGCGATTCGTCACGGTTACAAGCTGGGCCAGAAAAAACCATTCTTCCACAAGCTGGTGAAAGATCTGGTCGAACAAATGGGCGATGCTTATCCCAAACTGCAAGCCGATGCACGACGTATTACCGAAGTACTGAAAGCGGAAGAAGAGCGCTTCTTTGAAACGCTGGCCAACGGTATGAGTTTGCTTGATTCGGCACTGGATATTTCTTTGGCGAGGAAGAGACTTAATAAGCCTGAGTTAGATTGGTTTTCTTCTGAAGGGCAGATTGATAAGTTAATTTCTTTCGTAGACGAAGATCGTCACTTCATGGAAGTTGTTTGCATATATCAGGGTAAGGTTCCAGATCTCAGCGGTGTACCGGGTCTTGATCCAGCTAAGGTCTTAATGCAAAAAAGAGACTGGACTGGTTTGATTTTGTCAGGTGATGTTGCCTTCAAACTGCACGACACCTTTGGCTTCCCGCTCGATTTGTCGGCTGACGTATGCCGTGAAAACGGCGTCAGCGTCGACGAGGCAGGCTTTGCTGCCGCGATGGAAAAACAAAAAGCCGCAGGCCGCGCAGCCGGCAAGTTCAAGATGGAACGCGCAGTTGAATACAGCGGCGCAGGCAATGTCTTCACCGGTTACGAAAATCTGGAAGAGCAGGCGACTGTAGTCGGTTTGTACTTTGAAGGCACGGCAGTTCAACAATTAAGCGAAGGTCAGGCCGGTATCGTCGTGCTCGACAACACGCCGTTCTATGCGGAAAGCGGCGGTCAGGTCGGCGATCAGGGTTGTGTCTCGGCAGAGGGCGTGCAGTTTGGCGTCGAAGATACGCAAAAAATCAAGGCGGATGTCTATGGCCATCATGGCATGCAGACAGAAGGCACATTGAAAGTCGGCGACAAAGTGAAAGCGGCAGTGGATGGTGCACGTCGTGCGTCGACGATGCGCAATCACTCGGTCACGCACATCATGCACAAGGCTTTGCGCGAAGTGCTGGGTGGTCATGTGCAGCAAAAAGGTTCGCTGGTTGATGCCGATAAAACGCGTTTCGATTTTGCGCACAATGCAGCTGTCACGCATGAACAGATACTGGAAATCGAAAAACGCGTGAATGCAGAAATCCTTGCGAACTCGGATACACAAGCGCGCGTGATGGATATCGAATCGGCACAAAAAACCGGCGCGATGATGCTGTTCGGTGAAAAGTATGGTGAAACCGTGCGCGTGCTCGATATCGGTTCCAGCCGCGAATTGTGCGGCGGTACACACGTTACCCGCACTGGTGATATTGGCTTGTTCAAGGTCATCGGTGAAAGCGGCGTTGCTGCCGGCGTGCGTCGTATTGAAGCGATTACCGGTGCGAACGCATTGAGCTATTTGCAGGATCTGGAAGCGACCGTACACAGTGCTGCAGCAACCTTGAAGTCGCCACCGGTTGAATTGCAATCGCGTTTGATGCAAGTGCTGGATCAAATGAAAACACTGGAACGCGAAGTCAATGCGCTGAAAGGCAAACTCGCTTCTTCGCAAGGCGACGATCTGTTGTCGCAGGCTGTTGATGTCAATGGCATCAAAGTGTTGGCAGCCAGGTTGGAAAACGCCGATGCGGGAACCTTGCGCACGACGATGGATATCTTGAAAGACAAGCTGAAAACTGCAGCGATTGTTCTGGCTGCAGTCAACGACGGCAAGGTGAGCCTGATCGCTGGCGTCACCGCCGATGCAACCGGCAAGGTCAAAGCGGGCGAGTTGGTTAACTTCGTCGCACAGCAAGTCGGCGGCAAAGGCGGCGGTCGTGCCGATATGGCGCAAGCTGGTGGCACCGATGCCAGCGGTTTGCCGGCAGCCTTGAAAGGCGTGGCGGCCTGGGTGAACGAACGAAGCTGATGCATGTTTAATCGCCCCGATAGCGGGCGATAATTCTCTGCGGCAACAAAAAAGCGACGCGTCAAAATTGACGTGTCGCTTTTTTTATTCATTCCATGCAATTTTTGTTAATGATTGCAAATTCATGCCGTTACCAGATTGCGTGGCGTAAATAATGCTTATGCTACATGTTGTCTTCTGTCCTCATTTCGATACGCAATTCCGCAGTAGACGAATCAATGTGCATCTCCCATCTTCGATAGGCGGCACGAAATTCGCAAGTGTTGCAACAGGGAAATTGTGAGTACAAGCATCAACCATCCGGTCTTGTCTGCGTCTGCGGTTTTTTCGCGTGATGCGGGAGGTGTGTTGCCGTCTTGTGTTCGACTATGCGCATTTTTGATCGCCATGTTTTCTGCTTCGTCTGCCTTGGCCTGGGGCTTCGGAGAAATGCGCGTGCAGTCCGCACTTGGCCAACCGCTCAAAGTCCAGATCGGATTACTGGGTGACGATGCAGGCAAGGCCGAGGCGCTTTGCTTCAAAGGGTCCTTGCATTCACTGGATGGGGTGTCGCTGGGAGGCGTTACTGTTGCCTTGCAGGCAGAGAACGCGCTCATCCGGCTGGCGACTACACGCAACATCAATGAACCTGCTGCGTCACTCATCGTCAGCTACAGCTGTCCGCCACACATAAAGCGCGAATACACGATTCTTCTCGATCCTGCACCGAGCCGCGCATTGCCCGTCGTTACGCGTCAACAAGAGGTATCCCCGCCTGCTATCTCGCAAGCCGAATCCGCGACACTTGCATCGAGCGCTGAGGCTGGTGATAAACCTGTGAAGAAATTGCGTCGTCGTGTTCAGGCAGAACCTGTAGTCGCTGCTGACGCAAGCGCTGCGGTAGCGCCAGTGCAAGCGCGCGCATCCCGCAAAAAAGACCGCGACAAACCATCCGAAGCTGTCAAGAATGTGCTGCGTTTGGGCCAGAGCGATGAGCATGGTCCGCATCCGCTGGATGGCAAGGGCGGTGTTCATCTGTTGCTGAGTTATGCTTTGCGGGGTGCTGCGCTTCCACCTGCCTCTGCTTTTGTTTCTGCCTCAGTCTCAGCGGCCGCGACGGAGCCTGTTGCCGCAGCAGAGCAGCCTGCTGTTGTTCCTCCTCCAGCACCTGCCGAGGATGCTGCGGCGCTGGCCCAGGCGGCGCAGACTTCAGCGATGACGCAGTTGATGGAAAAAATACAAATGCTGGAAAACAAGACGGAAGATCTGCGCAAGCAGAACAACCTTCAGCTCACTGCGCTCGAAACGGCGCAGAAAAATCAGGCTTCGACGACCAGCGGTTTTCTGCTTTATTTTTTGCTGTTCGTCTGCCTGCTTGCGATTGGTTGGCTGATGTGGCGCATGCACAAGATACGTTCGAATGTGGAGACTTCTTCCTGGCAGCAAATCGTTCCCTACGATGAATATCCTTACCCTGAACGCGGCTGGGAGGTCGAGCAGGCGGCTGCGCCACTCGCCCCAATCGCACCACTCGCAGATGCGGGGACATCACCGGCAAATGAACCGGACGAGCAGGAATCGGCGGCGGCAATTGTGGCGAAGGTAGCCGCTGCAGCAGCCTCATTCGACGACGCCGATCAATATTATGACAACCGCTTGAAAGTATCGACTGCGGAAGAAATTTCCGATGAGATGCAGCAGGCGGAATTCTGGCTCAACATGAATCAGCCCTTGCGCGCAATTGAAGTACTGGAAGCCAAGCCGGACCATGAACGACCGACTTCCCCTGTGCACTGGCTCAATCTGATCGACCTCTACCGCCTCGCCGGAGAACGCAAAAAATACGAGCAGATGGCAGCACGCTTCATGAGCGTATTCAACGCGCGCGTCGCCCCCTGGGATGATGACGCAGCTGCCCCGGAGAATTCGCGTGGCCTGGAGGGTTTCCCGGTGGTCATGGATCGCATAGTTCAACTGTGGCACACGGAAGCCTTGCTGTCGTTCCTCGAAAACCTGTTGATAGATGAGCGGGATGGCGCACGCGCAGGTTTTGATCTTGCTGCATATCGCGACATTCTGTTTTTGACGAATATCGCGCACGGTGTCAAGGCAGCCCGGCGGTTTGATAAGTCGCCGGCCGCTCCTGACTGGTCTATTTTGTAATGGCAGTGCATGCGGGGATGATACTTAAATATCAATCATCGCCGCATCAGGTTTCACCCGTCTGGGTTTGGGAGTAGAATCGCCCGTTCCTCAATAGTGATTGATGTGAGAGAAAATCAATGGAATTTACCAAGGACCTCGATGCACGAGGTTTGAATTGCCCTTTACCAATATTGAAGACGAAGAAGGCGCTGGCGGATATGACCACAGGTCAGATCTTGCGTGTGCAGGCAACCGATCCTGGTTCCGTGCGCGATTTTCAGGCGTTTTCCAAGCAAACCGGTAATGAATTAGTAGAGCAGAGAGAAGAGAACGACGTATTTATCTTCTTCATGAAACGCAAGTAAGAGCGCCATCAAGCTGCTTTTTTCTGCAAGCCTGTTCCACCGCAATTCCCCTTTGTGCGCATGCACGCTCAGGACGCACCGTGCCTGAAACTCTGGTTATTCCCCATGTTGATATCGGTGTTTCAAGGCTGGATGTCGCGCGGCGTTTCCGCTTTGTGGCCTGGTTTGCACATGTCCGCCTGAATCGCCGATACGGAAGTCTGCTTGCACTTCCGTTTATAATCGTCCCCAATTTGCATTTATGTCATTCTGATTTTTTTCAAAGGCAGAGCTATGAAAGTGTTGGTTCCAGTCAAACGTGTGGTTGATTACAACGTCAAGGTCCGCGTCAAATCGGATCAAACCGGTGTCGATATCGCCAACGTCAAAATGTCGATGAACCCATTCGATGAAATCGCAGTGGAAGAAGCGACGCGCTTGAAAGAAGCCGGCAAGGTCACCGAGATCATTGCGATCTCTTGCGGCGTACTGCAATCGCAGGAAACCCTGCGTACCGCGATGGCAATTGGCGCCGATCGCGCCATCCTGGTGGAAACCGATGTCGAGTTGCAGCCACTGGCTGTGGCCAAATTGTTGAAAGCCATCGCTGATAAAGAACAGCCGCAACTGATCATTCTGGGCAAGCAGGCGATTGATGACGACGCTAACCAGACCGGCCAAATGCTGGCCGCGCTGCTCGACTGGCCGCAGGCAACTTACGCATCGAAGATTGAAGTGGATGGCGAAGGTGACGCGGCCCGGGTCAAAGTCACACGTGAAGTTGATGGCGGTCTGGAAGTCGTGTCACTGACACTGCCGGCAATTGTTACTACCGATTTGCGCTTGAACGAGCCACGTTATGTGACGCTGCCTAACATCATGAAGGCGAAAAAGAAAACGCTGGATAACGTCAAGCCAGCCGATCTGGGTGTCGATGTCACGCCGCGTTTGAAAACGCTGAAAGTGACCGAGCCAGCCAAGCGTTCAGCCGGCATTATCGTGCCTGACGTAGCGACACTGGTTGCCAAACTCAAGACCGAAGCCAAAGTTATTTAATCATCTGCTGCGGCCTGCATGAAAATGCAGCCGCATGGTTGGAACAATTACAGGAAATCATCATGACCGCACTTGTCATTGCCGAACACGATAATGCCTCCTTAAAAGGCAGCACCCTGCACACGATTACTGCCGCGCTTCAATGCGGCGGCGATGTGCACGTTTTGATCGCAGGCCATCAAGCCGATGCAGCGGCACAAGCCGCCGCAAAAATCACAGGCGTTGCCAAAGTACTGGTGGCTGACGGCGCACAATTCGCCGATGGTCTGGCGGAAAACGTTGCGGCACAAGCCTTGGCGCTTGCCAGCAACTATTCGCATATCCTCGCACCGGCAACGGCCTACGGTAAAAACATTTTGCCGCGCGTCGCTGCCAAGCTCGACGTTGCGCAAATTTCAGAAATTACCAAAGTTATTTCTGCAGATACTTTCGAGCGTCCTTTCTATGCCGGTAATGCGATCGCAACTGTGCAATCGTCAGATGCGATCAAAGTGATCACCGTGCGTACGACGACTTTCGATTCTGCTGTAGAAGGCGGTTCGGCTACGGTTGAAAACGTGACTGCCGTTGCCGATTCCGGCAAGTCATCTTTCGTCTCGCGCGAACTTGCAACGTCGGCACGTCCTGAACTGACGGCTGCAAAAGTTGTCGTCTCCGGTGGTCGCGGCATGGGTTCGGAAGAAAGCTTCAAGATCCTCGAACCATTGGCGGACAAACTCGGCGCAGCAATGGGCGCGTCGCGTGCTGCAGTTGACGCGGGTTACGTTCCTAACGATTGGCAAGTCGGTCAAACTGGCAAGATCGTTGCGCCTGATTTGTATATCGCAGTCGGTATTTCTGGCGCGATCCAGCATCTGGCTGGCATGAAAGATTCCAAAGTGATCGTTGCGATCAACAAGGATGCAGAAGCGCCGATTTTCTCGGTGGCGGATTACGGCATCGTTGGCGATCTGTTTGAGATCGTGCCTAAGCTGGTGGCTGAACTGGGCTAAAAAATATCCAGACGGCGAAGGCCGTTTGCGTAAGAAGTGGGCAGGACGTGAAAGCGGGTTGTGGTGTGATCGGGATTTTTTCTGGCACACTGCAATTTACTGAACGTCCTGCCCATTTTCTTTAGGAGCTTGCATGAGCTACGTTGCCCCGTTAAAAGACATGCTGTTCGTGATGAACGAGTTGGCCGATCTGGCCGCCGTCAATGCATTGCCTGGTTGTGAAGATGCGACGCCGGAAACGGTGGAAGCGGTGCTGGAAGAAAATGCGCGCTTTTGCAGTGAAGTGATTGCGCCGCTCAACAAGGCGGGCGATCAACATCCGAGCGCGTGGAAAGACGGCAAGGTCACGACCACGCCGGGTTTCAAGGAGGCGTTCAAGGCATACGGCGATGCAGGTTGGCAGGGCGTTCAGCATCCTGTTGATTTTGGCGGTCAGGGTTTGCCTAAGCTGGTGGCAACGCCGTGCATGGAAATGCTGAATGCGGCCAATCTGTCATTCGCGCTTTGTCCCTTGCTGACCGATGGCGCGATTGAAGCCTTGATGACCGCTGGCTCGGACGAGCAAAAAGAAAAATTCCTGCCGAATTTTATTTCCGGCAAATGGACAGGCACGATGAACCTGACCGAGCCGCAAGCTGGCTCCGATCTGGCGATGGTGCGTTCGCGTGCGATTCCGCAGGGCGATGGCACGTACAAAATTTCCGGCACCAAGATTTTCATCACCTACGGTGAACACGATATGGCGGAGAACATCATCCACCTCGTGCTGGCGCGTACGCCGGACGCGCCGGAAGGCGTGAAAGGGATTTCTCTATTTGTCGTACCAAAATTTTTGGTCAATGCAGACGGTTCTCTGGGCGAGCGCAATGATGCATTTTGCGTATCCATCGAACACAAGCTGGGTATCAAGGCGAGTCCGACTGCGGTACTGCAGTTCGGCGATCACGGCGGCGCAATCGGCACTTTAATAGGGCAGGAAAATCGCGGCCTGGAAACCATGTTCATCATGATGAACGCCGCGCGTTTTGCGGTCGGTATGCAGGGTATCGCCGTGGCAGAACGTGCGTATCAAAAAGCTGTCGCTTATGCGAAAGATCGCGTGCAGTCGAAAGACCTGGAAGGTTCGGCGACCGCAGTATCGATTATTCATCAACCTGACGTGCGGCGCATGTTGATGGCTATGCGGGCGCAGATAGAAGCGGCGCGTGCGCTGGCATATGTAGGTGCTGCGGCCTTCGACATTGCACATCATCACACTGATGAAAAAGTACGCAGCAGTAACCAGGCGTTCTATGAGTTCCTGGTGCCGATTATCAAAGGTTGGTCTACCGAGATGTCTATCGATGTAGCGTCCACCGGCTTGCAGATACACGGTGGCATGGGCTTCATCGAAGAAACCGGAGCGGCGCAATATTATCGCGACGCCCGCATCCTGACGATTTATGAAGGTACGACGGCGATTCAGGCCAACGATCTGGTCGGACGCAAAACTGTGCGCGATGGCGGCGCGGTCGCACGCGACATCATTGCGCGGGTGCGCGAAACTGAGGCTGAGCTGGGCAAGTCTTCTTCAACTGATTTGCAAGCGATAGGCAAACACCTGGCAGTTGCGTCGATTGCGCTTGATGATGTCGTTGCGTATGTCGTCGCGAATATTCAATCCGATATCAAGGGTGTGTTTGCGGGTAGCGTGCCGTATTTGAAACTGGCCGGCATCGTACTGGGTGGCTGGCAGATGGCGCGCGCGGCATTGGTCGCACAGCAGAAGCTGGATGCGAAAGACGGTGACGCGAAATTTTATTCAGCCAAGATTGCGACTGCGCGATTCTTTGCTGATCACTATTTGTCGCAGGCTGGCGGATATCGCATTGCGATTGTGGACGGCAGCAGCGGCGTGCTTGCGCTGGATGAAGATCAGTTCTGAGGCACTTGCTGTCGGACGCGATTGAGCCGCCCGACCACACTGCGTGTGATGATTCTGCAAGATCGCTTAACGCAAACGACCGATGTAACCACGATCAACCGGATCGCCATTGTCGCTTGGTGTCGATGCGGCGGGAGCAGCCGCTGGCGCTGCGGCCACTGGTGCCGGTGCATGCTCCGTCAGCCTTGCAATCAATGGCGGTTTAGGTTCGGCAACCACGAATAAACCCTCAGGACCAAAGAAAATCTCCTGCAGCTTGACGCCTAATTCCTGCAAATCCTCGATAGGCGACAGCGACGCCATTTTTAATAGGTAACGGCAATACGCGGGGTCGATGCGCATGTACTCGATATCGGTTACGCGCCCAGTTTGCCGGCGTAATGTGACGTGCAGCCGGCCCATCAGGGCAAACGCCTGATTTTCCAGAGCTGCCCGTGTGTGGTGTTCATCGCTCATAGTACGTGCTCACCATGTTGCTCAAGATCGAGGCCGTCACGTTCGGATTCTTCGCTGACACGCAGGCCGACTAATGCATTGACGATGCCGAGAATGATCGCGGTCATGACTGCCGAAAAGACCACGGTAACGATGACGCCGAAAGCCTGATTGCCGAAGCTGCTTTCCACACCGCCTATGCTCTTGACGGCAAACACGCCGGTCAGCAGAGCGCCGACGATACCGCCGATCGCATGCACGCCGAAGACGTCCAGCGAGTCGTCATAGCCCATTCTGGATTTGAGCGCGGTAGCGCCGAAATAGCAGGCCAGACCGGCGGCGGCACCGATCACCAGCGCGCCAGTGACGCCGACGAAGCCGGATGCAGGTGTAATCGCGACCAGGCCGGAAACCGCACCGGATACCAGACCGAGTACTGAAGGTTTGCCACGACGCACCCATTCTATGAACATCCATGACAAGGCGCCGACTGCGGTTGCGAGTTGAGTGACCAGCATCGCCATGCCGGCACGACCATCGGCCGCCACTGCGGAGCCGGCGTTAAAGCCGAACCAACCTACCCACAGCATAGATGCGCCGATAACAGTCAGAACCAGATTGTGCGGTGGCATCGGTTCTTTGCCGAAGCCCAAACGCGGTCCGATGATCAGTGCTGCCACCAGACCGGAGACGCCTGCATTGATGTGCACGACGGTACCGCCAGCGAAATCCAGAATGCCGCGCGCTGCCAGCCAGCCTGTTGGTTCCCATACCCAATGCGCTACTGGTGAATAAACAAAGATGGACCACAGCGTGATGAACATCAGCAGTGCAGAAAATTTCATGCGTTCAGCGAACGCGCCTGTGATCAGCGCAGGCGTGATGATCGCGAACGTCATCTGAAACATGACGAACACACTTTCCGGAATCGTCGGGGCAATGTTGCTGACGGTCAACTGGCCGGTTTCCTTGATGAAATCCATCCCATTTAACAACACGCGATCCAGTCCGCCTATATATGGTGAGCCCGGGGTGAATGCCAGACTGTAGCCAATGACCACCCAAATGATGGTGACCAGACAGGTAACGGCAAAGCTGTGTGCCATTGTCGTCAACACGTTTTTCTTGCGCACCATGCCGGCGTAGAACAAGGCTAGGCCGGGAATCGTCATGAATAGCACCAGCGCGGTCGACGCCAGTACCCAGGCGGTATCGCCGGAATTGATTTTCGATGCATCGACCAGAATGGGTTTGTTCATTACTGCTGCAACGACTGGTTCAACAGGAGCAGCAGTGCTTGCAGAGGCTGGCTCGACGATCATCGGTGCCGTCAACAATGGTGGCGTTGCTTCGGCAGCGGGAGCTTCGCTGCTGGCCGCTGCTGGTGGCGCGGTTTCCGGCGGTGCCGGTTGCGCGGAGGCCATATTCAGACACCAGCCTAAAGCTAGGACAGCGACTGCCATCGAAGCGGACGTAGAGCGTATGGCCATTGAAATTCCCTCTTTAACTTGAATTAGGCATGCCGACGATGCCCTAGCATGTTTCATAAAAGCACTATGCGTGCCATGCAGAAATTCAAGTCAAATGGGAGTAAGGCGGAGATTGAATAAGTAGAAGTACGAAGATAAATATTGCCTCTTTGCACTTCGCTTGCACATCAATGCTGGATTTTGCACTGACATGGGGAATGCTTTGCGCTGCGATCAGCTACATAAGGGGTTTAGCCGAAGGCACCGCCAGTCAGGTATAGATCGAATCCTCGGGCGATCGTGGCGATCACGGCTGTAGAACCAAACGCGAAAGTAACCACGAGTAACACGATGAGGGCCCAGCCTGAATCCGAGCTGCGACCAGAGCGCGCATTGAATTGTGCGTCCCACTTTTCGTCGGGCGTCAAGCCAATCACCAGGGCGCCGATTAAACCGGCAAAGATGGAAAGAGGTAGCGTAAACACGTGTACCCACGCCCAAAAATCTTTCTTACCATAAAGATAAAAGCGATGCGCTCCCAGCCCGCCGAACAGGGCTGCCAGTAGTGTACTGAGGGTTTTATTCTTGTGGCTAGTGGCCATATTGATTCGATCGCTGCTAAAAGATGTGATTTTGCCAAAAAAACTTGGTCGAACATTACTGTTTCGTCGTTCATTGTACGTGCAGATAACAGCAAGCAAGCTCGGAAGGCTGGTGCATGGGCGAGGTTTGCCCGGGTTTGGCAGCAAATATGCCCTGTTTTGCCACGCCGATGTCGTAAAGCGTGTGAATGAGGTTGCGGCCGCGACGCGAGTTGGGCTATAATTTGCGGCTTTTTCCGTGTTCAGACACTTTTTGGAAATATTATGGTCGTTATTCGTTTAGCTCGTGGTGGTGCAAAAAAGCGCCCTTTTTACAATATTGTTGCTACTGATTCGCGCAATCGTCGCGACGGTCGTTTCATCGAACGTATCGGTTTCTACAACCCGGTTGCATCCGGCGCTGAAGAAAGCATTCGTATCGCTCAAGACCGTTTGACCTACTGGCAAGGC
The DNA here is from genome assembly GCA_001464355.1 of Burkholderiales bacterium Ga0077544. GTDB lineage: Bacteria > Pseudomonadota > Gammaproteobacteria > Burkholderiales > Burkholderiaceae_D > Oxalicibacterium. The sequence goes on from LNEU01000028.1 coordinate 60,670, forward strand.
GTAGGCGCACAATTGTCGCCGACAGTTGCTCGTTTGGTTAGCCAAGCTGGCAAAGCGCAAGCCGGCAAAGCAGCAGCTTAAAGTTTGACCAAGCTAACGGCATCGGGAATGAAAGTTCCTGAGGATTTGGTGCTGGTTGGTTACATCTCCGGTGCATATGGATTGAATGGCTGGGTGCGTGTCAGACCCTATTCAGCCGATGCGGATGCGTTGTTGAATGCCAAGACATGGTGGCTGGATAAGCCAGAATTCCGTGACGTGGTGATGATGCAATCCAAGATTCATTCCGGCGATGTGGTCGCGCAGTTGATGGGTGTGGCAGGGCGAGATGCTGCGGAAGCGCTGAAAGGTGCAGCCGTACAAATCCCGCGTAGTCATTTCCCGGCGCTGTCCGACAATGAATTTTACTGGGTCGATCTGATCGGCCTGGAAGTCGAGAATCTGCAAGGCGTGCATCTGGGGCAAGTCAGCGACATGATGGACAATGGCGCGCATCCAATTTTGCGTGTTGCGGTGCCTCAAGTGGCAGAGCCTGACCCTAAAGCAGCGCAAGAATTGCTGATCCCGTTTGTCGAGCAGTTCGTGATTACGGTTGATCGAACAGCGAAAAAAATTACGGTGGACTGGGGACTTGACTATTAGTCAGTTCGTTTTGAGGAGTGGGTGCGATGCAATTTGATGTCGTCACGCTGTTCCCGGAAATGTTCACCGCGATTACACAGTCGGGTATTACGCGACGTGCGTTCGAACAAAAGAAATGTGAATTGGCGCTTTGGAATCCACGTGATTTCACCAGCGACAAGCATCGTACCGTCGATGACCGGCCTTATGGTGGCGGGCCCGGCATGGTGATGATGGTCAAGCCGCTGCAAGCAGCGGTGCTGGAGGCAAAAAAACGACAGATAGCTGCAGAATTGCCTGTACCTCGTGTGATCTACCTTTCTCCGCAAGGCAAGGCATTGACGCATGAACGTGTGATGCAATTGACTGCTGAACCGGGTCTGGTTTTGCTGTGCGGTCGTTACGAAGCAGTCGACCAGCGCTTTCTCGATACCTGTGTCGATGAAGAAATCAGCCTTGGTGATTTCGTGTTGTCAGGCGGTGAATTGCCAGCGATGGCCTTGATGGATGCAGTAATCAGACAGTTGCCCGGCGTGTTGCATGACGACGCTTCTGCAGTAGAAGACAGTTTTGTAAATGGTTTGCTCGATTGTCCGCATTACACGCGACCGGAAGTATATGAAGGTACAGCGGTGCCGGCAGTATTAATGGGCGGCCATCATGTCGAGATTGAAAAGTGGCGACGTGAACGCGCGTTGGAAGCAACCGCGAAGAAACGCCCAGACATGATCATCAAGGCACGCGAAGCAGGTTTGCTGACGCGTTCCGATGAAAAGTTTTTAAGCAGTATGTAGCTAGCACCGAATAAGTTGTTCAGTAGTTTGTCGTATCGAGCAGGGAAGCAGTATGTTCCTGCAATGTGTAACCCCATCCTCTACCGGGCATATTAGAAATACCTGGCGCCGGCAAGATGGTTATTGGAGTAATAAAAATGGATCTGATCCAAACATTAGAGCAAGAAGAAATTGCTCGCCTGGCAAAGAACATTCCTGACTTCGCTCCTGGCGATACAGTGATTGTTAACGTCAACGTAGTCGAAGGTACGCGCAAGCGCGCCCAGGCTTACGAAGGCGTTGTAATCTCCCGTCGTAACCGTGGCTTGAACTCGAACTTCATCGTTCGTAAAATCTCGTCGGGCGAAGGCGTAGAGCGTACATTCCAACTGTACTCGCCACTGATCGCTTCGATCGAAGTGAAACGTCGCGGTGACGTACGTCGTGCAAAGCTGTACTACTTGCGCGATCGTTCGGGCAAATCGGCACGTATCAAGGAAAAATTGCCACAACGTCGCGTTGCTGCAAAAGCTGCGGCAGAATAATTGTCCCGGATTCGTCCAGACTATCGTTCGGCATCAACAAAAAAGACACCTTCGGGTGTCTTTTTTGTTTTGATGGCACAATGAAAAATTGTTAAATGCTGGTGCTGGAACAGCTGCCGGTTTAACATCAATCAAATGATAGCGATGACTGCATGAGATATGTTGTGCGGTAATCCTGTCATAACGGTGCGCAATCAGCCTCCGCATCAGGTAGTGGGATTCATGGACTGCGATTCATGAATTGTGCTTCATACGCAGTGAGTTGCAAGCTGCAATGCGGGATGGATTGCGCAATTGATAGTCCTGGCATGTAGGAACACGACTTGGCCACACTGCACTTCGATCCGGAATTACTCCCTGTTGATTCATTGGGAGGTGAGGATGCAATTACTCTGGAACAATTGAGGGCGGACGCTTTGCGCGCCCGTTTTTCGAATCCGCCCGAATGGTCGCCGGAAATCACAATAGAACGTCTGGTGAGGCCTATGGCCGGACCATTGACGGATGCGGCCGTGTTGCTGCCTATCGTATTGCGTGATGATGGTGCGACTTTATTATTTACGCAAAGAGCTGCTCATCTCACTGCGCATGCAGGGCAGATCAGTTTTCCTGGTGGTCGTATGGAAGCCTACGATGCGTCACCGATAGAGACTGCCTTGCGCGAAACAGAAGAGGAAATCGGGCTGGATCGCATGCATATCGATGTCATAGGTACGCTGCCCGAATATCATACCGGCACCGGATTTAGGGTCACGCCAGTGGTTGCGATCGTGCAGCCGCCGTTTGAAATGCGTGCAGATCCATTTGAGGTGGCAGAGATTTTTGAAGTACCTTTATCTTTCCTGATGAATGGCATGCACCATCAGCGTCGTACTGCCGAATTCATTACCGGGAGTCGCACTTTCTATGTGATGCCGTATGAACGCTTCTTTATCTGGGGCGCGACCGCAGGTATGCTGCGTAATCTTTTCCACTTCTTGCGCGCATAGACGCAGACTGTGCATATTCACCCCTTGCTTTGCGTCTGTTTATTTGATTCTGATCAAGTGCTGCGTTATCGTATAGGTTGACTGACTCATAAGGCGCCTTAATGACATTTTTTTCCATCCTCTTTGCGCTACTGATTGAGCAACTGAAACCTTTGCGTGCCGATAACCCTGTTTATTCGAGCGCGCGCGCCCTCGCGGCAAAACTGGAGGGCGCCTTCAATGCCGGACAGGTACAGCACGGACGTATTGCGTGGATATTGATGATTCTCGCATTCACCGTACCGACCGCCTTGCTTTACTGGCTCAGCATCAAAATTGGTCTGTTGGCGGCTTTGATTGTGAACGTCGCTGTTGTGTATGTGACGATGGGATTTCGTCACTACAGTCATTTTTTTACATCAATTCAGATTGCATTGAACAACGGCGACGAAGCGACTGCACGTTCGCTGCTGGCCGAATGGACCAAGCGCGATACTGCCGGCATGGATGTCAGTGAAGTGGCGCGTATCGCGGTAGAGAAGGCCTTGATCACCACGCACAGGAATGTGTTTGGTGTGTTCTTCTGGATACTGACGCCATTAGGTCCTGTCGGAGCCATCATGTATCGGGTCGCCGAATATCTGGCGCGTGTCTGGAACGAACCCAAGACTGCAGAGCGTGAAGAGTTTGGTCGTTTTGCCGCACAAGCCTTTTACTGGATAGACTGGATTCCGGTTCGCCTGACGGCGGCGGCTTTTGCCGTCGTAGGTAATTTCGAAGATGCGATTTATGCGTGGCGTAATTTTGCAGGTCGCTGGCAGGATGAAGCGGTCGGTATCATACTTTCGGCAGGCGGCGGGGCGATGGGCATACGTCTTGGTGCCTCTGCTGAAAATGCCGCCGAGGTAGTTGCCGCCGATGCGACGACGGTAGACTCCATCGGTCTGGAAACAGAAACACCTGTTGGTGAAGAAGCGAGCAGTCGCGCATTACAAAGTACGGTCGGGCTGGTGTGGCGTGCCTTGCTCTTGTGGATGCTGCTGGTACTGCTGTTATCGATTGCAAAATGGCTAGGCTAAAATTTTATGGTTTAAAAAGCGCGCTTTGATGGCGCGCTTTTTACATGGTGCTACGCATTCATTGCATCAGCGGCGTGGACTTGCATGGGTAGTGTCCGATTTTCCATTTGTGTTAAATAGTGAATTTGTTGTTCGCCGCAGTAATTAACAATTGCTTCTTACCAAGATCAGATAAATAAGTTACGCTTCAATAAATATGCGCAAAATAAATGTGCGCTTTTGATTAATCGATAGCCCATTCCGCTTTTAAGACAGTAGCGCATAGGAAATTTTATTGATGCGTAGTCGCTTACCTTTCTCCCTGTCCTTTGCAGCATTGCTGGCATTTGTGCTGGGAGTGCTGATTAGCGCTCTGTTGTTTACAGCGGTGCGGCGCCTTGAGCATGACAAGGTGGATATCGATTTTCAGCAGCAGGCCAAAGTGCGAGTCGCAGCGATCCAGAATGGCATCGACAATTCGATCAATGTGCTAAAGGACATCAATCAATTATTTGTCGCGTTCGATACAGTCAATCGCGAACAGTTTCAATCATTTACTGCCCCGCTTCTTGCCAATAATCCCTACATCCAGGCGCTCAATTTTCATCGCTATATTTCGGCGCAGGAACGTCCGCAATACGAGGCCGCGATGCGGATGCAGTTCCCAGGCTTCACGATTGCTGACATCACGCAAGGCGCCCCGGTTCCCGCAGCGAACAGGGAGCGTTATCGCGTGGTTGATTACATCGAGCCCATGGAGGGAAACAAGGCCGCATTGGGCGTAGACGCCGACTCTTATTCATTCCAGGACAAGGCAATGCAGCAGGCGGTTGATACGGGGGAGCCCGCGGCGACCGGTTTGTTGCGATTAACGCAGGAGAGTGGAACGCAAAAAGGCTTGATCGTGTTGATGCCCGTATATAGGTCGGGCGCGCCGCTGACGACCGTCGCAGAGCGACGTCAGGCAGTCATAGGTGACACCGCCGTTGTATTTCGCGGTGCAGACATGATTGCCAAATCCTTGTCGGCTGACGGTTTCATGCTGGTATCCGATGCCAAGCTTGCCCTGAACATCAGTGTCTATGCCAGCGATAGCATGAGTGACGATGCTCGGATTTTCCATCAGGGTGCCGCGTCGCAAGTGATGGAGTCGAATATAGGTCTTCCCAAATGGCTGTTCTATAACCAGCCTGAACCGTATCAGCATGTATTCAATGTGGCCGGCCAGCCTTGGCATATGCTGGTTTCAACACCGCCCAGCTGGTTCCTGAACGAGGGCAGCACTGCATTGTGGGCCTTTATCGCGGGCTTGTTGTTCAGTTTCGGCGGCGCGGTATATGTACATGGGCTGGTGGACAGATCCCGGCGCATTCAATTGGTTGTGGAAGAGCGCACCGCGCAGTTGCGTTCGGTTAATGAAGATTTGAATGCGGACATTGCAGCGCGCAAGCGTACCGAACATGAGCTGCAATTGCGCGAGCGTGCAATCGAAGCCAGCGCCAACTCGATCATCATCACCAATGCTGTCGCACCGCATTATCAGATTGAATATGTCAATCCAGCCTTCGAACGCATCACTGGTTATTCCGCACAGGAAGCGATGGGTATGAACCTGTGCTTCTTGTGGAATGATGACGTCGATCAGCCGGGAATCGAAGAGATTCGTGCGACAGCAAACGAAGAAAGAGAAGGTCATGCCGTCCTGCGCAACTACCGCAAGGATGGCACCTTGTTCTGGAGTGATTTGTATATTGCGCCGGTCAAGGATGATGCCGGTGTTGTCAGTCATTTCATCGTGGTGCAATACGATATTACCGCCACCAAGCGCTATGAATCCGAGCTGGAATTCCAAACCAATCGCGATGCATTGACCGGCCTTGCGAATCGCAGCCTGTTACGCGATCGCTTGAGTCAGGCGGTATCGTACGCATATCGTTACGGACATCCGATCTGGGTGCTGTTTGTCGATCTGGATCGCTTTAAATTCGTCAACGATACGCTGGGTCATCAGGCCGGTGATATTTTGCTGACGGCGGTTTCTTCGCGTTTGCAGGCTGCGGTGCGCGATACCGATACGGTCGCGCGTATGGGTGGCGATGAGTTTGTCTTGATTTTGCCGGAACGGACGGATGCAGGATTGTCCACGCATATCGTGCAGCGCATCATGGATGCGATTGCGCAACCACTGACTATTGAAGGACATGAGTTCTTTGTCAGTTGCAGCATTGGTGTGGCGGTTTATCCGGCAGATGGCGACACCCCTGAAGAGTTGATCAAGCACGCAGACATTGCGATGTATCGCGCCAAGGAAACCGGTCGCAACAACTTCCAGTTCTATACATCGGCAATGAATGAGCGCGCCTTGGAACGTCTGCATATCGAAGGCGATTTGCGCAACGCGCTGGAACGTGAAGAATTCATGTTGCACTATCAGCCGCAAGTCGATCTTCGCACTGGCGAAATTGTCGGTGTCGAAGCGCTGATACGCTGGCAACACCCGGAACTGGGTATGGTACCGCCGGTTCGTTTTATCGGCCTGGCAGAAGAAAACGGTTTGATCGTTCCTATCGGCGCATGGGTCATCCGCACAGCCTGTTTGCAGAACAAGGCATGGCAGTTGCGCGGACTGGGACAGTTGCGCATGTCGGTCAATTTATCTGCGCGTCAGTTTGCACAAGAAGATCTGGTCGAATCGATAGCCACCAGTTTGCGTGAAGCCGGTCTGGCACCTGAGTACCTGGAAATTGAATTGACGGAAAGTCTGGTCATGGCTGACGTCGATAGAGCGATCGGTATTTTGCGCGAGTTGAAAGCATTGGGCGTCAAACTCTCGATTGATGATTTCGGTACCGGCTATTCCAGCCTTTCATATTTGAAGCGTTTCCCGATTGATGTGTTGAAAATCGATCGATCTTTCGTCAATGACATCACGATCGATCCGGATGATGCAGCGATTGTGGCATCCATCGTTTCGCTGGCGCACAGTTTGCGGTTGCAGGTCATTGCAGAGGGCGTTGAGACAGAAGCGCAACTTACCTATCTGCGCGAACATGATTGCGATCAAATTCAGGGATATTTCTTCAGTCGGCCAGTTACGGCCGATGCAATGACAGTGATGCTGGAAGAGGGTAAGCGCTTGCCGATCGAGGTACTGACGCTGTGATGCAGACCAGTTATTGAGCCTGGTTTAGCAATCAAGCTCAATAAGGACTTGCCTCTTTATTCAGCGCTCTGTTTGCTTCTTGTCCGGTCTTTGCAATCCAGCAGCCAGCGGGCGGTGCTATATGAACGCCACACAATATTCAATTGACGGTAACCAAGATTGCCCAGAATCGCGACGCTAGCCAGCTTCGCCATATCGCTTGCCTTGGGATAAAGATGGAAGGACATTTCTTCCAGTAGCAGTCCCGACGCCGACAATAAAACTCCCAAGCCTATCGCAACGGAAAAAAATGCCATGCAGGCTTGCAGGGACAGTAAGCCGCAAGCATAGGCTAGGAGAATGAATACATAGCCGAATAATTCCAGGATGGGGCCCAGGCATTCAAATACGAGAAAGAACGGGAAAGCCAGTCGTCCCGGTACGCCGCCGTTACGCGAAAACAGCAATCCGGTATTTTGACTCAAGCTATCCAGCAAGCCATGCTGCCATCGCATGCGCTGATTTCTCAATGTAGTCAAGTCTTGCGGCACCGGTTGCCAGCACACTGGATCGGCGACAAAAGTGATTTGATATTCCTGCTGTTTCTGCCGCATCAGCCGGTGCATGCGCACAATCAGTTCCATGTTTTCAGTTGTGGTATCAACACGATAACCGCCGACCGCAATCACTACTTCCTTATTGAATAGACCTATGCCGGCAGCTGGAGCGATCAGCATGCCGTTCATAGTCGACCAGCCTAGTGGCGAGAACAGGGATGTGCGCAGGTATTCAATGATTTGAAAAACCGGTAGCCAGCGCTTAGGCAGGGCAACCTTGTGCAGCAAGCCATCTTCCACCTCGCAGCCGTTCGCCACCCTTACCGCGGCTGCGCTTGCGATAACCGTGTTTTCATTCAGGAACGGCGCAACCATGCGGCGCAGACTTTCTCTATGCAGAATCGTGTGTTCATCGATGCTGCAGAATAATGGATAGCGTGAAGCGTTGATGCCAGCGTTCAGTGCATCTGCCTTGCCACCATATATTTTGTCGATGACGCGCAGGTTAGGATAGCGCGTCGAACGATAAATGCGATGTACTTGCCGCGTTGCCAGCTGTATTCGATACGCTTCGGGGAATGCATGCAGGTCGAAGGTGCTGATCAGCGTATCCAGCGTCGCATCTTGGGAGCCATCGTTAATCACGATGATTTCAAAAGTTGAATAGTCGAGTTGCAATAAAGCGTTTACTGAAGTGACAATCGTTGCCGTGCTATTGCGCGTGCTTAGCAACAGGCTGATGGGTTGTTCAAGGCCGGAATAGATATGTGGCAAATCCGCCAGTACTTTTTCCTGCTCCATTGTATGCATGCGGACAATTGACAATACATTCAACAGAAAATAACTGATCTTGGAAACGATAAAGTAGCCGAGTATGCACCAGGTCGCAGCGGCGACGAATGAGGATAAGCTCATGCCGGATTTCTTTCAGCCAGTACCTGATCCAGCATATCGCGCGCAAAGCGGTCGGTAAGGCTGCCGCGCAACTGCTCCATCTCCGCAATGCTGAAAAACGGCATGCTGATGAGTGCGCGTGCTGCACGGTAGCGTACCCACCATTCGGGATCTGCCAGTAATGGCAGGAGTCGATTGATATCTGCATGTTCGCCTATGTGGCCGATTACCTTTGCCGCCTGCACGCGGACGCGCCAGTCAATATGGTGCAGATAGGCGCGTATATGGGTCAGCAAACCGGCATCGTTTGCGATGCGCAATGCGGCAATGATCGTGTCGGTATCGTTCGCCTGTTGCAGCAGGCGCAATACGATGGCTTGTGGTATCGCCAAATGCAGTGCTTCGATCAGACGCAAGGTACGCACCAGATGCACCGATTTTATGTCCGCAGTCGCTTCCAGCAATGGTTGCAAAAATGCACCTTGCGCTGATTGCAGTATCACTGCCACGTGTGCAATGGGCCAATCTGCACGTGCCAGCAGCAAGGGCATTAATTGCTGCGCAGTCGCTTCTGCATCTATCTGTACCAGCGCCTGGAATGCCTGACTGGACGTGACACTATCGGCGGCCAGTGTTTGTGTGACGAGCAAGTCCCACGATGGATGATCGCGCATATGACCGAGTGCCAATGTGGCGAGTAAGCATTCGACACGATCGCCATGCCTGAGCAGACGACGCGAGAAATGATCGCAACCGGCCGAATAGGCAATGCTGACCAGATTATCCGTTGCCTGGCCATGTGAGCTGCGCATCAGGTTGTTCCACAGTTTCAGAAAGTACACGCGTTCGCTTGCCGCAATAGCAGGCAGGACTGCAGAAACCGAAGAGTGCAGCGAACTCAGCAGTAAAGGGCGCCAGACGGACAAAAAAGCGCGTTCTTCCTGCGCCTTGCGATTGAGTGATATGCGCAGATAGACCATCATTAAAACCAGCAACAAGGTCAGGCCCACCGCACCTATGCCGATCCAGGCGATGCAGGCATAGTGCGTGTCTTCAGATGCACTGGTCATGGAGGAATGCCTATTAAAAGTGTGCTGTCTGGTTTGCGTTAGCAGTGACGTTGTTATGTGCGCTCATGCTGTCGGTATGCAGGATTTTGGTCCGGTCCCAATGCTAAATCCGGGCCGTACATAAAATGGAACGGCAACATAGGGTGGTCGTCTTGCAAGCGAGAGGTAGCGATGCATTTCAGCATCTAATTGTAATGCTGATTTACGGCAAGATAGTCATATCAACCCTATCCCCATTCTGTTTTTGGCGGGATTGAAATATCCGACTCTTTTGCACAACAGCTGGGCAGCACGCCGAGACGGAATGCTGCTGGTGCGGCAAAGCACGTTCGGGCATTTTGCCTTGCATGTAATAATTCAGGCTTCTTATCTCACTTACTATCATGCGAATCGCTACATTCTTGCTGCCTGTCGTATCCCTGCTTGTTTCCATCCATGTCGTAGTTCCTTGCGCGCAGGCTGCAGGCCTGCCTGACACGGTGACTGATGCATTGAAACGGGGCGGCATTCCGCAGAACGCGATGGCAACTTATGTCCAGGAGGTTTCGGGGCCGAGACCGCGCATTGCAATTAACAGTGCGTTGGGATTCAATCCGGCTTCCACCATGAAACTGGTGACGAGTTACGCGGCACTGGATATGCTGGGCCCTGCCTTTACCTGGAAAACCCAGGTCTATGCCACTGGCACGCAAAATGGTGATGTGCTGAACGGCGATCTGGTGATCAAGGGCAGTGGCGACCCTAAATTGGTCACGGAAAAATTCTGGCAATTTTTGCGTCAAATTCGCGCTGCGGGGATACGTGAAATTCGCGGCAACCTGATTCTTGATCGCAGTGTTTTCGAAGACATGTCGCATGATGCAGCACGCTTCGATGGCGATCCTTTCAAGCCCTACAATGCCGGGCCGGATGCCTTGCTGTTGAATTACAAGGTATTTGCATTTCATTTCCTGCCCGACTCGAATCGCCGTGTCGTCAATGTCAGTGTCGATCCGCCGCTGGGCGCGTATCCGATTGCCTCTCCCATTTTTTCCGACGCGCCTTGTGCGGACTGGCAAGCCGGATTGCTGCCTGCGCTGGAGCGCAGTAATACGCACTTCGCGGGAGTATTTCCTGGCGCTTGTGGCGAAAAAACCTGGTATCTGCATCCGTATCAGATGACGTCTGCAGAATATTTCGGTCTGGTGTTCCGTGACCTGTGGGTAGATGTCGGTGGGACTTTCAACGGTGCCATCGTTGATGGGCTGGTGCCGCCGAATGCGCGTTTTGTCACGGAATGGCGGTCGCCAGCCTTGCCGGAAGTGGTACGCGACATCAACAAGTACAGCAACAACGTGATGGCGCGTCAATTATTACTGACCATCGCATCGGAGGTGTTGAAGGTACCTGCGACTCCGGAGCGGGGAGCGCGCGTCATCAAGACATGGCTGGCGGGAAAAGGGATAGATGCGGACCAGCTGGTAATAGAAAACGGTTCAGGTTTGTCGCGCTCGGAACGCATTTCTGCTGAGTCGATGGGACGCATGCTGGTTGCCGCTTTTCAATCGCCGATCATGCCCGAGCTGATGTCTGCACTGCCGCTGGCAGGTTACGATGGCACGATGCGCAAGCGCCTGTTGATGCAAACCGTTGCTGGCCGTGCGCACATTAAAACTGGCTCATTGAATGACGTGCGCGCAGTGGCAGGTTATGTGCTGGCCGTATCCGGCAAACGCTATGCCGTCGTGTGCATTATCAATCATATCAACGCGCCGGGCGGGCAGGCCGCACATGATGCGCTGCTGCAGTGGATATATGAAAACGGTTGATGCGGCAGATACACCAAGACCTGCCTGATAGGCCAAGGCCGGTTCTTGGGCCTCAACGGAGACAATTCAGGACGCCTGCTCAGGCGTTTCATCCGCTTTATTCTGACAAGACGCTAAGAAAAGACAGGAAAAGCCTTGCTCAGGTTTTCGTGCTGCCAACCTCAGTCGAAGTTGCCTTCAGGTAAATAATTATTAAAGGTTTTTAATTAACTAACTCGGCCTCCCCATTTTTATATTTTGGTGATATCTTTCGGTTTAAATCTGACATGTCAGTGATGTGTTAGATTTAAAGCCAACAATAAATACAAGTTTGGCAATTTAAAACAATGACTGAAGGAGAAGACAACATGAGTAAAGCACCAATCTATTGCACCCGTCTTGCGGGTGCCATCGTGCTGGGTTTGGCATATTCCAGCGCTGGAGCATTTGATATTACGGGTAAATACTGCGATACCCCGTCGCGTTGCATCAATCCGGCAACGACCCAGGGCATGGTAACCACCTCCAATTATCTGGCGACGCAGGCCGGCCTTGAAGTATTACGCGACGGCGGTAATGCGATTGACGCAGCAATTGCTGCGGCGGCGACGCTGGCAGTGGTTTATCCGCAGATGACCACCATAGGGGGCGACAACTTTTGGCTCATCCACAACGCTAAAACCGGCGAAATGCGCGCATTGAATGCGAGTGGCCGTGCTGGCGAAAAAGCGACCATCGATTTTTACAAGCAAAAGGGTTTGAGCAAGATTCCGGCGCGCGGTTATCTGGCTGCCAACACTGTGCCTGGCGTGATCTCGGGTTGGGATGAAGCGTATCGCTACGGCAAGCAAAGCATGGGCAGCAAGCTGAGCTGGTCGCAATTGATGAATAGCGCGGTCGGCTATGCGCAGAATGGTTTTGCAGTGACGCCGTCACTGGCCAAGTGGGAGCAGATAAATATCAATCCGGCAGATCAGGAATTCCGTAACCTGCAACGTTTTGCCGGTTTCAAGAAAACCTATCTGAAGTCGGATGGTAGCGCGTACCAGGTTGGTGAAGTCTTCAAGCAGCCGGAACTGGCAGCAACCTTGCGCCTGATTGCGAAGGATGGCGCGAAAGCTTTCTATCAGGGACCGATTGCGAAGAAAATCGTCGATGAGTTGCAGCGTAATGACGGCGTATTGACGATGAAGGATTTTGCTACGCACAAGGCAAACTGGGTCACGCCGTTAAAGGTGCCGTATCGCGATACGGTGGCGTATAACCTGCCGCCCAATACGCAAGGCATGGCAGCGTTGGAAATCCTGAATGTACTCAATAACTTCGACGTCAAAAAACTCGGTGAAGGTACGACAGATTATTATCACCTGATTATCGAAGCGACCAAGGAAGCCTTTGCTGATCGCGACAGGTATTTGTCTGACCCTGATTTCGTCCAGATTCCGCTAGAGTTCCTGCTGTCCAGACAGCATGGCAGTGATCAGGCCAAGCGCTTACAGATGAATACTGCTGCGACTTCGGTCAAGCCGCTGGACCCCAAGGGTGACACGATCTGGCTTGGTGTGGTCGACAAGGATGGCAATGCAGTGTCATTGATCCAGAGCGTGTATCACGACTTTGGTTCGGCTATCGTGCCTGACGGCACCGGCGTATTGCTGCAAAATCGCGGCAGCTTTTTCTCGCTGGACAAGCAGCATGTAAACCACCTGGCACCGGGCAAGCGCACCTTCCATACCCTGAATCCTGCAATGTTGACCAAAGACGGCAAGCCTTTGCTGGTGTATGGAACGATGGGCGGTGAAGGACAGCCGCAGACACAGGCAGCAATTGTGACGCGCATAGTCGATTTTGGCATGACGCCGCAGGATGCGATCAATGGTCCGCGCTGGTTGCATGGACGCACCTGGGGGGCTGCTTCCAATGATCTGAAAATAGAAGGGCGTGTGCCATTGGCAGTGACGGATGAACTGAAAAAGCGCGGTCATCCGATCAATGTAGTGGAAGACTATACCGACACTATGGGACATGCCGGTGCGATCTGGATCGATCCGGTATCCAGGGTGCGCTATGGCGCAACCGATCCACGCGGCGATGGTGTGGCGGCAGGATATTGATTTGATTTTTGTGTAAAAAAGCCGACCGGTTTTATCGGTCGGTTTTTTTACGCTCGTACTGTCTGCAAGTTGGCCGAGCTTATAGCAGGATTGGTTGATTCGATAATTGATTGGCTTGCGGCGGATGCGGTGATTCGCGTTCAGGAAAATACTTCTTCAGGATGGCGTTCAGTTGCTGCAGACCGTTCAATGCGCTGTCGTGATACAGACCTTGTGCAAAGCCATTTGTCATGGTTTTGCACACTGCCTGCCAGTGATCATGCGGAACGAGGTGTGCGATGCCGCGGTCGGCAATGATTTCGACTTGGTGATCTGCGAGATTGATATAAATGAGTACGCCGCAATTTTCTTCGGTATCCCAGATACGGTATTGCGTAAATAATTCTCCCGCGCGTTCGCGCGACGTCATGCCGCCCATGACGGCAGCCAGATCCAGCGATGGCTCAACAATCAGTCGGACTTCGGCGCGATGCCTGCTTTCACCTTCCGAAATGAGGGCTTGAATCGCTGCCAGCGTGGCGCTCGGAAAAGCATTCTTGCCATGCGCCTTCGTGGTTTTTACGTGCCGAAAAGCACGTGAGATTTTATTCATTACCAGTTCCCCGAGGCACCACCGCCATCAAAACCACCGCCGCCGCCAGAAAAGCCGCCACCCCCGCCACCGAATCCGCCGCTGCTGCCAAAGCCACCGGAAGAGCGACGGCCAAGTTCGTGGCCGATGGCCGCACCCAAAATGACGCCGGCAGAATTACCCCAATCGTTGCTGCTATGACCGCGCCTGCCACCTCGGCTGCGCATCATTGTGATAAAGACGAGGAAGGCAAAGAAAAGGAAGGGCGCCCAGCCGAAGCCATCATCGCCTTGAGCATTGACGCCTTGTGCCGGCTCCGGAAATGCCTCCTTGTCGAGCAGGCTGGTAATGACAGAGATGCCCGCTGCCAGCCCGCCGTAATAATCGTTCTGGCGAAAATGCGGTGCGATCACATCCTGCAATACACGTTTGGATTGGGCGTCAGTCAATACACCTTGTACGCCGCGCCCGGTTTCAATGCGCATACGGCCCGATGCGGCAGAATTACTTTTTGCGATCAACAGAATCACGCCATCATCGACACCTTTGCGCCCCAGTTTCCATGCATCGGCGACGCGTATGCTGTATTGCTCTATGGTTTCCGGTTCTGTGGTGTTGACCAGCAATACCGCGATCTGGCTGCCGGTACGCGTTTCATACTCCGCCAATATATTCTCAAGCGTAGTCCGTTGGCCTGCATTCAGCATGCCGATCTGATCGGTGACACGCGCAGCAAGCGGCGGCACCGGGACCAGATTCTGTGCGCTGGCCAGCACGCAAAAAAGTGCGAGCGTACAAGCCAGCAGATGTCGCATGATTTTCATGATCGTCGTTTAGCTTACTTGCCGAAATTGACGGTAGGCGGCGCGGAAATCGCTTTTTCGTTTTCCACCGTGAACGACGGCTTCACCGGATAACCGAAAATCTTTGCCGTGATATTGGTCGGGAAGCTGCGTGCCAGCACGTTGTATTCCTGTACCGATGCGATGTAGCGCTGGCGTGCCACGGTGATGCGATTTTCCGTGCCTTCCAGTTGCGATTGCAGATCGCGGAAGCTGGTATCGGCCTTCAGTTGCGGATAGTTTTCAGAGATCGCCATCAAGCGCGACAAGGCTGACGACAACTCGCCCTGCACCTGCTGGAATTTCTGGAATGCCTGCGGGTCGTTCAATACTTCCGGTGTGATCTGGAAGCTGGTCGCAGCGGCACGTGCCTTGGTCACCGCTTCAAAGGTTTCGCGTTCATGCGATGCATAACCTTTGACAGTATTCACCAGGTTGGGAATCAGATCGGCGCGGCGTTGGTATTGATTGACGACTTCGCTCCATGCAGCTTTGGTCGCTTCATCTTTCGTCTGGAAGTCGTTGTAGCCGCATGCGCTCAGCATCGAAGCAAACGCGGCAATCGCCAGCCATTTCAGTAATTTTGTCATTTCATTTCTCCGTGAATATAAAAATTCTGCTGAGTTCAGCGTTGGATATATTGTGGAATGTGCTTCCAGATTCCATTCTTGTGTCGCTTATTTGATGCTGCTACGAGGTTTCAATAGTACCGTGCTCATCGCCGCTAAAATCAAACACATCGCAACATAATCTTGCCAGTGCGGTGTTTCATTCAGCCACCATACTCCGGAAAAAACGCCCAGTACCGGAATCATCATCACCGATAAACTGGATGCGACTGGTGGCAATTTGCGCGCCAGTGAAAACCAGATTACCTGTGCAAAACCAAAGATGATGAGCCCGTTGTAGGAAATCGCTGCAAATTCTTTCGCGGTAGGCAAACGCCACGCCTGATATTCAAACAATGCCGATGTGATGCCCATGCATACGCTCGCCATCAGCAACATCCAGAACGTCAGCGCAATGGTCGGGATTTCCATCTTGGTGCGCTTCATCAACACTGTGCCATAACCCCAGGCGGCGGCTGCAACCAGCGTCATTACACTGCCCAAGGGTTGGCCGCGCAAATTGGCAAATTCACTCGATAACAATAATAATGCGCCGCTGATTGCGAATGCTATTCCCAACCAGCCGAGTCGACTAATGCGATCCCGAAAAAAAATCAGCCCGGAAAGCACCGCCCAGATTGGCATCGTATAACCGAGGATCGCCGCACGTCCGGAAGACAGCATTTTTACGCCGACGATCATGAAGGTATTCCAAACAATGATATTAGGAATGGCTAGCGTGAAAATGGTTCCCAGATCATCTTGCGTCACCTTGAGCGAAGTACGGCTCCAGCGTGCCGCCAGCCATAGAACCGGCACCGCGCCCATGATGCACAGCGTGCGGAAGGCGATGGGCGGGAAGTCTTGCACCGCCATCTTCATGATGGGCCAATTAATGCCCCAGCAAAATGTCAAAAGCGCCAGCAGTATCCAGTCTTTGCGGGAAAACGATGTCATAGAGCAGAAGTCATGGGGGAGATATCAAAATGTCGATGTTGCGGCTGGGCCGATCTGGTACGGCACGATATCACGACGAGTTACAATACGGTCTGCACGAAAAAGAGAGAACTCGCTGTGACCTTCATTGAACAATTATCTGCCGCCTGGCAGACGCAAAATTCGCAACTCTGCATAGGCCTCGATCCTGATCTGGCCAAGTTTCCCGCACATTTGCAGGGCAAGCCGGATGCGATTCTGACTTTCAGCAAAGCTATCATCGATGCGACAGCGGATATTGCATGTTCGTTCAAGCCGCAGATTGCTTACTTCGCAGCCTTGCGTGCGGAAGATCAGCTGGAAGATATCTGCAAATATTTACGTGAACGTTACCCGCATATTCCTATCGTGCTGGATGCCAAACGCGGCGATATCGGTGCGACGGCCGAGCAGTATGCGCGCGAAGCTTTCGAGCGCTACGGTGCCGATGCGGTGACGGTTAATCCGTATATGGGTTTCGATTCGGTGCAGCCATATGTAGAGCGCAAGGACAAAGGTGTGATCGTCTTGTGCCGCACCTCGAATGCGGGCGGCTCTGATTTGCAATTCCTGAACGTGGATGGCAAGCCTTTGTATCAACACGTTGCGCATCTGGTTGCAGATAAATGGAACACGAATGGTCAGTGCGCACTTGTCGTGGGCGCAACCTTCCCGAATGAACTAGCGCAAGTGCGTGCGATTGTCGGCGACATGCCTTTGCTGATTCCAGGCATAGGCGCACAAGGTGGCGATATCAAGGCGACGGTTGAAGCGGGGCGCACGGCAAACGGCACCGGCATGATGATCAATTCTTCGCGCGCGATTTTGTATGCAAAGTCGGACGAGAATTTTGCGCAAGCTGCTCGTCAGGTCGCGCTGGATACGCGTGACGCAATCAATCAGTATTGCAACTAATAAATCCCATATTCATGGGATAGATGAACTATCAGACGGCCCTTATACTTCGGCATCTGAATTTCCAGCTTGCGCATCATGAATTATCTGATTGAAAATCATCCCGCCAAAACGATGGCAGCCGCCATCGCACTAGCCGCATCGACTTTGTTCTTTTTGTTCTGAATAGAGCATTTTTGATGTGAGCTATGTCCCGGTGTTTGTGACATCGATGCTTTTGAATAGCGCGAATTACTTGATTCGCGCCAGCAGTTCCAGCAAACCACGCAAGGCATGTTTGACGGTTTGTTCTCTGACTGAATGCCGATCGCCGCTGAAAAGCATGCGCTCCACCTGCATCACATCTCCACAAGCCCAGCCAAAATAAATCGTGCCGACCGGTTTGCCCGGGATGCCGCCATCCGGACCGGCAATGCCGGTAGTCGATAGCGCAACTGTCGCTAGACTGTGACGCAAGGCGCCTGTACACATGGCTGTCGCTGTTTCATTGCTGACTGCACCGTGCTGTTCCAATATATCTGCAGGGACGTTCAATAATGTCATCTTAGAAGCGTTGGAATACGTCACGAAGCCGCAATCGAACCATGCCGATGAGCCGGCAATTTCGGTAATGGCTTGCGCCACGCCGCCGCCGGTGCAGGATTCCGCTGTCGCCAATATCAAGCCGCGACTCTTCAGTTCTTGCCCGGCTAAAGCGGCAAGCTCAAATATGTTGCGAGTTTCAATTTGCATGTTTAGATCGTGCGCCATATTGCAAATACCAATAGCGTGAAAAATGCGGCGACGATATCGTCGAACATCACGCCCATGCCACCTTTGAAGCGTCTGTCGAAATAATTGATAGGTGGCGGCTTGACCATGTCAAAGAAGCGGAAGACCAGGAATGCATAGAACTGCGTCCACAGATCGGCGGGCGTGATAAACAGCATCACCAGCCAGATCGCGATCACTTCATCCCACACCATGCTGCCATGATCGGCAACGCCGAGATCGCGGCCGGTCTTATCGCAGGCCCAGACGCCGACAAAAAAACCGACCACGATGATGACCCACCAGTTGGTAGTTGAAAAGACTTCCGGCCAGCGCAAGGTCAATACATTGAATGACAACCAGCCGAACAGTGTGCCGAAAGTGCCTGGCATGATTTTCGATAAACCACTGCCGAAACCCTGCGCGATCATGTGTGCAGGATGTGACAGCATGAAACCGGAATTGGATTTGACCGTGATAACCGTGGATGCGGCTGGTGTTGAATTCATGTCAGGCGAAATGGTCGAATGATGCGAGCTGAAGATCGAGTGCCTTACCATCGCTATCCAGCAAGCGTGTGCCGGGTGCTGCTTCTATTGTGCCTACGCGCGTCACTGGCGTGTCGGCTGCCAGAGCGGCACCGAGTACGGCGTCGCGTCTTGATACAGGCGCGGTAAAGCATAGTTCATAGTCGTCGCCGCCAGCCAATGTAAAGCGACGGCGAGTTTCTGTTGGCTGCTTTTGCAGCATCGCGCCAGCCGGCAATGCATCTACATTAAGACTCGCACCGACGCCGGATTTTTTCAGGATATGTCCCAAGTCGCCAATCAAGCCATCGGATAAATCAAGTGCTGCATGCGCGACGCCGCGTAATGCTAGGCCGAGAGCAACGCGCGGTTGCGGCGTGTGCAAACGTACCGCGGCAGCATTCAGCGCCTTGGCGTTCAGCTCATATTCTTTGCGTATCGCACCCAGCGCGAGGCGCGCTTCGCCCAGAGTGCCAGACACCCAGATGTCGTCGCCAACTTGGGCCGTATCGCGCCGCAAGGCAGTACCGATCGGCGTCTGACCGAAAATCGTGATGCAGATATTCAGCGGCCCTTTGGTCGTATCACCGCCTATCAATTCGCAATTGTGTTCATCGGCCAAGGCAAACAGGCCAGCTGAAAATTCCGCCAGCCATTGTTCTTCTGCATTCGGCAAAGACAATGCCAAGGTGAACGCCACTGGTTCTGCCCCCATCGCCGCCAGATCCGATAAATTGACGGCCAGGGATTTATGTCCCAGCTTATAGGCATCAGCGCCGGCAAAAAAATGCCGGTCTTCCACCAGCATGTCGGATGAAATGGCAGTTTGCATTCCCTCTTGTTGCAGCAGCAGCGCACAATCATCCCCTATGCCGAGCATGGCACGGCTTTTAGGGTGAGCAGGGCGCACGAAATAGCGCGCGATCAAATCGAATTCGGACATGCCCTTATTGTACAGAATGATGAGAGTCTTATCGGTTCGCCACACGATCGCAGTGCTAGTTGGCCGCAGGAAAAAATAACCGCCATCTTCGCGAATGCAAGGATGGCGGTTAGCGTGATGACTTACGCTTGTAACTCAATCTGAATGCAGATTTACTGATTAGCTTTTTGCCCCAGCGCGGCTAGTAATTCTTGTCTAATCGCATTGTCATGCGGTGACACGCCAAAGCCTTCCAGCACGCCGTTTGCATCGTAAAAGCGACAGATGTTGCGGCCAGTTTCTGTGGTTTCATCGGCCCATTTTCCTGCCGCCACAATCTGCGGCGCAGGAGCTATCAATGCGAGCGGATAACTAGGTGTCTTGATCAATACCGGTGAAGGCTTCAGATCGATCTCGGTGCGCTCGCCTGTCAATGTGCGGGCGATGGCGCGGCCGGCAGTCATGATGGGAGCGATATAAGGCAGGATGCGCGTGCTGCCATCGACAGTCGATGTGTATTCTGCGCAATCGCCCAAGGCGAAAATATCCGCAGCGCTGGTCTGTCCAGCGGTATCGATAATGATGCCGCGCCCGGTTTTGAGTTGGGCTGCTTGTGCCAGTCGCAGATCCGGCCGCAGTCCAACCGCCGACAACACTACATCAGTGTCCACCGTATTGCCATCGGCCAGCGTTACGCGTAGATCCCTACCCGCGTGTGTGACGGTTTCTGCAACCGTACCGAGATGGAACTGTACGCCGCGAGCAATCAGCGCCGTTTGCAAACCGGCGGACAGTGCCGGTGCTGCCAAGGCAGCCAGAGGCCGTGTGCTTGGATCAATCAGCGTTACCTTGTGTCCGGCGCCTGCCAAATCATCAGCGAATTCGCAACCGATCAAACCTGCGCCGAGAATTGCAATGCGTACAGTTGCTGCATTGTCTTGTGCATTGATGCGTTCACGAAATGCTGCGTAGTCGTCAATGTGGTTAACCGACAGCACCTGATCTGCTGCATCGCCTTTGAGTCCCAGTTGTATTGCTTGCGCGCCAACCGCAAGCACAAGTTTTTCAAATCCGTATGTGCCGGAGCTGGTGTCCAGGGTTTTAGCTGCGGTATCAATGCCGTTGACACGCGTGTTTGTCACCAAGGTCGCGCCCAGTTGCTCGGCCATTTGCGTCGCACTCTGAGAGACCAATTGTTGCGCGCCTTTGTTTTGGGCAAAGGCATTCGACAACATCGGTTTGGAATAGAAACCGCCGCTGTCTTCCGTGATCATGATCAATGGGGTCGCTTTGTCCAGTTTGCGAAATTCGCGTGCGACTGTGTAGCCTGCCAGTCCTGCTCCGATGATGATGATCGGTTTCATTGTTTTTTCCTATTGTCAAAATGCCACGTCGAAGTGATCAACGAGGTCGTGATTCTGCAAGGTCTGCTTTTCGATCCCATGCGCGTATCGAAAGCCGTCGCGGCCGCCATGTTACCGTTTTCAAAGCACGATGCCGCAAATTTGAACGCATCTTTTTACATACAGCCAAGAGTTTTCTTTTGGATCGTCGCTACCCTCAAATTCTTAGGCGTTAGAAAAAATTCAATTGCTGTGAATGCGTTGAAACCAGTATTGCTTAAGTTATTTATCAATTAAATTGATGCAAGTCTTATGTCTGATAGCTTTTCTTTCCATTTTTGACGTCTGTCGGGCCATTGAAGGCAGGAATATTAGTAAAAATGCGTATAAAAACAATAATCAAAATATTGCCTCTGCTAAAATCAAAAGCTTCCCTACGCTTAAAAAGGATGGCTGCTTAGTATGGATTCGAACATCGACAAGAAAGAAGAACTGCGCCTTCAGTTACGTCAGGCAGCACTGGAATATCACGAGTTTCCGACTCCAGGCAAAATCAGCGTCACTCCTACTAAACAAGTTACCAATCAGCGCGATCTGGCATTGGCATACACGCCTGGTGTTGCGGTTGCCTGTGAAGAAATCGCCCTTAACCCTGCAGATTCCTATCGCTATACGGCGCGCGGTAATCTAGTCGCGGTCATCACCAACGGTACCGCCGTGCTGGGTCTGGGCAATATCGGACCGCTGGCAGCCAAGCCGGTGATGGAAGGCAAGGGCGTCCTGTTCAAGAAATTTGCCGGCATCGATGTCTTCGATATCGAAATCAATGAAACCGATCCAGACAAGCTGTGCGACATCATTGCCTCGCTGGAACCGACTTTCGGTGGTATCAATTTGGAAGATATCAAAGCGCCTGAATGTTTTTACATTGAGCGCACCTTGCGCGAACGGATGAAGATTCCGGTCTTTCATGACGATCAGCATGGCACGGCGATTATTGTTTCAGCCGCTATCCTGAATGGCTTGAAAGTGGTCAACAAAGATATCAAGAAGGCCAAACTGGTCGTGTCTGGCGCTGGCGCGGCGGCGCTCGCCTGTCTGGATCTGATGGTAGATCTCGGCTTCCCGCGTGAAAATATTTTCGTCACTGATCTGGCCGGCGTCGTTTATGAAGGCCGTGTAGAGCTGATGGATCCAGACAAGGAAAAATTCGCGCAAAAAACGGATGCGCGTACCTTGGCCGAGGTGATCACCGACGCCGATATTTTCCTTGGTCTTTCCGCTGGCGGTGTCTTGAAGCCAGCCATGGTTGCAGCGATGGCGAAGCGCCCTGTGATTCTCGCGCTCGCGAATCCGACGCCGGAGATTCTGCCGGATGAAATCCGTGCGGTACGTGACGATGCTGTGATTGCAACCGGTCGCTCGGATTTCCCGAATCAGGTGAATAACGTTTTGTGTTTCCCGTATATTTTCCGCGGTGCACTCGATTGTGGTGCGACGACGATTACCCGTGAAATGGAAATCGCTGCAGTGCACGCGATTGCGCAGCTGGCGCAAGCCGAGCAATCCGACATCGTGGCGACGACCTACGGCATCAACAATCTGAGCTTCGGTCCGGATTACATCATTCCGATGCCTTTCGATCCGCGCCTGATGATCAAGATCGCGATGGCAGTTGCCAAGGCGGCGGAAGAATGCGGCGTAGCGGCACGTCCTATCAAGGATATGGAAGCTTACGCGGACAAACTGCAGCAATTTGTTTATCGCAGCGGCACTTTCATGAAACCCATCTTCCAGATCGCGAAGGCAACGCCGCCGGATCTGAAGCGCATCGTGTATGCCGAAGCGGAAGAAGAGCGCGTATTGCGTGCAGTGCAAGTCGTGGTCGACGAGAAACTTGCCAGACCGATTCTGATTGGCCGACCTGCGGTCTTGTTGCAGCGTATAGAGCGCTTTGGCTTGCGCATCAAGCCAGACGTCGATTTCACCATTATCAATCCGGAACACGATGATCGTTATCGCGATTTCTGGCAAACGTATCTGGACATGACCATGCGCAAAGGTGTGACCGAGCAATACGCGAAGCTGGAAATGCGTAGACGTCACACGTTGATCGGTGCGATGGCGATTCACAAAAAATACGCCGATGGCATGATTTGCGGCACCTTCGGTACCACCGATTTGCATTTGAAATATGTGGATCAGGTACTGGGCAAGCGTACCAATGTCAATGAGTATGCTGCGATGAATTGCCTGATTCTGTCGGATCGTCAATTGTTCATCGTTGATACGCATGTCAATGAAAATCCGACTGCGGAAGAATTGGCAGAGATCACGATCCTGGCAGCGGAAGAGATGCGTCGCTTCGGCCTGGCACCGCGCGTCGCCTTGTTGTCGCACTCCAACTTTGGTACCAGCAACAGCGAATCGGCACAGAAGATGCGCAAGGTTTTGCACCTGGTCAGGGAGCGCGCTCCAGATCTGGAAATCGATGGCGAGATGCATGGTGATATCGCCCTCAATTCTGCGCAACTGAAAAAGGCGATTCCGAATTCGACTTTGAAAGGGGATGCCAATCTGCTCGTGATGCCGAATATTGACGCGGCAAACATTTCATACAATCTGCTGAAAACGACGGTAGGTAGCGGTGTGGCAATCGGGCCGATTTTGCTCGGCTGTGCAAAGCCGGTACACATCCTGACGCCGTCGGCAACGGTACGACGTATCGTCAATATGACGGCATTGTGCGTGGCAGATGCAGTAGCTGAACGTTAGTCTCTATAGAAATAAAAAGCCGCTCTGGTTGCTTGCCAGAGCGGCTTTTTTTCGTCCAGAGCGGACTATGCTCGTTTAGATTTTCTTGCCGATGGTGGTGTCGTCGCGCATGGGTACGCGACCGGTTTGCACCAGCGGCGATGCGCGTTCGCAATGGCCTGCATGGTCATCGAAAAACATATGCGGCTTGAATGCCGCCAGTACATCGGATTTGGCAACGCCGCCCATGAAGAAGGTTTCGTCTATCGTTACATCCCACGCACGTAGCGTGCGAATGACTCGCTCATGTGCGGGTGATGAGCGCGCTGTGACGAGGGCGGTACGGATAGGGGCCAATGCGGTGCGGCCTTCGGCATTCTTGAATCCGTTCTGGATGAATGACAGCGCTTTCAGCAAGCGCGCGAATGGCCCTTCCGGTAGTGGTTTCAATGCATTTTCATGTTCATGTTTTTCAAATGCTTCAATGCCCTGGGTTTGATATATGCGTTCCGATTCGTCCGAAAAAATCACTGCATCACCATCGAATGCGATGCGAATCTGTCCCAGCTCTTCAAATGCATTTGAAGGTTTCTGATATAGCAGCGCAGCGGCGACGCTGGAATTGACCGCTGCCTGAACATCGTCTTCGTGCAGGGAAAGGAACAGACTGACATTAAATGCCTGCAGATAGGGTGCCAGCGACGCGCCACCGGACAATACTGCGCGCGTAATGTCCAGATCATAATGCTTGATCGAATTGAATATTCGCATCGAGGTTTCCGTCGAATTGCGCGACATGATCACGACTTCGACAAAGCGCTGGCCTGGGGTTAGTGCATTGAGCTTGAGCAGTGCACGCACGAGTGCAAAACCGGCACCCAGTTTCAGAATCTCATTTTCATTGTCGAGTTGATGCTGGCGGTACGCTTCCAGACCCTGAGTGCGAAAAATTGCTTCTTCAACTTCAAGATCGAATAATGCACGTGACGAGATGCCGACTACCAGCAAGCGATCGAGTGAAACAGGCATGATAAATTTTTCTATAAAGTTATTCTGTGCAATCGGTTTGTTGTAAGCGAACGAGAAGAAGGTAGACTCAAACTACGCATACAGTTCAAAGAAACGCTGCAATCATTATAAGCATTCCTCTTCCACGCACTCTTTTCAGGGATAGCCCCAATGAAATTAAGGAAAGTAGTGAGTTTATGGGTCAAGCATGTCAAGCGCGATGCGGTGATGCTGTGGTTTGCGCGCAAGCATCCTGATACGCCGCTGTTGGCGAAGGTCGTGTGCGTAGTGGCGGTTCTATATGCATTGAGTCCGATCGATTTGGTGCCGGATTTTATTCCCGTGCTCGGGTATATCGATGATGCACTTTTGCTGCCGGCGATGATATGGCTTGCAGTACGCTTGCTGCCGCCGCCAGTGCTTGCCTTGTGTCGGCAGCAGGCAGATGATTGGATTATCAGACAAAAGGCCAAGCCAAAAAGCTATACGGGGGCAGTGCTTGTGGTCGCCCTTTGGTGCTTGCTGGCTTATCTTTGCTGGCAACTGATATAAATTCAGCAACGGTTGCTGTGATCCATAGTGCAGGGATCAGTGGTACGGATGCAACGCCAGATTTTTAGCCTGAAAAAGGCGGTGTTAGTATCTGCGCGCAGTGCAAAGGTTAAATCGATTCCTTGAGGTCGCTTTATTTGCCGTCATTTTGCAATCGCTGGATAGTCTTATTACCTGAATCTGTCGGGATGACAGTGATTTTCTTCTTTTGATTGTGCAGCCATGGCAAGCAAGCTGGTTACCCATCTACGCAATGCACTCATTGTACTGTTTGCCACTGCTTGCGTTGGCTATCTTGCCTATTCGTGGAGTCATCAGCGAGGTATCGAGAATCTTCGAAATGAAGCCGCTACCCGTTTGAGTATTGTGAGCGCAGTTTTGCAGGGGCCGGCGGATAAATACAGTTATCTGCCCGGCATGATTGCCGCCCATCCTGCGACGACCCACGCCTTGCTTGCCAAGAACGATCCTGACGTGATTCGCGCAACCAATTTATTCCTGCAGCAGCTCAATTTCGACACGCAACTGGCGGTCATCTACCTGATGGATGCCAGTGGCTTGACGGTGGCAACCAGCAACTGGCAGGAAAAGACATCCTTCCTGGGGCAGAATTACAGCTTTCGCCCTTACTTTCAGGATGCGGTGAAAGATGGTTCAGGCAAGTTTTACGCGATGGGCACGATCAGTCTGATTCCCGGTTATTACCTTTCCAGCGTGGTGAAGAAAGATGACGAGGTGCTGGGTGTCATTGTGATCAAGATCGCCATGGATAATTTCGATAATTTGAATCGCGCGCAGGAGAGAAGTTTGTCGGAAGTCACCGTGACTGATGAAAATGGCATTGCCTTCCTCAGTACGGTAGACGATTGGAAATATCGCCCGATCGCAACACTGACCGAAGAAGCAGAAAAAAAAGTGAAGAGCACGCGTCAGTATGAACGTGTACTGAAAGCCCCGTTGCCAGCCACGGTGGAAACATCTTTCGGCCCGAATGAACGTATTGTCAACGTCACACAATCGGATGATCTGCTTAATGGCAGACATCAGGTTCAGTATCTGGCGCGCTCAGGACAATTGCCCGGTTCTTTATGGATGGTGAATGTTTTTGTGCCGATGAAGCCGGTCAATCTGTTCGCGATTCGGATTGCCGTGCTAGCGGTAGCGATGTTCGGTTTTTTGTTATTGGCTTGGATGTATTTAATGGAAACGCGCAGTCGCATTGACGAGCGTGAACGCTCACGTCTTGCATTGCAGGCTGCGCATGATGCATTGGAACTCAAGCACAAGGAACTGGAGACACTCAGCGAAGAACTGCGCATTGTATCGATCACCGATTCGCTGACGGGCGCCTACAATCGCCGTTATTTTCTCGATGTAGTTGGCAAACTGGCCGAGTATATTGATCATGCTGATCGTGCACTATCAATCATGATGATCGATGTCGATTACTTCAAGCGTATCAACGATGTGTACGGCCACCCTACAGGGGACAAGGTCTTACAGTTGCTGACTGCGGCCTGCAAGGACATACTACGCGCCGATGATGTGTTCGCACGATTTGGCGGCGAAGAGTTCATCATGGCATTTCCGGATACCGATGAACATGCGGCACAGCACATCGGCGAACGTTTGCGCACCAGCATCATGGCGCGTCCGTTTGATGTCAATGGCCAGATGCTGGCGCTCACCGTAAGTTGCGGCATATCCCGCTATCGGTTCACTGAAAAAGCGATTGATGAAACCATCAAGCGGGCCGATGAAGCGCTCTATGAGGCCAAGAGCAATGGCCGCAATCAGGTTGTGGTGCGGGTTTGAAAAACCAGAAACGCTGGTCTACAGGTTGGCGCGTGTTGACTGATTGCGGTAGTGTTTATTTTGGCGTTTCGTCGCCATCTTCGTAAAAGGAGACGCGTACCGAGCGTTGCCTTTGCAGCTTCTTCAAACCCCATTTGGTTCCAAGATATGCTGCGAGCAGACAGCAGACCAGACCTCTCCAGCCCAGGTAATACATGCCGACAAATGGCAGCACGATTACCAGTACGGTCGAGAAGAAGTCACGCTTGTTCAACGTAATCCAGTAATGCGACAATGCGTACACAACGAAGAGACCGATAAAAGCGATCAGCATGATATTTGTTCCTTAATACAGATCAGATGTACGCGCATTCTAGCATCCGGAATTTTCAATTGGCCCGATAAAAATAAAGATGATATTCACGATCGTAACGGCAAGCTGGCACACTGCTTGCTCGTGGTATTTAATCGCTAAAAACCGGAATGAAAGTATATGTTGCTTTTTAAATGCATGTTTAATAAAATGACTCCATTGGAGTGCTTTCACTGATGAAACTGACCAGATTCTCGGATATTGGATTGCGCGTGCTGATGTACTTGGCAAAAGAAGTGCGCACGCCGGCAGTTACGGTTGCCGAAGTGGCAGTGCAGTTTGATGTGCCGCACAATCATTTGGTCAAGGTCGTGGGTGCACTGGCAAAAATGGGCTGGATCGACGCCGTGCGCGGCCGCAACGGCGGCATCCGCCTTGCGATTGAACCGGACAAGCTGCGCATAGGCGTTGCCTTGCGTGTACTCGAAGGTGATACCGAGCTGGTCGATTGTGAAGGACTTGGTTGCCGACTTTCAGGTGATTGTGTTTTACGCAATGCATTGAAAGTCGGGGTTGAAGCGTTTTACGACGCCATGAATCAGTACACGCTGGCTGACATAGTGGGCGGTAACGTCGGTGAGCAGATTGTTCATATGCATCGTGTTTTCTTGATGGATCGCGCTAGCGTTTAGCGCGATTTTTAAATAATCGGACCGCAAGGTCTTTTTTTAAGACTTATAAGTTGCATTTTAAATGCTATATAGGAGTAAAAATGTTATCTGCTGAAGCCCGTCCCTACATCGATGCGAGTGTCCCCGTTTTGCGTGAGCATGGTCTTGCCATCACCCAGGTTTTTTACAAAGCGCTGTTTGTAGCCCACCCTGAATTGCATAATGTATTCAATGCTGGCAATCAGGCCAATGGTTCGCAGCAGCAGTCGCTTGCTTCCGCCGTGTTTGCCTATGCTGCAAACATCGATAATCAGGCTGCACTGGCACCAGTAATTTCGCGCATCGTTCACAAGCATGTGTCTTTGGGAGTAAGGGCTGAACACTATCCTATCGTCGGCCATCATCTACTCGCTTCGATCAAGCAAGTCCTGGGCGATGCAGCAACCCCGGAGTTGATCGCTGCGTGGGCAGAAGCATACGGCTTGCTCGCTCAGGCATTGATCGATGAAGAAAAGAGATTGTACAAAGCGGCAGGAACGCAGCCGGGCGACTTGTTCGACATGCGCGTGGTCGCAGTCGATCAGCAAAGCGATCAGATCAAGTCATTCTCCCTAGTGCCGGTGGATGGCCAGTTGCCTACCTTCAAACCGGGGCAATACATCAGCGTAGCCGTGCACTTTGCGGATGGTCTGCGCCAGCTTCGTCAGTACAGTTTGTCGGATGCGCCTGATCATCAGCATCTGCGCATCTCGGTCAAACGTGAAATCTCCGGCAAGGAAACACCTGCAGGGATGGTGTCTAACTGGTTGCATGACAATATCGACGTAGGCAGCGTCATTCCAGCCAGCAAACCGTTCGGTGACTTCGCCCCTGATACGGAAGGAGATGATCCTATCGTTCTGCTGTCGGCCGGGGTCGGTATTACTCCTATGATTTCTGCTTTGAACCGGATCGCCAAAGTATCACCGGGTCGTCGCGTCATTTTTGCGCATGCGGCACGCAATGCAAGTCACCATCCGCATCGCGCCGATATAGCAAAAGCCGTCGCGCTGATGCCGAATTTGCACAGCGTTACTTTCTACGAAGATGACAAGATTGATCAAGATAGTCTTACTTGTCTGGCTGGCAGAATGCAATTGAAGAAATTGCCGCAGTGGGAAGTGGACAAGGCAAAAGTCTACATGTGCGGCCCATTGCCATTCATGCAGACGCAATGGGCGGATCTGGTTGCGCAAGGTGTTCCCGTACATCACTTGCACCGCGAAGTGTTCGGGCCAGACATGCTGGACCATCTGATTTAAAAGCCGCTTTGTGTGCCAAAGCCTCCATTGGAAAATGGAGGCTTTTTTATTGGATTCGGGGAAAGTGCTGAAAACGATGTCGGCAATGTAAAACGACTATCGATTTCATGGAATGAATATAAGACTGTTACTGAAATGGCAGGCGCAATTTGAATGCGGCACCTTCGCCGTAAGTGCTGTCCACGGTCAGACTGCCGCCATGTGCTTCTGCCAGTTGCCGTGCAATATACAAACCCAATCCCAGTCCTGCGCCTGTCTTCGCTCCAGCCCTTTCGAAAGGTTCGAAAATGCGATGCTGGTCTGCCACGGTAATGCCATCGCCCTGGTCGCGTACGGTCACTACGGCGTGAACAGGATTGGCTTCCAGTATGACCTTGACGGGTTTGCCGCCACCGTAGCGCAGCGCATTCGTCAACAGGTTGATGATGATTTGTTCAACGCGGAATTCATCCCAGGTGCCGCTGGAAATTCTCTTTGCATCCAGCGTGATATCGGTGTTTGCTGCTGCAGCTTGATGCGATAGATCACTCACAATACGTTGTAACAGATCGGATAATTCGGTTTCGGCCGGACGTATCGACAACTTGCCGCTGCGTATGCGGGATACATCCACCATGTCATCGATCAATCGGATCATGCTATGGATCTGGCGGCCGTCGCGGGCCACCATGCGCTGCAGCTTCTCTTCATTGAAGGCTTCCATATTGGACTTTTCCAACTGCATCTTGCGCATCTGTGTTTCAAGAAACAAGGTATTGAGCGGTGTCCGCAATTCGTGCGCAACCATGGACATGAAATCGTCGCGCATTCGCAGTGAGCGTTGCAGTTCTACCTGCGTTGCATGCAACTCCTGGCGACTCTTTTCAAGTGCGTCGACCTGGCGCTTTACCTCATTGCGTTGCTGGTACAAGGAAACAAAGACATTGACCTTGCTTTTGACGGCAGCAATATCCAGTGGCTTGTGCAGAAAATCGACAGCGCCGGTTTCATAGCCCTTGAATGCATAGTTCAATTCCTTGCCTGCAGCACTGACGAATACGATGGGAATATGACGCGTTCTTTCCGTGCCGCGCATCAATTCTGCCAATTCAAAGCCATCCATACCGGGCATCGTCACATCGAGGATAGCCAGAGCGAACTCATGCTCTAGCAAAAGCATCAAAGCTTCTTCGCCTGATTTCGCCTGATATACGATGCGATCGTTCTGCTTGATGATCTCGTTCAGTGCCATCAGGTTTTCCGGCAAATCGTCGACGATCAACAATTTAGTGAGGTTTTCAGCGTACATATTCAGGGTGTCCCCAGCTTCATTAGTAAGGTATGTATGTCACGCAAGGGCAATATCAAATCTGGGTGGCAGAGATCAATTGCTGCTCGCGGCATAGTGGATATTTGTGCTTCTTGCGGATCCTGCACAACGGTCAGGCCGCCCGCCTGATGGATGCTGATCAATCCTTGCGCGCCATCGTGATTCGCGCCCGTGAGCAAGACACCCGCCAGCGTCGAGCCATACACATCGGCAGCTGAACTCATCAGGATATCGATCGCCGGCCGCGAATAATGCACCGGGTCCTCGCCGCTTAGCGAAAAACTGCGATCCTGTTCCACGGACAGATGGTAGCCGGGTACGGCAAAATACAATACGCCAGCCTCAATCTCTTCCTTGTCTTTGGCCTGCCTGACAGGAATGCGGACATGCTGCTCAAATACCTCTGCCAGACGACTCTCTCTATCATCGCGCATGTGCAACACGACGAAGATAGGCAGACGATAGTTAGCCGGCAGGCCGCCTAGTATTCTTAGCAATGCATCGACGCCACCCGCAGAGGCACCGATGGCAATCGCGGCAATCTTCTTTTCCTTTTCTGCGCTTGAGTTTTGCATCGCGCTTAAGCCTTGCGATAAATGCGCTGAGCTTTATCCATAGGCTCAAAGCGATTGGTGTACGCAGAAAATTCTATACTTTCCTTGCTGCCCAATCCCAGAAATCCGCGATGACACAAGGATTCATGGAATAGACTAAATGCGCGTTCCTGCAACTTCCGGTTGAAATAAATCAATACGTTGCGGCAGCAAATCAAATTCGTTTCAGAAAACACGGTATCGGTCGCCAGGCTGTGATCGGCGAAGCTGACGTTTTCACACAAGGACCGATCGAACAGTGCCGCATCATAGGCAGCAGTGTAGTAGTCGGAAAAGGTGGCTTTGCCACCAGCTTTTTGATAATTGCTGGTGTAATCCTTGATCTTGTCGAGCGCAAAGACGCCTTTCCGTGCCTTCTCAAGCGAAACAGGATTGATGTCGGTTGCATAAATAATGCTGCGATCAAGCAAACCCTCTTCTTTCAGCATAATGGCCATCGAATAAATTTCTTCTCCGGTGCTGCATCCTGCTACCCATATCTTTAGTGATGGATAGGTTTTCAAGAAAGGCAGGACTTGCTGGCGCAGTGCCAGGTAATAGGCCGGATCGCGAAACATTTCACTGACTGGAATCGTCAAATACTGCAGCAACTGCATGAAGGCATTCGGCTCGTGCAGTATCCGTGCCTGCAAATCCGAAATTGTTTTGCATTCCATATGCGTCAAGGCATGCAACACCCGACGCTTCTGCGAAGCACCGGAATAGTTGCGGAAGTCATAGCTGTACTTGAGGTAGATCGCCTCAATCAACAAACGCAACTCGATGTCAGTGTTGCTTGAACCCGGCATTAAAGGCGTTCCATGTTTGGCATCCAGACGCGTAACAATGAGTACAGGCGATTCAGATCTATTGGTTTGGCCAGATAATCCGATGTTCCTGCCCGCAGACATTGTTCTTGATCGTCTTTCATGGCCTTGGCTGTGATGGCGATGATAGGCAGTTTCTGGAAACGGACGTCGCCACGAATCCGGCGCGTTGCTTCCAGTCCATCCATGCCCGGCATCATGACGTCCATCAAGACCAGATCGATTTCAGGAACTTGATTGAGCTTCTCAATCGCTTCAAAACCGTTACGTGCGATTTCGATCACTGCACCTTTTTGTTCCAGCGCGCTGGTCAATGCAAAAATGTTGCGTACGTCGTCATCGACAATCAGGATGCGTCTTCCTTCGAAGACGCGATCGCGACTGCGCAAGGTCTTCAGCATGCTTTGCCGTTCAACTGACAGTTCGGATTCGACCTTGTGCAGGAACAGCGTCACCTCATCGAGCAAACGTTCGGGCGAACGGGCACCTTTGATGATGATGGAGCGTGAATATTTGAGCAGATTGGCTTCTTCGTCGCGCGTCAGATTGCGACCCGTATAAACGATTACTGGTGGGAAGGATGAAATTTCTTCCGATGCCATTCTCTGCAACAGTTCTTCGCCTTGTATGTCGGGCAGTTTGAGATCGATGATCATGCAGTCGAAGACGGTCTCGCGCAGTAATGCCAGCGCCTCTTCACCGGTTGCCACTGCAGTGATTTCCACATCTGCATCACTAATTAATTGAGCGACGCTTTCACGCTGGCGTGCATCATCTTCGACCAGCAAGATGCGTTTCATTTTTTGCGAGAACTTGTCCTCCAGTTTCTGGAAAACCTGTTTCAGTTGGTCGCGCGTGGCAGGCTTGGTCACGTAACCGACCGCTCCCATTTGTAATGCGACTTCTGTCCTGTCCGACGCAGAAACGATATGAACTGGAATATGACGTGTTTTGGGATTGGCTTTTAGCTGTTGCAGCAGGCTCATGCCGGAACCGTCAGGCAAACCCATGTCGAGCAAAATGGCGTCCGGCATATAGCTCACCGCAACATGCAAGCCGTCAACGATGCCGTGCGAGACCAGGCAGCGATATTGCATTTCGTGCGCCAGGTCATACAGAATCTGCGCAAACACGACTTCATCTTCAATCACCAATACCGTGCGCGCATTGTGTTTGTCGCTATCCCTGTCATCGGCAAATGTCGGTACAACCACAGGTATCGACGCAGGTGTCGGGGGCGGCGAAAAATTAGGCTGTATGGTGATTGTGCTGCGTTCGATCACGGGCGCGACGGCAGGCGCTGTGACCGGTATCAGCAACGTGAATGTGCTTCCCGTGCCGGGCGTGCTGGAGAGAGAAATGGAGCCGCCAAGCAGTGTGGCAAGATCGCGTGAAATCGACAGACCCAGCCCAGTACCGCCGTAGCGACGGCTGGTCGTGCCATCGGCCTGACGGAAAGCTTCGAAAATAATCTGTTGCTGATCGTGCGGGATGCCGATGCCTGAATCGGTGACGGCGAAGGCAATATGTTGGTTGTCTTTGCCGCTTACTGACAATGTGACTTGGCCTGCTTCTGTAAACTTGATCGCATTCGATAGCAGGTTCTTGAGTATCTGCTCGACGCGCTGACTATCGACAAACATGGTCTGTGGCGCAGTTGTCTCGATCGTTGTAGTGAACTGCAAACGCTTCTGACTCGCGATTGGCTCAAAGGTCATCTTCAAACCATTGAGCAAGCCCGCCAGCGTAATCTGTTCCGGTGACATATCAAGCTTGCCGGCTTCTACCTTGGAGATGTCAAGAATGTCATTGATCAGATTCAGCAGGTCATTGCCGGCTGAATAAATCGTGTTGGCAAACTTGATCTGTTCGTCATCCAGATTGCCCTTGGTATTGTCAGCGAGTAGCTTTGCCAGTATCAGTGAACTGTTGAGCGGCGTGCGCAATTCATGCGACATATTCGCAAGAAACTCTGACTTGTACTTGCTGGCACGCTGCAATTCCACTGCACGTTCTTCCAGCTCGCCTTGGACTTCATTCAATGCGACATTCTTTTGATCGAGTGCAACCGCTTGGCTAGCCAGTTGTTCATTGGTTTGTTCCAGTTCTGCCTTCTGGTTTTCCAGGTTGACTTGGGATTCTTCCAGTATGCGTGACTGTTCTTCCAGCTCTTCATTTGCGGTACGCAATTCTTCCTGCTGGACTTGCAATTCTTCATTGAGTTGCTGGGTTTCTGCCAGCACATCCTGCAGGCGTCGACGATACAGCGATGCTTCCACGGCCATACCCAGGCTGGGAGCGACCAGCCTGAGGAAATCAAGGTCTCGTTCGCTTGGAGTATGCAAAAATCCCAGTTCGACTACGCCATTGACATCACCCTCATGATTGATCGGCAACATCACGACATTGCGCGGTTTGGAATTGCCCAAACCTGACGTCACCTTCAAGTAATTATCCGGTACGTTATCGAGATGGATCAGACGTTTGGCCAGCGCTGCTTGCCCAACCAGACTTTCTGCATGATCGAATGATTGTTCAGTATATTCATTTTCCTTGCTGAAGCCGAAGCTTGCCACGCGACGCAATGTACCGTTTTCTTCACGCACATAAAGTGCTGCGACTGCAGCACCAACATAGTGAGCAAGAAAATCAAGTACTGCACGCCCCAGTTGCGGCAATGCCATTTGACCGATCCCTTGCTCACCTAACTGAGCCTGGCCGGCGCGCTGCCATGCGAGTTGTTCCAGCGAGCCTGCATGCAACTGGTGTTGATTAAGCGCGTCGTCGTAGGTCCTTGAAAGCTGCAGCAGTTCACGGCGGCCAAACAAGGCAAGCAATCCGCTGAGCAGAACACTAATGAACAGATAGAGAGTGACGACGGTTAGCGTGACACGCTTGGCCGCTTCACTGCGCTCCTTGCGCAAACCTTGCTCAATCTGCAGGAAGTCCGCGAACTCCTTGCGAATTTCATCAAACTGCAATTTGCCGCGACCACTGGCAATGTATTTGGCGACATCTTCATTGTTGCTGCGCATCCGAATGGCGTTTTGTGCAAACTCTTCCCATTGGGCTTGTATGGCCTTGATGCGTTGCAGTCTATTGAGCTGGTCCGGATTATCCTTGATCAATTCAGCCAGCGTGATCATCTCTGCGGCGATTTTCGGCTTGGCTATTTCATAAGGACCCAGAAAATTGATGTCGCTGGACAGCGCATAACCGCGAATGCCGGATTCCATATCCACGGAAAGTTTGGTGATTTCATTTGCATTGCCGATCACGCGCTCAGTGTGTTCTACCCAGTTAAGTACCGAGAGCAGATAGAAAATCAATCCGACGAAAACGGCTGCACTGGATATGCCCACTGCCAAAGGCAAAGTAATGTTGCGTATGAGGATGCGACGAAAGCCGGTTTGGTCGATGGCAGGTGCGGATGGCATGTATTCTTCCAAAGCTTAAACGCCAAAGTGTAATGCAAATCGAGTGGGTAAAGCATAACTGTTGTCGTGGGTTGCAGAGCGAAGAAGAGAGGTTTTTGGGCGGTTTTTCCCATCTGGCTTGGTAGGTGCTGCTGCATTCCCGCACCGCCGGATGAATCGGATGGATGCCGCTTGTAAAGCTTACATGCGATGACAGGGTGTCGTTTTGAGCAAATGGTGAATGCGATCCTATTTTTTATCGAAGATGAATATTTTGTAAAAGTTACAGATAAAAATTATTGTCGATCAATCGTGATTTGGTCCATGCATTCATCACATGTTCGTATCGCACATTCTTTAGCCGGAATAAAAAATCCGCCGCAGCGGATTTTTTATCATGTCTGTTTTATCAACGTGTACGACACTGATTCCTGTGATCAGAATTGTTCCCAGTCGCCGTCAGATTCTTTGTTGCTGGCGATTTTTGCCGGCACCGAGGTTGCGATACTGCGTTTTGCTGGTGCCACAGCAGGGCGACTGGATATAGCCTTGGGGCGTGCTTGCGGCGTAATGTTTTGCGCGCCTGATTCATGACCATGCAATTTGAATACGGCGACCACCGCAGACAGATTGGTTGCCTGATCTCTGAGGGATGCCGCAGCGGCGGCTGCCTCTTCAACCAGGGCGGCATTTTGCTGTGTGACTTCATCCATCTGCACAATCGCAGTATTCACTTGCTCGATGCCTGCGCTCTGTTCCTGGCTCGCCGCCAGAATTTCACCCATGATGTCGGTTACGTGTTTAACGCTATCAACGACTTCAGTCATTGTGGTGCCTGCTTGAGCCACCAGTTTGCTGCCGGCATCGACTTTGCTGACCGAGTCGTCAATCAAGGCTTTGATTTCTTTTGCGGCGGCGGCAGAACGTTGCGCCAGGTTTCTCACTTCGCTTGCCACCACGGCAAAACCGCGACCTTGCTCGCCTGCGCGCGCTGCTTCCACTGCGGCATTCAGCGCGAGGATGTTGGTCTGGAATGCGATGCCATCAATGACGCCAATGATGTCGACAATTTTCTTGGCCGAAGTATTGATTGAATCCATGGTATCGACCACATCGGAAACCACTGCACCGCCTTTGACCGCAACTGTAGATGCGGTGACGGCCAACTGATTGGCCTGACGCGCATTGTCAGCGTTTTGCTTGACAGTGGAGGTGAGTTCTTCCATCGATGATGCGGTTTCTTCGAGTGACGCAGCCTGCTGTTCGGTACGGCTGGACAAGTCCAGATTGCCCGCTGCAATTTGTGTGGTGGCGGCACCGATCGCTGTACTGCCTTCACGCACCTGCGAAACGGTGTCGGTTAGTCGCGCCTGCATTTTTTGCAAACCGAGCATCAAGGTGCCCATCTCATTTTTGGATTTGACTTCGATATTGCTGGTCAGATCGCCGGATGAAATGGCTTCGAAATGCCCCATCATTTCTTGCAAGGGCTGGTTAATCGCACGAATCAGGAAAAACGCAGAGATGGCAACTGCCACCAGGCCGAAGAGAACGCCGCCGATAGCCGCAATGCGGAATTTTGTAAAGAGCTCCTGACTATCGTCATAGCCTGCTTTTGCACTTTCCGTTTGCAGCGCAATCAGAGCATCTGCACTTTTATTCAAATCCTGGAAGAGAGGCGACATTTTATTGACGAGAATGTCTTCCGCCTCTTCACCACGTCCGGCACGAAGTGCATCAGTCAATTGCTGATTGCCAACCTGCAGATAATTGGTCCGCTTGGCGTTTATTTCATCAGCGAGTTTCTTCTCTGCGTCATTTGCAAAAGGAAGCGCCAGGTATTTCTTCCACTCATCTTCAGATTGCACATAAAAGTTTTCTGCGCGTTTGATCGTCGGCTCTGCATTGGCTTCGTTCGGACGCATCGCAACGCGATTGAGTGCGGCGCGCGCTTGCAGTAGACGTGTCGTCATCAGGTTGATGGCATTGGATGACGGCATCTGATTGGTAAATACATTCTGCAGGGTGTTATTCGTGGTTTGCAGACCGATGACGCCCATGGCGCCGCCGATGATCAGCATGACTCCCATAAACATCATGGTCAGAATCAGACGCAACTTGATGGATAAATTGTTCAGCATGATTTTTCCGTTTGGTATTAGACGTTAAGGGGACTTAAGCAGCAACTTGTTCGATCAAGCCCATCTCTGTCGAGCTCATCAATTTATCTATATCTAGCAGTATCAACATACGTTCTTCTATCGTGCCCAGGCCGAGCAGATAATCGGTCTCGACGACGGAACCCATTTGCGGCGCCGGTTTGAGTTGTTCATGCGTGAGCGTGATGACGTCAGATACGCTATCGACCACCATACCCATGATGCGTCCCCCGATATGCAGAATAATCACGACTGTGAACTGATCGTAAGTCGGTGTGCCGAGATTGAACTTGATGCGCATATCGATAATCGGCACGATGATGCCGCGCAGATTGACGACACCCTTTACAAACTCTGGTGCATTGGCGATACGTGTAACCGCATCGTATCCGCGCAGCTCCTGTACTTTTTGGATGTCAATTCCATATTCTTCCCGGCCTAGCGTAAAGGCAAGAAATTCCAGTGAGGTAAAAGTCGAGGCGGATGGCTGTATCGAAGAGGACATGATTTTCAATCTGAATGGAGGGAATAATATTGCCTTGGTGAAACTAAATGTGAGTATAGCGACGCTTCTCAAAATCGGCCAAGGATTTCAGAGTGTAACTTTTGAAAAATCCAATTATTTAACAATACTTCACAATCGGAGTGAAGTTTGCAACACAGGTGGAGCGAGTGCTCGGGAGGAAAAGGGCTGGCATGGAAAAAATCGCGTTGCGTCTGGCGATTATTTCTATTTGTTAAAGTGATGAGGCGTTGCCATTTGTTTATTGCAAAGCGCTAGCGCGACATCCATATGTCATCGCTAAGGTTTTACGAACAGCATCCATCAGGCGATGGATACAGATTATCGATCAGAACGCTTGAAGCTGAACCACAGGCCGACAACAATCGGTACGGCCAGCGCGAGCCAAGCAGCCCAGTGCCAAACGCCAGCTTTCAGTAAGGCTGCGAGCAAGCCGAATACCGTGAGTATTGCCAGCATGATAGGTGCGCGCCAGACAAACCATAAGGTACTGCGCGGAGTTGAAGTATGGGTCATGACCGACTTTTCAAATTAAGCGAATGTGTATTGTAACGGTCTGAAAGATAGGCATGAAAATGCGATCTTCACGAATTTCGACTTTCGACTTTCTGTTGGAGGCGGTGGTGCGTAATGTGAGTCTGGTCCTGGGTAGAGATAGAAAAGATAGGGGCGGCAAAATTAAATTCTTTCCGCCATCAAGCGCTCTACTAACGAGTGCTTGTGCAGACAAGCACTGCAGTCCCTGACAGAGCGACTCCCTTGTCTATCGACGTAACAGCATCAAAAAATGGATTCTTCATTCATTTTTCCAGGCAAGATAAGCACGCCGAGACAGGGATCGCCATGCTTGAGCCGTTGCCTAATAAAGGTGCAACGGCTCAAGGCTGGATCGCAGACGATCGACTTCTAAGCGTTAGAAGTCGATCGATGCGGATAGCACTGCGGTACGTGGTGAGCCGACAGTGACGTAAGTGCCGGTTGTGAGCCAGTAGTTCTTGTCGAGCAGGTTTTCGATATTGGCGCGAAACACGACCGCCTTGCCTGCTATCACGGTGCGGTAGCGTGCGCCAACATCGTAACGGGTCCAGCTATCAAATTTCTGCGTGTTGGCGGCTGTCAGATAAGAACCCGACGTGTAGATTACGCGGCCGTTAAAGGACAAGCCGGCAATCCAAGGTGTATCCCAGTCAAGGCCAGCACTCGCTGTAGTGTCGGGGACGCCAGCAGCGTCTTTGCCCTGATTGACACCATTAGGTGTTTTCGTCAGCTTTGGATCCACGAAGGCTACGCTGGCCATGCCGCGCAGGCCACGCTGCAGTTCGCCATAGGCTGACAATTCGAGTCCGCGATTGCGCTGTTCGCCGAAGTAACCGTAGATGTTGGTTGCGGTGTCTACTTGTGCATTGGGACGTGCAATTTGATAGATCGCCGCAGTAGTAGTAATACGGCCCCAGTCTACTTTTACTCCGGCTTCATATTGTTCTGACTTGAAAGGAGCTAAGGCCTCACCCGGATTCGCGTAGCCCGAAGTAGTCGAGACGAAGGCACCGCGGGTGAGACCTTCGGTGTAATTACCGTAGACCGAAACGTTATCCATCGGCTTGAACACGATGCCAGCCAGCGGCGAGACCGCGCTCTTGTCATAGTTGCTTGTTTTTGCACCCGTTGCGGCGAAGCTTTGTACTTCCACGGTCTGGTTGCGTGCGCCGAGTGTGATCAACAGCCGATCGTTCATGAAGGACAGCGTGTCTGCGATCGCGAAGCTGCTGAGCGTGGTGTCCGATGTCTTGACGGGTGAGGTACGTGCGGCAGTGATTGTGGGAAGCGGCGACGGATGGTAGATATTCGATGCCCTGGTGCTGCCAGTAATGTAGGCACTGCCCGCCTCTTGCTGCATTTCTGTCACGGCAGCAGTAAGCGTATGTCCGATGCCGGCAGTGTTAAAGCGCCAGCGCAAGCCAGCATTTCCGCTCGTCGTTTTAGTGTAGGAATCGTAGTAGTTATTTTGAACGGTGAAATTACCCGCAGCGTTGACCGGCCCTAATGCTGTGCGTAGCGTGCTCGGGAACACTTGGTCGTTCGTACCATCGCGATAGCCGATGCCGGCGTAAGCAGTCAGCGAGTCGGTGATGTCGTATTCGAGGCGCGTGGCAATGGTCGAATCTTTTTGTATCAGTGTCGTGCCAGGGTAGAAATTCGAACGCGCGTCCGGTGGTGCAGGGATGGCGGAGAGGCCTGTATCCAGACTGATTTGTGGACGGAAGTTGTCTGTGTCGTCATGTTGCACGATGGCGTCAAGCGACCAGCGCAAGCGGTTGCCGCGATAATCAATACCCAGCGCGGCCAGACCGGTTTGCTGATTGCCACCATCGATCGTTGCCTCGCCGTCGCGCACCAAGCCGTTGAAACGCACGCCCCATGCTTTGTCTTCGCCGAAGCGCTGACTCATATCGAGCCCCAAGCCGAAATTGGAGCTGCCGGTGTACGTAGCGGTCAAGCGTGTGAGGGGGGCATCGTCGGCACGTTTGCTGACGATGTTGATGCCACCGCCGACACTACCGCTTGGGGCGATGCCGTTGATCAGTGCCCCTGGTCCCTTGAGAATTTCGACGCGTTCAACGAGTTGGGCCGGCACGCGATTCTGCGAGATCAAGCCGTACAGTCCATTGAGGCCGACATCGGTGGCGCTGACAGCAAAGCCACGGATCTGGAAGGTGTCGTCGAAGCCGGTGCCGCCGGTGCTCATGCGCACTGAGGCGTCATTGACCACGACGTCAGCCAGCGTGCGCACTTGTTGGTTTTCCAGCAGATCAGAGGTGTAGTTGGTTGTGCTAAATGGCACATCCATCACGTCCTGTGTTCCCAGTAAACCCAAGCTGCCGCCACGCGCAACTTGTCCGCCCGCATAGGCCGCTGGTAAATCCGTCGCCGCTATTGCAGAAACAGTTACTGCAGGCAGGGTGCTGACGCCAGGCGCGACGCGACGCAGACGGTAACCACCATTAGTGCCTGACACAGCTTCCAGACGATGGGTAGCAAGAATTGCATCCAGGCCGCCGCTTACCGAGTAATTCCCTTTGATGCCGGAACTTTGCAAGCCTGCCGTAAGTTCAGGATCAATCGCCACCAGTGCGCCGGCTTCACGCCCAAAGCGACCCAGTACCTGATCCAGCGAGCCGGCAGGGATGTTGTATTGACGTGAGGTTTCCGCGCGAGCAGCGGCACCTTGCGAATTTTGCGCGATCGCTGGCACGAGCGCTGCTGTGCCGACCAGCAATGCGCTGCAGAGCGCGAGGCTGGCGGCATGGGCGATCGGTGTGATGGTCGTAGCTGGGTGACGATGCATGACTGCATCGCGTTTGAACTGGTGGGACATCATGGTTCCTTTGAGTATCGGGCTGGAAATGCGGCGCTGCTCAGTTTGAGACGCCTCTATTCCTGTTGATGCGCGAGTTCCAGA
This sequence comes from Burkholderiales bacterium Ga0077544, assembly GCA_001464355.1. Taxonomy (GTDB): domain Bacteria; phylum Pseudomonadota; class Gammaproteobacteria; order Burkholderiales; family Burkholderiaceae_D; genus Oxalicibacterium. Next base: position 102,332 of record LNEU01000028.1, read on the forward strand.
AACCTGCCCTCGTATTTGAAAATATTTTCTGACGGCGTGTTTTATGCAGGGTTTGCAATCTTCTGGCTTGCTTCAATAGTGGTCCAGTAGCGCGTCATGTGGGCTATTTTTAACGGCAAGGTTTCGGTCAGCAAGGCCAGTACGGCATCGGTATCATGCAGAGGAAAAGAGCCACTGACCAACAGATCGGCAACCGCAGGATCGCAGCGCAGAACTCCTATGCGATAGCGATCAAGTTCATTGATGAAGTCGGCCAGTCGCATGCGTTCGACCACCAGAACGCCATCGGTCCAGGCTGCGATGCTGTCATCCAAAACAAATGGTGTTAGAACGGACATTGCAGTAAAGCGGGTTTGTTCGCCGGCGTTGACGCGCACTGCATCGCCGCTACTTGCTAAAATGTTGACTGCGCCTTCCATGACTGCCACTGCGGTGGAGGAGGGACTATCAACAAGATTGTGTCTGACGGTAAAGCGCGTACCGATAGGTCGTATGCTGCCATTGTCGGTTGCCACTTCAAACGGTCTGCCGATGGCATCCTTTGCTGTCGTGACCATGATCTCGCCACGATGTAATACGATCTGGCGCAGATCATCATTGAAATAAACATCGATCGCCGTTGCTGTATTAAGCATGACGCGCGTGCCATCTGCCAGCACGATGTTGCGTTGTTCGCCGGTGTTGGTGTGATGATCTGCCGTTGCAGTCTGCCATGCCGCTTGTTTGCGCATTACTGCCGCGCTGCCACCCATCACACCAAGTCCCACCAGTGATCTCAATACCATGCGACGCGTATTGCCATCGGTGCTGCGCAGTACAGATCGAAGCAGTGGTGGTGCAACGTGATGGCCGCCACTGCGTAAATCCTGTCCGAGCGCGTTCAGTCGTTGCCAGGCTTGTTCATGTTTTGCATCTGCCATGCGCCATGTGGTGCAGGCACGCCTATCTGCTTCTTGCACTGCACCTGATTGCAGCGTAACCATCCAGACGATCGCCTGTTTGACGATGGCCGGATCGATGTGCTCACGGCTGTTGGATGGCGGCGTGAATAGAGTATGAGATGACATGAATATTTATTGCGGTGCGTAGACAGCCGCATAGCAATGCTGAAATGCGCGAATCATTGATTTTTGTACGGCATTCACCGACATGTCGAACTGCGAAGCGATGTCGGCATACGTCAATCCATCGAGTTGCGACAACAGGAAAATTTCGCGCACACGTGGCGATAAGCCGTCGAGTACACGGCTGACTGCAGTCAGTGCTTCGATTACCAGCATGCGTGTTTCCGGCGACGGCGTGGTTTCTTCCGGCATGCCGGTCAATGCATCCAGATAGGCGCGCTCTAATGCAAGTCGGCGAAAGTATTGTGCGGTCAGGCGCGAAGCAATCGTGGTCAGATAGGCGCGTGGTTCACGAATAGCATCGGTGTCGCGCGCTGTCAGGATGCGGGTGAAAGTGTCCTGCGCCAGATCGTTCGCATTGTCGATGTTCCCCAATTTGCTGCGCAATAAACTAACAAGCCATCCGTGATGATGGCTGTATAGCTGAGCGACAGAATCGGAAAGGCTTGCGGCGTGCACGACATGCTCCAGAAATGCGATGCCGGTAGGCATCATCAAGCTGGCTGGCGAGGGGTCGCACTGGCTGGGCTTAGTTGAGAATTGTTCTCATTATTGCATTCACTTAAGGAGAGGTCAATCGTTGACTACCAGCCGTTGCAGATAAGGCACGTTGTCATTCTTAAAACAAAAAAGTGGGTCCACACATTTTTTTCTGTGAACCCACTTCGATGCTTACGGATGAAAAAGTGAATATGCTGCTATTGATCTCTTTCCTTAAAAACTCGTGCGCAATGTCAGTGTCGCGTTGCGCGGATCACCATATACGTTACCGATATTGACGCCACGGATGCCCGAGTAATATTCCTTGTCCAGCAGGTTGTTGATGACAAGGGAGACGATGGTCTTGTCGCTGAAGCGATAGCTGACGTTTGCCTTCAATACCGCATACGGGTCTTGCTCGGAACGAACTGCGCCATTCAATGCGTAATAGCTGCTTTGCGCATTGATGCCACCGCCTACGGACCAGCGACGCTCTGCAACGGGCAGACGATATTGCGTCCAGAATTTGAACAAGTGACGCGGGGTTTGCGTGCGGAAGGGTAAGCCTTCATTCAACAGGTCTTTTACATACTTGGTGCGGTTATAGGTATAGCCGGCGAACATGTCCCAGTTCGGTGTCAGCTTGCCGGTGATTTCTGTTTCTATGCCTTCACTTTTTACCTTGCCGGCGGCTATGTAGCAACTTTCTTGCGCGCAGGGAAAGACAACTTGTTGCGCAACGTTGGTCTGATCGATGCGGAAAACGGCCACCGATGCATTGACTCGTCCATCCAGGAATTCACCTTTTAAACCGATTTCATAATTGCTGCCGACGACAGGGTCAAGTTCTTCTCCACTGATGGAGAATTTGGTTTGCGGTTGAAAAATATCGGCGTAGCTGGCGTACACAGAATAGGTTTCATTGAGGTCGTAGACCAGACCGGCGTACGGCGTGATCTCGCCATTGTAGGCAGACTCTTTGCCTGGTGTTGTGGTGCCCGTCAGCAGGTTGTTCGCATCGGTCTGCGTGGTGTACCAGCTCGCACGCGCACCCAGTATCAGCTTGAGCGGATCGCTCAGATTGAATCGGCCGCTGCCGTACAGACCATATTGGCGTGTATTGACGGTGGTGCCTCTTATTTGCGGCCCGATAACCGGTTCCGGCACGCTGGTTGGATCGAAGTTGAAAATGTTTGGAATTAACACCGCAGGGAACATAGCCGATTCATCGGTATTTTGATCAAAGCTTTGTGCATTCGCGCCAAACAGCAAATCATGCTTGCGGCCGAACAGTGTGGCCTGGCCATTTGCATTGGCATCGAGATTGTAGCGATCACCGTCCGAGTTCCATTTGATGCCGGTATAGATAGAGCCAGCTGGATTAGCCGGATCAACACCGAAATTGGCAGCAGTGCCTCGTGTGATGGAGCGCTTGAAACTTTGCTGCTGGTTGGAGCCGTTGAAGGCCAGATTCAACTTCCAGTCGTTATCAAGGCGGTGCGTCAAGGTCGCGAAGATTTCCGTGATGTCCTGCGACCAGGTGTTCCAGGCCGGCGTCAGATTTGTTGAGCGCGGCAGTCCGAGGCTGCGGCCATCGCTATAACGCGGCAGGCCAAAAATACTCGGCACTGCATCGACTTGCTGTTGTTGCGCGCCAAGCGTCAGTGTGGTGCGCGATGTCAGGTCGATATCGAGCACGCCATAGAGGATGGATTTTTGTGATTCCTGATAGTCGACATAGCTGCCACGATCATCGTACACACCGACGAAGCGACCGCGCACGGTGCCTGCCTCATTCAACGGGCCGCCTACATCGACTTCGGTACGGTATGAATCCCACGAGCCTGCGCTGACTGCGCCCGATAGCGCAAATTCAGCCGTCGGTTTCTTGCGCACCAGATTGATGGTCGCAGAAGGATTGCCTGCGCCTTGCAGCAAGCCTGCTGCACCGCGAATGACTTCTATGCGATCCAGTACTGCCACGTCGTAGCCGGTGTAAGAAGTGCCCAGATAGGTTTGCGGTACGCCATCATATTGATAACTGTTGACTTGGAAGCCACGCGAAAACACATTGGCGGAGCCGGACGCGCCGGTTGAAGCGTCGAGCTGGATGCCGGTAACTTGATCGAGTGCGTCTTCAAGCTGTGTCATGTTTTGATCCAGCATGCGTTGCTTGGTCAACACGCTGACTGACTGCGGAATCTCGCGCAGAGTTTGCGTCGATTTGCCGATAGTTACGGCCCGTGCGGCGTATGATTCAGTTCTCTCGGAAGTGGCGTCGCGACTGAGGGGCGCGCTTACCGAAACGGCTGGCAGTGTGGTCGCATTGGTGGCCGGCAGCCTGCGCAAGGTATAGACCCCATTGCCTTGCTGTACTGCCTCTAGTCCGCTGTCATTCAACAGTTTGGAAAATCCTTCCTGGATCGAATAAGGGCCTTTGAGTCCCGCCGATTCCAGCCCGCGGGTCAGCGAAGAATCGGTGGACAAAGTAAGGCCGGATGCAGCCGCAAATTCACTTAACGTAGCACCCAACGATCCAGCGGGGATGTTGTAGCTTTGTTTGGCGCTTGTCTGTGCATGGGCCACGGATGGCAAGAGTGCAAAAGTGGCAGGCACTGCTAGTGCAATGCTCAGTAACGCGAGGCGTACTGCACGCAGCCCTGGGCGAAGAGATGTGGATGAGCGGCAGAAGTGCTGATCGTGGGATGAAAAGGACGGTTGCATTAATCGCTTTCTGGTTCGTCTATTGAATAGGTGGGATCAATCGGCAGCAACACGGCTGCGTCTACCTATAAAGCCGAACGAGAGATGCAAAACATAAACCCCCATCGGAAAGATTTTTAAACTTTCTTGGATAATCAGGTTTTTGCAGAAACCTGAACCCAGAACCGCGTGAAGTATTTGACTTGAACCGGATGAGAAGTGGTCAGACTATCGAGGATCAGGTCGGCGTCATCGAGTCGATACGCGCCGGTCACGCGTAAATCCGCGATAGCGGGATCGCATTGGATGCGGCCGCGTTTGTAGCGTGATAATTCCGCCAGAAAATCTTCCAGCCGCCAATCGACGGCGACCAGCATGCCACGTGTCCATGCCTCTTGATTGCGTTCAATCGTGTGCGCATTGCCTATTTTCATAGTGGAAAAATCAGCTTGTTGTCCGGCTTCGATTCGTACGGGTTGGCCTTGCATATCAAGCGGCGTAATTTCGACAGCATGTTCAAAGACGGCGACATGCGTAGTGTCATCGTGAGTGCGTACGCTGAACCGTGTCCCTAGCGCACGTATCCTTCCTTGCGGTGTTTCTACAATCAAAGGTCGCGGTGCCGAGCGTGTCTCAGACGAGATATCCGGTGCCGTCTTGATCATGATTTCGCCTTGATGCAAGCGCATCAAACGGATGCTGTTGTCATAGCGGATATCCACCGCCGTATCGGTATTGAGTTCAAGCACACCACCATCAGCCAATTGAATTGCTTTTTGATGTCCTGGCTGCGTACGATAATCGGCAGCCCAGGAGCGCCATGGCGTCGCTTCATAAGTGAGCCAGCCACCAGCCCCCGATGCGATCAACAATGAAAGTGCCTTGATTGTTGCGCGGCGTTGCGTCTGTACATTCTTAAGTGCGGGCAAAGCGAGACTTGCGGGCAGGTTGCCCAGATGTTGCTCCATTCTTTGCACCAGACTCCAGGCGCGCCTATGTAGTTCATCTTCGTCCAGCCAGCGCTCAAATTTTGAGCGGTCGGCTGCATTGCTCGTGCCGCTTTTCAGATGCACATACCAATGGGCTGCCGCTTCCAGAACCGATCTATCGATTGGACGCTGCGGCGCATTTCTATTGCAGGAAGAAAGCAGGGGAGTCAAAGTAGTCATGGCAAATCAGGACGCCGCCAGCACCAGGCATTCGGTGTAGGCACGAACGAGGTGTTTTTTTACGGTAGGAAGCGAGACGCCCATGCGCTTGGCAATCTCGACGTAGTTCAACTCTTCTATCTGTGCCAGCAAAAATATCTGTCTTGTACGAGGGCCGAGAGCATTGAGCAGGCTGTCTATAGCCAGCAATGTTTCGATAATGATGGCGTGGTTTTCTTGCGAAATCGTTTCAGGTTCCGGGTAGCTAGCCAATGCTTCGAGATAGGCGTTTTCCAATGTCTGACGGCGGAATCTGTCTATCATCAAGCCCCGCGCAATGGTTGCCAGATAACCGCGTGGTTCACGCAAGGCAGTGTTGTTGCTATTGCTTAGCACGCGTATGAAAGTGTCATGCGCCAGATCGGCTGCATCGGCAGCGTTACCCAGTTTGCCGCGCAACCATGTATAGAGCCAGCCATGATGGTCGCTGTACAGTACTTCGATTTTCTGCGGTTGTTCGGCAATGTTCATGACGTTTTTGTACGGGTAATCAGGCTTGATGTGCTTGAATCAGTTTTTCCATACGCGCTTCATTTGTCTTGCGTCGTACGAACCACAGGTACAAACCGCTGCCGAGTACCACGATGGTCATCAGATCGAGAATCGCCCACATGATTTGCATGGGCCGGCCGCCGTAATCACCAAAGTGCAATGGCTGCGATACGAGCAGCGCAGTCAAATACCAGGGCAGTACGCGACTGTCCGTTACCTCGCTGGTTTGTGCATCTACCAGCACCGGTTTGAATAGGCGTGAGGTCAGCGGTTCTGTACCACGCATAAAAATGCCATAGTGGTGCGTGCTGCTGAAAGTGGTACCCGGGAAGGCGATGAAACCCATCTTCATGCCTGGCTCCAGCGCGATGGCCGCATCGACCGCTTTTTGCAGCGATCCCAATTCAGTCAACGGAGGTTTTCCCTTGTAGGGCGCGATCATCTCCGCCATCTGGTCGTATTGCCAGTACTTGACCAGCAGGTCTGCCCAGGTATTGATGACACCGGTCGCGCCGACGATCAGCAACCATGAAAGCGTGACGATGCCCAGCAGGTTATGCAGGTCCAGCCATTTCAAGCGCGACGAGCGCTGGTCACGCACAGTGCCAAACTTCAGCTTTTTCATGAACGGGCCATACAGCACGATGCCGGAAATGATCGCGACGATGAGCAAGATGCCCATGAATCCGAGAAACAGCATCCCCGGCAAACCGGCAAACAAATCCACATGCAGCTTGAACATGATGTACATGAAGCCTTCGTCCAGCTTTGGTTCGGCCAAAGCCTCACCAGTACGCGCATCGACGGCAACCTGTTTCATGCCGGTTTCCGAAGTAGGGGTGCTCGACAGCGTGACAAACCAGACGCGATCGTCATCCTCTTCCTGCGAAGCGAACATCCCGACTAAGCCGGGATGACGCGCCTTGGCAACGTCCATCACCTTGTCCATGCTGACACGCGGCGTGTCAGCCGCCATCTCCTGTGCCTCGACCTCGGTCCCGAGCAAATGCCCGATCTCGTGATGGAAGATCAGCGGCAACCCTGTTAAACAGAGCAGCAGCATGAAGATGGTGCATACCAGGCTGGACCATTTATGGATCCATGCCCAGCGGCGCAGGCTTGCAGTGTTCATTAGAAGTCGATGGAGGCGGTCAATGTGAAGGTGCGTGGAGCACCGAGAACCATGTAGGTATTGGTTGGCGATGCACCGCCGACCGACGCCCAGTAATTACGATCCGTCACATTGTCGACGCGTGCTCGCCAAGTCACCAGTTTGTTTCCCATCGTCGTCAAATATCGAGCGCCCAAGTCAAGACGTGTCCAGGATGGGATGCTCAAAGTATTTGCGCGATCGGCATATTGGGATGCGGTATAAAGGGCGCGACCTGTCAGCGTCAATCCTTTTGCTCCAGGCACATCCCATTCGATACCTGCGTTTGCTTGTGTGTCAGGGACGCCGATTATTTCTTTGCCGTCAAAAGTTCCACCTTGCGATTTAACTTGTTTTGCGTCTAGGAAGGTTATGCCACCAAGTAGACGCAAACCGCGTACGGGCTCGCCGTACAGATTGACTTCAATGCCTTCATTTTTTTGTTCGCCATCGGCTGCAAATGTGCCATTCACTGCATATGCGCTTGGACGCGTGATAGAGAAGAGACCCAAACTTGCACCGAAATTTCCGCCGTCGTATTTGATGCCAACTTCTTTCTGTTCTGATTGTTCAGGTGAAAGGATTGCGCCTGGATTGTTCACACCTGTGGCTGGTGCAACCTGACCTTGCACCAGTGCCTCAATATAATTTGCATACACAGACACTTGATTGCTTGCCTTGAACACAACGCCAGCGACTGGTGTTACACGGCTTTTATCGTAAACATCATTCTTGGAAATACCGGTGTTGTAATCAAAAGTTTCGCTCTTGATGGTTTGATGGCGCGCACCAATAGTGACGAGTAAACGGTCATCGATAAAAGACATCGTATCTGCGATGGCAACACTGGATGTGTTTGTTTTTGCCTGGACTAGGGGATTGTTCATGTCACCTGCAACCGACGCAGTTGCCGCAGGGGCCGCTACAGGGAATGGGTTATACAAATTACCGGCAAAGCCGGCAAAACTGGAGAACGCATAAGCGTTCTTTTTTTCTAAAGAGAAGGTGGCCGCTGAAGCGATCAATGTATGTTTGACTGACCCTGTAACGATTTTGGTACGCACTCCAATTTCAGCAGTTTTTGCTGTTTCTTCACGCACGTTATCAAACCTGTATGCCGATGTAACACCATTTGCATTCGACGTAGGATTACTCAGGACGTTGGATTCATCACCTTGCCGAATGCCGGCAGCCGCCCATGCGGTTACGTTGCTGGTTAAATCAAATTCGCCACGCACCGTGCCGAATGTGTCGCGTTCCTTGGAATAGGTCCAAGGTTGCGCGAAATTACTGGAGGCGTCAGGTGCGCGAGGAATACCGCCGTTCGGTGTCACGCTCGGACGAGGTTGGTCAAGACGATGATCCTGGTAACCCACATCTGCCGATAAACGAACATTGCGGTTACGCCAATCCAATCCAACCGCCAATACACTTAATTCACGCTGTTCATTATTGACGGATGTTTCGCCGTCACGGCGCGCAGCATTAAATCGTATCCCTGTACTTTGGTCAGGACCGAAGCGGCGTGCGATATCTACCGCGCCATATACCTGGCCGCCGCTTTCAACTCCAGCAGTGATTTGTGTCAAAGGCGCATTTGGTGCACGCTTAGGTAAAAGATTGATCGCTCCGCCGATGCCTGAGCCACCTGGCGCTGCACCATTTAGGAAAGTGTTCGCGCCACGAAATACTTCGACGCGCTCCACGAGTTCGGTAGAGACAAATTGGCGCGGCAGTATTCCATACAAACCGTTGTAAGCAACATCATCTGAATACACCGGAAATCCGCGAATGACATACAGTTCCTGGAAGTTGCCAAAGCCACGGGCTACACGAACAGATGAATCGTTTTGGACCACATCAGCCACACTGCGCGCTTGTTGATTCTGGATTAGCTCACTAGTAAAACTGGTGCTGCTGAATGGCGTGTCCATGATGTCTTGCGTGCCGAGAATACCCACACGTCCACCCCGCGCAACCTGACCGCCCGCATAAGGTTTCGACAAACCTTCTGCCGAAGCGTCTGCACTTGACGTAACGACAATCTCATTCAGTTGGGTGGTCGCAAGTGCTTCCGGGCTTTGCGCATGCGCTGCGCCAACTGCCGTCAGCAAGGCAGTGCCAGCGAATACAGGCAATGCGGCTTGCAGTGCGAGTGCAATCAATGTGGGTTTGAAGAGGGTAGGACGGATGCGGGGTGACATAAGGTTCCTTGCCAGTTAGAGGCCGTATCTGGTGTAACGCCAGGCAGGTGATGGATGAAAATAATCTAAATACAAATCATTCTCATTATATTTAATGGGAATGATTTCTGCAATATAAAAATGTATTTGAGGCCAGTGGGCTTGCCGATTCCGAACTTACTCAAGCGCTGACGAGATGGGGTGGGTTGGGTGTTGGCAGTATTTCAATACAGCTGCAGTGGCTTGGGCGGCGAACGCGCAGCAGCCGGAGCTGGCTTTAGGTGCCGTGCACCAGGTTAGGTCGGATATCTTGCTGCGGCGTGCTATTCAGAGGTCGACGTTCTGCGGTAAATGATGTGATAGACGAGCCCGACCAATACACTGCCGCCTATGATGTTGCCCATGATGACAGGCAGCATATTACTGAAAAACCCAGCCCAGGTAATGGCGCCGGCGCTTGTGTCGCCATTTTGCAGGAGCATCGCGAGCGGGAAGAAATACATGTTGGCGACGCTATGTTCGAAGCCTGCTGCAACGAAGGCCGAAATCGGGAAGATGATCGCCACTACCTTGTCGACCACACTGCGCCCGGCAAATGCCATCCACACTGCCATGCAGACCAGCACATTGCACATCACGCCCTTGAAGAAGGCAGTCCAGAATGGCATCGCAGCCTTGGCGGCCGCTATCGCCAGATATTCCTGTGCGATCGCGCCGTTGTTCATTTCAGCATGGTGCGACAGATAAACCAGCAACGCCAAGCCGGCCGCGCCTATGAAATTGCCGCAGCAAACGATCGCCCAGTTGCGCAACACATCCAATGTGGAAATCTTGCCATCGGCCCAGGCCATCGCCAGCAGATTATTCCCGGTGAATAATTCGGCACCAGCCACGACCACCAGGATCAGGCCCAGGGAAAACACCGCGCCGCCGAGTATCTGCCTGGCCGCAAAGCCCAGCGTCGGATCGGATTTGACGATCACAAAATAGAGAGCGCCCAGGCCGATGAAGGCACCGGCCAGTATGCTTAACATCAGCATGGAAAGAAAAGGCAGGCGCGCCTTGGTTACGCCGATTTCTTCTACGCGCGCCGCGATTTCCTTGGGGGAGAAAACATCGGAACCGAAGATTTCAGACATGACGTGCTCTTTCGTAAAAAGCGCAGGATGGTGAGACAGACTCAGCTTGCCATGTTCTCGGTCGCACTGGCGCAAGGCAAAAAACCACGTATCAGCAGTGGGCGTGGTACGGCGTCTTCTCTTGGTTAGCGATGCAACGTTTGTCCTGAAAGATATTCTGCACGCGCGATGAAATCAAGCCTGTAGTGTGCGGCAATATCGGACCTTTCTAGAATCTGATTCTACGGCATTCAACAGCAGGGTATGTCAGCCCAATTGACTTTAAACAGCTAGCTCAGTAGAGGAAGCTCTCAGACTGGGGGCATGTCAGACATGCTTGCGGCATGACTGTGCAAATTTACTTGCGCGCGATCATTTTCAATACGCGCATCAAACTGCCGACGATGGGCAATTTTTCGTAGAGTTCTTCCGCGGCATCCCAAAAATCGCGATGCATCTCGACTAGGCCCGCATCGTTGAAGCGCAGCTGGGTTGCACCGCGTATACATTGCTCATCGCGTGCATAGCGCTTCATATGGAACAGGAAGTCCCAGGTAATGAATGCCTGATTGCCTTGCAGGACGTGCGTGGTAATTACGAAGCGCGGGTTGTGTACTTGCACGAACATGTGCGTGAACAGTGGTGTGATGGCAGGCAGGCCGCGTACTTCGTTGAATGGGTCCTTGAAGGTGGCGTTTTCTGCATATATATACGGGAGCTGGATTTGTGCAGATTCGACTGTCAGGGTTTCAAAAAACCGCACGACATTTTCCAGTGCAGCCTGGTGATCACGTGCCTGATATGCAGAACTGTTAACTGATTCATTCATAGTCCGGTTCCTTTGTGGATCAACCAGAAATACAGGCGGTAGGGGAGCAGGCGCAACAGGCGCAAGAAGTTCGTGAAGCGCCGCGGAAAGTGGATGTGAAATTGCCCGCGTTCCAGTCCGTGCAGCAGCGCTTGCGCAGCATCGGCAGCCGACATCAGGGCAGGCATGGGGAAGTCATTTTTCTGCGTCAACGGCGTATCGACAAATCCGGGCGTAATCAGATGTACGGCAATGCCGCGCGGATGCAGGTCTATGTAAAGCGACTCACACAAATTGATCAGCGCCGCTTTGGTCGGCCCGTAAATCAATGCTTTAGGCAAACCGCTAAAGCCAACCACGGATGCAACTATGCCTATTCCGCCATTGCCTTGTGCCAGCAAGCCGGGCAACACTGCATCCAGGCAATGCAAGACGCCGCGCACGTTCAGATCGATCATTTGATTGGCGACGGCAAGGTCGAAACTGTCGGCGCGCATTTCCTTGTAGCTGCCCGCTACCACTAGTATCAGATCGAAGCCCTGCCATTGCCGCAAGATCACATCGCGTGCAGCCAATACGGCTGCATGATCGGTGACGTCCATCGCCGCCACCAAGGCATTGGGGTTGCCATGTGCGACGTCCTGCAGCATGTCGGCGCGCCGTGCAGAAAGCGCTACGCGCGCGCCCTTTGCCAACAGTAATCGTGCTGTTTCCGCACCTATGCCGGTGGACGCACCTATGATCCAGACGCGCTCGTTGTGCCAATCGGTAATGCGAGGATTCATTGATTGCTCTTGTATGAAAACGATTAACTATTAACTATTGCGGACGCTTGGTAAAAGACAGCGTTACTTCGCCGAGGCCAACACCGAACTTGCTCATTGCCGTCCGATTCAACATCACGCGGTCGTCCATCAGTATCATCCAGTCATCCATATGCATGTTGTAAACCTTGCCGTCTACCGGCAAGGCAAGCACATACTTCCAGTTCAAGGCATTGCCGGATGCCGTACCGATCGCTTCACCGACTACATCCGATGCGGTACCGACATAGCTGCCGGGAGCAACCTGCCGGATGGTCCAGATGCGCTTTTGCTTGGTGCCATCGGAATAGGTAAAGTCTTCATCCAGTGTGCCGACATCGCCATCCCATGTGCAACGCATGACGACGGTAAAGCGCTTGACCACCTTACCCGATCTATCCTGAAACATGCCCCACGCATCGAGCGTGCCGTTGAAATACTGCTTGATGTCGAGCACGGGTTTTTCAGCCGCATATTGCGATGGCTGTATCGGTGCGCAGGATACGAGCAGTGTTGCAGCAACTGTTGCCAGTATTAATTTTAGGTAACGCATAGCTCGCCTCTTCATGTGATTGTCTGCTCAAGTCTGAGCTGTTCATTTCTCTGTCGTGTTTGCATGTAGTAGCTAGTTCAACTTTTTTCCAGTGCGAATTGCATGACATCGATACTGCCGGCGCGGAATCCCGCTTCGCAGTAGGCCAGATAAAATTCCCAGGTGCGCAAAAAGCGTTCATCAAAACCTTGCTCCCGTACTTGCGACAAACGCTCCTTGAAAGCGCAGCGCCATTCATCGAGCGTGCGCGCGTAGTCGAGTCCGAACTTGAACTCGTCCACCACGCGTAAGCCATGCTGTTCTGCATGCATGCGGAATACCGATGGTGAAGGCAGCATGCCGCCGGGGAAAATATACTGCTGGATAAAATCCGTCCCCTTGCGATAGCGCTCGAACAAGGTGTCATCGATCACAATGGTCTGAATGCAGGCGCGGCCCTGCGGTTTGAGATTACGTGCGATACAGGCGAAATAGCTGGGCCAATAAGCTTCGCCAACCGCTTCGAACATTTCGATGGAGGCGATCGCATCGAACTGGCCATCGGCATCGCGGTAATCCTTCAGCAGCAATTCTGCTCTTTCGTTCAAGCCGGCTTTTGCCAGACGTTGATTGGCGAAGTCCAGTTGTTCTGTCGATAAAGTCAGTCCGGTGACATGCGCACCAGATGTCGTGGCCAGTTCCGCGAAGCCGCCCCAGCCGCAGCCGATTTCCAGTACGCGTGCCTGCGATGGCAGGCAAAGCTGGTCCAGGATGCGCTGGTACTTTGCATCTTGTGCCTGTTGCAGATTATCGGCATGCCCATCCGCAAACAGCGCGCTGGAATAAGTCATTGAAGGATCCAGCCACAATTGATAAAAGGCGTTGCCGATGTCGTAATGTGCATGGATGTTCTTGCGGCTGCCGGTGCGCGAGTTGCGATTGAACAGGTGCCGCACGCGATACAGCAGGCGGCCCCACCATGTGCCGTAAATGACAGATTCGATTTGCTGGCGATTGCGGATAAAAATTTCGATCAGGCCGGCAAGATTGTCGGTGCGCCAATGGCCATCGATGAAGGTTTCGGCAAAGCCGATATCCCCCGACTTCAATGACGCGTTACAGATTTCCCAGTTGTCCAGCGACAGCGTGACGGCTGTATTGCCATTACCGAAATGCGCAATTCGCCCGTCTGGACATTCCATGCGCAGGGCACCGTGTTCCATCTTGCTTAACAGTTGGAGGATGAATCTGACTTGCGATGGCAGGTCTGACGTTATCAGCGTTTCGGCCTGCGCACCGGCTGTTGCCTCGTATGGAAAAGACTGTTGTTCTAGTGAGTTGGTAGTCATCGGCTCATCTCATGGGAAGGAGGCTGCGGTTTTCTGAAGAAGGGCACGCGCTTGATCCACAGGCGCAGTGCCTGCCAATGGATTTTTGCGACGACGCCAAAGGTCATTAGGGGATAAAGAAAAAATGCCTTGATCACGCTGGCATTGCTCAGCGGCTGGGAGATGCCCGATAGACTGGTCAACAGCAATGGTCCGCCTGCATTGTCGTAAGCGATACGCGCGACAGTCCGCTCTGACCAGCCGTCTCTATCATCGACATATGCGTGGGTCTTGCGCATGAAGCGAAAATGGTATTCGCCGTTCACTTCGCAAAAAGGCGACACGTGAAATACCTTGTGCGCCTTCAGCTCCATGCCGTAGGTCATGACCGTGCCGGTGTCGAGCAGATAGCGATGATGTTCGCCAAACGTATTCCGCACTTCGCATAACACCGCACGCAGTTGCCCATCGCTGCGATGACAGAACCAGAACGATACCGGATTGAACACATAGCCCAATACTCGCGGGAACGCCTGCAGCCAGATCTCGCCATCGGCATCATGGATGCCTTCCTGCTTGAGCAAGCCATCTATCCAGGCTAATGGCGCTTGTTGGGCGTCGCCATGATCTTTATCGTAAAACGACAATAGATTGAAACGGTTGTGCGAGAACAGGCGAGATAGACGGCCGATCTCGAAGTCAGGTGCAGCCATAGCGCGCAGCGGCAGTCGCATGAAATACACGCCGTAGTTGAATGCATGTACCGCAGGGCGCGAGCGACTATGGCGTACGGTGCCAAAGCATAGTTGCGGTTGGTTGAGGGTGCTCATGATCTGTCTCGGTATATTTCCATGTGCTCAAGCAGTTGCCAGCATTCGTGGCGCATAGCTTGCAAATTCTTCTGCCTGCTCGATGATGGCTTGCGCAACTGCCAGGCCGGATTTCAAGCCGTCTTCATGAAAACCATAGCCGGTCCAGGCACCGGCAAACCAGGTGTTTTGCCTGCCTTGGATCGATGACAGCTTGCGTTGTGCAGCAATCGCCTGGGCATCGAATACCGGATGCGCATAGTCATAGCTGCCAAGTACGCTGTCCGGATGCGGTGCATCGATAGGATTGAGCGACACTATGACCGACTGTTTGAACGGCAGCGGCTGCAACTGGTTGATCAGATAGTGCACGCAGACGCGCGGTTCACCACTGTCTTGCGCGCTCTGATAATTCCACGCCGACCAGGTCTTCTTTTGCTTGGGAAGACAGCTTGTGTCGGTGTGCAGCACTGCCGTGTTAGGTTGGTAGGTGATCGCAGACAGCAATGATTTTTCTGTGGGTCTGGCATCCTGCAATACGCGCAAGGATTGGTCACTGTGACAGGCGAGTACGATGTGATCGAATTCGTGTTCCCTTACGCTGTCGCCCTGGCGTGTCTGCACCTTGATTTTGGTGACATTGCTGATGCTGGTGCGCGTCACCGAGTCGATCGATGTATGCAAATGCTTGTTCGGAATCTTTGCCAGCATCTTGTCCACATAACGTCGGGCGCCGCCTCTGACGGTTTGCCATTGCGGTCTGTCATTGATTTGCAGCAGCCCGTGGTTGTGACAAAAGCGCAGGAAGGATTGAAGCGGAAATGCCAGCATCTGCTCGGTCGGGCAGGACCAGATGCAGCCGGCCATCGGCAGTAAATACCAGTCGCGGAATTCCTTGCTATAGCCGTGTTTGGTCAGATACATGCCTAGCGTTATCTCTTGATCGGATTCTGCCGGTAGCTCAATGCTGGATTTGATTTCCGCATCCATCGCCAGCTTGGTCGCATTTTGATTAAAACGCAGGATGTCGCGCAACATTTGATGAAAGCGCGGACTGACCAGATTGCGGCGCTGTGCAAATACCGCATCCAGATTGCCACCGGCCCATTCCAGTGTGCGATTGGCGAGTGGCAGCTTGACCGAGAATGACATATCGGTCGCTGCCGTTTCCACCTTTAGTTCAGCAAACAGCGCGATCAGATGCGGATAAGTTTTTTGATTAAAAACGAGGAAACCCGTATCCACACCATGCGTATAACCATCCAGCGTAACGTCAACCGTGTGCGTATGCCCGCCAAAATAATCGTTCGCTTCAAACAGGGTCACGTCGTAACCGGCCTCTACCAGTCGATAGGCACACGACAAGCCAGAGATGCCGGACCCGGCGACAGCGATTTTTATTCCCATTTTCATCTTGTTATTGCTCCAGTTGCTGCATGAAATGGCTGCTGATTGACCATCGCCTTGATGCTCAATCAGCAGCCATGTAACGAAAGGAGTAGCGGCAAACAGACGAAATTGACCTGCCATTTGTCGCGATACAAGAGTCATACGCAGCAGGTTCGGGATTGGATTCAATTATTTTTAAATTAACTGAAAATAATTTAAAGGGAGAAATTAAGAGTGGGTTTGCGACTATTTCAGAAAATATTGAATCCGTTGGCCGACGTGCGCCGTATATCTTCAGGCAATCCTGCAAACCTGAAAGGAAACACCATGCGTAAATTTGCAACTGCTTTAGCACTCACCGCAACGCTTGCTTCCGTATCTTATGTTCATGCAGCCGACGTCATGGTCGGCGGTCAAGCCATGATGGCCAGCAAAGACATCGTCGATAACGCCGTCAATTCAGCCGATCACACGACACTGGTTGCCGCAGTCAAGGCTGCCGGCCTGGTTGATACCTTGAAAAGCAAAGGTCCATTCACCGTTTTTGCGCCGACCAATGCCGCTTTCAACAAGCTGCCTGCCGGTACCGTAGAAACGCTGGTCAAGCCAGAGAACAAGGCAACCCTGAGCAAGATCCTGACTTATCACGTCGTGCCGGGTAAATACGATTTCAATGCATTGTCGAAAGAAATCAAGAAGCACAAGGGCAAGGCCGAACTGGCAACCGCGAATGGCGCCAAGCTCAGCTTTGCAATGAATGGTGCGCGCAATATTCAAGTCATGGATCAAAGCGGCAACACGGCCAACATCAGCACCTATGACGTGGTTCAATCCAATGGCGTGATCAATGTGATCGATACGGTCTTGATGCCGCAATAAGCAGCTTGTAATACGTGCCGTATGCATTGCCCATTCTTTGGGCAATGCCGCGCATGCTGCTTGTACTTGTTGGTACTTGTATCGGTAATAGATGGCGAACAGAGATGCCTAGCATTTGCTTTCGCTATTCATATCAAGAGGATGTCGTGATGGTTGCAGCATATGACCAAGAGAGCAGACGACGATTTTTTGCGGTTTTGCCGCATGAATCACGTACCATATGGCGTGCGCCACTTCGTCAATATCTTGATCGGAACTTATCCATGCTCCAACCTGAACAACTGAAAACATGGCTCGTTAAAGTCGCGCGCAAGGACGCCGAAGCGTTTCGCGCACTCTATGACGCCACCTCGCCCAAGCTCTTCGGCTTTGCCTTGCGCATTTTGCACAAACGCGAACTGGCGGAAGAAGTGCTGCAGGAGAGTTTTGTCAGCATCTGGAACAACGCCTCTACCTATCAATCCAGTCTGGCGGCGCCGATGACATGGATGAGCACCATCGTGCGCAACAAGGCCTTCGATGCCTTGCGCAAAACCGATCAAGCGCTGGAGATTGACGACGAAAGCTTTGATCCTGCAGTCATGGCAGCGCTCGAAAGCAGCGACCCGACGCCGATCGAAGCCTTGCAGTTATCGGATCAATCAAAAGCACTGGCGCGCTGTTTTGCGCGGCTGGAAGGATTGCACAGGCAGGCGATTGCGCTGGCGTTTTTCCATGACCTGTCGCATGGCGAAGTCGCCGAGCAAATGAAGCTGCCGATAGGGACGGTTAAAACCTGGGTACGACGCGGCCTTGCCCGTCTGAAAATTTGCCTTAGCCCGGCGGAGCAAGCATGAACATTCAACATAACGAAATCCTGCGCGACAAACTGGCATCCGAATATGTGCTCGGTACCTTGATCGGTGGTGCACGCCGCCGTCTGGAAACATGGATGAAGGCTGATGCAGCTTTGCGTCGCGCGGTCGCCGAATGGCAAGATCGCCTGGTGCCCATGGTCGAGTTTGCGACGGCAGTTCAACCGCCGCCTTCAGTCTGGTCATCGATTTCCAAGCGACTCGATTTGCAAAGCCCTGCGAAACGCAAATTGGCTTACTGGCTGAACCTGCGCGAGGACCTCAGTTTCTGGCGTGGTCTGGGCATGGTTTCCACCACGGCTGCGCTGATCTTCTTCTCGGTGCTGATGATGCGTCCGGCCACAGAGTTGCCGGTCACGTCGTTTGTCGCGATGCTGAACAATGACAATGCGGAACTGATCGCTGTCGCTACTGGCGATGCGACCAAGAACCGCATGACCATCAAGGTAGTTCAACCGCAGGTATTGGCGGCTGACAAGAGTCTTGAGTTGTGGGCGATTACCAAAGACGGCAAAGTGCGTTCGGTTGGCTTGATTGATGAGCAGGGTAGTCATACTGTGGTGCTAGGCGACGCAACATCGCCTGAGGCTGCACCTATCCTGGCCGTTACGCTGGAACCAAAAGGTGGTTCGGGTGATCCGAACAAAGCGACCGGACCGATACTGTACAAAGGCGCGTGGGTAAAAATCTAGCAATGGATTCCAGACGGGCGGCTGAACGGGTAATTGACATGGTCGGCAGCCCGTTCAACCAAACTTGAGGACTCTGCATGCCGATGGCGATTGTGTTGAAGGGCGCGGTGCTGGTGTCCGCCGCCCTGGCAATAGTGGTGGGACTCGGTGCCTGCTCACCGTTGACCTTGTTGAATACGGTGACGCCATCCAGTAGTTACGACAAATCGGCTGACATCGCCTACGGTGACGATCCGCGTCAAAGGCTGGATGTCTACAGGCCACGCAATGCAGGCACTCCGGCACCGGTGGTTGTGTTCTTCTATGGCGGCACCTGGAGGAGCGGCCAGCGTGCCGATTATGCCTTTGTCGGTTCGGCGCTGGCAGCACGCGGCATAGTGACGGTGGTCGCTGACTATCGCCTGTATCCGCAAGTACGCTATCCGAGTTTTATCGAAGACAGTGCCGCAGCCGTGGCCTGGACCAACCGACAGATCGCACGTTTTGGCGGCGATGCAAAGCAGATCTTTGTGATGGGTCACAGCTCAGGTGCCTACAACGCGTCCATGGTCGCACTGGATAAGCGCTGGCTGGCACAATCCGGTTTGTCGCCCAGCATCGTGCGCGGCTGGATAGGGCTGGCCGGCCCGTATGATTTTTTGCCTATCGAGAATCCCGACGTCAAACCGGTATTCCATTTTCCTGACACGCCAACGGATTCCCAGCCTATCAATTTTGCATTGGCAGGTTCGCCCCCAGCCTTGCTGATAGCGGCGAGCGACGACAAGCTGGTGAGCCCGCAACGCAATACGGGCGCCATGGCCTTGAAGTTGAAGGCTGCCGGTGTTCAGGTCACAGAACGCTACTTCCCCAAACCATCCCATACGACGCTGATCACGACACTGGTCTGGCCATTTCAGCATCTGGCACCCGTGCTGGATGAAGTCGATCAGTTTGTCAAATCAGGCGGTGCTCGTGTCAGCACAGATACTGTCAAGTAAATCCACGCACTAAACAATCAGCAGACATAAGTTTCACGACAAATTGCAGCCATCTGAAAATGTGGAACGCAATGGCCAAAGGCTCGTTCAATAAATTAGAACGGCATATGTGACACGTCAGTTTGTGAATCTTCAAACATGCGCAATCACAACAAATTTCAATTCATGTCGGTCACTCTTCATTCAAATATGTTCATGTTTTTAGAATGCATATATTATTCTCGAAGCTTGGTTCTGGCATTGAAATCTATCGTCATGGATTCTCTCGCCGCCATTAAATGAGTGCGTCTCGGGGATATAGTGAATCGTATTTTCTCTATCAGTTTGGCCGTGATGGTCGGTCTATTTGCCATCGCTGCACCTATTGCGGCGTCGCTTTACATTTCTCATCAACAAAGTGTCGATACCGAAATAGCCAGTGCCTTGTCACTCGCTGATGAGTTGCAGCGCCGCACTGATAAAACGAACGCACAAATCAAGGCAGCGTTTGTAGAGTTGAGAAAAGACAGTCCTGCCGATCCTTGTTCAGAAAAGCACATCCAGCTGATGCGAGAGATCGACATCACAGCAAGTTATCTGCAGGCAGTTGGCCACGTCGCCAATGGTCGTTGGATGTGCTCTTCGCTAGGGCCTCACGAGGGCGGGATAGAGTTAGGCCCGGTCGATTATATAAGCACCACAGGTGCCTCTGTCCGCATGCAGGTGCAGCTATCCATCGCGCCAGAAATGCGCTTCATCATGATAGAGAAATATGGCTATGCCGCGATTATCCATCGCGAACTTCCACTGGACGTTTTCGAAGATAACCGTGATGTGTCTTTAGCTTCGGTGAATACGAGTACCGGACGTTTGCTATTGACGCGGGGAGTTTTTAAAAAGGAATGGTTGCGTCCACTTCCAAAAGGAGGACACGTCAGTTTTTTCGATGGCGAATATGTCGTCGCCATACGCAGCTCCAAAGAATTTGACTGGACTTCAGTGGCAGCAGTCCCGGTCAAATATGTAGACATCAGGTCAAAAAAATTATCCATGGTTCTTGTCCCGGTCGGAATTGCAGCGGGAATTTTATTGGCGGCAGCTTTTTATTTTTTGGCGAAGCAACAGACTTCGTGGCCATCCATCTTGAGGCAGGCGCTCAAGCGCAGAGAGTTTTTTCTTGAGTATCAACCAGTGATTGATCTGCAAACCGGCCGTTGTGTGGGGGCTGAGTCACTGATGCGATGGCGTAGGGCTAACGGCAAGCTGGTCGCGCCAGACCTCTTTATTCCGATTGCCGAAGCAAGCAATATGATTTTGCGTATTACCACTCGTGTCATTGAATTGATTGAGCGTGATGTACCCAAGCTGCTGCAGGAGCATCCTGATTTTCACTTTGCGATCAATCTGTCTGCGGCCGACCTGCAGTCGGTGAACATCGTTTCCAGTTTGCAAGGGCTGATGGATCGCACGTGGATCAAGCCAAAGAATCTAATGGTGGAAGCAACAGAGCGCGGCTTTATCAATACGGAACTTGCGCATGATGTCGCGCGTGATTTCCGCGATATGGGTATCTGCGTCGCTATCGACGACTTTGGGACGGGCTACTCCAGTCTCTCGTATCTGACAACGTTCAAGGTGGATTATCTGAAAATCGACAAATCATTTGTCGACACGATAGGGACCGATGCAGCGACCAGTACCGTCGTGCTGCACATCATAGAAATGGCAAAATCGCTGGACATTAAAATGATTGCAGAAGGCGTTGAAACTGAAATGCAGGCAGAGTTTTTACGCGAACGAGGCGTTCAATATGCGCAAGGCTGGCTCTTCGCCAAGGCGATGCCGATTCAGGAGTTGGCTCAGTTTCTCAAAAAAGAAAAGTCCTGACTAACTTATTGAGTTTGATAGTGATTTTAATCGCGTCATAAATATTGCGTCAATAAGTAAGGTTATTCTGCCTTGCCATGCGTGATCGATAGTAAAAAATCACCGTTAAGATAACTCATCAAAAACGATTGTATTTTTGAACGGCCATGCTGATGCTAGCGAATGGCAGGACTCTACAATGTACAATTCTGCCTGCTGTCATCAAGTTGAAATCTTTATTCGCTACTCTTCGACTCTCGCATCTTGCGTCCATGACGCTGATATTTATAAAGTGTCATCTTGTATTCCGTCCTTCAATACCTGAAAAAACATACCAGTAATATTTACGCGACTGAAAAAGGCTTGGTCGGGGGTACCGTTTTTTTTGCGCTAGCGATGCTGGCAATAATTTGGTGGGGAACATGGACGCGCGTCGCTCACGAGAAGGCACTCACTGTCGATAATTCGATCGCGGACAGCAAGAATATTGCGGCGATTGTTGCCAGCAATTTGAATGAAGTACTAGGACGCGCTACACGTTATTCACAAATTGCACATTCCATGATGCAGGGCGATGCGTCCGCTGCGCTGCAATTGAATCCGACGCGTGATGGCGATCGTGCCTATTTAAGAATTGCCGTATTTGATGAACCAGAAAATCTGATTCAATCGTCCGCCAATCGCCGGTCTGAACCTGAGCTGAGGCAACTGGTCTCGATGACAAAGTCAAACCAGTTTGGTGTAGTTCAAGATGGGCAATTGATAGTCGGCAGACCCGCGCGTGACGACAGTTCAGCATGGCGCGTGCCGATTCTTATTCCTTTCACTTCTTCGGCTCAGGGACGCGGATTCTTTACCGCAATTATTGATCTCGGCTACTTTCTGCAACTGTACAAGGACGTTAACCTCGGCGACGCGGGTCGTATTGAAATCTTCACGCAGGATGGCTATCAACTCGCCGAATTGAATGGCGCGATGCTTTCTGGCGGTATCGATTTCAGCGCCTCTGAGTTTGGCAAGTCTTTAGGACACGCCGAGGATGGTGTGATCAATGCTAAACGACCTGGGATGCCGTTGGAAGACATCGGGGTATTACGTCGATTACCTAACTATCCGCTGTTTGTTGTCGTCACGCACGATCATCAAGATCTGATGAGTCGATTGGCGGATCGCCATCATGATTATTTATGGCGTGCGATTGCAGTGTCGATTGCGATCGTGTTTCTTCTGTTCGGTTTGTTGATGGTCGCATTCAGACAGCGTCGCTTGTATAACGTGCTGACTGCCTCCGAACAGGAAAAACGCAATTTGATCAGCCAATTGGAAAAGGAAAAAACGCGTGCACTGTTACAAGCATCGCATGACTATTTGACTGGTATTCCTAATCGCAGACTGTTCTATGAGATGGCAGAAACTGAATTGTCACGCGCCAAACGTAGTCGCAAACTGTATGCATTATTTTTTCTCGATCTGGATAAATTCAAGTTGATTAATGACTCATTGGGTCATGCGGTCGGCGATGTGTTGCTGCAAGGCGTAGCGCGGCGTTTGCGTGAATCGTTACGAGAATATGATTTGCTGGCGCGCCTTGGTGGTGATGAATTTGTGATACTGATATCTGAGATGGCTTCAGAGGCCGATATCGCCAAGATTGCGGCCAAGCTGGTCGACGTAATACGTCTACCTTTTATTGATCTTGATGGCAACGATATTGAGGTCAGTCCAAGTATCGGGATTGCGCTGTACCCGCGCGATGGCCAGCACGTGGAAACCTTGCTGACACATGCCGACTTCGCTATGTATAGCGCCAAGTCAGCGGGTGCAGCGACGTATCGATTCTTTGATACTTCGTTGAATGCATCTTCAGCGCGTGTGACAGAGTTGCTGGGGCGTTTCAAGCGCGCAATCAGGGATGACGAGTTTTGCCTGCACTATCAACCTCGCGTTGAGTTGCAGGAATTTTCCGTGGTGGGGCTGGAAGCACTCATACGCTGGCAGCATCCTGAACATGGTTTGATTTATCCCAATGACTTTATTTCCTTGGCCGAAAACAATGATTTGATCGTGCCATTGGGCCGCTGGGTCATCGATGCGGCATGCCGGCAGTTGGCAGCATGGCGTGCGCAAGGGTTGCCCGTGGTGCCGGTCGCAATCAATGTTTCCTCTCGCCAGCTCAAAGATGGCACTTTGCTGGACACCGTGATGACGACGTTGACGAAATATCAGATTTCGCCCGATTTGCTGGAAATCGAGGTGACTGAAAGCTGTTTCATCGAAGACTTTGATGCTGCGAATCGGGTGTTGGAGCAGTTGCAGAAATGTGGCGTAAAGATTGCGCTGGATGACTACGGCACGGGATTCTCCGGTTTGAAGAATTTGAAGAATTTGCCTATCTATGCGATCAAAATCGATCGTTCATTTATTCGCGATATTCGTAATGATAATAGCGATGCAGTGATCGTGGCCTCGACCATTTCGCTGGCCCACAATCTGGGTTTGCAAGTAGTAGCAGAAGGCGTGGAAAGCAAAGAGCAACTGGTGCATCTGAAAACGGCCGGTTGCGATCAGGTACAGGGTTTCTATTTTCAGCGGCCGGTCGCCGCGTCGGAAATGAGCGTACTGCTTCAACGAGGAAAGTTCACGCCGTCATGACAGGAATTTCCATGCTTAATGCCCGTCGTTTTTTTCAGCCTTCAATGGTATCGATGCTTCTGCTGTTGGGTATTTCACTGGCACAGGCGGCTGAATGCGAAAGGCCGGCCCGTCTGCAATTTTCGCTCGTTCCTCAAAGTGACGTACCAACGGAAATCACTGCTCTGCAACCCTTGTTCGACGAACTGCAGCTTGCGATTGGAATGCCAGTTGATGTGGTGATGCCGTCTTCCTATGGCTCGGTAATTGAAGGATTGCTCGCCGGTACGGTAGACATGGCGCGACTTGGACCTGCCGCTTATATTTCCGCGAAAAAGCAAGATGCCGGCATCACCGCGTTTGCAACCGTCGCAAGAAAAAATGTTGCACAAACGGCGGGTGACACCTTTTATCACTCGGTCCTGATTGTACGTAAAGACAGCCCGTACAAAACGATAGCATCGCTACGCGGAAAAAAAGTGGCATTGGTCGATCCTGACAGCACGTCTGGAGCGCTGATCCCTCGCCATGTCTTTTCACGTCAGATCGGTGTGCCTCTTGAGAAATACTTTGCACAAGTTGTGTATAGCGGCGCGCATGATCAGTCCTTATCGAATCTGAGCAAAAATCGGGTCGATGCGGCATTCGTATCGAATACCAATCTTGCCGTTCAAGTTGAAGGCGGCAAGAGCAAAAATGAGGATTTCCGCACACTGTGGACGTCCAAACCAATCCCGCGCAATCCCTATGTGTTGCGTAGCCAGCTTTGCCCCGATCTCAAGCGAAAAATCATCGCTGTTTTTTTGAGCCAGGGAGGCAATGCAAATAAAAACTTGATGCAGAGTTTGAATGTGACGCGCTTTGTGCCAGTCAGCGATAAAGACTATCAAATTCTGCGCGATTTGCCTTGATGTGAAAGTATCGCTCAGGCGGCATCTCTGTTTTGATCCAAGTTCGGGAAATAAGCATGAATTGCCAGGAGTTTCCTAGATACTCGTAAGCGTCTCTAACTAGTGTCTCTATGAATCCGGCACGCAGAGTATTTGACGAGTGCAAACCGAAATCCCGGCATCTCAGTTATTTCTGAACAGACAATGCTGTAATGGTCGAGGCACCATCTATATTCTCGACAATAAATTTCACCTTATCGCCCACTTTTACATTTGAAACCAAAGATTTGTCTTTCACGGCAAACTGCATGGTCATCGGCCCCATCTCTAATGTCGAACTTTTGATACGCCCATGTTTCAACGTAATGCTTTTGTTCTCTTTATCAACGGCTCTAACTTCACCATCCGATAAGGTAGTTGTACTTGCTGGTTTCGCTGGCATCTTGTCCATCTTCATCCCTGCCATGTCCATATTTTTGCTGCTTTGGTCACTGGCCTGTCCCCAAACTGAAAGACACCGCATTAAGCTAACTGAGCTTGCTGTTCAAAGTCAATTGGGCTGATATAGCCCAACGTTGAATGTCTTCGAA
>LNEU01000029.1 GCA_001464355.1 Burkholderiales bacterium Ga0077544
CGAAGACATTCAACGTTGGGCTATATCAGCCCAATTGACTTTGAACAGCAAGCTCAGTTAGCTTAATGCGGTGTCTTTCAGTTTGGGGACAGGCCACAGGTTGCGATCTTGAGGACGCGGATATCGGTAGGGCTAATGCTGGAGGGGGAGTTACTAGGTGCTGCTGCTTTACTGGATTTAGCCTGCACTTTGCTACTGGCTTGTTTCATAGATGGCCCCTTTGAAGAGTTGAGATGTGTAGTGGTTGTTAATGTGCTTCCTTATAAGATGGCGATTTTTCCGCGTTTGGTTTAGTACCAGTAGCCGTAGTCGATCAGTTCGTTTTGGAATAGATCAATGTAGATGTGGTCCGGTGATGGAGATGCCAGGATATCGCTGACCTTCAGATACACAATTTCAAATCCTGCCTTGTTCATTCCATACTGAGCCGTCGAGCGGAACATGTCCGGTTCAACACCAAGCATGTTTTCATCGACGGGAATGTGTACTTCGATGAACTCGTCCGCTGTGAGTGACGAGGCCAGTCCCGCTAGACCTGTAATCGCCACAACGATTCCTTCAGATAACAACCGATCTTGAACGATCATTCCTTCAGTGCCAGATTCCAACTCCACCATGTAGGTGTTCAAAGGGCACTGGAAATAAATGGCACCGCTATCGTTGCTGTTCTGCGTGGGCCCTGACCAGTAGGACACAATGTCTGCATACTTTTCAGGTAGATCAGGAGCGTTTTCAAAGATGCATCCTCGCAAGTTGGCAGGTAGCTCGATCTTTACCTTTTCGTTCGAGTTGAACATCACAGATGTGGGATGGCTAGGAAGCGGCTGTAGTGGCAGATAGTTGGCGTTCTTGAGACGGTAGCCTGGGCGATTCTCAAAGTCAGGATTGTCGTCGCAGAGCTCGACCCGGTCGTGGTAGTCCATATCCTTGATTGTTTGTGATGTTTCATAAGCTTGCTGAGTGATGTAGATGGTCGCGGTCATGTATATCCTTTTATGGAAAGTGGAGAAGTACTTAGGGGAGAGAGATTGAAGCTATAGAGGAATAGAGCAGGGAATCAAACTGAGACGGATGGTGCAAATTCGATGACTGAATAGCCTTTCTTGATCAGTTTGAGTTTGTGTCTACTTTCGATCTGGGAACGATCGGTACTGAATAGATGCATTGCTCGAGGTCCAGGAATGGAATGAGCTGTTTTGTGGATGACGGCATTGCGGATGGTTTGTTCGCCGACGGACGGATCGAAGAAGAACCCTTGGTTGTATCCAAAGCGATCTAAGGCGTACTGGGCATTGAAAATGAAGGTATGAGCGTCGTAGGCATTTGCCATCAAGATCAACTGGATCGATTTGCCGGCTCTAGTGGATGTGCCTATGAAGTAGCGGGGATAGCTACCTGCGGGGGACGTCTCTTTGAATGTGTATGCAAACTCCTCGGTTAGAGATGTAAGGACGCTGCTATCTGTAGCGATGATGTCGATGTCATCGTATTCCAGGTGGTTGGTAGGGCTGACTAGATGTTTGGCAAAACCTCCGAAGATATAAATGTGTGAATGATGCATAAGCCGGTGAGCCAATGCTGCATGGTCCTGAACGATGCTGTACCCGTTGCCCTCGACCTTAGATAGGTACCGACTCTCTAGGCAGAGCTTCTTAGGGACGAACACAATGCCACTGTGCCCGAAAGACATACAGGCCGGGTTTATGGAATGGACGCTGTTGAAGTTCTCCCGTAACGCTAGCCGTCCACCTAGTTTTGATCGAATTCCCATGTATTGCGGTTTTAATGCATTGAGCTCCTGTTCAGGCAAAGAAGGTAGTACCAAAGAATATTCAATGTCCATGCCTAGCCACTGATCCTTATAGCGATCAATTTCGGTAAATATCTCCTGATCTAGTGAAATAGAAACGTAGTCAGCGATACCTCTCAGTTGAGCGACATGTTGCACCTCGCGGGTGATGACGCGGACCTTGAAACCATGTGCCTTGATGATGCTGGCCATGCGCTCCAGGTCGTGCCGATTTTCTTCAAATCGATAAAGCGGGTCCCCACCTCCGCTAATCGTGATGAACGATTTATTGCACTGCTTGATGAAGTTTGAGATGGCTTGTTCGGATTGAGCGCCGTGGGGGAGGAGGGGAGATGTTCGCCAGTTGCAATAAGAGCAGACTTTGGAGCAGCCGAATCCTTTTTGCTTCCAGTTGACGATGATGGTGAAGTTTGGTGTGTGTGAATGCATTGGCTCCTTTTTGTGGACGAAAAAAACCACGGACCGAAGTACGTGGGCTGGATTGGATAATTAGATTTACTAAGTAAGTGACATCGGCTGGTTTGACCTTAAGGCTTGTCTCACATAAATACTTACTGGAAACTTTTCAATTTACAATGTGTTTAGTTCAGAGGTCCGGTTCATAAGTGCTAGTCGAATCACGTAGAGTTCTGCTCGAACTCCTTGACCAATATTTGAAGGGATGCAGTCGTATGCTGCCATTTATCGCTTTGGGTGCCGTTATTTTGGGTGCCACGGCTGTTGTTGTGAAAAAGGTTTGGAAGAAAGAGCCGGTGCCGCCGGCTATCATTAATCTCGACCGTTTTGCTATTTGGGGGCGACCAAACTCGGGTAAGACCACGTTTATTTTTCGAATTTTGAAAAAGGATATATCTGACAGGAAGGAGCAGACCACGTCAAAACGAACATATAAAGATATTCCTCCTTTTCCCGTCGATGGTATGCAATATCAAATACGAGAAGTTACGGACATGCCTGGCACCAAAGATCGTTTAAGTGATTGGTTAGCCATAGTTAAGACGCACGAACATGTCTTCTACTTGCTAAATCTTTCTCGCAAGGACGATGATGAATACAAAGCGTGGGTTCGCGCAGATTTGCGCGCTACCATGAAAGCGCTGGGCGAATCAAAAAAGCTTGATAAAAAGCTGCATGTAATTGCTTCTCACGTCGACAAGTCGAGTTTTTCCGGCGTAGCGCCGGAGGAGGTCAATAATGTCCTTCAAGAAGATTTGGGTATTCTGCGATTTATGGAAGAAACAGCGGGAGTAAAAAGTTATTTGTATGCGGTCGACCTGACAAATCCGGGCAGCTTTTCCACGCTGATAGAAAGCATAGTTCGGGACACATGTGATTGATCTGAAGCAAAACAAATACCTGTACGCGCAAGCGTTGGATAACTCGGGTGATTCGGAGTTCTGGATGTTTGATGCATCGCAGGGGGCGTGGAGTCATCTGCCAATGGAAGATGCAAGGGAAGGCCTTGTACGCAATTCGTTAGACGTACTTGCAGCAGATGGACGACGTTACTTTCGATCAGCGCATGTGGAGTGCCACGCGTTTTTTAGCGGACTTGCAGTGTTAAAGGTAGTCCCAACAATGCTTGATATTGATGGCCGTGTTTCACCAGTTTTGATTTTGCTTGACGTATTCAGCAAACATCGGAGTGAAGGGTTGAAGAGCCTACCTCAAATACTTGAGCGCATGCGTGGAAAATTAGGTTGGGAAGTTGAGGAGCAACTTTCAGAATTTCATATCTGCTTGCGACGTTCAAGGTTTATTGCATTTATAAGTTTGCTGTTTTCATCTAAAGATAGGTAAGTAATGAAGTCTTACATTAAAAAGGTATTCATCGTTGACCGCGAGTTTATGAGTGACTTAAAGGAGCGCTCACGCAAAGAGTATGAACTTTTTACTGAGCCTGAGCTTGATACAAAGATAATTTGTTTGCCTTTATCTGAGCAGGAAGCAGAAAGCCTTACGCAGGTCATCGATTCATCGGCAATCTGTGCGGGGAGCATTTTGATTAAGCCCAACTACTCCCAAGATTTTGTGCCTGTTGATCATTTCTCAGAAGAGGTCGTTATTCGCAAGTACGGACTTTTTGTGCAATTTTGCGTTGTACTGGGCGCCAAAAAAGTGTCCATCCTTAACGAGGAAGGAATGAAATTGGAATCAGGCGATAGCAGCGCTTTAGATTTCACAGCTGCAGGCGGCGGGTTTGGCACAAGTGTAAATGCATCGGCAGGAATGAACCGCTCTAATCTAAATCATCATATTAAAGAGTCAGCTATGAGTCTGAACACAGTAGCCGAAGGCGGCGAGCCGGACATAGATACTGCGAAGGGACTTATGGACCAATATGGATTACATAAGGATCCTCTCTTCAGCGGCCTTTTGATCATGCGCCAGAGTAAATCAAACAAACTTCAGAGGCATGAACTAACCCTAGACTCCTCTAAGGATGTAAGCCGTATATTCGACTCTTCAATGAATGCCAAGCTTGATGTCCTAATAGAAATGTATAAAGGTAAGGCGGGCTTTGAACAAAGTCGAAAGGTGATTGAAAAAAATAAGGTAGCAACAAAGCTCTCCGTGGTTGTCGAGTTTTGATAAGTCTCGAACGCGGGGCTAGCCAACGGACGAATTTGACTTGGATCGGGCTTGGAATTGCGTCGGGTATTCTTAAAGATTACCAATAACTGTGAGATGGCAACGGTGTGCAGGGTATTCTGAGCGCAGGTGAATGATCGACTCCTGTTAATCAGATGTCGCTTTGTCGTTATATTTACTGCAGCTAATACATGTCTAAAGCACGTTTTTATACGACTGCTCAATCAAGCCAAACACATACTCCAATTCATCCTTCGATTTCAGATAAACGCGGCGATCCATGGTCCAGTTGTACCCATCCGGGATTTTTTCAACACGGTTTTGCGGATCGACATAATCGATAGGCCGCAATTGAATCTTGATTTGGTTCTTGCCGATATGCAGGTCGGCAAAGTTCTTTGATACGCGATAGGCGACGTAGAGCGTATTTGGTTTTTCATTGACCGATTCATCGAGCGCCATTATGCGTTCCCGTAAATCATCAAACAGGTCACGAATCGCGTCTGTCGCTTTGCTTCGGAGCTCCTCTACTGATGGCGTATCTTTCTCTAGGGGCAGCAGGCTGGAAGCTGGAATCGCCTGCGGCAGCGGCGGCTCTGACAGGGTCACCGGCTCTAGCGTGAAGATGTCGCCTTCATAATAGCGATAGCGCATCAGTTCAATTCGCAGCGGCACGACTTCCACTGTGTCGATATCGAACTTGCTGAACGATTCCGCAATGCAGATCACCCACGGGTTATGCCAATCAAGCTTGATCTTGTCCGCGACCGCGTTCCCGAGCTTGTCCATCATCAGCTTTTCAAAGAATCCCGGTTTTTGCGTCTTTAGCCACTTCAGATAGGACAGCGCCTGATTGATCACGTTGTCGTTCTTGTTGCGCTTGTACTCGATGATGACAGGCGCACCGTTAGTATCTACCGCCAAAGTATCGATCCTGCCACCCAGCGTGGTGACGTACTCGCTAGCCAGGAAGTGCAGTTCAAGCACTTCCATCAAGTTGGTCTCCACTAATTGCTGGAGATTCTTTTCCTTATCGAGCGGAAGCGCATTGAGATTTTTCAGCTTTCCGGCATTGACCTTGAAGATTGGCATATGGGAGCCCTTTATGCGGCTTTTTTGACAGCGCGTTTCGGCGCTACAGTGTCGCCAATCGCGCTAACAACGAGCTGGCTGGCTCATCACTCGGATCTTGCGCGACCAATTCGCCACGGAAGGCTTTCGCGAGGATCGCGGGCGTGAGTTGATCGACCCGTTTGCTCACGGTCGCGAGACTGGTTTCAAGCTTATCAGCGATGGCGAATAGCGCGTCTACGCGGCGGACGATTTCAAATTGCTCGGTGAGCGTTGGTAGTGAAAGTTTTTGTGCTAACAATGAGCGTTGATAAATTGCGGCGACACTTGTGGTTGCGGACTTAACTTGTTCAAGTCGTTGTCTACCTAACGGGGAGCGGAACCATATTTCGACGTATTCTGAAAGAACACTTTTTTTAAAGCGAACTCTGAGAATATTGTTATTAAAAATAGCTGGCTCTCCCTGCCACACACAAGACTTCCCGACCAATTCCATGCTATTTCGCGTATTGAACAGCCAATCCCCCTTTTTAAGCTGAAATTTTTCTCTTTCGACTTGCGAACATTGCACACCGACCAAACTATCTAATGAATACCCCCAATTTTCAGAAATATTATTCATTTTTAAGTATGGAGTGGTTTCATTTGCTAACTTATATTGCTCGGCGGCGGAGCGAACTAAGCCCACAATAGAATCTTGAATTAATTCAGAAAATTCAATCTCAAAAGTCTGAAATTCAGCACCTTTTCGCCAGTCCTCTGTCAATGATCCAGTTATAGCAGCAGCAAGAACAGACTGCCGAAAACGTTTGATAAGTGTGGGCACTTTGTCGAGCCGTGCGCGGCAG
Source organism: Burkholderiales bacterium Ga0077544 (assembly GCA_001464355.1). Lineage (GTDB taxonomy): Bacteria > Pseudomonadota > Gammaproteobacteria > Burkholderiales > Burkholderiaceae_D > Oxalicibacterium. Next base: position 6,322 of record LNEU01000029.1, read on the forward strand.
GAATTCACCGCCGCCAGCAGGGTGTCGAGTTTATCCGCGATGCGTTTTTGTTCGTTGAGTGGGGCGAGTAGAAATGGAGCTTTTGAGAATCGACCTTTATTTAGAATCGCAATTGTCGTAGCTGACGCCTCACTTTCCATCCAGCTTTTAAGTGTTTTGCAGTAATAATATCCGTAACGATCGCTGACATATTTTGAATGAAATTCAATACTATTAATTTGCTGATTTGTTGCCAACTCCGTCCCTGCAATTGCAACTCTACCTAAGTTTCCAATGCAAGATACCAAGATTGCTCCAGATCTGAGTTTCCTTGCTCGTTGAATCCCAATATCAGATAGATATTCCACCGAGGATGTTATGGGAATATTTGAGTTCAAATCACCAGGCTTTACAAATGGATAATTCCCGCCAAAATACAAAGGATTTTCTTTTTTGGATGGAGTGCCGCCAGTTGTGATTACCCCGACATCTTCTAACGTCGCAACCAGCCATGATTCGGGTAATTCGCTCACGCTTCGACCTCTTCTACTACCAATGCGTCAATAATCCCCTGCAACTCTGCTAGCGTCGCTTCTAGCTCGCCTATCGCTTCCTGAGCCAATACTTCTGGTGCTGGCAAATCGGCAGCATCTTCAACCGAATCATCTTTCAGCCAGCTGATGTCGAGACTGTCATTTCGGTTAGCGATCTCGGCGCGGGTGAAGTGGCGGAAGCGGCCTTGTTCGCCGGTATCTACACGTTTGGCGAGACTGGAGGCTTCGCCTAATGGATCAGCACCGTAAGCGGCTTCAAACTCAGCGAAGTGGTCGCGCTTGAGCTCAGTGCGTTTACCAAATTGCGGCATGTTAGCGCGCATGTCGTAGAACCAAACCTCCTTGGTATTACCTTTGTCGGTTTTACCTCGGGTGAAAAATAGCACATTGGTTTTGACGCCTTGGGCATAGAAGATTCCAGTGGGCAGCCGCAAGATGGTGTGAAGATTGCATTTGTCCATCAGGTCGGCGCGGATGCTTTTTCCGGTATTACTTTCAAACAGCACGTTATCCGGCAAGACGACGGCAGCGCGGCCACCTTCGCGCAAACCACGATAGATGTGCTGCAAGAAGGCGAATTGTTTGTTGGAAGTCGGGTAGGTGAAATCGTCACGGTCCGGCAAGCCGCCACCCTGTTTTGTGCCGAACGGCGGATTGGTCAGCATCAGCGTGGCCTTCTTTAATGCCGCGCCTTGTGGCGACAGAGTATCGCCATAGTTAATGCCGGCTTCGCCTTCATTGTCGATGCCGTGTAGCATCAGGTTCATCAGGGCGAGGCGGTGCGTGTCCTGTACATGCTCCATACCGTAGAAAGTAGATTGCGCGTATTTCCGCTGCTGCGCTTCAGTCCAAACGGTCTTGTCGTGATGCGTGTCGATGTAGTGATGTGCGGCGATCAGGAAGCCGCCAGTGCCTGCTGCCGGGTCTTGGATGATGTCGTCGGGCGACGGCTGCATCACCGCAACCATGCTGTCGATCAGCACACGGGGCGTGAAGTATTGACCGGCGCCAGATTTCTTCTCATTGGCGTTTTTTTGCAGCAAGCCTTCGTACAGGTCACCCATGCCTTCGGCCTTGGCGCTGTACCAGTCGATCTTATTGATCTCTGTGACAAGCGTGCTGAGTGTGGCGGGTTTTTTGATGAAGGTGCTGGAGTTGGCGTAGATTTCTTGCACAATGCCTTTGCCCTCGCGCCCGAAGTCTCGCAGCAAATCTTCGTAAAAGCGCAGCCGATCCGGCGCGGATTGTGCGACCAAATCTTTCCAACGGTGATTTTCTGGCAACTTGTCTTGCTGGCCGGTTTCTTCGGCCATTTTCAGGAACAATAAGTATGTCAGCTCAGTGACGTACTGGTGATAGGTTACGCCGTCGTCTTTCAAGACATTACAGAGATTCCACAGTTTGCCTACGATGTCTTGGGTGCTCATTATTTTTTGTCGTCTCTATATTTAACTATGCTACTTTGGGAGCCTGCTTTTCCCAAATGGCGCTATTGAATTCATCAAGAATTGTTTGCAGTTGTCCATCAAACTGCTTATCGAGGCGCTCGAAGCCCCCTGCCTGTTGTTTGAATAGCTGATTCGGATCGTCGATGGCCGATCTATCGACCACTAAATTGACTTTGGTCTGGCTGGCAATTGTTTGCAGCCATCTGCGCTGGGGCGTGGTCCAATCTGTGCGACTGCCGAGCATTTTTTGCAGAGCTTTATCGACCCGTTCATTATATGGCATCAATGCGTCGCCTAGCGCTGCGCGACGGATGTGGCCGATGATACTTGCCGCATATCCTTGGTTAGTGGTTTCACGCCAAGCTGTTTCTAAATTTATCTCTGAATAACCTGCTTGGTCGAGTGTGAAAGCCAGTTCCTTTAACTGTTTGCGGGTAAGTTCACGTGGCCGGGTTAGTACGGTGACTAGTGCGGGGATCTCGTTACCGCTGTTGCGAATGTACTCGTCAAACTCTTTTAAGTAATCGGCTGGCTTTAGACCTTTGCCATAACCACTGGTAGCGGAGACGAATACATCTAGATGGTCGGAAATGTAGGTAACCGGTGATGGTCCACTATATTTTGTGTCTAGCAGTTCAGCGAGGCGTGCGCCATCTATAAACCAACCGCTTATTTGATCCACTGACAATGTTTTGAGCTCCTTGATGAATGACTCTGGCGGCTGACCGGCAATAGCTTCAAATACTTCTCGTTGTGCATCAGTCAGAGAGCGCTTTTTGCGCTGAAGTTTTGCAATAAATTGTTCACGCGAGAGTTCTGCCAGCTCAGGCTGGTCTTTGATTAGTAATTCCTGAATCAGCTGCGAAAAGCTGATTTTTGGATCGACGACAACCGGCTGCATGGTGGTCATGCTTTGCAGAGCGTCATAGAGGCCTACCGCATCAAATATACGGAAAGTTTCTTTGCCAATTTCGTCGCACATTCGGGTGGCGCGGCCTAGCATCTGTTCGTACAGAATACGGCTGCTGACGCGGCGCAGGAATACCAGATTAGCGATCTCTGGCACGTCAATCCCAGTAGTGAGTAGATCAACTGTGACGGCGATATTCGGAATCGATTCATTCTTGTAACGGCGAATCAGTTCGAGTGGTTTGTGAGCCGCCCCGGTTATCTTGATAACCGCATCGTCATCGACGCTGCCGTAAGTGTTCGCCAGTGCTATTTTGAACAGCTTGACGACGAGGTCGGCATGGGCGTCGGTAGCGCAAAAAATAAGAGTTTTCGCTTTGAGATTGGGGTCGATCTCTTTGGCGAGATAATCGCAAACGACGCGATTGAAATCTTCGGTGATGACTTTTTTGTTGAAATCTTCAACATCGAGCTTGATTTCATCGGGAGTGGTAAACAGTTCTACCTGATTGCTGCGCACATCATAGACCGACAGGGATTGCCCTTTTTCCCATTTAATGCCGGCGGTGGACAGCTGGGTCTTGATATTGAGCGGAGGTTCATGGTCGATCAGAAAACCGTCGATCACGGCTTCGCGATAGGTGTATTGATAAACCGGGGCGCCGAAAATTTGTGTGGTGTGCAGCGCGGGTGTGGCGGTCAGACCAATTTTGACAGCGTCGAAGTATTCCAACACGCGGCGGTACTTGGACACATAATCATCCTGGCTGCGAAATGCCATCTCAGTGTCTGACAGCTCACGGTCAAGCAGGTAGCCGCGATGACATTCATCGATGACGATGCAGTCATATTGATCGACTGTTGGCATAGCTGCGTCTTCAGAGGGAAACAATACTCGATGGACCATGCCTTGTATGGTGGCGATTTGTACCGCGGTGGCGCTATCTGGAATTTTATCTTCCAACTCTTTCAGGCCAAAAATATCTGCGAAGGTTTGCAGATTTTCCATCCTGGTATCTTTGAAGGCATTGGCGGCCTGTTCGCCTAATGCTGAGCGATCAACCAGAAACAAGATCCGGCGAAAGCGCTGTGCTTTGAGCAAGCGGTAGATGAGCGCGATGCAGGTTTTTGTTTTGCCGGTACCAGTGGCCATGGCAACCAGACACGCACGCTGTCCTTCGGTGATGGCGGCTTCTACTTTTTGGATCGCAGTGGTTTGGTATTCACGTAATTTGAAATCGTATTCGAACGGCTCTGCTGCGAGCTTCTGTGCTGCCGCTGCGTGATCTTGCTTGAGTAGTTCCGACAAGCCTTCCGGCGAATACCACCCATCTAGTGCGCGCGATAAGTTTTCCGCTTTACGCACGTCACAAAACCATACGCCGCTTTTTGTTTCGACTTGCTTAAGGTAGGGACGGCCATTACTGGAAAATACAAAGGGCAACTGGAACTCCGACCATGGAGCGTGGTCAGCTTGCGTCATTCCATCAACGATTTGAAATTCTCGACTGTATCGTTTGGACTGCTGCAGGTTGCCTGAGACATCAATATTCTTTTTCTTGGCTTCGACGGCTGCAACGGGAGTGAGACCAATAAATAGTAAGTAATCGGCGCGACCAGTTTTGGTTGGCCACTCTGCAATTGCCTTGTTTTTCCCTTTTTCTGGACGTGCGCCTTTGCCGAAAGTGAGGTTGACAGTATCTACGTCCCAACCCGCATCGCGTAATTGTTGATCAATCAAGACACGCGTTGCGGCTTCATCCAGCTGAATATGTTCGGCTGCTTTGTTAGAAGCTTTGACAATCTGCGCCAACTCTGTTGCAGGTTTGCTGGATGTTTGCGTTTGGAGTTCTATCAAACGTGCATGTGTGGCGGCTTTCTCATGCTCTGCTAGCGAAACTAGTTCTTGCCAAATCTGGTTCTCTTCGCTGCTTTTTGCGATTGTCTCTTTGGCTTCGTTCAGTTGTATTTGCGTTGCTACATGAGTGGTTTGATATGCGGTGAGCTCTGCTTGAAGTCGTGCCAGTTCCTGTCGCATCTCAACCGATTCATCCTTTGGGGCTTGCGGAGGAGTAAAGGGGCCTGACTTGAAGTCGGCATCTTTGTAGGTGCGATGAAACCAGATTCCTAATTGCCACGACATTTTTAGCGCAGAGAGCGCAGCTGCATGGTCACCACTGATGGCATGGTTTGCTTGGTTGCCAATCTTACGAATTTCGTGAAAGAGTTGATCTACTTGTTTAGGCAGCAGGCCTTCATCACGAAGACGATAGAGCAGGTCAAACTGACTTTCCTCAGGAGCGACAAATTTGCCTGAATAGGCAGCAACCGCTTGCGCAAGCAATTCGCCAAACTGCCGAACCTTCAAGAGGCAAGTATTGGGGTCATCTGGAAAATATTTTTCCGATAGCAAACCAAGGCGTGCGAGTTGGGGTTCGTAGCTTTGAAGGTGTTTAAAATTGGTCGCCATATTGTCTTGTAGTTTCATTCTCAACTGGACTATAAGCGAAATATTTGCATGACAACAACATCTTATTGCTGGGCTGTGAGTTCCCATCAAATAAGCCCGTGCTTACGCATGAGCGATGAATGGAAAGATTCGCTGGCGGGAAGTCGTGCATCATGGCGTGGATATGCAAAATATGAAATGAACATCTATTCAAAGCCTCGCTAAAAGCCATTCCACAATGCTAGGCGCGATTGCGATGGTTAGAGCAAATAAGAATGTTTTTGATGACATGTCGAGCTCCGATGTATTGAAGGCTCAAATATTAGCCACACCACTTAATATCGACTGCGACACGATTTCGTGTCGACGTAAAAGACTTGATTAGATACGACTGGAAGATGACGGTGGGAGTATTAGACACTGTCTAATATCGAACGGAACTGAACAAATAAAAAGGCCCCACGCTTTCACGTAGGGCCTTGTATTCTGTGGCTCCCCGACCTGGACTCGAACCAGGGACCTGCGGATTAACAGTCCGTCGCTCTACCAACTGAGCTATCAGGGAACAGAAGCGAGATTATAAGATGTTTCTTGCTCGCCTGTCAAAGCTTGTGCAATAAATTTCTTTGCTTCGTTACTCTTGGCGCAGAAATTTATTGCAGGGGCGAATATTAAAGAACTTTTGCGATTGCTGCAATAACGTAATCGATGTTTTTTGTGTTCAGTGCAGCGACACAAATACGGCCAGTGTCGACAGCGTAAATCGAAAACTCATCACGCAGACGTTCCACTTGTGGTTTGGTCAAGCCCGAGTACGAGAACATACCGCGTTGTTCTGTCACGAAATCGAAGTTGTGGGCAGGTGCTTGTTCTTTCAGCTTCTGCACAAATGCTTGACGCATTTCGCGGATGCGTACGCGCATGCCAGCCAGTTCTTCTTCCCACAATGCACGCAGTTCTGGTGATGCCAGAGCGGTTGCAACGACTTGGCCGCCGTGGATAGGTGGGTTGGAGTAGTTGGTACGGATGACGCGTTTCAATTGCGACAAGACGCGTGCTGCTTCTTCTGCATTGCTGGAAACGATGCTCAATGCGCCAACGCGCTCGCCATACAGCGAGAACGATTTGGAGAATGAGTTCGAAACGAACACAGCGCCGCCTGCTTCAGCGAATTGACGAACAACTTTGCCGTCCGATTCGATGCCGTCGCCAAAACCTTGGTAGGCCATGTCGAGGAATGGAATCAAGCCACGTGTTGTGACAACATTCAACACTTCCAGCCATTGTGCGTCGCTCAGATCAGCGCCGGTTGGGTTGTGGCAGCAAGCGTGCAACAGAACGATCGAGCCGCTAGGAATCGATTTGAGTGTGTCGAGCATGCCAGCGAAGTTGACGCCGCGCGTTACTGCATCGTAGTACGGATAGTTGTTGACGGTGAAGCCTGCGGATTCAAACAGGGCACGGTGATTTTCCCAGCTTGGATCGCTGATCCAGACTTGCGCGTTTGGCGCAAAGCGTTTCAGGAAATCAGCGCCGAGCTTCAATGCGCCTGTGCCGCCAATTGCTTGCGCGGTGACTGCACGTTTGTCCTTGACTACTGAACTATCGGCACCAAATACGAGTTCTTGTACTGCTTTGTCGTAGGCAGCCAGGCCGTCGATAGGCAAGTAGCCACGTGGCGACAGTTTTTCCATTAATTGCGCTTCGGCTTTGCGTACGCATTCGAGCAATGGCAATTTGCCGTTATCGTCGTTGTAAACGCCGACACCAAGATTGATCTTATTCGGATTCTTGTCGGCATTGAAAGCCTCGGTAATGCCAAGAATCGGGTCACGGGGCGCCATTTCGATGGCGTTGAGGAGCGAAGCAGGAAGAGGTGCGTTCATCGTGATAACATCAAAAGTTAGCTGCAAACGGTCGTTTTGCAGTGGGGTTGTGTAGAGCGCAAGACCATAAGTCTTGCGGAAAATGCGACTCACTATTTTACCAAAGGTCGGATTTAAATGGCTGATTTATCCCAAGTTCCCGATTCCGTTGACGAATCGAAAATTGTTACCTTCCCGAATTCCCCATTTCGTCTATATCAGCCGTTTCCTCCGGCAGGTGATCAGCCGACCGCGATTGCTAAGCTGGTCGAAGGCATAGATGACGGCTTGTTTTATCAGACCTTGCTGGGCGTAACCGGCTCGGGCAAGACATATACAGTTGCCAATGTGATCGCACAGATGGGGCGTCCGGCGATTGTGTTTGCGCCGAACAAGACTTTGGCTGCACAGCTATACAGCGAATTCCGCGAGTTCTTCCCGCAGAATGCGGTGGAATACTTCGTCAGCTATTACGATTATTACCAGCCGGAAGCCTATGTTCCGCAGCGCGATTTGTTCATCGAGAAAGATTCTTCGATTAACGAACATATCGAGCAGATGCGCCTGTCATGCACCAAGTCGCTGATGGAGCGGCGCGATGTGGTGATCATTGCGACGGTATCAGCGATTTACGGTATTGGTAATCCGAGTGAATATCACCAGATGATTCTGACCTTGCGTGCCAAGGACAAGGTCAGCCAGCGCGATGTGATTGCGCGCCTGATCGCGATGCAATACACGCGCAATGAAGTTGATTTTGGCCGCGGTACTTTCCGTGTGCGCGGCGATACGATTGATATTTTCCCGGCGGAACATGCGGAACTGGCAATCCGTCTGGAAATGTTTGATGACGAAATTGAAAGCCTGCAGCTATTCGATCCGTTGACCGGCCGCGTCAAACAAAAGATTCCGCGCTTTACGGTTTATCCGGGTTCGCATTATGTGACGCCGCGTGCGACGGTCTTGCGTGCGATCGAAACCATCAAGGATGAGCTGCGTGAGCGTCTGGAGTTTTTCCGCAAGGAAAACAAGCTGATCGAAGAGCAGCGTCTGGAGCAGCGCACCCGTTTCGATCTGGAAATGATGCAGGAAATCGGCTTTACCAAAGGCATCGAAAACTACTCGCGCCACTTGAGCGGTGCCAAGGCCGGCGATCCGCCGCCAACATTGGTTGATTATCTGCCGCCGGACGCCTTGATGTTCATGGATGAGTCGCATGTATTGATGGGCCAGCTCAACGGCATGTACAACGGCGACAGGGCACGCAAAACGAATTTGGTTGATTACGGCTTCCGCCTGCCGTCAGCACTGGATAACCGGCCGCTGCGCTTTGACGAGTTCGAAGGCAAGATGCGGCAAATGGTGTTTGTTTCGGCGACGCCGGCCGACTATGAAAATACGCATGCCGATCAGGTGGTCGAGCAGGTTGTGCGTCCGACCGGTCTGGTCGATCCATTGATCAGTGTGCGTCCGGCCTCGACACAGGTGGATGACCTGATGTCGGAAATTACCGAGCGCGTAAAAAAACACGAGCGGGTGTTGGTGACGACGCTTACCAAGCGCATGTCTGAGCAGTTGACGGAGTTCCTTAGCGATAACGGCATCAAGGTGCGTTATCTGCACAGTGATATTGATACCGTTGAGCGGGTGGAAATACTGAGGGATTTGCGCCTGGGCACTTTCGATGTGCTGGTCGGTATTAACTTGTTGCGCGAGGGCCTTGATTTGCCTGAGGTTTCATTGGTGGCGATTTTGGATGCGGACAAGGAAGGCTTCCTGCGTTCCGAGCGTAGCTTGATTCAAACCATAGGCCGCGCGGCGCGTAACCTGAGCGGTATGGCGATTCTGTATGGCGACAAGATCACGGATTCGATGCGCAGGGCCATTGATGAAACCGAACGTCGGCGCGCCAAGCAGATCGCTTTCAATACGGCCAATAACATTACGCCGATCGGTATCAAGAAGCATATCCGCGAGTTGATTGATGGCGTGTACAGCCAGCAGGATGCGCGTGAAGAATTCAATATTGCGCAAGAACATGCGAAGTATGAGGCGATGAGCGAGAAGCAGGTCAGCAAGGAAATCAAGCGACTGGAAAAACAGATGCAGGGTCATGCAAAAAACCTGGAGTTCGAGAAGGCTGCGCAAGTGCGCGATCAGTTGCGAGTATTGAAGGAACAATTGTTTGGCGCGCCGGGCGAGGACCATATTGTGCCGGCTTGATCGATAAATAATGAGATGAGGGACTGCAGTTTTTCGTGTGCCGCAAAGTGTTGCGGCTACAATCGCTGCTTTCGCCCGCAGGCATAAACCTCAGTCGTTATAAACCTCATGCAAACAATTCCATCGTCTTTTTTCGCCATGCTGGATGTCGCTGATGCTTCTTGGCGTCCGATTCTGCTGGCTGGCCTGACTGCGGTTCACAAAGCCTTCCCTGATTATTTGCCGACGCTGGCTGATGATCATTACCTGCCGAATGGTGACAGGCTGTTCGCCGCATTTGCGCAACCGTTGGATGCCGTGCAATACGTATTGGTTGGCGAAGGACCTTACCCGCGTGCCGATAGCGCAACGGGCGTTTGCTTCATGGATGGCGCCGTCAGTTGCTTGTGGTCGGAAAAAGGATTGTCCAAACAGGTGAATCGCGCGACTTCATTGCGCAATTTCATGAAGATGCTGTTGGTGGCAGATGGACAATTGTCCATCGAACAAACTACAGGAGATGCGCTGGCGGGCGTATCCAGCAAGGCGCAGGCAGCACCTGCATCGGTGATTCAAACCTTGCCGGAATTGCAGGACAATTTGACAGCACGCGGTTTTTTATTGCTGAATGCCGCGCTGGTTTTTCGCTCACATGTGCCGCCGGTTAAGGAGGCCAAGCCGTGGATACCATTTTTGCAGACCGTGCTGAGCGCTTTGGCAGACCACGCCGAGCGCGCTGCGAAACAGCCGCCGACACTGGTGTTATGGGGAAAGATTGCCGTGCAACTGGAGGCCTTGCCTGAGACTGTTCGCTTCCCTAAAAAAATCTCTGAGCATCCGTACAACTTGAGTTTTATCGGAAATCAGGTGATGCAGGAGCTTTTTGGCAGAATGCATCTGCTGAAAACGAATCGCTCTTAAATCAAACTGAGCTGACGCAGATCTTCGGACTCTGCGCGCTTCTTCAATTCTTCTGCAAACAGCGAATTCTCGATAGGCGGCGTCGTCAGTGGTTTGCCACTGGCTTTATGGTCTTTTGCCAGCAGTCGCGCAATCATGCTTTCAAAAAAAGCTGGTAAGGTATTTTGATCTTCGTGCGCATGAAAATGCTGGCGTATCACCATGCCATCCCACATTCCCGTCAGGAACAAGGCAGTTTGCGCGGCATCGAGTGTTGCATCTATCTGGCCACGTGCCTGTGCAATGCGCAAAAGATTGGTCAAGCCCATGATCCATTCCGCTTCTATCTTGCGTAAAACGGCGCCGACACGCTTGCTGCGCATGCCTTCTGCATACACCTCAGTCATCAGGCTGGCATCGCCGCCGGCCCGATAGCGTTCGGCAAACTGACGCGTGATTGTGCTAAGTGCGGCTTGTATGGATTCGGCATCGCGCATCTGTACCAGCATTGCGCGCGCCTGACGGCGTTCGTCTTCCACCATCGCTTCGATGATGGCTTCCTTGCCGGTGAAATAGCGATAAACCGCGCCTGGCCCTAGGCCGGTTTCAGCACAAATCTGTTGCATGGATGTTTGGTGGAACCCGGTTTTTCGGAAACATTTGCCGGCAGCCTTCAGAACTTCGATTCGCTTTTTGTCGGCTTTTTGAGTAGGTGATTGTGGAGTCTTGGAAATACGTGTGGCCATTGCAGAATTCGAAACGAAGTTTCAGTCAATTAATGTGGTGCTTATTATAAATTGAATATTCGCTCAAAATGTTATCTGCTTTTTTGAATATGTTTGGTTTATTGCTTGGTTTGTAAAAATTTTCTCTAATTTTTCTATTTTGGTGGGATTTGAGTCGAAAATTTTCCTGATTGAATAATCGCTCAAATTTATATGCGGCTGTCAGCGTGTATTCGATACCTTGGAGGCCTGCGTTGTCATCGCATGTAGATTGTGCGGCGACACGGTAAGCCGGCTGCGCGAAATTACTTCGATTTTTATTGTGCGGATGACAAGAATGTTTGTGTGCCAAAATCCGGCTTAGTGACGCGGGTCAAGGATGGCCGCACTGCTTTGCTAATAAAATTGCGGTGCAGAAAGTTGGGCCTTGGTTGCAATTGACAATGGTTTATTGTGGAAATCCAGTACCTGACAGATTCAGTCAAGTTTGTTATACTTGACCAAATCGATCAACAACTCGGTTTATTACATTTGGTTGATTCTGGAGGCGGTATTTCATGCGTTTGACGACTAAAGGGCGTTTTGCTGTAACAGCAATGATTGACTTGGCGTTGCGCCAAGACAATGGTCCGGTCACGCTCGCCGGGATTAGTCAGCGACAAGAAATTTCGCTGTCTTATCTGGAACAATTGTTTGGAAAATTGCGTCGCCATGAAATCGTGGAGTCGGTACGTGGACCGGGTGGTGGTTACAACCTAGCACGTCGCGCAGAAGATGTAACGGTCGCCGACATCATCATTGCTGTTGATGAGCCGCTGGATGCAACGCAGTGCGGTGGCAAAGAAAATTGCCATAGCCCTGAGCACGAACATGGTGGACGATGCATGACACATGACCTGTGGGCAACGCTGAATTCAAAAATGGTGGATTATCTCGATTCTGTATCTTTGAAAGATTTGGTCGACCAGCAAAAACAAAAGATTTCTGAACAATGCGTGGTGGTCGTACACCGGAACCACGCAGCCGTTTGATTATTGGAGCCTTAAAGATGAATGCCCCGTTAGATAAAAGCCTGATAGATACGATCAAGGCACCGCACTTTCCGATTTATATGGATTACTCGGCGACGACGCCTATCGATCCACGCGTAGCCGACAAGATGATTCCGTATCTGCGCGAGCAGTTCGGCAATCCGGCTTCGCGCAGCCATATGTATGGCTGGACGGCAGAAAAAGCGGTGGAAGATGCGCGCGAACAAGTGGCCAAGCTGGTGAACGCGGATACGCGCGAGATCATCTGGACATCGGGTGCAACCGAAGGCAACAACCTGGCGCTCAAAGGCGCAGCGCAATTCTATAAAACCAAGGGCAAGCACATCATCACGGTGAAAACCGAGCACAAAGCGGTGCTGGATACTGTGCGTGAACTGGAACGCCAGGGTTTTGAAGCAACTTATTTGCAGCCGCAAGACAATGGCTTGATCACGATCGAACAATTGGCTGAAGCAATTCGCCCAGACACAATTCTGGTGTCGGTCATGCTGGTCAACAATGAAATCGGTGTGATTCAACCTATCGACGAAATCGGCGAACTGTGCCGCAGCAAAGGCATTATTTTCCATTGCGACGCTGCGCAGGCTACCGGCAAAGTCAAGATCGACCTGGAAAAAACCAAAGTCGACCTGATGACCTTTACCGCACATAAAACCTACGGTCCTAAAGGCATAGGCGCCTTGTATGTGCGTCGCAAACCACGTGTGCGTATCGAAGCGCAAATGCACGGTGGTGGCCATGAACGCGGTTTGCGTTCAGGTACGTTGGCAACGCATCAGATCGTCGGCATGGGCGAAGCCTTCCGCATCGCTCGCGAAGAGATGGATGAAGAAATCGTCCGCATCACCGCATTGCGTGATCGTCTGGCCAAGGGCTTGATGGATATGGAGGAGGTCTATATCAATGGCGATATGGATCACCGCGTACCGCACAACCTGAACGTCAGCTTCAACTATGTTGAAGGCGAATCGTTGATCATGGCGATCAAGGATTTGGCTGTTTCTTCAGGTTCCGCTTGTACTTCGGCCAGTCTGGAACCATCTTATGTATTGAGAGCGCTTGGTCGCAGCGACGAACTGGCGCACAGCTCGATCCGTTTCACTTTCGGTCGTTTTACCACCGAAGAAGACGTAGATTTCACGATCAATCTGATCAAGGAAAAAGTCACGAAGCTGCGTGAATTGTCGCCGCTGTGGGATATGTATAAAGACGGGATCGACATCAGCACGATCCAATGGGCGGCACACTAATCGTTTTGGTTTCTGCCGATAGCGGCAGAAACAAGGTTTAACAAGGAGCATCAAAATGGCTTACTCAGACAAAGTTCTCGATCATTACGAAAATCCACGCAACGTTGGTGCGTTCGATAAGGGTGATGACACGATCGGTACCGGCATGGTTGGCGCGCCGGCTTGCGGCGACGTCATGAAGCTGCAGATCAAGGTCGGTGCAGACGGCTTGATCGAAGACGCAAAATTCAAAACCTATGGCTGCGGTTCCGCGATTGCTTCGTCATCGCTGGTGACCGAATGGGTTAAAGGCAAGACCCTGGATCAAGCGCTGTCGATCAAAAATACGCAGATCGCTGAAGAGTTGGCATTGCCACCAGTGAAAATTCACTGCTCGATTCTGGCTGAAGATGCGATCAAGGCTGCAGTGCTGGATTACAAAACCAAGCATGGCGTAGCAGAAGTAAAAGCAGAAGCGGAAAAAGCAGCTTAATTTTGTTGGTTCGCGCAGTATTTTGCTGCGCGCTTCAACGGCAATTTTTTTGAGCGAAGAATCATGGCTATTACACTGACTGAAAAAGCGGCGAAACACATCAATCGCTATATGGAACGGCGCGGCAAAGGTATCGGCCTTCGTTTCGGCGTGCGCACGACCGGTTGCTCCGGCCTGGCGTACAAGCTGGAATATGTGGACGAAAGCGCGACCGAAGATAGCGTATTTGAATCGCATGGCGTGAAAGTCTTTGTCGATCCTAAAAGCTTGCCTTATATCGATGGCACAGAGCTGGATTTTGCACGTGAAGGTTTGAACGAAGGTTTCAAGTTCCATAACCCGAACGTCAAGGACGAATGCGGTTGTGGTGAAAGTTTCCGTATTTAATTCGTGACGACTGTGCGGTAAAAAGTGCCGTAAATGTCAGCAGATGTTTTGTTCCGATAGAGCCTGTAGAACGTGTGCAGGCTCTTTTATTTGATGCATCAACAACTCGACAGCGATAGCGCTGCATCGCAAGATAAGCCAGCCGATCGCCAGCGCACAAGAAATGCAAAATCACTTCGATCTTTTCCATCTGCCGCAGCATTTCACGATTGATGCCAGCGCACTCGATAGCGCCTATCACAGCGTGCAGAATCAGGTCCATCCAGACAAGTTCGCTAATGCCTCCGACGCTGAAAAGCGCGTTGCAATGCAATGGGCCACGCGCGCGAATGAGGCATACAAAACATTAAAAAGTCCGTTCAAGCGTGCAGCGTATTTGTGCGAGCTGAATGGCGTCGATTTGCAGACAGAATCGAATACGGCGATGCCGGTCGCATTCTTGATGCAGCAAATGGAATGGCGAGAGGCGCTTGATGATGCGCGCGCACGAAAGAATAGGGATGAGCTGGACGCGCTGGATACTGCTATTCGCAGCGCACGCAAAGCAGAATTGACAGAGATTGCGAAGTTGCTGGATGCCGATGACTTTACGCAAGCCGCCGGTTTGGTACGGCAGTTGATGTTCCTCGAAAAATTTGCAGATGAGGTGTCCAACGCGCTGGATGCGCTGCAGGACTAGCATTGTTGTTCGTTGCGGCCGGTGAACGGTCGCACGGACTTAACTGAAACAAGAAAATATAAGTTACCAACGAATATGGCTCTTCTTCAAATCGCCGAACCCGGCATGTCTACCGCACCGCACCAGCACAGGTTAGCGGTCGGCATCGATCTCGGCACAACCAATTCCTTGGTTGCGACCGTACGCAACAGCATTCCGGAAGTATTGACCGATGAAGAAGGGCGCTCATTGCTGCCGTCAGTCGTGCATTACCTCAAGAATGGCAATGCGCAGATCGGCTACAAGGCGCAGGCAGCGCAGAATACCGATCCGAAAAATACCATCGTTTCCGTCAAGCGCTTCATGGGGCGCGGTTTGAAAGACATCGCGTACGCGGAAAATCTGCCTTACGATTTTCTTGATACGCCCGGCATGGTGCAATTGAAAACCGTTGCTGGCGTAAAAAGTCCGGTTGAAGTATCGGCAGAAATTCTCGCGACCTTGCGTCAGCAGGCCGAGGATGCATTGGGCGATGAACTGGTTGGTGCCGTGATTACCGTGCCTGCATACTTCGATGATGCACAGCGTCAAGCGACTAAAGATGCGGCTAAATTGGCTGGATTGAACGTATTGCGTTTGCTGAATGAGCCAACCGCAGCGGCGATCGCGTATGGCCTTGATAACGCTTCAGAAGGCGTGTTTGCGGTTTACGATTTGGGTGGCGGTACTTTCGATGTATCCATCCTGAAATTGACCAAGGGTGTGTTTGAAGTGCTGTCCACTGGCGGTGATTCTGCGCTGGGCGGCGACGATTTCGATCATCGTTTGTTTTGCTGGATTATCGAGCAATCCAATTTGGCACCTTTATCCGACATCGATACCAGCATCCTGATGGTCAAGTCGCGTGAGGCAAAAGAACTGTTGTCATCGAAATCAGAAACACATATCGATGCAGTGTTGACCTCAGGTGAAGAAGTGCACGTGACGGTGACTGCCGAGGATTTCACACGGATCACGCAACACTTGGTGGCGAAGACGATTACGCCAACTAAGAAGGCCTTGCGCGACGCGGACCTGACTGTCGATGATGTCGATGGTGTGGTGATGGTGGGCGGTGCAACGCGCATGCCGCATATACGCAAGGCGGTCGGCGACTTTTTCCAGGCCACGCCTTTGGCAAATATCGATCCGGATAAAGTGGTGGCGCTGGGCGCCGCGATTCAGGCAAATCTCTTGGCTGGCAATCGTGCCGCCGGCGATGACTGGTTGTTGCTGGATGTGATTCCACTGTCGCTGGGTATCGAAACCATGGGGGGCCTGGTGGAAAAGGTCATCCCGCGCAATTCGACGATTCCATGCGCGCGCGCGCAGGAATTCACGACCTTCAAGGATGGTCAGACCGCGCTAGCTGTGCACATCGTGCAAGGTGAGCGCGAGCTGGTAACGGATTGTCGTTCCCTGGCAAGGTTTGAGTTGCGTGGCATTCCGCCTATGGCTGCAGGTGCAGCGCGCATACGCGTGACCTACCAGGTGGATGCGGATGGTTTGCTGTCGGTGTCTGCCCGTGAGTTGCGTTCCGGCGTAGAGGCTTCCATCAGCGTGAAACCGTCGTATGGGCTGGCCGATGATCAGATCGCTCAAATGCTGCAGGATTCGTTCAAGTCGGCAGATGTCGATATGGCAGCACGTGCCTTGCGCGAAGAGCAGGTAGAAGCTGAACGCATAGCTCTGGCGACGCAGTCGGCGCTGGATGCCGATGCGAGCTTGTTGTCGGATGATGAGCAAAAAGACGTCATTGTCTTGCTCGACAATGTACGGCGTGCTGGTAGCGGTGCGGATCACGTAGCCATCAAGGCGGCTGTCGATGCATTGGCGCACGGGACGGAAGAATTTGCTGCGCGTAGAATGGATAAAAGCGTACGTACAGCTTTGGCCGGCAAGAAGCTGGACGAGATTTGATTGATTGTTTGCCCTAGCTTATTGAGGCAAAAAGCAGTATGGCGTTGAAAAAATCGGTAAAGAATCAGCATTTTTTCAACGTAATAACATTTAACTTTCGAGGTAAACCAAGTGCCGCAAATTGTTGTTCTTCCCCATCATGCCTTGTGCCCTGACGGTGCCGTGATTGACGCACCAGCTGGTAAATCGATATGTGACGTCTTGCTTGAGAACGATATTGATATCGAACATGCTTGCGAGAAGTCCTGTGCCTGCACCACCTGTCACGTGATTGTGCGCGAAGGATTCAATTCCTTGAACGAGGCTGGTGAGACTGAAGAAGATTTGCTCGATAAAGCCTGGGGGCTGGAAGCGGCATCGCGCTTGTCGTGCCAGGCGATCGTGGCAGACGAAGATCTGGTGGTGGAAATCCCGCGCTACACGATCAACCACGCCAGCGAAAATCACTAAAAATTTCTAGGAGCTTGCAATGAAATGGACAGATACCATCCGCATTGCGGAAGAGTTGAATGATAAATTTCCGGATATCGATCCGCTGACCATACGCTTCACCGATTTGCATAAGTGGGTATGCGAACTGGAAGATTTTGATGATGCACCGGATCGTTCCGGTGAAAAAATTCTCGAAGCGATTCAACAGGCGTGGATAGAAGAAGCCGAATAAATATCACCTACATAGTTCGAATAACTGTGACGTCAGAGTGATTTCAGCTCAGGAACTGCTGCAAAAATAAAAAAGGGAGCGGCAAACTTGCCGCTCCCTTTTTTGTGTCGGTTTTTACTTAACGTGCGCGTAAATAACCATCTACTACACGAACACGATCACCTGTGCTCCAGTTAGGTTGCTTGTCATACGGGAAGGTCCGCATTTTGCCATCTTCCATGCGCACATTAACTTCATACGTAGCTTGCGTGCGCGTGCGCTTCTCGATTTCGTTGCCAGCAAAACCGCCGCCTACCGCACCGGCAACGGTTGCCAGCGTTTTACCACTGCCCCCGCCGATTTGGTTTCCCAGCAAGCCGCCAACTACTGCACCACCAACCACACCAACGCCGCTTGGTTTTGCTTGAGTTTGTACTGAACGCACCGATTCAATGCGACCACAGTCGTAGCAGATTTGTGCCTGTGCGACCTTGGTATCAGCTTGGCGTTTGGCTTGATTGTCGGCCTTGC
The DNA here is from genome assembly GCA_001464355.1 of Burkholderiales bacterium Ga0077544. Taxonomy (GTDB): domain Bacteria; phylum Pseudomonadota; class Gammaproteobacteria; order Burkholderiales; family Burkholderiaceae_D; genus Oxalicibacterium. The sequence continues at coordinate 24,305 of LNEU01000029.1, forward strand.
GTGCCGCAGCCTGGCGTTCATCGGCTTCTTTGCGCGCCTGGTTTGCTTTATCTTCTGCTGCTTTGGCGGCTGCAGCTTTATCTGCAGCTTCCTTTTCCAGCGCAACGATGGCCTCTTTTTGAGAGCCTTCACTATTTGAGTTTGGCAGCATGCCGGTCATGGCCGCTACACCGACCAGACTGACGAGCAGTACACCGACGGCAGCTGCAGCAATAAGGGGATGAATACGTTTTGAATTATTGTTAGTTTCCATAAATCCTCCGGGTGTGGATATTTCCACGGTTTGTTTGTGTGGATGAAGTATTGATCCACTTGAATCAAATAAAAAGCTTAAACCTGTGTCAGATGTAAGCTGATGTAACTATGACTGTGTCTGAGAGCAATTAGTTGCCCAAATAGAAAAAGGACTGTCTGGACAGTCCTTTTATTTGCATTTGGCTAGAATTGTTTCTATTTCGAAACTTAATCTTCTCGGCGCAGATGTGGGAATAGCAATACGTCGCGAATATTTGGCGAGTCGGTGATGATCATCATCAGGCGGTCAATGCCGATACCGCAACCACCGGCTGGCGGCATGCCGTATTCGAGTGCGCGAATATAGTCGGCGTCGTAAAACATTGCTTCTTCGTCGCCGGCATCTTTTGCTGCGACCTGTGCCTGGAAGCGCGCGGCCTGATCTTCCGCATCGTTCAACTCCGAGAAGCCATTGGCAATTTCGCGACCGACCATGAACAATTCAAAGCGCTCGGTGATGCCGGCTACGGTATCCGAGGCGCGTGCCAGCGGCGATACTTCAACCGGGTAATCGATGATGTAGGTCGGTTCCCACAATTGCGCCTCTGCGGTTTCTTCAAACAGTCCGAGTTGCAATGCGCCCAGGCCGGAATGCGCATGTGGTTTGACGCCAAACTTCAGCAATTCTTTCTTGATGAACTCTGCGTCGTTGAGTTGTTCTGCCGTGTAACCGGGTGCGTATTTGTTGATCGCTTCAACAATGGTCAAACGATGGAATGGTTTGGCCAGATCCAGTTCACGACCGCCGTAGGTCAACGTTGCTGTACCGTGCGCATCGATCGCCGCCTGACGAATCACTGCTTCGGTGAAGTCCATCAGCCATTTGTAATCGGTGTACGCCGCATAGAATTCCATCATCGTGAATTCTGGATTGTGACGTATCGATACGCCTTCATTGCGGAAGTTGCGGTTGATCTCGAACACGCGATCGAAGCCGCCTACCACCAGACGCTTCAGATACAACTCAGGCGCAATACGCAGGAACATTTGCATATCGAGCGCATTGTGATGCGTGGTGAAAGGCTTGGCCGCCGCACCACCGGGAATCGTGTGCAGCATCGGCGTTTCGACTTCCATGAATTCATTCTTTTCCATGAAACGACGGATGGACGAAATCGCAGCAGTACGCGCCTTGAAGGTACGGCGCGTGTCTTCGTTCATGATCAGATCGACATAACGCTGACGGTATTTGGTTTCCTGATCGGCCAGACCATGGAATTTATCCGGCAATGGACGCAGCGATTTGGTGATCAGGCGCAGTTCGGACACCTTGATGGTCAGTTCATCGGTCTTGGTTTTGAACAAAGTCCCACTGACACCGAGGATGTCGCCCAGATCGTAATGATGCAGTGCTGCCATCGCCGCTTCGCCAGTCAAATCCAAAGTCGCATAGATCTGAATACGACCATCAGCTTTCGGGCCGGACGCATCCTGCAAGGTTGCGAATGCCGCTTTCTTGCCGGCTTCACGTTTCAACATCATGCGGCCTGCCAGTACTACCGTGACAGGTTCCGCTTCCAGTTCTTCGCGTGTCTTGCTGGCGTATTTTTCCTGCAAGTCGGCCGCCTTGTGTTGCGGACGGAAGTCGTTCGGGAAGGCGACGCCTTGCTCGCGCAATGCGCTCAACTTGGCGCGACGCTCAGCGATGATTTTGTTTTCGTCTATCGGTAGCGATGCTGCGGCGTCGTCGTTATGCGTAGTCATGGGAACAATCTGTTAAGTAAATGCGATTAAAAATTAAGCAGTGGCGATGAAGAGCGCTTATACGCCTTGTTTCAGTGATGCAGCAATGAAGTCGTCCAGATCGCCATCCAGCACGGCCTTGGTATTGCCGGTCTCGAAGCTGGTGCGCAAATCCTTGATGCGCGATTGATCCAGCACGTAGGAACGGATTTGATGACCCCAGCCGACATCGGTTTTGGAATCTTCCAGCTTTTGCTGTTCGCTCATGCGATTCCGCATTTCCAGTTCAAACAGCTTGGCTTTCAGCATGTCCCAGGCTTCCGCCTTGTTGCGATGCTGTGAACGGTCGTTCTGACACTGCACAACAATACCGGATGGACCATGCGTCAGACGCACCGCAGAATCGGTTTTATTAATATGCTGACCACCGGCACCGGACGCACGATAGGTATCAATACGCACGTCGGCAGGATTGATGTCGATCTCGATAGAGTCATCGACTTCCGGATACACAAACAGGCTGGAGAACGACGTGTGGCGACCGTTGGCAGAATCGAATGGTGATTTGCGGACCAGACGATGTACACCGGTTTCTGTGCGCAGCAGGCCATAGGCGTATTCGCCTTCGACTTTCAACGTGGCAGTTTTGATACCGGCGACCTCGCCATCCGATTGTTCCAGAATTTCAACCTTGAAGCCCTTGCGTTCGCAATAGCGCAAATACTGACGCAACAACATCGATGCCCAATCCTGCGCTTCGGTACCACCAGCACCCGCTTGAATGTCGATAAAGCAGTTGTTGGCATCCATCGGGCCACTGAACATGCGGCGGAATTCCATGCCTTCGACGATCTTGAGCAATTCTTGCGTATCGGCTTCAATCGCGGCGACAGTGTCTTCGTCTTTTTCTTCGCGCGCCATCTCAAACAAATCCTGTGCATCTTTCAGCTCAGCATCGACTTTAATAATGGTATGCACGATCGCTTCCAGCGATTTCTTTTCTTTGCCCAGATCCTGGGCGCGTTTTGGATCGTCCCAGACTTTCGGGTCTTCCAGTTCGCCGTTGACTTGGTCTAGTTTCTCTGACTTGATATCGAAGTCAAAGATACCTCCGAAGTTCGGTCGCGCGAGTCGTGAGATCGGCGAGCAGGGATTCGAGGGAATTGAGGCGTTCGGCTTCCATAGTATTTTCTTTTGCGGTAAAACCGGACATTATACGCGAGCTGCACCTTGCTTTTAAGACGTTTCAAGCGGCTTGCCTGGACATGCATTTTGGGGCACTTTTACAGTCTTCTTCAGCTGGAATTTATTCAAGGGGAAATAAATATGGCGCGATCGCGACTTGCTTGCGGAGTACTTTGCATGTGCGCGGTACTGGCTGGATGTGCTGCCACGCCAGCACCGCGCGGGGAAGTCAAGGGGATGTCGACTAGCGGCAAGGAAATGGCGCAATCCGATACAAATCGCATCGCCACCATAGGTATGCGCGACAATCTGGAGAGTCTTTATCTGTTGATGGACAAGCTGTACAGACGTAATCCTGCTGAATGGAAAAAGACTGCTGCAACTCGCGAAGAAGCTATCAAACGGGTGCGGGATGCAATCGAGCTGCGGAAACCTTGGCCGGGCTTGCAGGGGCAGCGCGATATCAAGGCTTTATCGCTGGCACTGACCTCGGATTTCAGCGGTGACCGGGTGGCGGCGTTTATCTACGCAGCTAGTGACATGATCATTGTTGCGCATGGTGGCAAGACGGAATTCTTCCTGATCGATAGTCTGGATGCCCAACATCTTTATAACTCCGCGCGCAATATTGAAATTGCCGTTTGGTTGATGGGGAGCCGTCGCGATGCGACTGGCAAGGTGTTACTGCTGTCCGACGATATCAGTGAAAACGGACGTAATCTAAGCTTCGAACGGGAGTTCGGAAAAATCGTCGGGAGGCTCGATTTGCTGGCCGCATTTGTTACTGAAAAATACCGGCGTGCCGGTATCACCTATGTGCAAAGCCTGGTCGGTGGCTCGTTTCTACAATTTTTACCAGTACGTTAAAGCAGGCATTTCACAGGTTTTTTACTCAGCAGCTTCAGCGTGTTCGACCAGCAATTGTACGCGCGTTCTGCCATTGAATTCATTGGCATCCAGACGGTAGGCGACTTTGGCGCGGCCCGGTAAAGAATCGATGTGACCAAACCAGATCGCATCGTAGCTCACGCCATCTTTTTCCAGCGTCAATTTCAGGTGCCGCTCCTTCAGAATGCGCTGGCTAACCACGCGGAACTCATCACAGAACAGCGGCGGCGCAAACCCTTGACCCCACACCTGTGCTTCCATCAACTCAATGAATTGTGTGGTGAAGTAGGCTGATTCGAGCGGGCCGTCTGTTTCGATCACGCGCTCAAGTTGATTCTGGTTCAACCAATCCTTGCCTACCGCTTCAAAAGCTTGCGTGAATGCGTCCAGCGCATCAGCGCGTATCGTCAAGCCAGCGGCCATTGCGTGTCCGCCAAATTTATCGATCAAGGTAGGCGCATGTTTGGATACCAGATCCAGCGCGTCGCGCAAATGGAAGCCGGCAATCGAACGACCCGAACCCTTGATCCAGCCATCGCCGGCATCGGCAAAAGTGATGGTCGGACGATAGAACTTGTCTTTCAAGCGGGATGCGACAATTCCGATCACGCCTTGGTGCCAACTGGCGTCAAACACGCTAATGGTGGTTTTGTTTTGAGGATCAAAATTATCGAGTAATAGCAGGGCGGTTTCCTGCATGTCGGCTTCGATCGTGCGACGTTCACGATTGATTTCATCGAGTTGCTGGGCAATTGCCCAGGCACGGCCTTCATCGTCGGTGGTCAAGCATTCAATGCCGAGTGACATATCCGACAGGCGTCCTGCTGCGTTCAAGCGTGGCCCCAAAGCAAAGCCTAGATCAAATGGCGAGGCACGTCGTGCTTCGCGTCCGGCTGCGCGGAACAGCGCAGCAATGCCAGGATGCATGCGACCAGCACGCATGCGCTTCAAACCTTGCGCCACCAGGATGCGATTGTTGGCGTCGAGTTTGACGACGTCGGCTACGGTGCCGAGTGCGACCAGATCGAGCAATGTATCCAGCTTGGGTTGGTTTTGCGCGTCGAAGATGCCGCGCTTGCGCATTTCCGCACGCAAGGCCAACAGTACGTAAAACATTACGCCTACGCCAGCCAGATTCTTGCTGGGGAAGCCGCAATCCGGCTGATTCGGATTGACGATGACGCGGGCCGCCGGCAAGGTGTCGGCCGGCAAATGGTGGTCGGTAACGACGACGTCGATGCCGCGTCGATTGGCTTCTGCCACGCCGTCTATGCTGGCGATGCCGTTATCGACGGTAACGATGATGTCTGGTGATTTTTCGCGGACGGCGAGGGCGACGATTTCTGGCGTCAGGCCGTAGCCGTATTCAAAGCGATTCGGTACGATGAAATCGACAATCGCGCCCATGGAACGCAGGCCACGCAAAGCGACTGCGCAAGCCGTCGCGCCGTCGCAATCGTAATCGGCGACGATCACCAGTTTCTTTTTGTCGGCAATCGCATCCGCCAAAAAAACGGCGGCGACGTCAATATGCAGCAAGCCCGGAGGTGGAAGCAGTGAAGTCAGGTCGCTGGCCAATTCCTTTAGATCAAGCAAGCCGCGCGCAGCGTACAAGCGGGCCATGACAGGGTGCACACCGCTTTGGCGCATGCGCTCCGCGTCGCGAAACGGGTAAGGTCTAGTGGCGATACGGGTCATGATGCAAGACGTGCCAGCGACGGCTTAGACCAGAATTTACGCAACGATGATTTGCTGATGGTGTAGGTGGAGCAAGCGGTGTTGTGGCTGATCGTGATTGCCAGTTTATCGAGGCGGCCTTCCTGCAATGCCTTCAGCAATGGCTCAAACCAAAGTGCTTCCATAGCCTGAAAGCGCATCAGCCATTCCGACCAATCGCCGGCTAATGCTGGCTCGATTAGGTTGTGCAGAACCAGCAAACCGTGCTGCGGTTTTTCATTCAAGATATCGGGCGCTGAGTTGATGGCAATCTGCTTAGCTGCTAAGGCGGCAAAAGGTTTCCGTGTATCTGAAAAAACGAATACTTCTTCAAATTTTGTATCTGCGTTTGAAGTTTTTTGGGCTTCTGCGCCACCCGATAACCATACCGAATTGATCGGCTTCAGGCCACGCGCTTCGCGTTCATCGTTGATTGCGTGCCCATGCCAATGCATCTGGATTTCATTTTGCAGGCGACGCCAGTCACGCTCATGCGGCCCTTTAGGCATCCAGATATCGATGTTGTGACCGCAGGCTGCATCTGACGTGGATGTTTGCAGAGAGTGCCATTCATCCGCTCGCATGAACCAGGTTTGCGCATCGCCGTACACCAATGTTTTGCCGACTTCTGCAAACAAGGGCTGCACGATATCGAACAGTGCTCGCGCATCAGATTCGGTCAATTGCAATTGACGTGGGTCGGTCAAGACCAGATGGTCGCGTGAAATGTGCAGATGCACCGGTTGCAAAATGAACCAGGTGCCTGTTTCGGCCGGCAAATTAAAGCTGCGCATGACGTTGGTCGCAATTGCCGGGCTGTTGCCAAAATCGCTGGTGGCACTAGCGTCGAACTGGCGAGCCAGCCAGTATTCATGTGGCAAGGCACGAGCGAAACCATCGGAGGACTGCTGTGCAGAGCGGCTGGAGCGGGCTAGCAGCATCGCAAACGATGGCATTTTCAGTTCGCGCAACAGGTCGCGCGCCAGTTCGGCAGGCGGCATCGCAAATGGTAAAAGAAGTTCAAGTTGAGTCATGCCGCGATTGTAGGTCAATTGCGCCTATTGCTGGCGGTGATATCGCTGGTTCGCTGGGCGAGCAGCGACAATCAGCGCAACAATATTTGTTGGGCTGAGGGAACGTTCGCAGTGCGCTGCTACTCAATGATGGGCACTAGCACGCGGGTAATTAGAACGGCGGTTTTCTCTTTTGTACTTTGCTGACAGTCTGGAATGTATGGCAAACTGCGTGCTGCATTCAGGAGCCTTCATTGAGCATTATAAAAAATCTATCTTTCGAGTGGCTGGTCGGCATACGTTATACGCGTGCCGGCAAACGCAGTGGCCGCAATAGCTTCATCTCATTCATTTCACTGATTTCCATGGCCGGTATTGCGCTGGGTGTGGCGGCGTTGATCGTTGTGCTGTCGGTGATGAACGGTTTTCAAAAAGAAGTACGCGATCGCATGTTGTCGGTGCTGTCGCATATCGAAATCTTTGAGCCGCAAGGTGCATTGCCGGATTGGCAAAACACGGCACGCGAGGCATTCACCAACAAGGAAGTACTTGGCGCAGCGCCTTATGTCGATGCGCAAGCGATGATGACGCGTGACGAAACCCTGCGCGGCGTCGCCGTGCGCGGTGTATTGCCGGATCAGGAACCAAAAGTTTCGGACGTGGCTTCGCAAGTCAAATGGGGCAGCCTGAATGATTTGCGGGGCGGTGAGTTCAATATCGTGCTGGGTACTGAACTGGCACGCAGCATGAATGCGCAGCTTGGCGACAAGGTCACAATGATTGCGCCGCAAGGACAGGTTACACCTGCCGGTGTGATTCCGCGACTCAAGCAATTCACTTTGGTCGGCATCTTTGATTCGGGACATTTTGAATACGACTCGACACTGGCGTTTATTCATATTGATGATGCGATGAAGATGTTCAAGCTGGGTGCGCCGTCCGGTTTGCGTTTGAAAATTGAAGACATGCAGCGTGCACCGCAAGTCGCGCTGGATTTGTCGCGCACCTTGACTGGCGATGTATTGATACGTGACTGGTCGCGTCAGAATCGCAACTGGTTTGCTGCTGTGCAGACCGAGAAGCGCATGATGTTTATCATCCTGACGCTCATCATTGCCGTCGCCGCGTTCAATCTGGTTTCTACGCTGGTGATGACAGTGACTGACAAGCAGGCAGACATTGCGATTCTCCGTACGCTAGGTGCATCGCCGGGATCAATCATGAAGATTTTCATGATTCAGGGCGCTTTGGTTGGTCTGGCTGGGACGGCAATCGGTGTCGGTGGTGGTGTGTTGATCGCATCCAATATCGACGTCATCGTGCCGTTTATCGAAAGACTCTTGCACGTGCAGTTCCTGCCTAAAGATATTTATCTGATCAGTTCATTACCGTCCGACTTGCGTTGGCCGGATGTGTGGACGATCGGCGGCGTGGCAGTTGTGTTGGCCTTCCTGGCGACGATTTACCCAAGCTGGTGGGCTGCCCGCGTAAAACCTGCGGAGGCATTGCGTTATGAGTGAACATGTATTGGCTTGCCGCGATCTTGCGAAGACGTTTACGCAAGGGAAATATGCGGTTGATGTACTGAAGGGCGTCAATCTCGATATCGTCAAAGGCGAACGGGTAGCTATCGTTGGTGCCTCCGGCTCGGGCAAATCGACTTTGCTGCATTTGCTGGGCGGACTCGATACACCTAGTACAGGTTCAGTGACTTTGCTGAATCAGGATTTTGCCAGTCTGGATGAAAAGACGCGCGGTAATGTGCGCAATCGCTCGCTCGGTTTCGTTTATCAATTCCATCATCTGTTGCCTGAGTTTTCAGCATTGGATAATGTCGCCATGCCCTTGATGATACGTCGCGTACCACGTGCAGAAGCGCATGATGCAGCGCGTGCAATTCTGGCGCGTGTCGGTCTAGAGCATCGTGTGACGCACGTACCAGGTGAATTGTCTGGCGGCGAGCGTCAACGTGTCGCGCTGGCGCGTGCGTTGGTGACGCAACCTGCGTGCGTGCTGGCAGATGAACCTACCGGCAATCTGGATAGACATACGGCGCAAAAGACTTTCGATCTGATGCTTGAGTTGTCGCATACATTGGGTACGGCGTTTGTTATCGTCACACATGACGTTGAACTTGCGACGCATTGCGATCGCATATTGCGTTTGTCTGAAGACGGTTTGCAACCCTACAATGATGAGTTGCATCGCGCCTGATTAGTTGCTGAAGAGCGTGTGGCAGGTCAGCACGATGAATGCGCGTATATGGTTGATTGTTCTATGACACTAGCCTGAGGTGTGGATAGATAGATGTGGATAGATACCCATTGCCATCTGGATGCTGCAGAGTTTGCTTCTGAAGAAGATGCGGTCGCTGCACGCGCTCAGCAGCAGAATGTGGCCATGATTGTCATCCCGGCAGTCGAACTTAGCAACTTCGCCGCCGTCGAGTCGCTGGCACACAGAAATTCCAATTGCACTTACGCGCTAGGGATACATCCGATTTTTGTTCCGCAGGCGAGGGAAGAAGATCTGGCTGAGATGCGCGCCGCTGTTGAAGCTGCCATGAACGATGTGCGCTTTGTTGCGATTGGCGAAATCGGTTTGGATTTTTTTATTCCGATATTGACGACACCAGAGATGCGCGAGAAGCAGGAGTTCTTCTACACCGAGCAACTGAAGATCGCGCGCGATTTTGGTTTGCCAGTTTTACTTCATGTTCGTAAATCACAAGACAGCATTCTGAAATATCTGCGCCGAATTAATGTGATCGGTGGCATTGCCCATGCATTCAACGGCAGTTTTCAACAGGCAGAAATCTTTATCGAGCTTGGATTCAAACTCGGCTTTGGTGGCGCGATGACCTTCACGCGCGCATTGCAGTTAAGGCGTCTGGCAACCATGCTGCCTATCGAGGCTATCGTGCTGGAAACGGATGCGCCTGATATTTCTCCTGCGTGGTTACATCCGCAACGCAATAGCCCCGAGCAATTGCCGCGTATAGGTCAGTTACTGGCTGAATTGCGTGACATGCCAATTGCAGCCATTGCACAAATCACGTCTGCGAACGCGCTAGCCGCGATGCCGCGACTCGGTGCCGTGATCTAGCTGCCAGATGCGCAGCGCGATCGTCGGCTTTGTCGTCGGTGCTGCCTGCCTGCAGATGCAGGCTACGCTGCCCCAGTACTTCTTCCTTATTTTTCTGTTCATTCTTGCTTGTGCGCTTTTTGCGCTGAGTCGTCGCGTCGTTCTATCTCAATACAAAAATCTTTTGCGCTTCGTAATGGGGGTGCTGCTGGGTTTCGTATGGGCCGCACTGTTTGCGCAATATTATTTGTCGCAGGAACTGCCGAAAGAGTTGGAAGGTCAGGACGTCACGATAGTCGGTACGATAGACAGCATGCCCAGCTATTTCGAGCGTGGTGTGCGCTTCAATTTTACTGTTGAAAAAGTAGTGCCACTTGATGGAATCAAGCCGGTACTTCCCGCAAGGTTGGCCTTGTCCTGGTATTCCGCTTTCGGTGTGGATGAAATAAAAAATGTCGCCGAAGTGTACCCAGGCGAACGCTGGCAATTCGTCGTGCGTTTACGTAAGCCGCACGGCAACGCGAACCCGTATGGCTTCGATTATGAAATGTGGCTGCTGGAGCAGAATATTCGGGCGACCGGCTATATACGGCCCGATCTTTCAAGTGGACAAAAGAACGCGCGACTGGATCGTTTCGTCTTCAGTTTCAATAATGTAGTTGAGCGTTGTCGCAGCTGGTTGCGCGAGCGCGTACAGCAGGCCTTGCCGGGTAAACCTTATGCCGGTGTGATCGTGGCGCTGGTAGTCGGGGACCAGCGCGCGATCAGTCAATCTGACTGGACGGTGTTTAACCGAACGGGAATATCGCATTTGGTCAGCATCTCTGGATTGCATATAACAATGGTCGCTGCCTTGTTTGCCGGTTTGATTTTTGCACTGTGGCGACGTTCATTTTTTACTTCAGCCCGGTTACCCTTGATCTTGCCTGCACAGAAAGCGGCTGCACTGGGCGGGGCATTGGCGGCATTGATTTACGTGCTGCTCGCCGGCTCCGGTTTGCCGGCGCAGCGTACGCTAATCATGTTGAGCGTGGTTGCGACGGCCTCGTGGTACGGGCGCATTACCAGTATTTCGCACGTGCTTTGTCTGGCTTTGGGGCTGGTTGTTCTGCTGGATCCGTGGGCGGTGCTGGGATCTGGATTCTGGTTGTCGTTTGCTGCGGTAGCCGTGATTCTGTATGTCAGCGTGGGACGTGCGGCCGAGCATACATCCGCTGAGCAAGCGCGGTGGCGTGCGGCGTTGAGGAATGCGACCTTGACGCAATATGCAGTAACGCTGGGTTTGGTGCCGTTGACAGTATTGCTGTTCGGTCAGACATCTCTCGTGAGCCCGGTCGCCAATGCGATAGCGATTCCACTGGTCAGTTTTCTGGTGACGCCTTTGGCATTGGTCGGTAGCGTGTTGCCTGCGCCACTGTCGACATGGTGTCTGCTGTCTGCACATTTTCTGATGGCGCAACTAGCGCAGTTGCTGCAATGGTTGAGTGGATTTTCATTCGCAGTGTGGGCTGCGCCGGTTCCAGTGTGGTGGATGTTCGGGCTGGCTTTGATCGGCACGCTCTGGATGCTCGCGCCGCGCGGCTGGCCTGCGCGCTATCTGGGCTTGTTTGCATGGTTGCCGCTGGTGTTGAATGTACCCACCCATCCGCGCGCCGGAGAAATGTGGATCACTGCGTTTGATGTGGGACAGGGCACGGCGCTGTTGATTGAAACCGAACAGCATCGCTTTCTCTATGATACCGGCCCTTTTTATTCGCCGGAATCGGATGGCGGAAATCGCGTGATCTTGCCTTATCTGCGTGCACGCGGCATCAACCGGCTGGACGGTATGATGATTTCGCATAGCGACATGGATCATGCGGGAGGTGCGCTATCAATCATGAAAGAAATCAATGTTGCGCGCATATCATCATCGTTGCCGCTGGATCATCCGATTGTTCATGCTGCCTCCTTGCATCAGCCATGCGTTGCAGGTCAATCCTGGCATTGGGATGGTGCCGATTTTGAATTGCTGCACCCGACTGCGGCCAGTTATGCCAGCGACAAATGGAAGCCGAATGCACGTAGTTGTACCTTGAAGATTACGTTGAACGGGTTTTCCATCTTGTTACCCGGCGATATAGAGGCCGGGCAGGAGGCCGAACTAGTGGCGGTCGACGCGGGCAAACTGACGGCAAATGTTTTGCTCGCGCCGCATCACGGCAGCGGTACGTCTTCGACCTTGCCGTTTCTGCGGGCCGTGAATCCGCAGATTGCACTGTTTCAAGTAGGGTATCGCAATCGCTACCGTCATCCCAAAGCGGAAATATTCGAACGCTACGGCGAACTGGGTATTCAGCGCTTGCGCAGTGACGAGGCTGGCGCTATATCTTTACGCTTTGGTTCTGCGATAGAAGTGAGCGAATACCGTAGCAAATATCCCCGCTATTGGTATGGCCGTTAATGGATTTGAGATGGCAAAAAATTGCAATCCTTGTAATTTGAATATGCGGGGCGTTTGGGCCTGCCTGGCATCTGACAAAGCTGTCCGCACCCGGTACAGTCAGGATAGCGTCTTCAGATTACAGCTGATGCATTAAAACCCAGTTTAAATTCCACCTAAAACGTCGTAGAATCGCGAGTGTTTGGGGTATAATTCGAATTTCCCGCACGTGCCGTTTGGCACCTTCTGTAATGACCAAGTTTGTATTCGTAACTGGCGGCGTTGTATCTTCCCTAGGCAAAGGGATTGCAGCCGCCTCTCTCGCCGCGATCCTTGAATCGCGCGGCCTCAAAGTCACTCTTCTCAAGCTCGATCCGTATATCAACGTCGATCCCGGCACGATGAGTCCATTCCAGCACGGTGAAGTTTTCGTTACCGAAGACGGCGCCGAGACCGATCTGGATCTCGGTCACTATGAACGTTTCATCACTGCGAAAATGCGCAAGGTGAATAACTTCACGACCGGCCAGATTTATGAATCGGTGATCCGCAAGGAACGTCGTGGTGAATACCTGGGCAAGACTGTTCAAGTCATCCCGCACATCACCAATGAAATTCAGGATTACATCTATCGCGGCGCCGAAGGTTTCGACGTTGCATTGGTGGAAATCGGCGGCACCGTCGGTGATATCGAATCCTTGCCTTTCCTCGAAGCGGCACGTCAACTGAGCTTGCGCGCCGGTCGTAATGCGGCCGCATTCGTGCATCTGACCTTGGTCCCGTATCTGGTTTCTGCTGGCGAATTGAAAACCAAGCCTACCCAGCACAGCGTGCAAAAACTGCGTGAAATCGGTATTTCGCCAGATGCATTGTTGTGCCGTGCGGATAGACCGATTCCGGATGATGAACGCGCGAAGATTTCGCTGTTCTCCAACGTGCAGGAAGACGCCGTCATTTCGGTGTGGGATGCAGACACGATCTACAAGATTCCACAGATGCTGTTCGACCAAGGTCTGGATCGCATCGTTTGCGAAAAACTGGCCTTGTCGCCAAAGCCAGCTGATCTGTCGGTCTGGACCAAGCTGGTGCATGCACTGGAAAATCCTAAACACAGTGTCACCATCGGCATGGTCGGCAAATACGTCGATCTGACTGAATCGTACAAATCCTTGACTGAGGCACTGCGTCACGCCGGCATTCATACCGAAAGCCGCGTCAATATCGAGTACCTGGATTCTGAAGAAATCGAAGTTAATGGACCGGCATGCCTGGCCAAGTACGACGCGATTCTGGTGCCTGGCGGTTTCGGCAAGCGCGGCGTGGAAGGCAAGATCGCTGCGGCGCGTTTCGCGCGTGAAAACAGCATTCCTTATTTCGGCATCTGTCTCGGCATGCAAGTTGCGCTGATTGAATACGCGCGCAATATGGCTGGCCTGACCAAGGCTAACTCGACTGAATTCGATCCCGATACAGAGCAACCAGTGGTCGCATTGATCAACGAATGGCAAAACCATGACGGTAAAGTTGAACGTCGCGATTTGAATTCCGATCTGGGTGGCACCATGCGTTTGGGCGCGCAAACTTGCGCCGTCAAACCGGGCACGCTCGCGGCTGAGATCTACGGCACTGAAGTGACAGAACGTCATCGTCATCGTTACGAAGCAAATAACCATTACCTTGGTCGCGTCGAAGATGCGGGTTTGATTGTCTCTGCCCGTACCCCGACTGAATCGCTGTGCGAAATCATGGAATTGCCGCGTACCGGCAAGAATGCACATCCTTGGTACGTCGGTGTGCAATATCACCCTGAGTTCAAGTCAACGCCACGCGATGGACATCCGTTGTTCATCTCGTTTATCAAGGCTGCGCTGGCACAAAATCAGGCGACATCAAAAAAAGTGGCATGACGACAGCGCGGGCTGAAGCATGCATGCTTTTGACCAGCCATCGTGTGCAAAACGGTATTTAGAATTTTGCTGATTAGGGAGAAATAAATGAGTGCAATTGTTGACATCATAGGTCGTGAAATTATCGATTCACGCGGCAATCCAACCGTGGAATGCGATGTGTTGCTGGAATCCGGCGTCATGGGTCGTGCATCGGTACCATCCGGCGCATCGACTGGTTCGCGTGAAGCGATCGAATTGCGCGATGGCGACAAGAGCCGCTATTTCGGCAAGGGCGTGTTGAAAGCCTGCGAATACATCAATACAGAAATCTCTGAAGCGATCATGGGTTTGGATGCGAACGAACAAGCATTCCTCGACCGCACTCTGATCGATCTGGACGGCACCGACAACAAGGCACGTCTGGGCGCAAACGCCACGTTGGCAGTCTCGATGGCAGTTGCGAAGGCAGCTGCTGAAGAATCCGGCTTGCCGCTGTATCGCTACTTCGGCGGTTCAGGCGCAATGCAAATGCCAGTGCCGATGATGAACGTCATCAACGGTGGCGCACACGCCAATAACAACCTTGATCTGCAAGAATTCATGATCATTCCGGTTGGCGCACCTAGCTTCCGTGAAGCGCTGCGTTGGGGCGCTGAAGTATTCCACACACTGAAAAAAATTCTCAACGACAAAGGCTTGCCGACGTCAGTTGGTGACGAAGGCGGTTTCGCGCCATCGGTTGAAAACCACGAAGCTGCAATCAAACTGATCTTGCAAGCGATTGAAGAAGCTGGCTACGAGCCAGGTACGCAAATCGCGTTGGGTCTGGATTGCGCAGCCAGCGAATTCTATAAAGACGGCAAATACAAACTCGAAGGAGAAGGCCTGACCTTGTCGAGCGCTGATTTCACCAACTTGCTGGCAACCTGGTGCGACAAATATCCTATCATCTCTATCGAAGACGGCATGGCCGAAAACGACTGGGAAGGTTGGGCAACCTTGACCGCAGCCTTGGGCAAAAAAGTGCAATTGGTCGGTGATGATTTGTTCGTCACCAACACGAAGATCCTGCGCGAAGGCATTGATAAAGGCATCGCCAATTCGATCTTGATCAAGATCAACCAGATCGGTACGTTGACAGAAACATTTGCAGCGATTGAAATGGCAAAACGCGCAGGTTACACAGCCGTGATCTCGCATCGCTCAGGCGAAACTGAAGATTCGACAATTGCAGATATCGCGGTTGGTACCAACTCGCTGCAGATCAAAACCGGCTCGATGTCGCGTTCGGATCGCATGGCGAAGTACAACCAGTTGCTGCGTATTGAGGAAGATCTGGGCGACATCGCCAGCTATCCTGGTCGTAGTGCGTTTTACAATTTGAAGTAATTTCTATGCGGTCGTGCGGCTTTGCTGCAGGACCGGATTTGCCGTGTAAATGTCCGATGCGCCTCATCATTCTCTGTCTCGCTGCACTCCTTGTGCTGATTCAGTACCCGCTGTGGTTGGGCAAGGGTGGATGGTTGCGCGTATGGGATCTGGATCAGCAAGTGATCTCTGCACAAAAGAAGAACGATGAATTAAGAGCGCGCAATGCGAAGCTTAATTCCGAAGTGCAGGATTTGAAGGATGGTACCGGCGCGGTCGAAGAGCGCGCCCGTTACGAGCTGGGGATGATCAAGGAAAACGAAATCTTTGTTCAAGTGCTCGATCCAAACAAGAAGTCCTCGTTCGTTTCTATTCCACCACCCAAGATTGAACCTAAAGAAAAGCACTGAATAATGCATGCAAATAAAAAACGCGCTTAATCAAGCGCGTTTTTTTGGTACATATTTGCCTGAGCTTGTTTCTATCAGTGTTTGATCGGACTGGCCGCAATCAAGGTTTCTACCGGGGCTTCAGTTGTGAACAGATGCGCGCAATCCACTGGGTCAAATTCATAATGCTGGCCACAGAAGTCGCAATCGACCGCGAGTTTACCTAATTCTTCCAGCGCAGAATTCACTTCTTCCTGCCCAAGCATTTGCAGCATCGTGCCGACTTTTTCGCGGGTGCAGGTGCACAGGAAATGCGGATGCTGCGGATCGAAAACACGTATCGTTTCTTCCCAGAACAAACGTCGCATCAGGGTTTCGACATCCGTCGTAACCATTTCTTCCTGACGCAAGGTCGATGCGAGCATCACTGATCTGTCCCAGGTTGCCAGATCATTTTCAGTGCTGGTGACGATGCCGCCTTCATGCGGTAGTTTCTGCAGCAACAAACCACGTGAGACGTCACTGTCAGTAGCGAGCCACAGCTTGGTATCGAGTTGTTCCGAGCGCAGCATGTAGTTTTCAATCACGGTCGCGACCGTGTCGCCATCCAGCGGCACAATACCTTGATAGGCTTGCTGCCCCGGCAATTTGTCCTTCGGATCCAGCGTGATGACGAAGCGACCTTGGCCTTTGACGTTCACCAACTCTGGCAGCGTGGCGTCGTCGCTGACGACAGCGTTGTCTGCCAGCTTGGCAGTGGCGCGCATGTTCAGATCCGAATCGCATTCCACGACCAGCAAGCGCAAGGGGCCGTCACCATATATTTGCATGATGATGGCACCGTTGAATTTCAGATTGGCCGAGAGCAGTGCAGTTGCTGCGAGCATTTCACCCAGCACTGTTTTTACTGCTTGCGGGTAATCGCGACGCGCTTGTACGTGCTTCCAGGTTTCTGAAACGTCGACCAGTTCGCCACGTACAGTCGCGTCTTCAAACACGAATTTTTGCATTGTGTCAGCCATGCTTATCCTATTTTCTTCAATGTATTTTTAAACTCGCGACTACGTGTCACGTAACTGTCAGCAATTCTGCGCAGGTTAGCGATATCACTTTCGCTGAGTGTGCGAACTACTCTCGCTGGCGCACCGAGTATCAGCGAGTTATCCGGGTATTCCTTGCCTTCCGTGACGAGAGCGCCGGCACCGACCAGGCAATTTTTTCCTATCTTTGCACCATTCAAAATCACTGCCTGAATACCGATCAAGGATCCTTCTCCGACGGTGCAGCCATGGATCATCGCTTGATGACCGACACTGACATTGTCACCCAGCGTAAGCGGAAAGCCTGGATCTGCATGCAATACGGTGCCTTCTTGCAGATTGCAGTTTTCACCAATAGTGATGTCTTCATTGTCGCCACGCACTGTTACCTGAAACCACACGCTGGAATTAGCCTTGATTGTGACGCGACCCACCACCGTAGCCGAATCAGTAATGTAGGCAGAGGGCGCAATGTCAGGAATGTGTTCGCCTAATTGGTAGATAGCCATGATTCAGTAAAAGAGTGGTTGTATAGACTGCGTGCGGATAGCGTTGATGTGCCAGATCCAGCAATGCATGCAAATGGGGTCAAATAACGGAAATGGAAGGGTCTTTTGCTTCACAATGCCATCTCTAGCTGCGTTTCCGTCTGCAAAGGCATTATTTTACGTCACTCACATGAATTGTCCCCACCTTAGTAATTCCACAAGCATCACCGAATTGCGCGCGCTCGCATTGCAATCGGCGGGCGAAACCGATTCATCGCGCAAGGCAGAGGGTGTCATTGCAATGGCTACAAGTTGGCAGGCCGGTGAATTGTCCTTGGATACGCAGCAGTCATTGGTGGCACAACAATCCATACCGGGCCGACCCGCCAAACCTGAGCTGATCTCTCCCAAGTTTGTAAAACATCGTTCCATGCTGACGGTGGAAGGCCGTGCCGCGATGATTCATGCACTGACGCATATTGAATTCAACGCGATCAATCTTGCCCTGGATGCGCTGTGGCGTTTCGCCGGCATGCCGCGCGCCTACTACTTGGATTGGTTGCAAGTGGCGGCTGAAGAGGCTTTGCACTTCTCTTTGCTGGCGGCGCATTTGCAGACTTTAGGCTATCAATATGGCGATTTCCCCGCGCATAACAGCATGTGGGAAATGGCTGATAAAACCAGCGGCGATATTCTTGCGCGGATGGCACTGGTGCCGCGCACGCTGGAGGCGCGTGGACTGGATGCGACGCCGATGACGCGTGCCAAGCTGGCGCAAGCCGGTGATCAGCCAGCGGCGGAGATTCTGGATATTATCCTGCGCGATGAAATCGGTCACGTCGCCATTGGTAATCACTGGTACAAGGTGCTGTGTGATGAGCGTGACCTGGATCCGGTCGCCACCTATGCGACTTTGACGGTGCAATACAAAGCTCCGGTGCTGAGAGGGCCGTTTAACTTGCCTGCCAGGCGAGCGGCGGGTTTTAGTGAGATTGAATTGACAGCGCTGATGGATGGCGTACCATCGGCCTCGGCATCAAAGTAGTTGTCAGTGTTACACCTTGTTACCGCATAAATGAAACTTGATTAGAAGTTGATAGTCAGATGGAAAGGTTGCAATTGAGTTATCTCGTCAGGTGCTCGGCAATCGAATGCGCAAAAATGTAATGGCCATAAGTTATCGTAAGTGTTTATTGGTTGCAGGCATTTTTCGCGTTGCTTCAAATTTGTAACTTCAATTTATAAAAGGGAAAATCATGAATTCAAGCAAAACTCTCACCTCCATACTCGCGGCGACTGTGTTGATCGCAGGATTGGCTGCTTGCCAGAAAAAAGAAGAAGTCGCTATCGATAAAGGCCCTGCAGAAACCGCAGGTCAGAAAATTGATGAGGCTGCCGCCACTGCAGGACAAAAAATAGACGAAGCAACGACAAAAATGGGCGAGGAAGCTGACAAGGCAAAAGCTGAAGCCAGCCAAAGTGCTGCCAACATGCAGGATGCAACTGGAAAGAAACTGGAAGAAGCCGGCCAAAATATGCAGGACGCTGCTAAAGACAAGTAATGGCGTAAGCGTTAGCGCGCCGATGATTCAGAATCATCGGCGCGCTTTCTCGTTAACGGCTACTTGAGCATTGCCATTACTTTCGGTTGAAATTTTATGGCCTTTACCAGATCAATCTTCGTCGGGCTATTCCATGACTTCGTTAATTGAAAATCTTGCATAAACGCGCTCGCTTCCACAGGTAAAATAATTGCCACCCTTTGTAAATACTGACAGAATTTTTGCCGCAAGTAATTTCGCACTTTTATTTACAGCTTTCTATTTTCATTTCACATGAAGTCTTCGCGCTCGGAATTTCTGGCTATTCGTGGCATGCAATATCATTTACGGCATTGGGGTGATGCAGATGCACCGATGTTATTCATGCTGCACGGCTGGATAGATGTATCTGCATCATTCCAGTTTTTGGTCGATGCGCTGAAGCGTGATTGGCATGTGATTGCACCTGACTTACGCGGCTTTGGCTTGAGCGACTACGCGACGGGCTCTTATTGGTTTCCTGACTATCTGGCTGATCTGGACGCGCTGCTGCTGCACTATTCGCCGATTCAGCCCATCAATTTACTGGGCCATAGTCTGGGTGCCAATGTCGCTGGTATTTATGCTGGTGTTCGTCCTCAACGGATCAAAAAACTTGTGATGCTGGAGGGATTCGGTATGCCGGCGACGCAAGCGGATGAAGCACCGGCGCGTTATGCAAGATGGCTGGACGAAGTGCAGGGTAATCCAACGTTGCGCAGCTATCCGACGTTGCAAGAGGTCGCACAGCGCCTGCAAAAGAATAATCCGCGTTTAAGCGATCAGCGGGCAGACTTCCTGGCCCAACATTGGGCTGCGAAAAATGAAGCGGGAACTTGGGATATCCAGGCTGATCCCTGGCACAAGCTGCCAAATCCAAACTTGTATCGGGTGGAAGAAGTCATGGCATGCTGGCAAGCCGTGCAGGCTCCCGTACTGTGGGTTGAGGCAAAGAATAGTGAACTGCTGTCCAGAATGGGGTCCAATCAACAGGCGCGTGCAGAGATCGACAGGCGTGTCGCATATTTGGAGAACGCCACTAAGGTCACCAAATTGATGATCGAAAATGCGGGTCATATGCTGCAGCACGATCAGCCCGAGATGGTGGCGCAGGCGATTGATCAATTTCTGGATTAAAACCTTGCTTCAATAATTCTGCATTGCAACATAAATTTTATTATCACGCGTACAATCGAACTGTATTTTTGTTTTTGACACTACCTCCATGCGCATGCTGAACGTTGACCTTCATTGCCACTCTAATGTTTCTGACGGCACATTGACGCCGACGGCATTGGCTACGCGTGCCAAGGCCAACGGCGTTGATGTGTGGGCCATGACCGATCACGATGAAGTGGGTGGCATAGTAGAAGCGCGCGCTGTCGCCAGAGCGCTTGATTTACCCTTTGTGCCGGGCGTGGAAATTTCCATCACATGGGCGGGCCAAACCGTCCATATCGTCGGTTTGCAAATCGATGAAAACAATCCGACGCTGGTTCAGGGACTTGCAGCTACGCGTGGTGGACGCGAGCAACGTGCGCGCGAGATCGCTGCTCAACTGGCAGCGGCTGGCATCCCGGACGCCTTCGAGGGCGCTCTCAAGTTTGTCGGTAATCCGGATTTGATTTCGCGCACCCATTTCGCCCGTTACATCATAGAATTAGGCTTGTGCAAGGATTTGCACGACGTCTTTGCCGACTATCTGGGAGAGGGAAAACCGGGTTTTGTGCCGCATCGGTGGGCGACTTTGCAAAACGCGGTGGAATGGATTAGGACTGCTGGCGGCATTGCCGTGATTGCACACCCGGGGCGTTACAAATTCAGCGATCTTGCCTTTGATGCATTGTTTAGTGAGTTCAAGGATTTGGGTGGTGGCGCAATTGAAGTTACGACCGGCAGTCATACCGTCGATCAGTATGACTACTATGCAAAAGTAGCCAATAACTATGGATTTTTGGCGTCGCGCGGCTCCGATTTCCACGGGCCTGGAGAATCCCGGGTTGATCTGGGAGAGCTGCCACCTCTGCCATCTGGCGTGAAGCCCATCTGGCACGACTGGCATATTTGATGGGTTATTGTTCCCGTGTCTTCCCTGGTTGCCGATTAGCGACGAATGTTGATTGAGCGAAGTCGCTTAATCAGTTATCTTGCGCTCTTGAAATTTCAGATGGCGTCCCTATTTATCAAACGCATCTAATTCCCTTTGGAGATTATTGAATGAAACGGATTTTCCTCTTCGTCGCAACCAACATTGCCGTCATCGCCGTGATGTCGATCGTGTTGTCGTTGCTGGGTGTGGATCGCTTTATTTCACAAGCCGGTCTGAACCTGCCGATGCTGCTGGTGTTCTCGCTGGTGGTTGGTTTTACAGGTTCCATCATTTCGCTGCTGATCAGCAAACCGATGGCCAAATGGTCGACTGGCGCCCGCGTCATTGACGCACCATCGTCGAGCACTGAGTTGTGGCTGATCGATTCTGTGCGCAAGCTGTCGGAACGCGCCGGCATCGCGATGCCTGAAGTCGCCGTGTATGACGGTGAACCGAATGCGTTTGCAACCGGCGCATTCAAGAATTCCGCGCTGGTTGCGGTGTCAACCGGCCTGTTGCAAAGCATGACCAAGGAAGAAGTCGAAGCGGTGTTGGCGCATGAAGTCGCCCACGTTGCAAATGGCGATATGGTGACGATGACTTTGGTACAAGGCGTGGTCAATACCTTTGTCGTATTCCTGTCGCGCGTGGTGGGGTATTTCGTGGATCGCGCAATCAACAAAGACAATAGTGGCGGGCAGGGCATCGGTTACACGATTACCGTGATCGTGTCGCAGATCGTGTTTGGTATTGCTGCATCGGTAATCGTTGCATGGTTTTCGCGTCACCGCGAATTCCGCGCGGATGCAGGCGCGGCAAAGTTGCTGGGCAGCCCGCAACCGATGATGAAGGCGCTGGCACGTTTGGGTGGCCTCACGCCGTCCAGTTTGCCGGAAGGAATGGCATCCATGGGCATCAGTGACAAACCTGGTTTCATGTCACTATTTTCCAGCCATCCGCCGATTGAACAACGCATCGCTGCCTTGCGCGAAATTCGATAATTCTTTTATCGGGTAGGCATACGACGGCGACCTGATGGTCGCCGTAATTTCTTGGATTTTTATACTCGGATTCTTATATTTAATGAGCCAGTTTTTTCAGATACACCCGGAAAATCCGCAATTGCGTCTGATCAATCAGGCTGTGCAAATCATCAAGGATGGCGGCATCGTCGCGTTGCCGACGGATTCCTGCTATGCACTGGTTTGTCATCTCGACGACAAGGATGCCGTGACACGTTTGCGTCGGATTCGCAACGTCGACGACAAGCATCATCTAACATTGTTGTGCCGCGACCTGAGTGAAATTTCCCTCTACGCGAGGATCGATAACCAGCAATACCGCTTGCTGAAAGCGGCAACGCCTGGTCCATACACATTTATTCTGGAAGCGACGAAGGAAGTGCCGCGTCGTTTAAGTCATCCGTCGCGCAAGACAATCGGCCTGCGTGTGCCTGAAAACCGGATTGTGCATGCGGTGCTGGAAGAGTTGGGCCAGCCTTTGCTGGGAACTACACTGATTTTGCCGAATGAAGATGAGCCGCTGACAGACCCGGAAGAAGTGCGCGATCGTCTGGCGAAACTGGTCGATCTGGTGGTCGATGGTGGGGCTTGCAGCCTGCAGCCAACCACGGTGATCGATATGACCGGCCCTGAACCTGTGCTGCAACGGCAGGGACGTGGTGACGCCTCGCCGTTCGGCCTTTAATTTCTGCGCTAGAGGCTGGAAGATATTGCCAGCCTCTATTCTCCGGGGTTTGCATCGTGTTATTTCAATTGCTCTGCCTGCGACTATGCCGTCGTTCTGCTTATAGCCGCAAGTTGCAGCGCTCCCTCTGATAAAATTCTGCCCATGAACGAACTCATCCAAACCTTTGCTGTTTACGCGCTGCCGATTGTCTTTGCGATCACGCTGCATGAAGCAGCACATGCATACGCGGCCAAGTACTTCGGCGATACGACCGCCTACGCTCAAGGGCGCATGAGCCTGAACCCCATCAAACACATCGATCCGATTGGCACCTTGCTGATTCCTATCGTGCTGTATTTCGTCGGCAGTCCGTTTTTGTTCGGCTACGCGAAACCGGTACCCGTCAATTTCGGCAATCTGCGCAATCCGAAAAAGCAGATGGCTTTTGTTGCGCTGGCGGGACCGCTGGCTAATCTGGTGATGGCGCTGATGTGGCTGGTGCTGATCATCGTCTTGCATGCCTTCAATTCCAGCGAAGAATTTTTTATGCGTATGGCACAAGCCGGCGTGCTGACTAATCTGGTGATCTTTGCTTTCAACATGTTCCCTGTGCCACCGCTGGATGGCGGGCGCGTCGTGACCAGCATGCTGCCGCACAAGTATGCGTATAAATTTGCACAATTGGAGCCATATGGCTTTTTCATCGTATTGGCGCTGATGTTTTTGCAAGTGCTGCATTTCTGGATGATGCCTGTGATGCAAGGTGCTAAAGCTTTCTTGCTGCTACTCGTTACCCCTCTTACTTTTTTTCTGAACTGAGTTTTTATGTCTATCGACCGCGTTGTTTCCGGTATGCGCCCAACTGGTGCACTGCATCTTGGCCACTATCATGGTGCGTTGAAGAACTGGGTCAGATTGCAAGATGAAGTGCCTTGCCTTTTCTTTGTCGCCGACTGGCATGCGTTGACGACGCATTACGATGATCCAAGCATCATCGAAGCCAGTACCTGGGAAATGCTGATTGACTGGCTTGCTGCCGGCGTAGATCCTTCCAAGTCGGATATATTCATCCAGTCGCAGGTGGTCGAGCATGCAGAACTGCATTTGCTGCTGTCGATGGTGACGCCTCTCGGCTGGCTGGAACGCGTGCCGACTTACAAAGACCAGCAGGAGAAATTGTCTGAGCGCGATCTAGCGACCTATGGCTTTCTCGGTTATCCCTTGCTGCAAGCGGCAGACGTATTGATTTATCGTGCGACGCAAGTGCCGGTGGGTGCCGATCAGATTCCACACATCGAAATGATGCGTGAAATCGCACGTCGCTTTAATCATTTGTACGGCAAGGAAAAAGGTTTCGAAGAAAAAGTCGCGGAGACATTAAAGAAATTGAGCGGCAAGCAAGGCAAGCAATACAAGGAGTTGCGCACCGCCTATCAGGAACAGGGCAATGCCGAAGCACTAGGCTGGGCGAAAACCTTGCTGGATAGCGTGCAAAGCATCAGCGAAACCGACCGCGAGCGCTTGTTCGGTTATCTGGCCGGCACGCGCAAACAGATTTTGCTCGAGCCGCAAGCGCGCCTGACGGAAGCATCGCGCATGCCGGGACTCGATGGGCAAAAAATGTCCAAGAGCTATGGCAACTCGATCACTTTGCGCGAAGACAAGGAAAGTCTGACGAAGAAAATTCGTACGATGCCGACTGATCCGGCACGTGTGCGTCGCACCGATGCAGGTGATCCGGAAAAATGTCCTGTCTGGCAATTGCATCTGGTCTACTCAGATGCACCAACCAAGGAATGGGTAGTCAAAGGTTGTACTTCGGCCGGCATCGGTTGCATCGAATGCAAACAACCTGTGATCGATGGCGTACTGAAAGAGCAGGAACCTATGCGTGAACGTGCGCAGAAATACATAGACGATCCATCGCTGGTGCGCGCCATCGTTGCGAATGGACGCGACAAGGCGCGTGCGCTGGCGCAAGAAACCATGCGCGAAGTGCGTGACGCAATGGGTTTGGGTTACCGCTCATGAGCATAGCGGGCAAAAACGATGCAGATCCGCATTTGCTTTCCCAGCCATCAGCCTGGGTCACCCGTTTTGCGCACTTGATTCCATCCGGTGAAATATTGGATCTCGCATCCGGTGCCGGTCGTCACAGTCGCTGGCTGGCAGAGCAGGGACATCCTGTGCTGGCTGTGGATCGCAATCCCGAGGCACTGGCGCTTGCAGCAGGAGAGGGCGTACAGACCCTGCAAGTGGATCTGGAAACTGGTAATCCCGAACAGGATTGGCCGTTTGCAGCGGAACGCTTTGCTGCTGTGGTTGTTGTGAATTACCTGCATAGGCCGCTTTGGAAGAAGTTGATCGCCAGTCTGGCCGTTGATGGCATTTTGATCTATGAAACCTTCGCTCTGGGGAACGAGCAATTTGGCAAACCATCCAATCCTGATTTTTTGCTGCGGCATGGCGAATTGCTGGAAATCGCCGATAGTCATCACTTGCAAGTGATTGCCTATGAAAATGGCTACGTTGATATGCCTAAACCGGCCATGGTGCAAAGAATCTGCGCCATCAAGAGTCGGCATCGCCCGCCACCCGAAAATCTTCGCTTAATTTGATCGGCGCTGCAGCAAGACTGCACCATACACGCGGGCTATCCGCTACAATCTAATATTCTCCAATTTTTCGTTCACATACTATTATGATTCAGGGCAGCATAGTCGCAATCGTTACTCCCATGCACGCTGACGGCTCACTCGATTTGCCTGGTCTGCGCAAATTGATCGATTGGCATATAGCCGAAGGTACGGACGGCATCGTGATTGTCGGTACCACCGGTGAGTCGCCTACCGTTTCGGTTGATGAACATTGCGAGCTGATCCGCGTCGCGGTAGACCACACCGCCAAGCGCATTCCCATCATTGCCGGCACAGGCGGCAACTCCACTTCTGAAGCGATCGAGCTGACCCAGTTCGCCAAAGATGTGGGCGCGGATGCTTCCCTGCTGGTGGTTCCTTACTACAATCGTCCGACGCAAGAAGGCATGTATCAGCACTTCAAAAAGATCGTTGAAGCGGTTGATCTACCGGCGATTCTTTATAACGTGCCTGGCCGCACCGTGGCCGATATGGCGAACGAAACGATTTTGCGTCTGGCGCACATTCCAGGTGTGATCGGTGTCAAGGATGCGACTGGCAATATTGCGCGCGGCATCGACTTGATGCGCTTGAAGCCAGCTGAATTTGCGGTTTACTCCGGTGACGACGCCACAGCAATGGCATTGATGCTGTGTGGCGCCAAAGGCAATATTTCCGTGACGGCAAACATCGCGCCACGCGGCATGCATGCGCTATGCGAGGCGGCGATGAACCAGCGTGTTGCTGATGCCATCGCTATCAATAACAAGCTTTTCCCATTGCACACCAAGCTGTTCGTCGAACCGAATCCTGTCCCATTGAAATGGGCAATGGCAGAAATCGGCCTCATTTCCCCAGGTATGCGTTTGCCTATCGTGCCACTGGCTGCCGAATACCACGAAGAGGTGCGGGCGGCAATGCGTGAATCGGGTGTATTACAATAAGCCTCGATTTGGGCCGGCATTTGAAGTTACCTGCTGAACAGACTTTTTAAGTATTCACATTATTACTCGGAAGATTTCTTACATGGCTCAAAGCAGCTTCGCAAAACGTGGAATGATTTACGTGCTCGCGCTCACCGGCCTGGCTGGATGTAGCTCCATCAATTCAATGCTGGAACCAGGACGAATCGATTACAAAAGCGAGGTCAAAAAGACGCCTACGCTGGAAATTCCGCCTGATCTGACGCAGTTGCAACGTGAAAATCGTTACGCACTGCCGGATTCCAATCGCGGCACGGCGACTGCTTCTGCCTACAATCAACAACAAACTACACGTCCAAGCGAACAGGCGGCAACGGTTGCGCCTAAAGCATTGTCGGATGTACGTGTAGAACGCGATGGTTCGCAACGTTGGCTGGTCGTGAACCAGACGCCTGAAACCTTGTGGCCTTTGATCAAGGATTTCTGGCAAGACAATGGTTTCCTGATCAGCCTCGATGCACCGCAAACCGGTGTAATGGAAACAGACTGGGCAGAAAACCGCGCAAAGATTCCACAGGATTTCATTCGTAATTCCCTGGGCAAGATTTTCGACTCGCTCTATTCAACCGGCGAACGCGATAAATTCCGTACCCGTCTGGAGCGTCGTGGCGATGGCGCGACTGAAGTGTACGTTAGCCACCGTGGTGCCGAAGAAGTCTTGACCGGTACCGACAAGGAAACTACTGTCTGGACCGCGCGTCCTTCCGATCCTGATCTGGAAGCGGAATTCCTGTCGCGACTGATGGTGCAGTTGGGCGTTGAAGGTACGCGTGCCAAAGCTGCTGTGGCCAATGTTGCCGCCCAATCGTCACGTGCAAAAATGGTCAAAAGTGCCAACGGTAGTTACGTTCAGGTTGACGAAAGCTTTGACCGTGCATGGCGTCGTGTAGGTTTGGCGCTGGATCGTGTCGGCTTCACCGTTGAAGATCGTGATCGTACGCAAGGTTTGTACTTCGTGCGCTATGTTGATCAAGGCGACGATGCAAAGAACACCGAGAAAAAAGGTTTCTTGAGCAATCTGTTTACCTTCGGTAGCTCCAAGGCTGAAAAAGACAAGGCTGCCGCGCGTTATCGTATCTCCGTCAAGGGTGCCAATGACTCAAGTCAGATTTCTGTGCTGAACAACGATGGCAAACCGGAAGTGTCGAAAACCGGCGAAAGAATTCTGACTTTATTGAACGAACAACTGAAGTAATAGCGAATCTGATTCTTCCTGTGATTGTCGAGGTTCGTCGGTGAAATTTGCCAGCCTCGGCAGTGGTAGCGAAGGAAACGCCTTACTCATTTCTACCCGATCCGGCACGACCAGCACCACGGTCATGCTGGATTGCGGCTTCGGCATTCGGGAAACCGAACGTCGTCTCGAACGGCTACAAATGATGCCCAGCGATCTGGCCGGTATCATTGTCACTCACGAACATCAAGACCATGTTGGTGGCGTATTCAAGTTCGCTCGGCGTCATCGCGTGCCGGTCTGGCTTACTTTCGGTACTTATCAGGCAACCCGTGATCGTTGCGAGGACGTGGACATTCATTTCTGTCGCGATGGCGCGTCCTTTGCCATCGGTGATCTGGAACTGTCACCTTATACCGTCCCGCATGATGCGCGCGAACCGGTCCAGTATGTAGCGAGCAATGGCGCGTTGAGGTTGGGTGTGTTGACCGATGCCGGGCATGCGACCTCGCATTTGATTGCGGCGCTGGCCAGTTGCGATGCCTTGATGCTGGAGTGTAATCATGATCGGCAGATGCTGCGCGATTCAACTTATCCGCCTTCGCTGAAGCATCGGATAGGTGGTGATTACGGGCACTTATCGAATCAGACTGCCGGTGAAATTTTGAACCAACTGGACAAGTCAAGACTGAAGCGTGTAGTCGGCGCTCATCTGAGTCTTAAAAACAATACGCCTGAACTTGCAAGAATCGCACTAACCGACGTGGTAGCAGATCGAATCGAAGTAATGATCGCGTGTCAGGAGGAAGGGTTTTCCTGGGTGGAATGTGACGACTAGATGATGCTGGTCACTGTGAGCGTCGTATCATCGCGATACGAAAAAGACATAAAAAAAGCCGACT
Organism: Burkholderiales bacterium Ga0077544; assembly: GCA_001464355.1. Taxonomy (GTDB): domain Bacteria; phylum Pseudomonadota; class Gammaproteobacteria; order Burkholderiales; family Burkholderiaceae_D; genus Oxalicibacterium. The sequence continues at coordinate 52,817 of LNEU01000029.1, forward strand.
CTAAAGTCGGCTTTTTCATCCAAAAAACTGGATTATTTTGCTGCAGGAGCTGCTTCAGCTGCTGGTGCAGCAGGTGCCGCTTCAGCTGCTGGTGCAGCAGGAGCTGCTTCAGCTGCTGGTGCAGCAGGAGCTGCTTCAGCTGCTGGTGCAGCAGGAGCTGCTTCAGCTGCTGGTGCTGTAACATTGACTTCAACAGCTGGAGTTGCAGGAGCTTCTTCTTTTTTCGAGCAAGCGGTCAAAGCGATAGCCAACAGGGATGCGAGCAACAGGGATTTTGTCATGATTATCTTTCAATAATGAGTCAGGGTTGATGTTAATTGCGATGAATAATTACCGGTAATTATCGCTCTATAGGTTGCTTCGTATGTATTTCGAACCAAATGCTGCGGTGCGATGAAACGAAACCTTCCTAACCGATAATTATAGCGCTTCTTTTTGCTTGTGACACAACACTTTTACATTTTGGTAAGTGTGCTGCCTTGATAATATTTTTTCGTCACAAAATGACACGGATATATCTGAATTGAGGTTGGCCTGACACAGATTACTTCAGCTAACTTCGCTCTTTTTACGCTATTGCAAAGTCAGCCAGCCGTCCTTGTACCAAGTTTGCAGGGCGTCGATGACATCTTCGGATGCAGATTCAACGATGACATGGGACAGCGCCCGTTCGTTGGCTAAAACTTGAAGAACTGCCAAGTCTTGCTGGCCAACTTCAAAGGATGTGCCATTAATAAAGACATAATTCCCGCGGTGCAGCATCTGGGTTTTAAGAGATAGTTTTACGCCATTTTTTTTGGCTTTTTGGATAAAACGGACGCTAGTCAAAAGCGGTTCCGGGGCATCGAAAAAGATTTGTGCCTTGGGCTCGGACAGGTATTCACCCAAAAAGAGAGTGATGTCTTCTTGTGTGAATTTCACCTTGTTCAATTCGGCGCTGACGCGGGACAGCATGAGATTGCTGATTTCGGCTTTATGTTTTGGCAATTTCAGGTCGGGATCTGCATAGCGGCCAGGCAGGTCGATACTATCGATCATCGATTCGAGAAATGCCTCGCCCAGCTCCTGATAGGAAGGTGCGCGAAAACCGATCGAATAAGTCATGCACTCATCCATCGCCACGCCTTCATGCGCGTATTGCGGTGGCAGATACAGCATGTCGCCCGGAGCAAGAATGAATTCTTCTTCGGCTTGAAAGTTCTTCAAGATCTTCAGCGGCACGTCGTCGACAAGTGTCAAATCAGTCTGCGCACTAATGCGCCAGCGCCTCTGTCCGTGCGCTTGCAGCAGGAACACATCGTAAGAGTCGAAATGTGCACCCACACCACCGGTCTCAGTTGCGTAGCTGATCATCAGATCGTCAAGGCGAGCATCCGGGACAAAATCGAATTGCCGCATCAAGGCATCGACCGATGCGTCGACCAGATTGACGCCTTGCACCAGCAAGGTCCAGTTTTTCTGTGTCAATGGCGGAACTTGCTCGAAAGGGCCGTTGTCCATCTTCCAGTGCCGCTTTTCGTGCGTGATCAGGCGCGATTCAACATCGTCGCGTTGCACCAGATCGAATAATTCATCGCGCGACAACAGTGCTTCAAAGTCTGGTATCGCTTGACGAATCACCAAAGGTTTTTTGTGCCAGTAGTCGCGCAGGAATTCTGTCGCGGTCATGCCGCCTAAAAGAGTCAATTTTTTCATGGCGCCATTATATAGGCAGCCTGCGCAGTGCAGGGTGATGCGAGGTATTCATCTCATATGCGCAAGGGTATAATGGCCGCCACACAAAATGAAAGGATCATCATGAAGATTGCCAAAAATACGGTCGTGACCGTTGATTACACATTGTCAGACGCGCAAGGCGATTTGATTGAAGAAAGTCGTGACCCTATGGTCTACCTGCATGGTGGTTATGAAAACACCTTGCCGAAGATTGAAGAAGCGCTCGACGGCAAGGAAGTCGGCTTTGAAGATACGATCCAGGTTGAGCCGCAAGACGCGTTTGGCGACTACGATCCTAATCTGGTGAAAATAGAGCCACGCGGCCGTCTGCCGACACCGCTGGAAGTCGGCATGCAGTTTGAAGGCTCACCGGAAACAGAAGATGAAGATGAACAACCGTTGATTTTCACCGTGACCGATATTGCGGATGACAAGGTGGTACTCGATGGTAATCACCCATTGGCCGGCATGGCTTTGCGCTTCACTCTGAAAGTCACTGAAGTGCGAGCTGCAACCGAAGAAGAAATCGCGCACGAGCATGTACACGGTGCGCACGGTCATCACCATGGCCTGGATGAAGATGATGGAGAAGCAGGCGATCATTTCAGTACCCACCCTGTACATTAATCAGTGTCTGCTACCTGCTTGAAGAAAGCAGGTGTTGAAATAAAAAAGGATGCGTTTAACGCATCCTTTTTTATTTCAGTTGTTGCATGTCGATTACTTCAGTTTTGCCGTGATATGCAATCTTATCGACGGGTTGCCTGTGTGGGCAGCGATGGATGCTTCATCGCGAATAACTGTGGCTGGTTCGAATCCACAGTAATCTTGATCCAAGGTGCTTCGGTGTGCAGTGTACCTATGTTCGCCTTCCAGTCTATTCCCTTCTTTGTCGACATACGGCGCGCATCCAGATCGCTGTGCACAATCAGTATCTTTCCCGGAAATTTCGCAGCAAATGCAGTGATTTGCCGACGCACGTCGGCAAATCCTTCGCGTTTGCTGGCGGAGAAAAACGATGAGTGCTCGGCGTGGGCCAGCGGATTGCCGTCGCAAAAAATCACAACGCCATCCAGCTTGCTGATTTTTGCCGTTAAAAAGATGCGCTTGAGCCAGTCGTTGTTCGCAATTTGCCTGTCTTCGAATTCGCTATTGCGACCGGCCGCATTCAGGTAGTTATTATTGTTCGACGGCAGATTAACCGTTGCAAACATGATGTCGCCTATGCGCCAGTGCATGTTCTCGGCATACAGGCGAAACTTCGGCATTGTGGACTGATGCACCACAGGGATTTTGCTGTCGCCAAAAGAGAATTCATCTGCAAAGAATACATCGCGCAAACGACTCAGACGTTCAGCGGAAATCGAGCGATTCTTGGTGTTGAGGCATTGCGCCCAATCGCTGGCAGTGACGGAAACGATCAAGCCGTTTTTGGCGCTATCAAACATGCTGCGACGATTTTTATAAACCTCGTCGCTACAACTTTCATCGCCGGCCTTGACACCATTGGCCACGATGAAGGCGAGGTTGTCGGCATCGCTTTCCGCGATGGCGTCGCGCACCATGTTTTCTCCGGTGACTGCCTTGAGCGGTTTGGCAATAACGCCAAAGCTGAATGGACTGGACTGTGTGCTGTGCGCAAACAAAGGATGCAGCAGCGCAAAAGTCATCAGCAAGGAAACTACATATTTCTTCATTCTTTATGCTGATTGCTCAGTTCCTTCAGTCTGTAAAGTGCATCCAATGCATCGCGTGGCGATAACGCATCCGGATTGATGGCCGCCAGCGCATCTTCAACCGCAGATGGCTGCGCATGTATTTCATCGTCAGCCAGCGCTACACCGCCAGGATCGGCAAACAAATCAAACTGCGGCGTCGTCTGCATCGAGTTGGCTTCCAGCGATGCCAGATGCTTGCGGGCTGCGCGTATCACCGCTTGCGGCACACCAGCGAGCTGTGCCACCTGCAAACCATAACTCTGGGATGCAGGACCGGCTTCTACTGCATGCAGGAAAACAATCTTGTCCTTGTGCTCGACTGCCGATAAGTGCACGTTGGCGGCAGATGGATGGACATCGGGCAGTTGCGTCAGTTCAAAATAATGCGTTGCAAACAATGTAAAGCTGCGGGTAGTGTCGATCAAATGCTTGGCAATGGCCCATGCCAGTGCCAGCCCGTCAAAGGTCGAGGTGCCGCGCCCGACTTCATCCATCAGGACGAGGGAATTCTCTGTAGCACCATTCAATATGGCCGCCGATTCCGTCATTTCCACCATGAAAGTGGAGCGGCCGCCAGCCAGATCATCCGCCGCGCCGATACGCGTGAAGATGCGATCGATAGGGCCGATAGCTGCACTCGCAGCGGGTACAAAGCTGCCGATATAAGCCAGCAAGGTTATCAACGCAACCTGTCGCATGTAAGTCGATTTACCGCCCATATTCGGACCGGTAATTAACAGCAGCTTGCTTTCATCGCTCAACAGGCAATCATTGGCGATGAAGCGTTCGATATGGTTTTCCACCACCGGGTGTCGGCCTTGCACTATCTTGATCATCGGATCGGCGACCAGTTGCGGCGCACACCAGTTGTGACGCAAAGCATGTTCCGTCAGCGCGACCAGCGTATCGAGTTGCGCCAGCGCATGTGCAATATTTTGCAGCGTACCAATGTGCTGCGCCATTTGCTGCAGCACTTGTTCATACAGATATTTTTCTCGCGATAGCGCACGTTCCTGCGCGGACAAAGCCTTGTCTTCAAATGCCTTCAGCTCGGGCGTGATGTAGCGTTCGGCATTCTTCAAGGTTTGACGCCGGCGATAATCATCCGGCACCTTGTCGGTCTGCCCATGCGTGACTTCGATGTAAAAGCCGTGCACCTTGTTGTATTCGACGCGCAGATTGTTGATGCCTGTGCGTGCGCGTTCACGCGTTTCCAGATCGACCAGGAATTGTCCGGCGTTTTCCGATAAGCCGCGCAACTCATCCAGTTCGGCATCGTAGCCGCGCGCAATCACGCCGCCATCGCGCACCATCGCGGCCGGTTCCATTGCAATTGAACGTTCTATCAGATCCAGACATTCGCTCGGGGTGGCAAGTGCATCGTGTATAGATTTCAACAAAGGTGCATCGGCATCCTTGTTGCACATAGAGACATAGGCGCGCAAGGACGGCAATTGTTGCAAGCCGCCGCGCATGCCGGCCAGGTCACGTGGACGAGCCGATTGCAGCGCGATGCGGGTGGTGATGCGTTCGACGTCGGGTACCGACGCCAAGGTCGAAGAAATCCCTGTGCTTGCATCGGCGCGCATCAATGCATTGATCGCGGCATGACGTGCGCGTGCGACGGTTTGATCGCGGCGTGCGTGATGCAACCAATGGCGAAGCAGGCGCGAACCCATCGCGGTGCGGCAATGATCTAGCAAGGAAAAGAGCGTGCCTGAATTGACGTCCTGACCGCGTATGGTTTCAGTCAGTTCCAGATTGCGGCGTGTGGCGGCATCGAGTCCTATGAATTCATTTTCTGTTTCCACCGTCAGCGTACGCACATGCTGTAGGCCTTTTCCTTGCGTGGATTGTGCGTAGAGCAGTAATGCGCCGGCAGCGCCGATGGCAGCACCCAGATGCTCCGCGCCGAAACCGGTGAGTGCGGCTACATTCAATTGTTCGTACAGCGCTTTCGTGCCGTGCGCTATATCGAAGTGCCAGTCAGGGACAGTAGTATTTTTGGCAAAGGCGAATTCATTGAATAAATCGTTGACGTTGCCCGGCAATAGAATTTCAGCCGGGGCAATGCGCTCCAGTTCATGTTTCAGTCGCGTGTCTGCATTCTCGGCATCGGTAGAGAATTCCATCAACTTCAAGGCACCGCTCGCCATCGATAACCATGCCATACCGATGGTGATGGTCTTGCGTTGCGTGGTGCTATAAAGCGCAAGCAAAGGCTGCTCGGATTTTTCCGGCAACAGGTCGGAATCGCTGAGCGTACCCGGCGTAATTACGCGCATGACCTTGCGTTCTACAGGGCCCTTGCTGGTGGCCGGATCGCCTATCTGTTCGCATATCGCTATCGATTCACCCAGCTTGACCAGCTTGGCCAAATATTGATCGACCGCATGAAAAGGCACGCCGGCCATCTTGATTGGGTTGCCGTTGGATGTGCCGCGTGCGGTGAGGGTAATGCCGAGCAGGCGCGAAGATTTTTCTGCATCTTCGAAAAAAAGTTCGTAGAAATCGCCCATACGAAAAAACAGCAAGGTCGTTGGATGCTCGGCCTTGATGCGCAAATATTGCTGCATGTATGGTGAATGCTGCGGTTTTTCTGCGATTTCTTTTTTTGTCATTGCGTTAAAAGTATGGAATGTTTTCTACGACATTTACAGCGGTGTAATGCGCTTTAGGATGTCCCGATGCCGGTAGAGATTTGCAGCAGGCAGTATGGAGTATATCTGGTGCAGTCTTCAATGAAATTATTGTCTGGGCGGCTCTGTTTTCAGCGTAATTCACGCATGCCTGTTTTTTGCCTAGCTTTCCATGGGGCATCAATAAAAAAGCCATGCCACGAGATTGTTCGTGACATGGCTTTTTAGTTAGAGCATCAACGCAGATTCTACATCTGCGTTGAATTTTACCGGCCGCGGCCGCCTGAGCGATGCGGCGCTGCCGGACGCGCGTTGGCGTTACCGCCAAAACTGCGTGCCTGACCATTCGGACCGCTCGGTTTAGCACCCGGTGCTTTGGCAGATTTTGCCGGTGCATTGCCACGACCTTGTTGCGGTCTACGGCCTGCGGCATCGTTGCTGCGGCGCTGAATCGGTTGCGGCTTGGCGTTCAGATCCGGCTCAAAACCAGGAATTACTTCTGATACCAATTTGCGCTTGATCAGTTTTTCGATGTCTTTCAACATGTCGAGTTCATCGACGCACACCAATGACACCGCTTCACCGGTTGCGCCAGCACGGCCGGTGCGACCGATGCGATGCACGTAATCTTCCGGGACATTCGGCAAGTCGTAATTGACAACGTGCGGCAGTTGATCGATGTCGATCCCGCGTGCGGCGATGTCGGTGGCGACCAGAACCTGCAAGCTGCCATCCTTGAACTCTGACAATGCACGGGTGCGCGCCGACTGGCTCTTGTTGCCGTGAATCGCCATACCGCTGATGCCGTCTTTTTCCAGTTGTTCAACCAGTTTGTTGGCGCCATGCTTGGTGCGCGTGAAGACCAGTACTTGCGACCAGTTATTGGTCTTGATCAGATGCGCCAGCATAGGGTGTTTCTTGTCGCGGTCAACCGGATGGATTTTTTGTTCGATGACTTCGACTGTTGAATTGCGACGTGCGACTTCGATCATCGCTGGCGAATTCAGCAAACCATCGGCGAGTGCCTTGATCTCGTTGGAGAAGGTCGCGGAGAACAACAGGTTTTGACGAGTCTTAGGCAATACCGCGAGTACGCGGCGAATGTCTTTGATGAAGCCCATGTCGAGCATGCGATCGGCTTCGTCGAGGACCAGAATTTCAACCTTGGTCAGGTTGACGGTACCTTGTTGCATGTGATCCAGCAGGCGGCCAGGTGTGGCAACCAGGATATCGACGCCATGCTTGAGCATCTTGATTTGCGGATTGATACCGACGCCGCCGAAAATCACGGCGGAATTCAGGTTCAAATATTTGCCGTAGGTTTGTACGCTTTCTTCAACCTGTGCGGCAAGTTCACGCGTTGGTGTCAAGACCAATGCGCGGATAGGACGCGCGCCAGTTTTCGAAGCATGCGGCACACCGGTAGTGGCAAGACGATGCAGGATAGGCAGAGTAAAGCCGGCAGTTTTGCCAGTGCCGGTTTGTGCGCCGGCCAGCAAATCGCCACCAGCGAGCACGGCGGGAATCGCCTGTGCTTGAATCGGGGTAGGAGTGGTGTAACCGCTTTCGGTAACAGCGCGCACAATTCCTTCGGCCAGGCCGAGGTCAGTAAATAACATGAGAACTCAATAGAAAAATATCGGCCTGTCGCCGCAGAGGGCGCCAGTCGCAGGCAAACGGGATTGGAATACGGAGGTCGTTAGACAGCGGCAAGGTGACTGGAGAGGTGCCGCGTGCGGCGAGTATAACAGCAGCGTGCTGCATGCCGCGGAATAGTTGGCATCTAACTTGGTTGCGCAGTGACCCGAAGCGCTAAAGCACAAAAGAAAAATGAAGAGAAAACATCGTCGCCTTATTGTTCGGGCGTTAGTGTTTTCTCTTCATCAGCTTCGCCAAACTTGAGCTCGCAAGAATCTGCTCACTCAATACAACAACTTATTTTGCATATGGGCTCAGCAAGGAAACCATTTGTGCGAAGACTTTTGGCGTACCTGCAAGGATGTCGCCTTTGTACAAGTAATCCGATTCGCCTTCAAAAGTGCCGACGATGCCGCCGGATTCGGTGATCAGCAAGGAGCCAGCCGCCAGATCCCATGGCTTCAAACCTTTTTCAAAGAAGCCATCCAAACGACCTGCTGCAACGTAAGCCAGATCCAGTGCTGCCGAACCTGGACGGCGCAGACCGGCGCAGCTTTGCGACATGATCTTGAACATTTTCAGGTACTGGTCGATATCGTCAGTTGCGCGGAACGGGAAACCGGTGCCGATCAATGCATCGTTGATTTTGTCGCGCTTGGTGACGCGTATGCGTTTTTCATTCAGATACGCACCACCACCTTTGGTTGCGGTGAACAGGTCATTGCGGGTTGGATCGTAGATCACAGCTTGCGTGATCTGGCCGCGTTGTTGCAGCGCGATCGATACGCAATATTGTGGAAAGCCGTGAATGAAGTTGGTGGTGCCGTCCAGCGGATCGATGATCCAGACGTTTTCATTGTCGTCGTGCAGATTGGCGGATGCGCCTGATTCTTCTGCGAGGATTGCGTGATCAGGGTATGCAGTTTTCAGAATCTCAATGATCGCTTGCTCGGCGGCCTGATCGACTTCAGTGACGAAGTCGTTAGGATTTTTTTCCGTAACCTTGACGCGGTCAAGATCGAAGGATGCGCGGTTGATGATGGCAGCGCCACGGCGAGCCGCTTTAACCGCCGTATTAAGCATGGGATGCATAGAGATTCCGTTAAAATGGCGGCGCCGTCGCGTAAGCGAAGATGGCACCACCTAAATTGAAATTAATGAGCGATGCGGTATAGATATGCCATTTCGACATGATTCTTACCGCGCAATGCCGCTATTTTAAATGAACCTGCCTCAAACTGACACGCCTCTTTTCAATCGCCTGCGTTTTATCTTGGTCGAAACCAGCCGTCCCGGCAATATCGGGGCTGCCGCGCGTGCGATTAAAAACATGGGATTTTCCGAACTGGTGCTGGTGAATCCGCGCTTTGCCGATGTCGTGCAGCAGGAAGAGGCGGTTGCTTTTGCCAGCGGTGCCAATGATGTGTTGGCAGCGGCACGGATTGTTGGCTCGATTGAAGAGGCGCTGACCGATTGCAATTATGCGGCGGCAGTGACGGCACGACTGCGCGAGTTTTCGCCGCCAGTGATCTCACCGCGCACTTTGGCAACGCGGCTAAATGAAGAAACGAGTTTGCGTGCGGCTGTAGTTTTCGGCAATGAGCGCTTCGGTTTGCCGAATGAGATCGTTGAGAAATGCAATGTCCTGATCAACATTCCAGCTAATCCGGACTATTCATCCTTGAATCTGGCGCAAGCTATACAAGTCGTGGCATATGAGGCGCGGATGGCCGGTATCGGCGAGACGCTTGCTGTGAATTCGACTATCGGTTTTCAAGGCGAAGCAGCGGGGATGACGCAAATCGATGGCATGTATGCCCATCTTGAACAGGCGTTGGTGGCTATTGATTTTCTGGATGCAGATAATCCGAAGAAGTTGATGCCGCGTTTGAAGCGACTGTTCTCTCGCACTCAGCTGGAGACGGAAGAAGTCAATATCCTGCGCGGAATCGCAAAGCAGATTTTGGCGAAGTGTAAAAAATAGGTTTGCGCTTCATCTTTATAGATGCGCATGAAGATGTAGATACAAGTCGCAGATGCCGATGACTACGGCACTTGCGGCGCCGTTTGAAAATTTAGATAAACAGCAACCGCGACGAAAACCTAAGTGCTTAGTGCCAGCTACGCATCAAGCCAACAGCCAATCCTTCCAGCGCAAAATCATCGTGCTCAAGATTGACGCGGATAGGTTGGAAATCTGGATTTTCAGGTAACAGTTCAATCAAGGAGCCGGTCTTCTTGTAACGCTTGACGGTGACGTCGTCACCCAGGCGCGCCACGACAATTTGCCCATTTTTTGCACTATCGATTTTTTTCACCGCCAGCAAATCGCCATCGAGAATACCCGCGTCGCGCATCGACATGCCGCGAACTTTCAGCAGATAGTCGGGTTTGGCGGAGAACAATGATTTATCCACGTTATAGGTAGCTTCAATATGTTCTTGCGCCAGGATCGGTGAGCCGGCAGCAACGCGACCAACCAGCGGCAAGCTCAATTGCATCAATGCCGGATGTGGCAAAGCCATCTGTCTGCCTGGATAGCGCTCTTCACCATTGCTGCCGACATCGCGCAAGCGTATGCCGCGTGAAGTTCCTGGTGAAATCTCAATCGCGCCTTTGCGTGCCAGTGCCTGCAGATGTTCTTCTGCGGCATTGGCGGACCGAAAACCGAGTTCCGTGGCAATTTCGGCACGCGTCGGCGGAAAACCAGTGTTTTCAATCGCGTCGCGGATCAGGTTCAGGATTTGTTCCTGGCGGGCTGTCAGTTTGATCATTGCGTGGCCTAGCTTGAGTCTTGCGTGAGGTAGCGATATCGATTTATAGATACGCGTTACCGTAGGGCGTCTATTAAACTGTTTATATAGACAGTCTGTATTTTTATACAGTGCATGCCGGAACGCAAGCAAATTCGCTTATTTCCCCAAGGAAAATGCAGGCTGCCGCGCGATAAATGCTTGAAAGCGTTGAGTTTTTTGCCGTGAAGGCGTATGATTGCGCGTTTTCCTCTTCCCACACTCGTCTTGACGCCGAGGTGGGCAATCTTCAAATCCGTCCAAAAGGAGCTTACATGCGTCATTATGAAATCGTATTTATCGTCCATCCGGATCAAAGCGAGCAAGTGCCTGCAATGATCGAACGCTACAAAGGCATCGTCACCGCACGCGGTGGTGTTGTTCATCGCGTGGAAGACTGGGGCCGCCGTCAAATGGCGTACCTGATCCAAAAACTGGCTAAAGCCCACTACGTCTGCCTGAACATCGAATGTGATGGCGAAACACTGGCTGAAATCGAAACCGGCTTCAAATTCAACGATGCCGTTCTGCGCCATCTGACCGTGAAATTGAAGAAGGCTGAAACAACGCCATCGCCAATGATGAAGGCTGTGCAGAAGGAAGATGCTGCCAAGAGCCATCGTACCGAGGCACCTGCTGCCTAATTATTGCAACGACGTATCAGGAGAGTGAATCAGCTTCAGAATCATTGCAAAATCGTAGCCACCATCGCCGAGCGTGAAATTTTGCGCTATACACCGGCAGGTGTCCCGATTGTGTCAGCAGTTTTGCTGCACAGTTCGCAACAGAATGAAGCAGGTGTTCCACGATTGGTCGAGTTTGAGATTGCCGCGATTGCCGCGGGAGAAATTTCAGGCAGATTCAATCAAGCCGAGTTAGGCGGAACATTTCAGTTCACCGGTTTCCTGGCGCGTAAGAGCCGTAACAGCAAAAGCCTTGTTTTCCATCTCACAGATTTCGAGACCACACATTTAGATCCAGGAGCCCAAAATGGCATTCGGTAAAAAGTTCGATAAAAGCAAACTCAAAGAAAAACGCAAACAACAGAACCCTTTGTTCAAGCGTAAAAAATTCTGCCGCTTCACAGCTGCACATGTAGAACAAGTTGATTACAAAGACGTGGACACATTGAAAGATTTCGTTCAAGAAAACGGCAAAATCATGCCAGCACGCTTGACCGGCACCAAAGCAATCTATCAACGTCAAGTCGATACAGCAATCAAGCGCGCACGTTTCCTCGCGTTGTTGCCGTACACCGATTTGCACCACGCTTAATTAACGACTGCAATAGGAGAAAAACATGCAAATCATTCTGTTAGAAAAAGTCGTTAATCTCGGCAACCTCGGTGAAGTCGTTAAAGTCAAAGACGGCTACGCACGTAACTTCCTGATTCCACAACGCAAAGCTCGTCGTGCTACGACCGCTGCCGTTGCTGAATTTGAAGTCAAACGCGCAGAACTGGAAAAAATCGCCGCTGCAAAATTGGCAGCATCGCAAGCGCAAGGCGAAAAATTGACCGGTCAAACTGTTCAAGTTTCGCAAAAATCGGGTGTTGACGGCCGTTTGTTCGGTTCAGTCACCAATGCCGATATCGCTGCAGCGTTGACCAAACAAGGTTTCGCAGTTGAAAAGGCGCAAGTTCGCTTGCCAACCGGCCCGCTGAAAACCACTGGCGAGCACGTTGTGTCAGTTTCGTTGCACACAGACGTAGTGATCGAAGTCACGATCTCTGTCGTAGGCGAACAAGCTTAAGTTTGTTAAAAAGTTGTCTGGCACTTGCTGCCGCTGAAAAGCCGGGTTTTCCCGGCTTTTTTATTGCCCATTTTTTGAAAGCGCTCGCTCGTAGCAGGTATAATTCGCGCCATGAATAACCGTGCCGATCCGCAAGTAGATTCCCTCCGCGTTCCTCCGCATTCGATAGAGGCCGAGCAATCTGTCCTTGGCGGTTTACTGCTGGACAATGCGGCGTGGGACAGGATCGCCGACTTCGTTCATCAGGACGATTTCTATCGTTACGATCACAGGATCATTTTTCAACACATCGTCAAGTTGATCAATGCGTCCCGTCCGGCTGACGTCATCACTGTTTTTGAAGCATTGACGAATAGCGGCAAGGCAGACGAGATCGGTGGCGTTTCCTACCTCAATGCGCTGGCGCAAAATACGCCATCCGCTGCCAATATCCGGCGTTACGCCGAGATCGTGCGCGACCGTGGCGTGCTGCGCAAACTCATTACCGTGTCGGATGAAATTTCCGGCAATGCATTCAATCCGCAAGGCAAGGAAGTCAAGCAGATGCTGGATGAGGCCGAGTCCAAAATCTTTGCCATTGCGGAAGAGGGCGCACGAGGTGCGCAAGGCTTTCAAGAGATTCAGCCTCTGCTGACGCAAGTCGTTGAACGTATCGACGAGCTGTACAGCCGTGACAGCACCAGCGATATCACCGGTGTGCCTACCGGGTTTGCTGATCTGGACCGTATGACATCAGGTTTGCAACCTGGCGATCTGATTATCGTCGCCGGTCGTCCATCGATGGGAAAAACCGCATTCTCGATCAATATCGGTGAAACGGTGGCGATTGAAAGCGGTTTGCCGGTTGCGGTCTTTTCGATGGAGATGGGCGGCACGCAGTTGGCGATGCGTATGCTCGGTTCGGTCGGACGCCTGGATCAGCATCGTCTGCGTACCGGCCGCCTGGTCGATGAAGATTGGCCGCGTCTGACCCATGCGATTCAAAAAATGAACGATGCACAATTGTTCATCGATGAAACGCCGGCGCTGAACTCGATCGAATTGCGCGCCCGTGCGCGTCGCCTTTCTCGTCAATGCGGCAAGCTCGGCCTGATCATCATCGATTACCTGCAACTGATGTCCGCCAATTCATCCGGCGAAAATCGTGCGACAGAAATTTCTGAAATTTCGCGTAGCTTGAAAGGGCTGGCCAAAGAATTGAATTGCCCGGTTATTGCACTTTCACAGTTGAACCGTTCACTGGAGCAGCGCCCGAACAAGCGTCCTGTGATGTCCGATTTGCGTGAATCCGGCGCTATCGAACAGGATGCTGACGTGATTTTGTTCATCTATCGCGATGAAGTATATAACCCTGATTCACCTGATAAAGGCACCGCCGAAATCATTATCGGCAAGCAGCGTAACGGTCCTATCGGCAGCGTGCGTCTTACCTTCCTTGGTCAATACACCAAGTTCGAAAATTACACTGGCTCGGCGGCACTGTATCAAGGTGATTGATGCGTTGTTACTGATGAAAGCGATCTCAAGGTCTTAAATATTTTCTTGCAGCACCAGAGCATTGCGTGCGCATCACCTCATTTCAACGTTTTAATATTCAAAGAGAGAAATCATGTTTGGACGACTGATGCCTAAAGAAGGCAAATTTTTCGATCTCTTCAATGAGCACGCAGAATTTTGTGTCAAGGGTGCAAAAGAGATGGTGGCCTTGATGACGAATTTCGACGATCTGGAGATCCGCGTGCATGCGATCGAAGGTATTGAGAAGCAGGCCGACAAGGTGACGCACGCCACGCTGGATGCGCTGCACAAGACTTTTATCACGCCGCTGGATCGTGACGATATCCATCAACTGATTACACGCATGGATGACATTCTCGACTTGCTTGAGGATGCAGCGCAGACCATTTCCTTGTACGACATCAAGGCCATCACGCCGGAAGCCAAACGTCTGGCCGAACTGTGCCTGGCGTGTACCGAAAAAGTAAAAGCAGCCGTAGCCTTGTTGCATAACATGGATAACTCACGCGAAATTCTGGCCATCTGCCAAGAAATCGATCGCCTCGAATCCGATGCCGATCACGTGATGCGCGCTGCGATGTCGAAACTTTTCCGTGAAGAGCCGGATGTCCGCAATTTGATCAAACTGAAAGCGATTTACGAATTGCTGGAAACCGTCACCGATCGTTGCGAAGATGTTGCCAATATTATCGAAGGCATCATCGTAGAAAACGCTTGAGAATTTAAACGTATTTTCACTGCAACCGGTTCGGATAGCTCTACCGAGTCACATCTTGCAAGTTACGCGGTTGCCAGCATCTTTGGCGCCGCGCGCAGATAGAACAGAAATTAAAAATCCATGCAAACTCTTAACATGAGCCTTTATGTCCTCGCCTTTTTGATTGCGTTGGCGTTGGTGTTCGATTTCATGAATGGCTTCCACGACGCAGCAAATGCGATTGCGACCGTGGTGTCTACTGGTGTCTTGAAGCCGCAAAACGCAGTGATGATGGCGGCGTTTTTCAATTTTATTGCGATCGGAGTGTTCCACCTTAAAGTGGCGTCGATGATCGGCAAGGGGACGATCGATCCGATTGTGATTGATCACTACGTTGTCTTCGGTGCATTGATGGGTGCCATTATCTGGAATGCCGTGACCTGGTATTTCGGCTTGCCGTCGTCTTCGTCCCACGCCTTGATCGGAGGCCTGGTAGGTGCTGCTGTCGCGAAGTCAGGTACCGATGCATTGATCGCGTCGGGCCTGCTGAAAATTTTGGCCTTCATCGTCTTGTCACCGTTGCTGGGCTTTATCTTCGGTTCGTTGATGATGATTCTGGTGTCATGGTTGTTTGTCCGATCTACGCCGCGCCATGTGGATAAATGGTTCCGCCGCTTGCAACTGGCTTCGGCGGCGATGTATAGCCTGGGACATGGTGGTAATGATGCGCAAAAAACCATGGGTATTATCTGGATGTTGTTGATCGCTGCTGGCGTTTCAACCGCGGATGAAGCTTTGCCTTGGTGGGTTGTCGTCAGTTGCTATTGCGCGATCAGTCTGGGTACCCTGTTCGGTGGCTGGCGTATTGTCAAAACCATGGGGCAAAAAATCACCAAGCTGAAACCGGTAGGTGGCTTCTGCGCGGAAACTGGTGGTGCGATTACCTTGTTCCTGGCGACTGCACTAGGTATCCCAGTTTCGACTACACATACGATTACCGGCGCGATTGTTGGCGTCGGTGCTTCGCGGAAAATGTCCGCAGTGCGCTGGGGTGTCGCCGGTAATATCGTCTGGGCCTGGATTTTCACAATTCCTGCCTCCGCTTTTATGGCCGCAATTGCATGGTGGCTGGGAACGTTGGTTTTGTAATGTCTGGTTAGTGGGAAAATATTGATCCATAAAAAAAGCCTGCTGATTCAGCAGGCTTTTTTGTATCCGATGCTTAGGACTTTAAAATACGTATTTTACAAAACTTCACTCGCGTGATCAGCCAGACGTGAACGTTCGCCGCGTGCCAGAGTAACGTGACCACCGTGCCCCCAACTCTTGAATCTATCCACAACGTAGGTCAAGCCGCTGGAGCCTTCAGTCAGGTATGGTGTATCAATTTGTGCAATATTACCGAGACAGACGATCTTGGTACCCGGACCTGCGCGGGTAACCAATGTCTTCATCTGCTTAGGCGTCAAGTTTTGCGCTTCATCGATGATCAGGAACTTGTTGACGAAGGTACGACCGCGCATGAAGTTGAGCGACTTGATCTTGATGCGTGAACGAATCAGATCCTGCGTTGCGGCACGACCCCATTCACCGGCGTCGTTGTCGGACTTGTTCAGCACTTCCAAATTGTCGTCGAACGCGCCCATCCACGGCGACATCTTCTCTTCTTCCGTACCCGGCAAGAAGCCGATATCCTCGCCGACCGGCACTGTGACGCGAGTCACGATGATTTCGCTGTAAAGCTTGGTTTCCAGTACTTGGGCCAAACCGGCTGCGAGTGCGAGCAAGGTTTTACCAGTACCGGCTTGACCGAGTAGCGTGACAAAATCACATTCAGGATCCATCAGCAGATTCAGCGCAAAGTTCTGTTCGCGATTGCGAGCAGTTACGCCCCAAACGCCATTCTTGGTATGCGCATAGTCGCGCAAGGTCTGGATAACCGCCGTCTTGCCATTGATCTGGCGCACCTGGCCGTAGAACGATGCTTCACCATTTTTGGGTTCCATGAAGACAAATTGATTAACGAGCATCGCAGGGACAACCGGACCACTCAAACGATAGAAGGTGTAGCCGCTGCCGTGCTTGTTTTCCTGCCACGACTCCATACCCTTCGCATGCTTGATCCAGAAATCATCCGGCAATTGCATGATGCCGGAATAGAGCAGGTCGGTATCTTCCAGCACGTGATCGTTGAAGTATTCTTCAGCCGGCAAGCCCATCGCGCGCGCCTTGATGCGCATGTTGATGTCTTTTGATACCAGCACGATAGGACGACCTGGATATTGCGATTCCAGCGCACGCACCACACCGAGAATCTGGTTATCGGCCTTGCCCATAGGCAGGCCTTCCGGCAAGGTGACGTTTTGCAATTTGGTCTGGAAGAACAAACGGCCTTTGGCGTCCTTGTTGCCTAGCTTAGATAAAGGAATGCCATCATCGATCGCATTTTCTTCAATGCCGCTGACCAGTGCATCCAGCGAACGCGATACCTGGCGCGCGCTGCGTGCAACTTCCGACATGCCTTTTTTGTGATCGTCCAACTCTTCCAGCGTCATCATAGGCAGATAGACGTCGTGCTCCTCAAAACGGAACAGCGATGTCGGATCGTGCATCAACACGTTGGTATCAAGTACAAATAATTTCTTAACGCCAGACTTATCTACCGGGCGGCGTGTGCCGGATTTCGGTGCAATCGCCACGGTTTGCGCAGAAACTGCACGCGGTTTTTCGGCCGGTGCTTTCTCTACGATTTTGGCGCGAACGGGAGCGGGTGCAGGTTGGCTAATGCGTGCTGTCGGCTCAATCAATGTCAATGCTTTGACAATCTTGTCCTTATCCGCCTTCGGATAGTCTTGTGGTGACAGCAATGCAGCAGGTTTGCTTGGTAATTTAGGCAGTGGCATCAGGACCTCGATCTAGTAAGTTTGAAAACATGAAAACGGGTACGACTGGTGACGACGAGGTGAAAAAAAGATGGAGGAACAGATTTAAAGAGAGATGCAGCGGTGGAAAAATGAAGAAGATACAAATCGAAAAGTAAAAAAGCCGTTTGGGCAGGCTCGTGGCCATATCCGCAAACGGCTTTCTTGAAGAAAAATTCTTTTGAATTCAATGGGTTTCTGCAAACCTATGCAAGAGCCTTCACAAACTCCAGTACTTCATCGATGTGTCCAGGCACTTTTACTCCACGCCATTCTTTCACCAATTTGCCCGACTCGTCAATGATAAAAGTTGAGCGTTCGATGCCGCGTACTTTCTTGCCATACATATTTTTCATCTTCATGACATCGAACATTGCGCACAGCGTTTCATCCGGATCGGAGATCAGCTGGAAGGGCATCTCTAGTTTGGCCTTGAAACCCTCGTGCGAGCGGATGCTGTCCCGGCTGACACCGAAAATTTCGGTGTTGGCTTGCTGGAATTGCGGATACATTTCGCGGAATTGAATGCCTTCTGTTGTACAACCAGGCGTGTTGTCCTTGGGGTAAAAGTACAGGACAATATTTTTTCCTTTGTAATCAGCTAGTTGAAATGTCCGATCACCGGTCATCGCGGCTGAAAAATCCGGTACGGTCTTGTTGACTGCCGAAGGGCGCTCTGCCACGGATGTGTCTTGATCCATTTGTTATCACTCTCTCTGTCGATGCTATCGGCGCTGTGTGTAGCGCATCAAAGCCCATCGATTTGTTGTCATTCCTGTATGCGAATGAAGATAAATTGTGCGGCCAGGACCGAACATGGGGGCGAGTTTTTGTCCTTCAAGCAATGAAACTTGAAAAAGTTTCTTTTTGCCTTGCGTTTGAATCAATACAGCATCCAAGCCTGTGCTGCGGTATGGAAATGACAATAATTTGGCGTGATAGTTCACGATGCCCGGGCCGCCCTGAATGGCTGCAACTGGCCAGCCAGGCAACAGAGTTGAGTGCTGCTGCAAGCACCCTGCAGCAGCTAGGGCGACGCGACAGCTTCAGTATCTTGTTTCAGGCTTCGAAAATCAGGGCCAGGGCTACCTTGCGGCCTTCGGCCATCAGAATGTTGTAGGTGCGACAGGCGGCCTGATTGTCCATGCATTCGACACCGATGCGACGCGCTGTCAGCGGGGCTATCAGACGTGGATGGACAAAGCGTTGGCGAGTGCCGGTGCCGAGAATGACCACGTCTGGCGAGATCGTATTGATTTGCTCAAAATTTTCTATGGTCAGTGCATCGAAAGAGCTTACAGACCATGCCGCCGGTGCTATTTCAGGCAGAACAACCAGACTGGTACTAAACGGGATCAGATTGATTTCGACGCCGTTTTCTTCGTACGAGGTAACGGTTTGATATTGCTGGGTACTGGTGTTGTGGAGCTTCATAACGGTATGGGAAGAATATAAATCGGAATCAACTGAGCCATATTCCGATAGTTAGAAGATAAAGAACGCTTATTGTAACGTTTTCGGCTTTAAATCAGCCTTTAGCGATTGATAAAATCGGTCGCTTTCGGCAAAATGGACCTCTTTCGCGCTGCAACATTGCAGCGCGACATTTTCGCCGGGCTCCGGTTGTCGATCCAATATCGATGGCTGTGACGAACCGGCGTTTTCATTAGAGCGAATCGGATCGTGTATCGATACTCTAAAAATAACAAGGAACACCGCTGTGCGACCGATCCAGAAATCGAAAAAACTTGCTGACGTTTGTTATGACATACGTGGACCCGTGCTGGAAAAAGCGCGGCAGATGGAAGAAGACGGTCACAAGATCATCAAGCTGAACATCGGCAACCTTGCCACTTTCGGTTTCGACGCGCCTGATGAAATCGTGCAAGACATGATACGCAATATGTCGAACGCGTCGGGTTATACCGATTCCAAAGGCTTGTTCGCGCCGCGCAAGGCGATTATGCAGTACACGCAGGAAAAGAAAATCGCCGGCGTGACTATCGACGATATCTATCTGGGCAACGGCGCATCCGAGTTGATCGTGATGAGCGTCAATGCTTTGCTGAATACTGGCGACGAAGTGCTGGTCCCGTCGCCCGATTATCCGTTGTGGACGGCCGCAGTCAGTTTGTCAGGCGGCACGCCTGTGCATTACGTCTGTGATGAACAGGCTGGCTGGTTCCCGGATATCGAAGACATCAAGAAAAAGATCAATTCGAATACCAAGGCGATCGTCGTCATCAATCCAAACAATCCAACCGGTGCACTGTATCCGGTTGAATTGCTGCAGCAGATCGTCGAAGTTGCGCGTCAGCATCAACTGATCGTTTTCGCCGATGAAATCTATGACAAAGTGCTGTACGACGGCGAGACACATACTTCGCTGGCTTCTCTCGCTGATGATGTGCTGTTCATTACATTTAACGGTTTGTCGAAAAATTACCGCGCTTGCGGCTACCGCGCAGGCTGGATGATCGTTTCGGGCGAGAAGCGTTACGCCAAGGATTACATCGAAGGCTTGAATATGCTGGCGTCTATGCGCCTGTGCGCCAACGTGCCTGGTCAGTATGCAATTCAAACCGCGCTTGGCGGCTATCAAAGCATCAATGATCTGGTCGGTCCCGGCGGGCGTTTGCTGCGTCAGCGCGATCTGGCGCACAAGCTGTTGACCGACATTCCTGGCGTAACTTGCGTCAAGCCGAAGTCGGCCTTGTACATGTTCCCGCGTCTTGATCCGCAGATGTATCCGATCAAGGATGATCAGGATTTCGCCTATCAATTGCTGGCTGAGGAAAGCGTATTGATTGTGCAGGGCACAGGCTTTAATTGCCCGACCCCTGATCATTTCAGGGTAGTATTCCTGCCGAATTCCGACGATTTAACATTGGCGATCGGCCGCATTGCGCATTTTCTCGAAGGCTATCGCAAACGTCTGGGCTGAGCTTTTCACCATTAGCAGCGCGTTCGCCAGTTTAACGAGCGCGTGTTGTATTCGACATCCGCTCACCTGAACTTAATCAAGTAGAAATTATGAAATCCATCAAAGTAGGTTTGCTAGGAATCGGCACCGTAGGTGCAGGCACATTCAATGTCTTGAAGCGCAACCAGGAAGAGATTTCCCGTCGCGCCGGACGCGGCATTGAAATCGTGATGGTGGCAGATCTGGATGTTGCACGTGCCAAAGAGTTGGTCGGCGCGCAATGCGAAATCGTCAATGATGGCAATTTGGTAGTCAATAATCCAGACATCGATATCGTCATCGAATTGATAGGTGGTTACGGCATCGCCAAGGATCTGGTCTTGAAGGCGATTGCCAATGGCAAGCACGTCGTTACTGCCAACAAGGCTTTGCTGGCAATACACGGCGATGAAATCTTCAAGGCCGCGCAAGAAAAAGGCGTAATGGTAGCCTATGAAGCAGCAGTCGCTGGTGGTATTCCTATCATCAAGGCATTGCGCGAAGGCTTGACCGCAAACCGCATCGAATGGATAGCCGGCATCATCAATGGCACCACCAATTTCATCCTGTCCGAAATGCGCGACAAGGGCCTGGACTTCGACACCGTTTTGAAAGAAGCGCAACGCCTGGGTTACGCTGAAGCCGATCCGACCTTCGATATCGAAGGCGTCGATGCCGCTCACAAAGCGACGCTGATGGCTGCGATAGCATTCGGTATTCCTGTGCAGTTCGACAAGGCACACGTCGAAGGCATCACCAAGCTGGAAGCGGTCGATATCCGTTATGCAGAACAACTCGGTTATCGCATCAAATTGCTCGGTATCGCGAAACGTACAACGAACGGTATTGAATTGCGTGTGCATCCGACCTTGATTCCTGCCAAGCGTTTGATCGCCAATGTCGAAGGGGCGATGAATGCAGTGCTGGTGCAGGGCGATGCCGTCGGCGCGACTTTGTACTACGGCAAAGGGGCAGGTGCAGAACCTACCGCTTCTGCCGTGATCGCCGATCTGGTCGATATCACGCGTCTGGCCGATGCACAGCCGGCGCACCGTGTGCCACATCTGGCGTTCCAGCCGCATTCGATGACGGATACGCCTATCCTGCCTATTTCCGAAGTAACGACCAGCTATTACCTGCGCATGCATGTGGCTGACAAACTCGGCGTGCTGGCGAATGTCACCAGCATCCTAGCGGAATCGACAATTTCCATCGATGCCATGTTGCAAAAAGAACCGGCGCTGGGTGAAACACAAACCGACATCATCATGCTGACGCATCAGACCCAGGAGAAAAACGTCGAAGCTGCGATCAAGAAAATCGAAGCCTTGCCTACCGTTTTGGGTAAAGTCACCAAGATCCGTCTTGAGCATTTGAGCTGATGTTTGCTTGGATACATCTACGAAGCAGTTAGAAATCAGTACGAAATAAAAAGGCGCTCAATTGAGCGCCTTTTTATTTCTGGACGGTATTTGGATTGCATCGGCTTTGTATCTGAACCTCATCTTGGCGCTCACTCAGCAAAACGCAGAAAGAGAACGTCGCTGCAGTTATAATGAGGGCTTGCTTTTATGCCTTTGAGCCTATCCCACGACATGCAATATATCTCGACTCGCGGTGCGTCCGCTGCCCAATCCTTTTCTCAAATCCTGCTCGGCGGTCTTGCGCCTGATGGCGGTTTGTATTTGCCGGCTGAATATCCGCAAGTTACGAGCGCAGAACTCGATGCATGGCGCACGCTGTCTTATGCCGACCTGGCATTCGAAGTATTGAAAAAATTCGCCACCGATATTCCGGAAGCGGATTTGCATGCACTCGTGCACAAGACCTACACCGCGGATGTATATCGCAATGTGCGTCACGGCGAAGAAGCTTCGCGTATCACGCCGCTGCGTTTGGTTGAAGAAAAAGACGGCAGCAAGTTGATGCTGCAAGCGCTGTCAAATGGCCCGACGCTGGCGTTCAAGGACATGGCGATGCAATTGCTCGGCAATCTGTTCGAGTACACGCTGGCCAAGCAACATGCAGAATTGAATATTTTCGGCGCGACCTCTGGCGATACAGGCAGCGCTGCAGAGTACGCGATGCGCGGCAAGAAGGGCATCCGTGTCTTCATGCTGTCGCCGCACAAAAAGATGAGTGCATTCCAGACTGCACAAATGTTCAGTCTGCAAGACCCGAATATTTTTAACATTGCGGTCGATGGTGTATTCGATGATTGCCAGGATATGGTCAAGGCTGTTTCGAATGACCACGAGTTCAAGCAGAAGCAAAAAATCGGCACTGTTAATTCGATCAACTGGGCGCGTGTTGTGGCGCAGGTTATCTATTACTTCCGTGGCTACTTGAGTGCGACCACCAGCAACGAACAAAAAGTATCGTTCACCGTACCGTCCGGCAATTTCGGCAATATCTGCGCCGGTCACATTGCGCGCATGATGGGCTTGCCTATACATCAACTGGTTGCGGCAACCAACGAGAACGACGTGCTGGATGAATTTTTCCGCACCGGTGTATACCGGGTCCGTAAGTCGGCCGAGACCTATCACACCACCAGCCCGAGTATGGATATCAGCAAAGCGTCGAACTTTGAACGCTTCATCTTTGATCTGTTGAATCGTGACGGCGAGCGCGTGCGTGCCTTGTTCCATAAAGTGGAAACACAAGGTGGCTTCGATCTGTCCGGCAAGCCGGGCAGCGATGGCGACGAGTTCAAAAATATTTCACAGTTCGGTTTTGTTTCCGGTAAATCCACACACACGGATCGCCTCGCGACCATACGTGATCTGCAAGCCAAATATGACTTGATGATAGACACGCACACCGCCGATGGCGTCAAGGTCGCACGTGAACATCTGACGCCGGGCGTCACGATGATCGTGCTGGAAACAGCCTTGCCAGCGAAGTTCAACGAAACGATACGCGAAGCTCTGGGGCGCGATGCAGAACGCCCGGCCGGCTTCGAAAACATTGAAGATTTGCCGCAACGCTTTGAAGTGATGACAACTGATATCAACAAGATGAAAGCCTTCATCTCTGCGAATACCGACCTGTAAGATCAGGCTAGCAGCATTGTGTGCTGCTGGTTTCTTTGCATGATCTCTTCTTTACGCGTTCTTTCAACAGATTATCGAGCCAAGCATGACTGAGCCAAAACCGATGTTGAGCGTTGCCGAAGCATTAGCTTTTCTGCTTGCTTCGGCAAGGCAGATTACCGAAACCAACATTCTGCCTACACTGGAAGCCAATGGCCGCATTCTTGCCGTGGCTCAAACGTCGCAACTGGATGTGCCACCGGTCGATAACACCTCGATGGATGGCTACGCAGTGCGCGCTGCAGATTGCGTTAGTGGAGAAGCGACTTTACGCGTCAGTCAGCGCATTCCCGCCGGTCATGTTGGTCAACCTTTGGAAGCCGGTTGCGCCGCGCGTATTTTTACCGGCGCCATGATTCCTCAGGGTGCGGATGCAGTCGTGATGCAGGAAGTCTGCGTCGCATCGAAAGATGCCGACGGCGATCTGGTTACCGTCAAACACGCACCGCAATCCGGAGAATGGATACGCCGTGCTGGCGAAGATATACGTGCCGACAGTACAATTTTGTCGGCGGGCCAGCGTCTGCGCGCGCAAGAGATGGGTTTGGCGGCGTCGGTCGGCCTGGCGCAATTGCCAGTCGTGCGCAAATTGCGCGTCGCTGTCTTTTTCACCGGTGACGAACTTGCGATGCCGGGCGATGCATTGAAGCCGGGGGCGATCTATAACTCGAATAAATTTACCTTGCGCGGTTTGCTGGAAAATCTCGGTTGCGATATCACCGACTACGGCATCGTGCCTGACACACTGGCTGCCACGCGCGACACCTTGCGCCGTGCTGCGGCCGAACACGATCTGATCATCACGTCAGGCGGCGTATCGGTGGGCGAAGAAGATCACATCAAGCCGGCGGTAGAGGCCGAAGGACATCTGAACATGTGGCAGATCGCCGTCAAGCCGGGCAAGCCGCTCGCGTTTGGCGAGGTCAGGCGCGCAGGCACATCCGACACGACGAACGACACCGCGTTTTTCCTTGGCTTGCCGGGTAATCCGGTGTCGAGTTTTGTTACCTTTCTGCTGTTTGTGCGTCCGTTCATTCTGCGCTTGCAAGGTGTGGCTGATGTCGCGCCACAAGCCTATTTGATGCGTGCTGATTTCGACTTGCCGAAAGGCGACCGGCGCAATGAATTTTTGCGTGCGAAAATCAATGCTGAAGGTGGTCTGGATCTATTCGCCAACCAGAGTTCCGGCGTATTGACGTCGACCGTATGGGGCGACGGCTTGATCGATAATCCACCGGGCAAGGCGATTGCAAAAGGCGACATCGTGCGATTTATTTCATTCAGCGATTTGATGCACTGAGTATACAAATGAACATTCAACTTCGATTTTTTGCCAGTGTGCGTGAAGCACTCGGCGTATCCCAAGAGTCCGTTATCGTACCGGCCGATGTCACTACCGTGGGCGGCGTACGTGCATTTTTACAGCAACGCGGCGGCGTGTGGGCAGAAGCGTTAGCCGACAGACGTTCTTTGCGCATGGCTTACGATCAGGAAATGACCGATGCTGCGGCTACCATCAAGGACGGCGGCGAAGTCGCGTTTTTCCCTCCTGTCACTGGCGGCTGATTTCTGAAAATAAATAGCAGGCAAGCTAGGCAAGACCGAGAGAACATCATGACGATACGCGTTCAAACCGAAGATTTCGATGTCAGCAAGGAAGTCGCAGACTTGCGCGCCAACAGCCCGCAGGTAGGCGCGGTGGTTACCTTCATCGGTACTGTGCGCGACATGAACGACGGTTCCAGCGTGGCCGAGATGGAGCTGGAACACTATCCCGGCATGACCGAAAAAGCCTTGCAGAATATCGTCGAGCAAGCCAGGGTGCGCTGGCCGATTTTCGACGCATTGGTGATCCATCGCGTTGGCCCTTTGCTGCCACTGGAGCAAATCGTCCTGGTCGCCGTTACCTCCGCGCATCGCGGCGAGGCGTTCTCTGCCTGCGAATTCATCATCGATTACCTGAAAACCGATGCACCGTTCTGGAAGAAGGAACAAACCCCGCAAGGCGCACGCTGGGTGGATGCACGTTCCACTGACGATACGGCGCTGGCGAAATGGGCTGCTGTATCGAACAAAGACGAGCACAAGGACGCCGGTAAATGATGAGCTGGCTCGCCGTTGGCGCAGGTGCCGCGATGGGTGCGTGGCTTCGCTGGTGGTTGGGCCTGTGGTTTAACCTGGTTAATCCACAGATCGCTTTTGGTACTTTGTTTGCGAATCTGGCTGGCGGTTATCTGGTCGGTCTTGCCGTTGCTTTTTTCAGCAGTCATACTGGCATTTCACCGGAGTGGCGTCTGTTCGCGATTACCGGATTTCTCGGCGGCCTGACTACTTTTTCCACTTTTTCAGCCGAAGCAGTTCTGCTGCTGCAACGCGGCGATTACCTTTGGGCGCTGGCGCATACCATGCTGCATCTGGTCGGCTCGATTCTGTTCTGCATTGCCGGCTTTGCGACCTACAAGGCATTTGCCTGAATTTGATTCAGCGCAAAATAAGCACTTAAGATTTCCGTCACACTTATTGCATATGGCGCAATGCCATACTTGAAAAAGGGTCGCATTGACCCAATTTCCCTCTGCATCAACGATAGTCCGAAGGAGAAATCCAATGCGTCTCGATAAACTGACCACCAAGTTGCAAGAAGCCCTGGCCGATGCGCAAAGCCATGCCGTGGGCAACGACAACCAATACATAGAACCAGTCCACGTACTCGTCGCGCTGCTGAGCCAGGATGACAGCAGCACGCGTTCGCTGTTGCAACGCGCCGGCGCCAACATCAACGGTATGGTGACAGCGCTTAAAAGCGCGCTGGAGCGCTTGCCCAAGGTATCCGGCAATGGCGGGCAGGTGCAGGTTGGACGCGATCTGACTTCGCTCTTGAATCTGGCCGACAAAGAATCGCAAATGCATGGCGATGAATTTATCGCCACTGAAATGCTCTTGCTGGCATTGACCGAAGACAAGTCCGACGCCGGCAAGATCGCACGTGAAAACGGTTTGACGCGCAAAGCCTTGCAAGCCGCGATCAAGGCGGTGCGGGGTAGCTCGAAAGTCGATTCGGCAGAAGGCGAAGGCCAACGCGAAGCACTCAAAAAATACACGATGGATCTGACTGCGCGCGCGCGTGCCGGCAAGCTCGATCCTGTGATCGGCCGCGATGATGAGATTCGTCGCGCCATCCAGATTTTGCAACGTCGCTCCAAAAACAATCCGGTCCTGATCGGTGAACCAGGTGTCGGTAAAACCGCGATTGTCGAAGGTCTCGCACAACGCATCGTCAACGGTGAAGTACCAGAAAACCTCAAAGGCAAACGCGTCTTGTCGCTAGACATGGCATCACTACTGGCTGGCGCTAAATATCGCGGCGAGTTTGAAGAACGCCTGAAGGCGGTATTGACCGAACTCGCTGAGGATGAAGGCCAGACCATCGTCTTCATCGACGAGATGCACACGCTGGTCGGTGCCGGTAAAGCTGAAGGTGCAATGGATGCAGGCAATATGCTCAAACCGGCCTTGGCGCGCGGTGAGTTGCATTGCGTAGGCGCGACCACGCTGGATGAGTATCGCAAATACATCGAGAAGGACGCTGCGCTCGAACGTCGCTTCCAGAAAATCATCGTCGCCGAGCCGACCGTCGAAGCGACGATCGCCATCCTGCGCGGCCTGCAGGAAAAATACGAAGTCCATCACGGCGTCGATATTACCGATCCGGCGATTGTCGCAGCGGCAGAGCTATCGCATCGCTATATCACCGATAGATTTCTACCGGACAAGGCAATCGACCTGATCGATGAAGCTGCGGCCAAGATCAAGATTGAAATCGACTCCAAACCAGAAGTGATGGATCGCCTGGACCGACGCGTCATTCAGTTGAAGATCGAACGTGAAGCCATCAAGAAAGAAAAAGATGAGGCATCACAAAAACGCCTGGCCTTGATCGAAGAAGAAATCCAGCGCCTGGGCCGTGAATACGCCGATCTGGAAGAAATCTGGAAAGCTGAGAAATCAGCAGCGCAAGGCAGCCAGCACATCAAGGAAGCGATAGAGAAAGCGCGTCTGCAAATGGAGGAGGCCACGCGCCAAAGCGATTGGCAACGCGTGTCGGAGCTGCAATACAAAACGCTGCCAGAGCTGGAAGCACAATTGAAAAATGCCGTCACTGGCGAAGCCAGCGCAGGCAAGCCGCAATTGGTACGCACCCAGGTCGGCGCAGAAGAAATCGCCGAAGTCGTCTCGCGCGCAACCGGTATTCCAGTATCGCGCATGATGCAGGGCGAACGCGAGAAGCTGCTGCAAATGGAAGACGCATTACACAATCGCGTCGTCGGCCAGCATGAGGCGATCGTCGCAGTGTCAGATGCGATCCGTCGTTCACGTGCCGGTCTCGGCGACCCCGATAGACCTTACGGTTCCTTCATGTTCCTCGGACCAACCGGCGTCGGTAAAACCGAGCTGTGCAAGGCGCTGGCATCCTTCATGTTCGATACTGAAGATTCGCTGATCCGCATCGACATGAGCGAGTTCATGGAGAAGCATTCGGTCGCAAGGCTGATCGGCGCGCCGCCAGGTTATGTCGGCTATGAAGAGGGCGGTTACCTGACCGAAGCCGTACGGCGCAAGCCGTATTGCGTGATCCTGCTCGACGAGATCGAGAAGGCGCATCCGGATGTATTCAACGTCTTGCTGCAAGTGCTGGACGATGGCCGCATGACGGATGGACAGGGGCGCACTGTCGATTTCAAGAACACCGTCATTGTGATGACATCGAATCTGGGCTCACACAAGATTCAATCGATGGAAGGCAGTGACCCTGCATTGATCAAGATGGCGGTGATGGCTGAAGTGCAAGGACATTTCCGTCCCGAGTTCATCAACCGTATTGACGAAATCGTCGTCTTCCACGCGCTCGATGAAAAGAACATCGGCTCGATCGCGAAGATTCAGTTGGCGACGCTGGAGCAGCGTCTGGCACGCATGGACATGTCTATGGACATGTCAGACGAAGCGCTGCAAAAGATTGCCGAAGCTGGTTTCGATCCTGTGTATGGCGCACGTCCGTTGAAACGTGCGATTCAGCATCAGATCGAAAATCCATTGTCGAAGGCTATCCTGGAAGGCAAGTTTGGGCCCAAGGATGTGATCAAGGTCACTGTCGAGAATGGCGAGCTGGCGTTTGTGAAGGCTGTTTGATGGCTGCGTAGTCGTCATTCCCGCGCAGGCGGGAATGACGACTACGCAATGAAAACCCAGGGCGGAAAAGCGTAATACTTTTCCGCCCTTTATTTTTTAATGTGGTTTGTTTTTACATCAGCGCAGGGAAGACCTTGCTCTTTATGTCATACGTAAGATGCTTATCGTCCTAGGCCTGCGAGCCGCGAAAGCGAACGAATGCATCATCAACCAGCGGCATCAGCGCAATCACAAACAGGATGAGTGCTAGCGGCAGCACCGTGCTGTAGCCAAGGTACTTGAAGCCAACTGCACCCAGAATGCCACCGATAAAAAATATCGTGAGTAGCGCGACGTAGAAGATCACCTTTTCATGGCGTGCGCGTACATAGCCTTCGGCGTTTCTGGCGTTCCTGTGATTCCAGTAAAACATTTTTCCCAGTTCGATGCCGAGATCAGTGACCACGCCGGTTAGATGGGTCGCGCGCATGCCGGCATCCGACATCTTGGTCATGACTGCGTTTTGCAGACCCATGATGAAGCAAAGCAGGATCACTGTGAGCGGTACCGTGATGTCGAGATAGGCGTCGAGGTTGGCGCCCAATAGGCCGAACAGCAGCAGAAGGAAGGATTCTGCTGCGATTGCAAGCGCATAGGTGCTGTGCAGATTGCGGTGTCTGGCCCAGTTGACCATGATGGAGGTCGCCGCTGCGCCGCTGATAAACGAGATCATCGAGCCTATGCCCGCGATGACCAGCAAGGCATTGCCGAGTATCAGATTGTCGGAGACGGCGGAGATGAAGCCCGTCATGTGCGACGTGTATTGGTGCACGGCCAGAAAGCCGCCGGCATTGACGGCCCCTGCAACAAACGCCAGTGCGACGGCGATTTGCTGATTGGCGCGGAGAGTTCGGGTTTGGCCTGATAACTGTCTGAAAAAATCGAGGGGCTGCATGTCTTCCTTGTGACTGGGCGCTACGATGAAGAGTAGCGGGAAAACTGGATACCGAGTTTGCGTTCCAGACTTTCTCCCAAACGAGGACCAAGACCGGGGAGTAATGAGCGTAATACGCCGGGGATCTGGTGCAGGCCGTCTTTCATTTCCTTCGCCATCGGCGGGCCGGTTTTGTCATCAATCCCGCTTGCCAGGGTTTCTCTGCAGCGTACGACAGAACTGACAATACTGTCTGTTAAAAAATCCAGGTCGCCATTGTCGGTTTCCCTAAGCAGCGCGATCAAATGATCGTAAATGATCAGTATCTCGTTTAATTCCGAGACTGCCATTGCTGCCGGAGTAGCTCCTTTGGCAACACGTTTGAAGGGCAATACATTATTGCCTTCGGTATTCTTCAAAGACATGACAGCGCCTGACTTTTTTATTTGACAACAGTGAAGAGTGATACGGCGCGTGCCGTATGCACAAGCCTACGATACTCGCTGAAATCCCCCCTTATATTGACCAAGCTCAATATGCGCAAAAATAGATTGCATGAATCAAGCTGCTGAAGGTCGCGGTGCTTCGACCAGCGATGCCAATCTGTCCATCCCAGGCTATCAGTATCCCGTCAGCATCGAATCAATCTTCTATGTTCATCAAGCTGGCGTTCCCGCCCGCCGCCGTGGTGTTGATACTGACAGTGCGTTCTGTCACCAGTCGCCATAGCGCAATCGGTGCTTCGCTGCTGGTAGCCAGCATAGGCACGATGGCACCATCGCGCGCAGCCATGGCCTTCAACACGTCAGACAGTTTGCTGCCGGTACTGCGCTCATAAAGGACCATTGCCAGGTCATCGCAGTATTGAACACTGGCGATACAGCGGATTTTGGTGCGCAACTCTTGAGGCAAATCGGCTGGCAATAGCGTTTCGGCGGTCTGCAACAAGACTGCCTGATTGCCTGTCGCCAGCACTGCTGCCAGTTGATTCAATAGTGCGCTCGAATGGTCGGCGACGCAGAGAATTGCGCCGCGTGCGACAAAGCGCAGGGTGTTGAGTTCGCCGGTGGGGCCGGGCAATCGCAGACTTAGTCCGGTGAGGCTGTCGCGGGTATAGTTGCGTATGTGCGGTACGAGCACAGGGTGATTGCCGGCTTCGCTCCACGTCAGCATTGCAGTTAGTGCGGTTTCGGCCACATGTTGGTGTGCGCTTTCGACTTCCTTGTTCAGCACATCTGCAAGCAAGGCATCGCCGACATTGTGTTGCAGTCGTTTCAAATACAGCGGGCCGCCGGCCTTGGGACCGGTGCCGGATTTTCCTTCGCCGCCGAATGGCTGCACACCTACCACCGCGCCGACGATATTCCGGTTCACATAGATGTTGCCGACACGTGCGTGATTGACCGCGGTGTCTACCGTTTCAGTTATGCGTGTATGCACGCCCAGCGTCAGACCAAAGCCGGTTGCATTGATGTCGTCAAGCAGTTGCGGCAAGTATTCGCGTGCATAGCGTACTACGTGCAATACCGGACCAAACACTTCGCGCTGCAAGTCTGCAATGCGGTCGATCTCGATGATGGTAGGTGCGACAAAAGTACCGGCTGCGCTTGTTACCGGGAGCGGCAGTTGCGTCAGTTTTTTTGCAGCACTGCGGGCATGCTCTATGTAAGCCTGCAGTTTATGTTGCGCCTCTTCGTCTATGACGGGACCGATATCGGTAGCCAGTTGATCCGGACGACCTACCTGTAATTCGCGCAATGCGCCATGCAGCATGTGCAGCGTGGCTTCGGCAATATCGCTTTGCAGACACAGCACGCGTAGCGCCGAGCAGCGCTGTCCGGCACTGTCGAAGGCCGATGTGATGACGTCGCGCACCACTTGCTCGGGCAATGCAGATGAGTCGACGATCATCGCATTCTGCCCGCCGGTTTCTGCGATCAGTGCAATCTCTTGCTGTTCAACGATAGTTCGCTGCACCAGCGTTCGGTTAATCAGTTGTGCGACTTGCGTGGAGCCGGTGAATACGACGCCGCATATTCTTGCGTTCGCTACCAGTTGTGCACCGACTGTTTCGCCTCGTCCTGGTACAAATAGCAAAACGTCTTCCGGTATGCCAGCCTGGTGCAGCAGTTGCACTGCACGGAAGGCGATCAGCGGCGTTTGTTCAGCGGGTTTGGCTAGTACGGTATTGCCCGCCGCCAGCGCCGCGCTTATCTGTCCGATAAAAATCGACAGGGGGAAATTCCACGGGCTGATGCAGACCACCGGCCCGAGCGCCTTTGCATAACCGGAGTTGGCGATCTGCGCGCTGTAATAACGCAGAAAGTCGACTGCTTCGCGCAATTCGCCAAGCGCATTTGGCAGGGTTTTTCCTGCTTCACGGATCGCCAGCGCCATCAGTTCCATACCGTGTTGTTCGAGCAATTCTGCGGCTCTACATAATATCGCTGCGCGTTGCACCGGTGCTATCGCTTGCCACGCATGCGCAGCGAATGCGGCCAGCGCCAGTGCGTTTTCCACCTCCTCGGGCGTGGCTTCCCGTACCGTGCCGACCAGATCGCCGTGGTCGGCCGGATTGCGTATGACTACGGCCGATAAGGTATGCGGGCGGGTGTTGGGGAGCAAGGGCATGGCATGCCATTGATGGTCGCCAAATTCACTCAAGCCCGCACTGAGTGTGCGCAATGCATGTTCGTCGCTGAGGTCTATGCCTGACGAATTGCGGCGCTGTGGTTCATACATGGCGGCAGGCAAGGGGATGGCAGGATGCGGGGCACTGCCAGCTTCCCTGGCAATTGCCACCGGATCTTTCAGCAGGGTAGCGAGCGAGACTTTGTTGTCGACGATCTGGTTGACGAACGACGAGTTGGCGCCGTTTTCCAGCAGGCGCCGCACTAGGTAGGCCAACAGCGTTTCGTGGGAACCGACAGGTGCGTAAATGCGGCAAGGTACATTCAATTGATCGCCGCCCACTATCTGGTCGTACAAGGCATCCCCCATCCCATGCAGGCACTGGAATTCATAATCCGTGACCTGCATCGCAAGGGCCTGCTGGTAGATCGCCGCGACCGTCAACGCATTATGTGTGGCGAATTGCGGATAGATGAGCTTGCCGGCTGCCAGCAATTTTTGCGCGCATACCAGATACGAAAGATCGGTATAGGCCTTGCGCGTATAAACCGGATAAGCGGAGAGGCCCTCGACTTGCGCACGTTTTATTTCGGTGTCCCAGTACGCACCCTTGACCAGTCGCACCATGATTTTTCGGTCGCTGCGCTGCGTAAGATCGATCAGGTAATCGATCACGCAAAGGCAGCGTTTTTGATATGCCTGCACCACAAAACCCAGGCCATCGAAGCCCGCTAGTTCGGGATCGAAGGCTAGCGCCTCCATCAGGTCCAGCGATAGCTCTAGGCGGTCGGCTTCTTCGGCATCGATATTGATGCCGATGTCATATTGTTTGGCCAGCACAAGCAGGTTTTTCAAACGCGGCAATAGTTCCTGCATGACGCGTGTGCGCTGCGATCTTGTATAGCGCGGATGCAAGGCCGAAAGCTTGACTGAAATGCCTGGGCCGTTCCTGATGCCGCGCCCGTTGCTCGCCTTGCCGATCGCGTGTATCGCCGCGGCATAGGATTGATAGTAAGTCGCCGCATCTTCCGCCGTCATTGCCGCTTCGCCCAGCATGTCGTAGGAGTGGCGATAACCTTGTGCTTCGTGCTCACGGCTATTGTCGAGCGCTTGTTCTATGGTTTTTCCAGCGACGAATTGATTGCCCAGCACGCGCATAGCCAGGTCCACGGCTTTGCGGACCAGCGCCGCGCCGCCCTTGTTGATCAGGTGCGTGAGTGCCGTCTCCAGATCGTGCTGGCTCGCACTGTTGACCCACTTGCCAGTCAATAGCAGACCCCAGGTGGCGGCATTGACGAACAGCGATGGTGATGCGCCCAGATGGCGCTGCCAGTCTGCGTTACCGATCTTGTCCGCGATCAGGCGGTCTGCAGTCTCGTGATCGGGAATGCGCAACAGTGCTTCGGCCAGGCACATCAGCGCGACGCCTTCTTCTGATGACAAGGAGAATTCATGCATCAATGCCGCGATGCCGGACGTGTGCCTGCGACTGGCGCGAACTGCTACTACCAGTTTGTGCGCCAGCGCCTGCGTTGTTCTTTGCAATGCCGGGTCAGTATTGACTTGTTGCAGCAAATCTTGCACGGCGTCTGTTTCATCCCGCCGACTAGCGCGGGTGATGGCAGTGCGCAATAGCGATGGCATACCGATGATTTCTTCGGCGAAGGCGGGGAAGGGCGTGGAAGCGCTGGGTATAGGCATAGACGCACCGTGTACGAGTGAATCTTCGCTTCCATCTTACCTGCAAGTCATGTGAATGTTAGGGCAGTGTTTGTAGTGATCGTGTGCGGTCAGGCTTTACCCCACCTTGCCCCCTTACTCTTGTGGTGATTAGATTTGTCTATTGGAATGTGGGGCTGATAAAACGCTAGCCCAACCTACCGTGCTGTTCCAGTTCCTTGTGAAAATGCTCAAGCACGGCTGCCATCGGCGCGAAGCTGAGGTATGCCTTGTGCGCGGAGAAAGCGAACACGAATCTTGACTCCACGAATAAGGAGGTCCCCATTTAATGCTCTCTTCGGCATCCGGTGCGACGCTCTTCAGGATTGTGTACAACTGGCGCAGATGCGGCTGGCCCTTGAGTGGGACGGCCTGGATATACTCGGCGATCGTAGTCGGTTTTTTGCTTGTGATCTCTGCATCACATTTACGGCAGCATGTCGCGGCTGCATATAACGTAACCCGTTTGTTCATTAGCACGGTAGGTTGGACTGATAAGCCAACCTACCGTGCTAATGCGCCAAATGGCCTGTCCCTGACTTGAAAGACACCAAGATAAGGTGTTTTAATCAATCAGGAGGAAATAAATGGCAAATCGTAGACAGTTCAGCAAGGAGTTCA
>LNEU01000030.1 GCA_001464355.1 Burkholderiales bacterium Ga0077544
ATCCCAACCGCCTTCGGGCGGTTTTTTATTGCGAACTATGATTCTAAGCGACGACATCCTTGTTGAAATACGAGCACACGCAGCGCGCGATTATCCGCGTGAGTCTTGTGGATTGGTCATTGTCCGCAAAGGGCGCCAGCGCTACATGCCATGCCGCAATGTAGCTGACAAGAACGAGCACTTCGTCATGCACGCAGAGGATCAGGCTGCAGCAGAAGATGAGGGCGCGATCGCGATGGTTGTGCACTCTCATCCCAATACACCTGCCATTCCATCACATGCCGATTTGGTCGGGTGTGAGCGGTCGGGCGTGCCGTGGCTGATAGTCAACTGGCCGACTGGCGCAGTTTTCCAGTTTGAGCCGACGGGATACGTCGCGCCTTTGATTGGGCGGCAATTTAATCATGGTGTGTTGGATTGCTACACGCTCATTCGTGATTACTACGAGCGAGAGCTAGGGATTATTTTGCCTGACGGTGATCGCCCTGATGAGTGGTGGCTGAAGGGCATGAATATTTACCTCGATGGATTTGAGTCAGCCAATTTTGAGCGGGTTGACAAACCGCAAGCGCACGACGTGTTGTTGATGCGCGTTGCGTCGCCCGTCCCGAATCATGCGGCCGTTTATCTGGGTGACGGCAGGATTATGCATCACCAGATGGGCCGACTATCCAGTAAGGATATTTATGGAGGCTGGTACGAGAAAGTAACAACCCATGTGTTGCGGCATAGGAGCCTGTTTGCATGAAAACGATTCTTTTATATGGGCATCTTGGCCAGCGCTTTGGTCGCGTCCATCGTTATGACGTGGCTTCTGCCGCTGAGGCGATAAGGGCAATGCTGGTGACGATTGATGGTTTTCGCAAGGCGGTTGTAGATGGCGGGGCATATCGCGTGTTATCTGGTGGGCGTGACGCTTTGACGCGTGATCGGTTGACTGAGCCGCTTTCCCAAAGAGATACCTTACGAATCGTCCCGGTAATTTCTGGCGCCGGCAATGGTGTTGGGCAAGTGATCTTGGGCATCATCCTCGTGGTGGTGTCATTGATCCCAGGCTTTCAAGGTTTGGCTCCCTACGGGTATTCACTGATCATTGGCGGGGCAGTGCAGATGCTGTTCGCGCCAAAGGTTGCGAAATACAGTGAAATGGATCGCCCAGAAAACCGGCCCTCATATTCATTCAATGGCGCAGTGAATACTGCGGCCCAAGGCAATGCAGTATCGCTGCTTTATGGCGGCCCATTGATTGTCGGCTCACAAGTTGTTTCTGCCGAGCTGTCTGTGGAGCAGATTGCATGACAATTCGCGGTGCTGGCGGTGGCGGGAAAAGTGGCGGCGGTGAGTCTCGCGCGCCGGTCGAATCTCCGGATAGTCTGCGCTCGCGTCAATATGCCCGCGTCGTCGACGTAATTTGTGAGGGTGAGGTGGAAGGCCTTATAGATGGGCTGAAATCAATCTACCTAAACGACACACCAGTTCAAAATGCCGACGGATCATTCAATTTTTC
>LNEU01000031.1 GCA_001464355.1 Burkholderiales bacterium Ga0077544
AGGTTCGTTGGTGTCTGAGCGGAACAGCACCTTGTTCTCCGGGAAGGACATGATGGCACCGAGATTGCCGACGCTTTCTGTCATGAAGCGCACGGGTGCTTCTCTGATTTCCCAGTTCATACCGGCTTGCTTGGCCCAGACCTCAAGCGGTTGTTTTGCGGTGAGTTTGTTGCCCAGACCATGCCAGGGTGTTGCGCCGCAGAAGGCCATTTTTTCAAGTAGGTGCGCCATAGGGTGATTTTTCCTTTGTTTTGTATGCACGTGACGATGCCACTGTGTGAATACAGTAGCGATCAAACTGTCAGTGCAAGGGAATGGGTTACGAGGGGGGGCAGAACTGCTGAAGGAGCTGTAAAGCTCGAATAGCTGAAAATCACACAGTTTTTATTGCTTGCTGAAGGTGAATCCGCATTCACTACAATGATATTTGTCTAACACCGTATCATCGATGACTTCACCGAGCGTGGCACCGGTAGCGCATCCTGCTGCACCGCCTAACAGGCCACCGATAATAGCGCCAGCAATGCTGCCAATGCCGATGCCAATTGGTCCGGCAAGCATCCCAACGGTTGCACCGACTTCAGCACCTGCCATTGCACTGCTTACGCCGACTGCAGCGCCAGCTACGGTGCCGATGGTACCGCCCGTCTTCTTGCCGTAGTTCTTGATATCGATGCGGTGAGATAGGCACCTTGGACAGGTAAGCGTCATTTGAATACCTTTCTGAGTGCCTTGCCTCGAAATTTTTTGGAAAGTTCACTTCCTATGTGTTGGGGGATTTTTTTCATCCGATTCCTTTTATTTTATTGACGTCCATGGTGGGTGTTACACGCAATTAAACAGGTAGACATTGTTTAATCTCAAGGGCGGGATATATGGCTAAAATTATCTGGAATCGAAACCTAAATGGCTTACATCAATTACGTTGCTACATTTCTGTGCGGAAGTATCAAAGGGCTCTTATGCAAGCCCCGGGTTGTTGAGGTCTGTGATTTTGATGATCCTGGAGGTGCTATGAAACCACATGCAAGTAGTCGAAAGCGTCAAGAT
>LNEU01000032.1 GCA_001464355.1 Burkholderiales bacterium Ga0077544
CAACCCACAATGTATAAACGTTACCGGATTCAATTACGACTTCAGAATCAAGAGTTACCGAAGCCACATCGGCGGCGATAATGCGTCCACCCATTCGCGCGCCAGCGCGGACAGGGTCTGATGTTTGTATTATTTCGCCAGGCGTTACGCACAATCCGTCCAAACCCACACGGAATATTACGACCTCCGTCTCCATCCGCTCCGCAAATAAAATCCGGCGGCCATAACGATGCGCCTGACCGCGTGAGGTACATCCGATTGCAACCACTTCTGTTTGTATGACGCCATAACGCGCAATACCGATTGCATCTTCAACGTACTCAATCTTTTGACGGTAACGGTCAGCCGGGTCATTCCATGACACCAGTGCGACGGTATGCCTCGTTTTTAGGCTGCTGCCTGTATAACTGAAATATTGATTGTTCTCGCCAAGCAAAACATTTGCCGGGGTGAACAAGGCAACCGGATCAGCTGGCGCATCCTGCACAGCTACGATAGAGCCACCAGCCCAATATGCCAACCCACAGAATATTGATGCAAACGTATTGACGACGTTGTAGGCCTCTTCGCGTGTCTGCAAATATAGATTGCAAGTAAAGCGCGGCTCAAAACCGCCCATGCCATTGTCAACTAGCTCATCACAGTACTGGGCGATTTTGTAAAGCGCCCATTTATCAACCTGTGACGCATCGATATAGTCACCCAGACCGTAACGCTTGGTGATCAATAGATCATAAAAGCACCAGGCAGGATTATTGGTCCACGCAGTAGTGAAGCCGCCGGTCCATATGCCGTCGTACGTGCGCGCAACTGGATCATAGTTATCCGGGATCCGAACCTTGACACCCTTCATCTCATAGCCGCGTGTGGGTATTGACTGGAATCGCTCAGCATCTACCGACAGTGCGCACAGAGCCGTATTCGGATACGTCAGCTTTGCGTCAATGATTTCTGTGTAACTGTCCCAATAGAACATATTGCGCAGATTTGCCTCAGTCGAGTCCGCAGTAATCCTGCGAATGCGAACGTCCCACGGCCCGGCGCCGCCCAACTCGATCCGGTATGCGCGCTGGTACCTACTTGTTGTCTTGCCGCTGATTGTGTCGGCTACAACCTCAACATACCCGCCGCCAGCTGATTGAACATCAATGGCGAGCTGGATCGATGTCCCGCCTAAATCACCATTTTGAATATTCTGTAACGTAAGCTGCGGCACAGAGATCGTCACACGTACAGCGTCGGCATTAGGATTGCTGATAGAGCGCACCACCGGCACGCTTTGCTTTACGTCGACTGATACGGC
>LNEU01000033.1 GCA_001464355.1 Burkholderiales bacterium Ga0077544
GCTTTTTCTTCTGGTGCCGCGTCAATTTGATCGTACGCTTTTGCTTCGCCACCAAATTTCTTCGACAATACTGTCGCAATCGCTGCGGTCAGTGTGGTCTTGCCGTGATCGACGTGACCAATCGTGCCGACGTTGACGTGCGGCTTGGTCCGCTCGAATTTGCCTTTTGCCATTTTGAACTCCTAACAATTTTGATGAGAATGTTCAGGCACACGCCCGACCGACTTACTGAAAAACTGAAACAACTGAATTCTTTGGTGCCCTTTACGTGGATTGAACACGTGGCCTCTCCCTTACCAAGGGAGTGCTCTACCACTGAGCTAAAAGGGCAAACTAGCCGTCCGATACCACACTACAGCGGCACGTCCAACCTTAAAACTGGAGCGGGTGAAGGGAATCGAACCCTCGTCATAAGCTTGGAAGGCTTCAGCTCTACCATTGAGCTACACCCGCGAGGGCCACCTAATCTTCGCTACCACTACTTACTCAACTTAATAAGCTTCCCAAGAAACTTGGTGGAGGGGGCTGGATTCGAACCAGCGTACTCGTAAGAGAACAGATTTACAGTCTGTCGCCTTTAACCACTCGGCCACCCCTCCGCGGGGAACCCCAAACTATAGGGGAGTCGACACCTCTTGTCAACAACTGCAAGTGGTTTGGTGCGTAATATTTTCAAAAAATTTCAAAGCCAATGCACTTTCGGTCAGCTTTGATGGGTAGCGCCGATGCTAGAAACGCGTTTCCCTCGCCGCACGCAGGAAACTATCAAGAATCGGCGTGCAATCCAGTAGCTCGGCACCACCGGCCCGGTGGAATTCAGGATGCCATTGCAAACCCATCACAAAACGAGATTTGGTGTGACGCACCGCCTCTACAATATTGTCGCCTTCAGACACAGCCTCAATCATCAAATCGCGGCCCAGATCACGGACAGCCTGATGATGTATCGAGTTCACCAGCGGTGTTTGCGCGGGAAACATGGACGCCAGCGACGAACCAGGTGGAAATTGAATCGTGTGACGATGACTATCGTACAAGTCATTCACGTGCGACTTGGCCTCTGGTACATCCGACGCGATGTCTTGATATAACGTGCCGCCGAATGCAACATTAATCAATTGGCAACCACGGCAAATGCCCAGAACCGGCTTCCCGGCTTCGACAAATTCATGCAACAACTCCAGCTCATACATATCACGGGCGCTATCACCTATCCATTCGGGACGGGTGGCAGTTTGCGAATATGTTTGAGGTGCGACGTCGGCACCGCCCTGCAACACCAGCCCATCAAGATGCTTGGCATAGTCACGCAGGCGTATCTTGCTCGGATGCAAAAGTCCATTGGTATTCACAGTGGGAATCATCAGCACCAACACATCGCGCGACATGACCCACTGTGCGATTGACTCTTCCAGGTACTGCAAAGTCTTGCCTTGCAAGCCGCGCGCGCCGGCTTCCGGATGAAAAATCCGGGCAGATACGCCGATTTTCAACGTCCTTTGCGTCAGACGACGACCAACCTGATCAGACAGACTTTGCACGCGCGCAGAAAAAACACGCCAGGTTTGCTTCCACGGCGTGTCATCCGGCAGCTGCCATGCCGGCGCACTATGCTTGCCGAATTCCATCTTGGCAGCGGGTACGTAGGGCGCAGCTGTTGCACGCGCAATCGGCGGCTCGGCCTCCGCAGCAGTGTCTGCCGCAGCGGGCTTCGGATTGTGATCTGGAGTAGGCGTTTCGGAAGGAGCAGAAACAGTAGGCGGCAATTTACTATCGGAATTGTCAGACATGGCATCACTTTAATATCGAGAAGAAGTAGACAACAGATTGCAACAATCTATCCGCGCTCGCGCAACATTCATTAACAACATGAGAAAATCATAGAACACCGCCCAAGTTGACGGCAAATTAATGAATGGCCTATGAAGTCCAAGCATGGGACTTGCATTTTCGGCAATCATAGGGCTGGCCATTGACTCGCTAACTGCTCGCCAACAAAAAGCGTATTGCACTAGAAGGCATAATGCCCGCACCGATCAACCGTCTTTCGACACTCATCAACTCGCGTAGAACATCATGCTCATCATTTACCACAACCCGCGCTGCTCAAAATCACGCGACGCACTAGAACTGGCGCAACAATTTTCAGCACAACATCATCTTGATCTAACCGTTGTCGATTATCAAAAATCGCCGCTGACGTTAGCGCAATTAACTGAGCTGCATCAGGTTTTGCAATCGGAACAAACCGTCAGCGTCCTCGATATGGTGCGCGACAATGAAGAATTGTTTGCCACACTTGCATTACAAGATGCTGACGATGATGCCTTATTGGCAGCGCTCGCCGCCCACCCGCAACTATTACAAAGGCCGATCCTCCACTTCAATCAACGCGCCATCATCGCGCGGCCGGCAGAATTGGCCAGCAACATACTGCAAATGAAGTAAGTACAGAGGCTCACGATGTTGGTCGCCAACATCGTGAGCAATTATTGTGCAGCTGCTTGATTTTGCACGTCACCCCTGATAGCAGGCTGGCTTGGAATACCATCGACGCCTGTGATTTTGTATTTTTTCAAAATATCGCGATGCATCCCGGCCAATAAAGACAGACGCGGATTACGCGGATCCAAACGGCGAGCATCAGCAACATAGCTGCGCGCTTTTTCGCCCAACTGCATATCCCAGCCCATATTATCTAGACATTTAAGTGCCGCCACCGCCGCATTGAAAACCACTTGCGGGTTGTTCGGCAATTTTTCGGCCGCTTGCGACATTAATGTAACCGCACCCTGGAAATCGCCCAGACGCGCCTTCTCTGCACCGGCAGAAACCAGATCCACCACCTCATTTTTGCTGGCTTGTGTCACACGCTTGACCAGGTCTTCGCGGCCGCCTTCCTGCAACAAACGCATCGCACTGCTCATCGCCGCAGCAGTAGGCGCGTTACCTACGACCGACGTCATGATCTCGACCACGCCTTGCTCCATGCCGTTTTCCAGACAGTTCTTTGCCAACGCGATCTTGGTCTCGTTGCTCAAGCCTATTGGTTCTTTACAGGCGAGCAAAGCCACTTCCAGCTCTTCGGTCGCCTGCACCTTGTCGCCGTTATGCCGATGAAACATCGCGCTCGCGATCGCCCGACACGCTGCAGTTTTCTTGAGACCTGACAATGATTTCGCAAGGTCGCGAATAATCGCAGGTACCGATTTTGTTTCACCTTTGGCGAGCGATGTTTCGACCAACTGCACATGATCTTCCGGTTCGCGGAATTCGGAAAACTTGGCCTTGCTGACAACTTGTTGAAAAATGCGATGCGCCGTTTCCGTATCGCCGTTTTGCAATGCAACCTTGCCCAGTTTGCGCAAACGTCGCAAAGCATGAGGCGAACGTGTGACAGCGCTTTCCAGCGTCGCTTGCATCGCCGTCAAATTACCTCTTGCCTCTTGCGTCTTGGCGAGCCAGTCATAGGCGTCAAGAAATTCCTTTTTTGTCTCTATCAATGCACTCAGTTTTTCTTCGGCTTCTTCGAAGCGCTCTTGCATGAACAAGGTGCTGGCCAAACCCAGATGGGCCCACGCAATCGACCGCTTGGACAATAAGTCGGTATAAATTTCTTCCGCCGCACCCACCTCGCCCAGCGTCAGGTGCATCTCTGCACGCAAGCGAAGAAAATCCACGCGATGCGGCGCTTTAGGGCCCTCGCCCGCCTGACAAATTTCTATCGCCTCACCCAGATTGCCGAGCTCCATCATCCGATACACCGGCATCAGCGCATTGCGCTTTTCGATCGCTTTGGATATACGCTCCATCAATGTATCGGCGGTAAATGGCTTCAATACGTAATCGTTCAACGCCAATTCAGCGGCACTCACCACTTTACCGTGCGTACGCTCGGCAGTCGCCATGAAGAACACAGTCGATAGTGGAATCAATTTGTTGTGTCGCAAGTCTTCCAGTAATTGCTGACCGTCCTGCTGCTCTTCGCCCAGATCGTATTCGCAAATCACCAAATCGAAGATTTTTTGTTTCAGGGGTCGAATCGCTGTGCCAGAACTGTTTGCATATTCGATCTTGCTCATGCCGCCCAAGCTCAGCATATTGTGAATGCTGGCGCGCATACCTGCATGCGGCTCAATAATTAGTGCGGTCAGTCCAGCGAGTTCTTGCATGATCTTTAAAACCATTAGAAATAAGTACCGCGCCCGTCATCGGATAAATGAAAGCACCATTACTGCAGAACAATATTACATTTGTTAATCGGCGTCATCGCAATTGTGACGCGCGCACGACGTGAGCGAAAATTACGCGCACCTACACACAACTTGATGAGAAATTGACAAGGAGAATTTGAAGCAAGCAACAGCGCGGTACAACAAGAATTCGGCGGCGACTCAAACGATCCCGATATCCGATGTAGGCTCTTCGACGACCACCTGGTTCCGACCGCCTTGCTTGGCCATGTACATCGCGGTATCGGTACGCGAAAAAAGATCCAGCACCGACTCGCCCGGCATATGTTGCGTCAGGCCGATAGATACCGTTACGCGATTGCGCAATTTTTCATCCCAGTCAAAATGCTCGACCTGCTCGCGTATGCGTTCAGCAACATTCAGAGCCGCCAGCAATGAAGTCTCCGGCAGGACCAGCAAGAATTCTTCGCCGCCGTAGCGACCAAAGATATCC
The DNA here is from genome assembly GCA_001464355.1 of Burkholderiales bacterium Ga0077544. Lineage (GTDB taxonomy): Bacteria > Pseudomonadota > Gammaproteobacteria > Burkholderiales > Burkholderiaceae_D > Oxalicibacterium. Next base: position 4,687 of record LNEU01000033.1, read on the forward strand.
CCTTCACGTATGTTCTCTTGCGCAATCCGTGCAAATACGCGCAAGACTTCGTCCCCGCCCAAGTGACCGGCTTCATCGTTAATACGCTTGAAATGATCCAGATCAATCACAGCCAGGCAAAGCGGCGTGCCGGTTTCATCCGCCAGGCGCTTTTGCTGTTCGAGTGCAGCGACGATATAGCGGCGATTAAAGCAACCGAGCAGGACATCGCGTTGCGCATCCTCTTCAATATCCCTGATTTTGCGATTCGCCTTGAACAAGGCACTGTGCAAACGCTGCACCCGATTCGCCAGCACGGCAAACGCCGGGAGCGTCACTGCCAGCACCAGGAATTGTGCGCATTCCAGCATCAGCACGTCATTATCGTTACGCGCGGTGTAATGCGAGGCCACTACCACCCCATAGCCGACCAAAGTCGCACCGGCAAGAAACAATACCTCACGCGGCGTAACGCGATGCATGACAAAAGCAAGGATGAGGAACAGGAAAGGGATAAAAGCGATTTGCGCAACCGGCGCTACATAGACCGTGTAAAGCATCACACCGATGGCAGAGAGCGTAATCGGCAAGCGCAGATTTTTTTCCTGGGCTTTAAGATTCAAACCCAAGGCAAAACAAAGACGGAAAAACAGAAAGACTGCCGCGATCAAAATGGCATTCATTTGCAACACGCGAAGTTCGATCAAATCCGTCAAATAGAAAATCGCGATGACCGCCAGATAGATCAGCGCGAGCACTGCTGAAAACATCAAGCGCTTGATGCGTGCATCCTGACGGGCATTCAGATCAACCGGCGTCGTCTGTCGTGCACGCACTACATGGACTTTAGCCTGATTGGTTTTGGCGTGATACTGCGATGTTTCAGAGAAAAATTCCAGCTGACGCCCAGCCTCGTCCAACGGAACAGAATCCGCGTGTGCATCACCTTGCGAAACAGCATTTTGATCACCCGTCTGCCGCATGAAACCCACCGAGAATGGTTTGTCTGAAACAAATAAACCAGCTGAAACGCAGCCAATTTCCTTTGAGCAACTAAATCACATCTTGCAGTAAATCGCACGCAATATAATGCCTTTTTAACTATTCGTCACAATCGATACGCACTATGCCTGCAATTTATCTGCAAATAATCTCAATTTCGTCGCAATTACGCCGCATTTTCTGACATGTCTGCGTCCCTTACAGTTTTGCCTGCTCTTATCCTGCGCGCCGGAACTATCGTAATAGTGGCACCCTTGCGCGAGCAAACTGGCGTCTAGTCCGCGCCAAAACGACATGTTTTGATGCATATTTCCAGCCCGTCGCTGAATGACATGAGCGTATCGGAGCAGGTATCATTTCAACGTGGAAATAAAAAAGGGCCGGATAAATTATCCGGCCCTTTTTTATTCAGCTTTTGCTATGCATCAGCTTTCATTCTCTGACGCAGGCTGTTCCGCCTCAGGATTCAGTTGAGTGATCAGCAAGCGATCGATACGGTTTCTATCCATATCGACTACCTCGATGCGGTAACCTTCCCACTCAAAATAGTCGGACATTTGCGGAATGTGGCCCAGGAAGGTCATCACGAAACCGGCCAGCGTGTGATACGTGCCCGAAGCTTCTTCCGGGAAGCGCACTTCGGTTTCCAGCAATTCACGGAAGCGGTCAAACGATACGCCACCATCGATCAGCCATGAACCATCGTCGCGACGAACGCCGTCAACTTCATGATGCTCATCGATTACCGACACATCACCAACCAGCGCACCCAGCACGTCACTCAATGTCACAATGCCTTCAATTTCGCCGTATTCGTCGATGACCAAAGCCAGTTCCGCACGATTTTTCTTCAGGGTTTCCAGCAACTGCATCGCGCTGATGGTTTCAGGCACGAACAGTGGCGGACGCGTTGCGGCGGCAATATCGACTGTCGCGATCGATTTGCCACGGATGGCCTGCTCAAAAAGACTGCCAGCATGAACAATCCCGATGACATGCGAAATGTCGCCTTTGCAGACAGGCAAGCGGGTATATGAACTGTCAGCGATCTTGGCCAGATTGACTTCAAGGCTATCATCCAGATCGATAAAATGTACGTCCAGACGTGGCGTCATCAAACCGGCCACACGCTGATCATCCAGGCGCAAGGCGCGCGATACGATATCGTGCTCGGTTTTTTCAAACAGACCGGCATCCGCACCTTCGCGGAACATGCCTGCGATTTCTTCTTCTGTGACTGAATCATCTTTCTTGTGATGCATGCCGAGCACGCGCAGGATGAATTCCGTGGTGCCAGTCAATACCTTGACGAAAGGTCCCATCAGGCGCGACAACCACAGCATAGGTGCGGCAACCAGCGAGGCAACGGCTTCCGGATACTGCATCGCGATGCGTTTAGGTACCAGTTCGCCCAGAATCAATGAGCCGAAGGTAATACCGACCACCACAATACCCAGCGCGATTTCGCGCGCATATACGGCGAGGATAGGAATCATGGCAATTTCAGGTTCCAGCTGTTCGACCAGCGACGCTTCACCGAACGCACCGTTGAAAATGCCGATCAGTGTGATGCCAACCTGAATAGTGGATAGAAAACGGCTAGGGTTATCGGACAGATCAAGTGCGGCCTTGGCGCCGCGACTGCCGTTTTCAGATAATTTTTGGAGACGAATGCGTTTGGAGGTAACGATCGCTATTTCGGACATGGCAAAAACACCATTGACCAGGATCAAACCAAGAATAATTAATATGTCCACTACTAAGGGAACTCACGGTTAAACCCACAAGCCCTACTGTTAATAAGCCGTGAATCATATCATTAGCACGCCATTCATCGCAAAAACTGCGAATTTTTTAGCTAAAAGCGTGGATTTTCCGGCAAACCGCCATAACGTCAGCTGCGCTTGACGATTTCGGCGACCAGGAAAGCAACTGTCGACCACAGCACCGTAGAACCGAAAGGCAGGACGAACATCCGGCCGAAAAAATTAAGTTTGACATCGCCTATGACGCGCCCGACGCCGATTTTTACCAGTATCCAGGGCAACAAGGCGTAGAACACTGTCAAGCCGATAAAAATGACTGCTACCCACCGAATCATTGCGCCTCCTTCGTCGAACATCCACAGCAGATACAGAACCGTTGGCAATCGCCAAGCCTGGCATTTCGGTCAAAAGAAATGAGCGACCAAAAACACCACCAGAGATAACAATATAGTTGAAGCAAAAGGCAGGAATATCGTTTTGCCAAATATCGTAAAGCGCACATCGCCGGGCAATTTGCCGACGCCGAATTTTTGCAACCATGGCAAGGCGGCCGAAAACACGATCACAGCGAGAAAGATGACGAGAAACCAGCGGAACATGAGCAGCCTTCCTACGCGATGACAGCAACCAGCTCAAGCTGGACGGCTGTTTTTTAAAGCCGGCGACTTTGATCGGCGCGGTCGAACGCCGTTGGCAACTGCACATTCAATCCGACCACCAGCACTTTGAATAATTCACCCATTTCGGCGGGCGAAGTCAGTTTTTGTACCGCATTGGCTTGCGGCAGATAGGCGCGTGCATCTTCCGGTGAGGTTTTCAGCAAGCGGTCACCCAAGCCGGCCGTCAGCAAAAACGCCGCCTGGCTCATATAGCCCAGCATTTCCAGCCCGTTGTTGACTGCAGCATACGCCATCGCCGTAAAATCGACGTGCGCCGTAATATCCTGCAAACCCGGCAAATAAAACGGATCGGGATGCGCATGATGGCGGTAGTGACACATCAACGTGCCTTCGCTACGCTGATCCAGATAATATTCACTCGCTGGAAAGCCGTAATCCAGCAAAATCGCCGCACCTCCCTTGCCGGTTTGCTCCAGTCCGGCGGCAAACATGCTGGCCAGCGAGCCCATAAAGCCGATGGCGATAAGATGTACTTCAGTCAAATAGCCAGCTGACAATTCTTCTTCAAACGGAATCTGCGCCACCAAAGACGCATCACAAGGCTGATCGACAAATACAAATTTGCCATCATCAAAAGAAACGCCACGCTCCAGCCAACCGTTATCACTTTTGACAACTAAAGAAACCGGCATCGCATCCAGCACTTCATTGCCCAACACCACACCAGAATAAGCAGATGGAAAATCATCCAGCCACTTAACTTGCGGGAAATTGGCCAAAGTCTGTTGTTGACGCGCGCGCAGTTCGCCCGACAATTCAACAATAGAATAAGACTCCAGCGGAATTCCCGCCGCTGCGCATTCAGTCAGAATATCCAGCGCCAGTTTGCCGGTGCCGGCGCCGAATTCGAGGATCTGCGGCACGCTTTGCGCCATCAAATCGCCAGCGGCATGCGCCAGAGTTTCACCAAAAAGCGACGTAATCTCGGGCGCGGTTGTAAAATCACCGTCTTTGCCAAGTTTTGCAGCGCCGCCGCTGTAATAACCGACGTCCGGCGCATACAGTGCCAGCTCCATGTAACGGGCAAATGAAATCCAGCCATCATGTCGGCGAATTTCTTCAGCGATCAGGTTCTGGAGTGCGTGTGACGCGACTAGGGCGTCCGGGGATGGTTGAGGCAGTTGCAGTTGCATGGCGGTATTGTAAAGAAATCAGCAGAAGACACAACACTAGCTTCCATGTCCACAGACCAAACATCAGTTTCAAGAAAAACAGCGCTGGTTACCGGCGCGGCCAAACGCATAGGCCGCACGATTGCGCTCGCGCTGGCACAGCGCGGCTGGGATGTGATCGTACATTACGCGCGCTCAGCCGACGAAGCACACGCGACTGTTGCCGCAATCGAAGCGCTAGGCCGCAATGCAATTGCCCTGCCGTGCGACTTGAATGATGAAGCTGCCGTCAAGGCGCTGCTGCGTACTGCCGCCGCGCAAATGGGGCCGATTTCCTGCGTAGTGAACAATGCGTCGCTATTTGACTACGACAGCGCGACCGATTTTTCTGCCGCGTCGCTGGATGCGCATATGCGCGTCAATCTGGTTGCCCCGGTATTACTCGCACAAACGCTGTTCGAAGAAACCGCCGATGGCGAACAATCGGTAGTGATCAATTTGCTTGATCAAAAACTGTTCAATCTGAATCCGGATTTTTTGTCTTACACCTTGTCGAAAGCGGCGTTGCACAGCGCCACCACGATGCTGGCGCAGGCACTCGCTCCGAAGGTGCGCGTGGTCGGTGTGGCGCCCGGCATCACGCTGGTATCCGGCGATCAGAGCGAAGCGGAATTCGAGCGCGCGCATAAAGTCACCCCGCTGGGTCGCTCCAGCACGCCGGAAGATATCGCGGCGACCGTTTGCTTCGTCGCCGAGTCGCGCTCGATTACCGGCACCACCATCGTCGTCGATGGCGGCCAGCACCTGATTCCCTTGCAGCGCGACGTGATGTTTGTCGCCTCCTGATTTTTAAGATTCTTCACCCGCAAGATTTTTTGCAATACAACTGGTTCAAAAATAGATATGAATTCCTTCCTTTTCCATCCCCAGCTCGCCGATTGCCGTCGTTTGTTTTTGAGCAATTACGAAGTACAAATCAATATCGGCGTGCACGAGTTTGAAAAGAAAGGCGAACAGCGCGTGCTGATCAACGTCGATCTGTTCATACCCTTGAATGAATCGACACCGACCGCCGATACGCTGGATGAAGTCGTCGATTACGATTTCATGCGCAGCACGATCGCCAAACGCATGGCCGAAGGTCACGTGCATCTACAGGAAACTTTGTGCGACGACGTAATCAAGGCGATGCTGGCGCATCCGAAGGTCCGTGCTGCACGCGTTTCCACTGAAAAGCCTGACGTCTACCCGGATTGCGATTCGGTAGGCGTAGAAGTATTCCGGATCAAGGGGAACTGATATGTCCCAGACTTTAATGAATGATGCTTTGGATTCAGCCGTAGCGAATTCAAATGCAGTACCGACTGAAACAGCCGCTGCCCTGAGCTTCAAGGCCAGCGAAAAGATCGTCTACGAAAATAACAAGTTGCACAAACGTCTGTGCCGCCAGGTCGGTCAGGCGATCGGCGACTTCAACATGATTGAAGACGGCGACAAGATCATGGTGTGTTTGTCCGGTGGCAAAGATAGTTACGCGCTGCTGGATATTTTGATGACGCTGCGTGAACGCGCACCGATCAAGTTCGACATCGTTGCAGTCAATCTGGATCAAAAGCAGCCGAATTTCCCCGATCACATTTTGCCAACGTATTTGAAAGAACTCGGCATTCCATTCCATATCGAGAATCAGGATACCTACAGCATCGTCAAGCGCCTGATTCCGGAAGGCAAAACGACTTGTTCGCTGTGCTCACGCCTGCGTCGCGGCATTCTGTATCGCGTTGCCGATGAACTGGGCTGCAACAAGATCGCGCTCGGCCATCATCGCGACGACATCATGGAAACGTTTTTCCTGAATATGTTTTTCGGCGCGAAGATCAAAGGTATGCCGCCAAAATTGCAATCCGATGATGGCAAGCACATCGTGATTCGCCCTTTGGCGTATGTGAAAGAAGCCGACACCGAGCGCTATGCGCAAGTGAAAAACTTCCCTATCATTCCCTGCGATCTGTGCGGCAGCCAGGAAAACCTGCAGCGCAAACAGATCAAGAACATGTTGCGTGAATGGGAGAAAAAACATCCAGGCCGCGTCGACAATATCTTCTCGTCCTTATCGACAGTCGTGCCATCGCATTTGATGGATGGCGAACTGTTTGGCTTCAAGGATTTGAAAGCGACGGGTGAAGCGATGGCGAACGGCGACATCGCGTTTGATGAGGAACCTTGCTCTACCGGCTCCACTGTTTCCAGCATTATTCCACTGCGTTCGGAAGAGTAATCACTCGCAGGCTTTGCACGCGTCATGCATGCAAAGCCTTGCCGCAAATCTTCTCTATCGGCTTTAGCAGCAGACTATTAAGCCGCAGCCTTGGCTGACAAGCGGTTGAAATCGCTTATCCAGTCCTGCAAGGCTTTTACAAAATGTGATTTTTGATCCGCAGTTGCCATGCGCATCATCTCTGCCACCAGCGCCGCATTGGCATCCGTCAGCGCATCAAAGAAAGCTTGCGGCTCCTTGTTGCCGTAATGATCCGTGGTCGCTGCCACATACTTCTTGATCATTGCCGTCGTCGCCTCCTTGCCGGGCTTTTCACTGTGGATTTTTTTCAGCAAGGCCACCAGCTCCATCTGGCGTCGCATGCGATCAGCCAGTACCAGCTCATTGTTCAACGGACGCGCATCCGATAAGGCCCGCAACTTTTGCTCCTGTGCGCGGCTGAAGTTGCCGAACCAGTATTCAGCCTGTTTCATCATTTTCTTGTAACGGAATTCCTGCCGACTAAGGCGATCGCCGCGCAGGTATTCCTTGCGGAACTTGAGATTATTCTTCTCCAGCTTTTCTTCAATATGGGTGATTTGCGCCGGCGTCAGCGACAAGGCCAGATCGGCAAGCTCCGGCGCGGCACGATCCGTGACCAGCGTCAGATACTTCCGACCTTCTTCATAGTCGTTCAGTAAATCGGCTTTGCTCACCGCGGCCAGATCGCGATGCTGTATGCGCGAGACCAACTTTGCATAATCGCGCAACTGGGTTTTGTGATGCCATGCGAACAGATCTGCAAGACGACCTTTGACCAAAGACTTTTGCCCATCTTCAAAATCGACGTAGCTATTGAGCCACCAGTAAGAAACGGTTTCACCGTTATTGAAGCCTATGCGCACAGCGCTGCAGGCAACCAGGATAAACGCCATCGCGAAAATCGTCATTCTTTTCACGGTGATGCAAGAAAGGCGCGTGATAATATTTTGCATTCTTTTTATTGGCTCTCTATGAACATAGTCATTCTTGCTGCGGGTATGGGAAAGCGCATGCAGTCCGCGCTCCCGAAAGTCCTGCACCCATTAGCGGGCAAAGCTCTTTTATCTCACGTAATCGATACCGCTCGACAACTGTCTCCAAGCAAACTCTGTGTTATTTACGGCCACGGCGGCGAACAGGTACCGCAGCTATTACAAGCCGATGATCTGGCTTTTGCCAAACAGGAACCACAACTCGGTACCGGTCATGCGGTGATGCAAGCCGTTCCTTTACTGGATGACAAGGCGCCTACGCTAATACTGTACGGCGACGTGCCATTGACGACTGCTGCTTCCCTGCAATGTTTATTGGACATCGCGGGCAACGATAAGTTGGGCATCCTGACTGTAAATCTCGACAACCCTACCGGTTATGGCCGCATCGTCCGCGAAAACGGCACTAAAAGTGCTGCCATCAAGCGCATCGTCGAGCAAAAAGATGCCACCGACGATGAGCGCGCCATCACTGAAGTCAACACTGGCATCATCGTCGCGCCCACAGCACTGATGAAAAAATGGTTGGCCAATCTGTCCAACAACAATGCGCAAGGCGAGTATTACCTGACCGACATTGTTGCCAGCGCAGTAGCCGATGGCGTCGAAGTCGTATCCGCACAGCCCGACCACGTGTGGGAAACCCACGGCGTCAATAGCAAGGTGCAACTGGCCGAACTGGAACGCATCCATCAACGCAACATCGCCAACGCGCTGCTGGAACAAGGCGTCACGCTGACAGATCCGGCGCGCATCGATATACGCGGCACGCTGACTTGCGGTCGCGATGTGACGATCGACGTCGGCTGCGTATTTGAAGGCGACGTCACCTTGGCCGACGGCGTGCACATAGATGCATATTGCGTGATCCACAATACGACTGTCGGTGCGCGAACCCACATTCGCCCCTTCAGTCATTTTGAAAATGCAGTGGTCGGCGAGGCTTGCATCATCGGACCTTATGCGCGCCTGCGCCCGGGCACCGTATTGGCGGAAGATGTCCACATCGGTAATTTCGTCGAAGTCAAAAACAGCGCGATCGCCGCCCACAGCAAGGCCAATCATTTGACCTATATCGGCGACTCAACCGTCGGTTCGCGCGTCAATATTGGCGCCGGCACCATCACCTGCAATTACGATGGCGTCAACAAATCGCGCACCGTCATCGAAGACGATGTCTTCGTCGGTAGCGCCACGCAATTGATTGCGCCTATACGCGTAGGCAAAGGTTCGACTATCGGTGCAGGAACCACGCTAACAAAGGATGCGCCGGCAGACAAGCTGACCGTATCGCGCGCCAAGCAAATCACGGTTGAAGGCTGGCAGCGACCGGTCAAAATCAAGAAGTAGGATTTCCGTACATATGTGCCGCAACATTGAACGCGCCATAAAAAAACGCCGGTTAATACCGGCGTTTTTTTATACTGCGATGCGCGTTTCGAACTTGCTGCGATGAATGGAAAAAAAGCTTTTCACATTGCGCACATTCGCATGCGACGCAAACAGGCGATGCACCAGCGCGTTATACGCCGGCATATCCGCTACCTGTATCACCAGCACAAAGTCCGGACCCGGCGACACGCGATAGCATTGCAAGACAGCACTTTCAGCCGCCACCAGCACTTCAAATTCCACCTGCCGTTCAGCCGCTTGATGATCCAGCGTGATTTCGACGATGGCAGTCAGCCCCGCGCCTATCTTTTGCGGCGAGACGATCGCGACCTGGCGCTCGATCACGCCAGCATCGACCAGACGTTTGACGCGGCGCAGGCAAGTCGGCGGCGAGGCATGGACAGCCGCCGCCAGATCGTTGTTGGTTTGCGATGAATCTGCCTGCAGCGCATTCAAAATACGGCGGTCCAGCTCATCCAGCACTACTTGATCGTCGCTCATATGCAAAATATCTACTTGAATTTGAAATTTAATTTCACTTTATTAGTCATGAGAAATAATAATCCATTTATTTCAATATTTAGAAAACTTATTTCACAAACCCTCCTCTAGACTGTCTCACTTATACAAATCATCTCGAGGTTCCTATGTGCGGTATCGTCGGCGCAGTCGCGCAACGCAATATCACCCCCATCCTGGTCGAAGGACTGAAACGGCTTGAATACCGCGGCTACGATTCCTGCGGCGTCGCGCTGCATGTAGACGGCAAGCTGGAACGCGCACGCAGTACCGCGCGCGTCGCCGAACTGGAAAAACAAGTCGCCAAGGAACACCTGGAAGGTTTTACCGGCATCGCGCACACACGCTGGGCCACCCACGGTGCACCGGCATCGCACAATGCGCATCCGCATTTTTCACGCGAGCGCATCGCGCTGGTTCATAACGGCATCATTGAAAACCACGATGAACTGCGAGATGAACTGAAAGCCCTCGGCTACGTCTTCGAAAGCCAGACCGATACCGAAGTCATCGCCCATCTGGTCGATCACATGTATACCGGCGATCTGTTCGAAACCGTACAACTCGCCACCAAACGCCTGACCGGCGCGTTCGCGATTGCCGTGTTCAGCCGTGACGAACCGCATCGTGTAGTCGGTGCACGTCGCGGCTCGCCGCTGATCGTCGGCGTAGGCGATGGCGAAAACTTTCTCGCCTCCGACGCGCTGGCATTGGCCGGCACCACGGATCAAATCATTTACCTGGAAGAAGGTGACGTCGTCGACCTTCAACTGCAACGCGTATGGATCGTCGATGCCGACGGCAAGCAAGTGCAGCGCGAAATCAAAACCGTGCACGCGCATACCGGCGCAGTCGAACTCGGCCCGTACCGGCACTACATGCAAAAAGAAATCTTCGAGCAGCCGCGCGCGATCGCCGATACGCTGGAAGGCATCACTAGCATCACACCCGATATTTTCGGTGACCAGGCTTTCAATATTTTCAAGCAGATAGATTCGGTGCTGATCCTCGCATGCGGCACCAGCTACTACTCGGGCCTGACCGCCAAATACTGGATGGAAGCGATTGCCGGTGTACGTTGCGATGTGGAAATCGCCAGCGAATATCGTTACCGCGACAGCGTACCGAATCCCAACTCACTGGTTGTCACGATTTCGCAAAGCGGCGAAACCGCCGACACCCTGGCAGCCCTGCGCCATGCGCAATCGCAAGGCATGCAGCACACGCTAACGATTTGCAACTCCGCCACCAGCGCGATGGTGCGCGAGTGCGAACTTGCGTATATCACGCGCGCCGGCGTCGAAGTCGGCGTCGCATCGACCAAAGCGTTCTCCACGCAACTCGCCGCACTGTTCCTGCTGACACTGACCTTGGCGCAAGTCAAAGGTCGCTTGAGTGACAAGGACGAAGCGGCCTACCTGAAACAAATGCGCCATCTGCCAGTCGCCCTCACCGCGGTGCTCGCGCTGGAACCGCAAATCATCGCGTGGGCAGAAGCCTTCGCCCGCAAGGAAAACGCACTCTTCCTCGGTCGCGGTCTGCACTATCCAATCGCACTCGAAGGCGCCTTGAAGCTGAAAGAAATTTCATACATACACGCAGAAGCGTACCCAGCCGGCGAACTGAAGCACGGCCCGCTGGCACTCGTCACCGAAGAAATGCCGGTCGTCACGGTTGCACCTAACGATTCGATGATCGAGAAATTGAAATCGAATATGCAGGAAGTGCGCGCCCGCGGTGGTGAACTGTATGTGTTCGCCGATGGCGATTCGCGCATCACTTCGGGCGAAGGTTTGCACGTGATTCGCCTGCCGGAACATTACGGCGCACTGTCGCCGATTCTTCACGTCGTACCACTGCAATTGCTCGCGTATCACACGGCACTGGCGCGTGGCACCGACGTTGACAAGCCGCGCAATTTGGCTAAATCCGTTACTGTGGAATAAACCCTTCAGCTCAATTCAAAGCCCGCAATTGCGGGCTTTTTTACATTGACACAAAAGTAAGCAGAAATGATACTCAAAAGGATTAAGGTCGCCAAAGCCACAAAACAACAAAGTCAAAATGAAAATGACTGTCGTATTTGTGCATGGTTTTAACGGGTGGCAAAAGTACGTGAAAAAATTAACAGGCAATGAGCTTTGCCGAACTTTTGGAATTCGACACAGAGTCAGATTCAAATTTTGATTTTTTGAATTTGAATATTTCACAAAATTATCCGACATATTTATTCTGCGTTATTTCAAAAATTTGCAAATCGGATACTTGGTCGTAAATGAAGCGATTCAATCGGTCACGGTTATCAGACAACATTAAAGTATCCATTTGATTAACTTTTTCAAACTCCTTTCATTTTTCTCGAAAGAACGCTCGATTGTGGCAGGGATGATTGTTTTCCTCTTGCTCATAACATTTTCTTTGGCAAGCATAGTCGCCTGGACCAGCTGGCAAGAGTACAAAAAGGAACGAAGTCTAGCCGAGGCAACAACTTCGAATATGGCTCGAGCGCTAGCCCAACATGCCGGCGACTCAATTCAAAGCACCGATAATATTGTTGTTAGCCTGATTAATTCAGTTGAACGCACCAATAAAGACGGAGCTCCACTTCATGATTTAAATCCATTTCTATCGCAGCGCGTAGCAGAATTACCAATACTCCAAGCCCTGTCAATATTAGATGTGCAAGGAAATACCCTAGCCAGCTCTGAAGCCGCCCTGTCAAAAAATATCAACTTTAATGACCAGGAATATTTCCAGCACCACAAAGATATCGACGATCGAAAACCGCATATCGGACCAGCCATTAACAGCAAGACAACCGGGGAACTCATACTGACAGTTTCACGACGCTTTAATAATGCCGAGGGTAATTTTGCGGGTGTAGTGGTGGCCACACTTAGACTGGATTATTTCCAATATTTTTATGCTGAATTAAATATTGGGGCTTCCGGAGTAATTTTTATTGCGAACGATGAGGGCATCCTGTTAGTACGCTACCCATTTGTAGAGTCTGCCTTGGGCTCTAGCATCGCCAATGGAAAAGTATTCGATGCATATCGCAACAAGGGTCCCGTGGCTTCCGTAATGGTGCAATCGATGATTGATCAAAAAAATCGCCTTTACAGCTATCGTCATTTGGAAACCTATCCTTTACTCATTGCAGTCGGCATGGGACAAGAAGAAATTTTTTCCCCATGGAAGGAAAAGACTTTCCGATTAATAGTCATTTGCGGATTTTTATTGATCCTATTGAGTCTATTTGGAACCTATCTGATTCGGCAGATCAATAAACGTCAGACGTCTGAGAGCGAACTGCAACGCGCCAAGCTTGAACTAGAATCATTGAACGCCGAGCTTGAGAAGCTTGCATCGGAAGATAGCTTGACGGGGCTGTGCAATCGCCGAAAATTTGATACGACTTTAAGACAGGAATATATTCGGGCGATTCGCAATCGAACATCGCTAGCATTGATCATGATCGATGTTGATAAATTCAAGCAGTACAACGATATTTACGGGCATCCTGCGGGTGACGATTGTTTGACGCGTATCGGCACTGCATTGAAAAAAATGCCCTCGCGCAGCGCAGATCTGATTGCCCGATATGGCGGTGAAGAGCTGATCATCCTGTTGCCGGAAACAGATATACATGGAGCAGAAAACATAGCCGAACGCGCCCGGGCCATCATTGAATCGCTGGCTATTCCGCATTCCGGAAATCAACCGGGAGTGGTGACAATTAGCGCGGGTATAGCTGCTATCAGGCCCGTCTTGGCAGACCCGAATCCAATCGGATTTTTAAGAGCCGCAGATGAAGCTTTGTATAGTGCGAAGGCACAGGGACGTAATTGTGTAAGTCGCTAGACAGACTGTATAAAAAAAGCAGATGTCGGATGAACACACTCCGCACTCTTGATCCGCAAGCAATTTCTTCTTTCACAAAATACATTTTCAACTTTCATTGCCATGAACGAACACAATCCAGCTGATCTGATCGAACGCTTGAGCAAGCTTGAGTACGCTATCAGGCAGTCAATGACAGTGCGTGAAGATCAGGATGAGCCAGCTCTGCCCGAACACAAAGATGAGGCGGCGCGCTATGGTCTCGCGGTTGAGGCTGCCGTCACCAAGGGAGACCTACTCAACGCAGTGCAGACTCTGGTCCGCGCAATGCAGAAACGATCGCAGCACAATTAGTTTTAATTTTTCTTCCGACACCATGGAACATGAAATCAATTTGCCTGACGTTGTCGCCGAAGTGACCGCCGCTTTCCTGCGCTATGAAGCTGCGTTAACTGGCAATGACGTGGCCGTACTGGATGAATTATTCTGGAATAATCCAAATACGCTGCGTTACGGCGTAGCAGAAAATCTTTTGGGCTATGAAGCGATCCGCGCATTTCGCCTGGCGCGTCCATCCAAAGGATTGGAACGCGAGTTGATGAACACCGTCATCACCACCTACGGCCGCGACTACGCAACGGCGAATACCGAATTCACCCGCAAAGGTGAAACGCGCATCGGTCGCCAAAGCCATACCTGGCTACGGCTGCCGCAAGGCTGGCGTATCGTGGCAGCGCATGTATCGCTGATGTCGGCATAAACAGCCTGCGAATATTCTCTTGTGACCTGCTCTCGGCAAGCAGTCACTATGCATGCCAAAGCTGACACATGATGCGTGATGCCTGATGCATTAAACAGCAATTTCAAAATAGCAAAAGGGTTGCGTGCAAACGTAACCTTTTTTTGTTGGACCGATCAGGCGCACACGTCATCCAGACTAGCGCTACCAATTCATCAAGTCCTGTTTATCTTCCTGACTCAAGCCGTTGTAGACATCCACATTGGCAAACCACTCTTTGAACATTTTTCTGAAGTCGATATAGAAGGAAACGATAGTCATGGTCATGATAGCCTCGCGATAAATTGTGCATAGCGCACTGTGAATAACAAATGAAAAGTACCGGGCCAAATCATCATCGGAAAAACACAGCCGCACGACCCGCCATATCAGAGGGTGACTACCTGCTTTAGTTCAGCTTATGCATCACGCGCGATCACTATTTTTTAACGTTGATTCCGAAAAGAAAACGATTTGAATAGCAACGTAATTCAGGCGTGAAAGATAGTTAAAAAATCTCGATAGCTCATTTCACATTTGCTGAAAAATTAAGCAAGGCATTGCGCGTGGGTAGAGCAGGATTTTGACAAGAAAAGTGGCGAAGAGAAAATGCAATTTGAAGATAAATCCGCGCGCCTACAACATCGCTTGCTTGAGTGTCATGGCGATACGCCGCGCATCCTTTTCATCAAGCACATTGGCAAACCCCAGCAACAATCCCTGCTGCGGTTTGGCGTTGATGTACCAACGCGATAATGGATGCATCGCCAAACCCAGCTCGCGTGCGCGCGCCGCCAGCAAGACATCGTCTTCGTGATCGGCCAGCTTGGCCAGCATATGCAAGCCACCCGGCCGCAGATCGATGCGTATGCGGTCGCCCAATACTTCCTGAAAAACCCGCTGCGTGATCGCACGACGCTCTGCATACAGCACACGCATTTTTTTCAAATGTCGCGAGAAATGCCCCTCGGCGATAAAGTCGGCGACACCCGCCTGAAATAGATACGGACTACCGGCATTCAAGTTGTAAGCCACCGCCTGAAAACGGGCAACCGCGCTGACCGGCGCCACCACATACGCCAGCCGCAAGCCAGGAAACATCACCTTGCTGAAGGTGCCGCTGTAAATCACGCGATCATTGCGATCCAGACTTTTTAGCGCAGGCAGCGGCCGTCCCTGATAGCGGAACTCACTGTCGTAATCGTCTTCGATGATCCAGCTGCCGGCACTGCTGGCCCACTCCAGCAATGCCATGCGGCGCTCCAGCGACAAGGTCACACCGAGCGGGCTTTGATGGGAGGGCGTCACCATTGCAAACTTTGCATACGGACTCAGGCGCTTGCCTTCTTCCACCATCAAGCCATGCTCATCGACCGGCACCGGCACTAGCTTGACCGCCGTATTCTGCAGAAACGGACGCGCCAGAATATAACCGGGATCTTCAAACCAGAACTCATCGCCGATGGTGGACAGACTACTCAAGGTCAGTTCCAGCGTGCCACGCAAACCGGTCGTGATGAATACCTGTTCCGGCAGGCAAGTCACGCCGCGCGACACGCCCAGATAAGTTGCAATGCGCTCGCGCAAGCGGTCATAGCCGGCAGGATTGGGATAAGCCAGACGCGCCGGTTCGCTGCCGCGCAGTCTATGCGCGACGATACGGTTCCATACCTTGCGCGGGAACGCATCGAGCGCTGGCAAACCCAGTTGCAGCGGCTTTGGCGCTTTGCCGTCGTGATCGAGGATGGCAGACACTGTTTGCCCGGGTGCCAGCGCAGGCGGCCGCAGCACTGCCGGCTGCGGCAAGGATAGCGACACGATGGTGCCGGCGGCGCCCCTGACCTGCAAGTACCCTTCATCGGTCAGTATTCGATAAGCCATCTCCACCGTGCCACGCGCCAGATTCAACTCGGTCGCCAGCGCGCGCACCGCCGGCACGCGGTCACCGGCACGCAGATGCCCTTGCTCGATTGCCGTCTTGAAACGTTGGCATATCTGCAAATACATAGGCAGTTCTAGCGTCCTGTCGATACGCAAATCGAGTTCTGACTTGGCGGGGTTTGCACCAATCGCACTATTTGCCGGTTTCTTCATGGACTAGTCCCTTTCACATTTCTTGGCCCTTCTAACACGGCCATGATATTCGCATACTACACATCAAGGAAACGCCAGTTTATTTAACCGACTCATCAAACCGATATATTCAAACAAGGAGCTTTACATGCAAACTCGCCTCGACTTCTACTCCGCCGACCCAGCCATCATGAAGGTATTGATAGGCGTTGAAAACCAGCTCGCCAAAGGCACTATCGACATCCTGACCAAAGAGCTGGTCCGCCTGCGTGCATCGCAAATCAACGGCTGCGCCTTCTGCCTCGACATGCATGTGACCGACGCGCTCAAAGCTGGCGAAACGCAACGCCGTCTGGCAACCGTTTCTGCCTGGCGCGAAACACCGTTCTTCAGCGACCGCGAACGCGCCGCACTGGAATGGACAGAATCGCTGACTCTGGTATCGCAAAACCATGTCCCCGACGCAGTATGGGAAGCAGTGCGCCCGCACTTCACCGATGCAGAATTGATGGAACTGACTGCATTGATCACATCGATCAACAGCTGGAACCGCTTCGCCATTGCCTTCCGCAAAATGCCGGTGTAATTTTTATCATCGCTTCAGCATCGCTCAAACTTCGCGCACATCCCTCGCCCACGATCGAGCACCCCGATCGGGCACACTGAAAGGTTTATATGAAAATTCTTGTTATCGGCGGCAGCGGCCTGATCGGCTCCAAAGTCGTCACCAATCTTCGTCAACTCGGCTACGAAGTCCTGGTCGGCTCACCCAGTACCGGCATCAACAGCATGACCGGCGAAGGCTTGGCCGATGCGATGAAAGGCACGCAAGTCGTCATCGACTTGAGCAACTCGCCATCGTTCGAAGACCAGGCCGTTCTCGACTTCTTTGAAACCTCAGGTCGCAACATACTGGCCGCGGAAGAAGCAGCCGGCGTCAAGCATCACATTGCACTGTCCGTGGTCGGCACCGAACGCATGCTGGAAAGCGGCTACTTCCGCGCCAAGATGGCACAGGAAAACCTGATCAAGGCAGCCAAGGTGCCGTACACCATCGTGCGTTCCACGCAGTTCTTTGAATTCCTCGGCGGCATCGCGCAATACGGTACGGTCGGCAACGAAATTCGCCTGTCGCCTGCGCACGTACAGCCGATTTCATCGGACGATATTGCAGCCATCGTATCGGATACCGCACTGGCAGAACCGATCAACGGCAGCTTCGACGCCGCCGGTCCGGAAAAAGTCGGCCTCGCAGAATTGATGAAGCGTTATCTGAGCGCGCTCGGCGATCAACGCGTGGTCGTCACCGATGCCGGCGCAGCATATTACGGCGCGCAACTCAACGATCAATCGTTGACGCCGACTGGCAAAGCCCGTGTCGCGACCACCACCTTTGCCGCGTGGCTCAGCAAGTCGCAAGCAGCCTGATGCGCATACGGTGCAGCGCGATGCGTTGAGCGATGTACCTTGCACGACAAGCATGCCTCTGTTTGCCGCGATAGCGCGGCAAACAGAGCGCATATTCTTTTGGAGAAACCCATGAAGTCCCTGGTGGATATCAGCCACATCGAACACAGCACCGATGATCTGGAAGCGTCGTTTCCAGTCATGAAGGAGTTGCGCCCGCATCTTAAAGACTACGCAAGCTACGTCGTGCAAATCGCGCATCAGCGCACGCAAGGCTATCGTCTTTTGGCGGCATGGAGCGACGGTGCCATCGTCGGATTGGCCGGCTATCGCTTGATGGATAATATGTTGTACGGCCGTTTCGTTTATGTCGATGATCTGGTGGTGACTGCAAGCCTGCACCGTTCAGGACTCGGCGAACGTCTGCTGAATGCGGCACGACAACAGGCGATCGCCTTGCAGTGCGAAAATTTTGTACTGGATACCGGTTTGCATATGCCACTGGCGCAGCGCTTTTACTTCCGACAAGGCCTGCTTGCAAAAGGCATGCATTTCATACAACCGCTTGCAGAAAAACACTCACAGGAAACAAACACATGACACGCATATTGTTATTGAATAGCGGCCCGCACAGCGATGCGAGTCATGGCTACCAGCTTGCGAAGGATGCGATTGCCGCGTCCGGCCTGAGCAACGTGCAAATCACCGAACGCGATCTGGTGCAGTCGCCTATCCCGCCGATCGGACGTGACTACGCGCTTGCCGTCACATCGCACACGCCGCACGACGCACAAGAATTCGCCTGGTCAGAACGGCTGATCGCCGAACTGGAGCAGCATGACCTGCTGTTCATCGTCACGCCCATGCATAACTTCACGGTCCCGGCGGCGCTCAAACTGTGGATAGATCACGTGATTCGCATCAATCGCAGCTTCAACTCTACGCCACAAGGCAAGGTGGGTTTGATGAAAGACAGGCCGACCTTTGTACTGGTCAGCTCGGGCGGCTTTCATGTCGGCGAACGCGCCAGGCAGGCCGACTTCCTGACACCGTATTTGAAGTATGCGCTGGCATCAATAGGCATTAGCGATGTGCATTTTTTCCCGCTGCAAGGCTTGGTGTTCGGTCCGGAAGCCGTCGCGCTGGCAGTCGAGGAAGCCCGTTTGCAATTGTCTGAAAAATTGTCCCTGGCAGTTGCCGCACCGCAGACCGCAGACAATTAATCAGGGTGCGCCTCACGACGCAACCAGCAGCTGGAGGTAAGTAAGTACAAACTCTATACGAAATTTTAATGCGGACAGTGAGAGTGCAGCGACGCCAGGAGACGGGATAGGCAGGACAAACAGGGAAGAAGAATGGGTGGGCGGCTACGCCCTACTTCTTCGCCTTGACCTTGGCGTGGTGGGCCTTGACCATTTCGGCCGCCTCCACCAACAGATACAAACCGCCAAATACCCATAGCGGCAAGATCAGGCAAAAAAGTGCATAAAGTAAGACGTCCATCATTACCTCGCTGGGGATTGCCGGGCATCGTGCTTGATGGCCGGTACAGTACCGTGCTGGGAAACAGAATCTACACGCTTAAATGTACGCATGCCGGCGGCAGGTTTCAAGCCCCTGTCGAAAAATAGCCTTGCGCTTAGGCAAAAGCGCCACAAAATTCATCAGCAGCACAGCCTGGTACAGCTAACTACCGCTGACTGCCGCTGCCCAGTGCTGGCCACCTTTGCAACAGGCAAAAAAGAGGACGAAAATTTCGTCCTCTTTTTACAACTGCTATTTCTTGCCACTGCTATTTGCCACTACCAGCCAATCGCCTTCGGCAGCCAGGTCGCAATCTGCGGGAAGAAAAACACCAGTACCAGCGTCAGGCCCTGCATCGCGATGAAAGGTACAACACCCTTGTAAATATCCCTGGTGGTGACCTCCGGCGGCGCGACCCCCTTCAGATAGAACAGCGCCCAGCCAAACGGCGGTGTCAGGAAGGATGACTGCAAATTGATCGTGATCAGCATCGCCAGCCATACCGGATCAACACCGTGCGCCAGCATCACCGGCAGGAACAACGGCACCGCAATGTAGCTGATCTCGATCCATTCGACAAAGAAGCCCAGCACAAAGATCAGAAACAACATGAACCAGATCGCGGTGTTCACACCACCCGGCAATGTAGCGAACAAGTCGGTGATCAGATCCTCGCCGTGCAAGCCGCGGAACGACAGTGCAAATACCTGTGCGCACATCAGGATGAACATCATCATCGCAGTGATCTTGGTCGTATCGCGCACCACATTACGCAGCACTTCCCACGTAAAGCGACGAGAAACAACGGTCACGATAATCGAACCCAGTGCGCCCATGGATGCCGCTTCGGTTGGCGCAGCAATGCCGCCAACGATGGAACCCAGCACAGAGACCACCAACAGCACTGGCGGCACCACAACCTTGATGAAACGTATCCACAGTTGCTTGCGGGTGACGCTATCGCGCTCTTCCTGCGAGATTGGCGGCATCATGTTGGGCTTCAACCAGCCCATGAACAGGATGTAGACAATGTAGACCAGTGCCAGCAACACACCCGGGCCAACCGCTGCAGCGAACAGCGTACCGACCGACATCTGCATGATGTCCGACAGCAGAATCAGAATCAGACTTGGTGGAATGATTTGCCCGAGCGTACCGGAGGCGCAAATCACGCCGCACGCCATGCTCTTGTCGTAACCACGTTTGATCAGGGTCGGCAGTGTCAGCAAACCGAGTGTAATGACAGTCGCGCCGACGATCCCCGTCATTGCCCCCATCAACACACCGAACAGAACGATACCAACCGCCATGCCGCCGCGCAGACGACCAGCAAGGTGACCCATCACATCCAGCAAATCATCCGCCAGCCGCGACTTTTCCAGCATCACACCCATGAAGATAAACAGCGGTATCGCCAGCCACTGATAGCCGGTCGCCACGCCGAACAGACGTGCCGGCAACAGGTTGAACAAGCCGGGGCCAAAGCCGATAGCGCCGAATACAAAACCGACCGTTGCCAGCGTGATTGCAACCGGCACGCCTATCATCAGCAGCAGGAAGAATCCCACCAGCATCATGATGGCGAGAATTTCAAATTCAGGCATGGGAAGCCCCTTCCTTTTCCTGATGCGTTGCAATCAGCTTGAGCAGCGCGCCTATCGATTGCAGCAACAGCAAGCCAAACCCGATAGGCAACAATGCCTTGATCGCCCAGCGGAAAGGCAAGCCACCCGGATCGGATGAGATCTCACCGATTGAATACGATTGCTGCACGTAGTTAATCGACAGCCAGATGACCACGCAGCAGATACCGATCTGCAGTCCCAAAGAAAGCAGATCCACCAGAAATTTTGTACGCGCCGAATAATTTGCGTAGAACAAATCCACGCGCACGTTGTCATCTTTCAGCAACGCATAACTCATGCCGAACAGGATGAGTGCACCCATCAGATGCCATTCCATTTCCTGCGACCAGACCGCGCCGAAGCTGATTGTGTAACGCAGTATTACGTTGACAGTCATGAGTACGATAATCAGCAGAGCCAGCCATGAGGTGGCTCTGCCTATCGCATCAATGACCGTCTCGATCGACCGGACGGTCGACCAGATGGCCTTGTTAGTCATGGAAACTCCGTTATTTCTGAACCTTGTTGTGATACGCGGTTTCGCTGTATTTCGACCACGCGTCGTACTTGGTTTTGTAAGCCATGTACGAATCGTTCACCTTCTTGGTCAGCGGATCCTTGGCAACGGCTTCGGCGAGTACTTTTTTGGTTTCCGAACGCAAGGCTTCGATCACGCTATCCGGCAACGGACGTGCGATGACACCCTGCTTGTTGACCAGATCGTCCATCGCTTCGGCATTGTTGCGCTGGCACCATGCTTCGCTGATGACGTTGCAGGCAGCTGCTGCATTGGTCACGATAGCTTGCAAGTCCTTCGGCAATTTGTCCCATGCGGCCTTGTTGATCAACAACTCGGATACAGTCGACGATTCGTGCCAGCCGGTGGTGTAGTAATACTTGGCAGCTTTTTGCAGACCGAGCTTGCGATCCTGGAAAGGACCGACGAATTCTGCCGCGTCGATTACACCGCGCTCCAGCGCAGGGAAGATTTCGCCGCCTGGCAGCAGCTTGACGTCGACGCCCAGCTTGGCGTAAACCTTGCCGGCGAGGCCAGGGATGCGCATTTTCAAACCCTTCAAATCGGCAACCGATTTGATTTCCTTCTTGAACCAGCCGGTCATCTGCACGCCGGTATTACCGCAAGGCATGGCGACCATACCGAAAGGGGCATACACCTCATTCCACAGCGCCAGACCGCCGCCGTCATATAGCCAGCCGTTGATACCCTGGAAATTCAAACCGAAAGGCACTGCCGTAAAGTACTGCGCAGCGAAAGTCTTGCCGGTCCAGAAATAACTATTCGCGTGATTCATCTCGACCGTGCCGGAACGCACCGCATCAAAACCTTCCAGCGCCGGAATCAACTCACCTGCACCATAGACCTGAATCTTCAAGCGCCCTTCAGACATTTCGGTGATGCGCTTGGCCAGATCAGTCGCGCTACCCGGACCTTCCATATAGAAAGGCGAGCCTTTTGGATATGCACTCGTCATTTTCCAATTGAATGTGGCTCCCTGCGCCTTGGCCACCATAGGGAAGGCCATACTCGCGCCCGCTACACCTGCAGCAATACCACTCGATACAAACTTACGTCGGCTGTTTTGCATGATCATTTACTCCAAAAAAGTTACCTAGAAAGAAATCCGCACATGCGTCTTACGTTTTCCATGGTGCATTAATTGTGCCATGTCAGTTTAGGCCGATATTTTCAGAAATGTGCAGTTTTTAATGCAATATGCAAAAAATTGCACTTGATTGGTGCGGTTAATGTTGTTTTGCACAAGCAATAAGCGCTGGGAAATTAAAGTTTTAGTAGCCGAGCGGCATACAGAACGGGAAAAAACTGGAAACAGCCACGACGGTGCATGTTCGTTAAAGCAGACAAATTGCCAAAATTATTGCTGGATGCTATTGGGGAAGTCTTGCGGCGTATCAACAGCCATCGAGGTCAACAGCGGAGTCCGCGCGAACAAAGTTATCGCCGCTGTATGGGCAGATAACTCATTCGTGTGATGTGGGATAAGAACAAAACCTGCAGGGACAAGACCATCGCAACGATAGCGATGGCCTTCAATCATCAGTGCCCTTGCATAAAACCGATCAGGACTTGGCGCCCTTGCTGCGCAACTTGATCATCGGCTTGCCGGAAGGGCCGGTCGATGATTTGGATGCAGAACGCGGCGCATCAAAGGATTTGCCGCTAGCAACAGCTGCACGTTTGGATACCGGCTTGCCGCCACGCGCCTTGTCGGCCACGCGTCGGTCGCCGCCTTTGCTAGGCGGTGCGATAGTTACGCGCTTGTCCATGGTCTTTTCTTCCATGGGACGCAAGCCCGAATGGCTGATGCGCAAGGGATTGCCGCCGATAGCAACGTTTTTCAGTTGAGCGAACACTTCATCCGGCATGCCGGCAGGCAGGTCGAGCAGACTGTGACGTTCGAAGATTTCGATACGGCCAATGTACTTGGCTTCGAGTCCCGCCTCATTCGCAATCGCGCCGACGATGTTGGCCGGCTTGACGCCGTGATCGTGACCAACTTCGATACGGAAAGCTTCCATCGGTACCGCGCCGGCTTTTTTCTGCGCAGTGCGTTCTTTCTTTTGCGCGCCCGGCTCTTTCTCAGCTGGTTCGTCGCTGTCAAAACGCTCTGCCTTCGGCGCTGGTGCCGGCGCTACAGCTACCGATGCGGCCACTGGTGCAGGCGCTGGTCGTTCAGCGCGGACCGGACGTTCCTTGCTTTCTGCGTAGTCGGTTTTTTCCTTGCGGGCGACCGGTTTGTCGAAAGAGGCTTCTTTTCTTGCCGCTGGTGCCGACGCTGCCGGTGCTGATGTTGCTGATCCAGCGCCCTCGCCGTCTGCCGTGATGTTCAATTGCTGACCGGCGACCCAGACTTTTTTCAGGTGATCGAGCATGTCGGACGGCAGGCTGTCCGGCAGATCGAGCGTGCTGTAGTCGTCATAGATTTCGATGCGGCCTATGTATTTGGAATCGAGGTTCGCTTCATTTGCAATCGCCCCGACGATATTGCCCGGCTTGACGCCGTGCGCATGGCCGACCTCGATGCGGAAGGTTTGCATACCCTCATCCGGCGCACGCGCGACGCGTTCCCGGCGCGGTGCGGCTGAACGCTCTGGACGATCACCGCGTTCTGCGCGTTCCGGACGTTCGAATCTTTCCGAGCGTTCAGGGCGGTCCGATCTTTCATTCCTGTCGAACCGTTCTGCACGTTCAAAACGACCGCCGGAAACCGGCTTCTCGCTGCCCCAGCTTTCACGCGGTGCAGGTTTATTTTTATCGATTACCAGCGGCACATCGCCGCGCGCCATCTTGGCCAGTGCCGCTGCGATTTCCACTGCAGGCACATTGTGTTCGCGCTCGTACTCTTCAATCAGCGAATGGAAAATTTCCAGTCCGCCGGCGGCAATCGTTTCTGCAATCTGATCCTTGAACTTCGAGATACGTACATCGTTGACCGCCTCGACGCTAGGCAATTCCAGCACGGAAATAGGTTGGCGCGTCGCGCGCTCAATGGCTTTCAACAGATTGCGTTCACGCGGCGCGATGAACAGAATCGCCTCGCCGCTGCGACCAGCGCGACCGGTACGGCCGATGCGATGGGTATAGCTTTCCGGATCGTGAGGTACGTCGTAGTTAATCACGTGGCTGATGCGCTCAACGTCCAGACCGCGGGCGGCAACGTCCGTCGCCACCAGGATGTCGATCTTGCCATCCTTCAGTTGCTGAATCGTGCGCTCGCGTTGCTGCTGTTGAATGTCGCCGTTAATTGCCGCAGCGGAGAAACCGCGCGCCTGCAATTTGCTGGCCAATTCTTCGGTACCCAGTTTGGTACGCGCAAAGATGATCATGCCGTCGAAGGTTTCGGCTTCCAGAATACGGGTCAATGCTTCCAGCTTTTGCATGCCGCTGACCAGCCAGTAACGCTGGCGAATATTGTCGGCGGTGCCGGTCTTCGCAGCGACGGTAATCAAGTCAGGATCGCGCAAGTACGTGGTCGCGATGCGCTTGATCGCAGACGGCATGGTCGCCGAGAACAAGGCGGTCTGACGCGATTCCGGCGTCTTTTGCAGGATCGTTTCCACATCGTCGATAAAGCCCATGCGCAGCATCTCGTCGGCTTCATCCAGCACCATGGTCTTGATCTTCGACAGATCCAGCGAGCCTTTTTCCAGATGGTCGATCACGCGACCCGGGGTACCGACGACGACATGCACGCCACGACGCAAGGCGCTTAACTGCGAACCGTAGCTCTGGCCGCCATAAATCGGCAACACGTGAAAACCGGGAATATGCGTCGCATAACGCTGAAAAGCCTCCGCCACCTGGATCGCCAGCTCACGCGTAGGTGCCAGCACCAGCGCTTGCGGCGTGGTTTGCCTGATATCGATACGGGCAAGAATAGGCAGCGCAAAAGCCGCCGTTTTACCGGTACCAGTCTGCGCCTGCCCCAGCACGTCGCGGTTATTCAACAGCAGCGGAATCGTGGCCGCCTGAATCGGCGATGGTGACTCGTAACCCAGCTCTTTCAGCACGCGCAACAGCGGCTCGCTCAGGTTAAGGTCGGCAAATAGGGGGAAGGATGCTTCAGACATAATTACTCACAAGAATGGTCGTATCGCGGAAATGCGAAAGATGGGGCGTAGTTTACTCTGTTGCGACATCAATTTTAAAATTGATGCTTTTTGACGCTCGATTCACTAGCAATACTTTGGCAATACCAGAAAAGTCGAGTAATTCCAAAAGTATGATTTCAAGTTTTCTTTTTCTCAACTCAAGCCAGTAAAACAAAAACTGGACATAAAATTATGTCCAGTCTTGTATAAGAAATTTATTCAGCACTTTAATCAAGGTCAAAACTTGTCGCCTGTAACTTTTCGCCGTACCACTCTCTTTTTTGACGGTTTAACAACTCATCGATTACAACGCATTTTTGACGAGCCACATCCTCATCCATGCAAGATATTTCGGATACCCGGATAAACCCCATGGAGTTCGTTGAGCCTCCAAGACGTAAGCCGCTAGCATCGCTAAATATCCAACGGTCATGTACTGGATGCATTCCCTCGTTACCTAATGCAATAACCACAACTTCTGTTCTCGGAGGAGAAAGCTCACAAAGTTCGTTCCAAGCTTCTCTAAACACATCGTCAAATAGCCTATCTTTGATGACATCTTTTAAATGTTTGCGCGATGTTAATATCCTAACCTGCGCATTTGGAGCAACTTCAGCAATAGCATGCAAAACCTCTAAGTCACCCGGGCCGAAAAATGGATCAGAAATTCGAATTACTTTTCCATCCTGCCCAGCTGCCCATGCTCGTATTTTCTCAAATACCGCATCTCTTTCTCCTGGTTTTATTAAGCCGCCAATGGTGTCATCAACTGCAGCAAACTGCTGCTTAGATTTCCCGATTAGGGCTAAAGTCAATTCTGCAGCGTGACATGCTCCTTCAAATACATTTTGAAGAAACTTCTCACCATTTGATCGACTCCCAGTCTTGCGAGCCGCGTTTGCAATACTCCAGTTCCAAATTGGGAACGCAACTGGCATCGCTACATCAGAGGCTATCGACAATAGCTTTTCAAACTCCTCTACTGGTCTTGGCAGAATACGGCCGCCGCTTAATCGTGCATAATTTTTATCGCAAATTTCGGCCAATTCTTCAATTTCAATTTCATTCATATCTATAACGCTCGGATCTGCCGCCAATTCCTTTCGCATATCGACCAATTTTAGCCTTGACGTATGCAAATCTTTAACCGGAGCCTTTGCCTCGTCCGCATCAATTAGGTCAATAATTTTATCCACCAATGTCGGATCAATAGTTGCTGCAATATCTAAAATATTTTTTTGTTTTTCAATTCCCGAAACGCCTTCATCCAGATGATTCGATAAGCTCATTGCCTCTTTGAGCAAAATAACCGATTGTTGCTTATCAACAGGCTCCATTATTTGAGCCACCCACGAGTAGCGATCAATTCGATCAAAATTGGATGGAATCTTAGGAATTTCCGCTTTAACTGAATTAAACCATTTCGGATCACAAAAAGGTCCCCTCCCTTTTGCACAAGCCCCGACAATAGTCATTACAACTACGCGATCTGCAACATTCGGTATAGCTTGTGCATTTTCATAAAGCCGCTCCCATCGATTAGGAAGGACATGTTCCAAAATAGCGCGCGCACGCAACACAAACGCTTGGGCAGCCGTTTTGTAACCACTATGCTGAATGTTCCGCATGTCAGGAAGTTTCTCGTCAATGATTTCATCAAGTGAATTCAAGAAATCATGAACTTGCGTTCTTCTAATTTTTGCATTGTTCTTTTTGTGCGTCAGACTTGTACATAAATCATTTATAACTTCCAGAATAGATGAATCAAGATGCATTTCTTTGACGATGTGTATTATCGAAGCAACTTCATTTCCATCAAGATCATATGCGGGATTATCCCCCCCCTCATACGCTTCGCTCATTGGTCGCTTACGAAAAATAGTTTTACAAATATTCAGTCGAGCATCATCCTTTTGATGCATATCACCTATTTTCTCAAGCAAAATTGAAGCTGATGGCGGATGTACCAAGTACAGAAATGGTGCGGATATTTGAATAATTCTATCTAGAACAAGTCTGTTATTAGAGTAATTTTGATGAAGTATAGGTTGCACAAAATGCTCCGCTACCATCTTCGCAAGTGAATCCTTACCCCTGTAGTGCAATGTAATTCCCAATTCGCACCAAAGAATCATTACATGTTCCGGTACAGGAATCGATTGAATCAGCGCCGCAATTCTTGCAAATTCCAAATCATCAATTTCGCATTTGACCGGAGCAATGACTGCATATGAGGCCGTTGCTAATTTCAACGTTAGAAATAGAGCATTACTTATTACCCTTGATGGAATCCTGGTTGCTTGTCTGTCCTTACTTACGGACGCTAGCCAATCTAACGCCAGATCTCGATTTGCATCAGCAAGATCGCGTACTAATCCATAACCAAAGTCGGTGCGAACCCAGTCGACCATTATGTCAGGCCATAATTCTTTTAGATCTTTCTCAAGCTTCGCTAACTCTAAAGTGTTTTCTGGCAAAACTTTCATAATTCGATACGTAGATACGGCTGCTGCAAACTTCCTATTGGCCACCCCAATAGAACGCCACAGTGATAAAACCCCCGAGTCAATCTTTGGAATAGGATTGCGCTCTAAATCGATAGCGATACTGAGCAAACATCTCATTATGCAATCCTCGCGTTCGTCCGGAGCCTCAATTCTTTTCACGCATTGAATCAATAAATTTGAGTTCAACGTATAAGCTTTTGCCGATACAAGTTCGCTTGCCAATGTTGCGAATGCTTTGTCACGCCTGATTTGCGTATTCAATTTTGCGACGAGTTGAATCGCCAACTCTGGGTTAGCTCGAGCCAGCGCATAAATCGCACTTCTAGCGGTTTGATAGTGATCTGCCGATGACTCAAGTAACTCTTCAATTGATTCAATAAGTTTGAGAGTAATTTCGCTTACAACTGACGTCCTTCCTTCCAAAGCGTTCGGATCTGGAAGCTTTTGAAGTGCATACAACATCCATGACCAACACGTAGCCCTTACACTTACTTCTGAAATTTCGTGAATCTTCATGAACAATTCAACAAACGCTAGTTCGCAGTCGCTTGTTTCATCTAGATACTTCGCTCGAAGTAGTAACATTTCAAGTCGAACGCTTTCTACCGTAGTACCCAGTGCTAATTGAGTGCTTATCTGTACCTCTACGCGTTTAACCAAACGTCCCAAATGAACTTTCTCCTTGATGTGAGGAAAGGCAACGGCTATCTCACGAAAATCTTGAAGACGAGGAGGCCGACTCAAATCCTTCAGCATGAGATCAATCGCGTAATCCGCAATTTTCCAAGCATCTTTACTTTTTTTGCGACGATTCAACCATTGCTTAAGCACAAAGAGTCGATGCTTCTCTTCCAACTCATCTAACGAATTCAGGATATTTTCAGCGCTTGTGCGTTCAACTAAAGTCGCCACAGCGTCGGCAAAACGTTGTTGATGATAGTCACTTAATCGTGACTGCATTTTTCCTAATGTCTTTTCGTCAGCATGATCGACCTCTTGCCTAGCGACTGGTGCCTCTTGGACTAAGATGTCAGTATTTCCAGAGGATTTTTCTTGCTCCCTCTCTCGTTCCTTTGCTCCTTTTTCGAATACATCCATCGCCATACGGAAGTCTACCAACACAAGATCGCAAGCGATGTCAGATGCCAAATTACCCAAAAAAAGGAAATCAACCTGATCAATTAGTTCGCGCAGCTGACTTTTTAGCTCAACAGGAACAAGCAACTTGGCTGCTCGAAATGCCTTCGCTGCAGTTGCTAAGAGCTGAAGGCGCTCCTCAATTGTTGGTGCAGCTAGCGCTAATGCCACTCCACACTCTTTCTCTCCTAGCTTCAATCTAGCTTCAATTTCATTTTTTGTTCCAACTGAAAAAGTCAGCCCGGTAATTACGGAATTTACTAGTGCGAATCTAGTTTCTGCATTCTCATTTTTGAGTTGCCTAGACGCTGCGAGTCCCATCACGGAATGTTTTTTTAAAACGCGAAGCGACCTTTCTGACTCTAGAAGACGAACAAAATGAGCGTTATCAAGACGATTTATCAAATCACCGTGGTGGCCTGCCGTCATCAACTGAGACGGCAAATCTCTTACTGCATCATCCCCATCAGGGTTTTTCAAATGCTCAGCAATGAAAGACTCAATAACTTGACTCTTAATACCATTTAGCTTTTCTCGTAAGAATCGTTTTTCCGCATCAGATTTTATTGAAACGATATTAAATGCCGGATCAATTTCCAAGAAGTGGCATTTCGAAATTAGCTGCTCTAACTGTTCAACATTAAGATGGCACAAACTAGACAGCCTCAAAGTTGTCAGCGGGCGAGCCGAAAAAATAACGTAGCCTAAAAGGTTCGATAACCCGGGTTCATCTGGAATTAAATTCCATTCGAAATCAAGTAATTTTTTGAGCGTGCCCTCTTTTTCATCCAGAAGGCTTGTAATCGGCACGCCTGAAGACAATAAATCTCTGAACCGAGCCATTTCTCCAATGACACCTCTGCAAAAATGGCGAATTTGCTTAACCTCTCCAACGTCTATATCTGGGAAATAGAGTATTGCTTCGTCAGTATTAATCGGCAAAAGGGGCGCGTCTTTCGGTTTATATCGATCAAGTTCTAATGAACCCAATACAACCTCAGAGCCCGAAATTAGGAATCTAAATTCGGTCTGACTAAAAGGAAAAAGTTTGAGAATCTCTTTCGTTATTTTTCCATCCGATGACGCATTCAACTCGCCGAGTCCATCAATAACAAACGTTATTGGATTATGTTTTCCTCTCTTCTGAAGTTGCAGTAGAAGTCTCGTAAAAACAGAATCTTCAACCGTTTCAAAATTTGCCTGCACCCCATTTACCAACCAATGAATTTGCTCCCCCAAGACCAATTTCACGTATTCAGGCGTATAAAAATAGTTTTCCCCTGCCGACAAAAATACGCCCACAGCATTTAGCGGGTTCCTACGCATATATTCCGCTAGAAATTCGCTTTTTCCTGACAACGGCTCCCCTTCAATCAAAATCATTTTTGAAGATGCTGAGAAAAGTTGCGCGACATATTGAAACAGTGCTTCTCTTGTAAGGGTAGCTTGTGGCTCCTGAGGAAAATTGCGACAAAAATCTGCGGTTTTACTAATGGAAATGGAAGGGGCGTCAATCATCATTGCCTTTGAATGAAAACTTGTATGCGATCTAGAAGGACTCAAATTGAGCTTGAGCGTAATTAATTGTTTTCCTTCAGAAATAGTTTCGAACTATTACTGGTCTGCAAAAAAATGAGGGTATGTTTTGCAACCGTTGATTGCCATCCCATATTTATGGGGTATCAATGAATGTGACTTTTTACGAATCGATGAGAATTCTTGATTTAAAGGTGTGCATAAATTGAAATACAAAGGATATTGCGTTACGGCTTCTATATAGAATGCCATTTCTCATAAGGAGGTACGAAGCGACCTTAAATTCTGAAAAAATTTTACTGATTGCAAAAGCGTTTTTAAGAAGAAATCGAAAAAGTAACAATTTTATTGGTAAATTGAGTGCGAATGATTAGCCTAATCAAAGCGAATAAGAGTTGAGATCGATTTCTTTATATCCTTCTCGGCATGACAAGATGATTTTGCATTAGCCTACTTTGCTGCGCGTCGGATTTTTACCAAGCAACCCACCCTTTTAACCGCCCGGCGCACCTCGCGCCTTTACCCCGTGTATCCTGTCGGCTTGAGATTTCACCTGCCACGATAGAAACGCACGCCATGACCAGTACCAATGCCAAAAACATCACATCTGCCGAGCTCTCCGCTACCTCTGTGAGGATGCTGGAATTGCGGGATGCCGTGCTGACTGAATGGCAACAGCGCATGCGCGCGACTATCTCGAAAGCGGCGGTATTGTCGCAGCCGATACTGGTGAATACGATGCCGGTGGTGTATGCCAATCTTGCCGAGGCGATCACGCCCGATTACGCGCACAACAGCAATGGCGTGCTGGAAACCACTGTTGCATCCGAGCATGGCAACGAGCGCGCGCGGCTGACCAACTATGACTTGAGCACGGTGATATCCGAATATCAGGTGTTGCGTTCGGCGATCTTTGATGTGCTGGCAGACAACGGCTTGCACCTGACGGCAACCGATACGCGCATCATCAACATGACACTGGATGCGACGATCAAGGAATCGGCGACTGCGTTCTCGCTGGTGCAAAGCGCTTTTCGCGAACGCTTTGTGGCGACGCTGGCGCATGACTTGCGCAGCCCCTTGAGCGCGGTGCAGATGTTTGCCGAGCGTATCGGCAGAACCACCGACCCGAAGGTCATCGGCGAACTGAGCGACAAGATCAAGCAGAACATCGGCCGCATGGACAGGATGATTCGCGAGCTGCTGGATATCGTGGTGTTCGAGCAGGGCGAGCGCCTGAAGCTGCACCTGACTAACTTCAACATCATGCAAGTGGTGCAGCAGGTTTGCGACGAGTCCTTCGAGATCTTCGGCTCGCGTTTTGAAGTCGTTGGCGAAGACGTGACCGGATGGTGGGGCCGCGATGCCTTGCTGCGCGCCCTGGAAAACCTGATCGGCAATGCGCTGAAATACGGTTCTAAAGATACGCCAATCACGATCAAGATCGATCACTATCACGGCCGCATCCTGATCTCTGTGCATAACGAAGGCAATCCGATTCCGCCGGATCAGCTGGAGTCGGTGTTCCAGGTATTCGAGCGCGCCAAGATTGCGAATGACGAGAATGAACAGGGTTGGGGCCTGGGCTTGCCGTTTGTGCGCAGCGTGGCAGAAAGCCATGGCGGCAGCATCGTGACCGACAGCTCGCCGGATACGGGAACGACCTTCATCATCGACATCCCGATCGATGCACGACCTTTCCATGATGCGCCGACGCTGCAGCAGAAGCAGTAAGCGCCACTCGGTCATAGATTCGGCTATAGATTCGCGCTATAGATTCGATTGTAAATTCGGCGATACATTCTGCCAGATGCTCAACGCCACATTCGGCGGCATGCTCGCCGCTGTTGCAAACCCGCTGTCAGCTCACATCCCTACCTAGATTTTCAATCAGAAAATTCACAAAGGTCCGCACGCGCAAAGACATATGACGCGCGTGTGGATACAGCAATATGAAGGGCCGCGAGGTGCCGCCAAAGCGCGGCAGCAGCTCAATCAAATCACCATTCTGTATATCTTTCTCGACGATGAAGCGATAGGTTTGTACCAGACCTGCGCCGTTGCGCGCGAGCGTGACGATCCCCAACACATCTTCTGAACAGCAATAGCCGCCTTCAGTGCTGAGATCGACTTCTTTCTTGTCGACGTGGAATTGCCACGGAATCTTGCGCCCGGTGCTGGGCAATTCAAACTGTATGCATTCATGCGACTGCAAATCGTCCAGCGTCTTCGGCGTGCCGGCGCGCTTCAGGTAATCGGGTGAGGCGACGAGTACCAGCTCGGCATCTTCCAGCTTGCGCGCAATCATGTTGGAGTCGGTCGGTGCGCGCCCGCGTATCGCAAGGTCGTAACCTTCTTCGGCGAAGTCGATATTGCGATTGCTCACATGCACATCGACCTGCACGTCCGGATACAAGGCACGAAACTTCGGCAGCAAGGGCAGCAAGCGGTAATGCGCATACGGTGTCGGCATACTGATGCGCAGCAACCCGGCCGGCGCGACCTGCTCGCCGGTCACCAATCGTTCGGCATCCACCAGTTGCGACAGGGCTTGCCGACATTGCTCAAAGTAGACGCGCCCTGCTTCGGTCAAGCGTATCTGCCGCGTGGTACGTACAAACAGACGCACGCCCAGACGTTCTTCCAGTCGCGAGACGGAACGGCTGACGGCGGCGGGCGTAACACTGGCCGCATTGGCGGCAGCGGTGAAGCTGCTTAGCTCGGCGGCGAGGCAAAACAGTTCTATGCTGCCGAGCTGAATATCGTCGAAATTGCGTTTCATCGTGCACCCTCATTAGTTACATCAGGTATCAGGTAATTTGCCAAAACATGTATTTATCACTTCATTCGGCATAAGTATAGTTCATCACATCGGGAACACACACAGCCCCGCCAAGATGCAGTGACGAGCAACAAGGCACTGCGCAATCACATACTTTATTGAGGAATTGAACATGAGCACAGCTATCAACAACAGCAACAAGACCGTCATCGTCACCGGCGCATCGAGCGGCATCGGTTTTGCGATTGCAGAGGAATATTTGAAACGCGGTTACAACGTGGTCGGCAATGCACGCACGATGGCGCGCCTGCAGATCGCAGCGGAAAAACTGGGGTCGCCGAAAAACTTCCTGATGGTGGATGGCGACATTGCCAAACCAGCGACTGCAAAAAAACTGTTCGAACAAGCGATTGCTGCCTTCGGCAAGGTCGACATCCTGATCAACAACGCCGGCATCTTTACTGCGAAGCCGGTGGTCGATTACAGCGAAGATGATTTGAACACTATCGTCGATACCAACTTGAAGGGTTTCTTCTACCCGACGCAGGAAGCTGCGGCGCACATGGCAGCGAACCAGCAAGGCCATATCGTCACGATCACCGCCGGCATTGCGATGCAGCCGAATGCGCTGGTACCGGCGTTGCTGCCTGTGCTGCTCAAGGGTGGCTTGAACCATGCAACACGCGGCCTCGCGATCGAACTCGCAGCATCGAATGTGAAAGTCAACGCGGTCGCACCTGGCATCATCAAGACACCCATGCACAGCGATGATGAAGCGACGCAAGCATTCTTCCGTCGCCTGGCACCAACGGGAACTACCGGCGTCACCAAGGATGTGGTCGATGCTGTGTTGTACCTGACTGATTCGAAGTTCACGACCGGCGTGGTGCTGCCTGTGGATGGCGGCGGGACAGCTGGCACCTGGTAACAAAATAGGCGATGCTGCTGATCTGCAGGCGCAGATTGCGTCGGGAAGTCGCTTGTAGATTTAGTTATGGATTCAGTTATAAATTTAGCTGCAGATTCAGCCGCAGGTTTAATTTTAGATTCAGCTGCAGGCGCAGATTTAAACGCAGTACCGTTATGACATTCATGACTCTTGTTTTGCAAATCGCTCTCTGGTTTAGGCCATGCTGCCAAGTCCGGAGAGCACTCACTAATGATTGATCCCAAACCGAAGGAGAACACCATGCCATACGTCAATATCCGCGTCACACGTGAAGGCGTCACTGCAGAACAGAAGCTGGCGTTGATAGAAGGCGCGACCGATTTGCTGAGTCGCGTATTAAACAAGAATCCGGCAACGACCTTCGTCATCATCGACGAAGTGGATACCGATAACTGGGGCGTGAATCGCGAGAACATCACAACCGTGCGCAAGCGCGAGGTGCACAAGAAGGCCGCCGGCTAAACCAGCTAGCGTGCATTTGATTGCCGACCGCGACTGCCCAGGTTGTTGCGGTCGGCAACACAAAATTTTATTCCAGTTACTATGGGCTGGCATCCCGCCCCAACCAACCAGACTGGCATCATTCACGAATGAATGAACACTCCTGAGCGCAAGCCAACCTGGCTCCTCCCACTGCTCGGCCTGACGCAGATCGTCGGCTGGGGTTCGATGTTCTATGCATATGGCGTGTTGATGCAACCGATGGAAGCGGAGCTGCAAATCTCGCGCTCTGTCGTCGTCGGTGCGTATTCTATGGCGCTGCTGATATCGGGTTGCCTGTCTATGCTGGCAGGGTCTATCGTCGATCGGATTGGTGGCCGCCTGCTGATGGGGGCAGGTAGTTTGCTGGCCGCGGTGATGCTGGCTTTTTTGTCCAACGTGAATAGCGTATTGAGCCTGTATCTGGTGTGGGCCGGCATCGGCGTGGCGATGAGTGCGACGCTGTATCAATCTGCATTTGCCGTACTGACGCAAGTGTTCGACAACGGCTA
The DNA here is from genome assembly GCA_001464355.1 of Burkholderiales bacterium Ga0077544. Classification (GTDB taxonomy): domain Bacteria; phylum Pseudomonadota; class Gammaproteobacteria; order Burkholderiales; family Burkholderiaceae_D; genus Oxalicibacterium. The sequence goes on from LNEU01000033.1 coordinate 40,213, forward strand.
TCGTCGCGCCATCACCATGGTGACGCTGTTCGGCGGTTTTGCCAGCACGGTGTTCTGGCCGTTGACGCAATTTCTGTCCGATCATGTCGGCTGGCGCGATACGTGGCTGATTTATGCCGCCGTCAATCTGCTGTTGTGCTTCCCCATACATTGGCGCTTGCCTGAATTCTCCCCTGCTGCGGATATGCACGCCCATCGCCGTACGCACAAAGCCGGCATGACGGCAGTGCTGCGCGAGCGGCGCTTTTATCTGCTGACGTCGGCGCTGACGTTCAACGCGCTGGTATTTTCGGCGATGTCGCTGCACATGATGTCCATCCTGCAAAGCAAAGGTATCTCAGCGGCGCATGCGGCGGCTATCGGTGCAATGATCGGGCCGATGCAAGTGTTGGGACGGCTGCTGGAAACCACATTTGGCCGCAACACGAGTTCATACAAGGTGGGGATGATTGCCATGTGGCTGTTGCCGATGGCATTGATTTTGTTATTCACGCCTACCAACTGGTTTGCCATGTTTGTCTTGTTTGCGGCGATGTACGGCATAGGCAACGGTGTGATGACGATCGTGCGTGGCACCCTGCCGGCTGAATGGTATGGACGCGATATTTACGGCGCAATCAGCGGTGCGATGGCAGCGCCGGTAATGATCGCGATTGCAGCCGGTCCGTTTGTGGCGTCGCTGGTGTATTCGGCGACCGGCGGCTACACCGGAACCTTGCTGGCATTGATTGCAATCTGTGGCGCGGGTGCGATCCTGTATACATGCACCTCGCCTTCCGCGGCGACGGCTGATGCGGATGCCGATGCATCCACGCCGCAGCCCTGAAGGTCATGCCTGAATCAGATAGATAAAACGCATGCGCGTGAAGGACGGGCAGTCCCATTACGCGGGTTTATTCTAGGATGGCAAGGATTGCCAGTTGGCGACCCAGGCTGGCACTTCTGCTGCGAGCAGCGGCTTGGAGATGCCGTAACCCTGACCCAATTCGCAACCCAGCTCCAACAGTTTTTCAGCGATCTCTACCGTCTCCACACCTTCTGCAAGCACATCGCGGCGGAACACCGTTGCCAATCCGACGATGGCTTCAACGATGGCGCGGTTCTCGCAATCTTCCAGCATATTGCCGACAAAGCTGCGATCTATCTTGAGCGTTTCGGCAGGAAAATGCCGGAGATAAGTAAGCGATGAATAGCCGGTGCCGAAGTCATCGACGGAAAAGCACACGCCGGTTTGCTGGCATTCACGTATGACGTCAGCGACGGCATGTATATCCTGCAGTGCGCTGGTCTCCAGTATCTCTATATCCAGCATATGCGGATCGACATCCGGATAGTTGGCCAGCACCGTCGCCAGTCGTTGCGCAAAATCCTTTTTCTGCAATTGCCGCGCACCGATGTTGACGCTGACGGAGATAGTGAGGCCGGCGTTGCGCCACGCATCCATCTGCCACAACGCTGCATTCAGGACCCACTCATCTACTTGTTCGCTTAAAGGATGAAATTCAATCGAGGGCAGGAATTCTGCTGGCGAGAGCACACCCAGTTCTGGATGATTCCAGCGTATCAGTGCCTCCACGCCGACGACAATGCCGGTACGCATATTGACTTTGGGCTGATAGCGCAGGAAGAACTCATTGGCGGCAAGCGCATGCCGTATGCGTTCATGCTGCAAGCCGAGGGTCTTCACTTCGGCATCCAGTACGGAATCGAAGATGTGATAACGATTCTTGCCGGCCTGCTTGGCTTCGTACATGGCACGATCGGCATGACGCAAAAGTTGATCCGCATCGACATCGTCTTGCGGATAGATGGTGACCCCTATGCTGGCCGATATGCGCAACAGATTACCTTGCAGAACGACTGGCTTGGCGCACGCGTGCAGGATGCGTTCAACCATCGCCCCGCATTGATGCGGCCCCTGTACATCGGCCAGTACCACTGCGTATTCGTCGCCACCAATGCGCGCCAGCGTATCGACATTGCGCAGAACAGCCTTCATGTTATGCGATACCGCGACCAGCATTTCATCGCCGACATTGTGGCCGTATTCGTCGTTGATATCCTTGAATCCATCGAGGTCGAGATAAAGCACGGCCAGTGACTTTTTGGTACGCTGGCTGAGCGCCATGGCTTGATGCAAACGATCGGACAGCAGTATGCGATTGGGCAAGTCGGTGAGCGCATCGAAATGCGCCAGATGCTCGAGCTCTTCCTGTTTGATGCGCAGCGAGGTGATGTCGGCAAACAAAGCGACGTAATTTTGTACATTGTTGGCGGCATCGCGCACGATGCTGACCTTCACGTAACCGGCGTAGGATTCGCCGTTTTTGCGGCGGCTCCACAACTCGCCCTGATAGCGACCATGGCGATCCAGGCTATCCAGCATGATAGCCATGATTTCCGGGCCTTGCCGGCTGGAGCTGAACATCGTCGGCGGATGGCCGATGACGTCGTCGCGCGCATAGCCTGAAATGCTGGAAAACGCTTCGTTGACTTCGATGATGATGCCGTATGCGTCGGTGATGACAATTGCTTCATTGGTGTTGGTAAAGACGCGGGAAGTCAGTTCCAGTCGCGCCTCCGCCTTCTTTTTATCAGTGATGTCGCGCGCAATTTTAGACGCGCCTATCACCGTGCCGCATTGGTCGAAGATCGGCGAGATCGTGACCGACACCTCTATCAGCCGACCATCCTTGCAAAGGCGCAGTGTTTCGAAATGATCCACTTTCTGGCCCTTGCGCAAGCGATTCAGAATGGCCGCCTCTTCGCTTTGCCTGTCTGCGGGAAGCAAGGCCAGCATCGACTGCCCGATCATTTCCTCGGCGCTGTAACCAAACATCGCTTGTGCGCCCCGGTTCCAACTGGTGACGATGCCGTTCAGCGATTTGCTGATAATCGCGTCATCTGACGATTGCACAATCGCCTGATACTTTTGCGCCTCACTATCCAGACGCATGCGCTCGCTGATGTCGCGCGCAACCTTGGATGCACCAATGATCGTGCCTTGCTGATCATAAATCGGCGAAATGGTGACCGAGATATTGAGCGCACTACCGTCCTTGTGAATCCTGACGGTTTCGAAATGATGGACTTTTTCACCGGCGATGATTTTTTCGAGGATGAATTTTTCTTCATCCGTTTTGTCGGGTGGGAATAACCTCATCAGCGAATGCCCGACCATTTCTTGCGCTGAATAACCGAACAGAAGGTGTGCGCCGACGTTCCAGCTGGTGACGATGCCCTGGAGATTCTTGCTGATGATGGCGTCATCGGAGGAGGCTACGATGTCCTTGAAATACTGATCAACGCGATCGTCATTTGACAAGACCATGTTGTCGTCATTGCTGGCGATGAGCGCGTTGTCTATCGCGCCTTCATTGAGTGAATCCATTTATACGCCTCCGGAACCGCGCTGGGCAATCTTGCCTGTCAGGTTCTTTTATTATCAGCAACATGCGTCCCGGCTGCATGATTTGAACGGTAATCCAAGACGTGCCAGATTACGCCCATTCTTTTTCCAGTTGCTTATTTATTTTCTGAATTGCAATTATTTTCTGGAATTGCTCCCTATAGATAGTGCTAAAAGATTACTTGATAGGAGGGAAATAAACTTCCCATGAATATGGGAGGACGGCGGAATAATGCAAATAAAAAAAGGGCTCCCGAAGGAGCCCTGAAAGTTGAGACTATTTACTACTAGGGGAGAAAACTACTTAAGCCCGTGCTGGTGAACCACTAGCCGCTGCAGCAGCATTCTCTTTCGCCAGCTTCTCCTTGGACAACGCGACGTGTTTTGCCAGCGTTGGTCGGAGGGCTACGATAGCGAGTACTGCGGCGGTCAGATCCATACATGCAACGGTGTACAGAACGGTAGACCATGTGCCGGTTGCTTCCATCATCAAGTTACCGACTGGTACGAACAACGCGCCGATACCTTTAGCGGTGTACAGCACGCCGTAGATTTTACCGATGTGCTTGGTGCCGAATGCATCGCCAGCCAGAGCCGAGAACAGGGAATAAACTTCGCCCCATGCCAGGAACACGACGCCGGACAAGATCAAGAACGCCCATGGGTTCGAACCGAAGTAGCCCAGAGCAATAATGCCGAAGCCTTCCAGTGTGAACGCGATAACCATGGTTTTTTCACGGCCGATGTTATCTGAGATCCAGCCAAACAATGGACGCGAGATACCGTTCATGATGCGATCGAGCATCAGTGCCAGTGGCAACGCTGCCATGACAAAGAAGTACATATCGACTTCGAACTCTTTAACACCCAGATCGCTAGCGATAACGCCCAACTGAGCAACAGCCATCATGCCGCCGGTAACTACGCAGATGAACATGAAGAACATGAGCCAGAACAGTTTGGTGTTCAGCGCTTCTTTCAATGTGTAATCGCGGGTAGCTTGTACCAGTTTGCTCGATACGCTGACTTCACCTTTAGTTGGCGAACGCAGGAACCATGCAGCGATAAACGCCAGGCCGCCTTGCAAGATACCGAAGAACAGGAAGGTTTCTTGGAAACCCGACGATTCGATCATTGCTGCGATAGGCAGAATCGTTGCAGCAGAACCAGCACCGTAACCACCAGCGGTCAAGCCAACTGCCAAGCCACGACGGTCCGGGAACCATTTCAACGCATTGTTGATACATGTTGCATAGATCGAACCGACGCCGATACCACCGAACACTGCGCCGACGTAGAAGCCGGTCAATGTGGTTGCTTGCGAGTTCAAATACCATGCAAAACCGATAAAGATCGCGCCGAATGCGACCATCAGGCGTGGGCCCAATTTATCGATGAAGTAACCTTCAATTGGTGCGAGCCAGGTTTGTACCAGAACGAAAATGGTAAATGTGATTTGAATTTCTGCGCGTTTCCAGCCAAATGTTTCCTGGATTTCTGGAACGAACAATGTCCATGCGTACTGAATGTTCGCAGTTGCGATCATACAAATAACGCCGACTACGAGCTGCCACCAACGCTTGTTGGAGACTGGTTTGTCTAATGCTACTGCTGGTCCGCCGCTCATTTGGATGCTCCGTTAAAAGTTGCCATCATGTGTTCCTCATGTCCATTAATCCATCTGGTCTTGCGACCAGACAGCTAATGCTTGGATTGAATATTCACCTATGCAAATGCAAAGGCTTCTCAAGGTTTGCGTTTTAAAGGCAGCCACTCTGTGGTCCGGTCGATCGCCGTTCCGCCTTTTGTCTTGTTGATCCGATCAAGGATCGCAAGACTTGGTTTGATCATGTACAACTTCGCGCTTGCATGAAAAAACCATCTTCGGAGCAGACAACCCGGCTTGATCTGATTTCACTGTCGGGCTTGCCTAGCGTTCGGCAATTCCAGTGCCGGCGAACCGGCGGCGTCATAAAGGCGCGAATCAGAAAAAACTGAGTGGGTTGAGTGCCCTTCAGCAATCTCAAGGTAATGTTAAGTACCCGTTAAAATTTCGATGGAATATACGTAGGTACACCACCCCAAACAATACGTAGTTATACTTATCTTTTCAAAAATCGCTTTTTTTATTGCAACGCAAAATCTTCTGAAAGCCTTATCCAGAAAGGCTTTCACGAAAAAATGAGATGGAATTGTGTGCGGATGCGGATATGCGATTTTCTTATACGTGATATCTGTTTTGGCTATAACGTCTTGCTAACATATACAGGAATATTTCCTTATGACATCACTTTAATGGCGGTCGAATCGGATAGGAAGGCGAGCTGAAAAACCGCAAATCGGCGGGTCGCCTGAGCAGGATTATTTTGTTGCGAGGAATGTTTTGAATCCGCTGGCTGCGGATTCAGTTTTACGGATGGGTTTGGCGGGACAGTGCTTTTTGTGCGCGATATCGGGCCGAGCGCTTGGGCATCAGCATCGAGCCGCTGCAGCTAGTCGCGCCGCAATAACAGGCGAATGCGCGTTTGACGGCGGGCGTGTGACGCTCTTCAAAAATCAATGCGTAGTCGTAACTGAGCTCTTCACCGGCAGCAATCTCTTGTACCGAATAGATATAGACGCGGCCATCGTCGTGTTCGACCGCTTCGCAATTGGGTTCGCACGAGTGATTGATGAAGCGCGCTTCGTTACCGCCGCTACCGCCATCAATAATGCGGCCATCGTTGAGGCTGAAGAAATAAGTGTGATTGAGCGGGCCTTCTGCATCGGCTCGGTCTTGTGCGACTTCCCACAAGATACGTTCGCCCTGGTATTCAACAATGCATGCGCCTGGTTCAATTGTGCCGCGCGCGAAAATACCCGTGCCGTGAATAGTGGATGTTTTGACTATGTATAGTGGCGGCGATACCGTATCAATCACAGCATTGGCGTCAAGCCTGGTATTTGCCGATGTATCTTCCGACGTATCTGCTGAATTAACTACGGGAACTGGATCTGGGGACGTATTCAATTTGATTCGATTTTTGGGTGAAAGCGGATGCGGCGCGTGTTGCTATTGTACGAAGAAAATCGAAAGCCATCCTTTCCATATTGAATCTATCGAACTTTACGGTGCGGCTGATTGCCTTATACAGATAGCTAACGTCCTCACAGGGCAATATTTGCTCAAGCAAATATTCCAGAGAAGTCCATAATGTGTGCAGTTTCCACCTGCTGTAGAAGATGAAGTCCAATTCCATTCTTGCCAACGCACGTAATCGCAGCACCATCGGTTTAGTGCTATCAGTGCTGTGCCATATTGCCATCCTGCTATTTGCGCTGGAGCATCAGTCGACTCCGCCACAAGAAATCGGCACCTCGATGACGGCACCAATATCGATACAGTTGCTGCCGCCGTCCGAGAGTTCGAGCAAGGCGACGCCGTCGCCATCCATCACGGTGACGCGACCAGCAACTAAAGCAGCCGGCAAGCCAAAAGAAAAAGCGCGCAAGGATCAGGACGTCGCGCGTAAAAAGCCAACACCAGCACCGCAAGAAAAAGTTGTCTCGGTCCAGCCGCAACAAGCGCAACCGGAAGCAGCACCGACCGACATGATGAGCATGTTGAATAATGCACGCGAGCGTCGCCGCGCAGCAGGCACGCCGGATCGCAATGACAGGGAAAACGAAGAACAACCGGATGACAATGCCATCGCACGTGCCAATGTCCAGCACAGCATGCGCCAGGCGCAGTCACGCGGCCGCAACGATGGCGGCGGCGTGTTCCAAGTCACGTTCAAGGGTGTGCGCACGGCGGAAATGATTTTCCGTGGCTGGGATGAACGTCGTCGTGACACTACGCGGCAGTTGCTGGAAATCGATGCTGGCCTGAATGGCGATATCGATACGGCGATCGTGCGCAAGATGATAGAACTGATACGCCAGCGCCAATCCGGCGACTTCAGCTGGCAATCGCGCCGTCTGGGACGCGTGGTGATGCTGTCGGCACGCATACAGGACAATGCCGAACTGGAAGATTTCTTGAAGCGGGATTTCTTCGAGTACTACCGCTAAACCGTAGCGGCATGTGCGGCGGCTCGCAGACCACTATCCGGCTGTAGCAATGCTACGCTGCACACACACCGAACAAGTATCACGCCGAACCTGTCGGCAGTCGCTGCACGCCATACACTATTGTTCGGCCCAACTACCGATACGGAGGCACTATGCAACTGGAAGGATCATGCCATTGCGGCGCGGTGCACTTTTCCCTTAACAGTGCGACGCCTTATCCATATCAGCGCTGCTACTGCTCTATCTGCCGCAAGACGCAAGGCGGTGGCGGTTACGCCATCAATCTGGGCGGCGATGCCAGCACGCTACAGGTCAAAGGTGCAGATGACGTCAGTGTGTATCACGCCAGACTCAAGAGTCCCGACGATGAACGCGCGCATACTAGCAGCGGCCAGCGCCATTTTTGCCGACGTTGTGGCAGCGGGCTGTGGTTATACGATCCGACCTGGCCGGACCTGATCCATCCATTCGCGTCAGCCATCGATACGCCCTTGCCGGTACCGCCCGAACATACGCATCTGATGCTGGCGTTCAAAACGTCTTGGGTTGAAGTCCATGCAACGAAGCAAGACCAGCAGTTCGATCTTTATCCGCAAGAGTCGATTGCCGATTGGCATACGCGTCTGGGACTGACTGCGCCGGATTGAGCGGCTGGCTTGCTCCACCCAATAAAAAACCCCAAGAAGTTAGGACTATGTCCAACTTCTTGGGGTCAGTTCAGCCAATCGCGTTTTTATTAGGTATGCCGGCTCATTGAGGCCCTGCGCCTGCTGATGCATTGTTGCGCATGAGCGGCGTCAACGATTGCGAACTAGATCAGGAATAATGCAGCAGCGACGATGGTCGGCAAAATCGCACCTGCCAGCAAGCCACCTACGCCGATCGCACCATCCCTAAAACCATCCCTGAGCAGAGCGACGCCAGCCGGATTCGGCGCATTCGCAATGACGGTCAAACCACCACCGGCAACGGCACCGGCCACCAGCATGTACTTGGCTTCGTCTGTCATTCCCTCGATCAGCGAACCCAGATACGTCAATGCGGCGTTATCGGTAATGGCGGTCAGCCCGAGTGCGCCAAAGAACAGTGCGGTCGGCTCAAGACTGGAGACGATAGGCTGCAACCACCATTGCTGCATACCGCCCAGCACGACCAGCCCCGCCAGAAAGAAGCCGACCAGCAAACCCTCTTTCAGAATCAGCGGGCTCTGATACTCGGAATAGGCTTGCGTATAGCCCAGAAAGAATAGAAAAATAGCCATGAAGATCACCGGATGGTGAGCAAAAATCACGACGGCAGCCAACGTCATCAGATGAACGGCGATGACGAACAGCGGTACATTTTTCTGGGTCGTGCCATCGAGCGGTTTATCGTCGGTCAGATGCGAACGCAGCAAGTAGGTAATGGCAGTGGCGTTGATCAGCACGGCTATCGCCGCCTTCCAGCCAAAATTGGCCGCCATGAAAGCGCTATCCCAGTTCCACGTTGCGGCAACCATCAACACTGGTGGTGCGGCAAACGAAGTCAGGGTGCCGCCGATAGAGACGTTGACGAACAATACGCCCAGCGCGCCATATTTTTTCCATTCCGGCGTTCCTTCGCGAAACACCAGTGGTGCCAGCATCAGTGCAGCCAGCGTCATCGCGGCAGGCTCGGTAATCAGTGAGCCTATCAAGGGCACCAGGCTCAAGCATAGCCACACCCGCACCACCGCAGTCCTGACAGGAGCGAGCGTCGCCAGCGAGGAAACCAGGGTCTTGACCGCTTCCAGCACAGGACGGGACGCCGCGATGATCATGATGACGAACACAAAAAGCGGCTCTGTATAGTGGCGCGATTCGGCATATTCAATCGCCTCCTTGCCGCCGACGACAAAGGCCATCGCCCCAATTAATACAAACGCCCATAATCCGAATACCACTTCGATTTCACCCAGAAGATGAAACAGACCTGCATGTTTTGTGCTGCGGTCAGCGATGCGTTCAAATGATTTGGCGGCAAAGGTATGAATCAGTGCCAGCGCAAAAATGATCGCTGCAATCAGATTGATGTCGGTCATTGTTTTATCCGTGTGTTGATTGACAAAAAATTACAAGTGGCAAGGGCCGTGCCGCAATTGGGTGCGGCGCTCCTTTTACGATCCCCTTGATGACTGGATGAATCAAAAAATACCGCGAACAAGGGATGAGTGATCCAGCATTCGCGACTCTGTCCTGCAACGACGATTGGTCGATTGCCAGACAGCTATTTGGCAGTCGCGCTGCGCGCGCGACCAAAAAATAACAGATAAGCGCACCGCGCTACAAGACAAACTCCCGTTGAAACCGGTTCAGGCGGGATGGTATTCAAGTGCATCAAATCATAGTGGCGATGCCATTAAAGTATGGCGGACACTTCCGGATGCGGAATATTCATAGAACTTCTATTCAGCACGCGCAATTGCGTATCGAGCGTATAAATCAGTGGCACGCTGTTCGGCACATCGAAGCGCGAGACTTCTTCATCCGGCATGTTTTCCAGTAATTTGACCAATGCGCGCTGGCTGTTGCCATGCGAAGAAATGATGATGTTCTTGTCTTGGCGCAAGGCCGGCGCGATCGTGTCATCCCAAAACAGGCGCACGCGTTCTACCGTATCTTTCAGCGATTCGCCAAGTGGCAATGATGCACGGTCGAGGCCGTCATAACGCGGCTCATGACATGGCGAACGCGGATCGTCCTTGTCCATTAATGGTGGACGACTGTCGAAACCACGACGCCAGGACCAGACTTGTTCTTCACCAAATTTGGCGATCGTTTCTGCCCGGTTCTGTCCGGTCAGTGCACCGTAATGCCGTTCGTTCAGACGCCAGTGATTAATGATGGGTATGTACATCGCGTCCAACTCATCCAGCATCAGCCATTGCGAGCGGATGGTTCTTTTCAGCAACGAGGTAAAAGCCAGATCGAAGCGAAAGCCCGCATCGGCCAGCGCGCGGCCGGCGTTGCGCGCCTGTTGAATACCATTGGCGGTCAGATCGATATCAGTCCAGCCGGTAAAGCGATTTTCCCTGTTCCACTGTGATTCGCCGTGGCGAACAATCACCAGATTACCCATTACTTTTTCTCATGTTGAAGCGACAAAGCATGAAGATTAACTGAGTTTCAAGAATGATGACGCGCAAGATCGAACATTACGCGCCAAACAGTTAAAGAAATGCCGGTATTTTTTATCCATCTTTAACAATTTTTTCGCATTATTCCCATAAATATGGGAAGTCAACTTTGTGAAATAAGCGCTTAATTACAAACGAAATTTATTTCAACTTGGCAAGTTTCAGCTTTCATGCCGCAGTCCGGGCATGCAGATAGCAACTGAAAAAACCTTGTGCACCGAAGTAGCTGCAACCTCCCATTTCAACCCTATCGATCGACACAGATGTTATTTTTATTCCGGATCGGTAGCGTGCACTTACTACACCCAATAGGATTAACAGGAGCATGTATATGTTTAAAAATATGACCGTAGGGACCAAGCTGATTTCCAGCTTTTTAACCTTGTCTGTTGCGGGAGCCATCGTGGCCGGTGTTGGTATATACGATATGAGTCTGATCAACGACAAGGCGGGCGACATCTACAACAAGGAGTTATTGGGCCTGTCCTATATCAAGGAAGCCAATATCGATCTGCTGTCGATTGGTCGCGCGCGCGGCAATGTACTGCTGTCGACGACCGAGGAAGAACGCACGGTTAATAAAGAGAACATTAAAAAATACACTGTATCCGCAGAAAAAAATCTGGAGCAAGCCCGCCCGCTGTTTTTCAGCGACAGGGCAAAGGTACTGTTTGACCAATACACCGCCGTTTCGCAAGACTATCAAAAAGACATGTGGCTGGCATTAGCGCTGGCCGATAAAGAACCGCTGCAACAACGCAGCGCGGAGCTGGCTGCCAGTTTGGCGCAAACGCGCGCACATGCGAACAAGCTGGATGAAGTCCTGACAGAATTGTCGGAACAAAAGGAAGCGCGCGCGGCACAAGCGTATGCCGAAAGCGAAGATCTATATGAATCCAGCCGCGCCATTATGCTGGCGCTGGTGATCTTGAGTACGTTTTCCGGCATCCTGCTGGGTGTGTTGATCACACGCGGCTTGAAGCGCCAACTGGGCGGCGAACCGGATTATGCCGCCGGCATCGCAGCACGCATTGCCGCCGGTGATTTGACAGTTGATATCGATCTGCGCAACAAGGATCAAACCAGCATGTTGTTCGCAATGCGTGAAATGCGCGACAGCCTGGCCAATATTGTCAGTCAGGTCAGGACCGGCACGGATACCATCGCCACTGCATCCAGCCAGATCGCGGCCGGCAATCTGGACCTGTCTTCACGCACGGAAGAACAGGCCAGCGCACTCGAAGAAACCGCTTCCTCGATGGAAGAAATCACCTCTACCGTCAAGCAAAATGCCGACAATTCACGCCAGGCAAATGAACTGGCGGTCAATGCATCCGGCATCGCTGTCCGTGGCGGCACGGTGGTGGCGCAAGTCGTCGATACGATGGGCTCAATTACCGAATCCTCAAGAAAAATCGTGGATATCATCGGCGTCATCGACGGCATCGCATTCCAGACCAACATCCTGGCATTGAATGCGGCAGTGGAAGCAGCGCGTGCCGGCGAACAGGGACGCGGCTTTGCCGTAGTCGCATCCGAAGTGCGCAGCCTGGCGCACCGTTCCGCTTCTGCCGCCAAGGAAATCAAGACACTGATCGGCGATTCCGTGGAAAAAGTCGATGCCGGCAGCAAACTGGTAGAGCAAGCCGGCACCACGATGAAAGAAATCGTCGACAGCATCCGGAACGTGACCGACATCATGGCTGACATCACGGCAGCCGGGCGTGAGCAAAGCGCCGGAATTGAGCAAGTCAATCAGGCAATCTCGCAAATGGATGAAGTCACACAGCAAAATGCGGCACTGGTCGAAGAAGCGGCGGCGGCATCACAATCGCTGCAAGACCAGGCCGGCAATCTGTCTGAAATAGTCAGCGTGTTCAAAATCAACAGCACATCAATGCGGCCCGCTGGCACAAGCAGCGCTGCATCGACTCGTTCACATGCAACACCGCCGGTCCGTAGCGCTCAACACGCAATTGCAAGCAAACCAGCCCCACAAAAGATTGCGTTAGCGAATTCCGGCAGCGCCGACAAGGATTGGGAAGAGTTCTAAAACCGCTGTGGTTTTATCTCTGATTCGTCAAAAGCCCGACACAGTCGGGCTTTTTTTCGCCATCAGAACTTGCATCTGCCCAATGAGTACGGCCCAAACACAGGCAAGCAGGGAAATTAAATGGAATTTTTGCCTGACGGCTTTGTCCATCAAGAGCGGCTTTGCCCGGATGCGCGCTCAAACAGATAAAATCCACCCTATGCTATTCAGTTATCGCTCACTGCTCCTGCAGACAGCACTTTTGATGGGCCTTGCCGGCTGCGCCGGGCCCAAACCTATTGTCTACACCGCGGAAAAATTCGATTCGGCCGATGTCTACTCGCGCCGCTTTCCGGTGCCTGGCAATGTCGCCTGCGAAGCAGTGCGCCGCACCTTGCTGAGTCAGGGTTATGTGATCAACACGGCCACTGCCGATCAAGTGGATGGTCGCAAGAGCTTTCAGCCAGAGAATGACGTGCATGTGCAGATTGCGTTCCGCGTAGTGTGCGCAGCCGACACCGCAGATGGCAGCACCTCGTCAGTCTTCGTCAACGCCCTCGAAGATCGCTATGCACTGAAGAAGGTCAACAATTCTGCAAGCCTGGGGGTTGGTGCGCTGGGCTCGGTGTCGCTACCGTTTTCGTCCAGCGATGATTCGCTGGTGAAGGTGGCGAGTGCGACGATTTCTGCCGAAAAATTCTATGCGCGTTTTTTCCAGCTGGTCGAACGGTATCTGACCAACGAGGCAACGCCGGCACCCGAGTCGATGGAAATCACCAAACCACTGGTGCCGACTACGACGGGGATGGCGCGGTAATTTTCCAGCCGCCGCCTAGCGCTTTGTAAAGACTGACAGACGCCTGCAAACGTAGCGCATTGAGCTGGACAGTCGTGTCTTGCGCCGTATAAAAAGTACGTTGCGCGTCGAGCAAGGTTAGCAGCGTTTCCGCGCCGGCGCGATAACGTGACTCCGCCAAGGTCAACGCACGTTGCGCCTGTTTCAATTCTTCCTGCTGCGCGATGCGTTGCGCTTCAATTCCAGATACTGCATTCAATGCAACTTCAACATCGCCGAAAGCGGCGATGATGGCCTGCCTGTAGTTCGCCAATAATTCTTCACGTTGCGCGACGGCCAGATCGCGCCCCGCTGCCAGTCGCCCCGCATTGAAGATAGGCGCAGTCAAACCGGCGGCAAGGCTGTACAGCGGATTGTCAAACAGACTGCTGGATCGATTGCCGGTTGCGTCGGCATTTGCAGACAACACAACACTGGGCAACATCGCTGCGCGCGCCACCGTGATGTTCGCATCTGCTGCAAGCAGGCGTGCTTCGGCACGCGCGATATCGGGCCGCTGCGTCATTAATTCACTAGGCAGACCAGCAGCAATCGCAGGTGCCTGCAAAGCTTTCAAGTCGGCATTGCTCAATGTCAGCGTATTCACGCTCCGTCCCAGCAAGACTGCGAGCGTAGTTTGACTATCTTCTGCCTGCTGACGTATCGCTTCCAATACGCGCTGCTGTGCCGCGACTACGCCGCGTTGTTGTGCGAGTTCCAGCGGATTGGCTGCACCGGCGCGGGCGCGTGATTCAACAATATTCAACAGGCGTTGCGCGCTGGCGAGACTTAATTCTGCGATAGCGGCACGCTCGCGCAAGCCGACTGCCTGCAACCATGCAGAAGCAACGCCTGCAGTAACCGTCAAGCGCACCGTATCGCGATCAAAAATTGCAGCGCGCAGCAGTGATTGAGAACCATCGCGCGAAGCGCGATTGCGGCCCCAGAAATCCAGTTCGTAACTTGCGCTTAAACCCGCGTTATAACTTGTTCCCGTCGCGACTGCATCACCACCGAGGCGACCATTGCGGCCTGCACCCAGTGTGCCTGACAGTTCAGGCAATATGCCGGCGCCTGCCATCGTCGCCGAGGCCTGCGCCTGGCTAACGCGCGCCACTGCTGCTGCAACATCCAGACTTTGCGTTTGCGCAATCGCGATCAGCTCATTCAGTTCGATGCTGCCGAAGCTGTGCCACCAATCCTGCGTCACGCTTGCAGGAGACGAAAGTACAGACGCTGATGCGGTATCTTTATGCAACCATGCAGCGGGTACATCAGGCGCTTGCGTTTGCAGCGTTATTTGTAGTGGGGCTTGTGCTGTGCATGCCGACAAAGCCAGCACGACAGCAATTGCGATTAAAGTCTTTTTCATTTTCAATCCGGTCATTCAGAAGCGAGCGCGACGACAGGATCGAGGGCTGCTGCTTTTTTCGCCGGCATATAGCCGAAGATCAATCCAGTCGCTACCGAGCACGCGAACGCGCCGACTATCGCCGTTACGGAAAAAATCACAGGTACTTTCGACAGCAGTAAGATGCCGCCTATCGTCAAGCCGCTGACGACACCGATCACGCCACCGACCAGTGACACCAAAACCGCTTCGGTCAAAAACTGCCGCATGATGTCGCGCTGACGTGCACCGGTCGCCATGCGTATACCAATTTCACGCGTGCGTTCACGCACTGTCATCAACATCACATTCATCACGCCTATGCCGCCGACTACCAGCGACACGGCGGCGATCAAACCCAGCATCATCTTCATCGCATTGCTGGTTTGCGCCGCTGCCTGCAACTTGGCGGCCGCATTTCCGATACGAAAATCATCACTACCACGGCGGGCGATCAAGAGCTTTTTCATTTCGGCCTCGGCTGCTTGCACTTGCTCTTCAGACGCCGCTTCGACCACCGTGTAATCCGGTTCGGCGCGCGCATCATAGACGCGCATACGGCCGGATTGATACGGGATGAACACCATCTCGTCATAATTCTGCGACCCAGAATCGGCACCGCGTTCTGCCATCACGCCTATCACTTCAAACGGTGCATCGACGATCAAAATCTGCTTGCCGATAGGGTTGCTGCCATCCGGGAAAAAATTCTCTTTGAACTTGTGCCCGATCACGACCACAGGTGCGATATCTCTATCTTCGGCTGCTGTGAAGAAGCGTCCTTGCGCAACACGCCAGCGGTGCACCAGCGGCATCGCATTCGAACTGGCGAATGCATAGACCTGGCGATCGACATTGCCGTAACGCACAGTCACCGGATCGCCGATGATAGGCATGACGTGACCGATTTCCGGAAGAGCCGCAACTGCATCCAGATCTTCTATCGTCAAACGACCCGGCGGACCGCCGTTGGATGGATGACCACTGCCGAGATACATGATGGTCGTGCCGAGCGACCCCATCTCATCGATCACGCGCTGCTTGGCGCCCTCGCCGACCGCCAGCATCACAATCACCGATGCAACGCCAATGACGATGCCAAGCAAAGTCAGACTGGTGCGCGTGCGATTCATTTTCATGCCGCGCCATGCAGTGCGTGCGGCTTCGCGCAAATCATCCCAAAACGACGCGCCTGCATCGCGGCCAGCTTGCGCCATATCGGGTGCGGGCAAAGCCTGCTTGACAGCAGACACGCCGGAATCGGCGATGATCTGACCATCGTGTATCTCGATCACGCGACGCGCCTGTTCGGCGACATCGCGATCATGCGTAATCAAAATAATGGTGTGACCGGCATCGGCCAGTTCATTCAGCAACAGCATCACTTCAGCACCGCTCTTGCTGTCCAGCGCGCCTGTCGGTTCATCGGCAAGGATGATGCGACCGCCATTCATCAACGCACGCGCAATCGATACGCGTTGCTGCTGCCCGCCGGATAATTGCGTAGGTCTATTGTCCAGCTTGTCGGCCATGCCGAGTCGCGTCAGCAAGGCGGCGGCGCGTTCGGCGCGCGCCTCTTCCCGCATGCCGGCATAAATTGCGGGGACCTCAACGTTCTCGCGCGCAGATTCGGTCGCGATCAGGTGATAGCCCTGGAACACGAAACCGAATGCCTCGCGCCGCAACCATGCCAACTCATCACCATCCAGCGTGGCGACATCACGCCCACTAAATGAATAAGTGCCGGAGCTTGGTCGGTCCAGACAGCCGAGCAAATGCATCAGCGTCGATTTGCCGGAACCGGATGCGCCGACGATGGCGACAAATTCGCCCGCATGAATATTCAGCGTAATGCCATGCAGTACTTCGACCGCAGGTGCACCATCGATATTGCCGCCGTACTGCTTGCGGATTTCGCGCAGTGCGATCAGTGGTGGCGCATCGCCTACTGTCCTGTCCAATTCGCTTGAGTAAATACTGCCTACCACTTGAACCTCGACGTCCCTGCCTTGCTTACAGCTTCGCCGGTAATCAGTTGCTCACCTTCTTTCAAACCTTCGACTACTTGCACCGCGAGTCTGTCTTGCACACCAGCGCGCACGTCACGCTCTTGTACTTTGTCATGTGCGTCGAGCACGCGCGCCTTGTACATATTCGGTTTTTGATCGACTGGTTGCAACGCACCCAAAGGTGCAATCAACACATCGCGCGCAGATGCGGTGATGAATGAAACCTGTGCCGTCATTTGCGGCAACAGTTCTGCATCCTTGTTATCTACATCGAACAACACCGTGTATTGCACGACTTTGCTGGCAGCTGGTTGACCTGCCGCCGCCTGTCCTGCGGCGGCCACTGGCGGTGCCGGCAAGACTTGCCGCACCTTGCCGTTCCAGCGACGTCGATCACCTGCCAGTGTCGAGAAGTACGCCGCCTGACCAGCTTTGACGCGACGAATATCCGCTTCGGAAACCGTGGTCCACACTGTCATTTCAGAAAGATCGGCGATGCGCATCAGGGTTGGTGTTTGATATGTCGCGTTCAGCGTTTGACCTTCTTTTGCATCGATGCCGGTAACAGTACCAGCCATAGGCGCAAAGATGCGCGCGTAACCGAGACGCGCCTCATCCGCTTTCAAACTCGATTGCGTTTGCACGATGCGCGCCTTGAGTTGTTCGATACGTGCAGCTGCGGATGCCAGATTGGCTTCAGCCGTTTGCACGTCTTCCAGACGCGTAGACTCATCACGATTCATCTGCTGCTGACGTTCGTGCTGCTGTTGCGCGAGTTTATGCTGCGCGCGCTGCTCATCGAGTTGCGCACGCAAATCCATTTGCTGCGCGCGCCCCGCTTCTACCGTCGCCTGAAATACGCTGGCATCGATCTCCACCAGCAACTGGCCTTTTTTGACGACATCGCCGGGTTGTACATGTATGCGCGTGATCTGGCCGGATACCTGGGCACCTACCTCGACCGAAGTCACCGGTTGCAAAGTGCCTATCGCGGTGACTGTCGCTTCGATATTGCCGCGCGCGACAGGCGCCGTTTCAAACTGCGCATCATTGCTGTTGCCCGACCATACTGCGGCGACTGCGACGAGACTCAGCAGTGCTACAGCACCGACCATCTTTTGTTTGCCTGAAAATTTCTTACTGGTGAATTTTTTTTGCGTCATTACTTTCGCCATCAGTTCTTGACCTCGAAGGTCAGGGTTGCGGTGTGTCGTACGTCTTCATATTTTTTGCCATCGATAGTGACCGAGCCATTGATGCGCGCAGTGACTTCCAGCAAATAGCGGCCCGGGAAAGGCGTCACCAAAGTAACCGTGCCGTCCTTGGCTGGTTTCAATACCCGATGCCAGCCTTCGGAGGTATCGACATTGACTTGCGATGCTGCGACGGCATTTCCCTTCCACACCAGCTTGAAGGTATTGCCATTGGCTTCTGTCGGTACCAGTTCCAGATCGTTGACCGCCTTGATTTCGCTGCGGCCGTTCTTGGCCTGGTAATAATTCAGTACGCCTTTTTCACCGACGCGGCTGGCAACCAAACGCACATCGCCGTTGACTGCAGATCCAATCACCAAACGTTCACTTTCTGTCGCCAGCGGCAAATCCTTGCCATCGACCAGATATGCACGCGGCGCGATGATCGCTGTCGGTGCCAGACGTGTGCCATCCGATTCCCCGATATAAGCGCTTGTCGCACCGGTCACCTCGCGTTCCAGCCAGACATATTCTGCGTGTGCAGAAAACGAAACCACCAACATCGTAATGCCGACCACCGACAGGAATGATTTTGCTAAAGAGATGCGCATATAGTTTCTAAAATCTGAAAGGTTAATGATGGACATGCCTGTGGCTAGATTGCCAAGAAATTGCCCGCCAAAAATTGAAAGGGCGACGTTGCACATCCGATGCAAAGCCGCCATTTAGCGATAGTGCTGCGAACAAATCGCAGCACTATCTAATCGCTTGAATTTATTTCGCGACGAAGCTCAAGGTCGTGGTGTACGACAGCTTCTGCACTTTTTCACCAGCGATTTCATAGTCGCCTTTTACTTCATGGCTGCTCATCAGGATGTAGCGGCCTTTTTCCTTGCCTGATATTTCAATGCGGCCATCCTTGTCGGTCTTGAAGCCTTTGGTCCATTGCTCCGGATTGACAACGGTCACTTTTTTGTCCGCTACAGGCTGCCCCTTGAAGGTCAATGTAAAGACATTGCCATTGGCCTTTACCGGGATCAGTTCATAGTCCAGCACGCCGGTGGTTTCGCTACGACCTGCACGCGAATTGAAGACAGCAGCCTGCAACTGGCCATCCTTGTTTTTCCATGGCTTCCAGACTTGATCATTGATCAGGCGCACGTCACCGGCACCTGTTACGTCCGCTTCCAGGTAGTCATGCTTGACTGCCACTTTGGCCAACTGCTTGGCATCCTTGCCAAATACCTTGGTAGTGGCAGCCAGCTTGGCCACATCATCGCCATGATCGCGGTCGCCATCGACATCGCCGACATACACTTTTGCCGGACCGGTCGCATCGCGTTCCACCCAGACCTGATGTGCGCTGGCGCCCAGTGCGAAGGTAGAGAGCAGCAGGGTGGCGAGTGATTTCTTGATCATGGAATTTCCTTTATTTGAATGAAAATGAATGCGTAAAACAAAACCATCTGAAGCAGCGCAAACAGCAACGCAGAATCCTAGCCGGACATATGCGTTTTTTGCCGTCTCTACTATCTATGACCGGCGAGAATGAAAAAAGGGCCATTTCATTTGAAATGCGACATTGAAACGGCCCTATTCAGGCTGCCGGTACAGACCTGAATTTAAAAACGCATGTCGAGTCCGACGCGCACATTGCGCGGAGCGCCATAGTAGGAATTGCCGGTCGTCGTGTAGTAATACTTGTCAAACGCGTTATACAAATTGACCGACAAGGACAGTTGCTTGCTGAACTCGTAACGCGCCATCAAATCCACTATCGAATAGGCACTTTGGGTGAAGCGCGCCTTGGCCGGGCCCATGCCATCTGTGTAAATCTCGTTTTGCCAGCGCACGCCACCACCGACAGTCAAGCCATTGCCGATACTGGCAATGCGATAGGTACTGAACAGCTTGAAGGTATTTTGCGGAATGTTGGTCACAAGACGTTTCTTTGCCGGCCCGGTGGTAATGCCGCGCGAGAAGCCTGCTGACGCCTGCCAGTTGCGCGCCAGTTCTCCGCCCATTTCCAGTTCCACGCCGCGCGTGCTGGTACCCGACACCGCGTCATAGGCCTGCGTACCGTCAGGCGCAAATACGCCCGGCAGCGATACGCCCATATTGTCCTGCTTGATCTTGTAGACCGATGCAGACAGATTCATGCGCTTGTCGAAAAATTCGGCCTTGGTACCGACTTCAAAACTGTTGCCGAGCAGGGGATCGATGAAATCGCCGTTGACCTTCTTGAGACTCTGCGGCTTGAAGATATCGGTATAACTTGCGTAAGCAGTCCAATTGTCGTTGAAGTCATACAGCACACCCGCGTAAGGCGTAAGGCGATTGTTCTCGGAACGGGCCAGCGTGCCGGTCTTGGTACGCGACCAGCTGGTTACACGCGAACCGAGGATGATGGACAAGGCATCAGTGGGCTTGAAGCGCGCAGTGGTATAGGCGCTATCGGTTTTTTCTATGTCGCGGTAAGCGCTGGCGACGGGAAGCGCCGGTCGGGCTGGCGATACGCCATCCCAGGTATAGATATTCGGCACATTCAAGATATTCCATCCGCCATAAGCGGGCGAGTCGACATTGGTCCGCGCCAGCGTGGCGCCTACCACCAGATCATGCTTGCGCCCGAATAGATGGAACGGGCCGTTGGCGAATACGTCCAGACTGTTTTGCGTCGGATTGCCTACCCAGCGACTGCCGTACAAAAGAACCCCGGCACCCGTAGCACGCACCGGGTTACCGCCGGTTGCGTAGCCAAGCAACTCATCGTAATCGACCTTGTTTTGCGCCAATGTTCCCTTGATGCGCCATTCATTGTCGAACTGGTGTTCCAGCGAAGCGAAGATTGATTGATTGTGACGTTTTGAATAGGCCCATTCTGCCGCTGCCGAATCCGATCTATCCCAGATCATGCGCGCACCATCGCTGTCGTAGGCCGGCAATGCACCGCGCGCATGTCCGGTTGCGTCATGATTCTGCAAGGTGACGCCGAAGGTGGCGAGGGTTGAGCGAGACAGGTCAGCTTCGACTATGCCGTACAGGACTTCCTTTTTTTCGTGCAGGCGATCGAGGTAGGAATCATTTTCCTGATACGCGGCGACCACGCGTCCGCGCAGGGAGCCGGATTCATTCAGCGGCGTGGAGATATCTGCTTCTGCCCGATAGTAATTCCACGAACCGGCTTCCACTTTGGCCGAAGCCTGGAACTGCCGGGTCGGAAGCTTGCGCATCAGGTTGATGGTCGCGCTGGGCGTGCCAACCCCATTCATCAGACCGGTTGCACCGCGCACCACTTCCACCCTGTCATACAGCGCCATATCATTGGTCTGGAAGACCGAGGCGTAGCCTGAGAAGACCTGTCCTACGCCATCCACCTGATAGTTTTCCACCGCAAATCCGCGTGAATAGATGGTGCTGGAATCCGAGCCCATATTCCCGCCTTGCGACATGGTCAAGCCGGGGGTTTGCGCCACGATGTCTTGCAACTGGGTCAAACCCTGGTCATCCATGCGCTGACGCGTAATCACGCTCACCGATTGCGGCGTTTCGCGTATCGAGAGATTCATCCTGGTCGCAGTGCTGGCACTCCCTGTCGTGTAGGAGCCGCTATTCTCGGTGGTTGCACCAAGTCCGGCAGCCGTCACCAATACCTCAGGCAATACCGAGCTTTCGCGCGGCGCATCAGCTGATTTTTTAACCAGCGTATAACTGCCATCGACGCGCGCCACGATATCCAGGCCGCTGCCTGCCAGCAGTCTTGCGACCGCTTCACGAGCCGAGTAACTGCCTGACAACGCGGAACTGACCAGCCCTTCCGTCAACGCGGGCTCAAAAGACAAGGCAATACCGGCTTGCGCTGCAAAACTGGACAAATTGCGACCGAGCGGACCGGCAGCGATGTTGTAGGACTTGGCGGCGACTGCATCCAGCGTATTGGCCGCAGCGTGGACGTTGATGCTGGTAACGGCAGCACCGACCAACATCATGCTCAGCAGTGCAATGCGGACGGCTTGGTTCAAAGGGCGCTCAACACAGCGCGGACGTGCGGATGACATGGCAGGGTATTCCTTTCGGATGACAAAGTGGTTTCTTCACCCTGCTTGCCAGCCGAAAGCAAAAAAAGTATCAGCAAATTCGAAAATATTTTTATCCGATGTTATTTCGTTCAACGCGGGATCAGCGTGACCCAACGGCCACCCAGTCGTGTCACTGCATCAACCGGATAGGTCGATGCCAGCATCGCCAGGGCCTGATCAGTGTCAGCGACCGGGTAGGCACCAGAGATAAGTAAATGCGCTACCGCCGGATCGACGCGCACGATGCCACTGCGATAGCGCGATAGCTCAGACGCAAAATCCGCAAGGCGCATCTTGTCTGCCATCAACATGTCCTGCAACCAGGCTATTACTGCATCGTCGGCTTCGGTTGAAGCGGCGATATCGCGATTTGTAAATGAGGTTTGCTGGCCTGATTGCAGCACGTGTTGCGTTGAACTGGCATTTTTTGGCGTGATACGTACAGCACCTTCCAGCACCGCAATATGCGTGATGCCGTCTTGCTGACGCACACTAAAGCGCGTCCCTAGCGCCTCCATGTTTCCTTCGATTGAATTGATGCTGAAAGGTCTGTGGGTAGCCGCAGTATCGGGTGCGGTCTGTATCAAAATTTCGCCTTCGCGCAATTTGACGGTGCGCTGCCTGTGATCAAAATACACATCGATTGCGGTTGCCGTATTCAGCGCGATGCGCGTACCGTCCGCAAGGGTGATGCTGCGTCGTTCACCAACCGCAGTATGGTGATCGGCAGTCCATTCTTTTGCATCAATCAGTCGCCACGTACCCCAGCCGGCAGGAACCACTGCCAGTAAAACTGCAAGTTTGATGACGGCGGCGCGTCTTCCGGTATTCGTTGGGCGGCGCAAGGTCGGCATTGCCAATTCCGGTGGCAAGCCGCCAAGTTTATTCATCAACAGTTCTGCTCGCACCCATGCGCGCGCATGTTCCGGACTGCGGTTACGCCAACGCTCGCAAGCGCTGCGAGTATTCTCATTGGATGCGCCTTCATGTAACTGCATCAGCCACTCGGCTGCTTCATCGAGAATCTGCGGATCGATCGCTATAGTGTGGTTCATGATTGATATTCGATGAAACTCAGGCAATGCAGGAAGGCCTGCTTCATATAGCGCTTGACGCTGATCAGCGACACGTCGAGCTGTTGCGCGATGGCTTCGTACTTCATGCCTTCGATTTGCGACAGCAGGAATGCATGCTTCACTTTTGTCGGCAATGCGTCCAGCATGCGATCGATCTCATGCAAGGTTTCCAGAATGATGTAGCGCTGCTCGACTGATGGTGCTTGCTGCTCAGGCAAGATCGCCAATGCATCCAGATAAGCGCGCTCCAAAGCCTGGCGCTGATACCAGTTGATCAACAAGCCTTTGGCGACCGTCGTCAGATAGGCGCGCGGCTCCTGCACGGTTGTCACATCGCGCGAGGCGAGGATGCGAGTGAAGGTATCTTGCGCGAGGTCGGCAGCATCGAAAGTATTGCCCAGCTTTTTACCCAGCCACCCTTGCAACCAACTGTGATGGTCGGCGTATAGCGTGCCGATATCGTGCTGCGTGGAGCTTGTTGCGGAAGCAGACATGCGGTACTGCCTTATTTTTCAGCAGCGTGCAACGCACAGCCTGGCTCGTCTGCATTCGTATTCGCCAGCATGGCAGAACCTGCACTCAGGCTGCGCACGAAATGCATGGCCTGTGGCTGCTCGACCAACACGCACTGTTTGCCAGTACGTTTGCAGTGATCCTGTACTCGCCAGTAAGCGTCATGACTGACGCAACCGGTTTGGCAGATCACCATATCCGCTGCAGTCAGACTTGCCTCCAGCGTAATTTCATCCACGCTGTCCCGGCCGTCATGACGTAGGAAATGACCACCGGCTTTTTCAATTGCCTGCTGGGCGACGATAGCAGCCGGTTCATCCTGACCTATGCACAGCACTGACTTTTTATGCAGATCAATAGGTATTGCGAATTCGCCTGATGCAGCCTCGCCCGTGACTATGACTGGCTGAACTTTGCCATGCAAACCCAAACGTTCACGCAACAGGTCCTGCACATGCTCAGTTAGCGTTTCCACGCGGCGCGCCAGGGTTAAACGTGTAGGCAAGCCGGGTATCGTTGCCTGCAATTTACTCAAATCTTCACGCGCATACGCCAGCGCACTATCGCGCACCATGACTTCTGCACGCAGATGCATGATTTCTACCCGCATGCGTCCAGCTTCTGTCTGCAAGGCTTCAATCTGATCGACCTGTCTTGCCACCAATTCACTGCAGCGATTCTGGACGCGACCGTACTCGTTGAGCAGCACACTGTGCTCACGCGCGATATTCTCGAAATTCTTGCGGGACTTGCTCATTATTTACCTCCAATACGGTCAATCGCCTGCCCAGCAGAAATGCGTATGGCGACATCTTGAACAGCATAAGAAGTCAATTATAAATGATAACCATTCTTGTTTGAGAAATATCCATGGTTTCCACATCCCGCCAGTATGCAGCCCGTACCATCAGGATTTTTTTAGCCTGTCCGACCTCGCAAACAGATGTATTCTTGCGTTGCCCGATCATCAATCCGCCAGCAATTCAACACGACCTTCGATTTTCTCCATGCCTACCGACCCCAACACGTCAGTCAAAAGCGGCCCGCCGTCACGCCTCGCCAAGGCGGCATATGGCATTGCCGGTGGCGTATCGCTGATATTGGGCGTGATTGGTATCTTCTTGCCCGGACTGCCCACGACGCCCTTCATTTTGGTAGCCGCCGCCTGCTTTGCGAAAGCGTCGCCGCGCGTGCATCAATGGATGCTGCAACATCGCCTGCTCGGTCCCGTCTTGCGCAACTGGGAAGAAGATCGCAGCCTGACGCGCCGGACAAAATGCGTAGCGATCATTTCAATGGTGTTGACGATGGGGGTTTCCGTCTGGGCCTTTGTAGATCAACCATGGATACAGATAATCTTGGTGCTGCTGGGATTGATAGGTGCAGTGATCGTATTGCGTATACCGACACGCGCTCACAACACAGAGTGGCCACGCCAATAAATCATCTTTCAAAATGATAAAAGCGCATCGTGCAAAACACGATGCGCTTTTACTTTGCGGTATCGACTCCTGTTCATTTCGATGCATTGCGCATCGCCGAACATCAATCTTGGCAAGCGAGACTATTTATTTCTTGTCGCGTATCCGTTCAATCAGCAAATCACCGTATTTCGAAGTCGATACCTTGCCGCCGATATCTGCGGTGCGGCCATCAACCGTCGCGACGGTTGCATCAATTGCATCGCGCAAATCCAGCGCTATTTTATGCAAACCCTTGTGCTCGGCCATCAGCGCTGCGGCCAGCAACAAAGCGGTTGGATTTGCCAAACCCTGGCCTGCTATATCCGGTGCGGAGCCATGCACCGCTTCAAAAATCGCTGCGCCTTCGCCGATATTGGCACCCGGCGCCATACCCAAGCCGCCGACCAGACCGGCGATTTGATCGGACAGGATGTCGCCAAACAGATTGGTCGATACCAGCACATCGAATTGCCACGGGTTCAATACCAATTGCATCGCACATGCATCGACGATGCGGTCATTGAATTCGATTTGATCGGCGTAATTGAGTCCGACCTGCTTCGCGGTTTCGAGGAATAGTCCGGTCAATGCTTTCAGCACATTGGCCTTGTGCACGATAGTGACTTTCTTGCGATTGTTGCGCACTGCATAGTCAAAGGCGAACTTGGCGATGCGACGGCTGCCGGCGCGCGTATTGATGCCAGTCGCCATCGCGACTGCGTGCGCATCGTCGCCGATAGGGACGTAATGTTCGTGACCGACATACAGGCCTTCCAGATTTTCACGCACCATGACGAGGTCGATTTTTTCGTAACGACCGCCGGGTACGATGGTGCGCGCCGGACGCACGTTGGCATAGAGCTGGAAGGTTTCACGCAGGCGCACATTGACGGAACGGAAGCCGCCGCCGACCGGCGTCGTCAACGGGCCTTTCAGCGCGAGGCCATTCTGGCGAATACTGTCAAGCGTGGTTTGCGGCAACAGGTCGCCGCTTTTTTCAAATGCGTTCAGACCGGCTTGATGTTTTTCCCATGCAAACGGATTGTCCAGGGCATCGAATACACGCTCAACCACATCAACGATTTCAGGGCCGATACCATCACCGGGAATAAGCGTTACCGGAATTTTTTGCTGCGTGCCAGGGTTAAGCATGTTGTGTCCTATCCATGATCAAGATAATAAAAGCGCGAATAACTTTGTGTAAAAGCCGGACCTAGTTTAACCCAAAAGTCTTATGTCATATATAAGAGCTGAGGATTTGTATCGTTGAATGAATTTTTGGCAAGATTACAAATTGACAAACCAAGCCTAAGTCAAGACAGCGTATTTCCGCGTAGGCTATAGTGACGCTCACACTTGATCCCTTGCAGGATCGGGCCAATTCACCTCTAAATCATGCATCAAATTAAGGATATTACAGATGGCACAAACCGAAATCAAAGTAAGCAAGGGCGCAGGCAAGTTGCAACATATAGTCTCCGCCGGTCCACATACACTGATCGCTGATGCACCGTCCGCATTCGGCGGCGACGATGCCGGTTTTGTACCGCACGATTTGCTGGCAGCCGCCTTGGGTGCATGCACCGCAGTGACATTGAATATGTATGCAGGTCGCAAGGAATTGCCCTTGGAAAAAGTTGACGTCTCGGTTATCGCGGCCGAACAAGACGGTGCTTATGTCTTCAATCGCACGTTGACCTACTACGGTGACCTGAGTGCCGAACAAAAAGAAAGCCTGAACAAGATCGCCGATAAATGCCCGGTACACAAAGCCTTGTCGGGTGACATCAAGATCATCACGCTGTCGAACTAAGCTGCAAGCAAATGTGCAGATCGTTTCCATCGAAATGATCTGCACTCCTGAAGACAAGAAAGCGAGTTACCCATGGATACCGACCTGAGCGCACTGGAAACCGTCGTCGTCCCGCGCACGCGCGACCTCGGCGACAATTTTGAAGTACGTCGCGCCTTGCCGACGACGCAAAAACGCATGGTCGGCCCTTTCGTGTTTCTGGACCAAATGGGTCCGCATGCGTTTATCGATGGCCGCGGGCTGGATGTACGGCCGCATCCACACATAGGACTCGCCACCGTCACGTATTTATACGATGGCGAAATCGAACATCGCGATAGCGTAGGTTCGATTCAAACAATCAAACCGGGCGCCGTAAACTGGATGACAGCCGGCAGCGGCATCGTCCATTCGGAACGTACAGGCGCGGCATTGCGCGCCAAGGGTTCATCGCTGTACGGTTTGCAGTGCTGGGTCGCGCTACCAAAGAAATACGAAGAAATAGATCCCGCCTTCCAACATACTGGCGCCGATCAATTACCGATTATTGAAGGCGATGGCGCGACTGCAAAAATTATTGCCGGCAGTTTTTTCGGTAAAAAATCGCCGGTCGCTACCTTGTCCGATCTGTTTTATGTAGACGTGCAATTGCAAGCGGGTGCACGACTCGATATCCCGGCCGAATATCCGGAGCAGGCAATGTATGTGATCGAAGGCCGTCTTGATCTGGGACGCGATGGCGTGTTCAATGCAGGACAGTTACTGGTACTGAAAGCAAATACTGCTGTCACATTGCGCGGCGTCGGGCCGGGCCTTACCAAAGTGATGCTGCTGGGTGGCGAACCTATGGATGGCTCGCGTTATCTGATGTGGAATTTTGTTTCCAGCTCCGTAGATAGACTGGAGCAAGCCAGAGAAGATTGGAAAGAACGGCGCTTTGCCGATGTGCCAGGCGAAACCGAATTCATCCCTATGCCGGACATTCCCGGCACGCCAGTCGGTTATCCCTGATCAGCAACCGTTGCAAAACCACCAGCAAACAAGACTGGCACGGTTTTATGAATGCTTGCCGTCATAAGCATGATGCGGCAACGCAGCAGTATCGACATTTTCCAGGCAACGCGTATTGATCGCCGCTATCTCGTTGCCCGATGGATCCTTGCCGAAAGCAAAAGGCTGGCAACCGCAAGTTGGACAAAAATGATGTGCGATGACATGCTTGTTGAATTTGTAGACGCTTGATTCGTTTTCACCGGCGCGGAAAATGAACTTCGCTCGCGGCACAAACCACAACAGCGCACCTTTG
Source organism: Burkholderiales bacterium Ga0077544 (assembly GCA_001464355.1). Classification (GTDB taxonomy): domain Bacteria; phylum Pseudomonadota; class Gammaproteobacteria; order Burkholderiales; family Burkholderiaceae_D; genus Oxalicibacterium. The sequence continues at coordinate 68,517 of LNEU01000033.1, forward strand.
CGTGCACAGTAAGAGCAATTGCATGCTATGACTTGCGTGATTTCGCCTTCGGCTTCGAACTTGAGTTTGCCGCAGTGACATGATCCTTGATAGTTCATGCTTGTCTCCTGATCTTAATATTCCGGAAAACTGCTGGCTGCAAACGCCTCAGAACCCCAAATCTATTCCCGGGTCGAAATCCACCAAACTGTGGTCAAGTGCGGCGCTGGAACCCGGCCCCTTGGCCTTCGCCAACATCAATGCCTGACTGGCGCGCAAAATCATCTTGTCTGCATCATCGTCCTTCATATTGGTGGTCAGCCCAGTCGAAAAAGTCACCGCCAAAGAAGGCGCGATCGATGCCCAATCCAGCGCAGCCACAGCACTGGTCAAGCGCACAATGGCGCCGTCGCTTTGATCCAGCCAGGTTGTCGGCAAGATCAGTGCAAACTCATTCGGGCTGATACGACCGAAGGAATCCAGGGAACGGATCAAGGACAGTACCGCGCCGGTCAGGTTCTTCAATACCTGATCGCTGATGACGCTGCCGTATTGTTCATTCAATGAATGATATTGATCGATGGAAATGACGGCAAACGAAAATGGATGGCCGGTGCGCTTGGCTCTATCCAGTTCTCCGTCGAGTTTTTCAATCAGGCCGCGCCGGTTCAACGCACCCGTCAAACCGTCGGTGGTTGCAATGGCGCTTAGGTCATCGAGCGCGGCTTGCAACGCGCGCACCACGGTATCGCCGCCCACGCCGAGCTTGACTTGCTCTAACAGAGCAGTCAACTGCATCGTCACCTCTTGAAGATTTTGCGCGGGATTGGTTTGCAAATTGCTCTCCGTATTGGAAAAACAGCATTAATAATGTTGGATAGAAATGACAACAGACTCTTGCGACAGGCTCTTTTCAGAAGCGAACCACACAAAAAAAGCGTCGGCTTGATTGTCGTCATTATTTTGACTGAATGCAACATTCATGCGCGCTCTGGCGGCGCGGACGCGACACTTGCACGAAAGAGTCCCACCCATAAGTCCGTCGAGGCCAGCTTACCGGCTTTGGAATGGGGCGAATGTTAATTGTTGTAAATGAACGTTGGAAATGAGCGTTGCGGATGACTATTGCAAATAAGCGCTGTGAATGAACGCCCGCAATGAATGTAAATTAATGAATGCCATAAAACAGGGCGCCGCCCCCTCACATCGGCGATCCCGACTGCATGGTTATTGCGGCCTGCTCTCCAGCTGATCGTAGACCGCATGCGCTATCCGCGCCAGTTCGCCCTTGCTGACACCACCTGACAAGGCATAGCCGAACTTGCCCTCTATCCAGTAAAACACATTGACCGTGCCTTGCTGCGCGAAGCGAAAACCGGTGTCGCTGTTCTGCGCCTGATCGGTAGAAACATAGAGCGTCAAACGCTGACCGCCTGCTTCCTGATACATGAATTGCGCGACCGGGCTACCGCTGTCGCCCGGCAACAAGCGACCGCCTACCAGTTCGTAACCGAGCTTGCCCAATTTGGGCGGATGCATGTCTGCGCCTGTCCGTTTGGATAACCAGGCCACCAGTTGCTCTTCCTGATCTGCGCCTATCTCCACCGGGCGCCGCACATCCGGCGTGTAGACGCCATGCGCAATCGCAGCCTGCCGCGCAAACCCGGCCAGTGCAATATTGCTGTCCGCATTCTTGATGACAGAACCGGCCAACATGCCTGTCTGCACTGAAGCGTGCAGCATCCAGCCGCCAGCCCCGCTGACGATGGCAATCAACAAACCTGCAGCGAGCCGCCAGTAAGGCGACGAAGATGCCGAGGCAGGATCCGCAGCCGCCAGGCGCGGCGGCACCGATTCATCCAGCACCGGATTGAAGAGCGCACGCAATCCTTCATTCTGTTCGCGATACGCATGGATGCGCGCCATTTCTTCCGGCCGCACAGCCAGATAGGCAGCGACTTCTTCACTGCGTGCATCACTCAGCAAGCCATCCACGTAGGCGTGCAGGTCTGCCTCAGTCACTACAAGCTGATTCATTTGACCACCTTCAATGGCGATACTGCCGGAGATACTAATGGAGATACGACAGAACGCCCTTCCATCTGTGCGCGCAATTTTTGCCGCGCGCGCGACAGCCGCGACATCACGGTACCCACAGGCACACCCAATGTGGTCGCCACTTCCTCGTACGACATTTCTTCCAGCGCCACCAGCAACAGGATTTCTCTTTGCTCGGCAGGCAATGCCGCCAATGCCGATTGCAGGTCGCGCATTTCCAGACTGTCGGTATGCGGCGCTGCCGGCATCGGCATATCGTCATCCAGCGCCTCAGTTGCCATCTCTGGACGCCTTACCTGATCGATATGCAGGTTGTGCATGATGCCGAACAGCCATGCACGCATATCGCTGCCGCGCTGCCATGACGACAGTTTTTTCCAGCCGCGTTCCAGCGTGTCCTGTACCAGATCGTCGGCACCCGTGCGATTACCTATCAGTGCACGGGCGTAACGACGCAGGCGCGGGATGCACGCGATCAAGCGATCGCGCTCATCCTGCATGACAGTCTCCACGCCAGTGCGGCCGCAATTGCATCAAGCCTGCTTAGTCCTTGACCACGTGCCAGACATCTTTGACCTTGTCGCCGTTACGATCGCCAACTTTAGTGTCGGCAGCAAACAGGTACAAAGGTTTGCCTTTATAAGCAACTTGTTTGGAACCATCGTCGCGCGTTACTACCGAGTACGGTGGGCTCAGTTTGGCATCGCCTGTTGCGACCGGTGGCCAGTTGGCAGCACAAGGACCGTTGCAGGTACTTTTGCCGCTATCGGTAACGTCTTTGTCGAAGGTGTAAACCGTCATGCCGGCGCTGTTGACCAGTATGCCGTCCATTTTTTTAACAGGTGCAGTTTGCGCGAAAGCTGCGCTGGAAAAAACCAGAGTAGCCGCTGCGGAGAACAGGATCAGTGAACGTTTCATTTTTCAATTCCTTTTCGATCAGGTGGGTGACGCGAGAGAAACGATAAAAGCGCGATGTCCAGGATTCTTCAAAGCGCTTTCATCGGGCAACTTCAGAATACACAGCAATGCGCTGATATCGAGGTAAACGATGGCGCGACAACTTTATTCCATGCAAATGAAAATATTTTTCTGCAACACTTATTGCTGCCCATAGCCTACGGCGACGCGCAAGAACATGCTACTACCATCACCGGATAGTGCAAGAGCCGACAGTCAAGGACGATGCACGCCACCACAACAAAATAAGGTCAAAGAAAATTCAAGTTGCCAGGCAAAAATTTGCTCAAGATTTCTGCGCAAACGCACACGGAAATCGCTTCACACAATCTTAACAACTTACGTACTATCCACAAAAATCATAGGTGGTATCCACACTTCCTATTTCTTGTCGCGGCGTGAATACGTGATATCCACAATCTGAATATCAGACATTCTTGCTTTTACCCATTGCGACGGTTTATCTCTTCTCTGATAGTTGCGGCGTTGAATTTAATAAACACGGATCGCATCCACGCAGCCGGCTGAATTACCCGCTTGCTGAAAGATGGTTGCGATTGCAAATGATCGAATGAATCAGTTGTTTATTGCAACGAGCGCACCGAGTAATACATAGGTGCATTCCCATACCTGAGAGTTGAGAGAAGGCAAAAAATGAATCAAGCAACTACTGCTGGTGCAGCAAGCACCGTTAGTCGTCCAGCGTCCTTTCGCTGGATACAATTGATCCTGGGTATCGTCGCCATGGCGATGATTGCAAACTTGCAGTACGGCTGGACGCTGTTCGTCGATCCTATCGCTGCAAAGCACGGCTGGAGTCGCGCTGCGATTCAAGTCGCATTCACGATCTTCGTTCTGACCGAAACATGGTTGGTTCCTATCGAAGGCTGGTTCGTCGATAAATTCGGCCCACGTCCGGTTGTTATGGTTGGTGGCTTATTGTGCGGTCTGGGTTGGTACATCAACTCGTTTGCTGATTCCCTCGCCATGTTGTACTTCGCTGCAGTCGTCAGCGGTATCGGCGCAGGCGCTGTATACGGTACATGCGTTGGTAACGCGTTGAAATGGTTTCCGGACCGTCGCGGTCTGGCAGCTGGCTTGACCGCTGCCGGTTTCGGCGCTGGTTCCGCTGTCACCATCATTCCTATCTCGGCAATGATCGCTACCCGTGGTTACCAGGATGCGTTCCTGTACTTCGGTATCGGCCAGGGCATCATCGTGGTGCTGCTTTCACTGTTCCTGTTCCGTGCTCCAGAACACAAAAAAGGCGATGCAGTCGCCAACGTTCAACAAACCAAACGCGATTACAAACCATCGGAAGTTTTGCGTGAACCAGTGTTCTGGATCATGTACGCGATGTTCGTCATGGTTGCAGCTGGTGGCCTGATGGCAACTGCTCAATTGGGCTCGATCGCTCGTGACTTCAAAGTGTTCGACGTTCAAGTCAGCATGATGGGCCTCACCTTGCCAGCGTTGACATTTGCGCTGGCTATCGACCGCGTATTGAACGGCTTGACCCGTCCATTCTTCGGCTGGGTATCGGATCAAATCGGCCGTGAACCAACCATGTTCATCGCGTTTGCTATCGAAGCTGTTGGTATCCTGGCTCTGTTCCACTACGGCCACAACCCATTCGCATTCGTTATCCTGACCGGTATCGTGTTCTTTGCATGGGGCGAAATCTACTCGCTGTTCCCATCGACTTGCGCTGATACATTCGGCAGCAAATATGCAGCATCCAATGCTGGCTTGCTGTACACAGCTAAAGGTACAGCTTCGTTGCTGGTCCCACTGTCAGCAGTGCTGGCTTCGGCTACCGGTGGTTGGTATGCAGTGTTCGTCGTTGCGAGTGCATTGAATGCAACTGCAGCGCTGATGGCATGGTTTGTGTTGAAACCTATGCGCGCCAAGCACATGGCTAAACCAGCTGTCGCTGAATAAGTCTAGAAATACCTGTTGTCCTTACAGACCGGCTCAGGCCGGTCTTTTTTTGTCTGTGAATTTCGCCACAGTCACTTCTGCGTTGTGGCACGTAGGCTTGCCCTGCACGTTTATATCCGTCAACACCGCTTCACCGGTCGGCGTTGCCGCCGTTCCGCGATCGCCTCATATGTGAGCTGACGCGCTCACTTTGCGCACAAGTTCAGGTAGCATGCCTGAATCCACAATGCGCGCCGCTCAAGCTGCCACCCACCACATGAACTATCCAGAGATACAGCAAAAAACCTTCCTGACTTTATTGGTCGTCTTTTCGCTCGCGTTCATCGCCATCCTGTTGCCGTTTTATGGCGCCGTATTCTGGGCTGCCGTGCTGGCCATCCTGTTTTCACCGTTCTACCGCAAACTGCTGATCAAGATGAATCAGCGTGCCAACCTGGCCGCACTTGCCACGCTGGGCATATGCATGGTGGTCGTGATTATTCCGCTGGTATTGATATCCATCTCGCTGGTGCATGAAGCCACGAATCTGTATAACAATCTGCGTTCCGGCCAGATCGACTTTGGCGTATTTTTTCAAAGGATAGTCGCCGCATTGCCGACCTGGGTCGTCAATCTGCTGGATCGCTTCGGCCTGACCGATTTCACTACGCTGCAGGACAAGCTGTCGAATGCAGCGGTACAGGGTAGCGAGTTCATCACCAAGCAAGCGATCAGCATCGGTCAAAACACATTCAGCTTCCTGGTCAGTTTCACGATCATGCTGTACATCCTGTTCTTCCTGCTGCGCGATGGCGACAAGATTGTCATGCGGATCAGGCAGGCAGCCCCGCTGAATCCGGAACACAAGCGCACACTGTTCAACAACCTGACCACCGCCATACGCGCGACGGTTAAAGGCAACATCATCGTGGCGGCGGTACAAGGCACGCTTGGCGGCATGGCGTTCTGGTTCCTCGGTGTACAAGGTGCACTATTGTGGGCGGTGCTGATGGCTTTTCTATCGTTGTTGCCGGCAGTAGGCGCTGCCCTGATCTGGGTGCCGGTGGCGATTTACTTTTTGGTGACTGGTGCAATCTGGCAAGGTGCGACGCTGATCGCATTCGGCGTGCTGGTGATAGGCCTGGTGGATAACATCCTGCGCCCGATTCTGGTCGGCAAGGATACGAAATTGCCAGACTTCATCGTCTTGATTTCCACCGTCGGCGGCATGGCCTTGCTGGGATTGAATGGCTTTGTGATCGGTCCTGTGATTGCCGCGCTGTTCATTTCCCTGTGGGAGATGTTTTCTGCTGGAAAACAAAAACAGGAAACCGACAAACACCATCGACCTGACTGAAACCGATCAGATTAAATACTGTGTTTTAAGTACTGCACCGCTTTTGATGCACCACTTGCGTCTTTTTCTCAGCATGTTTATAGCGTAAATACAGATATTGTCCGAACACTGCGGTGCCAAGCAATAGCAAATTGGTAAAGACGAAGACGGCGTTATCCACTGCCAAGCTGTAGATGACAAAGCCGAACGATGCGCTGATCTGTCCGATGAACAGCCATTTGGATACCCCCGCGCTGGTTTTGCTGCGCCATTGCTTCCATACCTGAGATAGCACTGTGCACAACAGTATCAAGGCACTCGCCCATCCTATCGCTTCGGTCATCATGGTTATATCTGCTTCCCGCTTTTGCGCCGCTCAATGCTTGCGGCTCAGTCCATACCGTTAAATCCGTACAGTTCAAAAAACCTTGCTGTCGCGCTTGGTCGGCGTCTTGGCATTTTTATGCGCTTCATCAGCCAGTTCCGCAGTGAGTTCAGTCGGTGGGTCAGGCAATTCTTCGTTATCAATCAGATTACTGATTCCTGAATTGCCATCTACGTGGCTTTGCTCGCCGCTGGCATCGTCATTGTCATTGATGCCGCCATTTTTCTTGCTCATATCTACTCCGTCTTGTTGAGCTGGCGGCATCCTGCATCAGAGTGCCGCCAGCGATTTCAGGTTAATGCCATCATCAACTCTTCCTTGCGCTCCATCATTTCTACCGCCAGTCCTTCCAGATCCATTTTTGCCTTCTTCGCCTTTGGAAACATCTCTGTCTCTTCTTCTTCGACGTGGTGATCGACGTACTCGCTGAGTACTTTGACCTTGGCGTCGTACAGCGGATCATCACCGGACATCTGCTCGATTTGTGCAATCAGGTCTTTGGCAGTTGCATGCTCCACTTCAGCCTCGTTCAGCAAATCGTCGTCCTTGATAGCTGCACGTGCGGCCGGATAAAAGATTTCTTCTTCGACCTGCGCGTGTACCGTCAGCTCTTCACAAATCTGCATCGCGACCTCAACCTTGCCTTCAACATCATCCTTCCTGGCCAGCTTTTCATAATCCTTGAAAAGCTTTTTCACTTTCTTGTGATCGTCCATCAATAAAGTCACAGCATCAGGACCGGCTGCCGTAGAAGCAGATTTGGCTGGCGATTTCCTGGCTGGCTTGGCATTCGATTTAGTTGCAGTTGTCATCATGACTCCCGAAAGAAAAAATATTAGGTAGTCGGGCTGGCAGCCCGCTGCTGGGTAAGACGCTTGCTCCGCAACAGCCGAACGTTGCGTCCGCCAGTCAATGTAGTACTGTGCGCGGTGCCTTGCGTATCAGACAGCGACTTCAGTTGATGTAAGAATTTGCCGCTCTTGCCCTGCTTCAACGGCAGCGCGCATGCAATCCCTGCAGCAAATCTGCGACAATCCCGGTATGAACCAAACTATGCCTTTGGCAGCAGAACCCTTGCTGCATACCGCCTTCTACAAATTCGTCGCGCTAGCGGATGCCGACGTTGTCGTCACGCATTTACGCGAACTGACGCGCGATTTGCTCGGCAGCATCCTGGTCGCAGATGAAGGGATTAATGGCGTGCTGGCTGGCACTAGCGCAGCGGTTTATGCCTTCGAGCAAGCCTTGCGCAATGACGTATTTTTTGAAGGTCGGTTTGCCGATATCGCTTTCAAACGCAGCGCCTGTCAGACTGCGCCCTTTGCGCGCATGAAGGTGCACAAGAAATCCGAAATCGTTTTCCTCGGCGTCGATGGCGTCGATGCGGTCAGCAAAACCGGCATCGATGTCAGCCCGCAGGAATGGCGCGAGCTGATTGCGCAAGACGACGTAGTTGTCATCGACAATCGCAACAGCTTTGAATTCAAGTTGGGCAAATTCAAGAATGCAATCGATCCCGGCGTCGATAATTTCCGCGACTTCCCCAAATACATAGAAGACCATGTGCCGCAATGGCAAGCGGACGGCAAGCGCGTCGCGATGTATTGCACCGGCGGCATACGCTGCGAAAAAACCAGCGCATGGATGCTGGACATGGGCGTACCCGTGTATCAACTCGAAGGGGGCGTACTCAACTATTTCGAGAAAATGCCGGATGCGGAAAAAGACTGGGAAGGCGAATGTTTTGTCTTCGACAATCGGATCGCACTCGATACCAAACTGCAGGAAACCGCTACCACGCTGGAAGATGTCTACGGCGGCGTGCCGGAATGGGAATGGCGTTTGCAGCGTGCCAAACGTCTGGACCAAGACAGCGATTGAATCAGAGAGTGAATCAGCACGTGAATGAGCACACCAAGCCAGCCAGCAGAAATGGCGTAGGCCCGAGCAGCGTGGCCTTGCCGTCCGGGCCATGGCAAACCCTTATCGATTTTCTGGTCGAACAGTTTCCGGCGATACCACGCAGCGAGTGGCTGGCCCGCATGCAGCGCGGCGATGTGCTGGATGCGCAAGGTCAGGCATTAAGCGTGACGAGCGGCTATCAGGCAAACAGCAAGATTTTTTACTTCCGCAGCCTGCCGGTAGAGCCGCGTATTCCATTCGATGAAGTGGTGCTGTATCAGGACGATTACTTGATCGTGGTCGACAAGCCGCATTTTCTGCCGGTCACGCCGGCCGGCCGCTATCTGCAAGAAACTTTACTGGTACGGCTGAAAAATTCCCTCGGCATCGACACGCTGGCGCCCATGCACCGCATCGATAGAGAGACCGCCGGTTTGGTGCTGTTCACGATACAGCCGCACACGCGCAATCTATATCAAACACTGTTCCGCGAACGCAGCGTCAGCAAAACGTACGAAGCCATTGCGCCGTATCGCGCCGACCTGACGCTTCCAGCAATTTATCGCAGCCGCCTGCTGGAAAGCGCCGCTTTCATGAAGATGGAAGAAGTCGCAGGCGAACCGAATGCAGAGACGGCAATCGATTTGATGGAAGTAAAAGGTGCACTGGCGCGTTACAAGCTGGAACCAGTCAGCGGCCAGAAACATCAACTGCGCGCGCATATGGCGGCGCTCGGGATACCGATAGTGAACGACAGGATTTATCCCGAGCTTTATCCGGATGAAGGTGCGGACCAGGATTACAGCCAGCCGCTTAAGTTATTGGCGAAGGCGATACAATTTAGCGATCCTGTCTCTGGGCAGATGCACCAATTCGCCAGTACGCGTAGCCTGTCATTTTGAATTTCAAATGCCATCCATCGATTTCAGATATCGCTGCGCTGAAGTAATTATCGGCAACAACATCAATAAAGGACATCCATGTCACTGCAAAAAGTAAGCGACTTTATCGGAAGTATGGTGAACCCACTGGCCACCGTGATCACCGAAAAAATTACCGCCCGTTTTGGCAAAAGCGAATCGCCATTGCGACACATGGCGATTCAGAGTGTGGCATTCGTGCTGCTGCTGATACCTCTTTTGCTGGTCGCACTCATGTTGGTAGGCATGACTATTTTCAGTTTTCAAATGCTGTATTCAGGTATTTGAAGTCAGCGTCCAACGATTGCGCTACGTCGCTTAACTCAATGCGTGCAATGCATGCACGTCATCTTTAGCTGTCGCCGATAGTGATGACGGCAGCAATCTCGCCAGCCATTCCGAGTGCGCATGACCTGACGTCCATACGGCCAGGTGCAGTTGCGACAGATGCAAGGGATCGCTCAACAAGATATTTTTCTGTGTATCAGACAACGTAGACGGCCCATCCAGCAAAGCAGCCCGCACCAGATTCGCACTGATCTTTTGCGCCGCAGATGAGCGTCGCAAATGCAATTTGCCACTTGCGCACACCACGCCATTGAAATTCGGCTCGACCACCGCCGCGATAAAATCCGGTTGCGGCGGCGTCGCCTTCACATGCGCAACGGTTGCCAATAATTCGACCGGCGGTTCGGCCTCTTCCGGAATCAGGAACAGCTTCTTCTTGCGGAAGCGCAAGCCGTTAGACACCTTGCTCGAATAAATCGAGATTGGAATCGCCAGCGCCAGCGAACCGACGATGGGCAGCAACCACGGCAGGAAAGTCGGATTCAACCAGAATACGGCAGCGCCCCACGCCAAACCCAGCAAGGTATGCAAGCCGTGATGACGAAAGGCTTCGCGCGGACTGGTTTCTGTATCTTCACGCGGCGGCGACTTCCAGCGCAAGGCCCAACCCATGAACGCCGCAATCACAAAATGCGTGTGGAACAACATGCGTACTGGTGCCAGCAACATCGAGAAAAACATTTCTATCAATACGCTGAACAGCAAACGCATCTGACCGCCAAACTGTTTCGCACCTTGCATGCAAATCAGCAGCGCGCTCAGTATTTTTGGCAGGAACAGCAAGGTCGCAGTCGCGCTGAACAAGGCCAGCGCTTTTTCCGGATGCCATTGCGGCCAGTTCGGGAACAACTGCCACGGCTCGGTAAAGTAAGTCGGCTCGGTCAATGTGTGTTGCGCCAGCAAGCCGGTGGAAAGTATCAGGAATAAAAACCACAAAGGTGCAGACAGATAGGCCATCACGCCGGTCACGAAAACCGCGCGATGTACCGAATGCATGCCGCGCGACAGAAACAGGCGGAAGTTCATCAGATTGCCCTGACACCAGCGGCGGTCGCGTTTCAATTCATCCAGCAGATTCGGCGGCATCTCTTCATAACTGCCATCCAGATCGTAGGCGATCCAGACCTTCCAGCCGGCACGGCGCATCAACGCCGCCTCGATAAAATCGTGTGACAGAATTTCGCCGGCGAAAGGACCTTTGCCCGGCAGCAGCGACAAGGCGCAATGTTCGATAAAAGGTTTGACGCGGATAATCGCGTTATGCCCCCAGTAATGCGATTCGCCTAACTGCCAGTAATGCAGCCCTGCAGTGAACAGCGGACCGTACACACGTGTAGAAAATTGCTGGATGCGCGCATACAAGGTATCGCGGCCGGCGGCACGCGGCGCGGTCTGGATAATACCGGCATCCGGATTGGCTTCCATCGATTGCACCAGCTTGCTCAGGCAATCGCCGCTCATCACACTATCGGCATCGAGCACGATCATGTAGCGATAATTATTCCCCCAGCGTCGGCAAAAATCATCGATGTTGCCGCTCTTGCGCCGTGTGCGACGTTGACGCCGACGATAAAAGATCCGCCCGAAACCATCGACCGCTTTGCACAGCGCCGCCCACGCTGCCACTTCTGCGGCGCAGGTATCGCTGTTGCCGCTATCGCTCAAGACGAAGAAATCGAAATGGTCGAGTTGGCCGGTCTTTTGCACCGATTCGTAAGTCGCCCGCAAACCGGCAAACACACGTGTCACATCTTCATTACAGATGGGCATCACGATCGCAGTCCGAGCACCTGCGTCTATCGCCCCCTTGGCGATTGCCGTTTGGGAAATCAGGAAAGGGTCCTTGCCACGCGCCAGCAAAAGAAAGCCCGTCATCGCCGTCCAGAAACCGGCAGACACCCAGCAAAACAGCAGCGCAAACAATGCCAGCAGCGCGATTTCCAGCGGCTCCTTGCCTTGATACGGCAATACGCGACTCATGTAATACGTTGCCAATGCCGTTTGGCCCAGCATCAGGAATAACAGGATCAAACGCCGGACGCCGCCGTTGGCTTGGCGCCCTGTGGTCGGTGCACGTTCGCTTGTCGCAGCGTCCGGCATTGTGTCGTGATGCGCGGTGCTTGCGTTCACTGCTGCATTTTCCACATCCGCATTTTCTGCATGTGCCACTGCATTCACAGCCTTCACGTCTGCAGCATCGGCCTCGCCAACTTGCACACGACCGAACACACGCTGCAACCAGCGCGTCAGCGGATTCAGCGCGCCCCACGGATGCGGCACCATGGACGCGCGATTCAGCGGTGGTGCCACGCATAATTGAGCAGACTCACTGGGTACGACAGCGTTTGCAGCGCGTGTCGGTTCATCGCACCCACACACGGCGGCACGGCCGAGCGCAAGCTGGGTGCGAGCGATCACCGATCCAAAAGCCGGATTGTCACTATCGGCATTTTTCTGCGCGAGGATGTGATGCAGGCGCGTCATCGCATCGCGTGCAGACAAGGTCGGCGTTTCGGCCAGTTGCGCTTCTATACCGTCGCGCACTGCGGGCGGCAGGCCTAGCCGATCAAGATAGTGTCGGCACGGCAGCGGAATAACGGGCGCGTCCATCAGTCAGCCGGCAGTATGTAACTCCACGTTTCCGATAGAGTTGTGTTGACGGTTTGCAGGAAACCGCGCATTTCCACCGGCTTCTTGTCATCGACACGCTTGATGCGCAGCGCGGCGCGATAGCCGCCCGTGGCTTCATTGCGCACCACATGCGACTCCAGAATCTCGCCATTGCCATCGGCCGATACGCGCATGTTTATCTTGGCTTCCTTCGCCAATTTCTTGAAGATAGGTCCTTCGAAATCGACAAACAAGGCAATGCTGTCATCCGGCTTGCGCAAGTAGCCGTGGCCGCGTCGTGTCTGCGCCACCCACGACAAAGGCGGCAATTTCTGTTCGCCCTTATGCCACGATAAACGGTAGTCGAAATTGAGTGGCATGCCCGGCTTGGGCAATTGATCCGGCACCCAGTAAGACACGATATTGTCGTTCAACTCATCCGGTGTCGGTATCTGCACCAGTTCGACGCGGCCCGATCCCCATTTTCCCATTGGTTCCACCCAGGCACTCGGGCGCGCTTCGTAACGCGCTTCCAGATCTTCGTAATTGCCCTGCTTTTGATCGCGCTGCATCAAGCCGAAACCGGATGGATTGCTGAGCGCATACGAAGTCACCAGCAAACGCTTGGGATTCACCAGCGGCCGCCAGATCCACTCGCCGGTGCCGGATTGTATCGACAGGCCATCCGAGTCATGCACCTCAGGACGGTAATCTTCGGTTTCTGCGCGCTGGTTTTCGCCAAAGAAATACATACTGGTCAGCGGTGCGATGCCGAGCTTGCTCACGTTCTCGCGCAGATACAACTGCGACTTCACTTCGGTAATGGTTTGCTCGCCCGGCTTGACGACAAAGCGATAAGCACCCGACACACGGCGCGAATCCAGCAACGCATAAATCGTCAGCTGCTTGCTATTTGCGCTTGGCCGCTCAACCCAGAATTCCACAAAACGCGGAAATTCCTCACCCGAGTTCAAAGCGGTATCGACCGCCAGCCCGCGCGCCGACAAGCCGTAAATCTGTTCCTTGGCAACGGCGCGCAAATAACTGGCGCCCAGAAACACCACGACCTCGTCCTTGTACGATGCCTTGTTGATCGGGTAATGCACGCGGAAACCGGCAAAGCCGGCCTGCTTCAAATCCTGCGGGCTTAATTTATTTTTGCCGTAGTCGAAATTACGCGCATCGAAAGGAATCGGCCGTGCGCGGTTGCTGGCGATCTCGTTAATCTTGACCGCGCTGGCGAACTGGCGACCCTGATGGAAGAAGGTCAGTTCGAACGGCAGTTTGGAGGTGCGCCAGTAAGCGTTGTCGCGTTTATAGCGGATGTCGCGGTATTGGTCGTAGTTCAGATTCTCCAGGCCTTTGGAGATGTTTTTTTTCGGTTCCTTGTATGAGGTCGCCGCCAGTTGCTTCGCCTTGATGGCGACATCGTTGAAATCAAATGCCAGCGCCGGAACGCTAAACACAAAAGAAAGAGCCAGCACCACACTACCTGCCTGACCCCGTCGGGCAGTAACGCCATCAGTAAAAAAATTCCGCAACATGTTTTCCAACTTATACCAACCTATCAGCAAAAAATATCAAGCCGCCTCGCCGGGCGGCAAACAATCTCTGAAACATGACCGGGACGACGGTACCATCTGAGACAAAAAATGTTTTTTGGCAGAACAGCGCCATCCGGTGTGCCTTCAATTTTCGGCGTCTTTTTGTCCTGGATGCGCCTGTCGATTAAATCGGATTGCATACAATCAATAAAGTTCCGCTATCAGGCGGCTTCGCGTTTTTCAGCAATCTTTCCTGAATGCACATTGCATGCCAATAATGCGGGATTCCGTACCGAGCGTTTCATCCGGCAACAGCATACTGCCAGTCAACCCCGATCATGGTTACCGATCTTGCTGGCCGATTGCGCGCTCATCCAGCGCGCACATCGACATCAAATCAGCACCACCGACGCACAAGGAGCTTGCATGGCAAACACAAAATGGCCAGACCAGATATGGCTGGTCCGTCACGGTCAAAGTGCGGGCAATGTCGCACGCGAACTGGCTGAAACTGGCGGACTGGAACTGATAGACATCGCCGAGCGCGACATTGATGTACCGCTTTCCGATCTGGGCCGCCAACAGGCGCAGACGCTAGCGCACTGGTTCGGCAATTTGCCAGCTACGCAAAGGCCGACAGTGGTGCTGTCCTCGCCCTATTTGCGCGCATGGCACACCGCGCAAATCATTACCGACAATCTTGGCCCGACGATAGACAAGCCCGGCCATTTCCACACCTTCATCAGCGATGAACGGCTGCGCGAAAAGGAATTCGGCATCCTCGACCGTCTGACCATACTCGGCATTGCGCAAAAACACCCAGACTTGTACGACCAGCGCCAGCATGTAGGCAAATTTTATTTCCGCCCACCCGGTGGCGAAAGCTGGTGCGATGTCATCCTGCGCCTGCGCAATGTACTCGATACGATCACGCGCGAATATCCGGGCGAGCGCGTGCTCATCATCGGCCATCAAGTCATCGTCAATTGTTTCCGCTACCTGCTGGAACACATGACCGAAGAAGAAATCCTCAGCGCCGATCGCGCCGGCGACGTACCCAACTGTTCCGTCACGTCCTATCAATTCAATCCCGCCATCGGCAAGTTCGGCCAGCTCGAACTGCAACTCGTCAATTTCGTTGCGCCGCTGCTCGAAGCCGGCACGGCCGTGACCGCCGCACCCGACATGTCGGGTGCACCCAAGCCATAAGGCCATGATGAAAACGAATATGGAATCGCGGCCAAACCAGCAACAAGCTCAACCGCAAAATCAACCGCAAGCTCGGCAAAGCGATGCAGCGTCCGAACGCAGTAGCGCACGCGTGCAAAAATTGGACAAGGAATTGCTTCTGAACTGGCCGCTGCCCATGCCCTCAGGCGATGGCGACAAGGAAGATCGCGGCCACGTACTCGTCATTGGTGGTTCGCGTGAAATGCCGGGTGCCGTCATCCTCGCCGCCACCGCGGCCTTGCGTGCCGGTGCGGGCAAACTGACGGTCGCCACCGGCGCCAGCGTGGCGCAACTGGTCGCCTCCGCATTGCCGGAGTCGCGCGTCATCGGCCTGCCCGAAACCGCCGAGGGCGGCATCGAACTGGCCTCCGCCGATTTGCTGGATCAATTGATAGGCAAGGTAGATGCCGTGTTAATCGGTCCCGGCATGCAGGACGAACCGGCGATCTGCGCCTTCGTGCAGGCGCTGCTGCCAAAATTCTCCGACACCAGGATCGTGCTGGATGCGTGCGCGATGGGCGTCGTGCGCAATATGCAGAGCGCGCAACCTGATCCAGCCGCCAGCCCCGGCCATGACGCCGGCAGTCGCCATGCCGCGCAGGTACGACTGGCCAATCTGGTCCTCACCCCACATGCCGGCGAAATGGCGCACCTTACCGGCGATGACAAAGACAGCATACAAGCCGACCCGCTAGCTGCGGTGTGCGCCGCTGCCATCAAATGGAATGCCGTCGTTGCATTGAAAGGTGCAGCCACCTTCATCACGTCGCCAGCCGGCGATGTATGGCAACACGAAGGCGGCAATATCGGCCTCGCGATTTCCGGCTCGGGCGACACGCTGGCCGGCATCATCGCCGGCCTCGCCGCACGCGGCGCGAGTTTGGAGCAAGCAACTGCTTGGGGCGTAGCGCTGCATGCGCAAGCAGGAGAGCAACTGGCACAACGCATAGGTTCGCTCGGTTATCTGGCGCGGGATATTGCGGGTGAAGTGCCGGGATTGCTGGATAGGTTTGGACGGCAGGCGATTTGAAAGCAAGATAGAACGACGCAGCTTGGCTAGTTAAAATTTCCTCAATAAAAATCCGATCAGGGTCTGGTCGGATTTTTTATTTCAAAATTTAACATTTACAAGCCAATACGTCACGATCATGGGATTGGCAAAGCACATTTAATACCCCATTCTCTGAACTGCTTAATACAGTGTGCATTAGCCTTCGATAACAAATTCAATCAGGGAGCTCCATGAAACTAAAATCGGTATCAATAAAAAACTTTCGATGCTATTCAGAAGAAATCCACGTAGAACTTGAAAAGCTAACGACTTTTATTGGCAGAAACGACATAGGAAAATCTTCTGTATTAGAAGCCCTAGAAATATTTTTCAACAATGACACTGTTGTGATTGAGTCAGGTGATGCAAATATTTATAGCGACCAGACTAAAGTAGAAATCACTTGTGAATTTGACGACCTTCCAGCCTCACTAAGCTTAGACGCTGGAGCCGAAACTTCCCTTTCAGACGAATATCTTTTGAATGCAAAGGGGACCCTAACAATCCGAAAAGTTTTCGACTGCGGCAACAAGAAACCTTCTGTTGAGGTGTTTGTTATTGCGAATCATCCGACGGCACCAGAGGTTCATAATTTGTTAGAACTCAAAGAAAAAGATTTACAAGCACTTGTAAAACAAAGAAGTTTGGACGTTGGATTGAAAGGGAATCCACGTATGCGTAAAGCAATCTGGTCATCAGTGCCAGATCTTTTGCTTAGTGAAATAGCGATTCCAGCAAGTAAGGCAAAAGAGGATGGCAAACGGATCTGGGAGCAAATCGAAAGTCATCTTCCAATTTTTGCCTTATTCCAAAGTGATAGAAGTAGCCGAGACTCAGATGACGAAGTACAAAATCCTATGAAGGCGGCAGTTGCTGTCGCAATTTCTGAGGTCCAAGACGACATTCTTCGAATTCAAAAACGGGTCCAAGAAAAGGCCGAGGAAATTGCTAAAAGCACCCATGAAGCGTTAAAGAAAATCGATCCAAATCTAGCGAGCCAATTGACACCAGAATTTACTCCTCCCATTCCTTCAAAATGGATTAGTTTATTTTCTGTTGGCTTGAACACTGATTCGGGAATTCCGCTTAACAAAAGAGGGAGTGGCGTACGGCGGCTTGTATTAGTTAGTTTTTTTAAAGCTGAAGCAGAACGCCGCCTTAAAATTAGCAACAAACGTAGCATTATTTACGCAATCGAAGAACCAGAAACAGCTCAACACCCGAATAACCAGAGAATTTTGATTGAATCTTTTAAATCATTATCTAGTGAGCCAGGTTGCCAAGTATTACTTACAACGCATAGCCCGGGATTTGCCTCCGAGCTTCCCGTACAAAGCATTCGATACGTCAATCGAAACGACGAAACTAAGAAACCTGCAATTGATTCTGGCATCGACGTATTTGGCGCTGTAGCCGATGCTCTTGGCATCACCCCAGATAGTCGAGTAAAGGTTCTGCTTTGCGTTGAAGGACCTACAGACGTAACAATTTTTAAATGCCTTAGCAAGGTTATGCATGCCAATGACCCAACTTTACCTAATCTATCCACCGACGAACGAATTGCCTTTGTCGTTTTGGGCGGAGGAAATTTAAAACATTGGGTCGATGAAAAGTATTTGCAGGCGTTGCGTCGGCCTGAAATTCATATATATGATCGAGATGTTGCATCATATGCAGACGCAGTAGCTAAAGTAAATGCAAGAACTGACGGATCATGGGCGACTCAAACGAACAAACACGAAATCGAAAGCTACCTTCATTCCGACGCTATACGAGAAGCGTTTGGAGTCGAAATGCAAGTAACTGATCATCCAGTTGATGGGAAAGCCGTACCAAAAATATTCGCCGAAGCCTTTTCTATTGCTCAAGGTTTTGATGGAGTCATGAAAGATGGCAACGCTAAAATGAGATTAGCAGAAAAGGCCTTCCCATTGATGACGACAGAACGTATCAACGAAAGAGATCCTGAAGGTGAAATACGAGGATGGTTACGTCGGATTGCTACTTTAATAGCTACTCCATAAAACCGCAGAAGTATTGAAGCCCTGTTCTAAATAGACGGAATTGGGCTTCTCTTCGCTACCCTCAAGCCTGCCAAACCCCATACCCCGCTTCACGCAAACCTATCCCGAGTTCCACTTCCATCTCGCACGCCGCCTGATACGGCATAGGGTTATAGACCGCATATAACTCCGGCAGCAAACGCAGGCCGAATTTCTCCACGTATTTATTGCTCTGAATACCAGCCTTGTGTTTGTCGAAGCGCAGGTCAGGATCGAGGCCGGTCATGCCTACATACACGCAAGGCTTGCCGGGAATGTAGTCGGGATTGCCTTTCTTGAAGCGCGGCTCGTACATGACGTCGGGCGACAGTTCGACGACATAGACGTGATGATGGTGGCGGCGCGACATGGATATGGTTGACTGTAGGGTGAACGATGCGGAAACGAGCGATCAGCATAGCAGGCCTGACTGCGGCGATGCGCATTGAAACATCGGCGCCACTATCGGTACAATCGCCTTAGCTGTCATGCAAGCACACCACCCGATACGCAGAAAGCGAGCGTCGTAATGAATCAAGGCCATTTAAGCGAAGCATGGGCGATCACCAGACAAGCGGTGACGGCATGGATCGATGATTTTGCGCCCAGCATGGGTGCGGCGCTGGCGTATTACACGATCTTTTCGCTGGCACCGATGTTGATCATCGTGATTGCGATTGCCGGCTTCTTCTTTGGCCACCATACGGCGCAGGGTGAAATCATCCAGCAGTTGCGCGACCTGGTCGGCGATACCGGCGCGGTCGCAATCGAAGGCTTGTTGAAGTCGGTCAGCGAACCGGGCAAGGGCATCGTCGCGGCCACGCTCGGCACCTTGACCTTGATGATAGGCGCGACTGCGGTGTTCGGCGAATTGCAAAGTGCGCTGGACCGCATCTGGAAAGTACCGCCGGAAACCAAGCGCGGCGGCTTGTGGAAAATGGCACGCAAGCGCCTGCTGTCCTTCGGCATGGTCATGGGGCTGGGTTTCATGCTGCTGATTTCGCTGGTGTTGAGCGCGGCCTTGGCGGCACTCGGCAAATGGTGGGGCAACCTGCTCGGCAACTGGGGCATCGTGCTGCAGGTGTTGAATCTCGCCGTCTCGTTCGGCGTCATCACGGTGCTGTTTGCGATGATTTACAAGTTCATGCCGCGCGCATCAATACCGTGGCGCGATGTGTGGGTAGGCGCGGCCGTGACGGCGATGTTGTTCACGCTGGGGAAATTTCTGATCGGCCTGTATCTGGGCAGCAGCAATATGGCGTCCGGCTTCGGCGCTGCCGGTTCGCTGGTGATTCTATTGGCGTGGATTTATTATTCGTCACAAATATTTTTGCTGGGCGCAGAATTTACCTGGGTATTTTCGCAAAGACGGCTGGCGCGCATGAATGCCGGCACAGAAGCAAAGCCGCAGCCATGATTTTTTACTGCCGATAGGCCTGGCACCTGCAGCAGGAGCCAGGCCATTTACCCATTATTTTTTCGCGGCGATCTTTGCCGGCGCTAATTTTGTTGCGGCTTGCGTACGATAATCAGTCAAGGCAGCATCAATAATTTCTATCCACGCGCCATCCGTCACGAGCTGACGTCCATCCTCGACATGCACACTGACTGTGGTCGGTGCAACACTTCCCGACAAGACAAGGTCGGTGGCAATGTCTGCATTCAGTGTCAGCGCCCAGAAGCCAGGTTTCATCCACGCCCAGAATTTTTTGATGCGCACATCGACGATCAATACCGATGGATCATCGGTTCCGCCGGTGATCACGCGATAGCCGGCTTGTTCGAAGGATGCGGTCAGGTTGGCGCGCACTACGCTTTCTACCGTCTGATTTCCTTCGAGCATGACATCGCCCAAGGCCTTGCCAAAGGTGTTTCGCTTGCGCGCGATCGCACGCAACTTGAGTTCTGCTGTCGCTTTGCTGGCACCTTCAAAGCCTAGCGACGGTGTACTCGGATTGCTGGGTTCCTGTTCAAAAACACGCTCATCCTTCACCGAGCGGATCGCAACTACGTACCCATTCGAGGCAACAGCCTGCGTCGTATTTGCGGCAGGAACCGAAATCTTGACTTCACTGCGGCTGGTTGCGCAACCAGCCAGAATGGCGCACAACATGAGAAAAGATATTTTTATACTTTTATTGAGTAGCATAGCGTTTGGATTGATAAGAATTGTTGTTGGAACGCGCAATGGCAGTAGGCATTCTCTGAATTGCGCGGGCATACGAGATGATCACTCCCCGACTTATCATCCCCGCAACACAATACTCTGAGGATCATGGCAGAGCAATGTTCCAGTCTTGCTTGTTGTTCCGTGACCTCTAATTTAATTGCCAGCACTTACACTATCGCTACTTGTCGCGTCGAATAACTTCAACTCCTTTCATGATCAACCATCACTCCGCATCACATTCCTCGCGCTCCGCCCGCATAGACGCCCTGCGCGGAATCGCCGTCTTTGGCATCCTGCTGGTGAATGTATGGTCTTTTATCTGGGGCTTCGAGAGCTTGCGCTACGGTGTGTTGCCGGCCACCGCATCGATCTTCGATGTGCTGGCGGTGGCGTTCACGGCTTTCTTTGCCGAGCAAAAGTTTTACCCTATCTTTGCCTTCCTGTTCGGTGTCGGCTTTGTGCTGGTGACGCGTTCGCTGAAACAAAAGTTAGGGCGCTGGAGTGATGCCGAGCGCTTGTACCGTCGTCGTTTGAAATGGTTGCTGGCCTGCGGTGTTGTGCACGGCACCTTGATCTGGTTCGGCGACATCCTGACCGTCTATGCGATTGCCGGCTTCTTTGTATTGGCGAGCCTGACGGGTGCGCGCTTGCGTCGCGTACGCAACACATTGCTTATATGGGGCATCATTTTCTTTGCGCTATTGCTAGGGAATTTTCTGCTCGGCATGCAAATGGTCAGTCCTGAAGCCTTGCAGGAACAGGCGATCAACACTGTCGCTGCGGTAGAAGCCGGCCGCGTCGTTTATACAGAAGGCAATCTGCTGAGCATAGGCATGCAGCGCCTAGGCGACTATGCATCTGTCACCACGCAATCGCTATTTATCCTGCCGCATATCGCACTGCTGTTTCTATTGGGTGCGATATCGGTGCGACTCGGCTGGCTGACGCACGCGGCACGGCACCAAATATTCTGGCGCAGAGTGCAATGGGCAGGCTTTGCGATTGGCATTCCATTCAATCTCGCGTGGGCCACGCTGGTAGTGGCAGAGGCTATCGATCCGCTGCATCCATCGATCTATTCATTTTTGCTGTACGCATGGCTGCCGGTCGGCGGCACTTGCCTGGCAGCGGCGTATGTCGCGACTATTCTGCTGGCGAAAAATGCCATCGGTCGCTGGCTGGATAACTGGCTGGCACCGGTCGGCAAGATGGCATTGACGCATTATCTGCTGCAATCCTTGCTGTGCTCTATCTTGATACAAGGCTTTGGTTTTGGATTAGGTGCTGTATGGCCACCTGCGGGCTGGCTGGTAATTGCCTTCGCGATCATGCTGCTGCAATTGTTTTTCAGTCGCTGGTGGCTGGCGCGTTACACGCAAGGCCCTCTTGAAATATTGTGGCGGCGCTACGTTAACAAGGGCATCGATGATGCCGACAAAAATAGCTGATGCCTTGCCCTAGTTGCTGCTGTCGTTCAAATGACAGGCAGAGAAATGACCGGGTGCGATTTCTTTCAACAGCGGTTGCTCGACACTGCAACGCGGCATCGCATGCGGGCAACGCGGATGGAAATGGCAGCCCGAGGGCGGATGCAGCGGCGATGGAATTTCGCCCTTGACCGCATAGAAATCTATTTTCTTCACTTCCAGTTTGGGTGCCGATGCCAGCAAGGCAACCGTGTACGGATGGTTCGGTCGCGAAAATAATTCTGCAGTCGGCGACGACTCGACGATGCGACCCAGATACATGATGGCGACACGATCAGACACATGACGCACGACACCGAGATCGTGACTGATGAACAGATACGTCAGGTTCAATTCATCGCGCAGCTTGATAAACAGATTAAGCACCTGCGCCTGTATCGATACATCGAGCGCCGCCACTGCTTCATCGCATACCAGCAGTTGCGGATTGACCGCCAAGGCGCGCGCAATGCCTATGCGCGCACGCTGACCACCGGAGAATTGATGCGGAAAGCGTCGCGCCAGGGCTGGATCGAGATTCACTTTTTGCAATAGCTGCGCGACATAGTCCTTCTGCTGCGCACCGGGAATCATGCCGTGGGCTACAGGCGCTTCACCAACAATGTCTTGAATCCGCATGCGTGGATTGAGCGATGCATACGGATCCTGAAAAATCATTTGCATCGCCAGTTGCTGCTGCCGTCTTTGCGCCACGCTGACGGTGGCGAGATCGACGCCTTGCCACCAGCGCGTGCCGGATGACAGTGTATGCAGGCCGACCGCCATACGACCCAGCGTCGACTTGCCGCAACCGGATTCACCGACCAGACCGACGACTTCGCCGGAATGTATCGTCAGCGAGACCTGATCGACGGCGTGCACGACTTCTGCCGTTTTCTTTGCGCCAAACATGTTGGCAACTTTGGCGAGCGCATCCAAAGGTTTGGCGAAACGCTTGCTGACGCTGCGCAATTCAAGAAGCGGCTGCAGATGCGTTGATTGCTGAAGAGACTCATTCATGATTGCCCCCAGACACCAATTTCATTGCATCTTGCATGGGATGGAAGCAACGCAGGGTTCGCGTACCGTCTGTTGATATTGGAGGCGTGTTTTCGCACACGGATGTCGCCCGTTCACAGCGTGTGCGGAAGGCGCAACCGGAGGGCAGATTCAACAACGATGGCGTCATCCCTGCAATCTGATGCAGCGACTGGCCGGGCTGATTGCGCGATGGTGACGATGCGATCAAACCGTGGGTATATGGATGCTGTGGTTTCTCCAGCACGTCTTGCACGTTACCGCTTTCGACAATTTTTCCTGCATACATCACGCACACTGCATCGGCCAGGCCGGCGATCACCGACAGATCATGCGTGATCCAGATCAGCGCGGTGCCGGATTCTCTACACAGCTTTTGCATCTCGTACAAAATCTGGCCCTGTATCGTCACATCGAGTGCGGTCGTCGGCTCATCGCAAATGATCAGATCCGGCTTGTTCAGCAATGCAATTGCGATCGCGACGCGCTGCCGCATACCGCCGGAAAATTGATGCGGGTAGGCGAGCAAGCGTTCATCCGGCGAGGCAATCCCGACACGCACCAGCGCATCGCGCGCCATCGCGCGTGCTGTTGCCTTGCTGACTTTTTGATGCGCAAGAACCGCCTCGATCATTTGCGTATCGATGCGCAAGACAGGATTGAGCGTCATCATCGGGTCTTGAAAAATCATCGCGATGCGATTGCCGCGTATGCGACGCATCGCTTCCGGTGACAGATCGCGCAGGTTCTGATCCTTCAACAGAATTTTCCCGCCGACGATTTTGCCCGGTGGGTCTATCAAACCCATGATCGAATATGCAGTCATCGATTTTCCCGAACCCGATTCGCCTACCAGGCCCATGATCTGGCCGGGCGCAACCGAGAAGGACACGTCTTCCACCGCTTTCACAATGCCGTCGCGTGCAGAGAAATGCATCTGCAGGTTTTGCACGGTCAGGGTGGGCAGAATGTTGGTCATGGTCATTGCGTCTGCAGGCGCGGATTCAATACATCGCGCAATTGATCGGCGACCAGATTGATGGCCACCACCGTCACCAGCAAGGCGATGCCGGGAAAGACGCTGATCCAGTATTTGCCAGACATCATGTAGTCGAAACCGTTAGCGATCAGCAAACCCAGCGACGGTTCGGTGACCGGCAAACCGAGGCCGAGAAACGACAAGGTCGCTTCCAGTGAAATCGCCGATGCCACTTGCAATGCAGCGATGACGATCAGCGGCGGCAGGCAATTCGGCAATAGGTGACGGAACACGATGCGCAATGGCGACAGGCCGAGACCGCTGGCTGCTTCCATATATTCTTTCTTGCGCTCGACCAGCGCGGCACTGCGCGCAGTGCGTGCGTAATATGCCCATTGCACGGCGACCAATGCGATCACGATCTTGCTGGTGCCCGGTCCCATCAGTGCCAGCAAGATTAGCGCTACCAGAATCGGTGGAAATGATAATTGAATATCGGCGATGCGCATGATCACACCTTCGACGCGACCGCCAAAATATCCGGCGAACAAACCCAGCGTCAAACCGATCAGCAATGCAATCGCCGTACTCACCACACCGACGATGATGGAAATACGCAGCCCATACAAAATTGCCGACAGCATGTCGCGTCCCTGCTCATCCGTCCCGAGCAGATACGTGAAACTTTGATCGAAATTTTGCCCGCCGGGTGCCAGTCGAGAATCCATGATGTCGATCTGCGCTAGATCATACGGATTTTGCGGCGCGATGACTGGAGCGAAGATCGCCGCCAGCACGATCAGACTCAGGATGACGGCACCAGCCGCGGCAATCTTGCTGGAAAAGAAGTTGCGTGCAAAACGCCTGAATGGCGTTTCCACCGCAAGCACGCGTTTTTCTTCATCGGCTGGGTTGATAGCGGTTTCCATCCTCAGCCTTTCGCGTCCGAGAGGCGCACGCGCGGATCCAGCATCGAATACACGACATCGACGATCAGGTTGATCACGATGAACAGCGCAACGATCAGCATCAGATATGCAACGATCACCGGTCTATCCAGTACGCGTATCGAATCGATGATCAGCTTACCCATGCCCGGCCATGCAAACACCGATTCGGTCACGATCGCAAACGCGATGATGGAACCGAACTGCAATGCAATGACGGTGACAATCGGGATCAAGATATTTTTCAGCACGTGCACGCCGATGATGCGGCTATTGCGCAATCCCTTGGCGCGTGCAAACTTGACGTAGTCTTGCAGCAACGCCTCCTGCGCACCGGCGCGTGTCAGTCGTATCACTAGTGCAATATTGAACAAGGCAAGATTGAATGCGGGTAGCAGCAGATGCTGCAAACCATCCAGCGTCAGAAAGCTGACCGGAACGCCAAACAGTAATGTGGTTTCACCGCGCCCACCGGATGGCAGCCAACCGAGTTGCACGGCGAACACCATGATCAGCATCAGGCCGACCCAGAACGTCGGCAAGGAAAAGCCGAGGATGGACACCGCCATGATGCTTTTGCCGGTCCAGCTGTTCGGGCGCAGGCCAGCCCACAGACCAAGTGGAATCCCGAGCGCTATCGCGATGAGGATCGCGCAGATTGCCAGTTCCAAGGTTGCCGGCAAGCGTTCAAGGATCAGCGCCAATGCCGACGTGCCGAATGAAAACGAGCGGCCGAGATCTCCGCTCAGTGCCTGCTGAATAAAAATGAAATATTGCTGCCACAACGGTTTGTCGAGACCGAAGGCGGCGATCGTCCGTGCGCGTTCCAGCTGATCGGCATCCGGACTGATCAGCATGTCGATAGGATTGCCTATCGCATAAACGCCGATGAACACCAGCAAGGACATCACGGCCAGCACCAAAATGCTCTGGGCCAGACGGCGCAGGATGAAGTCGAGCATGATCAGTTCGCGCCCATCAAAGAACGAGCGCGAACGTCCGGCACATGCGATTGCACGCGAGGTTTATTCAGGATGGAACTGATGTGCGAAGGTGAATTCATCGGTACGCGCAGTGTACTTCAAGCCTTTGCGCAGCGCCCAGGTCGCATACTGATGATGCAAGGGCACGACCGCGTAATCCTGCAGCGCGACTGCCGCCGCATCCTTCGCAAACGCCTCGCGCTTGGTTTGATCCACCGAGGACAATGAGGACGTGATCAATTTATCCGCTGCCGGATTACTGTACTTGCCCCAGTTCCACGAACCCCAGCCAGTTTCCGCATTCGGGGTTCCAACCAAGGTGCGCAAACCAAAATCACCGGCCAGCGTGCCCCATCCCAACAGCGACATGCTGAATTCGCCGGCACGCGCCTTGGCGAAATACACAGACAGCGGCAAGGTCGCGACCTTGGTTTGTATGCCGATGCGATTCAGGAATTGCGCTACGGTCTGCACCACTTGCTCATCATTGATGTAGCGATCATTCGGGCCGTGTATCGTCAATGCAAAGCCGTTCGGATAACCGGCTTGCGCCAGTAATTTCTTCGCGCCGTCAGGATCGTAGGCTTCTACTTTCAACGCATCGTTGTAGCCGAATATACCGGGCGACACGATGTTCGATGCTGGCACCGCCAGCCCTTCCATCGTGCGTTCAACCATGGCCTGACGATTGATCGCTTTCGAGATTGCCTGACGCACGCGCACATCGGCCAGGGGATTTTTTGGCAAAGGCTTGCCGGCCTTGTCGGTCACATACGGTGAAGGACCGGCGGACTGATCCAGCTCCCAGAAGATCGTGCGCCAGGATATTTTTTGCGCAAAGCCGAATTTGGCATTGTTCTTCAGACGCGATAAATCTGCAGTCGGCACACCTTCAATCGCATCGACGTCGCCGGACAATAAGGCCGCCAGTCGCGGTGCAGAATTGGTGATGATGCGGAAGGTGACTTTTTCCCAGTCCGATTTGCCACCCCAATAGTTATCGTTGCGCGCGACTTCGATTCGGTCGCCGCGTTTGAAGCTGATGAATTTATAAGGACCGGTTCCTATCAATGCCTTGCCGCTGTTGAAGTCATCAGTGCTCGCTTTTTCTGCGGCCTTTTTCGAGACGATGAATACCGCACTCATGTCCAGCGTCAATGGTCCGTAAGGCGCAGCAGTCGTCAGGCGCACGGTGTAAGGATCGACAATTTTCTTGGCGACGATCTGCTTGGTGTAGGCAGTGAACGGACCCGGGCTATTCGTCAGCTTGGCGGGTCTATCCAGTGAAAAAATTACATCCTCTGCGGTGAAATCCGAGCCGTCGTGAAATTTCACGCCGCGCCGTAATTTGAATTCCCAGGTTGTCGCATCGACTGCGCGCCAGGAGGTCGCGAGGCCCGGCACCAGTTTGCCATTGGCGTCAACATTCAACAGGGCGTCGAAGAGATGCGCAGAGAACGCAACGTTCGGTGCAATATTCAGATAATGCGGATCAAGCGAAGACACGTCAGCGGACAAACCGATTTTCAAGTCGGCAGCATGCGCTGAGTAAATCGTCAGCGTCGCCGCACAGGCAAGAACGCTGGCTAATGCCAGCGCAGATAAGTTTTTTGCTTGGAGACCGAACATGGTGTGCTTTCAGTAAAACGATAGGTAACGGTGGCGATGGTTCCGATCTGCGCAAGTATGCACGAGCAACGTCGCACAGCGATGTTAGTCACCTCCCCCACGAATGTAAATAATCCATTTCGACTATGGATAGTTCAAAAACGAATAGCGGTAAGCAAAGCTGCGCTCATCGGCGGATAATAATCAATCTGGGTCTGGGCCGATGCCTAGTGGACGTTTTCCTGCAATACACATTATATAAACGTGAGCATGGAACCGCGCTGAGGTGCTTGCGCTCCAAGTATTTATCGCTGCCGCCACGTATGGAGATAGTCATGTTGAACCGATCACTCACCTTTGCTTTTGCCGCGCTATTGGCATTCAGCATCCCCGCTTTTTCCGAGCCACGGTTGGACTTGGTCGGCAATCCCGCGCCTTCCAATGCAGCCCAGCGCACCATCGTCATCACTCCAGACACCAAATGGGTCAATGTAGAAGGCGGCGAAATCGTCAACTTCGTGGTCGGCGACAAATCTTTTGCGTGGGACTTTTATGTAGGGTTCACCGTATCGTCCTTCGATCTCAGCCGTGTTGCACCACCCGGCATATTGAATCGGCGCATCGTAGCCTATGTATCCCCCGATCCGCGCTATAGCGGCAGGGATTAATGCCACCGTCATGCAATCGACGCTAGCGCATTCGTGAAATAGTTGTTGTACACGCGAGCCCATACAAGAGGAATCTCATGAACATCGGTCAAGCCGCAAGTGCCTCCGGCATTTCCGCGAAAATGATACGCCACTACGAATCCATACATCTGATCAAAGCCAGCACGCGCACCGATGCCGGCTATCGTACGTACACCGATAGCGATCTGCATGCATTGCGCTTCATCAAGCGCGGACGATCACTGGGATTTTCACTGGATCAGATCAAGGATTTGCTATCACTGTGGAATGACGCACATCGTGCCAGCGCCGATGTAAAGGCGATTGCATTGACGCATGTTGCCGACCTGGAAAAACGTATAGCGGAGCTGAGCGAAATGCGCGACACTTTGCAGGATCTGGCGCAATCCTGTTCCGGCGATGCGCGCGCAGATTGCCCTATCTTGCGCGGACTCGCGCAGGAAAACCAGGGTACGGAACGTGGTGGATGCCACTAAGCGTTGCGCCGGATAACGGACAATAAAAAAGCGAG
The DNA here is from genome assembly GCA_001464355.1 of Burkholderiales bacterium Ga0077544. GTDB lineage: Bacteria > Pseudomonadota > Gammaproteobacteria > Burkholderiales > Burkholderiaceae_D > Oxalicibacterium. Next base: position 97,190 of record LNEU01000033.1, read on the forward strand.
CCGGCTCATCACCGCTCGCTTTTTTATGTCTGTCTGCAAATTAATTCGTCGCGCTAGCCACCACCGGATAACCGGCCGCCACGATAGCCTCAGCGATTTTGCCCAGTTCTGCGGCAGACTGCACACGTACCGTGCGTTGTGCAAGATCAACTTCCACCTTGGCTTGCGCATCGATTGCCTGCACCGATTTGGTCACTGCGCTGACGCAATGGCCGCAACTCATTTTTTCAACTTGCAATTCATACATGACTGCGCTCCTTGTAGTGAGTGAACGCCTTGACTTTAGAGCTTGCCATGATGGGAAGGTCAAGCATCTTTTTCATCCAACGGCTTGCTTTTTGCAGCACCTATTTTGGTCTCGGCAATGCGTACGATCACATATGCGATCAATGCAAACATGAAGAAGATCAATAGCATCCACGCGATCCCTTGCAGGGTTTCGATCGCGGTTTGATACAGCTCCAGCACCCAGCGCTGGGTGGTGAATTCGACTACTTTCGCATCTTTATCCCAGCGCGAAGGCGAAATGTATTTTTCAAATTCACGCACGCGCACGCCGGACGACACGCCAACTACCAGAATCGCAAACTTCAGATATTTGAGCCATGCGGCGCTAATCGCATCGGCAATGATCCGGTACAGGATGGCATTCAGCGGCTTGGCAAACGCCTGCATGACTGCTATTGAAATGCCGACCGAAATCAACAAGGTGACCGCCAGCAATAAGATAAACATGTACCACTCCACAGTAAGGTGAACGCCGACGGCGCTCAAAAATTTCACGCTATTGTGTCCGCGACAAGCTTGCCGTACAAGAAATTAATTACACCTTTGCATTAAAAGACTGGGTACAGAATTTGCATGAGTGCTGTCTATTCAGTGCGTCGTTTTCCCCACAGCATGCAAGAGCACCGATTAAATTTCCACATGGAAATATATTTGTTACATTTTTGAAATCGTCTGTTGTCCGTCTGCCACTTGCTTCATAGGAAAGAAAAATGGCAAACGTAAAATGTCGTTACGATTCCCCGACGAGTGATGTTGTTACAAGGTATTCGACTAAAATAGTGCACTTTAAATGGGCAATAAAAATATATAAATCAATCAGTTGGACTTTTTTGCGCGCTTGAAATTAGCTTCTCATAATAGAAATTTTCTTGAAGTCACGCTCACATGCTCACACAGATTCGCCACATAAATACTGATCACCGGTTCGGCATGGGTTCATTTTGAACAACATTGTGACTAAAGATCCTTCAATGATGGGATCTCTGCTGGACCATCTAGTAGAGATCACCGGCCATCGCGATCATGACCTGCTCGACATCTCGGTGATGACGGCACTGCTGAACATGATCGGCGTGCATCGTGCACGCGTGATGGAGTTGTTTCAATCGCGCGGCGATTTGCTGATACGCCCGCGTGTATGGATCATCGACGGCAAAGTACACACCGTGGATGACGACACGTCCACCTCGGAACTTGCCGGTGAACCGATCGTCGATTACCCGGGGCTGGTAGCGTGTATTGCCCAACGCAAGAATCGCCTGGAAGAAGAACGGCCGGGAGGTCAACACGCCTTGTGGATTCCGATCTGGCAAAACGACAAGGTCTCGACCTGCCTCGAAGTAGTCAACGAAACCCCCTTCACGCCGCAGATGCTGCAGGTGATGGAAGGCATACTCAGCGTGTATCGCAACTATCAAAGCCTGCTTGACTACAGTGAACGTGATTCGCTGACAGGTTTGCTGAATCGCAAAACCTTCGATGAAAAATTTGCGCGCATGGTGCACGCCCGGCCACAGGAACCAACGCCACGCGAAGATGAAGAGCGTCGTCACCATGGCGAAATCAAGTCGCAATGGCTGGCCGTGATTGATATCGATCACTTCAAGCGCGTCAACGATGTGTTCGGTCATTTGTATGGCGATGAAGTGCTGATCCTGGTTGCCAACGTGTTACGGTCATCGTTCCGCTCGCAGGATCGCGTGTTCCGGTTTGGCGGCGAAGAGTTTGTCGTCTTGCTGCGTTCAGCCACTCTGGCTGATGCACAAATGGTATTCGAGCGTTTCCGTGAAAATATCGAGCAACACGCATTTCCGCAAGTTGGCCAAATCACTGTGAGCGTCGGCTTTGCCAGCATTTCACAAGAAACCCCTGTCGTCATTCTTGGCCATGCCGATCAGGCGCTGTATTACGCCAAGGATCACGGCCGCAATCAGGTCTGTCATTACGAAGCCTTACTTGAACAGGGACATTTGCAGGCCGACAGAAAATCCGAATCGGTAGAATTCTTCTTCGACTGATCGTTAAGTAATTGCTGTAGTGCCTTCGCAGTTGCCACCTCTTCTCCATCGTAGAAGACCATGCAAGCCGCATTTTTTTCATTTCTCGATCTATTCCGCGCTCCCTCAGTTGAGCAGTTGTTTAACCACAACAAGTATTTCTTATAAATATCAAATACTTATGAGAAAACGTTTTCAATACCCCGCCCACCCAGAAAATATTGAGAATCATTCTCAATATTGCGTTAAGATTTCGTTAAATTTTTAGCAGCCAGCCACATCCGCATTCGGTTACCTCGCCCAACAGCACCAGCCAGTGTCGCATCCAGCCAGCCAATACCTTTTTCTGACTACTGGAGCATTGACATGGCTTTACCGCTTTCCCCGGATTTTGCACGCCTCCCCTTATTGCGCACGACCACAGAAAGCCCGCTGGAGCGTCACGCGCGCCTTGTCTGGCCGCTGGCGGCGGCGTTGTTGACAGCCAGCACCTTTGCATCGGCACAAGTCGCTCCGCAAGAACAGCAATTGCAGGAAGTCGTCGTCAGCGCCTCGGGCTTTGAACAAACAATCAAGGAAGCGCCGGCCAGCATCACCGTCATTACACGCGAGCAGCTGGAAACAAATCGCGTGAGCAGTATTGCTGAAGCCTTGCGCGGTGTAGAAGGCGTTGATGTTGGCGATGCGCCAGGCAAGACCGGCGGGCTGAATATCAGCATGCGCGGCATGGACAGTCGCTTTACGCTGATCCTGATTGACGGCCGGCGTCAAAACACAGCTGGCGGTGTAACCCCTAACGGTTTCGGTGAAACATCCACCTCATTTTTGCCACCACCATCCGCCATCGAGCGTATCGAGATCATTCGCGGCCCGATGTCTACACTGTACGGCTCGGATGCGATGGGCGGTGTCGTGAATATCATCACGCGTAAAGTCGGCAAGGTTTGGTCTGGCTCGATCACCGCAGAAAGTACATTTCAAGGTGATTCGGAGTTCGGTGATTCGCGTGCAGGCAGTGTGTATCTGAGCGGGCCTCTAGTCGAAAATCTGTTGGGTTTGCAGATCCGTGCCCGCAAATATCATCGCGACGACTCAAATATCCAGTGGCCGGGAAAAGTACCGGGAAGCCTGACTCTGGGCAATGATCCTGTCAAATCAGATATAGAAAATGTCGGCGCCAAGTTGTCCTTCACACCGAACCGGAATAACGATCTTTCACTCGACATTGACAGCACACGTCAAAAATACGATAACAGCCGGGGTCAACTGGGCACGCTCGATACCCCCGCCAATGCGCGCGGCTATCTTCCGGAACAGAATTTCAATCGTGATCAGGTCACGCTCGCACATACGCTGCGCCTTGCCAACAGCGTACTGGAATCTAACCTGTCACGTAGCGAAACTGAAACTGTTGGGCGCACCATTCCGGCAGGAACGCCGGGCAAGATTGCAGGTTCGCCGCGTCAATTAAAGACGGACAATACGATTTTTGACACCAAGCTGGTTACTGCCATCGGCACCAATATATTGAGCGTAGGCGGTCAATGGTGGGAAGCCAATATGATCGATGGCGTTGCGACGCGCGCATACACGCAAGAGCAATACGGCATATTTGCAGAAAACGAATGGCGCATCCGCCCTGATTTGGCACTAACGGTCGGTTTGCGCCACGACAACCACAGTACATTCGGCGGCGCCAACACTCCACGCGCCTATCTGGTGTGGAATACAACGGATTTGTGGACGCTTAAGGGCGGGATCAGCAAAGCATATCGCACACCTGGCCTGGATCAGTTGTTTGATGGCGTGACAGGTTACGGCGCACAAGGAACACGCCCAATTTATGGCAACCCGAACCTGAAACCAGAGGACAGCACCAGTAGCGAACTCGGCGCTTACTTTGATACTAAAAATGGTTTCCGTGCCCATGTCACTGTGTTCCACACTGACTTCAAGAATGCCATCAGCAACCAGGATTACACTCCGCCGGTAGGTATTGCTGGCAGCAGGCCGATCAATGTCGACAATGCCTCCATCAAAGGCCTGGAGCTTGGCAGCAGCATTGACTTTGCCCGCAACTGGAAATTGACCGGCAATTACACCCATACCGATAGCGAACAAAAAAGCGGCGCAAATATCGGCAAACCTTTGACGAACACGCCAAAGCACGCGGCCAACGCCAAACTGGATTGGAGCGCTAGCCCGCAACTCAATCTCTGGACCCAAGCTGAATATAAAAGCGAACGGTATCGTGGTGAAGACAATGCAACCAGCAATACGAAGGCGCTATTGGGCGACTATAAAGCCTACTACCTGCTCAACATTGGTGGCACGTATAAAGTCAACAAGAGCTTCGCAATCAACATGGCCATCTACAATTTGCTGGATAAGGATTTCGTCCAGTATCGGGCAGTCAGAAGCAACAACAATCCAGCGTTTACAAACGAATACATCAGCACGATGGAACCGCGTCGCTTGTGGGTTTCAGCCAACTATACGTTCTGATATTCAGACCTGACTGCAGACATCTAAATAAAAGCGTTTCAGCCACAAGCTTGAAACGCTTTTTTGTTTTCTTCTTCACCCATTCAAGTACAGCGGATTGCACGCGAAGCAGAGTGCGTCGCAAGCTGCGATAATCTGGCTTTCGCCGTCTTCCCGCAGCAACACTATCGTTGCCGCGCTTCCGTCATTTTCTACCGTCAATTCCGTCATGAACCCCGGCATACTTTACGCCCTCTGCGCTTATGTGATCTGGGGCATGTTCCCGATTTACTTCAAGTCGCTGCAGGAAATCCCACCGATGGAAGTCCTGATGTATCGGATGGTGTGGGCGTTGGCGTTTCTTGCGATTGTATTGAGCGTGCGCAAGCAATGGGCATGGCTGGGGCCGGTCTTGCGACGGCCAAAAGTGTTGGCAGGTTTTACAGCAAGTGCATTGCTGTTGTCGAGTAACTGGTTTCTGTATATCTGGGCCGTGAATCAGGATCGCGTGGTTGATGCGAGTCTGGGTTACTTCATGACGCCGCTGGTGAATGTGCTGCTCGGCTCTGTCATTCTGAAAGAACGATTGCGCATGTTGCAGTGGATGGCTGTCGGCATGGCTGCACTTGGTGTGTTGTGGCTGAGCTGGCAAAGCGGTCATCCACCGTGGATCAGCCTGCTGATAGGCATTACCTTCGGCATGTATGGTCTGCTGCGCAAAACGGCATCGCTGGGAACGCTGGAAGGCTTGTCGCTGGAAACCATGCTGCTATTTCCGCTAGCGCTGATTTCCCTGCTATTCATGACGTATCAGGGTGCGCACGGATTCGCCGATGCCTCGACCACGACCAAGTTGCTGATGATTGCATCCGGTCCGATTACCGCAGTGCCGCTGCTGATGTTTGCCGCGGCTGCGCGGCTGGTGCCGCTTTCCACGATGGGGCTCATGCAGTACATCACGCCGTCGCTGCAACTAGTTGCCGGCATTTGGCTGTATCACGAACCTTTCGGCGGTGCGCGCCTGATCGGTTTTGCGGCCATCTGGATTGCATTGGCGCTTTACACAATAGACGGTCTGTGGTCCAGCTACGGACCATCAAAAAAAATCAGCGCAAGATAAAACCTAGCAAATAAAAAGGACGGCAATGCCGTCCTTTTTATTTGTATTGCTCATTTGCGCGCCAATACGCTGCGCTTAAATCTCGACCTTGGTACCAAGCTCAATCACACGGTTCGATGGGATTTGATAATAATCGGCTGCGCCGCGTGCATGACGCGACATTGCGACGAAAATATGTTCGCGCCACAAAGCCATGCCGCGTACCGGATTGGCAACCACCGTCTGGCGTGCGATGAAGAAAGAGGTTTCCATCATTTCAAATTCCAGTCCCTGATCCTGCGCCAGATAAAGCGCAGCCGGAATATCCGGTACGTTCTTGAAGCCGTATCTTACATTCATCTGATAGCACTCGTTGCCCAGCACCTCGACGCGAACCTGATCTTCTTCCGGCACATAGGGTACTTCCTGCATCACCACGGTCAGGAACACGACACGTTCATGCAGCACCTTGTTATGCGACAGGTTATGCAGCATCGCATGCGGCACGCCATCCGATTCACCGCGCAGAAAAATCGCGGTTCCGGGCACCCGTGCCGGCGGCGAAATGAACAATGAGGCCAGAAAATCTTCCAAAGGGATCGCATGCTTTTGCAGGTTCTCGAACACCAGTTCGCGACCGCGCTTCCACGTCAGCATCATCGTGAACAGGAAGGCACCCAGCAACAACGGAAACCAGCCGCCATGCAACAGCTTCAGCATATTGGATGAGAAGTAGGCGATATCAATCACCAGAAAAAATCCGGTCGCCGCAAAACAGAGAATAAGGTTGTAGTGCCAGCGATAACGGATCACGAAGAAGGTCAGTATCGTGGTCACCAGCATCGTCGCAGTCACGGCGATACCGTAAGCGGCCGCCAGATTGGATGAAGAACCAAAACCAATCACCGCCATCAGCACCACGATCATTTGCAACCAGTTCACCGCTGGAATATAAATCTGGCCGATCTGACTGGCCGATGTGAATTCAATTTTCATGCGCGGCAAAAAGCCCAGCGCAATCGCCTGCTTGGTCATCGAGAAGGTCCCCGAGATCGTCGCTTGCGAAGCGATGATCGCGGCCATGGTCGCCAGCACCACCAGTGGATACACACTCCACGGACCGAGTTGCTGATAGAAGGGATTGCTGACCGCTGCCGGATTCAGCATCAGCAAGGCGCCCTGTCCCAGATAGTTCAATGCAAGTCCCGGAAAGGCAACCATGAACCACGCCATGCGGATAGGCTTGGCACCGAAGTGACCCATATCGGCATACAGCGCTTCTGCACCAGTGAACGCCAGCACCACTGCGCCTAGCGAAATAAACGCAAGCAGTTCATTCCCTTCCAGAAAATGCATCGCATGCCATGGATTCAACGCGGCCAGAATCTGCGGTGCCTCGACGATGTTGATAATCCCCATCGTGGCCAGCGAGCCGAACCACACGATCATGACGGGGCCGAACCATTTGCCGATGCCAGCCGTGCCCTTGGCTTGCAGCGAGTACAGGCCGACCAGTATGACCACCGTCAATGGCACCACATAAGGATCGAACGCGGATGTCGCCACGCGCAAACCCTCGACTGCCGACAACACGGAAATCGCCGGTGTAATGACGCTATCACCATAAAAAAGCGTGGCGCCGAACAAACCCATCACCATCAGCGGGAAATACCAGCGGGAATGTTTGGTTACCGAAGAAAGCGCCAGCGCCATCAGCGCCATGATGCCGCCTTCGCCACGATTATTCGCGCGCAGCACCAGGGTGACGTATTTAAGTGAAACGATGATGATCAAGCCCCACACAATCAGCGATACCACGCCAAGTATGTTTTCGTTCGTGAGTGCAAGGCCGTGCTCTTTAGAGAACACTTCCTTCATCGTATATAAAGGGCTGGTACCGATATCGCCATAGACGATGCCGACAGCTGCCAGCGTCAATGCTGCGAGGCCGTTTTTTTTATCTGTTGAAGACAAAGAATGCTCTCTTTAGAGGGGATTGTGCATCGCACAATAGGTCAACAAACTTCATAATGCAAGAAAATTTGCCTGTGTGCATCAACACTGTTGCGTCGGTGCTGAAATGTGCGTTTGCGTATTTACAAACACAAAAATCTTTCGGTTTTTATTCAGTATTGCAGTCGATATCTGCAATGCAGAATACCCGCACTGCCCCGCCATCGGTTATCCTTGCACCCACTTCCCGCAAGCAACTCCTTATTGAAAATAATCATGGCAAATTACGTCTACACAATGAATCGCGTGGGGAAAATCGTTCCCCCTAAACGTCAGATCCTGAAAGACATCTCACTGTCCTTCTTCCCGGGCGCAAAAATCGGCGTGCTGGGCACCAACGGCTCCGGCAAATCGACTTTGCTGAAAATCATGGCCGGCCTCGATACCGACATCCAGGGCGAAGCGCGTCCGATGCCAGGCCTGAACATTGGGTACCTGCCGCAAGAACCGCAACTCGATCCGGAAAAAACCGTACGTGAGGAAGTCGAGTCCGGCCTCGGCGAAGTATTCGAAGCGAAAGCACTGCTCGAAGCAGTCTACGCCGCCTATGCCGAAGAAGATGCCGACTTCGATGCGCTCGCCGCAGAGCAAGGCCGACTGGAAGCGATCATCTCGACTGCAGCTGGCGACAACCCAGAACAGCAACTGGAAATGGCTGCCGATGCGCTGCGCCTGCCACCATGGGACGCCAAGATCGCCGTGTTGTCCGGCGGTGAAAAGCGCCGCGTCGCATTGTGCAAATTATTGCTCTCCAAACCTGACATGCTGCTGCTCGATGAACCGACCAACCATCTGGATGCGGAATCAGTCGAATGGCTGGAGCAGTTCCTGCTGCGCTTTCCAGGCACCGTGGTCGGCATCACCCATGATCGCTACTTCCTCGACAACGCGGCCGAATGGATACTGGAACTGGATCGCGGCAGCGGCATTCCGTGGAAAGGTAATTACTCGTCCTGGCTGGATCAAAAACAGGCGCGTTTGAAGCAGGAAGAATCGACAGAATCTGCGCGTCAAAAAGCTTTGCAGAAAGAGTTGGAATGGTCGCGTCAAAATCCAAAAGCGCGTCAGGCTAAATCAAAAGCGCGTTTGGCACGCTTCAATGAGTTGTCCGAACACGAATACCAAAAACGCAACGAGACGCAAGAGATCTTCATCCCTGTCGCCGAGCGCCTCGGCAATGAAGTGATCGAATTCAAGAATGTATCGAAAGCATTCGGCGATCGCCTGTTGATCGACAACCTGTCATTCATCGTGCCACCTGGCGCGATCGTCGGCATCATCGGCCCCAACGGCGCCGGTAAATCGACCTTGTTCAAAATGATCGCCGGTCTCGACAAGCCAGACAGCGGCGAAGTCGTCATCGGACAAACTGCAAAAGTTTCGCTGGTCGATCAGTCACGCGACGATCTCGCCAACAACAAAACCGTATTCGAAGATGTCTCCGGCGGTGCCGATATTTTGAGCGTGGGCCGCTTCGAAATGCCGTCACGCGCCTATCTCGGTCGCTTCAACTTCAAGGGTGGCGACCAGCAAAAGATCGTCGGCAACCTGTCCGGCGGTGAACGCGGTCGTCTGCATCTGGCAAAGACGCTGCTCAAAGGCGGCAACGTATTGCTGCTGGATGAACCGTCTAACGATCTGGACGTGGAAACCCTGCGCGCACTGGAAGATGCGTTACTGGAATTTGCTGGCTCAGTGCTGGTGATCTCGCATGATCGCTGGTTCCTTGATCGGATCGCCACCCACATCCTCGCGTTCGAAGGCAATTCGCAAGTGTCCTTCTTCGACGGTAACTATCAGGAATATGAAGCGGACAAACGCAAGCGTCTGGGTGAAGAAGGTGCCAAGCCTAAGCGGATTCGTTACAAGCCGTTGACTACCTAAGCAACCGATGCTGCGGTAGCCATTCCATCGCATCGACTTCAAGAAACAGCGAAGCCTGCATCAATCAAAAATTGATGCAGGCTTTTTTGATACGGAATTTTTTAATGCTTACTTCTTCATTTCATCTTTAGACATAGCATCTTTACCCATGCTGTCCTTCTTCATGCCGTCTTTTGCCATGTGATCTTTTTTCATCGCATCCTTCGACATGCTGTCTTTTTTCATTTCATCTTTTTTCATGCCGTCCTTGGCCATGTGATCTTTTTTCATTGCATCTTTCGACATGCTGTCTTTCGCCATGCCGTCTTTTTTCATTTCATCCATTGCAAAAGCAGCGCTGGACATCAACAGGCAAGCGGAGAGAATTGTGGTAGTGATTGTTTTCATGATGATTTTCCTTTGATTAAATTAAAAAATAACTGCGGGGGGGGGATTACTACTCTTGAAACTTCAGGGCAGCTGCATTGCATATAGCTCAACTGCCGCCGAACCAGTTGTACCCCTGGTCTTCCCAGTAACCGCCGGGGTAGGTATTTGTGACGAACATCGCCTGTATGTGTTTCGGATTTTTGTAGCCGAGCTTGGTTGGCATGCGCAACTTCATCGGGTAGCCATATTTCGGTGGCAATTCTTCACCGTCGTACGTCAGCGCCATCAAGGTTTGCGGATGCAGTGCAGTTGCCATATCGATGCTGGTGTAATAGTCGTCGAAGCATTTGAAACCGATATACTTCGCACTCAGGTCCGCGCCTATGCGTTTGAGAAAATGCGAGAACGGCACACCACCCCATTTGCCGATCGCACTCCAGCCTTCGACGCAGATATGGCGCGTGACTTGGTCGGTCTGCGGCAGATTGCGCAGTTGCGCCAGCGACCACGGCTTCTTGTCCATCACCAGCCCGCTCAGTTCCAGTCGCCACGCATTGCCGTCAACTTCCTTCACTTCGTTTTCGCCGTAAAAGGCATTGAAGGGAAACGGCCGCGTGATCATCGACTCTGGATAAGTCGGTGCGAGTCGATTCGGATCAAACAAAGCACCTTGTACCTTGTCATTGAACTGCGACACCTTCATCAAGGCGGCTTCAACACTACTGTTGTCGCTGATCGAGCATCCGGTCAGCAAAGACAAGCCGCCCAATGTCAGACTGCGCTGCAAAAATGCGCGGCGCGATGGCTGGCTGATATTGCGTATCGCATCATTCAGCATCGCGACGCTATCGCCCGGCATTACAATTTTCTTCTTGATCATGATGCTTATCCTTTGCGTTGCTGTATTAACGTCCGCGTATCATCGTCAGCAAGGTGCGCGGCACCAGCGCTACCATCACCAGATGCACAGCGACAAATCCGACCAGTGCAGCCATCGTAAAGAAATGTACGCGCCGCGCCGCTTCATAGCCGCCCATCAGTTCACGCAATAAGGGAAACTGCACCGACTTCCACAACACCAGTCCGGACAACACAATCAACACGATATCGACCATGACGAACAGATAGGCCACGCGTTGCACCGTGTTGTACTTGCGTGGATCAGCGTGCGCCAGCTTGCCTTTGAATGCCGCTGCCATGTCTTGCACAAATGCGCGTGGCGACAAGGGGAAGAACTGCCTGCGCAAACGTCCAGAGAAAAAATTGATCAGCAAGTAAGCGATGCCATTAATCAGCAATAACCACATCGCGAAGAAGTGCCACTGCAAGGCACCGCCCAGCCAACCGCCCAGCGTCAGATTCGCTGGAATCGTGAATGAAAAAAATGGTGCGGCGTTGTAGATGCGCCAGCCGCTGGTGACCAGCAGCAGCACCGCGAGGGCATTGATCCAGTGCGTGGCGCGCAACCAGCGCGGATGAATAATGGAATTTTTATCTGTCTGCATCACAAGCCTTTCGACTGCTTGCACTGCGCAGTGCTGACTGCCTGCAGCACATTGCCGCTGGCTTGATCCTGCACAAAAGCCACCGCTTGCAGTTGGTCGCGTTTCCATCCGGCTGGAATATTCACGTCCTGCTGCAGGCGGCCACTGCCTTGCGCCAGAGGTACAGGACCGAACCACAGCCGCACAGTATCGTCATGTGTCAGCGTGACGCCGCTGTTTTCACCGCGCAGTACGCGTGAAGTCAGTGCACTTTCACTGATGGCCAGATACAGTGCGCCATTGGTTTTGGCATCGTGTGCGACCACATCGGCGCTCACCGTGATTCTGTTATCTGCCAAAGGGTTGGATTTCAATGTGATCGTCAACGGTGCAGCTTGCGCATTGATCTGGCGTATCTGTTTCGGCAAATCGTTTTGCCAGCCGCGCAGTTCCGTACCGTTGACAAAGAACTGCGGCGTGTAAACCACACGATTTTTGCGATTCGCCAGCAATTGCCTCTGGCGGGCATCAAAAGCCTTTTGTGCAAAGACATCCTGCCAACCTATCGCATCCCAGTAACTGACATGCAAGGCCAAAGGCACGATCACGCCGTTGGCATCGCTTTGTTGTCGCAAACGGCTCAATTGTTTATCCGCCGGAGGACAGCTGGAACAACCCTCGCTGGTGTAGAGTTCGACCAGCGCCGCAGTTGTCGCGCCGCTTTTGACTTCGCAGGCATTACCGGCATACGATGACGGCGCGATGAAAAATGCACAGCTTGCGGCGGTCATGGCAAAGGGTTTTATATATGCAGTTGATTTCATGTGGCGAGCGATTTCAGCAAGTGATGTACAAGGTAATTCGCAGCAGCTTGAAATTTGGTTACAGGAAAAGTGAAAATAATTTCAGCATCAAGAAAATTTATTTTGTAAACGGTGTCACCGAAAGCCTGAATGCAACGAATACCCAATAGAGACGAGCCAAATGACAATGTGGGCAACGCACGCAATCAGCTGATTGAAGTGCGGCTGCATGCGCTACTGCTGCAAGGTCTGACTGGCGATGAAGCGGCATATCGTGATTTTTTGCAGGCAACAGCGACGCATTTGCGTGCCTTCCTGCGCCGCCGATTAAGTCGCTGGCCGGATGAAGTGGAAGATTTGCTACAGGAATCGTTGCTGGCGATTCATAACCAGCGCATGACGTATGATCCGAGCGCACCGGTAACGGCGTGGCTGTATGCAATAGCAAGATACAAGCTGATCGATTGGCTGCGTCGCCATGCCAGGCGCGAGATGCAAAACGATGTACTGGATGACGAAAATGAATTGTTTTCCACTGCTGACGCCGATGCCCATGAGGCACAGCGGGATCTGGGGAAATTACTGGAATTGCTGCCTGAGCAGCAACGCGCTGCCATCATGCATACCAAGGTCGATGGCTGGTCGGTGCGCGACACGGCGGTAGCGTTGAATATCTCGGAGGCATCCGTGAAGGTCGCCGTGCATCGCGGCTTGAAGGTATTGGCAGAAAAATTACGGGGTAAATCATGAAAACAGATGAATTGATCAACATGCTGGCCAGCGGGCCCGATGTTGCCGCGCCGAAGATGCCGGTGCGACGCTTCCTTATGCTGGTCGCACTAGGCATATTGGCAAGCACCGTCATCATGTTGACGACGCTGGGTCTGCGCCCGAACATGGCTGAATTTGTGATATTGCCCGCGTTCTGGATCAAGATGGCATTTGTCATCGCACTTGCGGGTATCGGCTGGATGACCGTTATGCGTCTTGCATCGCCCGGCGTCCGTACCGCCATTTTGCCGCTATTGATTGCGGCGCCTGTTGTGCTGATATGGATAGTGGCTGCGTCGGCCTTAATGAATGCTGCGCCGCAAGAACGTGCTGCGCTTTTTTGGGGTGACACCTGGCACTATTGCTCGTCGCTGATCGCCATCCTGTCATTGCCGATTTTTGCCGCGATCCTGAAGGTGGTGCGCAATCTGGCACCCACGCGCTTGCGGCTGGCCGGGGCTGGTGCAGGTTTCGCGGCTGGCGCGATCGCGACCTTGGTCTATTCATTCCATTGTCCGGAAATCGCGGCACCCTTCATAGGCTTCTGGTATGTGCTGGGCATACTGGTGCCGACCGGCATGGGTGCGCTGATCGGGCCACGCATTTTGCGCTGGTGATTTTTCGCTGATAACTTTGCGCTTACCAAGAATGCGGCAGCTCTGCAGTCAATTTATCTCCACATTTCCATACGCATGTATCAACTTGCTGCACCTGTCACCGCCGAAATCGAAATCAAGAAGAGCCGCTTCATAGGCTTGCTGTATCCGCTAACCACGCGTGCCGAAGCGCGTGCAAAGCTATTGGCATTGCGTGCAGAACACCCGAACGCCGTGCATTTTTGCTGGGTGCTGATATGCGATGGCGATTCCGGCCTGGATGATGACGGCGAACCGTCAGGCACGGCAGCGCGGCCGATGTACAACGTACTGGTGCACAAGGATGTGTTCAATGTGCTGGCGGTAGTCGTGCGTTACTGGGGCGGCATCAAACTCGGCGCCGGCGGTTTGACGCGCGCTTATGGCCAGGCGATTTCAGAAGCGATCAAGACCGCAGAACTGATACCGATGGAAGCAATGTGCGAACGGCGCTTCGTCGTTCAGTTTGCCGATGAATCGACATTGCGCCGACTGTGTGAACAATGCGAAGTGTCGGTGCTGGATGCGCAGTACGGCGATGCGGTGACGCTGCGCTTGAACATGAAATCCAGTCAGGCAAATGCGTTTACGCAGCAGGCTTTTGATTTGCTGCGCGGTGCGCTGGAAGATCAAGGCGACCCGACGTTGAATTCTTCGAATTAACACCACGCAAATCATATGGTGGCGGCCGCAGTCGCAGCGCCTCTTCAGCGCGTGTCCCATCTGTACTCAAATCATTTCCAGCGATTCCGGCCCGTTTGGCGGCGGGAAAGCCTCATCCAGCTCCGCCAGGTCTTCCTCCGTCAATTTGACTTCGAGCGCGGCGTGATTATCTTGTACATGGCTGAGCGTCGATGCTTTTGGAATCGCGATCACGCCTTGCTGGCGCAATACCCAGGCCAATGCAATTTGTGCCGGCGTGACGCCATGCCGATCCGCGATCTCTTCTACTTCCGGATATTCAGTCAGGCGGCCCTGCTCGATAGGCGAATACGCCATCAGCGGCAATCCTCTGGCCTGCGCCTGCGGCAACAGATCGTATTCAATTCCACGCCGCATCAGGTTGTACAGCACCTGATTGGTAGCCATGGCATCGCCGCCGGACGCGTGTGCGATTTCCTGCATATCGCCTACATCCATGTTACTGACGCCCCAATGGCGGATTTTCCCGGCATCCTGCAAGGCTTCGAAGGCGGCGATGGTTTCAGCAAACGGCGTGCGGCCACGCCAATGCAATAAGTACAAATCGATACGATCAGTGCCAAGTCGCCTGAGGCTGCGCTCGCATGCCGCAATCGTGCCGCTGCGCGATGCATTGCTCGGCAATACTTTACTGACCAGGAACACTTCATCGCGACGGCCGGCAATCGCCTCGCCCACCAATTTTTCAGATGCGCCTTCGCCATACATTTCCGCGGTATCGATCAAGCTCATCCCGAGATCAAGTCCCAGTCGCAGCGTGGTAATTTCCTCGGCTCGGCGCTGCGGTTCATCACCCATATACCAGGTACCCTGACCGAGTACCGGTATCGATTCACCAGATGGAAGTTTAGTTTTACGCATAGCGATTTTTCCTATTGTTCGGATGCGCCGACTGCGGCACGCATCTCCAGGTATTGAATCTGCGGATACGGAATCCGCTTTTTACCGAATCAGGTTTTATTCAGCCAGGGTTGCAGGCTGGAACGTATTTCGCCTTCGCTGTAACCACGAATCACTTTGTCGCCAATCACGATCAGCGGCACACCATTGCCATTGAGTTTTTTATGCCCCTCGTAACCGGCACTGGATTTTTCGACGTCCAGTTCCGTGTATGCAATCCCGTTGGCGTCGAACAGTTGGCGCGCCGCAGCGCAGTAGCCGCACCACTCAGTGGCATACAATGTCACTTCCGGCTGTGCCGCGTTGGCGATGGCTACCGTTGAAGCCTGCTTGCCAGACCAGAATGGCAGGCCCAAATAGAGGCCAGCTACGAAAAGCGCGGGTATGACTAGCCACTTGAGTACAGCGGACGACGACTTGCGTTTTGCAACTGGCGTGTCGTGGCGTCGGTAACCGGCAGACAACGGTTCACCGGATGCCTTGATGTAGGCGACCTGGCAGGATGGACATTGCCATTCGGGCGCTTCATCAGCCGGCTTGCGAACGTAGGAACACTTGGGACAGATACGCGTCATGATGAAAGAGCGAGTTCGAATTTTTTCATTATACGGAAATGTGATTCACACCCAAACCGGGACGCACAGATACGAATGAGGTGCCGCCACAAGCGCGCGCGGCAATTAACATGAATCAAGCACATAACACGATGAACAAGCCACAAGAGAAGCAGCCTCCAAGCCAGATCGGCACCCTGTATACCTGCCACCCACAAGATATGGAGTGGTTGCCGTGGGCAATGCCAGGCGCGTATTTCAAATTGCTGCATGCAGATGCCGTCACCGGCCGCTTTACGCTGCTGATCAAATTTGCAGCAGGGGCGGCCGCACCCATGCATCGCCACGTGGGCGCAGTGGAAGGCTATATGCTGGAAGGTGGATTCCATTATCGGGACGAGCCGGAACGCCCATTTGAAACCGGCTGCTACCTGTGGGAAAGCGATGGCGCCGTGCACCAGCCGGTCAGCCCTAATGGTGCCGTGATGTTCGCCGTCTTTCACGGTCCGGTAGAGGGTCTGGATGACGAAGGCAATTTGACGGGACGCATCAACTGGAAGTGGCACGTCGATAAATGGCAGGCTGCCGGCCATGCTTTTCAGCCTAGCGGCCTGCCGGCAGTCACACCGGATTCGCGTTAAGCGTCTCTATGCAACAAGAGCAACCAGCAGAAACACTGGCTTTATAATGCCGACTGTCGCAATCAGCGGCCAATCCTCTTCGTCAAGAATTCATGCGCCTCTTTTCCGAAAAATATCGCCTACTCACGTGGATCAGCATTTTGCTGATTGGTGGATTTTTGACCACGATAGTCGCCAGCTACATCGTTTCGCGCGATGCGATCCGGCAGAACGTGGTGGAGCAGGCCTTGCCGCTGACCAGCGACAATATTTATTCCGAAATTCAAAAGGACATACTGCGCCCTGCCTTTATCTCATCCTTGATGGCGAGCGATACTTTTTTGCGCGACTGGATCATCGCCGGTGAAACAGACATTACGCAAATCACGCGCTATCTGAAAGAGGTCAAGGACAAGTACAACACCATCACCAGCTTTCTCGTTTCCGAAAATACCCGACATTACTACTATGCAGGCGGCTTGCTGAAAACCGTCGGCAAGGATGAGCCGCGCGATACATGGTTCTACCGGGTCCGGGAAATGAAGGCCGACTATGAAACCAATGTCGATAACGACATGGCTAACCGCGACACGATGACGATTTTCATCAATCATCGTGTATACGATTACGATGGCAAATTTATCGGGGCGACCGGGGTCGGCCTGACGCTGGACACGATGACCGAAATTCTGGACAGCTACCAGAAGCGCTTCCATCGCAATATTTATTTCATCGACGACAAAGGCGAAATCAAGATTGCCGGTAAATCAATGAAGGATGTTCACGGCCCGATTACCAAGCTGCCAGGTGTTTCCTCTATCGCCAAAGACATTCTGAATCGCGATATCCGTCCGACGCAACTTGAGTACCAACATGATGGCGCGACGATCCTGATGAGCTCGCGCTTCATTCCCGAGCTGGATTGGTATCTGCTGGTCGAGCAGGACATTACCGATGACGTGCGGCCTATCGAGCGCGTGTTTTTTATCAATATCATCATCAGCGCCATCGTGACGCTGCTGATCCTCGCCCTGACCTTGTTCGCCGTCAATCGCTATCAACGCCGACTGGCAATCATCGCCGGCACTGACGCGCTGACCGGCTTGCTGAATCGCCAGGCATTTGAAATCGTATTCCAGCAAGCGATTCTGGATAGCGAACGCCGCCGCATACCCTTGTCGGCCATCCTGTTCGATATCGATTTCTTCAAGCTGGTGAATGACAACCACGGTCATCTGGCCGGTGACCGCATCCTGCAAAACATCGCCACTATCACCAAAGGTGCGGTACGCGAAAGTGATATCGTCACGCGCTGGGGTGGTGAAGAATTTTTGGTATTGCTGAAGGATTGTTCATTGGATCAAGCTGCTGCACTAGCCGAGAAAATACGCTGCCTGATCGCCGGTCACGATTTCGAATTGCCGGCGAGCGAGCTATGTCTGACGACCAGTCTGGGCGTGGTCGAATATGCTTATCGCGAAACATGGTTAAGCTTCTTCGGCCGCGCCGATAAAGCACTGTATCAAGCGAAAAGCGAGGGTCGCAATCGGGTAATCGTTTCCAGTCCAGAGGTAACGACTGCCGCCCAGTAAGCCACTGCGCCAACTCAACACGCAGCCTGAACTGGCGCTACACTGATCCTCTGGAACCGATTTAATCCGCGACGGCATTCAATATGAGCAAGACACACACGACCGCAATGGACACTGTACTTTCCGGCGAACAAATTCAGCAATTCAAGACCGATGGTTATCTGGTTTTCCGCACGATGCTGGAGCCTGCAGCTTGCGAACACATGCTGGCGGTTGCGGCAGAACAGTTACGTGCTGCCTTACCGCCATTGGAATATGAAGCAGAACTCGGATACGCCGGTGCGCCTAGCTCGCTGGACGCAGAAGGCGGCAGAACGATACGTCGTTTGCGCGGTGCTTATGATCGCGATCCATGCTTTCACGATTGGGCCGAAGATACGCGCGTGGTTTCCAGGCTGCGCCAATTATTCGATGAGCCGGTGTGCCTGACACTGGCGCATCACAACTGCGTGATGACCAAGCATCCGCAATATGGCACCGCAACCGGATGGCATCGCGACATTCGTTACTGGTCCTTCACGCAACCGGATCTGATTTGCGTATGGCTGGCATTGGGCGACGAAACACCGGACAACGGCGGCTTGAAGTTCATCCCCGGCTCGCATCGCCTGCACATCGCACGTGAGCAACTCGATGAACTGGACTTTTTGCGCCCGGAACATCCCGCGAATCAAAAGATTTTTGCACAAGGAAAAGCGGTCGAGTTGCAGCAGGGCGACGTCGTGTTCTTTCATAGCTGGCTGTTTCATGCTGCCGGCGTGAACGCAACGCCGGCAGTCAAAACTTCCGTGGCGTTTGCCTATCACGGTTGCAGCAATCAAGCTGTTGCCGGCAGCCGCTCTGCGGTATCACCCGATGTACAAGTGACTGATTAATCCGCAACCTTGAGTTCGCACTATGGCCAACTCAAGGTCATGCTGACTTACCGTGCGACGCGCACTATTTCTTTGGAATGCTGGGCGGCATACGCGATGATGCAGGGATATCCTCCTGTACGTTGCCCGGTTTCTTGCGCTCGACTTCTTCCACGCCCGGCATCCCGCGCCGGTCGGTATCCATCTGCCCTTCCTCGATATCGTCAAACGCCTGCTTGATCTCCTCGCGTGGTTCGTCTTGCTGGCTATCTACAGATTCATCACGCTCATGCGGCAAGCGCGGCGACTGTTCATTTTTATCTGAAACAGGGTCGGTGCTTTCTTTACCCCCATGTTTTTTAACGGTAGAAATTTCTGCTTGGGGAAGTTTGGTGGCCATGATTTTTCCTTGTAATTTTTACATTGCCTAATAACCAGGCTAAGAAATAGTCTGCATTACGGGCGTGCTGCAAATTGGAGTTAAACGAACAGCAATAATTCCCCAAATCGAAAAAGCAGCGGGTCAAAAGGTTTGTTTCTGATAAGCGGCTCTGCTATCATTCGCTTCGAACGTTGGGGAGTAGCCGGCCTTTGGCAACAAAGGCATCTGCATCAACACTCTTGGCCCGCAGGCCATGGTGCAGATAGTCGAAAGATTTGGCGAGACCATAGCTCAAATGACGACCGCATGGGCCGGGGTCGCTGTTTGGGCTTTGGTTATGATTCCGGCCCCAGAAAGTTTATCCCCCTCATGGAAGCATTCTTCGTCTCTACCGGCATTGTTGCGCTCGCTGAAATCGGCGACAAAACACAGCTACTCGCATTTCTCCTTGCCGCAAAATTCCGTCGTCCCTTGCCTATCGTGCTCGGGATTCTGGTAGCAACGATTGCCAATCACGCATTCGCCGCTGCTATCGGCACCTGGATCACGACCGTGCTCGGGCCTGAAACCTTGCGCTGGGTACTCGGCATTTCATTCCTGTTGATGGCTGGCTGGATACTGATACCGGACAAGCTCGATGAAGGTGATGCCAAACTCGCGAAGTACGGCGTCTTCACGACCACGCTGATCGCCTTCTTTCTGGCTGAAATGGGCGACAAGACGCAAATAGCGACGGTTGCATTGGCGGCTCAATACCATTCATTTTTTTGGGTGGTAGCCGGCACGACATTCGGCATGATGCTGGCGAATGCACCTGCGGTTTATTTCGGCGACAAGATTGCCAATCGGATGCCGGTGAAACTCGTGCATCGGATTGCGGCGGTGATTTTTGTTGTATTGGGCATTGCGACGCTGATGGGCGCAGGTGCAAGCTTTGGTTTTTAAAGCGAAGTTTTAACCAAGCTAAAAAACTAGAAAATTTGCGTCTCCGGTTCTCGTTAGGTACGGGAATCGGGCGCTTAAATTTATGAAATTTCCAGACGTGCTTTCGCCGTAGAGTACTCAGCACTTAATTGCTTAACGATCTCGGCGACGCTCCCCACCTCGTCGATCAAACCAACACCCTGGCCTGCGCCCCAGATATCGCGCCACGCCTTGATTTTGCTCGCGCTGCCTGAACCGAAATTCATTACCGTTTTATCCGCTTGCGGCAGATTATCTGGATCTAGTCCCGCATTGATAATGGATTGGCGCAGGTAGTTGCCGTGCACGCCAGTAAACAAGTTGCTGTAAATCACATCAGCTGCTGTCGATGACACGATGCCCTGACGATACGCTTCATCGACATTCGCTTCCTTGCTCGCCAGCCAGCGTGAGCCTATGTACGCAAAGTCTGCGCCCATCGCCTGCGCCGCCAGCACCGCATCACCAGTCGCAATTGCGCCCGACAAGGCAATCGGCCCCTTGAAGAATTTTCGTATTTCGCCCACCAATGCGAATGGCGACAACAAGCCGGCGTGACCGCCCGCTCCTGCCGCTACCAATATCAAGCCGTCGACGCCAGCTTCCAATGCTTTTTGCGCATGGCGTATCGAGATCACATCGTGCAACACGATGCCGCCGTAACTATGGATGGAATCCATCATTTCTTTCGGTGGTGCACGCAAGGATGAAATGATGATGGGCACGCGATGTTTGACGCAGACCTCGACATCATGCGCGAGGCGGTCATTCGATTGATGGACGATTTGATTGACGGCTATCGGGCCGATGATGGCATCGGGATGTGCCGCCTTGTGTGCAGCCAGATCTGCCTGCATTTCGGTCAGCCAGGTATCCAGCAATTCAGCAGGTCGCGCATTCAATGCAGGAAAAGCGCCGACTATGCCGGCCTTGCATTGCGCCAGTACCAAAGCAGGGCCGCTGGCGATAAACATCGGGGCTGCAATGACGGGCAAGACGAGATTCTGTAATGCGCTTGGCAAATGATTCTGCGAGCGACTGGACATCGGCTTTACTCCTTTTTGCGGATTGCCTGCGCATGCATTGCACAGCGTGCATGCAATCGATTACAGGAATCGGTCCAGTAGTTTACGGCTGTGCTTATCCAGCTGTTTCAAATCGCGAATCAGAAACTGGATGCCATGCGTATCGGCGATGATTAATGCCGATTCTCCTATGCGGCGTATATCTTCTTCGCCTTTCAACACCAGCATCGCATCGCCACGATTGGTGGCGACAGTCCAGGTGCTAGGCGAGGCGAAAACGGATACATGCTTGATCTCTTTGATCTCTGGCAGGAATTCGCGATTGGCTAATTCCTCTTCCAGCAGCAAGCGAATTGCATCCGGCAAGTCGCTGAGTTTTTCTATCCATGCCAGTTCACGACCATCGGTGCTGACGATGGCAATGCCAACGTCAGGCGCGGCGATAGGAAAGGAGCGCACGGGTACGACACCTTCATGCACTTCATCGTCACCGGCTGCGGTATAAATCAATTTGCCGAAGGCGTTGCGGCTGAGCTGGAACTGTTTGGATTGAGTTGATTGAATATCGTTGTCGCTCATGCCGCTTCCTTCCCTGCATTGTCTTCCAGCATATCTTCTGCTTGTCGTTGTTGCGCTTGATACAGTTTGTAGTACGCGCCTTCACGTGCCAGCAATTCATCGTGCGAACCGACTTCAACGATGTAACCTCTATCCATCACAACGATGCGATCGGCGCGACGCAGTGTGGACAGCCGATGGGCAATCGCTATCGTGGTACGACCGCGTACCAGATTGTCCAGCGCCTTTTGAATCTCGCGTTCGGTCGTAGTATCAACCGATGAGGTTGCTTCATCCAGAATCAGAATATGCGGATCGATCAACAATGCGCGCGCGATGGAAATGCGCTGACGCTCGCCACCAGACAGAGTTTGTCCGCGTTCACCGACCATGGAATCGTAACCGTGCGGCAGGCGCAAAATGAATTCATGCGCATTGGCTGCACGTGCGGCAGCGATGATGTCTTCACGGCTTGCATCCGGTTTACCGTAAGCGATGTTGTCGGCAATGGTACCGAAGAACAGGAAAGGTTCTTGCAACACGAGACCGATATTGCGGCGATATTCAGGGATTGCGATCGAACGTATATCGACGCCATCCACCATGATGGAACCCTGCGACACATCGTAGAAGCGGCAGATCAAATTGACCAGCGTACTTTTACCAGAACCGCTATGGCCAACCAAACCTATCATTTCGCCCGGTTGAATATTCAGGTCGAGGCCACGTATCACTGCACGATTACCATAACGGAAACCAATGTCCCGTATCGTGATGCGGCCCTGCACTTTTTCCATGCGTACCGGATTCACTGCTTCCGGCACGCTGGAAACATGATCGAGAATATCGAAAATCCGTTTGGCGCCGGTCGCTGCCTTTTGCGTCACAGACACAATACGGCTCATCGAATCGAGGCGCGTATAAAAACGACTGATGTAAGCAAGAAATGCGACCAGCACACCAACCGTGATCATGCCGCGCTGTACCTGCCAGATACCGAATGCCCACACCACCAGCAATCCGATTTCAGTCAGGAAGGTAACGGTTGGCGAAAACAGCGACCAGACTTTATTGACGCGATCGTTGATCACCAGATTGTGATTATTCGCTTCGCGGAAACGCGCTGCTTCACGTTTTTCTTGGGCGAACGCTTTCACTACGCGGATGCCGGGAATCGTATCAGCCAACACATTGGTTACTTGCGACCAGATGCGATCGACTTTTTCGAAACCATTGCGCAACTTGTCGCGCACCACATGAATCATCCACGCGATGAATGGCAAGGGCAACAAAGTCACAAGCGCCAGCCAAGGATTAATAGACGCCAGAATCACCGCCGTCATCACGATCATCAATACATCGGTGAAAAAATCCAGTAAATGCAGCGACAGGAAAACGCAGATGCGATCGGTCTCTGAACCGATGCGCGTCATCAGATCGCCAGTACGTTTACCGCCGAAATATTGCAGCGACAGGCGCAACAGATGTTCGTAAGTCGTGGTGCGCAGATCGGCACCGATGCGCTCGCTAACCAGCGCCAGAATATACGTTTTGGCCCAACCCAAACCCCAGGCGACCAAAGCCGCGCCGAACAAACCGCCCAGATAAAGCGAAACCAAAGCAGTGTCTAGCGGCGCGCCATTTTGGTACGGAATCAAGACGTTATCCATCAAAGGCATCGTCAGATATGGCGGCACCAGTGTCGCCGCAGTAGAGGCCAGCGTCAGCAGGAAACCGGCCAGCAATTGGCCGCGATAAGGTTTCGCAAAACGCCACAAGCGAAATAGCGACGCCGTGGATGGTGCTTGTTCTTCTGCCGCGCCTTCTTTTTCGGCATCAGCCTCTTCTTCGGTATCTTCATCCGGCTCGGCGACAGCCGCCTTCACACCGGTAGTGATTTCCACGCGCAAGCGATCGAACTGCGTCAGCAATATCAGCGCATCCGGATTTTGCGCGAGCGTATAGCGCCAACTTGCCAGACGGGAAGTGGCATCGTGTAATTCCAGCGTACCCACACCGGCGTGATCGAAATGTTTAAGCGCCAGATCGGCAGTGTGGCAGGACCAGCTCTGCCAGGCAGATTCTCCGAGGGAGCGGGTCAACAGGCGCAAATTCGTCAAAATCACGATGCCAGGTACAAAATGCAGACTCAGGTCAAGATCAAGTTCCAGATGAGCGAGTATGATTTCGTCGCCACTCAATTGACTATTCGCATCTTGCCACTGGGCAGGAATGGCATGTCTTGTTGACAATAATGGTGGAAAAGCGGTTTTCATCAAGGCAGGAAGGTGTTTCGTGAAGAACGGATGTTGATTGAACTTGCAAGCAAACTATATGGTTTTATCTCAGATTGCGGCCAGTATATCCAAACGCCCCCGAGTTGTTACTGCGTATTTAGCAACACGTAAAATATAATCGCGAAACAAGTAAACCAAATAACGCCGACAGCGTTACATCAATTTTAGCCATCGAGATTTTGGCTTAGACACATACCCACACCTTATAAAATGAACAATAAAACCATCGAGATCATCGATGTACTGAGTCTGCGTGGACCGAATATCTGGACGTATCGACCTGTGCTTGAGGCTTGGGTAGACATAGGCGATCTGGAAGATTCGCCATCCAATACCATCCCTGGATTCTATGAACGCCTGACTGCGTGGCTGCCCAGCCTGGTCGAGCATCATTGCGGCGTCGGCGTACACGGCGGCTTTTTAATGCGCTTGCGTGAAGGCACCTGGCCCGGCCACATCATGGAACACGTGATGATCGAGCTGCAAAATCTTGCCGGCATGCAAAGTGGTTTCGGCAAAGCGCGCGAAACCGGCAAACGCGGCGTCTACAAAGTAGTCGTTCGCGCCCGTCATGAAGAAGTCAGTCGCGCCGCTTTATACGCCGCCCGCGATCTAGTGATGGCCGCCATCGAAGACAAACCCTACGATGTTAAATCGACAGTGGACAATTTGCGCAACATTCTGGAATCCGTCGCCTTGGGCCCTAGCACCGGCTGCATCGTCGAAGCCGCCACCGACCGCCGTATTCCATCGATGCGTCTGAACGACGGCAATCTGGTGCAACTTGGCTATGGCATCAAGCAACGCCGTATCTGGACCGCCGAAACCGACCAGACCAGCGCAATTGCCGAAACCATCTCGCGCGATAAAGAACTGACCAAAACCCTGCTGCAGTCTTGTGGCGTACCCGTACCGGAAGGCAGCATTGTCGACTCAGCGAATGCGGCATGGGACGCGGCAGAAAGTATCGGTCTGCCAGTCGTGGTCAAGCCGCTCGACGGCAACCACGGTCGCGGTGTGTCGATTAACCTCAACACCGAAGCCGAAGTACGCGCGGCGTTTGAACTGGCCGAGCAGGAAAGCAGCGACGTCATTGTCGAACGTTTTGTGCGCGGCGACGAACACCGTCTGCTGGTCGTTGGCGGCAAGCTGGTCGCAGCTGCCCGCGGCGAAGAAGCCTGGATCACCGGCGACGGCGTATCCACCGTGATGCAGCTGATTGAGGGCCAACTCAATAACGACCCACGTCGCGGCAGCAGTGAAGAACATCCACTCAATCTGATCCTGACCGATCCGGACGATGATCCACGCCCAGTCTTGCTGCAATTGGCACGGCAAGGCTTTACGACCGAATCCGTACCGAAAAATGATGAACGCGTTTTAGTGCAACGTAACGGCAATGTCTCCTGCGATGTGACCGATCTGGTTCATCCTAGCGTTGCCGCTACCGCCGCGCTGGCAGCCCGCATCGTCGGACTGGATATCGCCGGCGTCGATCTGGTGGTCGAAGATATTTCCAAACCATTGAGCGAACAAGGCGGCGCGATTGTTGAAGTCAATGCCGGCCCGGGTTTGCTGATGCATTTGAAACCGGCCGACGGCCCGGCACGTCCGGTTGGTCGCGCGATCGTCGATCATCTGTTTGCAGAGAATGAAAGCGGCCGCATCCCTATCGTTGGCGTCACCGGTTCACACGGGACCACCGCCGTCTCGCGCCTGATCGCATGGTTGCTGCATCTGCAAGGCACGTATGTCGGCCTTGCATGCAAGGATGGTTTATTCCTGCGTCAACGCCAGGTTTTGAAAAAGGCCAGCGACAACTGGGATGCCTCGCGCCAAGTGCTGATTAACCGCATGGTTGAAACCGCTGTGTTTGAAAACAGCAGCAAAGCCATCCTGTCGGAAGGCCTGGCCTACGACTGGTGTCAGGTTGGCGTGGTCACGAATATCGATCCGGCTGACAGCCTGCCCGATTTCTATATCGACGATGCAGATCAGATGAGCCGCGTGGCACGCACACAGGTCGATGTCGTGTTGCCAACCGGCGTCGCGGTATTGAATGCCGCCGATGCGCGTGTCGCAGAACTCGCTTCTTTGTGTGACGGTAGCGTGATTTTCTTTGCTGCGTCAGCCAGTATCGCCGCCATCGCTACGCATCTGGAAGTCGGCCAACGCGCCGTTTTCTTGCGTGACGACCAAATCGTGCTGGCGTCCGGCAAGGAAGAAATTCTGATTCCCAACACCACACAAAATCACGCAAGCCTGAATATTGAAATTGTATTAGCCGCCATTGCAGCTGCATGGGCACTTGGCGTCAGCCCCGACTTGATGCGCGTCGGGATTGAGTCGTTTGAACCAACCGAAGCGGCCATCGCCGCCTAAACGCCATGAGCACTGTTTTCGCATATCACGACAATAAACAGACGGATGCAGTTTACACTGCTGCATCTAATAACAAAGTGCCGCGCAAAGCGAAGCCTAGGCAGGCTGCTGCGCCAAGAAGGAAGATGTCCATGGAAATATCCCGCGTTCGCGCCCTGCGCGGCCCCAACCTTTGGAGCCGGCACACGTCGATCGAAGCCATTGTGTCGTGCAATGCATCAGAGCAAGACATTGCCGCAATCCCCGGTTTCGAAGACCGCTTGCGCGCCCGCTTTCCTGAAATCAAGTTCATTCAAAGCGCACGCCCGAAACAAGCGTTTTCGATGGCCGACGTGCTGGAATTCGCAGCGCTGGGCTTGCAAGCGCAAGCCGGTTGCCCGGTGACATTCAGCCGCACCATAGAAACCGTTGAAAAAGATACCTATCAGGTCGTTGTCGAGTACACCGAAGAAGCTGTAGGCCGCCTTGCCTTTGAACTGGCGCAAGAACTTTGCCGCGCCGCGGTGGAAGATACACTGTTCAATCTGGCAACCGCGCTGGCCAGGCTGCGCGAACTGGATGAAGACATTCGCCTCGGACCATCGACCGGCTCCATCGTCGATGCAGCAGTGGCGCGCGGCATTCCGTATCGCCGTCTGACCGAAGGCAGCATGGTGCAATTCGGCTGGGGCAGCAAACAATTGCGTATTCAGGCGGCGGAAACCGGATTCACCAGCGCAATTGCCGAATCAATTGCGCAAGACAAGGAAATGACCAAGCTGCTGTTAAGTGCAGCAGGCGTACCAGTTCCTGACGGCCGCTCGGTCACCACTGCGGAAGATGCGTGGAAAGCAGCCGGCGAAATCGGCGCCGCCGTCGTCATCAAACCACGTGACGGCAATCAGGGCAAAGGCGTTTCCGTCAATCTGAAAACACGTGAAGAAATCGAAGCCGGTTTTGCCGCAGCACAGATCATTTGCGACGACGTCGTGATCGAGCGCTATATCTCGGGGCAGGATTATCGCTTCCTCGTGGTGGGCAAACAGTTGATCGCGGCGGCTCGTCGCACCCCGCCCGAAGTCATAGGCGATGGCGTGCAAACGATCCAGCAATTGATCGACCAGGTCAATCTCGATCCTTTGCGGGGCGATGGTCATGCCACACCGTTGACCAAGATCAAGGTCGACAACACGACGCTGGCGACGCTCGAAAAACAAAATTTCACTCTGGCCAGCATTCCCGCCAAAGGTTCGCCGGTCCTGCTGCGCAACAATGCCAACCTGAGCACCGGCGGCATCGCAACCGACGTCACCGACGATGTACATCCTGAGATGGCGGCACGCGTCATCGAGGCAGCCCAAATGATAGGTCTGGATATCTGCGGCGTGGATCTGGTGTGCGAAACCGTCAACAAGACCATGGAAGAACAAGGCGGCGGTATCGTCGAAGTCAATGCAGCACCTGGCTTGCGCATGCACATCAAACCCTCCTTCGGCAAAGGCCGTCCGGTCGGTGAAGCGATTATTTCGACGATGTTTGCCGTAGGTGACGATGGCCGTATCCCGGTGGTCGCGGTAGCCGGCACCAATGGCAAAACCACCACCGTCCGTTTGATCGCACATATCTTGCAAGCCAATCAACATCGGGTCGGCATGACGACTACCGATGGCGTATACATCGAAAATGAACGTATCGATACCGGTGATTGCAGCGGCCCGCGCAGCGCACGCAATGTATTGATGCATCCGGATGTGGACGCGGCCGTGTTTGAAACAGCGCGCGGCGGCGTCTTGCGCGAAGGCTTGGGTTTTGATCGTTGCAACGTTGCAGTTGTCACTAATATCGGCGTCGGCGATCACCTCGGCCTGAACTTCATTTCAACCGTAGAAGATCTGGCTGTCGTCAAGCGCGTCATCGTGCAAAACGTCGCGCCTAACGGTACCGCTGTATTAAATGCTGCCGATCCCATGGTTGCCAACATGGCAAACAGCTGCACCAGCAGCATTACCTTCTTTGCCAAAGACGGCAATCAAGCCGTACTCGCGACACACCGCGCACAAGGCAATCGTGTTGTGTATGTGGACGGCGCGGATATCGTCGCATCAGAAGGCAGCTTCGAACATCGGATCAAGTTGTCCGATATTGCCATCACACACAATGGCTTGATCGGCTTCCAGGTTGAAAATGCGATGGCCGCGATCGGCGCAGCATGGGGCCTTGGCCTAGACTGGAA
Organism: Burkholderiales bacterium Ga0077544; assembly: GCA_001464355.1. Classification (GTDB taxonomy): domain Bacteria; phylum Pseudomonadota; class Gammaproteobacteria; order Burkholderiales; family Burkholderiaceae_D; genus Oxalicibacterium. Next base: position 126,058 of record LNEU01000033.1, read on the forward strand.
TGTAGTGCTGACTGGTTTGCGCACATTCGAGAACAGTGCCGCGACCACGCCAGGCCGCTTCAATCTGTTCTCGCATCACGGCGCGACCGTGATCGCTGATTACGGTCACAACCCGGATGCGATTGAAGCATTGACCCGCGCAGTAGAAGCCATGCCGGCTAAACGTCGCATGGTTGTCATCAGCGGTGCCGGCGACAGACGCGACGATGACATACGCCGTCAAACCGAAATCCTCGGTGATGCCTTCGATGACGTGATCCTGTACGAGGACCAATGCCAGCGTGGTCGAGCCGACGGCGAAGTACTGGGCTTGTTGCGCGAAGGTCTGGCGAAAGCTAAACGCACGCAATCCATCAAAGAAATCCAAGGTGAATTCCGCGCCATCGATACCGCATTGGAAAGCCTGCAAGCGGGCGACCTTTGCCTGATTCTGGTCGATCAGGTGGAAGAAGCACTGGCGCATATCGCAGCACGCGTAACGAGCGGATAAAAACCATTCCACGGAATGCGCATAAAAGGGAAAGCCGGCTTCTACGCCGGCTTTCCCTTTTTCAGCCTGGAAGGCAAGGGCGGCAAGGAACAAGATGCTCGTTTTAGCTTTTGCTCCATTCGGATGGATGCGTATTCTGCTACGAGAATATTGCCGTTATATTAAGTACATCCACGATCCCATGAATATGGGAAAAAGAGCAGGGTGGTTCAACAAGAAACCCGCTGTTTTCCTGTAGTATTTAAATTCTTTGACGCATCATATTCGCATGATTTTTATGCGTAACAGGCGCGCATTTGAAATGCGTTGCCTTGACCATCTGCCACACGACCTTAGGAATCTCCATCATGCCGAAAGCACAAAGCCCCTCACGCATTTCATTGAATCGCTGTTTGTATCTTTCAGTGATCGCGGCAACAGGTACAGGTGCGATGACGCATGCGCTGGCGCAAACGCCCAAATTTTCAGAGCCGGCATTACCCCCTTCAGTGTGGGCTGTCACTGCAAGCAATGAGTTGATTCAGGTGAATGCAGCAGCGCCAGGAAAGGTATTGCAACGCAAGCCGATCAAGGGATTGATGAAGGGCGAAAATCTGGTGGCGATTGATTATCGCGTATCGCGCGGCGTATTGTTTGGCTTGACCCAGATAGGACGCATCTACACCGTCAATACGGCTACAGGTAATTTGTCGCCCGTTGGTGCGAGTGTTGCGCTCCCCGGCTTGCAAGATAAAGCGATAGGGTTTGATTTCAATCCAGCGGCAGACCGTATTCGCGTCGTTTCATCCGGCGGCGCCAATCTGAGATTTCATCCGGAAACCGGCACGCAAGTCGACTTCGACCCGAAAACAGATGGTGTACAGGCGGACCCTGTCCTTACCTTTGCTGCAGCTGATACCAATTTCGGCAAGAAGCCAGATGTCGTTGCAGCGGCGTATACGTATAACAAAAAGAATGAAAAACTGACGACTAACTACGTCATAGACCGCTCCTTGGGTGCCTTGCTCATGCAAGGCTCGCAAGAAGATGCGCAACCGGTAATTTCGCCGAATCTCGGCCAACTGACGACGGTAGGCTCACTGGGGCTAGGGAAGTTGCAAGATGCATCCTTCGATATTTCCGATCTGGCTAATGTGCCTTTGGCCGCAGTCCGCAGCGCACAATCGAATCAAACGCGCCTGGTGCAAATTGATTTGAAATCAGGCCATGCCAAATCGTTGGGCATCTTGGGCAATGGTGAACCGGTTACAGGGCTAGCGATAGAACCATGACCGGCACGACCGCACATTTGGCAGCACTGCTGCTCGGCGGCTTGATTGCAGGCAGCGCCTTGGCCGGCAATGTTAGCGTGGTCGTACTGGACGAATCCGGCAAACCTTTACGCGACGCAGTAGTTTTTCTTGAATCTGCGCAAGCCAAGCGCATGGTCAAGCCATTGCCGCTCGCGCAAATGGCACAAAGGGATAAAGCCTTCATCCCTTCGCTACTGGTCATTCCGACTGGTACCAGCGTGTCGTTTCCGAATATCGATACGGTGCGCCACCATGTGTACTCGTTTTCCCCCGCCAAACGTTTTGAACTCAAGCTTTATGTAGGCACGCCAACCAATCCCGTCATGTTTGACAAGGCTGGCGTGGTCGTAATGGGGTGCAATATTCACGACCAGATGATTGCCTACATTCTTGTCGTCGACACCCCGTTTTATGGCATCGCGGCCGCCAATGGCGAGGTATCCATGCATGATGTACCGACCGGGGAATACAGCTTGCGGATCTGGCACAGCCGCCTTCTTGTTGGTTCTCCTCCCAAGAAACAGGTATTGAAACTGGGTGAGTCCGATACCGCTGTCAAAGTGACCCTGCAAGGATTAGCAGCGCAATGAAGCTTCGGAAACACTTGAGTGGCATGAGTCTATCGTCGCGCATCGTGATCGTGATGCTGGCCTTGTTGCTCGCTGTGCAGGTTGCCGGCTTCTGGGCCGTGCGTGCGGCGCTAGAACGACAAGTCGGGAATGAAATTTCATCTGATCTGACAGTCGGCGAACGTATCTGGGAGCGATTACTGCAGCAAAATGCGCTGCGTTTGCGCGAAGCTTCCATCGTCCTTGCCGCAGACTACGGCTTCCGTTCTGCAGTTACGACTGGCGATCAGGAAACCATCGCATCCGCGCTGGAAAACAGCGGCGAACGGATAGGCGCATCGATTACCGCCCTGCTGGATCCTGGCCTGCTTCTTGTCAGCTCCAGCCAGACCGGCGGCAGCGATGCGATGGTCGCCAATGTTTTAAGTGATATCGGTGACACCTTGTCCAAGGATGTAGACGGTAGCCGGATCGCACTGGTTAATGGCGGCGTATATCAATTTGTGATGATCCCGGTGCGCGCACCTCTGACGGTCGGCTGGGTATTGATGGGGTTTCCCGTCAGCCAGCCCTTACTCGATGATCTGGAGCGATTGGCTGGCGTGCACGTCACTCTGCTGTCGGGTAAGAATACTGATACACACAAATTGAAGCTGACTACCTTACCCGAGCAGCACAGCGCTATTGTGCAAGCAGCACAAGCCAAGGCACAGCAAGTGAATATCAACGGCGACACCATGGTTGCGCGCTATGTTTCCATAGACGCCTTGGGAGGCGTACTGCAAGTAGTGTTGATGCGCTCTATCGCTGAAGCCAATGCACCGTTTGCCAAACTGCAATGGATGCTGGGCTTGATCACGCTGGGCGGCGTATTGCTCTTCGCTGTCGGCAGCCAGCAAGCTGCGCGCTGGGTTACACAACCGCTCAAGGAATTGACATTGCTGGCCAAGGCTTTGGCATCCGGGAATTTTGATGTCGCTGTTTCCGGGAAAAATCGCGGGGATGAAGTCGGCCTGCTTGCTAACGGTTTTGACAGCATGCGCACCAGTATTGCAGCACAGAGGGAAGAAATTCTTCGCCTCGCTTACTGGGACCGATTGACCGGCTTGCCGAATCGGGAAAAATTTCGCGAGACACTCAAGTCCGCGATCGAAAACAATCAGGATAGCGCTGCGCCATTAGTCGTCATCACACTCAATCTGGATCGCTTCAAACACGTCAACGATGTACTCGGTTACGCCTTTGGCGATGAGTTGCTCAAGGCAGTGGCACAGCGTTTGGGACAGCAGGTTTCTGGTGAAGGTAATCTGGTCGCGCGTTTGGCCGGCGATGAATTTGCCATTCTGCTGGCGAAGTCAGATGCGCAAAACGCACTCGCCATTACCAAGCAGATTACCAAGGCATTTGAAGCACCACTGGCTTTAAACGAGCAAACCGTCGATTTAAGCGCCAGCATGGGCGTTGCATGCTGGCCGGCCGATGCGGCTGATGCCGATTTGCTGTTAAGTCGTTCTGAAATTGCCATGCATGCAGCAAAAAGCCAAATCGCCGGCGTGTTGTTTTATACACCCGCACTGGATTCTTCCAGTTCTCTGACCCTGTCGCTGCTCAGCGATTTGCGGCATGCCTTGCAAAATGGCGAGCTGCGCCTATTCCTCCAACCCAAGGTAGCAACCGCCACCGGGCAAGTCGTCGCCGCTGAAGCCTTGATACGCTGGCGGCATCCGCAGCGCGGCCTGGTACCGCCTATGGACTTCATCCCGTTTGCCGAACAAACCGGCTTTGTGCGACAACTGACAATCTGGATGTTTGAAACGGCCGCGCAGCAATGGCGCGGTTTGCAACCAAGCGAAGGACACTTGCGCATCGCCATCAATTTATCCACACGTGACTTGATGGACCCGGATTTTCCGCAGCGCTTGGCCACCATCATGAAAAATAGCGATGTTTCACCTTCCGCCTTCTGCCTCGAAATTACAGAAAGCGCGATCATGGACGATCCGCAACGCGCGGAAGCCACGCTGTATAAATTGTCGGAGCAGGGATTCAAGCTTTCGATCGATGACTTCGGCACCGGCTTCTCTTCGCTTGCGTATCTCAAGCGCCTGCCGGTCAACGAACTCAAGATAGACAAATCATTCGTGATGGCGATGGACAAGGATGAAAGCGACGCCAAAATCGTTAAATCAACCATAGATCTCGCCCACAATCTGGGCTTGTCGGTCGTCGCCGAAGGCGTGGAAAACAAGGTGCTGCTGGATAAATTACGTGAACTACACTGCGATGAAGCGCAAGGTTATTTCATCGCCAAGCCTATGCCATTCGACGAATTCGTTGAATGGAGAGCACGCTGGAATGCGTCGATCTAGCCATTTGAATAATTAACAACGCTGATAGATACGTGGTGCGGCTGGCTGGAATCGAACCAGCGACCCTTGGCTTCGGAGGCCAATACTCTATCCACTGAGCTACAGCCGCATAAGGGGAACCCTTGAAGAGGTCTGCAGGATACCGTTTTTCTGCCCTTCCGTCCACGTATAGCCACGTTTTAGCGTTCCATATCGACTACTTTGTGACTATAATCAAGGGTTTGGCAAGGCATGAGCAAACCATGCGCCGCGCAGTCATCGTCGGCTGCATGCGCCGTCTAACGATTTTCGAAATTGTATTGAGGGAATAATGAGCGACGCACACCACGAAGAATCAGCGATTAAAACGCCTAAGCAACTCATTTTAGCCATCCTGGCCGGCTTTCTGGTCCCCATCATCTGTATCGTTTTGCTGGTGATTTACGTCACCAACGACAAATCCATCGGTGCAGGATCTGACGGTTTGTCACCTGAAGCAGTCGCCGAGCGTCTCAAACCGGTTGCTGATGAAGGTTTCACATTGAAAGATGTGAATGCACCGAAAGTATTGAAAACCGGTGAAGAAGTTTACAAAATGGCTTGCGCTGCCTGTCACACCACTGGCGCGGCAGGCGCACCCAAACTCGGCGATACCGGCTCTTGGGCCCCACGCATTGCGCAAGGCTACGAAACTTTAGTCAAGCATGCCATCAACGGCATACGCGCGATGCCGGCAAAGGGTGGCAATCCTGATCTGGACGATGTTGAAGTTGAGCGTGTGGTCGTATTGATGGCCAATAGTGCGGGTGCCAAGTTTGCAGAACCTGCAGTGCCAGCGCCAGCTGCACCAGCCGCAGACGCCGCGGTTCCTGCAAAGTAAGCACGACTGCAGACAATAAAAAAGCCGACTTGCAGTCGGCTTTTTTATTGATCGCTTTATGCGTTGCAGCTATCCGCAATAACTATCTTGATCGCTCCCTGACGGCTTCTGCCGCGTTTCACAAATGCGCTTCACAAATGTTCATGCAGAGCGACATGTTCGTGACTTGCTGCCTTCTTTTTGCGCGTAACAAAATAAATCGCCGTCGCTCCGATACCGGCTACTGCAGCGCCGCGCAAAAGTGATCGCAACAACGAGCCCTTGGCCAGCAAGGATACGCCACTAACGACCAGCGGCAACAAGCGTTGCAGCTTGGCGGCAGAAAGACTTTTCAGGTCAAACATATCGGAAAAATTAGCCAGCGCCAATTGCGCACGCATGCTGATCAGGCCGATTGCGGTCTTGGCCAGTTCATCGGGGCCGAGATGCGCGCGCACTACCCTGCGTGAGCGGCCAATCCCGGCACGATAGGCGTTGCACTGCTGTAGCAATCTTTGTTTTTGCTGAGCCAGCGTCTCTTCTTTTTCCGGCTTATTGTCTTGTGTCATGCAAAGCCTCTTCGATTACAACAATGCGTCGTGATCATTTCGCAATTCCTGCATCGTGGCCGGCATAGACAGTGTGCCTTGCCGGATTAGCGACTGAATGTAGAAAAGAATACCGGCTGCAATCACCGTACACACGATGGCAAGAATCAGCAATATCTTCCAGCCCAGTACTGGCCAGCTGAGATAGGCAATCAGCACTGTCCAGTAGCCAATCGCAAAAAACGCAACGATGGTGCCCAGAGCGAACAGGGCGACCAATTGCAACAGATGCGTACGGACTTCAGCCAGCTCCAGCGCAGCAAGTTCTATACGGCTCATCAACAAACCGAAGGAGTTCTTGGCGAGCTCGACGACACCCCCAATCAAACCGGGACGACTATCTTGCGGACGGGAGCTAGGCTGTTCCATGATCGGATCCGTTCGATTACTTGCGTGAAATCAAAAGGCCAATCAAAACGCCAACGCCAGCAGAAATTGCCACTGCGCGCCATGGATTTTCATGTACGTATTCGTCGGTTTTTTCAGCGACTTCTTTACCGGTTTCGATCGCTGCGGTTTGTACTTCATGCGCGCGGGTCAATGCCGAATCCAGCAATTGCAGGCCGCGATTACGCAGTTCATCTGCCCGTTCACCCGTCGCACTGGTCGCTTCACGGAAGAGTTCTTGTGCGTCTTTAACTAAAGTTTTCATATCGCCCCGTGTGGTTTTCAAGGTTGATGCTTTCATGTGGATGCCCCTTATTATCAAATCAAAACGGTCAAAACAAACCACGGCCCGTCTTCGATAAAAATCAGTAGAACGGTACCGTGAATTGAATATTCTACGGCTTATATACTGGCTGACTACTAGCGCGACCAATAGCGAATGTTCTATGCAAGCTATTACAGATTGTCTTCAATCTGACATCCGATTCAAATCATAACTAGTGTGACACCAGCCCTATTCATAAGTTGCAGATGCCAAACATTCAGATTGCGATGCCGAATGCCTGCTTAAGTTTTATCATATTTTCAAGTGCGGCGACTAGGCGTTACCGCACATTACATGCAAATAAATTCTGGAAATTCGCATTTATCAAGATCAAACGCCTGGGGTGCAATCCGTACAGTGTTCGATAGCGCTGACGTGTTTCACCAGATTTTCTTTCAAATCCCGCAAAGCCGTGCGTACACCTTCTTCAATCACCGGATGATAAAACGGCATATCCAGCATTTGATCCACTGTCATGTGATTCTGGCACGCCCACGCCAATAAATGCGCCATGTGTTCGGCCCGCGGGCCTATCATTTCAGCGCCGAGAAAACGATGCGAGCCGCGCTCAGCATACACCCGCAGCAAACCGCGATTCTGCCGCATGACGCGACTGCGTCCCTGATCTGCGAAAGACACTTCGCCCGTCTGAAAATGCTCTTTTTTCAAGGTGCGCTGGGTTTGTCCAATCATCGCAATCTGCGGGTCGGTAAAGGCGACTGCCAGTCCAGCCCGACGCAAACCCTTCATCACATGCGGAAAGCGCACGGCATTGTCGCCGGCGATGCGCCCCTCATCTGTGGCCTCATGGAGTAGCGGCCTGTCGTTGTCGACGTCGCCAGCCATAAAAATCGCACTATCACCGCACTGCATCGTCAGCGGATCAAACAAGGGCAGACCACGTTCATTGAGCTGCAGGCCGGCCGCTGCCAATCCCAGTTCGGCGATATTCGGCGTGCGACCAGTCGCTGCGAGCACATACTGAAAATGCTCGGTGCGCTCACTGCCATCGCCGCTACGCGTACGTAATTCCACCTGCTTTCCGACCAGCTTGGCAGCAACAAGCGCTGTATTCAACCGCAGATCCAGTTCACTTCCGAGGCAATCAATCGCCGCTTGATTGACAGCATCGTCACTCAGTTGGGCCAGTCTGCCGCCACGCCCAAAAACCGCCACGCGCACGCCTAAACGGTGCAAGGCCTGACCCAACTCAAGGCCGATTATGCCGGTGCCGATCACGGCCACCGATTCCGGCAAGTCGTCCCAGGCAAAGACGTCATCATTGACGATTAAATGTTTACCCAGATCGCGCAACTCTTGCGGTATCTGCGGACTGGAACCGGTGGCGATCACAATACGCTGCGCCTGGACCTGCGTGTGATCGTCCAGCTGCAGCCTGTCAGCGGCAATAAACCGTGCATGGCCGCGCAAGCGCTCGGCAGCATCGATACGCTCTACACCCTTGACAACAAAACCGACAAAGCGATCGCGCTCACTCTTGACGCGCTGCATCACGGCTTTGCCATCGATGCGCAAGGTGCCTGCATGTACGCCGAAACCCGGCGCCTCGACTACCGCATGGGCGGCTTCTGCGGCGGCAATCAGTAACTTGCTCGGCATGCAACCGACTCGCGCACATGTGGTGCCATACGGGCCGCCTTCTATCAATGCCACGCTCTTGCCATGGGCCTTGGCGGCGCGATATGCCGACAAACCTGCGCTCCCGGCACCTATCACTGCCACATCAAATTCCAGAGTTTTCATGATATCCACTGTAGAAAGACTATCGGATGGTGAGGCACAGCGGGTGCATGCTGCGATCAATCGTTGCGACTATGCAGTTCGGCGATATCTTCAATACTGCCGATTTTAATCACGACAGGATGGATGGATGCGCCGGCATGCATAGGGCGCCAGGCAAAACGCCATTCATTTTCCTTGGCGTGATTCTTTGCTTTGGAAAACACTTTGCCCAAAGGACTGGGCGCACCGTATGAAACTGCGGCATCGATACCGGCCCAGTTCGGCAGCGTTCTTTGTACCGCTTTATGCAAACGTTCGCCGAATTCTTCCGCATCGTGCACCACCAGATAAGAATCAACGCGCGCCTGGGTATCGAACAAGGTGCCCTCCCAGCTCTGCATCAAGCCAAGCACCAGATAATGCCCTGCAGGGGTGCCTTGCGTAGTCAGGTCCGGCACTGGCGGGCTCAAACGAAATTCGCCCAACGATAAAGAGCGCTCAAGACTGCTGCGTTCAGAAAAATAATAAAGCTTGGAAGGACGTTTGCTATCGATCAAAGTCATGCTGCGTCCTGAAAAATAGTAGTGATCAAGCGATCAGACCCTCTCATTTTAAGCAGATTGATCAAGACGTGCTGCATCAATCTGCAGAATACAGACATGATCACAAGAACATCCGTTATAAGGACCGCTTGATCCGGCGATCACAAAAACTAAAAGCGACCCGCAAGTCGCTTTTAGTTTCGGTACAGCCCCACGCAAATCCATCACGTAATCGTCTGGGATTTGCACAGATCACTAATTGCCTTGTTGAGCCTTTACGCGCGCATCGAGATTGGCCTTGGCATCGGCACCTCGTTTTTCGCGTGCGACTTTCTGCTCGGGGTTACGCACCTTGGCAGCGACACCGGCCTTGGCGTCGAGCGCCGATGATTTTGCGCCTTTTACGCCCTGCACTTTGCTCTCTGTACCTGCACCTGCATCGACACGGCCAGCAGCCCCATCAATTTGCGCTCCGGCACCTACGTTTGCTTTACCGCCAGCGGCGATACCCGAGCCCGACTGAGCACTGTCTGCCCCGACTCCGACTCCCACGCCCACACCCACTCCTTGCGCCAGTGCGAAGGAAGAAATGGAGGAAACGACGACAAACGACATGACATGCATGGTTTTTTTCAAGTTCATAAGGAAACTCCTGAAGTGAATGAAAGTAAGTTTATTAATCACAAGCAGGAGTTGGAGAACCCTACAGCACAGTCGTTCGATAAAACGAAAATTTCAATCGGAAAAATCGCGCATAAGTATGCGCAAGCCATTGAATAGTCAGCGTTTTATCTAGTGTAAAAGTATGTAACGTCGATGCGAATTACGCTTGCAGCGCGCAATGTTTTACTGCGCAAGATTGCGATAACGCAAGCCATACCATGCGAGCCCCAGCCATTCGTGCATCGCATAAGAGGTGTTATGCAAACTGCCAGGCAAAAAATCTGCCGGCGTTGATCGCCCCGTGCTGATAAAAATGGTCGGTGCTGGAATAACTTCGAGGCCCATCTGTTCAAATACCAGTTTCGCGCGCTGCATATGCAGCGCATCTGTTACCAACAGAATGCGGCGTACACCCGCGGCATTCAATATACGAAAAGAATACTGTGCATTCTCGGCTGTATTGTTAGATGCAGCCTCTATCCATTTCACCGGCGCAGAAAAATCTTCCTGCAATACGCGCGCCATGATCGATGCTTCCGAGACCGCTGCGCCGTCAGGTTGGCCGCCGCTTACCAAAAGCGGCAAACCCGTCTCTCTCTGCAGTGTTGCTGCGTATCGTATTCTTTGCAGAGTGGCAGCGCCGGGAATATCCTGTCCGCCATATTCGGGCGCGGCGCTGATACGCCCGCCGCCCAACACGACTATCGCCTGCGCATTGACCTCTTTTGCCGACAGCAAAGGAGGATTCAAGCGTTCCAGAGGAGTGATGAACAAGGAGGCACCAAAGCGCGTACTAATAACGGTCAACACGACTAATGCCGCTATCGACAAAGCCAAACCGAGACGCGGCCAGCGTCTACGCATCCACAAACCCAGGGCGCACACCAGGATCAAATTCATGGGTGGCAGCAATAATGCGCCCATCACTGCATTAATCAACCAACTTAAACTCATGACGTGCATTCTTGCATTTGCAATTGATTTTAAAGGGTTGAGATTAACGCACGCTCAGGCGCTAGCGATGCAGGCAAGCCGGCAGGTTACTCATTCATTTGTTCTTCGGCTATCGTGCGCAACTGGAAGCGGCCATCGTTATTGAATAGCCAGGTCTCCATCAACTCGATTCGGCCATGACGCAACAAGGACGTTGCCGGCTTCGGAAACGGGGCCGTGCTGCGCAAAGTAGAGAGCGCAGTAGCCTCGGTTGCGCGATCGCGGTTCGAGCGGAGGATTTCGCTGCGCAGCAAACTACCGTTGGCATCGACCACATACTTCACCACCACGACCGAGCGCAACAATGCCTGCGGACGGCCGACATATACCTTGGTGGAATTGACCTGCACGATGCGATTCGCCAATGCGATCTTGTACTCACCTACCGAATCGGCGGTTGATGTGCCGTCTGCGGTGGTTTCGATCTCGCCTCGCTGCAGGCCTTCCTTGCCGCCACATCCTGCCAATGCCAGCAGCAACAGAGTGATACCGATACGCTTATTAATCATTTTTACCTTCACATCAGGTTGATAGGTGGATTTCGGCCAGGGAGCGCACATACCACTCCCTCTGTTATTTATATCTAGCTGGGCCGCGGCAAACAAGCGACACCAGGCACCAGCTAGTCAAACGCTTGTTGCATCCTGAATTGCTCGGTTGCGGCAACCAGTGTTGCCGCTGTGCCTGGCTCCATTGCTGCATGCCCGGCATCATCAATGATATGCATTTTGGCTTGCGGCCAAGCCTGATGCAATCGATGTGCCGAGACCGGCGGGCACACTGCGTCATAGCGCCCCTGCACAATCACCGCCGGCAAATGACGAATGCGATCAATCCCACTGATGAGTTGGTCCTGCACCATGAAGCCTTGATGCAAAAAATAATGTGCTTCCAGCCGCCCGATACCAAGCGCAAGCGCATCACTGCCACACGCATTTATGGTTTCCGGCTGCGGCCGCAGAAAGAGGCAACTACCTTCATAGCGGCTCCAGTTACGCGCAGCCCGGGTGGCTAGCTCAGCATCGTCGCCAAACAATCTGCGCGCATATGCGTGCAACAAATCTGTGCGCTCCGCTTCCGGAATCTCGGCAATGAATGCATCATGCGCCTCCGGGAAAATGACGCGCATACCGTACAGAAACCAGTCGATCTCAGCCTGCGTGCATAGAAAAATTCCACGCAAGATAAAGCCGAGACAAGCTTGCGGATGCGCCTGCCCGTAGGCAAGCGCCAGCGTCGCTCCCCACGAGCCGCCGAACACCAGCCACTGCTCGATGTCGAGCATGCCCCGCAACACTTCTATGTCTTTAATCAGTAACGACGTCGTGTTATCGCGTATTTCGCCTAAAGGCGTCGATTTCCCGGAGCCGCGCTGATCGAACAAGACGATGCGGTAATACGCAGGATCGAAGAACTGCCGGTGCATCGCAGTGATGCCACCACCGGGGCCGCCATGCAAAAACAAGACGGGCACGCCCTCAGGATTGCCACACTCTTCCCAATACAAGGTATGCAACTCATCGACCGGCAACATGCCGCTGCGATATGGTTGCAATGGCGGAAACAATGGGGATACGGATACAGAAGCGTCCATGCATGCCTTGAAATTGAATGCCTGATTGTAACCAAGGTTGGCGCATTGCAAGGGTGGAATAAAGATCTCTTACGCGCGTTACGTTTCCGCAAAGAAAAATCTGCGAGCTATTGTTGATATTCAATCTCTATTTTTACAAGGGCAGGAAACTGCATGCATGAAAGCAAGCCGTATGCATTTGTATTGAAGTTACAGAATGGTCTTACTGCAAGAATTTTTCTTATTTGAAATTTCGCTGAAAAACTGTTTATACGCGTTAATTGCAACATCATTAACTTACCTGATTCTGGATTTACTCACGCGCTTCGCAGTCCGTTTTGCAAAAAGACGCATGTCGATTCTGGCGCGCCTCACCAAGCTGCGCGTCGATGAAGTTGTACTCGGCATATTAGACGGTTCCAAACGGTATCTATACTTTCTCTTCGCCTGTTTGATCGGCGTGCAGACGCTGATTCTCCCCGCTCAGTTGGAATTGCGCCTGTCGCAAGCCATTTGAAGTCGGCGACTTTATCGTAGTCGATGATTTGCAGGGAACCGTGGAATATATCGGCATCAAGACCACGCGACCGCACAGCCTCAGCGGCGAGCAGTTGATCCGCTCGAATACCGAATTGCTGAAATCGGCCATCCGCAATTACAAACGCATGTCGGAGCGACGCGTACTGTTCAACTTCGGCCTTATCCATCAAACCTCTGGCGAGCAAATTACGGAACTGACGGAAGCGCTGCGCCAGATCATCGATGCGATATCGGTGACGCGTTTTGACAGGGCACATTTTGTGCGCATAGGTGAAAGCAGCCTGGAATTTGAAGTGGTGTATTACCTGCAACGCAGCGAGTACAACGACTACATGGATACGCAGAAGCGCATCAATCTGGAATTGATGCAGGCCTGCGCACAACGCGACATCGTCTTCGCCCATCCGACCCGTACCCTGCATGTCGCATCGCAAGTCCCGCTGACGATACTGCACACTGACCGGGACCCCGCTACGGGAGAAGAAGCAAAGATGGCGGCGTCTTGATCAACCCCACACGGTCTGCTACGCAGATCAATCCTGTGCGGCGCGCTTCACCACCAGCCTATGCCGTGCAATGTCGTACACCCAGTTGAAACAAAATGCATACAGCATGAAGAAGGCCGAAAAAACCAGATCGAGAACCAGCGCATCGAGCAGTGAAATATTCAACCACCACGCCGTCAAGGGCAAGGCAATCGACATAAAGAAAGCTTCAAATCCCAAGGTATGCCACACCCGCATCCCTACTGTGCGACGCCAGCCGTAGCGATGCTCGGCCATTTCATAGAAATGGTTGTAGATCATGTTGCTCAACATCGCACACACAGCCAGGATCAATGCCAACGCGCCAAAATGGAACATATCCATATTGAAGCCGTAAGACATCAGAGGAACCAGAATGATCAGAGCGCAGATTTCAAACAGAACGGCGTGAAGAATGCGGCGAAATAATGTATTGATAACGAACTCAGGAAGAAGATAGCCGCCCATTATAATCCGCCAGATGCAGCTTGGTCAGTGCTGCCGATGACGGACAGTTTGCAGCGCAAGCAGGGCAAAGTTACCGGCGTCGACGGACTTAATCAGTAAAGTTTCTGCAAACAATGGTGACAAAATTTTTAATATGCTCTATACTTCGCCCCCTTCAGGCATGTTGGTCGACACCAACAAATGTTTGACTGAGTAAGCGGCAATACGCGGGTGCTTAGCTCAGTTGGTAGAGCGGCGCCCTTACAAGGCGTAGGTCGGCGGTTCGACCCCGTCAGCACCCACCAATCAGTCAAATGCAAGCCTGAATCAGTTTAGTAGTATGGAGTGGTAGTTCAGTTGGTTAGAATACCGGCCTGTCACGCCGGGGGTCGCGGGTTCGAGTCCCGTCCACTCCGCCAGTTTAAGAAAATGCCCGCGCAAGCGGGCATTTTTGTTTTCAACTCACGATTCGGCGCAGCCAACACTCTGCGGAGTGGAGAAAGCGGCCTGCGGAACGTAGGCGAGTCCTATTCCATACTAAAAAGCCCCCGACTCACAGAGGCTTTTTGCATCTTCTGCTTCACAGGCAGAATCTCCACGCCATCAAAACATCTTTTTGACAGCCAGCATGATGGAGCGCGGCTCACCGTAGAAGTTTTGACGTCCGAAGTTACTGACTTTTTCGTAGTATGTTTTATCGAACAGATTATTAATGGTCAGACTAGCCGTGGTTGTACTGTCAATCTGATAGCCAACTTGTCCACTCACCGTCGTATAGCCATCACCGACGACGCGTGTTGCGCCGGTACCCGATGAAAAATCACTGACTGCTTTCAAGCCGCCGGCCAGACTCCAGCGATTGAACGTCCCACTCGTCCAGCTATGCTTGGTCCAGAGATTGAAGCTATGTCGCGGTGTGATCGTAGAAAATGCCTGCCCAACCTGAGCTATCGGTGCCTGCAGGTATTTTGTCGCGGTATAGGCATAGCCAGCGATCAACTCCCAGCCCGGTGCTATCTGGCCACTCACTTCCGCTTCCAGCCCCTCGCTCCTGACTTTGCCGCCGGCTATAGAGTCGTTGGCCTTGAGGGGCGTGCTTGTGTCTTCGATCGCGCGATCTTTATCGATGATTCTGAACAAGGCAATGCTGCTATTGACGCGCTTGTCCAGCCATTCACTCTTTACTCCCAACTCTATCTGGGAACCGGTCCGCGGCGATAAAAGAAGGCCATTCTTGTCAATCGCAGTTTGTCCCACAAAGGTTTCAGCATAGCTGCCGTAAAGCGAAGAGTTGTCACTCAGTGCATAAATAACGCTAGTCAATGGCGTGAATTGCGTACCCGGCTTGGAAGTCGAACTGATTACACCCGTGCTCGGATTGAATGACTGGGTTTCCCAGCGTCCCAAGCGTCCGCCCAGCAAGAAAGTCCAGCGATCAAACGGCTTAAGCTGCACTTGTCCGTAGATACCGGTCTGAGTCTGTTGCGTGCCGCCTGTATAGCTGCCCAGATCCAGCTCCGGATAAGCAATGTCATTGTTTGGGCTGTAGATATTGAACGTGCCGGTTGGTCCGTAAACAGACCGATTTTTTGCATCCTCGGTGCTGTGATTGATGCCAAGCAGAATTTGGTGGATGCGGCCACCCAGCTCAAAGGGACCCGCATAGTAGGCATCAAGATTTTGATTCTTGGTGGCTTGCTGGAAATTTACTGTCTGATATGCGACATCGCCTGTTGCCACGTTCGCCAGGCCATTTGCACGCAAGGCTTTGTAAATCATGCCGCGATCAACCTGACGCGCGGCAAACTTGAAACGGCCACCGTTATTGAATTTATGCTCCAACTCGGCAAACAGATCATCCGTTTCCATATCCTGAACATTATTTTTGCTGCCGATAAAAGTCGAGCGGGGTACTTTCGGCAACGTGTAATTTGCCATCGCTGGCAGCCCCTGATCGACGACAGAATCTGTCTTTTGATGGGTCGCGCCCAGCGACAATGTCGTACTTGACGACAAATCGATTTCCACCGTGCCGTACCCTAGAAATTTCTTGCTTTCCACCGCGTGGACAAAGCTTTCGCGGTTGTCGACCACACCGACTATGCGTCCCCGGATACGGCCTGCCTCATCCAGTTTGCTCGTCACATCAAACTCCGCGCGGCGAGTATCCGACGAGCCCAGCATGAATCCCGCGCTACCGGACAAATCTGCACGCGCGCGCTTGCGCACCAGATTGATCGTACCGCCCGGCTCGCCCGCACCTTGCAGCAAGCCTGCCGGACCGCGCAGCACTTCAATGCGATCGTAAATTGCAGTATCGAACGCCGTGGAATAATTGGCGCCTTGGCTGATGGCCAGACCGTCCAATTGGATGCTGCCGATATCGAAGCCGCGGGCTTGAATCGTGTTGAAATTACCGGCCCCATCCAGGCGCGTGACGTTGACGCCCGTGGTTTGCTTGAGAACATCTTCAATCTTGGTGATGTTTTGATCATCCAGCCGCTGACGCGTCACCACACTGATGGATTGCGGCGTTTCTTTCAGCGTTTGCGGAATCTTGCTTCCTACCGTCACCGCATGCGCTGCATATGAATGAGTCGACTCGCTACTATCATCGACGGGGGCAGTAACTCGGACTTCGGGCAGCGTTTCGGCCATTTTGATTTCAGCGCTGACCGGCCCGGCGCCCTGCTGGGCAAAGACTGCGGAGGACATGGTGAGACAGGCGAGGCCGACGGCCAACGCAAGAGTTTTGCGATGCAGCACAGTATTTCCTTTGGAAATGCACTGGCTGACGGCTGGCTGGCTGATGCGGGATTGATGAAAATTTTGTGTAATTTTAATTCGGAATGATTCTCATTAGCAAAAAATGTCGTCTTTTAATCGGATTGCGTTACATATTTGCCACGATTTGAATACCAGGCCGCCGAATATGGAAAAAATAATGTCTCTGTACCGGCAACCGAATGGCCTCAAGATTCCTGATGTATTTGCTTCTGCTACCATAACGGCCTGAGCAAATTTAAAGCGTGTTTCCCTTGCTTTTAGGTGCTGCAGTACGAGAATGTAAATGCGGTGCGGCAAGCACCAAGCGAGAACCATGATGACCAATTCCACGCCCGACTTCAAACGCGAACCCATTCCACTACCGAGCAAACCCGGCAAGGTATTGCTGCATTCCTGCTGCGCGCCATGTTCTGGTGAAGTGATGGAGGCGATGCTGGCTTCGGGTATCGATTACACGATTTTCTTTTACAACCCGAACATTCATCCGGAAAAAGAATATCTGCTGCGCAAGGACGAAAACATTCGTTTTGCGGAAAAGCACAATATCGAATTTATCGACGCCGATTACGACACCGACAACTGGTTTGAACGTGCCAAGGGTATGGAAGATGCGCCTGAGCGTGGCATACGTTGCACGATGTGTTTCGACATGCGCTTTGAACGCACGGCCTTGTATGCGCATGAGCACGGCTTTCCTGTCATTTCGAGCTCGCTCGGAATTTCGCGCTGGAAGGATATGAATCAGATCAACGATTGTGGCGTACGCGCCGCCGCGAAATATCCGGACATGCTGTACTGGGAATACAACTGGCGCAAAAAAGGTGGTTCTGCGCGCATGATCGAAATCTCCAAACGCGAAAATTTCTATCAGCAGGAATATTGCGGCTGCGTATATTCACTGCGCGATACGAACAAGCACAGACGCGAAAGCGGTCGTGAGCGGATTGCGATGGGCGTACAGTTTTACGGCAAGCAGGACATGATCGAAAAAACTGATAAGTAATTTCATCACGTTAAAGCTGCAAATACGATCACCGTTTTGCAACTGAATGCCTGGCCCGCCGCAGGTGAAATCAACCCTGTTCTGCAGCAAAGAGTTCGCCCTGCTCCACCATCACGGGCGGCACTACGCTTGGCTTAGACAAAGCACTAATCCGCACACCAAGCAGGCGCAGGCGCTTGTCCAGCGGCACACGCCGCAAACATTCACCAGCTGCCTGCCGTATCGCTTGCGCATTATTGGTTGGATCGGGCAGCGTCAAATCGCGTGTCACCGTACTGAAATCGGCGTAACGTAACTTGATACCGATAGTGCGCCCCAAATAGTCCTTGCGCACCAGATCATCCGCCACGCGTTCACACAAGCGCGTGAACAAGGCACTCAATTCATTGCGATCCAGTTTGGCATGCAGGTCGCGCTCCAGTGTCGATTCGCGACTGATGGACTTGGGCTCGGAACGCATCACGACTTCACGCTCATCAATGCCTTGGGCAACCCGCATCAACCATGCGCTATAGACGCGCCCGAAATTCGCCTGCAATATTGCCGGATCACACGCGGCCAATTGTTCTATCGTCAATATGCCGAGCGTCGCAAGCTTTTCTGTTGACTTGGGGCCTATCCCATTGATTTTCTTCACCGACAAGGGCCAGATGCGTGATGGAATATCTGCCGTAGAAAGTATCGTCAAACCATTCGGCTTTTCCAGATCAGAACAAATTTTTGCCAGTAACTTGTTCGGTGCGACGCCTATCGAACAAGACAAGCCGGTCGCAGCAACCACCGCATCCTTGATGCGCTGCGCAACGATGGCGATATCGTCAGTCTGGTCGTTCAGATCAAGATAGATTTCATCGATGCCGCGGTCTTCCATTTTGGGCGCAAGCGCGCTCACTGCGGCCTTGAATAATTTTGAATAATGGCGATACGCAGTGAAGTCGGTCGGCAACAGGATCGCATCCGGCGCCAGCTTCGCCACCTTCATCAAACCCATGCCGGAAAACACGCCAAGCGCACGCGCTTCATACGTCGACGTCGTCACTACGCCACGTCCTGCATAGTCGCGCAAACGTGAATAGCTGCGCGTGCCGTCGGCCTGCAATACCGGTTGATGCGCAGCGCCGGCACCTATCACGACGGCCTGGCCACGCAATTCGGGATAACGCAACAGCTCAACCGATGCGTAAAAAGCATCCATATCAAGATGAGCAATATGGCTATGCGGTGGAATCATGAAAAATCAGTGTCGAAACGGAATGAGCGCAGCATATCATTTACTGTACATATAAACAGTAAAAAGCAATCATCGAATAATGATGCTCACGCCATCAGGCGCTTTCTCTCGACTGGATTTGCGCATACTTGAGTCAACGTATGAGGACGCACCCGACCACCATCTTTATTCAGCACAAAAATAAAAAGGCGGAATCACTGACGCGATCCCGCCTTTTTTCAACTAAATAAATTTACTTCGAAGCTGGAGCCGGCATTCCGGGATCAACCGGCTTTTTCATTCTCATCTCCTGCACTTCGGCATTACGGGTTTGCACAGCTTCTTTTTTCTCTTGCTTGTACTCTTCCTTGGCAGCCTTTTTATCAGCCTTGTACTCCATTTTGGCTTCTTTCTTTTCCGCCTTGTATTCCATTTTGGCTTCTTTTACCGCCACACGTTTCTTCACAAAAGGATCATTGGTTTGATTCAGGCGTGATTGATCGGTATAAGCCGGATCGTTGGGATTGGACGGTGCTTGCGAGGCTGGAACCACTATCGTACCCGGCGGATTAGCCTGAGCCGCTGCAAATTGCGTAAACATGGCCACTGCCGTGCCGGCGAGGATTGTACGTAGTTTTATCATGCGAACTCCTTGTTCAATAATAAGAAACCGATACGAGCTGTTCGTATGGAAATTGATGCCGCCAACCAGGATGGTTAACACTGCACTCCTTATTACAGACCGGGGTGGTTAACAGAAGTTCATCTTATTCTCGTTTTTTACTTCCTTGAAGCAATATCCATGCAGCAAGTTCTCACTGTTTTAACCCGCATTCAATTGCCTCGCAGCCATAATCCTATCGCTGCGGCCGATAAAACAATGGCAATCCAAGCCAGCATCGACATGCGTCGATAACGCCGCTCGTTGGCAATGACGCCTTGCTCCAGCGTGATGACCATCTGCTTCAATTGCTCGGCCAGATCCTTGATATGTACTGCATTCACGGACGCCACTTCCTGCAGCTCG
This sequence comes from Burkholderiales bacterium Ga0077544, assembly GCA_001464355.1. Taxonomy (GTDB): domain Bacteria; phylum Pseudomonadota; class Gammaproteobacteria; order Burkholderiales; family Burkholderiaceae_D; genus Oxalicibacterium. The sequence continues at coordinate 145,988 of LNEU01000033.1, forward strand.
TTGATTTGCTTTTGCAGCAAAGCCTCCTGGGTTGCCGCGTTCTCGTCGATCTTGCGGCTTTTAAATACCGGCAAAGCCGCATTAACGATGTCGCCTACATAAGGCAGTATCGCCTTGACGGCGGGGAGCAGCCATGTGTACATAGTTATCCTTACTTTAAATTTAGAGACAGATACGAGCGGCTTAGTATGAGCCATTCATGAGTGATCTTGATCAGAGTCGGCCGCACACGATAAATTCATCGCTAATTCGGCTCCCCACGTGCTTTTCCATTTCGTTGAAATGGGGTTTTAAGTTATATTGCAACGACTCCTGTTGCCACACGATTACTGCACAGTTACTGCATGATCGACGATAACAAACCCCATCAATTTAAACATGACCACACCGCATATGCTCGACCCAAACGCATTACTCAAGCCACTGAATGGCTACATCGTCGAAGACCTGACGAACGCTGATATCGCCACTACCGGCGCTATTGCGGCATCGATATTGAGCGACCTTGCGTCACCTGTATTGAAAATGCTGTCAGTCGCGGGCGAATCTGCCGATGACATTTCGGCTGAATTTTTTCCTGACCCGGATGATGAAAGCACTCCCGGCACATTGATCTTCTGGCCAACGACACGTACCAGCGATATCAGCACTCGCGATGATGCATTCAATGCAGAATACTCATTGCGCCTGGCAGTCTTTTTGTCGGAACGTGAAGATGAAGAGGTGATTTATCCAGCCGGCTTCAGCATGGTCTTGAAGCTCAATGAGAACGGCTGCGAGCTGGTAAAGAATTTGCCGCCGGCCGTGTTCGAACGTTTGGAATTTCAGATGAAAGGCAGCCCGCTGCCGAACGGATTTGAATTTCTGGATGACAGCGAACACATTACGGTCATTCCAAACATGCGCAGACAGTTCCTGAAAGCGATTACACGTGCGCATTCGGTAACGGCAAAGAAACGCAGCAAGGAATTTGAAGCAGTGATGGCACATTACATCTGGGACAACACTGAACCAGAAGTTCATTTCACATCGGTACTGTCGACCTTGGCCACGCTATTCGTCGCGATCCACCATAAATCGAAGCTGTAATGCTGAGTTATAGCGCACAGCTATAACGTTCCGCAAATATGTCCGGCGCTTAATCTCTTAATCGTCGGACATATTCACAAACAATTCTTCCACTTTGCTTCTGGCCCACGGCGTCTTGCGCAAAAACTTCAGACTTGATTTGATACTTGGATCGATGTTGAAGCACTTGATGTCGATGCGATGGCCCAACTCTTCCCAGCCATAACGCTCTACCAGCACCAGCAGGATTTTCTCCAGGCTCTGGCCATGCAAGGGATCGCTGTTTTGCGGCTGAATATTTTTGTGGTCGCTCATCATGTTTGCCGGTCAGTCCGGTTTGTTTTCCTGTACCAGTACCCACGGCCGCGCGACAACCGCCCACAACAAAGTATCGGCTTCCAGCCATATAGTCGCCTGCTCATCGGTCGCCTTGGCAAGCTTGCTGTCATTCAGCCATTGCTCAACCGTGGCTTTGTCATCGATGGAAAACCGCGCCGCGACATCGACCAGATCAAGATCGCTGCTCACGACGATGACCAAACCACCGGCAAAATAACGCAACAATTCTGACCACGCAATTTGCGAGGTTTCTGTATTGAGTTTGGCGTGCAGCAGTTGCTGCTCTTGATCAGCTTGGGTTGGTGAAGTCATCGATTCAATCTGCTTGATTTGTATAGGTTAAAGATTTTTGTGTGAAACGAATTTCCTCATCAATAGTGCGGTGGTCGTTCGTTGGCTGCGCCTTGTTCGTTAGCGCCGCTGACCACTTCCTTCAAACGTCCGACCAGCGCGATACACAAGGCTTCCAATTCGTCGATTTTCTTTTGCTGTTCGTAGACGATCTTGTTCAGCGCATCGACCAGATCTTCCTGGCGCGTCAGCTTGATTTCGATATCGACAATACGGTCTTCATTCATGGTGCATCTACTTTCTTAAGGCCAAACAACTCATGCCGACGGCATAACGGGGTGCTTGTGCATTGCTTCACGTCGAAAACCACGTGCCGCTGTGTGATAAAAAGGCCGCGGACAAAATTGCCTGGAGATGACGGATGCCGTCAAAGTCGTTGCCAGCAATAACAGGGTGACGTCCTGACTGCGCGTCATTTCCATCACAATCACACTGGCTGTAATCGGTGCCTGGGTGGCAGCAGCAAGAAATGCTGCCATCGATAGCAAGGCAATCAATTGGCCATCGGAAGTACCCGGCAACAACAGTGCGATATTGTCGCCTATGCCGGCCCCAATCGCCAGCGACGGCGTGAAAATGCCGCCCGGTATTCCTGCGAAATAGGAAAGTATGGTCGCGCCCAACTTCGCGATTCCAAACATCAAGTTATCCCCAGGATGTCCATTCAGCAAGGCCGCAGCCTGTTCGTAACCAGTGCCGTAAGTCGCACCAGCCGTCAGCAAACCCAGGAATGCAACCAGCAATCCACAGATACCGGCAAGCAAAACCGGATGACGCTCAAGCCAGCTGCGACGCGATACCGGCAACCACGCTTTGGGCCCCGCCAACAGCGCTTTGGCAAACAAGCCGCCCAACACGCCGTTGATCGTCGCGCACAAAGCCACCGCGCCCCACGAAGAATGCAGCGCCAGTATCGACTGCTCTATATGAAAGTAGGGATTGTTGCCAACTACTGCCAACGCGATGAAACCGGCACAGAGCACTGCCGACATCACCAATCTATCCCAACGCACCGCCGTACCGCGACCCAGCTCCTCTATCGCAAACACGACACCCGCCAGCGGCGTATTGAAAGCGGCAGCCAGACCGCCGGCGGCACCGGCAGCAATCAAGGCTTCCGGACGAAAGCCGACGGCGAAACGGGGCCGCTTTTGCCACCATTGTCCCCACGCCAGCATCACTGCAGCCCCGACTTGCACCGATGGCCCTTCCCTGCCTATCGATGCACCAGCCAGCAGACCGGCTGCGGTTAGCAGAATTTTCCACAAGGACTGCCGCAAGGAAACCAAGGTCGATTGCGCAGGCCCGCTCGGCATAGCCATCGCTGCAATCACTTGCGGAATACCGCTGCCACGCGCTTCCGGCGCCAGCCGCAAAGTCATCCAGCGTATGCCTGCGAAAGCGAGGGGTAACATCAACAGCGCGCTCCACCAATAGGCATGCGTCAGCTCACGATTCCACTCCAGCATTTTTTCAGCGAGCCACGCAAAGCCCAATGAAAAAACTGCCACACACGCAGCGCCACCGAGAAAAATTGCAATGCGAAAAGAATGGCGCGATACACGCTTGGTATGGCGTGCAGGCTTTTGTATCGATAACGGTATAAGTCGTTCAGTCATTTTTTGAATATTGCGAGTTGATCATCAGCGCCATCCAAACAAGGCTGGCCACATGAAAATCGACGCATAATTCGTGCCTGTATCTGTGCGTGTACTTCTATACAGCACACGCAATGAGCAGGCCTTAGGCAGCTTTCGGTTTTTGCAGCAAGGCCTTCAAATTCGCCAGTCGGTTCTGCGGCGTCATGATTTCATCTTCCGTCGGCACTGCATCGCCTTCATCGAGTTTCATTTCCTTGATGAAGCGCGAGATATCGCAATGCACATGCTCACGTGCGCGCTTGCGCTTTTTGCACCAGCTCACATGCAAGGAGCGTTGTGCGCGCGTGATGCCGACGTACATCAGGCGGCGTTCTTCTTCTATGCGTGCACCCAGCGTTTCGATAGGTGCGTCGGGATCGCCCTTGTGCGGCAGGATGCCTTCTTCCACGCCGACCAAAAACACATGAGGGAATTCGAGGCCTTTGGATGCATGCAAGGTGGACATGCGCACAGCGTCCGGATCTTCGTCCTTGCCTTCCAGCATGGACATCAGTGCGACCATTTGCGTCAGATCCAGCAAACTTCTTTCGGCATCAGTGCCATCCTTGCCACCGCCGCCCTTCTCTTTCAACCAGGTCGTGAAATCAATCACGTTTTGCCACTTCGACTGCGCCTGTCTATCGTCGAAGTTATCGTAGAGATAGGCTTCGTAATTGATCTCTTTCATCATGTCATCGAGCAGCGTGCCGGCTTCGGTTTCGCGATGTGCATGCCGCTCTAGATTGTTGATGAAGGTGCAAAACTCCCGCAGCGGCGTCAATTGACGATCGGCCAGTTTGGATTCCAGCCCGCCCTTGAATACTGCTTCGAAGAGCGAGCATTGCCATTGGCCAGCGAAGGCGCCCAGCGTTTCCAGTGTCGATTGGCCGACGCCGCGCTTGGGCGTGGTCACAGCGCGGATGAACGCAGGGTCATCATCCTGATTGGCGATCAAGCGCAAGTAACTGATGATGTCTTTGATCTCGGCTCTATCAAAGAAACTTTGGCCGCCAGAGATCGTGTACGGAATTCTTTCCTTGCGCAGCGCCTGTTCGATCACGCGCGACTGATGATTGCCGCGATAAAGAATCGCGTAATCAGAAAATTTGGCACGCCGTTCGAAGCGATGCGCCGACAGCATGATCGCGATCTGTTCAGCTTCCTGATCGTCATCCTGCATGCCCATGACTTTGATCGGATCGCCCAGACCGTGATCGGACCACAAGGTTTTTTCAAACAGTTTCGGATTGTTGGCGATCACCGAGTTGGCCGCTTGCAATATGCGTGTACTGGAGCGGTAATTCTGTTCGAGCTTGACGACTTTCAGATCGGGGAAATCGACTTCCAGCTGCTTCAGGTTTTCTATCGTCGCGCCACGCCATGCATAAATCGCCTGATCGTCGTCACCGACGGCAGTGAACATAGGTTTCTTGCCGACGCCGGTAACCAGCAGTTTGACCAGTTCGTACTGGCAGGTATTCGTGTCCTGATATTCATCGACCAGCAGATAGCGCAGACGTCGCTGCCATTTGTCGCGCACCGCTTCGTTGCTGCGAAACAGTTCGACCGGCAAGCGAATAAGATCATCAAAATCGACCGCCTGATACGCGGACAGCGTCGCGACATAGCTGCGATAGATGCGCGCGGCTTGCGCCTCGTCTTCATCTTTCGCCTGATTCAATGCTGCATCAGGATCGATCAGACCGTTTTTCCACAAGGACATCGCGCTCTGGATGCGACGTATCAGCTGCTTGTCTGTCGTGACCGCCAGATCCTGCACCAGAGAAAAGCAATCGTCGCTGTCCATGATGGAAAAGCGATCCTTCAGGCCCAGCTCTTTCGCTTCCTGCCGCAGAATTTTGACGCCCAGCGAATGGAAGGTACTGACCGTCAATTGCTTGGCCTTCTTCGGCTCTTTCAGCAATTTGGCGATACGTTCCTGCATCTCCAGCGCGGCCTTGTTGGTAAAGGTCAGCGCGGCAATGTTCTTCGCTTCGTAGCCATGCTCTTCGATCAGGCTTGCGATCTTGGTGGTAATCACGCGCGTCTTGCCCGAGCCGGCGCCGGCCAGCACCAGGCACGGGCCATCCATATACTGGATCGCTTCGCGCTGCGGTGCGTTGAGGCCGTGCGAGGATGAATTCGGGGGAGATGACATCAGAAAAAGTGCAGACGAGCCGGGAAATAAAGCAGGCCATTGTATCAGCGCAGACAGCTATACCGCCCACAAATCCCGGCCCCGCAGAGAGCTCATGACATCCCGACAACTTAACAAAGCGACATCGACGCTTAGCCGATATTGACGCGCCCAGCCGGATATTGAATGTCTTTGCCTTGCGGATTCGCCAGCGTGAAGGCCAATGTCAACGGACCAACCCGGCCTATCAGCATCAGTACCATCACCACACATTGGCCGGTCGTGGACAAGGTCGGCGTTACATTGCGCGATAATCCGGTGGTCGACGCTGCCGAAACGACCTCGAATGCCAGATCGATAAAGTGCTGATCCTCCGTCAACATCAGAATAAAGGTGCCGGTAATCACGCAAAACAAGGCCATCACCGTCACCGCCAAAGCGCGCAGGATCATGCTCGCTTCGAGACTGCGCCCAAATAAAACCGGATTGCGTTGCTGACGCAAAAAGGTACGCGTCGCCACCAGCAACACGATGAAAGTCGTCAGCTTGATGCCGCCGCCAGTCGAACCACTGCCAGCACCGATGAACATCAATGTCATGATAAAAAATGCAGTCGCAGGCATCAGACTGGCTGTATCCATCGTGGTGAAACCCGATGAACGTGGCGCCACCGCCTGAAACCAGCTGGCCCACAGTTTTGTACCAAGACCATGCAATGCGCCCAAAGTATCGGGATTGCCATATTCCAGAATAAACAGCACCAGCATGGCGATCAGATTGATGGCCACAGTGCCGACCAGCATCAGCTTGGTATGCAATGCGAATTCCTGAAAGCGACGCTTGGCGCGCAGATCTGCAATCACCGCAAAACCTATGCCGCCGGAAATGAATAAAAAGGAAATAACCAGATTAATCAACGGATTGCCGACGTACGCAGCAAGGCTATGCGAGGCCAGACCGAAGCCGGCATTATTAAAAGCCGAGACGGCATGGAAGAAGCTGTAGAACAGTCCGCGCGACCACCCCATTTCCGGCACCCACTGCGTGGCCAGCAGCAAGGTACCGAGCAATTCCGTCACCACGATGAAGCCAAACAGCACCCGCAATAATCTGCGCATATCAAGGCGGCCGCTCTGATTGAATGAATCCTGCATCGCGGCGCGATTACGCAATGTCAAACGGCCGCTGGTCAAATGGATGATCAGCACGCCGAAGGTCAGCAAGCCAATGCCGCCGAGTTGAATCAGTGCCAGCAAAACCCATTGTCCGAATAGCGTGAAATGGCTGCCGATATCGACGACAGACAAGCCGGTGATGGTCGAGGCAGAGACGGCAGTGAACAGCGCCTGCATCCATGAAGTCGGCACATTGCTGGCCATCGGTAACTTCAATAACAGCATGCCGACCAGCGACAAGCCAACGAAAGAAGTGAGTAATGCCTGCGGCGGCGTCAGGTGCAATACCCGCCGCTTGACCTGCCCATACAGCATAGGCGGTTGAAACCCGCGCCTCATAAGTAGCCGGAGATACTGCGCAGATTATCCAGCGGGCCGGCCATCACCAGTTGATCGCCGAGTCGGAATACATAATCGCCAGGCACGGCTGTCAGCATTTCACGCTGATGTTTGACCAGCAACAGTTGCACGCCACGTTCGGTCAGACTCAGCGATGCGACAGTCTGGTCTGCGAGTTTTTCAGATGCGCGCACTTCCACCGTAAACAAGTCATGGCCAAGACTGATGTAATCGACCACTTCCGGATACATCATTGCATGCGCCAGGCGCAAACCCATTTCATGTTCCGGATGCACGATGTGATCGGCACCCAGCTTGTGCAGGATGCGGTGATGATTATGGTTGAGTGCCTTGGCCCAGACTATCGGTTTGGGCATGTTCTTGACGGTTAGCGTGACCAAAATATTGGCTTCCAGATCCTCGCCGATGGCGATCACGACCGCATCGCTATCCTGCACACCCAGATCGCGCAAGGTATCTTCATTGCGCGCATCCGCCACTACCGCCTGCGTAATGTCATCGGCAATGTCATTGACGTGCGCCGGATCGAAATCGATACCGAGTACATCATTGCCGAGACGCGCCAGTTCGCGTGCAACAGTGGAACCGAATGCTCCGAGTCCGATAACGGTAAAAGTACGTTTCATAGCAATGTGCGTCGCGTCACAAGGACGCAATCGAGAAAATGGAATCCCGCATTAAAGCATAATTGCGCGCACCAACAACTGGCAATATCATGGCGAGTATTTGCTCGCTCACATCCGGCAGCATCGACTGCACAGTACAATGACACCAACGTCGCATGAATGCACCGCCAAGGCCAGCACATCGGCACGCCAGCGTCCCCCTTACCATTTTTATGAAGCCCGTACGCCATGCAATTCCAGCATCTGATTGAAATCAATGATCCACTCAATCCCCTGATCGACACGCTGACGCGCGATCAGCTTTGGCGCGGACTGGTGCTGCGGGCAGAAGCGCCGAAACTGTTCATCCCCTGGCTGGATGAGTGCAATCTGCTGGGACGCAACGATAATGTGCTGTCGCGTGCATTGCGCTACAACGCATTGCTGATCCATGATCACGTCACCTTCACGCCGCAGGAAAAAGTACATTACGATGTGCCGGCACAGGAAGATATTCCGGCATCCAGTCTGGTGGTGACGATAGAAGAACCGCAGCCGGGCGCCTTGTTTGTGCGCTTTGAATATGACAGCGGCTTGCCGGATGACGACATGGATGCGTTTTATAACGAGTTCCGTCGTTCAGCTTATCAGGAAGCCGATATCGATACGATACGCATCATCCGTCAAATGGCAGAGGACGGTCGTCTGGGCTTGCCGACCTAAGCAAACGAGATTCCGAGGACAATAAAAAACGCCGGGCATGCCCGGCGTTTTGCTATTCATTCGCAAAAATCAATCAAGGTACTTTGATCGAATTCTTAACGGATTTGACGCCAGCTGTATTCTTTGCAGTTTCACCTGCCAGATACTGCTGCCAGTCATTTTTTACTGTGCCGGTCAAACTCACTGTGCCGTCAGTAGTCGCAGCAGCAGTGATTTTGCTGCCTGCCAGTTGCGCTTCTTTAGCCAACGCCGCTGTCACTTTCGTGGTCAATGCAGCATCTGGTGCCGCCGCCGGAGCCGGTGCGGCTGCAGCTGGCTTAGGTGCTGCTTTTGGAGCATCTGCTTCCGTAGTGGCGCAACCTGCCAGAACTGCGGAAAAAGCGACCAGTGCCAAAGCGCTGTGAATCTGTTTCATAGTGTGCTCCTCTATATTTATTTTGGTAATTATTGGTTTTTGAGACAACCTATTATTGAAAGCCAAAACTGCTTCCGGAATTAGTATAGTCACAGCATTTACGAAAAAGGTGATTGTGCTGGCTATTTTTTTGGTCGAAATTGACCTTGATCAGCGTCTATCGTCGCTTATGTCGCTTGTCAGCAACATCCTTTTCTGAAGATTGAAAAATCCTCTGTCAGCGCGTACCGACAATAGTCCGTCTGCACTGCGACAACCGCCGTCAGCGGCACACCGTTTTGGAACTCGCGGCGCCTTTTGGCAGTCAAGACATCACTATCAATCAAGGAGGCAGTCATGACCATCATCATCGCCGGACGCTTTGCGCAACAGGACGACGTACAGAAAGCGATTGTTGCGTTGCAACGTGCAGGAGCGCCACCTGAGCAGATCAGCTCTTTTTATGTCAATCCGGCTGGCCAGCACGATGTGTTCCCTATCGGGGGTGATCGCGATGAGTCGCCAGGCGCGGAAGATAGCGATAAAGGTACGGCGATAGGTTTGGGTGCTGGCGGCATGATAGGCGGGGCAGCTGGAGCGGCCGCCGGACCGGTGGGCGCGATTACCGGCGCCTTGGTAGGCGCACATATCGGTTCGCTGATGGGATCCTTATCGGGTACCGATGAAAACAAAGATATTCCGCCGCTGCGACAATCCGGCATGCTGGTTGCCGTCAGCGTCACCAGCGAGGAAGAGGAAGAAAAGGCCATCGCGACCTTGCGCGCAGTCGGCGCGACTTGCGTCGAGCGCTCGCAAGGACAAATTATCAATGGCGACTGGGCAGACTTCGATCCCTTGTCTTCACCGCAATTCATTTAAAGAACCGCACAGGCGCTGAACCTGGATTCGGTTGACTGGATGGGTGGCACTCATCTTCAGTTGATCAGGTTCCGCCAATGAGGCCAGCGCTCTCGAGACCGGTCACGATCATGTCGATCGCAATCGTACCGATCAGCAACGCAGACATGCGGCCTACAAGATCAATATAGCGGTCGGTAATGGCTGCATGGCGTTCCTTGAGTTTGTCATGTGCGATTTTCATCGCCACCAGTATCGCAACCGTCAAGACCAGCGTACCGACAATCACTGCAGCAGCGCCAGGCAAAGGCAGGCGCGTTCCTATGACGACTGCTGCGCTGACGGTTCCCGGGCCGATCATGATAGGCATCGCAATACTGCCTGCCATCGCGGTCGGATTGTCGCGCATGCTTTCAATCGCGTGCGCGCCGGAAAACACATAACGCAAACCGATCAACAGGAAAACGATCCCCCCGAAAATCTGGAAGGATGCAAACCGCACCTGCAGATAATCGCGAAAGAATGCTTCGCCGCCCCACGCAAATAATGTGAAGACACAGGCACTGATCAGGCTGCCACGTATCAGTACGCGCGCGAACGTAGGCGTCGGCAATCCCCGAATCAGATCGAGCAGATAAATGCTCATCAGGAAGGGATTGAACAGCGCGAAAAACAGCGCAAAAGAACGCAGATAGGCTTCTTCCATCAATTCCCTGACACAGGATCACGCAGTGCAAGTGCCACTGTCATCATTGCGGCCTTGATCCAGAGGCAATGTTCCGCCACACCCATCAATCGATTACCAATTCCTGCGGTGAGAGCGGTGCTATCCCGTCTCGCGTGGCCACAAATTCCGGCCGCGGTGTCAACCCGCCTTTCGGTGACTCCAGTTGATTGGCGATGCTGTTATAGACGAAGAACACATTGCTGCGCGGATAAGGCGTGATATTGCCATTTGAGCCGTGCATCGTATTGCAGTCAAAGAAAACCACAGAACCCGCTTTACCGGCACATGATTTGATACCGCCCATATCGGCCAGATAGCGCAACAGAATTTGATCGGGCACGCCGACATCCTGTTTCTTCAATGAGGTTTTGTAGTTCTCATCCGGCGTCTCGCCCATGCAGGAAACATAGTGATGATGCGAGCCGGGAATCAACATCAGCGGCCCATTGCAATCGCTGTTATCGGTCAACAAGATTGAACAACTCAAGGCACGCATGGCGGGCATGCCATCTTCGCTATGCCAGGTTTCAAAATCCGAATGCCAGTAAAACTCCTTGCCGGTAAAGCCAGGTTTGTAATTGATGCGCGATTGATGAATATAAACTTCGCTGCCGAGTATCTCGCGCGCCACATTCAGCACGCGTGGATCGCGCACCAGGTTCGCGAAAATGTCATTCAGTCTATGCACATTGAAAATCGAACGCACTTCGCCGCTTCCTGGTTCGGCAATCACTTCCTTGCGACCTGCATGCGTAAATTCTTCACGCATCCCTTGCATCGCATCAAACAGATAGCCTACTTCTTCCTGATTGAATAATTCAGGCATCAACAAGAATCCATTTTGTTGATACGCATCGCGTTGGCTTGCGCTCAAATTTGTATTTCGTTTAGTTGCTATTTCACGTTCGTACACGACAGGATCATGGCGCGCGAGTATGGCCGCGCTGTTCTGTGTGCGCGTGGGATAGGCATCTTGAGAAAGCATAATCATCTCCTTAAGCTTCGATCGTGTTTGTATCGATTTTGGCTTTGGTTTGCTGGGCGAGGCCCGCTCTCACCGTTTTGCCAGTCGGCGCAGGCGGTGCTGCATACACACCGTTTTCATCATGCGTCTCGTCACCCACCAGCGGCGGATTGAAAGTACAGATCAAATGCAGATCGGTTTCTGCACGCAACCAGTGTTCATCGTTCTTGTTGAGCGCATACAAGGTGCCCGGCTCAATGCGGAAGGTTTCGCCAGAAGGAATCAGCTCAACCGAGCCCACGCCTTCGACGCAGTACACGCCTTCCAGATGATGCTGATACCAGATGTGCGTTTGCGTGCCGGCGTAAATCACTGTGTGATGCATGGAGAAACCCATGCCGTCTTCCTGCAACAGCAGGCGACGACTGCACCAGTTCTGCGCCTTGACATCGCGCGGCGTGTCGATAATTTCCTTGAGTGTGCGGACGATCATGCGGTCACCTCTTTGTCTGATTCGACATTGGATTCCGTTTTTTCACCGACAGCTTCCGCTACCGCATGCTCCAGAATATCCAGACCGGCCAGCAAGGTTTCCTGCTCAATCGTCAATGGCATCAGCAGTTTGACGACCTCATCTTCGCCACCAGATGTTTCAATAATCAAACCATTCTGGAACGCGATAGACGTAATGCGATCAGCCAAAGCCGGATCGGCACACGCAATACCTTGCATCATGCCGCGACCACGACGCGTGAGTTTGGCTGCCGGATAGCTATCGACCAACTTGTCGAGGAAGATCTCTATCGTCAGTGCTTTCTTTTGGATAGCTGCCTGGAATTTGTTGTCACGCCAGTAGTGTTCCAGCGCGGCAGTCGCAGTAACGAACGCCATGTTGTTGCCGCGGAAAGTACCGTTATGCTGGCCCGGCTTCCAAATATCCAGCTCGGGCTTCATCAACAATATCGCCATCGGCAAACCAAAACCTGACAATGATTTGGACAAGGTAATAATGTCGGGCTTGATACCTGCAGGTTCGAAGCTGAAGAAGGTACCGGTACGACCGCAACCTGCCTGGATGTCATCGACGATCAATAAAATCTCGTGACGTTTGCAGAGTTGTTCCAGCTTCTTTAACCAGTTCAAGCCGGCGACATTCAAACCGCCCTCGCCTTGTACACATTCGACAATGATGGCAGCTGGCAGATCGACGCCGCTACTTGGGTCGGCGATCAACTTGTCGAGCATTGCAATCGTGTCGATGTTCTGGCCAAAGTAGCCAGAGTAAGGCGCGCGATGTACATCGGATAGCGACACACCCGCGGCATCGCGAAACTTGCGATTGCCGGTCAAGGCCAGCGAACCGAGAGACACGCCATGGAAGCCGTTGGTGAATGAAATCACCATTTGACGATTGGTGACATTACGCGCCAGCTTGATCGCGGCTTCGACTGCGTTGGTACCGGTCGGGCCGGTGAACTGCATTTTGTATTGCATATTGCGCGGCTTCAGCACATGGCTTTCAAACGTTTGCAAAAACGCTTTCTTGGCGCTGGTGGCCATGTCTAGGCCATGCACGATACCGTCTTCCGCCAAGTACTCGATGACGGCTTGCTTCATCACTGGATTGTTGTGGCCGTAGTTCAACGTACCGGCGCCTGCCAGGAAGTCGATGTACGTAGTGCCGCCTTCGTCGGTCAGCACCGCGTTCTGGGCTTTGGAAAATATGGTTGGGAACGAGCGGATATATCCGCGAACTTCTGATTCAAGTCGATTAAAAATACGCATCATGCTTCTCCTGATGGATGGTTGATGGGGTGATCCTGCCAAACGCGATCAAACCGCGTGGCTCACGCGACGTGCAAATGAGGACCGATTTGATACAGCCATTCTTCTTCATGCCGACCGTCGCCAAAATCGACAGTGGTGAAATGGGGTCTGCCCTTGATATCGACGTGATAACGTCGCGCATAGCTGGCAAAGAGTTTTTGCGAGCCGATATTGCCCGGGCTGATGGTGGTTTCAATATTTCTGAAACCATGGGTATGCGCGCAACGCTCGGTCAAACTATCGAGCATGCGTGAACCTAGCCGCTGTCCTTGCATGGTTGGTGACACCGCGACCTGCCAAATGAATAGCGTGTCGGGTTGCAAAGGCGGGATGTACGCCGTGATGGCTCCCGCCAGCTCACCATTGAATTCTGCTACCACACAGGTGTCGGCATGGTGCTCGCACATTAGCAAGTAGGCGTAGCGCGAGTTAAGGTCCAGCGGTGGGCAGCGAGCTATCAATTCGTGCAGATAGGCGCCGTCACGACGGTCCGGGATGCGCAGCACGATGTGATCGGCTGATGTGGGCGCCAGTGTTACAGGTGCGCGTGCGTTCATGCTTTCTCCTTTTTGCGGACAAAGTGAATACGCGGCAGTAGCCGCCATGTCACTCGTCGCTTAAAGGGAAATCAGGTTTGCGCAGTGACGCTTAACCGTTAAAGTTAAACGTCGGGGTTCTGCGCAGGTTCGACAGGTATTTTTGCTTCTAGCAAAGAGGCGAATTGTTCCAGCGTGACGACCAAAGCCTGGCGATCGGTTTCGGGCAGTGCGCCTAGCGCGCTGCCAAAACCGTTCGGTAATGCCGACGGCGCATTGGCCAGAACCAGTTGGCCCGCCACTGTCACTGCGACAAATACATTGCGACGATCACGCGTATCGCGCTGTCGTTGCACCAAACCTTTTTCTTCCAGCCGGTCGACGATGCCGACCACGGTACTTGGACTGAGCTGGATCGCACGCCCGATGGATTTGAGTGTGCTCGGCCCCAATTCCGCAATTGCAAGAAGTGCCACGAGTTGTGGCGATGTGATGTTGTGTGTGACCGCTAGACGCTTTGAATGGTGCTCTACACATTGCGCAATGCGACGTACGCTTTGCAAGATGCGAATCGAATCATTTACGGCAACAAGTTTGGTGATGTCATTCATGACCGCGAGTTTAGCGACATCTTTTCATTCTGTCGCGCCGCATCACAACAAGCTCACATTTTCCTGTTTTTGATATCCCGGTTGCTTGATTAACGAGCCGCCATTGTAGTCGCCATATAGATTGATGTCAAATCATTCGTATACGAATAATGCCTTAGCGAATTATTCTCTCAACATTTCTATATGCGGGATTCCATCTTCCAGATAGGTATCCGAGACCCGGTGGAAACCGAATCCGCCGTAAAAACGTATCAGATGTTCTTGCGCTGAAATACGGATTGCCGAACCGGGGAAATGCTGTGCTACGCGGCGTATGCCTTCAGCCATCAGCAGCCTGCCTATACCAAGCCCGCGCATGGACGAGACAGTCAGCACGCGGCCCAATGCAGCTTCCGGATATTTATCGCCGGGTCCAAAGCAACGTAAGTAAGCCACCAGTTGTTGCGTACCTTCCCGCCGGCCAATCAGGTGATAAGCGCGCTGGTCATTGCCGTCGATATCCGCATACAGGCATTGCTGTTCCAGCACGAAGATGTCTTGCCGTGCAGCAAGCACCGCGCACAAGGTCGCGGCATCCAGCTCGTCAAATGCGGACCACTGCCATGTAATCATGGCACTCTCGTTTTGACTTTGCATATTGCTTGCGCGCGCATTACTTTGCGCACCCTTCCATGCCGCAAGCCTGCACTTTCAAGTCTTTCGTCCTGCGTAAAGTATGTTTTTCCAGGCAAGAGAAATGCAGCAAAGGCCAGATCGAACCGGACTCTTCGCGCGGGCCGGTATCAGACATGCAATCCTTGTCGCGGAATACCAGCCAGGCGCGCTGCGCTTCACGCAAGCGTGTTTGTGCGGGCTGCCCTTTTATCGCCGTCAGATTTTGTTTGTATTGCTCATTTAACGCTTTATCCGCTTGTTCAAAGCGATAGCTGGCACAGACGTTCATTGCCAGCTGATTCTTGTCGCAATCTTTCAGTGATTCTTGCAGCAAGCCTTGATTCTGCGCGATGGCGGATACGCTCAGCGCCAACAAGACACAGGCAATCAGGGGGCGACGATTCATTTTTTGCTCCAGTAAGAAAGCTCGGCTTCGTAACAACTGACATCGAGTTCCGCGACTTTGTCCTGCATCGCTGCTTGCGCGTCCAGGATCGCCTGGTTGTAGATGCTGGGACCCATCTCTTTCACGCAAAAGTCGAGTAGCAGCTTGGCTTTCAGTTCACCTATGCCGTCGTCCATATTGACGTCGAAGTAGCGTTGGATGGAAGCGATCAGACGTTCTTCGGTTTCCGGATTGAGTTTGATAGCCATGATGATTCTTGGTAAAAAGTACGGTTGTCTATTTAGATATCGACCGGGTCCACTTCCAGCGACCAGCGTACGCGCGACTTCAACTCGCGCAAAGTCGAAATCCAGACTTTCAAAAATGCCTGCAAGGCCGGACGCGATGAACATTCGACCAGCAATTGCGCCCTGTCGATATTTGCTACGCGTGTCATCGTCATCGGGATAGGATCGTTCATCGTGATGCCATCATGTTCGACGCAGTCTATCGCTTGATGCAAGAAGTCGAGCGCGATCTTCAGCTCTTTTGCTTCCGCGCGCAGCAAGGCTTGATACATGAATGGCGGGAAGCAAGCTTGTTGTCGCTCTTCCAGCAACTCGCCGGCAAAGGTATCGTAATCATGTTTGCGCACGGCTGAATACAGCGGATGTTGCGGATAACGCGTTTGAATCAAGACCTCACTTGCGCTACCACCTTCTTTTTGCGCGACACGACCAGCGCGACCGGCGACCTGCATCAATTGCGCAAACAAGCGCTCACTGGCGCGGTAGTCATGCGAGAACAGCGCAGTGTCCGGATTCAGCACACCGACCAAAGTCAGATTCTGGAAGTCATGTCCCTTCGCCACCATTTGCGTGCCGATCAGAATATCGACCTCACCTCTATGCACACTATCAAAAGCTTCCTGCGCACTGCCCTTGCGCCGCGTCGAATCGGCATCGATGCGCAAGATGCGCGCTTCAGGAAATATCGCCTGTAGATTTTCTTCGACGCGTTGCGTACCGCGGCCCAACGGTTGGATATCGACGTTGCCGCAGTCTGGACAGGATCGCGGTATGCGCTGTTCGTAACCGCAATGATGGCAACGCAAACGGTTATCGAGTTTGTGTAGAACGAGGAAGGCGCTGCAACGCGTGCAATTGCTGACCCAGCCGCAGGAATCGCAGGAAAGCACAGGCGCATAACCGCGCCGATTCAGGAATAGCAAGGATTGCTCGCCTCGCTCGATACGCAACTTCAATGCTGCGATCAAGGTGGCGCTAATGCCTTCCACCATTTGTTCGCGCGGCGCTTTGCGTTCCAGATCAATTAAGCCGACTTTCGGCAGCACCGCATCCTTGACGGCGCGCTCGCGCAATTCCAGTTTGCGATAACGACCGGATTGCGCGTGATGCCAGGTTTCCAGCGAAGGCGTGGCCGAACCGAGCACGATCGGAATACTTAGTTGATGCGCGCGCCACACCGCCAGATCGCGTGCCGAATAACGCAAGCCTTCTTGCTGCTTGTAAGACGGATCATGTTCTTCGTCGACGATGATCAATTTCAAATGCGGCAATGACGACAGGATCGCGAGGCGCGTGCCGAGAATAATCCGCGCCTGTCCCAAATGTGCGGACAGCCAATGCGTCATCCGCTCGCCTTCCGCCAAGCCACTGTGCAAAGTTGCAAGCGCCACCCCGGGGAAACGCGCCCGCACATTTGCCTCCAGCTGCGGCGTCAGATTGATCTCAGGCACCAGGATCAGGATTTGCGCCGGATTATGTTCATCGATGCTGTGCGCCAGAATTTGCGCGGCGGCTTGCAAATACACTTCTGTCTTGCCACTGCCGGTCACGCCGTACAACAAGGTAGGCGCAAACCCCTGCGCACCGGCAATCGCATCAGCTGCAGCTTGTTGTGAAGCATTGAGTTGCGGCATCGCGATAGGCGTCGCATCATGCACGCCATCTGCCTTGCCCAATTTCTTGACGGCTTTATCCAGCGAGGTGGTTTTGAGTGCGCGCAGGTTTTTCGGCAAACCGGGAATCGCGACCTCGCCCAAAGGACGCTGGTAATAGTCGGCAGCAAATGTGCATAGCGCAATCCATTCCGCGGATAGCGGCGTTAATTGCGTACGCACTGCAATCGCCTGCTTGAGTTTTTCCAGCGGCACGTCTGTGGTCTCGTGCACGGCGACGATCAAGCCCATCACTTCACGTCGACCGAATGGCACCAAGACCAATTGCCCGATCAAAGGACGAACGGCGTCCGTTGCTAGCGGCCAAACATAGTCGAAGCAGAAATCCAGCGGTGTGTCGAGGGCGACTTTAAGGATGCAATGTTCCACAGAGTTAATGTAATACCTGAGGAAGTGGTCTAACTACCCGTTTCATAAGCGCTTTTTTATCTATCCACAGCGATTGTGGATAACTTTGTGGATAACAGCCTCTTGACAGCCGGAGAGGCCAGTATTTATGCGGGCCTCAACAGATTGCCTAAAACCAAAGCATAAATTTAATTGTATATAATCAATGACTTACAAATACGTGATTTTTATAATTAATAAATATGCGAAATAAATCATGTTGCTACGCACAAGCTCTTTTTTGTGAATAAGTTTTTGTTTGTCGGACAAAAGATGTCGTCATGACAAACTAAATATGCATTTTCAATTACTGTTTTGACAAGTCCTTGTTTCCACATAAGAAAAAGCGCCAGCAGGCATTTTCTTGCGAGTACACAAGAGCTTGATGCGGGAAGAAGAAAATCCGCCTAGCCCCGATTTTGTATGCTTTTTACCAACTATCCACAATTCCTGTGGATAACTTTGTGGACAAATCACGTTGCATTCTGTCCAGCAACATCCCCACTTTAATGCGCATTCTTTAATCCACTTGACCACAATAAATAAATCCATATAAATCAATGATTTATTGAAAATTCCTTGCCGCAACATAATATCCAGATAATAAGCATTCTCGTTAGCTTCGCGCACTATTTTGTGAATAAGCTAGTAAGGTTTCTGTCATTAAAATATCTATTAAGCAATCTTTTTGTTAAATACTCTTTTCAGCTCGCATTGTGAAGTGCTGCTTTAGTGCATCTTTCTTTCCAGGGCTCGTGCTGGATGTGCACTATTCGCGAAGAAACAAGCATCTGCCAAACCTCATGTGAAGTATCACCAAATGCGCTAACTCCACGTTTCTAAAGCTCTTTTTTATCTATCCACAATTCCTGTGGATAACTTTGTGGATAAGACCGGGAAATGCACATTTGCGCCAGATTTCATGCGGGTTTCAATAAAATGCCAAAACAAAAAGCAAAATATTTTCCCAATAAAATCAAATACTTAAAAAATTCACTTTGTTAAGAAACGTTAAACACGATATAAATTGACAACACTATGCCGATTTACAATTTCTGTGCATAAGGTTAATTACTGCGCGCCAAAAACGAGCGTTGATGCTGGCAGGCAAGTGCATTATTGCGCTTTGTTAAACAGCATGGCTTGCATATGGTGCGCAGGCTCCGCGAACGGGCACAGTTGTCTTTATGCGTGCAAAGGTCGACTGAATTCGTGCACGGCTTCCACCAGAACAGAGACGGCTTCCGGCGGCGTGAACTGCGAAATGCCATGCCCCAGATTGAATACGTGGCCGGAACCGGGCGCATGTTTGCCAAATGATTCGAGTACCTTGGCGACTTCGGCGCGGATTTGATCCGGCTGCGCAAACAGAATCGTCGGATCCAGATTGCCTTGCAAGGCGACACGATCGCCAACCAGCGCACGCGCATTCGCCAGATTGACTGTCCAATCCAAACCGACCGCATCGGCACCTACGCCTGCGATTTCATCCAGCCATAAACCGCCACCTTTGGTAAACACGATACTTGGAATACGCACGCCGTCTTTTTCCGTCTTGACGTGCTTCATGACTTCACGCATGTAATGCAGCGAAAATTGTTGATACGCGCCATCGGCCAAGGCGCCGCCCCAAGTATCGAACATCATGACGGCTTGGGCGCCGGCATCGATCTGTGCATTCAGATAGCTTGCGACTGTAATCGCATTGGTTTGCAGAATGTGATGCATCAGATCCGGGCGGTTATACAGCATCGCCTTGACGGTGCGGAAGTCGTCAGAACCGCCGCCTTCGACCATGTAGCAAGCCAGGGTCCACGGGCTGCCGGTGAAGCCGATCAACGGTACACGCCCATTCAACGTGGTGCGTATCTGCGTCACCGCATCGAATACGTATTGCAGCGAACCCAGCTCCGGCACGCGCAGCGCCATCACCGCTTTTTCATCGCGCAACGGACGTTCGAACTTTGGCCCCTCACCTTCGATGAAGTACAGGCCCAGCCCCATCGCATCCGGCACCGTCAAAATATCGGAAAACAGGATGGCGGCATCCAGATCGTACCTATCCAGCGGCTGCAAAGTCACTTCAGTTGCATAATCCGGATTTTTTGCCAGACCGAGAAAAGAGCCTGCGCGGGCGCGGGTGGCGCGATACTCGGGCAAGTAGCGTCCAGCCTGGCGCATCAGCCACAGCGGCGTGTATTCGGTAGGTTGACGCAATAATGCACGTAGAAAGGTGTCGTTCTTGAGCGGAGCAAATTGTGTAGGCATCAGGACTGAGTTTCTCGGTATGAATTCATGGCAACAGGGTGTATCTGGAAACGAGCCGCTATTATCGCCGAAAGAGGATGCGCCGGGACCGCGAAGCGGCTGGCGGCATATCGACGGTGCCTGCAGATTTATTCACGATGGCCGATATTGAGTAACTTGTCGGCGCGCTCTTCCTCTGCGATGGCCCGGATGTAGTTGGCAAAATCCTCATCTTCACCGCGCAACAACTGCGGCAGCAAATAATAGAAATCCTGACGTCGACACCATTCCCGCATGTAATCGTCCCACGAACCCCAGCGCCGCAAGGGCAAGCCGCGCAAATCCGGCTCATAAGACACAATGTAGGCACGCTCAAACAAGGCGATCAACATCTCGAAAATGATTAGTGCACGTTCCTTTTGTTCTTCACTCAAGTCCGTGCGCGAAGTGGCGCTGCGCAATTGCAGATCGGGATTGTCGAGCACAATCTTCAGGAAATCGTTGTACGCATTTTGCAGCAGCTGATACGCCTCTTCATCTTCAGAGTCGCGCTCCTTGCGCTGTTCATAGAGAAAAAGAAATATTGCAAACGGCAAGGCGAGCGCCGTGACCACGAAGCTGGCGAGTTCCCAGAATCCCGGATTCAGTATGAAATTCATGTGTGCGTGTGACAGGTCAGAAGAAACTTCAGTGTACCGTGCGCATCTGTCATCGTGCGCTGTATCTGCTCACAACAGCAATTCTGCCAGCGATTTTTACTGCGACAGCGCTGCGGCCCCAAAAGCGACAGCCAAAAAAATACGGCGCCCTAGCGCCGTATTTTTGAAGTCTATCCGGAATGTATGTTCCGCATCTGTCTCTTATTTTGCGACCACCGGCTGGCTAGTCTCGCTGATGATTTGCCAGCGGCCATCGACACTTTCCCATTCCAGCGTTTTTTGCACGGTGTCCTTATATGACGAGGAACGATAATTCTGCACAAAAGTACTGGTCGCGAATTTGGCGTCCTTGATATCGATCTTGATGTCACTGACAGCCACTTCAATATTCTGCGCACCGGAGATCGCTGCCGTGCGTTGCGCGGCCCACGCATCGCGCGTCATTCCACGCGCAGGTATGAAGTTTTTCGCATACGCTTGCAAATAATCGACAACGTTGCGGCGCGACCATGCCTCTGCCCAACGCGTAATTGCAGCGGCGACTGCGTTGCGGGGCGCATCCTGAGTTGCCACAGCAGATGCAGGCGCTACAGTAGCAAACGCGCCAGGAGCTGCATTCAACGAGCCATTGGCGGCGGCCGTGGCACGTGCCGCGGCGGCCGAAGCAGCAACTGCGGCAGATTCACGCACAAGTTCTTCAGCACGTGCATTCAATGCATCTTTGTCGACCACATAGCTGTCTGGTCCCAGCGGCGGACAACCGCTTGCAGTTTCGCCGCTCTCGGAAATGTCCGGCAATGTGGAAACGGCCTGGCGTGCCAGACCAAGACTGGAGAACAGTGTGCCCATGCCGGCATTGGTACGCGCATAGGCAACACTCAAATCGAAATCAGAATTCACATAGGCGCGCTTGGCCTGGAATAATTCATTTTCGGTATCCAGTACGTCAAGCAAACTGCGTTGGCCGATATCGAACTGCATGCGATAGGCATCGCGTGCTTTTTCAATCGATAGCTGATGCTGGTCCAGGTAGATCAACTGTTCCGTCAGCTTGCGGGTATCGTTATAAGCGATCGACAAGGTCTGGCGCAGATCGCGGCAGGTTTTATCGCGCAGGTCGCGCGCCACATTGATCTGCTCTGCGTACTGACGCACACGGGCGCGATCGCTGCCGCCATTGAACAGATTCCATGTCATGACGATTTCGGCAGAATTACTTCTGCTTTCACCTGTAGGACCGGTATTGCTCGACAGGTTATCGCCGCGATCGCTACGCAAACGGAAATCGAAGCGCGGCTGAAACGCAGCATTGCGGATTTTGGCCGAGCTGTTGGCTGAACGGACATTTTCAATCGCTGCCAGCAAAGCCGGATTACGGTCGGCGACTTTTAAAGCCGCACTCAAGTTTGGCGGCATGTTCTTGTTCAAATCGCCGGGCATTGCCATATTCGGACCAGGCGCGGTACCGACCAGACGCTGGAAGCGCGCGCTGACGTCATACAGATTAGAGGTATCGATCAATAGATTCGATTCGGCGAGGGCGAGACGACCGGCAGCCTGCTCCAGATCCACGCGACGGCCGACACCGGCATTGGTTTTTTCACTGATTTGCGAGAAAACCGAGCGATGGCGTACGTAATTTTCTTCAGAAAGGGCGGTCAATGCACGATGGCGCAAGACGTCGGCATAGGCGCGCACGACTTCCAGCGTGGTGCTTTCGGTAATGTCGTACAACTCAAAAAGGCGCACGCGGCGCGCAAAATCCAGTCGATCGACTTCATTGCTGGTAGCAAAACCGTCATAGATCAGTTGCGTTAGCGTGACCGTTGCAGAGTTACGATTGCTGCGCGTTTGTACCGGCTGCTGGTAATGATCGCGACCGACACCGGCACTGACATCAAGCCGCGGCAGGAATGCGCCGAAGGCCACATCGCGTTCGCCGTCCGCTGCTTCAAAAGCGTGAACCCGCGCTTCGATTTCAGGATTGGTGAGCACCGCCTGCTGCGCGGCATCTTTCAAAGTCTGCGCCGACGCGCCTAGCGGTAGCAGCAGTAATAAACTCCAGTAAATTTTACGCATAGGGCCTTGCTTGTGACTGTCCACAGGACGGACGAAAATAAAATTCTTACTTTATACAAGACATTTCGATAGCGGAATGTTAATTCTTGTGAATGGCGTATCGATAATACGACGGTTCTTGTACTATCCATGCGACGAAAATGCTCTCTAACACCTGCCTTTTTCGGCGAATGCTATGATCAAATTGTTCGAGCATTCATAGATATCGCAGGCCTTCACCAAATTCTCTCCATTGATCAATTGCATCCGTCGATCGCCGTGCTTGCTGCACTTCCTGCTGCTCATGATGGCGGGAACTCTGCTGCTGCCGCCGCATCCGGTCGCTGCATTTGATGTGTCACAGCTACAGGCCACGTTGCGCAAACTCGGCGGCAATCCACAATCGCTAACCGATTGGCAGCAGATGCTGCAAGAAAGCAAAGCGCTTCCCATCGCCGCCCGTCTGAAGCGCATCAATGAATTTTTCAATCGGCGCATCCGTTTTTCCAGCGACCTAGAAGCCTGGCACCAAACGGACTATTGGGCGACCCCGATGGAAACGCTGGCCAAGGGCGCTGGCGACTGCGAAGACTTCACCATCGCAAAATATTTCACCTTGCTGAACGCTGATGTCCCGGTCGAACAACTGCGGCTGATCTATGTCAAGGCGCGCATAGGCGGGATGAACAGCAATCTGCAACAGGCACACATGGTGCTAGCTTATTACGCGTCGCCAGATGCAGAGCCGCTGGTACTCGACAATCTGATTACGGATATTCGCCCCGCATCGCGCCGCACAGATTTATCCCCGGTTTTCAGTTTTAACAGCCAAGGCATCTTCAACGGTGTCGATGCAAAGACCACGCCTGAAAAGGGCGGCGTCACACAATTATCACGCTGGAGCGAGCTGCTGCAACGCGCGCGCGCTGAAGGTTTCGATTGATTCATGTAACAAAGAGAGGCACCCATATGTCGATGTACCGCCAACTTTGGCTTGCACTTATTCTCAGCACGACGCTGTCCCTGGTAGGCGGCTTTCTTGCATCGACGCTAGGAGCGCGCGTCTATCTTGAAGAGCAGCTGAGGTTGAAAAACAATGACACGGCCGCTGCCCTTGCGCTGTCACTCAGCCGCGGCGGCGTCGATGCGATTGAAATGGAGCTTAGTGCGGCCGCGCTATTCGACAGCGGCTATTTCCAATCGATCAAAATCCTCGATCCGAAAGGTACTGTCATCGTTGAACGCGTTGCAGCGCCGGTTCAGGATGGTGCGCCGCAATGGTTTATCAACAGTCTGCCTATCGTGGCACAACCAGGCGTGGCAAATATCACCGATGGCTGGAAGCAACTGGGTACCGTCGTATTGTCGAGCCAGGCTTCACACGCGTACAAAACTTTGTGGACCGCGACCAAGGAATTGATGGCTGCATTGTTCTTTGCCGGCTTGTTGGGCGGCTATCTCGGCACGCTGATTTTACGTCGCCTGAAAGGACCGCTAGCCAAGGTAATCGAACAAGCGCGCGGCATTAGCGAGCGGCGGTTTTTCACCACACCAGAACCCAAGGTACCGGAATTACGCCAGCTGGTCGCCGCCATGAACTCTTCTGTCGTGCGTCTGAAGAGCATGTTTGACGAGGAAGCCAGACGTCTGGAGGCAGTACGCCAGGAGGTTAACTACGATCCTTTAACAGGCCTCGCCAATCGCGACTATTTCATGGCGCGCCTGCGCGCCGTACTGGAAACGGAAGAAGGCCCTGGCGGGCAATTATTCCTGATACGCGTCGCAAATCTGGCCGAGATCAATCGCCGCCTGGGTCGCGAATCCACTGACGCCTTGCTGCAAGTCGCGGGCAAAGCGATAGAAGAGTTTGCCACCAGCCTGCCTGATGCATTGGTCGCTCGTTTGAACGGCGCCGATTTCGCGCTGATGGTACCTGGGCAATGGGATGCGCTTGCAATGGGTGACGAATTGCTGCAAATGCTGATCAACGGCAGCCGAGCCTTTTTACAGAATGAGCCGATCGCC
Organism: Burkholderiales bacterium Ga0077544; assembly: GCA_001464355.1. Lineage (GTDB taxonomy): Bacteria > Pseudomonadota > Gammaproteobacteria > Burkholderiales > Burkholderiaceae_D > Oxalicibacterium. Next base: position 170,699 of record LNEU01000033.1, read on the forward strand.
TTCATCGGCACTGGCGCGTTTCGGCCGCAACATGCGATGGGTGAACTGTTGACACAGGTTGACAGTGCGATGGCCAGTGCCGAAGCAACCGGCGTCAATAATCTGCGTGTAGCGATTTCCCATGCCGACGATGGTCCCAGCAGTGCCGAACAATGGGGACGTCAAATCGAGCACGCACTGGATAATGCATTGACTAAAATCGCCTTGTTCCCGGTGATGGATTTTTCCGGCCAGCTTATCCATAGAGAAAGCGCGCTGCGTCTGATGCTGACGCCGGGTAGCCCGTGGTTGCCGGCCGGCCGCTTCCTGCCGGCGGCGGAACGCCTGGGCATGACGGCGAAACTTGATTTGGCAGTAGTAAAACTCGGATTGGCAGAACTGGAGAAAGACTCCCTGCTGCCAGGCGTTGCGATCAATCTTTCAGGACATTCCATCCATGAGCCTGCGTTCTGCCAAAAGCTGCTCGCCTTGCTGACGGCGCAACCGCTGGCGAGCAAGCGGCTGTGGCTGGAAGTACCGGAGTATGGCGCACTTGCGCATCTGCCGGCCTTCCGTGATTTTTGCCAGCAGCTTTCCCACAGCGGTTGCCGTCTCGGCATCGAACACTTTGGCAATCAGTTCAGCCACATCGGCAAGCTGCATGATCTGGGACTCGATTATTTGAAAATCGATGCAAGCTTTATCCGTGATATTCAAGACAATCAGGGTAATCAGGTATTTTTGAAAGGCCTGACGAACATTGTTCACAACATCGGCATGAAAGTTTTTGCAGAAGGCGTAATTTCGCAGGAAGAAGTCGACATGTTGGCGACGCTGGGCTTTGATGGCATCACCGGTCCCGTTGTGAAGTAAGAAATAAGGTAAGCGCCTGATAGTGCCCAAGTATTGATTTTTTCGGCAAGACGATTTCAGTTACTACTTTTTCCTTCCCCACAAAAAAGCCGTTCAGTATTAACACTGAACGGCTTTTTCTATTGCCCGACTTGCAGCAGGTGAAGATTAGTCCGTGATCAACTTGCCGCGCGTGATCATGTCCTGAATGACTTGCTGGTCGGTACTCATACCGCTCATCAAATCCACACCCTGCAGAACTATCGTTTGCGCCTCGTTTGCAGGATTATAGCCATCCTGGAATCCACCGTTGGTGCTGACATGGACGATCGTATCCGCACCCGATTTTTCAAAATGCAGATAACTATCGAGATTGGTGCCGACACCCTGGCTGATTTCGCCTTGCAGCAAATCGCGCAAGTCCAGCTTGTCACCGGCCAAGGTATTGTTGAAGTCGGTAACGGTATCGACAGCGGGTGTACCGGCGGCACCCGTGTCGGCGAATTTCCAGACAAAGACATCTGCCCCCGTACCGCCGGTCATGATGTCGTTGCCGGCACCACCAAGCAAGATGTCATTGCCGGCGCCACCATCGAGTGTATCGTTGCCCGCGCCGCCTTCCAGGCGATCGATGCCGACACCGCCGTATAGCTGGTCGTTGCCTATGCCGCCTACCAAAACGTCGTTACCACCGCCACCAAACAAGATGTCGTTGGTACCGCCGCCGATGATGATTTCATCGGAGTCGGTACCATTAATCGTGTTGCCAGCAACATGAATAACTTCCGCGGTTGCGCCTGACGTTAAACCGTTTTCAGTCACTGTGTAATCAAACGCGCCTGCATCCGGACCAATTGGACCATTGATCTGATCGATGGTCAGCACCAGATCGTAAGCGGTCGTTTGGCTGGTACCCGTGCTGTTGGTCTGCAACTGGATGTAGAACTCTCCACTGACGGTCGCTGTATACCAGCCATCCGTCGTACCAAGAGATGCGGTTTGCCAGACACCTGCCGCGTCCTGATACTGAATCTGTCTGCTGATCGTGCTGCTGTTGTTATCGACATCAACATAAATACGTTCACCGGCATACAAGTGAACCGCAACAAAATCCGTATCGCGACCAGTAGTACCGCTCGCGTTATTGGTCAAATTGCCTTTGAACACTTGCGTGTAACCGGTCACGCCTGCATCTATCGTCCAGGTATTCGTGCCTGCAGGAACCTGCGTGCCAAACTTGCTGCGATCGGTCAAATCAATGGCATTTTCACGCACATCGTTTTGACGCTGCGACGATGCATCGTAAGGCGCTTCGGTCAACACCCTGATGGTCTGCGTCGGCACTGTACCCGGCGTGTAAGTGATATTTGTGCTGCCACTTACCGAACCGTTCACTGCGTTCTGTGAACTGGTGACGCTGGCGTTACTGCCGATCGAATCGTTGTGCAGCAAGGCATCCGAAGAAACACTAATCGCTGTACCGCTCTGAACATTGGTCAGGATGGTGTCGTGATTCGCATCCAGATTGGCAATATAGTCGAGGTTGACATTCAGGTTGATCGTCTTGGCATCGCCATCGGCATCCACTGCCGTGATTTTGAAGGTCTCCTGTTGATTTTGAATCGTCTTGTTGACCGTCAACTCGTAGTTGTATGTGCCGGTGACAAAGTCCACCGTCAACTCACCACCCTTAGCGGTATCAATCACAAAGACACTGGAACCGGTGCCGTTATAACTGTAGGTAACGCCATCCACTTCGATGCTGGTGAGCATGCCGCCATCTGCACCCAGCAGGAAACCACTGGTGCCGTTACCAGTCAACACTGTCACGTTGCCTTGTACGATGCCGGAATTGACTGTGGCCAGCAAGGTATCGGTCAGATCGGCAGCGTTGGCAACCTTGATCGCATAATCTTCACTACCATTGCCATCCGCATCCGTGTTTGGATAGGCAATCGGCAACAAGGCTGCGAGGGACGCGCTACCAATACCGATACCGAACGAGATATCGGCGTTCGCCGCGACAAAATTCTGCCAATTGGTTTGCAATGTCGTCGTATTCAAGCCGCCATCGCTTGGTTGACCATCAGTAATGAAGTAGACCAGTGTCTTGTCAGCTACCGGCTTGGTGAAACCGCTCATGACTTCATTCAGCGCCGTTTGATACTGCGTACCACCACCGGCTTGTACCGTATTGATGTAGCTGATGGCATCAGTCTTGTCGTCAATGAACCAGCTGGTTTCATTGGCACCGTCAGCGAAGTCGATGATCTTGACGTTGACGTTGCCCAAACCGTCATAACGCTCGATCAGTTTCGCCAGCGCCTCTTTGGCAATATCCATACGAACAGTAGTCGGATCAAAGCCAGCCTCGTTCGACCAATTGCCGTTCGCGTCCGTGGTCATGCTGCCAGAGCGATCCAGCACAATCACCAGGTTGTAGGTCAAGGCCGCATTCGAAGCGGCTTGCAAGGTCTGACTGATATCGCCGCCTATCGGCGCATCATCGACAATGTTTACAACCAGATTCGCAGTGGTGGTTTGGCCCGTTACGCTATCTTGCAACGTATAACTGAAAGTTGGCTTGTCATTCACGCTTTCGTTCGTCGCCGCATTCAGCGTATAGGTATAAGCGCCTGTGCTTGAGTTGACAACCAATGTGCCGGTCGCGTTCGTAATCGTGATCGTGCCACCGGATGCCGTTGTACCGTTGATGCTGGTTACCGTCGTGTCCGACGTAATACCCGCATCGTTGGCAAACAGATTGCCGGTCGCAACCGTAGGCAACGAAGCCGCAGCAGGTTGCGTACCGGACGCAAGGCCGGATTCATACACCGTTGCACTGTCCGCTGTTGCCGATATCGTGCTGTCGGTGGTCACCGTCAAGGTCGCAGAATTGGATGGCGTGCCGTCGCCGTCAGTCAATGTGTAACCGAACTGATCCGGCGTGATGCTGGACAAATCTGGCTGCGCAGTAAGGCCGTTGACGAGATAATTCGTTCCACTCGACGTTGATGTAAACACCAGGTATTTATAACCACTTGACGTCGCAATTGTGGACGTGACGATATCGCCGTTAGCGCCGCCAATCGTGCCGCTGCCTACGATAGCTCCGCTAGCGTTATATGCGCGCCATATAGCGGTCTCGCCACTGCTCAAGGATGTGAGCGTGACGCTTGACGATTTCGTAGAAAAGCCAATATCGATGACCAGATTTTCACCACTTTGGATGCGCGCGTTTGTGCCTGTGGTGTTGCTATTATCAACACCTATACCATCATCATTTGTCCCCGATTCATTTCTTACTCTCACGCGCCCCGCAGCAGCGCTATCAAGATTGGCCGTGACAATACTATTCGTGTTACTGCCATACAGGGCTTGCCCTTCAAAGCCATATACCGTGAAGCCTGCATCCGCCCATTCACCTGTGCTCGACGACCCACCTGCCGCGAGAGCATTGGTTTGATAGGTAGATGTATACGTGTAACTACCATCCTGCTGAATCACCAGCACGCCATTGGTAGTGGTTATCGTGCGTCCACCGGTCGGAATTGAATAACTGGTTCCACCAAATGTGACGGATGTGACGGTAGTAGGTCCATCGCTAAATGCATCTGCGCCACCGACCACATTGCCGCCGGCACCTGTAATGACGTTGCCAGTAATGCTTGAACCAATGCCAACGCTATCGACGTCGTTATTCGCGACCGGAGCCGAATCGGTGATGTTGATATTCACCGTGGTCCAGCCAGAATTCAGACTACCGTCTGATGCACGATAGACAAAGCTGTCGACGTCGGCAGTAGCATCTGTATGATTCCGCACGGGTGCTGTGTAAGTGAAAGTACCGTCAGCGTTCATCACGACTGTGCCGCCAAGGAGCGTGGTAATTGAGTTGCTGCCGTTCGCCGTGGTTGCAGTCGCACCGCTGTTGCTGGCGAACTGACCTACCGTCAAGCCGGCTGAATCTATGTCGGCATCATTCACCAAGACACTGCCGCGCACTACCGTCGTACCTTCTTTCACGCTGTTTGCGCCATTGTAGGTATCGGCCGTACCGATAGGTGCATCGTTGACCGGTGTGATGTTCAACGCAACGGTATCAGTATCCGACTTCGCCCCGCCGCTACCAGCATTGCCCAGGTCGTTGGTGGTGATCGTCAGATTGACGCTACCGTTTGCATTGGCAGCGGTCGTGTAACTTACGCCCGTACCAGCAAGGAAGCTGTTAATCGCGGCTTGCGTGCCGGTCAGCACAATCGTGCCAGTACCAGAACCGCTAACAATTACGCCAGGCACCGCAACCGAGGTCAAGGTGCCAGTCGGTACGCTCAAGGTAACTTGTAGATTGGTGGCACCCGCGTCAACGTCGCCTACGCTGATGCCGGTCAGTTTGGTTGCAACGTCTTCAGTCACTGCGATCGAAGTCGGCACCGTATTCACTGGAGCATCATTAACGGAAATAACGTTGATGGTTGTTGTCGCGGTGTTGCTTGTATTGGTGCCATCGGTAACAACGACGGTGATCACACGCGGCGTGGTATCCGGCGTTTCGCTGGTATTGAGGAAAGTCAAAGACCGGATTGCCGTTTGATAAGCGGCCATGCTTGCGGAGCCGGTCAATACCACCGAGTTGCCGACGATGCTGCCGGTGATCCCCGCTGGCAAACTGCCAAAATTACCAAAGTCGCCGGTTTGCGGATTGGTGAGGGTAATTGTCGCACCCTGAATATTCGAAGCATCCAGATCCGTGATCGATATATCAATATCTGCGATCGGAATCGCAACACCGTTTTCTGTATAGGTCGTCGTATATCCTGTGCCAGCCGCTGATGCATCCAGATCCAGTACCGGAGCAGCATCGTTATTAAGTATGGTGCCGACTGCAACCACACCACCCAATGTCAGATTGACGGTTTCGTCCGGCTCAACCAGTGAATCATTGCCCGTCGGGATACTGATCGTGAAGCTGGTAACGCCTGCCGGTACTGTCAACACATTGCCAACCAGGGTGACGCCGTTGGTAAAGGTTGGTGTAGCAGTGTAATCGCTACCCGCAGTTGCGCTGCCGCCGCCCAGATTGTAGGTGAAGGTTGTTGCTGTGCTGGACGTGCCCGTGACATTGACGGTGTACACCAAGGCACTTCCTTCCGCTACCGATGGACTGCTAATGCTGCCGATGACAGGTGCAGCATCGTTGTCGGTAATCGTACCAACACCAAGATTGTCACTGATGGTGGCATTCGTCGGCGTCGTCAGATTAACGTTGAAGGTTTCGCCAGTCACACCCTCATAGACTGCATCATTTGCAATATTGACGGTGATTGTTTTAGTCGTTTCACCTGGAGCAAACGTCAAGGTGTTGGTAGCCGATGTGTAATCGGTGCCCGCCGTCGCCGTTCCGTTGCTGGTGTTGTAGCCGACCGTAACTGTTTGACCCGAAGCTGCGCTCAAGGTCACCGTGAAGGTTACCGTGCCTGCACCTTCGTTAACCGTCATATCGTTGATAGACAAACTAGGTTGTGCATCATTATCAGTAATGACGCCCGTCCCGGTTTGTCCACCGATGGTCAATGGAACCGTTTCGCTCGCCTCGTTCAATACATCATTGACGGTTGGGATCGATACCGTGAAGCTTGTAACACCCGCTGGCACCGTCAACACATTTCCTGAAAGTGTCACACCATTGCTGAAGGTTGGTGTAGCAGTGTAATCGCTCACCGCCGCTGCCGAACCACCACCCAGATTGTAGGTGAAGGTTGTAGCGGTGCTGGATGTACCTGTGACGTTGACGGTGTACACCAGTGCATTGCCTTCAACCACAGATGGGCTGTTAATACTGCCAATGACTGGGGCCGCATCGTTGTCGGTAATCGTGCCAACACCAAGATTGTCACTGATGGTGGCATTCGTCGGTGTCGTCAGATTGACGTTAAAGGTTTCGCCAGTCACACCCTCATAGACTGCATCATTTGCAATATTGACGGTGATCGTTTTTGTCGTTTCACCAGGAGCAAATGTCAGCGTGTTCGCGATCGATGTGTAATCGCTGCCTGCGATCGCCGTACCATTACTGGTGTTGTAACCCACACTAACTGTCTGACCCGAAGCTGCGCTCAAGGTCACTGTGAAAGTCGCCGTGCCTGTTCCTTCGTTAACAGTCACATCGTTAATCGACAAGCTTGGTTGTCCGTCGTTATCAATGATCGTCGCAACGCCGCTGGCAGCAGCGTTGCTGGTATTACTCGAAGTAACGGTGGCTGTTAATGTGAATGTTTCATTAGGTTCATCCAGGGCATCGTTGATGACAGGCATACGCACCAGAACACTGGTGCTGCCGGCTGGAATACTGCCATTCGACGATGTCGTCCAGGTTGCACCACCATCTGTGGAAACTTGCAGCGCGTTGCTGAAATCCTGACCCAAGGTTGCGGTACCGCTGTTCAATTCCAGCCAGAAGTTCGTGGCACTGCTACTGACACCGGACAAGGAAACGGTAAACACTGCATAGCCGCCATCTTCCTGCACCGATACATTGCCTACGCTGATTGTTGGGGCAACTTCGTTATCGACAATCGTGCCTTGGCCGATAGGATCGGTAATTTGTGCATGAACAGGATTCGAAAGATCGATAAAGATACTTTCGTTGCCCTCAAATACCATGTCTTCGTTGATGCCGATGGTAATGGTTTTGGTGGTTTCACCAGCGGCGAAGTTCACCGTACCATTGCCCCCTGCATAATCCTGAGCTGCAGTTGCGCTACCGTCGCGCGTCGCATAATCCACGCTGATCGGTTTGCCGCTAGGCGAAGACAATGAAACCGTGAACGTGATCGTGCCTGCACTTTCATTTACGCTGACATCGTTGATGGTGATGTTTGGCGCGGTGTAATCGTCATCACGAATCGTTGCTTCCGCATTGGCGCTTGCATTGCTGGTTGCACCCGCTGTCGTTGTAGCAGTCAGCGATAAGGTTTCATTAAACTCATTGAGTGCATCGTTGATAACAGGGGTACGAACGACAAAGCTGCTCGATCCCGCTGGAATCGTTGCCGATGTCGCGTTGCTCCAGGTTGCGCCATTATCGAAAGATACTTGCAGATTACTCGATCCTGTCGAACCATAATCGACACCACCACCGGTTGCAGTGCCATTGCTCAATGCCAGTGAAATCGTGGTAGCTACCGAACTGGTAGCAGACAAGGAAACATTAAAGTGGGCAAAGCCAGAACCTTCGTTTAAGTCGTAATTATTGAGTGCATCATTAACGGTAACTTGCAGTGCAGGCACGCCATCGTTGTCTGCAATCGTGCCGACCGCTGCGACGCCACCAACGCTCAGGTCGAGGCTTTCATTGCCTTCATAGGTCGTGTCGTTGATCGTCGGGATCGTGATCGTGAAGCTGGTCACGCCCGCTGGTACCAACAGATTGCCACCCACTAAGGTGACGCCGTTGCTGAAGGTCGGCGTGCCGAAATCGCCTGCGCTCGCTGTGTTGCCAGCCAGGTTGTACGTCAAGCTCGTCGCTGTCGTCGAGGCATTGCTCAAGGTCACCGTGTGGACCAGGTCCGTGCCTTCTGTTTTGCTGTCGCTGGTCACGCTGCTGACCGTTGGCACGCCACTACCTGCCCCGAGACTACCAACCGCAAGACCCGAACCGCTCTGCTCAGGAAACTCCGGCAAAACGCCACGATCTGCCACGCCGAAATCAAACGTCAACGGCGTAACCGCCTCAAACAAGCGCGACAATTGCACGAAAGAGTGGCCGCCACCAGCCGAGCCGCCACTTAAGCCGGCCTCGGTTTCATCCAGCAAATCATCCAGACTACCGCCGAGCGCAATCGCGTCATTGATACTGGTGTTTTCACTGACCCGTGCCAGCAAGGCCGCATTGTGGGCTTCGGCGTCAGCATCAAATATGGTCGCATCTAGGGTGACGACCTCGGCCTGCCGGATGTTATAGACAGCGCCATTGCTGGATTCCAGCTCAACACTGGCATTCGCGCCAGTGATAATGACATCGCCTTCGTGGACTTGATCACCCAATTTGAGCAGCGTGCGCGTACCGTCTTCTCCGCGAATGAATACCTCGCCTTGAAGTGCGACAACTTTACCGATAACGCGTGCTGATTCAGCCATGATGAACATCCAACATAAAGATTGAGATGTTATCGACTGTAGAGAGCTTGATGCCTCAGGTAAATAGTACCTAGGTACTAGAGAGCAACAATTGTGTTGCGGAAATGTGAAAAACTGTTAAACAGGGCCTTGATTTCGTATCAACAAGGCAAGTTGCAGGCGGTCGCGTACACCCAGCTTTTCAAAGATCGCGCCCACGTGGGATTTTACCGTGCGTTCGGTGATCCCGAGCTGGCTGGCAATCTCTTTATTACTGGCGCCGCTGACGACGATTTGCGCGACTTCCAGTTCTCGTTGCGTCAGCAAGGCAGTCAAATCTTTTTCCGGCGTTTTCGGTGCCGGCGTAACCGCTTGTGCACTCATCACGACCATCCTCTGCATCAAGGACGCACCTATCCACAAACCACCCTGCGACACCACGCTGGCTATTTGCTGCAAGACGGCGGCAGAAGCGTGGCTATTGCAATAACCACGTGCGCCAAGCGCAAATACCGCCAGCGCTTCATCATCATTCGGCATATCGCTCATAACCACATAAGGATGCTGTGCGACTTGTTCACGCGCAGCCAATAACTGCTCGCGAAACGGCAGCTCTGCGTGCAAGCGCAGCCACACGATATCCGGCGTCGGCAGCACCATCGCAGGGTCGCCAAACCGCAAGGTTTTCAAATCTGCAAAAGCCTGCTGCCAGTGAGGCAATACCTTGCCGGTATCCGACAAAAAAAGATGGTGGGAAACTATCAAATAAATCTCGTAATTTAGCGCTCGGTCATTGCCGCCTGCTTGGCGCGCAAAACCGGCTTCATAAGGTAAGACAAGATACTTTTCTTGCCGGTAATAATGTCCACCTCGGCCACCATGCCGGGGATGATAGGCAGATTGTTGCCCAGCGACGATTTGTTCGTGATCACTCTCACCATGTAATACGTATTGCCTTTATCGTCTGTGATCGAGTCGGCTCCAATGTGCTCCAGCGTCGCCTCCATGCCACCATATACAGAGAAATCATATGCGGTAAATTTGACGACCGCTGCCTGACCTGGCTTCAGGAACGCAATATCTTTCGGCAGCACGCGCGCTTCCAACACCAGCTTGTCTTCGAACGGCACAATTTCCACCACATCGCGGCCCGGCTGCACCACCCCGCCCACCGTATTCACCATCAAGCGCTTGACCGTACCCTTGACCGGCGAACGGATCGCCGATTGCTTCACCTTGTCGGCCAGGCCCGTACTACTTTCCGTCAGTGAATTCAGCTTGGCCATGGTTTCCGAATATTCCTTGCTCGCCACGTTACGTGCAATCAATTCCACTTCCTGAATCTTGCGTGACGCTTCTGAAATCGCTGATTGCGCACGAGCAATTTGTGTTCCAGCGACATCGCGCTCAGCGCGGAAGCGTGCGACATCGCGCTCCAGACGCAGCAATTCAACTTCAGACACCGCGCCTGATGCCAGCAAAGGCTTGGTCACTTGCAGCTCTTTCGCACTGGAGTCATACGCCTGCGCTGCCTGCGCCTGTTTCAATCTGGCTTCCGACAACTCTTGCTGGCGCTGAATCATTTGCTGCTGCGCGATCGAGATTTGCGCCTGCAATTCCGACGTCGCCGCCTCATACAAACGGCGTTCTTCTGCGGCAGTTTGCGGATCTTCCTTCACTACTTCTTCAGACGGCACGTAAGGCTGACCGGTACCGATCGCCTGCAAGCGCGCCGCCTTGGCCGACAGCGACAAGTATTGGGAACGGCTTTCTCGCACCGACGATTCAAAGCGGGTCGGATCAACTTGCAACAAGATTTGCCCGGCTTCTACCAACTGGCCTTCGCGCACATTGATTTTTTCAACGATACCGCCATCCAGACTTTGCAAAATCTGCAGTTGGCGCGATGGAATGACCTTGCCGTCGCCCTTGGTAATTTCATCGACACGCGCAATCGCGGCCCACAAGATGAATAGCAACGCCACCCATAACAAGGCCCGCATCAACGCGCGCGCGCGCAAAGGCTCTTGCTGAATAATAAAGTGATCGGCATCGCGTACAAAATCCTTGTCGGCCTGCTGCGGATCGTCTTTCCAGCGACTGAGCCAGTTGACCGTCTTAGGCTCCACCCGCACGCGTATCCATTCGAGCCAGAGATGAATGCGGCCCAGCGTTGCCTTCGAGCGATCAATCAGACGCGGGATCATTTTCTTGATCATGATGACCTCGCAATCCGACCGGACTGCAGCGCCGCGATAATCGTATCGCGCGGCCCATCAGCGACGATGCGTCCGTCGTCCATCACGATGATGCGGTCCGCCAGATCCATCAGGCTGGAACGATGCGTCACGATGATCATGGTCTTGTGTTGCGTGAACACGCGTATGCGTTCTTTCAGTTGTGTTTCAGATGTGTAATCCATCGCGCTGGTTGGCTCATCCAGCAATAACACTGGCGGATCCATCAGCACCGCACGTGCGATCGCGATTCCCTGACGCTGACCGCCGGACAGCGATTCACCGCGCTCACTGATAGGCATATCGAAACCTTCAGGATGGTTGTTGACGAAGTTCGTCAAACCTGCCATTTCCGCCGCCGCCACGATCGCCAGATCATCGGCATACGGCGCACGGATCGCGATGTTTTCACGCAGGGAACCGTAAAACAAAATCGAATCCTGTTCCACATAACCGACGTTGCGCCGCAGATCGGCCGGATCCAGCTGACGCAGATCAACGCCATCCAGCAGCACCGCGCCTTCGGTCGGCGCATACAAACCCAGCAGCAGTTTTTGCAAGGTGGATTTGCCGGAACCGATGCGACCGATCACGACCACCCGTTCGCCCTGCGCAATGCGGAAGCTGAGGCCGCGCAAGACTTCTTCCTTGCGCCCCGGATAAGTGAAATGCACGTTGCGGAATTCGATCTCGCCGCGAATTTCAGGCCTGTGGATGAAGGCACTCTGATCCGAACGTTCGCTCGGTGTTTCCATGACTTTTTCCAGCGCGGACAACGCCGTTTTTGCATTCTGGAACTGCAACAGTAAGCCAACGACTTGACCGAGCGGGCCCATCGCGCGCCCGCTCAACATGGTCGCAGCGATCAAGCCGCCCATGGTCAGCATTTTTTCGTGTATCAGATACACGCCGGCGATCACCACCATCACATTGACAAATTGCTGCAAGGTGGCGACGCCATTGGTGCTGGAAGACGACAATAAGCGCAGCTGACCGCTGACGCGCGCCAGGAAAGCCGTGGCTTTTTCCCACTTCTCTTGCATCTGGCTTTCCGCACCATGCGCCTTGATGGTTTCCAGTGCAGTCAGACTCTCCACCAGCGTCGCATTGCGCAAGGCGGAGGCGCGGAAAGTCGTTTCGGACAGATCATGCATTTTGTGCTGGACGATATAACTGTAAATGATCACGAGCACAATCCCGATCAACGGCAAAAATACCAGCGGCCAGGATATCCACGCCAACACCACTAGGAACAACAGTGCAAAGGGCAAATCGATCAGCGCCGTAACCGTGGCCGAAGCAAAGAAGTCGCGTACCGTTTCAAATGACCGCAAATTGGATGCGAACGCACCTACCGATGCCGGCTTGTGCGACAGGCGCATGCCAAGCACGCGCTCCATAATCAGCGAAGACAATTTCAAATCGATACGCGCACTAGCCAGATCGACGAAATGTCCACGCATCAGGCGAATCACATAGTCGAGGATCAATACCAGCGTCAGGCCGGCGGCAAACACCCACAAGGTTTCCTGCGCAAAGTTCGGCACCACGCGGTCGTACACATTCATCGTGAACAGTGGCATACCCAGTGCAAATAAATTGATCAGCAATGCGGCCGCCAGCACATCCTTGAAGATGGATGCCTGATCCATCAGCGCGCCCCAGAACCAGTGGCGTTGTGGCAATTCAGCAAAAGTCGGAGTGCGTTGATCGAAACGGAAATGCGGGCGAGAGAAAATGGCTACGCCGGTATAACGCGCAGCAAGCTGCTCGCGCGACAGCGTCACAGCGCCCTGACCAGAATCGGGGAATAACAGGCGCGCAGTCTGATTGTCGTCATCCCAGCTCAACAATAAACAAGATTCATTGCCGGCCAATAGCAAGACCACCGGCAGCAGAGCCGTATCGATTTTTGCGAGAGGACGACGCACGACTTTGCTGGAAAATCCGGCGCGCGCTGCCGCTCTGGCAAACAAGGACGGTGTCAGCACACCTTCCAGCAACGGCAGACCGGCAGAAAGAGCTGCATGCGTACTGGGACGACCATGTATGCGGGTCAGCTCAACCAGGCAATCGAGCAAAGGATCGTGATGTAGTACATCTTCCCGCAAGCCATCGATAGAATGGTCCGCTTTGACAGAACCGGCAACAACACTCGCCTTGTCATCAGAATTTTCCAATTGACTCATTGTCCCTTTGGTTTTTGTTTCCACTTGCAGCGTCTATTCGCCGAATATGTGTCACTTGCTCAGCGCATTCATGACGCCATTTTTATTTCCTCAAAACAACTTTGCATTTCGATTCTTGGACGCAAATTGCCTGATTAAATGTTTAATTGCCGTATGCCAATCTATATACCATGTAAGGTGATATGTGACTGCAAAGCCGGGCGCAACTTAACAAAATTTTGCATATAAAAGTGCAATTGCCTCGTTAATTTGTCCAATTCGCGTCACAACATTTCCGTACGGAATTATTTTTATCTGTGCTTATGATGTGCACTTACTTCAAGGATCAGCCAGATGCATCAACCAATTGATTGCGACATCCTGATCGTCGGCGGCGGCATCAACGGTGCCGGCATTGCGCGCGACGCCGCAGGTCGCGGCTTGTCGGTGGTCTTGTGCGAAAAAGATGACCTCGCTTCGCACACCTCCTCCGCTTCCACCAAGTTGATCCACGGCGGCCTGCGCTATCTGGAGCAATACGACTTCAGCCTGGTGCGCAAGGCATTGATAGAACGCGAAATCCTGATGCGCGCCGCGCCGCACATCATTCGCCCTTTGCGCTTTGTGATGCCGCACGATCAAGGTCAGCGACCGGCATGGATGATACGGGCCGGCATGTTCATTTACGACCATCTGGCCAAGCGCGAATTACTGCCCGCATCGGAAGGTATAGACCTGCGCTCGCATGCCGCTGGCGCGCCGCTGAAAGACAATTTCGTCAAAGCTTTTGCCTACTCGGATTGCTGGGTCGATGACGCACGCCTGGTCGTGCTGAACGCGATGGCCGCCGCTGAACACGGCGCCACCATTCTCACCCGCACCACTTGCGCAGCCGTCACGCGTCACGCCGATCACTGGCGCGCAACTTTGCGCAAGACCCCTCATCCCTCCAGCACCGATACGAACCATGCCGAAGCACCGCTAACCGTCCACGCCAAACTGCTGATCAATGCCACCGGCCCGTGGGCCGCCAGCTTTTTGCAGGACACCGTGCACGGACACGCCGGTAAAAAATTGCGTCTGATCAAGGGCAGCCACATCATCGTCAGAAAATTATTCGAACATCCCGACGCCTACATCTTCCAGCATCCGGACGGCCGCATCGTATTCGCCATCCCGTACGAACACGACTACACGTTGATAGGTACCACCGATATCGACTATCACGGCGACACCGACAAGGTCGCCATAGCCGCAGAAGAAACCGATTACCTGTGCGAACTGGTGAATCACTACTTCACGCAATCCATTACGCCTGCCGACGTCGTCTGGACATACTCGGGCGTGCGCCCTCTGGTTGAAGATGACAAGCAAGACGACAGTGAAAGCGCATCTGAAGTCACACGCGACTACAAACTCGCATTCGATACCGATGCGGCCCCCCTGCTCACCGTCTTCGGCGGCAAAATCACCACCTTCCGCAAATTGGCGGAAGAAGCGGTCGATCTGATTGCGCCGACCTTCCGCAACCAACATGGTGCATGGACTGCAGATGCGTACCTGCCGGGCGGCGACTTCATTGGCGCGCAGCCGAACAATCGCGGCGTACTGGCGTTCGATCATTTCGTACACAACATGCAACAGCAATATGCATGGTTGCCGCCGGCATTGGTCGAACGATACGTACATGCGTATGGAACGCGGATCAAGGTATTGCTGGCTGATTGCTTTAGCTTGAGCGATATGGGAGAAGAAATTTCGCCAGGCTTGTTTGCCGCAGAAGTGGATTATCTGATCCAGCATGAGTGGGCGTGCAGCGCTGACGATATTGTGTGGCGTCGCGCCAAATTTGGCTTGCATATGAACGTGGATGCGATAGAAAGCTTGTCTCTATATATCGCAGCCAATCTGCAAAAATATCGCTGAAAAATCCGGCTCACTACAGCGCGCACATGACGGGCGTCACATCCTGCGATGTACGCTGCGATAGCCAGCGCGATCAAACCAGGTTTTGTCGCGTTTCCAGCACCGCTTCATAGACATAGTTGCGGACAATCAGCTGATCGGTCGTATCCATATCGATGAACTCGGTACCTATCATGCAGGACGCTGGTCCTGCGTTCAAATCCTCGACGATATTTCTGATCTTTGCCTTCATTTTTATCTGGGCAGAGTCTTCGCTGCCGCAAGGCGGCAGACTGAACGACACGGTCACCACATCATCAATGTCGCCTATAGGCGTGGTCGTCGCGATCAATGCGCCGGTCGCACTCAAGTTGTCGAGCCTGACCTGATGAGATCCGGTTGCGGCAATAACATCCGCATCAAGTACCACCTTGATACGCATTTCCCGCCGCAGCTGCTTCATCTGCAAGGACGCCGGAAAGGTCAGACAAAGACAATATAACGGATGATGAATCGCCTTAACGACGGTGGTATCGAAAGTGCAGATCGCCGTTCCAGAAAACACCCGCACCGAGATTTTTTCGCCTTCGAAGAAATTGACGGCAGAACCGTTTTCACGCGGAAGTTTTACCAGCATGTATTCGTTGAGTTCCCAGCCTATCAGGGTCGAGATGTACTGCGCCTTGTTCAAGCCGCGATACGTTACAAATTGCAGCTTGGTACCCGCCTGCAGATTCATCGCTTCAAAAGCTAACGTGTCTGAAGTTGGAACTTCATTTCTTGGTGCGGAAATTACTGACGGCATTTTTATTCTTGGGCGCTGAGTGAACCGTTATTTTAAACATGGATTCTTACTTAGGAGTTACAGCTTCGCTATCTGCGTTCGGCGCATGAAAAATTTCTTGCACAAGTCACTGTTGAGATTTAATGGCACTAGCAAAGAAAAATTCTCTGCAACGGCAAATCTATTTAAGTTAATGCCAATGTGTTAGCGTCATGCTCTTAAAAAAATTTAAACAAAATTTCAGGGAAATTACCGTGTATAGAATTCTAAAATTAGCCGTTCTTTTATTTGCCGTAACTTCATTCACCACCGGCTGCATGAACCTGGCAACAGCCAACGTCAATCCGACTACAGATCTTTCAACACTGAAGACCATGTATGTTAAGCACTACCCATCCGATAACAGCGGGGTTAATCAGGAAATTGCAGACAAGCTGCGAAGCAAAGGCGTCACTGTAACCACCGGTTCCGGCGCGGCACCGAGCAATGTCGATGCACTTGTTACTTATGTTGATAGATGGATGTGGGACATCACTATGTACATGCTGGAGTTGACTATCACTATTCGCGACCCAAAAACAGAAGCTCCTCTCGCCACCGGCAATTCATTGCACACGTCTTTGACGCGCAAATCTCAAACGGCAATGGTGGATGAAGTTGTGAACAATATTTACAGTGCCGCTCCCATTGCGACTTCCACTGCGACGCAAACACCTGCTTCAAAAGCAGCGCTCATCAATCCTTCTTCTGTTGCCGCTCCTACACCTCTATCAAAAGGCTCTACGCTCACTACCAATCCTAATGATCTCGTCCAAAAATTACGCGCGTTAAGCGATCTTAAAAAGAATGGCGTGATCACAGAAGATGAATATACAAAAAAAAAGAAAACAGCTTATTGAAAATTTTTAATAGTTAGACGATTGCTCTACTCATCGTGATGGAAAAAGCGCTTGCTTAAACGGGAGCAGATATAAAAAGTGGGCGTAAATTACGCCCACTTAATCCAACGATTAAAGTTGATTAAGCAGCCTTCAACGCCTGCACATTGTCACCAACAGCATCAATCACAATCTTCCGAGGCTTCAACGCCTCCGGTATTTCTCTCGCCAGTTCGATATTCAACAAGCCGTTGTCCAGCTGGGCACCCACTACACGTACGTGATCGGCTAACTGAAAACTATGTTCGAAGTTGCGGGAGGCGATGCCGCGATGCAGGAAATTGCGCTGCGCTTCTTCGCGTGGCTTGCGACCTGTGATTTTGAGTGTGTCGCGTTCGGTTTCAATCTCGATCTCTGAGCGCTCGAAGCCGGCCACGGCCATCGTGATGCGATATTGGTCTTCACTAACCAGTTCGATGTTGTACGGCGGATAGCTGGGTTGCGCTTCTGCACGTTGTGCACCGTCGAACAGATGCGCCAGGCGATCGAAGCCGATAGCGGAACGGTAGAGTGGAGAAAAGTCGTAAGTACGCATATGAATATCCTTTAAAAAGTAAGCGATATGTTTGATGCGGACCTCAGGATCGAGCCTCCGCTATTCGGATATAGGGATATCAATATGCTTTTCAAGACCTTGAAAAATCGACTGGCCGTCTCTAAGCCAGCAGATTTTTCCGGTAATCGCCCATTTCTTTTGATAGCTACCGTACTGAGCAAACACGCTATCGAAGGTGACTTTTAACAACTTCTTCACATTTCCCCGCTGCCAATTTCACGAAAACCCGCCTTTTGTGCAAGAACACCACAGCAGCATTAACAGCAATTGTAATGATAACAATTCGTATTTATAATCCATCCCCTTGTAGTAATTGGTCTGCGTATCGGTGCTATGCACCTTTCCACGCGCAGCTCCACCATATTCCGGCAGCCATGGTGCTATTGCCTAGCCAGCTACTCCGTTTTGACTCTGAGGATTACATGAACCGACGTCTCACCCCTTTGGCAACAGCCTTGCTTGCTGCGTTTTCAGTACCGGCAACTTTTGCACAATCTGCGCCCACCGAAGCAACATTGCCGGCAGTAACGGTACAAGCCGGCGAACAAAACTACAATGCGATCACGTCAACCAGCGCAACCAAAATCAACGCACCTTTGCGCGACATTCCACAAACCATAAACGTAGTACCGCAAGAATTGATGCGCGACAAGGGCGTACGTTCAATGGAAGATGCCGTGAAATCCGTACCCGGTGTTGGCTTGTCGCACGGCGATGGTCAACGCGATCAGGTCACGATTCGCGGTTTCAGTGCAATTGGCGATCAGTTTGTTGATGGCGTTCGCGACGATGCACTGTATTTCCGCGACATGTCCAATGTCGAACAGGTGGAAGTCGTCAAAGGGCCTGCATCTGTGTTGTACGGTCGCGGCTCGTCTGGTGGCTTGATCAACCGCGTCACAAAAAAACCTGGCATGGACAAAAACGAGGCGATGTTGCAAGCAGGCAGCTGGAATCAGCGTCGTGGCGAGTTCGACCTTGCCCGCAACTATGAAGAAAGTGGCGTCGCCTTCCGGGTGACCGGTGCAGTAGAGCGCGCAGACAGCTATCGCGATCAGCAATTCCTGGAGCGCGAAGCATTTGCACCTTCACTCTTGCTCAAGCTCGGCGACAATACCAAGCTTCTTCTTCAAGCTGAATACCTGCATGACAAGCGTGTAACCGACTTCGGCATTCCTTCTTATCAAGGTCTGCCGGTCAATGTCGCACCGGGTACTTATTACGGTGCAGCCAATGCCAGGGATAACGATTATTCAGAAGCGAAAGTAAGCTCGACAGGTTTCACGCTGGACCACCGTTTCAACAATGAATGGTCGATACGCAATACCTTCCGTTACTACGAATACTCACTGGCTCGTTACAATACCAATGTCACCGCGGTTAATGAGACGGCGAAAACGGCCACGCTCAGCCGCGGTAATGTGCAGCGCGACGAAAATGGCTATTTCAACCAGACCGAGTTGATGCAAAAAATTACGTTGGCCGGCATGCAACATCAAATGTTGTATGGCGTGGAAATTGGTCAGCAAAACAAGAATCAACTATTTCTGTCGCAGACTCTTGCTCAACCGGTTGATCTCTTCACCCCGGTCAACCCAGTCGTCCCGTTCACCGTCACGGCACCAACGAGCAGGACCGATAACAAAGGCATCCTGACCACAGCCAGCGCCTATGTACAAGACCTCGTTACACTGTCGGAAAAATGGAAAGCTCTGGCCGGCATCCGCTACGACTCGTTCAAGCAGGAAACCCAGCAACACATTGCCGGACAACCCAATCTGAACCGCACCGACACAGCATGGAGTCCGCGCGTCGGTCTGGTGTATCAGCCAAGCGCCACCCAGTCCTACTATGCGTCGGTCAGCAAATCGTTCCAGCCATCTGCAGAAACCTTTGCACTGGCGGCGAACAATGCGCAACTGGACCCCGAAGAAACCACCAGCAAGGAAGTCGGCGCCAAATTTGATTTGTTTGATGGCAAGGCTTCCGCCACCGCATCCTTGTTCCGCCTGGAACGCAGCAACATTAAAATGACCAACGGCGTAACTAATACCATCATTCCGATCGGTAAACAGCGTACCGATGGTATCGAACTGACCTTTACCGGCGATCTGTCTGGCGGCTGGCAGATCTGGTCCGGCTACGCCTATCTGGATGCAACGGTCACCGACTCACCCAACATTGCCCTGCAAGGAAAGCGCGCCACCCTGACGCCTGAACACAGCGCCAATATCTGGCTGACCAAAGCATTGGGCCATGGCTTCAGTGCTGGTGCCGGTGTGAACTATGTAGGCAACCGCTTTGCCGACCCAAGCAATACCGTTACTTTGCCGGGCTACACCACGATGGATGCCATGATGTCGTACCGCATCAAGGGTTTCGATCTCCAATTGAATGTGAACAATCTGTTCGACCGTAAATACATCATCTCCGGTCACGGCTCTTCTGCCAATCTCAACTTGCCAGGCGCGCCGCGCAATGTGCAATTAACCGCACGTTACGCATTCTGATAACAACATGCCCACCCCCCCTAAAGGTCGTGGGCAATTTTTTAGCTTAGCGAATATGAAGAACTTCATGAAACCTTTGCTCGCCACGGTCTGCTGCGCCTCATTATTAGTTCGTGGTGTAGCGCAAGCACATTACCTCCGGCTGGAGTCCGGCAAGACCGACGCATCGCTGTATTACGGCGAAGTCGATGTTCATTGAAAGAAAAAAGCCCCGGCAAGCTAGACAAGATTAGCGGCGTACAAGCCTTCGCACTCAAAGGCTACGATAACAAAAAAGCTTATCTCGTACCCATCCAATATTTTGCATTGCCTGCATGAAAGGTTTCATGTCGATTGCACACGACAAGTCCATCGATCAAGTCACTTTTAATTTAGCGTAGTCCGGATTCCCAGCGGGGTAGCTTAGCTTCAACTTCTGCAATGTTTCGACCACGATCGTTGCAATCGCCAGATTACGATGAGTTTTTGAATCAGCCGGAATCACATACCAGGGCGCGTGATCGGCATCGGTTTCTATTATCGCCCTCGCATACAGACGCTGGTAATCGCTCCAGTATTTACGCTCTTCCAGATCGTTGGGATCGAACTTCCAGTGCTTGTCAGGATCCGCGATGCGTTCTTCCAGCCGCTGCTTTTGTTCGTCGCTAGAGATGTGCAAAAAGAATTTGAGAATGACGGTACCGGTTTCAGCCAGCATCTGTTCAAAAGACCGGATGTGCGCGTAACGCCGTGCGCATTCCTTGTCATCTATCCAGTCATGCACACGCGTAATCAATACATCTTCGTAATGACTGCGATTGAAGATGGTGAGTTCACCCTTGCCCGGCACTTGCTGATGCACGCGCCACAGGAAGTCACGGTCTTTTTCGACCGGCGTCGGAGCCTTGAATGCGATGCTGTGCACGCCCAAAGGATCTATCTTGCCAAACACCCCACGCACGGCACCGTCCTTGCCGGAGGTATCCATCCCTTGCAATACGATCAGTATCTTGTGTTTGCGTTGTGCGTACAAAATATCCTGCGACTCGGCTATCCATTCTGCAAGCTCGTCGATTTGCAGTTTGTCCTGCGTCTTGTCACCGCTGGAAAGCGGCTTTGCAGCAGCGGCCGTATCGTCCACCTTTTGCTTTTTTGTTGCTCGAAACAATTGCAGGACGCTGGCCATGGTTACCCTCTTTGGTCTTGTTGAGCACGCCAGATTGCATGATCAATTTTTGTGCAGCGATCTGCCACCACATCCAGACCGGCGGCGCGCGCCTTGTCGGTTGCCGCTTCATTGATGACGCCAATTTGCAGCCACACTGCTCTGACCTTGATGGCAATTGCTTCATCGATGATCGGTGCCACTAATTCTGATTTACGGAAAATATCAACCAGATCAATGCGTGTTTGCTGTTCGTTCAGCGCCGCAGCCGCCAGCGTCAGCGTGGCGTAACAATGTTCGCCGAGTATATGCGTGCCTGCAGTTGCAGGATTGACTGGAATAATTCTATAGCCGTGACGCTGTAAATATGCGGCGACTTCATGACTGGGTCGATCGGATTTGGGCGACAAGCCGACCACCGCGATGACGCGCGATTCGGAAAGTATCTTGACGATGGTTTGCGGATTTTGGTTCATGATTCCTTTTTCCAAAAACAAGAAGGGCAGCCTCAGCTGCCCTTCATTGTATGCGGGAATTCCCGATTAGCGTTTTTGACGCAATCGCTGAATCGCCGCCAACTGTGCAATCGCAGTGGCCAATTCAGCCTGTGCTTGTGCGTAGTCGATTTTCGATTCTTTATTGACCAGTGCTTCTTCGGCCAATTGTTTCGCTTCTGCTGCCTTGGCTTCATCCAGATCGGCACCGCGAATTGCGGTGTCGGCCAGAACCGTCACGCCGTGTGGTTGCACTTCGAGAATACCGCCCGCGACAAAGACGAATTCGTCTTCAGCCTGGCCGGCAATCTTGATGCGAACCGCACCTGGTCGGATGCGTGTGATCAGTGGCGTGTGGCCCGGCAAGATGCCGAGTTCGCCTGATTCGCCCGGCAGCGCGACAAACTCTGCTTCGCCGGAGAAGATTTCTTCTTCGGCGGAGACTACCTCTACGCGCATTGTGTGTGCCATGTTAGAACCTTATTTCTTCGTCCAAAGACCGATACTAAAGCGAATAAACTTTCGTTTTGCTTGCGCAGCTTAGAACTACGCAAGCTGCTCAATGATTAGTTGAGTTTTTTCGCTTTTTCGATTGCTTCTTCGATAGTGCCTACCATGTAGAACGCTTGTTCTGGCAGGTGATCGAGTTCGCCGGATGCGATCATTTTGAAACCATTGATCGTATCTTTGAGCGAAACGTATTTACCTGGTGCGCCGGTAAATACTTCAGCAACGTGGAACGGCTGCGACAGGAAACGTTGCATCTTACGTGCACGGGCGACCAGCAGTTTGTCTTCTGGTGCCAACTCGTCCATACCCAGAATCGCGATAATGTCGCGCAATTCTTTGTAGCGTTGCAAGGTACCTTGAACAGCGCGAGCTGTGTCGTAGTGATCTTGACCAACAACGAGTGGATCCAATTGACGTGATGTCGAATCGAGTGGATCAACCGCTGGGTAAATACCGAGCGATGCGATGTCACGTGACAGAACAACGGTGGAATCCAAGTGAGCAAACGTGGTTGCTGGCGATGGATCGGTCAAATCATCCGCTGGAACATAGACGGCCTGGATCGAGGTGATCGAACCAGTTTTTGTAGATGTAATACGTTCTTGCAGACGGCCCATTTCTTCAGCCAGCGTAGGTTGATAACCCACAGCCGAAGGCATACGACCCAGCAACGCAGAAACTTCGGTACCAGCCAGTGTGAAGCGATAGATGTTATCGACGAAGAACAACACGTCTTTACCTTCGTCACGGAACGCTTCAGCCATGGTCAAGCCGGTCAACGCAACGCGCAGACGGTTACCTGGTGGTTCATTCATTTGACCGTAGACCATCGCTACTTTGGAGTTGGCTGGATTTTCCAGATCAACCACTTTAGCGTCAGCCATCTCGTGGTAGAAGTCATTACCTTCACGAGTACGTTCACCGACACCAGCAAACACGGACAAGCCGCTGTGTGCTTTAGCGATGTTGTTAATCAGTTCCATCATGTTGACTGTCTTACCGACGCCAGCACCACCGAACAGACCGACTTTACCGCCTTTTGCGAACGGGCAAACCAAGTCAATAACCTTGATGCCTGTTTCCAGCAAATCTTGCGATGGCGACAATTCGTCGTACGCAGGAGCTTTGCGGTGAATCGATGCTGTGCGCTCGTGGCTCACAGGACCGCATTCGTCGATTGGGTTACCCAACACGTCCATGATGCGGCCAAGAGTAGCCGTACCGACTGGTACTGTGATTGGATTGCCAGTGTTTTGAATGATCATGCCGCGACGCAAACCGTCGGATGTACCGAGCGCAATGGTACGAACAATACCGTCACCCAACTGTTGCTGCACTTCCAGCGTCAGCTCGGAGCCTGCCATCTTCAAGGCATCGTAAATCTTAGGCATCGCATTGCGGGGGAATTCAACGTCCACCACGGCGCCGATACACTGAACGATTTTGCCATCAGCCATTTTCGTTCCTTCAATATATAAAATTTAAAATCTGGTTGTTGAGAACAACGCCTTGCTTACGCTTGAAGTTGTCCAGCAATCGAATTAAACCGCAGCCGCACCGGCAACGATCTCGGAAAGTTCTTTCGTAATCGCTGCCTGACGCGTCTTGTTATAGACCAGTTTCAGTTCGCCAATCACGCTACCTGCATTGTCGCTTGCCGATTTCATCGCCACCATGCGAGCCGATTGCTCGGACGCGAGGTTTTCTGCAACAGCTTGGAAAATCAGCGCTTCAACGTAACGCACCAACAATTCATCGATCACGGTTTGTGCATCCGGCTCGTAGATGTAATCCCATGCCAGCGAATCTGCATCTGCCTTCAACGCGTCAGCGGCCAATGGCAGCAATTGCTCCATCATCGGCTCTTGCTTCATCGTGTTGATGAACTTGGTGTATACGACATACACCGCGTCCAGCTTGCCGTCTTGATACGCATCGAGCATCACCTTGACCGGACCAATCAACTTGTCCAGGTGGGGTGTATCGCCGATTTGGACCGCATGAGACACAATTTTTGCGCCGATACGATTCAGAAAACCAAAACCTTTATTGCCGATAGCAACGGTTTCGACTTTCTTGCCTTGCGCTTCAAGTTCGCGCAACTTGCTGGTCACGATACGCAAGGAGTTCGTGTTCATACCGCCACACAAACCCTTGTCAGTCGTCACGATGATGAAACCTACCGTTTTCGACACATCCGACTTCACCAGAAACGGATGCGTGTATTCCGGATTGGCTTGCGACAGGTTGGCAGCGATATTACGAATTTTGTCGCTGTACGGACGAGCCGCGCGCATCCGGTCTTGCGCTTTACGCATTTTGGATGCAGCGACCATTTCCATCGCCTTGGTGATCTTCTTCGTATTTTCTACGCTCTTGATCTTGCCACGTATCTCTTTGCCTGAAGCCATGAGTTATTACTCCTTATAGCCCCGGAATCAGAACGATTTTTTGAAATCAGCAATCGCGGCAGCCAAAGTAGCTTCGTCATCTTTCTCGAGCTTTTTGGTGTCTTCGATTTTCTGCAGCAATGCTGCGTGGCTGGACTTCATGAAACCGTGCAGACCTGCTTCGAATGCGAGTACACGTTTGACTTCGAGGTCATCGAAGTAACCTTTGTTGACCGCGAACAGCGAAACCGCCATCAACGAAATCGACAATGGTGCGTACTGAGCTTGTTTCAACAATTCGGTTACACGTGCGCCGCGATCGAGTTGCTTGCGAGTCGAAGCATCCAGATCCGAAGCAAACTGAGCAAACGCTGCCAATTCACGGTACTGCGCCAGATCGGTACGGATACCGCCGGACAGGCCCTTGATGACTTTAGTTTGAGCAGCACCACCAACGCGCGACACTGAAATACCAGCGTTAATCGCAGGACGGACACCCGAGTTGAACAACGATGTTTCCAGGAAGATCTGACCGTCGGTAATCGAAATTACGTTGGTTGGAACGAATGCAGAAACGTCGCCAGCTTGTGTTTCGATGATCGGCAAAGCTGTCAACGAACCGGTTTTGCCTTTAACTTCACCTTTGGTGAAAGCTTCGACGTAATCGACATTGACGCGTGCTGCGCGTTCGAGCAAACGGCTGTGGAGGTAGAACACGTCGCCAGGGTACGCTTCGCGGCCTGGTGGGCGGCGCAACAACAGCGACACTTGACGGTATGCAACCGCTTGTTTCGACAAATCGTCATACACGATCAGCGCATCTTCACCGCGATCGCGGAAGTATTCGCCCATGGTGCAACCGGAGTACGCCGACACGAATTGCATCGCAGCCGATTCAGAAGCAGTCGCAGCAACCACGATCGTGTATTCCATCGCGCCATGCGCTTCGAGCGAACGAACGATGTTTTTGACTGAAGAAGCTTTTTGGCCGATAGCAACGTAGATACACGTTACGTTTTGACCTTTTTGATTGATGATGGCATCGATCGCGACAGCTGTTTTACCAGTTTGACGATCGCCAATGATCAGTTCGCGTTGACCGCGGCCGATAGGTACCATCGCATCAATCGCCTTGATACCGGTTTGCATCGGTTGATCAACGGATTGACGAGCAATAACGCCTGGCGCGATTTTTTCGATAGGTGCTGTCAACTTGGTGTTGATAGGACCTTTGCCATCGATCGGTTGACCGAGAGCATTAACGACGCGACCACGCAGTTCAGGACCGATAGGCACTTCCAGAATACGACCGGTACATTTAACCGTGTCGCCTTCAGAGATGTGCTCGTATTCGCCCAGAATAACGGCGCCGACGGAATCACGTTCCAGATTCAGCGCGAGGCCGAATGTATTGCCTGGGAATTCCAGCATCTCGCCTTGCATAACGTCGGACAGACCGTGAATGCGGCAGATACCGTCGGACACGGAAATGACCGTGCCTTGATTGCGAATCTCAGCGGTGTCGCCAAGACCTTGAATACGGCTCTTGATCAGTTCGCTGATTTCAGACGGGTTGAGTTGCATATAAACTCCTAAAATTTTTCTCTGTAGCTTGGGCTAGGCTTGGACGACGATTACGCAGTCAACGCAACTTGCATCTGTTGCAGTTTCGCGCGCACCGAGGTGTCGAGCACTTCATCACCAACAACGACACGCACGCCACCGATCAATGCGCTATCAACAGCGACGGTCGGGTTAAGCTTGCGGCCGAATTTCTTTTCCAGCGTTGCGACCAGCTCGGTCAACTGCGCTGACGACAGTTCAAACGCGCTGACGATTTCTGCATCAGCGGCGCCTTCTTGCGCATTTTTCAATGCGTGAAACTGTGTCGCGATTTCCGGCAACAGCGTCAGGCGGTCGTTTTGCACCAGCATGTTGATGAAGTTTTTCGCTTCAGCGCCAACCGGCGATTTGAGCGCCGAGATGAATGCACTGCTGATAACGTCATCCGAAATTTTCGGGTTGTGCGCCAATGCATACACATCGGGATTCGCAGCAACCTGTGCCATTTCAGAAACCAGTTCAGACCAGCCATTCAAATCAGCGGCTTTCGCCACACGGAACAGAGCTTCGGCGTAAGGACGGGCAATCGTTGCGAGTTCGGCCATGATTACAGCTCGGCTTTCAGTTGGTTCAACAGATCGGCGTGGACTGCAGCATTGACTTCACGCTTCAAAATTTGCTCAGCGCCCTTAACTGCAAGGACGGCAACTTGGTCACGCAATGCTTCGCGAACTTGGGTTGCTTGCTGATCAGCGTCTGCTTTGGCTGTCGCGATAATACGCGCAGCTTCTTCAGCGGCTGTTTTCTTGGCTTCATCAATAATGCTTTGGCCGCGCTTCTCGGCATCGCCGATACGCTTTTGACCTGCTTCTTGCGCAGATGTCAGTTCTGCCTGGGCACGCTTTTCAGCGGCTGCCAGATCAGACTTGCCACGTTCGGCAGCTGCCAAACCGTCCGCGATCTTCTTGGCGCGCTCATCGAGCGCATTCATCAGTGGTGGCCACACGAATTTCATCGTGAAAGCTGCCAGGATGAAGAAGACCACGAACTGCGCAATCAAAGTTGCATTTAAGTTCATGGTATTTCCTTCTCTAAGTAACGTATGCCGAAAATGTCTTCAGCGTGAAACGGTCAATGACCGAATTACTTAGCGATGAACGGGTTAGCGAATGCGAACAACATAGCGATACCAACACCGATCAGGAACGCAGCATCGATCAGACCAGCCAACAGGAACATTTTGGTTTGCAATGTGTTCATCAATTCTGGTTGACGAGCAGAAGCCTCAAGGTATTTGCCACCCATGATAGCGATACCGATACAAGCGCCGATTGCGCCCAGACCAATAATCAAACCACAAGCCAGCGCTACAAATGAGAGATCAGTCATGACAATTCCTTCAAAGTTAAGTTAATACAAAAATTAATACAAAAAGTTAAATCAAAATCCAAAAGCGTTAATACAGAATCCAGTACTTACACCATCAATGCGATTCGTGAGCCTGACCGATATACACCAGTGTCAGCATCATGAAAATGAACGCTTGCAAGAAGACGATCAAGATGTGGAAGATTGCCCACACAGTGCCCGCAAGTACATGACCGAAGAAACCGAACGCGGTGGCGGTCGAACCCAGCAATGCAATCAACAGGAACAACAATTCGCCGGCGAACATGTTACCGAATAACCGCATTGCGAGAGAAACGGTTTTCGCAGCGAATTCAATGATGTTCAACAGCAAGTTGAACGGTGCAAGCCAAATACCAAACGGTGCAGCGAACAGTTCGTGAACGAAACCGCCAGCACCCTTGATTTTGATGTTGTAGAAGATCATCAGCGCGAATACGCCGAGTGCGATACCCATGGTGCCATTCAAGTCAGCAGTAGGAACCACGCGGTGATACGGGATAATGTGATCGATGCCGACTGCTTTGAAAAACTCCGAGAACATATCAACTGGCAAGAAATCCAGCGAGTTCATCAGTGCAACCCAGACAAATACGGTCAATGCCAATGGCGCGATGAAAGAACGATCGCCGTGGACTATCGATTTGGCCTGGTTGTCGACCATTTCGACGACCATTTCAACCGCAGCCTGGAAACGACCTGGAACGCCGGACGTAGCCTTGCGTGCTGCCAGCCACATGAAAAAGCTACCAACGACGCCAGCAAAAATGGACCAGAAAATCGTGTCCATATTAATGATCGAAAAATCAACGATCTTGTCCTGATGCTTGGTCGAAAAATGTCCCAGATGGTGGACGATATATTCGGAAGCGGTCGGTGCTGCGTGTGCCGCCCCTGCAGTAGCCATTTCAGTCGCCATGTCAGTGCCTAAATAATAAGATGATGTAACTTTTTAGCGCCACAATGAACGCGGCGACCAGCGCCAGCAAATTCAAATCGCGGTACAACCAGACCACCGCTCCTAACAGAGCAATCGTCAATGCAATCTTGATAAATTCACCGATGAAAAAAGTCATCGGATTAACAGACTCGGATTTTCGCGCAGCGGAAAACAAACGTAGCGCAAACAAACCATTCGGCACCACGCAGCACAACCCACCTAACAGCGCCGAATACAGCGCCGGCATCCCAGCGATCAAACCGGCAATAATGCTGGCGATTACCGTAGTCGCGAGTTGCAAGAGGACGACGGGCAGCATACTGGGTCCAAATGGTGCAGCCCTTGGCGATCTTGCGATCAAACTATTTGGGCTGGAGTGAATTAAGTCGTGCGTT
The DNA here is from genome assembly GCA_001464355.1 of Burkholderiales bacterium Ga0077544. Taxonomy (GTDB): domain Bacteria; phylum Pseudomonadota; class Gammaproteobacteria; order Burkholderiales; family Burkholderiaceae_D; genus Oxalicibacterium. The sequence continues at coordinate 199,589 of LNEU01000033.1, forward strand.
CCATGAAGCCACGGGATTATAAGGGCTTAACTGGTGCACCGTCAAACGTTTGCTGGTTGAAAAATCGATGTATTGGTGACAGTTGAATGACAATCGCTGACCTATCCTCCGGATATTTGCCTTATGCCAACGCCGCCAAATATTCACGACCCAGCGGCCAGTCGCCAAGATTGCTCTTGGCATTGATATGACCGCAAGCACCAATGGAAATAAATTGCGCATTCCAGTCCGCAGCAAAAGATTGGGCTTTTGGCAACGCACACCATGGATCATTCGATGACGCAACGACCGTCGTCTTGAATGGCAAGCGCAGGCGTGGCATGGGAGCGAACCCGCTAGTGGCGACCGGGAAATCCGCTTGCTCGACATCGGCAGGCGCTACCAGCAAGGCACCGATCATCTTGCTCGCATGCGCAGCATGCCCATATTCCAGCGTCCACCAGGCTACGAGCGCACAGCCCAGACTATGCGCCACCAGAATCACCGGGCCATCTATATTAAGTAGCGCTGCGTTCTAGGCATCAACCCACGCGTTACGTTGCGGCGCATCCCATTCCCGCTGTTGCACACGCACGACATTTGACAGAGTCGCTGCCCAATGGGTTTGCCAATGCCCTAAACCTGAGTTGCCCAAGCCGGGCAAGATCAGGATGGTAGGGAGAGTATTTGAGACGCCTTCGGAAAGCAGGCTTGGTGAAATATCGGACATTGCGCCCTGCTATCACTTAGTTATTCGCTTGCTGACGATCAGGAAGTTTCACGCAATTTAGAAAGAATGCCGTCCAGCGCATCCAGATCGGCAAAATCGATGATCAACTGACCTTTGTTTTTCGCACCCAGTTTGATGACAACCTGGGTTGCCAACGCATCTGACAACTCTTCTTCCAGACGCGTGATGTCGCGCGATTTTTCCTTGCCGCTGGCGCGCGGCTTGTTGCCACCGGCTTGTTCCAGTGTGGAACGCACCACCAGCTTTTCTGCTTCACGCACGGACATGCGCTTGGCAACCACTTGATTCGCCAAATTGATTTGCGTAGCGCTATCGACCGCCAACAATGCGCGTGCGTGGCCCATGTCGATGTCACCTGCCATCAACATGGTTTGTACCGGCTTGGCCAGATTCAGTAAACGCAAAAGATTTGACACTGCACTGCGCGAACGACCGACTGCCGTCGCGGCTTGCTCATGCGTAAAATTAAAATCAGCGATCAAGCGATGTATGCCTTGCGCTTCTTCCAGCGGATTCAAATCTTCGCGCTGGATATTTTCAATCAGCGCCATCGCCGCGGTGGCTTCGTCGTCGACTTCCTTGACCAGCACTGGCACTTCGGTCAAGCCGGCAAGTTGCGCGGCGCGGAAACGGCGTTCGCCTGCAATGATTTCGTAACGTGCTTTGCCATTGCTTGATGCAATTGGCCGCACCAGAATCGCTTGCAACAAACCTTGCACCTTGATCGACGCGGCCAACTCATTCAGTGCGCCTTCATCCATGCGCGTACGCGGCTGATATTTACCGGCCTGCATGTCAGTGATTTGCAATACGGATGGTGCGCCAGGAATGGCTGCAACCGCCTCATTGAAATCCGTCGCACCGCCCAGCAATGCATCGAGACCGCGACCCAAACCTTTTTGTTTTTTCGTGACCATAATTCCTGCCTCACATCGATTGATTAGCGAAGTGGCGCAGTGCGCCCTATTCTTCACTGAGTGTTATAGCGCCTTGATGCGTTCAACCATTTCCGCGCCGAAAGTCAGATATGCTTGCGCACCTTTCGACGCCGGATCGAAATTAATGCCCGGCATGCCGTACGATGGCGCTTCCGCCAGACGTACATTGCGCGGGATGATGGTCTTGAATACCTTGTCACCGAAATGCTGTTCCAGTTGCGCTGACACCTGTTGCGACAAGGTCATGCGCGGATCGAACATCACACGCAGCAAGCCTATGATCTTTAAATCGGTATTCAGTTTTGCATGCACCTTCTTGATCGTATTCACCAGATCCGACAAACCTTCGAGCGCGTAATATTCACACTGCATAGGAATGATCACGCCATGCGCGGCGCACAAACCGTTCAAGGTCAGCATCGACAAGGCAGGCGGACAATCGATCAGCATGAAATCGTATTCGGCGTCGACTACAGCCAACGCATCCTTCAAACGCTTTTCGCGATTGTCTAGTTCTACCATTTCAACTTCTGCGCCCGCCAGCTCGCGGTTGGCCGGCAGTACATCAAATCTGCCGGCTTCCGATGTGATGCGCGCCGTATTCACATCAGCCATGCCAAGCAGTACTTCGTAAATCGAAGACTTCAACTCGGCCTTGTTGATACCTGCGCCCATCGTTGCATTGCCTTGCGGATCCAGATCCACCAGCAGTACGCGCTGATTCAGTTGTGCAAGAGCTGCTGCCAGATTGACTGCGGTAGTGGTTTTACCGACACCGCCTTTTTGATTGGCGACGCAAAATATTTTTGCCATATTCTCGTTTTAGTTAGTGGTCAATTTGATGCAACAGTCCGTCGGGAAACATCAGCGCCGGTCGCTGCATTGCTTAACAGCAGCGATAAACAACTGACACAACATTCCCCTTACTTTGCTGCTTTTTCCTGCACGGTTTTTACCAGCTTGGCAGTATCGAAGCCTTGCGCGGTCACGCGATTCACCAAGGCTTCGTAATCGGCATCGGCAATACTCGGCGTGCGCGACAAGACCCACAGATAATCGCGCGATGGACCGCCAACAGCGACGAGGGAATAATCCTGCGCCAGATCAATGATCCAGTAATCGGCCCAAATGAATGGTATCCAGTTCAACCAGTCGGGCGCAAAACTCACTTTCAGCTGGGCATTGGTTTGAGGATTATCGATACGCGCCAGTCCGATCGCCTGCTCAACTCTTCCATCGGCTTCCTTGCATTGATTGATGACATCGACATTGCCATCTGCACGCTTGTTGTATTGTGCGGTAACGTTAGCCGCACAATCTTTCTGGAAACGATTCGGAAAGCGCGCGATCTCATACCAGGTGCCGAAATAACGCGTCAGGTCCACCTGAGCAACCGTGCGCACCTGTTGCGACCATGCAGGATTGCTGAAACCGGCAACGGCGACAGCCGCAAGAATAAAAAGTTTTTTCAAGACCCGACCCTTTCTATGAAAATCAAATGACGCTCGGCTTGCAAGGTCGGCACGTGCAAGGCGCGCACCTCTCTTACCTTCCAGCCAGCGGGCAGCTGCGCCACTTCAGCATCGGGTGAGACGCCCTTCAAGGCGATGAATTCGCCACCGTCGGCCAGCAAATGGCCAGACCAATTTACGAAGTCACTCAATTCTGCAAATGCACGCGAGGTGATCACATCGAATTTCTGCGGCGCTTCAAACTGTTCCACGCGTGCGGTGTAGACACTAACATTACTCAAGCCCAGCTCTGCTTTGACTTGTGTCAGGAACGCAGTTTTCTTGTGTACCGTATCTATCATGGACACGCGCATCTGCGGTTGCGCTTCGGCCGCCCAAATCGCCAGCACGATGCCAGGCAAACCACCGCCGGCACCAACATCGAGTACATTTTTTGCGCCATCGAAAGCAGAAACCGCCGCCAGCGAATCAAGCAAATGCTGCGTTACCATCTGCACTGGATCGCGTACAGCGGTCAGGTTATAGACGGAATTCCATTTGGACATCAAAGCCAGGTAATCAATCAGCTTGGTAAGTTGTACGTCACTTACATTCAGCGACAAAGCTTTTGCACCATCAGCCAAGATCGCGGTCAGCGCCGCACGGTCAAAACTCTTCATGCAGCAGCTTCATTTGTCGTTGGAACGGTAGCGAACTCCTTGAAGCCGCCCTTTTTCAAATGCACCAGCAACAGCGAAATCGCTGCCGGCGTGACGCCAGAAATACGCGAAGCCTGGCCCAGAGTTTCCGGCCTTTGCTTGGTCAGCTTTTGTTTAACCTCAAATGACAGGCCTTTAACTTCCATGTAATCGAAGGTGTCAGGCAGCTTCAAGTTTTCATAATGATCGTGGCGTTCGACCTCTTTCGCTTGTCTGTCGATGTAGCCGGCATACTTTAATTGGATCTCGACCTGCTCGCGCACGGCTGGCTCAACCACACCCGGGCCACCCAGATCCTGGCCGTCCATGCCCTTCAAACTCATTAAGGTTTCGTAGCTAACATTCGGGCGACGCAGTAGGTCTGCAAGTGCATACTCTCGCTCTATCCCTTTACCTAAAACACGCTCGGCTTCGGCTTCCGCCAAAATACGAGGACTGACCCAAGTCGAACGCAGGCGCTCCAGCTCGCGTGCAACCGCTTCGCGCTTGGTTTCAAACATCGCCCATTGCGCATCACCGACGCAACCGAGTTGACGTCCAATCTCAGTCAAGCGCATATCCGCGTTGTCTTCACGCAAGCTCAAACGGTATTCCGCCCGGCTGGTAAACATCCGGTATGGCTCCAGCACGCCCTTGGTAATCAGGTCGTCGACCAGCACGCCAAGGTAAGCTTCGTCGCGACGCGGCGTCCATGCATCGCGTCCTTGCGTTTGCAAAGCGGCGTTGATACCGGCCAACATACCTTGCGCTGCGGCCTCTTCGTAACCGGTGGTGCCGTTGATTTGACCGGCAAAGAACAAGCCCTGGATAACCTTGGTTTCCAGCGAAGCCTTCAAACCGCGTGGGTCGAAGTAGTCATATTCAATCGCATAACCAGGACGCAAGATGTGCGCATGCTCGAGGCCGCGCATCGATTGCACCAAGGCCAGTTGCACATCAAATGGCAGACTGGTGGAAATACCGTTTGGATAATATTCGTTGGTGGTCAAGCCTTCTGGCTCAAGGAAAATCTGATGCGATTCCTTGCCGGCGAACCGGTGAATCTTGTCTTCTATCGATGGGCAATAACGCGGACCGACGCCTTCAATCACGCCGGTGTACATAGGGCTGCGATCAAGTCCGCCGCGTATCAGATCGTGGGTTTTCTCATTGGTATGCGTGATCCAGCATGGCATCTGCTTCGGATGCATAGCGACCGAACCCATCACTGAAAATACCGGAATCGGGTCCAGATCACCGGGCTGCTCCTGCATCACGGAGAAGTCTATAGAACGACCATCTATCCTTGGCGGCGTACCAGTTTTCAAGCGACCTTGCGGCAGCTTCAATTCTTTCAGACGTGCCGACAAGGAAATCGCCGGTGGATCGCCTGCCCTGCCAGCCGAATAATTATTCATGCCGATATGGATTTTCCCATCGAGGAAAGTCCCGGCTGTCAGTACTACCGCACGCGCGCGGAACTGGATACCAGCTTGCGTCACTGCACCGACGACGCGGTCACCTTCAACCAGCAAGTCATCCACGGCCTGCTGGAACAACCACAGATTAGCTTGGTTTTCCAGGCGCGAACGGATCGCCTGCTTATACAAGATGCGGTCGGCTTGCGCGCGGGTCGCACGTACGGCCGGGCCTTTGGATGAGTTCAGGATACGGAATTGAATGCCAGCTTCGTCGGTCGCGATCGCCATCGCGCCGCCCATCGCATCGACCTCCTTGACCAGATGGCCTTTTCCGATTCCGCCTATGGACGGATTGCAGGACATTTGTCCCAGCGTTTCTATATTGTGCGAAAGCAGAAGTGTCGATTGGCCCATGCGCGCGGAAGCGAGCGCGGCCTCAGTCCCAGCGTGACCGCCGCCGACAACAATGACATCAAATTTGGTAGGAAAGATCATAATGCGCCTCGATGAGACGGTAAGCAGAGGCGAGATTATAAAGTCTTTTTGTGATTATTTCGCCGGAACCCGGCTTTAGCTTTGAATTAGATGGCTTTTGTTTCACGTGAAACAATCACGTCAGCATTTTTATGCGATGAAGGCGTCGTAACCAGTCTTTAGAATCAGGCCGCTAACAACCAGCAGGAATAGTTTTCGGACAAAACCTGTTCCATGTTTCAGCGCCAATCGAATACCAATCAGCGAACCGAGTACATTACATATCGCCATCACTACCCCAAGTTGCCACAGCAAATGCCCGCTATAACCAAACCATAACAAGGCCGACAGATTACACGCAACATTGACCACCTTGGATACTGCTGAAGCGCCGAGAAAATCAAATCCGAAGAAACGCACAAACAGGAAAACCAGAAAACTGCCGGTGCCAGGCCCAAAAAAGCCATCATAAAAACCGATGCCTCCACCGACCAGAATCGCGAATACCTTTTCCCGACTCCCTACATGCAGCGGCGCATGAACGCTGCCGAAGTCTTTCTTTGTGTATGTATAGGTAGCGACCGCCAGCAAGATGAAGGGCAAAAGCTTGCGAATGAAGTCGGGAGGGATATGGGTAACGGTATAGGCACCGACGAAGGACAAGGCAAATGCCGCACTCGCTGCAGGTACCGCCGTACTCCATTGCAATTTAACCCACTTGGCAAATCCGACTGCAGCGGCACCTGTGCCCCAGATGCCTGCGAATTTGCTGGTGCCCAAAAGCGTAGCCGGCGCAGTATTAGGCAAGGCTGAAAACAAGGCGGGAATCTGGATCAGGCCGCCGCCGCCGACTACGGCGTCTATCATTCCAGCCAAAAAGGCGGCCGCCGCCAGAATTACATAGTCCGTCATCGCTTATTTATAAAACTCCGCCTTGTCACTGTACCACTTCTTTTCGACGGTTTAGTCTGGCACTAATTACGACCTGAGCACCGTCAAAGTTGGCAACTATCTATTTGCCCGCATCAGCTTGGCCGCTTTTTCTGCAATCATGATAGTGCTGGCGCCCGTATCACCGGCAGGAATAGTCGGCATCACGGAAGCATCCACAATTCGCAAACCGGCAATCCCACGCACCCTAAGCTCACTATCCACAACAGCCGAGGCATCCGCGGCACTACCCATCTTGCAAGTCCCTACAGGATTGGCACCTGCAAAAGCAATCTTGCCCGCCAGTCGCAACAGATCATCGTCGACTTGCACTTCTACCAAGGCATAAGCTTGTAATGCCGAAGCAGCGACTATCTTGCGTGTCAGCTGGATAGCAGCCTTGGCTTTTTCCTGATCTTCCGACGTGCTTAAATAATTGCTTGTAATCGCGGGCGGTAGCGTGATATCCGAGGAAGTGATTTGCACCCTGCCCCGTGACGTAGCATTCAGATTCGATACGCTCACAGTAAAAGCAGGGAAAGAGTCCAGAGGCGCACCGGCAAACTCTTGCGACCAGGGTTGTACCTGAAAGAAAAGATCCGGACTAGGCTGAGCCTGATCTGATCGCAGCATCATACCCAAAGGTGCAGGCACTGTTGTCAAGGGGCCGTTTTTCTTTAGCAGATACTGCAAACCTAGTGATGCTTTATGCAGCCAGCCATTTGCCATCCCGTTCAGAGATTTCGCACCACTCATCTTGAAAACCATCTTCATCGGCAAGTGATCCTGTAGATTCTCCCCTACACCAGGGAGATCTTGTACCGGTGTAATTCCGTGCTGCTGCAGTAACGCAAGTGGGCCTATGCCTGATCGCTGCAAGATTTGCGGCGACCCAAACGTCCCTGCGCTCAAGATTGTTTCACGTGAAACATCGGCCGTCCATTCCCTACCTCCACCGAAAAACTCAACTCCAGTGCAAATATTACCCTGTTCCGTTTGTTGAATAATCAGGCGCTTTACTTGCGAGCCGGTCATGATATCCAGATTGCCGCGCCGTATGATTGTCCGCAAGAAAGCCTTGGCGGTATTCAGGCGTAAACCGTTTTTTTGATTGATGTCGAAATACCCGCAACCTTCTACGGCGTTTCCGCGATTGAAATCATCACACTTTGGGATGCCGGTTTGTGCCGCAGCCTCACGGAAAGCATCGAGGATATCCCAGCGGATAGTCTGTTTTTCCACATGCCAATCGCCGCCTGTACCATGGAAGTCATCCGCGCCGTGAGCATAATCCTCAGATTTTTTAAACAAGGGCAATATCTGATCCCAGCGCCAACTATCATCGCCGGTCAACTCAGCCCAGCGATCATAATCTTGTGCCTGACCACGCTGATAAATCATTCCATTGATGGATGAAGAGCCGCCTAATATTTTCCCACTTGAATACAGCAGGCTGCGCCCATTCAGACCAGCTTCCGGCTGAGTGCGATATTGCCAGTCGGTGCGCGGATTGTCAGCTGTATGGATGAACCCGATTGGAATATGAACCCAGCCATAATCATCCTTGGCCCCGGCCTCCAATAGCAGAACCGAGATATTTGGATCTTGTGTCAAACGGTTGGCTAATACGCAACCGGCGGTCCCTGCCCCTACTATGATGTAGTCGTACTTCCCTGCGGATTCGGCCATTGTCTCTATCGTTATTGGTTGTTATATATGACGAGCGATCCTCTCTCGGCTAGCAACACCTATCATCGCCGACCGTACTTACAGTCGACTGACAGATGCTGCTTCGAACAAGATTACTTACTGGTCGGCATCGTAAATTCCGCGCCTTTTGATATGGATTCTGGCCAACGCTGCATGATGGACTTATAGCGCGTATAAAACTTGATCCCCTCTTCGCCATAAGCATGGGTATCACCAAACATCGATCGTTTCCAGCCACCGAATGAATGCCAGGCCATAGGCACTGGAATTGGCACATTAATACCAATCATGCCGACTTCGACCCGACGGGAGAATTCACGCGCCGTATTTCCGTCGGAAGTGAACAAGGCCACACCATTGCCAAATTCATGTCCATTGATTAATTCAAGTGCAGCAGCAAAGTCAGGTACGCGAACAACGCACAAAACCGGACCAAAAATCTCTTCCTTGTAAATCGTCATCTCTGGAGTCACACTATCAAACAGACATCCGCCGAGAAAAAATCCTTTACTGTGACCATCTACGGTTAAATTACGTCCATCTACCAGTAACTTCGCTCCAGACTGTACGCCAGCCTCAATATACGCTTCAATTTTCGCTTTATGCGCTGCGCTGACTACCGGGCCCATTTCCGCATCGGCTTCCATGCCGTTTTTAACCTTCAGCGATTTCACGCGAGGGATCAAGGCTTCGACCAATTTATCCGCAACACTGCCAACTGCAACAGCGACAGAGATAGCCATGCAGCGCTCGCCGGCGGAACCGTAAGCTGCGCCTATTAAGGCATCAACCGCCTGTTCCAGATTTGCATCCGGCATCACCACCAGATGATTTTTCGCACCGCCTAGCGCCTGGACACGCAAGGGATACGGACCTTTACGTGCGGCACCGCTGGTGTAAATGTACTCCGCGATTGGCGTCGATCCGACGAAAGATACGGCTTTTACATCAGGGTGCTGCAGCAAGCCATCTACTGCCTGTTTATCTCCCTGCAAGACGTTGAAAACGCCGTCAGGGAGCCCTGCCTGCTTCAACAACTCGGCAACCATCAGAGATGGCGAAGGATCTCGCTCTGAAGGCTTCAGAATAAATGTATTACCTGTTGCCAGCGCAACCGGTGCCATCCACATTGGCACCATGAACGGAAAGTTAAAAGGTGTAATTCCTACCGTGACGCCTAGCGGCTGACGCAAATTCCAGTTATCAATGCCGCCACCGATATTGTCGGTAAACTGGGTTTTCAACAGCTGCGGTACGCCACAAGCAAATTCGACAACCTCAATACCGCGTGTAACTTCACCTTTTGCGTCGGAGAAAACTTTACCGTGCTCGCGGGTAATCGCTGCCGCCAGATCATCATGATGCTTTTCCAGCAAGTCCTTGAATTTGAATAGAATGCGGGCACGTTTCAATGGTGCTGTATCAGCCCATGCCGGTGCAGCTGCCTTAGCTGCTGCGACTACCGCCTGGACGTCCGCATCACTGGCCAATACAACATGCGCGCTTACCTCGCCGGTAGCCGGATTGAATACCGCTTGCTGACTACCTCCCGCAGTTTCCGTCAAACGGCCATTGATATAATGCTGGATCTTGTGGTTCGAAGAATTGGTCATCAATATTCTTTCAAAAATAAGACTTTTCAGTCCACATCAACGGTAAAAATACGAGATAAGACTACCATGATGGAGGCCTAAAAACCCCTAAAACTGCTGTGGATAAGCCTCTGTTAAACACGTGGATAGCTTGTGGATAATGTTATGAAAAGGTCGTGCAGTTTTTTTATGCAGAATCTATTCATGCCAGATACACCGCTTATGCAGGGTTTATCCTGTTCCCAAGCTCTTGATTTCAAACTCACTTATACGGTTATCCACAGAAAACACCCTGTGTTAACTATTACTACTAAACATATATATAAACAATCAAGTTAAAACCAGATTCACCTTCCAAACCTCAAAATGCAAAAAAACAAAGTCAAAAGCCTCTGCAAATCCCGAACACTATTGATCTATAGACCATGAGTCCTCAAAAGATCAAGATCGGTGTCATCAGTGCATTACGTGAAGAACAAGCTGGACTGATAGAGGTAATGCAAGACCCTGTGACGCTAAAACGTGGCATGCGTAATTACGTCAGCGGTCGCTTATGGGGAATTGAAAGTGTTTGCGTTTTATCGCGGATAGGTAAAGTTGCCGTAGCAGCGACTACAGCGACCTTGATTGAAAGCTTCGGGGTAACCCATATCATCTTCACTGGCGTGGCAGGAGCAACCGTTAAAGCCGTTCGTATTGGCGACATCGTGGTGGCTAACCAACTGGTTCAACACGATATGAATGCGTCCCCACTGTTTCCGCGCTTTGAAGTGCCATTAACTGGCTTGTCTCACTTCTATTCAGACAAAGCCTTATCCACCCTGCTTTCACAAGCCGCCAGCCAATTTATTCATCAGGAATTCCTGGAAACAATATCTGAAGCAAGCCGACAGGAATTCTTTATTGATAGGCCAGTTGTTCATGAAGGCTTGATCGCAAGCGGCGATCAATTCATTTCCACAGCACTCGAGTTAAATCAGATTAATGACAATCTGCCGGATGTACTGGCAGTTGAAATGGAAGGTGCTGCAGCCGCACAGGTTTGTTTTGAATTCGGTATTCCGTTTGCAATCGTGCGTACGATTTCGGATAACGCAAATGAAGATTCGCCGGTGGACTTTGTAAAGTTCCTGGAAAAAATCGCTGCCTGCTATGCATACGGCATAGTCAGGCAGTTCTATTCGCTGCTGAAAGAAGAAAAACTCTTGTCTGCTTAACTCTGTAAATATCGATATCGGTAATTATCAAGTTTGATAAAAAGAAGATTATTTCTTTTTATCCGCAGCTTTTTTATACGTTTTACCAGGTGGCGGTGCGACGGGTTTTTCCTGAGCTTCTTTTAAAAGTATCGCGCATTTATTGTCTGTCTCGGCTTGAGATCCGATATTAATCAGTGGCAACAAGGCAGTTACTGGTCCCAGCGCTCCCAAAGCAATCACACCACCGGTTTTTAAAGCCACCACGCCCTTGTCGATCGTTACTTTCGGTGTTTTAAAATCACCTTTGACATATAGCGGTGCGCGCAAGGAAATTATCCTTATCCCCTTACTTTTAGGATTGATAGTCAGATCCAGTTTTTCTTGTGCCAGATCGATATTGCCTGTGATGTAGAGAATGGCATCTTCGGTATCCAGCATCAAGGTCCTGGTTTGGATCAAACCATTGGTGACTGACAAATCACTTGCCATGCAATTCAATTTGACCTGCTTGTCGCCAAATACCTGCGATAAAACCACGTTACCTACATTCAAACCGATTTGTTCGAGCAATAGTTTGCTGATAGTGCCTTCATTGATCAGCGCCTTGATTTCACCATTCGATGAAGCCATCATGCTGGCTATCGAATTACCCGTAGCAGATAAGGAGGTATCACCATTCACTTCACCAAAGCTGGCTTGCATCGCTTCAAAGGTAGGGAACAACTGTTTGAGTTTAAGATGACGCGCAGATAGTTTTATCTCTGCTTTGATAAGGTCATTGCGACCATCCATCTTGATATTTGCAATCATATTGCCACCGGCTACGCCAAAATTCAAAGGCGTTAATGTGACAACGCGGTCCTGTAATTTCAAATGCGTATCAAGGTTTTCGATAGGCAGGGATTCATCACGCACAATCTTGCGGCCTGTGATCTTGACGTCTGCATCCATGCTGCCCCAGCGCTCGGTCGTGAATTTTTCAATCGGCAATACTTTGTTTGACGGTTGATTTGGTGCGACACCACGTTCCTTTTTACTTTCGTTGGAATCTGCACCGATGACAGGGCCAAGATCGCTTAAACGCAACAGGTTGGAAACAACAGTTCCAGACAATAATGGCCGCGGATTTTTTGATTCATAGGTCAGTGTGCCGCCGATATCACTCTCGCCGACTTTACCTTTGAATTTATCGTAAGTCCATTTGCCGCCGAGCGTGTTGGTGACGCCGGTAAGCTGGCCTTCAGTTGAAAATTCAGGTGTTTTCGGTAAGGTAATTCCAGTAATCGGATACAGATCCGCCATGCTGGCACCGGACAAATGCAATCGCATATTGATCGCCGCCAGTTCTTGCGGCTTGGTCACCGTGCCATTGATTCGTATCGAGGTTTTACCTACATTCAGGTTTGCCGCCAGCGGAAAAGGTTTATCCACATTTTTCAATGCGAGCAAGGCCCCTGCCTTGCCGTCACCACTAATTTTTGCGCCGTTGAAAGTACCGGATAATTTCCAGCCAACCACGTAATCATTTTGCGCTGTTGGTTCAAGCGAATCGATGCTTGCTTTTGCATCGATATGCTTGATCTCATCTTTCAAGGTGATTTCACCCTTGTAAAAAAGCAGGCGCTGCAGATCAATAGTCCATGGCGACGGTTCGTTTTTCTTGAACGTCCAGTTGTTTTGTCCATCGCGTTTGCGCTCGAGCCTCACAATGGGGTCGTCAAGCTGCAAAGTCGGGATCACAATAGTTTGCGCCAGCAAAGGTAATGGATTAACTGAAAAAATAATGTGGCCGACTTCGACCATATTGGTGTCGTCTTTTGATCCAGACGGATTACTTAAAGTGACGTCGTGCGCACTCAGACGCGGAACCGGAATCCAGTCGCGCCAAGTGTCTGTTGCAGGTTGTGCGCGTTGCCAGTCAAGAGCCAGATCACCATTGATGGAAAAATTGCGTCCAGTTGCTTCACTTACGCGTTGGTTGATCCACGGGCGCGCAGCATTCCAGTCGAACATCAGCATGAACAAGACAAAGACCAGCGGGATTACCAATAATCCAACCGTGCTCCACATCATTATTTTTTTTGTGCGTGGCATACAAACCTAAATCTGATGAATCGAAAAAATAGGACTGAATTGGGTCTTGCGAGTTCAATAATATTTCTGATATGCATTTTTTACATGGCGATGCATTTCGCTAGTGATTTTTACAATGGCGCTCAATCGCATGTGAATATAAAAACCCCGCAACTAGCGGGGCTGATAAATGGAGCAAATAACAATTCAAAAGAAAACCAGATTAAATACGTTTTTTGAAATTGCGACCAATTCCATCATCGGTACTGGCGATCAATTGCTCACGCAGCCATTTATGCGCGGGGTTTCGCGCATCGCGTTCATGCCACAGCATATCGACGTGAACATCAGGCAACACGAATGGCAAATCCTTCGCGACCAATGCTTCGGCCATGCCGGTAGACGCGATCAAGTGACGCGGTAGTACCGTAATCAAATCCGAGCTCGCGACGACTTTTCCCGCTGTAAAAAACTGGTTCACCGTCAATAGAATCCGGCGTTCGCGGCCAAGTTCTGACAAGGCATCATCCATCAAACCCTTTGCACGGCCAGAAAAACTCACCAGCAAATGATGCGCTTCGCAGTATGAATCCAGCGTCAGTTCTTCCTTTGCCAAAGGATGATTTTTCCGCATCACGCATACGTATTCACCCGTGTACAGCCGCTCATGACGAATTTGCGAAACGGCAGTGTTTTGTCCGCTCGCCAATTGTGCAGCGACGCCCGGGAAAAACCCGATTGCCAGATCGATATCACCACGCAACAGCATGGGCCGCGGTTCACGCGTAGTCAGCGGCACCATACGTACATTCAAGCCAGGCGCTTCCTTTTCGATCGCGCGCACCAGGAAAGGCAACCACAAGGCGGCAGTGGCGTCAGCCATTGCCATTCTGAATGTGGTGGTGGCACGCGATACATCAAAAGTATCAGGTGTCACTGCCGCTTCCAAATCTGACAGCGCACGCCGCACAATAGGCCACAACTCGGTTGCCCGCGAAGTCGGCTTGACGCCATGTGCGGTGCGTATTACAAGTTCGTCGCCTAGCGTGTCGCGCAGACGTCGCAGCGCATTCGATACAGCCGGTTGCGTCATCGCCAATAGATTGGCGGCACGCGTCAAATTTTGTTCTGTCATGACTGCGTCGAAGACACGCAGCAGATTTAAATCCAAGGTTAAAAAGCTCATAGGTTTATTTCTACAAGGAAATTAATTAATTTTACATTATTCACAAAAAGTATAACTCATATCTAAAATTGAAATTAGATTTATATCTCTCGCATCCCTATACTTCAATTCATCAACAAGGTTTATTAAATTTAGAGAGAAGGAAAACATCATGTCCACATCATTCGCCCTGTATCGCAAAGCAAATCAAATCGCTCAATCGAACCCAGAATTGGCTGCTCAATTGCGTATGCGCGCATTTGAACAAGCCCCGACAGTGACCCGCGCTATCGCTAAAGTAGCTGCACCAGTCGTTATCTCGCGTACTGCTCTGTTCAGCAAAGCAAACCGCATTGCACAAGCAAAACCGCAAGTCGCTTCGAAACTGCGTTTCCAGGCTGCTTACGCTTAACGCAACTGCAACATAATGCGTTGAACGCGAATTAGCATTTATCTGGATTAATTTTAATGCGACCCTTAGTACGCAACCTCCATGCCAGTTATATCGCATATATGTTGCAGTGGTCGCCGCGTTTGCAAGAGTTATTCGCCGCGGTGCTGATGAACGGCAGCGGCGGTCTGACTAGCATGATTGTTGCGAAGGTTTTGCGCCCAAGCGTGGCACAGCTTAAAGCTCGCATCACGAAGCGTTGTGCAGCAGCAATTGGTCAACAAGGTTGACCTGCATCACCGAACAAAGTTTTTACCGAGTCTCCTCTTTCCCTCTCAAGGAAGGTTTTAAGCCCCGCAGCCAAAGTCTTGCGGGGCTTTTTTTCGTTTTACGCTCTTTGAGCGTGTGTTGCGCGCATGGGCTATTTTTTCATCGGTCGTGATAAAGACCTTAATTTGGTGCAAAATACAATAACGTGATCGTTTTAAATGTTTGCCGGTTGTCCGGTGGACAGTGATGTTGATACTTAACTACGGAGTCAAGCAACTTGGGCCGTCTCATTAAAAACAACTACACCAATATCGCATTGTTGAAAGACTTGATGACAACGCCGCCTATGACGGCGAAACAACATGCGGAGATCATGCGCAAACGCATCGCACATCGCAGGATGGTGGAAGAAGCGAAGGAATTGAAAATAGCCAGCGAAGATGTATTCGAAGGTCAGTAAATAATAGCGCGGACCTCCGCGCTATTTTCATTTCCAATTCGCCATTTTGATTATCGACAGAAATCCGACCTTGAAGAATCAAGTCGGCAACTAACGTTGCCGACTGAAAATTTGCGATTGCTTCAATAGAAAAACCTCTTGTAATACTTTCCTTCACGCTTCTCTCATGTGAAACTGTTGTCATCGAAGACTAAACAGGAGACAAAATCATGGCCAAGAAAGAAGAAGAACTGGATCCTGAAACACTGGCACTGATTAACTGGTGCATAGAAGTAGAAGGATTTTTAGTCGCTGCAGGCGCTACTCTGGAAGAGGCGCAAGATCATATCGAAGAACAGATCGAATGGTTCACAGATCAATTTTATGAAGGCCTGACACCGGAACAAGCAGCGAAAGAAGCACTCGCCTGAAAAACAGCAAATCAACATTGCTGAACTCGTCGCAAAACGATTCAGTAAAAATACCGATTTTGACTGCGTCGGCACAAGATCAAATATCAGCCCATCGAATCCGGTAATTCGATGGGCTATTTTTTGAGAATTTCTGTTACGCGACTTTGAACTTGGCGGCTTCTTCCGAGCCTTTGGTTGCGTTACCGTCACTGTATGAGTGCGCGCCAACACCAGCCAATTTGCCGCCTTGCACGATCAGGTATTCGTCCCTGATAGGACGACCTTCAAAGTAGCATTCCAAAATTTCGTGCGTACCCGCTGCGTAACGTGTTTGCGCTGTCAGGCTGGTGCAGGAAATGTGTGGTGTCATGCCGTGGTGCGGCATGGTGCGCCATGGGTGATCTGCCGGTGCTGGCTGTGGGAACCAGACGTCACCGGCATAACCAGCCAATTGCCCACTCTTCAATGCTGCAACGATGGCATCGCGATCGCACAGTTTGCCGCGTGCGGTGTTGATGATGTACGCGCCGCGCTTGAAATTTTTCAACGGTTTTTCGTTGACCATGTGTTCTGTTTCAGGGTGCAATGTGCAGTTCAATGTCACCACGTCGCAGACTTTGGTCAGGCTTTCCAGCGTGCTGTGGTAAGTCAGGTTCAACTCTTTTTCCACTGCGGTTGGCAGACGGTGCCTATCCATGTAGTGCAGCTTGACGTCGAATGCATGCAACAGACGCAAGACGCGTAGACCGATACGGCCAGCGGCAACGGTGCCGACAGTCATTGCTGTATCCGATTCCATCGCCAAATTCGCCTATGACCTAAATGCAAAAAGGGTATTCAACAGCAGGGTTATTCTTACTGGATTTCGTTATGTCGTTAAAAGTAATAACGTGTATTATAGCGGCTGTGCGATCACGATTTTTATGCAGTAATCCATTTTCAAGTTGAGCCATCAATGAGCAAGCCCGAATCCCCCATCAAGCTGGAAGGCTTGTCCAAGAACCGCGGCAAACGCTGGGACCATCTGGAGTTGCTGGAACGCATAGATGCATCCGGCTCCATTTCTTCGGCAGCAACCGCGATGGGCATGAGCTACAAGGCTGCGTGGCAGGCGGTCGATGCAATCAACAACCTGTCACACGAAGCAGTTGTCATTCGCCAACCTGGCGGCAGCACTGGCGGCGGTACTTGTCTGACCGAATATGGAAGACGCATGGTCGCCACCTATCGTCGCCTAGAGCACGAATGGGCGGCAGTGCCATCCGCACTTGGCCGCACGATGGATGACTTTGATCAGTACTACACAATGAGCCGGAGATTCGATATGCAAACCAGCGCACGCAACCAGTTTCTCGGCACTGTTACCGCAGTAAAAATGGGGGCAGTAAACGCAGAAATCATTCTCGACATCGGTCGTGGTGAAGAGTTGGCCGCCATCATTACCAATGACAGCGCCGAGCATCTGGCACTGGAAGTCGGCAGCGAAGCCTATGCCTTGGTGAAGGCGCAGTGGATCATTCTGACTGTCGATGAAAACATGAAAACCAGTGCGCGCAATCGCCTCACCGGCACCGTCGTGCGCTGTCAGGAAGGCGCAGTGAATGCAGAAGTCGTGATCGAACTGCCGGGTGGTAAAACCGTTGCGTCCATCATTACCAATGAGAGTGTAAAAGTGCTTGGTCTGAAAGAAGGCGTACGCGCATCGGCCTTGATCAAGGCATCGCACATCATTCTCGCGGTCGCATCTTGAAAAATTCTTGATCTCTTATTCAACTCGTTTTGAAATTTTCTTCACAGCCATCATGAAAAATATTTCTCGCACACTGATTGCCGGTTTGTTGTCCCTTGGTGTTTCCTTCGCTGCACAAGCAGAAGAAGTACAAGTCGCTGTTGCGGCTAACTTCACAGCACCGATGAAAGTGATCGCAGCTGATTTCGAAAAAGCAACCGGCCATAAAGTCGTGGCGACCTTTGGCGCAACCGGCAAGTTCTACGCACAAATCCAGAATGGCGCACCCTTCGATATGTTCCTGGCCGCGGATAATGAAACACCGGCCAAACTGGAAAAAGAAAACGGTACTGTTGCCGGTTCACGTTTCACCTACGCAACCGGCAATTTGGTGTTGTGGTCGGCCAAGCCTGACTACGTCGATGCCAAAGGCGAGATCCTAAAGAAGAACAGTTTCGCGCACATCGCATTGGCTACACCTAAATTTGCACCGTATGGTTTGGCTGCGGAAGAGGCCATGAAAAAACTCGGAGTGTACGACAGCTTGCAAGCTAAATTTGTACAAGGCGAAAGCATCGGTCAAACCTACACATTCGTTGCTACCGGCAATGCAGAACTCGGTTTCGTCGCATTGTCGCAAGTTGTTGAAGGCGGCAAGATCAAATCCGGTTCCGGCTGGATCGTTCCGGCAAATTTGCACAACCCGATTCGCCAGGACGCTGTGATCCTGACCAAAGGCAAAGATAACAAGGCTGCTGCAGAGTTCACCAAGTATCTGCAATCAGAACCAGTCAAAGCTGTCATCCGCAGTTTCGGCTACGATCTGTAAGCGAGGTCTGTTTTGTTCACCGATGAAAACATCGGTGCGATTGTCCTAACCCTCAAGTTAGCCAGTCTCACCACACTCATACTCTTGTTGATTGGTACGCCGATCGCGTGGTGGCTGGCGCGCACGCGCTCCTGGCTCAAGGGTCCGGTCGGTGCGTTGATCGCACTCCCCATTGTTCTCCCTCCGACTGTCATTGGTTTTTATCTGCTGGTCACCATGGGGCCCAATGGGCCGATCGGACAATTGACGCAGGCGCTGGGCCTTGGCACCCTGCCCTTCAGCTTTGCCGGTCTGGTGGTTGGCTCGGTTTTCTATTCAATGCCGTTTGTCGTGCAGCCGCTCCAGAATGCTTTTGAAGCGATCGGCGATAGACCATTGGAAGTTGCCGCAACCTTGCGCGCATCGCCACTCGATACTTTCTTTACCGTCATTCTCCCTTTGGCAAAACCCGGCTATCTGACAGCTGTAGTGATGGGCTTCGCGCATACCGTTGGCGAGTTTGGCGTGGTGCTGATGATAGGTGGCAACATACCGAACGAAACCCGCATGATTTCCGTTCAGATTTATGATCATGTCGAAGCACTCGAATATACGCAGGCGCACGGACTTGCTGCCGGCATGGTGATCTTCTCGATGTTGGTATTGGTTGCGTTGTACACCTTGAATCCGACCGGAAGGCGCAAATGAGCAAGGTCGAGAATCAAATCAATGCGCGCTTCAAGTTGGGCTACGGTGCTTTTACACTGGATGTCGATCTGACACTGCCGGGCCGTGGCGTAACCGCATTGTTTGGCCCATCAGGTTCTGGCAAGACCACTTGCCTGCGTGTGCTTGCCGGACTGGAACGCGCCAGCGACGCCTGCCTAGAAGTCAATGGCGAAGTTTGGCAAGATGATGCGTGCGGCATATTCATACCGACTCATCGGCGGGCGCTAGGTTATGTTTTTCAGGAAGCCAGCTTGTTTCCGCATCTCGATGTAAAGCGCAATCTTGAATATGGCATGCGGCGCATCGCAAGCCCGTCGCGCCACGTGTCACTTGACCAAGCGCTTGCCCTGCTGGATATCGGCCACTTGATGCAGCGCAAGCCGGATAAATTATCCGGCGGTGAACGTCAGCGTGTCGCCATTGCGCGCGCATTGGCGACCAGCCCGCGTATTTTGTTGATGGATGAACCGCTCGCGGCGCTGGATGCAAAACGCAAAAGCGAAATCATGCCGTATCTGGAACGTCTGCATGATGAACTGGATATCCCGATTTTATACGTCAGTCATTCGTCGGATGAAGTTGCGCGTCTCGCCGATCATCTCGTGTTGCTGGAAAGCGGCAAGGTCATCGCGAGCGGTGCCACCAATGATTTGCTGACGCGTCTGGATCTCGATGTGGCGCATGGCGATTCGGCTAGTGCCTTGGTGACTGCGACCATCAGCGCACATGACCCTGACTACCATTTGACGTCGGCTACATTCTCAGGCGGTCAGCTCTTGTTGCCGCAACAAAGTGCAACCATAGGCCAGCAAGTGCGGATACGCGTGCAGGCACGCGACGTGAGTTTAAGTCTTGCACCGCAACGCGATACCAGCATATTGAATATCGTTGCGGTAACCGTAACGGAATTATCGGCTGATGCTGCGGGGCAGGTGATGGTCGGGCTGGACGCGAATGGCACACGCTTGCTGGCGCGGATTACCAGCAAGTCATACGTGGCTATGGATCTGGTGCCGGGCAAATCCTTGTATGCGCATATCAAGGGTATCGCCATTCTTAAATAGCATGTCAAGAAGGCAAAAACCAGGCAAGGAAAACTCTTTGATTGTCTGACTTGGCCGCTACGCGATTATGCGGCGGCCTTGTATTTACGCTACGGCCGTCTTGGCGTGGCCGAACGCTTCCGACAACAGCAGAATTTTTCCGGTATCGCTGGAATCGTAACCTGCCAGTCCATTGATCACTTTGCGGAAATAACCTGACTGCACTACGTCTATCACCAGTTGTATCAACGGATCGTCCATGATAGCCAGTGGCATGGCCAGGAAATAGCGTTCACGTATCAGTGGAATGAAATCAAGGCTGAAACGATGTGCTGCCGTTTGTACGCCGACGCCGACATCCGCCATGCCACTGGCTATAAAAGCAGCGACCGCAGAATGCGTGAACTCGTTGCTTTGATAACCTTCAATATCAAAAGGCGAGATATTCGCGCCAGCCAGCATCAATTCCAGCAACATGCGTGTTCCTGAACCCGCTTGCCGATTCACGAAGCGCACACCCGGACGCGTCAGGTCTTGCAAAGTCAGGATCTTTTTCGGATTGCCCGGCGCGACGAACATGCCCTGCGTACGTACCGCCAAATGCAGCAGGCAATGCTCGCGTGGGTTCAGCCATTGCGTGTAACGCTCGACCGCCTTTTTCTCGAATTCTCCCAAAGGCACGTGGAAGCCAGCCAGATCGCATTCGTTGCGCGACAAGGCGGCGACTGCATCGGTGCTGTTGCGATAGCGCAAGTCTACCGGCAGATTCGCTTCCGTCAATTGATGCAACAAGGCATCGACCGCGAAGCCATGACTGGCATCAAGACGCAAAGGTTTGGTTTTGCCGACGATGGTTTTGCCGATTTCACTTTCCAGTTCGGACGCCAGACTTTCCAGCGTGGGAGATAAACGTGCACGTATGCGCCTATCGGCCCAGATCAGCTTTTCAGCCAAAGGCGTCAAAGTCGTGCCGCGTCCGCGGTCGGTATTCAATAGTGGCGTGCCGAACATCTTTTCCGCATCGCGCAACAAACCCCAGGAATAGCGATAGGACAAGTCGACCAGGCGAGCGGCTTTGGAAATCGAACCAGTTTTTTGTATCGACATTAAAAGGCCGAGCAAAACCGCGGTATCCAGCGGCGCATCAGCACTGTGCGTGATTTCCCAATGGGGATTGATGACGACCTTGAACATATGTAATAAAAAACCTATTGGTTTGAATGTCGCATTTAGCGGTTATGCAAAAGATAGCCTATTGAAGCTACGCTTTTCGAGTGCTACCTTTCAGATGTTGCAAAGGTACGCCTGCAAACTATATGCTATTAAAAACATATATACAAGATAATTTTTGACAAGGAAGCAGTATGTTTTCGTTCGATTTCACGACCTCGCGGCATGCAGTATTGCCATCAGTGTCGTTCACAGGAGCCTCTTTATGAGCACTGAACACACATTCGATGTGGCGGCGATTGAGTCCATCATCGCTCAGCGTAAAGCGATGCCTGGTGCATTGCTGCCGATTCTGCATGATATCCAAACTGCAGTCGGTTTCATCCCGCCTAGCATGGTCCCGGCGATTGCCGAAGGTCTGAATCTGTCGCGCGCAGAAGTGCATGGCGTGATCACATACTATCATTTCTTCCGTCAGCATCCAGCCGGCAAGCACGTCGTGCAAATCTGTCGCGCTGAAGCTTGTCAGGCACGCGGTTGCGAGTCGCTGGTTGATCACGCCAAAGAAATGCTCGGTTGCGATTTCCATGAAATCACCGACGACGGCAAATTCTCGCTGGAAGTCGTTTATTGCCTAGGCCAATGCGCCAGCGGCCCGGCGATCCAGATCGATGACGATTTGTACGCACGCGTATCGAACGAAAAATTCAACAAGCTGATCCAGGCGAAGCGAGGTGTGCAATGACCGCAGTGAACACAATCACTATTTTTGTTCCACGCGACTCAACCGCGCTCGCACTCGGTGCCAATGAAACGGCTGCAGCCATCGCTAAAGAAGCAAAAGCACGTGGCATCGATATCAAACTGGTGCGCAATGGTTCGCGCGGCATGTTCTGGCTCGAGCCACTGGTTGAGGTTGCAACCGACGCTGGTCGTATCGCCTTTGGCCCGATCGAAGAGCACGAAGTTGCCGGCTTGTTTGACGCAGGTTTCACCGCTGGCGGCAAGCATCCAAAAGCATTGGGTTTGACCGAAGAAATTCCTTACCTGAAAAAACAAGAGCGTCTGCAATTCGTACGCGTCGGCATCACCGACCCGGTTTCGCTGGATGACTATCTTGCGCATGAAGGCTATGTTGGCTTGAAAAAGGCCATCGCCATGGAGCCAGCAGCGATTGTTCAGGAAGTCACCGATTCCGGCCTGCGTGGTCGCGGCGGCGCAGCCTTCCCAACCGGTATCAAGTGGAAAACCGTGCTCGGCGCCGAAGCTGATCAAAAGTACATCGCCTGCAACGCCGATGAAGGCGACTCTGGTACGTTCTCCGATCGCATGGTGATGGAAGATGATCCATTCATGCTGATCGAAGGCATGACCATCGCTGGTCTGGCAGTTAAAGCGACCGAAGGTTATATATATGTGCGTTCCGAGTATCCGCACTCGATCGCCAATCTGAACGAAGCAATCGATGCGGCGAACAAAGCCGGCTACCTCGGCGAGAACATTCTGGGTTCCGGTCGCACTTTCAACCTGCAAGTACGTAAAGCCGCAGGCGCTTATGTTTGCGGCGAAGAAACCGCGATGCTGGAAAGTATCGAAGGCAAGCGTGGTCTGGTTCGCGCCAAACCACCACTGCCAGCGCTGCAAGGTTTGTTCGGCAAGCCGACGGTCATCAACAACGTGATTTCGCTGTCTGCCGTGCCATTGATCTTGTCGCGTGGCGCGACCTTCTACAAGGATTTCGGTATGGGCCGTTCGCGCGGCACCTTGCCTATGCAACTGGCTGGCAACTTGAAATTCGGCGGCCTGGTGGAAAAAGCATTCGGCGTTACTTTGCGCGAATTGTTGTATGACTTTGGCGGTGGTTCGGAATCGGGTAGGCCGATTCGCGCCGTGCAAGTTGGTGGCCCGCTAGGCGCCTACATGCCGGAATCGCTGTTTGATACACCGTTTGACTATGAAGCTTTTGCAGCAGTCGCATCGACCGTCGGTCACGGCGGGTTGGTGGCTTTCGACGATACCGTAGACATGGCCAAACAAGCACGTTACGCAATGCACTTCTGTGCAGTTGAGTCGTGTGGCAAATGCACACCGTGCCGGATTGGGTCGACACGTGGTGTTGAAGTAATGGACAAAATCATCGCTAATCAGAATCGGCCTCAGCAAATTCATCTGTTGCGCGACTTGTGCGACGTGATGGTTACGGGATCGCTATGTGCGATGGGCAATATGACACCGTTCCCGGTGTTGTCAGCCCTGAATCACTTCCCTGAAGATTTTGGCGATCAAAAAGCATTGGCTAATGCAGCTTAAACCCGCAGCGCAAGCACAAGCAACTGGAGCGAAAAAATGAACTCACTTAATGGTATTGATTACGGCACGCCGAAAAGCAAATCCGAGAATCTGGTCACACTGGAAATCGACGGCATAGAAGTCACCGTGCCACAAGGCACATCCGTCATGCGTGCAGCGGCGGAATATGGCATCAACGTGCCGAAACTGTGTGCCACCGACAGCCTGGAAGCATTCGGCTCATGCCGTCTGTGTCTGGTCGAGATCGAAGGTCGCCGCGGCTACCCTGCATCGTGCACCACGCCGGCTGAAGCTGGCATGAAGATCAAAACACAAACGCCTAAATTGGCTGACATTCGCCGTGGCGTGATGGAGTTGTACATCTCCGATCACCCATTGGATTGCCTGACTTGCCCAACCAACGGCAATTGCGAACTGCAAGACATGGCTGGTGTAGTCGGTCTGCGCGACGTACGTTACGGCTACGATGGCGAAAACCATCTGAAGCTCGAAAAAGATGAATCGAATCCTTACTTCACTTACGACGCATCGAAATGTATCGTTTGTAATCGCTGCGTACGCGCGTGCGAAGAAACCCAAGGTACGTTCGCATTGACTATCGATGGCCGCGGTTTTGCATCGCGTGTATCGGCAAGTCAAAACGAAGACTTCATCGAATCAGAATGCGTATCTTGCGGTGCTTGCGTTGACGCATGCCCAACAGCTACCTTGACTGAAAAAACCGTCATCATGATGGGCCAGGGCGAACACAGCAAAGTCACCACCTGCGCATACTGCGGTGTTGGTTGCTCGTTCAAAGCCGAAATGAAGGGCAACGAAGTTGTCCGCATGGTGCCAAATCCAGACGGCAAAGCCAACCAGGGCCACGCTTGCGTGAAAGGTCGTTTCGCATGGGGTTATGCAACGCACAAAGACCGCATGTTGAAACCGATGATTCGCAGCAAAATCACCGATCCATGGCGCGAAGTGTCATGGGAAGAAGCGATCAACTACACCGCGTCAGAATTCAAACGCATCCAGGCTAAATACGGCAAGGATTCGATCGGAGGCTTGGTATCCTCACGTTGCACCAACGAAGAAGGTTACTTGGTTCAGAAGTTGGTTCGCGCTGCTTTCGGTAACAACAACGTTGATACCTGCGCTCGCGTTTGCCATTCGCCGACAGGCTACGGTCTGAAAGTGACTCTGGGTGAATCAGCTGGTACACAAACTTTTGAATCAGTGATGAAGTCGGATTGCATCGTGATCATTGGTGCCAACCCGGCAAATGCCCATCCAGTGTTCGCATCGCAAATGAAACGCCGTCTTCGTCAAGGCGCGAAATTGATCGTTGTCGATCCACGCACAACCGAAATGGTGAAATCGCCGCACGTACAAGCGGACCACCATTTGAAATTAATGCCGGGTACCAACGTTGCTATCGTCAATGCAATGGCCTACGTCATCCTGAGCGAAAAACTGCACAAGCCAGAGTTCATCGCTGAACGCTGCGAAACAGCTTCGTTCACAGAGTGGGAACACTTCATTCTGCAAGAAGAAAATTCTCCTGAAGCCGTGGAAAAAATCAGCGGTGTACCAGCTGAAGAAATCCGCGCTGCAGCACGCATGTACGCAAACGCTAAAAACGGCGCGATCTATTACGGTCTCGGCGTAACCGAACATGCACAAGGTTCGACCACTGTGATCGGTATCGCCAACCTGGCGATGGCAACCGGCAACATCGGTCGCGAAGGCGTCGGCGTGAATCCACTGCGCGGTCAAAACAACGTGCAGGGTTCGTGCGACATGGGTTCTTTCCCGCACGAATTGCCAGGCTATCGCCACGTTTCTGATTCGACCACACGCGCTGAATTCGAAGCCGCATGGAATTGCGTACTCGATCCAGAACCAGGTCTGCGTATTCCAAACATGTTCGACGCGGCAATGGACGGCACCTTCATGGGCTTGTATTGCCAGGGTGAAGATATTGTTCAATCAGATCCTGATACACAACACGTTACTGCTGCGTTGTCGGCCATGGAATGTATCGTTGTACAAGATATCTTCTTGAATGAAACGGCAAAATACGCACACGTATTCTTGCCGGGTTCATCCTTCCTGGAAAAAGACGGTACTTTCACCAATGCAGAACGTCGCATCTCCCGCGTCCGCAAAGTGATGCCGCCAAAATCGGGCAAAGGCGATTGGGAAGTTACCTGCATGTTGGCGAACGCATTGGGTTATCCAATGAGCTACAAACATCCACGCGAAATCATGGATGAAATCGCATCCTTGACACCTACCTTCACCGGTGTGAGCTTCAAGCGTATCGATGAGCTCGGCGGCAGCATCCAATGGCCATGCAACGATGCAGCGCCAGAAGGTACGCCAACGATGCATATCGGCGAATTCGTACGCGGCAAAGGTAAATTCATCGATACCAAGTACTTCGGCAGCGGCGAAAAGGTCAACAAGAAATTCCCATTGATCCTGACCACCGGTCGTGTCTTGTCGCAATACAACGTGGGCGCGCAAACCCGTCGCACCGACAACAATACGTGGCACAGCGAAGACCGGCTCGAGATCCATCCACAAGATGCGCTGGATCGTGGCATCAAGCAGAACGATTGGGTTGGTATCCACTCGCGTGCTGGTGAAACGGTATTGCGCGCTGACATTACGGAAAATATTCAACCAGGTGTGGTCTACACCACGTTCCATTTCCCGGAATCGGGCGCGAACGTGATTACGACCAGCTCGTCTGATTGGGCAACCAACTGTCCTGAGTACAAAGTAACTGCGGTTCAAGTCATGCCGGTTGCTCAGCCTTCGGAATGGCAGCGTACTTACAACCGCTTCAATACTCAGCAAGAAAGTTTTGCTAGTGATCAGATGATTCCAAAAGAATCAGCGGTCGCGAAGTAAAGCAAGAAGACGTAGATGAACGCTATCTCCGACGATGAGCGCGCAGCACTGGTCCGGGTCTCAGTAGAAAAATGGGATGCGGATAGTCGCGAGCTCTGCGAGGATGATGTCGCGGAAGAAGTACCGATCGCGCTGGAATACAACGGCATCTCGCACGCGGTGATGCTGGCCTCGCCTTATGATCTGGAAGATTTCGCGCTCGGCTTTTCATTGAGCGAAGGAATCCTGAAAGATCGTTCGGAATTGTACGAATGCGAAATCGTACCCGGCGCACAAGGTATACAGGTACAGATGCAAATCGCAACGGAACGTTTCGTTACGTTGAAAGACAAGCGTCGCAATCTGACCGGCCGTACCGGCTGCGGATTGTGTGGTGCCGAAACATTGGCACAGGCAGTTCGTCGTCCGGGTGCTGTTACAGGCAGTACCGCGTTTTCCGCTACGCAGATTTATGCCGGCATGAAGTCTATGCAATCGAGGCAGCGTCTGCAGCGCTATACCGGTGCGACACACGCAGCGGCATGGATGAATGCAGATGGCTCAATCGATTTGGTGCGTGAAGATATAGGTCGTCACAATGCGCTGGATAAATTGATAGGCGCAATGTCAGATGAGAAGCGCGATTTTACGAATGGTGCTGCGTTGATTACCAGCCGCGCCAGTTATGAAATGGTGCAGAAGTCGGCAACGATGGGGATAGGATTTTTGGCTGCCATCTCGGCGCCTACCAGTCTCGCTATTCAGTTGGCCGAAGAGGCTAACGTTACGCTAGTCGGATTTGTACGCAGCAACAGTCATGTCGTATACGCACAATCGCATCGATTGATGCGGGATAAAACAAAGTAAAAGGAAGAAGTATGAGCCACAGTAGCGCAGATCGTTTAGTCACCATGGCAAACCAGATAGGTGACTTCTTTGAAACCATGACTGATAGAGATCAATCGCTGAAAGATATCAGCGGTCACTTGAAGCGTTCGTGGGCGCCGCCTATGCGTCGCAAATTGCTCGAACACATCGAGCACGGCGGCGCAGGCTTGAAAGACATCGTGTTGCAGGCCGTGCAGACTAACAAGATCATTTAAGTAAATTTATTAAGTTTCAAGCGTGGGGTTGATGCAATAGTTCAACCGCATTAACATGGCTGCGCACCGTCAAGGTCAGCAGCCATTTTCACTAGCTCTTCAGGAGGAATCATGTCACGTCGTTCAGTTTTGCGTTTCGCTACGGTAGCTTTGGCCGCTGCACTGGTTACACCATTCAGCTTTGCACAGCAGATCATCAAGTTGTCGACCACCACCAGCACTGAAAGCTCGGGCTTGCTGCCATACATCCTGCCTGACTTCGAGGCCAAGACTAATTCCAAGGTACACGTGATCTCGGTCGGTACCGGCAAGGCATTAGAACTGGCAAAGAATGGCGACGTCGATGTCACGTTGGTGCATGCGCGTACGCTGGAAGATAAATTTGTTGCAGACGGCCATGGCGTCGATCGCCGCGACGTGATGTACAACGACTTCATCATTGTCGGCCCGACTAGCGACCCCGCCGGCATCAAAGGCAGCAAGGATGTGTTGGCAGCGATGAAAAAAATTGCCGATAGCAAAGCAAAGTTCATTTCGCGTGGCGACAATTCCGGTACCGATGTCATGGAGAAAAAATACTGGAAAGAGGTAGGCTCACAACCACAAGGAAGTGCCTACGTATCAGCTGGTCTGGGTATGGGTGAAGTGTTGACGATGGCAGCCGAATTGCAGGCTTACACATTGACCGATCGCGCGACTTACGGTGCTTACCGTGCGAAAACCGGTTTGGTGGTTGCAGTAGAAGGCGATAAAAAGATGTTCAACCCTTACGGCGTAATTGCAGTCAATCCTGCCAAGTACCCGAGCATTAACTACAAGGGCGCGAAGCAACTTATCGATTATCTGACGTCAGCCGAAGGTCAAAAGAAAATCGCTTCCTACAAAATCGAAGGTGAACAGTTGTTCTTCCCTTCAGCAAAATAATTCTTTCTACGCTGAAGCTGGGTCCAGCCAGAAATCCTTGCCTCGATTGAAAGCGAGCGCACACCATTCAATGGTGTGCGCAAATTAAAAAGCCTGATCGTAAATTTTTTACGGTCAGGCTTTTTGCATAAACGCTATGCGTGCAGTCACAAACTTAATTTGCTCTCTCGATACGAGTAGAAACTTCCTTGTCCTTGTGTGACATGGCACGACGCAACACCGCCAAAATAAACAGCGCAAACAAGGTACTCAAAATTGCCGTCGATTCGCGCCCCATACCTGCGGCTACACCTATCGCCGCGGTGAGCCAGATGCTGGCAGCGGTGGTCAATCCCTTGATTTCCTGCTCCTGACTCAATTTGATAATTGCGCCTGCGCCAAGGAAGCCGACACCTGTGATCACGCCTTGCAACACGCGGCTAAGATCTGCCGGGGTGATGCCCGCTTCCAAAGGCACCAGTACAAACAGTGCGGCGCCGAGTGCGACCAACATGTGCGTGCGGAAGCCGGCCGAGTTGCCGCGGCTTTCACGTTCATAACCGAGCAGGCCGCCCAGCACGACTGCGACCAGCAGGCGCACGCATACGCGCGTCACTTGCGCAGGGTCGCTGATATCCGAGAATTCTTCACGCACGGTTTGTGCTACTTCTATCCACCATGCATTCATGGGTTTGTCCCTGTCTTTTTTCTTGTCAGCATTTCTTTACGCGATCTTGATGTTGGCTGTGCCACAGTCTTGAGAACGCAGTCGGGATACAGATTTTCAGGCAAAACAAAACCCGCGCTATCGCTAGGCGGGTTGCGTAAGTAATAGAAAAATTACGGTTTCTTTTCGACTGGCTCGGGGGTCGAGTGATTGTTGGCCTGACCTGACAGCGGCATGTCTGTTGACTCTTGCTGCTTGGTCAATTCTTTGGCATCGGTTTGTGCCGGACCGCTGGCGTTGCCGCTGCTGGATGTGCTGTCAGGCGTGGCAGGCAATGTAGCGTCCGATGGTGGCAGCGCACTTTGTGGTGCGGCGACCGAGCCATCCGTGGTTGGGGCAACGGGTGCCTCTGCTTTTTTACATCCGATCAGCAGTATCGCGAGAAAAGCGGAAACAAATAGGGAGCGGGTAAAAAACATAGGACCTCCTGTGGTTGATTGGCCAAGTCATTGTAGTGAGCGAATCGCTGGATGGTAAGGCTTATTTTACGGAATGAACAAGAAGATGCTGCTTTGCAAAAATTACAATCAAAATGCCTGCGCAATTTGCAAAACCTGTGAAGAAATGCCGGGCGATTGGCAATCGCAATCAGCGTTTGTCACATTTGAAAAATTGAATCGCGTGAGGAAGTTGAACAATCGCGGTGGCCGACCTCAATATTCGATTCACGTTATCCTGTCAGTCTAGTTCTCGCCTGCGCGCAAGGTCGCCGTGGCGGGATTGCAACCATGCATCGCTTACAGATTGTCGCTCATGAAATCCCTGAAAAATATCCCACTTTCCGTTTTGGATTTATCGCCGATTCTGGTCGGCGGTACGCCGGCCGATGCGTTTCATCGTTCACTGGATTTGGCGCAGCGCGTCGAAAAACTCGGCTACAACCGCTACTGGCTGGCTGAACATCACAGCATGCCCGGCATTGCCAGCGCCGCAACGTCGGTGGTGATGGCTTATGTCGCAGGCGGCACCTCGACCATCCGGATCGGCTCCGGCGGCATCATGTTGCCGAATCACGCGCCACTGGTGATCGCCGAGCAATTCGGCACGCTCGCTTCACTGTATCCGGGACGTATCGATCTGGGGCTGGGCCGTGCGCCGGGATCGAATCAGGCGACTGCACGTGCGCTGCGCCGCGAGATCAGCGACGATGGCAGTGAGTTTCCGCGCCAGTTGAATGAGCTGCGCGCCTTCCTCCAACCGAGCGGCGACGACGCGCCGGTGCAGGCTATTCCCGGCGAAGGTCTGGATATTCCAATCTGGTTATTGGGGTCGAGCAGCTACAGCGCACAACTCGCCGGCCATCTGGGTTTGCCGTTTGCATTTGCCGGACAATTTTCACCCGACTATATGCTGACCGCGCTGAACTTGTATCGTCAAACCTTCCGTCCGTCGGCAAGTCTGGATGCGCCGTATGCGATGGTAGGCGTCAATATTTTCGCGGCGGATAGCGATGCAGAGGCGCAGCGTCTGGCGACGTCGCAACAACAAATGCATCTGGGTTTGGTGCGCGGCAAGCCGGGCAAATTGCCGCCACCTGTGGAGAATATGGATGACGCATGGTTGCCGCACGAGCGGGTCTCGGTCGAGTCGATGTTGCGCGCGTCCATCATTGGCAATGCAGCGACCGTCAAAGAAAAACTCAATGGCTTTTTAGAGACCACGCAAGCCGATGAAATCATCATCAATACGATGGTGTTCGATCATGCCGCACGCGCACACTCATATGAAATCGTGGCTGACGTATGGCAGTCATAAACGCAGCACTACCCAGCTCATCCGATCTCATAGGATGAACATGCGCAACTATCTATCAATACCGCCAACGCGTCCTGAACATGCCGGATAAAACGCTCTATAACACGGAAGAAATTGTCCGTTTACTGAAACCGGAGCAGATCGGCCCGGATCAATTCGTCGGGCAAAGCCATTTTATGGGCAGCCCGAATATTTTTGGCGGCCAGACACTGGGGCAATCGCTGTATGCGGCCGGCATCACGGTGCCGGGCCGACGGCCGCATTCCATGCATGCGATGTTCCTGCTGCCGGGCAACCATCAATTGCCGGTTGAGTATGAAGTCGAGCGCGTGCGCGATGGCGGCACCTTCAGTACGCGCCGCGTGGTTGCTACGCAAGAAGGACGGCGCATCTTTGTGATGTCGGCCTCGTTTCAAGTAGATGAAGAAGGGCTGTCACATCAAAAGCCTGCGCCGCCCATGAACGATCCGGACACGCTGCCGTCCAGCCTCAAGATATGGCAAGAGCGTGGCATTTCCAGCGGTCGTGCATTTCAGCCTGTACCTGTGGATTTTCGTACCAATCGCGATGACACGCTTTTCGGCGGCCAAGTCGCATCGGCGACGCGCAATGTCTGGGTGCGCGCCCCGCTGCCGCTGGATGACGATCCGCTGATGCACGACGCACTGTTCGCCTATGTATCCGATTACGGCTTCCTGTGGACTGCGCTGCAGCCGCACGGCATACGCATGGATGATCCGCGGCTGCAGATCGCCAGTCTGGATCACTCGATCTGGTTTCACCGCCCCTTGCGCATGGATCAATGGTTGCTGTTTGCGATGGAAAGCCCGAACGCCTCCGGCGGCCGCGGACTGTGCTTTGCGCATATCTATGACCGCGATGGTGTGCTGATGGCGAGTGCGACGCAAGAAGGTTTGATACGTTTGCGGGAAAATAAAAAGTGAAGAGTGCGTATAGCCGTTTTGCATCGATCAATGTGATCGGATTGCTGTTGTCGGGTTTGCTGTTTACCTGGTTGTCACGCGACGGCACGGTGGATTTTTGGGCGGCGCATCTGTTTTTCGATACCGCCACCCAGCAATTTCCTTTGCGTATTGCGCGCGGCCTGGATTTCTGGGGGCACACTGTCCTCAAGGCCATTACGGTGTGGGCATGGGTCTTATGTATAGCGTTGGCGATTGCGAGCAACTGGCTTGCGTTGCTGCGCCCATGGCGGCGTGCGCTGACGGTGTTTGTCGTGATGGCCGGTTGTGCAGCCTTTGTCGTGCAGACGCTGAAAGGGGGCAGCGGGCATTCCTGTCCGTGGGATATCAATACCTTCGGCGGTCAGGCAATCTGGTTTCCATTATTTGAAAGCGTGGATAAGGTGATCGGGCCTGGGCATTGCTGGCCAGGCGGGCATGCATCTGCCGGCTTTGCAATTATTGCGGGTTACTTTGCGCTGAGAGAGAGTGGGCGCCAACTTGCACGCTGGGTGTTGGTGATCGGCATGACCTTTGGCATAGTCATGAGCCTGGTGCAAATGGCGCGCGGCGCACACTTTTTGTCGCACAATCTGTGGAGTTTATGGCTGGTGTGGGCGACGTGTTTTGTGATCGATCTTGGGTTGCACCTGCTTCAAAACAGGAAAAATTCGGCGGGCTAAGCACAAACTTCAAGTATTAACTTCAAGCACCAGCCGTAAGCGCAGAGCTTATTTGCAAATCCAGCTATTTCAAGGCGGGATTTTTTCTGTACTCGCCTTGGCCGCAGCCTCTTCTTCATCCTGCCGCAAGTGGCGACGATCCAGCCACCACGCCAACACCGGCAACACTAGAAAACCGCCCGGTGCGACAAACAGCACCATGTAGGGACTCAGTTCCACCAGCTTGTGCAAATGCACCTTGATGCGCTTGCGATCAAGGTCAGTCCAGCGATAACCGTTACGTTGCTTCATCAATAACGGTAACAGGCCGCGCATCTGTGTCATCTCGTCCCACAGACGCACGCGCTCCCGATTCTGCAGCGCCCAGGCGCTATATGCAGATTTTTGCACGACGCGAAAAGGCAGGACAACGACAGAGATGATTCGGTGAGGCACGGGAGATCCGGAAAGGAGAAGCGAATCCTGATTTTACGCGAAGCTACTGTTGCCAGTCAGAAAACCTGCGTATGCGTCCGTTGTTGTTTCTTGCCGGTCAAAGTGCTTACTTCAAGTCGATCACCATTTCAAAACCGCCGAAGATCATGCGCTTGCCATCAAAGGGCATCTTGTCCGGCGACATGTCAGCGACACGCGGATCTTTCATCACTTTGTCGTTGACTTCGTCGCGGTGTTCGCGTGAACGATAAACGATCCACGCAAAGATCACCGTTTCGTCATCCTTCAAATCCACGCTTTGCGGAAATGACGTGAGCTTGCCTGGCTTGACGTCGTCCGCTACACATTCCCGGTATTCAAGCGCGCCGTATTCCTTCCAGATCAAACCAAACTTGTGAGCGAATTCTTTGTACTGATCAATATTGTTTTTCGGTACAGGGACAACGAAGCCGTCTACGTAAGCCATGGGATTCTCCTTGAGTCGTCATGCGGTTTCATTCGACTTCGGGATAATGGGACAGTTCGGCAATAGTGATGAGAAGTTTTATTCGACAATAGTCGCGCGCTATTACTTCTTTCAATTTAATCAAATTGCTTGATTTAATGAGAATGATTATTCTTTGATCCAAGGCCTCAGGCATCGGCTATCAAGAAAGGTTAATCATGGTCACCGCAGCAAAAACCACCAGTCAAATCGGCATGCACATGGGTGTCGCGTTCGGCATCATGTATGTCTTCACCGGTTCGCTTGCGCTGGGTGGCGTGGCGGCCGTGCTTGAGCCCATCGTCAATGTGACCTTGCTGCCCTTGCATGACAAACTGTGGGAGCGCATACGGGCAAAAGTCGATGCACGTAAAGCGCAGGCGGCAACTGCGGCAGAAGACAGTCCTGTAAATCCTGTCGGGCCGAAACAGATGCAGGCGACGTAAACACGCTTGCGCGCTGAACATCGCATCTGCGCTGGGTTGAATCGACACATTCATGAAAAAGCCGCTGAAAAAATCAGCGGCTTTTTCATGTCTGCAGTTGGCACAGATCAAGGCCGCAATGCGCGCCGGCCAAAGTCCGCACGTTTTCGCCTCAGCTATCGGATAATACGCAACTATTGCCTTGCGTCGCGCAGACGCAAGCCCTCTTGATGCCTTGCGGAGTTTGTTCATGAAAATCGCGATTCTTGATGACTATCAGGATTGTGTACGCCAGCTTGATTGCTTCTCGCTGCTGCATGAGCATGAGGTCAAGATATTCACCAATAGTGCACGTGGCGTGGGTCAACTGGCGATACGCCTGGCTTCCTTTGATGCGCTGGTTTTGATACGCGAACGCACGACCTTGTTGCGCCCCCTTCTGGACAAATTACCCAAGCTCAAACTGATTGCGCAAACCGGCAAGGTCAGCGGCCACATCGATCTGGCTGCGGCTGCGGCCCGCAATATCGTGATCACCGAAGGGGTTGGCGATCCGACCGCGCCGGCTGAATTGACATGGGCCCTGATCATGGCGGCGACGCGCAAGCTGCCGCAATACATCAACAACCTGAAAGACGGGTTGTGGCAAATCGCGTCTACTTCGCCGACACGTAACACGCTCGGAACGGTACTGAAAGGCCGGACACTGGGCATCTTCGGCTATGGCCGTATCGGTCGCATGGTGGCTGCTTACGGCAAGGCATTCGGCATGCATGTTTTGGTATGGGGGCGTGACGCAAGTCGCGCAGCGGCGGTGCAGGATGGTTATCAGGCCGCGACATCGAAGGAAGAATTTTTCAGTACGGCCGACGTGATTTCCCTTCATCTGCGCCTGAACGATGTCACGCGCGGCATCGTGACAGCCGATGATCTGGCGCAGATGAAGTCGTCGGCATTATTCGTCAACACCAGTCGCGCCGAACTGGTGGCTACCGATGCATTGCAAGCAGCACTGGAGCAAGGTTGTCCCGGTTTTGCCGCGCTGGATGTGTACGAGAATGAACCGCTGTCACCTGCATCGCCACTGCTGAGAATGGAAAACGTGCTGGCGTCGCCGCATCTCGGCTATGTGGAAAAGGATAGCTACGAAATTTATTTTCGCAGCGCATTCCAGAACATCCTCGATTACGCCAATGGCACGCCAAGGAACGTCGTGCAAACATCGTCGTGAATGGATGATGAAATTGCCTGTGAAAAATTGCGCCTGAAAAATCGTCGATGAAAATTATCAGTATCAACGTTGCGACTGTAGGCAATTTGTTTGTGACGGAAGCAGGTGAAGTACCGCGTCGCGTGCCGACCGCATTCGACAAGAAGCCGGTCGCGGCAGCAGTGCGTGTAACCCGACTGGGCCTGACTGGCGATGAGCAAGCGGATCTCGCGGCGAACGGTGGTATCAACAAGGCGGTGTATGCATATCCATCCGAACACTATGCATTTTGGTCGGCGCAGCGTCTGGCCGCATTGAAACGCGATGTGCTTTTGTCACCTGGTGCAATGGGCGAAAATCTGACGATCAGCGGTTTGCTGGAAGATGCAGTGTGGGTCGGCGATCAACTGCAGATGGGCGATGCCGTATTCCAGGTGACAGAACCGCGCGTACCCTGCTTCAAGTTCAATGTGCGTATGGGTTTCAGTCATGCCGGCAAGGCGATGATCCAGAGTGGCGCGACCGGATTTTTCTTGCGCGTATTGAAGGAAGGCACGATCAGTGCAGGCGATGCGATTACATTGATCGCCGGACCCCGCAAGCTAACGATTCAGCAAATTAACGAACAGCGTCGGAACGGTCCCCAGCAGGATCTTTTTTAGTTTGCGGCAAGATCGTTGCAGTCGTGCTCGCCAGATGCGCACTGCCCCATAACTTGGCCCAGCCCGGCGGCCATGGCAAAGGCGGGCCGGCATATTCGGGCACGCCACGTCGTACCGGTATTACTGGCAGCGCATCGGGGATGCGGCCATCTTGTTTATCCCAGCCGAGCGAGAACGTGTAATCAGGCAGCAAGGCTGTGCATACCAGATCGAACCACGCCGCGTGATCTTCATCGCGGCCGAGTGCTTGCGCCATGCCTGCCGGATCGAACTGCGCCAAAGTGCTGGCCAACTCTTCCGGCGTTTCTCCAGGCGCATCGCCCCAGCCCATGACAGGATTGCAGTTGTATTCGGCACCTGAGCCGTACCAGCCTTCACGCCATGGACGTTCCATCCAGTTGCGCGGGCCGGTGAACAAATGCCAGCGCCAGTGCAGGCCGGATGGTTTTGGCCAGCTATATAAATACAGCCGTTGATAACCGGCTTGATGCAGCTTGCGCACCATCGCCATCAATCGTGCGTGCGGCATGGGATCGGGCGGCGCGCGGCGAAACAGGATGGGTTCGCCATCCGCGTGCTGTACTTCGTCGGTAGATAAATTCAAATCGAGTGTGCGCATCTCGTTGCCGAAACGCGCAGCAATCCACCCCGTCATCAGGTTGACGGTCGTGATTACGCCATAACCACGATGGCGATGAAAAATCACGGTTCCCGGAGCGATAGGTTTCATAGCTAAAACAATACGTTTAAAAATGTTGCGAGCCGGCGATAGTGTAACGGCATTTGTGCTGCACAGTCAGCGAGCGTTTTTTTCTAAAACGCCATGAAATGACGCAGAAATGTTACACAGAAAAGTAACAAATGACGTTGACATGGCGCTGGGCGTTTGACTCTTGCCCGCATCCGCTATTTCAGAGGCTGCCTGTGCGAGCTCAAACACTCGATGTGCGTGAGTATACCGTGTGCAAGCAGGCAGTCGCAGCGTGCCGCCATCGCAATGACAGTTATAAAAGCACAAGATAATTTCGCTGGTCTGTAATTTGCTTATTGCCTATGTGCATTAATTAGGTGATCAAGTCGAGTATCAAGTCTCGCTCGAGTGCCGCTGTGGAGTGGCATCGAAAAATTACAGACCAGGGAGCTTCAAATGAGTGACCATTCCGCACTGCAAATCGACACCTTCCTTCCGTATATGCGCGACGTTAGTCGCTGTGAAGAATCCTTGCGCGAGCTGAATCTGATGTGGCGCATGATCGAAGCGTCCGCCAAGATGAATTGCCCGCTCGAAGCGAAAGCGATTTTGCCCACGATGGCAGCGACCCGCGCCGGTTTCAATCGTCTGGAGCAGGAGCTGGTTACAAGTCTGGTGCGTGAAAAAGTATCCAACGTGCTGGAAGAGATCGGCACCAAGGCGCAGTACGTAATCGATATCGTGGTGCGCAATCTGTACGAACGCACCGCCGACGTCGGCTTCCTCGCCACTGATCGTGAACTCTGCACCTTTGTCGCCGGCCTGCACGATGACCGCGACATGATACGTGCGCGTCTGCGTGCTTACCGCAACAAATACACCGTCTATGACGAAATCATTTTGCTGGATGACGCTGGCAACGTGCTGGTACAAATCGACGAAGCAACTCCGCTGGAAGGCAGCACCGATCCGCTGCTCAAGCAAACGCTCGCATCCGAAACCTATGTAGAAACCTTCCGCAAAACGGATCTGCGTCCCGGCAAGGAAGAGGCACTGATTTATTCACGCCGCATGCATCATCCGGAAACCGGCGCAGTGGTTGGCGTCTTGTGTTTGTGCTTCCATTTTGAAGAAGAGATGGCGAGCATCTTCCGCTCGCATCGTGATCCTGCCGAACGCTCCAACATGTTGTTGCTCGATGGTGCCAATCGCGTTATCGCCAGTGCCGATCCGCGCTGGATTCCGGTTGGTGCAGTGGTGCCGGTGAATCGTGACGCCGATCCACGCTTGATGGTCTATGGCGGGCGCGAATATCTGGCACGTACTTTTTCTGCAGACGGTTATCAAGGCTATATGGGGCCGCCGGGTTGGCAAGGCCAAGTCATGATTCCAGTCGAGTTGGGCTTTACGGGTATGGCAACCAACGCACTGACTTCGCTGGATAAAAACGTCGCCGATGGTTTGTTGTTGCATGCCGAATCATTTTGCCCGCCGCTGTTTGAAATCATGAGCGCAGCAGAAACCATCCGTCGCGTGGTCTGGAACGGCCAAGTCATGACTGCCGGTCAAAACGGCGAACTGCTGAAACTCAAAACCATCCTCGAACAAATCAGCGAAACCGGTGCGCGCAGCAATGAATTGTTTTCGCAATCGATACGCGATTTGTATGAAACGGTATTGTCGTCCAGCCTGCGCGATTCAGAATTCGTGTCGCACTTGATGGTTGATCTGCTGGATCGCAATCTGTACGAGCGTTCCGACGATTGCCGTTGGTGGGC
Organism: Burkholderiales bacterium Ga0077544; assembly: GCA_001464355.1. GTDB lineage: Bacteria > Pseudomonadota > Gammaproteobacteria > Burkholderiales > Burkholderiaceae_D > Oxalicibacterium. Next base: position 237,973 of record LNEU01000033.1, read on the forward strand.
TTTGACGCCGGAGTTGCAGGTTGCTTTGGCCGCTCCGGTCAAATCGCCGGAAACCGTTGCACGTTTGACAGAGATACTTGATTACATCAATTCGCTTTACACGGTGTACACGCGGATATTTGTCTACGACGCGACTGGCACCATCATTTCCAGCAGCGACTTCAAGCAAGACGGTTTGAGTGTGGTCGGCACCATGATCGATGATGCGACCTTTGAGCAAGTGTGTGGTTTGGCAAATGATCAGCAGTACTACGTCACACCGTTTGAAAGCACGCCGCTGTATGGCGATCGCCCAACCTATGTTTATCACGCAGCGATTCGTCACCCTGAGAACGCGGCGCAAGTAGTTGGCGGCATAGGCATCGTGTTTGATTCAGAGCCGGAATTCTCTGCAATGCTGCAAGGCGCGCTCGGCGACAAGGAAGACGTCAGCGCCCTGTTTGTTGATCGTAGCGGCCGTATCATTTCCAGCACCGATGACAAACGTCCGGTCGGTACCATCCTCGACATCGATCCAGAGTTGCTGAAGATGGAAAACGGCGGCAGCGCATCGCGCATCGTGATCCACGACGGTCACTACGCAATCCTCGGTTGCACGATGTCGCACGGCTATCGCGAATTCAAGACCTCCGATGGCTATCGCGAAGATGTACTGGCCGTGGTCTACAACGCCTTCGGCGAAGAGCGCCAACAAGTCAGCACCGGCAATAGTGCAGCGACTGCGCTGGAGGTCGATCCAGCAGCACCGGCCGGCCGCGAGTTCGCGACCTTCTTCATCGACGGTTCGCTGTTCGCACTCGCCGCCGAATATGCGCAAGAAGCCTTGCCGGCCTCGGCGATTTCACCGATGTCCATGGGTAATCGTGCTGAGCGCGTCGGTATCCTTGCGTTGCGACATGAAAATGAAGCCAAGCACTTTGTCTGGGTCTTCGATCTCGGTCATTTGATGCGTGGCGTCAAATCAGAAATAGACAGCAGCAGCCAGGTCATCATCGTCAAGCGCGGCACGCAAAGCATAGGCTTGTTGGTCAGCGAGTTACATGGCGTGCCGGAATTCCAACCTTCACAGATCACACCAACCCCGCTCGCTGCGCCTAGCACCGGCATGCTGGTGACGGAAGTGATCAAGGCCAATCGCGGCAATCTGTTGATCCAGTCCATCAATGTCGATCACCTGTTTGCCGTACTCAATAATGAGGAAATTCCAATCGATGCGGAGATGAAGATCGCCGCCTGAGGCCCCGCAGCTTGAGCGACAACAGGGTGCAAGTTGCCTGAGTGCCGACGATCAGGTGCGTACTTATCGACGGATAAGTACGCACCTCTTTTCATTGCGACCTTGCTCGCGTTATGATGCGTTATCCAACTGTGGACCATCCCTCGTTTCCTTGTGATCCAAAATGACTTTGCGCATTATTGCTACTGGCGGCACATTCGATAAACATTACGACGAAATCGAAGGTAGGCTCGGTTTTGGTCCAGGCCATCTGCCGCAGGTAATCAAGCGTGCGCGCATCACGGTGCCGATTCAACTGGAACAATTACCCTTCCTCGATTCGCTAGACATGCACGATGCGGATAGACAGCGGATCGCGGCATCCTGTCTGCGCGCGGATGAAACCAGTATCGTGGTTGTACATGGCACCGATACGATGCGCGAAACAGCCGAGGTGCTGGGTGCTGCACAATTGCCGAAGACGATCATCCTGACCGGCGCGATGGTGCCTTACGAAATAAAAAATTCGGATGCGTTATTCAACTTCGGCTTTGCATGCGGTATCGCGCAGACGCTGCCACACGGTGTCTATATCGCAATGAACGCACAAATCTTCACGTGGAATAACGTCAAGAAAAATCGTCTCGCAGGCGTATTTCAAACGCGCTGAATCTAATGGGTTGATCACATACGCATACAGTCAGTGTGTGCTTCGATTGCCCACGCAAAAAAAAAGCCCGCCACCTTGCGGTAAGCGGGCAAAAAATCCAATACATGAAGAAGGACAACGCATCGTAACAAGCGATTATTACCGCTTGGTGACAGTGCGTACGCAAAAAATCAACGCATCCTGAGCATCGCGCCGATACGGTAGATTATTTCGACTGCAGAAAATTTGCAGGTCTAAAAAACCTTGCGCCGGGTTTTGTACTAGAATTTAAAACAGGTGGCGCACAGATGTAAGCTGCTTGTCAGGAATAAAAGCCAATATCAATCAGGAGGATCAGCTGAACTCTTAAGTATCCAGGTTATCAAACGAGATCGAATAGAGAGACATATCGCAATCACTTAGGAGGAAAAAATGGATGCAGAATTAAAACCTTGCCCAATTTGCAATAGCAAAGCGGAGCTGAAAGAAGCCCATTACCTTGAATCCGAATTGCCTTACAGCTACGTGCACTGTACGAACGAGGCATGCACATTGAATCACAACGCGGCGCATTTCAGCTCCAGCAAATCCGAAGCCAAGAACGATGAGGATGCAATTGCAGCCTGGAATAAACGGCAGCAAATTCCTGTTCATCAATAACCGTTATTGCATCACCCAAAGAAAAACAGCCCGAAATATTCGGGCTGTTTAAGTTTTGAGGAAACCAATCTCAGACTTGGGTGCTGAGTCTTATCTAAATGAGCGGTAAATCTTGAGCAGATTGCTGATCGGCGGGACCACCTAGGTGTACGTATCGCCAGCCTCGCTTCAGATTATCGTGAGGTAACAACAATCACGGGTGAATGATTCGACGGGCTTTCAGCCATGACCATGCTGGCGCAAAAAAAGCTCAGTGCTGCAGCGGCGGAGATCAAACCCAGTGTAGGTAATTTGCGCATATTCAATTCTTTCAATATTGTTTTTATTCGTTATGGGCGGCGCGTTGCCGTAGAAGAATAATACGGTCAAGCGATGCCGCACTTCTATCAGCGCCCTCCTCATCTTGCTGTAGGAAAAGATGAGTCTGTTGCAATTTGGTGTCAGAGCAAGTTGCGTAGATTTTGCTGCGCTACGAGTGATTACGGCAGAAATAAAAACCCCGCTTTACGTTGCCGTAAAGCGGGGTTTTTTATGGTCCTTGCTGTCACAAACTCTATGCTACTGCCTGCGGGTTTGGCAGGTCGGCGTTCTAGATTCAGGCAATTGTGTCCAGCACTTGATTCAGGGTTTTGCTAGGGCGCATAGCCTGGCTGGTCTTGCTCGTGTCAGGATGGTAGTAGCCGCCGATATCGACCGGCTTGCCTTGCGCCGCTTTCAATTCAGCCACGATAGTTGCTTCATTGTCGCTTAATGCCTGCGCCGGTGCAGCGAAGTGCGCCTGCAGTGTCGCATCTTCGGTTTGCTCCGCCAGTGCTTGCGCCCAGTAGAGCGCGAGGTAGTAGTGGCTGCCGCGATTATCCAGGCCGCCGACTTTGCGTGCCGGTGACTTGTCGTTATCGAGGAATTTGCCGGTTGCCTGATCCAGTGCCTTGGCCAGTACCAATGCCTTGGCATTGCGGTTAATCTGGCCCAGATGTTCCAGCGATGCGGCCAGTGCCATGAATTCACCGAGCGAATCCCAGCGCAGGAAATCTTCTTCGACAAACTGCTGCACGTGTTTAGGGGCTGAACCGCCGGCCCCGGTTTCAAACAAGCCGCCACCTGCCATCAAAGGAACAATCGACAACATCTTGGCGCTGGTACCCAGTTCCAGAATCGGGAACAGATCTGTCAGATAGTCGCGCAATACATTGCCGGATACCGAAATCGTATCCTTGCCTGCGCGTATGCGTTCCAGTGTGAAGCGTGTCGCATCAACTGGCGCCAGGATGCGCAGATCGAGTCCGTCGATGTCGTGATCTTCCAGATAAACATTTACCTTGGCAATAATTTGCGCATCGTGCGCGCGTTGCGCATCCAGCCAGAACACTGCCGGTGTGTCGCTCGCGCGTGCGCGATTGACGGCGAGTTTGACCCAATCCTGCACCGGCGCATCCTTGGTTTGGCACATGCGGAACAGATCGCCTGCTGCGACTGGCTGTTCGATCAATGCATTGTCCTTTGCATCAGTGACACGTACCACGCCATCGGCGGCGATCTGGAAAGTCTTGTCGTGCGAACCATATTCTTCAGCCGCTTGCGCCATCAAGCCGACGTTAGGCACGCTGCCCATCGTGACCGGATCGAACGGACCGTGTTGCTTGCAATCGTCGATGACGACTTGATATATGTCTGCATAGCAGCGGTCTGGAATCACCGCCTTGGTATCTTGCAGTTCGCCTGCGGCATTCCACATCTTGCCGGAGTCACGAATCATCGCCGGCATGGACGCATCCACGATCACATCGCTAGGCACGTGCAGATTGGTGATACCTTTGTCGGAATTGACCATCGCCAGCGGCGCGCTACGTGCATACAAGGCCTGGATATCCGCTTCGATCGCGGCTTGCGTATCGGCGGGCAAGGTCTTGATACGCGCATGCAAATCACCGATGCCGTTGTTCGGATCGAAGCCGACCTGTTTCAATGCATCCGCATATTTGCTCAATACCTCTTCGTAGTACACGGAGACAACCTGACCGAAGATGATAGGGTCGGATACCTTCATCATGGTGGCTTTCAGGTGGACCGAGAACAAAACATTCTGCGCTTTTGCGTCAGCGATTTGCGCCGTCAGAAAAGTACGCAATGCACTGCGGCTCAGTACCGCGGCGTCGAGGATCTCACCGAATTGCACGACAGTCTTTTCTTTCAATACGGTTTTGCTGCCGTCGGCCGCGGTCAGCTCTATCTTCACTGCCCCGGCAGCTGCAATCAGCACCGATTTTTCACTACCGTAAAAATCACCGTCATCCATGTGCGCGACATGCGATTTGGAATCGGCAGACCATGCGCCCATTTTGTGCGGATGCTTGCGTGCATAATTTTTGACCGACAATGGCGCGCGTCGATCGGAATTGCCCTCGCGCAGAACCGGATTGACAGCACTGCCCTTAATCTTGTCGTAGCGTGCCTGGGCATCGCGCTCTGCATCGGTTTTTGCATCATCCGGATAGTCGGGCAGCTTGTAGCCTTGCTGCTGCAATTCCTTGATGGCAGCCTTCAATTGCGGAATCGACGCGCTGATGTTGGGCAGCTTGATGATGTTGGCTTCCGGCGTGGTGGCGAGTTCGCCGAGTTCGGCCAAGGCCGGCGCAATTCTTTGTTTCTCGTCCAGAAAATCGGGGAAGGCCGCAAGAATGCGACCAGCCAGTGAAATATCGCGGGTTTCTACAGCAATGCCGGATGAGCGGGTGAACGCTTCTACGATAGGCAGCAGCGAGTAGGTCGCCAGCGCAGGCGCTTCGTCAGTGAGGGTGTAGATGATTTTCGAGTTTTTGGACATGGTCTAGAGTTACGTGGCGGTGTGAGGGAAATTCAATGCGGCGACCGGCAAGTTTACTATCGATCGGCGCATTGAGTTTTTATTCGGGGAAAAACCCGATGAAAGGATTGCTTTCATCAGAAAAAGACAATCCAAATTTCTGGTTACTTAATTCGTTAAGCAACTTTATTTAGAATGCCTATTCGTTTTTTAATTTTTTCTTTTCGCGTTCTATCTGTTTGATACTTTTATCCGGAGTAGGTAATGCTTCTGGCATCGTGCCACCCAATTCCTTGATGGTTTGGCGTACTTTTTCACCAACTTCAAGATGAGTTTGGTTGGCTTGCCGTTTGTTGTTAACTGTATCCCGCTTGAGCTTCTCTTCAGTTTGCGTAGCGCGGAACAAGTTGGCGGCTAGCTCTGTACTTCCCATGTGATCGAGGATTTTTTGACTCTTCTTTAATCCTCGTCGAGCATGAATTTCTTTTGCGCTTAGGCCGCCATACAAACCGCGATAGCCGTGATCTTGAAAAACTGCATAATCCAATGCAGTTTCTACGCCGGCATCTTTTGCTGCGGCGCTTAGTGCTTTATTGTGATGGATTAATTCACTGCGCAGCATTAGTCGTCTATCGTTTTCCGATAATTGGGCGAAGCTGTTTTCTTCCCCTAGTTCTTGCCGGCGAGTTTGCAGAGCGAAGTAGGTTTGTCCATTGGCAATGACCTGTTTGGCTGGGTCACCGTTCTGAACAATTAGATAACAGGCATAACGCGATAGTCGGATGTCGGCTACTTGTCGTTTTGCTCCTGAGCCAATTTCGACCATATCGAGGATGTCCTCGAAATGGTCTTCTTCTGGATAGCCACTATTTCTGCAGGCTTCCTTTGCTCGTTCGACAACTGGTAAAAAGTGACGATATTCAGAGTATTCAAGGACCTTGGCAAGTTCTCTTGCCATCCAATATTCATTGGCATCCTCATCTACGTGGCGAATACCATCGAAGGTTTGATGGTGCTGTATCGTCACTTTGTCATTGCTCATGAGAACTCTCTTGAATATGTTGTTACAACAAACATTTCTCGATGGATGTCTAGCTAATTACTTGCCTATACAAAAGCGACTAAAGATCACGCCCAGCAAATCGTCCGAGGTAAATTCACCGGTGATGCTGCTCAAACGATCTTGCGCCAGTCGCAATTCTTCGGCAAATAAATCGAGTGCGGGATCAGTTGCTTCGCTATCGTGCGCCGCATGTTGCGCGGCCATTTCCAGATGCTCGTGTGCCGACTTCAATGCGATCAAATGACGTTCGCGCGCCATATACAAGGATTCGCCGGTTTGCTGCCAACCGACCATGCGCAACAATTCGCTGCGCAATAAATCTATGCCCAGTGCATCCGTTGCCGACAAATAGATATGCGTTGCATCCGGCATGTGATCAATCGCCGGCCTGTGACCGGACAGATCGATCTTGTTCCATACGCGCACGACCGGAATATTGGGCGGGAAGCGCTCGGTAATTTCTTCATCGCTGCGTGTCGGGCCGCGATTGGCATCCAGCATGTGCACGATAACATCCGCGGTCTTTACCGCAGCCCAGGTGCGTTCTATGCCTATGCGTTCGACTTCATCGCCGGCGTCGGCTGCATCGCGTATGCCGGCAGTGTCGATCACGTTAACCGGAATGCCTTCAATCTGTATCGTCTCTGTCACTTTGTCGCGCGTAGTGCCGGCGATCGGCGTGACGATGGCGATGTCGCTACCTGCCAATGCATTCAGCAACGATGATTTGCCGACATTCGGCTGGCCTGCCAATACGATATTCAAGCCGTCGCGTAACAATGCACCTTGCGATGCCTGGCTAAAGACTTGCTGCAAGGCTGCGCGTATGCCATCGAGCTGGCCGCGCGCATCAGATTTTTCCAGGAAGTCGATTTCTTCTTCGGGGAAATCCAGTGTTGCCTCAACCAACATGCGCAGGTTGGTGATCTTGTCGACCAGTTGCTGAATCGTTTTCGAGAACGCGCCAGACAGCGATTGCGATGCCGATTTGGCTGCCGCTTCGGTCGATGCTTCGATCAGGTCGATCACGCCTTCAGCTTGTGCCAGATCCAGCTTGTCGTTCAGGAATGCACGATGCGTAAATTCGCCCGGTTCTGCCATACGCAAACCGATATCGACACCCGCTTCCAGGCAGCGCGTCAGCAGCATTTGCAATACGACAGGACCGCCGTGACCCTGCAACTCCAGCACATCTTCGCCAGTGTAGGAATGCGGCGCCTTGAAGTAAAGCGCGAGGCCTTGATCGATGACGCTGCCATCGCTATTGAGGAAGTCCAGATACGTCGCGTGGCGCGCTTGCAGCGATGAACCCTTGTCCGCGCCGCATACCGCGGTCATTACACTGGATAGATTTTTGCCGGAGACGCGTACAACGCCGATGCCGCCGCGACCTGGTGCGGTGGCGATGGCTGCGATAGGAGAGGAGTCAAATGTCATGTGTAATTTATAAACGGTTTAAATGGTGAGCGCAACAAAAAGCCCGTGTAATTGCACGGGCTTTTTTGAGGTAACAAAAAGGCGTTACCTATGGTTCGACAAAAAACTTAGCTGGCTGCTTTGCTGCCGCCCATCAGTTTTTCATTGATAAACCACTGCTGTGCGATGGACAGGATGTTGTTGACTACCCAGTACAGCACGAGGCCTGCAGGGAAGAAGAAGAACATGATCGAGAACACGATAGGCATCCACATCATGACCTTGGCTTGAATCGGATCCGGTGGAGTTGGATTCAGCTTGGTCTGAATGAACATCGAAATCGCCATCAGGATAGGCAAGATACCGATCGTCAGATGGAAACCGAAGATGTCGTATGCGCCTAACAGAATATCCGGTGACGCCAAATCATGAATCCACAACCATGATGCATTGCGAATTTCCACGCTGGCCAGCAATACCCAGTACAGCGAAATGAAGACCGGAATTTGCACGAGCATCGGGAAGCAACCGCCGATAGGATTGATCTTCTCTTTCTTGTACAACTCCATCATCGCCGCATTCATTTTTTGCGGTTCGCCTTTGAAGCGGGTACGGATGTCGGTCATCTTTGGTGTGACCAGTTTCATCTTCGCCATGCTGCGATAACCTGCTGCCGACAATGGGAAGAATGCGAGTTTGATCACAATCGTCAGAACGATAATGGTCCAGCCCCAGTTGCCGAGGATCTGGTGAATCTGAATCATCAACCAGAAAATCGGTTTGGCGATAATCGTCAGCCAGCCGTAATCCTTGACCAGCTCAAAGCCTGGAGCAACTGCTTCAAGGCGGGTAGATTCTTGCGGGCCCGAGTACAGTGTGGCATCCATCGATGCAGTCGCACCGGGAGCAACTGCGCCCAAAGGCACAATGGTACCGACCGCATACAGATTGGTCGCAAGCTTCTTGGTGAAATATTCGCGCGGTGTGTTCGCTGGCGGTACAAATGCCGAAACAAAGTAATGCTGCACCAGCGCGATCCAGCCGCTGTCGCCTTTCAAGGCATGTTCAATTTTGCCTTTTTCGATAGACTCGAAAGTGACTTTCTGGAACTTGTCAGTGTCGGTGTAAATCGCCGGGCCGGTGAAGGTCGCAGCCATGAACATCGAGCCGCCGCCTAGCGATGTGCCGTCATGTACCAGCTGCATGTACAGCGATGGATTGATAGGTGCGCCAGTGTTGTTGACGACATCATGTTTGACATCGACTTTGTATTCGCCACGTTTGAAGGTGAGCGTTTTGATCAGTTTGACGCCTTGCTGCTCGGACTGCAAAACCAGTTGCACTTGATCAGCGTTGTCCATCGTGCGTACACCTGGTACAGCAGTGAACATCGATTTGTGATTTGGATAGGCACCACCGATCAAGCCGGTTTGACCCAAATACGTGTGTTGAGCGCTTACACCGAACAGCACAACGTTCTTGCTTTCGTCGCTGCTTTCATGATGTTTCAGCAATTCCAGACGACGGATTTCGCCGCCGGCAGTATCGATATCAACCTTCATCAGGTCGGTCGTGATCGTGATCACTTCACTCTTGGATGGGGTAACGTCACCGGTTGGTACGCCGGTACCACTTGCGTTGTTTGCTGTAGGAACGGTCGCAGCAGTCGGCACATCGGCAGTCTTGGCGGCATTGTCGCCGGTAGCGGTAGCCGCAGGTGTAGCGGTTGTTTGAGCAGGCGTCGCGTCGAAGAAAATCGATGGCTTGCCGGTATAACGATTGTAGTTATCCCACAGCATCAACAACGAAAACGAGAAAATAACCCACAGAACGGTACGTTTGATATCCATAGTGTCTTAATCAGTAATCAGGAATGGCCGCAACCGCAAGCGGTTGTAGAAGAAGTTTTTTCGGATGACGATTTTTTGGGTACCGGATCAACGCCGCCTGGATGCCACGGATGGCATTTGCACAGACGTTTGGTCGCCAGAAAACTACCCTTCAACGCGCCATACTCGCCGATTGCTTCGAAGGCATAAGCGGAACAGCTGGGGTAAAAGCGGCAATTCTGCCCGAGGAAGGGGCTGATGCCCAACTGGTAAGCTCGCACCAGCAACAACAGGATGGTCTTCATTTTTGCGCCTCCGGCACAGGCTGCATAGTATTAGTACGCAGAGTTTGTGAAGCAAACAGTCGTGTCAATTCTTCCCGCAATGCGACTTTCAGGCTGGCCGTGGTGGCGGGCCCTTTTTTCGTATTGACGGACTGCGACAGGCGAACGATGCAATCGATGGACGGCAATGCCGTTTGTCGAAACAGTTCACGCGTCACGCGTTTGATCGTATTGCGTGTCACGGCGCGGGGCGCTAGGCGTTTCGCGGCGACCACACCCAAACGGGCATGCGGCAGATCGGTAGCACGCGTATAAAGGACAAAATGCGCGGTACGATACACGGGTCGCAAACGAAAAACGGATGAAAATTCATCCGTTTTAACGATCCGCCGATCGCGTGCAAAGTCGAGCGAACGATCGCCGGTCACGCCATTCGCTTAAGCAGCGAGGCGTTTGCGGCCTTTGGCGCGACGTGCATTAAGCACAGCGCGGCCACCGCGGGTTGCCATACGGACACGGAAGCCATGAGTGCGCTTGCGGCGTACGACGGAAGGTTGGTAAGTACGTTTCATTGTGGTCTCGCTAATCGGCAAATAATAAATCGGAAGTCACGCGCCCATCGCCAAATCTCTGGCAGCTGGTGCATGCTGATGCCGAACGGCGACAACACAAATACCAACACCCTGGGTAGTGAACCCTGAATTAGACAGCATTTTCCGCTTCCCTGTCAATCACTTAGCGTTATTGCGCTGCCTGGTTGCCGAATAGTTACTTGATGAAATAAGCGTCCAGCCTGTGGATAACTCTGGCCGCTCGGGTTAGAATAGGCCAACGCGTGGCATGCCAACAGGCATATAAATAGACCACCCAAGGGCAGTAAAGCAGTATCCCCGTATCAATTCAAGTAGACGATTCATGGAAAATTTCTGGCAGAGCTGCTCCGCCCAGTTGGAGCAGGAGTTGACGCCTCAACAATATAGTGCGTGGATCAAACCGCTCGCCCCTCTCGATTTCGAGGACGGCAGGTTGCGGATCGCCGCGCCGAATCGTTTCAAGCTGGATTGGGTAAAAACCCAGTTCGCCAGTCGCATCACCAGCCTCGCCTCCCAATTCTGGGAAGAGCCGATCGACGTCCAGTTCGTCCTCGATCCGCGTTTGAATGCGGCCAGGAAGCCGAGTGCGCAAGCCAGTGTTGCCCCAAGTCAATCCGACAACGTGCCATCGAATGTGCTGGAACCGATCCCGTCCAATGCCACCGATCACACGCCGCGTCGCGATCAAAGCCGTATTAATACAGCGCTGACATTTGACAGTTTCGTTACCGGTAAAGCTAACCAGCTGGCGCGCGCCGCCGCGATCCAGGTGGCCAATAATCCCGGCAGTTCATACAACCCGCTGTTCTTGTATGGCGGCGTAGGCCTCGGCAAAACCCATTTGATCCACGCCATCGGCAACCAGATCCTGGCCGAGAATCCGGATACAAAAATCCGCTACATCCATGCTGAACAGTACGTTAGAGACGTAGTGACTGCTTACCAGCGCAAGGGTTTTGACGATTTCAAGCGTTACTACCACTCACTCGACCTGTTGCTGATTGACGACATCCAATTCTTTGGTGGCAAGAGTCGCACGCAGGAAGAATTCTTCTATGCGTTCGAAGCATTGATTGCAGCCAAGAAACAAATCATCATCACCAGCGACACCTATCCGAAAGAGATTTCGGGCATGGATGACCGCCTGATTTCACGTTTCGACTCGGGTTTGACGGTCGCCGTCGAGCCGCCGGAGCTGGAAATGCGCGTTGCCATTTTGCTCAAAAAAGCCGTCCAGGAAGGCGTGACCTTCTCCGATGATGTTGCTTTTTTTGTTGCCAAACATCTACGTTCTAACGTCCGTGAGCTGGAAGGCGCCTTGCGCAAAATCCTCGCTTACTCGCGTTTTCATGGCAAAGACATCACGATTGAGGTGGTCAAAGACGCACTGAAAGATCTGCTGTCGGTACAAAATCGCCAGATCTCGGTCGAGAATATTCAAAAGACAGTGGCTGACTTTTTCAATATCAAGGTCGCCGATATGTACTCCAAGAAGCGCCCGGCCAACATTGCGCGGCCACGCCAGATTGCGATGTACCTTGCCAAAGAATTAACGCAAAAGAGCTTGCCGGAAATCGGCGAACTGTTCGGCGGGCGTGACCACACGACCGTCTTGCACGCGGTCCGCAAGATCGCCGCCGACCGTGGCAAGAGCCCGGAATGCAATCACGAATTGCATGTGCTGGAACAAACCTTGAAGGGTTGATGACGCAAAACTTGCTGCCTATCAGCCTGTGGATAACTTTGTGGATATCCTCGGTATAAGTTGTGAATAGTAGGTGAATAAGTAAGAAGAGTGAAAGAAGCCGCACAAAATAGCGCTGAAGCGGCCTTTAAGCGGGTGTTTCTGTCAAAATACGGTTTGTTATTTATCAGCGCCGCATCAGTAAAAAGAGCCTCATTTTCACACTGCCCATTACGGGTGATGCATCGAAGAAAACGTCGCAAAAAGAAAGCTGCTCACCCGTTGATAAAACCAGCGCTTGTTTATGAAATTTTGTATATGAACGCTTATATATAAAAGCTTATAAATACTGCGCACGTAATAACAAGCAAGTTGCAGCAAGCCTGCTTCGCGTATGACAAGCGTAGGCAAGTGTTTGAAGCGCTTGGTAAGCGCTGGATAGGTGCTTGATAAGCGCTTGGTAAGAATGAGTACCGCACCGTTTAACCATCGATAAGGATCTAACTATGCAATTGGTCAAAACCCAACGTGACGCGCTACTACGTCCGCTGCAGATTGTGAGTGGTATTGTCGAGCGTCGGCACACATTGCCGATTCTGGCCAATATCCTCATACGCAAGGATGGCGAGCGTGTTTCATTCCTGTCGACTGATATCGAAGTGCAGATCACCACGCACGCACAAGTCGGCAGCGGCAACGACATCGCTTCGACGACCGTCGCCGCACGCAAGTTGCTCGACATTTTGCGCGCACTGCCGGATTCCGGCGACGTCTCATTGACACTCGCCAACAAGCGTATGACCGTGCAATCGGGCAAGTCGCGTTTCGCTTTGCAAACACTGGCTGCGGAAGAATTCCCTACCGTTGCACAAGCCGAGCAATACAACGCCAAAGTCACGCTGCCGCAAAAGACATTGAAGCACCTTTTCAACATGGTGCACTTCTCGATGGCGCAGCAAGACATTCGTTATTACCTGAACGGTCTGTTGCTCGTCGTTGATGGCAAGAACGTCATCGCAGTAGCAACCGATGGTCACCGTCTTGCATTCTGCCAAGTCGCCACCGAGCAAGAGTTCGCGCGTCAAGAAGTCATCATCCCGCGCAAAACGATTATCGAATTGCAGCGCCTGCTGGAAGACACCGATCAGCCTGTCGATCTTGAGATCGCCAACAACCAGGTCAAGCTGACCTTCGGCGATATCGAACTGATCTCCAAGCTGGTCGAAGGCAAGTTCCCGGATTACACCCGCGTCGTGCCTAAGGGTTACAAGAACAACTTCACGATCGGCCGCGATGCCTTGCTGCGTTCGCTGCAACGCGCTGCGATCATGACGTCCGACAAGTTCAAGGGTGTGCGCTGCATCATGAGCCCGGGCAGCATGAAGATCAGCTCGACGAATGCCGACCAGGAAGAAGCCGTCGAAGAAATCGAAATCGATTACGGCGGCGATAGCGTCGATATCGGCTTCAACGTGACCTACCTGCTCGATGTATTGAACAACCTTAAGGGCGACAGCATCAACATCGCTCTGGGCGACGCCAATTCATCCGCATTGATCACCGTGCCGGACAACCCAGACTTCAAATACGTCGTCATGCCGATGCGTATTTGATTCTAAAAAAGCAGCTCATACTGCAGCTAAACAGCAACTGAACCGGCAGGTTTCAACTAGTGGGAAAACTAGTTGAAAAGCCAGCCAAAAAATCTAGCCAGAGCAGCAGCAGAATGAGATGCAAAAATGGGGAAAAACGCTTTAAAAACAGCAGTTTGCCCCCATCTGGTTTAAAGTAGTAAGCACGCCCGCAGCGCAGTTGGCAAACCCTCTGCGCTGCGGGCAGGCAAGTAGCCAGTGAATTGCAGGCTTGTTGGCAGTTCACTCAATCGTTTCAAGTATTTGCGGTCAAGGCGGCACTTTCCGAGTGACGCCATCATCGTGAATTAAGTAGCAGTTATGTCGCAACATGAGTAAGAGGCCAAGCCAGCGCAGTGTTCCGCGCAAGCCAGTTTGTTCTCCGCCGCCACAAGCCGGAACAGCAACGTCCCACTCCCCTCGTTTTGCGCAATAACCAAGTAACCGTTTTTTAAAGGTAGCCATGTCCGCGATCCCTAACGACAACACCCCGCAATCGCCAGCCGCGCTTTCCGCGTCATACGGCGCATCATCCATCCAGATTCTTGAAGGCTTGGAAGCGGTGCGCAAGCGCCCGGGCATGTATATCGGCGACACGTCGGACGGCACCGGTTTGCATCACTGCGTGTTTGAAGTGCTGGACAACTCCATCGATGAATCGCTGGCCGGTCATTGCACAGAGATCCACGTCACCATCCATTCCGACAATTCGATTTCCGTTACCGATAACGGTCGCGGCATTCCGACCGGCATCAAATGGGACGACAAGCACGAGCCTAAACGCAGCGCGGCAGAAATCGTCATGACCGAATTGCACGCAGGCGGCAAGTTCGATCAAAACTCATACAAAGTCTCCGGTGGCTTGCACGGCGTCGGCGTGTCCTGCGTCAATGGTTTATCAAAACTGTTGAAGCTGACCATCCGTCGCGATGGCAAAAAGCACGAGATGGAATTCGTCCGTGGCGTACCGCAAAATCGCGAAGTCGAAACCATCGACGGCATGATCGTTTCGCCGATCAAGGTCGTCGGCGAAACCGACAAGCGCGGCACCGAAGTCCACTTCTGGGCCGATGAAGAAATTTTCAACAATGTCGAGTTCCACTACGACATTCTGGCCAAGCGTATTCGCGAACTGTCCTTCCTCAACAACGGCGTCAACATCAAGCTGACCGACCAGCGTACCGGCAAGGAAGAAGTGTTTGCGTTTGAAGGCGGCACCCGTGGCTTCGTTGAATACATCAACAAAGCCAAGAGCGTTTTGCACCCAACGATTTTCCAGGCAACCGGCGAACGTTTGTCGGACCAGAACACCAACATCAGCGTTGACGTCTCCATGCAATGGAACGACGCCTACAACGAACAAGTGCTCTGCTTCACCAACAACATTCCGCAACGCGATGGCGGCACCCATCTGACCGGCCTGCGCGCCGCGATGACGCGCGTCATCAACAAATACATAGAAGAACACGAGTTCGCCAAGAAAGCCAAAGTCGAAGTCACCGGCGACGACATGCGCGAAGGCCTGACTTGTGTTTTGTCCGTCAAAGTGCCTGAACCAAAATTTAGCTCGCAGACCAAAGACAAACTCGTATCGTCCGAAGTGCGCGGCCCGGTCGAAGAGATCGTTGCCAAAACATTGAGCGACTACCTGCAAGAAAAACCAAACGACGCCAAGATCATTTGCGGCAAGATCGTCGAAGCCGCACGTGCGCGCGAAGCAGCACGCAAGGCGCGCGACCTGACCCGTCGCAAAGGCATCATGGACGGCCTCGGCTTGTCCGCCAAACTGGCCGATTGCCAGGAAAAAGATCCAGCCCTGTGCGAACTGTACGTAGTCGAAGGTGACTCCGCGGGCGGCTCCGCCAAGCAAGGTCGCGATCGCAAGTTCCAGGCGATCCTGCCACTACGCGGCAAAGTCTTGAACGTAGAAAAAGCCCGCTTTGAAAAAATGCTCGCCAGCGAACAGATCACCACCCTGATCGCCACGCTAGGCACCAGCATCGGCGCGGACGAATTCAATATCGAAAAGCTGCGTTATCACCGCATCATCATCATGACCGATGCTGACGTCGACGGCGCCCACATCCGCACCCTGCTGCTCACGCTGCTGTATCGCCAGATGCCGCAACTGGTCGAGCGCGGCCACGTCTACATCGCGCAACCGCCGCTGTACAAGGTCAAGCACGGCAAGGACGAACGCTATCTGAAAGATGACGCAGAAGAAGCCATCTACATGATGCAGATCGCACTGAACGACGCGGTACTGATTCCATCAGAAGGCGCAGCACCGATCAGCGGCGACGCCTTGTCCGAGCTGGTTCGTCAATACAACACCGCCAACGCCATCATCAACCGCCTCACACGTGCAGTCGATGGTGCAGCACTCACCGCCATCATGACCGGCGTCACGCTCGACCTCAGCGACAGCGCTGCGGCAGAAGCATCGGCCAAGCGCCTGCAAGATGGCATCAACGAGCCATCGGTCACCGTGCACACCAAGTACGACGAACTGGCAGACAAGTACGCACTGCGCATCAACCGCATGTACCACGGCAACGTCAAAGTCAGCGCCATCGACGCCGACTTCGTCACCGGCCCCGACTACACCGTACTCGCCGCTGCCGCTGCAACCTTCAAGGGTTTGATCGGCACAGGCGCAATGGTCCAGCGCGGTGCCGGCGAAAAAGCAAAAACCATCGGCATCAACGACTTCCATCAAGCGATGAACTGGTTACGTAGCGAAGCAGAACGCAACGTCGGCAAGCAACGCTACAAAGGTCTGGGCGAGATGAACCCATCGCAACTGTGGGAAACAACCATGGACCCAACCGTGCGCCGTTTGTTAAAAGTACAGATCGAAGATGCGATTGCAGCCGATCAGATTTTCACAACATTGATGGGTGACGACGTGGAACCACGTCGTGCGTTTATTGAATTGAATGCGCTGTCTGCTGGGAATATTGATATTTAAATATTCAAGTAGATAGTATAAAAAGCCAACCGGCTCGGTTGGCTTTTTATTTGGGATTTCAATTTGTAATGTTGATAGCGGCTTTAATAGAGTTACTAAAGTACAATCTTCGGATCTAAAAGAGACAATAAACTGATAAGGGAAGTTATGAGTGCGCCAATTTCCGTAAAAGCAGTTAAGTGCAAGCAATGGTTGGCCGATTGGGATGCGTTTCCTTATCCTGCGGATAATCAAAGAAAAAAGCCTGAACCCACAATTTTCCTATTTACGTTATCAGCCAAACAGCTACGAAAGCTGAGTGGAGTATTTGATCGCCGTCGAGATGGAGGAGATGCTTCGGGAATTCAGCGTGCGCATGAAAAAGGACGCTCTGAAAGCATTAGTAAATACGTGCGTAATGGGTACCCTTTCTGTGATTTATCCTCAAAAATGCAGCAAGACCCCGAGAACGATTCGTTAAAAAAACCTGGCTGGCTTCCTACAGCGATCGTGGTTAATTTGTTGGGGCCAGCACAAGAACGCCGCGGGAAAAAAGTGGCGGGTGATGAGATTGTTGGTGTAAAAAACATTGACGATAATTTGGCAGAGCTTTTATTGCCTGCCGGAAGTGACTCTGCCGAGTGGGAGCCAGCCGGTATTCCACCGATTGAGATTATTGACGGACAGCATCGACTCTTTGCATTCGATAGCACATCGAGTTTGCCGGATGATTTCCAATTGCCAGTGGTTGCATTTCATGAACTTGATATCGGGTGGCAAGCTTACCTGTTCTGGTCGATCAATGTTTCGCCGAAAAAGATTAATCCTAGTCATGCATATGATTTGTTCCCTTTATTGAGAACGCAGGATTGGCTAGAGAAAAGCCCCGCTTCCCATATTTATCGGGAAGCTCGTGCTCAAGAACTTACTGAAATTTTATATCGACATCCAAATAGCCCTTGGTACAAAAGAATAAATATGCTCGGAGATCGTCGTTCAGGATGGGTCTCTCAGGCGGGATGGGTTCAAGCAATCTTTAATTCTTTTTTAAGCGCAGGTACAAGTCCGCGAAGCCGAAAAGGTTTGTTTGCCACAAATCTAACTCAAGTTACAGGTCCTTTGCAGTGGAACCGTCCGCAGCAAGCAGCAACGCTAATCTTTTTCTGGTCGGAATTAAAGCTGGCGATCAAAAATACTAAAGCTTCATGGGCTCAGGCTTTGCGAGAACAAGAAAAAGTTATTGAACTTGGCGATGATTTTGATCCGGCTTTTCATAGTTCGTTGTCGCTTCTAAATCAAGAGCAAGGTGTTCGAGCCATCGGTTTAACCATTAACGATATTTTGTTTCCTCTGGCTGAAAAGCTTGGTCTTGATGAATGGAATTTCACAGATGTTGATGTTGGTGAAACGAAAGATGAGGATGTAGAGGCCAGTCTCCAAAATTTAGCTAGTCAGCCATTTGCGGAAACGCTTCAAAAAATTGCTCAGACACTTGCGGAATTTGATTGGCGTTCTGCGAATGCTCCCAATTTAACTCCGGAGCAGCAATTAGAAAGAGCTAGTTACCGAGGTACTGGCGGTTATAGTCGCCTGAGGGCCGCGCTGTTAGCGCACCTCTCTAGTGCTAATGGTGAATATGCGCAGGTCGCAGGAAATCTTCTATCCGCTAGTAAAGCCAACTGAGGACTCTGATGCGACCTCGGAACCTTTCTCCTTATGAAAAAGGAGTGATATTGCAGGCGGATAGAAGCGCAGTAGTTGATGCCTTGCAGACTTTTTTTTCGGATGGTCACGATAGCTGGGCTCCTTTAATAACCCGTACCAGCGATGGAATTAAATTCAATAACAAGCCGGGCCAAAGGGATTCACTAAGCTCTATTGAAATTGCTCAATTTTTAGGAATGGCTGGACCAACTCATTGCGCGAACGGATGGGCGTTTTTTTCTAGAGCTTTGAATAGTGCGCTTTCAGGGGATTCTCACGCAGCATGGCATTTTGCATACTATGCAGAGCTTAGAGCTGCGCAGTCTATTTTGGCAGCGAGTGGAGTTGGTGTATTTGATAGTTGGAATTGCGTATTAAATGCAGCAGGGTCTTGCAAAGTAATAGATGATCCCAATCAAAATAGGGCTTTGCCAACTCATGTAATGACCTGGCAAGGTATGCGTGCATTGTTGGATCCCTTAAATCCATCGGCCGAAAGCATTTCAAACGCAATTACCTTTCATGGAAATAAATTAGGAGAAATTGTCTCGAAGGCTTTCCCAGGTACTCCAAGTTGGAGAAATACTTTTACCTGGATTACTTCATGGCTGTTTGACCTGGAGCAAGGCCTGAAAGATAAAGCAATGAGAAATCGTTGCAGTTATCAGCCCCATGAATTGACAGAGCATGTTCTGTCTCCGAATGAAGGCATTGATTTCCTAGACCATTTTTGGCTTCTTTTCGAGCCGGAGCCTGGCGCTACGTTCATAGGTATTGATAAGTATTTGCTGCGCGATGCTCTTACAACAGAGGCTACAAATAAGCTACGAGTAGCAGGGGTCTTGAATGCAACTCGTGCGGATATCAAAGAAGAATTGGAAGTCGCATATGAACGTTTGGAAGCATCGTTTCCAAACTTACATTTGTCTCAAGATTTCATTGTCAGAAACGTAAATAAGGCGGAGCCCAGAATTCTCGTGGAGGCAAGAGATAGAACCGCTTTGCCGACCACACCTTTGCCCATTTTGGCGAGAGCGAGTTTGTTTTTAAGACTGGCAACTGGTATATCAAAAAATCTTTTAATTGATGCTGGCGTGCGACAACCTGAACAATTAGATTTTTGGCTTCAAGGATTAGCCCGCGAGAGGGGCTTTGTTAGCTCGACTATTGATATTGATAGTTGGGGGGATTTGTTCTACGAATTGCAAGTTGCAACCGAAGACCTCGTTAGTTTGAAAAAGGACGGCGAGAAAATTGAGCGTGCTGAACTTTTGATGAATATAAGTACTCATCGGGCTTGTGAGGCCGAGAGAGCGGTATTTTGGGGGCTGGCAGTATGAAGTACATGGGTTCGAAAAGGTCCATGCTGGGGAATGGCTTAGGAGAGCTTTTGGCGGGTGTTTTGCCTGACAAGCAGCGTTTCGTAGATCTTTTTTGTGGGTCCGGAGCGGTGTCTGCTCATGTTGCTGAGAACATGCAGATTGAAACGGCAGCGTTTGATTTGCAACAGTACGCAGTTACTCTTGCTCAATCGTCACTTGGGAAAATACATGAAATTAAATCGAAGGATTTATGGTCTCGTTGGGTAGCAAGAGCAGTAGAGTGGATAGACGAATTTGATGTCTTTGGTGATGCAGTGATGTTATCAAACGAAGCTATTGTAGTTAATCATAAGAACGCCGTTGCTGCAGTTAAAAGAGCGAGAATTTTCTGCGAAGATCTTCCAGACAAGTTTGTGATTTCGAGAGCTTATGGTGGCTATTATTTTAGCCCGCTTCAAGCTTTGACCATTGACGCTTTACGTGCAAGTGTTCCTAGAGGCGTTTCACGGACGTCTGCCATTGCCGCATTGATTCGTTCTGCAAGTCGTTGTTCAGCGTCGCCCGGGCATACGGCACAACCATTTTCCTTAACATCTACCGCGACTCCCCATCTAATTTCTGCTTGGAAAAAAGATATAGCGCAGCACACGCAAAATGAATTTAAGAATGCATGTGAATCATTTGCGCTTGTCTTAGGAGAGGCAAATGTGGCTGATGCTGTAGATGCGACTGCGACATTGCGAGAAGGAGACTTAGTATTTCTAGACCCTCCATATTCTGAAGTACAGTACAGCCGGTTTTATCATGTACTTGAGGCTATTGCTCAAGGATATATAGGCGATGTTTCGGGAACTGGTCGCTATCCAGCCATTGAGGAAAGGCCGCAATCGCGTTTTTGCCGCACTACGCAATCTTTAGAAGAGTTGGATCGTTTAATGATTGGTGTTGCTGCCTCTGGTGCAGAAGCAATAGTAACTTTTCCTGCGGACCAAGCTTCAAATGGGCTTAGTGGGATTTTAGTAGAGGCAATTTCTAGCCAATATTTTCATATTCAAAAAAGAAAAATTTCATCTAGTTTTAGTACTTTAGGTGGAAACACGCGCAGCAGAGCTGCGAGAAAACAGGCTACAGAATTATTGCTGCATTTGACGCCGAGATAACCTTTGCGCGTAAATATTGATTCTATGGGAACCCTCTGATCTGATATCGGTTTGTGCTTCTTACGTTTTTGTTTGATGACATTGCCGTTATGGTCTTCAGCACGCCATTGTACTGACACGCAGTACCCAAGCTAGTCGCCTTTGTCAGTCCGGACAATTAGCCACTTGACTGAACACAAAACTACCGCGATTGTCACGTTTTCTATTGTCGAAAATTGTCGTTGTTGTGGACCTTTCTAATGAGTTAACGGAGAAAAGTAATACATCGTGCCCCAGATGTAAAAGGCCACTCCGATCAGCTGCCATTAAGTCGTTCTAAATCATGAACTTTCCCCGCCTAGATCATCTCTACCAGAGGTAGTTTCGCCGCTGTGCGGCGACAATAGAAGTATGAAAGCTATGTATGAAAACGTTCCACTGCAACAAGAGTTATCAGCAGATATTTTTTGAGAACGTCCATTGTGAGAAGTGCGGCAGCATGCTCGGCTATCAGCCTGAGCACCAGACCGTAAGTGCATTTGAGCCTGCCGGACCGGATCGTTGGGCCAGCCTCAGCCCTGTGAATGCGGGCATGCATTACAAGTAGTGCGCGAACTATTCTGGGGAGCATGTCTGTAACTGGATGCTGCCTGCTGATTCGAAGACGTCGCTATGTGCGTCCTACCGGTTAACCAGAATTATCCCCGCGCTGTCGTATGGCAAAAACCGCCTGTTTTGGAATCGGCCAAGCGGCGATTGCTTTATACGCTTTGGGATTTGCACTTGCAGCCGACCAGATCCTGCACCTTTGCATTCCCATAAAAAGAAAGGTCCGCATATGCGGACCTTTTCTTTGTCATGAGCTGATCGTGCTGCTTATGACTTATCGTCGTTTTCTTTTTCTTTCTCTTCTTCGACTTCAGGCGTGTCGACTATATGCGGCTTCTTGCCTGGTTGTGGTGCGTGTTCTGCGCCGGGAAAAGCTTCTTCTCCATTATGCTTTTTCTCTTGCAGGACTTTTTTGTCGTGGGCGACGTTGCGTGGGTCTGTCATGGTTTTTCCTCTTAAGTGTTTGCTGTCGAATAAACCGGTACTCGATCGTTATCTGTAATTGCGATTGACGATCTCTAGCGGATATACAGCGAGGGGATAACCGTAACACCTCACGCAGTGCAACAGTGCGTTGCCTGCGTGAGTGGACTTCTCATTTGATCGTAGGACAAGCTGCGCTTCCAGGCATTGTGCCGCCCAGAGGCGTCAGCATCGATCAGCGTCGATCAGCGTCGTTGCATGTCGACGCTATTGGCCAGCACAAAATCACCTGCGTCTTCGTTGTAGTCCCAGCGCTCGACCACACACTGCAGCGGCGCATTCTCTACACCGTAACGAATCAGATTGATCGAGTTGTTGGAGTCGTGGCGTATGCGTGACGATACCGCCGTCCCTGCCTGCACTGCCCACACGCGTCGCGGCAGATCCGCATGCTCATGCAATGCAGCGATGAAGGGTCGATGAATATGGCCGCCGAGTATCAGATCGACGCCCGCTTCTGCCCATCTGTTGATAGCTTGTTGATGCCCGCGCAGCAGATGTTCTTCATCGATGGCATGCGTGACGTGCACAGGCTGATGCGTGACGACGATGCGCAATTGTTTGTCGCCGGCTTGCTCTAGTCGTTGCGCAACGCGTGTGATCTGCGCGCTGGATACTTCGCCTTCGATGTGGCGGTAGCGACGCGTGGTGCGCACGGTGATTACCAGCAGTTCGGGCGAGTCGTGGATGGGTTCCAGCTCGGAGCCAAACGCGCGGCAGTAACGTGAGTAGGGCAGAAAGATGCGGGTCGCCAGATCGAACAGGGGAATGTCATGGTTGCCGGCGATGGCGACTCTGGCGGGAGTCGCAAGACGCTCGACAAAAGCATGAGCCGCTTTAAACTCGATGGCGCGTGCGCGTTGCGTGATGTCGCCTGACAGGATGAGCAGATCGGGTGTCTGCGCATGTGCCAGCCGCTCCAGTGCGGTGACGACGTGTGGCCGTTCGGTGCCGAAATGGGTATCGGAAATGTGCAGTACCGTCTTCACGCGGCATTGCCTCCGGATGCAATGTTATCTTCCGCGCTGTTGTCGCTGATGGTCTTGCTCGCTGCTGTCGCGTTACTCTGTTCGCCGCTTGCCTCGGATGTGTGGCGGCGCTTGATCAGCATAAGCGGCTCGGCGGCTACGCGAAATTCCAGCGGTGTGCGCAACCACATGATTTCACCATCGGCGGCGACCTTGATCTGGTTTTTGTGCGACTTCTTGCTTGTGCTGTTAGGTGATGTGGCGGTCGGGGTTTTTGTGCCGCGCAGCTTTCTGCGCGGTGCAATAGTCAGTTCGCGAAAACTGAAGCCGATGACATTCTCGGCATCGCCCAACTTACCCAATGCGCCGCGTGCACCCAGCCATAGCATCGCGAGCTTGCCGACCGGGCGCACGGCAATCGCTGCCAATTGTCCTTGCACAACCGCGTCTGCCTGCGGCATGCCGACTTGTTCAAGCTGCAGCCGATTATTGCCGACGAATAGTGTGGTGGTGCGCATCACTACGCGCTTGCCGTCTTGCTCTAGCGTGATGTGCAAGTGCCGGTGACGGCCGAACACGGTGGCGATTGCTGACCAGATCGCGACCAGTCGGCTGCGACCATATTTTTGTTTGAAGGCTTCTCTGTCTTCCAGCAGTTCCGGATACAAACCCACACTCGCATTGACCAGAAAAATGTGGTCATTCACTTGCCCGACTTGTACCGGCACCGGTGCGCCTTGCAGCAGATCCTGCAGCGAGTCGGCGATCTCTTCAGGGATGCCGTGCGTACGGCCGAAATAATTGAAAGTGCCTTGCGGTATCGCACCGAACAGGCAGCCACTACCCAGTACGGTATTTGCCACTGCGTTGATCGTGCCGTCGCCACCGACGGCGACAACCACCGCGCCCTGCTCCTTTGCGGCATCAACCGCCTGTTGACGGTTGTCTGGATCTGGCTCACGTCTTCAATCACAAATATGCGATGCGCACGTGCGGCCGCTTGCATGGCCGCGGCTATCGTATCGCGCGTCTCGTCGGCGTCATGACGACCCGAACCACCGTTCATTACAAAGAATAACGGCGGTTCGGAATTGTGCGGTTGGGGCAGATGTGGATTCAATTTGCTTCAAAAATTGTGTGGAACGTCAGTGGACGGTGGTCTTACACGTCATGCAGGCAAGTATTACGGTCCGCGCTTCTGTGCCGCCTGAACGTTGAAGGACGAACGTATCATTTCGCATCATTCTGGAATGTACGTTTTCGTACATGACAGATGCAATCAACAGGTTGCGTCGACGTCTTGAATACCGTTGCATGCGTGCGCATGTGATCTTGCGTACGGAATAAAACGCTATTTATTGTTCAACTGGTCAACATTCCAGTTTATGAATAGATGAGGTCACACCATGAGCACCCCGCCCGCGCCACCAGACAGGCTGCCGCTACCCGCGTCAGTCAGCGAAATCGACCGCGTGGCCAGAGTGCCACGCGAGTCGAACGGCATCTCGCCGAAAGAGATAGGCATCGGCATTGCGTGTGCCGTTGGGGTGGGCTACGCCCTCAAGCAAACCTTCAAGAACAAGCCCCCCACACCACAGCAGCCTGAAAAGCCGCAGCCGCGTCATTTAAAAAGCCCGGATAAAGACGACATCAGTTTGCCGCATCAAGTCATTCTGTTTTTAAAACTACTGCTGCCGGTCGTGCTGGCGTCGGACCCGCCGCCCAAAGCGCAAGCCACTATCGATGCGAGCGGCAACGCAACCGAATTGCCGGAGCAATATCAAAAGGATGCAGCGCCGCAGATCGTGCATGCCGCAAGGGGCAGCCGCTTTCAGCAGGCATGGCAACTCGTCAAGGCCGCCGTCAATGCGTGGATAGATGATTTTGCGCCTAGCATGGGTGCCGCGATTGCCTACTACACGATGTTTTCCATCGCACCGATGCTGGTCATCGCGATCGCGGTGGCGGGCGCGGGCGCAATTTTTGGTCAGGAGGCCGCGCAAGGCGAGATCGTTGCGCAACTGCGCGGCATCATCGGCGAAGATGGTGCGGTCGCCATTCAAGCGTTGCTGCAATCGGCCAGCCAACCGACTGAAGGCATTATCGCCACCGGCATCAGCATCGTCACACTCGCGATCGGTTCCACCGCCGTCTTTGCGGAACTGCAAAGCGCCCTCGACCGCATCTGGCGCATGCCGGTCGCGGTAAAGGAAGGCGGCATATGGAACCTGATTCGCACCCGCCTGCTGTCCTTCGGCCTGATTCTCGGCCTGGGCTTCATGCTGATGGTGTCGCTGGTCGTCAGTGCCGGGCTGGCAGCCCTCGGCAATTGGTGGGGCAGCTGGTTTGAAGGGTGGGGCATCGTTCTGCAAATCCTCAACCTGGTCATCTCCTTCTTTGTCTTCGCCGGCATGTTCTCTGTCATCTACAAATTCATGCCGCGCGTGCGGCTGTCCTGGCGCGACGTCTGGATAGGTGCCGTCGCTACCACGGTTCTTTTCATCATTGGCAAATACCTGATCGGCCTTTATCTCGGCACTACAGGCATGAGCACCGGCTTCGGTGCAGCGGGATCATTTGCGCTCTTGCTGGCGTGGATTTACTACTCGGCGCAAATCTTTCTGCTGGGCGCAGAGTTCACGTGGATTTATGCGAATAACTATGGATCGAAGGCGAAGGGTGCGTTACCCGCTTGAGGTGCGGCAGTCACTTAAGTAGATGCGGCTATGCCAATCCTCACTAGGGCAGCTTGCGCTACCCAGGCATTCGGGGAATGCGGCGTCATGACGCTTGGATTCAATAGCTGGCATCGATTGATGCTACACACGGCAAAAGGGCCGTACTGCTTGATCATGATTAAGCAGTACGGCCCTTTTGGTTCAGGCATTTAAGCCTGCGGCAGATTAGTGGTGCTTGTTGTGATGCTTGTGCTTCTTGTGTTTTTTGTGTGACTTGTTGTTGCCATGATCATGATGATCTTCTGCGCGCCATTGACTTGCGCGTACGCGGCGTTCACGCCAGTCGTTTTCATATTGGGGCTGGACATATACGGGACGTGGCTCAACATAGGCACCGGGCAGGCCGATATGGACGTCCACGTTTGCGGCCATGCCAGAGCTGGCTGCCATCAATGCGAGTCCTGCGAGCAGTCCGCTGACGATTTTGATTGTTTTCATTATTGTTCCCTTTAGATGACCGATCGGGCAAGCCGGTGTTGAGACACCAGCCGTATGTAATCCAGATAAGCGGCGCTTATGTGTATTGCCTTCAGTCCGACGGGCATGTGCTTGCATCAACACGCTGACGTGATTGATAAAAGACTATTCCGTGCAGCGATTATGACTTGTTTGGCGCGGCAGCACTGTACGCTGACCAACATAGGGAAGTATGGTGGGATGCGAGGGACGTAAGGCGATCCCTGTGACAAATTCATATGCGGGCTTGTATGTGCTTGCCTAGCTGCATGCAGCATCTGCAGCAAGTGCGTGTGTCTGCTACTCAGCAAAAGGGGTTTGCATTGCTCTCATTCTTTGCCCATCAAGATCGCATTCAACGCAACATTAACGTAGTAGTTGGCCCGACCGATTTTTTGTTTCTGTACAAAGCCACCTGCAATCAGTCCATCCAGATATTTTGTTGCGGTAAGACGCGACACCTGCAGATCACGTTGTATAAACTCGATCTTGGTGTATGGGTGCATGAACAGGTTGTTGATCAAATCCTGACTATAGAATTTGTAGTCACTGCGTATGCGATGTTTGTAATCCTGTAGCGCACTCTTGATTGCCTGGATCGTGACGATGGTTTGCATGGCTGTTTGTTCTACCGCCTCCAACATGTAGAGCACCCAATCCTCCCAGCGGTCTTCTACTCGCACTGTCTGGAGTAATTGGTAATAGGCGTCCTTGCTGTGCACGATATGGCTCGACAGGTAGAGCACGGGAATATCCAGCAAACCTTCGCGTACCAGATACAGTACGTTCAAAATCCGGCCTGTACGCCCATTGCCATCGTAGAACGGGTGAATGCTTTCAAATTGATGATGGATGAGCGCCATCTTGATCAAGGGATCAACAGCATACAAATCCGTATCGTTGATAAATCGTTCCAGATCGCTCATCAAGGCGATGATTTCTGCTGGCTCTTGCGGCGGCGTGTAGACGATATTGCCTGCACCATCTTTTAAGGCCGTGCCCGGCAACTTGCGAAATCCTGCATTGTTGCGCTCCAGTTCTGCCTGGATCTGGATGATATGGTTGGCAGTCAGCAAACCGCTGTGTTTGACTTGCTCGAAGCCTACGCGCAAGGCTTGCCGGTAGCGCAATACTTCTTTCGCTGCGGGATTGGCAAAGGCCTCCGGCAGTACGTCGTCCTTGAATAATTCGTCATGCGTGGTGACGATGTTTTCAATCTCCGAGCTGTCTTTGGCTTCCTGCAATCCGAGTGTGTTGATCAGGATGCCCTGATTGGGAATAGAGCTGGCAATGCCTTTTAACTCCGCCAGGCGGCGGCTTGCCGCTGCCAGTTTTTTAAGAATGACTGGAGAATCAAAACGGGCAGGGTCTAATTCTTCAAGGGGAGCAATGGATGCCATTAGATGAATTCCTAATCAGTCATGTATAGAAAATTGAGATTTCTATACATATTAATCCAAACGTGTATAGAAAAAGGCGATTTTCTATACGTATATAGATCGATATGTATAGAAAATGCAAAAATCTATACATGTGTTTGACGGCAATTAATAAAAAAAGCGCTCGCTGGCGATGCTGCTGTCGTATCGATTGATGATGTAGGCGTTGCCGGATTCCTTTTGCGCGAACCAGCGAAGCCATTAAATGAAATCCATATGTGGGCTTGAACGCGCTTGCCTAGCTGCATGCAGCATCTGCGTGGGTCTGCTACTCTGATTCGTCCATCCATCAATCGGATCAATCATGAGCCAACTGTTTTCTCCTTACACTCTTCGCAGCCTTACTGTTCCCAACCGCATCGTTGTGTCCCCCATGTGCCAGTACTCGGCCGACAACGGCAAGGCGACGGCATGGCACATGATTCATCTCGGCCATCTTGCCTTGTCGGGTGCCGGCATGTTGATGATAGAGGCGACGGCAGTGGAACCGGCGGGGCGCATCACCAGGATGGATCTGGGTTTGTGGGATGACGCCAGCGAGGCAGCTCTGGTGCCTGTGTTGGCTGCGATCCATCAGCATTCCGACATTGCCGTGGTCATGCAGCTCAGTCACGCGGGGCGCAAGGGCTCAAGCAAAGTGCCATGGGAAGGCGGACAACAGTTGTCGGTTGCAGATGGCGGCTGGATAACATCTGCGCCATCGGCTGTGCCGCAAAAGGATGGCGAAGTCGAACCGCTGGCGCTGGATGCAGCGGGTTTGCGTCGCGTGCGCGATGCGTTCGTGCTGGCGGCCAAGCGCGCGCATCGGCTAGGTATCGATGGCCTTGAACTGCATGGCGCGCATGGCTATTTGCTGCATCAGTTTTTGTCGCCGATTGCCAATCAGCGCACAGATGAATACGGTGGCTCGTTGGAAAATCGCATGCGCTTTCCGCTGGAAGTGTTCGATGCGGTGCGTGCGGTGTTCCCGGCCGAGAAGCCGGTTGGCATACGCGTGTCGGCCAGCGACTGGATGGACGGTGGCTGGGATCTGCAGCAAACCATCGCCTTTGCCGCCGAGTTGAAGAAGCGCGATGTCGACTGGATCGATGTATCGTCAGGCGGGATTTCGCCTCTGCAGAAAATTGCGCTAGGGCCGGGTTATCAAGTGGCTTTTGCGCAAGGCGTGAAACAAGCGACCGGCGTCAACACGATGGCAGTGGGCTTGATCACCGAGCCGCAACAGGCGGAAGACATTATCGCCAGCGGCAAGGCCGATTTTGTCGCGATGGCGCGTGGCCTCTTGTACGACCCGCGCTGGCCGTGGCATGCGGCGGTTGAGTTTGGTGCAACCATCACAGCGCCGCCGCAATACTGGCGCTCGGCTCCGCATGGCCAGAACAAGATATTCGGCGATACAGTGTTTGGCGGGCGTTGATTGGCAGTCGATACTGCAGCGCAAGCGATAGCCGCGTCTAAGAACGGTCAATCTGATGACTGCAAATATGGAAAGCGCGGATTGACGTGGCGTTAACTAGCGGGCTCACGATAGCGTGGGTCCATCGCTGCCCGACAGGCATTTTCCTTCTTCAAGCATGAGCAGAAACTGGCTGGCTTCGACCGGCCGGCTGAAGTAGTAGCCTTGAATTTCATCGCAGCGTTGTTGCCGCAGGTAGTCAAGTTGTATGGCGGTTTCCACACCCTCTGCGACTACCTGCAACTGCAGGTTGTGCGCCAGACCGATGATGGATGCGATGATCAGACGATCATCTTTGTCATCGGCGATGCCGCGTACAAAGGATTGGTCTATCTTTAGCACGCTGATCGGGAAGCGCTTCAGATAGGCCAGACTCGAATAGCCGGTGCCGAAGTCATCGATCGACAGCCTCACACCCAGATCGCGTAATGCATTGAGGATGGAAATCGCCTGATCGACGTCGTTCATGATCATGCTTTCGGTTAGCTCGATTTCCAGCCCTTCGGCGGGCAGGCCGGTCTCTTGCAGTATCGCCGCTACGCTGTCAACGAAATCGGGCTCGACGAATTGTCGTGCCGATACGTTGACGGCGATCCGCATGGATTTCAAACCATTGCGCCGCCACGCGGCATTTTGTACGCATGCGGTACGGATCACCCACGACCCTAGCGGCACGATCAGTCCGGTTTCTTCTGCGAGGCTGATAAAGCGCGCGGGCGGAATAAGGCCCTGCGTCGGATGCGCCCAACGTACCAGCGCTTCTGCGCCGACTATTGCACCGGTTTCCAGGTTTACCTTGGGCTGGTAGTGCAACAGTAATTCATTGCGTTTCAATGCCAGACGCAGGTCAGCCTCCAGCTCCTGCCGCCAGTAATTTTCGACACTCATGCTCTCGCTGTAAAAACGGTAACCGTCGCGCCCGCTTTCTTTTGCGCGGTACATCGCGATGTCGGCGCGTTCAATCAGCGTCAGGCCGTCGTTCGCCACGCCGGGATGCAAGGCGATGCCGATACTGCATGTCATCAAGAATTGCTGAGAGCCGATGGTGAATGGTTTGGTCAGCGTATCCATCAACGCGCGCGCCTGTATTGCCACACTATCCGGACAACCTTCTTCCGGTAGCAGGAGAATGAATTCGTCGCCGCCGAGTCGTCCTGCGACGCCGGTTTTTGCCGACTCGACCAGCCGCGCTGCGATTGCCTGCAGCAGCAGATCGCCAGTCTTGTGGCCGAAGTTGTCGTTGACTAATTTGAAGCGGTCGATATCGACGAACAGCACCGCTGCAGAGGCATCTTGCTGCATGATTTGTGCAATGCGTTCTTCCAGCCCACGCCGGTTGAGCAGTCCTGTCAAACTATCAAACATGGCCTGGTACAGCAGACGTTGTTCGCGGTCTTGCATCTGGATTGCGACGGCGATGCGGTTGGCCAGCTCCGTCAGTTCGGCAATCGATTGTTCACTTAGCGCGGGGCCACACCATATCAGCGTCAGCATGCCGTACCCGTCGCCTTGCGATTGCAGCGCAATGCTCCAGCTCTTTTGATCCGGACCCGGGCGTGGAAATGGCAATGGCGGATTATTCAAAACGCCGTTGCTCTGTTGCGTCAGCCATTCTGTTTCAGTGGCTGAAATTCGAATTGCACGTTCGGTCGCCGGTGCGATGCCATCCGCATGAGTAAACAGGCTGCCGGTTTCAGATTCTTCGCTAGAGTGTCGCGCCACATAAAGGACGGCATCCGGCACAATGCGCCGCATGGCAGTGGCAACCATTGCGATCAAATGGTTCAGATCGAGCCGTTCGCGCATTTCCTTGTCGATGGCCGACAATGTTTGCAGCGTTGTTAACTGCTGCTCGATGCGACTCGACATGGTATTGACGGCGGAGGTGAGTTCGCCAAACTCATCCTCGGAATGCACGACGATTTCGCGATAGTCACCGCTTGCGATTCTTTTTGCACCATCGATTAATTTTTCCAGCGGCACCATGCTGCGGCGGATTTGAATCAGGCTCAACAGCATGATCAACAGTACGCTCGATACCGCGACCAGAATATACACGCTGAAAAAATCTGATAGCGCAGCACCGGGTGGTGGGAAGCGGCGGGTAGCAACCACGGTCCAGATGCCGGCACCAAACTCGGGTTTTAAAAACAGATCCCAACGGCCTTCCTGCGCCGAGGCAGAGGCAGGCATCTCTTCCGGATATTCACAATGCAGGCGTGTTGCTTCGCTAAACACACAAATATTGTATGCAGCACTGGCGTTGTCGCGCTCACCCCATAAATAGTTTGGATTTAATTTTCCCTGCAGGATTGCGCCACCGGGCACGCTTGAGGGCTCTGCAATAAAAACCGTGGTGCGCTCCTGGGTTGTCGTCAGCAGTTGTATGGTGAGTAAAGGGATATGTGTAGAACTCACCGCGTTGCGGCCAGCGGTATCGAGCCGTTCTATCGATTCAAATATGGGGAGGTAAGCCGATGGCAACGATTGCCCGGTCTCGGTATCTTGTGTCACGTTTTCAATCACTGTGTGTGCAAGAACCAGTCTGCCAAAAATCGCGAGCGCGTAGGCACGGCT
Organism: Burkholderiales bacterium Ga0077544; assembly: GCA_001464355.1. Taxonomy (GTDB): domain Bacteria; phylum Pseudomonadota; class Gammaproteobacteria; order Burkholderiales; family Burkholderiaceae_D; genus Oxalicibacterium. The sequence continues at coordinate 269,642 of LNEU01000033.1, forward strand.
GGTTTCAACCAGCTCGCTTTGCTGCTGCTCTTGCATGACGCGCGTGATATTGCCATAGGTAAGTATGGCGAGCAGAGAAGTGGGTATCAGCGCGGCGATCAGGAACAGGATCGCAATCCGTCTCGCTACACGACTACGCAGAAATTTTCCGTCTATGCGCATGAAATCAGAATTTGGATGCAAGGTCGATAAAAGCGCCATCATTGGCGCGCAATACATCATCCAGACTGTCGCGGTTTGTGATCTGTGGCTTGGTTACGCCATCCTTGCCTAGGCTATAGAGATCGTAATCCGAATTCAATGGATTGAGCTTGCGGTCTTTGCGCGCTTTGCCGTGGCCGTTGATGCCTGTCAGGTTTACATACACGTAGGGTTTGCCCCACGGGTCGATCGCATTACCGGCAACTGCAGCAAGCGTGGCTGGATAGTCGCGTGCATCCAGAAAGTAGTGCCCGATCTTGCCCGAGATGACTGCAATATCCGTTTTCGCCTGATTGACGCGCACGCGTTCCCGATAGTTGCTGTATTGCGAAATGGCGACGGCAGCCAGTATGCCGATAATCGCAATCGCCATCATCAATTCGATGAGGGTCAAGCCGCGTGAACATCGTTGTATGTGGATGAATGGCTGGTCTCTGCCTTGGGAGTTGCGATTCATCTGTGCAGTCGGTAAATGGTCATCAAAAAATTGCAGCATATCAAGATCATGACCAAGATCAGTAATTAACTGGGTGATTTGGTGCGCCATCTAACACTAAATAACAAATAGTTGGCACGAATGCATCGCGTATTAACTAAACGTCTATACATTGCACGTTGCCATATCGGAAATGTGTAATGTCGGCGACGTCGTGTATGCGAGGATAGGATGGTGGACTGACCGCGACGCGAAGGTGTGGTGTTTTATTCGAATCGTGTAATCGTGTAGATAAAATTGCAGTCGCTGGATGTCAAATGTGATGCTTAAGGTTTGCAGTGCCGCGGTATTTTCTTTGCAATGGCGGCACGAAATCGGAAAGGAAGGAAATGAAAATATCTGCTCAATATTTCATCAGTCGCTTGACCTTGTTATTGCTGGCATCGTCAATGCTTGGCGGTTGTGGTGGATATGCACGCGCACCCAACAGCAGTTCGGGCGTGGAAATGTATGGCGTGATTGATGTGGGCGTGCAGCATGACAGTCGTTAGTTGCTGGTCGCTACCGCTACTTGCTAATCCTTGCGGCTGGTGCGTGCTGCAGTCAGCGCATATCAAGTCTGGACTAAATCAAGTCTCGGCTAAAAATTGATGCAGCGCCTGGATCGCCGCCGAGCCTTCTCCCACTGCGGCTGCCACGCGCTTGACCGAACCACTACGCACATCGCCGACGGCAAAGATGCCGGGGTTGCTGGTTTCCAGATAATGCGGCGGTCGTTCTAGCGGCCAATCGGCGCCCTGCACTTGCGGACCGGTCAACACAAATTGTTTGTCGTCGAGCTTGACGCAGTGATTGAGCCAGCCGGTGTTGGGTTCGGCACCGAGAAATAAAAAGACGTGTTCGATTTGGTAGGCCGTGGGCGTTTCATCTCGTGTCTGGCACATCACGCATTGCAGTTTGTCTTCGCCTTGCAGATCGACGATTTGCGTGTTCGTATGCAGCGTGATGTTGGGCGCGGCTTCTATCCGTTGTATCAAATACTGCGACATGCTGGCGGCGAGACCGCTGGCGCGCACCATGATGTGGACGTGACGCGCATGACCGGAAAGGAACACCGCAGCCTGCCCGGCCGAGTTGCCGCCGCCGACCAGAATCACGTCTTCCCTGGTGCAAAAGGTTGCTTCCATAAACGACGCGTTGTAATAGATGCCGCGTCCTTCGTAGTGTTCCAGATTGTGTATCGATGGTTTGCGATAACGTGCGCCGGTGGCGATCACGACCGAGCGCGCCTGAATGTGATCGCCATTGTCGAGCGCGATGTCGAAGCGCTTGCCGGCGCGGCAATCGAGTGAGGTGACTTCTATCGGTACCGCGACTTCTGCGCCGAACTTGCGCGCCTGCGACAAGCCGCGCCCTGCCAGTGCCACGCCGGAAATCCCGGTTGGGAAGCCGAAGTAGTTTTCAATCTTGGAGCTGGTCCCTGCCTGCCCGCCGGCGGCCTTGGTGTCGAGCACGACGACGCTCAATCCTTCCGACGCGCCATACACGGCTGCTGCCAATCCGGCCGGGCCGGCGCCGACCACGGCCAGATCGAATTGCTTGCCGTTGAGATTGTCGGGACTCATGCCTAGGGCATCGGCCAGTGCGCGATTGGTCGGTCGCTTCAATACGACGCTGCCGGGTGTGACGACGGCGGGAATGTCGTCCGGCGTGATGTCGAAGCGCGCCATCAACGCAGCTGCAGATTCGTGTTGATCAATATCGAAGTAGGCGGCCGGGTGTCCGTTGCGTGACAAGAACTCGCGCAGACTCAGCGAGTGCGCCGATTGGCGCGAGCCGAACACGATGACGCCGCTGCCTTCCTTGTCCTGGATGAAGGCGACGCGCCGCAAGATGTAGGCGCGCATGATTAGTTCGCTCAAATCGGCTTCGGCCACTACCAGCGCACGCAAGCATTCTTCATCGACGACGATCATTTCGCATTCGGTTTGCGTGACGGCGGTCGCTACTGCAGCCCGCCCCGCCAGCGTGCCGATATCGCCGGTGAACATGCCGGCGCCAAAGGTGCCGAGCGAGCGCGAGCGCAACGCGGTGCCGCGTTCAATCTGTATCGTTCCACTGACAATCACATAGGTGCTGATATGGCGTTCGCCTTGCGTGAACAGCACGTGATCGGCAGGAAAGCGCCGCCGCTCGCCATACTTGCCCATCAATTCAAGCTGCGCATCAGTCAACGCGGGAAAGAGTTGATGACGGCGTGCCTGGAAAAACGATTGCAGCGCGGCTTCTGGATCTGGCGTATCTGACATGCGGTTCTCTCTGCAGGACGATGGTGAATCGAAAGAGCGAGCGCTCAAGCGCTCCAGCGCGCGCCATCAGATGGCGATGCTGATGGCCTTCAATATGCCATGAATAATTGCATTTTGTCTGGCGTATTACATGACTGAAAAATAACTTTCTGCGCACTCGATCAGTGCGTCAATTTTTGGCGGAGCTGATTTGTCGGTGCATTGTGGTGTTGGCGCTGCACTCGCTGATCAATCGTTGATTTATCTCGCCAGAATTACCTTATGGAAATACAAAATCGGTACACTTGCGGCTGTGCCATACCCGACAGTTGTTCAGGGGTGGGTCATTCAAAAAACACAATAATCACGTACCCAGGGCGCATTGATGAAATACCGATTACTCCCTCTGCTGGTTGGCGCATTGCTGGGCGCTGCCGCCAGTACCGCGGCGATGGCCGCAGACGCTTCCCCCCATTTCGATATCAACCGTTTTGAAGTACGCGGCAATACCTTGCTGTCGGCACAAACCGTTGATAACGCGGTTGCTCCGTACACAGGCAAGCAGCGCGATTTTGCAGATGTGATGGGCGCGCTGGAAGCGCTGGAGGCGGTGTATCAGGCACGCGGCTATCAACTGGTGCGCATCGATCTGCCCGAGCAGGAATTGAATCAGGGCGTGGTGATTCTGAATGTGGTGCAAACCAAAATCGGCAATGTGGTGATTGAAGGTAATCAGCATTTTACCGATGCGAATATACGCAGCAGCCTGCCGGGTTTGCGCGAGGGCGAAGTGCCCGACCTGAGGGCGATTTCCAAAAGTCTGAAACTGGCGAATGAAAATCCTGCCAAAAAAACCGTTATGAAAATGAAGTCCGGCGTCGTCGATGGCGAAGTCGATGCAACGCTGGCTGTGAGCGATGAATCGATTTGGTCCACTACAGTCAATCTCGACAATACCGGCTCGGTCGCCACCGGCAGAACACTGGCCGGCGTCGTACTGCAGAACGCCAACCTGTTCGGGCGCGATCATGTATTGAGTCTGCAGTACACGACGACGCTGGAAGAGCCGAGCAGCGTCGGTGTATATGGCATCGGTTATCACGTCCCCTTGTATGCGCTGGGCGACTCGATGGATTTTTTCGCCAGTTATTCGGATGTGGATAGCGGCACGGTGACGGCGGGTATTTTTGATCTGGCGGTGAGCGGCAAGGGTTCGATGTATGGCGCGCGCTACAACCAGAACTTGCCGACTGCCGGCAATTACGAATCCAAGCTGGTGTACGGCGTGGATTACAAGGAATACAAAAGCAGCATGCAATTGCTCGGTGTTGAACTGGGTAATGACATTACCGTGCATCCGCTCAGTGCCGGTTATCAAGGCAGCTGGATATTGCCGAATGGCGATGCAAATTTCGGCGTGACGCTATTGCATAACATTCCAGGCGGCACGCGCGGGCGTCAAGCGGATTTCGATCGCGCACGTTTCAATGCGACCGACAATTACACCGCATTGCGTTTTGCCGCGAGCGCCACGCAAGCCTTGCCGGCAGAGTGGCTGGCGCGCGTGATCGTCAACGGTCAATACACGAAGGATGCATTGATCGCGCCTGAGCAGTTTGGTGCCGGTGGTGCGAGTTCGGTACGCGGCTTTGCCGAACGCGAAGTGTCGAATGATTCTGGCGTGGCGGCTAACTTCGAAGTGTATTCATCGCCTTTGTGCGGGACCGCAAACTGGCAATGCCGCGTGTTGGCGTTTTACGACAGCGCCTATCTGACGCGCAATCATGCATTGGCGGGCGAGTTCCGCAACATTGCCATCAGCAGCGTGGGCGTGGGCCTGCGCATGCAGCTCGGTAACAAGGTCAACTTCCAGGTGGATGTCGGCCATGTGCTGCACGCCGAAGCGAGTGCGACGCAAAAAGGCGACGACCGCGTCCACGCGCGTCTCGGCCTGTCTTTCTGAGGACATCATGAAAATCACTCCTATGACTATGACGCGCACATTGATGACGCCTTATTCCTTACCGCTGTCTATGCGGCCCAAACTGTTGCCGCTGTTGCTGGCTGCCTGCATGGGGATCAGTGGCGTTGCGCACGCTGCACCGAGCGACCCGACGGTGGTGAATGGGCAGGTGACGTTTTCGCAGCAGGGCAATGTGTTCTCGATCACGAATAGCCCGAATGCGATCATCAACTGGGGCAGCTTCTCGATCGCACAAGGCGAGATCGTGCGCTTCCTGCAGCAGAGCGGTAATAGCGCCGTGCTCAACCGCATCACCGGACAAGACCCCAGCAGCATCATGGGCGCTTTGCAATCGAATGGTCGCGTGTATCTGATCAACCCGAACGGCATCCTGTTCGGTGGCGGTGCGCAAATCAATGTAAATGGCCTGGTCGCATCGACGCTGGATATCGGCAACGCGGATTTTATCGCTGGTAAAAACAAATTCTTTTCCGGTGCGACCGCGGGCAGCGTGGTCAACGAAGGCGCGATCACGACGCCATCCGGCGGCAAGGTTTTTCTGATTGCGCCTGACGTCACCAACAGCGGCCTCATCACTTCACCGCAGGGTGAAGTTGTGCTGGCCGCAGGACATAGCGTGCAACTGGCAGACTCATCCAATCCCGGCATGCACGTGGTGGTCTCGGCCCCCGAAAATCAGGCGATCAATATCGGCGAAGTGATTGCACAAGGCGGCAAGATAGGTATCTATGGCGCACTCGTTAATCAGCGCGGCACGCTGAATGCGAACAGCGCAGTGGTCGGCGAGAACGGCAAGATCATCCTGAAAGCGACGCGCACGACTTTGCTGGAAGCCGGCAGTGTCACAACAGCGACCGGTGCCGGCAGCGGCGGCGAAGTTCAGGTGCTCGGTGAACAAGTTGGCCTGATGGGCAATGCGCTGGTCGATGTCAGCGGCCAGAATGGCGGCGGCACCGCGCTGATCGGCGGCGACTATCAAGGCAAGAACGTTGCGGTGATGAATGCGGAACAAGTGTTTGTCGGCAAGGATGCCGTTATCAAGGCCGATGCGATTGCCAGCGGCGATGGCGGCAAGATCATCGTCTGGGGTAACCAGACTGCGCAGGTGTATGGCTCCATATTTGCGCGCGGTGGAGCTCAGTCGGGTAACGGTGGCTTCATTGAAACCTCGAGCCATCATCTGGACGTGGCGGGGATACGCGTGAATGCCGGTGCGGCAAATGGAAAAAATGGGCAGTGGCTGCTTGATCCTGAAAATATTCGTATTTCAGTCGGTGATAGCGTCACGCTCGATGACGTCGCTGCCTTTGACAATCCCACGCCTAACAGCAGCGATACATCTTTCATTAATGCGTCCGTCATCTCTGGCGCGACTGCCAACGTCACGCTGCAAGCGCGCAATGATATTACCTTCTCGAGTGAGATCAATATTGCAGCGGTCGGTGTTGGTTTGACTGCGCAGGCAGGGAATAACATCAATGTCGACGCGTCGATCACGACAAATGGCGGGGACTTGGTCTTGTCGGCGAATGACAATGGCGGAGGAACAGCTACCGGTAGTGGCAAGGTGATAAAGATGTCGGGTGTTGTACTCGAAACCACCGAAGGTACGCTAACTATAAGAGATTCCACCACATCGACGCAGCCAATAGCCGCCACTATCAATCAATGCGTGGCCAATCCAACTCTGCGTGGATGCACGGTCATCTTGCCGCCAACCCAAAATAATCCGACCAATCCGGTGGGGCAAGCGCTTAATTCAACCGTCAATATCATCAATACAGTGACGACTAATGCGAATCCTGCCGTGCCCCGGCTAAACGCGATTCCTACAACAGGAAATCCAAACACCAGCACTGTTCCAACCGCCGCTGATGCCGCCGCCAAGGCGAGTGCAGATGCCGCAGCGAAGGCTGCGTCTGATGCAGCAGCCAAGTCCGCCGCGGATGCTGCGGCCAAGGTTGCCGCCGATGCGGCCGCCAGAGCCGCGGCAGAATCTGCGGCCGCAGAAGCGGTAGCCAAGGCAATGCAGGCTGCAGCAAACCAGGCAGCGACAGACGCAGCGGCCAAGGCAGCAGCAGAGGCGGCGGCCAAGTCGGCGGCGGAAGCAGCCGCAGCCAAGGCGGCAGAGGAAGACGTCAAAAAAGCAGATGAGAAAAAAGCCGCCGATAAATCCGACAGCAAAGAAGTCGCATCCAATGAAAAAACCGGAACAAAAAATGAACCAGTTAAAAAAATGTACTGTAATTAAATCGCTGCTGGTATTGGCCGCATTGTGTGCAGGCGCGCTAACGCATGCAGCACCAGCGGTCGGTACTGTTACGCATTTGAGCGGGCCTTTGCTGGCGAAAAAAGCCGATGGCAAGATGCGCGTGCTGGGCGCCAAGTCTGCGGTCGAGAGTGGCGATACCTTGTCTACGCAAAACAGGGGTTATGCGCAAATCAAGTTCGGCGATGACAGCGTACTCATCTTGCAACCGGACACGATACTGACGATCGATAAATTTTCGTATGAAGCCGGCAAGCCGGCTGCCGACAGTATTGCGTTCACGCTGGTGCAAGGTGGTGTGCGTTCAAATGCGGGTTTGATCGGCAAGCGCAGCAAAGATAGTGTGCAAATGGCGACGCCGTCTGCAAACATCAGCATGCAGGCAGCGAATGTCGTTGTTACATACATCAAGCCCAGTGCCGAAGAGATCGCGACTGCGCGAGAAGCTTATTTGCTGGCCAGTACTGCGGCGCTGGATGTTGCCATGCAAGTTACGCGCAGCGATATGCCTGTGCCTGCAGCGATCCAGCCCTTGATGCTGGCGCAAATTAATAAGGGAGGGCCGTCGGCGGTCAAGCCCGTGTCGGGATTGCCGCCGGGCCTGTATGTGTCGGTCCTCGATGGTGCAATTAATTTGACTAACAAGGGTGGAACACAGAGTTTTGTCGCGGGTCAGTTCGGTTTTACGCCAAACTTCTCGCAACCGCCTGCCCTCTTGCCGAAAAATCCGGGCCTGCTATTTACGCTACCAGCGGCATTTATGGCGCCGTCTCCTGTTTCGGGAGGCAGCACGGCGCCTAAATCGAATGCGGTTGATTGCGAAGTGCGATAAGTCTGGTAGCGCAAGCCAGTCCTTCAATATAGAGGGACGGCTTGCGGTAACACGGCATTGTGCTTTACATCAAGCTGGACTTGCCATCCACCAATAACCAATTTCACTATCGCTGCGCAACACGTAGCGCACATTGTTGATGAAGCGCTGCGGGAATTTCCCTGCTTCGTGATTGCTGCCGGATTCCTGCATCATGTCACTGGCTAATGCTGATGCCTTGCTTCGACTCAAATCGGGATTCGTCGCTTCAGCAATGACTTCCGATATCGCCAGTACGGCCGGGCGATTGATTGCATCCGGATTGCCGGCGACGACGGCTGTGACGCTAATAATGTGTCCGGTCTCTTTTGAAACGCTCACGGTAAGCGAGGTTTTATCCGTAAAACCCTGTTTGAAATAGTCACGCACCGTGCCGTGCTTGACGTCGAATGTGCCGATGCGAAATGACTGGTGGGATGATTTTGCCGCAGCATTGAATGCCGCAACGAATTGTTCCGCATTGAATGCAAATTCGAGTTTCCTGGTGATGCTGACCACGGGTACGGGCACCGCCATCTCCTCAAACGACGCGGTCCCGACCTCACTACTTTTGCTGCATGCAAGCAGACAAATCGTCAATGCAGCGCACGCCCACTTCTTTATGTTTGCTCCATAAACCGTTCCATCTATTGCGTACTGACTGCGTTTGCGCTTGTGCATGGCGCATGCCGCATGCCGCTTCGCTCGATGCGATTCATGAAAATTACACCAGACGTGCGAGCTTGTTGTTATCAACACCTGCGTATGCGTGCCAGATGCTGTGTGAGTGGCCAGACTGATAGATAGGAGTGGTAATTCAAGTGCTAGGAAAATCATGATTTTCCAATGCTTGATCGGGCTTGCGGATCGATGTACTGGCAGTGGAAGGCAAACGGCCATGCGCGCTGCATGGCCGTTTGATTTTACGTGCCGACGTTATCGCGGTGCGGCCAGGGCTCGTGCACCAGACGCTGCCACTTTGGAAGTCGCGGTGGATACTTGTCTATTCACCGATGCAGTCCTGCCTACCTTGAACACGGATACGGCTTGCGATAATTGCCCTGCCTGTTCGTCCAGACTTGCTGCAGCGGCGGCTGCCTGTTCGACCAAGGCGGCATTTTGTTGCGTGACGTCATCCATGTCTGTGACAGCCTGATTGACTTGATCGATACCGATACTTTGTTCGCGGCTGGCGCCGGCGATTTCACTCATGATGGTGGCGACGCGCTGTACCGATTCCAGTACCTCGGTCATGTTTTGTCCTGCTTCATCGACAATGCGATTGCCGAGTGCGACTTTGCTGACGGAGTCATCAATCAAGACCTTGATCTCTTTGGCTGCACCGGCAGACCGTTGCGCGAGGTTGCGCACTTCCGCTGCGACGACCGCAAAGCCCCGGCCCTGTTCGCCGGCGCGCGCCGCCTCTACTGCTGCGTTGAGTGCAAGGATATTGGTTTGGAAAGCGATGCCATCGATCAAGCTGATGATATCCACAATTTTATTGGCCGAATTGCTGATGTCGGTCATCGTCGCACCCACACGTGTGACCGAATCGCTGCCGCGGGTCGCAATCTCTGTGGTCGACACGACTAGCTTGCTGGCCTGCTGCGCATTCTCCGCATTTTGTTTCACTGTCGAGGCGAACTCTTCCATGCTGGAAGCGGTTTGTTCCAGGCTTGATGCCTGCGATTCGGTACGTGAGGACAGATTCAGGTTGCCGGCCGCAATGTCTCTGGTGGCGGCCGTCATCGAATCCACATTCGAGCGTACGTCGCCGATCACGGCAACCAGATTCACGTTCATTTGCTGTAGCGCGCGCAGCAACTGGCCCATGTCATCGCCGCGCTTGGTTTCGATGGTGCCGGTCAGATCACCGCCCGAGAGTGCGCGCGCCGCCTTGGTCGCGACGCGCAACGGTACGACGATTGATGAGTGCAATGAAAATCCCAGCATCAATGCGCTGAGTACACCGACGGCACCGGCGGCGGCAAACAAGGTTGCCGTGTTGCCGCTTAACTGGGTAAATCCGACGGCCGCCATCGCAACAAACAAAGCGATCATGACGGACAGACCGATACCGAGACGGCCACTGGTTGACAGGTTTTTACGTGCAGCAAAAATGCCGGCAAGTCCAGTGCGCACGGCCTGTCCCTGCTTGATGGCGAAGCCCTTCGCCTGACCGGCCACTATCTTGCGGTAGAGGCCATCGGCCGCTTCGATCTGTGCGCGTGACGGCTTGGTACGGATGGACATATAACCGTTGGCCTGGCCGCCTTCCATGACCGGAGTAACGTTGGCAACCACCCAGTAGTAATCGCCATTTTTGCGCCGGTTCTTGACCATGCCGGTCCACGACATGCCGGCCTTCAATGTGCCCCAGAGATCATCAAAGGCTTCTGGTGGCATATCGGGATGGCGTACCAGATTGTGCGGCGCGCCGATTAATTCTTGTTCTGTAAAGCCGCTGACTTCGATGAAATACGGATTGATGTAAGTGATCTTGCCTTTCAGGTCAGTCTTGGAAACGATAGGACGTCCCTCGTCCATGTGGTACTCGATATTGGTGATAGGCAGGTTCTTGCGCATGGCGGACTCCTCTTGGAATAATTATTGTTTTTAATTGCATACCTGATGCTAATTGTTGCGGACTGGCAGTTTGTTTCTGTGCGCGTAACGAGTATGTGGGGCGAGATTTTTGTGGAAGGGCAATTATTTTTTTATATCCACAATTTAATTTGTTATCGCAGCGAAAGATATTTATTTTTTGATGAAAATCAAAGAATGAGGAAAATTAATTCCGCAAAGCAATATCCCATATCTAAAAAAGATGGATGACGCAGGATTGCTAAAGCATGGTGGTTCGTATTTAAACGAGAATGATTTCAAATTTGAGAATTGCATGGGGATGCAAATGTTTTGCACCCCTATGTGACTTGCTTCTGTAGCAAAAGATGCCCTGTAACAGGGGTGTAGCGCAATACTTAAGTGATGGCTAGGTACGGATTATTTCTTGGCAGAAAAGCAGTTTTCACGTTTTTCAGGGGAAATAAAGGCGCAGTCTGTTTTCATCCGATTGGCTTTGGCCGTGTCGCCCATGCGGTCATAAAATCCGATCATCGCGGGCCGCAGACTTGGTGGTTCCTTAAAGTGCCGAAAACCCTTTTCCATGCTTTCTGTTGCCTGCGCTTTGCGCCCACGATTGAATTCATCGTTGGCCTTTAATTGAATCAAGAGCCAGCTTGGTTCAGGTGACTTTGCAGATCTGGCGAATGTGTCACTGAACGCTTTTTGATCACCAATTGCCAACTGGGTTTCTGCGAGTACGCGTAAAGGGAATGGATGATCAGCAGTCGGTGGGCTTGCAGCTTTGCGCGCAAGTTGCAGAGCCTTCGCATTTTGCCCGGCAATACGTAAGTCATCAGCTTCATATGCCAGTTTGTAGTTGGCAATGGTCTGTGCCACGCTTTTGTTCTTCAGAATTTGCACCCATTCTGCTTTATGGACACGGGTTTTTGGTGCCGAGTCTGCATAAAATTTTTCGTAGTATTCGGCAGTAGTTGCAATTCGCGAGACCGCCGCATCATGTTTGCTTGATAGCTGCGACTTCATGGTGTCCCACATATTGGCGAAGACCTTGTCCAGCTTCAGATTGCCGGTTTCCCTTAAATCTCTTTCAAACTGCGCATGGAGCAACGCGTTTTTTTCTGCGTTTTTTTTGTCGACGCGCTCTTCTTCAGTAGAGAGCAGTTCCAGCATCGATTTCATGCCGCGGCTGTAGGAATAGCCCATTTTTGTAGTCAGGTCTATCGATAGCGCATCGGCTTCATCTTCCTGCTTTCTGGACCATGCCGGTAGCAGTGCAATATCAGTTACCTCTATCAACAATTGCATTTGCTGCAGGTATTTAACGGAATTTTTACCTAGTACTGCGGTGCCCGCACCATGAGAAGTCAAATTGGCATGTGCTTGCGCACCTATCGCAGCGGCTTGCTGCACTTGCTTTTGAAGATTGCTGACCATATCCGAATCATGATGGCCATAAATGATGTGTGCCAGTTCGTGCGCAAGAATGGCGGCGATCTGGTCTTCGGTCTCAATATTTTTCAAAAAACCGATGCCAAGAAAAATATTTCCATCCGGTGTGGCAAAAGCATCCAGACCTTCGTTTGATGTGACGTATACCGTACCGGGTAAATTTGCGATGCCGGTTTCCTTTTTGATTTTAGCCAGTAGATCATTCAAATATTTTGTCAACGCAGGAATAGGTACCAGCCCTTCTCCCTGGACCCGATAGTCATTGACATCGCGTTCCTTGCCGATTGCGACCAAGGATGGTTTGTATTCATTTGGCAGTGCCTGAATGACAGGTTGTGACGATCGGGACGCCAGCGAAGTAAAGTTGTTAGTCAGATCTTTGGTGGCCTGACATCCGCACAATATCAACAAGAGCGAGAGGATGCCGCAGTGGTTTAGCGTTATTTTCATTTTGTGCAACCACCTTCATTGCCCACGCCGCGAATCGCTGCGGTATCTCGCGTATTTTTCGTGGTGACGCGCGCAATCGTTTTGCATTCGCGATTGATTTTGAATCCAATGCTAGAGGCCCAGACCGGCTTTTGCTCGATGCTTAATTTAATGCGCTCACCCTCTTCTGCCATGACGGGCAGCGGTAATGCTTTGGTCAAATCTTCAGGTGCAATTTCTCGCAATGGGGTGGTGTCTTCTGAAGTGGCATACAGACGAATGGGTTTTTTGCTGATGACTGTGCTGATCGTATCGGCATAGACATGGAGGCAGAAGCTGCTGACCAATAGGGCGAGAAACAATTTCTTCATTCTTTAACTCTCCTTGTGAGTGTCTGTAAATTATGGGTATTTGTTGTTATCAAAGACTGGGCGTGACGGGTTTCTTGAACACGTTCACTAGATCTAGCCATTTGGGATGCACGTAGTGAGCAAGCTTCTGCCCCACATGCAGGAATTCCATTGCAATGGGCGAAATGGCGTATTCCATCCAGGATAATGGCCCAAGATGAAAGTAATGCAGTCCGATCCATGCCATCAAGAACAGCATGCCGATGGTGATGATGATGCGTACACACCATGACCATGACCAGCTTAATAGGGTGGGTAAGCCTAGATAGATAACCGCATATTTCAATCTGGAATAAATGCCAGCAAGCAGTGTCATTACTAACGTAAAGAATTTTCTATTACGGCTGGCGGCGTGGCGTGAGCGGCGTGCGGTGGCCGTGCAGCTGCGTGCGAGTCGGCGCGCCTTTACTCGCGTCCATCGCAAGCCGTAGGGAATACGTGTTGGATTTTCGGGTAGTGGGCTGCCTGCCCATTGAACAAATATCGTCAACAACGCAAAGACAGACACGACGGCAAAAGGAAATATGGTCCCTGCGCTCAAGGGTTTTTCGAGATCGAACTCCTCCGCTCTCGGATAGTCAGGCCCAAAGTGCAGCAGATTGTCCAGAGCCATCGCATGCATATGCAATCCTGCCAAGCGGCCGTGTACTGGTGAATACAGAGCGTCATCCATGCTTTGCAAATTCCCACCGTAGACGATCAAGTGATCTTCGATTAAAGGTTGCAAAGCTTCGCCAGACATCTTGCGTAGTGCGCTCAAGGGCAGGGTCGGATGATAGGCGCAGAATGGCTTGTGGATATCGGGTTCCGACGCGAATAATTTATGCTTGAGTGCGGTCGGCATGGGAATGGCTTCGACCTTGAACCAGATATTTCTGCAACCGGCATCTTCAGTTGAGCCATAGCCTGGTGGCCGGCGATTAATTTCTGCGCCCTTGACACCCCATATCAGCGCTAATGGCGATGCAGACAATGAAACAGGCGCATGTCCAAGTAAATCATTATAGATTTGTGCTGCGGCCGAAAATATCCGTTGATCTGGCGTGCCGCTGACCAGATCGTAGCGCCATGATTGGCGATCAATGACATCCACTGCCTTGTCAACTGCAACTTCGACAGCGCAAGCCCCCGGCTTGTTTGTCAGACTGTGCGGTCCTGTAGCGGGAACGGTGATCGCACTGAGCTCCGGTCGGAGAGTGGCTGTGTTGATGCCATTTGGTGAAAGCGTTGCCAGATATACGTGAGTGCCATCTCTGTGCAGGCGGCAAATTGCATCGACTAATTCTGTAATTGTGGGATCGTCACGCTGATCGTGAAACCAGATGTCTATGAATATCGCTGCGGGGGATAGCGTGCCCATAGTGTTCAGCATTTGCGCATGAAACGAATATGGCAAGGGGTAGGTTTTGTGGAAAAATTTTAGGTCATCGTCATCAATGGCAAAAACGGAAATTTTTGGTTCAGAGCGCGGATCATCAGCCGCCGGATAAAAATTTGCCCCGATTAATGGGCTGGTTAGTTGCGCTGAAACCCGCTTGATTGATTCATCAAAAACAAGGAATTGCGATACCCATGCCAGCGCCATGCCAGCCAGTAGATAACAAACAAAATAGATGGCGTAATAACTAGCTTTGGCTTTGAAGCCTAAATGACGCTGCAAGATTTCAAACAGTTTCGTGTCGTTGTCAGGGAGTGGTGCCCATGCTGCCGTATCGCTTTCAAGATAAGCTGCGCCAGCAGTGGTCGGTCTGTTTGCCGAGTGCTGAATTTCATGTGTGGCTGCGGAATGAGCATGCCAGGCTTTGGCAGCTTCGATCTTTGTCGCGCTGAATTTTCTGTCGCGCAGGCAACGCTGAATGCGGGTAATGTCTTTTGAATGATTGAATAAAAGCGGATCAATGCTTTGACGCGATATTGCCATTCCCCATTCCTTAAAACGCGTAAGTAATTCAATGTTCGACTAAGTAAGTCGAATCTTATTGAGATAAAACGGTTGAGACTTTTTTGAAAATGGATATTGATCCATCTGTATGGAGAGTACACCAAGAATACCTGACTTGCGATACGGAAATAGTTAAATCGCGGTCATCTACAGACGAAAACTCTTCACGAATATCGCATGCATGTTACTGGCTTAACTTGCCCGTAAACCCACGTAAAATAATTGCATTAAATTTGCGTAAGGAATCAACATGAAACCAATCCCGGTAGATCAAATACAGATCGTCTGGTACCAGGATTCCATTTCAGGCGAAACGATGTCATCCGGCATGGGTGGCAAGACGCTGAACTTCTGGATACATATGGAATTCTTCCCGCGGGAAGTGACGGAGGCTTACCTGATGGATGAAGGTGAGCCACGACCGCATCCCAAGGATGGCTGGTCATATGCGCGCGGGATGTTGCGTTAAGTGATGGCGTAGCTGATGAAGTAAGCGCGCCGATTTTCGGGCGCGCTCAATTGATAAGAATGGAATGACGAAGTGCTTGGTGTTGGCGGGATAGTGGAAATCCCTGGCGCTTTGTTTTACTTCGGAAACATATCGAATGCTTCGCCGACTTTCAATGCAACCAGGTCATATAGTGAGTGGCGAGGTTGCGGGCCGGCACGTTCAAATCCTTCTACCGTATCCGGTTCTACGCCTTCAGGCGGCGGTACAAACTGCATCCACTCTTCGTAGCCTGGATGATCTTTCAGGTTGCGATTGAGTTCATCCAAGAATTCTTGCGGTGTTAACTTTCCAGCCATGATGACCTCCTCTAAGAATAATTTATCTTAGCACGCTGCCATATTCTGTTCGAGCGCAGACGCTGGTCGGCGGCCATCTTGTTCAGGCTATTCCTTGTAGACGCCGCAACCGATAATCAGATTTTGATAGCGATCCAGGTACATGGATTTGGCTTCTACCTGTTTGGAAATCGGGTTGAGGAACATATAGTCTTGCCAGCCCTTGCCGGTGTTCTGGATGATGGCGATGCGTTCTCTGACAAAAGGATTGCCGGCGCCATCCTTGGCGTCGATCAGGTCCTTGCCTATCAACGCCGGATTGGCACCATGTGCCAGATTGCGGCCGCTCATGTCATATACGACGACGTACAGATCACGGTCGCAGAATTTACCGAGTTTGTTGCTGATTTCTGCAAATGTTTTTTCCGGGCCGATGTCATGCATGGATTCGATGGCTTTACTGACCATCTCTTTTGCTTCGGCTGTCGAGCCGTGGCTGCCGCTCTTGATCGTGAAAATACTGACCACATTGATCAACTCGGTCGTCTGGCCCTGCAGTGATTCGGCCGATGCCGCTGCTTGTTCCACCAGCGCCGCATTTTGCTGTGTGACCTGGTCCATCTGGGCGATGGCTTTGTTGACTTGCTCGATGCCTATGCTTTGTTCACGGCTGGCGGTGCTGATTTCGGTCATGATGTCGTCGACGCGCTTGATGCTGGAAACGACTTCATCCATCGTGGTGCCTGCGTGTGCCACCAGCTTGCTGCCGCTTTGTACCTTGTTGACGGAATCTTCGATCAACGATTTGATCTCACGCGCGGCAGCCGAGCTGCGCTGTGCGAGGTTGCGCACTTCGCTTGCAACAACCGCAAATCCGCGTCCCTGTTCACCTGCGCGTGCCGCTTCTACCGCCGCATTCAATGCGAGGATGTTGGTCTGGAACGCAATGCTGTCGATGACGCTGATGATGTCTACAATTTTCTTGGACGATTGATTGATCGAGTCCATCGTGTTGACGACTTCTGACACTACGCCGCCGCCTTTGATGGCGACTTGGGATGCGGTTCTGGCCAACTCGTTTGCCTGGACTGCATTGGCGGCATTTTCCTTGACGGTCGAAGTCATTTCTTCCATCGCAGAAGCGGTTTCTTCCAGTGAGCTGGCTTGCTGTTCGGTGCGCGATGACAGGTCAAGATTGCCGGCGGCGATTTCGCGCGTGGCCGTGGACAAGGTTTCGGTGCCGTGACGAATGGTCCATACGACGTTCGCCAAACCCTGGCCGATGCCGTTGATGGCTGACAGCAAATGACCGATTTCATCGACGCGTTTTGTTTCGAGGCGCGTGGTGAGATCGCCGCTGGCAATTTGTTTTGCAACTTGCGTTGCCTGGTCAAGCGGGCCGGTGACAGTTTTACGTATTACTGCATATAACAAGGCCGCCAGTATCAGTAATGCAACGAGTGCGGCGGCGCCCGATATATTGCGCAAGGCAGTCGCTTCGCGGGTGAATTCGCCGGCACCAGTGTCACCGACGATGACCCAGTTTTTATCCTGCACGTAAGTGAATGCGGCGACGCGCTCAGGTGTGACTGTATCGGTAGCGGAGCGATAATGAATCACACCTTCTTTTTTGCTGAGGATTTCCTTGATGTATTCACGGCCGTTTGTTGCCTTGTCGGCCAGGATATTTTGACCTTCCCTTTTCGCGGCGATGATGAGCTTGCCGTAGTCGGGGCCTGTGTTTGCATCGAGTACGTAATAGCCGCCGGTAGTACCGACTTTGAGCGACAACAGTTTGTTTTTGATCAGTGCGACATCGTTACTCATGCCGACGACCAGCTTGCTCTTTGCGGTGACTTCTTCCGCCGCACGCTGTTCCAGCATGTTGGAAGTCGCTTTGCCGGTCGCCCATACAAAGAGGCCAAAGACGACGGCGATCAATATAAATGAGATGGCGGCTAATTTGATTCCGACCCCAAGTCTTGCTAGATAACGCTTAACGCTGTTCATCGCTTACTTCCATTCGTGAATGTGGTGATCGAAAGATTGCCAGCGGCGATCATTCCTTATGGAAACATAATAACTGCATATGGGCGACTTTTGCCGGAACCAGCCGCTGGAGAAAGTGAACTGTTGTGTACTCGCACCAAGCTGGGGCGCTCTGTTAAAAGCTCGCTGAAATTAATTTTTTAAGTGTTTAACAATTGCTGTCTCTGTCTTTTGTATCGACCGGTTTTTGGAAAGCAATAGTTTTTACACGCAGGTGTTCAGCAGGAGCATGACGTGCTGCGGTGCAGCAGCAACGATGCGGCAAATGACTGGCGTTGATCGAGCCAGGTTTTGTGACAGCGTATGCGCGACGGCTCATTCAGATGACACATGGTTGTTGATGACAGTCGAATCGGGGCAGGCATGATTTCGAAAAACCATGAAGGAATTCATGAGTCAACAGGCTGCGCTAAGAGGCAGTATGCAATCGCCGCACGTCGAAAATTGATATAAAAAACGGCTGACCTGAGATCAGGTCAGCCGTTTTTTCCCAGCTACAAAATACTTTTAGAACTTGTAGCCCAGTGACAAAAAAGTTACATAGGGATCAAGAGTGAGATTGGTTTTATGTCTGGAAATCACAGTGCCTGCTGCGTTTCTACCGGTGATGTCGGCATCGGTATCCAGCGGGATATAGGCAACGGAGAAGCCCAGCGACCATTTCTCATCAATGTTGTAAGTCAGGCCCACATTGTAGACAGGTGCCCAGGATGAACTGAGGTCGGCAGTTGCTGTTCCAGCAACGCCCAAGTTATGTGGCGCTGTAACGGCTCTTTGCAGTGACGACGATAACTCTACATCGGAATACCAGACGCGTGTCGCACCCAGGCCGACGAAGGGGCGCAGCTTAGACGTCTTGTCGCCGAAATACCATTTTGCTATCAGAGCTGGGCTCCATTGCCTGGCCGTGCCGATCTCGCCCAAGCCGGCCAGCGTACCGCCACCGTCTAGATGAAATTTGGGCGGAATGCCCAAATCGGCTGTCAGTGCAAAGTTATCCGTAAAGAAGTGCGTGAATGCAATGCCTAGCGTGTCTGCATCGCCAACGCTGGCACTACTGCCCGCAACCGGCCCCGGTGACGGCGATGTGCGCATCAGTGTCTGGCTGGAATCATCCGTGTACAAATGGAACCAGCCTACGTTGACGATATTATCGCCAGCGCTTTGTGCGGCAGCAGGCAAAGAAAAAGCCGCGACTACGGATAGGGCGGCTACTTTTGACCAAACATGGAAAGGCAAGAGCATTTTCATTCACTAGTCTCCTTTTTGGGGGCAAGCTGATACATCGTTTCTTGGAACGATGCAGCTTCGTATTTAACAGCCTTGTTAAAAGCTTATTGCAGCTAAATATCATGTGTAGTGCAGGTCTTTCTCACGCTGCATGTTGCAGTGTGTGCCGAAATAATAGTCTGATTCTTTGCGCTTGAAAGTGGTGTATCGCACGGATTGGTAAGCACGCAACATGTTTTGATATTGGGTACTTACAAAAGGAGAATCAAATGTATATTGGCGTAGGAACCCTACTGGTCATTATCGTGCTGTTTTTATTGCTGCGTTAAATCTTGCCTTCAAGAAAAAATACCGTCTATAGACGGTATTTTTGCATCTGCTTCAAGAGTTGCGACCTACGGTTAGGGACAACTTTAGGCGGTACTTGTATTTAGCTCGTTCGTCACTTCATCTTTCTCCACATTTTTCGTCATCGTTTGTATCGTCCGGCGCAAAACCTTTCCAGAGCGCGTGCGCGGTAGTGCGTCCACAAAAACTATTTTTTTGGGGCGTGCAAGTGAGCCAAGCTTCGCTCCAACCAGCTGAATTAAATCTTTTTCCAGGCGCAGGCGGGATACAGGATGTTGGACTATTTCTGACTTTGCGACGACAAACGCCATTGGCACTTGACCCCGTAAATCATTTGCAACACCGATGACAGCAACTTCAGAGATGGCCGGATGCGCGAGCATCACTTCCTCTATCTCGCGTGTGCCCAAACGTCTTCCTGCAACGATGATGATGTCATCACTGCGGCCCAGTACCCTGATGTAACCATCTTCATCCGCCACTGCATAATCGAAGGTGGAGTAGCGCCATTGGTCGTGATGGTCAGACCAATAACTATGCAAAAAATCTTCATCTTTTTCCCACAAGGTGCGCAGGCACCCAGGCGGCAGCGGACCTTCGGCCGTGAGTATGCCGCGTCCGCCAGCAGCGCATTCCAAACCGGTTTGCTGATCCACAATCTTGAGTTTGAAACCGAAAGCCGGCAAGCCCGGCGAACCAATCTTGCGTGGCAAATGATCTTCGCTTGATGTCGTTACACGCGGCAGTGCAAGCATCGGCGAACCTGATTCGGTTTGCCAGTAATGATCGATAACGGGTTTTCCCAGCGATGCCTCAGCCCAGGCTGCAGTTGGTTCATCCAGCGGTTCGCCGGCGAGGAATAATGCATGTAGCGATGACAGATCGGCTTGTGCAGAAAACTGTGTGCCGTGCCGCTTCAACAGCCGAATCGCAGTCGGTGCCGTCAGCATCAGATTGACGCGATGCTGTTCGACCAGGCGCCACCAGTGGCCGCTATCCGGCAACAGCGGCGTGCCTTCTACCATCAGCGTAGTCATGCCCATGATGAGCGGGCCATACACGCCGTAGCTGTGGCCGACGACCCAGCCGATGTCGGACGTGGTGAACATGGTGTCGCCGGCTTTCGCACCGAACAATAGCGCCATCGAAGTTGCCAGCATCACCGCGTGACCGCCGATATCGCGCTGCACACCTTTCGGATGGCCGGTAGTGCCGGAGGTATACAGGATGTACGACGTTTCGTTCGATTCCAGCCATACACATGGCACCAGCGCATCGACATGTTGAGCAGCAAGGTGTTGATAGATGCAATCGCGTTGCGCTGTTTGTTCAAAAGACAGAATGCCGCGATCAATCATCATGACGTGTGGCGGTGCAAATGTCGCCAATGCCAGCGCTTCATCCAGCATTGGCTTGTATGCGACGGCGCGACCATTTTGAAAACCGGCATCTGCGCTGACAATCAAGGTTGGCCGTGCATCGTCTATGCGCGAAGCCAGGCTGCTTGAGACAAAGCCACCAAACACTACTGAATGAATCGCACCTATACGCGCGCAAGCCAGCATCGCAAATGCCGCTTCCGCAATCATCGGCAAATAAATCAATACGCGATCGCCACGTTTAACGCCCAGCGATACAAACACGGCTGCCATCTGATTTACTTCTCTATGCAGTTCGGCATAACTGTAGCTGCGCATGCTGCCGGTTTCCGCCGAAATATTCAGCAGTGCCGGTTGTTCCGCGCGTTCAATCAAATGTCGATCGAGCGCGTTGTAGCAAAGATTGGTGGTGCCGCCGACAAACCATTTGGTAAATGGCGCACGCGAGGTGTCGAGCACGCGCGCATACGGCGTGTGCCATTCAATACGACGCGCCTGCTCTGCCCAAAAGCATTCCGGATTTTCGACCGACAATTTGAGAAGACCCTTGTGAGTACGCATGGCAATATCTCCGTGTACGTGAGCGCTGGGCAGCTAATTATTCAAAAAGTCAGGCAACTTGCTGCAAGGATTCGCTCCCGATCTTTTGTTTCGCTTCGATATGTTCGAGCAGATAAGCTGCGTCGCGCGCAATGCCGGAGAAGCGACCCGAGCCCCAGGTGTATTGCCACGGCAAACCGAGAAAGTACAAGCCGGGTACCGTGGTCACGCCTCTATCGTGCCCCGGATAACCGCGCTCGTCGAAGATGTCTTCCTTGATCCAGGTGAAGTCGGTGCGGAATCCTATACACCAAATCACTACAGAAATTTTCGACAGGTCGAGACTGGTTGGTGCATCGTCGCCCGGAACCCACAGTGGTACATAGCGTGCTTCAAGCGGCGCATTGATCTGATTGGCTGCTATGAATTTGTCGATGCTGTCCTTGATTTTTTCCGAAGTCGCATCTGCGCTATCGAGATTAATTTTCAGATCGGAACCAAAGTGCGCGACGCCGTTGGCGATGTCATTGAAGCGTCCATACAATTGCATGCCTTCCAGTGCGAATTTGCGCAGATCGATATCGCGTCCGCCGTCACGTCCGGTGACATAGTGATTGGTCTTTTCGCGCACGCCAGTGCCAAGCGGATGCTTGTCGACCGGCAGATCGTAGTACTTCATCTTGTCCAGCCATTCGACCACATCCTTGCCGCGATATGCACGCGCCACACGCGGTGCATCGCCAACGCACAGATGTACTTTGCGTCCCACCAGATGCATGTCTTCTGCAATCTGGCAGCCGGACTGGCCAGTGCCGACCACCAGTACTTCGCCTTCGGGTAGCGATTCCGGATTGACGTAATCGCAGGAATGGATTTGTGTGATGTGCGCCGGAAGATTTTTTGCTGCGGATGGAATGATAGGCAAGTGATAACCGCCGACGGCGGAGACAACTTGATCGGCGGTCAGCATGCCTTGCGAGGTATGCACTTCAAACTGGTCTGCCCCATTGCGTCGGATCTGCGTGACGGCGACGCCTTCTGCGGCTGGTGGATTGAACGACGCGATATACTCATCCATGTATTCGACGATTTCATCTTTTTTCATGAACCCATACGGATCATCGCCGCTATACGGGAAACCCGGCAGCGTGCACTGCCAGTTCGGCGTGACCAGACAAAACGTATCCCAGCGCTCGTTGCGCCATGCGTGCGCCAGCTGATTTTTTTCTATGATCAGATGCGCGATGTATTTTTCTTTTAACAGATAGCTCATCGACAAGCCGGCCTGGCCGCCACCGATGATGAGTACGGGATAATGGCCGCTAAGCGATTTTGTTACGAGTGGCGATGAATTCATGGTGTGCTCCTGATTGCTGAGTTTGTTAGGGAAGGAAAGATTCGACCGTGACGTGGGCGTCGGCGGTATCGCTAAATGTTTCGGCGGTCGTTTCGATTTGCTGCAACTGGTCCATCGCGGATGAGCATGCATAGCCGTATTTCATGCGGACTCTATCGCTGGCCTTGCTCAATGCGGTATGGCTGATGGCGACAAATTCTGCAAGCGGATAACTTTTTCCTGCTTCAAAAAATTCGGTAATCGTTGACGATGGCGAATAGCATTTGCTGGTCGAGTTGTCCGGCCAGCGGACGTTGAAATACATGGCGGGCATCAGAAAGCTCCTTTGATTGCGCACGCTACAAACGCGTGTGTGAATGATTGAGTGGCGCGACGCATCAGTTGTCCGCGACCAGTTGCGGGCCGCAGCCGATCAGCGACTCGTGGTTGAAATCCCATACTGTTTCGACGTGCGCGCCGCGTTGCAGCTTGACGATGTGCGATGCATCGGTGCGGCCTATGGATGCGCAAGCAATATCGCGTGCGGCAAATCGTGCAAGTACTTCATCCAGTTTGTCGTCGGCTACGCTCAGCAAGAAACCGAAGCTGGGAAACGCGGTAAGCCAGCGTTGCAAGGGCACACCGGATGGACGAGGAATCGCATCAACATCGATGGTCGCGCCCAGTGCAGAGCATTCAAGTAGCATCAGCGTAGTGCCAACTATGCCGGCCATGCTGATGTCCTTGCCGGCTGCAGACAATCCGTCTTCCGCAATCGACGGTAACAAATCGAGGTCGCCACGCAAGCGTTCGGCCGGCGAGCCGATGCTGGCATTCCAGTACGCGTATGGTTCGTGAAAACGTCCGCGCAAATCGATGGCGGCGACGATGTGTTCGCCGGGTTTGGCGTCGAAACTGGTCAACAGTTTTTTCGCACGGCCGAGTATCGCGACTGACAATTGTTCTCTATCGTTGCGGCTGTTGCTGTGGCCGCCCACCACCGGCACGTTATAAACGCGTGATGCTTCGGCCAGGCCGTCGAGTATTGGTTGCGCGGCGTTGCCATCGCGACTCCACAAGGCATCGACTATCGCGATCGGGCGCCCGCCCATGGCGTAGATATCACTGACGTTGACCATCACTCCGCAGTACCCGGCGAACCACGGTTCTTTCTCGACGAATTCGTTGATGAAGCCTTCAATCGCGAATAATAAAAAGCCATCACCATCGGGAATTGCTGCACAGTCGTCACCAACCGCAATGACGTTGGTGGCCTTAGTTGTATTCGTCAGCATCGGATGATTGCCCAGCGTGCGCATCACCGCATCGATGTCGCGCTTGTGCGCCACACCGCGCGATTCACGGATGGACGTCGCCAGTTCAGCCAGCGTCGCTTCGGTGTCGATGTCCATGGCGGCGTGCGCGTTCATGCTGCGTTTCTACCCAATACGAAACCGACGTCGCCATCTTGGATAGGCGGATAGTGCGCGAGATCGGCTTGCATCAAATGATGCGGACGTCCGTGAATATCCATCTGTTGCAGCGAAGTCCAGTGCAGGCGTTCAAACAGGGGAACGTTCTGCGCTTGCACTTGTGCGAGGAAGGTATGGCAGCCGTGCGCATTAGCTGTCGACACAGCAAGCTTGATCAAGCCGCTACCCACCGAACCGATGCGGCGCGCATGACGTGCAACTGCCAGGCGCGAGCCGTACCATATTCCGGCTTCCGTTTGATGGATGCGCACAGTGCCAACCACTTCATCGCCATTTGCCGATTGCAGCAGCGCCGCAATCGGCAGCGCAATCGCATCAATCGCATCTGTATCATCGTGTTCAAAAATACCTTGCTCACTGCAAAACACGGCGCGTCGAATCGCGCGGGTTGCTTCCACTTCCTGCTGCGTCGTCGCCAGCTTGATGCGTACGCTTGCATCGATGCGGCGCACCTTGATGGAGGCGGACGCAATGCCGAGATCGGTTTGTTCGCTGACGCTGCTCATGATGTTTTCTTTTCGAAAGTCGACAAGGAAGAACACGCACCACAGCGGCCGCAACCAGCCTTGATGTCGGATGAACGCAAACCACCTTCACCCAGCATCGCACCGAGTGGTGCCAGTAATTCGCGCATGAATTCGGAAGAAGGCGAGGGACGATCTTCCAGTGGCGTGCCGGCGATAGGTACGAACGGCACGACAAATGGATACACGCCTATCGCGATCAGTTTTTCGCAAGTGCGCAAGATCGCTTCCTGCGTATCGCCGAGTCCGGCCAGGATGTAAGTGCTGACCTGGCCGTGACCGAATACGCCGACGGCTTTTTCAAAAGCGTCGAAATAACGTTCTACCGAAACGTCGGCCTTGCCCGGCATGATGCGTGCGCGTACTTCCGGCGTGACGGCTTCCAGATGCATGCCGAGTGCATCGATGCCGGCGTCCTTCATGCGCTGAAACCACATGTCGTCGTTCGGCGGTTCACACTGGCCCTGAATTGGCAGGTCAACTGCACTCTTCACGGCGAATGCGCTTTCGCACAGCATAGCGGCGCCGCGATCGGTGGCGTTCGGCGTACCGGTGGTCATCACCATATGCTTGATGCCATCCAGCAGAACCGCGGCACGTGCGACTTCGGCGAGTTGTTCCGGCGTCTTGCGCAGGATCGTGCGTTTGGCTGCCAGCGATTGACCGATCGCGCAGAACTGACACGACTTTTTGCGGCTTTCGTAACGGATGCAGCTTTGCAAAATCGTCGTCGCCAGTACATCGGAGCCATGCAGCGTCGCTATTTGCGAATACGGAATGCCATCCATCGTTTGCATCTTGTAAAAGCGCGGCGGCTTCGGAAATGAAATCACGCCAACCGGGAAGCCATTGCGTGTCACCGTGCTGTTGCCGCTCAGATCCAGCGGTGCCGCAACGTAAGGCGATGACCACGAACTGGCGGTATGTACCGGAATCATCACGGTGTGGCCATTGACGGTCACTGCCTTGTGATCCGATGGCCCGGCGCCGCCGCGACGACTCGCCGCGCCCTCGGTTGGATCAGTCAAGCGCAAGCCCATCGATTGCAGCTCGGTGATCAATTGCTGATCAGGCTTCAACTCAAGTTTTAAGTCAGGCTTTAACAATGTTTGCATGAGCGGACCTCGCTGGAATGGATGAATCAGTCGGGAAAAGCGCGACGTTGTTATTCGTCGCATTTGCCGCATTGGCTGTTGCATTGTCTTGTTCCGTTTGAGGAAACAACGAACGCATCGGTGCAGTCGGCCGGTCATCAATCACCAGGCTCAACAATTCAGGCCGGGCATAATGGCCGACCGAATCCATCATGCGTTTGCGCTTTGTCACCAGTGCCATATCGAGATCGGCGATCAGGATGCCCTCGCCGCTGCGCAATGGTTCGGCCAGCAACGCGCCTTCCGGTGAAACGATCGCGGTGCAGCAACCGCCGCGTAACGCTTTTTGAATTTTTTGATCGGGTGTGATCGCGATGATTTGTTCATCGGTCAGCCAGCCGGTCGCATTGACGACGAAGCAGCCGGCTTCCAGTGCGTGATGACGGATCGTGACTTCCATCTGGTCGGCGAAAATTTGTCCAACCATCGAACCGGGGAATTGTGCGCAGTGAATTTCTTCATGTTGCGCCATCAGCGCATAGCGTGCGAGCGGGTTGTAATGTTCCCAGCAGGCGAGTGCGCCAAGACGGCCGACAGCGGTATCGACGACTTTCAAACCGCTGGCATCTCCCTGGCCCCAGATCATGCGTTCGTGATACGTCGGTGTGATCTTGCGACGTTTTAAAACCAGTTCACCATTTGCATCGAACACCAGTTGCGTGTTGTACAGCGAACCATGATCGCGTTCATTGACGCCGAGCACGACCACCACGCCGTGACTGCGCGCAGCGGCCGACACCGCGTCGGTAATCGGACCCGGCACCGTCACTGCACGTTCGTACAGAAGAAGATGCTCGGGGCCGGCAGCAAAGGGCGGCCGCACAAACGAAAAGTACGGGTAATAAGGCACGAAGGTTTCGGGAAAAACCACCAGTTCCGCGCCCTGCTTTGCGGCATCGACGATGGCCTGGCATACCTTGGCCAGCGTACCGGTGGCGCTTTCCATATCCGGCGCAATTTGCACTGCCGCCGCGCGTACTTTTCTATTTGCTGTTGTCATGATCCGCTCTCTGCTGTGTTGCTGTTACATGGTCCAGGTGTCGATAACAAATGCGTTGTCGCGTGCGTGTATCAGTTTCAGATCCAGCACATCCAGCGGGCTGATCGGGCGGATGCCAGGAATCAGTGCGCGCTCGCCATGACCGTACAAACCTTGCAATGCGAAGCGACAGGCGTAGACCTTGCCGCCTTCGGCCATGAACTTGGTGATCTGGTTATTGAAGTTTTGATGACCGGGGAAAGCTTCATCACCAATCGTTGGAAAGCCGCGTTGCACGCCCAGCATCACGCCTGGGCCGTACAGCAGGATGGAGGTTTCATAACCCTTGCGTTGCAGGCGCGTCGCTTGCAATAAATTGACGAAACCGATCGAACCTTCGAAGGCGACGGTATGAAAAGTCACCAGTGCTTTTTCGCCCGGTTTGGCTTTGACGTCCTCGAATACTTTTTCTTCGTAGTCGACAAAGAAGTCGCCCTTGACGTGCGCTGCATGAGTAACTGTTGGCATGATGTTTTTCCTGAAAAAAGTAAATGAATGTTTGCGAAGTGCGCCGCAATACTTGATAGCTGCGCCGGCAAGACGCGTTGTCTTGACGCATCGAATGAATGCATTAGGTGTGCCAGTCAATCACGTGAATGGTGTGAATTGACTGCATAAAAATGCATGCAATTGATTTTAAAAATGGGTGGAAATCGGATTTGTGTGGCTTGCCGGACAGGCGCAGAAAGCGCAAATTTTCGACGGAAATTCGCCATGCATACAATCGATCCATTCAATTGCGCGGGCGGTGTGGGATGTGTGATTGATTGAGGTGCGTCAAATGCGTGCGAACGATGCCCGATTTGATCGTTAACAGTGCAATCAAAGTGGCTTTGATGTGCATGCAAGGCATGAATTGTATGGAACGAAATGTGCATACATTTCCCGCATTGAAAGACCCTCACAAAGGAAATGCATCATGCCGAAATCAATTGATGGCTGGATTCCCAAGCTGAAAAAGAATTCCGGACCCGTCTATCTGGCAATCGCGAATGCGATTGCAGAAGACATCGCGATCGGGCAACTTGCAGCTGAACAGCGCTTGCCGCCGCAACGCAAGCTGGCTGAATTATTAGGCATCGATTTCACGACAGTGGCACGTGCGTATACAGAAGCACATAGACGTGGACTGATTGATTCGGTGGTTGGTCGCGGTACTTTTGTATGCGGTAAACGTAGACCAAAAATTCCACGCGTGTTTGAAGGCCGGCCGAATGTTGATATGTCGATGAACATGGCGCCTGAAGTGGATACGCCCGAACTGCTGGAGTTGATGCAGGTCGGTTATGCCGGCGTCGGCAACAAGATGCGTGATTTATTACGCTATCAAAACTTCGGCGGCTCGACCGACGATCGCGAAGCCGGTGCTTTGTGGTTGCGCCGACGTGGCTTGGTGGTGGAACCGGATCGCCTGCTGGTAGTAGCGGGCGCTCAATGCGCTTTGCTGGCTGTCTTGACGACGATTGCGTCTGCCGGCTCGGTAATTTGCTGCGAAGAACTGACTTATCCAGGCTTGCGCGCATTGGCCGGATTGCTGGGTATCAAACTGGTTGGCTTGCCTATGGATGCGGAAGGTATAGACGCGGTCGCATTCGCGGCGGCGTGCGCGCAGTATGCGCCCAAGGCGCTGTATTGCAATCCGACCTTGCTGAATCCGACCACGGCAACCATTTCCCCTGCGCGTCGCCAGGCACTGGTCGAAGTCGCGCGTCATTATGGCGTCGCGATTATCGAAGATGATGCCTACGGCTTTTTGCCACGGAATGGTCCGGCGGCGATGGCCAGCATGGGCGCCGACATTACATTTTATATAGCGGGCATGGCGAAATGCGTGGGCGCGGGCTTGCGCATTGCCTATATGGTGGCACCGGATGCGCATCTGGCTTCACGCCTGGCATCATCAGTGCGCGCGACCACTGTAATGGCTTCGCCGTTTACATCGGGGCTGGCGACGCGTTGGGTGCGCGATGGCACCGCTGATTTGATGTTGAATGCCATTCGCAAGGAAGCGATGGCGCGGCAGAAACTGGCAGCGCGTATTTTGCCAGCCGGTTGCTACGAATCCAAGCCAGAATCGTTTCATCTGTGGATCAATTTGCCGGCACCGTGGGAGCAAAAAGCGTTTGCCGCGCACCTTGCCGAATCGGGTGTTGGCGTAGTGCCTAGCGATGCGTTTTGTGTCACCGGGCCTGCCCCTGCTGCGGTGCGTGTTTGCATAGGCGGCATTGCAACACGCGACGATATTCAGCACGGACTGGAGCTGATTGCGCAAGCCTTGCGACGTCCGCCATCGATTGCTGCTGCCGTGGTGTAGGCGGCAATTTGTATGCAGTGGATATGCAATCAAGGTAGAAATCGCAAGCATCACGCCCGATTTTGATTTACCCTGCGCATTCCAGACAGCACGCGCTGTCACTGCATTTCGAAAGAATGGTATGAACAAGATAGACGCAATCAAGCTGGTCAATCAAGACTTGCACGCCAACCTGCTTACCGAGCGCAACACGCTTTTTTCGACGGTTGTACCGTATGCCGGCGATGAAGGCTGGTGGCTGAATATTCCGCTGTCCGGCTTTCGCCAAGAACAGCATTTTTTGCTTTGCAGCGAAAGAAACAAGCTGATCCGGCATATCCGTATCAAGGCGAATACTATTTTGAGTCCGGCGACCCGGTTTCGCTGCAAGGATCAAACGGCAGATGTTTTTATCTCGGCAAAGAATACAAAGCGAGTAGTCGATACGTTGCCGGGCGGTAGCAAGTTCAGTTTCGACAAATATCTATTCGGCGAATACAGTTTCTAAACAAGCAGCGGGCGCTTGGTTTGTAGTTAGTCCGTCACGCCCGCTTGTGCAATTAAGCCAATAGTTCGACCAGACTCCACGCGATCGCCTTGGTTGCAACCGATAAAGTAAACAAGGGGACTTTTTCATCTGCGCGATGACCGTTCGCTTCCAATAATGTGCGCGGTCCTGCGCCATACATCACGGTGGCAACGTCAGCTTCCGCATACAGGCGCGCATCTGAATACAGCGGCACGCCTATCGGTGTGACTGCTTCGCCAAGCGCAGTCGATGCTTCGGCGCAAACGATATCGCGCAAGCGTGCTGCATCGCCGACCGGCTTGAATGGACTCGCTAACAGAATGCGTTCCACATCGCAGCTGATACCCGGCATGTCTTGTAAAGCCTGGGCGATCACGGCACGCAATTCTGCTTCGACCTCGTTAGGGACTTCTTCTGGAATGATGCGTCTATCGAGACGCAAGGTGACTTCATCAGGCACTACATTTGTGTTGATGCCGCCGACGATGGTCCCTACCACCAGTGTTGGTGATGTAATACCGGCGGTGGCTGAAGTGCGACTGTGCAAAGTGTCGCGATAGCTGTACAGCGCATTGAGTAAACGTGTTGCGGCTTCCAGCGCATCGTGGCCGGTATCGGGCCGCGCCGCATGTGCGGATGTGCCGCGCACTTTCATTTCCAGATGCAGACAACCGTTGTGCGCAGTGGTGACGTTGTAGGAAAAACCTGCGCAGATTGCGTAGTCGGGTTTGGTCAAACCTTGTTGCAGTAACCAGCCGGGACCAGCCAGGCCGCCGGTTTCTTCATCATAGGTAAAGTGCAATTCAACGTTGCCGCGCAAAGGTACAGACAATTCTTTCAATGCGCGCAGGGCAAATGCGTAAGTGGCGAAATCTGATTTCGATACGGCTGAGCCGCGACCTATCATCCAGCCATCGCGCACCGTAGCGGAGTAAGGATCAACGCTCCAGCCTGCACCCGGTGGTACGACGTCGCCGTGCGCATTCAGTGCAACTGTCGGTCCATCGGCAAATCGTTCACGCACGATCAAATTGATCGCGCTTTCAAGGCCAGTGCTGCGGGCAAATTCATTTGGTACCGCATGTTGTTCAACCGTGAACTGCATCTCTTCCAGCAAGGCGGCAGTCATCAGTGCATGTGGCGCGCAATTGCCGGGTGGATTGTCGGATGGACATTGCACGACCTTCGCCAGAAAATCGATTTGTTCAGCGGCGTGTTGATCGACCCATGCGGCGATCTTTTCTTTGAGTAATTTTTTATCCATCTTGTCGATTCAGTTTTGAAAATATTCAGTAGGCAAATGTCATCGTCTCGCGATGTATGCCGTCGTTATAAAAGTAGTCGTCTTCAATCGCAAGACTATTCAGTCTTGCTGCTCGTCGATAACGCATCGAAATGCTCGACAAAATCCATGAACACATCAGCTGCCAATGCAGCATCTTGCATCTCCATCGTTTCCAGTGGATTGTGACTGATGCCGCCATTGCCGCAGCGTACGAACAACATTGCGATCGGTGCGATTGCTGCAATCGCCATCGCATCATGACCTGCGCCTGATGGCAGGCTGCGTACCTCGCAGCCTATGCGTTCCAGTGCTGCATGCCAGCCTTGTTGCAACCAGTCGGCGCAGACGGCGCTGGATGTTTCGTAGGTTTTTTTCATGGTGCTGCGCACATCACGTTGGACGCAGATGCGTTCGAGCTCTGCCGTGATATCAGTCGTCGCCGCAAGGCGTTCAGCATCGTCGCCGGCCCGTACATCGAGCGACAAAACGACGTGCCCTGGTATGACATTAGTTGCGCCGTTCGGTACATTCCATTGACCGATGGTGCCAACCAGATTCGGGATGCGGCTGCAGCGTTGTTCAACATATAGTGCAAATTCTGCTGCTGCCATCGCGGCGTCGTGGCGCATCGTCATCGGTACGGTGCCGGCGTGGCCGGCGACGCCTTTGAATTCCAGCATGTAGCGCGTGGCGCCAGCGATTGCGGTGACGACGCCTAGCGGCAATTCTTCATTCAGCAACACCGGCCCTTGTTCAATATGGATTTCGACAAATGCTGCGATGCTGCCACGTGCCGCTGCCGCCGCGGGGATTTGTGAAGGATCAAGATCGGCGGCCTTCATCGCATCGAGCATCGTCAACCCTTGATCGTCGGTGTGCTTCAACACGCGTTGTTCGAAGGTGCCGGCAATTGCGCGACTGCCCAGCATAGGTGCTTTGAAGCGCACGCCTTCTTCTTCGCTAAAGGCCACGACTTCAATTGGGAAAGGAAAACGCTTGCCTGCTTGATGCCAGCTCGCGATACAACTGATGGGCAGCAAAATTCCCAGCAAGCCGTCATAGATGCCGCCATTGCGCACGGTGTCGAAATGCGAGCCAGTCATCAACACCGGTGCTTTTTCGTTGGTGCCTTCATAGCGGCCGATGACATTGCCGACTGCATCGCGTCGTACTGACATGCCGGCATCGCGCATCCATGCCGCGATCTGCCCGGCAGCGCCGCGATGGGCGGGCGTCAGGTAAGTGCGCGTCATCATGCCATCCTGCTCGGTATGTTGCGCCAGCAAGTGCAGACGCTCCATGATTTCAGTGGCTATGGCTGACTTGGCTTGGTTAAAATTGATGCTCATTTTTTCAAATCGCTTACTGATTTTTGACTCGTTGAAAGTTTGCTTATGTGATTACTGTATCGCTGAATATTACTCAGGCTGCTACGCCTAAAAATTGTTTCAGTTCAGGTGTTTGTGGATTTGCAAAGATGTCTTCCGGCGCACCTATCTCGTGTACTTTGCCTTGATGCATGAAGACCACCCGATCGCAGACTTCGCGTGCGAAGCGCATCTCGTGCGTGACCATGATCAGCGTCATGCCTTCATCGGCCAAACTGCGCACCACGCTCAAAACTTCATTCACCAATTCCGGATCGAGCGCCGAGGTGACTTCGTCGCATAACAAGGCTTGTGGTTGCATGCTGAGTGCGCGTGCGATGGCGACACGTTGTTGCTGGCCGCCGGAAAGTTGTTCCGGGAAGCTGTCGAATTTTTCACCCAAGCCCACGCGTTCCAGATTCTTGATCGCCAATGCGCGCGCATCTTTTTCCGACACGCCTTTGACGATCATCGGAGATATCATCACATTGCGCCCCACCGTCAAATGCGGGAAGAGATTGAACTGCTGAAAGATCATGCCAACCTTCAGACGCAGATTGCGCAACTCCAGTTCGCTTTTGCCGAGGTGCGCACCAGCGACACTGATCGCGCCTTCGTCTATGCTTTCCAGCCCGTTGATACAACGCAGCAAGGTACTTTTGCCGGAGCCGCTTTTGCCTATGATGGCAATCACTTCACCCGGATCGACATCCAGCCGGATGCCTTTCAGTACCTGATTGCTGCCGTAGCTTTTCTTGACGTTGTCAATGGCGATGAGCGGCATGGAATTTCCTTTCCAGAAATTGGCTGTACTTGGACAAAGGCCAGCAGAGTATGAAATAGAAGAAGCCCGCCGCTGCATAAACGGTGAATGGCATGAAGGTCGCGTTGGTAATGACGGTTGCTGCTTTTGACAATTCAACGAAGCCGATGATTGAAGTTACTGCCGTGCCTTTGATGATCTGCACGCTGAACCCGATGGTCGGTGGAATCGCTATGCGCAATGCCTGCGGCAAAATCACGTAACGCATTTGCTGTACGTAATTCATTGCCAGCACCGACGATGCTTCCCACTGCCCTTTTGGAATCGCCTCTACGCAGCCGCGCCAGATTTCTGCAAGAAACGATGCGCTCCACAAGGTCAGCGTCAAGCCTGCAGCCAGCCACGCCGGTACTTCGATACCGAATAAGGCAACGCCGAAGAATACGAGGAACAATTGCATCAGCAAGGGTGTGCCTTGAAACACTTCGATATAAACACGCGCGAAATTACGCAAGGCTTTGTGCTTCGACGAGCGTATGAATAAAATCAGCAAGCCCAGCATGCCACCCAAGACGAAGGTTGCGAGCGACAATACGATAGTCCAGCGTCCGGCCAGCAATAGATTGCGCAGGATGTCCCACAGTGAAAAGGAAATCATGATGGCTTCCTCCCTACGATGAAGTGGGTGCCTATCAATCGCAATATCTGCCGCAGAATAATTGCCAGCACCAGATAGATTGCTGTCGCCACCAGATATGCTTCAAACGCGCGGAAGTTACGGCCCTGTATAAAGTTTGCTGCGAACGATAATTCTTCGACAGCGATTTGCGAACACACGGCAGAACCCAACATCACGATCACAATTTGACTGGATAAAGCCGGCCAGATTTTTTGCAGCGCGGGCCGCAAGATGATGTGCCGAAATATCTGTACGCGTGTCATCGACAAGCTGAGCGCTGCTTCAATTTGTCCACGTGCGACGGCGACCACGCCAGCGCGAATGATCTCGGTGCTGTAGGCGCCCAGATTGATGATCATGGTCAGCAGCGCCGCCTGCATTTCCGTGATTTGCACACCTATGCTGGGCAGGCCAAAGAATATAAAAAATAGCTGGATCAGAAATGGTGTGTTGCGTATCAACTCAACGTAGGCGCTAACGATGGGCCGCAGCCAGCGCGGCCCCTGGGTACGCGCCCACGCGCCGAAGATGCCGACTGCGACACCAAGCACGCCGCCGACTGCAATCAATTCCACCGTAGTGATCACGCCCTTGATGAGGACGCCGGTGTAATCGAAGGTCGACAGAAAATCAAATTGGTAAGCCATGATGTGCCCACTTCCTGCTAGGTATGTGCATTCCAGACCAGCTTTATTTATGCATCCGCAGCCGTGGCTACGGATGCGCCTTCTTTACAGATTGGCCGGCAATGGCAGACCCAGCCATTTTTCAGTCAAT
The DNA here is from genome assembly GCA_001464355.1 of Burkholderiales bacterium Ga0077544. Lineage (GTDB taxonomy): Bacteria > Pseudomonadota > Gammaproteobacteria > Burkholderiales > Burkholderiaceae_D > Oxalicibacterium. Next base: position 304,057 of record LNEU01000033.1, read on the forward strand.
GCGCTGAGTGAACCGTCTTTCTTCGCTTGCGCGATGATAGCGTTCACTTTTTCCTGCAATTTTTCTTCGCCTTTATTCATGCCGATCGAGCATGGCGAATCCTTGATCAGGAATTTTGTTTCTGGCTTCTTCGGTGGATTTTTCGCGATGATGGCAGCAGCGATCACGTTGCCGGTTGCAACCAGTTGTACCTGGTTAGACAAGAAGGAACTGATAGTGCCGTTGTTGTCTTCATAGCGTTTGATGGTTGCTGTCGCTGGAGCGATCTTCGACAGTTCCAGATCTTCAACCGAGCCACGCGTAACGCCAATAGTTTTGCCCGCCAGATCTGCTGGGCTCGCGACTTTTTGATCAGCCGGACCGAAGACGCCGTTGAAGAATGGTGCGTAGGCAGCGCTGAAGTCGATGACTTTTTCACGCTCTGGATTTTTACCCATGCTGGAAATCACCAAATCAACTTTTTTCGTTTGCAGATATGGAATGCGATTGGCGCTGGTGACGGGAATCAATTCAACTTTGACGCCGAGTTTTTTCGCGATCAATGCTGCGACATCGATATCCAGGCCTTGCGGTTTCATGTCGGTGGTGACAGAGCCGAATGGTGGGAAATCTTGCGGTACGGCGACGCGCAGTACGCCTTTTTTCTGAATATCGTCGAGCGCATCGGCGCGGGCAAAGCTGGCGAACAAAAGAGCGCCGGCCATCAGGCCGATCAGGATTTTAGAGAGCTTCATTTTTTCATTTCCTTTCCAGGTGAATACGAAGAGATGTGCGACAGGGATGACGAGATGTTTGCTGCAGCGGCCGCTCGGCTCGTCTTTATCCGTGCGGTGGTTTTGTTTGCTACTGGTTTTCTGGTGGCGCTGGATGCCGACTTCGATTTCTTGGCTGCAGAAACCGGCGTCAATGCAGTGCGCAATGCGTTGAGCGGATCGCTGGGTGCGACCTCGTACAAGGTGCTTTCGACAATTTGCAAATGGTCCAGCATCAGTCGTTCGGCTTCGTCGATGTCGCCGCTTTCCAGTGCGGCGACGATGTGTACGTGGTCTTCGCAGGAATCCACGGCTTGCGACGATGACTGGCGCAACATCGCGGTCAGCGTGGTGCGTGCGGTGAGGTCACGCAGGGTTTCGGATAACAGGTTGTTGCCCAGGCATTCGCACAGGCAAACATGGAAATCGCCCAGCAAATAACTGCGTGCGCCTACGTCGTCACCGGCAATCGCCGCCTGCTCGCGGGCGATGTGGTCACGCAACTGAGCGATCGCATCTTTGCTTAACGGCTTGGCATGACGCAACAGACCGAGTTCGATCACGCGACGTGCTTCAAATGCTTCGCGCGCTTCGCTGGCGGTCGGTTCGATGACGAACCAGCCGCGTCGTGCACTGACCATCACGATGCCGCGTGTTGCCAGACGCATCAATGCTTCGCGGATTAATGTGCGCGAGACGCCAAACAGATCAGCCAGCTGCTGCTCGCCGAGCCTGGTGCCGGGCGCGAGTTGTTTGGCCAGAATCGCTTCCGTAATGCGGGCCGCGATCTGGATCGATGATTTGAGGGATTGTTCTGAAGTCATGCCCGAGCTTCAGCAAATTACATGCCAATCTTGTGGACAAGTCTGGTATACAAGATTGAAAGTACGACATTTCTCTATGAAGTCGCTGCAAAAAACATGACGGAAATGGCGTGGTCAGTGGGTCGATTATTCAGTATTCAGGATCACCATACGGGTGCAATGACGGGTTTTGGTGCGGTCTTCATTATTTGCCGACATCTTTAGTGCACGCGTCTTGATTGCAGAAGCGCTACGAGGTTGCCGTCTTGATCAGGTCGTTTGCGCGAAGAGTTTCAACATGCGATGGACACGAAGATGCCCTTAAGTTTCCTTAATAGAACTTGTAGGCGGTTTAACGGACTAATTGATGCAAGTAAACTTCTTACATGAGGGAATGACAATGAAACAAACAACCATCGCGGCCTGCGTGATTGCTTTTGCTGCTGCTGGCTATGCATCAATTGCATCGGCACAGTATGTCGGCCCTACGACGCAAGTGACGATGACTTCCATCGCCGAGATTCTCAAACAGCCGGTGGACGATCAGCCGGTGGTGCTGCGCGGTTTTCTCGTCAAAAAAGTAGGAAATGAAAAATACCTGTTTTCTGACGGGAAATCAGAAATCAGGGTGGATATTGATGACAAGATTTTCGTCAATACCAAGGTCGATGCAAAAACCAAAGTCGAAATACGGGGCGAGGTTGAAAAGGATTTTCTGGAAACTCCAGAAATCGATGTGGATGTCCTGACGTTGGTGAAGTAGTACTGTCGTCGCAAAAAGTAGCTGCCTGCAGGCGTGGCCGATGCCGCACTTGCGAGGCGTGCATTAAAGATTGCAGTTAAACGTTGGCAGAACATTACCGCATCGGCAGTCACCACTCGCAGGTATGTTCCTTCGCCTGAAGCTTGGGTATACTGTCGATTCAAATACTGAAGGCGATGAGGCACGCTACGATGCCTGTAGGAGAATTTATGAACACAAAGTGGAGAATCATCGTGTCGATAGCTGTGATCGCTATATCGGCAATCACTTTATATGCAAATCCGTAAGGACTGCGGCTCTTCCATTTGTTGGAGCGTAGACCCTTGATAAGGCACTCTCCGCGCGAGAAAATGGTAGGGATGTTTTATCAAGCGCAATAAAAAAGCCGCATTGCTGCGGCTTTTTTATTTGGTGCTGAGCACTCAGGCAGTAACGGCTTCATCCTTGACGGCAACGACTTCATCTTCCGTATCCGAACTGCGGATCAGATGATCGAAGGCGCTCAACGCTGCTTTTGCTCCTTCGCCGACAGCAATCACGATCTGCTTGTACGGCACAGTCGTGACATCGCCTGCAGCAAAGACGCCAGGCACTGAAGTCTGACCACGGGCATCGACTTCGATTTCACCGTGACGCGACAAGGCAACTGTACCTTTTAACCATTCCGTGTTGGGTACCAGGCCGATCTGGATGAAGACGCCTTCCAGTTCCACTGTCTTGAGCTCTTCGGATTTTCTATCCTTGTAGACCAAAGCATTGACCTTTTTGCCGTCGCCGGTGATTTCCGTCGTTTGTGCCGACGTGATCACGGTCACGTTGGGCAGGCTGTGCAACTTGCGTTGCAACACGGCGTCTGCCCGCAATGCCGCATCGTATTCGATCAATGTGACGTGACCGACGATACCGGCCAGATCGATTGCCGCTTCGACACCGGAGTTGCCGCCGCCAACGACCGCTACCCGTTTACCCTTGAACAGCGGACCGTCGCAATGCGGGCAATAGGCCACACCGTGGTTACGGTATTCGGCTTCGCCCGGCACGTTGATGGTTCTCCAGCGTGCGCCGGTGGCGAGGATCACGGTCTTGCTTTTCAGCGAGCCGCCATCTTTCAGCTTGATCTCGATTAACTTGCCCGGCACCAGCTCGGCAGCCATTTGCACATTCATGATGTCAACTTCATAGCTGCGTACATGCTGTTCCAGCGCGACGGCAAATTTAGGGCCATCGGTTTCCTGCACCGAGACGAAGTTCTCGATCGCCAGCGTATCCAGCGTCTGACCGCCGAAGCGTTCGGACACGACGCCGGTGCGTATGCCTTTGCGTGCTGCGTAGATCGCTGCTGCTGCGCCCGCAGGTCCGCCGCCGATGATCAAGACATCGTACGGTGCTTTTGCGCTCAGCTCTGCTTGCTTGCGCTTGTTACCGCCGGTGTCGAGCTTGGCGAGTATCTGTTCGATGCTGACGCGACCGGACTCGAACGGTTGCCCGTTCATGAACGTGGTCGGCACGGCCATGATTTCGCGTTCCTTGACTTCGTCCTGGAACAAACCGCCATCGATCGTGACAGCACGAATGCGTGGGTTGATCAAGGCCATGACGTTAAACGCTTGCACGACTTCCGGGCAGTTATGGCACGACAAGGACATATAGGTTTCGAAGGTGTAGTCGCCGTCCAGATTACGGATCTGTTCGATGACCGAGTCTTCGAGCTTCAATGGATGGCCGCCGGTTTGCAGCAATGCCAGTACCAGTGAAGTGAATTCATGGCCCATTGGAATTGCGGCGAACTGTATGCCGGCGTGTTCATTTGGACGTTTGATAACGAAAGAAGGTTTGCGCTCGTCGTCCTCGGTGCGCTCGACCAGAGTGATCTTGTCGGTCAACACAACGATTTCTTGCAGCAACTCCTGCAACTCACGAGATTTGTCGCTGCCATCTAGTGACGCGACGATCTCGATCGGTTGCACGATCTTTTCCAAATAAGCGGTTAATTGGGTTTTGAGATTGGCATCCAACATGATGGTCCCTGCTTTCTTTACAGTTTGATAGAGGTCTTGCACGTCCGGACCACATGGTCCGGACGGTACTGCAGTTACAGAATGATTACTGAACGACTGCTTATTACTGCAACTTGGACTACAACTTAGATTTTGCCGACCAGATCCAGCGATGGAGCGATGGTTTTTTCGCCTTCTTTCCATTTAGCTGGGCAGACTTCGTTTGGATGCTCGGCAACATATTTCGCTGCCTTCAGCTTGCGCAGTGTTTCGGACACGTCACGAGCGATTGCATTGTCGTGAACTTCCATGGTCTTGATCACGCCTTCCGGATTGATGACGAAGGTGCCGCGCAATGCCAGACCAGCTTCAGGGATGTGCACGCCGAATGCGTTGGTCAGGGCATGGGTTGGATCGCCAACCAATGGGAACTTGGCTTTGCCAACTGCTGGCGATGTTTCATGCCAGACTTTGTGCGAGAAGTGGGTGTCGGTGGTGACGATGTAAACTTCTGCGCCCAGTTTCTGGAATTCTGCATAGCTGTCAGCTGCATCTTCAACTTCGGTTGGGCAGTTAAAGGTAAAAGCGGCTGGCATGAAAATCAGTACCGACCATTTGCCTTTCAACGATTGCTCGGTGACTTCAATGAACTTGCCGTTATGGAAAGCTTGGGTCTTAAAGGGTTGGACTTGGGTGTTGATAAGGGACATGTCGTGTTTCCTTTAGGGGTTAAAAATTGGTGTGAGTACGAATAATAGAGGGTCATCCATTATTTGTATAATTGATTTACTTTAGTCTTTCGATTTGTTTTCGCTATCGACTTGGCTGTTAGCTAGTCAAATTTGATAACGAACTGGCTATTATGCAGGCTTACGGCTTTTGGTGTTGCCGCGCCGAGTAAGCGTACGCGGAATCCTCGGGATAGTGCGCATTTGCTTCGCTATGCTCTAGTTACACTGGGCCAGTAGCACCCAACTTCAATAGGTTGGTGATGATTTGCATATACGCATAAGCTTGCCAGCCCTTGCTTTAAGCGGCGTCAGACCGCATGTATATGACTAAGCGAAAGGACAGTTTCATGAAAAAAGTCATCAATGTATCCGACGCGCCACGCCCACATTGGGTCGGTGACGGCTTCCCGGTGCGCTCACTGTTTTCGTATCACAGCCACGGCAAACAACTCAGTCCCTTCCTGTTGCTCGACTATGCCGGGCCGGCTGAATTTGGGGCCTCCGATCATCCGCCCGGCGTCGGTTCGCACCCGCATCGCGGCTTTGAAACGGTCACTATCGTCTACAAGGGCGAAGTCGAACATCGCGATTCCACAGGCAAAGGTGGCGTGATTGGTCCCGGTGATGTGCAATGGATGACGGCTGGCTCCGGCATCCTGCATCAGGAATTTCATTCCGAAGCATTCACGCGTTCGGGCGGTGCGCTGGAGATGGTGCAGCTATGGGTCAATTTACCGGCCAAGGATAAAATGGCGCCGCCCGGCTACCAGGCTATCGTCAATAACGATATTCCTGTCGTGGCTTTGCAGAATGATGCAGGCAGCTTGCGTGTTATCGCCGGCGAATACGACGGTCATGCCGGGCCAGCGCATACTTTCACACCTATGCAAGTGTGGGATGTGAATCTCAAGCAAGGCAGCGCGACAGAGTTCTCGCTGACCGAAGGCTGGAACTCGGCATTGATCGTGTTGCACGGCACGGTCTTGGTCAATGGCGCAAGCGTCGCGCGCGAGGCGCAAATGGTCTTGCTGGATAGCGCAGGCAGCAAGGTTGCTATAGAAGCGAATAGTGATGCGGTTTTCTTGATACTCAGTGGCGAAGCGATTAACGAAGAAATCGTTGGTCACGGCCCCTTCGTGATGAATAGCCAGGCTGAAATCATTCAGGCTATTGATGATTTCAATAACGGTCGCTTTGCACAGATACCTGCTTAAGCCTGTGTAAAAGAAAAATCGTGCACGTTCTGTCCGTATGATTTTCTTTTGCCGAAGCGCCTCTTCGTGTGTCTCGATGCAGGTGGTCACACGAATCTCTTAGACTCAAGCCGGACATAGCGCAGCTTATGACTTTATAATTTGCGCCACTATTTACACGGCGACGTGCGAAGCGCATCCAATTTCAGATTTCATTGCAAGGCAATATGAATACTCCGTCTAACAAAGTTACTCATTCAGGTATCAGCGCCGCCGAATGGCAAGTGCGCGTTGATCTCGCAGCTTGCTATCACCTCTGCGCGTTGAAAAACTGGGACGACCTGATCTATACGCATATTTCCGCGACTGTGCCAGGCGAAGACAATCACTTTTTGATCAATCCATTTGGTTTGCGCTTTGAAGAAATCACCGCATCCAATCTGGTCAAGATCGATTTGCAAGGCAAAATCATCGGCGATCAAAACGTGCGTGTGAACGTGACCGGTTTTGCGATTCATGGCGCAGTACACAGTGCACGCAAGGATGCGATGTGCGTCATGCATTTGCATAATGAAAATGGCGTCGCGGTTGGCATGCAGCAAGGCGGCTTGCTGCCTTTGTCGCAACATGCGATGCGCTTTTACCAGCAGATGGGATATCACGATTACGAAGGTTTGGCCTTATCTCTCGTCGAACAGACGCGACTGATTGAACGTCTGGGTGATTATCCGGCGATGCTGTTGCGCAATCACGGCACGCTGATCAGCGGTCGCACGATTGCTGAAGCTTATGTGTTGATGGATACACTGGACAAGGCGTGTGCCTTCCAGTTGAAGGCGCAGTCCGGCGGCGGCCTATTGAATATTCCATCGCCCGCAGTCTGTGCAAAAACCTACAAGGAATTGCTGGGCGACGGTTCGCCCGAAGGCATACTCGAATGGCCTGCATTGTTGCGCAAGCTGGACGCAGTATCGCCATCCTATCGACATTAAATCGCTAGCAGCTCAACTCATTCGCCTTGTTTCAGAATTTTATTGATTAACCGAAAAGGAAAACCCATGCCAACTATTAACGTTCAATTATTCGAAGGCCGCACGATCGAACAAAAACGCGCATTCGTCAAAGCAGTGACAGAAGCAACCGTCGCAACTCTTGGCTCCAGCGCTGAATCGGTCGATATTATTATCGAAGATGTGAAGCGCGAGAACTGGTCCACCGGCGGTAAATTGTGGTCCGACGTCTGATCCAAATAAACAATGCCAGTTGCGGTGATATACCGCAGCTGGTGGTGAACCCGCCGCCATATTCGGCGTGTTTTGTCTAAGCATGCAGATCACTGATTCACTTGCAATCGACGATTGCGAAATCGATCTGACCGCCATCCGTGCGCAAGGTCCAGGTGGACAGAATGTGAATAAAGTCGCGACCGCGATTCACTTGCGCTTCGACATAGGCGCGTCCTCATTGCCGGATTATCTGAAAGAGCGTTTGCTTCTATTGAATGACCAGCGCATCACCAAAGAAGGCGTGATAGTCATCAAGGCGCAGCAAGGCCGCAGCCAGGAACAAAGTCGCGAAGAAGCATTGCGACGGCTGCAGGAAATCATTGCCGGCGTCACCATCCTGCCCAAGGCACGACGCGCCACCAAGCCTACCTACGGTTCGCAACGCAAACGCCTGGATGGCAAAAATGCGCGCGGCCAGACCAAGGCCATGCGCGGCAAAATTTCTATCTAACCATACTCTTTCTTCGCGGCAAGCCTGTATGTGACGTAGCGCACTGACCTTTTGTCACACCTCGACGATGCTGGCAAAATGAACACTCTGATCCCAATATTGCAGCCGCGAGATCCATCATGAACAAAGCATTTGTGAAGGAAGGTGACGACGATCTCTTGTCGCCCTTGCCGGAAATGCCGACCGGTGTGCGCAATTACATTACGCGCATCGGATATCAGCACATGCAAACCGAGTTGCGGCATATGCTGGACTCTTTGCATAGTGCGACATTGGCGCTGGCTGACGAGCGCAGCCCGGATGCCGATTTGATAGAAGGTTCGGCCGAACAAAATATCCGTGAAATCGAACAGCGTATTCACTATTTGCAAACACGGCTGGACATGGCAGAGATAGTCGATCCGACCGTTCATGCCGGTGAAAAGCAGATATTTTTCGGCGCCTGCGTGACCTATGAAAACGAACGCCATGAATCCCAGACAGTGACGATCGTCGGCCTGGATGAACTGGATCCGGACAAAGGAAAAATCAGTTGGTTATCGCCGGTGGCGCAAGCGCTGCTCAATGCATTTGAAGGCGATAGCGTAGTGCTGAAAATTCCGGCAGGGGATGAAAAACTGCACATATCGACAGTGCTTTATCCATCCCTAGTTGAACCGGATGCAGATGCCACAGGTCTTACTAATACTGGTCTTGAATAAAGACGACTGTATTCGACAAGCGTTGATAAACATTCACGCCGTAAATATTCAAGCAAGTACCTCGCACAAGCCATCGTCGCGATACAAACAAGGAGTTCCACATGGCAGACAACAAATCCGGTAACAAGTCCAGAGAACCTATCGACGCATCCGACAATACAAAAAAGCGTGGTTCTGACTCGCATGAAGAGAAGTTGCTGGACGATGCCCTGGAAGACACCTTTCCGGCCAGCGATCCAGTAGCAGAAGTCCCATTGTCTACTGAAAAATCGGGACACAAGTCCGTGCAACAAACTGCGAAGGAAGAACTGCTGGACGTAGGTATTGAGATGACCTTTCCAGCCAGCGATCCGGTTTCTGTATCGTCCGGCATTACGCGTATCGAGCGCTCGCCGGAGTCCGTTGATGCGCATGACGATCATCAAAACAGTAATGAAGTCAGCGAAAATAAAAAAGCTGCAAAGAAATCCGGCAAATAAGTTCGCCAACTGTTGTTAGAAACAACACGCGTAAAGTGGATACTTCGTGCGCGTGAAGGCTTTGAATCGAAGTCTTTACGCGGATCGTGGGCTTCCTCTTTCTTTTCCTGAATAGCCGTGCGAGTGCGGCGTTGGATAATTCCAACACCGCGCTGCTGCTTCGCCACGCTTAAATTGACCTCGGTTAAGATCGGCGATATTTACTGCAACATTCGGTAAATATGCCGTTCCGCTCGCTACTTTTTCCATGTTAGTATCCGCTCCACGCTAGGGGTCCTAAAGACAAATGTCTTCGGGTGAGATGAAACCCTTGAACCTGACCTGGATAATGCCAGCGTAGGGAAGCGCAAAGCCACTCAAGGTCATTCCCGCAGAGATTCTTTGTTCCTTCCTTCGCTTGCCTGTCCATAACGCGATTGAGTGAGCAAACCATGTCCGCATTTCCTTCCCGTCACAAACTGATCGCACTGGCCGTTGCCTGCGCGTTCGCGCCTGCAGCCTTTGCGCAGACTGCCGACAAATCAGATAACGTCTTGCCCGAGGTTGTCGTGACATCGGCACCGGCCGACGGCATCGCCCGCAATGCCAGCATCGGCAGCTTTTCCGAAGCGCCACTGCGCGAAACGCCGGCTTCCATCAGTGTCATTACCAGCGAGCAGATGCAGGAGCGCAGCATTCGCACCGCGACCGATGCAGTCAAATACGATGCCAGCGTGCAGAACTCGTACAACGCGGTGGGTTTGTCAGACTGGTTTGCGATACGCGGCTTTACGCTCGACATGGGCAACAACTATCGCAAGGATGGGATGGTGATCCTCGCGCACTCTTCGATTCCTATGGAAAACAAGGAGCGACTGGAAATCCTGAAAGGCTTGGCAGGTCTGCAGGCAGGGATTGCCTCTTCCGGCGGCATTCTGAATTACGTCACCAAACGTCCAACTGATACGCCTTTACGTTCAGTAACGTTTGAAGTGCGCGAGCGTGGTTCTATTTATGGTGCCATCGATCTCGGTGGCCGTTCCGACAATGGCGTATTCGGCTACCGTATCAACGCGGCCGCAGAAGATACCAAGTCCTATGTGCAGGGGTCGAATGGCGATCGAAAATTTGTTTCCGGTGCGTTTGACTGGCGTTTGAGTTCGCGCGCTTTGCTGTCGGTCGATATGGATTATCAACACAAGTCGCAGCTGACAGTGCCGGGCTTTCAGTTGCTCGGTCTGGATCAGCGTCTTCCGACAGGCGTGAGTGGCAAGACCATGTTGAACAATCAAACCTGGAGTTTGCCGGTTACCGATGACACCAATAATCTGGGCGTCAAATTCGAGTACGAGTTGAATGACAATTGGCGTACCACCTTGCAGGCAAACAAATTCGAATTGCGTCGTGATGATGCGGTTGCTTTGTCTTCAGGATGTACAACGCCGGGACAAATTTTAAATTTTGGCTACTGTGACAACGGCGATTTCGGTTTGTATGATTTGCGTAGAGATAATGACAAACGCACGGTCATGACCACGCAGGCGATGTTGCAAGGAAAATTCCTGACTGGAAGTATCGGCCATGAACTGACAACCGGCTTGTCGACCTTGAATAGAAGGGACAGTTTTGCTGATTATTTGTTTACTTCGACAGTCGGCGGTCTGCCCGGCAACATCTATACGACGCCGCAGAGAAATTTGATTCCGCAGCAAACAACTCCGGTTGCGCTACGCCGCAAAGAAGAAGAGCAATCATTTTTTGTTCAGGATGTGATGGCATTGAACGAACAGTTCAAATTGCATGCGGGTGTGCGTTACACAAAACTCAAACGTGTTCAGTTTAATTCAAGCGGTAGTTTGATTCGGACAACTGATGATGACTATGTTTTGCCTAACGTTGCCTTAGTCTATAGTCCGACCAAGACCTTGTCCCTCTATGCATCGGCTTCACAAGGTTTAGAGCCGGGCGGAGAGATTCCGTCACCTCTGACAAACTCAGAATCAGTATTGGATCCTTATAAATCCAAGCAGTTCGAGTTGGGTGTAAAAGCAGATATTACACAAGACGTCAGCGTCTCCGCTGCTCTGTTCCAAATCAAACGTCACAACGAATATGTGAAGGCATCGAGCAACCTCGCGACGGCAAGTGTTGATTCGTACGTAACAGCCGGGGAGCAAGTTAATCGCGGTATTGAACTCGCAGCACAAGGTCGGGCCACGCGTGACCTGATGCTGGGGGCCAGCTTTGTCGCATTGCAGGCCAAGGCAGAAGGTACCGGTGACGCTAATATAGAAGGCAAGCGTGTCGGCAATGTGCCGAAATTCAAATCGGCGATTTACATGGACTATGCATTGCCGCAAATGCCGGCCGTGAAGCTGAGCGCAACATGGATATATTCGACTAGCAAAACATTCGCACCCAACAGTCAAATTGCTTCTTTGAACAAAAAAGTAGATGGCTATCATGTGCTGAATCTGGGTGCGCGCTACGCCACCAAGTTCGGTAATACAGCAACGACTATCCGCTTCGGTGTTGATAACGTCTTCAACAAGTTCTACTGGGGTGATACGTCGAACGCCTTCGGTGGTTACCTGATTCCGGGCGCGCCTCGTGTATTCCGCTTGTCTACGCAATTCGATTTTTAAGACAGGTTCTTCGCGACAAAAACGCCGCCTTAGCGCGGCGTTTTTTATTGGCAGCTTCGATTCGCGTCGCGTTGTGCGAGATAACTTTCCACCTGGGCTATTCGTTGTTGGGTAGTGCCGGTTACGAGCACATGCGCGAAGCCGGCAGCATGTATTTTGCACATTAATCTGCTGTGGATTTGCTGGCGCACTGCGTCGGATTCGCGCTGCAAGCCGTCAGGCATCCACGGCGTGGTGGGTGCCGTGACGATGGTGGCGGCGTAATCATGTGCGTCTGCCAGTGCCTTCAATGCGACATCGGTCTGACCAAAATAATGCTCGCTGTACACGGCAGTCATCAATGGCGAGGTGTCGCAGAACAAGTAGCGTTTCGCGCTGGTTTCGCCTTTGTTCTCGCGCTCACGTTGCGTGCTTGCGATGAAAAACTGCTCGTCAGCGCGTGGTGTACGTTGCCGCAATTCGACAAATTCACGCAGATATTCAGGGACCCATACCGTGCAGTAGTGTGTGGCGAGGGCAGCTGCCAGTGTTGATTTTCCGGTTGATTCCGCGCCGAGGATGACAACGCGTTGTATGCCCGTACTCATGGCGTGGACTCTTTTGCAGCCAGCGTTTTCTTCCATGCCAGCAGGCCGACGCAGGCAAGGATGGCGAACAGGCCATAGAGCATGGCAGTCAGGTACAGGTTTTTGTGCAGATATAAACCTATGTAGAGCAGGTCTATGGCTATCCACAAGTGCCAGTTTTCCAGCGTTTTGCGCGTCAGCAGATACTGCGCGACCAGACTGCCGGCAGTCAGGAAGGCATCGCTGTGTGCGACATCAGTGTCTGTAAAGGTGCGCAGTAGCGCCGCCACGCATGCATATACAAGTGCCCAGGCTAGGACAACGATTGCCCAGCCTTTTGCACTCAAGCGTGACACAGCGATGCCTTGCCGGTCACTGCCACCGAACAGCCATTGGTACCAGCCCCACAGCGAGACAGCGATGAAGACAAATTGCAGCCCCATGTCGCCGTAGATTTTTGCTTCGTAGAATACGATCGCATACAGTCCGGCCGACGTCATTGCAAACAGCCATGCCCACGGCGATTGCACTATGTTGAGCCACACCATCGCGATGGCGAGCGCAAACGACAGCATCTCGAGCAGTGATGTATCGATCAGGCCAAACAGGGAGAGGGTGTCAGTCATGCAGAACTGCGGGTCGCGATGGAAGGTTGTTCAGCACAGGTGTGCCGCAACTCCGCAGTATAGAGAAAAACATGCAACGCAGCACTTCATCCAGCTGCTGCGTTGCATCTATGTCAAATACAAAAATGGCTGTATTTGTGGGGATGCATTAGAGTTTGATTTCGACGTGCTCGCCCATATCGGCAGGCCGCTTGCCGGTTAGTACGCCTTTGGCAATCGCAAACAATTGCGTCATCTTGCTCGCTGTCGCATCCCAGTATTCAGCGCTGTGAATATCCACATTGATCAGCGCCAGATGCGGATCATCCAAGGCCTCGGGAAACCAGACACCTACCATGGGGTTCCATAATTCTTCCGCTTTATCGCGATTTCTGATCAGCATCGCGCGACCGGATATCGAGACATACAAGCTGTCTTCGGGTTTGGCAAACGTGACATTAACCAGCGGTTGTGCCGCCAGATTTTTGACGAAGGCCGATTCATCCGACGTAAAGAACCATAGCTGGCCCTGGCTATCGATTTGCTGGCTGGTCATCGGACGGCTGGATAACGACAGATCAGGATTGGTGGTCGTGAACATGCCAAACTTGACGTCTTCCACCTTGTCGCGCAGCGTTGCCAATTGATCTTGATGTGCACTGCTCATATCGTTCTCCTTGATGCGCGGTTGATTTGGCGCCTGCTATATCTGATCACGATAGTGCCTCGCGCAATCGCGCTCAGTGCGCCAGCGCACTTACCCGGTATTCAAGTCATCGAACAATGTTTGTGGGATTTTTCTTACGACAGATCGGGCTGAAATCCTATGGTTGATATGGTTGGCATTGGATAAATTGAGAGCTCGAAAAAATTTCACAAAATGTCACATTGTTGAAAAGAAATTAATGAACATAAGGACAGAGTTTGATTAACATTATTAAGTCCTTGTCCTGCATAGGAATGATTGCAGCGGCAGGATGGTTTTCCGTGGCACCCGATTTTGCAGCAGTACTGACAGGAATTCTGTTCCTGACTGTTTTCATGATTGCCTTCTTGCCGATTACAACTGATCAGCAGGTTTGAGAAGGTTCGCTTTTTACCAATCACTCTTTTCGATCTTCGTTGCAAAACGAACTCGAAACCAGCCCGAATCCAGCCGAATCAGCTGCGTACAAAGTTGCGCCCGACAGCAATCCTGGAGCGTTCGTAAATACGAGTTACTCATAGCAGCTAGTTTTCACGCTGCAGTTCTCCCGGTATCCAATGCGCGCTTACGGCGTTCCACGAAACTAAAAATATGAAATTGACAAGAGGGAGGATGTTGCATGATTCAAAATAATCAAAATTGGGATGTAGACAAATCCCTTCTTTCTACCGGCATTCCCGGTCTCGATGAGATTCTGGGTGGCGGCTTGACGCGCGACCGCCTGTATCTGGTGGAGGGCGAGCCGGGCACCGGCAAGACGACTGCTGCCTTGCATTTTCTGGCAGAGGGCGCGCGACGCGCCGAGTCGGTAATCTACATCACGCTGGCGGAAACGGCAGAAGAGTTGCGCGATGTCGCTCGTTCGCATGGCTGGTGCATGGATGGCATCTATATTCATGAAGTTGTGCCGGCGGAAAATATCCTCGAGCCTGAGCAGCAGTACACGATGTTCCATCCGTCAGAGGTGGAAATGAGTACGACGACGCAAATGATATTGTCAGTGATTGATGAGCGCAAGCCGACACGCGTCGTGCTGGATTCGCTGTCGGAACTGCAATTGCTGGCTGACAGTTCTTTGCGCTATCGTCGTCAGGTGCTGGCGCTGAAACGCTACTTTTCAAGTCGTGCTTGCACCGTGATGTTCCTTGATGATCGTACTGCTTTCAACGGCGATTTGCAGGTGCGCAGTATTGCGCACGGCGTGATCGTGCTCGAACAAACGACCAAGGATTATGGTGCCGAGCGGCGACGTATTCGCATCGCAAAATATCGCGGCATAGCGTTCCGTGGCGGCATGCATGACTATTCCATTATTCATGGCGGCATCGTGGTGTATCCGCGCTTGGTGGCGTCCGATAGTCGTATATTGAAAACGCAGCAGCAACTGAGTACCGGTGTGGCCGCGCTGGATACCTTATTGGGCGGTGGCCTGGAACAAGGCTCCAGTACGCTGCTGGCAGGCCCGCCGGGAACCGGCAAGTCGTCGCTGGGCGCACAGATTGTTTACGCGGCGTTGCAGCGCGGTGAGCGGGCGGCGATGTTCTTGTTTGAAGAATCGAAAAACAAGCTGATCAATCGCGCCGATAGTTTCAACATGAACTTGCGTCCGTATCTGGAGAGCGGCGCGCTGACGATCCAGCAAATTGATCCGGCCGAACTATCGCCTGGTGAGTTTACGGATGCAGTGTGCAAAGAGGCATTGAATAAGGCAACAGTCGTCATGATCGACAGCCTGAACGGCTATTTGAATGCGATGCCGGATGAACGCTTCCTCACGACCCATTTGCATGAACTGCTGACTTTTCTCGGTCAGCACAATATTTTGACGATCCTGGTAGGTGTCCAGCATGGCATCTTGGGTGGACAGATGACGGCTTCGGTTGACGCCAGCTATCTGGCGGATAACGTGATCATGCTGCGCTATTTTGAAGATGCAGCTGAAGTACGCCAGGCGATTTCTGTCTTCAAGAAACGTGCAAGTGCGCACGAGCGCACCATTCGCGAGTTCAGCATTACGAACAAGGGAATTAGCGTAGGGCCGATACTGCGCGGCCTGCACGGCATCCTGACCGGCGTACCGACATATGTCGGCGCCATGCTCGAAACCGAAACCGATTTGGTACCGGATTAATCCATGCATAAGCGAATACTCATTTATGCGCCGGAAGGGCAAAACGCAAAGCTTGCGGCGCAGGTATTCGATGTATCGGATGTCAGCCATCACATCTGCAAGGATGGTGACGAACTCATGGCGGAACTGGTGCGCGGCGCCGGTGCCCTGCTTGCGGTCGAGGAGGCACTGTCGCCGTCTATCCTGCAACCATTGATGCAATATGTGGACGCGCAAGCGACGTGGTCGGATTTGCCGATACTGCTGTTGACCAAGCGCGGTGCAGATTCTGCCAGTGTGCGACATGCGGTCGACAGGCTGGGGAATGTGACCTTGCTGGAACGACCGATACGCATCAGTAGCCTGCTCAGTGCGGCGCGTTCCGCATTGCGCGCGCGCATGCGGCAATATCAGGTGCGTGATGCTGATTATCGGAAGGATGAGTTTCTCGCTAGCCTGGGCCATGAATTGCGCAATCCTTTGGCACCCATACGCACGTCGGTCGGTTTGCTTAAACATCTATATCCCGACCTTGCTCCGGTGGCGAAAACATATGCGGTGGTAGAGCGGCAAATTGTGCATTTGACGCGCCTGGTCGATGACCTGCTGGATGTCGCGCGCATTACCAGCGGCAAGGTTGCGCTGCAACCTGCATCCATTATGTTGTCCGATGTGGTGATTCATGTCATGGAAATATGTGGTGGATTGGCTGAAAGCAGAAAGCACCACATCGAGATCGACTATCCATCCCAGCCGGTGCAGTTGCTGGCAGACAGGGCGCGGCTGGTGCAAACGCTGGCGAATGTGCTGGCGAATGCCGTGAAGTTCACGCTCACGCCGAACCGCATCCTTTTCAACGCCAGGGTTGAGGGTTGTAACGTCATATTCTCGATACGTGATTTCGGCATGGGACTTGAAGCGGCGTCGCTATCACGCATTTTCGATATTTTCGTGCAGGCGCAAACCTCTGCCGGTCAGGCACCGTCGGGTTTGGGCATAGGCTTGAGTCTGGCGCGACAATTCACTGAAATGCACGGCGGCACGATCAAGGTAAAAAGTGAAGGTTTGGGGCATGGCAGCGAATTCATACTCACCTTGCCTATCGTCGCGCAAGCCGACTGTGTCGGCATCGAAAAGAATGTTCCGTTGGCGCAAACAAGCGCACAAAAAGACACCGACTCGCGTATCTTGATCGTTGATGATAATCACGATGCATGCGATACCTTGAGTGCCCTATTCGAAGCGGATGGCTACACGGTCACGGTTGCCTATGACGGCTATCAGGCGGTAGAACTTGCGAAGGGCGTGGTTCCCGGCATCATCGTTCTGGATATCGGCTTGCCCGGTATCGATGGATACGAGGCGGCGCGACGCATACGCATGCTGCCCGGTGGCGAAAAAATTCAAATGATTGCGCTGACCGGTTGGGGGCAGGTGAACGATAAACGCCTGGCAATGGAAGCGGGGTTCGATTGTCATCTGGTGAAGCCGGTGGATTTCACCATGTTGACCACCTGCATTGCCGAGCGCCGCGCCGCGTGACGGCATGCCGTTTTCTTGGTGATGAAAGTTGTGCTCGACATCAGGCAGTGCTGAAGACATACAAACATAGTAGTAAAAAATACGGGCGATAAAATGAAAACTCCAGACAAGCGCTTACGCGTTTTACTCGTTGAAGATAATAGCGATGCACTGGAAGGTATGGTCGAAATGACGGACTTTCTTGGACATCAGCCTCACGGCTGCCTCAGCGCCGAAGATGCCCTGGTCGTGCTGCGTCAGCAGCCTTTCGATTTGATGATTACCGATATCGGACTGCCCGGTATTTCGGGGCTGGATCTGGCGCGCCAGGCGCGTGAAATTCAGCCGCTGGCGATTGTTGTCTCCAGCGGTTACGCACGCGGTCCCGATGTCATGACCAACGTAGGCTGGTTAATGAAACCGTTTGGCATAGATGAGTATGCAGCCTTGCTCGAGAGCGCGGCAAGGCAATAAACGCTGGCCACGATTGCACGGCAATGCATATTGCTCGCGCTGCATTGATGCCGTAATTCTTGATGCAGCAATACATGGCGTGAGTCTGGCTGGCCAAACACTGCCGCCCGTTACAGGCTGCAGTCGGCTCGAATACAATCAATTGATTTAATTAAATCAAACGTTTGATTTATGTGTTCTAATGCTGGTCATGAAACCTGCCATCAAACCCAATCCGTCTGTACCTCGCGCGAGCGCTACGGCACAAGCTAAGGCAAAAGCAACTGATAGCGGCGATACACGCAAGCAGCGTTCCGACGGTGCTGAAGCGCGCAGCCGCCTGTTGCTGGCTGCGCTTCGACTGTTCGCCGAAAAGGGTTTTGCCAAGACATCGACGCGCGATATCGCGCAGGCTGCCGGCGTCAACCTTGCGGCTATCAAATATTATTTCGGCGACAAGGCTGGCCTGTATCGCGTGGTCTTTAGCGAGCCACTGGGCACTGCTTGTCAAGGCGTTGATCTTTCCAATCCGGCGCTGAGCCTGCGTGATGTACTGCGCATTTTCTTCGAGGATTTTGTCGCGCCGCTCAAGCATGGCGATGTCGTGCAACTTGCCGTGCGCATGCATTTCCGTGAAATGCTGGAACCGACCGGCTTGTGGATGGAAGAGATCGACAACCATATCAAGCCATCGCATGCAGGATTGGTAGCGGTGTTGTTGCGTCATCTGGATTTATCCAAGGCCGACGACGACGTGCATAGGCTGGCGTTCTCGCTGGCCGGGCTCGCGCTACAACTGTTCATTTGCCAGGACGTAATCGATGCGATCCGGCCCAAATTGATCAATACACCCACTGCGGTCGATCAGTGGGCGAGCCGTCTGGTCGATTATGGCGAGGCGATGGTCGCAATGGAAATTGCGCGCCGGCAGACGTTGGCGAGCCCTGCTGCAGCTTCTCTTAAAAAAACAAAAAGATCATGATGAAAAAAACGCGTCTAGCGCTTTGTGCCAGTCTGCCCTTATTGCTAAGTGCCTGCGCCCTTAATGCGCCGCCTGAAAAAGTGTCAGTCACCCCGCCCGCGCAGTGGTATTCGCCGTTGCCGAACACGCCGCTTGCCGACCACCATGCCGCCAGTTTGCCGCATCACGGCAGGCTGACTGATTTGTCGCAATGGTGGCAACAACAGAATGATCCCTTGCTGGTGGAATTGATCCAGTCTGCGCAAACCGTGAGTCCTACCGTCGCGACCGCAGTGTCGCGCATCGAGCAATCGCGCGCATCGCGTGTGGCGGCACAAGCGGCATTGATGCCCAAACTGGATGCTACGGCCAGTTCCAGTCGTAGCAATATGCAAGCGCCATTACCCTTGGGTACCACCACACAAGCTGCATTGCAGCCATCGTGGGAAGCGGATCTTTTTGGCGGCAATCGTGCAACAAGTAGAGCCGCGTTGGCGCGCTTGCAAGGCGCACAAGCCAACTGGCATGATGCCCGTGTTTCAGTCGCCGCAGAAGTGGCGAACCGTTATTACAGTCTGCGCACCTGCAACAAACTCGCCATCGTGACACGCGAAGATGCTGATTCGCGCGCCGAAACATCGCGCTTGTCTGACTTGAGCACGAAGGCTGGATTTCAGGCGCCGGCCACGGCTGCCTTGGCACGCGCCAGTGCTGCAGAGGGCCGCGGCCGTGCGACACAGCAGAGCGCATTGTGTGATCTCGATGTGAAAGCGCTGGTTGCGCTGACTGCTATCGATGAACCCACTGTGCGTCAAAAAATGAACGACACGCCGGCGCCGGATACGTCTGCAACAGTGCTTGATATTTCCAGTCTGCCGGCACAGACCTTGACGCAACGCCCGGATGTTTTTATCGCCGAACGTGAAGTTGCCGCAGCCAGTGCTGAAGTGGGTAATGCACAGGCACAACGTTATCCGCGCTTGAGTTTGAGCGGCTCTATCGGCGTCGCAAGTTTCCGCTCCTCAGGTGTGACGACGAATATGGATACATGGTCGGTGGGGCCGATTTCCTTGACCTTGCCATTGTTCGATGGCGGTGCGCGCAAAGCCAATGTGAGCGCGGCGGAAGCACAGTACGAAGCCGCAGTTGTCAGTTATCGCAGCAGCGTGCGGCAAGCGGTGCGCGAAGTGGAAGAAGCGCTGGTCAATCTGCAAAGTACTGCTGCACGTAGCGAAGATGCCCGTGTGTCGGTCGACGGTTATCGCGCATCGTTCAACGGTTTCGAGGCACTGTATAAAAACGGTCTGGCCAGTCTGGTCGATCTGGAAGAGGCGCGCCGTTTGCGTCTGGCATCCGAGTTGAATGCAGTATCGCTGGAACGTGAACGCATGGCTGCGTGGATTGCCCTGTATCGCGCTGCAGGAGGTGGTTGGGTTAATCCGGATTCTGCCGCGGCGTCTGGTGCCGGAGCTGCCGGCATGGGAAGTACCAGTAACAGCACACAGTAATAAAAATAACGCGCAACAGTAATGGCGCAACAATATCGGGCCTCATATATGAAACGTTTCAAGACTAAAACCATCGTTATCGCCGCCATCGTGCTGGTTGTATTGATCGCGATCATTGTTCTGCTGGTCGGCGGCAAATCCGGCACCGAGAAAAAGAAAGACGACACGGGGCCCAAGCCGGCACTGACCGTGACTACCGCGCAGCCGTCGCAAGCGCGTTTGCCGATCAAGATGACTGCCAATGGCACCATCACCGCATGGCAGGAGGCGATCATCGGAAGTGAATCGAATGGCTTGCGGCTGACGGACGTGCGCGTCAATGTCGGCGATACGGTACGCAAGGGGCAGGTGCTGGCAACCTTTTTTGCCGCGTCAACGCAAGCCGATGTGTTGCAGGCACGCGCCGCCGTGATGGAGGCAGAAGCGAATGCTGCCGATGCAAAAAATAATGCCGAACGTGCGCGCACGCTTGAAAACAGTGGCGCCTTGAGTACGCAACAGATCAATCAATATTTGACCACCGAACAAACAGCCAAGGCGAAGGCCGATGCCGCGCGTGCAACCCTGTCTGCGCAAGAACTGCGCGTGACGCAAACCCAGGTGCTGGCACCGGATGACGGTATTATCTCGGCGCGTAATGCAACCGTGGGTGCAGTAGTCGGCGCTGGTACCGAACTGTTCCGTCTGATACGCCAGGGACGACTCGAGTGGCGTGCGGAAGTGACATCGACCGAGCTTGGCAGTGTGGCTACCGGCACCAGTGCGCTGATCACTGCGGCCAATGGCACCAAGGTCAAAGGCAAGGTCAGGATGATTGCACCTACTGTCGATATACAAAATCGTTCCGCTATCGTGTACGTCGATTTGTCACCAGCCGCGGCTGGTGCCGCGCCGGCCCGCGCCGGTATGTTCGCGACAGGCGAGTTTGATCTTGGCATGTCGTCGGCGATTACCGTGCCGCAACAGGCGATCGTGATTCGTGATGGCTTCAGCTATGTGTTCCGCTTGAATACGGATAATCGCGTCACGCAAATCAAGGTTCAACCGGGCCGTCGTCTGGTCGATAGTATCGAAGTGGTATCCGGCATCGATGCGAATGCAGTAGTGGTCGCGAATGGTGCGGGTTTTCTGAATGATGGCGATCTGGTGCATGTGGTTCCATCTACCGAATCAGTCGCAACGCCAGCACCGGTATCCAGTGCTGCTACTGCAAAGATGCCTGCCATTTCGCAGGATGCCGCCACCGTCAAAAAGGCGAGTAATCCGCCTGCGCCCGCTGCGCCGACAGCTGGCGCGCCACAGACGACTAAATAGGAGCCTGTGTGAATTTCTCTTCGCTTTCCATCAAGAATCCTATTCCGGCCATCATGTTGTTTGTGCTGCTGAGTCTGGCAGGCATGCTGGCTTTCAATTCCAGCGCGGTGCAGGATTTCCCTGATATCGAATTACCGATTGTTACTGTCTCGGCATCCTTGCCGGGTGCCGCTCCTGCACAACTGGAAACGGAAGTGGCGCGCAAGATCGAAGACTCGGTCGCCACGCTGCAAGGCATCAAGAACATCTACACCAAGGTGCTCGATGGCCTGGTGACGGTCACAGTCGAATTCGTGCTGGAAAAAAACATTTCCGACGCAGTCAACGATGTACGCGATGCAGTTGCATTGATACGTGCCGACTTGCCGAGTGAACTGCGTGATCCATCCGTTACCAAGGTGTCGACCGCAGGTCGCGTGGTGTTGACGTTCACGGCGGCACCCGCTGCGGGCAGCACGATGGATGAACAGGAACTCAGCTGGTTCGTCGATAACACGATATCCAAGCGTGTATTGAGCGTGCCTGGCGTCGGTGCATTCAAACGCGTGGGTGGCGTCAATCGCGAAGTGCGGATCGAACTCGACGCTGCAAAAATGGCGGCATTGAATGTCGCTGCGGTGGATGTCTCGCGACGCTTGCGACTGGTACAGCAGGAAGCGCCGGGTGGACGCGGTGATGTGAGCGGTGCCGAACAGGCTGTGCGTACGATCGGCACGGTCAAGAGCGCGGCCGAACTCGCGCAGATGGATATTCCATTGGCGGACGGTAATCACATTCGTCTCGATCAGGTTGCGAAGGTGATCGATACCATAGCCGAACGTCGTTCATCCGCATCGCAGGATGGCAAGACGGTGGTCGGCTTTGAAGTATTCCGTACCAAAGGTGCGAGTGAGCTGGATGTTGCCAAAGGTACGCAGGCTGCAATAGAAGAGCTGCAAAAAGAGCATAGAAACATCGTTTTCAAACAGGCAATCGACAATGCGAAGCCGGTGGAAGAAAACTTCGACGGTTCGATGGAGCTGCTGTATGAAGGCGCGCTGCTGGCGGTGCTGGTGGTCTGGTGGTTCCTGCGCGACTGGCGTGCCACGCTGGTCGCCGCTGCTGCGTTGCCGCTTTCAGTCATCCCTACTTTTCTCGGTCTGCAATATTTCGGTTATACCCTCAATACCGTGACTTTGCTGTCGCTGGCGCTGGTGGTCGGCGTGCTGGTCGATGATGCGATTGTCGAGATTGAAAATATTTCGCGTCATCTGCGCATGGGCAAGACACCGATGCAGGCAGCGATGGAGGCTGCCGATGAAATTGGTATGGCGGTGATCGCCACGACCTTTGCATTGGTCGCGGTATTTTTGCCGACCGCATTCATGGCCGGCATTCCGGGCTTGTTCTTCAAGCAGTTCGGCTGGACTGCCGTGCTGGCGATTCTTGCCTCCCTGCTGGTTGCGCGTTTGCTGACGCCCATGATGGCGGCGTACATCCTGAAGCCGGCCAAGCAGCATGAAGAAAAAGACAGCTGGATGATGCAGCGCTATATGGCAACCATGAAGTGGGCCTTGACGCATCGGCTGGTTACGGCGATTGCGTCCGGCTTGTTTTTTATTGCATCCATCATGCTGGTCCCGCTGCTGCCTACCGGTTTTGTACCGGCGGCAGATCGTGGACAGACGCAGATCAATATCGAACTGCCGCCAGGGAGCACACTGGCGGAAACCACCGCCGTTGCAGAACGTGTGCGGGTCGCAGTATCCAAAGACAAGAACGTCACCAGCATCTTCAGCTCGGTAGGTGGCGGCTCCAGTGGCGACGCATTTGCCCCTGGCGCTGCGGCTGAAGCGCGGCGTGCAGTGTTGACGCTGACCACCACGCATCGCAATGACAGGGATGAATCGATGGCCAACATCGAGTCCGGCATACGCGCCAACATCGCGGATATTCCCGGCGCTCGCTTCAACGTCGGTCCGCCGGATACCGGCGTCAAGATGCAGCTGGTATTGCGCAGTGAAGATCCGCTGGCCTTGCAGCAGGCTGCGCAAAAAGTCGAACGCGAACTGCGGACCTTGAAAGGCATCGGCAACGTCAGCTCCAGCGCCTCGCTGGTGCGTCCGGAAATCATCGTGCGCCCCGACTCGGCGCGTGCCGCCGATCTCGGTGTGACCGCTGCCAGCATCGGCGAGACAGTGCGCGTGGCGACGGCTGGCGATTACGACATGAATTTGCCCAAGCTGAATTTGAGCGAACGTCAGGTTCCTATCCTCGTCAAGTTGCCGGATAACGTACGCGCAGATTTGGCGGCAATAGAGCGCTTGACGGTGCCCGGCAAGAACGGGCCGGTCATGCTGGGTAACGTTGCCAGCGTCACCATGCAAAGTGGTCCGGCGCAGATCGATCGCCTCAATCGCAGCCGTAATGTCACGCTTGATGTTGAACTTGGCAGTCGCACGCTGGGCGAGCTGAATACCGAAGCACGCGCACTGCCATCGATGCTTAACCTGCCACCATCGGTAAAAATCGCCGAGCTGGGCGATGCGCAAGAGATGTTGCTCTTGTTCGAAAGCTTTGGCCTTGCCATGCTGATAGGCGTGCTGTGCATTTACGGCGTGCTGGTATTGCTGTTCAAGGACTTCATGCAGCCGATCACGATTCTGGCCGCCCTGCCCTTGTCTATCGGTGGCGCCTTCGTGGCCTTGCTCCTGACTGGCCGTGCCTTGTCCATGCCATCGATGATCGGCCTCATCATGTTGATGGGTATCGTGACCAAGAACTCGATTCTGCTGGTTGATTACGCGATACTCGCGCGGCAGCAAGGGATGAATCGTTTCGATGCGCTGGTCGATGCCTGCCACAAGCGTAGCCGCCCTATCATCATGACAACGATTGCGATGGGTGCCGGCATGCTGCCGCTGGCACTGGGTTGGGGCGCCGATCCAAGCTTCCGTTCGCCGATGGCGATTACGGTGATTGGCGGCTTGATCACATCGACCTTGCTGAGCTTGCTGGTGGTGCCCGCGGTCTTCACTTACATCGACGATCTGGAGCACTGGATGAAGCGGATGATGCGCAAGGCGCGAGGCATCAAGGATGAACCGCTAACCCCGCCGCAAATCGCGCTGGAAAAATAAGCGCAGTTTTTTGCTTGAATATTCTAAGGAACATCATGAACCGTCCTGTTTTAAGTTCAGAAAAACTGTTACCGGAAGTGGCTGCCACCATAGCCGGCTATCACCAGAAAACCGTCAGTGAAGTCTGCACCGCGATCGCCACCAACAGGATTGTGGTGGTCGGCATGGGAATGAATCCTTTTGTAAAAAAAGCGCGTGCAGCCTTGTCCGAGGCCGGTGTTGATTTCAAATATCTTGAATACGGCAACTACCTTTCGATGTGGAAGCCGCGTCTGGCGATCAAGATGTGGAGTGGCTGGCCGACCTTCCCGCAAGTGTTTGTTGATGGCAAGTTGATAGGCGGCTTCAAGGAAACAGTTGCCGCTTTGAAAGCCGGCACGCTCGCCAACTGATAGAGGTGCCATGGTGTTTTCATCACGACAGCCATCGACTAAAAACTTCCCGCTGAATCTGTATCAGTTGTCGCTGCCATCGCCACTTACGCTGGTGGTGCTGGCGCCGCATCCGGATGATTTTGATGCAATCGGCGTGACGCTGCGGTTTTTTCATCAGCGTGGCGACATCATCCATCTGGCAGTGCTGACGACTGGCGCGAGCGGTGTGGAAGATGGTTATGCCGGTGTGCATGGCGACGCGGATAAGGCGGCGCTGCGTGAGCAGGAGCAAACAGCAAGCTGCGCATTCTTCGGTTTGCCTGCCGAGCGCCTGCACTTCCTGCGTCTGCCGCCGGATGAAAAAGGCAATCCGCGTCTGGATGCCGCCAACCATCAGCGGATACGCGACTATCTATTGCAGCGCAAACCTGATCTGGTCTTCATGCCGCACCGGAATGACAGCAATATCACGCATCAGCGCACGTATGCCTTGTTTCGTGCAGTGGCGCTGGCCGATAATCTGCAGACGTGGGCAGTATTGAATCAGGATGCGAAGACGGTCGCGATGCGCACGGATATGATTACCCCATTCGATGCAGCGACAGCGGCGTGGAAGGCGGAGTTGCTGCGTCTGCATCAATCGCAACATCAGCGTAATTTGAATACGCGCGGTCATGGCTTCGATGAACGGGTACTTGCCATCAATCGGAAAAGTGCGGCAGATCTGGATCTGGGTGGCGATGAATATGTCGAATGCTTTGAGCTGGAACGCTTCGGCTAATCAATAGAATATTGCGATAGAGGATATGACATGGCTTGCAATCATAAAGAAGTGCTGGATCTTGCAAAGGCGGGAAACTGGGAACAGGCGCATGCCATGGTGCAAGTGCATGGCGATGTGTTGTCATGCCAGATACACGGTTACCTGCATCGCGTTGAAGGCGATTTGAGCAATGCCAGTTACTGGTACGGTCGGGGCAAAAGCAGTTTGCCCAAGAATACGCTGGATGAAGAATTTGATCGCCTGTACGGAAAACTTGCCGACGCTTGACGTGTCGCAGCAAAGCATTGCTTGCATACTTTCAAGAACTTACGCTTTGTGGGCGTGACGCGAATCCGTCGGTGCTTCGGCTCTCTCGTTGAGTCCGTAATCGCGTAATACCTGAGCAACACGTAACCTATAGTCGGCAAAAATAGTTGCTCGTCCGGCCGCTTGGACCTTGCGATGCTCTTCCAGATTGCGCCATTGCTTTACCGCTTCCTCATCGCGCCAGTAAGACAACGATAAAATCTTCCCCGGCTGACTCAGGCTTTCAAATCGTTCGATAGAGATAAAGCCGTCCATGTCATCCAGCAGCGGTCGCAACGATGCCGCCGCTTCCATATAGTCCTGCTTGTGCTCTCCATGCGGAATGACTTCAAAAATAACGGCAATCATGTAGCGCTCCTTGAGGATCTGTTCGATAGAATTTCAACAAATTATTCAGCGAATTTCTCAACGAATTTCTTGGAATTACGGCCTCCGGAATTCGCTTTCTATCCAGTGCTCGGCACTCGCGCGCGTCAGCTTGAAGCTGGGTACAACGCGTACTTCTGCAATTTGAGCGCCACTCTCATCGATTGCACTGAGCATTGCATACGGATCATCTTCGTCCGGCACGATATCGAGATTAACGGTTATCGTTGCCGTTGCGGTATTCACGACGACGCTTTTGTGCAGCGTCGCATGCAGTTGCTGTTCATGTCTGCGCAAGACTTCTGATGCAGTCTTGACCAGCGTGTGGAAGGCCGGTGTATCCAGCGGCTTGGGATTTTTCTTGTCGCGGCCCATGGTCCACGGTCCTACCAGTGCCGGTTCCGCTTCGCCATCTTTGATCATTGCCACTGCCCAACCTTCGTCGTCATCGTTCTTGATTACGCGTGCAGTCCAGCCATCGTCCCGCCACAGACGTGGTTCGTGGATAGTGTCGCTTTGATCCGGTTCGGAATCGCCCTGCGTCAAATCGCTTACATCTTCATTCGTGACATCGTTGTTCATTGGTCTGCACTTGGTTTCGTCTGTTCAGGGTGCATATCATAGTGGCTTTTGTATGTGTTGTATGCGTGCGTCTCGGATCGCTTCATGCGGATAAATTGAATACAGAGCAGGGACAGCAAATTCTGGAGCTGCGTGAGCCTGCAAACTGGCGATTCTGCGTGTAGACTTGCGCCCTTGCGCAGCTAAGCGATCATCAAGACTAGCCTGCGCGACACGACTGCAGTATCAAAATAATAATAATCATAAAAATTATAATTTCATGTCGACTATTTCAAGAATGCCTTGTGTGGATGCACTCAAGGCGATTGCCTGTTTATTCATCGTATTGCATCACCTCGCGTTTTACGGCCCTATGTCGGATGCCGCCTATACGCTAGCGCCGGCTGTGATCGATTTCTTGTATCAATATGGCCGGATGGCGGTGCAAGCCTTCTTTGTGATTGCCGGATTTCTGATGGCCGCGAAATTTGCACCGCACGGCAAGGCTTTGCTGACGCAGCCTGTGCAGGCGATTTATCAACGTTATCTTCGTCTGGCGATTCCGTATCTGGTGGCTTTGGTTTGCGCGATCTTGTGTGCTGCGCTGGCGCGTATATGGTTGACGCATGATTCGATTCCCGATGCGCCGAGCTTGATGCAATTACTGCCGCATGTTTTTTTCTTGCAGGATCTGCTGAGTCAAGAAGCTTTGTCGGCTGGCGTCTGGTATGTGGCGATTGATTTGCAACTCTTTGCGCTGGCGGCAATATTGATGTGGTGTGCGGGGCGGCTTGAAGAGCGTTATGCAGAGCTGAGTTTGCTAGGCCCGATATTGATTGCACTGTTGACGCTGCTATCGCTGTTCTTCTTTAATCTTTACGAAGAACTGGATACAACGGCGCTCTACTTCTTTGGTGCTTACGGTTTGGGCGCGCTGGCTTACTGGGCTACGCGCCGTCGCGATGGCGTGTGGTGGCTGGCTCTGTTGAGTACAGCGGTACTGGCGGCTTTGCTGTTTGATTTCCGTTCACGTATTTTGGTGGCGGGAGGTGTGATGCTGATATTGGGTATCGCTCGTCAAACCGGTCGTATGGAAACGCTGGCCATGCCGCGCTTGCTGGTTTATCTGGGGCGGATTTCATATTCTGTTTTCTTGATTCACTTTCCTTTGTGCATGGTTGTGAATGCAGTATTTTTCCGCTTTTTTCCGGAGCAAGCGTTCGCCAATCTGATAGGCATGATGGTGGCATTCGCGGCAAGCATAGGCGGCGGTGCGCTCTTGTTTCACTGGGTTGAAAATCGTCAGTTGAGCGGCCGAAAACGCCTGCTGGCACCGACGGGTTTTCTGGTCAGCGGTATGCTGGCCGCGCAGCAATTCAGTTAACTTTTTGCTTGATATAGTGGCCCGGCCTTCGCCTTGCTGCGCAAGCCGGGTTTTTTAAATCAGTTCTTCAAGACTAATGTCGGATGACACGGAAAGTGAAAATTCAGCTATTGATTTTTAAGGCTTTTTTCATTAACCCTAACATTGACACTTTTAGCAGTGTCACGATTGGTGAAATAATCTGGACTTCATGCCACGGATATTGAAATTCCTGATGGAGAAAGCTGGTTGACATGATTTTTGCACCGTTACCCGAACTATCTATTCTTATTCCACAAATTCGACACCTACGATGTCGGAATAAGGGACCGCTTCGTTTTCCCCATTGAAGCATTTCACGGAGTTGCAATCCAATTCCTTTTGCAGGATGCAGGAACGCACGTAACATAGCGCGGTAGCAATAAGAGTGTCATCCACAACTTTGTTACTTGTAAACTTCAATATGGCAGGTTTGAGTTTGGCTCTAAATTGTTCGATAAAATCAGGGCCGCCGTTCTGGTTAAGGCCATTGCATATATCTACGATGATTTCAGGCATGCCAAGATAGTCATGCTGGCCTAGCTTGTTGGCCTGAAATGCGACGTCGCGTACCAGAATGGCGAACGGTCCCCAATGCATATCGTTGTTGGTCTTGTTACTGTAGTGGTTGTCTCTGATTCCATGTGTATACAGGGCCGTACGAAATTGCTCCTTTTTCGGATCGTCGAGCACATCGGCGAGCATGGTTATCAAATTTGGCAAGATTACGCCTAATGGCAAAATGCCCTCTGAAAATGCAGCGTCATTGCGTATGCGAGTTGCGTGGAACCAAGCCACGGAGTTAAGCATCTGCGGTTGTCCAATATTCTTTACCACAACTTCATACAGGTATTCTCGAAAGCCCATCGGCAGATTTGGAGTCTCTTCGTAGTAGATATCAATTTCCGGGATTGATAAAAAGTCACGAAGTAGCACGGGCTTACACTGAAATATCAAGGCCAAGCTATGAAGTGCTGAATCGAATGATCCGCAATCAAGGACAATAAGGTTGCTCATATAAATCCCATTGTCCATGTTCCAGTTGAGTGGCGGTTGTGTTGGTCGGAGTATATCGGCGCTATTTTTTCAATTTCTTGGCGTAGATTTCACTTTCCGTTTCATCCAACAACTAATTCATCCGGCATGCTGCGCTTGGGCCCCAGGCATAACACGCCGATGATGACCTGCCATGCAACTGCACAGGCACCTACAATAAATACGACGTCGCCAAACGTACGTATCCAGCGCAGGTTTTCCAGGAAATCCTGCTGCAAAAATTCCGCACTTCTGGCGTACCACATCCCTTGCGTCACACTGGCCTCGAACTGAAACAGTCCGATAGGCAGCAGGCTGGTCATGATCATGAAAATCAGGCCGGCATTCAAACACCAGAAGCCGGTATTCATCAAGCGATCACTAAAGCGGAACGCAGGGCGTATGTAACGCAATACAAGCAGCACAAAACCTATAGACAGAAAGCCATACACGCCAAATAGCGCAGCATGCGAATGCACGGCAGTGGTGTTGAGTCCTTGCAGGTAAAACAGCGCAACCGGCGTATTGATCATGAAGCCGAACATGCCTGCGCCCACCATATTCCAGAAGGCGACAGCGATAAAACACATCAATGGCCATTTCACCGCCTGCATCCAGAGTGCGCGCTCTTTCAAACGCCAGTGTTCCCAGGCTTCATGCCCCAGCAAAATCAGTGGCACGACTTCCAGTGCGCTGAAAGCTGCGCCAACCGCCATGATAGGCGTCGTAGTTCCTGAAAAATACATGTGATGGAAGGTGCCGGGTACGCCACCAACCATGAACAGGGACGCGGAGGCGAGGCTGGCCATGGTTGCCATCCGTTTCGATACCAGACCCATGCTGGAAAAAATGAATGCCAGCGCAGTAGTCGCAAACACTTCGAAAATTCCCTCTACCCAAAGGTGCACGACCCACCAGCGCCAGTACTCCATGATGGTGATGTGGCTACGCTCACCGTAAAACAGACCGCTGCCATAAAACAGGCCGATGGTGATGGTCGACAGACAAAGCAGCGCGAGCAGATTCTTGTCGCCATCCAGCTTGAAGGCAGGCAGGATGGCGCGCAACATTAATCCCAGCCAGAACACGATGCCGATGAACAAGGCAATTTGCCAGAAGCGACCCAGATCAAGGTATTCATAGCCTTGGTGACCAAGCCAAAAGCTCAGATTGGGCGGCATGATGTGATTGATGGTCAGAAAGCTGCCTATGAAAGAACCGCCCACCACTACCAGTAATGCGCAGAACAGAATATCCACGCCCGTCTTTTGATAGCGCGGGTCTTTGCCGCCGTTAATCAGTGGTGCGAGAAACAGGCCTGCAGTGAGGAACGCAGTGGCGATCCAGAAAATCGCTGCCTGCAAATGCCAGGTACGCGTCAGCGAATATGGAAACCATTGCGATATATCGATCCCGTAAAAATGCTGCCCTTCAATTGTGTAATGCGCGGTCAGACCACCGAGCAAAACCTGCAAGACGAATAAGGTCACCACAATCAGCAGATACTTGCCGAGTGCATTTTGCGAAGGCGTCAAGCCGGCTAAAGAGAGCGGGTCGTCCTTGGGTGCTTGCGGCTCCGGCTCGTGCTTGCGCAGGAAAGACCATGCCAGTATCAGGAATCCAATGCCCGCAATCAGGATGACAACGCAGGCCAGTGACCACAGCACATTCTCGGGCGTAGGGTGATTGTCTATCAGCGGCTCAGGCGGCCAGTTATTGGTGTAGGTCGCCGCAGTATTTGGTCTTTCGGTCGCGGCGGCCCATGCTGTCCAGAAAAAGAACTTGGTCAAATCCTCACGCCGCTTTGCATCTGGCAGCGTGTTTTCCTTCATTGCATAGTCGTCGCGCAGACTGCGCAATTCGGGCGCGGCACCATACAGCTTTTGATAGTGATCGGCGGTCAGCGCCATTGCCTGCGCGCGGCGCTCGGATACGGTTACCGTATTGTTGTCTGCCGTGTAGGTATTGTTGCGGTACTCGGTTTTCAGTTGATAGTGCAGTGCGGCTTTTTGATCGCCGGCTAATTGCGCATAGGGCGTATTGTAGATTTGCTGTGCAGCCAGCTCCAGCCATGCGAGCAGTTCGCGATGCAGCCAGTCGGCGGTCCAGTCCGGCGCCTGATAAGCACCATGTCCCCAGATCGAACCGACTTCCATGCCGCCGGTACTTTGCCATGCTGTCTGCCCGTTGAGAATATCTTCATCGGTCATCAGAACACGGTTGGATGGCGTGACGACTTGCGTCGGAATCGGTGGTGCCTGTTTGTATATTTCGACGCCGCTAATGCCCAGAATCGAAAATGTGACAGCCAGTACCACGATTAGCGTCCACCACAGCTTGCGATATTCCGCCATGTTGCCTCCCCTGCATGATTGATTTTTGGAGCCGCAAGCGACTTGAGCTAAATGCTGCCCAACCATAACAGATATCTAAAATGCATAAAATCTAATTGCAATCAGAATGCCTAGCCTGTCCCTGCCGCGCAACGGCCGGGAATGCAGGTTGGGGTGAGGGAAATATCAGTGGGAGTGCTGCTTGCAGTAGCAGGGAAGCGTTTCCCTCAGCCTGCTGTGCCGGGTGAGCAAAACAGGCTGGAGCAGGCTGAGTGGAGCAGGGGCAGTGAAACGGACCCGGTAAAAGTGAAAGGCTTATGCGCGGCAGCCGGCACTCAGGTCCAGCGCTTTGTCGTAATGTGCGGATTCGATTTGCAGCATGCCGAGGATGGAATGGAATAGATTGTCCTGACTGACAGGATGGTTGGCGAGCGTGCTCATGCAATCCTTGCTGACGCCAAAGCTGGATGAAAATCCTGGCGACATCCACATCACCATCGGCACCTGGGTTTGCTCTTTCGGCGCGATCGAATACGGCAGACCATGCAGGTAAATCCCGTGCTCTCCCAGCGACTCGCCATGATCGGACAGATACAGCATCGCGGTATCGTAGTTCGTCTGAGTCTTCAGATATGCGATGGTTTTTGCGAGGAAGTGGTCGGTGTACAGCACGCCATTGTCATAGGCGTTGACGATTTCTTCCTTGCTGCACTTGCTCAGATCGGCGGTATCGCAGGTCGGCGTGAAGACGCGCATCGCAGCAGGATAACGTTTGAAATAGGCGGGGCCGTGATTGCCCAGCTGGTGCAGCACGATGAACAGATTGCCATTCTTCGCTTTTTGAATTTCACCATCCATGCCATCCAGCAGGATCTCATCGAGGCAACGCTCGCCATCACACAATGCCGCATTTTTGCTGCTCTCCAGACGTTGTTCTTCGAGTCCGTCGCATACACCCTTGCAACCGGCCTGATTGTCGCGCCATACGGTTTTGATGCCGGCATGGTCGATCACATGCAACAGCGATTCGTGCGCACGTATCGCGCTTTCATCGTAATTGCGGCGACCATAGGTCGAGAACATGCAGGGTACCGATACTTCGGTATTGGTGCCGCAGGAGGTGGCGTGTGAAAAGTTGATCACATCCAGTTTGCTCAATTCTGGCGTCGTCTGATGCGCATAGCCATTCAAGCCCCAGTTGGCCGCGCGCGTGGTTTCACCGACGACCAGGATGAAGAGTGCCGGCTTGGTGCGCTTGCCCCAACCCGCAGCCATATGTGCATCGGCGCTGATGGGAATTTTGGGTACGCCAGCTTGTGCGGTGTCGATTGACACGACGCGCGCCAATGAGAAAAGGTAGTTGCTCGGCGTGATCAGGAAACGGACTTCTTTTTGATTGCGCATCAGCGAAGAGAAATCCTGGAATACCAGCAGGATAGAACCAGCCGCGATGACGAGTGCGCCGATCAGATAGGCGATGCGTGTCAGTGCGGCACGGTGCAAGGTGGTTTTCTTAAGACGCAGTTTCCACACCAGCAGTGATGGCAAGACGCCGTATACCAGCATATGTATGCAGAAATTCAGCGAGAACAGCTCGCTTGCTTCCTTGATGTCGGTGCGCAGAATATTCCTGACCATTTCCGAATTGAAGAAAACCGTGTACTTGTCCATGTAGTAAGTGGCTGCTGCAGTAACCATCAACAGCAGCATCAATACCGGCTTCGCGCTCCAGCGATTGAGCACGATCAATAGAGCCGTGCTTTGCAAAGCCGTGATCGCTACAAAAATTGCAGCAGCAAACAGCCATGAAGCTGGTCGCGACCAATCACGTTGCGCCAGCGCCGCCGAGAAAAAAAGATGATTGCATGTCACGGAAAAAAACAGGCTCGCCAGAATACCCAGCTTCTCAATGCTGATGACGGGCAGTCGATCAAACAGTGAAAAGAATAAAAAGTTGCTGCCATTGGCGATAGCAACCGGGCTTTTTGCAATGTGGGAAGTTTTCAAGGCGCATACCGACTTGTATAAGAAGTCGCTACGCTATCGGTGGCGCCGTTAAGTGGGCGTTAAGAGCCGCCAATGGGGTAAAAATGCTGTGAGCAAAACCATCTTGAGCGGTAAAACGGTGGTGACAGCGGGGTGGAAAAGCCTAGGTCGATGACAAATTCTTGTCATTTTCAGCAGATGCGGCTGCCAAACTGGATGGAAAGCTCAGTATGAAGCGGCTGCCGCCGCCATCCGGCCGTGCATATGCAATTTGCCAGCCCAGATGATCGGCGACGCGTTTGACTATCGCCAGGCCTAGGCCGGAGCCGACGTAAGGATTTTCCTGGCCGCGCACGAAGCGTTCGAACAGTCGCGTCCGCACATTTTCCGGTACGCCCGGGCCATTGTCTTCTATGCTTAATTGCTGTGCCGTCAGTTTGATGGTGACGCTACCTTTTTCAGTGTACTGGCAGGCATTGCGTAACAGATTGCCGATCGCAATGCCGGCCAGCTCGGCGCGTGCATAGAGCCACACATTCCCTGCATCCTCGAACACAATGTCGACGGGTTTGTCGCCCAGTAGTTGCCGGCAGCGTTCTATCTCGCGTTCGATAAGATGTGTCAGCGAGACCTGGGTCCCACCTAATGTCTCCGGTGATTGCGATAGCAACAGCAAGGCGCTGACACGTTCGGATGCTTCTGCTGCGACCCGTCGTATGCGTTCTGCGACCGCCAGGTCTTCGGGTGATTGTGCCAGCCGCACTGTCAATAATTCCGATGCGCCGAGCACGATGGTCAGTGGCGTGCGCAGTTCGTGGCTGACGTCACCGGTAAACAGTTTTTCATCCGCCAGGAAGCGTTGCAGCTGCTCCGTGCGCCTGGCGAACGCGCGTGCCAGCACACCAATTTCATTTGGCGTATCCAGCGACGGCAAGTCGGAGGGCGCAGTATTGCGTTCGACGGCTTCTGCCAGCGCGGTCACGGGTGCGATCAGGCGTTTTGCAGATCCCAATCCCAGCAGGATGGACAGCAACATGCTGGCGACGAAGCCGGCTGCCACTGCAGCGAAAATCAATATCTCGGTATCTTCGAAATCAGTGGTGTCATCACTCAGGGCAAAGCGATGCCCATGCATATTGCGCACGACTACATGAAATTCCTTGGCACCGATTTCAATTTCATGCGTGCCATCAGGCAGTTTGCGGAAGGTCTCGGGAATTTGCTCATCGACGTAAAAATTGACGTCGGGTGGCAGCTCGTATGCTTGCTGGTTCACATACTGACCGATGATCTGGTTGGTCAATTTGTCGAGGTTGTGATCAATCAACTTCGCTTCTGCCATTTCGACAGCGACATAAGATGCGAGCGAAAAAAAGCTGCATAAAATGAATGCCATCAATATGAAGGCGCCGGCGATGCGGCGTCTGAGCGATTGCTTGGCCGTCGATGAATTACTGTTCATTTTCATTCAGCAGGCGATAACCGCTGCCAGGCAAAGTGCGCAACATGGGCGTGACAAACGGTCTATCCATCGCTTGCCGCAGCGCATGGATATGCGTGCGCAAGGCATCGCTATCCGGCGGATCGTCGCCCCATATTTCACGCAGCAATTCGTCGCGCGTGATCAATGCCGGTGCCTTGCGCATCAATGCTTCAAGTATTTTGTAACCGGTAGGCGTCAGTGCCAGTTTGTGGCCGGCGCGGGTGGCTTCAAGACGGCTGAGATCGAAACGCAATTCGCCGAATTCCAGTATGTGTTCTACCGTTTCATTGCGGGCACGTCGCACCAAGGCCTTCAAGCGGGCTTCGAGTTCCACCAGTGAAAACGGCTTGACCAGATAGTCGTCGGCGCCGACTTCAAAGCCGGTCAATTTATCCTTGACGGTATCGCGCGCGGTTAGCATCAGTATCGGCGTCGCGAGTCGTCTTTCCTTGCGTAATTGACGACAGACTTCAATGCCGTCGAGTCCGGGCAATTCAAGATCCAGCACGATGACATCGTAGTGCGACGCGATCGCGCGCGCCACACCGGCCGAGCCTGTGAGCGCCACATCCAGCGTGTAACCCAAGGGTTCGAGAAAGCCGTACAAATTGGCGACGATGTCCGGATTGTCTTCGATGATCAGTGCGTACACGTTTCTTTCCGTTCAAGCCACTGTTTGAAAGACGCGCTGCCGAAAGTATTTATGCGTCGATCGCGGCAAAGCGCTGCACGGTTTTGCCGTCGTGTTCGATCATTTCAAAAAACACTTTTTCCGGCCGCGTCCAGAATGAGCCATCGGCCGCGGTGTAGACAATCATGACGGTTTCCGGATTCGATTCGAGTTTGGCGGCGCAGACAAAATCATAAATGCCGCCTTTGTAATGTCGGAATTGCATAATTTTTATCCTTGGAATGTAAAGCAAAACATCATTGCATTTTTGCAATCCAGCTGCCGACAACCAATACCAAACCGATATTGATAGGAATGTTGATGCCCTTCGTCGCGCGGTCATAAGCCTTGAGCAGATTCATCACTGCAAAGCCGCCCCATAACAGCAAATTTCCACCGCCACGCAGCCAGTCTGCTTGCTCGGTACCAGTGAATAATTGATGCGCGCCAGCCAGCGCCAGATAGGTACAAATTGCGGCAAGAACCAGGCGCGTGCTCTTCTTTTGAAGAATTTGTTCGAAAGTTTGTCCAGAAAACATATGTGCTCCAATTTGATGTGCCGTTATTGTAAGTGAGTAAGGCGACAGACATCGCTTATCACCATATTTTTATCTGGGTATGCCGCAAAAAGTCGGCAGGCATTTTGGCAAGCAGAACGGGCTTGTGAGATTATCCGCCCAATTGATGTGCGGCAATAATGCCGATAACAATGCCGCAAGACAGAAGATGGAATATGAAATGAGCGAAACGACAACTGTGCTGATCGTCGATGACGATGAAGAAATCCGTGACCTGCTGGCGAATTATCTGACAGGGTTTTCGATCCGCGCGCAGGCGGTGGGCGATGGCGCAGCGATGCGCAGTGCGATGGCTGAAGCACACTTCGATGCCATCATTCTCGATCTGATGTTGCCTGGCGAAGATGGCTTGTCGCTGTGCCGGCAACTGCGCGCAAGCACAGATATTCCCATCATCATCCTGACCGCACGCGGTGAATCGATCGACCGTGTGGTAGGGCTGGAGTTGGGTGCCGATGACTATGTGATTAAACCGTTTGATCCGCGCGAGCTGGTGGCGCGCTTGCACACTATTTTGCGTCGTACGCGGGATGGCAAGAAGCACAGCGAAGCACCGGACAGCAAAGGAGATCAATGGCATTTCGAAGGCTGGACTATCAATTGCCTGGCGCGACAGCTGGTCACGCCGCAACGCATGGTGGTGCCTTTGTCGAATGCGGAATACCGTTTGCTGAGCGTGTTCATCGAACGGCCGCATCGGGTCCTGAGTCGCGATCAGTTGATGGATGCGGCGCGCGGGCATAACGCGACTGCATTTGATCGTAGTATCGATTTGCTGGTTTCGCGTCTGCGTCAAAAACTGGAAGAAGACCCTAGAGATCCAAAATTCCTGAAGACGGTACGCGGCGAAGGCTATCTGTTTGATGCGAAGGTGGTGCGATGAAGCGCCTGTTGCCGAACACGATATTCGCGCGCCTGTTTGCATTGATTGTGCTGGCGATTATCGTCAGCCATGTGATGACTTTCATTCTGGTCGTGAATTTCTATGGGCGCGATTTTCCACCGCCGCCGCAATTCAAGAGCCATGTCGATTCCCGCTCCGTGGAATTTTCGGAAAATCGGCGACCGCCGCCGATGCTGCAAATTGCAGGGTATAGCTTGCCGCCTTTGCCGCCCGGATTATGGATAGGCTTGCTTATGCAATTGCTGACGCTGACGGCGACCGCCTGGTTTGGTGCACGTTTTCTGGCGCGTCCGATGCAGCAGATTGCGCATGCGTCGACGCAACTGGCCAACAATCTGTACAGCGTACCGATGACAGTGCAAGGCCCGGATGAAGCGCGTCAGACCGCCAGTGTGTTCAACGACATGCAGCATAAAGTGCGCGGGCAGATCGAGGAGCGCGAACGCTTTCTGGCCGCAGTGTCACATGACTTGCGCACGCCGCTGACGCGAATGAAATTGCGCATAGAAAATCTGGCTGAAAACTACGCCAAGCAAAAATTGCGTGACGATATCAGCGAGATGGCAGTGATGCTAGATGCCACGCTGGAATATCTGCGCGGGCGCGTTTCTAACGAAGCCCTGCAATTGCTCGACGTGCAGGCCTTGATCGACGTCATCGTTGAAGATGCGAGGGCGAATGGCGACAGCGTGCACATGCTGGGCGCTGCCGAACCCTTGTTCACCAAGCCGATCGCCTTGCGTCGTTGCTTGATGAATTTGGTTGAAAATGCCCTGCGGTATGGCGGCGATGCCGTGGTGTCACTGATCGATACGCGGACCACGCTTGTGATCGAAGTGCGCGATCATGGGCCGGGTATTCCGCCGGAAAAAATGGAGGCGGTATTCGAACCTTTCGTGCGACTCGATGCTTCGCGTAACAAGGCGCTGGGTGGTGTAGGTTTGGGATTGTCGATTGCGCGCGAAGCAGCAATTCAATGTGATGGTCAGCTGACTTTGCGAAATGCGCCGGATGGCGGATTGATTGCCAGTATTGCCATAAAACGTTGATAGATACGTTGAGGATTATGCGGAGAAGAACGTTAAGTATTTTTCAGTTTTGTCGTTGATTTTCCGAATGTATCAAACCTGATACAAACCGTACATGCCGTGGATACATAGACCTGACATTCTGAGTCCGCCTGCATGGGAATAGCGGTCTCTGCCGGCGTTAATCAAAGGGGAAGAACATGGCAATCGGCGGCGTAGGTAGTGGTGGCGGCAGTAGTGCATGGACGGTGCAACGTCCGGATGCGACAAAAATAGCGAGCGACTTGTTCGCCAAGGTCGACACCAGCAACAAGGGCTATATCGACAAAGCCAGTCTGCAATCTGCACTGGGCGGTAACGCTGCGGACTCTGCATCGGATGTCGACCAGCTTTTTAGCCAGATCGATTCCGATCAAGATGGCAAGATCACCAAACAAGAATTAACCGATGGCGTCAAGCAGTTGTCCAATGCGCTGGATGCGCAATTCGACAGCTCGCGTATCGCGCGCGCTAGCGGTCAACAGCCACCAGCGCCACCTTCGACCGATGATATTTTCGCCAACCTCGATACCAAAAATCAAGGCTATATCGACAAGGAAGAATTGCAGGCAGCCTTCGATGCCAATTCCAGCGATACGGCAGCGAATGCAGAGAAGGTCGAACAGCTTTTCAAGACGTTAGATGCAGACGGCGATAACAAGATTACCAAGGCTGAGCTGAGTACTGGCCTGCAGCAAATGGGTGGGCCAGAACAGCAGGCTGACGGTGCAGTTGGTGGCGTTGATGCAAGTGCGGCGGCTGCGCCAGCGAAGCCGGCAGGCGGCGCGCGGCCATCTGGTTCCGGTGATGAATCATCCGATTCGGATAGCACTTCTTACGAAGCGGCTGATACCAACAAAGATGGTACGGTCAGCTTGCAGGAACTCGTCACATATCAGGCGAGCCATCCGACTACTGAAACATCAGAAAGCGATGCACAAAATAGTATGCAAGCCGTACTGAAAATCGTCGCGCAACTGACGCTGACTTATGGTCAGTTCGATCAAACTATTGCGAATAGTGCTACTAGTTTGAATACGATTTCAGAAACCGCCTGATCGTACTTACTGTGCGGGCAGCAAACGCAGTAGCTGCCCGCGTCCTTCATCCGTTAATACGTACAACAAGCCATCCGGTCCTTCTCGCACATCGCGTATGCGTTGTGCGATATCCGGCAACAAACGCTCCTCGCGTACGACCTTGCTATCCTTGATTTCCAGTCGCGCCAGATAGCGGAATTTGAGCGAGCCGACGAACAAATTGCCCTGCCACGCCTTGCCGTATTTATCGCTACGCAGAAATGCCATGCCTGAAGGTGCAATCGATGGCGTCCATTGATGCAGCGGTTGCTCCATGCCAGCTTTTGAAGTTTGGCCCTCGCTTATTTTTCCACCGCCATAATTTTCGCCGTAAGTGATGACTGGCCAACCGTAATTCTTGCCGGCTTGCGGCTTATTGATTTCATCGCCTCCTTGCGGCCCATGTTCATGCGCCCATAGTTGCCCATCAGGGCCCAACGTTGCGCCTTGACCATTGCGATGGCCTATGCTCCATATCTCTGGCAATGCGCCGGCCTTGCCGACATACGGATTGTTCGCAGGTATAGAACCGTCTTTGTTGATGCGTACGATTTTTCCGTGATGCGTGTGCAGGGTTTGTGCATCCTGCATGCGACTGAAGCGATCGCCCAAGGTCAGGAATAAAGTGCCGTCGGTATGTTCAACAATGCGACAACCGAAGTGTGCGCGGCTATTGAATTTTGGCTTTTGGCTGAATAATACTTTTACTTGTTCCAGTCGTTTACTGTCATCAGATAAACGTGCGGATGCCATTGCGGTTGAATTGCCATTGCCGCCGGTTTTTGCATTGGCTTCTTCGCTATAGCAAAAGTAAATGGTGCGATTGCTGGAAAATTTGCTATCGGTAATAACATCCAGCAAACCGCCCTGACCGCCGGCATCGATTCTGGGCAAGCCGCTAAT
The DNA here is from genome assembly GCA_001464355.1 of Burkholderiales bacterium Ga0077544. Lineage (GTDB taxonomy): Bacteria > Pseudomonadota > Gammaproteobacteria > Burkholderiales > Burkholderiaceae_D > Oxalicibacterium. The sequence goes on from LNEU01000033.1 coordinate 344,531, forward strand.
CGGTGCTGATGCTGGCGAGCCTGCTTGCACCACGCGCAGATTGCCGGAGCGCTCGGTGACCAGCATGCGCTGCCTGTCTATGAATGCGACAGCCCACGGATGATCAAGATTTTGCGCAATGACTTCAGTGCGCACGGCACTGGTTTTTGCCTGGTGGCTGTCTTGTGCGGTGGCGGGATTGGTGATCGTGCAGGCAAGCGCCAGTGCGGTGCTGATTGAGATGCGCACACAGGTTGACGTATTAATCGTACTGGATGCAGGCATATTTTTTTTGAATCAGACATAAACGAAAAACCGGCTGCTCATCTGCAATGAGCATAGCCGGTCCGGATAGCCAGGACTGCAGCGTGATCTATAGATCTTTCACGCTGGTGATTGCATATCCCTTGGCCTCGATTTGCGTCAGCGGATTGTCGATGGCGAAATCGGGCAGATGCGTTGCTCCATCTGCCAGATCGACGGCGCGATCTGTGGGTTCCCAATCCGTGTTGACGACTTCTTCCGGAATCATCTTGCCTTCCGGTACAGCCAGATAAGAAAAATGACCGGCGTGCTCTGCTCTTCTATAAATGTCTATGCGCATGAGAAATCCTTGAAAAAATGGAGGATGACCTTTTGTGACTGTACATCTACTGAATGGTTGCGGGAAGCCCGTATGAAAATTTTGCTTGAATTACATAATTGGCCTGAATCTTGCCTTAAAGCTATTGTTGTCTTTGATTCTTGTCGTCAATCGGTCTGAATCAGGAATTTGTGACGAATTTCATACATTTTGCACGAAGATGGACACTTTCTGTGACAAAAATGGTGTGTTTTTACAAAGAAACATTACATCCAGACAATGAAAGTCTTGCACCATAGTGGTGTTTGCTGACATTCTAGGAGGGGTAATGCGAATTATTCGATTCTGTGAGGGGTATTCATGTTGAAATTTGATTTTTCAGTGAAGACGCGCGAAGGCCAGAAAATAGAAAGTATCGTGATCGGTGGGATGGATCGCGCGGATGCCGAACGCAAATTAAAACAAATGTATCGTCATTGCGAAGTATTGCGTTGCGATATCAAGGGACAAGTTATGCGTCCGGGAATTGCTCATTCAGTGGACGATATTTTGTCACTCATCTCGCGCTAATCCGGATTCTTCTGTTTCCCTGATTTTAATAAAGCCGTCGGCCAGTAACTCATCGAGCAGACTGTCATAGTCTTGCGCGCCACGGCTGGTGGGTGCGTGCTCGAAAATGGTTTTGTTATACGCCGGGCTCTCCGCCAGGCTGACATTTTCAGAGATGTGCGTGCGACAGACGTCAGCGCCAAATTTGTCTTCCAGCATTTTCCGTACTTCCCATGCCATCTTGCGGCGGCCGTCGAAACGCGTCAGCAAGTAACGTCTGTCTATGCGACGCTTCAACACCGGCTCCAGTGCTTTCAAGGTTTTGTCGATTTGCATCGCGCCCTTGGCCGATAAGTGATCGGCCGATACCGGCACAATCATGCAATCGCAGGCGAAGATTGCATTCAAGGACAGCACGCCGATCAAAGGACAGCAATCGATCATCACCGGCGTCAGTTCGTCATTCAATTTCTCGCCGCGTAGATGGGCGTTGAGCATATTGACGACGTCATAGCCTTTGCCGAACAAGGTGTCGACTTTTGACAGTTCGAGATGGGCTGGAATAATGCGAATGTCGTTATTCGGCGAGATGCGCACCAACTCACGTAGCGGTCGGTTGCGTTGAAATAAGCTGAGTATCGTATCGTCGCCAGAACTGGCAACCACGTTGGCGATGGAACTCAAATGCGCTTGAGGATCCAGATCGATGCCGTACGGTAAACACCCGCGCCGCATCAATGCCGCTGCGAGATTCAGGGCTGTCGTGGTTTTGCCCACGCCGCCCTTCTGGTTGAATACCGTGACTATCGTCATAAGCTTTCCGCCTCTTTTACTGCGATGCTATTGTCATGCAGTTTCAGAATAGTAACATTCGCCTATTACTAGTCATTCAGTATCGCTCCGCCCAACGCGCATGCGCATGGCGTATTAAATCGATCGCAGTTTTTTCCCCAGCCTGCGCCATCCAATAATGACGCCGGTAATGCTGAGTACCGCGCCTCCCATACTCAATATGATCAACACAATGTCCCATAGCGGACGTCGATCCAATAGTGGCAGCCAATCCCAACTATGCAGCATCGCAAACAGCCAGCGACTGGTACGTCTATGACTATCGATCTTGCCGAGTACTGCGCCTGTATGCAGATCAATGTGTACCCAGGTAGCGTGCGGATCATCAAAGATCAAGCGTAGGATAGGTAAGGGCTTTTCATTGCCGCCACCCATCGTGTGCGGGTCGCGCGCGTAGTAATAAAGATCGTATTGATTGAGCTGCTCGACACTTGCTACTGGTTCCTGCAATAGTTGTCGTGCACTGGCCAGTAGTACATCTGGATCGATAACCCGAGGCTCTGCTGTATGACTATTTAGAAGCACAGGTAAACCTCCTGCTCCATATGCCTGAGCTGTGGTTTGTCCAAGCGTATGCGTCCAGCGCAGCTCACTAATCGGACGATCAATCGCAGCCAACAAGGTTTTAGGTGATGCATCTTGTGCAGAGATCGTCAGAACGCCTCCCTGCATCAACTCGGTTTGCAATGGCGGTGCGCCGCTGTTAAAGATGCGCCAAGGATTCATCGACATTAGGCCGCTGAAAATCCACGTGATCGTGATCAATGCAAACAACAAGCCTGCGATGTGGTGCCAGCGCATGATTCCACCCTGATAGGGTGAGCGCGAGCCGCTACGATAAGGCTTGGAAAATCGCCAGCGCATAATGCCAACAATTGTCCCAACCACTGCTGCTACCGTACCGAGGATAGATAACCAGATGACTATATCTGCTTGGTAGGGATCGAAAAAATTGCCCCGAAACGGATATAGCCAGTGTATCCATGCGCCCGCATAGTTCCATAGACGTTCATTGCTAGTTGCATCACGTACTACTTCACCTGTTGTGCCGGAAACATAAATCTGCGTACCGTCATCGTCAGCAAGTTGAAGGCGATGTAAGGGACGGTGTGCATCCAATCCACGCGAATGGGTAAATGCATCTTCATCTACGCTATCCAGATAAGTGACTGGTATGCCACTACCTGCATAGGCCGCAGCACTGGCAAGTAAATGTTGAAGATCCACACTGCGCAAGCGTTCGCCGCTTTGCGCATCGATGACCACCGTGCCTTTACCGGGAGGGGGGCGTTTATGCCCGGACGCATCGTGATGCCTACTCTTCGGTATCACCAGATAAACCGGCTTGCCGCCACTCGCATTCGCCAGTCGCAGTTCAGTCAATGGACCCGTGATGCCGACAGCATCAAGTGCCTGCTTGGGTGAAAGCAGATTGAGCTGTGCATCAAGTGGTGGCAAGTGCTGCAGGCGGTCCCGTTCCGTGAGTTTGGGATAGCCGATATACATCATGACGACACCCGAGATAAACCACATCGCAAAGAAGACGCAAGCAACAATGCCCAGCCACCTATGTATTAAAAACAAATAACGCTTTAACCGGATCCGCATCGTTAAGTCCCGATTAGAAAGTAATACGCATCGTCACATCGGCTGTGCGTGGTGCACCGAGGTATGCAGAGTTGGCGCTAACGTTGGCGGTATAGATTTTGTCGGTGACATTGCGGATGCGGCCTATCAGCGAAACATTGCGGCTGATCTGATAACCCAAGCCGAGATCAAGCAGCGTGTAGCTTGGCCAAGTGTTTGTATTGATGCTGTTGGCATAGATCTTGGCGACATATCGAATGCCCATGCTGGCTTGCAAAGCCGGGGTAATCGCATATGAAGTCCAGAGATTGGCTACTGCTGCAGGAATGTTGGTTGGTGTTTTACCCGCCAGCGAGATACCACCTTGTGTAAAGTCCTCGTACTGTGCATCGACGTAAGCGACGTCCCCCCGAATAGACCACTGACGCGTAGCTTGTAAGCCGACTGCCAGATCAATACCTTTGGCGCTTTGTTCGCCGACCAGTATCGTCAACGCAGTGTTGTTGGGATCTTGACTCGCGATGTTCTTGCGGCTGATGCTGTAAATAGCTGCGGTAGCGTTCCCTTTTCCGCCCCAGAAATCCACTTTGGTACCGATCTCCAGCTGACGTCCGGTTGTCAGTTCAGTATTGGCGATGGCGTTCGCAAATGTTGCTGAAGTTAAGGTGCCGCCTGGTGGATCCGCTGCAGTTGCGTACTGTACATATGCCATCGCACTTGGCGTGATATCCCACGCCAAACCTATGCGGCCAGTAGTCGGTTTATAGCCACGTTGATAACTTGCTGGTGCAGTTGGAGTTACTGCGAGCCGATTGATCAGGTCCAGGTCAATGCGCTCATGACGCAACGCTGTGATCAGATTCAAGGCAGGTAGAATCGCGGTACGATTTTCTGCATACACTGCAGTTGTGGTGACCTTGTTTGTAATAGTCGCAACCCGATTTGTTGGCATACCGGGAACGTCAAAGAAATTTTCGGTCACAAAGTTATACGGATCTACCGAGCTGTAGGTTCCTACTGCCGATATGCTTTTCGGATGAATCGTTTGTTTGTTCAAACTCATATCAAGACCGAACGACCAGTCACTGCGAAGGCCGGCGATCTCACTTTTGTATGTGCCATCAATCCGATTGCCGAATAACCTTGCATCATGCCGCTGATAATATGCATTCGAACGATCGACGCGCGTGTTCGTCGCATTGAAAGCGTAACTCTCTACATTTTGATAGTCGCGCTGCGCGTCGTAGACATAAAAGGTATTTTTGAACTGAAGAGCATCGTTGACCTTCAGCTCGGTCAGCGAGCGCAGCCATTGCACCGTATGTTCATATTTGCCATCAGCACTGTTGTAGTTCTTGAAGCGTGTGCCTTCATCTATCCGCAACGATCCCGTAATCGGTTTAAGCAAAGGCGTTCCCCAATAAGGACGATCGACTTTGTCGCGCTGATATTCATAGGCTAGCGTATGCGTCAAGCCACGTCCGAAATCCGACAAGAGTGAAGTTGCCAGTTGGGTCGAATGTGTTTTAGTACCTTCGGTCCAGCTATCTGAGTGGCGATCATTCAGATCGATGCGTGCGTAATGCGCGACTTCTCCTGCCTCAGTTCCGGCAATGCGGCGATTCAAGCCTATCGATGCCTCTTTCAGGTTTTCCGTTCCCAACCGCAGTCGTGCCTCTGATATGTCGTAAGGCTGCGCTACTTTTGAGATGTAATTGATGGATCCGCCTACTGCGCCAGCACCATATAAAAAACTGGATGGACCGCCGATGGCCTCAACCCGGTCATATATCCAGCTATCGACCGCACGATTGGCACTGCTGTATTTAAGATCAATGCCGTTGAATAGTTGACTAATGGAAGCGCCGGTGAAACCGCGATAACGAACACTCATGCTACCTGGCGCATTGTGTGCCGTGACGCCGGGGATCGACTTCAGAATTTCCTGCGTATCCTCTGCGCCTCGTGCATCTATGGTGGCGCGGTCTATCACGGTGACTGTGGCCGGTGTTTCGCGTGGGGTCAGTCCAAGGCGACTCATCGTTGTGGCGGGCGCATCAAGATTGATGGTGCCGTTCGCTGAAGGAGCAATGACTTCGACAGCCGGAAGTGTCGTCTCGCTTTTTGATTGGGCGTGAACCGAACGCATAGGTATGGCTGTCGCAGAAAACAGCAAGGCTAGTAAAAACGCCGTTCGTGCAGGTTGAAAAGAATATGCCATACGCGTGAAGTCGTGATGACTAATGCTGATAACGCGAGAAGACGCGTAACGATCAGCTATGGAAAGTAATGTTACTTGTTGTGAAAATCTGGGTGAGGACATGTCTACTTTCTTTCCTGAATAAATATAGGTAACGCCATGCGTCATTGGGTGCCTCACTCATCATCGAAACATTGCGTTTTTGTTCGATGGGCGTAAAGCGATCATCAGGAAAGAAAGGGCGGAGCGCGCGACTGCGCCGCGGCCCATATGAAGAGAGGATGAGGAGATTGATAAAACAGTGATGGCTGCATGGAGCTACGGTCTGCTGTCGGCATCGCATACTTGCTGGATGGTGGCAAACCAAGCGTACCAGCATGATTCAAACAGAATGGACAATCTTCCATGTGCAAGCCGTGCTCGGACGGCGCAGAAGAATCCGGAAGCTGACCGTCCAAGTGAATAAAGCGCATGCCGTCGGCAGAGCAGATTTCAGCCCATGACGCAGCCTGCGTACTCTTCACTTTCAGAGCATGCGAAATCGAAGGCGCAAGCGATCCGAACAGGATCACGAAAAATGCGATCCAGCTCACAAGCGCGCGGCGATAACAGTGCAATGTCATTCAGGCTGGCAAGCTTTGCAAAAGGAGATCATGGACTCTTAGTGTCCAGAATGACGTTTTGCCGCGGGAGTGGCTGGCATTGCGTTGTTCAAGGAGCGGGCAGGCACTTTCAATTCCACTGTTTCACGCTTCTTATCCTTGTTTTCAAACACCAGCGTCAGCGGAATAACATCGCCTTCCTTGATTTGATTTTTGACATCAAAAAACATGATGTGATAACCGCCGGGTTTCAGTTCTACCGTTTTGCCGGCGGGCAGCGCGAGGCTGTCAAGCTGGCGCATGCGCATGACGTTATCTTGCACGGCCATTTCGTGAATTTCAGTGCGCAAACCAGGCGAGCTTGCGTCAATCAGGCGCGCATCCGTCTTGCTCGTCAGTTGCATGAAAGCGCCGGTGGCTTTTTGCGCTGGAACGGTAGCGCGTACCCACGGATCGGCGACCGTAACCTGTGCCAGCAATATGGCGGGAACTATCGAAAGCACGGAGGCAAGCAACAATTTCTTCATGATATTTACTCCTGATGAGTTAAACGAATGGATATCCCGGAAACGCAAGCAAGCGCAGTCAGTTACTTGTTCAGACCTAGCTCGGTGCGACTGGCAATGACGCAGGACGGCGCACAGTCGGCAGACTTTGCGGTCGGCACGGTATGGATAGGTACAAGTTGCATTTCTACAGATGGGCTATAAGCCTTGTATTCGGACGACGTAGTACGGTATGCGGCGTATGAAAGCATCGCGATGCAGACGGTGAGAATATTCAGCGCGATGAAAAACTTGCGTCGTGTAGACATGACAAACTCCTGTTTCGATAGAGAACAACGCCGATAGACGGCCGCTTGCCATCAGCAAACGCGACTATCGGGCCTTGGCGAAATCAGGAAAAAGCGGGAGGAGCGCGTGGTTGCGCAACGGCCCACGCAAACAGCGGGCGCGATGACTGGTAAAACAGGGAAGGTAAAACGTGGTCGCCGCTGATAACCGGCATGACAAAGTCAGCGGCTGGCGGCATACCCGCTTGCACAGCGTGGTTAAGGCAAAATGGACAATGTTCGAAGTGCATGGTCTTTTCGACCGGTGCGGGCGTTTGCGAATTTTGATCTGCATCGACCATCACCATCTTGCTGCCGGTGACAGTGCAAATTTCCATCCACGCATTGGGTACGCTTTTCGCGGCAGCTACCGCGTGAGAAATCGAAGGCGCAAGCGATGCCATCAGGATCGCGAAACAGGCGATCCAGCTGGCAAATCTATGCGTGGCTTTCGTCATTCTCATTGCAAAACGTTACCGTAGAATGGGGGGGAATAATCAGGCAAACCTAGTTGACGCTAGAGGTCGGCCTATTTGTCCGGCCGCTTATTATAGTCGCGCCGGATTCAAATGGGAATTTCCAACGGCAGTGTTGTTGTATGGTGTCGTCATGCATGCATCAACCCTGATATCGCTGTCATCACAAAAATCGCTGACCATGAAAACCAGACAATCCGATACGCAGCAACAAACCGCCTTGCTGATCGCTGCTGCGATATTGATCGCCGCGCTGTGCGTTTCTGCCATCCGTCCCTACGATAGATTGACCTGGTTGATGGAGGTCATGCCGGTATTGATTGCATTGCCGGTGCTGGCATTTACCTACAAGCGTTTTCCGCTGACGACGCTGTTATATGTTTTGATTTTTCTGCACGCACTGATTTTGATAGTCGGCGGCACGTATACCTATGCACGTGTGCCTGTCGGTAACTGGGTGCAAGACTGGTTATCGCTGGCGCGTAATCCTTACGACAAGCTCGGACATTTTTGGCAAGGCCTGGTGCCGGCTTTGGTGGCGACGGAAATTTTTGTACGTGGCAACTATGTGAATGGAAAAAAAATGGTCGCCTTCCTTTCCATCTGCGTCGCGATGGCAATCAGTGCCTGGTATGAATTGATCGAATGGTGGGCAGCGCTGATCATGGGACAGGGCGCGGATGAGTTCCTCGGCACGCAAGGCGATCAATGGGATACCCAATCCGATATGTGGCTGGCATTTCTTGGCGCAACGGTGGCGGTGGTCGCGCTCGCGCGTCTGCATCATCGCCAACTAAGGCGCTATGTCACTGCCGAAGGAACTGTAGAAAATTGACGATGTCGCATTGCGTGTAGCCGCATTTAATGCAAAAAGGAGATTGCCATGTCAGCAAATGAAACCGCATCGACCATCATTCCCTGCCTGCTTTACCGTGATGCATCCGCCGCCATTGACTGGTTATGCAGCAACTTCGGTTTCGAGAAGCATGCGATTTATCCCAATCCGGATGGCAGCATCGCGCATGCGCAACTCACCTTGAACAAGGGCATGCTCATGATAGCCTCGGTCGGCGCCGAAAGTGAATGGGGTAAATTGATCAAGCAGCCGGATCAGCTCGGTGGTGCGGAAACCCAGGCCGCCTATCTGGTCGTAAAAGATGCCGACGTCATTTATGCGCGCGTCAAAGCGGCCGGTGCAAAGATAGTCATAGACATCAAATTCGAGGATTACGGCGGGCGCGGTTTCAGTTGCCTGGATCTGGAAGGTCGTTTGTGGAGTATCGGCACCTACGATCCGTGGTGATTGCGTAAAAAGGAATCGGGAAAAAACCATGCATAAGCACGACGATACTGCGAATAAATTGTTTGGCCTGCCCTATGAGCAATTGGATGAAAGTGCGAAAAGGGTGACGCATCACGTTGCAGGCCGCACGCACATCGCGCGCGATACCGGCAAGGATTATGACGCGAAGGCCAGTCGAGGCCAGCGTGCTGCTGACGCGGTTGCCGCGTTCGGTGGTTCATGGACTTTCATCGGTTTGTTTGCCGCAACGATGCTTATATGGATATTGCTGAACTCCTTCGTTTTACTTCATTACGATCAGGCATTTGACCCTTATCCCTACATCTTGCTGAATCTGTTTTTATCGATGCTGGCGGCGATTCAGGCGCCTATCATTCTGATGTCGCAAAACCGGCAGGCCGAAAAAGATCGCCTGACCGCCAAACATGATTACGAAGTAAATTTAAAAGCCGAGTTGGAAATCATGCTGCTGCACGAGAAACTGGATGTGCTTCGGGAACAGCAGTGGAATGCCTTGCTGGATATGCAAAAGGAACAACTGGCCTTGCTAATGCGTTTGAGCGAACGCAGGCAAGCGGAGTAGTTGAAAAATCATTGCTGACATTAGTGCTGACATAAAGCGGGGAAAAAGATTTTGAACGAACACGCAGTGCAACAATATTTACACGATCACATTCCGCTATCCAAGGCGATGCAGGTAGAAGTGCTGAGTGTGCAGCCGGATGAAGTCGTGCTGCGCGCACCGCTCGCACCTAACATCAATCACAAGGAAACCGTATTTGGCGGCAGTGCTTCTGCGGTTGCGATTCTGGCTGCATGGTCCTTGCTGCATACCAGGCTGAAAAGCGTCGCCGTCAACAGCCAGCTGGTTATTCAAAGCAATACGATGAATTATCTATTGCCTATCTCCGGCACTTTTACCGCGCGCTCGTTTATTGAAAATGGTGGCGACTGGGCGCGCTTTGTGCGTACGCTGGAGCGCAAGGGACGTGCGCGTATTGCGGTAACGGCCGTGTTGGAATATGAGGGGCAGCAGGCCGGGCGCCTGACCGGCGAGTTTGTTGCGCTGGCAACCGCCGCCCACTGAAGGAACAGGGTTTAATGCGCTTTCCTGCCACGCTGGCTGACCGCCTGCGCGCCGCTAGCGTATTTCATTTTGCGTTATAGTGCTGCAAGCGCAGCATGCACTGTTGTGAAATTTCGCTGAAATATCATTGCGAAGTTCATTCAGCATTACCTTGCACAGACTGCAGTGTTTCACGGCGCGCAGCAATCCAGGCGCAGTGAGACTGCGTTGATGCAATCCCCCTATTAATATTTTTCACTAACTATTCTTACTAACTATTTCATCATGAGCGACGACAATTTCAAGGCACAAGATATTTCCAGAAAACCACCGGCACCACCGGATCCGAATCAAAAATTCTGGGACATTGCGGATACTTTCATTCAGCTTGCCAATGAAAACGCAAAACGCGCAGCTCCCGGTCAGGTGTGCGCAGCCATGATGTATGCAAGCGCGCGCTTTGGTGCATTCGTGTCGTCTGCCGACGCGCCATCAGAAGCAGTATTCAAGGAACAGTTGGAGGCGGCAGTCACTTACTTTCGTACCGAATATGAAAAGATGCTGCGCGAAAATTTCCGTGAATATGCGGAGAATTTCAAAAGCTATCACCCAGAGAAAAGCTGATCGCTTGCTGATGATGTGAGTGTTATGCCTGCATCATGAAAAAACCTCGTGTCTGCGATTGCAGGCTGAACTGACCCCAAGAAGTTGGACATAGTCCTAACTTCTTGGGGTTTTTTCATATGTATTAGAGATTGGCGCTTTAGACAGTTGTCTTACGCCGATTTCGACAATTGATTGAAATGTTCAACGGTAGGCGGGCCGGCAAAGAAAGGGCCGACGATGCTGCGCCATTCCTGGAATGCAGGTGATTCACGGAAATCAACCATGTGATTTTCCAGCGTTTCCCAGTAAATCTGAACTACATAGCGCTCAGGCGTCTCTATACATTTGTTGATGACGTGGCCTATATAGCCTTTTGCCTTGCCAATGATCTGTTCCAGGCCTCGCTGTACGGCGGCGTCAAATTCGGTTTGCTTGCCGGGCTGGATGCGGATATCAACGAGTTCGAGAATCATGAGCGGTTTCCGGTAGGGATGAATGGATGCGGAATTATGACATTTTGGCTGACACGTCGCATCCGATGTTGCGGCTTGTTGCGCGGTGAATGAATTTGTTTCGCGGTACTTTGCGTACATGGCTGTTCAGTGGTCGACTATGTGCGTAACCTGTGTGCTTTGAGTGGCAGGCGTATTGCACAGCTCGCGACAATACGGGAATACGCTTTCAACACGGATGTTAACTTGCAGCAAACGACGGAGACGCTATGCGAAAAATGATTGCAGCAACGATATTGATGGCAAGTGCCTGTGCGCTGCCTGTGCACGCGGAAGAAATAGGTGAAGTCAGCACGGTATTCCGCTTTCTGGGCAAGAATGATCGTATCGTGATCGAAGCCTATGACGATCCAAAAGTAAAAGGCGTATCTTGCTTTGTATCGCGTGCACGTACTGGCGGCATCAGCGGTACTGTCGGCCTGGCGGAAGATACGGCCGATGCATCGATCGCCTGTCGCCAGGTAGGCGATGTATTGCAATTCACCGGCAAATTGCCACGGCAGGAAGATGTGTTTTCTGAACGGCAATCGATCTTGTTCAAGCGGCTGCATATTGTGCGTGTGGTTGATCCGGTGCGCAACACTCTGGTGTATCTGACCTACTCTGACAGACTGATTGAAGGTAGCCCTAAGAATGGTGTAACGGCCGTGCCGGTGCCGCGCAACAATCCTATTCCATTGAAATAATTCATTCTCCTTTATCCGCGCATTCATGGTTGTTCCCTCCAAATCCAATTCGTATTACATACAGCTTGCTTCCTATATTCTGGCTGGCATGGCACTGCTGCTCGTCATGCATCAGGGCTTGCTGGCGGCACTGTTCTCCGGCTTGCTGGTGTATTCACTGGTGCAGCTGATGGCGCCCAAGCTGGGCAAAAATCTGGTGGGGCGCAGGGCACAGGTATTGGCGGTAGCCTTGTTGAGCATCCTGATTGTGACTTTGCTGGTGGTGGCAATCTGGGGCGCGATCCGCTTTTTGCAAAGCGATGCCGGCAGAATTTCAGTGTTGCTGCAAAAAATGGCAGATATTCTGGAGGCCTCGCGCAGCCAGATACCAGCATGGCTGGCCGCTTACATTCCGGTTGATGCGCAAGCGTTGAGCGACATGATTACGAACTGGTTGCGCACGCATGCACTGGAAGCACGCTCGATGGGAAGCGAAGCAGGCCGCATTGTCGCGCATATCCTGATCGGCATGATCATCGGTGCGATGGCTGCGCTGTATGACACGACAAGAACGCGCAGTTATCTGCCGCTGGCCGCCGCCTTGCATCTGCGCGTGGTGGCTCTGCATGCCGCGTTTCGCGACGTCGTATTTGCACAGGTGCGTATTGCTGCCATCAATGCAGTGTTGACTGGTATCTATCTGATCGTGATTTTGCCGTTAGCCGGCATTGAGCTGCCTTTGCGCAAAACCATGGTCCTGGTGACCTTCTTCGTCGGTTTGTTGCCGGTGATCGGCAATCTGATTTCAAACACGATAGTCGTGGTGATTGGCTTGTCGCATTCCTTGCACACGGCATTGGGCTCATTGCTATTCCTGATAACGATACACAAGCTGGAATACTTTCTGAACGCGAAAATCATCGGCCACCACATCAATGCTCGTACTTGGGAATTGCTGGCGGCGATGCTGGTGATGGAATCGATCTTTGGCATACCGGGTGTGATTGCAGCGCCGGTGTTCTATGCCTACGTCAAGAAGGAATTGATGGATAAGGGAATGGTTTAGTGCAGGGTAATTTTGCAGTGGGCTACATCCGCGATTGAATCAGGCGTTTACTTGGTTGATTCCATCGTTTTTGATTGCAGCCATGCAGCCGCACCCAGACCGGCGCTACGGCCGCTGGCAAAACAGGCTGTGAGCAGATAGCCGCCTGTCGGTGCTTCCCAGTCCAGCATTTCGCCGGCACAAAATACACCCGGCATGTTTTGCGCCATCAGATGTTTATCCAGCGCTTCAAACATGACACCGCCTGCACTGCTGATTGCTTCATCTATCGGACGTGTCGCATGCAGTGTGAGCGGCAAAGCCTTGATGGCCCGCGCCAGTTTTTGGGGGGCTGCATAATCCTCCTTGCTCGCGCATTCACGCAGCAAGCCTGCCTTCACGCCAGTGATGCCGACCTTGCTTTGCAAATGGCTGGCCATAGAGCGCGAACCGCGCCCTGCTGCGACCTCGGACAGTACACGTTCGGCGGTTTTGCCAGGGGCGAGATCAAGATGGAGGATTGCATTGCCATTCTTCGCAATTTGTTCGCGTAGTGATGCCGACAGTGCATAAATCAAACCGCCCTCAATACCGGTCGCCGTGACCATGCATTCACCCTGGCGTCTGGTTTCGCTACCATCGATAGCGATGGAGCTGGCGATCACGGACTTGATTGCCTGTCCGGCAAAACGCTGCCTGAAATGTTCACTCCATGCGATATCGAAACCACAGTTGGCCGGTTTCAAGGGAGCAGCATCTATTCCCTGCTGCGCCAGCAAGGGTAGCCATGCACCATCGGAACCGAGTCGCGCCCAGCTGGCGCCGCCCAATGCGAGGACCACGGCATCGGCGTGAATGGCGATTTCACCTTCCGGCGTGGCAAAGCGCAGATGACACACGTCATCCCAACCCAGCCAGCGATGACGCATGTGAAAAGTGACGCCAGCATCGCGCAAGCGCTTCAACCATGCGCGCAACAGCGGCGCAGCTTTCATGTCAGTCGGGAACACGCGGCCTGAAGAGCCAACGAAGGTAGTAATGCCTAGCGCATGCACCCACTCGCGCAAAGCCTCAGGGCCGAAGCCGTCCAGCATCGGCGCGATCTGGGTTGCGCGTGCACCGTAGCGCGATAAAAACCCTGCGCTGGCTTCAGTATGCGTCAGGTTCATGCCGCCCTTGCCAGCCAGCAAAAACTTGCGCCCTGCAGATGGCATCGCATCGTACAAATCCACGGCGATACCTTGAGCAATCAATATTTCCGCCGCCATCAATCCGGCTGGCCCACCGCCAATGACGGCGACTCTGTGCTGTGATTTTTTCTCAGAAGACATACAAGTATGAAGTGGGTAAGTGCTGCCGGAGTGCCGGCGTTTCAGTTGCGGATTGGCGAGTGGGACGATCTCTGATCCTGATTCTAGCTGCCGGTTTTGAATCAAGGCGCCATTTTTGATCAAGGCAGAAGTTTGTACAAGCGATTAAATAGTGCATGCTGCCGACGCACAGCGTATCGGCGATAATGTTTTGCCATGCCATCCATTCATTCGACACCATACATATCATGACGATTACACGCTGTAGTTGGGCCAATCCAGACAATCCGCTTTATCTCAAATATCACGATGAAGAATGGGGCGTGCCCTGTCACGATGAAACACGGTTGTTTGAAATGTTGAATCTTGAAGGTGCGCAAGCGGGTCTGAGCTGGTCCACCATTCTTAACAAGCGCGAGAACTATCGCGTCGCCTTCGATCAATGGGATGCGGAAAAAATTGCGCGTTACGACGCCACCAAAGTCGCCGAATTGCTGGCCAACGCAGGTATCGTGCGCAACCGTCTGAAAGTGGCGGCGACCATCAACAATGCGCAGGCTTATCTGCGGCTGCGGGAAGAAGTCGGTGGCCTGGATCCGTTTTTATGGGCATACGTGGATGGACAACCGCTTTTGAACAAGCGCAAGAGCATCAATGAAACGCCAGCCAAGACACCGTTGTCAGATCAGTTGTCAAAAGACCTCGCCAAACGCGGCTTCAAATTCGTCGGCTCAACCATCATCTACGCGTACATGCAGGCGATCGGCATGGTGAACGATCATGCGCAGGATTGCTTCTGTTATAAGGCCCACTAAATACAAGCCTGACTATGAAGTGTCAGGCGTTCGGGCAAAAAAAAGCCCGCTACGGGAGCGGGCTAAATCTATATCAAAGGAGGAGACATAGAGGAGACAACCGAAGTATAGGGCGGCACGCCAAGCCAAGGCCAATTCTCATTTCTGATATCCGATATGCGATTTGTGAATACCATTTGCTTGTCTGTTGTGTGATGCCATTTTGCTATGGTGGCAATGCTAGCAAGATTTGCGCTGCGCAAGAAACGGGCAAAAAAAAAGCCCGCTCAAGAAGGCGGGCTAAATCTATATCAAAGGAGGAGACATAGAGGAGACAAACGAAGTATAGGGATTCTTACCTTGCCAAACCAATTTCTATTTCCAATATCAGATATTCCATTTGTGAATATGATGATGTTGCTTGCCACCCTGCAAACATAACTCCTCCTTTTCATTCATCAATTTCAATTGACTCAAGCATCCCCCGGCTCTGCCATGCATGGCGTTCTTTGCTAGAATTTGATTGCGCATCAGTAACTTCGATTGCTTGCAAACAAACTGGGTTTTGCAGTTTGCATATTTTTTCAAGGACGTGGGGACGACCTCACCGCTCCATCTTCAATCGGGGACGGCCTCGGCAATAGGGGAATCAAAATATGCCTTGGCTAATTCTTGTCGTTGCAGGATTGTTCGAAATCGTATGGGCCATAGGGCTCAAATACACGGATGGTTTTACCAAATTATGGCCGACCGTCGGCACCGTGACTGCGATGGTGATCAGTATCGTGTTGCTGGGTTTTGCGATGAAGACACTCCCGGTGGGGACTGCTTATGCAGTGTGGACCGGGATAGGCGCAGTGGGTACGGTCACTCTGGGGATGATATTGCTGGGGGAGCCGGCGACTCTAGCGCGCATCATCTGCATCCTGTTGATCGTCAGCGGCATTATCGGGCTGAAGATCTTCAGCCCTGGTTAATTGCGGGCAATAAGCGACTGACATAGTCGTTAAAAAGGGCGGGTGACTTTACAGTCCCCACCCTTTTCATTTCATCAATCCTTTTTGCTTGTCTTCGCCTTGTCTTTTTTCTTGCGCGGCTTTTTCTCTGGCGGTGCCAGCATCGTGTGGCGGCAGGTTTCTGCACCACAGCGGCATTCATAAGCCTTTTTCAGGGCCTTGGTCTGGCGATCTTCCACCACCAGGCCGTAATCGTAGTTCAACTCTTCACCACGCTTGATATCGCGCAGCGCGTAGATGTTGACGCGTTTCTTTTCTTCGCGCGCTTCACAGTTCGGTTCGCATGCGTGATTAATCCAGCGTGCATCGCTGCCATCGACGCCGCCGTCGATCATCTTGCCGCTTTCCAGGCTGAAGAAAAACGTGTGATAAGGATTTTCCGGATCCAGCCCGTGGCGTTTGGAGGCTTCTTTGTCGCTGATGCGTTCGCCTTCATATTCGATCAGGAAGGTGTCGGCCGGGATGTTGCGAGTGGCAAAGACGCCGCGTCCGTGTACAGGGGAATTTCTGACGATGATCGCTGGCTTGGCGGAAGGTGTGGCAGCGGTTTTCTTGCTCGGTGATGTCATGTTCAATTCAGTGAAAAATGAGAGATGTGAGGAGCGATTCAAGTTCAACAGTCATTCGCAAGAAGCATTCCACTTGCCTGGCGCACTATTGTCTATCAAAGCTCGTGCAAGAACAATTGCTGCGCCGCTTTTTTATCTGTAATTACATCAAGCGCTTGTGACGTGGCGATTACAGTGCGTGGTTACCGATGCAAGATAGATGCAGTACATCGATATCGGTTCGTAGCATAAAAAATGCATGCAACCAGACGGACTGATTTGCATGCATTGTGTATTGCCCGAGTCTTGCTGGCGCATCTAAAAAACATGCACCGCGGTACTTGGCATGTACTCCGATTAAAACTCTTCCCAGTCGTCGCCGCTTTTCTCTGTCGTGATCGCTTTTTGCGCTTTGGCGGGCGGCTGTTTCGGCGTGGCGGCCAGTCTGGCGACAGGTTTTACTTGCGTCAAAGCCGGTGTTGTACGCTTGGCGATCGCCGCTGCCGGGGCGTTACTGTCGTTCAGACGGAAGATGCTGACTGCACGCGACAACTCGACTGCCTGATCCTGCATGCTTTGCGCCGCAGCCGCAGCCTGCTCGACCAGCGCAGCATTTTGCTGAGTCATCTCATCCATCTGGCTGATCGCCTGATTCACTTGCTCGATGCCATCGCTCTGTTCCTGGCTGGCAGACGTGATCTCGCTCATGATGTCGGCTACGTGTTTGACCGAATTGACGATCTCTTCCATCGTGCTGCCGGCCTGATCGACCAGCTTGCTGCCGACATCGACCTTGTTGACCGAATCGTCGATCAAGGCCTTGATTTCCTTTGCGGCGCTGGCGCTGCGCTGCGCCAGATTGCGTACCTCACTCGCCACCACCGCAAAACCACGGCCCTGCTCACCGGCGCGTGCCGCTTCTACCGCAGCGTTCAAAGCGAGGATGTTGGTTTGGAAGGCGATACTGTCGATAACGCCGATGATGTCGACGATCTTGCGCGAGCTATCCTTGATGGAGCCCATCGTCGTGACGACCTGGCTGACCACGCTGCCACCCTTGACTGCAACTTCGGAGGCGGATACCACCAGTTGATTTGCTTGCCGCGCGTTGTCGGCGTTCTGTCTAACCGTCGAGGTCAGCTCTTCCATCGAACTGGCGGTTTCTTCCAGTGAGCCCGCTTGCGATTCGGTGCGGCTCGACAGATCGGCATTGCCCGAAGCGATTTCGCCGGAAGCGACGGTGATGGTTTCCGTACCGCGGCGCACGGTAGAAACCGTGTTGGCCAGACTCTCGTTCATCTCCTTCAGCGCTTGCAGCAATTGTCCCGTTTCATTGGTCGAATCCACATGTATTTGCTGCGTCAGATCGCCGCCGGCTACGCTCTTCGCAATTTGCACGGCTTCGGCCAGTGGACGTGCGATCAGACGGATCAGCCAGAATGCCATGAAACCTGCCAGCAGCACGCCGAAGATGATCGCGGCGATGGAAATATTGCGGACCATGACGAAGCGCTTTTGCGAATCCTCAAATTCCTGTTTTGCAACCCGCAATTGCAAATCGATCAATGCGCTGACGCCAGCCCGTACCGGCAGGATCAACTCTTCCATCGGGCCGTTGACGATCTCTGTTACGCGCAACACATTGCCGCCGCGTGATGCAGCGATCGCCGGTGTCAACGCTTTGTCGAGGAATACCTTGCGATCTGCGGCAAACTTGTCTGCAATCGCTCTTTCCTCTGCCGTCAATGTAGTCGCCATATAGCCATCGAAAGCCTTGTTGATTTCCAGCGAGCGCTTTTCAATCAAATCCATTTTGGGAATCACTTGACCCGGATCGCCATAAATAGATGCCGCCAGGTCGAGTTGATTGATGGTCGACAGTGTGATGACGGTATTTAATTGGCCGATAGGTACCGTGCGGTCTTCATAGACTGTTTTCAAGGCCTTGTTGGTCGTGTCCAGCGACGTCAATCCGAGTATGCCGATCGCGACCAGCAGGATGGAAAGTATGCTCATGACGAACAAGAGCAGCGATTTGATGGTTATATTTTTTAGCATGTCAGTCTCGAAACAAACAGATGTGTATCAATGCAATCCAGGATGCTTATCCTTGATTACTGTGCGGGAGCATTGCGGGCGATGCAAGGGCTGATTCAGGCGAGGCCGGGATCAGCCAAGCCCATTTCAGCGCTGGACATCAGCTTGTCGATGTCGATCAAAATCAACATGCGCTCGTCTATCGTCCCCAGGCCGACCAGATAATCGGAGGCCATTGCGCTGTTCATGTCGGGCGCAGGCTTGATCTGTTCTGGTGTCAAGGTGATGACGTCCGACACGCTATCGACCACCATGCCTACCACGCGACCGGCGACATTCAAAATCACGACGACGGTGAATTGATCGTAGGTCGGCGACCCGAGATTGAATTTGATGCGCATGTCGATGATAGGCACGATGATGCCGCGCAGATTGACGACGCCTTTGACAAACTCCGGTGCGTTGGCGATGCGGGTGACGGTATCGTAGCCGCGCAACTCCTGCACTTTTTGTATAGAGATGCCGTACTCTTCCTTGCCCAGCGTGAAAGATAAAAATTCCAGTGGGCCGTTTGCTGCATTGACAGATGGTGCGCTGCTCGCAGTTGCGTTCATGTGCACTCCTTTCCCAGTCTCCGTTATGCGTTCTAAGAACGTCTGTTTTGTTGAGTGGATCTACACCGGCAACCCAGTACAGGACTGCTTCAGTACAAGACTGATACGAGACCGGGATGCCGTCATTTACCATAAACAATTAGTTTCCGGGAGTCAATGCGGCGCAGGTTAATTGCCGCAGATAAGAAGGCAGGCGTTGCGCGGACGATAAAGCGGCGTTGCCTCAGGAGAAACCTTGGGCTATTTCAGTGCAAATTTCTCCGCAAAAAGAGAGATCGCAAGAAAGTGTTAAATGCTGTCGCGCCATGCGTGTCAGTTTGTGCGGCCTGATTTCTTGTCTGACTATGCGTGCATGCGCTTTCCTTGATTTCAACAAAAACGACTGGAGTAAAATAGCGCGCTGCCGACCGCATCAACCCTGGCGGCAGATGATTTTTACAAGATTGGCTAGACACAAGCATGCTGCGACTCACTGACGTTCAACTCCCTTTAGACCATAGCGAAGAAGACCTGCTGGCCGCGATCATTGCGCGCCTCGGTATCAAGGCCGACGACCTGATCGCGCACACGGTATTTCGTCGCGGTTACGATGCGCGCAAGAAAAACGCGATCATCATGGTCTATACGCTAGACGTCGAAGTACGCGATCAGGACAAACACGCGAAGCGGCTGCAAGGCAACCGTCACGTCACGATTGCACCCGACACCAGTTACCATTTTGTGGCGCAGGCACCAGCCGATCTGGCGATGCGTCCGGTCGTGATCGGCTTCGGTCCGTGCGGTATTTTCGCGGCGCTGATTCTTGCGCAAATGGGCTTTCGCCCGATCATTCTGGAACGCGGCAAGGAAGTGCGTGAACGCACCAAGGATACGTTTGGCCTGTGGCGCAAACGTGAACTGAATCCGGAATCGAATGTGCAATTCGGTGAAGGCGGCGCCGGGACTTTTTCCGACGGCAAGTTGTGGAGCCAGGTCAAGGATCCCAAGCATTATGGCCGCAAGGTTTTGATGGAATTTGTCAAAGCCGATGCGCCGCCGGAAATCATGTACGTCAGCAAGCCGCACATCGGTACTTTCCGTCTGGTGAAAATGGTCGAACTGATGCGCGAAGAAATCGTCAAGCTGGGCGGTGAATTCCGTTTCGAAAGCAAGGTCGATGATATCGAAATCGAAGATGGAAAAGTGTGCGGCCTCAAGTTGGCAGACGGCTCGCATATCGCCACCAATCACGTCGTCCTGGCGATTGGCCACAGCGCGCGCGACACCTTCAAGATGTTGCATGCGCGCGGCATTTACCTTGAGCCGAAAGCGTTCTCCATCGGCTTTCGCATTGAACATCCGCAATCGCTGATCGATGCCTGTCGTTTGGGGCCGAATGCCGGTCATCCGGTCTTGGGTGCGGCAGATTACAAACTGGTTTATCACGCCAGCAACGGCCGTTCGGTTTACAGCTTCTGCATGTGCCCGGGCGGCACCGTTGTCGCGGCCGCATCGGAACCGGGGCGCGTCGTCACCAACGGCATGAGCCAGTATTCGCGCAATGAGCGTAATGCGAATGCCGGCATCGTGGTCGGCATTACACCTGCCGATTATCCGGGCGACCCTCTGGCCGGCATGGAATTTCAAAGGCAGTGGGAAGAGCGTGCGTTTGAACTGGGTGGCGGCAATTACGATGCGCCTGGCCAACTGGTTGGCGACTTCATTGCGGATAAACCGTCGACTGAATTCGGTTCGGTCATTCCATCATACAAACCGGGCGTCAAGCTCGGCGATTTGAACACATCCTTGCCAAGCTACGTCATCGAAGCGATACGCGAAGCCCTGCCTGCGTTTGAAAAACAGATCAAGGGTTTCTCGATGAACGATGCGGTGTTGACCGGCGTGGAAACGCGCACCTCTTCACCGATCAGCATCAAGCGTAATGATGACGATCTGCAAAGCATCAATACGCGCGGCTTGTTCCCTGCCGGTGAAGGCGCCGGTTATGCGGGCGGCATCATGTCGGCGGCCATCGATGGCATACGCGTAGCTGAAGCGTTGGCGCTCAGCATGCTGGAAGGTATCAAGCAAGGCACGACCAAATAAATAAGTTAAGCGAGTAGTCGTCATCAATAAAAAACGCCGCAACCTTGCGGCGTTTTTTATTTCAAAGAAGACAAGTCGAATCAAGGATTACAACCAGCCGGATTTGCGAAAGCGGTAGTACAGATAGCCGCATACGCCGCTCACCATCAGCACCGATATGGGATAGCCGTACTTCCACTCCAGTTCCGGCATGAACTTAAAGTTCATCCCCCACAAGCCGAAGAAGGCAGTAGCCACCGCGAAAATTGCCGCCCATGCGGCGAGGCGTTTGTTCACTTCGCTTTCTTCAATCGTCACCATCGACAGATTGACCTGAATCGCGGTGGCGATGGTTTCGCGGAAGGTATCTGTCAGCGCGTTGATCCGATACAGATGATCGCCGATGTCGCGAAAGTAATCGCGCGTGCTTTCGCACAGATTAGGGACGCGTCCGCCATACAGCTTGCCTACTGCTTCCATCAGCGGTGCCACCACATGCTTGAGCATCACGACTTCGCGTTTAAGTTCGTACAGACGTTCGATGTTGGCGCGCTGCGAACCCTTGTGGAAGATTTTCGCCTCGATCAATTCGAGTTCGCTTTCCAGCGCTTCGACTACCGGGAAATAGCGATCAACCACCGCATCCATCAATGCATACAGAACGAAGGCCGATCCCTTGCGCAATTGTTCCGGCTCCTGCTCGCAGCGTGCACGCACGCCTAGAAAACCCTGCGCGCTACGGTTGCGCACCGACAGAATATAGTTGGGGCCGACGAAGATATCGAGCTCGCCGATGTGCACTGTACCTTCGACCATTTCAGCTGTTTTGATGACTGCAAATAAAGAGTCACCGTATTCTTCGACTTTCGGTCTTTGATGACCGTTACGTGCATCTTCGACTGCCAAATCATGCAGATTGAATTCCTGCTGCATCTGTTCGAGTTCGGCCGGCTCGGCATCCTTCAGCGCGACCCATACAAAACAGCCGGGGCGCTGCAGATAATCGCTGATTTCCTCGATAGGGATATCGGATAATTTAGTGCCGTCTTGATAAGCGACGCAGTTGATAAGCATGGACAACAATCTCCGGAATAGGTGCGACCTTGATCAGTCGTCGATGCGCGAGTGTACACGCGCTAGCAGCCTATTCGTCAAGCGTTCGGCGTAATGCCTATTGCAGCAGACGGGATCTACATGTCTGACTAACGTCGCTGCAGGCAGACGGTTGACGACGTTCAAGGCTGGTCGACCGCAGCCATACATTTTGTTTTTACAGTGTTGGTTTTTACAATGTTGCCGCTTTCTGACGCGGTGACAGATTTTGTGGCTGCGGCGCAGTGCCGGTAACTATTCACATAGTCATTGAAGACGACCTGCGCCTGTGCGACTGGCAATGCGGCCAGCCGCTTTGCCAATGTGCGACTGATCTGAAAATGCTGATAATCAATAGGTGCATCCCAATCACCGCCCCAGATCAAGAAGCCGTTCTCGGCAAATACATCCACCACATCTTCAGCCATTCCTTTGCGTACAGCTTTTCCTGGCCTTACCACGAGGCGATTCGCATACTTGCTACCGGCTGCAGGTGAGTAGCGCGTTTTCCCGGCATCTTCAAATTCAACAAACGGATTCTGTATCGGGTTGATATCGATCGCTGCACCATACGCATGCAGCGAGGGCGCACTGCCATTGGTTACGGCGCGGTCATTAAAAGCCGAGGTATTGTTGGCGCGCATCGCAGCCAGGTCGTCACCGCGATAGTGCTGCATCAACTGTGCGCCGGCGATTGCGAATTTTCTTTGCAGTAGCGTAGCGAAGATCGCCTGCACGTGATCGGCCAGCGCCGCCATTACCATCACCGCGCCATCATCGTGTACCTTGCCGTCAAATCCCAGATAGGAAAAATAGACGATGCGTAGTTGTGCGCAACTGACAGCTGCGTTCTTGTGCAGCACGTCCAGCTCCTGCATGGCGCGGCACATATTGGCATCCACTGCGGCGATAGGCTTGTCGGCAGACCGTGCATGGCTGGTGATTGCAATCAATATGGTGAACATCAGACAGGCTGGGGCGAGACGGAAGAATGAAGGCATGAATTGTTCTTTTTGAAATGGATCGCGCCGAATGCTGCGTGCAGCGCGAAAGAATTGTCCATTATAGGAAGAGAAGGCGGCCAATCCGAAGGATTTTAAGGTCGGGCAGCGTAGAATGATGGCTTCCTCACCTGTTGCCGTTTCGATGACCATTCTGCTTTCCACACTCAACGCCCGTTACACGCATGCCTCACTGGGTTTACGTTGCCTGTTGGCGAACATGGGCGAGCTGCAAAGTGTGACGCAATTGCAGGAGTTCGTACTCGGCGCGCGTGCCACCGATATGGTCGAAAAGCTGCTCGCACAGCAGCCGCGCATCATCGGTTTCGGCGTCTACATCTGGAATGTCGAGGAAACCACCAAGCTGGTCGCATTGCTCAAGCGCGTCGCCCCCGAAGTGGTGATCGTGCTGGGCGGACCGGAAGTATCTTACGAATCGAACGAACAAAGCATCGTGCAGATGGCCGATTATCTGGTCACTGGTTGGGGCGATGTCACCTTCCCCGCTTTGTGCAAACAGATCTTGCACGGCCCCAAGCCTTTGATGAAAACGCACGCCGGTGTGCAGCCGCCACTGTCTGAATTAACGATGCCGTATCAGCTATATACGGATGAAGACATCGCGCATCGCACACTATATGTAGAAGCCTCGCGCGGTTGCCCGTTCAAATGCGAATTCTGTTTGTCTGCTTTGGACAAAACCGCATGGCCTTTCGACATCGATATTTTTCTCGGTGAGCTGGAGACCTTGCATGCACGCGGTGCGCGCCTGTTCAAGTTTGTCGATAGAACTTTCAATCTGAATATCAAAACCAGTTTGAAGATCATGGATTTCTTCCTCGCCAAGCTGGCGGCGAATCCTGACGATCCTGTATTCGCGCATTTTGAAGTCGTACCTGATCATCTGCCTGATGCCTTGAAAGAAGGCATCATGAAATTCCCGCCTGGCACCTTGCAGTTTGAAATCGGCATCCAGAGTTTCAATCCTGAAGTGCAGGCGTTGGTCAGTCGTAAACAGAATAATGAAAAGGCTGCAGAAAACATACGCTGGTTGTGCGAACACTCGCACGCGCATATGCACGTCGATTTGATTGCCGGCTTGCCGGGTGAAGATGTGGCGAGCTTTGCGCGCGGTTTCGATAAACTGGTGGCCTTGCAGCCGCATGAAATCCAGTTCGGCATCTTGAAGCGCCTGCGCGGCACGCCTATCATTCGCCATACGCAGGAATACGGCCTGGTCTTCGATCCGCATCCGCCATACACAATTCTGGCGACGGATCGCATCTCTTTTAACGAGATGCAGCAGTTGGTGCGCTTCGCCCGTTACTGGGATCTGGTTGCCAACTCGGGTCGTTTTACGAATACCTTGCCGCTGATTCTGAACGCGGCCACGTCAGATTCGGCTTTCGCTAATTTCATGCAATTGTCTAACTGGTTGTATGCAACCACTGACGCAACCAACCGCATCGCGCTTGAACGTCTCGCGGTGCTGGTGGCGAAATGGCTGGTCAGTATAGGTATGGATGAAGAACAGGTTGCGGCTGTCTTGCGCAGCGATTACGCCGGGCAGGCGAATACCAAATTGAAGGCGCAGGCGAGCAAGAAAGCGGAGCACACGGCAGAGAAAAAAGCCGAGCACGCCGCCTTGCCGCAACGTCAGGCACGGCACATGGCGGCTTGATTTTGCTGAACGATGGCCTGCAGCTTGCGGCGCTGCAGCGAGGTTGTTTCAGGCAGCTTGCTTGCGCCAGCCTTCTATCAGTTGCAGGCAAACGGGATCTAGTGTTTCAAGCTGCATGGTTTTTTGCTTATGGAAGATCATCAGCGCATACAGCTTTGCCAGCCCGTTTACTTCCGGCGATAGCGCACGTTCTTCTCCGGTTGAAGGACGTTCGGTGCGCCAGTAATTGATGACCTGTTCCAGCTCGGGCAATGTGATATCCATGAGCTTATTGTACGCGCGGAGAAAGATGCGGTAAAACGGGGAGCACAAGACTTGCACTGAAGAAAAATTGCAAGCAAGCTTGCTTAATCATGCAGCAGCGTATTTTATAGTTTGCTTTGCTGACGCAGTCCCCGATTTTGTATCTCACATTGTTCTTGTTTTTGTCACCATGAATACTGCTTTCGATATCAAACGATTTTTCCCATTCCTGCGCTGGCCGCGACCTACTCTGTCGTCGCTGAAAAGCGATGCCTGGGCCGGCTTGAGTGTAGGCATGGTGCTGATTCCGCAAGCGGTCGCGTATGCAACGCTGGCCGGCATGCCCGCCGCTACCGGCTTGTATGCGGCCTTGATTCCCAGCTTGATAGGCGTGTTGTGGGGTTCGTCCGCATTGCTGGCAGTCGGCCCTGCTGCCTTGTCTAGCTTGCTGGTGTTTGGTTCTCTGTCTTCACTCGCCGTGCCGGCATCACAGCAATGGGTGGCGCTGGCGATCTGGCTTTCCATCTATTCCGGCGCGATTCAATTTTTGCTGGGCGCTTTCCGTCTTGGTCGTCTCAGCAATCTGGTGTCGCAGCCTGTCATTGTCGGTTTTATCAATGCTGCAGCAATCATCATCATGATGTCGCAGATCCCGACACTGTTTGGCATTACCGATATTTTCAGTGCGCATCCGCTTGCAGTATTTGATCGTGTGATGGCAGAGCCATCAATTACCTTGATGACCAGTGCGTTTGGCCTGGGTACGCTATTGCTGCTGGCACTCAGCAAGCATTTTTTTCCACGCTTTCCTGGCTTGTTGTTCATCACGATATTCGCGACGGCAGTTAGTTGGGCATTTGGCTATTCGGCAGCCGGCGGCGCAGTCGTAGGCGAAATTGCAAGTGGCTTGCCGCCACTGGTGTGGCCATCGTCGATTTCGTTCGAGCATCATCGTGAGCTATGGTTGGCGGGTTTGGTACTGGCCTTGATCAGCTTTACCGAAGCGATGTCGAGTTGCCGCGTGCTGGCACGCAAGCGGCGCGAACGCTGGGATGAAAATCAGGAATTGATAGGCCAGGGTTTGGCAAAGGTGGCGAGCGGATTTTCCGGTGCATTCCCGGTCAGTGGTTCTTTCTCGCGCTCGGCGCTCAATCTGTATGCCGGTGCAACCAGCGCGTGGGCCACCGTGTTTACGCTGATCTGTGTACTGATTTGCCTGCTGTTTTTCACTGATCTCTTGTATTACGTACCGCGTTCGGTACTGGCCGCGCTGATCATCATGCCGGTATTCAGTCTGTTTGATTTTGGCGCGTTCAAACGGCTGTTCACCATTTCACGCGATGACGGTGTGATCGCGATCGTGACCTTCATAGTGACGATTGCTGCGATGCCACGTTTGCACTGGGGTGTGATGGCTGGCATCACGTTGACGATGGTGTCTTATTTGTATCGTCACATGCAGCCGCGTATCATTGAGGTCAGTGAGCATGCGGATGGCACCTTGCGTGATCGCCAGCGTTTCGATTTGCCGCGACTGGCGAATGATCTGCTGGTGGTGCGTATCGACGCGGCATTGAATTTTCTGACTGGCGGTGCGCTGGATCATTTTGTGGTCGAGCAATGCAGCCGCGATCCGCATATCCGGCGTCTTTTGTTGTGCGTTGGTTCTGTCAACGATATCGATGCAACCGGCGTCGATACGCTGGAATCGCTGCAGATCACCTTGAGAAGCATGGGGATCGATCTGTATGTGTCTGCCATCAAGAAGCAGGTGTGGGATGTGCTGGAAGATGCCGGGTGGATACAAGGCTTGAAACAGGACCATATATTCATGACAGATAGGGAAGCTATCCTGGCTTTACGTTCTGTTTAGTAAGTATTGGTGTTTCCTCATGTTTATTTTGAGTATTTAGGATTATTGAGAATTAGCTGAGTGCTCGGGTGTCCAATTTTTCTCAACTTGATTGTTGAATTCATGCCTTTGAGCATGTTTAATGTTTTGCAACAGGAGCAATGTTTATATGCGTCGTAGCCGTTTTTTCAAGCATATTCCGACATCTGAGAGTATTCAGGAAAATCGTTTCCTGAAACCATTCAGCCGTTATCTGCATCATCATTTTCTATGGCAGTTCAACCGGCGTGGCGTGGCCGGTGGACTGGCAGTCGGTTTGTTTGTCGGTATCGCGATTCCATTTGCACAAGTGTTGTTTGGCGCGATCGGTGCAATTTTTATACGGGTTAATCTGCCGGTTGCCGCATTCGCCACGTTTGCGACCAATCCATTTACCGTGCCTCCGCTTTATTACGCTGCGTATCGACTGGGTAATTTTTTGATTGGATCGGATCAAGTGTCGGCTGGCGCATCGCTGGGTCCGGGCGTGTTCAACAAGGTCGTCAATGAACAGGGTGAAGTCAAGCACTGGTACGAAAATTTGATTGCGTGGGTACAAACAGTAGGGCCGGAATTGATGACAGGATTGCTTGTCATCGCGGTCGTGTCGGCGGTAGCTGGATACGTGCTGGTAAACGTAGTCTGGCATTTTCAGGCGCGTTATCGTTGGCGCAAACGCGGGATGCGCAAGTTTGCTGAATAGGCGTTTCATTCAAAGCGAGCTGTAGAAATAGAACAAGAAAGGGGCGACATCACTAGATGCCGCCCCTTTCTTGTTACGCTTGTCTATCAAGGATGCTTAACTAAATTTCATTCCTTTTTTTGCTCTTCCGAATACGACGCATGCAAATGTACCGGTTTGGCTTTGCGCATGCGGATATTGATCATTTCCACAATCAGTGCAAAGGCCATCGCGGTATAGATAGTCGCTTTTGGCACATGGTAATCAAAACCTTCTGCAATCAGCACGACACCAATCGCCACCAGGAAGGCCAGCGCCAGGATCTTGATCGATGGATGGCGCGACACGAAGCGGCCGATAGGTCCGGCAAACAGCATCATCAAACCGACCGATGCAATCACCGCTGCCACCATCACTTCGATGTGATCAACCATGCCGACTGCGGTAATGATCGAATCCAGCGAAAACACCATATCGACCACCATGATTTGCAGAATCACCGCAGTGAAGGTTGCCTGTACCGCACTGGATGCATGGCCTTCTTCGCCTTCCAGCGATTGATGAATTTCGCCGGTGCTCTTCCATATCAGGAACAGCCCGCCGCTGATCAATATCAAGTCCCGCCCCGAGATTTCTTCATTAAACACGGTGAAC
This sequence comes from Burkholderiales bacterium Ga0077544, assembly GCA_001464355.1. Taxonomy (GTDB): domain Bacteria; phylum Pseudomonadota; class Gammaproteobacteria; order Burkholderiales; family Burkholderiaceae_D; genus Oxalicibacterium. The sequence continues at coordinate 373,015 of LNEU01000033.1, forward strand.
AAGGGTTCTACCAATCCGACTATCCACGCCAGTACCATCAACAAGCCTATGCGCATGAACATCGCGATGAACAGGCCCAGCTTGCGCGCGAATTCGCGGCGTTCGACCGGCAGTTTGTCGACCAGGATGGAGATAAAAATGATGTTATCGATACCGAGCACCAGTTCCAGCGCGGTCAGGGTAAGGAAGGCCAGCCAGATTTGCGGGTCTGTGATGAGTTCGATCATGAGCAATTCTCCAGTGACATTCGATAGGAAAGATAAAAAGCAGCTTCCGTGCTGCAGCGACGGCATGCTGTGTGGGCCGTTGTCTCCAGTATTTTTATTTCTTGTGATGCCTGGCCTGATGCCAGTAATGATCGATAAGACATTTGAACATTAGCAGTGCGTTTGGATATAAGCAACGAACGCTGACAAGATCGTGTTTGAATCATGTTTTCTTGATGCAAATTTCACAGTTTGCTAACGTGGCGAGCCTGGTATCGTATGTAGCCACCTTATCTCCGTCTTGCAATATGCATTGATATATCAATAGCACTTCAAGCCGTACAAGCATGCATATATTCACTTACGGTTCATTGATGTTCCCGCAAATCTGGCAGCGCGTCGTGCGTGGCAATTACCGTTCTGCGCCCGCGACCGCGCCAGGTTATGCACGCTATGCGCTGGCCGACGATACCTATCCCGGCATGATTGTCAGTCCGCAAGCGACGGTGGAAGGCGTACTTTACTTCGATGTGGATGCGCAAGATGTTGCCGTGCTGGATGCTTTTGAAGGCAGCGAGTATCGTCGTGATGTAATCGACGTTGTTATAAATTCAGGTGAAACCGTGATAGCGTGTACTTACATATTTGTGGCGGAGCAGCGCCTTTCCGGCTCGCCGTGGGAGCCACAGACTTTCCAGATGTCGCGTTTCATCGGCGCTAATATTGGTACCTATTGCCGCGACAAATTGGGCGGATGAACGCTGGCTAGCCAGTATAATTCCGCCTACGTTTATTCCAATTCAAGGCGCGGTCTTGCACCGCCAGAAACAAATCCCATGCTCGCAGCACAAAAACAACGTCTCACAGAACTCTTCCAGGCCGCAGTCGCACCCTTGGTCGCCGGCACTGAACTCAATCCGACCGTCACGCTGGAGCGCCCGCGCGATCCTACGCATGGCGACGTGGCCTGCAATCTGGCAATGCAAATTGCCAAGCCGCTCAAAAAGAATCCTCGCGAAGTCGCGCAGGCGCTGGTCGCCGCCCTTCTCGATAATCCAGCCAATCGCGATTTGATCGAATCGGCAGAAATCGCCGGCCCCGGCTTCATCAACCTGCGCCTGACTTCAGCCTCGCGCCAGGCCGTCGTCAAAACCGTGCTGCAAGAAGGCGCGCAATACGGCAAGAGCAAGCTAGGCGCAGATAAAAAAGTCATCATCGAATTCGTCTCCGCCAACCCGACCGGCCCGCTGCATGTAGGTCACGGTCGTCAAGGCGCTTTGGGCGACGCAATGTCGTCGCTGTTCGACGCACAAGGTTACGCAGTCACCCGCGAGTTTTATTACAACGATGCCGGCGTGCAAATCGCTACGCTCGCCACCTCGGTACAAGCACGCGCCAAAGGTTTGAAGCCCGGCGTTGAAGGCTGGCCCGAGTCGGCATATAACGGGGATTACATTCAAGACATCGCCAATGATTTCATCGCAAAGAAAACCGTTTCCGCCAGCGATGGCGTGCCGGTCACTGCCAGCGGCAACATCGACGACATCGAATCGATACGCGCCTTCGCCGTTGCGTATCTGCGCCGCGAACAGGATCTGGATTTGCAGGCCTTCGGTGTCAAGTTCGATAACTACTATCTCGAATCGTCTTTGTACAACGATGGCAAGGTTGTACAAACCGTCGATGCCTTGATCAAGGCCGACAAGACTTACGAACTCGATGGCGCGCTGTGGTTGCGCACCACCGATTATCGCGACGACAAAGATCGCGTGATGAAAAAGACCGACGGTACTTACACTTACTTCGTGCCTGACGTCGCGTATCACACAGTCAAATGGCAACGCGGCTTTACGCAAGCGATCAACGTCCAGGGCAGCGATCACCACGGCACCATCGCCCGCGTGCGCGCCGGTTTGCACGCGCTTGATATCGGTATTCCGCAAGGCTATCCGGATTACGTATTGCACAAGATGGTCACCGTGATGAAGAACGGTGAGGAAGTGAAAATTTCCAAACGCGCCGGTTCTTACGTCACGCTACGCGATTTGATTGAATGGTCGAATGGCGAAACCGGAGAAGTTGCAGATGCGGGCGAGGCGAGAGATTTGACACGCGGCCGCGACGCCGTGCGTTTCTTCCTGATCTCACGCAAGGCCGATACCGAGTTCGTGTTCGACGTCGATATCGCGTTGACACAAGGTGATGAAAATCCGGTCTACTACGTACAATATGCACACGCACGTATTTGCTCGGTGTTGAAGCAAGCCGAAGGCGCTGACTTTGACGAAGCCGCGTTAGTGAATGTCGATCTGTCGCCATTGACTGCGCCGCGCGAAGCATCGCTGCTCGCCAAGCTGGCCGAATATCCAGAGACCTTGCAAAAGGCATTGGAAGAACTTGGCCCGCATCAAGTCGCATTTTATTTGCGCGACTTAGCAGGCGAATTGCATAGCTACTACAATGCAGAACGCGTCCTGGTAGATGACGTCGCCTTGAAGATGGCGCGCATTGCACTGATGCATGCAACCCGACAAGTATTACGTAACGGTCTGGCTTTGATCGGTGTCTCGGCACCGACCCGGATGTAACAGGAAATTTATGACCAAGAAGAACAGTAAAGCAAAGAGTAAAAAGCAGACAGGCGGTACGCTACTCGGTTTGATCGTCGGTTTGATACTCGGCCTCGGCATTGCCATCGCGGTGGCGATGGTGATTTATAAAACACCGCTGCCGTTTACCAACAAGGGCGGCCAGTCCGACCGTGCTGCACCGGCCAGCAACGAGCTGAGCGATCCGAACAAACCGCTATACGGCAAAAAGCCGCCAGTCAAAGAGCCGGTGCCGGGCGCGCCGGCACCTACCGTGTCTGAAGAAACCATCAAGCCGCCGGTTGTTGACAAGGCAGCAGCGGCAAAAGAAAAAGCGCAGCAAAAAGTCGAGGCCGCCAAAGCTGAAGCCGCCAAGGCCGAAAGCGCAGATGAAAAATGGATTTACTATCTGCAGGCTGGCGCATTTGGTGCCGTGGCTGACGCAGAAAACATGAAAGCCAAACTGGCACTGATGGGTTTTGAAGCCGCCGTTTCCGAACGTCAGGCAGAAACCGGCACGCTGCACCGCGTGCGCATCGGCCCTTTCGGTCAGCTCGAAACAATGAACCGAGTGCGCACAAAGTTGTCTGAGAATGGTGTCGATGTCGCAGTTGTACGAATCGGCAAATAAGGGCGAATTAAGGCAAGTAAGCCGAACAATAATCGAAAGGGAATACCATGCGTTTTATTCAACATCTGTTGGCCGTAGCAACCCTGAGTCTTATGGCAGCAACCGCGGGCGCATCGCCGACCGCGCCGGTCAACGGCACTGATTACCGTACGCTTGATAAAGCGCAGCAAACCGACAGCGGAAAAAAAGTCGAAGTCACCGAATTCTTTTGGTATTCCTGCCCGCATTGCGAAGCGCTCGATCCTTCGCTCGCGGCCTGGGTAAAAAAGAATGCTGACAAGATCGTCTTCAAGCGCGTGCCGGTCGCCTTCCGCGATTCCTTCATCCCGCAACAAAAGCTCTACTACACGATAGAAGCGCTGGGTCTGGTAGACAGCTTGCATCCGCGCGTTTTCCGTGCGATCCACGTAGAACGTCAAATGCTGGATACCGATAAACAGATACTCGACTTCGTCGCCAAGCAAGGCATAGACGTGAAGAAGTTTACTGAGACCTATAATTCCTTCGGCGTACAAACCAAGGTCAGCCGCGCAACGCAATTGCAGGCAGCGTACAAGGTGGATGGCGTGCCTATGATTGCGATTGACGGCCGTTATGTCACATCGCCATCGATCGTCGGCGCAAAGCTCGGCAATCGTCCGGAAGCGGTGCTGCATGAAGCAACCTTGCAAGTGATGGATCATCTGGTTGCCAAGTCGGCCAAATAATTTGTCGCATTAAGTAAATACTGTTGCTGAATTTTTCAGCAAGCACGTAGAACAAGAAGTCCGCAACTCGCAAGAGGGCGGACTTTTTATTTTGAGTAGATTTGGAATCGATGGGAAATGCCATGCAAGCAAAACGAGTCTTCATCACCGGCGCTTCCAGCGGTCTGGGCGCAGCACTGGCGCGACAGTATGCGAGCGAAGGTGCAACGCTGGGTCTGGTCGCGCGGCGCGGAGAAGTCTTGCGTGAGCTCGCCGCCAGCCTGTCGAACGCAGAACGCCATCGCGTGTATGCACTCGACGTCAACGACAGCGCTGCACTCGCCAATGCCGCCGCCGACTTCATCGCCGTTGCGCAAGGCATAGATATCGTCATCGCCAACGCCGGCATCTCGCGCGGCACATTGACCGAATACACGGAAGACCTGCAAGTCTTCGAGCAGGTCTTCGCTACCAACGTCACTGCCACCGTCGCCACGTTTGCACCCTTCATCGCGACGATGAAGGCGCAAGCGGCAGCGGGGCAAACTGGATGTCGGCTGGTCGGCATCGGCAGCGTCGCCGGCATACGCGGCTTGCCGGGCGCGGGTGCCTACAGCGCGTCTAAGGCCGCCGTCATTACCTATTGCGAATCACTGCGTGTGGAGTTGAAGAAGGATGGCATCAAGGTCGTCACGATTGCGCCGGGGTATATCGATACGCCTATGACGCAGGTGAATGATTATGCAATGCCGTTTTTGCTGCCGGTTCAGACGTTTGCTGAGCGGGCTGTTGCCACTATTGACGCTGGCAGCAGTTATCGGGTGATTCCTTGGCAGATGGGGGTGGTGGCTAAGGTGTTGAGGTCGTTGCCGAATTGGCTGTATGACTTTTTGTTTGCTAATGCGCCGCGGAAGAAGCGGGATCTTTGATTTTCTTGGTCGAGATAGTTTGGCTCTTTGGTTTGTTCTTGCTGTTCTTCGTGGTGACTTGCCGGGGGTAGCCCGGCGGCTACTTACTTTTCTTGCTTCGCCAAGAAAAGTAAGCAAAAGAAGGCGACCGCGAAGCCACTGCCCTTCGGGTTCCCGTCTGCGCAAATCAAAAAATGGGAAGCGAACGAAACTCGCTGCGCTCAGACAACGTTCACTTCTTCTTCCATTTTCTGCTCTGCACAAACGACAGCGTCAAAGCGGGACTCAAAACCGAGGCGCAGCGAAAGTTATTTTAAAATCGAGCTACAGGCTTTATGGAGTGACTGCATGATTACGATAACGTCTTCGATAGAAACGCTATTCGTTCGCTCTACCTCATAACAATATCTCCATTCTACAAATGCGCTGTTTATTTGAGATATCGCGTTAGCCAAATCAAATTCATCCTTTCTCCCGCGTGCGGCAAGAGATTCTGGGACAGCATCTAAGATGGCTTGTCTTGCTTCATTTGGGAGTTCGTCGAAGAGTGAGCGAAGCTTGTGACCTCGTAGCTCTGCACCATAAATTTTACCCAGTGTTTTTAAATATATTTCTATGCTGAAAGCGCCGTTCACAATCCACGGGACAAGTACATTTCCATCTCGGGGTACGGTTTTTAGGCCGCGCTCATAAAGTTCAGCGGAGGTCTTGGCGAAAGCAAAAGCTTGGTTGTACATTGATTGCTCAATAGTTATTTCTTTATGCAGACCTTTTGCCTGAATTAGTTCGCGCCCTGCTCGCATATCCTCTAAAGCGTTAGCCTCGGCAGGTATCTCGCCGACGAATTTCCCATTTAAATATATTTTCTTCGTCTTAAGTGGTGACGGTGAGCTCGAATCAGTCATGAAATTTCCTTATTGAAAAAAAATTCCTGTAAGCGCGGCGCATATATAACCCAGTGCATAGTTCTTCAATTCAGGATCAACAGCTTACACCGAGAAATTGCTGATGCCGTGACTAAAATGCGTACGCTATTTCATGTCCCCTGGAAATATAGAATGCATAGTAAGCGTCAGCAGCGGATTGCTTGTTGTCGTAGACTGCATCACATCGCAGCGTCAATTCAAATGGAGAAAACATCATGGATTTAGGCTTGAAGAACAAACTTGCTTTGGTATCCGGTTCAACCAAAGGTATTGGCTTTGCCATCGCGACGGGACTGGCACGCGAAGGTGCGCAGGTGATTGTGAATGGCCGATCACAGCAATCGGTCGATGCTGCATTGGACAAGTTACGCAAGGCTGCCCAGAACGCGCAGGTCTTCGGCTTTGCGGGTGACCTTTCCGATCCGCGCCAGATCGATGCACTGGTTGCTGCGTATCCTGCAGTCGATGTGCTGGTCAATAATCTCGGTATCTTCGATCCTAAATCGTTTGAAGAAATTCCGGATGCAGATTGGCAGCGCTTCTTCGACGTCAACGTCATGTCCGGTGTGCGACTGTCGCGCGCTTACCTTGCGGGAATGAAGAAAAAGAACTGGGGACGCGTGGTCTTTATCAGTAGTGAGAGCGGCATACAGATCCCGCTGGAAATGATTCATTACGGTGTGACCAAGAGTGCGCAGATCAGTCTTGCGCGTGGCTTGGCAGAGCATTGCGCCGGTACCGGGGTGACAGTGAATTCCGTGTTGCCGGGGCCGACGAAATCGGAAGGCGTATCAGATTTTGTTCAAAAATTATCTGGCGACTCGATCGAGGCGTTCGAGAAGGAATTTTTCGAGAAAGTACGTCCTACCTCGTTGATCAAGCGCTTCACGACGCCGGAAGAAGTCGCCAACATGGTGGTCTATATTTCCTCTGAAGCGTCGTCGGCTACCAACGGTGCTGCATTGCGTGTGGATGGTGGTGTCGTGCTGTCGGCTTTTTAAACGACACGATCATTGATATCTAGTCGAAGCAGAAATCGATTATGGAATGTTTAAGTTGTTGATAAAAAAGCGTGATCAGTAAGTTTTAAATCTGATCGTGCCATCGACGGAAATTTCCCGCTTCAAGATTCCATCAAACCAAAGCTTGTGTAAATGCGCTAACGCTTCTCCCAACGCAAAACTCAACTGATGTGAATCCAGCTTGCGCACAAACATGATCGGCACGATGTCTGCTGCTGATTGTGGTGTGACGCAGGCGTCCAGTACTTCTTGCAAGCGCGCGGCGTGGTGATCGACATATTGCTGTATGCGGGTGTGCAAACCGCGGAAGGGTTTGCCGTGTGATGGCAGTACTAGCGTGTCGTCTGGCAAATCCTTGTACTTCAATAGTGAATCGAGAAATTGCTGTACCGGATTTGATTCCGGTTCTATCGCAAAGACCGAGACATTGGTCGAGATGCGCGGCAGGACCATGTCGCCGGAAATCAGTACATGCAATTCTTCGCAATACAGCGATGCATGTTCGGGCGCGTGGCCGTAGCCGGTGATGATGCACCATGTGTGTGCGCCTATGCGGATGTGTTGCGTGTCGTGTATGCGGGTGTAGGTGAGCGGCACGGCTGGCACCAGCGTCGGGTAGTAACTGCGGCGGCCTTCCAGTTCTTGCAGCATCTGCGGATCGGCGAGGCCGTGCAGTTTGAAGAAGGGGAACATCGCGGTGCCGTCCGCGCCCGGCAGGGCGGCCGACATCATGCGTGCAAATGCGTATTCGCCGGTGGTCATCCAAAGCGGCACTTGCCAGCGGCTGCAGATCCAGTCGGCGAGGCCGACGTGATCGGGATGGCAGTGCGTGCAGATGACGCGTATGACGGGCAAGCCTTCGAGTTGCGTGGCGAAGATCTGTTCCCACGCGTCGCGCGTGGCATCGTTGGCGATGCCGCAGTCGATGATGGTCCAGCCTGTGACCGGGCCGTTGTCACTTTCAACAGTATCTTTTAGCAGCCAAAGATTGATGTGGTTGAGCGCAAATGGCAAGCCCATGCGCAGCCACTTGACGCCGGGCGCGACCTCGAACGTGCTGCCTACGTCGGGCAAGGTGTCGTCAAAAGGGTAGTTCAGTTGGGCTTCCAGCAGATTCATCGAGGTCTCGCGGTGGGGCAATACGGTTCACATTCCAGTCGGGCGCGCCTACAATAGCTTCCTTGGCAGCGTTTGAACGCGTTGTATAGATGCAGCGTTGTTGTCGAACATTATTATCGAGCATCATTTTAAACGGTGCATTAGTGCTGCGCCCGAAGATTCCGTCGGGCAAGGCAGGCAAAGAAAGTATGGCAAAAGCACATCCCGCGGCGAGCGCCGCCTGCCCTTGCGGCAATCACGGCGGCAAAGACAGTTATGCGACTTGCTGCAAAGTTTTTCATGATGGCGCGGATGCGCCGAACGCAGAAGCATTAATGCGCTCGCGTTATAGCGCCTATGTGTTGGGCTTGATGCATTATGTACATGCAACGTGGCACGCCACGACGCGTCCGCCCTTGACCGATTTTGCGCATGATGCCGCGACCAAATGGCTGGGGCTGGAAGTGAAGAAGTTTGTATCTGGCGAAGCGGAAGCGACTGTGGAATTTGTCGCGCGCTCCAAAAGCGGCGGTCGCGCACAACGTCTGCATGAGGTCAGCCGTTTCGTCAAAGAAGACGGTCGCTGGTTTTACATCGATGGCGTGTTTCCCGAATAAATTGCAACGCGCGTGCAGTGGCAGGCGCGCTGAAATAAACAATACGAAATAATAACGGCGAGGTTGGACGCAATGCATCACACACCTGGCAAGCAAGACGATCTGGTCGCGCGCAGCCTGCGCAGCGTATGGCATCCGTGCACGCAGATGCAGCATCACGAAACGCTGCCGCTGATCCCTGTCAGTCACGGTCGTGGCGCATGGTTGTATGACGTCAACGGCCATCGTTATCTGGATGCGATCAGTTCATGGTGGGTCAATTTGTTCGGCCACGCCAATCCGCGCATCAATAGCGCGCTGAAGTCGCAACTCGATTTGCTGGAGCACGCGATGCTGGCCGGTTTTACACATGAGCCTGTGGTGCAATTGTCGGAACAGCTGGCCGCACGCACCGGCCATGTACTCGGACATTGTTTTTACGCATCGGACGGCGCATCGGCGGTTGAGATCGCGTTGAAGATGAGCTTCCACGCATGGCGCAACCATGGCAAAACTGCCAAGCGCGAATTCGTTTGCCTGAAGGGCAGTTATCACGGCGAAACCATAGGCGCGCTCGGTGTAACCGATGTCGCCATCTTCCGCGATGCTTACGATTCCTTGCTGCAGCATGCGCACGTCGTCACCAGTCCGGATGCGCGCGCCGCCAAGCCGGGTGAATCGGCAGCCGACGTCGCGCTTCGTGCGGCAAAAGATCTGGAAAAATTATTGCAGGAGCGCGCACCGCACATCGCCGCCATCATCATCGAACCATTGGTGCAATGTGCAACCGGCATGGCGATGCATGATCCGGTTTATCTGCAGGAAGTGCGCTCGCTGTGCGACAAGTATCAGATCCACATGATCGCGGATGAGATTGCAGTCGGTTGCGGTCGCACTGGTACTTTCTTCGCGTGTGAACAAGCTGCGATCTGGCCTGATTTCTTGTGTTTGTCCAAAGGCATCAGCGGCGGTTATCTGCCTTTGTCCCTGGTGATGACGCGCGATGAAATTTATCAATCCTTTTATGACGTTGATGTGAAGCGCGGCTTCTTGCATTCGCATTCCTACACCGGCAATGCGCTCGCATGCCGTGCCGCACTGGCGACGCTGGCAATCTTTGAAGAAGACGATGTCATCAACAGCAATCGCGCGCATGCCACGCATTTGACCAAGGCACTGGCACCGCTGGCGACGCATGAACAGGTCGCAAACTTCCGCCATCGCGGGATGATATGGGCCTTCGATGCGGTGATCGATAGTCCGCAAGCGGCAGCGAGTTTCTCGCAACGTTTTTTCTCGACTGCACTTGAGCATGAGCTGCTGTTGCGTCCTATCGGCAACACGGTGTATTTAATGCCACCTTATATTTTGAGCAGTGAAGAAATTGAAGGACTCGCCTCACGGGTGCAAACCGTTTTTGCAAAAGTGATGTCCGCATGAGCAAGTTGATCGCGGCACTGGATGCGCAGCTTGCGCAAATTGATGCGCAAAGCCTGCGTCGTCGCCGTCGCATCACCGAATCGCCATCCACGCCGCGCGTACAAGTCGATGGTCGCTCCATGCTGGCGTTTTGCAGCAATGATTATCTGGGTTTGGCAGCGTATCCAAAAATCATCACAGCCTTGCAGCAAGGTGCCGAACTCTACGGAGCAGGCAGCGGCGCATCGCATTTGATTAGTGGTCATTCACGTGCGCATGCAGAGCTGGAAGAGCGGCTCGCTGCATTCGTCGCGCCACAAATCGACAATGCACGCGCGTTGTATTTTTGCACCGGCTATATGGCGAACCTGGCGATGCTGGGCGCGCTGGCCGGTAATGACGCCGATCTATTTTCCGAATCGCTGAATCACGCATCGCTGATTGATGGCGCACGCTTGTCGCGTGCGAACGTGCAGGTTTATCCGCACGGCGATATCGAAAAATTATCTGCGCTGCTCGCTGCCAGTACTGCTGCGAAAAAAATGGTGGTGACCGACAGCGTGTTCAGCATGGATGGCGATCTGGCCGATCTGCCGCGCTTGCTGGCCTTGTGCGAACAGCACGATGCGTGGCTGGTGGTCGATGATGCGCATGGCTTTGGTGTACTCGGTGCGCACGGTCGCGGCGTGCTGGAACATTTCAATCTGCGTTCACCGAATCTGGTTTACATGGGCACGCTTGGTAAAGCAGCTGGCGTAGCCGGTGCTTTTGTCGCTGCGCATGCAAGCGTGATCGAATGGATGGTGCAACGCGCGCGTCCGTATATTTATACAACTGCTGCGCCACCTGCTGTCGCACATGCCTTGCTGACCAGCCTGGATATCATCGAAGGGGCGGAAGGCACGGAACGCAGGGCGCAATTGCAAAGTTTGATCGCGCTATGGCAACAAACTTTGAAGTTGAATAAATGGCAGGCGATGGAATCCAGTACGGCAATTCAACCCGTCGTGATTGGCGCGAATGATGTAGCGATGCAAGTCGCAGCAAATTTATACGAGCGCGGCATCTGGGTGCCGGCGATCCGACCGCCGACGGTGCCGGTTGGTACCGCGCGTTTGCGCGTGACCTTGTCGGCCGCGCATACGGCTGATGATGTCGCGCAACTTGTCAATGTGCTGCAGCAATTAGAAAAGGAAACATGACGTGACGGCATCTTTCAGTTGTTTCGTAACCGGCACCGATACCGAAATCGGCAAGACGCTGATTTCGACCGCGATCCTGCATGCGCTGGTGCAAACCGGAGTGCGGGCTGCGGCCATCAAATCGGTAGCGGCAGGTGCACATCCGATTCAGACAGCCGATGGCGAGGTCTGGCACAATGACGACGCTGACGCTTTGGCGCAGGCTGCAAATGTGGTTTTGCCAAGAAATTTGGCGGTTCCATACATGTTTAAAGCTGCCGCTGCGCCGCACGTTGCAGCGAAGTTGGAGAATGTTGAAATAGATATCGCGCATATTCGCAGCTGTTATGCACAAGTTGTGGAAATGGCAGATGCGGTAGTGGTCGAAGGCGTAGGTGGATTCCGTGTACCTCTGACCAACGATACTGATACTGCAGATTTGGCCCAACAACTTGCTTTGCCGGTCATAATGGTGGTCGGGCTGCGGCTCGGTTGCCTGAATCACGCTTTATTGACCGCCGATGCGATAGCCGCACGCGGTCTGAAACTGGTTGGTTGGGTCGCTAATACCGTCGATGCTGGCATGGCATATGCTGGGGATAATGTGGAAGCATTGTCGGCCCGTTTGTCTGCACCGTTGCTGGGTTGTGTGCCGCGTCTGTCTGTTGATGATGATCAGCAACATGCGCCCTTGCCTGCTGCAGCGGCTGCTTTTCTGGATTTTTCGTGTTTGCCTGGCTGGCCCAAGTCGGCCTGACAAACGCTAGTTTGAATTTTAGTCAGGAGTTTTTCTATGTCGTCGCAACCATCGTCGCAAGCAGTAACCTTCCAGGCGCCAGTCGCTCCTATCGTCCCGACCGCATGGCCGGTGGATGAAGTGCTCGCCTTGTTCAACCTGCCATTCAATGAATTGCTGTTCCGTGCGCAAACCGTGCACCGCGAACACTTCGATCCATCGGAAGTGGAATTGGCAACCTTGCTGTCGATCAAAACCGGCGGTTGCCCGGAAGATTGCGGCTACTGCCCGCAAGCTGCACGTTACGATACTGGCGTGACTGCACAAAAGATTCTGCCTTTGGAAGAAGTACTGGCCGCTGCACGCGAAGCAAAATCGCATGGCGCAACGCGCTTCTGCATGGGGGCTGCATGGCGCGAACCAAAAGATCGCGATCTGGAAAAAGTCGAAGAAATGGTCCGCGAAGTGAAAGCAATGGGTATGGAAACCTGCGCGACACTCGGTATGCTGGGCGAAGGCCAGGCTGAAAAACTGAAAAACGCCGGTCTCGATTACTACAATCACAATCTCGATACCGCACCTGAATTTTATTCAAACGTGATCTCGACCCGCGATTATCAAAACCGCATCGACACACTCGGTCGCGTGCGCGGCGCCGGCATCAAGGTTTGCTGTGGCGGTATCGTCGGCATGGGCGAATCGCGTTTGCAACGCGCCGGCCTGATCGCGCAATTGTGCAATATGGATCCGTACCCTGAATCGGTACCGGTCAATAATTTGGTACAGGTCGAAGGCACACCTTTGCATGGCACCGATCCTATCGATCCTTTGGAATTCGTTCGTACTGTCGCTGTAGCGCGCATCACGATGCCGAAAGCACGCGTGCGTTTGTCTGCAGGTCGTCGCGAAATGGGCGAAGCGATACAAGCGCTGTGCTTCGTTGCTGGTGCAAATTCGATTTTCTACGGAGACAAATTGCTGACGACTGGCAATCCTGAAGCAGTAGCTGATCAAGAGTTGCTGGAAAAACTCGGCATGCACACACGCAGCACCGCGATCGATGCGCGTTGCGATGTGACGCCTCAGTAATTAGAATTTGTACTGTAGAGACGGCCGGTTGAATCTTCGACCGGCCGTTTTTCCATCTGAAACAAATTTTTCCTTGCAGTAAATTCTTGTATTAAATTTTTGCAGTAGAACTTGCCGCCAATTTCGTTTTGAATTCTGTTTTATCGAGGTCACTCAATTGATTTCTTCCAGCCTGCCACCATCCGTCAAGATCATAGAAGTCGGCCCGCGTGACGGTTTGCAGAATGAACAGCAAACCATCAGCGCCGACGTCAAGATCGAACTTGTGAATCGCCTGTCGCAAGCCGGTTTCGTCAATATCGAAGCTGCGTCCTTCGTGTCGCCGAAATGGGTGCCGCAAATGGCGACGTCGAGTGAAGTAATGGCGGGAATTACGCGCCGGCCCGGTACGCTGTACTCGGCCTTGGTACCGAACATGAAAGGCTTTGAAGCAGCATTGGCGGCTGGTGTCGATGAAGTCGTGATCTTCGCCGCCGCATCAGAAGCGTTCTCACAAAAGAATATCAATTGTTCGATTGCAGAATCGGTAGAGCGCTTCCGTGAGGTGGCGAGTGCCGCGAAGGAAAACAATCTACGTTTGCGCGGCGCACTGAGCTGCGCCTTTGCTTGTCCGTATCAAGGTGATGTTTCGACTGATAGTGTGGCGAGCGTCGTGCAGCAATTGCGCGATCTCGGTTGCGATGAAATCGATATCGCCGACACGATAGGTGTGGCAACTCCACGCCATGTACAAACCGTGATGCAACGTGCAGCGCAAGAATTTCCGATTGCGGGTTTGTCTGGGCACTTCCACGATACCTATGGTCAGGCGTTGGCGAATATTTACGCCAGCCTGGAAGTCGGCATCACGATTTATCATGCGTCGGTCGCAGGTCTGGGTGGTTGTCCTTATGCCAAAGGTGCGACTGGCAATGTGGCGACGGAAGACGTGTTGTACATGATGCGTGGTCTAGGCATCGAAACGGGTATCGATTTTGATAAGGTGGTCGATGCCGGACAATTCATTTCTGAAAAACTCGGTCGCAAGGCAGTCAGTCGTGCGGGCAATGCGATTGCTGCAAAACGGCAAGGAGCTTCTGCCGTGCAATGTGGATGAATAGCGTGCGAGATTGACGTTCTGACTCAGGTATAAAAACGGGGTGCAGCTTTTACGCTGCACCCCGTTTTTTAATGCGCTTTCTTTTCCTCTGATCTTATCTACTTGTACAGAACAGTCGGCAACCACATGCCGATCGCGGGGAAGGTGTAGAGAAGAATCAGGGCAATAATCTGCAGTCCCATGAACGGTAGCATCCCGAGGAAAATCTGATTCAGCGTGACGTGTGCTGGCGCCACGCCTTTCAGATAAAACGCAGACATCGCAACCGGCGGTGACAGGAAGGCAGTTTGTAGATTCATTGCAACGAGCAATCCAAAAAAGAGCGGATCGACGTTGAAGTGAGGCAGCAATGGAATGAAAATCGGCATGAAGATTACGATGATTTCTGTCCATTCCAGCGGCCAGCCGAGCAGGAAGATAATCACTTGCGCGAGGATCATGAACTGCAAGGGTGTCATGTCCATTGACAGCACCCAGTCATTGATGATTTCCTGACCGCCCAGCAAAGCAAACGATGCCGAGAATATGCTTGATCCGACAAACAGCCAGCACACCATCGCGCTGGTCTTGGTCGCCAGATAGGCAGATTCCCTGAGCATGCCGAAGTTGAAGCGCCTGTAGGCTGCGGCCAGAAAAATACCGCCAAATGCGCCCATCGCCGCTGCTTCAGTTGGCGTTGCCAGCCCGAACACGATACTGCCAAGTACCGCAAGGATCATGAACGCCAGAGGGAACAGTGAGCCCAGCAGCATCTTGAAAATCTCCAGCCGTGCAAAAGTAAAGTACGCGTAGAAGAGAATCAGCAGAGCCAGACCAACGCCGAATGTAATCCAGAAATTTTGCGGCGCTGCTTTTCTTTCCATTGGGGCAGCTTCGGTAGCGGCTGGCGTTGCCATCGGGGTGGCTTCTTGTGCCGCTACCGGGGCTGATGGTGCAGCTTCTGGCAATGGCTCGGCAAGTGCGCCTTCTACTGGCGGTTCGGCAAGCGCTCCTTCCACCGGGGGTTCAGCAAGTCCCCCTTCCATCGATGGTTCAGGGGGCGATTCTTCAGCTGGAGGCTCACCAAAGCCGCCATTCGATAAAAATTCGTCACCGCTAATCGGTGCGCCGAAGCCCATCTCTGCCAGTTCCGTTTTTGCTGCATCAGGCGCGGTGACCATCCGATAGCTCAAGCCCATGACCAGTGCAAAAGCCAGTGCCGGCAACAAGGCGATGAACAGTTGCAACAGCAATGTCGTAACCGGTACATCCGCTGCGCGCTTGCCCTTTAATGCACCCAGCAAACCGGGCACAGCCCTGTTGCTGATGTTGGTGGAGATATGTGCGGCAAAAACCGGCAGGTCCACGTGGCGGTCTGCTGCAGACAAAGGAGGCGCCATGCTGGGTCTGAGCTTGGCCAGAATGATCACATAGCCTATGTACATCGTCGCCAGCATGACCCCTGGGAAAAATGCACCTGCGTAAAGCTGAACCACCGATACGCCCGCAGTAGCACCATACACAATCAATAGCACTGAAGGCGGAATCAGGATACCCAGACAGCCGCCAGCCGTGATTGCGCCAGCCGACAACTGAGTGCTGTAACCAGCCTTCAACATGGCAGGCAAGGCCAGCAGGCCCATCAAGGTAACTACCGCCCCGACAATACCGGTTGCTGTTGCAAATACTGCGCAGGTAATGATGGTGGCAACAGCAAGCGAACCAGGTACCCGCGCCATCGCAATATGCAGACTTTTGAACAGCTTCTCGATCAGATTGGCGCGTTCAACCAGATAGCCCATGAAAATGAACAGCGGAATCGAGATCAATACATCGTTGGCCATTACCGAATAGGCGCGTTGTACCATCAAGTCCAGCGTTTGCTGCGTTGCCAGACTGGGGTCTCGCGTATAAAACGCGTACCAGGCAAACATCACGCCCATACCCATCAACGTGAACGCCGTCGGGAACCCAAGCATGATTGCTACCACCACGAGTGCCAGCATCAGCAGGCCCACATGGCCGTTTGTCATGTTTTCCGGCGATGGCATCAGGATGGCGAGTCCAACCACAATTGCCGCCAGAATGGAGAGTCCAAACCATACTTCTTTTCTCATCGAGGGCTCCCGGATTGTTTGACCACTAGTTGATCCACTTCTGCGATATCACTATCCTGAACGTGCACCATCGCTTTCAGCTTGTCGACGTCCACTTCTTCCACATCCTTCACGCGTGCCGGCCATTCACCTTCGCGCAAACAGACGATGCAGCGGACGATTTCCACCACGCCTTGCAGTAGCAACAGTGCGCCCGAGATAGGGATCACCATCTTGAACGGATATAGCGGTGGGCCGTTGGCGGTCAGTGTCGAATGCTCATTGATTGCCAGCGATTCTGCCGCATAGGTGTAACCGGCCCACACGAGCGCGATGACGCCAGGAATAAAGAAAACAAAGTAAAGAACAAGATCCAGCCCGGCTTGCAGTCGAGGCGGAAAAAATCCGTACAGTACATCGCCGCGTACGTGACCGTTCTTGGCTAGCGTATAAGCGCCTGCCATCATGAAGGCAGTGCCGTACATCATGATCATCAAATCGAATGACCAGGGATTGGGTTGGTTGAGTACGTAACGTGAGAAGACTTCCCACGAAATGAGCAAGGTCAACGCTACGATAAGCCAGGAAAATGCCTGTCCTACCCAGCTACTCACCTTGTCGATGAAAAGCAGAAGATTTTGCATGACGACCTCCGATAGAAAGACAAATGACGTTGGTCGCTTCGCGACGCCAGTCAGCGTTCATAAAATCCCATCCAGTTGAACTGGATGGGATTGTGTCGAACGTCGATGCGTCAGCCTTTCTTCGGTGCCGCTCTTTGCATGAAGTAATGGTTGTAGGCCATGCGACGATTATTGTTGGTGTCCATGTCCCACTTCATTGCGCGTTCCGCAAAGGCGCGCTGCGATTTTTCCACTTCCTGGAACAGTGCATTGTCGGCGCCTTTTTTCTTGACGACGTCGTCCCAAATCTTCAGTTGAGTTTGCAGGATGGTATCCGGCGTTTTATAGAACTTCACGCCATCCTTGGTCTGCATGTCGCGATAGTCCTTGGAATAGCGATCGATTGCTTTCCACGACATATCCGCTGATGCAGCTTCCACTGCATTGGAAATGATCGCCTTCATTTTTGCCGGCAACGCTTCATACTTGGTTTTGTTAAAGCTGATTTCGAATTGCTCCGAGCTTTGATGGAAGCTTTGCAGCATGCAGACTTTGGAGACGTCAGGGAAGCCAAGCAGGCGATCCGAGCTGGCATTGTTGAACTCTGCGCCATCCAGCAGACCACGATCCATCGCTGGCACAATCTCGCCGCCCGGCAATGCATTCACGGCAGCTCCCATTGCCGTAAACAAATCAATCGCCAGACCGTTGGTGCGGAACTTCAAACCTTTCAGATCTTCAGCTTTGGTGATCGGCTTTTTGAACCAGCCTAAAGGTTGCGTCGGCATCGGTCCGCTGAGGAAAGAAGTGACATTGGCACCGATGGATGTATAGAGTTTTTCCAGCAACTCTTTACCACCGCCGTATTTATGCCAAGCAAGCACCATGTTTGCATCCATGCCGAATACAGGGCCGGAGGTCCACAATGCAATCGCGCTTTGCTTGCCGTAGTTATAACCCATCACCCCGTGACCACCGTCCAGCGTGCCTTTTGAAATGGCATCCAGCAAACCGAATGCCGGCACTACCGCACCGGCCGGCAACACTTCAATCTTCAGTTCGCCGCCGGTCATGTCATTCACTTTTTTAGCGAAATCCAGTGCGTATTCATGGAAGATATCTTTGCTAGGCCAGGTACTTTGAAAGCGCATCTGTGTCACGGATTGCGCCGTGGAGATCATCGGAAAACTGAGGGCGGCGGCGGCAGTGCCGGCGCTTGCTGTGCCCAGAAATTTGCGGCGAGCGGTGGTCTTGCTCTGATCGTGAGTCTTCTTCATTGTCTATCTCCTGTTATATTTTTTAGGAATAACTTTGATTCATCACCGACAGACAGCATCCATATGAAATGGCTGCCGGGCTGACGACCCTAGAATGCGCCTTCACAGAAAGAAGTCAAGGTGCGTTGCAACAAGTTCCAGGTTTTTTACTCAGTGATTTGATGCTTGGTGATGGATGTCTCCTTCATTTTTTTTGATGCCATGCCGTGATTCTTGATGACGTCTTGCGCGTCTGAGGCAAAGCAGTAAAGCAGCATGCTGGTATATGGCAGGATGGCGTGTTGACGATAAATGCCGTGACCTGCATCAATCTTGATACGGTGAAAATACTGCCAGAGCCGACTACATTTTTTAGCCAGCGCTTTATCTGGTTAAAATGTGCTCACTATTTTCACGCATTTGATCGACATGCCATTATTCGGACCATTCCCTTACGTGATGCTTACAGTGGCACTAACTATTCTAATCAGATGCAAACTATTGAATTGATACAAATTGGTGCGTCAGGATGTCCGCTGACCGATGTTGGTCGGCTCGACGACATCGCACGCCAGGTATGTGCCGCAACTGCCGGGCTGTATCGCGTAACCGGCTTCGGCCCGCCATGGGTCGGTTATCTGGCGAGCGTCGATAAGCATTTGGTCGGTGCCTGCGCATTCAAGGCACCGCCGGTTGATGGAAACATCGAGATCGGTTATTTCACATTTCCCGATGCAGAAGGACAAGGTGTAGCGACTTTGATGGTGCGGCAGTTGCTGGAGATTGTACGGGCTGAAAATCCGGCATTGACTGTGCATGCGCAAACCGAAAATGAAGAAAATGCGTCGAACGCCGTTTTAAAGAAATTCGGCTTCAATCATGTGGGTACGGCAAGCGATCCGGAAGATGGCGAAATTTGGTTATGGCAATTGGCGGATGTCAATAAATCGCCAGGGTTGGCGATGGGAAACCGGCATGTTTGAAATCAAGACGATTGCACTGTTCATCCTTACGGCGATCGCTGAAATCGTCGGCTGCTATTTGCCTTATCTTTGGCTGCGGCACGCTGCATCCGCATGGTTGTTGATTCCGGCTGCACTCAGCCTCGCGCTATTCGCATGGCTGCTCACCTTGCATCCGGATGCCAGCGGCCGTGTCTATGCTGCATACGGTGGCGTCTACGTCAGTGCCGCGCTGGTTTGGTTGTGGGCGGTCGATGGCATCAAGCCTTCAGTCTGGGATGTGGTCGGCGTCGCTTGCACCTTGCTGGGCATGGCCATCATCATGTTTGCGCCGCGTCATGCGTAGGAAAACGCCTGATCCGGCAGAATTCAGCCGTCTGTTGGCTGGCATCGATTTGCAAAAAAATACAGGTGTGCTGCCATCACCATGCATCGGCATTTGCCGGATGGATGCAAGTACCGGTTTTTGCGTAGGCTGCCTGCGTACGATAGATGAAATTGCCGCATGGGGTGGCGCCACTGAACGCGACAAGCGCATCATTTGGCAAGTGCTTCGACAACGACACGATGCAAGCTTGTGCTGATGGCAAGATAGACCGAAAATTAATTAATATATGCGATGATCCGTCGCATGAAATTTTACAAAGAATCAAAATGGAACTGAATTTTTACAAGCCGGCCAAAACAGTCAGCGGTCCTGCATACAGCCGATGGTTCAAGCTTGTGGCGACAGTCTTTTCTGCTGCACTTCTGGTGTATGCGATCGATATCACACGCCGTTTTCCTTTACTGGAGTACGGATTCAGCGTTAAGGCCTTGCTGTTTTTTGCGGCATTGATGTTAACCATTAGTTACTACTGGTTCTTGCGTTCGACGATTACGATCGATGAAAAAGGCATTACGCAAACCTGGATGTATAACCGGCATGTCGAATGGCGCGATGTGCGTAGCGCCAAGATGATAGGGGTGCCGTACGCCGGCGGGCTATTCCCGCCGCGTTTGGTGGTGCGCACAGGTAATTCCTTCACTACTTTCAACGGTGGTACACAAGCTATCCTGATCGAGTTCGCACATATATCGCTGGCATTCCAGATGCAAAAAATGGCGGGTAAATAAACCTGCTTGCACGTTGAAACGCGCTGTTTCCTCTCGCTATTGGCCATCCGAGTCCTGTCCGAAAACGGCTAGACGCTGATCCATCCTGCGCGTATAAATACGCCATGGATACCCCTCATTTCAATGACGTGCAAGATGATGCAACGCTCACCCACGAGAGTTGTTACCGCGCATTGGCAGCAAAAGATACACGCTTCGATGGCGTCTTTTTTACCGGCGTCAAAACCACAGGCATTTATTGCCGTCCCGTTTGCTCCGTTAAAACGCCACGCGCGTCTTCCTGCGTATTCTTCAGTACCACCGCAGCGGCAGAAGCTGCCGGCTTTCGCCCTTGTCTGCGTTGCCGTCCCGAACTCGCGCCCTATGCATTGCAGCAAAATCTTGCGTATGCAGTGTGGCAGCGCATTGCAGCAGGTGCATTGAATGATGGTAATGCAGAGCGACTTGCTGAAGAAGTGGGCTTGTCGTCGCGACAATTGCGACGCGTCTTGCTGCAGCATTTTGGCGTGACTCCTATCGAGTTGGCACAAACGCAGCGACTCTTGTTTGCAAAGAAATTATTGCAGGAAACCCGCCTGCCCATGAGCGATGTAGCGTATGCAGCCGGCTTTGGCAGCATACGCAGATTCAATGCATTGTTCCTGACTCGCTATGGCATGGCGCCGACCAGCATACGGCGCGCCGCAGAAAAAGCATCCGGCAATGACGGCGATGCGATTACCTTGCGCCTCGCTTACCGTCCGCCATTCGCATGGATGGAAATGCTGCGCTATTTGTCAGGTCGTGCAATCGCGGGGGTGGAAGTAGTCATCGAAGATGGCGCGGGCAGCATGTCTTATGCGCGCAGCGTACAAATCGATGGAATCAATGGCTGGCTGCATGCAAAACATCTTCCTGAAAAAAATCAACTTGAGTTGTCACTGTCGACTACGCTGGTACAGGCTTTAATGCCTTTGCTGGCACGTATACGCAGCCAGTTTGATCTCGATGCGAATCCGCAAATTATTGCTGCGCATTTGTCGACAGACTCGCTTCTGGAACAGCAAATCGGCAAGACGCCGGGCTTGCGTGTGCCTGGCGCCTTCGACGTGTTCGAACTGGCCATTCGTGCGGTACTGGGGCAGCAAGTCAGCGTTGCCGGAGCGACGACTTTGTCTGGACGCCTGGCAAGCAAGTTTGGCGTCGCTACGACTACGCCGTTTATCGGTGTGACGCATCACTTCCCGACGCCGGAACGATTGGCCGCGGCAAGCACTGCAGAGATCGCCGCAATCGGCTTGCCTGTTGCGCGCGCAGACGCGCTACGCAATCTGGCGCAGTTTGCCGTGCAAGGCGGCTTGAAGATCAAACCCGGAGCATCCTTGCAGGAAGTTGTTACGAATTTAAAAAGCGTGCGCGGCATAGGCGAATGGACCGCGCAATACATCGCTATGCGTGCCTTGCGATTTACAGATGCCTTTCCCGCTGGCGATCTGGGTTTGCAAAAAGCAGCAATTGAATTGGACGATGGTGTACGCCTGACGGAAAAACAATTGCTGTCAAGAGCGACGAACTGGTCGCCGTGGCGCGGTTATGCAGCGCTGTTGTTATGGCATTCGCTGGGTTGACGGGGCTATGTGATTACGCAGTATTTTTTAATTAACGATTGCATATGGCGGGTCGGCGCTGACCGCTCAAAGGGAACATCATGATTTCATACATAGAACATCCAAGTCCGGTTGGCGTGTTGTTGATCGCAGCAAGCGACGTCGGCATTTGCGGCATTTATTTTGAAGAGCATAAACACTTCAAAGGCAAAGAAGGCTGGCGTGAAAAGCCGACGCAACGGGCAGCTCAACATTTGACGAGTGCAGCAACACAATTAGACGAGTATTTTGCAGGTCAACGTAAGGATTTTGATGTGCCGCTGGATATGAAAGGCACCGAGTTCCAGCACAGCGTGTGGATGGCCTTGAGTGCGATACCGTTTGGTAAAAGTGTCAGTTACGCACAGCATGCGCAAGGCTTGGGCAATCCCAAGGCGCTACGGGCAGTAGGTTCTGCCATTGGGAAGAATCCGGTATCCATCATCGTGCCCTGCCATCGCGTGATCGGTACATCAGGTGCGGTAACAGGGTATGCAGGTGGCGTGGAACGCAAGCGCTTCTTGCTCGCGCTGGAGCATGTTGCGGTGAACTGAAGCATCTGGTTAACGTTTGAGCATCCGGTTTTTCATTGCCGTGCGCTGATGTCCGTTGTCCAGCGAATGATCTCGGCGATGGAGGCGGAAGGTGCACCCACATGCGTGGCATCCGGTTCGTACAGCACGGTGAGAGGATTCGCTGGCAATGCGTTGAACATTTCCTGCTTGATTCTGATCAAGCCCGGATGATCTGCTTTTGGCGCGATGAAGAGTACTGGGATGCGCGGATTCACATTCTTCGTTGCGGTGACCTGATTCATCGCGCCGTTTGGATCAAACCAGTCGATATACAAAGCCGCAGTGGTAGTTACCGGCGTGACGCCCTTGGACCCCTCGTAATCGGAGAAACGCGCTTTTTCATTTCCCTTGCCGTCAGCGATCATCTTGCGTGCTTCCGCAACTGCCGCTCCAAGTTTTTCCTGAAAAATGGGACTGCTTACATTGCCGCCAGGCGCCATCGCGATGATGCCGTCCACCACATGCTTGTTGGCAAAATAGAGTGCGAATAACCCGCCTTGGCTATGACCGGCGACGAACACGCGACTTGCGCCCTTGCTACGTAATGTTGCAAGCGCGGCTTCGACCTCTGCTTCCGCAACATTCACGCTGGCGTCATACTCGCGCTTTGCTGACCAAGGCATGTCGAGATTCGCAACGAGATAGCCTTTTGTTTCCAGCGCGGATGCCAGATCTGATACGTGACGCGTTGGTGTACCGCCCTTGCCGTGCATGATCACGACGCCGATTTTGGGAGTAGGTGCCACCTCATTGGCCGCAAAGGCCGTCATCGCGAACAATGCGCTCGCCAGAAAAGCGATCAATCGTTTCATGTGGGTTTCCATTTCGTATTGGATCGTATGAAGCGCGGCAGACATCAAACGATATCTGCCGAAGCTTGTCTTATTGCACCAGACGAATCGCAAACGGATAGCGGTATGCCTGACCTTTGGATGCAGCAATTGCACCGAGTATGCAAAAAATCAGATTGGCGACATACAGAATTGGAAACAACACAAAGCCGATCAAAATAAACGCCAGCACCCACGCAATCACAAATCCTATCGTCATGGTGATCTGAAAGTTCAATGCTTCCTTCGCCTGCGAGTTGGCAAAACCCGGACTATCTTTCTTTACTATCCAGATAATCAACGCACCGATGAAGCCGGTGAAGATTCCCAACAGATGCGCGAGCATCGCAAGATTGCAATCGTCTTTGCTTGGACTGCCTGCTTCGATTTGATCCATGAAAAACTCCCTGGTTGGTCGTACAAGGTTGTGTCAAAAGATATGCAGCATGAACTTTTGATGCGAAATGACTTTGCTTGAGAAGCAGGATAAGACTACACAGATAGTTTTATCAAGTTGAACTCATAGTTTTGCGACAAAGAGTGCTTTACAAAGCATTAGGGGCGCATTGTGCGCCCCTAATGTGGTTTGAAGAACGACCTTCTTATGCCGCCGCTTTTTTCGCTGCCGGTTTTTTGGTCGCGACTTTTCTAGCCGGCGCTTTTTTTGCAGCTGGCTTCTTAGCTGCTACTTTCTTGGCAGCCTTAGCCGGTGCTGCTTCAACCGCTGTTTCTTCCGCATCGTCAGTTACCTTCGCTGCCTTGCCTTTACCCGGCACCTTCTCCTTGCGCGGTTCAAATTCAAAGCTGGTCTTGCCGTCTTTGCCTCTGACCAAATACGCTTTGAACGCGCGACGTGTGCGTTGCGAGACGAAGCCTGGCAACAAATCTGTCTTGCCTTCGTTGAGCAGCTTGCTCATTTGCTCGGGCAGGATTTCTTGTTGCAGGATGATGCGGCCGCTGCGGAAGTCGCAGGTTTTTGGTTTGGCTACCGAGTTTTCGCAGACATAGGACAGCGGCATTTCGTACACGCCGCCTGCGCATTTCGGGCAAGGGCCGAGTGGTGTTTGCTCGCTGAAATCTACCGGTTCTGCATTCTCGTCATCGTTCTGGCCGAAATCGAATTCCAGTTTGAAGTTTTTGATTTCTTCATCGCGTGAAATTTTCAACACTGCGGCGAATGGACGGCCCATCTTCGAGCGGAAACCTTGCAGCGGACCGATGGTTTTATTCTGCAGCAGCTCTTCCACTTCCGCGACTTCAAACTGACGGCTGCCGGGTGTTTTGCTCATCGAAAATTCGCATTTGGTGCAAGCGAATCTACGATAGTTTTCTTTGACGACGCTGCCACAATTTGGACATGGTGTTGTCAGTGTCGCGTAGTCGCCGGGTATCGTGTCGTTGTCGTATTCCTTGGCGCGCTTGACGATGATCTGCGTCATTTGCGCGATCTCGCGCATGAATTCTTCGCGACTGATCTTGCCGCGTTCCATTTCCGACAGCTTGTATTCCCATTCGCCTGTCAGTTCTGGTGCGGTCAATTCATTGACGCCCAGGCCGCGCAGCAAAGTCATTAACTGGAATGCCTTGGCGGTCGGGATCATCTCGCGACCTTCGCGCAGCAGGTACTTTTCGTTCAGTAAACCTTCGATGATGGCGGCGCGTGTGGCTGGTGTGCCCAAGCCTTTGCCGGTCATTGCGTCGCGCAGGTCGCTGTCGTCTATCAGCTTGCCAGCGCCTTCCATTGCGGACAGCAAAGTGGCTTCTGAATAGCGTGCAGGGGGTTTGGTGACTAGGCCGTTGGCGACGACGGATTCGGTTTTTACCTTCTCGCCTTTGGCGACTGGTACCAGCGTGCCGCTGTTTTCCGGCTCTTTTTCGTCTATGACTTCCTTGCCGTACACTGCGAGCCAGCCCGGATTAGTCATGACCTTGCCTTCAGTCTTGAACTGATGGCCGGAGACTTCGGTGAAGCGCGTGGTGACCTGGAATTCCGCCGCCGGGAAGAAAATCGACATGAAACGGCGCGTCACGAGGTCGTACAACTTCTGTTCCGGCTCGGACAAATTCTTCGGCGCTTGCGTGGTCGGGATGATTGCAAAGTGATCACTGATTTTCGTGTTATCGAAAATCCGTTTGTTCGGCTTGACCCATTTGTTGTTCAGGATCTGCTTGGCAAACTGGTGATAGTTGTTGTTCTCGGCGACGACTTCCAGCGTCTCCAGCACGGTCGGCAAATAATCTTCCGGCAGGTGGCGCGAATCGGTACGCGGATAGGTCAATACTTTATGACGCTCGTACAAGGCTTGCGCCAGGCCGAGGGTGTTCTTCGCGGAGAAACCGAAACGTGCATTCGCTTCGCGCTGCAAGCTGGTCAGGTCGAACAATGCAGGCGCCATCGAAGTGGTGGGCTTGGATTCTTCGGTGACGTTGCCTTGCTTGCCGCCGCGACAGGCGGTGACGATCGATTCTGCAGCGGCTTTGCTCCACAGGCGTTCGGCGCGGCGTTCAGGATCGACTTCGTCTTTCTTGAATTTGGTGTCCAGCCAGCGGCCTTCATAAATGCCGGCGGCGCAGATGAATTCTGCGCGGACTTCCCAGAAGTCGCGGGAGACGAATTTTTTGATCTTCTCTTCACGCTCGACCACGATAGACAGCGTCGGTGTTTGCACACGACCAACAGTGGTCAGGTAGAAACCGCCTTCTTTGGAGTTGAATGCGGTCATCGCACGCGTGCCGTTGATGCCGATCAGCCAGTCCGCTTCGCTGCGGCAGCGCGCGGCGTCGGCCAGTGGGGTCATTTCGCTATCGCTGCGCAAGTTCTTGAATGCTTCGCGTATCGCGGTTGGCGTCATCGATTGCAGCCACAGACGCTGGATAGGTTGCTTGGCTTTGGTATGTTGCGCGATCAGGCGGAAAATCAGTTCGCCTTCTCGCCCGGCATCGCATGCGTTGATCAGGCCGGTGACATCTTTGCGCTTGATCAGTTTGTTCAACACCTTGAGGCGCGATTCGGTCTTGGCGATCGGGTTCAGCGCAAAGTGCGGTGGAATCATCGGCAAATGCGTGAAGGTCCATTTGCCGCGCTTGACGTCGTATTCTTCCGGCACCGCGATTTCCAGCAGGTGACCGACGGCCGATGACAGCACGTATTCGTCGGATTCAAAGTACTCATCGTGCTTGGTAAAGCCGCCGAGCGTCTTCGCGATATCGTTCGCGACTGATGGCTTCTCGGCAATGATGAGGGTTTTGGTCATGATTTTTGTTCTCTAATAAAGGTGCCGGCATCCATGGCTGGGTGCAGGTTGAGGCATACAGCTTATGGCGAGGGCGGCTTTTTTCAAGAAAGCCCCGCTAATATAAGAGTTGCATAGCCGTCAAGCGGCCAATGATAAGCGCGTTGCGGCGAAATCCGCAAGCTTGTGACAAAAGAGAAGTGAAATGGGAAAGACTGATGTTGTTGAAGTGACATGTCCGGCGGGTTTGAATTTGCCCGGCCAGACATGCGTGAGGCGCTAATACCTATTAGTGCAGCATCCGTGGTTCGGCATCGTCGTCATCGAGGAAGAGTTCGTCGAAGATCAAGCCATCCGGCTCTTTGCCCTGGCTCCACAAGACCATCAAGACGATGACTTTGAGCTTATCCAGAGAAATCGGCGATTCGCCCGCAGCCAAAGCGCGTTCGATGACGATTTCGCGTTGGATAGGGTTGATCAGCTTGGCTGATTCGAGGAATTGAATGAAGCCGATTGCCGGCGTGCCGATCACATCGGTTTCACGGTCCGCATAAATGCGGATGCCGAACGAGAACGCGGTTTGATGCGGATAGGAATCGGAAAATTCGTTGGTGGTTTCGGCCAGTGCAGTGAGCCAACCCAGTGCTTTGGAGATTTCTTCTTCCTCAAAGCCGATGGCAGACAATTTTTTTGTCAGCGCATCCGAGTCCGGGCAGGCATCAGGCCGGTAGTAGGTTTCGTACAGATAAACTAGAACATCAAACATGGCGTCACCGTAGCGCTTAGGTTAAGACGACACCATCGCTAGTGTCGTCAGGATCGGATGCGTATGAATCACGCTCTTTACACAACAAACATTAAAAGAGGTGTTACGACAGCGGCAGATCAAAGACAGCGCTTACTGTGTTCAAGGATACCCTAAAAATGCAGATGCCAACAGTGTTAGAGAATTTTGTGATGCAGATGGGATGTCGAAGTGAGATGACAGTTTTGAATGATGCGGGTTTGATAATTGTGCAGCTATTAACTTATGCTCAACCTATGCGGCGATACAGACCGCCTGGCAACATTTCCAGCATGCCACTCAGCTCTAGCGTTAGCAGTTGACCATTCAAGGTGGCGATGTCGAGTTGGCAGCGTGTCGCTAATGTATCTGCATCGACCGGATCAAACCCCAATGCTTGCAACAGTTGCGCCGATTGTGCATCGGGCGCGCTGGTTGCAGATGTGGGTGCCATCGATATCGCGACCGGGATGTATTGCAACTCTTCCAGTATGTCCTGCGCCGATTCGACCAGTTTCGCGCCTTGCTTGATCAGCAGATGACAGCCTTTCGACAACGGCGAATGGATGGAGCCGGGGATCGCGAACATGTCGCGCCCCTGTTCCGCCGCCATGCGTGCAGTGATCAGCGAGCCGGATTGCAATGCGGCTTCAACCACCAATACGCCGCGCGCCAAACCGCTGATGATGCGATTGCGGCGCGGGAAGTTGGATGCGATCGCCGGCATGCCGAGCGGATACTCGCTGAGTATGCAACCAGCTTCGGCGATTTGATGTGCAAGCGAGCGATTACGCGCGGGATAAACCAGATCGGCACCGGTACCGATGACCGCAATCGTCGACCCTGCATTTTGTGCGTGTTTGATCGCCAGCAAGCCGCCTTGATGCGCTGCAGTGTCTATACCGAGTGCCATGCCGGACACGATGCTCAAGCCGGCCAGGCTCAATGCTTCGGAAAATTTCTCTGCATTGACGATGCCTTGCGTGGTGGCGTTGCGGCTGCCGACCACGGCCAGCGATGGTCGTGACAATAAATCGATGCGACCTTTTGCGTACAGAACGATGGGTGGGTCGGGGATTTCCAGCAGTGCGGGTGGATAAGTAATATCTGCCAGCGTCAATACGTGATTGTGTGGCTGCTCTGCCCAGGCCTGCGTTTGTTCTATCAATCGGCTAACGGTTTCAGATACAGGCGCGAGCAATGCACGCGCGATGCGATCGGGGACGACTTTCTGCAGCGCAGATAAATCGGCGTTGAATATATTGTGTGGCAGCCCGAAGGCGCCGAGCAGCTTGCGCGCCGTATCCGGGCCGACGCCGGCAGTTTGCTCGAGCCGCAACCAGCTTGCGAGATCGTCGGGTGCCGGCATTATGTAGACACGGACAAAAGAATCTTGGGCGCCAATAAAAACCGGCCCTGCATGCTCGGCATCAAGTCGCTCAGGGCTAAGCGGATGAAGGGCATGTCAGGGCCGAGGGTGAGTGTCTTGTTTACTCAGGGGATCTGGCGACGTCCGCAATTTGTACGGTATCGGTAACCTGCATTACCAGTCCGTACGAGATATTGTTAAAGACGCGGAAGATCAGCAGCGTGCCATAGGTTTCGTCGGGCAGCTTGATGAGCCCGCGGCCATTGCCTTCGGTGCGATCAGCCACCAGCAAGCCGAGGCGTTGCAGTTCTAATACGGTGCCGATATCCAGGCCATCCTTGCTGCCGCGATTGATCGATACGATTTGATTCTGGCCAGCTTGCGAAACGCCGCCGTACACGGCCACGATTTGCGCATCCACTTGCTGTTCGGGTGCGTGTGGTACGCTATTCATGAAGGGCTTGGGCTCCACCGCGATCAGGCGATCGCGCACGCCCATTTCTTCCTTGACGTTGGTCACGGTGAACGTGTGCGGCTCGTTTTCCGCTCTGCTCAAACGCTGCAGTTTCAAGGTGCCGAGATAGACCGATTCATAACCGATGATCTTTTTGGTCGCAGGATCCTTCAACGGTTTGCCAGGGCGGAACGCTTCAAATTCAGTATGGCCGTTCAAGTCACCACGTACATAGGCTTTGTCGCCATTGCCGAGGTAGACATGGCCTTCTTGTACTGCAACGATACGCGGTGCAGTGTTTAATTCATTTTCTTCAACAATCAGCGGTTTGGTCAGAAACGCCTGAATGGCTGCCAGGGTGACGGTAGAAATCGCCTCGTTAGGAGCATCGCTGGAGCGCACTTGTGGCGACAGGCGTACGGTAGACATATCGCCGCTATCGCTGCCAGTACCTCTGCCCAGACGCAACTTGCCGGCGACGCGATCGAAGTAAACCACTTGCCCCGGATAGATCCAATGCGGATTGCGGATTTGCTCACGATTCATGTCCCACACCTGCGGCCAGCACCAAGGACGCTGCAGAAATTTCCCCGAAATATCCCACAAGGTATCGCCGCGCACGACCACATGCTGGTCGGGAGCATTAGGCAAAAATGCGCAATTTGTCTTACCGGCGACTGTGTTTGTCGGGGTTTGTGCGTAGGTGGTGGCGGGTAAAACGACTGCGGTGAAAGCGAGAAAGAGTGCAGCTGTGCTAAAATTTTTCATGGTTTGTCCGGTGAGCTTGACCAATTGTGACGCCATTACTGTGCTGCAGCATGTTATGAGTGAAATAACACATTCGTCAAAAAACTTGCTAAATTGAATCAAATTCTGCACATAAATCCTTGAAGTAGCAAGAAAACCACGCTGTTAACCTGCCGCCTTGTTGCGCAAAAGCCGTATGTCTATATTAAATATCCTGCGTTACCCAGATTCACGGCTGCATAAAATTGCCAAGCCAGTTACCGTATTCGATGAGCGCATCAAGACGCTGGTCGCCGACATGGCCGAAACCATGTATGACGCGCCTGGTGTCGGTCTGGCCGCGTCGCAGGTCGATGTGCATGAGCAAGTGATCGTGATCGATACTTCGGAAACCCATTCCGAACTGCGTGCCTACATCAATCCGGAGCTGGTCTGGGTCAGCCCTGAAATGCAAATCTACGACGAAGGTTGCCTGTCCGTTCCTGGCATATATGACGGTGTTGAGCGTCATGCCAAGGTCAAGGTGCGCGCCTATGATGCAGACGGCAAGCAGTTCGAGCTGGAAGCCGATGGCTTGCTGGCAGTGTGCA
This sequence comes from Burkholderiales bacterium Ga0077544, assembly GCA_001464355.1. Taxonomy (GTDB): domain Bacteria; phylum Pseudomonadota; class Gammaproteobacteria; order Burkholderiales; family Burkholderiaceae_D; genus Oxalicibacterium. The sequence goes on from LNEU01000033.1 coordinate 403,439, forward strand.
TACAGCATGAGATGGATCATCTGAAAGGCAAGGTATTCGTCGAATATCTGTCGCCGCTGAAGCGCAATCGCATCAAGACCAAGCTGCTGAAGGAAGAACGCGAATTGAATCGACAAAACAAGGTCGCGCAACGCTGATACCCAATGCTGCACCATCCTGGTTGCAGCAAAGCAGACTGTTCGTGCAGGCGGTAAATACGTGCAAGGGTTCGCATCTGCCGTCTGTCGTACTACAATCTGCTCATGAAAATCATATTTGCAGGTACGCCTGAATTTGCGGCAGTTGCATTGACTGCCTTGCACGCGGCCGGCCACGAGATCACGCTGGTATTAACGCAACCTGATAGGCCCGCAGGTCGTGGCATGCAACTGCATGCGTCCGCAGTCAAACAGTTCGCCGTGGCACACAATATTCCGGTGGCGCAGCCTGTCTCCTTGCGGCTCGACGGTAAATTTTCCGAGGTCGCACAGGAAGCGCATGACTTGCTGCGTTCCACGCCGCACGATGTGATGGTGGTCGCGGCGTATGGTTTGATCCTGCCGCAATCGGTGCTGGATATTCCCCCTCTAGGCTGCCTGAACATTCACGCTTCATTGTTGCCGCGCTGGCGCGGGGCCGCGCCTATTCATAGAGCGATTGAAGTCGGCGATGTGGAAACCGGCGTCACCATCATGCAGATGGAATTGGCTTTGGATACCGGTCCTATGTTGTTGATGGAACGCTTGCCGATTGCGGCTGACGATACCACCGCAACTTTGCACGATAAGCTGGCCAAGCTAGGTGGCGAAATGATCGTCAATACCTTGCGACAATTGGAACAAGACGGTTTGACTGCAACGCCGCAGCCAGAAGCTGGCGCTAACTACGCGGCGAAAATTGCGAAGGAAGAAGCAACACTTGACCTTACGCAGCCTGCGCAAGAACTGGCGCGCAAGATACGCGCCTTTAATCCATTTCCTGGCGCGATGGGAATCTGCAATGGCACACCGGTCAAGTTCTGGCATGCCGAAGCAGTGGAGTCTTCCAGTCACTGGCAAGCTGGCCAGGTTATTTCTGCCAATGCGCATGACGGCGTCGTGATTGCCTGCGGCAATGGTGCCCTGCGCGTGACAGAATTGCAAAAGCCGGGCGGCAAACGTTTGCCAGCCGCAGAATTCATCAAGGGCTTCCCTCTGGAAGAGCAGCGTTTCGATTGATTTCTCATGCTCGACGCCAGCGGTGTTGCATTTCGCAAACCCTTGATTTCACGTATAATTTTTATTGCGCCGATTTGATTGAACAAGTCAAAACCAGCTTGCGGGCGCCAGAATAAATTCTCAGAGAATTTGTTCTAAAAATACTGCTAAAGCGGCGCTTGGTAACCCGGTCCCGTTTTTACAGACCGGGTTTTTGCATTCATGCATGGCAACGATAACCACCACTAAAGACTTCACGATGAAACGCGACGCTATTTCCCCTACCGAAACTCTCTTGCGCGACTTGATGGCGCGCCGCATCCTGATCCTGGATGGCGCAATGGGGACCATGATTCAGCAATACAAGCTGACGGAAGAAGATTATCGCGGTACGCGTTTCGCCGATCTGGTGGCGGCTGGTATTAAAGTCCCGGCGGGCAGAGAGTTGTTCGTCAAAGGCAATAACGAATTGCTGTCCCTGACGCGTCCTGATGTTATCAGCGCGATCCACGAGGAATATCTGGCGGCTGGTGCTGATCTGATCGAGAGTAATACCTTCGGCGCGACGACGGTGGCGCAGGACGATTACCACATGGGCCACCTGGCTTATGAAATGAACGTAGCGTCGGCGCGGTTGGCGCGTGCGGCATGCGACAAGTATTCGACACCGGACAAGCCGCGCTTCGTCGCCGGCGCGTTGGGACCTACGCCAAAGACCGCATCGATTTCGCCGGACGTGAATGACCCTGCTGCGCGTAACGTCACCTTTGATCAACTGGTTGCCGCATACCTGGATCAGACGCGCGCACTTGTCGAAGGCGGCGCTGATGTGCTGCTGGTCGAAACCATTTTCGATACCTTGAATTGCAAAGCGGCCTTGTTCGCGATTGATCAATTCTTTGAAGAGTCCGGCAAGCGTTTGCCTATCATGATTTCCGGTACGGTGACCGATGCGTCGGGACGTATTTTGTCCGGACAAACCGTTCCCGCTTTCTGGCATTCGATCCGTCATGCCAAGCCGCTGACCGTCGGTTTGAACTGTGCGCTCGGTGCTGCGTTGATGCGTCCATATGCAGAAGAATTGTCGAAGATTGCCGACACCTACGTTTGCATTTATCCGAATGCCGGCTTGCCGAATCCGATGAGTGATACCGGCTTTGATGAAACGCCGGATGTGACTTCATCGTTGCTGAAAGATTTTGCAGAGAGCGGTTTCGTCAATATTGCCGGTGGTTGCTGTGGCACTACACCCGACCATATTCGCGCAATTGCGGAAACAGTAAAGACGATCGAGCCGCGTCTGGTGCCATCGGTAGCGCCCAACATGAAATTGTCTGGCCTGGAGCCATTCGTGATCGACGATCAATCATTGTTCGTCAACGTCGGTGAACGCACCAACGTTACCGGCTCCAAAGCATTCGCACGCCTGATCATCAACGAGCAATACGATGAAGCCTTGGCCGTCGCACGCCAGCAAGTCGAGAACGGTGCGCAAGTCATCGACATCAATATGGATGAGGCGATGCTCGATTCGCAAGCTGCGATGTCGCGCTTCCTGAATCTGGTGGCGTCCGAGCCTGATATTGCGCGCGTGCCCATCATGATCGATTCATCGAAATGGTCCGTCATCGAAGCCGGTTTGAAATGCGTGCAGGGCAAGGCGATCGTCAACTCGATCTCGATGAAAGAGGGCGAAGAGAAATTCCTGCATGAAGCGAAGTTGTGCCGCCGCTACGGCGCGGCCGTGATTGTCATGGCCTTCGATGAAAAAGGCCAGGCTGATACGTTTGAGCGCAAGATCGAGATTTGCGAACGTGCATACAACTTGCTGATCAAGGAAGTCGATTTCCCGCCGGAAGACATCATTTTCGATCCGAATATTTTCGCGATCGCAACTGGTATCGAAGAACACAATAATTACGCCGTCGACTTCATCAATTCCGTACGCTGGATTAAAGAAAATCTGCCGCACGCGAAAATCAGCGGCGGTGTCTCGAACGTCAGCTTCAGCTTCCGCGGCAACGATCCTGCGCGTGAAGCGATACACACCGTGTTCCTGTATCACGCGATCAAGGCCGGCATGACGATGGGTATCGTCAACGCCGGTATGGTTGGTGTATATGACAATCTGCCTGCAGAGTTGAAAGAACGGGTCGAAGACGTTGTGCTGAATCGTCGCGAAGATGCAACCGAACGCATGATCGAGATCGCCTCGACCCTCAAGGCCGGCGACAAGAAGGAAGAAGCCACGCTTGAATGGCGCAGTGGCACTGTGCAGCAACGTCTGGCACATGCGCTGGTACAAGGCATCACGCAATGGATAGTCGAAGACACCGAAGAAGCACGCCAGGAATTACTGGCTAACGGCGGTCGTCCTATTCATGTGATCGAAGGTCCATTGATGGATGGCATGAATATCGTCGGCGATCTGTTCGGTCAGGGAAAAATGTTTTTGCCGCAGGTCGTTAAATCGGCCCGTGTAATGAAGCAGGCGGTCGCCCATCTGATCCCGTTCATCGAAGAAGAGAAACGTTTGCTGCAAGAGCAGACCGGTATCGTCAGCAAACCTAAGGGCAAGATCGTCATTGCCACGGTCAAAGGCGACGTGCATGACATCGGCAAGAATATCGTGTCGGTCGTCCTGCAATGCAATAACTTCGAAGTCGTTAACATGGGCGTGATGGTGCCGTGTTCGGAAATTCTCGCGAAAGCGAAGGAAGAGAACGCGGACATCATCGGTCTGTCCGGTTTGATCACGCCTTCGCTGGAAGAAATGGCTTACGTTGCGAAGGAAATGCAGCGTGACGAATACTTCCGTGGTTTGAAAATGCCTTTGCTGATTGGTGGCGCGACCACCAGCCGTGCGCATACCGCAGTCAAGATTGCACACAATTATGATGGCCCCGTTGTCTATGTGCCGGATGCATCACGTTCGGTATCGGTTGCACAATCATTGCTGACGCCCGAGCATCGTGATGCCTACATCGCCGAGATCGCGACCGATTACGAACGCATACGCGAACAGCACGCGAATAAAAAAGCTACGCCTATGTTGAGCCTGGCCGATGCGCGCAAGAACCGCATGATTGTGCCCTTCGACGGCGCTGGCAAACCGGTCAAGCCAAAGTTTATCGGCCGGCGCGTCTTCAAAAACGTCGACCTGGCAACGATCGCGCAATACATAGACTGGGGCCCGTTCTTCCAGACCTGGGACCTGGCCGGCCCTTATCCTGCGATCCTGACTGATGAGGTAGTTGGTGATGCGGCAACCAAGGTGTTTGCCGAAGGTCAGGCTTTGTTGAAGAAAGTCATTGACGGACGGTGGCTGACGGCCAATGGCGTGATCGCGCTTTTGCCGGCGAATACGGTGAATGATGACGACATCGAAATTTATACCGATGAAACACGCAGCAAGGTTGCCTTTACGTATTACGGTTTGCGTCAGCAGACCGTCAAACCGGTGATTGACGGCGTCGCGCGGCCGAATCAATGTCTGGCTGATTTCATCGCACCGAAATCATCCGGCGTGGCGGATTACATAGGCTTGTTTGCCGTTACCGCGGGTCTGGGGATTGAAAAATACGAAAAGCGTTTTGAAGATGCACACGACGATTACTCATCGATCATGTTGAAGTCGCTGGCGGATCGTTTGGCCGAAGCATTTGCCGAACATTTGCATGAGCGTGTGCGCAAGGATTTGTGGGGTTATGCCAGCGATGAGCACTTAAGCAACGCAGCCCTGATCAAGGAAGAATATGCGGGAATACGCCCTGCTCCCGGCTATCCTGCTTGTCCCGAACACACGGTCAAAGCCGATATGTTCAAGGTCTTGCAGGCGGAAGAAATCGGCATGATGCTGACCGATTCATTTGCGATGTTCCCGGGTGCCGCCGTGTCAGGCTTTTATTTCGCCCACCCGGAAGCGAAATACTTTGTGGTTGGCAAGGTCGGCAACGATCAGGTCAGTGATATGGTTGAACGCCGCGGTGCATCGAAGGAAGATGTCGAGCGCTGGTTGGCACCGAATCTGTCTTGATCGAACATGCCAGTCGACATTGCGTCGTGATCGCCAATAAAAAAAGCTGCAAGCATGTTTGCAGCTTTTTTTATGTCTGTGTGGCGAGCATGGCATCGAAATCAATGAGGATGCAACGCTTGAGATAGTGGCTGGCCGTCGATGAAGACTTTCAATTCTCCCGTCTTGAATGCCACCCACGTTTCATTCGTGGTCAATGGTTCGGTGACGATGATGGCGACGCGATCATTCGGCGTGGTCACTTCCGAAAAATCCACTTTCATGTCTTCATCGCACAACACTGCTTCGGCAAACGGATATTGCCGCACGATGTAATGCAGATTGGTCGAGCAATGTGCAAAAAGTGCCGAGCCGTCCGACAGCATCATGTTGAAGGTGCCATGCGCTGCGATTTCGCCACACAGTACCTCGATGGCGGCAGTCAGTTGCTGCAGTGTCGGCAAGGCGTCGTCAAAGCGGCGACGCAGCTCCTGCAGGATGTAGCAAAATGCCGCTTCGCTATCGGTGCTGCCTACCGGCTGGTAGGGGCCGTTTAATTCCGGATTGAAGTCCTTCAGATCGCCGTTATGCGCGAAGACGAAATAGCGTCCCCATAATTCGCGCACGAATGGATGGCAGTTTTCCAGCGCGATGCGCCCTTGGGTCGCCTTGCGAATATGGGCGATCACATTCTTTGATTTGATCGGGCACCGTCTTATCAGCTCGGCAACTGGTGATTCGGTGGCAGATTGGTAATCGACAAAATGACGCACGCCTGCGCCTTCAAAAAAGGCAATCCCCCAACCATCATTGTGATTATCGGTGCGACCGCCGCGTGTGGCAAAGCCGGTGAAGCTGAACACGATATCGGTGGGAACATTGCAATTCATTCCGAGTAGCTGACACATGTATTTCCGTAATTATTCGTGAGGTAAAGCGGCTGGCTTTTGTTGAACAGGGTTTTCAACACAGTATCACGACTCGCCCCGTGTTCACCGCTCGTTCGCTATTTCGCTGCCGCATTCACGTCGGATGATGTGTGGTGTTTTTCGCATAAAAGAATGAAATATCGATCACATGTCCGGTCGAAATTGAAATGTCAAAGTCCGGTCATAATCGAGAACTAGCATGGGTCTCATCAATTTATCTATCGGGTGACTCATGAGCATGCGAAATCTACTGATTCAAGGTGGTACCAGCCTTGTGCAAAATGCGCAGGGCGTAACGAACTGGAGTACCAAGGCGATCGCCACTTCGCATGCCTGCATCGACAGCATTGCGGCTATACCGAATGACGCAGTGCGTCCGCCAACGGTGTTCGACGCCGGTGGCTTGCTGGTGTTGCCGGGGATGGTGGATATTCATGGCGATGCCTTCGAGCGGCAGTTGCAACCAAGACCGGATGCGTTTTTTCCCCATGAGATCGCGCTGGCGGATACAGATCGCCAGTTAGTCGCCAACGGCATTACTACGGCCTGCCATGGTTTGACTTATTCGTGGGAAGGCGGCTTGCGCGGGCGTGAATCCGCGATCGCACTGCTGGAACAAGTCGCACGGCAGCGCAAGATGACGCATGCCGATCATCGTATCCACTTGCGTTTTGAAAATCATCATATCGACGGTCTGGCCGATGCATTGCAGTGGATACATCAGGGGCGCATCGATTTCCTGGCCTTTAATGAGCATTTGCCTGCGATTGCAGAGAGAGCCCTGTCGCCGGAAAAGTTGGCTACTTACAGTGAGCGCGCACGGTGCGACACGAATACCTATTTGCGTCGCTTGAAAAAAGCGCAGGAGCGCTCGGATCAGGTCCCGTATGTAATCGCCACTCTGGCCAAAGCCTGCCGTACTCGTGGTGTGCCCATGGCTTCACATGGCGACCAGACGTTTTTGCAGCGTGAGCGCTATCAGGAATTAGGTGTGACGATCAGCGAATTTCCGCGCACGCAAGAAGCGTTGTTGACGGCTATGGGACTCGACAATCAAGTGGTCATGGGCGCGCCGAATGTACTGTTGAGCGGCAGCCATTGCGGCGGTCTCGCAACCGAAGATGCAGTCAGGAGCGGCATGTGCGACATGCTGGCTTCCGATTATTATTATCCGGCGATGTTGCATGCACCCTTTAAGCTGGCGCATCTGGGTTTGTGTACACTGGCGCAGGCATGGTGTCTGGTGGCGCAAAATCCGGCTCGTGCCTTGGGTCTGGAAGATCGCGGACACATACGTGTTGGTGGTCGTGCCGATATGCTGATGGTGGATGTCTCAGCGGCGGGTAGCGCGCGCCTGGTGGCGACGATAGCGGCCGGCAAGATCGCCTACTGTGCAGATCCTGCGCGTCTGCACATGCCGCAGCCGCATGAATTGGCAGCCTGAGCCCAGGCAACTGATCAAGTTTTGCCGGAGAGATCGGGACATGAAGATCGTCGTCTTACACGACAAGCCTGGCATGCGTGTCTGGCTCAAGCTGTATCTGGCAATGCCACAATGCATGTCCTGAAGCTTGATACTTTTGCTCGAATGGCGTCATTGCCTGTTGCGGTACATAAGGCAGGCAAGCCACTTGCTGCTGCGTTACCTGCGTTAATGCAGCACTGAATTCTTCAATATAAATACGCCAGTTGCTGCGGCATTCTAAGCTGCCACCCAGCGCAATAATCGTCGGGAAAATGGCGTGCCCATGCCAGCGCCGCGCCAAATGTCCTATCTTCGGCCACGGGTTTGGATAAAGAATGTAATGACGCTCCAGCGTTATTCCGCTTTGCAATAACAAACGCCAGTAATCCACCAAATCGGCACGCACACGCATGAAATTTTGCGGCATCGCTTGCGGCCATTGTGTATTGCGGGCGATGCGATCTGCAGATTGATCGACGCCAATCACAAAGTGATCGGGGAATTGCTCGGCCAGATGCAAGGTTGATAAACCCACACCGCAAGCTGCATCAAGTATCAATGGTTTTGCGCCGCTAGCTTGCCAGATAGCGATGCTGCTGTCGAAAGCCGCGCGATTGAAATCAGTGATGGGTTTTTGAAAAGGGTGCCCAAGGTGTCTGGCCAGCAGCGCGGTCAAGTCCTTGTGAACATGGTTTTGGCTGCTGCTGATTTGATGAGAGTTCGCGCGCATCGCGATGAGATGTAAAAGTAAATTCTAGACGTATGCTTTTAATATCCCGCATATTAAATGAAAGTCAGGCAATAAAAAAGCGATCCCTGCGGATCGCTTTTGCTGGCCTAAAGCAGGCTTAGTGAAACACCACAGCCTGACTCATGAATGAGTCGTAGCTGCCGAGAAAATCATCGATCTCTTCCACGCTCGGTTCTGTCGCGATCAAATCCTTTACGTCGCGGCGAAACGATTCTGCCAGCGCGCCGGCGATGAATACTTCGCGCTTGGAAGGTTTGTCCATGATTTCATAACCACCAAAGCGCAATGCATCCTGATCGGCATCCGCACCGAATTCCACTACGCTGTATTGATCGCTGTTGTAGATAACGTTCATATAATCTCCTGGCGACTATGCAATAAAATCATTGCGTTGATAGAGAAATGGCGCAGATAGCAAAAATTTCAAGCCCTGAACCAATTTCCTGGCTCATAACTTGGTAACGGCACGTAACAAGGAATATTGAGAAGAACTAACGATGGTTAACAATGTGAGCGAAATGACATTGTTAAGTTGATAGCTTTTGAATTGCTTTTTTGATTTTTTTTATTGTGTGTGATACACGATGTCATCCGTCAGCGATAGCAAATCGTCATAAGGTGCTTGTGTGAGGAAGGTGCGGAGTTGTTCTATGTGTTCGCTATTGGCAACGCTGATGTAAAGTCGTTCTGGCTTGGTGCGCAACATACGATTCAAATGCACGCGCATGATCATGTTGCCAACGCAGCACATGCAGCCGGGAGCAATGCGGACAATGGTCAGGTTGGGGCTGGGCGTCAGAGTATCGAGTTCACTGTTGCCGTCGGGCAGGCCTTCGAGAATAATCGCGGTCTGCAGCTTGCTATCGATGTTGCTGAAAATGACGGCTTCGCGGTCTTTGGCCCGCCCGCCCATCACCAGAGACGCCAGTGTCATATTCCTTTTTTTGCAATCTTGCCCGGCTCTACACCTAACTGCTTGAGCTTGCGATACAGGTGCGTACGTTCCAGGCCGGTTTTTTCCGCGACGCGTGTCATGCTGCCGCCTTCCTGGCCCAGATGATGTTCGAAGTAGGCGCGCTCGAAGGCATCGCGTGCTTCGCGCAATGGCAATTCAAACGAGGCAGTAAAAAATTGCGTATCGGCCGACATCAGTGAAGCCGGAATACTTTGCTGGTAAGCGATGCCGGTTGCCGGTGGCAGATTTTTGTCCGTGACCAGATGATGTGCCTGCATGTCCGTGGATGCGATCGGTGCGCGCACCGGGATCGAGGACACGCGGGTTACTTCCTGTCCGCGCGAGATGCCTTGCTGTACGGCTTTCAACAGTTTTTGCAGCGAGATAGGTTTTTCAAGGAAGTTGAGTGCGCCTATGCGGGTCGCTTCGACGGCGGTATCGATGGTCGCATGTCCTGACATCATGATCACCGGCATCGTCAACAAGCCGTCGCGTTGCCATTCCTTGAGCAGAGTCACGCCGTCTGTGTCCGGCATCCAGATATCCAGTAAAACCAGATCAGGTTTTGCAGCAGCGCGCAATTCGCGTGCTTGCTGGGCGTTCTCGGCTGTTGCCACGACATGCCCTTCGTCCCCCAGAATTTCGGAGAGCAATTCGCGTATTCCCATTTCGTCGTCAACAACTAGAATGTTTGCCATCTGTTCACCTCCCTCAACGTAGTGTCATCTTCTATCCAAGTCCTGTAGTTCGAACTTTGTCAGGACGATAACTTTAACAGCAAAATTGCTATTTTTGCACCATTCGTGGTCGTTCGATTTTTGATGTCGATACGCCCACCGTGTTCTTCGATAATCTTCTTCACCATTGCAAGCCCCAAGCCAGTTCCGCGCGGTTTGGAAGTAATGTAGGGTTCAAATGCATGCGCCAGAATCTTGGGAGAGAAACCCGGGCCATTATCGGTAATCGATAGTTGCACCGCGTTACTGACGGCGCCATCCGAACTTCGATAATGAATTTCTTCCGTAATAATATCAATACGCGCTGGCACATCCTTGTTTGTGCGATCGCTTACAGCGTCTTGCGCATTCTGCAGCAAGTTGTGGATGACCTGACGTAATTGTGTCGGGTCGCCCAAAATGTGCGGCAAGCCATCGCCTAAATGTGCGTGAATGATATCGCGCTCGTCGCCTGCCAGATACAGATGCAGAATCTCTTCTATCAACGCATTCAAGTCCAGTTCGGATAACACGGCCGGTGGAGTTTTTGCGTAATCGCGAAAATCGTCAACCATGCGTTTCATTGCCGTGACCTGGTTGACGATGGTGGCAGTGCTGCGTTCCAGCACCTGTGCATCCGCGCCGGTTAATTTTCCTTCCAGCTTCATGTGCAGACGTTCTGCCGATAATTGAATCGGCGTCAGCGGATTTTTGATTTCATGCGCTAGGCGTCGAGCCACTTCGCCCCATGCAATTGAGCGCTGGGCTGAAATTACATCCGAAATATCATCGAATACCACGACATAGCCGCTATCTCTTGCGGCGGGCAAACGCGAGCCACGGGCCAGCAGCGAAATATCGTTTTCTGCTTCCGGTCCACCCATGCGACGCGGTACGTCAATCTGATGTTGCCAATGCAGATTCTCTGTTCCCGCTCCGCCCGCTGCCGATTGTGCACTTTGTTCGGAAAACGATTGGGTGATGACTTGTGCGAAGGCACTCAAGCCATCGATTTCCTTGATGGGCTTGCCGATGTGCTGGGCAAAGTCATGTTCCAGTATGCGTTCTACCGATTCGTTACAGGTGACGAGCTTGAAATTGCGATCCAGCACCATCACGCCTGCCGACATATTGGCGAGTACAGATTCCAGATAACCTTTGGCGTTTTCCAGTTCATTGCGGTTTTTTTCCACTGATGCGCGCGCGTCGAATAGCTGTCGCGTCATCGTGTTGAAAGATTGCGTGAGGGTGCCGAGTTCATCCGACGTCGCGATAATCGGTCGCGGCGACAGATTACCTTCCGCAACTGCCTTGGTACCTTCGGCCAATAATAATAGCGGTTTGGCCAGATCGCTGGCGATCAAAAATGCGCCGGCAATGGCGCCGAAAATTGCCAGCAGCAAGGTCAGTGTCAAGGTCACAATATAAATTTTGCGCAGGCCGGTCCGTGCAATATAACGTTCCTGATATTCGCTGTAGGCCACCCGCAACGCTTCAGCATTGGCTGCCAATTGTTCCGGCACCGGCTGCAACAATTGCAGGTAGCGAGATTCAGCTTGCAAGGATAAGGTTTTGCTTGCACTCGGGATCGCGACGACGACACGCAAGCGCAAGCTGTTCCCTGGGTTGGCGGCTGGCTGTGTGATCGTATTGGTTGTGGCGTCACTGACGGCCGGGCTGTTGTCTTGAAAATCGGTATTACCTTCGATGACCGCATAACCACGCGTCAGCCTGGCCTGGCGCAACATCGCTGCCGTAGGCAGGTCGGGGAGGAACGCGCTGAGTTGCGAGCCGGAACTTGCCACCATCTGCCCGTTAGCTGTCACGATGACGGCTTCCTGCGACAGGTTTTGATCGCGTATGCGCGAGAGTTGCGTAATCTGTGTCGCTTCGGATGAGTCGGATAATTCCAGTGCCATGTTGCGCGCTTTGACACGTAGTTCATCCAGTGAAGCATCCAGTGCGGCACGGCCGAGATTGAGGCCGGACTCCAGCGCGGATTCAACGCGTACGTCAAACCAGGATTCGATCGAGCGCGAAACAAATTGCACGGATACTGTATAAATTACAGCGCCCGGCAAGATGCCGATCATGGCGAATAGCAAGACCAGTTTCGCCATCAGCTTGGAGCCAAACTTGCCGCGCCGATAACGCTTGTATAAACGTAACAACAACAACACAACCAAGGTCAGCAATGCCGCGGCAACGACTGCATTGAGAATCAGCAACCACGGATAATTGCGTTCGAACAGGTTGGAGTTTTCTGACGCAGAGGCCAGCAGGAATAGCAAGATACTGATAACGGCGCCGCCAACTACCAGCAAATACCGAAGTAACCTGGTCACTGCCGTTCCGCCGTGTAAAGGAAGTGCTTCCAGTTTGATGTCAGGCGCCAGTCACTGCTATTGAGGGCATGGACCTGAAACGGTTTGGGCAACTGTGCGACGTCGAGTTGCATGCGGACTGCAACAGCATAAGTTTGACCGACCTTCAATGCATTGCGGTCCGCGACCACCCAGCGATTCGGACGGCGCACAAGAGAGAGTGCATCGTCCAGCGTCGGAAAACTTTGCTGCAGGCGACCGGTAATGGCGGCGTGATACTGGCGCGTGAGCACATTGTAGGAAATGCGTATGGTTTGCGATTCAACGATTTGTTTTGCATCAAACCAGTACCAGCGCGGTTTGGTGATTTCAATCTCAGTCGTGAAGTACAAGGGAATACCACGCGTCAATGCATCTTCCAGTCCGCGATTCAAATCGAAAACAAAGGTTGATGAGAGTCGATAGCCTTCACCGCTTTCTTCCAGATGCGCCTGTTCTATCTCTATGCCGTCCGCTGCATGTGCGGTCACGAACTGCAGCGAACACGCCAGCAGCAAGGTGGCGCATAGCCAGTAAAGGGAAATGGAGAATTTTTGTTTCACGCGTGAGGACAGTGCAATCGCCTGGAAGATTGTATCGGTTGAATAAAAATGTCAGATTTCGGATTTTTGAAACAATGCGTAAAACAGGCCGTCGTGATCGCTTTCCAAACTTGCGGTCGGCAACAATTGCCCTGGTGCCGGTAATCTGATTGCATTATTGCGCACAGCAAACGCGGCTGCCTGCGCCTCCGATTCCTGCGGCCACAGCGAGCATGTCACAAATAGCAATTTACCATCCGCCCGCAGCATCTGCCAAAGGTTGTCGAGAATTTCACCGGAAATTGTTGCAAGCTGTGCAGTATCACTTTTGCGTCGCAGCCAGCGTATATCTGGATGACGACGCACGATGCCGGATGCGGTGCATGGCACGTCGGCCAGAATGCGGTCGAAGGGTTTGCCATCCCACCAGCTGTTTTCACTCGCGTCGCCGACCAACAGTGACGCCTGCAATTGCAGGCGCTCTAAATTTTCGGTGATGCGTGACATCCGGCGTTCGTCGCTATCCAGCGCGATCAGTTCTACGTTGGCTGTTTCCAGGATGTGGCCGCTTTTGCCGCCTGGTGCTGCACAGGCATCGAGTACGCGCATGCCATCTTGCAGATCAAGTAAAGGCGCTGCCAATTGAGCGGCCGCATCCTGCACAGATACCAAACCATCGATGAAGCCGGGAATTTGACTGACCGGTGTTGCTTGCAGAAGTCGTACGGCAAATGGACCTATAGGCGTGGCAGCGATGTCTTGTTGTGACAACATTGCAAGATAATCGGCTACGCTGATCTTGCGTTGATTGACGCGTAAAGTCAGTGGTGGCGCGGCGTTGCCAGCTGCCAATATTGCTTGCCAATCTTGCGGATAGGCTGAGCGCATGCGATCTATCCACCAGTCCGGATAATTCCAGACCGCCATTTGCGTACCCGCTGCGCTTTTCATCAATGCATCGCGTTCGCGCAGAAAGCGCCGCAAGATGGCGTTGACCATGCCTTTTGCATGTGCCATGTCAGGATCTGCGGCGGCGGCTGTTACAGCTTGATCAACCACGGTGAAATCGCTGTAACGTGCGCCCGCTGTGGCTGCTTCCGGATCCGAAATCAGCGCTAGCGAACAACATAGCAGGCCGTGCAAAATTGCCGGTTCGGTTTGCTTGGTCGTCATCGCATTGAGCAAAGATTCTGCGCGACCGATATGGCGCATGCAATGATAAGAAATATCCTGAATCGCGCCGCGTGCCTGCGGTGTTGCATTGGTTTGCGCAAAAATCCGCGCCAGCGATTGCGGCAATGCGATGCCACGGCCAACATCGGTGACCGCTTGCGCAGCACCGTGTAAAGTGAAAGAAAGTGAGTCGGGTTTTAAATGAATGGTCGCCACATTAAGTTTTCGTTATGGCGGAGTAAGCCATGCGCGATGCAATGATCGTTCAAGGCGGCTTCCTGCCTGAGTCAACTTGCAAGAATGACCATGCAAATGCTCGTGATTTTCAATGTCGTGATTGTAACGGGAGCCGCAGGTCCGCGCGCATTATGCGGGATAAATTGCCGAAGTTTCTTGCTTGGTGTGCAGACTCGAGCGCCAGTAACGAATTTGACCGAAACTTGACAAGAGGGACTGAGATTGAAGTATCAAATTTGAATGTAGAGCCAAGCGGGAGACAGTTTCAATATTGCAAACTGCTCCGCTTGTATCATTCAGAGCTTAGCAGGTGATTGCCCGGGGAGTTAGCTAAAGATTTTAGTATGCGATTCACGGCTATTTCAGTGCCGCTTAAACGCCCCACACCACATCTTTGTTTTCTTCTCTTGCGGCTCGCAGCATTTCAAGCAGCGGGTAGGCGCGTGTTGAAAAATGCACCGCCTCAGGTTGTTCGTGCTCGTTGTCATCGCCGTCTTCGCCATGGTGGGCAACGACGTCGCGCAGTACTGCTTCGGATGCGAAATGCGCCTTGCTTTCGATTATTTCATTCTCCAATAATTTGATGGCATTGTCTGTTTCTGCTGCGGTAATGACGCCGCGTTTATGGTCTTTATGCAGAAGGTCGAGAATACGATTTGCATGTTCTTCATACATCATGACCTCGGCAGCAGCTTTGGATTTGAACGTAATTAACATGAGCATTCTCCTAGATGTGAACTTGATAAAACGATAGCACGATTTCAAAACGGCTTCTAGCGCGCTTATGTATGCATCTTGCAAACAGGATATACCTGTAAAGACAGAAATGCTTGTGCGCTAGTTCAATTTGAATGAAGAGAAGAAGATAGTCACTACATCACGGCTGACCGATTTCTCGGGGCCGATCACGACCAGTTGATACACGTGCTTTTCTTTTGCCAGAAAGCGCGCAAACAAAACACGTTTCTGACCGTTCGATGTGGGGCCGCTGGCTTCAATTTCGGTGAGTGCTACGGTGCCGGGGGCATTCATCGATTGCAGCATGGTCAGCACTTTTTCCTGTCGGATGGTGCCGCCTATATTGTTGACCATCGCGGTCTTCATTGCGGCCAGCGAAACCTGAGCTTGCACAGCGTCTGGCAACTCCGCGCTACCAACGGCAAACGTAATGTCATCGACCTCGGATGCGACCATCGTCATCGATACCGGTATGCCTTTTAAATCGATTTCCCGAGTGTGTGTTGTCGGCTTGGTTGGCAAGGCAACCATGTAAGGAGCTGTTTCGCTGCGTACTTCGCGCCAATCGTACTTGGGCGAACACGCGCTCAGCAAGAAAAGGCTGGCGATGAAAATCGTATTGCGCAAGTGGGTAGGTGAAAAAATCATGGCCATGAAGTCGGATGCGGGATAGCTATGTTACACCGTGCGCTATATCGTTCTGCAATTCTCGTACTTGTATGCGGACGGAATGATTGCCGTCTTGGCAAGGCGAGTAAAATCTTGGGAACTTAGAAACTCTGTAAAACTGTCATAAGGCCATCACTCATGGGAAAACTGCTGGCAATCGATGGCTTGAACATCGTGCGGCGTGTGTACGAAGCAAATGTGGAACCCGACACAGCGGCCAAGGCGGAGGCTGCACTGCGCCACTCGATCGCGTCGTTTAAAAAGCTTCTGGCGACGCATCAGCCTACGCATGTATTGCCGGCTTTCGATTTTGGCGGTCATACGTGGCGGCATGATTTATATCCGCAATATCGTGAAAAACGGGAGGCAATGCCTGATGTCTTGCGCGAACGCCTGCCGGATTTTTACACGCAACTGGCGACACTCGGGCTACGGGTAGTCTCGGTGCCTGAAGTGGAAGCCGATGATGTGATCGCGACCGGTGTCATGCGCTGGCTGGCAGAAGGTCGAGGCGATGCAGTCATCGCGTCTACCGACAAGGATTTGCATGTGCTGATTGCGCACGGCGCAGTGCTGTGGGATCACTTCAAGAGCGAATGGCACGACAGTAAATGGGTGGAAGAAAAATTTGGCGTGTCGCCGGAAAAGTTGACGGATCTGTTGGCCTTGATGGGAGATGTATCGGACAGTATTCCAGGTGTTTCCAAAGTTGGCGTGAAGACTGCCGCCAAGCTATTGCAGAGTTACGGCGATATCGCACGTATCATGGCGGGTGCCGGCATTTTGAAAGATGGCCTGGGTGAACGCTTGCGCAAGGATAGCGCGCAGCTCGCTGTATCGCGAAAACTGGTTGAGTTGAAAACCGATGTGCGGATGGGCGTGACATGGAACATGCTGGCATTCGAAGCGTCGCATATCAATTGATGTAATCCAACTACTTCACTATTTTTTGAAATCGAACTTTTATGACTGAACTCGATCAACGCTATATCGTCCAGCAATGCAAAATGAACGCTGGCGAAAAAGATGCGCCGGTGTATGCGAAAGCCATGCGTAGCAAGGAAGGTGTGTTTGAGGGCGTATCCTTTATTCGCAATCGGGAAAAGGCATCCGTGATGACACTGGCAGAAGCGCAAGAAGCTGTTGCATGGGCCAAGAAAAAGAAACCGCTGGCTGGCTTGTATGAAACAAGCATTATTCCCGCTGTATAAAAATACTCTCAGTGATTAAACGCCAAGCGCCAGCGCTATTGCGAAAATTTTTGGACGTATAACTAAAAGGAAAGTCATGAACTTGGCCATGCGACGCATCGTCACCAGCACTACTTTAGTTTTCGCAGTATTGGGTGTGGCCGGATCTGCGTCTGCATCTTCGCCGGATGCATGGCAGGCCTTGTACGACACAACAGGTAAGGCTTGCTTGAAGCAAAGTGGTTTGAAAAAAGCCAAGGTGATCGAAGGGCCTGTGCTGTTTTCCCATGCCGTTCTGTACAAGATCAAGGGTACTTGGCCGCAAGCGCATATGAAGGGCAAGACAGGCAAAGTGTATTGCCTGCATCCTTATCCAAATGGCGAGCCTGAAATTGTCGATGCACCTTGATTGAACGATCGCGTACGACTTTCAAATCTCGATTTACTTTCCATTAGCTTTGACAAATGCTGTCGCACACACCATGTTTATGCATCGATGTGTGCAGCAGCATCAGGATGCCAACTTATTTCAATGCGGGTGTAGTGCTGGGCGGTTTGCGAACTTTCGTTGCCTGTTCAAACGCATAAGCCACTTTTACCAAGATCGCTTCGTCAAACGGCTTGCCCATGATATCCATGCCGATAGGGACGCCTATTGGTGCATAGGCACTTGGTTTTGAAAAACCGATAGGTACGGTGAGCGCCGGGAAGCCTGTCATCGCAGCCAGAATGCCATTGCGATCTGCCTGGTTCAGTTCGCCAATTGGCACGACCAAGCGTTTTTGTAATGGATAGATGATGGTATCGACATTCTGTTCTTTCATGCGCATCAACAAGCGATCACGCAAGCCATCCAGTTTCGACAAGCGCAGCAAATATTCCTTTTGTTCGCGTGGTGTTTCAATCGAGTTCGAAGCGCTCAAGAATTTTTCCAGCGTTGGTTTGTTGAACTTGCCGGATGCGATGAATTCGTTGAGATTCTTTATTGGCGTCGCGTCTCCCAGGCTTTGCAGATAGGCATTGAACAGCGGTTTGAATTCCCATTTCTGTACATCGTAATCATTGTTGATTGCACCGGCATCAAACATTGGATCGTCAATTTCCACTACGGTAGCACCGGCTTTTTTCAATGCCTTGATTGCATCTGCCATCGCGAGATTGACTTCTTCATGTTCAGGTTTGTTGCCCAAAAATGTTTTCAAAACAGCGATGCGTGCGTCTTTCAATCCGTGTGGATCGAGATAGGCGGTGTAGGTTTTTGGAATGTGACTGGCGCCACGTGCGCTTGTTACATCGGCAGCATCGAAGCCGGCGATGACGTCGAGCATGATGGCGGCATCAGCGACTGAACGCGTGATAGGTCCGACCACGTCTTGCGTATCCGATACCGGCATCACGCCGGCACGACTGACTAGGCCCAGGGTTGAACGAAAGCCGACCAGTGAATTGGCCGACGCTGGTGAGCGTATCGAGTTGACCGTATCGCTGCCCAAGCCTGCTGTAGCAAAGTTCGCCGCAATCGCAACGCCAGTGCCGCCGCTGGAGCCGCCAGGTGTACGCGTCAGATCGTAAGGATTGCGGGTTTGGCCGCCGAGTGAGCTGACGGTAGTGCCCGACAATGCCAGTTCATGCATATTGGTTTTCATCAAAATGATGGCGCCTGCTGCACGCAATTTGCGCGTGACGGTACTTTCCACTGCAGGGCGTACGCCTTTCAACGCTTCCGAGCCACCGGTAGTCGGCATGTCCAGCGTGTTGTAATTATCTTTGGCAGCAATTGGAATGCAATGCAAAGGTCCGCTCAGCTTGCGAGTCTTTTTAAATTCGGCATCCTTGGCGAGTGCGAGTTCATGCGCTGCTGGATTGATCGTGAGGACTGCATTTAGCGCAGGACCTTGTTTGTCGTAGGCAGCGACGCGTGCGAGATAGGCATCCACCAAATCCGTGCAACTCAGCTTGCCGCTTTTCAGCGCCGCTTGAATTTTGCTGATTGATGCTTCTTCGATGGGAAATGGCTGTGCCGCGTGTGCTGTGATGTGTAAAAGAGCGGTGAGGGAAAAGGCAAGAGCTTTGAGTTTCATGGCATGTCCTTGGTTGGGGAGTGCCATTGGTACGCAATTACCATGCCTGTGACATGTCAGATTTTGGTGCGTTTAAGCAGTTATAGGATTTCTTTATTTATTGTTCGCGCAATGCACGTCGGTATTGAATCGCTTCTGCCACATGCGCCTGGCTGATAGTTGGCGCATCGCCCAAGTCGGCAATCGTGCGTGCGACTTTCAAAACGCGATGATAAGCGCGCGCGGACCAGTTCAAGCGCGTCATTGCAGTACGCAACAATTGTTCACCCGAAGCATCTGGTTTGCAATGGCTGTCCATTTCGCTATTGGTCAACAAATTGTTGTGTTTGCCTTGTCGCGAAAGTTGTCGTGTTGATGCGTGCGCAACGCGTGCAGCGACGTGCTCGGAAGATTCACCTGTCGACTGTTTAAGCAAGTCTTCATGTGCGAGTGCGCCGACTTGAATTTGCATGTCTATGCGATCAAGCAAGGGGCCGGAAATTTTTCCTTGATAACGCGTAATTACATCAGGTGTACAGCGGCATTTGTTAGATGGGTGGCCAAAGTAACCGCAAGGACAGGGATTCATCGCAGCGATCAACTGGAATCGCGCGGGGAAATCTGCTTGTCGTGCTGCACGCGAGATGGTAATTTGTCCTGACTCTAACGGTTCTCGTAAAACTTCTAGGACCGCGCGACTGAATTCAGGGAGCTCGTCGAGGAACAAAACACCGCGATGTGCCAGAGAAATTTCTCCTGGCCTTGGCGTCCCGCCTCCACCTACCAATGCCACGCCAGAAGCGGTGTGATGTGGTGCACGATATGGACGGACTTTCCAGCGCGCAGTGGTAAAGCCGCTGGTCAGCGATTGCACGGCAGCAGATTCCAAGGCCTCATCATCTGTCATCGGCGGCAGGATGCCGGCAAAACGCGCCGCGAGCATCGACTTGCCCGTGCCCGGAGGTCCAATCATCAGTAAGCTATGCGCGCCGGCCGCGGCCACTTCCAGTGCACGCTTTGCTTGTGCCTGTCCTTTTACATCGGCCATATCTGGATAGCTCGGTCGTTCACTGAGTGGTGTGGCGACATGGCGTGTCAGCCGTGCGTCCGGATCCGTTGCGGCGAAATGTGCGCAAACCTGTAATAGCGAATCAGCGGGAAAGATCGTGACGTCGCGCACCAATGCCGCTTCATCCGCATTCATGCGCGGCAAAATAAAGGCGCGTTGCTTGCCGCTTTTATCGCTGTTGCGATGCATCGCAAATGTCATTGCCAGTGCACCGCGGATCGGACGCAATTCGCCCGATAGAGATAGCTCGCCAGCAAATTCATATTCGCTTAGCGCTTCGGCAGGCATTTGGCCGGATGCGGCTAATATACCGAGCGCGATAGGTAAATCAAAGCGGCCGGTTTCTTTGGGTAAATCGGCCGGGGCAAGATTGACTGTTATGCGTCTGGCAGGGAATTCAAACCCTGCATTCTGCAAAGCGGCTCGTACACGATCTTTCGATTCCTTGACCTCGGTCTCCGGCAAGCCGACGATCGTAAATGAAGGCAATCCATTGGCAAGATGAACCTCTACCGTTACTTCTGGCGCTTGCATTCCTGCCAGCGCACGACTCGTCAAAACGGCTAGGCTCATGACACTCCTTGAATTTACTGCAGGGCAGCGGATGCTGGAATCAGTGTTTGCAGTGCCTGGCGTGTTCCAGATGGGCAATCGCTGCTTTGACGATCGCGTATCTCAGTGCCTGATCTTTGCTCGGGTGATCAGAAAAGTGCACAACTGTGGTGCTGCCTATATGTATAGCCTTGCCATGCGAGTCGTCGGGCAGGTCGCGATAGCCGATGACCAATTCGTATTCTGCAATCAGGGGGCCGCAGGCTTTCCAGTCACGTGTCCATTTGGGTAAGACTTGAGTGCTTTCCCACAAGGAGCCGGCGCTTTCATAGAATTCTTCGATATTGTGATGCCCGCGTAATTGCGCCAAATGGCGTTCCTGGGCTACGCAACTGCGGAAATATTCTTCGTCGCTCATGCGCATGGCACCCCCTGCAGTTTCGGCATCAATGTCCGCGTTTGAAAAAATTAAAAACAGTAAATATTAGGTAAAACAGTGTGGGGAAAAAGCCTGCACTTTCAGCGACTACATCTTTATACATGCAGATGCTGAAAATGCGGACTTGTGCGATTTAAGCACGCTGGCGCTCTGTTCTTACTTCTTCAATTGCGCTTCCAGCGCGGCTACTTGCGTCTCAAGCGCTTCCAGCTTGGCGCGTGTAGTGGCAAGAACCTGCGCTTGCACATCGAATTCTTCGCGCGTAACCAAATCCAGCTTGGAAAACCCTTGATTCATCATCGCTTTTACATTTTTTTCAATGTCTTTGACAGGCGAGTTCTCCAAAACCTGATTGATCTTGTCTTGCATATCGTTAAAAAAATTAGGTTTTTCCATTGTTTCCTCGCAAAGAGTGATTATTCCAGCACCGTTAAAGTGCATTTCGTGTTCATATGCGCCATAAGGGTGCGCAAAAATGTTTGGACTGCTTAAGAAAATAGTATTGGATAAGGATTAATAGTAAAAATGATAATACATTTCAGCTGATAAAGCTGGCATGAGTCCTGCTAAATGTAGACCTGAGGACAACCAATGTTTGGTTTCTATATTTAACTTTAAAGGGAATATCATGAAAAAACTGATTCTTGCAGTCGCTGTAATGGGTGCATTTGCTGGCGTTGCTAACGCACAAGTAGCTGCAACACCAGAACATACCTTCACAGGCAACTTGACTGTAGCAACAGATTACCGTTTCCGTGGTATTTCGCAAACATTTAAAGAGCCAACCATTCAAGGCGGTTTTGACTACGCGCATTCGAGCGGCTTCTATGTCGGCAACTGGAACTCGAACGTTAGCGGCACCTCTTTCACAAACGGTTCGATTGAAATGGATCTGTATGCAGGCTACAAGTTTGCGATTACTCCAGACATTACTGCTGACGTAGGTGCTTTGTACTACTACTATCCAGGCGCTCAAATTTCCGGTGGTCAAAAATACGACACGACCGAACTGTACGCCGCAGCAACATATAAATGGTTCACTCTTAAGTACAGCAATGCCGTTTCCGATTTCTTTGGCGCAGCTAATTCCGACGGTTCCGACTACCTTGAGTTGAATGCAAACTTTGAAGTTGCCGATAAAACCACCTTGGGTTTCCATGTTGGTCAACAAAACGTCAAGAACGTAGCTAACGCCGATTACACCGACTATAAAGTCAGCCTCGCGCGCGACTTCGGATTTGCAACTATCGGTCTGGCTGTCATCAGTACCGACGCAGATAAGACTTTCTACTCCGCGAAGAACAGCGCTGGCAAATCGAAAAAACTGGGCGAGACAACTGCAGTATTGTCGATTTCCAAAGCTTTCTAATTTAAAAAATAACGTAAGAGGTTCAAATGAAACTGATTACCGCCATTATCAAGCCCTTCAAGTTGGATGAAGTGCGGGAAGCCTTGTCTGCGATCGGCGTTCAAGGCATTACCGTGACTGAAGTCAAAGGCTTCGGTCGCCAAAAAGGTCATACCGAGTTGTATCGCGGTGCGGAATACGTGGTGGATTTCTTGCCTAAAACGAAAATCGAAGCAGCTGTCGATGACACGATCGTTGATCGTGCTATCGAGGCAATCGAAACTGCAGCGCGTACCGGCAAAATTGGCGATGGCAAGATTTTCGTCTATGACTTGCAGCAAGTTGTCCGCATCCGCACCGGTGAAACCGGTAAAGAAGCACTTTAAGGGGAATGAGATGAGTATCAAAAAAATATTCGCAAGCGCCCTGGCAACTGGTGCTTTGTTGGTTGCCGTGGGTTTTGCGGCACCGGCCTTTGCACAGGAGGCGACTGCTCCGGCTGCAACTGAGGCCGTAGTGGCAGCACCGGCAGCCGCGCCAGCTCCAGCAGCGGCCGCAGCTGCACCAGCAGAAGCGCCAGCCGCCGCACCGGCACCTGTGCCGAATAAAGGCGACGTGGCGTGGATGTCAATTGCAACCATCCTCGTGATCATGATGTCGATCCCGGGCTTGGCATTGTTTTACGGCGGGTTGGTCCGTTCGAAAAACATGCTGTCCGTGCTGATGCAAGTCTTCATGGTGTTCTCGGTGATCGTGGTGTTGTGGTGTGTGTACGGCTACTCGCTGGCATTCACACAAGGTAACGCGTTCATTGGTGGTTTCGATCGCTTGTTCCTGAAAGGCATCACGGCTGAAACAGTCGCTGCTACCTTCAGCAAAGGCGTTGTGATTCCTGAGTTCAGCTTTGTTGCCTTCCAAGCTACGTTCGCAGCGATTACTTGCGGCCTGATCGTCGGTGCGTTCGCAGAACGTGTGAAATTCTCTGCAGTCCTGTTGTTCATGGTTCTGTGGTTCACGTTCTCGTACTTGCCTATGGCGCACATGGTTTGGTTCTGGCCTGGTCCTGATGCTTACACAGATGCTGCCGCTGCTGAAGCTGCGACTGCTGTTTCCGGCTGGTTGTTCGCAAAAGGTGCACTCGACTTTGCTGGCGGTACCGTGGTTCACATCAATGCTGCTATCGCAGGCTTGGTTGGTGCATACGTTATCGGCAAACGCGTTGGTTACGGCAAAGAAGCGATGGCTCCTCATTCGCTGACCATGACCATGATCGGTGCTTCCTTGCTGTGGGTGGGCTGGTTCGGTTTCAACGCAGGCTCAGGTCTGGAAGCAAACGGCTTGTCGGCTTTGGCAATCGTCAATACTCTGTTGGCTACAGCTGCTGCAGTTTGCACCTGGACCTTCGGCGAATGGATGGCTAAAGGAAAACCTTCGATGCTGGGTGCTGCATCCGGTGCGGTTGCTGGTTTGGTTGCGATTACACCTGCGGCCGGTTTCGTCGGCCCGATGGGCGCACTGGTAATCGGTCTGCTGGCTGGTATCGTCTGCTTGTGGGGTGTGAACGGTCTGAAACGCTTGTTGGGCGCAGATGACTCGCTCGACGTGTTCGGTGTGCATGGCGTTGGTGGTATTCTCGGTGCGATCCTGACCGGTGTATTTGCAGCTCCATCACTCGGCGGCTCTGGCGTGTACGACTATGTTGCGAACGCTGTTGCTCCTGATTACTCGATCATGGGTCAAGTCTGGATTCAAACCCAGGGTGTGATCACCACAGTAATCTGGTCCGCTGTTGTTGCCTTCATCGCCTTCAAACTGGTTGACCTGGTTATCGGTCTGCGTGTGCCAGAAGAAGAAGAGCGCGAAGGTCTGGACATCACCAGCCACGGTGAGTCGGCTTACCACTCGTAATCTGTTTCTCCCTGACCCGCGCAAGCGGGCTTCAAAAGCGCCTCCTTGCGGGGCGCTTTTTTCATTTTGGGCTTTTAAATTGGCCTTCAGCCCTAATCTAGGTATGCTCAAATTAAGCTGATTTGGTAATCGGGCCAAAGGCGCGGTGGCTGTTTCCCGTTTAAAATCAGCATCAATTAACGATAGTTCAGCAAAAAGGTTTATATGGTTCCGCATCTCGTCACGGCCTTGAACGGTCCGTTGCTCGACCTTGAGAAAAAGATTCTCACGGCTACTCCAGCTATTGAGCGCTGGTTTCGGCTGGAATGGCAGGAACATACGCCGCCTTTTTATTGTTCGGTCGATCTGCGTAATGCAGGTTTCAAACTGGCACCTGTCGATACCAATCTGTTTCCCGGTGGGTTCAACAACCTTTCCCCGGAAATGCTGCCTTTGGCGGTGCAGGCGGCGATGGCCGCGATTGAAAAATATTGTCCGGACGCCAAGAATTTATTGCTGATTCCAGAAGGCCATACACGCAATACCTTTTATCTGCAAAACGTCGCACGTCTGATGCAGATCTTCCGTCAAACCGGGTTGAATGTACGTCTAGGCTCCCTTAATCCGGATGTGACCGGACCTACACCGATAGAGCTGCCGGATGGCACGACCTTGACGCTGGAGCCGCTGGAGCGTTCGCACAATGGTCGTCGCGTCGGGCTTAAAAATTTCGACCCCTGCACCATCTTGCTGAATAACGACTTGTCTTCCGGCTTGCCGTCGATACTGGATAACGTCAACGAACAAAACCTGCTGCCGCCTTTGCATGCCGGCTGGGCGGTGCGCCGCAAGACCAATCACTTCGCGGCCTACGATGACGTGGTGAAGAAATTTGCCAAGATGATCGATGTTGATCCGTGGATGTTGAATCCTTATTTCATGAAGTGCGAAGGCGTCAACTTCAATGAAAATATCGGTGCGGATTGTCTTGCTTCAAATGTCGATACCCTGCTCGCCAAAATACGCAAGAAGTACAAGGAGTATGGCATCAAGGAAAAGCCATTCGTGATCGTCAAGGCCGATGCCGGCACCTATGGCATGGGCATCATGACGGTACACGATGCGAGCGAGCTGAAGGATTTGAACCGCAAGCAGCGCAACAAGATGGCCGTCGTCAAAGATGGTCTGGAGGTCACGGACGTGATGATCCAGGAGGGTGTGCCGACTTTTGAGCACATCAATGAATCAGTCGCGGAACCCGTCGTCTACATGATCGATCGCTACGTGGTCGGCGGCTTCTATCGGGTTCATGCCGAGCGCGGCAATGATGAAAACCTGAATGCGCCAGGCGCACATTTCGTGCCGTTGGCATTTGCGCATCAACATGCGTTGCCTGATTACCAGGCCAAACCGGGCACTGCTGCGCCGAATCGTTTTTACATGTACGGTGTCGTTGCGCGTCTGGCTTTGCTGGCCGCTTCGCTGGAAATGGAAAAAACCGATCCTAATCCGGAAGTATATTAGCGCCTCAAGCGTGTCGTTGTCGGGCTGAAAAATGCTGCATGAGTGAGGCAGAAAAATCACGTTGCAGCAGTTTTCCTGTATTTAAAACCTGCTCGCCATTATGGCAGGCAGTATGATTTTTCAAGGTGTGCCGGATGAAAATAGCGTTCATATGCGATCCGCTGGATGGCTTCAAGATATACAAGGACAGCACTTACGCGATGATGACGGAGGCGGCGCGTCGCGGTCATGCAATCCATGTATTTCAGCACAAGGATATGGCGTTTGAAGGCGGCAAGGTGGTGGCCAATAGTTCTCGGGTGACACTGACGGACGACCCTGTCAATTGGTATAGGCGAGACGTGCCGCAGGCGCAGGATTTGACCGCTTTCGATGCGATTCTGGAGCGCACGGATCCGCCCTTCAATATGGAATACATATACGCCACCTACCTGCTGGAGCTGGCGCAACAGCAAGGCGCACGCATCTTCAACAAGCCGGAAGCCATACGCAGCTTTAATGAAAAACTCGCGATTGCGCAATTCCCGCACTACATCACGCCGACCTTGGTCAGCAGTGATGCCGCGCGGGTGCGGGCGTTTCATGATGAGCACCGGGATATCATTCTGAAGCCCCTGGATGGCATGGGCGGCGCCGGAATTTTCCGTGTCATGGACGATGCACTGAATCTCGGTTCCATCATAGAGACGCTCACGGACAATGGCCGTCGAACCATCATGGTGCAGCGTTACATTCCGGAAATTACGCAGGGTGATAAGCGCATTTTGCTGATCGGTGGCCAAGTCGTGCCTTATTGCCTGGCACGCATTCCGCAGGGAACAGAAATTCGCGGTAATCTCGCAGTTGGCGGTGTCGGCGTGGCGCATGAAATTTCGGCCCGCGATCGAGAGATTGGCGAAGCCTTGGCCCCTGTCCTTTTAAAGAGAGGCTTGTTGCTGGTAGGATTGGACGCGATTGGCGATTACATGACCGAATTAAATGTCACGAGCCCAACCTGCTTCCAGGAAATCCGGCAGCAAACCGGTTTCGATGTCGCCGCCATGTTTGTGAATGCGTTGGAGCAGCAGGCCGACACATGGAATTCGTAAGAAAATGAAAGACTGTTTGAGCTGCTGTGTTACAAAATCTGCGCAAGTTAATGCAAGAATTCGGGTGAAAAAAAGCTGATGGTTGGTATCCTGTTATTGACGCATGCACCATTGGGGCAAGCCTTTATCTCGGCGGCGACCCATGTGTTCCGTTCGCGTCCGGAAAGACTGGACGCGATAGATGTCAACGCCGATCAGGATACTTGCGAAGTCGAGCAACTGGCCAAGAACGCCATCGTGCAACTGGATGACGGGTCCGGCGTACTGGTGATTACCGATGTCATGGGTGGCACGCCTTCAAATTGCACTCTGGGTTTGTGTCATGTTGAAAATGTTGCAGTGATTGCCGGAATCAGTTTGCCGATGTTATTGCGGGCAATTACGTATCGGCACGACACTTTGGATGTTGTAGTAGAAATGGCATTAGCCGGTGGCCAAGGAGGCGCGGTCAGGGTGGATAACCGTGTAAGGCTCTCGGCGAATTGATTAATTTGATGTAAATAATTCTTATAAGAAAAATGATCGAACAAGAAATTGAGATTGTCAACAAACTGGGTCTGCATGCGCGTGCTTCTGCCAAGCTGACACAGCTCGCCGCAAAATACCAAAGCGAAGTCTGGATGACGCGCAACAAACGCCGCGTCAACGCCAAGTCCATCATGGGCGTGATGATGCTGGCAGCTGGCAAAGGCTCCAAGGTCATGCTGGAAACCAACGGCCCCGATGAAAAGGAATGCTTCGACGCGCTCGAATTGCTGATTCAAGATAAGTTCGGTGAAGGCGAGTAATCAAGAATAATCAAGCCGGAGCAAATGGCAGGCGTTTTGCTTGCATGCACTGGTCTGTTTTTCACATTGCCTTCAGTTTTAATGACACGGACTGGACCTGATTTTGATGACTTCTTTCACGTTACATGGCATTCCGGTATCCCGCGGTATTGCGATCGGCCGCGCGCACATCCTCGCTCCTGCCGCACTCGACGTCCAGCATTACCTGATTGCTGATGATCAGGTAGAAGCGGAAGTCGCGCGGCTGCAATGCGCGATTACAGCTGTACATTCCGAGCTGCAAACCATCTGGAATGAATTGCCGAAAGACGCCCCGGCTGAATTGGGTGCATTCATCGATGTACATGCATTGATCCTGTCGGATCCCATGATTTCCGAAATGCCGCTCGATATCATTCGCTCACGTAACTACAACGCCGAGTGGGCACTGGTTACACAGATTGAAGAATTGTCGGCGCAGTTCGAAGAAATTGAAGACACCTATCTGCGTGAACGCAAGGCCGATATTCAACAAGTCGGTGAGCGTGTACTCAAGGCGTTGACTGGTAGTGCGAACTTCCTGCCGAAAGTCGATGCTGCAGAAGGTGTTGCCAGCATGATCGTCGTGGCGCACGATATTTCACCGGCCGACATGCTGCAGTTTCGTGATAGCGCTTTTAGTGGATTCATCACCGACGTTGGCGGGCAAAACTCACATACCGCCATCGTGGCGCGTAGTCTGGACATTCCGGCGACGGTAGGCGTCTCCAATGCCTCAGTTCTGATAGAACAAGGCGATTGGCTGATCATTGATGGCGATGCCGGTGTGGTGGTGGTTGCACCCACCTCAGTAGTGCTTGATCAGTATCGCGAGAAACAGGCGCGCCAGATACGTGATCGGAAAAAGCTCGGCAAGCTGAAAAAAACGCCATCGCTAACCATCGACGGCACAGCAATCACTTTGCTTGCGAATATCGAATTCCCCGACGATTGTGCGCACGCGATGGATGCCGGTGCACATGGTATCGGCTTGTTTCGTTCTGAATTCCTGTTCATGGGACGTACCGGACACGCGCACAAACTGCCGTCGGAAGACGAGCAATTCGAATCTTACAAAAAAGCTGTGATTGCGATGAAAGGTCGTCCGGTCACGATACGTACGCTGGATATCGGTGCCGACAAGCCTATGGATTTTGCGGAGCAGACCGCGCTCAACCCGGCGTTGGGTTTGCGTGCGATTCGGCTCTGCCTGTCGGAACCGCAAATGTTCATGACGCAGTTGCGTGCGATCTTGCGCGCATCTGCATTTGGTCCGATCAAATTACTGGTGCCTATGCTGGCGCATGCGTTTGAAATCGATCAAACCTTGCTGATGATTGCGCAGGCAAAAGCGCAATTGCGTGAAGAAAAAATCAAGTTTGATCCGATCCTGCCGATCGGCGCGATGATTGAAATTCCAGCCGCCGCATTGACGCTTCCCCTGTTCATCAAGCGACTCGATTTTCTGTCAATCGGCACCAATGATTTAATCCAGTACACGCTGGCCATCGATCGCGTCGATCATGAAGTTGCTCACCTCTACAACCCTTTGCACCCGGCCGTGTTGTATCTGCTCTCGACCACGATTGCGATCGCCGCAAAAGCGGGGATAGAGATTTCTGTCTGTGGTGAAATGGCAGGTGATATTCAGATGACGCGTTTATTGCTGGGCATGGGCTTGCGTGAATTTTCCATGCATCCATCGCAATTGCTCGCAGTGAAGAATGAAGTATTGAATAGTGATTTGAATGTATTGATCCCGGCTACGCGCAAGATCACGCGTCTGTATGAGCCGCAGGCAATTACTGAGGCGGTGGAACGTTTACGATTGCTGTAAGGCGTCAGCGTCCCGAAAATTTTTCTGCGGGAGGTTTACACGACGCCCAACCATCCCAATAGCGCCGCGGCAGCCAGCAGCCACAGGATGTGAATCCTGGTTCTCAATATCAGTACTATCGTAATAGCCGTCAGTAGCCACAGCGGCCAGTCTGTGGATGGCACGTCATGTATGCTTGCCAGTATCCAGCCAGTGGCGAACATCAGGCCGACGACGACTGGCCCCATTCCTGATTTGAATGCGCGTACCGCACGCATATCCCGATTGCGATGTACCCAGCGCGTGGCCAAATAAGTGAACGCAGTGCTCGGCAAGAGAATGCCGACCATGCTGAGCATCATGCCAAGCAGGCCGCTCGTCATGCTGCCGGCATTCAAGCCGATGTTCCATCCCATCAATGCAACGAACAAAATATTCGGACCGGGTGCGGCCTGCGCAATCGTGATCGATGAGCTGAATTGCGCTTCGCTTAACCAGTGCTGATCCGCAACCAGATAGCGATGCATCTCGGGTGCCGCAGCAAGCGCCCCTCCGATTGAAAGCAGCGACAGCGACATGTAATGCAGAAATAGCTGCAGCCAGTCGCTTGCTTGCAAAGATAGATGAATGGGTTCGGTCATGCGGGCAACTTCCGATAGGCGAGCGCGCAACCGACAAAACCCAGGCCAAACAAAGGATAGGCTAAGGGTAATCGCAATAATGCGACGGCGATAAAGCACAGCAAGCTCAAGCCTATGCAGATGCGCAAGCCCATCGGATTTTTCTTGAGTGCACTGCTTAGTCTGAAGCCGGTTGCCAATATCAGTCCGGCAGCAACAGCGCCCATCGCGCGCAAGGCGTGGGTGACGCCATGATGGTTGGCATAAGGCGCATACAGGATTGCTATCAGCAGGATCAGCACGAGTGGCATGACTAACATTCCGGCGCATGCCGATAGCGCGCCAGGTAGGCCGAAGTAACGTCCGCCGATGATGATCGATAGATTGACTACGTTCGGCCCCGGCATGATTTGCGCGACAGCCCAGTCTTCAATGAACTCTTCGTGTGTCAGCCATTTCTTTTTTTCGACCAACTCATGCTGCACGATGGCCATGACGCCACCAAACCCCTGCAAGGCGAGAACTGTAAATGACACGAAAAGATCAATGAGAGACTGCGGACGTGGCTTTTCCTGGGGTGGTTGCTCGTTCGCTGGCTGAATATTCATAGATAGGGGGCGATGTTAACTCTATTGCTTTGAAGTGCAGCTACATTATTCCAGGTCTTTTATGACACGTATGATGAAGCCAGCGATTGCTAAAAAATAAAAAAATCGGCCGCGAAGAAAATAGTTAGCAATGCTGCGACAGCGATAGTTTTCAGGACTGACACCCCGGTTTCCGGTGACGAATCGACCAGACAAAGAACAATAAGTACGTATGCCGTTCCGATCAGGGCATACCAAAATGATTTGGATGTAAGACCCGCTTGCTTTGTCATGTCGCCCAGTCGATGCAGCGCTGCCAATGAACACGAAATGAATCCATTATAGATTTAGATGCACTATTGATTCTTGCACGTACACTCGTATCCTCTTAAGTTATCATTTTTGCACTTCGTTCCACTTGATGTTCCTGCCTGGCGATCCGCTGTCGCGTTTGACGGCGACGGGCGACTTGTTTATTCTTACGCCATGGCGCCGATTTGACATCAGCTTGCGGGCGCATAATAAATACGGCTAAAGCGTGCTCGCAATCGAGTTTCGAATTTAGCCCGCCAAGCTGACCGCTTTTCGGGCTTTTTTGCTTTTTGGAATACCAGAGAAAACCAGTGCCGTTCAGTATCAATGTACCAACTCAGCACTCTTCTCGTGAATAGATAACATGACCTCTCTCGGAATCGTTGCACCGCAATCCATGTTTTTTTCAACGCCGCTGCCTTTGCAGAGCGGTGCGGAATTGTGCGATTACACGCTGGTGTATGAAACTTATGGCACCTTGAATGCCGACCATTCGAATGCGGTACTGGTTTGTCACGCATTGAACGCCTCGCATCATGTCGCGGGAAGTTACAGTGAAGATGCCAGCACCAGAGGCTGGTGGGACAATATGGTCGGTCCCGGCAAGGCACTGGATACGAATAAATACTTTGTTATCGGCGTCAATAACCTCGGTTCCTGCTTCGGTTCGACCGGGCCGATGCACACCAATCCGGCGACCGGCAAACCGTATGGCGCGCGCTTCCCTGTCGTAACGGTGGAAGACTGGGTGCAATCGCAAGCACGTCTGGCTGATGCCTTGGGAATTCAGCAATTCGCTGCAGTGATGGGCGGTTCGCTGGGTGGTATGCAGGCGCTGGCGTGGAGCATTCTGTTTCCCGAGCGCTTGCGTCATTGCATCGTGATTGCCTCGACGCCAAAATTGACGGCACAAAATATTGCGTTCGATGATGTGGCCCGCCAGGCAATTTTGACTGATCCTGATTATCACGGTGGCGATTTTTACGAGCATGGCGTGGTACCGAAGAATGGCTTGCGCGTCGCGCGCATGCTGGGTCACATTACTTATTTGTCGGACGACGACATGGCCGTCAAATTCGGCCGCGATCTGCGTTCAGGCGCGTACCAATTCGGCTTTGGTATCGACTTTGAAATTGAATCGTACCTGCGCTATCAGGGCGACAAGTTCTCCGAATACTTTGACGCAAATACCTATTTGCTGATTACCAAGGCGCTCGATTACTTTGATCCGGCCAAAGACTTTGGCGGCGACCTGACCAAGACCTTGTCGAATACACGTGCAGAATTTTTGTTGGTGTCGTTCTCTACCGATTGGCGTTTTGCGCCAGAGCGCAGCCATGAAATAGTGCAGGCATTGGTCAACAACAAGCGTACGGTCACTTATGCGGAAATCGATGCGCCCCATGGTCACGACGCCTTCTTGCTCGACGATCAGCGGTACATGAATGTGGTAAGTGCGTATTTTGCGCGGGCCTACAAGGAAATCGATGGTGGCAGTTTGAAAGCAGGAGCACGCGCATGAACTTTGAACAATTAAGCGCACTGCGTCCGGACCTCGCTTTCATTGCGCATTGGGTCGGCAATGGTACTCAGGTGCTAGATCTTGGTTGCGGCGATGGTGTCATGCTCGATTATCTGCAAACCGACAAGCAATGCAGCGGGTACGGAATTGAAATCGACGACGACAAAATTCCAGAGTGCGTAGAACGCGGCGTGTCGGTTATTCAACGTGATCTGGAAGCGGGTCTGGCGATCTTTTCTGACAATGCATTTGATACGGTGCTGTGTTTGTCAGCGCTGCAAATGATGAAAAACGTCGAAGGCGTGTTGCGTGATATTTCGCGCGTGGGTCGCGATGCGATTGTTTCCTTCCCGAATTTTGCCTATTGGCCGCATCGGATTGCGCTGTTGCGCGGTCGCATGCCGGTATCCAAGAGCCTGCCGTATGAATGGTATGACACGCCTAACTTGCGCTGCGCGACGATCAAGGACTTTGAAGAGCTGGCGAATGAAGTGGGGCTGGAAGTGGTCGAGTGCGTCGCATTGCAGGATGGTCGCCCGGTATCCTTTTTGCCAAACTGGCGCGGAAGCCTGGCAGTATTTCGCCTGCGTAAAAAGCCGGCAGCTCGAGTTGCAAATTAGATTTCAGTCGGAATTGAAGACGATTCGTTTTGGGCTGCGGTTTTATTCGCTTTGGCGGAAAACCACAGTAACAAGATGACAGGAACACCCAAGAGCGCAGTGGCAGTGAAGAAGTTACTGTAGCCATAAGCGTCAACATAAGTGCCGGAGTATCCGGCAAGAAATTTCGGCAGCAGTAACATCATCGAACTCAATAGTGCATACTGCGTCGCCGAATAATTGACGTTGGTCAGACTGGATAAATAAGCGATAAACGCCGCACTGGCTATCCCGCTTGCAAGATTGTCGCCAGAAATCACCAGTACCAACATCGTCACATCGTGACCGTGGCTCGCCAGCCATGCAAACAGCAGATTGCTGGCCGAACTCAATATGGCTCCCAAAGCCAAGATGCGCATCATGCCAAAGCGCATCGAGAGCGCACCGCCGATAAATGCGCCGACCAAAGTCATGATGACACCAAATATCTTGGTGACCGCGGCCACTTCGTCCTTGCTGTAACCCATATCGACGTAAAACGGATTCGCCATGATCCCCATCACCACATCGCTGATGCGGTAGGTGGCGATCAATGCAAGAATCAATACTGCCTGCCAGCGATAACGCAGAATGAAATCGCGAAATGGACCAACCACAACATCGTCCAGCCAGGCGGCTACATTTTTGGCGGGTGGCAATTCACGTCGTATCGGCTCTTTCGAAACCAATACCGTCAAGACACCGACCAGCATCGATGCTGCCATTGCCAGATAGGCAACATGCCACGCCCCGGGCTGATAGCTGCCGCCGTCTACTATTTCCGCGCGTGCTGCAATCCATAGCACGCCTGCACCGGCCCATATCATTGCCAGTCGATAGCCGGTCTGATAACCGGCGGCGAGCGCTGCCTGTCTATCGATGTCGGCTGATTCGATGCGAAAGGCGTCCAGTGCAATATCTTGCGTGGCTGAGCCGAAGGCGACCGCGAGGGCGCACCATACGACAGGCTGCAAGGCGATGTGAGGATCGTTGAGCGCCATACCGATCAGACCGGCGATGATGGCGCTTTGGGAGAGTAATAGCCAACTACGACGGCGTCCCAGCCAGCGTGTCAAAAATGGAATCGGCATGCGATCAACCAAGGGTGCCCATACCCATTTGAATGCATACGCCAGGCCGACCCAGCTCAAATAACCGATGGTGCTGCGATCTATGCCCGCTTCGCGCAACCAAAAACTGAGCGTGCCCAGCACCAGCATCAAGGGCAGGCCGGCCGAAAATCCCAGCAGCAACATACGCGCGGTGGCAGGTTCGAGGTAGACCTTGAGCGTGTCCGACCATGAATGCTGAGACGCGTTGCTATTGCGGAAAATCATTCTGCTTACCTTGATTGAATTGGCTGGCCAACGGATAGTCGGCAGGGACAGATGCTGACACAAGAGAGCGCCAGCAGCAAGCCGCAGCAAGTGGATATGCGGGCGATGCGGCTGGCGAGTGAGCCAATGTGGAGTGGGTGGCGGTGATGGATGAGTACCCATCACCCATCACACCCATCACCTTGCCGCAGAAAAAATCGAGCCTGCGGCTATTTGCGCGCCTTGGCCAGCACGTCGAGCAAAGTCGCCGCCAGTTCTTCCGCCTTGAACTTTGCTGTGTAGGCATCGGCGCCTACGCTTTTGACATGCACTTCATTTGTGGCGCCTGACAGCGAGGAGTGAATGACAACAGGGATTTTGTTGAAGCGTGCATCGCCCTTGATTTTCTTCGTCAGCGTGAAGCCATCCATTTCCGGCATTTCCAGATCGGTCAGCACCAACGCTACCTTGTCGGCTGCGGTTTTGCCTTCCTTGGTCGCAGCGGCGTTGAGGTCAGCCAGCATATTCCACGCTTCCAGTCCGGTTTTTGCCATCACAAAGGGCAGCCCCATTGCATCCAGACAGCCGCTGATCAGCATGCGTGCTGACGCCGAATCATCAGCGGCCAGAATCACCGCTCCCGGCGGCAGCTTGGTCGTGCTGTCGATTGTTTCCGGATCAATATCCGGCGTGTTGGATGGCATCACATTGCGCAGGATTTGCTCGACGTCCAACACTTGCGCGAGGCGCGTGTTGTTCAAATCAGCATCGAGCTGCGCGATGCTGGTGATAGTGCCGCCACCTGCCGCCGCACCTTCGGCCGCGCGTACCTGGCTCCAGTTCAGACGAACAATTTCATCGACTTCTTCTACTGCGAACGCTTGTGTCGTGCGCGCAAATTCAGTCACCATCAGGATGTTCAAACCGGTAGCAGGCGTACATCCGAGTGCTGCTGGCAAATTGATGACGGGGATCAGCTGCCCCCTGATATTTGCCATACCCATGATGTGCGGCGGCGAGTTGGCGATCGAATTCACCGTCGGCATCGCCATCAATTCGCGCAGCTTGAATACATTGATGCCATACACTTCGCTGGTCTCTGAGTGAGGAGAAACACCGAGACGGAACAGCATCAGTTCAAATTTATTGTTCGACGTCAGACCGGAACGTTCGTCAATTTCCCTTTGTGTCGTATCCATCTTGTCTCCAGTATTTTTATGGGCCCGCGATTTTTATCGCAGTGCCTTGTTGTCAGTCTGACTGCCGCAACGAAACCTTGTCGTCGCTGCATAGCTATTCTGCGCCAAAACCTGTTAAATGAAGGTTAAATATTGCTTCACATGCGTTGCGGTTTATGATGGCGCCTTCAGGCTGTATCTTTCATGCACAGTTTTAATCATTTCGCATTACCGTGAGCGCTCTTTTATGTTGATCATTACCATTAAACAAGGCAAGGAAAAAAGCCTGCTCGAACATCAACCCTGGATTTACGCATCGGCTGTCGAACGCGTTGATGGCAAACCGGCGGAACGCATGAAGTCCGGCGCGACTGCGCTGGTGCATTCGTCATCGGGAAAATTTCTGGCACGTGCCGCCCATGCGCCAAAATCGCAGATACGCGCACGCGTCTGGAGCTTCGATCAAAGCGAGCCTATTGATCATGCCCTGATCAAGCGCCGCGTTAAAACTGCTGTGCACAAGCGTATTGATGCCGCCAAAGGCAAAAGAATCGGCGCCGCCAAACGTCTGCCCTTGATCATAGGCGATGAAGATGAATTATCGGGTTTGGTCGTTGACTGGTATGGCGATCGCAATGGCTTCCTGATTTGCGAATTTCAGTCGGCCGGTGTCGACGCCTGGAAGGTCGCGATTGTGCAATCGCTGATGGCGGAAACCGGTTGCCCGAATGTCTATGAACGCGCCGATGAATTGATACGCAAAGGCGAAGGCTTGCCGGTAAATTACGGCGTGCTGGCCGGTGACGAACCGCCGGATGAAATGATATTGACGGAAAACGGCGTGCGCTATGCGCTTGATCTGAAGACCGGCGACAAGAAATTTTTTAAATAATCCATCTCTCAAACAATGCCGACATCAAGCGACTTCTGGCCTCATTCTGGTTTCACTCTAACGCAACGCGATGCCGACAGCCGTCTCGTACTAACTGACGAACTGTTGCGCGCATGGTGGCACAGACCTGAAGTGGCGCCCGTCGCAGAATCTTGTGCGCATGAGCTGGCTTTGCATGCGGCTTTATTGGCAGAGCCGCGCCGCACAGTAAGTGAGGCCGAGCTTGCGAAATTTGAAGATGCCGATGCGCGCGATAACTATCGCGTCTTGCTGGCGTGGCGTGATCGGCTGCTTGCTGCGACTTCGCTAGAAGCAGCTTATCTCGATATTTTTCGTGCGGGTTCAGTCACCGTGCCGCCGGTATTTATCGACCAGTTGGCGCAAATCATTGTGCACAGCATGCTGGAAAATACGGAAGAGCCTTTGCAAGTTAGGGCCGCTGAATTATTTTTCCGTCCGCAAAAAGTCGCCATCGAAGAAGGTGCCGTCATGCTGGCTGATGCTGCAACAGTGGATCTGCACGCGACTGGCGGCAACTACGGCGATATCGGCAGATTGTTGATTGAAGCGAATACCAAACCACGCCGTGTTGAACTCGATGTCGTCGATCAAGAGAATGCGGAAACGTATTGGGCACGCAACGAACGTCACGATACTGTCGTCAGTTTTTCTTATGGTCGCGCTGCGTTGATCGCTTTCTGTCGCGTAATTGAAAAATGGATAGATCATTTTTACGGCGTTGCCGTGGTAGTCAGACCGCTACGTTCTATCGAAGCCAAACACTGGGCTTGGCATATCGGCCTGGATGCAGAAGCTACCGGCATCTTGAATGATTTGTACGCCGGCGTTGAATTGGACGAGGCGCGCAATCGCCGCATCTTGTCATTGTTCCAGCTGGATTTTGTCGATCCGTCGGTAGTGCGGCCCGATGTCGCCGGTCGCTCGGTTTATCTTGCGTGTGCGATGAACACTTCAGATGTGTTGCGTATCAAGCCGCAGAACCTCTTGTTGAATTTGCCGCTGGCTTCGATTTCCTGAATCCATCTTTTGGAAAATCGTGAGCGAATCCATTCAACCTCTTCCTGAAACAGAAGCGACTAGCGGCAATCGCTATGACCGTATGGAGTGGGCGGGTGCGTTTGGCGATCTGGGAACCCTGATCCCGTTTATTGCCGCCTACATTGGCGTGTTGAAGATGGATCCGTTCGGCGTACTGTTTGCGTTTGGTATGGCGATGCTGGTCGCTGGTTTGTATTACAAGACGCCGATTCCGGTGCAGCCGATGAAAGCGATAGGCGCGGTCGCCGCATTGCAGGCGGTACAGACAGCCATCGTCACACCCGCCGCAGTCTATAGTGCTGCGCTGGTCACAGGTGGCGCATGGCTATTTCTTGGGCTAACGGGTCTGGCTACGCGCTTGGCCAAGATGGTGCCGCCGACGGTGGTGATAGGCATTGTGTTCGGGCTGGGTTTCGGTTTCATGCTGCAAGGCATAAAGATGATGCAGGACGATAGTCTGATTGCCGTCATCGCCGGCAGTGGCACCTTGCTGCTGATGGGGAATAAAAAAATCCCTGCGATGTTCGTGCTGCTGGTGTTTGGCGCGCTGGTCGGCATGGTGCGGAATCCTGCGCTGCTGGATGCGCTGTCAAAAACCGGTATTGCTTTTCATACGCCTGCGTTTGCATTGAGTGAACTATCGTGGGATCAGTTTTTTGTCGGTGCTGTTTTGCTCGCACTACCGCAATTGCCGCTGACTCTAGGCAATGCCGTCATCGCCATCAAGGAAGAAAACAATCGTCTGTTCCCGCAACGCAAAGTGACCGAAGGCGGGATATCAATTTCTACCGGCATCATGAATATGTTCAGTGCTTCGGTAGGCGGTGTGCCTATGTGTCACGGCGCAGGCGGCATGGCCGGGCATATCGCATTCGGCGCAAGAACCGGTGGCTCAGTCGTGATTCTGGGGTGCGTATTGCTGGTGCTGGCTTTATTCTTCAGCGATTCTGTCGATCTGCTGTTCAAACTTTTTCCGGCAGCGGTGCTGGGCGTGATTCTATTTTTAACCGGCGCGCAACTGGCACTGGGTTGCAGTGCTTTCCCGGTTGACCGTGCTGCACGCGCAATCGTGTTGTTGACTGCTGCGCTGTGCGTGTGGAATGTAGGCGCCGGATTCGTCGCCGGCATCGCCTTGCACCACGCGTATCAACGCGGCTGGTTGAAAATATAGTTTTTATTCCAGCCAGCGCGCGCGACTGGCTGCGATCGCAATCGCAATCGCCATCACGCCTATCAATCCGACTGCGACTTGCATGCCCCAGCCTTGCGCCAGAAATCCGATCACTGGCGGCCCGATCAAACCGCCGCTGTAACTGAAGGTCGCAACCGCTGCCAATGCCGTGGAGCCATGCCGCCCCGCTGCGCTGAAGACGAAGGGAAACACCGCAGCAAAACCGGCACCGGCCAGCGCAAAACCGATAATGGTCAGTGGGATACTGAGTGCAGCAATCGCGACGAAGATGCCGAACGCCGCAAACAGTGCGCCGCATGCAACGACACTGCGCGCACCGAAGCTATCCTTCAGGCGATCACACACCAGGCGCGCCACCAGCATCAACGCGGCAAAGCCGGCATAAGCCAAAGGCGCAACGCCATCGTGCGCACCCATTTCATCTTTCATGAAGACCCCGCTCCAGTCGGCAATCGAGCCTTCCGCCACTGCGCCGCAAAAACCGATGATGCCGAGTGCGACCAGAGGACCGTGTGCGACAGCGAACAGCGCCTTGCTTTCTGCATGCACGATCCGGTCGACAGGCAGCGCCTGATACGCGATATACAAAGGCAACAATAAAAGCAGTGATGCGATGCTGAAATGAGCCAGCGGCGTAATCGCCAGCCCGGCCATCAGGCTGCCAAGCAAGGCGCCGCAAACTGCGCCCAGGCTAAACCATGCGTGCAGCAAGGACATGGTGGAACGTCCAGCCGCTTTTTCATTGGCGGTGCCGATCGCATTGATGGCAACGTCAAAGCAGCCGGATGCCGCACCCAGGGCGATGGCGACGATGGCGAGCCACAGCATGCTGGGTGCGAGTGCCAGACTTGGCAGCACGATGATCAATCCCAGGCCTGAATACCATGCTGCGCGACGTCCGCCGAATTTGTTGACCATCCACGCTGCCAGCGGGAACGATCCGACTGCGCCAAAGCCGCCACCCAGCAAGACGATGCCCAATTGCGCAGGACTCAATTGCAAGGCATCGCGTATCGCCGGAATCCGCGCCGCCCACGATGCATAGATCACACCGAGCAAAATGAAAAGCAACGGGGTGGCGATGGATTGAAAGCGAGGGTAGCGTGACGTTACTGGTAACAGGGCTTCGGTAGTCATGGGATGTGCGTGCGGCGAACTGATTCAAGGCTGAATTGTAGTGGCTTACCGGCATCTGCGCGTAGCAAGTGGCGGCGCGCATAGCCGAGCAGGCAATGGAAAAGGAGAAAAAGTGGAGGTGAAGCTCCTCTTTTGTTGTCACGATTAAATCGCCAGTCGGCAAGGGTTTCCGCCGACCCGCTCTGATGAATCTCAGCGAGTTTTTTGCTATTTATTTTTTGGATAATCTGAACTGTGCGGGTTCTGCAGTCAGATAACCCACAGCCGCACCGAATCTATCGTTGTAATTGGCCTTGATCAGCGGGTCGAGAGTGTCTTTTACCTTGCCGTGCAATTTCCCACTCCAGTCGCCCGCATGTTGAAAATTACTCGTGATGTAAGTCCAGCCATTGATTTCATCGGCAACATGCAGGCCAGTGGCTTCCGCGCCGGCCGGCATAGCCATGATGCGCGATAATTTTTTCGTATCGACGTTGTACGCCCACAAAAAATTATTCACGTGCATGTTGCTGTCTTCGCCTATGAAAAGCGTGCGCATTTTTTCCGAAAATTTCAGGTTATCGGGGTTGGCGATTTTTTCCGGATTCGCCAGATTGCCCAACGCATCGGCAGGAATATCTTCGCCTATCAGCAAGGCCCTGGTTTTGACCGGCACCCACTCGCTGTTAATCGAGACGCCGCTCGTATCCTTTTGATCGCCAGCCAGATTGTGTGCGAATACGCCGCCAGCCACGATCGCCTTGTTGATCGTGATGCCGGCCGATGCGCGCCATGCCCGATCGTTCCTGACCATCGAATGCTGGATGTTTTGCAATGCCGAATACGCGATCTTGTCCTTGATGTTGACGGTCGTGCCTTCCATCTTGGTGAAACCCATGCTGGCACCGACCAGATTGGCGTAGCGATGGGTTTCGAGAAAAGCTGCAGCTTTTTCCATGCCCGGTTTCAGCTTGACCCAGTTGGCGATGCCATCGACAAAAATCTTGGTATAGCTGGCGTCGAGTGGATCGGTCTTGACGCAGTGCATGATGTCTGCCGGCTTCAAGGTGTCCGCCAGTTGTTCGATTTCAGCGCTGGTGGCATGACCCAGTTTGATCCAGCTCAGTGTTGCGCCTGCGGCGTAGGGATCAACGGAGAATCCTGCACCGACTTTCGCGACATACAAGGTGCCAGCAGACAAATCCTTTTCTCTATCGGCGACAAACATGAAAAAACCACCGTTGATGTAATCGTCACCCATCAACACGGTGCGATTATCCGGCATCACTTGTATCAACTCGTGCGAGATACGGCCCATGCAGTAATGCTTCTTGATCGTGCCGCTGCCATCCGGATTGACTGTCACTTCCGGCAGATGGCCGTAATAATACGGATTGGCTTTGCGCTCATCGCCGAACAGGTTCTTGCTGTATTTTTTGAAAAGGGTATTGTCAGCAATGAACTGTGCATCGGGCTCGTATTCTTCGCTCGACAGGTGTGTGTTCCACGGCGACAGGCTGGCGCCACAGGTGATCCATAAACCGTGCGCACCCGCTGTATCGACGTTGTGATATTTAACCAGACTGAGTTTGCCGGTCTGCTGATCCTGGTCCAGCGTCAACACGGCAATCGGCGACGGCAAGGTGCCGTAGGCATTTTTCTTGTCGGTCGCGGCACCCAGCTGATCACGTGTCAGGTATTCAAACTGTACTACCGCAAAGACCGCCTTGCCCTTGATCCCGGCAACGGCGGGATTCGACAGTGCCAGCAACGATGTGCCATCCGGTGCATCCGAAAAGAATTGTCGCTCTTTGCCTGCAACGGATCGATCGATGATGGGTTGGTTGTGAATGTCAAAGTAGCCGCCACTCAATATCGTGCCACCTTTGCCATCCGGTACTTGTTCGCCGGTGATGAAGAATGGTTGGTAAGCGAGCTTGTATTGTTGCGTCGAGTTGTCACCGTAATGGACATTGAGCGTGGCACCCACTGCGGTGGTCGCCATCGCTGTCGCATCTGCTAGTGTCGGTGCGGCCATCGCTGTGAAGCTGGCACCAACATATTCGCTTGATGGCGATTTTTTTCTGACTATGCCGCAAGCAGAGAGCAAGGCGGATGATGCACCAAGAGGCAGCAACGGTGCGCTGGCAAACAATTTGAGAACGTCACGGCGGGATACAGAAGGGGGCGAAGAGTGATCGGACATATTGTTTCCAGTGTGGTGAGTTGCGATGCGCCGGCGGCCGCAAGCCTTGTGTTGGAATTTTGTCGTGCGATCCCCGCGTTACAAATAGTATAAAAACGCTTTGTGACGGCTTCGTGAAAAACAATTGCAGAACTGTGCTGACCGGGCAGCATTTACCGCCCGGTCAGCACAGGATTCATTTCCAA
The DNA here is from genome assembly GCA_001464355.1 of Burkholderiales bacterium Ga0077544. Classification (GTDB taxonomy): domain Bacteria; phylum Pseudomonadota; class Gammaproteobacteria; order Burkholderiales; family Burkholderiaceae_D; genus Oxalicibacterium. The sequence continues at coordinate 445,769 of LNEU01000033.1, forward strand.
TCGTAATCAACCGTCAATGGTGCATGATCGCTGAAGCGCTCATCCTTGTAGACAGATGTGGTCTTTGCCGTGACCGCCAGTTCACGCGTCGCCACCTGATAATCAATGCGCCATCCGACGTTCTTGGCCCATGCCTGACCGCGATTGCTCCACCATGTATAGCATTCGTCAGTCGTCGCCGGATGCAGGTGACGGTAGACGTCTACCAGTTCGACTTCCTCGAATACGCGGCTCAGCCACGCACGTTCTTCCGGTAAAAATCCGGAGTTCTTGCGGTTGCCCTTGAAGTTTTTCAAGTCGATTTCATTGTGCGCGATATTCCAGTCGCCGCAGATAACGAACTCGCGGCCCATTGCCTTCAATGCCTGCAAATGCGGCAGGAATACATCCATGAAACGGAACTTCGCCAGTTGCCGCTCTTCGCTGGACGAACCGGACGGGCAGTAGACCGAAATCACGCTCAGATTGCCGAAGTCGCATTGCACATAACGACCTTCCGCATCGAACTCGCTGCAGCCGAAGCCGATCTGTACATTGTCCGGTGTGGTTTTGCAGTACACGCCAGCACCGGAATAGCCTTTTTTCTCGGCATAGTGGAAATAGCCGACATACCCTTCCGGTGTTAAAAACTCCGGCGTCATGTCGGCGGCTTGCGCCTTCAATTCCTGTACGCAGACAAAATCTGCATTGTGTTTTGCCATCCACGGGAAGAAACCCTTTCTGGCGGCTGAGCGTATGCCATTCAAATTGGCAGAGATAATTTTTAACATGGCGGCGGTTTAAAAAATGAGGCGCTCAGGATAACCGATTCAATGCGGCTGGTCTGCAGGGGCTCGGGCATGGCCTTTGCATTTAGCGGCATGTGCTTCCGATAACGATTTAAAATGTGGCTTTGGTCGCGTAAATAGCGACAATTTTCGTCACTTTTATCCGTTATGGAGTTGTTTTGAACAATTTACGGCAAGAATTCATCAAGTTTTCGGTTGATACCGGCGTATTGCGTTTCGGCGAATTCGTTACCAAGGCCGGTCGCACCTCGCCTTATTTTTTTAATGCAGGGCTGTTCAATCAGGGCGGCACACTGGCAAGGCTGGCCGAGTTTTATGCGCAGACACTGATCGATTCCGGCGTTGAATTCGATATGCTGTTTGGCCCGGCATACAAAGGCATCACGCTCGCTTCTGCGACTGCAGTGGCGCTGGCGAACAAGGGCAGGGATGTGCCATTTGCGTTTAACCGCAAGGAAGCCAAGGATCACGGTGAGGGCGGCACCATGGTCGGCGCCAAGTTGCAGGGCCGTGTCGTGATCATCGACGACGTGATTTCTGCCGGGACCTCGGTGCGCGAATCGGTCGACATGATACGTGCGGCAGGGGCAACGCCATGTGCAGTATTGATTGCGCTGGACAGGATGGAACGCTCGGGCGCAGACGATGCATTGTCTGCGCATTCAGCGGTGCAGGAAGTCAGCAAGAACTACGATATGCCGGTGGTATCGATAGGCAATTTGTCGGATTTGTTTGAATACCTGTCGAATGCGGGAGCCAATTCGGAACAGGCGCAATACAAGGATGCCGTTGCCGCTTATCGCAAGAGGTACGGCGTGATGTAGCAGCCATCGTTTTATTCTGGGGAGTGAAATGAAAGGTGCGGTAAAGACACTGGTTTTTCTCTCGATATGCGTCACGTCGGGTGCACACGCTGCCATTTTCATGTGCAAGGATGCATCCGGCCGCACTCTCACTGCTGACAGGCTCATTCCTGAATGTGCAGACCGCCCGGTACGCGAATACGGTAATAACGGCGCAAAAAAAAGAGATATTGCCGCCCCCCTTACAGCTGAGCAAAAGCGCGAAAAGCAGCAGCAGGACGACAAGAAAAAAGTCGAACAGCTTGCGGCTGACGAGCAGAAAAAAGCCGATCGTGCCCTCGCCGCCCGCTACCGCAGTGAAGACGACATCACTGCCGCACGCAAACGCGACACGACTGTCATCAGCGATCAAATTGCCCAGCAAAAAAAGGCGTTATCCAGTGCGGATCACGACTGGAAAGAAACGCAGGCGGCCGTTATAGCGCAAAGAAAAATAGGCGTGGTGCCAGCGGGGATGCAATACAAACTCGACAGAGCCGAGCAGACCGTACGTGACCTGAAGGTCAGAATCATTGATAGTGAAGTCGAGCTTGCGCAAGTTCATGCCAAATACGATGTGACGTTGCAGCGGTATCGTGAAATTATGACTGCATCGGCTCGATAAAATTGCGAAAAAATGCAATTTCTCTTGGTGATTCATATCACTAATTGCTTACCCATATTCATGGGATAGTTTAAGTAGTTCAAGACATTTATCATCATGCGACTGTTTAGTCGTTTGCACCTTTCAAATCGCTTTTGAACATCAAGCCTTCAAAAAATAGTTTACGTCTCATACCTTTACTCAGATCTATAAGCGCGGTGTTTTCCAATATTCATTGATAGGATGCCAATAAGGATGACATGCGCATAATTATGATTTTTTTCGCTGGGTTGATTCTATGGTTCTTTTTTATAAGTGACCTTAGAGAACCTCCGAACAGGGATTGGAAACAAACTTCTGTTTATAAAAAAAGTGAGCCGACCGAATTATTTTTTGAGCCGTCAGGTGAATCACGTAATCGCAATTGGGTATCCCGCCCGGATTGTTGCCCTGAAAAATCTCCCGTCATGCACGGATCTTCTTTTTCAGAGAAACAATACTCATACAATTTACGTCCGCTTAATGTCCTGGCTTCAGTTCCTGAGAACGCTATTCGTCAAATTCGTAAGCCATATAAAGTTCATGCGAAAGAAATTTGGGATTTGATGTCTTTGGAAGTCTTGCTCCCCCACTTTGAAGGCAAGACGAGTTTGACGGCTTCGCGTTTTGCATCGCGCGAAGATCGTGACATTGTCGATATTCGATTGGGCTTTCTTGCTGGCGAAAACGATGTTCAACATCTGCGGGCACGGATTGCGGATGGCCGAATGATTGATGTAACGAAGCCTGCGGATAGGGCGATGCAATTATTTGCTTATCGTCCGATGTCAAGAAAAGTAGATGATGAGACGATAATTGATTATCTTGGTGATGCGGATGCTTTTGTATCTCTAGTGGGAAACCCAATTGTTATTTCATGTAGTTCTTGGCCATCACTTGGCGAGGAAACCCAACGATGTCAAACGCATCTTTTATTCCCTCAACATCTTTGGCCGTCCCAAATGAAAGAAAAATTTGGAGGGACAGAAGGATTGCAAGTTGTTTACTCTTTCCATAAAAGTCATCTTGCTGATTGGCCAGAATTGATTCGAAGAATTAATACTTATACGATGTCTCTTTTGCCGGAGTTGTCGGTGGATTAGCTTCTTATTACAAAAAATCATGGAAAAAGCGCACTCGTTTTACGGAGCGCGCTTTTTATTTTTGGCTTGCTTAATTAAGTTGTCAATTTTTTCTTCAGTAACTCAGTAAGCTGCGCAGGGTTGGCTTTCCCTTTGCTGGCCTTCATCGCTTGCCCCATCAACGCATTGATCGCCTGCTCTTTGCCGGCGCGGTATTCCTCAACAGATTTCGCATTTGCGGCGAGCACATCGTCGACAATTTTTTCCAATGCTCCGCTGTCTGAAATTTGCTTCAGGCCTTTCGACTCGATCACTTCATCTGCAAGGGTGGCATTGTCAGATTTGGCTTCCCACATTGCGCTGAATACTTCTTTTGCGATCTTGTTGGAGATGGTGCCGTCAGCAATACGCTGCAATAACAATGCGAGCTGAGCAGGTGCGACTGGCGCTGCGGCTATCTCTATGCCTTCACGATTCAGTGTCGATGCGACGTCGCCCATCAACCAGTTGGCGGTTGGCTTTGCCTGCTCTTTGCCAGTGATGACGGTGACGGCTTCAAAGTAATTTGCCATCGCTTTGGATTGCGTCAAGATTGCCGCGTCATATTCCGACAAGCTGTAATCGCGCACAAAGCGTTCGCGCATCGCACCAGGCAATTCGGGCATCGCAGCTTGTACGCGTGCGATCCATTCTGCACTGACGACGAGTGGCGGCAAATCCGGATCGGGGAAATAGCGATAATCGTGCGCGTTTTCCTTGCTGCGCATTTCACGCGTTTCTTTTTTGTCCGGATCGTACAGGCGCGTTGCTTGCACGACGCGGCCGCCGTCTTCGATCAATTCGATCTGGCGACGCACTTCATAGTTAATCGCGTCTTCCATGAAGCGGAATGAGTTCAGATTCTTGATCTCGCAACGTGTGCCGAATTCTTTTTGTCCCACTGGGCGCACCGAGACGTTGGCATCGCAGCGGAATGAACCTTCCTGCATATTGCCGTCGCAAATGCCTATCCATGTCACTAATGTGTGTAGCGCTTTAGCGTAGGCAACCGCTTCTGCCGCGCTACGCATATCTGGTTCGGTGACGATTTCCAGCAGTGGTGTACCGGCGCGATTCAAGTCGATGCCGGTCATGCCTTGATAATCTTCGTGCAGTGATTTGCCGGCGTCTTCTTCCAGATGTGCGCGCGTTAATTGCACCGAGCGGATTTCTGTTTTGCCGTCAACTTCCATCGCGAACGAGACGCGGCCGCCTTGCACGATAGGCAAATCCATCTGGCTGATCTGATAGCCCTTGGGCAAATCGGGATAGAAATAATTTTTACGCGCGAAGACCGAGTGCGGCGCAATGGTTGCGCCTATCGCCAGGCCGAACTGAATTGCGCGTTCGACCGCGCCGCGATTCATTACCGGCAATGAGCCCGGCAATGCCAGATCGACCGGCGAGGTTTGCGTGTTTGGTTCAGCGCCGAATTGCGTCGGCGAGCCGCTGAAAATTTTTGTCTGAGTCGTCAACTGCGTATGCGTTTCCAGACCGATTACGACTTCCCACTGCATGATGTTTCCTTACTCGCTTGTTGGCGTATTTAACTATTGTCGTGGAGAGCGATATTTTTATTCTGCAGGCTGGCGCAAATGCCAGTCAGTCGCTTGCTGATACTGATGTGCGACGTTCAGCAATTTTGCTTCAGCAAAATAATTGCCGATGATTTGCAAGCCGACTGGACGCTTTGCATTCTTTTCACCCTGACCGAAACCGCAAGGAATCGACATGCCCGGCAAGCCTGCCAGACTGGTGGAGAGTGTAAAAATATCAGCCAGATAATTCGCAATCGGATCATCTGCCTTGTCGCCCAGATCCCATGCGACGGTTGGCGCAACCGGTCCCATGATGACGTCACATTTTTTGAAAGCTTCTTGAAAATCCTGCGCGATCAGGCGGCGAATTTTTTGCGCTTGCAGATAGTAGGCATCGTAATAACCATGCGACAGCACATATGCGCCGACCAGAATGCGGCGTTTGACTTCATCGCCAAAACCTTGTGCGCGCGTCTTGCAATACATATCGGATAAATCCGTATAGTCCTTGGCGCGGAAGCCGTAACGCACGCCGTCGAAGCGACTCAAATTGGACGATGCCTCGGCTGGTGCGATCACGTAATAAGTGGGAATCGACAACTCGGTTTTAGGCAGAGAAATATCGACCAGTGTTGCGCCCAGTTTTTCATATTCAGCGAGTGCCGCGCGCACAGCTTGCTCTACATCCGCTGATAAACCCGCGCCGAAATATTCGCGCGGGATGCCGATTTTCAAGCCTTGCAACGGAACGTTCAGGTCGCGGGTGAAATCTTCTTTTGCACGTTCGATGCTGGTTGAATCACGCTCATCGAAACCTGCCATCGCGTTCAATAGCAGTCCGCAATCTTCTGCGGTTTTTGCAATCGGGCCGCCTTGATCGAGCGACGATGCAAACGCGATCATGCCGAAGCGCGACACGCGGCCGTAAGTTGGTTTGATGCCAGTGACGCCACACAAGGCGGCCGGTTGACGGATCGAGCCGCCGGTGTCGGTTGCAGTGGATGCGGGTGTCAGTCGTGCGGCGATTGCAGCAGCAGAGCCGCCGGATGAGCCGCCAGGAATCGCGGTCTTGTCCCACGGATTTTTGACTGCACCGAAGTAGGAATTCTCATTCGATGAACCCATAGCGAATTCATCGCAATTCAATTTTCCCAATGTCACCATGCCGGCTTGATTGAAATTTTCCACGACGGTCGCATCGAAAGGACTGACGTAGTTTTCCAGCATCTTCGAACCGGCGGTGGAGCGCCAGCCGCGCGTGACGAAGATGTCTTTGTGTGCAATCGGCACGCCGGTCAATATCGTGGCGTCACCAGCGGCGATGCGTTGGTCGGCAGCGGCGGCTTGTTGCAGCGTCAACGTTTCATCGACGTGCAAAAATGCATTCAGGTCGCTGGCCTTGATGCGATCCAGGAATAGTTTGGACAACTCTGTTGCAGAGATTTTTTTTGCCTGCAGCAAGTCGGATAATTCTTTGATTGTTTTGGTATGCATATTGAATATCGGTGTTCGGTTGCAGAACATTGGAAATGTTCTGATTGCGCGTTGCTAAATAATATTTAACAGTAAGGTCTAATAGCGCAACGTAAGGCGACGCAGCTTATTCGATGACTTGCGGCACCAGATACAAGCCGTCTTGCGTGGCCGGTGCCACTTGCTGGTATTCGTCGCGACGATTCGGTTCGCTGACTTTGTCTTCGCGCAGACGCAACGATAGATCCGGTAGCAGCATGGCGATCGGATGATTCAGCGGTTCCACACCCGTCGTATCGACGGCAGTCAATTGTTCGACCAATGCAAAAATGCCGTTTAATTTTTCCAGCGTTTGAGCGGATTGCTCATCGGTGAGATCGATTTGCGCGAGCATTGATAAACGTGTGACATCGGAAAGTTCGAGGGACATGGTTGGTTCGCGGTCGGGCCGTGTATGTAATGTTATTAAAAAAATCAGAAAAGAATCGCGGCGCGCAAAAGTCTGCTTGTGCTGACAAATGCTTCGCAAAATGAATCATTCCGCTTACATTTTTGGCATTTTGGGCGACTAATTTAATGTAAATTATAAGGTAGAATATCGGGTTAATGCCTTGCTGGCGCCGATATTGGGCTGCCGCCGGTAATAAATCTTGCTTATTTGCTCTTTGCACACGTAATTACTCTCGTAGTTAATTTCTTATTTACCTTATTACGCGCACCTTTTTTGCGCACCGGGACAATTCATGTTTGGATTTTTACGTAGTTATTTTTCGAATGATCTGGCAATCGATCTGGGTACCGCCAACACGCTGATTTATGTCCGTAGCTTGGGCATTGTGCTGGATGAGCCATCGGTGGTGGCGATTCGCCAGCAAGGTGGCCCGAATGGTAAAAAAACCATCATGGCAGTCGGCAAAGAGGCCAAGCAGATGCTGGGCAAAGTGCCAGGCAATATCGAGGCAATTCGCCCGATGAAGGATGGTGTGATCGCCGACTTCACCGTCACCGAGCAAATGCTCAAGCAGTTCATCCGCATGGTGCATGACACCAAACTCTTCAGGCCTTCCCCACGTATCATCATTTGTGTTCCTTGCGGTTCTACCCAGGTTGAGCGTCGCGCGATTCGCGAATCGGCTTTGGGCGCAGGCGCAGCACAGGTTTATCTGATTGAAGAGCCGATGGCGGCAGCGATCGGTGCCGGCTTGCCGGTGTCGGATGCGACCGGTTCGATGGTCGTCGATATCGGTGGTGGCACGACTGAAGTCGGCATCATCTCGCTAGGCGGCATGGTCTACAAAGGTTCGATCCGCGTCGGTGGTGACAAGTTCGACGAAGCGATCGTCAACTACATCCGTCGTAACTACGGCATGCTGATCGGTGAGCAAACCGCGGAAGCGATCAAGAAGGAAATCGGTTCGGCTTTCCCGGGGTCCGAAGTGCGCGAAATGGAAGTCAAGGGACGCAATCTGTCGGAAGGCATTCCACGCTCATTCACGATTTCCAGCAACGAGATCCTCGAAGCGTTGACCGATCCGCTGAACAACATCGTTTCGGCCGTTAAAAATGCATTGGAACAAACGCCGCCAGAGCTGGGCGCCGACATTGCTGAAAAAGGCATGATGCTGACCGGCGGCGGTGCATTGCTGCGCGATCTGGATCGTTTGTTGATGGAAGAAACCGGTTTGCCTGTGATCGTGGCCGAAGATCCTCTGACTTGCGTGGTACGCGGTTCGGGGATGGCGCTGGAGCGCATGGATAAACTGGGTTCGATTTTCTCCTACGAATAATCCGGTCACGCTGTTTTATCTACATGGTTTTATTTTTATTTTAATGAGCTGACATGCACATTGTCATGAAAGCACAATCCTTTGTAACGCAAGCTGCGGCTGCAGGACGCAAGGTCCTGACAGCGCAGCCTGTACTGATGGTCTTCGGCAGGTTCGCCAACAAGTATTAAATGGAATACAGCCCGCCACCACTCTTCAAACAAGGTGCCTCGGCACGCGCAAAGATGGTGTTCTTCGCCCTGATCGCATTGATTTTGCTAGGGGTCGATTCGCACATGCGTTCGCTCGCTGTTGTGCGCCAAGTGATCTCTACCGCCTTGTATCCACTGCAGGTTGTTGCGCTTGCGCCGCGTGATGCCATGTACTTCGTCGGCGATTATTTCACTTCTCTTTCCGACACCAAGGCAGAGAACGAAAAACTCAAACTTCAGCAAACCGTCAACGCACGCACCTTGCAGCAAGGTCAGCAACTGCTGGCCGAAAATGTTCAACTGCGCCATTTGCTGGGTACTAGCGAGCGCTTGCCGGTGAAGTCGGTGATGGGCGAAATCCTGTACGACACACGTGATGCATTCACACGCAAGATCGTGCTGGATCGCGGCATTCAACACGGAGTGGAGCGTGGTCAGCCGGTAATTGATCACATCGGTGTGGTCGGACAGGTGACGCGTGTATTTCCTTTTACGTCCGAAGTCACTTTGTTGACCGACAAGAATCAGGCAATTCCGGTGCAGGTTGTACGCAACGGATTGCGTAGCGTTGCATATGGTCGGGGTCAATCGAACGTACTGGATTTGCGTTTCATGCCGACCAATGCGGATATCCAAAAAGGCGATGTGCTGGTGACGTCCGGCATTGATGGCATTTATCCTGCGGGTCTGGCGGTTGCCACGGTTTCTCTGGTGGAGAACAAGTCGGCCGACTCCTTCGCGCGCATCGTCTGCCAACCTTCTGCGGGGATAGACCGCAATCGTCAGTTGCTGATTCTGCTGACGGAAAATAAAGCGGCACCGCGTCCGGCAGATGACTCGAAAGACAAAAACGCAAAAATGACCGGCATCTTGCGACATGCCGCCAGCCGGACCAACGGTACGTCGGGCAAAGGCATTGTTGAAACGCCGCCCGCTCCTGCACCTACTCAACCGCCAGCAACATCGACACGATGAACCATCAGCCACATTACATTCTGTTGCCAGCCAGCCCGCTTTTTATAGCGGTCAGTTTGATCGCGGCATTCTTGCTCAACTTGCTACCGTGGGGCCAGCTGATAGGTATTCCCGATTTTGTTGCGCTGATACTGGTGTTCTGGAGCATGCATCAGCCACGCAAGGTCGGGATAGGCGTCGCATTTTTCATGGGCTTGCTGATGGATGTGCATGATGCAGCAGTGCTGGGCGAGAATGCACTGGCTTATACGTTGCTGTCTTATTTCGCGATCATGATACACAGGCGCGTCTTGTGGTTCCCTGCCGGCATACAAGCATTGCATGTGTTTGTGCTGTTGTTGGGGGCGCAAGTCGTGGGGCTGATTGTCAGATTGCTGGTCGGCGGCAGATTTCCGGGCTGGTTGTACTTCACTGAAAGCATGGTTGCAGCGCTGTTATGGCCGGTCGTGGCCTGGATATTACTCGCACCACAGCGCCGGGCGATCAATCGTGACGATACACGTCCGATTTGATGTGCTGCAACTGACAACCGGTATTGATGCCGCATGACTGAATTAAAAAATACCGAACGCGAATTACATTTCTTCCGCCTGCGCTTGTCGGTGGCCGGTGGACTGGTGTTTATTTTATTTGCCTGTTTGCTCGCGCGCTTCGTCTGGTTGCAGGTATATAAACATAATGATTATGTCGCGCAGGCGGAAGAAAATCGGATTTCGGTGGTGCCGGTGGTGCCGAATCGCGGCCTGATCCTGGATAGAAACGGCGTGGTGTTGGCGCGTAACTATTCAGCCTACACGCTGGAAATCACTCCATCCAAAATCGACGGCGATCTCGAGAAATTGATCGATGAGTTGGCCACGCTGGTCGATATCCAGCCCAAAGATCGCAAGCGTTTCAAGAAGCTGCAGGAAGAATCGCGCAATCTGGCCAGTTCGCCGATACGCGTGCGCCTGTCCGACGAGGAAGTGGCGCGATTTTCTGCACAGCGCTACCGCTTCCCGGGCGTTGAAATTCAGGCGCGCCTGTTTCGCCAGTATCCGCTCGGTTCGGTTGCCTCGCATGTGATTGGCTATATTGGCCGTATCAATGCGCGCGAAGCGAAGGACATCGACGCAAGTGACGACGCGACCAACTATCGCGGTACTGAACATATCGGTAAGGAAGGCCTGGAAAAAAACTACGAAGAAAAATTGCATGGCCGTACCGGCTATGAAGAAGTTGAAGTATCTGCTGGTGGTCGCCCCATCAGGACCCTGTCGCGCACCGCCGCCACGCCTGGCGATAATCTGATTCTGTCTATCGATATTGAATTGCAAAAAGTGGTTGAGCAAGCCTTCGGCGACAGGCGCGGCGCATTGATTGCGATTGAGCCTTCAACTGGCGACGTGCTGGCATATGTGTCGATGCCGACCTTCGATCCGAATCTGTTCGTCGAGGGTATCGATCAGCAGAGCTGGGATTTGCTGAATAATTCGCCGGATCATCCGTTGTTGAATCGCCCTTTGTCCGGTGCGTACCCGCCGGGATCAACCTACAAGCCATTCATGGCGCTGGCCGCATTGGAACTGGGTAGGCGCAAACCGACGGACGCTATCGCTGATCCCGGCTACTTCTGGTTCGGCAATCACAAGTTTCGCGATGATAAAGAAGGCGGACACGGCATGGTCGATATGTATAAATCGATCGTGCAATCGTGCGATACCTATTACTACTTGCTGGCCAACGATCTGGGCGTGGATGCAATACACGATTTCATGAAACCGTTCGGCTTTGGTCAAAAGACCGGAATTGATCTCAGGTTTGAACGCACAGGGGTGTTGCCGTCCACTGCATGGAAGGCCGCTGCGTATAGAAAGCCGGAACAAAAAAGATGGTACGCCGGCGAAACCATTTCCATCGGTATTGGTCAAGGCTATAACTCGTTCACACCTCTGCAGTTAGCCCATGCGACCGCAACACTGGCTAATAACGGCATCGTCATGAAGCCGCATCTGGTCAGGGAAATCGAGAACGGCGTGACGCGACAGCGTACCTTGACGGTGGCGAAAGAAAGTTATCGCATCCCGTTGAAACAGGAAAACATAGACGTTATCAAGCAAGCCATGGTGGGGGTCAATACAGAGGGCACCGGTGCACGTGCATTTTCAAAAGCAGAGTATGTGTCGGCTGGCAAGACCGGTACTTCTCAAGTGATCGCGATCAAGAAGGGTGAGAAATATGATGCAAGCAAAATTTCTGATCGACATCACGATCACGCCTTATTTACGGCGTTTGCACCTGCAGATAAACCTCGAATCGCGCTCGCCTTGATTGTTGAAAACGGCGGTTTTGGTGGCGCTGCTGCTGCGCCGATTGCCAGGGCGGCGATGGATTTTTATTTGCTGGGCAAGCGGCCGGAAGTCAAGACGCCGGTCAAGCCTGCTGCCATTCCCAAAGATGAGCATACCCACTAAATCCATGAACACATCTCTCCGGCCTATGCTCAAGAATGCGTTAATGCGATTGGACCTGCATTCATCCGTAACCCGTATTTGCACAATTCAGGCGCAAAAATTGCGATGGGAGCAGACATGAACAAGCGTTCGCCATGGCAAATTCTGCAGCCGTACGTGCAGGTATTCGATGGGCCCTTGGTTTTGATCGTCGGCGCGATTCTGGTGCTGGGAACGGTCACGCTGTATTCTGCCGGCATCGATTTTCCGGGCAGGATTGAGGATCATGTGCGCAACATCATGATCGCGCTGATGGTGATGTGGATTGCTGCGGTGATTCCGCCGCAGACCCTGATGCGATTTGCCGTGCCGCTTTATATCATTGGCGTTTCATTGCTGATAGGCGTGGCGATGTTTGGTTTGATCCGTAATGGGGCAAGACGCTGGATCAATGTTGGCATGATCATTCAACCATCCGAAATCATGAAGATCGCGATGCCGATGATGTTGGCGTGGTTCTTCCAGAAACGCGAAGGGATGACGCGCTGGCGTGAGTTCACGGTTGCGGGTTTGCTGCTGATTGTGCCGGTCGGTCTGATCATGCGTCAGCCGGATCTGGGTACTTCGCTGCTGGTATTGGCCTCGGGTTTATACGTGATTTTCTTTGCCGGCCTGTCATGGAAGGTCATCGCTGCTGCCGTGGTTGCGACGCTGGCGAGTCTGCCGATTGTGTGGTCGATGCTGCATGATTATCAACGAGGCCGGGTGTTGACTCTGATTGATCCGACCACGGATCCGCTGGGAAAAGGCTTTCATATTATCCAGTCGACAATTGCGATCGGCTCTGGTGGTGTCACCGGCAAAGGCTGGTTGAACGGTACCCAGGCCCATCTTGAGTTTATTCCCGAGCGCACTACCGATTTTATTTTTGCGGTTTTTTCGGAAGAGTTCGGCTTGATCGGTAATTGCATTTTATTGTTGCTGTATCTATTCCTGATCGGGCGCGGCATGATCATCGCAGCCAATGCGCCGACGCTGTTCAGCCGTTTGCTGGCTGGTGCGATTACGATGATTTTCTTTACCTATGCATTTGTGAACATGGGAATGGTGAGCGGTATCTTGCCGGTGGTCGGCGTACCGTTACCATTTGTCAGTTACGGCGGTACTGCGTTCGTCACGCTCGGTTTGGGTGTGGGAATTTTGATGAGCATACAGCGGCATCGAAAATTGATGCAAAGCTGATTATCGCCGCCTCACTGCTTGCCGCAGATTTAATCGGCGAGCAGCTTTCAACAGGAGTAGGCAATGCAATTAAGTTTTTCAGCATCGCGCATTCTGGGTTTGCTGGCGATTCTGACGCTGGCCGCCTGCAGCAGCGTACCTCTGGATACTTCTTCCGGCAAACCGCAGACCGCGACACGTTCGGCCAGCGCAACGCATCCGGTGCTACCTGCTGCGGGCTCCGGTCGTGGCGGTTATTACAAGGATGACGGGCCGGGTGATGTAACGCCGGACGGCTTGCTGGACTTGCCGGATGCGGAGCCGCGTATCGAGTCGGTTTCAACGCGCGGCAACAGGCCCTATGTTGTGTTCGGCAAAAAATATGTGCCTATCACTCATGAGCGGCCTTTCAAGCAAACCGGACGTGGCAGCTGGTATGGCAAGAAATTCCACGGACAGAAAACCTCATCTGGCGAAATCTACGATATGTACAAAATGTCGGCGGCGCATCCGACCCTGCCGATTCCTTCGTACGCGCGCGTCACTAATGTAAGCAATGGCAAGCAGGTCATCGTGCGCGTCAATGATAGAGGCCCTTTTCATTCGAGTCGTGTAATTGATCTGTCGTATACCGCTGCATTGAAACTGGGTTATATCGGACATGGCAGTGCCGAGCTGCAAGTCGAACGATTGCTGCCGGCAGACATAGAGCAGATCTTGGCGAGCAAGGCGAGTGCGGCTACACCTGCCGTGGCGACTGAAGCGGTCGTCATGCCGATGACGGAGTCGGCACAGTTGGCTCCGGCGACGCTACAGCCGGTCGCGTTTGCATCGAATGGAAATGCATCAGCGTTATCGCCGCCAATGGCAACGCAGCTGGCCACCACAGCCAGTGGTTTTTATGTGCAATTCGGTGCGTACTCACAGGCTGCCAATGCAGAACGTGTACGTACCCGACTGTTGCAGGATGCCGGTAGCGTGCTGCCACAATTGACGGTTGAGCCTTCGAATAATTTGTACCGACTCTATGGCGGCCCGTTTGCTACTCGCGAAGAAGCCGCTGCTGCTGCAGCGCAAGTTCAAGGTGCCGTGGGATTCAAGCCGTTTATCGTGCAGCGTTAATCTTGTCCCGACTCGCTGTCTGCTTTCATTTGCAGGGCGCGATCATACAAGGCATTTTTCTTTTGCCCAGTGATATGCGCTGCCAGCGTCGCCGCCTGTTTTACTGAACATTCCTGCAGCAGGATTTTCAGGATGCGTTCGGCTTCCATTTCATCCTGGTCGCCTGCCGCAGGCGCACCTTCCAGCAGCACGACAAACTCGCCTTTTTGCCGGTTTGCTTCTGCGTTGATCCACGCACTGGCTTCGGCCAGGGTGCAACGATGTATTTCTTCAAACATCTTGGTTAACTCGCGTGCAAACACGATATGGCGGGTCGACTCGAAACTTGTCGTCAGTGCCTCCACGGCTTCGACTATGCGATGTGGCGCTTCGTAGAACACCATGGTTGCCGCAACACTTTTCAAATTGAATAAAACCGTTTCGCGCTGTTTGGCTTTGGCTGGCAGGAAGCCGACGAAATAAAATTGATCATTCAGCAAGCCGCTGGCCGACAGCGCGGCAACTGCTGCGGATGCCCCCGGCAACGGCACCACGCGCAAGCCGGCGTTACGCACCGCATCGACGATGCGCGCGCCGGGATCTGACACCGCAGGCGTGCCGGCATCGGATACCAATGCAATCCGTTCCCCTGCCTGCAAGCGACGTATCAAAGTGTCTGCCACTTCGCGTTCATTGTGCTGATGGGCGGCGATCAGCTTTTTTGACAAGCCGTAACGCGTTAAAAGATGACCGGTATTACGCGTATCTTCGCAAGCGACGGCATCGACTATCGATAAAGTGTGCAAAGCACGCAACGATATGTCACCTGCATTCCCGATCGGTGTGGCCACCACATATAATGTCGCCGAAGGATAAGTCTGCCGCTCGACGTCACGTAATACTTCATGCAATAAATTCGGTAAGTCATCATGCAGGGCGTCTTGCATAAGCGGCAAGATCGTGGGCGTGCTGTCGTTAGGTTCAGTCATTGGGAGAGTCGGATGTTGGGAAATTTAGCGAGAATGTTGGTGCTGGCTGCGGCCATCAGCGGATTGTGCGCGCCTGTACAGGCAAATACAACTGCTGTTATCGGCGCGGCTGTTGGCACTGCTGAAAACGCTTCTGCCAGCGCGGGTAGCAGTCTACCCGGCATTCATGCTCAACGTTCAGTATTGGACAACTTGCAACTCGCCCAAACCGATCTCGCACTGCCGCGCGATGAAAATGACGATTTGAGTAACGGTCCGATTATCGAAGCGGTAGAAATGCCGGTCGTCGTTAGCCGTTTGCCGCCGGTACGTATTGCTTTGCTGCTGCCGCGTCGCTCAGAGTCGTTGGCGCAGGTGGCCGATGCAGTGCGTTCAGGTTTCATGGCCGCTTATCAATATGAGCCGGCCAACATTACCGTCAATTTGGTGGAAACCGGTGATTCTGCACAAGACGTGCTGTCCGGCTATCTGGACGCGGCGATGCGCAATGACATCGTGGTTGGGCCGCTGACGCGTAGCGGTGCTAATGCGATTGCGCAAAACGGCAACGTCACCAAGCCGACGATTGCACTGACTCAATTGGATACTGCAGACGGTACGGAAACGCGCGTGCCAACCAATATGCTGGTGATGGGTTTGTCGATAGAAGATGAGGCGCGTCAGATCGCCGACTGGCTGGGTGCACGCAAGGCTGGAATCAAGGCGTTTGCGATTTCCACCAATGTGTCATGGCAGCGTCGTGCGGTCAAAGCTTTCTCCACCGAGTGGCGCCACCTCGGCCTGCAATCTGAAACGATGGAGCTCGGTATGACTGGTAGCTTCATTAATGCGACCGCACTGGTGCAATTGAAGAAGCGCATTCAGGCTGAAAAGCCAGCGCTGATCTTTGTCGGCCTCGATGCTGCACAAACCATCCAGCTGCGTCTGGCGATCGGCGGCGAAGTACCTTTGGTCGGCACATCGCAATTGAATCCTCTGGCGCTTGCAGATTGGGCGGGTGCCGATAAATTGCCAGATCTGGAAGGCGTGCGCCTGCTCGACATGCCGTGGCAGTTGCAGGCGGATCATACGGCGGTGATGGCCTATCCGCATCTTACAAAAACCGGTGAACAGCGTATCAGCCCTGATATCGAACGGCTATATGCACTGGGTGTCGATGCTTATCGCGTCGCACACAATATCGCGATCAAGCAAAATGAGTTCAAGCTCGACGGCGTGACCGGCAAACTGGCCATTCGTTTCGGTCAGGGCGCACCGCATTTTGATCGCCTCATGCAACCGGCGATCTATCGCGACGGTGTGGTGCAGCCAATGGAAATACCTTGATTCGCTGATGCGCATCCCTGCCTTCCTCAGTCGTCCCCGTACTGCCAGGCAGATTAGCGGACAAATCGGCGAGGACGACGCTCTCGCTTATTTGCAGCATCAGGGTTTGACGCTGGTTGAACGCAATTTTCGCTGCAAGGGCGGTGAAATCGACCTGATAATGCAAGCGCAAGACACACTGGTTTTTGTTGAGGTCAGGAAGCGGGCCGATAAAGATCATGGCGGTGCCGCTGCCAGCGTCACACCTGCCAAGCAAAAGCGCCTGATTATCGCCGCGCATATTTTTCTGCAACGCTACAAGTTGCCGCCAGCTTGTCGCTTCGACGTGATTGCGATCGACGGCGCTGAGATGAGCTGGCTGAAAAACGCAATCGAAGCCTGAATCCTCCCGTGCCATGCGACTCATCGCAATGGACTGCTCTATAATTCACGACACCATGATTACTCAACGCATACTTAGTCACTTCCATGAAAGTGCCGAGCTGAAAATTCAAGCCGCCTCCCTGTTGGCGCGCCCCATCGAGCAGGCGGTGGAACTAATGTTCGGTGCCTTGTCTAACGGTAACAAGATTCTGGCGTGCGGCAATGGCGGTTCCGCGGCCGACTGTCAGCATTTTTCGGCGCAACTGGTCGGACGTTTCGAAAGAGAGCGCTTGCCGCTGCCGGTGATGGCGCTGACAACCGATACTTCGATACTGACTGCGATTGGCAACGACTACAGTTACCAGGAAATTTTCAGCAAGCAGGTGCAGGCGTTCGGACAATCCGGCGATGTCTTGCTTGCATTGTCGACCTCCGGTAATTCTGCCAATGTGATTGCCGCCATCGAAGCAGCGCTCGAGCGCGATATGCGGGTAGTGGTGATGACCGGCAAAGGTGGCGGCGCGATGGCGAAACTGATTACCGATGCGGATGTCCATATCTGCGTCCCGCATGACCGCACGGCACGAATACAGGAAGTGCATTTATTAACGATACATTGTTTGTGCGACGGTATTGACGTTGCACTATTTGGAGGGGATGAGAATGATTGATTTGAATCGTGGTTTGAAAGCGGTACGACGTCCGATGGTTGCAGCGCTGATTTGCGGCGCAGTATTGGTCAGCCTGCAAGGCTGTGTCGGCCTCATGCTCGGCGGTGCTGTCGTCGGTACTTTGGCGGCAACCGACAGACGTACGTTAGGTGCGCAAACTGAAGACAAGACGATTGCCGTCAAGGGCGAAACGCGGATTCCCAAGGTCGCGGGTCCGGACGCTCACGTCAATGTGACCAGCTTTAATCGCAAGGTCTTGTTGACTGGCGAGGTGCGCGATCAAGCTGCCAAAGCGGCCGCCGGGCAGGAAGCCGCCGCCATTGAGGGCGTGCAATCGGTTGTCAACGAATTGGGCATCGGCGGCCCTGCCAGTTACACATCACGTTCTAACGATGCTGTAATTACCGGCAAGGTGAAGGCATCGTTTGTCGATAACAAAACCCTGTCTGCCAATTCAGTCAAGGTTGTAACTGAACGCGGCGAGGTGTTTTTGATGGGACGCGTAACCCAGAACGAAGGCAATCTGGCTGCCGAAATCACACGCGGTGTGAGTGGCGTCATCAAGGTCGTCAAGGTGTTTGAATACATCACTGACGAGGAATATCGTATGTTGAGTGCAACACCGGATACTGCACAGCAAAAATAGCGATTAATAATCGTTGCCGCTTAACAAGTGGTGGTTTTGGAATGCTATATTGAAGCCGCGCGACAGTTTGTCGTGCGGCTTTTTCATTGGGAGAAACCATGACAGCAGTGCTCGTTTTACTGGCCATCGTTGCAGTTATTGTGTTCTGGGGCGTCGGCGTCTATAACCGCATCATCGCCCTGCGCAATTACTTCGAGAACGCGTTTTCTCAAATCGATGTGCAGCTTAAACGTCGTTACGATTTGATCCCGAATCTGGTCGAAACCGCCAAAGCCTATATGACCCATGAGCGCGAAACATTGGAAGCTGTGATTGCCGCGCGCAATCAGGCCGTCGATGCCAACAAAAAAGTCGCCGGTCATCCTGCTGATTCCACCGCGTTTAAACAGATGATCGCCGCTGACGGCGTGCTTGACGCATCGCTGGGCAAGTTCTTCGCGCTATCGGAGGCTTATCCTGACTTGCAGGCAAATCAAACCATGCTGCAGTTGAGCGAAGAACTCAGCAGCACCGAAAACCGCATCGCGTTTTCCCGCCAGGGTTACAACGACAGTGTGATGTCGTATAACGTCGCGATTCAGCAGTTTCCCGGTTCCGTGGTTGCCAATTCCTTTGGCTTCAAAACAGCAGAATTGCTGGAGTCGACTGAATCTCCAGAAGAACGCAAAGCCATCAAAGTTGCGTTTTGATTGTTGTTCGCGACCATTTTTCTCCGCGTGCATCATCCGAATCCCGTGCATTGCGCCTGATGCACACGTCCTGACATCGCATACCGCGACATGAATTTTTTCGAGCAGCAGGATCACGCGCGACGGCAGACCAGGGTGTTGCTGCTGCTGTTCGCGCTTGCAGTGATCGCGATTGTGCTGGCCGTCAATTTTGCGATGGCCTTGATTTGCATCTACGCGCAAGGCGGTTCGTTCTCAGGACATCACGACTATCCGCGCGGATTCTTTGCGACCAATACCTTGATCACGCTGATACTGATTGGCGGCGGTACCTTGCTTGAAATGTTCAATCTGCGAGACGGCGGCGATGCGATTGCACGCATGGCCGGTGCGCGCATGGTGACGCTCAATACGCGCGATACGCTTGAGCGTCGTTTGCTGAATGTCGTGGAAGAAATGGCGCTTGCATCAGGTATTGCCTGCCCCAAGGTATATCTGATGGACAGGGAGGACTCGATCAACGCATTCGCCGCCGGTTATAACCCGAACGAAGCAGTGATTGTTATGACGCGTGGTTCGCTGGACAGATTGACCCGCGATGAATTGCAAGGCGTAGTGGGACATGAGTTCAGCCATATTTTGAATGGCGACATGCGCTTGAATATTCGTTTGGTCGGCGTCCTGTTCGGGATACAGATGTTTGCGGATTTTGGCAGGCAGATTATGGAAGCCGGCGTGCTGGCGACAGAAGAAGATGCGCTGATCAAGCGGCGTACTCCGTTGCACGTCATATTGTTTGTGGTTGGCGCCACGCTGTTCGCGATTGGTTATATAGGCTTGTTCTTTGGGCGAATCATTAAATCAGCAGTTTCCCGTCACCGCGAATTCCTGGCGGACGCCAGCGCCATTCAATTTACCCGCAATCCTGATGGACTCGGCAATGCCTTGCGCAAGATAGGTGGCCTTTTGCAGACAGGGCGCGCCGCTTCGCAGATCCAGCACAGGAATGCAGAGCAGTTGTCACATTTTTTTCTGACAGCAGTGCGCCCTGGTCTGCTGGAAGGATTATTTGCGACACATCCATCGCTATCCGAACGTTTGCATCGCATTTACGGTCGCAAGATGGATATGCTGGACGCGCCCAATTTTGTTAAAAACGACGTTGCTGCATCGCAAAGCATGCAGGCAGACATTGCGTATGCCGCGACGGCCTTCGTCGATGCAGTCGAAAACGCCGATGCAATTAGCGACGACATCGTGGCTGTTGCCAGACAGGCTTACGGCGGCAGCACGCTCGTCAAAATCAGATTGTGTACACAAATTGATCAAGCAGTGCATGATCCTTACGCTGCGCCCCTCTTGGGCTATGCCTTGTTGCTTGATTCTGCACAGGAAAACAGTCCACAGCATCAGTACTTGATTGAACATTTGTCTGGCCAAGCCGCACAAGTAATGCAACTGGCGACTGCGATCAAGAGTTTGCCAGTCAATGCGCGTTTGCCTTTGCTTGATCTGATGATGCCGGCACTGCGGCAATTGCCGATGGCGGATCGCGATGCAATGCTGGCCCACATTGAACGGATGATCGGGAGCGATCGTCGCGTGAGCTTGAACGAATTCGTTTTACAAACCGTATTGGCGCGCCGCCTGGCGGCGCAGGCTAATCGCGCAGTGCGGGTCAAGTATTTTTCGGTGACTGAGTTGACGCCGGAATGTCATGTTTTGTTTTCGCTGGTGGCGCATGTTGCTGCGCCGCTTTTAAAACAGCCTGCAACATCCTTGTTTATGCGAGCGGCAGATTTTTCGCCGCATCTCTTTTTGTCGGAAAAGGATTTGATCGGGATCGCAGCCCTAAGTTACGGCAGCATAAAAATTGCATTGGATAAAGCCAATCAATTGGCACCTTTGGCAAATCCTGCCTTGATCAAATCATTGCTGGCAATCGCCGCCGAGCACTCGCCGTTACCGTTGCCGCTTGCGGATTTGTTACGCGCCATTTGCGCCGCGATCGAAGCGCCTATGCCACCAGTTGTTGCCGCTGTTTACACCGCTTCGGGTTGGCCGGATGCATCCTTGTCATAAAATCCGATCAGATGTGCGCGCATTTTTCGACTAAACGCCAATAGTCGGACCTGACTATAATGGGCGCAGCTTCATAGGCTTTCTACACACGCGCAATATCCAGGATTGTCGACTATGCAAACAACTGTTCCAGCAATTCCAAATCGCAACTGGCTTAAGCTATTGGCATTGCTCGTGGTCGCCGCCTTGATCGTGGTTGGCTATCTGTCCGTATCAAAGAAGGAAACGATACCTGAAGTGACTTTCGTCAATTTACAGGGCAAAAAAATCACTTCGCAGGATTTGCGCGGCAAGGTTGTGATGATCAATTTCTGGGCGACCTCATGCGCGACGTGCGTCAAAGAGATGCCGGAGATGGTTGAAACATTCAAAAAATACAATGCGCAAGGCTTGGAGTTCGTCGCAGTCGCCATGGCTTACGATCCGCCGAACTATGTGTTGAATTTCGTCGAGACGCGCAAGTTGCCATTCACCGTGTCGCTCGATACGCAAGGCGAATTGGCGAAGTCTTTCGGTGATATCAAATTGACGCCAACCACATTGGTGGTCGACAAGGATGGCCACATTATCAAGAAATATGTAGGTGAGCCTGATTTCGCAGCCTTGCACAAATTGCTGGAAAAGGCTTTGGCGGCTTGAATTGATACGCGCGGCAATGGATATTCTTGCTTACTTTGCCGTACCGGATTTCTTCCCGCCAGTCACACGCTCAATGTTTGCGAGATCGCACCAGCTTTGCACTTGCGTAAAATCATTCGCGGTCAGCAAATCACGTACCGCTTCAGCCTGATCGTAACCATGTTCCATCAATAGCCAGCCTTCATCAGATAGATGCTGCGCGGCTAGCTGGCTAATAGTGCGCAAGGCCGATAAACCATCTGCATGATCGGTTAATGCATCGATCGGTTCAAAGCGCAAATCCCCTTCCGATAAATGGCGATCACCGGCAACGATATACGGTGGATTGGAAACGATCAAATCAAACTGCTGTCCATCTAGCGCTGCAAACCAGTCGCTGCGCAAAAATTCAACATCAACCTGATGAGTTTTCGCATTGTTTTGCGCCACAAGCAGGGCGCTAGCGCTGACATCCAGTGCACTAACATGCGTATCGCCGCGCGTATGTGCAATTGCAATCGCAATGGCGCCGGAACCGGTTCCCATATCCAGGACACGGCCCTGTTGCGGCACATGCTGCAATGCCAGTTCAACCAATAACTCGGTATCCGGGCGCGGAATCAATACAGCGGGATCGACTTGAAACGTCAGCCCGAAGAACTCGCGTTTACCCAGCAGGTAAGCGATGGGTTCGCCGGCAATGCGACGTTGAAACAGGCTGTTGAGTTGTTCTGCTTCGGCAGCGCTTAAAACGTGCTCGGCATGCGTAATCAGCTGCACGCGTGTCAATTGAGTGACGTGCCCAAGCAGCATGCGCGTTTCCAGTTGGTCTACCGGCGTGTTGCGCATGACGGCCGCTATCGTAGCGCCGGCCCCGATGCTGATCATGCGTGGCGATGAATGAATGCGGGGTGCATCAATATTTTTTCTGGAAAGCCGTGCGCAGCAGGAAGATGGCGATCACGACAAACCATACCAGCGCCCATTGCGGCAAGGACAGGCCCATGATTGGCGCATATGCAGTCGCGCACAAGCCGTCCGCCTCAAACAGGAAAGGCAACAGCTTGGCGGTAGGAATCGTATTCAATGATGTTTCCAAAGGATCGATGCCGCAGGACACGGTTGGGTTGGCCTTGATGTAGATATGCCAGCCCGCCACGCCGGCACCGGCGAGAGAGGCCAGGGCGGCCAAGGCGGCACCGATTCTGGCTGTTGTTTCTTTGAGAAATGCCGCAATCAGGCAGATGACTGCCACGGCCGCAAAGGCATAGCGCTGGATTACACACAGTGGGCAAGGCTGCATTTTTTCCACATGCTGCAGATAGAGTGCCACGGCTAGCAGTGCCAACGATACGAAGGCAACGGCGAGTAAAACGGGTTTGGATTTTTTCATGGTTGTATCCTGGGAAAACAGTGCACGGTATGAGTAGCAGCGATCGAATATGGTTCAGCAGAATTTCGCATCAGGTAGCGTCGGCCAGTGCTGCCAGCAAATCGGCTTGATGTTCTGCTGCCAGCGCATTGGTCAGCTCGGCCAGATCGCCATCCATGATGAAATCGAGTTTGTACAAGGTCAGGTTGATGCGGTGATCGGTCATCCGGCCTTGCGGGAAATTATACGTGCGTATGCGTTCGCTGCGGTCGCCGGAGCCGATCAGCGATTTGCGGGTGGCGGCTTCCTGCGATTGCTGTTCGCGCAACTGCACATCCTTGATACGCGCCGCGAGGACCTTCAAGGCAGAAGCCTTGTTCTTGTGCTGGCTGCGATCATCCTGGCATTCCACCACGATGCCGGTCGGCAGATGTGTGATACGTACGGCCGAATCGGTCTTGTTGATGTGCTGGCCACCCGCACCGGATGCGCGATAGGTGTCGATGCGCAAGTCGGCGGGATTGATGTTGACGTCTTCGACCTCGTCGGCTTCCGGCATGACGGCGACGGTGCAGGCTGACGTATGTATGCGGCCCTGGGTTTCTGTCGCCGGTACGCGCTGCACGCGATGGCCGCCGGACTCGAATTTCAGTTTTGAATACGCGCCATTGCCGACCACGCGCACGATCACTTCCTTGTAACCACCGACTTCAGATGCGGATTCAGACACCATTTCTATCTGCCAGCGATTGCGCTCGGCGAAGCGTGTGTACATGCGTAGCAGATCGCCAGCGAACAAGGCCGATTCGTCGCCGCCAGTGCCGGCGCGAATTTCGAGAAAGATATTGCGCTCATCGTTAGGATCTTTCGGCAATAGCATTTTTTGCAGGTCGATTTCCAGCTGCTCCATGCGCGCCTTGGCTGCGGTCATTTCTTCCTGCGCAAATTCCTTCATGTCCGGATCGGACAGCATGCCGAGTGCATCCTTGATGTCGTTATCGGCTTGCGTGTAATTGGCGTACAAGGCAACCAGCGGGCCGAGCTCCGCATGTTCGCGCGTCATCTTGCGATACGTATCCATATTGGACGTGGCGTCTTCCTGCATCAGCAGCACATTCAGTTCAGCCAATCGTTCGGTCAGTTGATCGAGCTTGGTGAGCATGGATGGTTTCATCATGATATTCAGTCTTGTATCGGGGTTTGATTCTGGTGGCTTGCGCAGTGTTAGCAGGCGGCAAACAAGAGTTCTGCAAATAATGCTGCAGCAGCGCGTAGAGTAGCGAAAGAGCGTCGCTAGCGCTTGGTGCGGAAGAGTTGCGGCAGCAGGGCGGCGAGACGTGCGCGCTCGTCGCCCTGCGCATTGTTCAACGCCTGTTGCGGGCCATGCAGGAATTTTGCAGTCAAGCCTTTTGACAGTGCTTCCAGTACGACATCGATGTCTTCGCCTCTGGCCAGCAGTTTGCGCGCACGCTCCAGCTCCATCATGCGCATGGTTTCGCTGGATTCATGCAAGTCTTGAATCACCGGAACCACGGCACGCGCGTCCATCCAGTGCATGAAGGATTGCACGCGCGTTTCGATGATGGCTTCTGCTTGTGCGACTGCGGCCTGGCGATTTTCCACGCCGGTTTGTACAAAATTTCCCAGGTCATCGACGGTGTACAGGAAGACGTCATCGAGGCGGCCGATCTCCGGTTCGATATCGCGCGGTACGGCCAGATCAACCATGAACATCGGTTTGTGGCGACGCACCTTGATTGCGCGCTCCACCATGCCGAGGCCGATGATAGGGAGTGATGATGCGGTCGATGAAATCACTATGTCGTAGGTCGCCAGCTGGTCAGGCAAATCGGCGAGGCGAATGGCACGACCATTGAAACGATGTGCCAATACTTCGCCGCGTTCCAGCGTGCGGTTGGCGATGGTCAGGGACTGCGGATTTTGTGCGGCGAAGTGGGTGGCGCACAACTCGATCATTTCGCCGGCACCGATGAACAGCACATTCTGTTCTGTGAGCTTGTCGAAAATGCGTTGCGACATGCGTACCGAAGCGGCAGCCATGGATACACTATGCGCGCCGATTTCGGTCGTGCTGCGTACTTCCTTGGCGACGGCGAACGTGCGCTGGAACATCTGATGCAAATAAGTACCGAGACCGCCGGCTGCTTCTGCCTGGCGCACGGCATCTTTCATCTGGCCGAGAATCTGTGGTTCGCCCAACACCATGGAGTCCAGTCCTGACGCAACACGGAATGCATGGCGTACTGCATTGTCTTGCGGCAGTGCGTACAGGAAGGGACGTAATTCCGAATAAGGCAGCTTGTGATAATCGGCGAGGAAATGAGCGGTCAGATCGATGGCTTCATTCACGCCACCCGGTAATTGACTGGCCGCATACAATTCGGTGCGATTGCAGGTCGAGAGGATAGCTGCTTCATCAGAAATGATTTTGCTGTTGCTGCGGCCATACCACTCCCGTGCGGAAGCCACCGCTTGACCGAGCTGGTCAGCAGGAAAGGCTACCTTTTCGCGCAGTGAAACAGGCGCGGTGGTGTGGTTGAGGCCGACGGCCAGCAGTTGCATATAAGGCACTAACATTCGGATTGAATCGAAGCATATTATAGCCTGTTGCACTATGGCACGAGGCTCTTGCCACACGGCACATGCCGCAGTGATTTGAAGGGGCTAAATGCTGCTGCAGAGCGGCAGCTTGAGCGTAAAGGTCGTACCCTTGCCCGCAACACTGGTGAAACTAATTTCACCCAGATGGCGTTCGATGACGGTTTTCACGAATACGAGTCCCAGGCCTACGCCATCGTGACGCGGCTGGTCCGGCAGATCGACCCGCTGGAAGCGCTGGAAGAGTTTGCTTTGGTCGGCTTCTGCAATGCCATAACCGTGATCACAAATGCTGCACAGGATGCGTTTTTGTTCGCCCTCCGCGGCCAGCCATATAGTGCACAGAATGCTGGTATGGTCGGGGCTGTAATTGATGGCATTGGACATCAGATTGCTCAGTGCACGCGTCAGCAAGGTGCGATCGGCGTTGACCGGGTATTCGCCATCCTTGATATCGACTTTCAGATCAATCTGCCTGCTCTTTGCCAGCGACCACATCTCATCGGCAGCATCGAACAACAGATCCTGGAAGTCGACTTCTTCCAGCCGATATTCTTGCGATTCCGCGCGCGCCAATTGCACAAAATTGTCTGCCAGGCCCAGTGTCTTGCGGCAGGCTTTTTCTATCCGTGCAAAGAGTTCTTTTTGCGGCAATTCGGATGAACTTTCATGCTGCAATTCCAGCAAGGCCAGAATCGATGCCTGCGGTGCGCGCATGTCATGCGACAGAAAGCGCAAGGTTTCATCGCGGCTGCGTTCAATTGCTCGTATCGTGGAGATATCGAGAATGCTGACGATCCAGCCGGTTAATAAATTCGTCGCCGAATAACACGGGCCGCTTTTAACCAGCAGATCGCGTCCGGTGTGATCTTGCGCGGAGACGCCGTTAAGCAGGGCTTGAGCGTAGTCGAGATCGAGCAGATGCTGCCATTCAAAAGACAGATTGGCCGCCTGGTCGACAGGCACCGGCATCTTGAGTTGCGCCAGCAATTCAATGACCGAGCTTCCCCGTACATCGTTGCGCCCCAGACTCCAGTAATAATCTTTTGCATGCCGGTTCGCGAGCAGGACGAGGCCGTCGACAGAAGTCACGAGCGTGGCATCGGGCAGGTTATCCAGATTATCAGAAACGAACTGGCGCAAATCGCGGACCCGGCGCGCGGCATTCTTCATGGCGGCGATGCGCTGTTCCAGCACATCGCTGGCATCTTCGGCTTGTGCTGCAATTTTTTCTTCCGGCAGCAAATGCGGCTCCCGGTCCAGGCGAGTAAATTCCTGTCCCAGATAGTTGATGGCCGCTTCCAGTCGGCGCCAACTCCATAAAGGATAAGAGATCACGATGCCAATGATGGCGATCGATGGCGGCAGCCATATATTCATGAAGCGCAAGCCAATATAGCTGGTGAAAACGGTCATCAATAACCACATGCCTGCAGCGAACAGGGCAAGACGCGGCGAGAGTAGCAAATAGCCCAGCATCGCCATGAATACAGGAACGATGGCAAACAGTATCGCTTCCAGTGGCGTGGCCACATGTATGCTTTTTCCCTGCATCAGATTGCTGAGAATTTGCGCATGGATTTCAATGCCGGGCATGGCTCCGGTATTGCCGGAAACCGGTGTCGGGTAGGAGTCCGTCATGCCGGGTGCAGTCGCACCTATCAGCACATATTTGCCGGTAAAGAATTCGGCAGGCACCTCGCCCCGTAATACCGCGATATACGGTATCGATTGGATGTAACCAACGTTGCCGGCGAACGGGATATGCATTTGGTCGGCGCGCTGCCAGCTGTCGATGCCGGCAATATTGGTTTGTACTTTGCTGTCGGGAAGTAGTGGTGTGATTTGTCTGGAGTCGCCTAGAGCCAGAAGTGCGGCCGAGAAATTCTGCCACCATGCGCCGCTTTGACCCTCACGCAAAAATACGCTTCGTACTACGCCATCATTATCGTGCGTCAGATTGATATGGCCAAGTGCGCCGGCTGCCTGTGCCAGTTCGTGTGTAGGCAGACTGGCAGTCAGGCCGTGGCCTGCATTGGTCAGTGTCACGGGCAGGACAGTGCGCCCGTTTTGTTTTAACGCCGCCGCCAGTCGTTGATCGCCGGATGCGGTGCCGTCTGCCTGCGGCGGTTCCGGCTCCGACAGGATAACGTCGAGTCCGATCGCAAGCGGTTTTGCCTGAGTCAGTTTAGTGATGAGTTCTGCATGCGTGCTGCGCGGCCACGGCCAGCGCCCGAGTTGCGTCAGACTGTAGTCATCAATCGCCACGATGATGATGTCGTCCGGCGTCGGTTTGCTGACAGTCGACAGAAACAAGTCATAACGCGATTGGTCCAGCCGGCTCAGGCCGTTTTGCCAACTGGCGGTTGCGGCAATGGCAATCAGGATGACCAGTAATATCATCCACTCACGCAGCGCAAGACGCCGCCGGAGTGGAGAAAGCCATCGAGGTTTCATCAATTGTGTGTGTCGAGCGATTTAGCGTGACATATTGCGCGAGATTTCTTTGGGGCGCAAAGGGTGGCCATCGTTGATGATCCATTGATCCGTCACGATCAAGGTCTGTGCGAGCGAGTAGGGATTGCTGCTGCCATCCGCATTGACGCTTTGCACGCGGGTGAAGTAGGTACCGAATGACGGGCGAGGGAGTTTGATTTCATTGCCGGTAACGCTGGTGGTAAACAGCAGCCAGCTGAATTCCAGGTCGCGTGCGACTTGCACGTTGTACTTTTGATTGGGGGAACCCGGCCAACGCAATACCAGCTCCTTTAAGCCGCCCTCGGCGACCGACGGCGCTGCCTGAGTTGGCAGTGTCTTGACAGATTCGCTGCGATTTCTGATGTTGGCCGCCATCGTGCGCGGTATCCCTTCCAGTCCGAATTTATCGATCGCGGCAATCCGGATAAAGTAATTGCCTTCCTGGATGTTGTTGACGACGACTTCACTGGAATTGCTGCTGGCTTCGGCCAGCAGATTCAGCATCTCGCCATCCTGTGCAATTTGCACGTGATAAGCGCGTGCGTCGGTGCTTGGCGCTATCGTGAATTTCGCCGCCTCATCTTGTCGATAAGGTTTCTCCGCCAGTTGCGGTGATGGCAGCAGATCGATCGCGGGACCGACCGCCTCGTGCGTGATGATGTTGCCTTTGGCGACAGGCAGCATGCGGGTATCCGGTGCTTGTTGCGAGCCTACGGCGACACGGCCTTCCAATACTTCAGTTGCCACTTTCTGATTGTTGATACTGACGCGGAAATAGGTGCCGCGCACGCCGGCAACCGACAGCGGCGTATGAACTTCAAAGCGACCGCGATTCACATCCAGTGGCGACACACGCGATACAACGCGGCCGCGCATCAATTTGACTTCGGTGCGCGGGCTGCCGGTGTAAAGAGATTTACGCAATTTGGTCACCAGTACGCTGCTATTTGATGGCAGCGATACGCGCGATTCATCGGCCAGAGATAGGGTCAAAAAACTGTTGGCTGCTGTTGTGATACGCATGCCTTCAGTGATGCGGCTGCCGACATTCAGAATGGTTGAGCTGCCATCAACTGCCGTCGCTGTGATCAAGCCATTGCGCGCAATCACGGTCGCTTCACTTGGTTCGTCTGCCAGCAATTCGGCCGGGATGATGATTGCCGTGCCGATAGGGATGTTGCTGTCTTTGTTGATTTTATTGGCTTGGCCGATGGCGATCCAGTTGCCGCTGCGGGTCGTCAGGCGCTGCGCGATGGAGATCAGGGTGTCGCCTGATTGCGCGTAATAAGTAATGCTCGATAGATCGACTTTGATGCTGCCCGGGGTTTGAGCGGCAACGGGAAAACTGACGAAAAGCAGTGAGCCTATCGTCAGTGCAGCAATCAGCATCAATTTTTGAAGGGGAATGCGCATGTTATCTCTCCGCGCAAACCATGTGCGCTAGCTAACCAGTCATTTGTTCCAGCCGATAGCCGTAGCTATATACAGGAGCCAGTCGAAAACCATGTTCTGGGCGCAATTGTAGCTTGCTCCGCACTCTGGATACATGCGTGTCCATGGTTCGCGATGGAATTTCTACATCCCTGGCCCAGACTGCCTCCAAAATGTAGGCGCGTGACAACGGACGGCCCAGATTGCGGAAGAACAGCAAAGCCAGATCAAATTCTTTTTGTGTGACTTCGATGGGTGTGCCCGATACGGTCAGGCGTCCGGTACGCGCTTCAAATACAAAATTGCCAAACTGGATCTGCTCGATTGGATTCTGACTTGGATAAGCGCGACGCAGCAAGGCTTGTACGCGCGCCAGCAATTCGCCACGGCGAATCGGTTTGATCATGTAATCGTCGGCGCCAGCAGCCAATCCGGCCACGATGTCATCTTCGCCGGAACGACTGGTCATGAACAGTACTGGCAAATTGGACGGCAGCTTTTCACGCGCCCAGCGCAATACGTCGGCACCACTCAGATCAGGCACCTGCCAGTCAATAATCAGCATGTCGAAACTTTCCCGACGCAACTGATTCAGCAATTCCTTGCCACTTTGGAACGGATGGCAGAAGTGGCCAGCGGCATTGAGAACCTGACAGACTAAATCTGTCTGGCTGCGGTCATCATCGAGTACGGCAATTCGCATATTTTTGGCGCTTGGAAAGCGAGTTATATTTCGTTTCCCTAATTTAACAAAGTATTCCCACACTGGGTCTTCAACTGTTCCGATGTGACAATATTTCACAAAATACGAGGGTGAATGCTTGTGATTTATGGTTTTTTTGCCTCATGTCAGTCTTTTTCTTACTGCCGGTGGCGATTTAATGTACTCCCATATATTTCCTGATTCAATGAATCCCGGCCTTTTCTGCCCTATTTTTCACTCCACGTATGAAGGATGGCAACCCCATTTCCTATCTAGGCGATCCAAACCATTAGGCAAATGATTGCTAACTGGTTATGGAAAAGTTGCTCAAAAGATATTGATAGTTCTGTGACATTTTCTATAATGAAATTGCAAAAACCGAGAAAGTTGGAACTGACCGGAGGCAATCATGAAACTACATCTATTTGATTCCTGGCATCTCCCGCATTTCACGCACTCCAAGGCTGAATTAAAAGAAGACGAGTTCGATATTCTGACCTTGCTGGCATTTTCGATCGGCGTGCCATTGCTTGTTCTTGGCGGTTTGTCGCTGATGCAAATGCTGTTTGGCTGGACTTTGCTTTAGATCTTCGCTGTAGATGGGGCGCGTCACATGACGCAATAGCGTGTATGAACACGTTGAGGGTTGATGTGGATAGTCGCTGCTAGTGCAGCACAGTTGCAGTAATAAAAAAACGCGCAAGTCACTAGGTGATTTGCGCGTTTTTTTATGGACTTTGACATGGGTAAAAGTCGGGAATTATTCCATTGAAGTAGAGTTACTTCTTGGATAGGCAGGTTTTCATGAACTTTTGGCGCTCATCCCCCTTCATGGCGGTAGCATCTTCATTGCAAGCCTTCATTCTGTCGCGCTGAGCTTGTTGCGCTGGGCTGACCTTGCCATCGCCGCCACTCAAACAAGACTTCATGAACGCTTTGCGCTCATCGCCTTTTTTGCCTTCGGCATTCTTATTGCAACTGGCCATTTTTTCTTGCTGTGCAAGTTGGGCCGGGCTGGGTGTTTTTGCCGGAGCGGGATCTGCGGCAAACGCACAGGTTGCAAAGGCGCTGGAAACCAGAAGTGCTAGAAATTTATTCATTGGAGCCTCTCGAGGTAGATGAAGAATGCAGGCTGTGTACGATACGGGCTTGCAGGATCAAAACGATTGCAGATGTACTCACGTTGACAGACGCCTGCAGATCAAAATGCGATGGCTGCGGCATAGATGAAGATGATCGCTTGCTACTTGTTTGTCAAATGCATATTTAACGGCGACAAGAAAAATAAAAATTCAATGCTTGGGAAAATATGACTGGCGAATGGTGCGCGCATGTTTGTCGGATCGCAGGCAAGTGAATAGACAGGAGCTGAAGAATTTGGTGACCCAGAATTGAAAAACCCGCGCAAATCATTGATTTGCGCGGGTTTTAATCTTGGTGGCCCGGGGCGGAATCGAACCACCGACACAAGGATTTTCAAAAACCTTCCTTGCATGCGATGGTGCCGCATCCTAACGCACAAGCTATAAAAATCAATTACTTAGCCGTATTGGTGCGACTTCAAACGCAGTCAAACGCAACCAACTTACGGTACCACTGACAGAAAAGTGTCAGAAAGTACGGCCACTGTATCAGGCACTTGAATGCATCACAACCCTCGATTCGCAACTGTCATAGTCTCAAGTCGGCTTGCCGGAAACTCAGCTTTTTTATCTAAACGAAAAAAAACCGTCATTTAGGTGCAGTTATGACATTCGATTTTCTATACTACAAATCTAGGACTATGGGAATCAAAATGCAAGAAGCTAAAGACGGTGCGGATGAACTGACCGTGTTATCAAAAGAAGACCTGTGCCAACGATTGAACTTGTCTGCGCGGACCATTGAAAATATGGTCAAACGTAACGATTTCCCTCCGCCGATCCGAATTGGGAAAAAAGTGTACTGGTCTGAGAAGGTAGTGGCGCATTGGATAGCTAGAATATTCAAAAAACAACAGGATTGGTTTGAGCGCTACGGTTTTTAATATAGATACCACCTCCGAATACGGACCTGTAGTTGCGTGCATTCCCGTTTAGATATGGCGTGCACGCATATCTTGCTGAAGCTATCCAGGTTATTCGATTTGAGTTCCGACTATGTTGCTATATCAATCGACAATCCTTGGGTGGCGCTAAATTGCGTGGCATTCAAATTTAGCTGCTAGGTGCTAACCGCCTGCAGCACTATGTGGCTCAGCCAGCTTATGTAGATCTACATTTCGTTAACTGCCGGTGGTGAGGCTGAGCCAAGCCATCCTTCCGTGTAGGAAAGATAAGCCTTCAGACTCAGCCCATAAAGCACGTTGCCGTTCGGAGCCGCTTCGCCTACCAGCCTTTCGTCTAAGGGTGCTAGCTTCGCCGCCCTCGCCGGTTCTCAAGACTATCCCCTAGTCCGGCTGTCCTGTGATCGCTAGCGTTTTGACCGCCCAATCACACGGCAACCAATGTGATTGCTAATTTGTATAGCCGCAATGTCGTTTGTGGATGCATCGTCAAAAAATATAAATCATGAGCCTCGTTCGCTCCTATACGGAATGTCGAGTCTTGAGGCAACCGCAACAAGTCGACTTCACATTGCTTTATGGAGATGAATATGGATATGGGAAATAATCACCGGAATCAAAATGATGGGCAACCCGATGCAAATATTTGCGTTTCAAGCGAAAAAAATGTTTCAGATGAGATGTCCACAGATGAACTCTTCCCTGCCGATCTTGGTTGGGTGCTGAGAAAACATGGGGTGACAGAGGTTGTTTCAGCTTTGAATGAAATCCAAAAAGCGAGAGTCGTAGAAATACTCTATCTGATGGATAGCAAGGCAACTAGATGGGCATATGAGCACCTTACCGGGCAAGGTATGAAAACACTTGTTAAACGGCTTGCTCGTACAGAACCAACCGACGATGCAGATGTTGACGAATACTGGCGTAAGCAAAAGCCGTACTTTGATTTTCGCAGAATCGGGGTAAGGGAAGCGTCAGTCCAAATCGCCATTGTTAAGGGTTTGGTCCAGCTTAGCGATAAGGCCTTAGAAGATGTAATTAAGCACGGCCAGGCAAATCTTTGGCCCTTAGCTTGCTTCGGGTGGTCCGGCGTTCATACGTTTGAATGGGCCGATAAGATATCTGACGAAATGGCGAAAAATTTATACGACCGAATGGCTTATGAGCACGTCTGGACATCTCACACACTACTTGATGTGATTGCCGTATTAACCGCGTGGGATGAGACGCTAGAAGGGCGCTCCCATTTGTGGGTGTATTGGCAAATTTTGTACACTTGCGTAAATAGCGGCTTAGCTTTTAGGTTGGCTGTGCGAGATTGCACTGATGAACATAAACTTCAGGAATATAGGGTGATGGCTTTGGCAGCTCTGCCAAACTTAGAGGCAGTTAAGGATTTCGAACGCTGTTGCGATATGAAATCGACGGCTGATGACGCGTTGGCTTGGTTTGTCGAAAGACTCAAAACGCATCCAGTAAATTACGAGGTAACTCAACCTCTTTGGTTCTGGGAACAAGCGCAATCTATTGGGCTTAAATACGGCACTCAACTTATTCGTCCGACATATGGGTAGATATTGCATTGCCTTTGAAAGTACCTATTACGACCCCAAGCCATGGGGTCGTAATAGGACGTTCGCTAGGGGCGGAGAGCGTAGCACACGTAATGCAGAAAATGAAAGCGCAAAACGAATCGCCATCTAAATCAGATGACAAGCAATTTGAGCATTGGATGCCCATGTTATCGGTGGGTGCCGAGACCAAGTAGGACAAGGAAATATTGATCTTATCGCCATTGATATTGCCGCGAAGTTGGATGCATTTTTTAAGGGGGAAGAAATGAAAAACTTTGAAGAGCCAGATGCTGCTTTTTTGGTGATGATTCGACTTGGTGGTACTCGGCAAGCGCTGTTATTAAACGATGAGCGCGAACATCTGCATGGATTGGATCCTGAGGCAGGGGGCGTTTCCGAATTGCGCAGACGTTACCCACACAGCGTAAGCGTTGATGACCGCCAGTGGGATGAAGCGTTCGGTGACTATGACCGAATTGAGCGTGAACAGGCTACTGTCTACTTCCTGCGCAAGTGACTGAATAAGAATGCGCAGGAATATTCATGATGCAGTTTGACCCAACTGCATACGTTGAATTAAAACTTTATTCCAGTGGATCTTGGTGTCGCAAATTCTTCCGGTTCTTGGCCTAACGGAAACGCTACAACATACAGTGCGGTTGAAGCTGTGGGTTTGATTGACGGGTCATTACCAAATTTTATTAATAATTTTCGAACTGAGTAACAAAGCGAAACGCCCAAGTTCAGCAGATCATTGATGTACTTTTGAAGATCATCGTACACATCGATTTTTTGCACTTCTGAGTAAAGTTCAGCGCAATCACGATAGTCACGGAAATAATCGATTAACTCAGCAAACACAACTTCCGCTTCACGGGTCATATCAAAGGCTGGTGTAGACAAATCCATGCTATTGGTTTCTACAAGACTCGCGAGCTGTTGACCAGTAGTCAGCTTACTTGTTTTTAACATTACATTTTCACGTTCAAACTTTTCTTGCGCTTTCTTTATGTCTTCATCAGTAGGCACTATAAGCGGCTTGCTAAAGGTATCGATATCATCCAGATCGAAAGCCTTTGCTAACGCGCGACGCGTATCGAGGCCAGGAGCAGTTCCTTGTTCAGCGCGTTGAACGGTTCGTGTACTCAATCCAGAAATGTCGGCGAGCTGTTCTTGCGACCATCCGCGTGACTGTCTCAGATATTTTATTAATACCGCCAATTCTTCGTTGGTAAGAAGTCTCGGTTGCTGTGTGGTTTCGGTCATCAGAATCTCCATTAAATGTTGATCTGGTCAGTATGAAGAGGACGCCAGTATTACAACACGACAGCAACACGACACCTAGGTGACAACAGCCAATCATTTTAAGATTTTCTCCCGAAAAGGATAAATACCTTTCAAGGAGGGTCATCAAAATGACTACATGTAACGAACTATATCGGCGTGGGATCAAGCAGGAAAATTATCAAATCAAGCGGGAGCAACATCCGACCCCCAACTTGCCGAAGCAAAACTGCTTAAACGCAAAGAAGACAGCCGAATGCTTTCAGCACTATTGGCACCGATCCTTGCAGACTTGCACAAACAGTAGAGTGTAAAGTTGGAGGGAGTGGATGTGGGTAGGGAATAGCGCAACGTCGAAGGCGTGCCGTGTACTGGGTGCCGGTATCCAAATTAACCGACCCCCAGTGCACAAGTAACGCTGTAGATCAGTCAGTGTTCTTTATCTTTGATCGAACGAGGATCATTGCCCGGTGCAATAGTATCTTTGCTTCGAATCAAACCGTTGGTTCCTTTGGTAGTCAATTCCCCGCCGCCTTGATTTTTGAGCATCTGTTTTGCTACTTGCTCGGCCTCGCGTTGAGTTGTATGAACTGTAGAAGCTCGTGTTGCATCGTTACGTTTGTTTGCCCAGTTGCCCTCAGACGTTTGAAACACCATTCGATCTTGCTTCTTGCTCATAACAATCTCCTTGGTTAATCAGATTTGCTGCGACGTGCAAAGGGAATTACGCTGCCATGCGATGGTTTATTTTCTAACTTACTCGTCGTATGCGCTGTACGTAGGGTAGCAAGATCGATAACGTCACCTGGGCCCGCAAAATAATTAGATGGTAATCCGGTTAGCGACTCGATATCCCCACTCGACAATCCTAAATGCCGAGGTATTGCATCTAAAGACATTACACCTGACGAAACTAAAAGCGATATGGTGCGCTGAAGTAAGCGAGGTTTTTCGGTCGGCCGTCCATCGTCGCCCGGTTCAGCTTTAACTCCCCAGCGTGCCGATCTGCGTTTAAATAAAATTTGCTTTTCTTCGTCGTCAATAATGTTTAGCGCATGCAAGCGCATAACTATTGCAGCAACTGATACTCCCCAGCGTTGTTTCAACAGAAGCAAGCTATCCAATGTCACTGGAATACGAATTTCTGTAGAGATCGATTCCGCAGGTAATAAAAAAGCGCCAGCAAATCTATGGGCTTGTTGCTCCATTAGTTTGTGCCGTTCGCGTTCTGTGGCTCGTGGTATGTGTTTGTGAAGAACAAGGTGACCTAGTTCATGAGCTAAATCGAAACGGCTACGGAACGCGTTCCCCTTGTCTGCAGAAAGTAAAATAAATGGACGGTCGAGAACAGAACTCGCACTCCATGTCGAAACACCTTCAATTTGTGCGACACCAGTTTCTTCACGAACCAAAATTATCCCGGCACTTTCGACTGCAAGCGCGAGGTCGGGGATCGCTCCTCTGCCAAGACCCCACATCTCTCTACAAGCGTTAGCGGCGTGTTCTATATCAGCGTTACCAATTTTTTCAGGATCATCGAATTTAAATTCAGGTAGCTTTACTGCAGGGAAATCAACAAACTCACTTAAACTTAAAACGATGTCTTGCGCCCACTCAAGACGCGCCTCAAGCATTTGTCTTGATGCGACATGAGCGGATGCATTACTCCGGAATAATGGTAAAGCCATTTCGTCTGGCTTTTGTCTGGTGAACCATTCCGGCGTTACATTAATAACCAAAGCAAGGCGATCAAGAGCATCTGCTTCTGGCGACTGCGCACCAGAACGCCATTTGCTAATAGTCGTCGGTGATACTCCGACCATTCGCGCCAATTCCGTCTGCGATAGACGCCTCGCAGCAAGTGCTTGGCTTAATCGCTCAACTTGAAAACCGTTGATGCCACGACTCATTTTGATTCTTCCACTTTGATCTGTACCTTTAGTTTTGGTACTGCATTATCTGGTTGATCAGCTACGACGCCATATCGATTCGCGAAGATTTGTAGAGACTCGCGGAATAACCACCCCTGCATATTTTTATCAGGCACAGCAATATCAATGCTCAGCGGCACATCTGAGTTACCAAACGTCCCAACGAAGAAAACGGTGGCTTGTGTAATTTGCTCTACATCACCAAAAAGACCAGGTTGCACCAGCGGTTCAACTGCTCGGTTGGCTAATGACATTTCGCGACGAGTTTTACTGCGACCGCCATTGTTTTTGACTCCGACCTTGATATTAAAACGGCCGATTGAAAAAATGCCGAGTGTGCCGGTCACCACCGTGTTTCCGCGAATTGGAGAGGGATTCGCGCCAGCAGCTTCGAGACCGGCGCTGAACTCTTCATTCATATGAAAATGACGCAATTGGCCAAGTACAGATGGTCTATGCCCTTTATGCATTTCCGCAGAGGCTGACCACGCTCGTTTTGCGCCTGCACTTAAGAGCTCATCGGCGCTTAGAACGAAATCCCGAGGAATATTCGACATAAGTAAAGCGGCAACCGCATCATTTGATAAATGGTTCATTGGGCATCCATAATTGGCGACAATCGGGATATTACCATCAAATAATTGCGTGTAACGTAGTTTTTTATAAAAATCGCATATTTAAGCTGAAGTGGTGGTGGAAGTTTAAAGTTGCCATTTTCATTGCAGGTGTAAGAGGCTTTCCTCGGGACACTTTACGCGTTTTCTCTATCTCAAGAATAGTTGGTTTTGGGTAATCCCCTACAATGCTGTATGAACGTACAGCATTGTAGGGGATTGAAGTTTTTCTTACCGCTTTTTTATTGAAATTCTGTATTTTTTCTTATTACTTAAAAACCGTTTTTTGGCGGTCTTTATCCCTTTGGAATCCACAATCACCGCGAACACCTGCGAATACACGATAACAGCGATAACAGCGATCACTGCTAATCGCATGCAAGTTATTGAATTTAAAGAGAAAATAAATAAAATCATCCGCAAATATACAAACTGAAATTATAAGTACGGAATAAACTACATATTCAGAATCTTAGTTGCGGCGGGGAGCATCAGTAAATTCCGAATCTCGGAAACGGAAATATGGATTTGAATATATGATTCCATCATAATTCCACCATGCCGACAGGGTGTGTCGTCTGGTTGATTTACATGGAGAAGATTATGGCTGATGTACCGGTTCCCCCAGTTCTACCCATTCCAGTGTTACCAGTGGGAGTGTCGCAGTTGAATGCGGAAGGATCATCCGTCGCTGCTGCAGCAACTACGACTTCTGTTACCTCGGTATTGCCACCGCCGCCACCGAACTTGAAGCAAGTGGCGAAGAAAATCAGCAAGGCAAAAGAGGATGCTATTGCTATGCGAAAGCATCTATGGCCGGCGATAACGGATGAACATCTTTGGCTACTTGACGATAAGCGTAGAAAAGGCTTTTCTTCTATACCGCGTGTCATGCCAATTTTGATGACTATGATTGGTGATGCCTCTAAGCACGTCAGTAAAAAATCGATTCCAGCGGGAAGAGCATATTTAGTTTTGTGGTGCCGAGTTTTTGGTGAGGGATTTGTCGAAATCGACAACGAGGCAGTTGCCGCGTCCGAAGCTGGTTATGTGGGCGAACGTAGCGTTTCTACTTGGCGCGAGCACATGCGAGTACTCAAAGACTTGGGTTTTATTGATTACAAGCCAGGTCAAGCCGGGCCGATGCAATTCATTCTGCTGTTTAATCCGTATCCCATAGCAAAAACACTTCGTGACAAGAAGTGGCTGCAAGAGGTGCAATACACTTCATTGATGCAGCGAGCCATCAAAATCGGCGCGTCGTCAGATCTCAATTTGGATGCTGGGTAAGATCATGGCAAACATCAATAAAGGCGAATTATGGCAAGAGCTTGATGCTACGGACGAGGCGTTTGTTCGTCAGAAGCATGCTAAGGGTGGATATGGGTCTGCCAAAGGACGTGTTGTAAGTCAATGGCTGGAAATGAAAAATGCGCAACGTAAGGCACTCCAAGACGAGGAAAATTTGCGCGCAACTCGATCCACTGCGATTTGGACAAAAATTGGTGCACTAGTCGCAACAGCTGGAGTAATTTCTGCAATTATTATCGCGTTCGCATTGAAATCCACTAGCTAACAGGACGGCAAATGATACTGTTTTGAACATATATCGCTGTACTCGGGTTCAACTCGGTTTGCTGATGCTATTTTCCATCTTGAATTTAATAATTATTGGTATGGCTAACGATCTATCAAAGTCTGATTGGGCAAGTTGGGTGCAAGCTATTGGTAGTATTGGCGCGATTATCGGTACATGGTACGCAACGTCATATCACTGGGAAAAAACCGAAGCAGTTCGACTTAAAGAATCAAGGCTGGCAGCTGTCGACTTAGTTGATATATGTGTGTCCGTTGCTCTTGATGCCTTAAGAGTAATGCGGAATATTGAACGGAACTTCAAAAATGGAACCAACCCGATTGGGACTGAGCGCCTTGAAGAAATGCAATGGCTCAGGCGGCAAAGAAGCACTTTGCACACGCGACACTTATTCAATCGCACATTTGCTATTAGCGAGTGATCGCTCGTGTGTTCAATAGTCTTATGTAATCCCAAGATTCGCGAAGCTCAGCAGTCTTTAGGCCATACGAAGTTGGATGAGCGACCTTTTCCCAAGGTATACAGCGTCCTTAATAACTGACTCAGAATACTCAGATTGACCTTTACCAAGTACCCAGACACCTTTCGGCTTATACGTGTGTAGAACAATTTCTAAACGGCAGCTTGGCAGCGTCGTAAAGCTCTTTGGTTGGGCGATGCTTGCGAGTCGGCCCAGCAGACTCTACAAAGTTATAAAAAGAGATTTCATGCCACCACTTCATGCGTTCTTTGTAGCGCTCAGTTTTCGATGCAAATCAACAGAGCTTTGCCTCAGTTTGATCTTAATGGCAAGAAAAAAGGCACTTTGATTGCGATTCGCCAGTTTGGACGAATTGAAACTATTTCAAGACTTAATGGAATGCGGGCAACGTTACGATGAAACTCCTGCCATTTTGTGGAAAGAGAAAAACTATGCGTATCCCTTTATTAATCGCCAGCGCGGTGTTCAGCGCGTTCATCATGACCAGCGCATTTGCACAGGCATCCAAAGACAACACCACGCTAACAACAAAGCGCTATCTTCCGGAATACACGAAATCGGGCGACTTAATCCTGCCGAAGGGTTACGCTGAGTGGGTATTCGTAGGCGCGCCGGTCACGCCTAACTCTCTAAACGGTGGCAAGGCCCCATTCCCGGAATTTCATAACGTCTATATCGAGCCTCTCTCATACGCGATCTTCAAAAAGACCGGGAAATTTCCTGAGGGAACGATCTTTTTCAAGGAGCTGCAGCTCGTCACCAAAGGCCAACATCCCGATGGATCGTCAACCGAACCCTCCGGTCGTGGCTTCTTCCCCGGGAAATTGAATGGCGCCGACGTGACCGTGAAGGATTCCAAGCGTTATGCCGACACAGGCGGCTGGGGTTACTACAATTTTAATCACCATGAGCCAAAAGCGGCGACGGCGAAAGTCCTGCCCAAAGAACAGTGCGCATACTGCCATATAGCGAGCGCGAAGTTTGACGACGTCTGGACACAATTCTATCCATTGCTAGACAAGCAAGCTCTTCCCCAGGGCGCTGCCGGTAAATAGTCGCATGCGATGGAAGACGATGCATGTCTCTTGTGCATCTCTTTGACCCATGAAAAATACGACAAACCGGGGCCGCAACGGCGTCCGGTTTGCGAAGGAATATCGGGTCGATTGCGCTTCACCGATTTTTTCTGAAGATCGGAGTCCGCTATCAGTTTGCGCAGCACATCCTCCCGCTATGGCGCCGTCGCCCAAGCCTTTCATTGGCTGATTGTCACGCTGGTGCTAGCCGCCTATGTGATGAGCAAGAGCGACAGCCATTCTCTTTATGCAGCTGAAGCCGACAGAGTTCGAAGGATCCACGAGACACTCGGAATATTAGTCTTCATTGTCGTTGTGTTGCGCATCCTTTGGGAATTGTTTGACGAGGCGCCTTCGAAGCCACCAATGGCCCGATGGGTGCTTGCGGGGTCGAAGTTCGTCCACTTGGCGCTGTATGCACTGCTAATTCTAATCCCAGCAACTGCAGCACTTGGTACGTGGCTTGTGGGAATTCCAATCACACTACTCGGATTCGACATCCCTCCCCAAATTACGCAGATGCGAGAACTGGGGCAACTGACCATGGCACTGCACACCCGACTTGCCAGCGCGATCCTGTGGATCTCCGGTGCCCATGCGGTTGCAGCGTTGTTCCACCACTTCTATCTGCGCGACGACGTCTTACGGTCGATGTTACCAAGGAATTAATTTGCATCCTCCCCCACCTTAGCCTTCGGCTGCCGCTTGCACAGAAAGATGGGGGGCCTCCTGCGCGACGCTCATATCCGCAAAGAAATAGCGCTCGCGTTCAATGACCTTTAGCGCCAAGTCCTGGCTGTAATTCCAAACAAAATCACATCTCGAGCGATTTTCCCAAGTGCAGCCGCGTGCTTATCCTTAAGTCTCAGTCGCAGGCCTTGGATTGAAAATAGCGGGACGGTCGATGGCGCCGGTATATACCGTATAGCCAACCGTCTTATTTTCTAAAAATACGCCCTTTCATCCCCGCCCTAAAGGATAAATCGGACACGCGGTAGCCAACCAAGTGATGAGTCGGTCTACTCTGTCTGTTGTTCGTTCACATAAAGCGCGGACGACAGCATGGTTTCGAGACCCAGGTTTTCCACGGCGGATTTATTGCATCTATTTGAACGAAACGGAACAATTTCAAGACTCCACTATAACAAGGCAACGCTACGATAGAACTTCATTACTGCTCGAGAAGTGAGAAGAGCTATGCGGCTAACTGTACTGTTTGCAAGCGAGGCGTCCAGCGTGCTCATCATGACCGGCGCATTTGTACAGTCATCCAATGACAACCACGCAAACAACCAAGTGCTATCTTCCGGAATTAACGAAATTCGGCGATTTGATCCCGCAAAATATTTTAATGAGTGAGTGTAGGAAGGTTCTCCGCTCACGTCTAACGGTCTCAACGGTGGCAAGGACAATCAAATCATTATTAGCTCACCATATAAGGCTCAATGCCATGAGAATCGTTAATGCCAAAAAATCCGCAAAGGCTGCGGGTGTTGCCTTCTTGATGATGGTGGCGGTAGCCGCCTACGGTCAGTCCGCCTCACGCTCGCCGTACGCCGGAGCAACAGCAGCAGTTGTCGATCGGGCGGGCAACATGCAAGTGCTGCCCGACTATCGGACGGCTTATCAGATGCTGGGCACTTGGGCCGTGGCCGCAGATAAAGGTGCAGGATCAAAAGAATTTCACGTGGTCTATGCATCTCCAGGAACCATTGCAGCGTACCGTAAATCGGGACACTTTCCCGATGGCGCCGTTCTAGTGAAGGAAGTGTTCAAGGCAACCACCAAGCCTATGACGACCGGAACGGTGAGCAGTGCCGACACGCTCGACGGCTGGTTCGTCATGGTGAAAGACGATGTTGGCCGATTCCCCCAAAACAAGCTTTGGGGCGAAGGGTGGGGCTGGGCCTGGTTCGACGTCGCTAATCCCAAAAAGACCACATCTACGGACTACAAAAAAGAGTGTCTGGCCTGCCATGTGCCAGCGAAAGCTTCTGACTGGATCTATACCAAAGGCTATCCGCCGCTACGCTGATCGACCCAGCGGCACGTTGATCACACATCAGTGGTCGACGCATGCCTTGGTTCTGGCGGTGTGCGACGGATTGCCTAAGGGTGAACACTGGGCTTACGGCACCCTTAAAAGGATCTAGGTAATCCTGAAGGAT
Source organism: Burkholderiales bacterium Ga0077544 (assembly GCA_001464355.1). Taxonomy (GTDB): domain Bacteria; phylum Pseudomonadota; class Gammaproteobacteria; order Burkholderiales; family Burkholderiaceae_D; genus Oxalicibacterium. The sequence continues at coordinate 488,616 of LNEU01000033.1, forward strand.
TAACAGCACCATCCGCCGTTGGCATGCTGGCCAAAACGGTGAGAGCTACTCAACCACACGCTCGACTCTAGATCAACTTAATTGAGACTAATCATGCGGTTTAAAGAGATGGCTATCGGACAGTCGAACGCAGTGCAACGACATGGCCCGCACGACTCGGAATTAAAGAACTTGTGTTCAGGGGCACACAGAAACAATTCTGCACGTGGTATCTGCACTATTGTTTCGCGCCTTACCTCCACCTCCGCCTCCGCCAACTTGACGATGGCGAACTCCCGTGTGCTAGTTGAGTGGGGCACAGAAGCAAAGGCGACTAATGCCATCGTAATCAATGCAGTGTTCGGCCATACCGCAGTAGATCGGTCATAGATGCGTGAGGCGATGCAAGAACGTTACATCCTCGATGGTGCCGGTCCAGGCACCAACCACCCCGTGCTCAGTGCGGTCGGCCTCACCTGTGAACGTGACCAACGTCGGCTGTTCACGGACCTCAGCTTTCAACTGCACGCGGGACAGATGGTGCGCGTCTGCGGACCTAACGGCTGCGGCAAGAGCAGCCTGCTGCGTCTGCTGTGCGGGCTGGCCCGACCGACCGCCGGACAGGTCGAGCTTTACGGCCAAAGCGGGCAGGGTGGGCAATTCCCTCCTAGGCTCCTCTGGATAGGCCATGCCGCTGGGATAAAGGCCGTTTTGACCGTTGAGGAAAACCTGGCATGGCTCGGAGCGTTACACATGCCTGGTGCACATTCCCCGATCAAACAGGCCCTGGCCGCAGTGGGATTGAGCGGCTTCGAAGACACGCCCTGCCATGCACTATCGGCCGGGCAGCAACGCCGCGTCGCGTTGGCTCGCCTCTACCTGCGTGATGTACCGAGGCTGTGGCTGCTCGATGAGCCGTTCACGGCGCTCGACGCGGCAGGCACGGAGTATCTGGAAGCGCACTTGTCTCAGCATTGTGAGGGCGGTGGAGCGGTGGTGTTGACCACCCACCATAAACTAACAAGGCACGCAAGTGACTATGCCGACCTTGATCTTGGGCTATACACCACGTGAGCTTTGTTTTTGCCCCCTTATTTATAAGTGAACTTCTTCTCTTATGCCGGCGTCCCGCCGAAATTGCCAACCCGCTGGTGTTCTTCGCCGTCGTCATCACGCTGTTTCCACTGGCGCTGGGACCACAGTCAAAACTACTTGCACAAGCGGCCCCAGGACTACTATGGATCGCGGCGCTTCTGGCGGTGCTGCTCTCCTTGGAGGGACTGTTTCGCACCGATTTCGAAGATGGTTCACTGGAACAATGGACTCTTTCGCCGCACTCGCTGCCAGTACTGGTGCTGGCGAAGGTTGCGGCGTACTGGCTCTGCAGCGGCCTGGCGCTGGTGGTATCCGCCCCGCTCTTGGGCTTGATGCTCGGTTTGCCAGTGCGTTGCCTGCCCGTACTGCTCCTGTCCCTCTTGCTGGGAACGCCAGTGCTCAGCCTGCTCGGCGCAATCGGCGCGGCGCTCACCGTCGGGTTGCGGCGTGGCGGGCTGTTGCTGGCCTTGCTGATCTTGCCCCTGTACATCCCGGTACTGATCCTGGGCAGCGGAACGCTGCAGGCCTCCTTGCAGGGCCTGCCCGTCGCAGGCCACTTGATGTGGCTGGCTTGCCTGACCGTGCTCACGATAACGCTGGCACCGATTGCCATTGCAGCAGGGCTGACCATCAGCATCGCCGAATGATAAACGCTGCGCTACCTACATCGACCAACCCTCACGGACGACTTGAATGAACTGGATTTGGCTATATAAATGGGGCTCGCCCAAGTGGTTTTACGATATGAGCGGCAAATGCCTGCCCTGGTTGGCCGCCGCCAGTACCTTACTGCTAGCGGTCGGGCTGACGTGGGGGTTGGCATTCGCGCCCCCGGACTACCAGCAGGGAAACAGCTTTCGCATCATATACATCCACGTCCCGGCGGCGCTGCTGGCCCAGTCCATCTATGTGACGATGGCGGTTTCAGGCGTGGTCGGATTGATCTGGAAGATCAAGCTGGCCGATGTGGCCCTGCAGCAGGCCGCGCCCATCGGCGCCTGGATGACAGTCATCGCGCTGGCCACCGGCGCTATTTGGGGCAAGCCCACGTGGGGCGCCTACTGGGTATGGGATGCGCGCCTGACGTCAATGCTTATCCTGCTGTTTCTGTATCTGGGAGTAATCGCGCTGGGCCAGGCAATTACCAACCGCGACAGCGCTGCCCGCGGTTGTGCATTATTGGCCGTGGTCGGCGTGGTCAATATCCCCATCATTAAATATTCGGTCGAATGGTGGTACACCCTGCATCAGCCTGCCAGTTTCACACTCTCGCAGAAGCCGGCCATGCCGGCACAAATGTGGGTGCCGCTGCTGTTGGCGGTGCTGGGATTCTATTGCTTCTTCGGTAGCGTCCTGTTCGCACGGATGCGTCTGGAACTATTGCGGCGCGAGGCGGATAGCCGCTGGGCTAACGCCGAGATCACCCGACTACTCAAGGATCGAACATGATTGCATTTGAATCGTTTGCGGATTTTCTTGCCATGGGCGGTCATGGCCCGTATGTCTGGAGCACCTATGGCCTGTGCATGGCGATCATGGCATGGACAGCAGTACTGCCCCTGCTGGCGCGGCGCCGATACCTTAAGGATCTGGCCCGCCGCCGGCGCCGGGAGGCCTTGTCATGACCCCCGGCCGCAAAAAGCGACTTTACTGGATTTTGGCTCTGATCATCGGGGTCAGCGCTGCCGTAGCGCTGGCGCTGGCTGCCCTCCGCGAAAACATCAATCTGTTCTACACCCCCAGCCAGATCGCCGCTGGCGAAGCGCCTCTTGACGCGCGTATTCGTGCGGGCGGCTTGGTCGAGAAAGGATCGCTGAAACGCATGCCGGATTCGTTAGCGCTGGGTTTTGGTATCACTGACGGTGCGCGCTGCATTGCTGTGCGCTATGAAGGCATTCTGCCCGACCTGTTTCGCGAGGGCCAGGGCATTGTGGTGATGGGCAGCTTCGGGCGCGATGGTGTGCTGCATGCCGACGAAGTCCTGGCCAAGCATGACGAAAACTACATGCCTCCCGAGGCCCTCCACGCGCTCAAGCAAGCAGACGCCAGTGCCCCCAACCCGCGCGCAAACCTGGAGACAAATCGATGATCCCTGAACTTGGACTAGTGGCGCTGATCCTGGCGCTATGCCTGGCATTGGTCCAAGCCACCATACCTCTGGCCGGTGCCTGGCTCGACGACCAGAGCTGGATGGGTCTGGCGCGGCCAGCCGCCTGGGGACAGTTCGCGTTTCTGCTGTTCGCATTCGCCTGCCTCGCCCACGCCTTTCTGATTGATGACTTCTCGGTCGCCTATGTGGCCCACAACTCTAACAGCATGCTGCCCTGGTACTACAAGTTCAGCGCGGTGTGGGGCTCGCACGAAGGTTCGCTGCTCCTGTGGGTGCTGATCCTGGCAGGCTGGACATTCGCCGTCTCGATTGGCGCGCGCCAGCTTCCTCAGGCGATGCTGGCGCGTGTGCTGGCCGTTATGGGCATGATCAGCACCGGCTTCTTGCTGTTCTTGGTTGCAACCTCCAATCCATTTTCACGCTTGCTGCCTAATGTACCGGCGGATGGCAACGACCTCAATCCGCTACTGCAGGACGTCGGCCTGATTTTCCATCCGCCCATTCTGTACATGGGTTACGTCGGTTTCTCGGTGGCCTTCGCCTTCGCAATCGCGGCGCTGCTCGAGGGCAAGCTCGACGCCGCGTGGGCACGCTGGTCCCGGCCTTGGACCACCGCAGCATGGTCCTTTCTCGGTTTGGGCATCGGACTCGGATCATGGTGGGCGTATTCCGAGCTCGGCTGGGGCGGCTGGTGGTTCTGGGATCCGGTCGAGAACGCCTCGCTGATGCCATGGCTGGTGGGAGCAGCCCTGATGCACTCGCTGGCGGCAACCGAAAAACGCGGCGTGTTCAAAAGCTGGACCGTGCTGCTGGCCATCGCCGCGTTCTCGCTCAGCTTGTTGGGTACGTTCCTGGTCCGCTCGGGCGTGCTGACCTCGGTACATGCGTTCGCAACGGATCCGGCACGCGGCGTGTTCATGCTGGCATTCCTGTTAACGGTGGTGGGCGGATCGCTGGCATTGTTCGCGCTGCGCGCGCCGGTCGTCAAGAGCCAGATCGGCTTCGGGATCTGGTCGCGCGAGGCGTTGGTACTTGTCAACAACCTCTTGTTGTCTGTAGCGGCAGCCATGATCCTGCTGGGCACTCTCTACCCCCTTATTCTCGACTCGCTAACCGGCACCAAGCTATCGGTCGGTCCTCCTTACTTCAACGCCCTGTTCGTGCCGCTGATGGCGCTGCTGATGACGGCGGCGGCCGTCGGTATGCTCGCGCGCTGGAAAGACACGCCGGCGCAATGGCTCGGGCGCATGCTCGTCCCGGCGATGGCGGGAAGTGTGCTGGTCGCACTGATCGCGGCCGTACTGCATGAACGCTCGCGCTTCGCCGTGGCCGGTGTCTGCCTGCTGGCAGCGTGGATGGTGCTGGCCGGCCTACGTGACATCCTCGACAAAACGCGCCACACGGGGCTAATCAACGGCTTGCCGACGCTCGGACGCAGCTATTGGGGTATGCACCTGGGCCACCTGGGCTTTGCCGTGTGTGCGCTGGGCGCCGTGCTGGTCACTACCGGCAGCGTAGAACGCAATCTGCGCATGGCGTCCGGCACTGCCATCGAAATGGGCGGCTATCAATTTGTATTCCTTGGCACAAAACGGATCGCGGGACCAAATTACGTGTCCGATCGAGGCGCCATACGCGTCCTGAGCGACGGCGTTGAAGTTGCCATGCTGCACCCGGAAAAGCGCGTCTACCATGCGCAGCGGGCAACCATGACCGAGGCCGGTATCCAGGCCGGCTTCACGCGTGACCTGTTCGTCGCCCTAGGCGAACAGTTGGACGACGGGGCCTGGGCTGTGCGGGTACAGATCAAACCCTTCGTGCGCTGGATCTGGCTCGGCGCGCTGACGATGGCACTGGGGGGCTTGCTCGCGGCAACCGACCGTCGCTATCGCGCCAGAGTCGTGCCGGAGGCTGAGGGCACACACATTCAAGGAGTTCAAGCATGAAGCGATTGTTCTTGCTGTTACCGCTGACATTGTTCTTATTGATCGCAGCGCTCCTGTATCGCGGCCTCTTCCTTGACCCCGCGAGTCTTCCCTCCGCATTGATCGGCAAGCCCTTTCCGAGCTTCGCGTTGCCAGCGCTCGACGACCCGTCGTACACGCTCACGCGCGACAATATCAAGGGCCGGCCGGCGCTGGTTAATGTCTGGGCGACATGGTGCACGTCCTGCAGGGAAGAACACCGGTTGTTGGCCAAACTGGCCGGCCAGGGGATAGTAATCTATGGCGTCAATTACAAGGATGACCGGACTGCAGCCCAACGTTGGCTGCAAACCGCCTCCAATCCGTATCAGTTGAACATGGAGGATGCAGTCGGCACGCTGGGTCTGGAGCTTGGCGTGTATGGCGCACCCGAGACTTTTCTCATCGATGGCCAGGGAATCATTCGCGAAAAATACGTCGGCATCATCGACCAGGGTGTGTGGCAGGAAAAGCTCGCGCCGCTCTACGCCAAACTGCTGCTGGAAGCCAAGCCATGAAGCGCTTGATCATTGCCATTGTCCTGGGACTTGCGCTGGCAGGTATCGCGCAAGCGGGCGTCGAAACGCATGAATTCGCCGACACCGGCTTGCGTCAGCGCTATCAAGACCTGTCCGTGGTGCTGCGCTGTCCCAAGTGCCAGAACCAAAACATTGCCGAATCAAATTCACCAATTGCCAATGATCTTCGTGGCGAGGTAGTTCGCATGCTGCGTGAAGGCAAAAGCGACGAACAGATCGTTGACTTTATGGTCGCGCGCTATGGCGACTTTGTGCTGTACGATCCACCCCTGTCCCCTCGCACTGCGTTGCTGTGGCTCGGTCCCGGCATATTGCTGTTGGCGGGCAGCCTTGCTTTGGCGATTTTCGTCGCCAACCGGCGTCGGGCACGCCCAATGCAGGCAGTAGTGCTGTCCGATGCAGACAGGCAGCGCCTGACCCGACTTTTGCAAGACTCCGCTTCATCCAATGGGCAAAACACATGACTTCTTTCTGGCTCTGTGCGGGACTGCTGCTCGCGACAGCACTCGCCTTCATCCTAGTACCCCAACTGCGCAGCCGTCGCGGGTTCCATGCCAACCGTACCCGCGTTAACGTCGAACTCTACCGGGAACGTCTGCGCACGCTCGAAGTGCAGCACGAGGCCGGCACGCTCGGCGCCGCACAACTCGAAGCCGGGCGGGTCGAGGCAGCGCGCGAACTGCTCGACGACACGCAGGTTCCGCAGTCCGCGAACAGCGCACGCCGACGCGTGCTCGTTCCGCTGATCGCGGTGCTGTTGATGCCGCCGCTGGCGCTGACGCTGTATCTGCAGTGGGGTGCGCTAGACAAACTGACGGAGGCACGCCAGCAAGGCAGCGCAGCAGCGCCAAATATTGAGAAAGTCGCTAAGCACTTGGAAGCGCTGCTGGCCGCGAGACCAGACGCCGCCGAGGGTTGGTCGTTGTTAGGTCGCGCCTACGTGGCACAAAACCGCATGGCCGAGGCGGCGCAGGCATTCGAGCGTGCAGCCACCATCGCGGGAAGGCCGGCAGACGTGCTGGGCCGGTGGGCGGAGGCCCAATATTACGCGGGCGGTCGTCAATGGACTTCTCAGTTGCAGGCGCTGACTGACGAAGCGCTCGCCGCCCACCCGCAGGAGGCGACTAGTCTGAGGCTCCTCGGGATGGCAAGGTTCCACGCCGGCCGCTACGTCGAGGCTGCTGCAAGTTGGGAACGACTGTTGGTCACTCTTCCGGAGCGGGATCCGAGCCGTGCCGTTATTGCCAACGACATCGCACAGGCACGTCAGTTGGCCGCATCGGGCCTAAAAGGTCGAGCTCCATGAGGGACTCATTCGTGCAACGTTATCAGAATAGAGGTGCAGGTTCAGTCGCTTGACGTCATCATATACGCCGGTCTGGATAGGAGCAGCCAACCAGTTGCTATTTTTCTATACGAAGGTAGACGTAGATGAAACTTCCACTAGGGTTCCACCTACTTTTGATGCCGACATATCGTAGACGATGCGTCCAACGACGCAGGCCAGACGCGACGATATAGGGCGAAATTATAGGAAACGTTATGAGCAGTTTTCGAAAGGGCCACTTAGACCGACTTGTGATCTTGAGTTGATTTTCGATAGGCAGATGGGTCGACGCCATAAGCTTGCTTAAATGCTCGAGAGAAGCTGCCGCTGCTAGCATACCCGGTGTTACGGACCACTTGGTCCAACGATATATCCCCTGCCATGAGATGGGTCGCCGCTTGGCGCAACCGTAGATCGCGAAGCACCATCATAGGAGAACGTCCAATGGCGCTGGTGAATCTTACGATGAATGCAGATCTGCTCAGGCACGCGGTCTCTGCTAGTGAGTGAATAGAATGTGCTTTGCTAGGTTGAGCAACCATTTCTGCAAATGCATGTGCGATCTTCGGATCGCTTAGCATGGAAAAGCGTTCAACCCATACATGCATTGAGTCCAGCGATTTGCGGACTACGGCTACAATAATTTGCTTGAGCAATGCAGCGGTCATCGCACCAGCTCCAATTTCCTGAGACATCAATTCGGCCATCGCAATTTTGAGTTTATCGTCGAGTTTATCGATGGCACTAAAGTTTTGTATTATTGGTCCAGATAATGTTTCGAAAAGATCTGACGTCGATCCGTATAATGTCTTGAAGAGTCCACATATCATTAAAGTTTTAGGCTCAGCGTGGCCGTATGTAAAGCGAGAAATATTGCCAACCGCTTTTAAGTCATCGACGCTTTTTATCTCCCCCCTGATATTAGCGTGTTCCTCATCATTGAATACCTCCAGCCGGAACGGACAATTAGGCGGCACTATGATAAGCGTATGAGTAAAAATCTTGACAGGTGGATCGTTAGGTAGATACATAAACCCTATTCCTTCAAGGACGTAATAAATGCCTGGCGACTCATGTCCTTTCATTACAAGATTGCGGTCTGGGCTAAGAAGGTGTTCTGATAGGGCCACGGCTTTAACGTCTAATGTTGCGATTAAATGGTTTAAACCCCACGCAGAAATTCTTGAAGCAGACTTCATTGTAAAAATTCCTATGTTCGCATTACAGGTGAGGAAAACCGGTTAGTTCCTTTAACATTCGTTGACTAAATAGAAGATTCGTCCGGCCTTAAATCTCGATAAGTTGACGGATCGACCCCGTAACAGGTACGAAAAGCTTTTACGAAGCTGCTGCGACTAGAGTAGCCAGCATTTCGCAAGATCTGCTCAACCGGTAAATTACTCATCTGCAACTGCAAAGCAGCTTGACGCATGCGTAGCTCTCTAAGGAGGGTCATCGGAGATTGCCCAACCGCTCTGTTAAATCTAGCTATGAATGTTGACCTACCCATACAAGCCCCCGTTGCTAGCGTATGAATTGAATGCGCCTTTCCCGGTTGGACAACCATGTTCGCAAACGCAAGAGCCACTTGAGGGTCGCTTAACACTGAGACGCGCCCGGCCCAGGAGGTGAGGGGGCTGAAAGATCGGCGAACTAAAGTGACGATGATTTCTTTGAGGAGAGCAGCAGTCATTGCACCGGCAGCAACCTCATGGGACATCAGCTCAGCCATTACCGACTTCAACTTCATATCAAGTCGATCATCAGCCTTAAATTCTTCGATGACCGGCTCAGCTAACGTTTCGAATAGCCCCATTGATTTGCAATAAAGCGTTCGGAAAAAAACACAAAAAACAATTGTCTTGGGATTTCTAGTCCCTGCAGAAAAAGTGCCCACCGAATTTGCTCGTTCTATGGGCTCGAAGCGGTCGACCGCTACACATTCTCTTGATGCATTCTGTTCACACGTCTCTAGACTGAACGAATAGTTTGGAGGCACGATAATCAGCGTGTGGGGCGCTACGGCAATAGGTGGATCTCCACGAAAATGCATTAGGCCTGCGCCCTCCATCACATAGTAAATACATGGCGTTTCATACTCTCTCACGTTCAAACGGCATCCAGGGCTCACCAGACACTCCGAAAATGAAACTAGTTGCACGTCGAGTTCAGCTATCAAACTGTTCAAAGTAGAAGCGGAAGTTTTAAAACCAGCCTTCATTGCATTGTTCCTTGAAGCTCGGTTTGTTTTTTGCAATATAGAAGGTTAAAAAACACAATGATCACTTTTTACGCCCCGAGCCCGTCGCGCTACGCGTCGTGAATTCCCCACGAGAAAATTTAATATATACCAATGTATGTGATTCAGTCATCTATTTTCTTAACTACTTTGGAGTGCTAAGTAGTGAAGTAAAGAGACGGGATGGGTCGTCTTACCCTCGGGAACGACATCGTCGAATGATTGATGATTTTTCTCGCCATGAATCGATCGTTCGCGCTTCGAAATTAAACTCCGAATCAGAAGATATTCTCCGACGGGTTACGCCAATACTGCGTTCACTTCATGGACTTGAAATCGACGAACATTAAAGCGATCGGCTTTTAGCCGGGCTAGATGGAAACCCCCTTCCTTCAGGGCGGGGATAAAAGACGTAGTTTTAGTAAATAAGTCGGTTTGCTATACGGGCGTCTGCCAACTCCATCTACCATACTGCTCTCATGCGTGGATTTTTACCCGACCCACTTGCGGGCATTGCGGAACATCCTCATCCAGGGCGAATCCTCGCCCCACGCTTTGGGAGCCCAGGAATGCTGCACTGTCCTAAATACGCGCTCGGCATGCGGCATCAAGACCATGAAGCGACCATCCGTTGTCGTGACCGATGCAATGCCCTGCGGCGAACCGTTGGGATTGAATGGGTAACGTTCAGTCTGCTGTCCGTAATTGTCAACGTAGCGCATCGCTACTATTGCATCGTTCAGACTGCCGGTCAGGGAGAAATCAGCATAGCCTTCGCCATGTGCGATCGCGATCGGGCTTTGCGTGCCGGCCATGCCGTCAAAGAAAATGGAGGGCGAATCGGCAAGTTCGACCATGCCGAACCGGGCCTCGAACTGCTCGGACTTGTTGCGGGTGAATTTCGGCCACGCATGAGCGCCCGGGATGATTGATTTCAGGTTGCTCATCATCTGGCAGCCATTGCAGATGCCGAGGCCAAAGGTATCCGCGCGGTTAAAGAATATGGTGAATTGTTCAGCAAGTTTTGCATTGAACAAGATGGTTTTTGCCCAACCTTCGCCCGCGCCGAGCACATCGCCATAAGAAAATCCGCCGACAGCGATCACGCCTTTGAAGTCGTCCAGCCGGGCGCGACCGGCGATCAAATCGCTCATGTGCACGTCGACCGCCGTGAAGCCGGCTTGATGCATCACGTAAGCAGTCTCGATATGCGAATTCACACCTTGCTCACGCAATATCGCGATCTTCGGCCTTACCCCGGTGGCAATGAAGGGAGCAGCCACATCCTGCTGCGGATCGAAAGTCAGTTTCGGCGACATGCCGGGATCGGCTGCATCAAGAATGCGATCGTATTCCGCATCGGCGCAAGCCGGATTGTCGCGCAGGCGTGCGATGCGCCAGCTGGTTTCACTCCACAGCAGCTGCAACTCGACGCGCGGCTGGCTGTAGATCTGCTTGGCGCCGCGCATGAAATCAATTACATCGTTCCCGTTATGCTTGCCGATGATATGGCTGCACGCGCCCAGATTGTAGGAGCGCAGCACGTCCATCACTTCGTTCTTCTGCGCAGCGCGCACTTGGATCACCGCACCGAGTTCTTCACTGAATAGTGCGCGCAGGGTCAGGTCATTGTGCCGCTCGCCGATTTGCGAAGCCCAGTTCTTGGAATCGCTCCAGTCGCTAGCATGTTCGCTTTCCATGGTCAGAATATCGAGGTTGACCGAGATGCCGCAGTGGCCGGAAAAAGCCATCTCGCATAGCGTCACAAACAGTCCGCCGTCTGAACGATCGTGATAGGCCAACAATTTCTGTTCCCGGCCCAGTTGCTGGATGGCCTGAAACAAGCCTTTCACATCGGCCGCATCGTCGACATCGGGCGTTTCGCTGCCTAGTTGCTGCATGACTTGCGCCAGGGCTGAGGCGCCCATACGATTCTTTCCGCGTCCGAGATCAATGGCGATCAGCACCGACTCGCCGACATCGGTGCGCAGCTGCGGCGTTACCGCAAGGCGCACATCGGTGACCGGTGCAAATGCCGAAATGATGACCGATACCGGCGCGGTGACAGACTTGTCTTCCCCCTCGTCTTTCCAGGTTGTGCGCATCGAGAGCGAATCCTTGCCGACCGGAATACTGATCCCGAGCGCCGGGCATAATTCCATGCCGACTGCCTTGACGGTGTCGAACAGCGCAGCATCCTGCCCCGGCTGGCCGCAGGCAGCCATCCAGTTGGCCGACAGCTTGATATCCGAGATATCGGCGATCGGAGCAGCTGCGATGTTGGTAATTGCTTCACCTATCGCCATGCGTCCCGATGCGGGCGCATTGATGACTGCCAAGGGGGTGCGTTCGCCCATCGCCATCGCTTCGCCACGATAGCCTTCGAAACTCATGGTTGTGACGGCGCAATCGCCCACCGGAACCTGCCACGGTCCGACCATCTGGTCGCGCACCGAGGTGCCGCCTACGGTACGGTCGCTGATGGTAATCAGGAATGATTTGTCGGCCACTGTCGGCAGGCGCAGCACGCGCTGTGCCGCTTCTGCCAATTCAAGACCGGTCAAATCAATTGCGGGAAAGCTGCGCTCGACATGCGTGACATCGCGATACATCTTGGGCGGTTTGCCGAGCAGTACTTCCATCGGCATATCGACCGGGTTGTTGCAGTGTTCGGGATCGATCAGTTTCAGTTGCCGCTCTTCGGTTGCAGTACCGACCACGGCGAATGGGCAGCGCTCACGCTCGCACAAGTACCGGAACAACGGCAGATTGTCTGGAGTAATAGCGAGCACATAGCGTTCCTGCGATTCATTGCTCCAGATTTCCTTGGGCGACATGCCGCTTTCTTCGAGATGGATCTTGCGCAAGTCAAATATGGCGCCGCGCTTGGCATCATTCGTGATTTCAGGAAATGCGTTGGACAAGCCGCCTGCGCCGACGTCGTGGATGGAGAGAATGGGGTTGTCATCGCCCATCGCCCAGCAAGCATTGATTACTTCCTGCGCACGTCGTTCCATTTCAGGATTGCCGCGCTGCACCGAACCGAAATCGAGTTCAGCGGTATTGGCGCCGGTCGCCATTGAGGAAGCGGTGCTGCCGCCCATGCCGATGCGCATGCCGGGGCCTCCCAACTGGATCAGCAGGCTGCCCGGCGGCAAATCGTTTTTCTTGGTGTGGATGGCAGCGATGCTGCCGATACCGCCGGCGATCATGATGGGCTTGTGATAACCCGCGACCTGACCGCCGATATTCTGTTCGTAGGTGCGGAAATAACCGCCGAGAGTAGCGCGTCCAAACTCGTTGTTGAAAGCGGCGGCGCCGAGCGGACCGTCGATCATAATCTGCAGTGGGGAAGCGATGCGGTTCGGCTTGCCGTAGATGCCGCTTTGCGCATGCGCATCTCGCTCCGCCAAAGTTTGCGTGACATCGCGCGCATTTTCCCAGGGCTGCACAGCATGCATAATCATTAAGTTGGAAACCGTGAATCCAGTCAGGCCGGCTTTCGGCTTGGCGCCACGCCCGGTAGCGCCTTCGTCACGCAGTTCGCCGCCGGCACCGGTCGAAGCGCCCGGGAAAGGAGAAATCGCAGTGGGATGATTATGCGTCTCTACCTTCATCAGGATATGCGTCAGTTCTTCCGAAGCTGCATAGACATTGCCTTCCACCTCGCCGCGCGGATAAAAGCGCGATATGGTCGCCCCCTCAATCACCGAAGAATTGTCGCTGTAAGCCACTACCGTACCGCGCGGATGCAACTGGTGTGTATTGCGGATCATCGCAAACAGAGATTTATCCTTCTTCTCCCCATCTATGGTCCATTCCGCGTTGAAAATCTTGTGACGGCAATGCTCGCTATTGGCTTGCGCAAACATCATCAATTCAACATCGGTAGGGTTACGCTTGAGGTGATTGAAGGCGTTCAGCAGGTAGTCGATTTCATCGTCCGACAGCGCCAGTCCGAGCGCGGTATTGGCATTTTCCAGCGCTTGCTTGCCGCCGACAAGCAAGTCGATCGTTTCCAGCGAGTTCGTCGCCAATTCGCGAAACAGCCCGGAGGCATCGTCCGCACTCCGCAATACCATTTCAGTCATGCGGTCATGCAACAACGCGTCAACCGCTTCTGCGCTCGCACCGGAAAGCGTTCTAGCCGGGCTGAACATGCTGGATTTCATTGTAATGTGATAAGACACGCCCCGCTCGATTCGCCTGATCTGCGCCATGCCGCAGTTGCGGGCAATGTCAGTCGCCTTGCTAGACCATGGCGAGATCGTGCCGAAACGGGGGATCACAACGAATTGGTCACCCGGCGCATCGCCTGGAAACGGCTCGCCATAGTTCAGCAGCGCATTCAGTCGGCCTGTCTCATCTTGGCCGAGCTCAGCTGTTGAATCGATAAAGTGGAGAAACCTTCCGTTAATGCTTGCTATAGAAGCATCGATGGCTTGCAGCTGGGATAAAAGGCCTTGGGTACGGAAAGCGGAAAGCGCGTTAGAACCTGGCAGAATCAGCATGACGGGGGCCACGGTCAAGCCAGCCCCGCGGGATCCGCAGCCTGACTGGTGTTTGAGAGCTCGGTCTGCACGTCCGAACCCCGGATGAGGCTCAAGTCGACAGGGCACCGATCGGCGATCGCAAGGATCCGAGCGCGCTGATCATCATTCAACGGTCCATCGAGGACGATGGTGCGGGTGAATCGGTCGGGCGGCATCATGTCCCGCACTTTCTCGTGCTGCACGGTCGTGCTCGCTCGTTCGAGCGGAAAGCCCTTGCGGTTTGCGTAAAGACGCATCGTCATCACCGTGCAGGCTGCGAGGCCGGCAGAGACCAGTTCGTAGGGAGATAGTCCGGTTCCGAGGCCACCGACCGATACCGGCTCATCGGCAAACAGAGTGTGCTCGCCGCTGCGGAGCTTGAGCTGGAACGTCCCCCTTAGAGTTTCCGTGGCGACGATACCCTTGGCCACCTCAACCTGCGGAAGATCCGCGGTCAGCGGCGGGAGAAAGCGGCTTGCCCATGCCGCCACCATAGCCGAGACGTAGTTCGCGTCTGCAACGTTGGTAAGAAGGTGGTCCGCCGTGTCGAGCGAGATGAAGCTTTTTGGATGCTGGGACGCGACGAAGATGCGCGACGCGTGATCAATGTCGACCACCTGATCCAGCGGAGAGTGCATGATCAGCACCGGACGTCGCAGAGAGGCAATGGCCTTCTGGACGTCGATACCTTCAACCGCCTCTAGGAAGCTGCGACGAATGAGGAAGGGTCGGCCGGCGATCTCCACCAAAGCCTCCCCCTCGCTTGCGATGGTGTCCAGATCGTTCGGTCGGAAAACGCGCAAGATATGCTGAAGGTCGGCGGGCGCACCGATCGTCGCCACCGCCACAACGTCAGGCAGCTCGCCCGCAGCTGCGATCGCAGCGGTGCCACCTAGACTGTGTCCCACAAGGAGGGAGGGTGACATACCTGCTGCTGCCATCGCCTTTGCGGCTGCACGAAGGTCGTCGACGTCCGACGCGAAGCTGACAGGTTCTCCTGATCCGCCCTCAATCCCAGTTCCGGCGAAATCGAACCTCAGGACCCCAATGCCTGCTCGCGAAAGCGCGCGCGAGATGTAAACGGCGGCGCGACTGTCTTTCCCGCAGGTGAAGCAGTGGGCGAAGATAGCCCAGCCCCGCGGTGCCCCCTCTGGCGGTTCGAGTTGCCCGGAAATCTGAGAGCCAGCCGCACTAGCAAACTTGAATGTCTTTTTTGTCATGTCAATCAAACCTTATAAACGAGGAACATATATTTTGCTTAGACCGCCGAGACGTGGGCAGTCGCCTCCACAGCCGCTGTCGCGCTAGTGCCGAGAACCCCGCGTCTGTTTCTGCGCGCAAATCATCGTATCGAGAGATGCTGTGATCATCGGCGTGCTCGGAGAACGGGTGGCCTTACCTTGACTTGGGCGCCTTGCCTGCCTGCTTGCGATAGCCAGCACTGCCAAAATGGTGAGCAACGCAGCCGCATAAAGGAATAGGCCGCGTGGACCGACGATAGCCATCGCAGTCCCCCCTATGAGGGGACCTGCTGCTGTTCCGATCCCGTTAAGCAGCAGAAGCCCGCGCGCGGTGCCCAGTAGCCGACCGGCCGGAAGATCATCGTTCGCAACGGCGAGACATAAGGAGTAAATCGGAATGCCAAAACCACCAAAGAGTGCCCCCGCCGCAAGAAGCAGGGGCAGAGGCGCCTCCACCGCCAGCGCCACGCCGATGGCAGCAGCTGCGGACGCCAGTGCCGCACCGGCGATGACAAGATTCCGAGACACTCGATCTGAAAGCCATCCGATTGGCCACTGTAATGCGAATGTCCCACCCAGAACCGCAGCCATGAAGGCGGATATACCTTCCACATCAAGTCCGATCTTCTGAGCGAAGTTCGGCCCCATGCCCCAGAAACCGCCGATAGCTAGGCCAGCCAGGAAAGCGCCAGCCGCAGCAAGGGGCGATGCGAGGATGAGGTCTCTGAACGCCACCCTTTCCTGTACCACCTGGGGCGGCGGATGGCTGGGCAACAAGGTGATCGGAACCACCGCCGCCGATATCAGCATTGACACAATGAGAAACAATGTGACATCGGCCGGCGGTGCGATGTTGAGTAACGCCTGCCCGATTGCCCATGAGCCCATCGAAACGACTCCGAAGATCGACAGGAGTTGCCCGCGGGTGGATGGCAATGCATGGGCGTTGAGCCAACTCTCCGCTGCGAGGATCATGCCCGCGTAGGCGAAGCCGGTAAGCAGGCGAAGCGACATCCAGGCGATCGGCTCTACGAACGCCACATGGACAAGGGCGGCCATCGAAGCGATAGCCGCAAAGCCGGCGAAGGTTCTGACATGCCCAACAGAGACGATGATCCGCGGCAACACGAGCGCGCCAATGGTGAAGCCCGTGAAGTAGAAGGACATCATCGCGCTGATCGCGCCGCTTGAGAACCCCTCTTGGCCAGCTCTCACGATCAAGAGCGTACCCAGCAAACCGTTGCCCAGCAGCAGAGCGGCGACGCTCAACAGCAACGCCGCCACCGGCGCGAGAGCGAGGCCGCGTTTAGACGATGACCTTACGGTGTCCATTGCTTGGCTCATTTTCGAGCCTGACGTGACGGTTGATACTTTGCCGCACTAATGAACTGGTCGAATGCTTCGCACCAGACGACAACTGTGTCGTAGTCACGAACATCGATGCCGGCAGGTACCTCGACGATGAAGCCGTTGAACGTCTTCACGTCGCCCACGTAGATCGATTTGTCCTTGATAAGGAGAAAAGCGTCCTTAGTATCGACGAAACGTGGGGCAAGATAAAGCTTATAGTCTGGACCAGGGGCGAGACGCCCAATGTGCGCGATACTGTAGCGCGAGATCCGGACTTCGCCTTCGCCCCAATGTAGCAGGTCGCTGCCTTTAAGACTTCGCACGAGGCGCCCGGCGTATAGCGTCTCGGTCGCGATACTCTCAATCGTCGCTTTGTCCGGCGCTTGAAGCGCTGTAAGGATCGGCAGCGTATAGATGCCGCCCGCAAAGCCTATAGCGAGCATTATGAGGTGGGTGACAACTAGGATAAGCCAGCGCCACATTTTTACGCTTGCTCTAGTTTCTTCACGAGCCAGTCCGCGTCGAGATGGAAGTCCGAGAAAACGATGCTGCCGCCAGCGTCGATGACCGTAAACCAAGGCGTTCCTCGTGTGCGGTAGTCTTCCATGAAGGTGGGAAGCATCGCGCCGGCCGGTGGCTCGTCGTGACCGAACGCGACAGGAAGCTCATACTTGAGCTGGTTCAAGCGCAACTTCTCAACGGTGTTCTCATGCGCTCCTTCGAAGACGGTCTGTATCACTGCGAACCCCACGCCCTTGGAGCTCAATGCCCCATGCAGCTTTTGCAGCGTCGGAAACCCATGCAAATGGCAGCCATCGCACCAGTGCTGGAAGGCGAACAAAATCTTTGGGCCAGCCCCGACATCCGACAGTTTTAACGGAGCGACGACGCTTCCTCCATCTTCGCCGATCCATTGCTGCACCCGCAGCTCGGGCGCTTGTCGTTCAGCCACGCTCATCCTCTCCTCCAACCCCCGATGCACAAGCCCGCCAGATGGCCGAGCGTCGTGACGGGGAACTTACGACCTTAATTGTGTCCTGTGTTTCGAAAGACGGGCGCTCGATCTGGTGGCCTGCTGCGATCCAAGCTTCGATGCCGCCGTGCAAAGGGCGGACACAGGTGAAGCCGGCTCGTTGCAGGCGGCGCGCTACCTTTGCAGATGAGTATTCGGTTGGACAGTCGCAGTAGACGATGACCTGAATGTCTAGCGAGGACGCTGCTTTTGGGCGCTTGGTGTCTTCTAGTGACCAAGGCAACGCGCCGGGAATCGTGCCGTCCCTTTCGCGGCTGGCAACTGCCCGTACGTCGTATATCACGTAAGGCGTTTCGCTCTCGAGCATTCGCTTGAACTCCGGCACAGAGATTCGCGTCATGCGCAAACCCCGAATCAGCCAGTATTTATGCGCAAGGCGTAATCCCAAAAAGAAGAGTAGCGCCACGAAGACTGATGTCAGGCCGACCCTGCCATAGCTTGCGAGCGCGTGCAGTAGGCTGTCGATCGTTGAATGAAAGGCGCGGCCCAACCAAATGAAAGCACCAATGAACAAAGCGACACCGAACGCATCGAGCAACACGAACACCCTTAGCGGTACGCGGCTTTGCCCCGAAAGCGCAATGGCGAAGAGACCTAGTCCGGGAATGAACTTCGCCACAAGCAACGTCCACACGCCCCAGCGCGCGAAGAGCGAGTGAGTTTGACTTACGCAAGAGTCTGGCGACAAAGACAGCCGGCACGCGGTCTGCAAGATACGGCCACCATAACGCCGACCAGCCGAGTAACAGATGAGGTCCGCTATCAAGCAGGCACTGAACGCAACGCCGAAAAGGGGTCCGACAGCGATATCAGCGGCTACAGTGCGAGCCCCCATAACTACGAGCAAGGGAACCATTGGTAGTGGTAGCCCCACCTGTGATGCAAATACGTTCAGAAACACGACGATCAAGCCGTGCTCAATAAGCGATTGGATGATGAACTCCAAGAATTGGCCTCCTCTTGGTTAGCAGCCACTGAAATCTATGATTTATACGTTGCTCCACGCACTCTTTAGATTCATTTCAAGCTGGTCTCGCCGCATGACCGTTAGTCGCACAAACGATAGAGCGGTAGGCGTGGTTTCCGTCCCGCAATCGCACCCGTAGCGCGGATTCCTGAAGCCTGACCAATAGCGCAAGTTAGCGAGGCAATGGTTGTTATGATGAGAAATATGCTTGAATCATATATTGCGCAGAAGCGCCGGGCAATGGTTTTTGGAAAATGAATCAGAGGTGAGCGCTTTGCGGCCTTCCTGAGGCTGCGCTAAACAGCTTGCGCACGGCCTGAATGAAGCTCGGCGTCGACCGGACCAGCAGCTACAGCCAATCATCGACTGCTGCCGATGCAAGACTGTTTTCCCGCCTGATGACATTGCGGTCAGTTTGTTCTGAAGCTGGCGCATAATGGAGGATCATTATTGCGACAGGGATGACGATGTTAGCACCGGAACTGCCAGCCAATGAAGCCCAGCGGATCAATATCCTGTATTCGCTCGGCCTGCTCGAAGCGCCGCCCGATGAACGCTTTGACCGTTTGACGCGACTGGCCAAGCGGCTGTTCGGCGTACCCGTCGCTAAGGTCATGCTAGTGGACGCGGCCGCCGTGTACCCTTTATCCGGAGCTGGGCAGGCGTTTGGACCGGTACCACGCGAACAGTCGTTCTGCGCTCACGCCATCGTCAACGACGGCGTGCTGCTGGTGCCTGAGACGCGCAGCGATCCACGCTTCAACGACAATCCGTATGTGACCCAAGCCCCGTTCATCCGCTTCTACGCTGGCTGTCCGCTGACGGTGCCGGGCGGCGCGCGGCTCGGCACCCTGTGCCTGATCGACTTCGAGCCGCGTCAGTTCAGCAGTGAGGATGTGTCGCTACTGCGCGACCTGGCCACAATGGTCGAGCAGGAAATAGCCGCCGTACAGATGGCAACTATCGACGAGATGACCGCGCTGCTAAACCGGCGCGGCTTCGAGACCGCCGCGCCGCAAGCGCTGCAGCTATGCGCGCGCATGGACAAGCCGGCTTCGCTGCTGTTTTTCGATCTGAATCAGTTCAAGCAGATTAACGATACTTACGGCCACGCCGAGGGCGACCGCGCGCTGAAGGCGTTTGCCGAAACGCTACGGAAGGTGCTGCGCAGCAGCGACCTGTCAGGCCGCCTAGGCGGCGACGAATTCGTCGCGCTGCTAATTAATTCCAGCCGCAACGAAACCGCGTTAGTGACCGCGCGCCTGCGCACCGCTCTCAACGAGCGCAACGAGGCTGACCAACGAGGCTACGATATCTGTTTCAGCGTCGGCCAAGTGGAATTGCCACCCGACGGCGAAGTCGATGTCGCCAGCCTGCTGGCGCAGGGCGACGCTGACATGTACAGGAACAAGCAAGCCATGAGAAATAATTAGTAAGGACCAGACATGAATCCAAGCCTCACTGCATTCCAGCAACTCCACGAAGGCAGCAGCTGCTAAGCCTTTGCAATGTCCAGGGTGCCCGGCAGCGCGCACCTGATTGATAGCCTAAGAGTAGGCAGTCTGGACTTCGTTAACCATTTGAGCCGCGGCTAGAACTTGACCAGCCACAGTGATGCCCCCCCAGTAGAGACAATCCGGTGACAAACCGGGGGACAGTGATACCTTCAAAAGCTCCGGCTGCAGTGGACCACACTGTCCAAGAAATTCCTACGCCGCTGATACTCAGAGAACGCTTGCGGGCCGAGCCAAGCTACTTGCTTTGGCTTGGGGAGCAACCTCGCCAAATTTATTCATCGGGCAAGTGGAACACGCGTTCTGATCGCAGAAGCGGCAGACGCTCAATGCTGAAGTTGCGTCGCAGGGAAGGGTAACGAGCATTTTCTCTACTAACCGTTCCAGGACCAAATAGTCTGCAGGAGCAACGTGGTCTAGCACTGCGTAGATGGCGGCTCGGCGGCCTTCCAGTACTGCTGCCCGTTCAGTTTCACCTGCTATCGTTAGGTGCAGAGCCAAGGCCCTGCGATCACCTGCACCTGACTTGCGTTCTGCCAAGCCTGCCGCGACCAGCCGGTCCACTACCCGTACTGTGCCGGGATGGCTGAGTTTCAGTACGCGTCCTAATTGATCAATCGACGGACCCGGCATGTGGCCGATGACGATCAGAGCGGCTGCCGCCTCACCACCCAATGAGGTCTGTTTAGCTACGGCCATCCGTATGCGGTCTGATATCCCGTTAGCTAAGGCGCCCAGCAGGTTGGCCAGGCGAGCGTGCGTTTCATTCATTTGTCTTGCTCCTTAGTCAGAAAAGCTTTATTATATGTATGCAGCATACATATAATAAGTAATTTATGTCGAACTTTAGTACATGTTATCACCCAGCATTTTGATGAGAATGGTCCGAAACGACAAAGCGTTTGGGGCTGTCGATATGGCCGCTTTCGCCGAAGGCGGGCTTACCACCTTTTCACTTAGGAACACCATGAAATCTAACGATACCCTCGCCATGACGCAACTTAAAGGATTTGGCCCGAGCAACACTGCCTTGTTGCAGTGGTCCTTATTTGTTGTCTTTTTATGGTTCGGTGCAATGAAGTTCACCAATTATGAAGCGGAAGGCATTGCGCCATTCATCGCGAATAGCCCAATCATGAGTTGGCTGCACAGTCTCTTTGGAGTTGGCGGGGCCAGTGCCGTTATTGGCACGATAGAACTGGCCACTGCCGCTGCGCTGGCCACCGGTGCCTTTAACCGTTTGGCTCTGGTACTGGGGGCTGCAATGTCTTGTGCTACCTACGCCCTCACGCTGACGTTCTTTATCAGCACTCCTGGAGTGGCGGAGCCGACCGCAGGCGGATTTCCGGCAATTTCCGCACCGATAGGGCAATTTCTACTGAAGGATCTTGTATTGCTTGCCGCTTCCTGCGTGTTGTTGCGAACTGCGCTGGCAAGTTGGAAAGCCGCACGCTAAACCTGCGCCAGCTGCCGCAGGGATCGCTATGCAGGCGGGCGAATTGAGTTAGAGGTGCTATGCGCGTTTTTGAGCCGAGACACCTCGCCAAATATAAAGACGGCTACTATATTTTTGGAATCTTTATCAGGCGACACCATGAACCACACGGTAATTCAACGACAGCAATTGGTCCAGCGCCAAAGGCGCTGCAGTCTTTTGCGTGCCTAGACGGGTCGCGTGCTGCAAGTAGCAGCACGCTTTAAAATCCTCACTCTACCGAAGGGCACCTTTAAAGGTGCCCTTTTCTATTTCGGAAAGCAAAACATGAAACACAAAAACTTCATCGTCAACCGAATCGCCGAAGACGTGACCTCTGGACGAACTCCTAAAGTCGTACTTCGATTCCCGCCCGAGCCCAATGGCTATCTCCACTTGGGCCACGCCAAGTCCATCGTACTGCACGACCTCCTGGCAGAGGAATTTAATGCCGAACTCACACTCCGATTCGATGACACGAATCCGAAAAAGGAGTCCGCCAAGTTTGTCAATGCTATCGCCCACGACGCGGCATGGCTTACCCCGCGGTTTACTCGGACACGTTGGACCTCGGCATACTTCGCGGATATCCACCGCTGTGCCGTTCACCTCATTGAATGTGGTTTGGCCTATGTGGATGAGTCGGATCCTGAAACAATGCGGTTCTTGCGCGGAGATTTCGGGCGTGTGGGCGCAGCGAGCCCTGGTCGCGCCTTGTCGACTTCGGAGAACCTGGCCCTGTTTGCTCGCATGAGGATCGGCGAGCTTGCAGAAGGTGCAGCAGTTCTTCGCGCGCGCATTGACCTGGCCCACCCTAATATGAATCTCCGTGACCCGGTGCTGTACCGCATATCCCATGTGGAACACCACGCAACCGGAAAAGAGTGGCACATCTACCCTATGTATGATTTCGCGCATCCTATCGCGGACGCGTTAGAGGGAGTTTCACACTCGCTATGTACATTGGAGTTTGAGGACCATCGGCCGCTTTACGATTGGGTCATCGAACATTGCTTCGCCGTTCTGGGCGCCAGACCAGTCCAAATCGAGTTTGCCAAGCTCGAGGTCGAAGGTATCGTACTCTCTAAGCGGAAATTGCATGCGCTGGTCGAAGCAGGTCAGGTGGCTGGGTGGGACAGTCCTGTTCTTCCAACATTGGCTGGCCTTCGCGCGCGGGGTTATACGCCGGACGTCCTGCGCGAGTTCGCGGTTCGGTGTGGATTTACGAAGGCGAACAGTACAGTTCCGGCGGAAACGCTGGCAGATTGCGTCCGCGACATTTTGAGTCCAGTGACAGGACGGCGTATGGCAGTTGCTGACCCCGTTGAGCTCGTACTTAATAATTTAGCAGAGCCGTTCAAGGTGGAGGTTCCTAACCATCCAACGGACTCGTCTTTCGGAACGCGCCACCGAACCTTCACGGCGAAGCTCTGGATAGACCGTGCAGATATCCGCGCCGAAGCTGAACCGCACTTCTGGCGGGCGTACCCAGGTAACTGGGTGCGGCTCAAGCATGGGTTGAATGTCCTTATCAAGACAGTAGAAATTGAAGCGGGGCGAATCGTCCGCGTGGTGGCCGAAGCTGACATCGGCAGTCGCGATTTGAAGGCTGCTCGCCACAAGGCAAAGACAGCCCTGCACTGGCTCAGCGATATGGAGGCCGTTGCGATGCCAGCGCGCCACTACGGCCCCTTATTCGACGTCGACGGGAAGTGCGACCTTGATAGCGTAACGCGCACAAAGATGCTTGTAGAGCACGGGCTCGAGGATGCTGCGCATTATGAATTCGAACGGTTGGGCTATTTCTATCTTTCAGGGGGTATCTTGCACCACCTAGCCAACTTGAAGACAGCGGGCGCTCGAACTCGTTGAGTGATTCAAACCCCTCCCGTGAGATGTTCGACGCCCACATACGGTAATTCGCGACGCTCGGCGGGTGCCTCGGCGGCGTAGACCAAGGAGCGGGAGCAAAACGCAAGGAAGCCGACAAAAATACCTAAATCGTTTATGTCGTGAAAATTTTACTCATGTTGTAGGGAATTCGGCACCCTTATCCACAGATGCTAGTGATCGCCAGCCAATTCCTGCAATTTGAAGTCAAGAAAGCATACAAGTTTTTGCCTCGTTGGAGCGACAAATCATTACCGGTATTGAGCAAGGGCTATAAATCTTGATATACAAGATCCTAAGCTGTCTCTCAGTCTGTGGGCGAGCGTGGATGGGTTGGCGGCAGTTATGCTTGCATTTCCGAAGGTTAGTCGGATAAAGCTGGATGATCTCATCGACATCCCTACTCAGATTTTAATAGGCGAATTTGCTGGAATTCTATAATTGGACTGACCTTAGTGATACGCTGCAACGGCTGACAGGCAGCTCCGCCTTGAGCAAAAAACAATGCTCTAATGTTAGTAGATGACGGTGGGCATTAAAACATCGAACCCGAATCTGCTCCGCCGTCAAGCTTGGCGCCGCTTCTTATTTCAGCAGTCCAACCGCACGCAGAGCTTCTTCGGCCGCATCATGGTCTTGGATCGACGATCCGCCGGAAATGCCGATACCGCCGAGGAGTTGGCCATCATAAAATAGCGGTACCCCACCGCCAACGGCCATAAGGCGGGGGTGGTGGGCAAGTGGGGCTACCGCGGCCTCTGCCATGTACGCGTTCCATTGGTTAGTCGCCATTCCAAATGACGCTGCCGTCCAGGCCTTGTCGATAGCCACGTCGGCTGTTAGAAAGGGCGCAGCATCGGCTCGCTCAAATGCACGCAAGTGACCTCCGGTGTCAGTGATGGCGATCGTTGCTGCGAAACCGCGCGTGCTACAAGCGAGGCGGGCTTGCTCCAATAGCGCCTGTGCGGCCTCAAGGCTGATGGTGTTGTTGCTGATAGTTTTAGCGTTCATGTGCTTACTCTTTGTTAGTTGGATCGGACTGGCGGGCGACGACTACTTTTCCGATCATGCCGCCCGCTTCAACGAGCGCATGAGCTTGCTTCAGACCTGTAGCGTTGATTCCGTCGATGCGCCGCGTCATGGTGTGCTTCAGTTCTCCTCTGTCGACGAGTTGCGCAACGCGCCGCAGCAGCGCGTGCTGACGTTCGATCGTCGATGTCGTGAAAATTGATCGAGTGAACATGAGCTCCCAGTGGATCGAAATGGACTTTGCTTTAAATGGTCCGATATCGAGGTCGACCGGGTCATCGATCAGTGCGAACTGACCTTCGGGACGCAATACCGCGGCAATTTGCGGGACGTAGTTTGCGCTGTCGTTCAATCCCACCACATGACTAACGTGCTTGATGCCGAGCGCGTCCAACTGCGCAGCCCAGGGCTGACGATGGTCGATCACGTGGTGCGCGCCATGTGCCAGCACCCATTCGCGGGTTTCCGGCCTGGAGGCTGTGCCAATGACGGTCAACCCGGTCAGGCGCCTGGCGAGCTGTGTCAGAATTGAGCCGACTCCTCCGGCCGCGCCAGTCACCAGCAGCACATTGTCTTCGGTTGGGTCCGCGGCATGGACCCGCAACCTGTCAAACAACAGCTCCCAGGCCGTGATTGCGGTCAATGGCAAAGAAGCCGCTTCGGCAAAGTCAAGCGACGTCGGCATTGGGCCGACGATGCGCTCGTCAACAGCATGTAAGGAACAGTTGCTTCCAGGCCGCGTAATGTCGCCGGCGTACCAGACCCGATCGCCGGATTTAAACCGCGTGGCGCGGGCGCCGACGGCGCGGACAATGCCGGCAGCATCCCAACCGGCAATACGCGGCTGGCCTGGGGCGATATCGCCACCAAGGCGAATTTTGCTATCAACCGGATTAACGGACACTGCCATGACCTCCACCAGTAAATCGTGGTCGCGCAGCTCAGGGGTAGGTAGTTCAATGTCTTCCAACGCCTGTGGATGGTCGATGGGGTGATTTTGGAAAAAGCCGATCGCTTTCATGTTCATCCTTTTCTTGTCCGTAAAGCGCGCGCAGCGCTGGGCATTGCATCGTCAGGCGGGTATGGATCAGCCCACCTGTTCTTACTCCTACTTGACGGACGAGACGAACAAAGGCTTTGTATGCTCCCGCTCCTGAACGGCCCGTTCCACTATTGTGCGTGCCCCCATACTGCTCGGAAGTGCACCACTTCACGGCCTCTTCGTATTAGGGTGACCATAGGAAAACCCTTCTGATTTAGAAATTATTTCTGAAGTGCGAACGATCCATGAATGATGAAAAGTTACCAATTTTTTTGGCCTAACGCTGGAGAGGCAACTTGTCGCCTCGCTTAGATCTTCACTTAGCAGTCTCAAAGAGGTGCAATAGAAAATAAATGACTGAGTCATACACTAAGTATATATCAAATATTTTTCGCATCTGGAGAATTCATGGCGAGCAACGTGGCAGTCTCACAGCCTCTTATCAGGCAGACTAGTCATCGCAGCACCCGAACAATTGCGTCAGGGGGGCGGCGGTTGCCTCCTGATGCGCATATGGACCCGGCAAGCGGTTGCAGGTAGGGATCTCGCAAACGCCGTCTGCTTTGGTCGATAACAACGCTCATGCCTTCGGCATCGTTGAATATATCAGTCGATAAGAAAAGACCAGCAGTGCCAAGTCGTGGTCTTGTGAGCCAATTCCGTTAGGCGAGAACCAATTAGTATTTCAATCGTTTCGCACAAACCAGATAGGCCGCATAGCGCTCGTCGGGGATTCATTTGCAAAAACTATTGCCCGTCGCCAGTGCGCGATATATGATTAAGTCTTATATTTAAAGGAGACTGCCATGCAGCAAGAGCCTAGTCTCTCATCTATCGCAGACCATCTCTATGATTTCCTCGCCAGCTTGGCGGTGCTACCTAAGCGCCGAAACGCTGGGGATAGCGATGTATATTACTCAGCCGTGACTGCAACGGAATAGATTTCGCCGCCGTTGCTGCTGGGCCGGTCTGTTCTCAATCTTCGTGGTTGCGTCGTTTAACGATGCGATCATCGAACCCAGCCTTGGTACGTCATTTTAATTAGTCGCAGTCGCAGGACTAGGATCCCAAAATATGGCAGACCTCTCATCCTTTCCGATCACACAGCGCTGGCCAGCATCTCATCCCGATCGCCTGCAACTTTATGCAGCTCCTACGCCCAATGGCGTCAAGGTCTCGATCATGCTTGAAGAGACTGGTCTACCATACGAGCCCCACCTGATCGACATCTCAAAAAACGAGTCGAAGGACCCAGCGTTCGTGTCGTTGAATCCGAACGGCCGCATACCGGCGATCATCGATCCGGCTGGACCCGACGGGGGGGCGATTGCCATATGGGAATCTGGTGCGATCCTCCTCTACTTGGCTGACAAGACTGGCAAGCTCATCTCCACCGCACCAGCCGAACGTTACGAAACACTGGCCTGGGTGTTCTTCCAGATGTCGGCAATCGGGCCGACTTTCGGCCAGCTTGGCTTTTTTCTGCGATGGGGCGGGAAGGACTATGAAGACAAACGGCCTCGCCAGCGGTTTATCGACGAATCCACGCGTCTACTGGGCATCCTTGATCGTCAACTAGAAGGTCGCGATTGGATCGTCGACGATTATTCGATTGCGGACATAGCGACGCTCGGATGGGTGAATGCGCTGATTGAGTTTTACGCTGCTGGCGACATCCTTGGCCTTAGCGACTATTCGAACATCCAGGCATGGCTCGTACGTGGACTAGCTCGACCAGCAGTGCAGCGTGGCCTGCACATCCCAGCGAGGCTGACATGAGCGTAATCGCCGCCTACTATTACAACGAAGGCAAGCGAATCCGGGAAATCGCACTCGACGAGCACGTCCAGATGGATAAGGGTCGTTCGGGTTTCTGCTGGATCGCTCTTCGCGAGCCCACCGCCGACGAACTTCACGCGCTCCAAGCGACGTATCACCTCCATCCGTTGGCAATCGATAACGCGATGCACCAGCTCTGCCCGCCCAAGATTGAAGTCTACAACGATGAGCTATACATCGTCACTCAGACCGCCGAGCTGGACGGGGACCGGATCCGCTATGGCAAGACGGCGATATTCACCGGTCACAATCATTTAATCAGCGTACGGCACGGAAACGCCGGAGCGCTAGGCAACCTACGGGAGCAACTTGAGGCTTCGCCGCCGCTCTTAGGAAAGGGGGTCGACTACGTTTTGCACGCAATCTTGCACCGTATCGTCGACCAATATTTGCCCATCTTTGAAATGATCGAGGATGACGTTCTGGCGATGGAGAGACGATCGTTAGACGGCTTTCTCGGACGAGACGAAGTCGCCCGCATTTTCGCATTGAGATGTGAACTCACGCACTTCCAACGCACGCTCGGAGCTATGGCTGAACTTGTCAGAAAGCTCGTGCGTGGACATTTTCCTTGTATCAGCGCTGAAGTGAGGCCGTACTACACCGATGTCGCGGACCACGTTGATCGCGTCCAATCCATGGTCGACGGACTCCTTCAGGTCCTGTCGTCGGTTTTTGAGTTCAGCAGCCTTCTGGAGGCGCAAAGGACGGGTGTGATCACCCGCCAGCTCGCGGCTTGGGCGGCAATACTGGCAGTCCCGACGGCGATCGCGGGAATATACGGCATGAACTTCAAAAACATGCCGGAACTAGACACTGCCTATGGGTACTTCGTCGTGCTCGGACTGATGACAGTGTCCTGCCTTTACTTGTTCGTGCGCTTCAAAAAGGCCAAGTGGCTATGAATGCCGAGCCTCGCATTATTAGCCGTCATTCGGTCGGTCATAGCGCACCTTATGCGGGAGCATGTTCAATTCAACCCGAGACGAAAGTTCATCCATGACATCCCAGGTAACCGACGTTCTAGAAGTAGTCCGATCCCTCATCGCTAAAGGCTACGACCGGGAGTACCGCGTCAAGGACGGCAATCTCGTCGATCTCGAGCAAGGATCGTCCCTCAATCCGTGCACCATTCGTGTCGACGCGGCGTTGCGTCTCGAAAGCGGAGATGATGCCGAAGACGCCTCCAACATCTACGCAATCACCGATCCAGCGACCAATCATAAGGGCCTGTTGATCGATGCATTCGACGTGTTCGATGAAATGTGTGACCGCGACCTTTCTGAACGGCTTGTAGAGCATCGGGAAACAGCTCCGGAAGGTGACCAGGACGCGCCGAGCAAGCACGGGCTACGCAAAGTCTACAAGAACGAGTTTGACCGGGATCCCGAGCGTTTCGTTCTGCGAGAGGACTTTCCGGACTTCCCCGCATGTCCTTTTGGTGGCGCCTTCAGCATCCTCGGCTTCGATACCGCCGAGCAGTCATATGTCTGGCTCGTCACAAGCATCATTCGAGATCCTCGGCTGATTAGGGTCCCCTATCAGGGGGAAGACGTCATCAGCTATGAATAGCGGGGTCGGCGAGCCTAAGGGCAGCCCCCGAGTTGATCAAGGACCGCCTACTAGATATTTTTATTATCGAAACAAAAAAAGGGGTAATGATGAATTGGAATAAAGAGGACATCCGAGAAACTATGCTTTCTCTGGAGACCGCAGCCCTACAAAGCGCTCGCGACAATTATTTGGACTACGTCGTGACCGCTCGGCTTGATCGGACCGAACCGATTGAGAACGACGAGCAGGCTCAGGCCGAAGTTGCAGCGGACTTCGCTGAAGCGCTCGATGACACACTCCATGACTACGCCGATAAACTCAATAAGCTCAGGATGATTGATTTCGGCCCTAAGTCGGCAGTCAATGAAGGCGCTGTCGTCAAGCTGTCCGGCCGCTATTATGTGATAGCAGTGTCAACGAGCAAGTTCATCTGCCATGGGCGTGAGATCATGGGTATTTCAAAGATGGCGCCGATCTTCGAGGCGATAGAGGGTGCCCGAGCAGGGGAGACCGTGCAATTTAACGGTCGGGGCTTCACTGTAGAAGAAGTTGCATAGGGCGCCTCAGGCGACACGCTAATACGGAGCGCCCGACGGCGGCTCATCCTGCATGCGCGTCATCGCATCAAGAGGTCCGTTGCCGCCGCCGCGCGCTTCGTTCGTTCATTCGAAAACACATTTCACGCGACGCAACAAACGTCAGGAGACCAATTTCACACGACGCAACAACCATTGCAACAAACGACCAGATAGTCGTCAATAGAAAGCACTACTTACCGCTTTCGGAGGATCAAAGGCGTGAGATGAACGAACACACGTTTGCCTGTCCAGTAAAGAGCACCGCGCGATATTGCCATGTCAACGATGCCTGCGGGCAGGTTGACATCTCGCTCGTCATGCCAGCTTCACCCATCCGGGCCTAGTCGGTTGCAAGCTTCTGCTCATGACTATGCGCGGACTGGAGCTAACTTGTCGGAACACCCTGTGCGTCTCTTGAATCAATAATGTTTAAATAAGATGGAGCATGCCGAGTTCGACACAGCTTTCGAGAAGCTTCCGGAGGGGTATAGCGAAGGCGCCTACGAAGGCCGCCGTTTCAACTTGATCGTCCGACGATCCAAGGACGGGCGTCGCAGCAGTCTGTTTGCCAAGGAATTGGCCGGGACCGACATTGTCAGCTTTAACTTGTATCGAATTGCATCAGGTAGAACGTTGCTCAAGCCGTGTGAGATGTCTGCCGAAAAGGTCGTGGCATTCGTGCTGGATATCCGACCGGACGCTTGACTGTCAAGAGCAGAGTCGGCTGACCGCTCCACCTGCGATACACTGCTCCGTATGATTGCCCATTTGGTTTAAATGTATCAAAACTTTGGTTATGATCATTGCACCTCGCTTGGCGGAGAGTCATCTTCTATAAATCACCATTCGTGGTGGTATCGGTGTTGACCCCCGGATAAGCCATGATTTAGAAAGTTTTAGCGATGAAAAAAACCACTGCTGCAACGTTCCGACAATGTTTGATCTCAACGAAATGTGCGAGGATGACCGCCGGTGATGCTCTGAAGAGCATCATGGAGAACCGCTATGCGATCAATGCCGGAACCGTGATCGTGGAAGGCGCGAGCCATTATGTTGATGTCCAGCTGGACCAAGTTTCGGCGCGGTTTGCTCCCTTCATTCTTGGCGACCAACTGGGCGCGCCCACGTCGGCAATTACGCCTATGCGTGGGCGCTGAGGTGGCGAAGCTTGGCTTTGGAGGTGGATGCCATTGGTGCACAGAAGGGGTGTTCCAAGCATTGCGCGGCGTCACCCAGGTCGACCAGGGTTTTGTCCAAGCAGACGCACCAGCAGATACCTGGGCAGAAGGGGTAATCGTCACCTTTGACCCCTCAGTGATTGACTTGAAAACGCTTTCTGAGGTACACCTCAGAACACATTCCGCTACTAGGGCCCGCTCACCCCGCGGCAGGTATCGCAGCGCTATCTACACCTTCGAAGATAGCCAGCGGCATGAAGCCGAACTGGCGATAACCAGCTTCGCCGACGAGTCTGGCAAGACGGTTCATACCCTCGTTCTCCCACTTAGAGGTTTCAGGGCGTCGGATGAGTGTTACCAGAACTACTATCGAACCGACCCGAGCAGACCCTTCTGCCGCCGCTATATCGATCCTAAATTGGACTTTATCCGACGGCACTTTTCAGAAGTCGCATTCCCTGAGGTGAAAACTGATGCTGGCGTTTAGATACAGACGCTCGCCAGTAGAGTGTAGATGCGCGCTAGACGCTTCATGCTTGAGCATAACGATTACACATGCGGCGTGAAGAAGTCAATTTGCGGCTGAAACTTCGCCAGCGATTAGCTAAGGTTCTCAAACCGTCACGCATTTTCAGGTGGACGAAGACCAGCGGGCAGGAAGGTATATGACTCAGTCTATAGCCCTTCCGTATTAGAACGACAGACCTTAGGATATTTTTGGACGCAGTGGGGTCGTTACGAAGGTAAGCCGGTAAGACTGAAGTTTGATCGCTGCAAGCCCGGCGGCTTGTTGGAAGGCGAAATTAGATAAAGGAATCTTAACAGGCTCTGGACGATGAGCAGTGCGGACTACATCTCGCTTGCTTCGCGCAACTCGAGCTCATGGTCAACAGGGCATTTCTTACAGCTTTGGAAGTCGCATAGCCGGCAGATTCTGTACGAATGTGATTTATCTTCCACCGTCGCGCGTAGCATACGCTCTGCCAAAGCCCCTAGCATCCTCTGCTCTTCTTGCGTAAGCACGGATATACCGCGTGAAATTACCTGATCTCGAGCACGTAAAATGTTTTCACAGCATTCCTCGCCTTCACCCGTCAAATGGAGCGAGCGAGTTCTACCGTCAGTCGCATGTAGTCGTCTCTCGATAAATCCTAAGGACTCTAATCGGTCGACAAGGCGGACTGTGCCAGCATGCGTCAGCCCTACGCCGCTTGCAAGCGTGCGTATTGAAAGTCCTGGTGCATGACGAATCAATGCTAACGCCGCTGCGGCGGGACCTTCTTCAGGTGCAGTAGACGAAGAGGCTCGATTAATCTCGTCCGCAAGTGCCAACGCGACCGCCCCGATCAGATTTCTCTCTTGAATTTGCTTCATAGTGAGAGAATACAGGTGCCAGAGCCGCGCAGCAAGCGAAGCGGGACTTCAACCATGAGTGCCGACCAAATTTATCAAAACCAGTTGACTTGAGCGCAAAAAAATAGAAATTTTCCGCCCCTTTTAACTCGCGTTTCCTGCTCGGCGTTGAGAATCATACGTACACGGAATAGCCCTGCTTGGTTGATGTCCCAGTGTCAGACTACGTATAAGCTACTTAAGTCGGGGAAGGCCTTAGTGTGAGCGGGGCATCTGTCGGTAGGGCAACTAACGGCGTCGCACAATCTGCAGATTTGCATAAAGTGTACTGAACCTTCCGTGGACTGCCCACCAGGGCTTCATCAATCGAATTAGCTATTTTCGCTGAGTACGAATGGCTCTGCCATGCAGGATGCGACAAAGTTCAAGGCTATTTAGTGGGAAGGCCTGCTATTGGCAGCATGCGAAGAAGCTCTGCTGTACCAATCCACTAAGTCTCAGAATGCTGCTTGACCAGAGTCTCTTACGCACCCGGTTTGTAATTCCTAGTGGACTGATTAGGATAAGTGATCTGGAATGAGCTCATTCTAAAATTCATTAGTCTATGCTCGGTCTTGAATAGCGCTCGACGAAAAGCGTGGCTTGCAGTTCTCACTCTTGCCGTCGGAGCTTACCGCGGATTAGCTAGGCTCGGGCGGCGGACGGCCGTGAAGTAAACTGTCAGCCAGTCTGTCGTGCGCAGCCCACCCATTTCCGCAGCAACTTCACCGCGGATTTTGTCAAGCTCCGCAACGGTAAAGCCTGCGTGCTCAGACCGAGTGATGAACCCTATCTCGACAAACCGCGCCCTGCCAATTCGGGCGACATAAGACTGGTGGTCAAGGAAGCCGTGCCTGGTAACCAATTTATTGGCGAGGTTGCGGACCTGCTGGTCGAGGTCGCGCGGAGCCACTTGCAAGATGTTGCGGCCTGCCCTATAGATCGCGCAGATCGGGTAGGGCAGCATTGCGCCGATTAGCAAAATCAAGACTACAGGGTCGATGTACGGCATCATCCATGCCGCGCCAGTGCCCTCCAGCGCCCACGCGAGCAAGAAGGAAGTGCAGAGACCGACGCTCATCAGCCCCCCAAACAGCCATCCGCGGGCGTCCGCTTCAAGCAAGCTCGATTCGAGCCCGCACCTGTGCCGCTGAACATAGAGAAACGCCGCTAGGCTCACGCAACTGCTTATCGCCGCGGACGTGATCGCTAGATCGTAGTGGATTATTCGCCCTCCGTTTATGAGGCTGCTGACGCCACCCAGCAATCCATATGCACAGACGAAAAGCCGCACCATGCTGCTGACCAGCGAAAGGATTGGCTCTAGGTGCCAGTAACCAAACTGGAAGCGGCAGTCGGCACCCCGGCCGATGAGGCGCGAAGCGTGCCAAGCGAGCACCGCCATGCACGTATCGATGGCTTCGAACATTCCATCGAACACGAGCGACTGCGCGCCGGACATCAGTCCTAGGAAGACGCCGAGTATCGCCAATACCGCGGTTGCGCAAGCGGATCGCAGGAGAAGCTTTTGCTCAGTCTTATGTAAGTCAGCGTCGATGGGGACGGGAGAAGGATGGCCGTCGCCCCACATTATGCGTTTGCTCCGGCATAGCCTGGACGGCGGCACGTGTAATCCGGTTTCGTTTCGTTCTGCATTCTGTCCCCATTGTCTATGACTGAATCATATAGGAAGCCTCATCTGCGCACGAAATTTTCTTTTATTGTCGCCTCCGCGGGAAGAATAGAGATTGAGCGATTGCACCCCTTTCGAAAGCTGAGGGATAGCAAGTCTGCGGCTGAGTTATATGAAATCGCATGCCGGTCGTGCGTACTTCGACAGACATACTAGCGCGGTCGCCACATCGAGAGCATAGGCATTCTTTTGCCTAATATGAGGCCTTCACGCTGCTCGCCGTGGATTCATCAGATACGAAAAATATTTTGATATATACTCGATATATGATTCAGTCATTTATTTCTCGCGCCTGTTGGAAGATGAGAGTCTGCTAGATGATGATCTAAAGCAAGGGGACATGGTGTCCCACCAACCTCTGGATGGAAACGCCGACAGTTAGTAATTTCGTTCACCAACAATTAAACGTTATCACTTCAAAACTAATCTCTACATTGAAAGGGACTTTCCTATGACTTACGCTAAGACCAAAGAGGCCCTTCAGCGCCTCACTCCGGAGCAGTATCGGGTCACGCAGCAAAGCGGGACTGAACGTCCAGGAACGGGGGAGTACAACCATCACAAGGAGGTGGGCATCTACGTAGACATCGTTTCGGGAGAACCGCTTTTCGCCTCGTCCGACAAGTTTGAATCTGGATGCGGCTGGCCTAGCTTCACCAAGCCGATCGTGTCGGCAAACGTGAATGAGCTGCGCGACACCGAGCACGGCATGATCCGCACAGAAGTGCGGTCGACCTTTGGCGATAGCCATCTCGGTCACGTTTTCACTGATGGTCCTTCCGACCGAGGTGGGCTGCGCTACTGCATTAATTCGGCATCTCTTCGCTTCGTGAAGCGCGAGGACATGGAGGCCGAAGGTTATGGAGCCTACCTCAATCAAGTGGAGGATATATGAGCCTTGACCGCGCGATACTTGCAGGGGGCTGTTTCTGGGGCATGCAGGATTTGATCCGAAAGCTCCCGGGCGTGCAGAAAACGCGGGTTGGTTATAGTGGCGGAGACACGCCGAACGCGACCTATCGCAACCACGGCACGCATGCTGAAGCGATCGAGATCGTGTACGACACCGACGTCACCGATTACAGGGCCATCCTGGAGTTCTTCTTCCAGATCCATGACCCGACAACGGTAAATCGGCAGGGAAACGACATGGGCGGGTCCTACCGTTCGGCGATTTTTTATGTAGACGACGATCAGCGTCGCGTTGCGGAAGATACGATCGCTGACGTGGATGCATCAGGCCTCTGGAAAGGTAAGGTCGCCACTCAGGTTGAAGAGGCAGGTGCCTTCTGGGAGGCGGAAGCCGACCATCAGGACTATCTTCAGAAACGCCCGAATGGTTATACCTGTCACTTCGTTCGGCCGGATTGGGTTCTGCCGAAACGGGCGAAGGATTGACGAGCGCCAATAAGTGAAGGCAGCGGCCGGATCGGCTTAACGGCCGGTCGTCCCATACTTGTCAGATCGACGTTCTCTGATCGACGTTTGCTAATAGCGGCCGGCTCGGCGTAGGTGATGTCCAAATGCCGAATGCCTCTCGTCGAACGCGCAATCTTTCTGTCAAAGGTATGCAACCCCAACATCCGATCAAGGCAATCCGAAAGTGCAACTCGACCAGCCATCGACCTCGATGATGGCTACAAATTAATTGGCTGGCTTCAGTTATGGGAGCCATGCTTGAATGAACGTTTCAGCAAAAATAGACTAATGAACATTCTCATTAAATCACGTAAAGAAAGCCCATATGGAAAAGCCAGAATTTTTTGTAACACCCGGATATGGCGAAAAATTGAGGAACGCTCTGCATTACTCGCAAGCTGTGAAGATCGGCAATCGCATAGAAACTTCGGGACAAGGGGGCTGGGATGACAGTTTCCAATTTCCTCAATCAGTCGAAGAAGAGATCGCCCAGGCGTTTAGAAATGTAGAAGCAACATTGGCCACAGCTGGTGCCAGTTGGGAGCACGTGGTGCATGTGAACTCTTATCATGTTGGGGGCTTCCCGCCGGAAGTGAACGACACAATGGTCAAAATGTTTTGCAATTACATTCCTAATCACGCGCCTATCTGGACGCAACTGGGTGTTGCCGCTCTAGGCCTTCCGGCAATGCGCATTGAAATACGCGTGACCGCAGTAATTTTTTAAGCATAAAAGTCATGGCCTCAATGCACCGCAGTTGTACCAAATGCTGTTGAATGCCATTTTTAATATTGGTTAGAATCTGACCAGATGCAGCGAAGTAGACGATCAGATGGTCGCCTTTCTTATACAGTGAAATGCCGCTTTTTGGCCACGAGCAGACCTTTGGACATAACGTTCTTACCACAAGCTTCAATCGTTTTCTAAGCAAAGCTCTTGAGTCGCCCTAACGCCTGTTCCCATTCGCGTCCCAATCGTTTCAAGCTCCACCCATGCTTCGTCGATCTGCGCGGGTTCTAGCTGTCACAATCGTTCGCGGCCTGCTTCTCGTCCCTGATACCGAAGGTTCGCAACTTCACGCGAACCCCACGACGATCTGACACGAATGAACATGAAAATGAGTCAGATCAGCTTTCTGCATAAATGAAATTAGTCCGAAACTAGCTATAGTAGCTAAGAGTTTGGCTCCTTGCGTTCTCGGCAAGAGTTGACAGACACGACGAAAACGATAGTCCAAACAATTACTGCGTAGAAAGCAAAAAATGACGGACCAACAATATGACTTCGACTTATTCACGATCGGTGGCGGGTCTGGTGGCGTTCGTGCCAGTCGTTTCGCGGCGCAATATGGTGCCCGAGTAGCTCTGGCGGAGAAGCAGTATTTAGGCGGTACTTGCGTCAATGTCGGGTGTATTCCTAAAAAACTGTTGTCATATGCGGCGCATTATCACGACGATCTAAAAGATGCCGCGGGATTCGGCTGGGAAATTGGCGAAGCGAAATTTGATTGGAAGAAGTTGATCGCCAACAAGGACGAAGAGATTTCGCGTCTCAACGGGGTTTATAGCAACATTCTTTCAGGTGCAGGCGTCACGACCTTTAACGGTCACGCAACTATAGAAGACGCGCACACCGTGATCGTGAACGGGCAGCACATTACAGCTCGTTACATCCTGATTGCGACTGGTGGACGGCCGACATGGCCTGAAATTCCTGGTAAAGAACTGGGCATGGTGTCCGATGAGTTTTTTCATATGCAAGAACTGCCTGAACATGCCATTGTTGCCGGAGGAGGTTACATCGCCGTAGAACTGGCAGCAATTCTTAATGGACTAGGCACAAAGGTCACACTGGTGAATCGCGGTTCGCTGATATTGCGTGGAATGGACGCGGACCTAGGAAAATTCCTAACTCAAGAAATGCTTAAGAAAGGCATTGACGTTCGGTGCGAAACCAAATTCGCCTCTATTGAAAAGGGTGAGGGCGAAACGCGACATGTCCGTTTCAATAATGGCGACACGCTCGATGTAAACGCAGTGATATTCGCAACCGGTCGTCATGCCAATACAGAAAACATGGGTTTGGAAGCGGCAGGTGTAACGCTTACCTCAAACGGTGGTGTGGAAGTGGATGAAAATTTCCGCACCTCTGTGCCGTCGATCTATGCCGTAGGTGACGTAATTAATCGCGTCGCGTTAACACCAGTGGCTTTAGCCGAAGGCATGGTTGTCGCATCTACCTTGTTTGATAGTGGGGCGTGTCAAATGTCCTATGCGAATATTCCGACGGCGGTGTTCAGCCATCCGAACGTGTCTACCGTCGGGTTGACTGAGGACGCAGCCCGTAAAAAATACGGAAAGATCAAAGTGTTTAAATCGGATTTCAAGGCGCTAAAACACACAATCAGTGGCTCGAAGGAGAGGGTGTTCATGAAGCTGATTGTCGACGAGGCGAGTGACGTAGTCGTCGGCGTTCATATGGTGGGCGCGGATGCTGGTGAGATCATTCAAGGTTTCGCTGTGGCGTTACAAAGCGGTGCAACCAAAGCCCAGTTTGATTCAACAATCGGTGTGCACCCCACGATTGCAGAGGAGTTTGTCACAATGCGTACACCAGTAAAGGATGCAGAGTGATCCATATTTTTTTCAGCAGGTAGCTACATGGTCTACGCAAGTAAAGCAGCTGCATTAATGCGGTAGTGTGGACTGCGATAAATTTATGGAAGCTATGGCGTTCATCCCAAGGCATAGTTGACATTTGCCAGCGGTGTGGGTTTCCTGAGCGTACATTCGAATGGTCGCTATGGACCGTATTACAAATGCTGGAAATGCGGATCAAACTGTTTGAATCGCCCCGAGTTTACTAGACAGTCGTAAGCCTCTCGAACTACTGCTTCTCATAGTTGGCCGGTGAGAGCCGGTCAGCGTGATTATGACGTCGTTTGACGTTGTAAAACATTTCAATGTAATCAAACACATCAGCCCTCGCCTCATCCCGTGTTGCATACACCCGACGTCTAATTTTCTCTCGTTTCAATAATTGAAAGATGCTCTCGGCAACTGCGTTGTCATGGCAGTTCTCCTGGCGCATCAAGCGATAGATACGATGCTGCCACAGGTCTCCCCCGATTCACGTAAGTCGTCACATACCTTGCGATAGCCATACACTGAACCGCTTTCAAGCCATGATTGTTTGACGTGACCCAGTAGCCTCCTGTCTTCAATAGTGCACACAGATTCTGAACAATGCCGCCAGGCGTAGTAACCGCTGAAATGTACACCGATGACTTTGCAAAGGCGCCGCACTGGATTGGCCGATGCATGCACCTTGATAATGCGTACTTCAACCGGACTCCTTGGCAAAGTACGCGGCGGCCTTTTTTAGAGTGTCACGCTCCTTGTTGACCCGTTTGTATTGTTTGACACACTGATACAGGCTATGGCCGCTGACCCCGAGTCGCGCTGAAACATCGACAACAGCATGTCCTCGTTCCGTGACCTGTTTGAATGCTTCAATCTTGAATTCTTCCATATATCGCTTTGCACTCATAACACCTCCGTTAGCCTATAAATTTATAGGCTCAGATGTGTCTAGTAAAGCCGGGGCGATTCACTATCTTTGTTGGTGGCGCAGGAATTGGCAGCGGCTTTGCCTGATTAAAGAATTCTGCATTGGAATCAAAATCAGAGGCCTGTGGC
Source organism: Burkholderiales bacterium Ga0077544 (assembly GCA_001464355.1). Taxonomy (GTDB): domain Bacteria; phylum Pseudomonadota; class Gammaproteobacteria; order Burkholderiales; family Burkholderiaceae_D; genus Oxalicibacterium. The sequence continues at coordinate 527,293 of LNEU01000033.1, forward strand.
AGTAATCATCAGGCCAACATAACCAATTGCGAGTTCTACGCTATAACACTTTCAATTCCTCCAAATCCATTGCAACTTCCAATTTGTGTTGCCGTTATTTGTTGGCTATCTTCAACGGAAAAGAAGGCTGGCGAGATTGATGCTAGGTCAATAATTAAGGGGAAAGCAATGGCACTATGGTCAACACGTGCGGTAATTGAACAAGGCGCACTCACGCTCTCCGATTGGCGCGTCATGGAGTTACCTGATGGTGCACGACATCTCGTTGGTTATCGCCTGGAAAATAACGATGGCAGAGTGAGCTCACCCGTACTCGATTTAGAGCAAAAAACCTTGCGAGTAACGACGAGTACAGGCCGTCTTTATTTACTAAGTGGTGCTCCTGGACTTAATTCAGACGCTATGTACGTTTGGGACCAATGGATAAAAATGTATTCCATTGAATCTTGGAGTGACGTTACTGATTCAGTCTGGAATGAGCATCTTGCTCTACCGTTTATCATATTGCGATCGAGCTAGGCAAATGAATGGCCATCCAACCTCCCGGCGTTTCATCTATCTGGACTACGATTCCGTCCTTCACCATGACTCCGTTTACATCCATCCTACAAAAGGTATTTACATGCGTGAGCGAGGTTTCACGTTATTTGAATGGATGCCAATCCTGGAGGAATTGCTGAAAGCTCATCCAAACGTAGGAATTATTTTGTCAACATCATGGGTGCGGGTGAAAAGCTTCAGCTATGCAAAAAGCAGGCTCAGTTCAGAACTAAAGAAGCGCGTGATAGGCGCAACCTTCCACAAAGGTCAAATGAGCAAAGAGCTATTTTCTCAGCTCACGCGAGCAAGCCAAATCCTTGGTGATGTTTCTCGCCGTGGCTTTGGAGATGGTGACTGGATAGCCATTGATGACGATGTCGAAGGATGGCCATTTATGTATGCCAAGAACCTTATACGTACCGGATGGGCGGGCATTAGTGACACTGAGGTCCAAGCCGATATAAACAGATGGCTGAACAAGGGGAACAAAACATGAGCTGGATAGAGCGCCTCCTTTACACGCGAGAGGGCCGTCAATCATTAATGAATTGGATGGGAGTATTCACGGTCGCAGGCGGCTTCATCGTCAGCGCGATTTTGATTTTAGCAATTATGGAGAATGTATGAGGCTGACAGATGACCAAATTCTGATTATTCAAGCCAATCGCAATTTGCTGATAGAGCTGACATGCGCCACCCAAACGCCGAACATTCCCGCATCAATACGTCAACGCGCCCAGAAAATATTGAGTCAGTATCCTTCTCTTCCGGCAATAGGAGAATTCAGTACTTCTGCCAACTCCGCGACTAGCCAATTGGAAATCGAAGAAGTGAGTAGTCATTCATTGAAAGAGAATAAGACTTGGAGAAGCTCAGTGACAGAGTTCCTATCAGATGCAGAAAAAACTAAGAACGCCTGTGTTTACGCAGGCTTAGTGGGTTCTGCCTTGGCGGTTGGAGCCGCTATTTGCATTCGGTGTTGAGCTGCGTCGAATACTGGTCCAACTTTGCATCAAATTCTGACCCACATTTTAGAGCACTATCCACTTACCAAAATGAGTAGGAGCTTAAAATGATCGACGTGGCATTACTTGGAATTATTCAACGCTAGCACTTGCGTGACCATGTGTCTTTGAGAAAGATCCAGACGACTAGCTGCGCGAGTCATGAGAGCCTTCTTCCTAGCGATTGAGGGCGCCGCAAGTTGGCGAAATCAATTAGTTCTCGGGAAACAAATCCAGAAAATTCTTACGATAGTTTGGTGACGGTCATTGCCAGACAACTCTGATCCCTGTGGTCATGAAGGCTTGTAGGAGTTTATATTGCAATAAATTTTACAGGAGAGATATTGGCGGGCGTAATTTGTCTGTCCAGATGGATTCTTATCGGCATCAGAAATACTGTGCAATAACCATCGTACATCCGAGTACGTTTTCAAATGATGTGCTTTGACAGAGCAATCCTAGATCTATTTCGTACCGTTTTGGGAGCTGAACGGCACAATTTTGTCCTAGTCGATGTGGATGCTGTTTGGCAGTTTCTAATTCTGAAATTATTACCGACTGGACGACTTCTTTTTGAATGTTGAATCAAATCTTCTTGTAACAGTGGCGCGTAGCGGACTAAGCCATAAACTTGGGAGCAAGATGCATGTCGGCTCTTGGCCGAAAACAGACATGAAATATTGCGATGTCTAGTAGCTAACTGAAGCTAAGAATAAAAAAAACCCTCAACAAGTTGGGATTTTTTTGGGAAATTCATTTGAGTCGCCGCTGACTCTGCCTTCTTAAAATTACTTGCAAGCCCTATGGCCAGGCAGGAGAGAAGTTAAGCGGCGGAGACAGATTATCTGACTGGATTTAACAAGGCTGGCTGACCAAATTCCATGAGTTTTGCATTGGATTTTTGAAAGTAGCTGCCCCAAAAGCTAGACAAAGTCTGCATTGTTATCGGATCACGGTAGCGCTTGGCCTTTTCACTATCGGCTGAAAGTAATCCAGCGCCAATAATATAGACTCTGGCTCCGCCAAAGTCGGCAGCCAGATTATGCTTTTCTACTAATGATAGCTCTTTAGCCGGCTCTATTTTCCTGACCGATTCCGCTTTTGGGCCATAAAAAGATGAAACGGAAGAGTTTTCCAGCATGTCGGATACGATCAACACCACTTTGTTTTGCGCTTTGGATTGCCGTACCTTAGAAGAAATGGCCTTTAAACTAGCCAAGACATCAGATTTGGCAATCTCACTTGAAGTGCCATCGAAAGCGCCTCTGAGAGCCGAACCAACCAACTGCAACCCCATTTGCGGCTGCTTTTTCATGCATTGGTCGAACTTGGTTAGCACAGGTTTGGCAATATCATTGCGTGTTTGTTCATCCATTTCAGCGTCGAGTTTCCCCGAGACGGATACAGAGGTGTATTGACCTTGCGTATATGCCGAAAACGTCATCACTGAAAAACCATTGTTCGGCCCAATAAGATGCTTCACATTGTCAGCGACCAGTTGCTTTAGCTTTACGTCTAATAGCGTAGTCTGGTCGATAGCGACAAAAAGTTCAGTATCCAGAGCAACTGGTTTAGCTTGCAGTTTGCCCTCATAGCAAGTGGGAAGGGCATTTTCCTGATTTGCCATAGCTCCTGTGCAGAGCATCATTCCGACAAATAATACTTTCAATTTCACAGCAAATCCTCCAACTCTTTGTCGCGTTCTTGTTTAAGCCTTTCAGCATCATCTTTTTTAGCCTTAAGTGCTTTGCGGACTTCGTCATCGAGCGCTGGTGGCAGGGTCGCCAAATATGCTTTTTTCGATTCTTTATCACCTAATGCTTCTAAATGATTAAGGATCTGTGGAACAGTGAGTTGTTCAACGTTGACTAGCGAAACAACAGGTGCGGTAGGAGTAAAACCCGTTGCAGGCGGCGCTAGGGGCTCAACTTTTGCAGCGTAAGCCGGAGGTGTTTGAGGTTGTGTGGCAGGCTGAGGTTGAGAATGTACCTGATTTTGAACTGTATTTCTTCTTGCAGTATGACCATTCTCATTGTCGCGGTCTAGACTTGAAGACTGCCGATATTCTTGAATAAATTGAAGGAAAGTTTTGGTAGTGTGAACGCCATTAATTCCGACTCCGCCATTGCCCATCATCATCTTCTGCTGAAGATCTTCCAACTTGGATTGCGCCACACCGGCAATTTCTTCGTAATGGATTCTCACGTCTGCATAAGTGGCGTAACGACCATTGCCAATAGCCTTATACGCTTCAGCACTATTCTTTCCCGCAAACCCCCATCTGAAGCCAAATACACCGCCCAAGAATTGAAGAAAAAGGAACACAAAAGCCAGTACGATAAATGTGCCCCAACCTCCAACTCGGTCATAGCCAGCACTATCTCTCACAGCCTTGATATCTGCTTCCGTATTGGAAGCGACATCTGCATCAGGCAATGGCATGCCTCCTGTCGACATATCCATGCTGTCGTTGGATGCTTTTGCCGATGCTTTTGCTTCATGTATTTGGCCAGTCACTTGTTCAGTTAGTTGCTTTTCCAGAACTTGGCCACGTACAAAGGTAGCCAAGATTCCGATAACGAGAACCAGTACCACTGTGGCAATCGTGATGGCGAAAGTAGTGCTCTTACCAACTCGGTTGGATAACTGAGTATACGAAGGCATAGCGTCATCCGAACCCTGCGGCCGCGCAAGTGGGACTTCGCCGGAATTGAAAGCGACTTTGCGACCATCTTCCATCCACTCTCTTCGAGCCGCCTTAATCTGGCTCGATTTAAAACACTCGTGGCCGGCAAAGTGGGTAAAGGCCACTAGTAATACAGAAATCAAGAAAGCGATACCATAGGCACCGTACTGCTGCATGTTTTCACTTGCACCTGGAATGGTATAGCCAGCTAAAACATAGCTAAAACCCATTGCTTCCACAAATACCATGCCAACAGTCAGTATCCAAATCCAAAAAGGCGTACCACGTCTCCCGTTATCACCTGCTTTGGTCAGATAAGTGATTTTTTCATTGAAGTCATGCTCATCTTGAATTTTGATGAATTTCTTATAGTCATAGCAAAGTGTGCGCTCTGCCTTATACCATCCAGGATTGGAGTTATCGGCAATCGTGTCTTTAGAAAGGCGGGAAATTTTGCCAAAAAAAGGCATCGCATACATTGTGTTTTGCCACCACCATGCAATCTTGTCCCACAAGGACACGACCACGACTAACGCGATCATCGTGCTTACCAAGCTCCAGGCAGCGACGGGATAGAGGGAAAAAAATTCTTTCATTTCAATTCCTATTCCTTTTGTTCTTACTTGTGAATTGCTGGTTTAAAGTCAGCTACATATGTCTGGCCATTGCTGGCGTAGAGAATTTTTCCAGCCTTTGCTGCAGCAACGCCACTGTTATTGAATAAAATGTCGGCGCAGTTCAAACCAGCGTTTCCTTCCAAAAATACGCGGTACAAAAGACCGTTTGATCCTCTGTAGGTATTCACTTGCGGAATTGTTTCCACATCTGGGCGAGGATTGCGATTGGCTGAAGGATTGTAGTTTTTGTAAACTTTGAAGTCTGGTAGCTGAGATACTGTCGCGTCGCTTCTTAATACAGAAACCTTGTTCAATACAATCTGATGGCCGTTTACGTTATCTGTCCACGTTTTGCCATGCAAACCGTCCATATAATCGTTGGTGTACGGTTTGTTGGTGCTTAAGGACTTCACGGCGCCAGCAGCACGAGGCCTATCAAGCGAACAATCTCTCAATACTGCCGGCTCGGTAGCATGCGCTGTACTGATTAAAGAAATCCATTGTCTTTTGCTTTCTATCTTGCCTACATCAGCAACCGCAACAGCTTGGTTAAAGGGGACGCCACCAAAATCAATTTCAGTCCCTTTACGGGAAACGGTAGCTGCAGTTGCGACCTTGGTAGCTGCTTTGGCCGTTCCAGCTTGTTGCACTTTAGGGCTTTCAGCAGCCGCAACTGGTCGGGGCGCATCTGCAGTGCGTTTGGCAATATTTGGGAAATCGTTTTTAACAGGCGAATCATTTGGGACGCTTTTCGCTCTTGCCACGGGTCTCGTGCTCGGAGTTGAAGGTTTGGATATGCTTTGTGCTTTAGGGCTAGGGGCTTCTGCAGTACGGTAGTATTCATATTTAGGGGTGCGGGCATCCAAAAACTTCTTGAAGTTCTTTTCATCTGCCATTTCCACTAGCTCAACTCGACGGTTGCGCATGCGCCCCTCATCCGTGTTGTTAGTGGCGATCGGATAACTCTCTCCAGCGCCTTGGAAATAGATGGACTCCTTTGGTATGCCCAGATCAGTTAGGTACTTTGCGACAGCTTTCGCCCTACGCTCAGACAAATCAGCATTAACTTGAGTTGCGCCTGTATCGTCGGTATGACCTACCAGTAGAAGCTTGCGTTTTGCGCCGAGCTTAAGGTATTCATCCTTGGTGGCCTTGTCTTGCGAAGCGTCGGATTGTTTCTTAAGGTTGTAGGTCTGCGCAATAGCTGCGAAATACTCTTTCGCCACATTCGTAAGTCTGTCCGAATTATGCTGAAAGTGACCTCTATCACCGCCTTTATCAGCAATCGTTAGTACTGAGCCAATCGGATCTCCTTTGACTGAGTCGATGTATTCCCCGTCCCCTGTAATCATTCCCTGTGAATCTACTGCCTGCACTTTCAAGTCGATGTTGTATTGCTTGGCCACTTTGGACAGCTCACATTTCCGACGGTCCATTTCATTGCCAACTAGTCCGCCAATCAATGCACCGACACCGGTACCAACTAGCAAGCCTGCTTTCTTGTCTACCTTGTGGCCAACGACCGCACCCAAAACACCACCCGCCAAAATGCCAATGTTGCGTGCATTGTTGGCGCATGGGTCGCTGCTATTGAAGGTCTCGTTAAAAGAGGGTTGTCCAGTTTTCGGGTCAATGGCGCACCCGTTTACCATGATGGTGCATGCCACAGCTACTGCGATTTTTGGCTTAATGAAATGAGTTAAAGACTTGCGCATACAGCTTTCGCCTTTTTAGTAATACTGATATCAGAAATGGTCTGTTTCACTATGAACGTCCATGTGAAAAGAACTAATGCTTCAGGGAAAGTACGGCATTAGCTCACACATTGAGCTAAGCCGGTATCCCATAATCATGGGGTTTATTTTTCGGCGTACCGAGCTACTTACTTAGGAATGTAAGCATTTATAAACGCCTGTATTCTAAGCAAGATTTCTTAAATGCAATAGGTTTAATTATATAAATGCAGATGCACTTGTTGTATTGCCAGAAGAGCATTTCCTTGAATGAATTTCCTAGCTTATGTATTCGCTTTATGTAAGCACTACATCAACCCATCGCGATACCGCGGTGCCATATTTTGAAATACCTAATTCATTGCTTCTGCAGATGTTGGTGACAAAACCACCGTTAGCGTCCAGTTTAAAAATTTGGCCCGGAAAAAATATCTCGCGCCCTGAAATGATTTCCACTGCCGTATCAATATCATTAACGAATAAAGTAACCTCGAGTACAGCCCTACAACTCGTCTTCACAGCATAAGTCGCAAACGCTCAAAAATGTACTCTTGCTGCTTGCGCTCGAACCGTTTATCGATGCCGGCTATGGCGACAACCCCATAAATACGGCTTGCGAGATCAAGGTTGAGGATATATGTTGAAAAAGTCGCAATTTAGCGATAACAACCTTGGAGGATGGCATGGCTGCAACTACACCAAACAACGCACCAAGTAAGTCAGGTAACCCGTCAGGCGGCGGCAGAGGAAACAATCCGCCGGCTAAGGGCAAGTAGACAGAGCAGAAATGACAAGCGGCCTGTGGGCCGCTTCTTTAATTGAAATTTACAAATCGTATTTTCGTTCAAAGTGTTCAAACAATTGGTTTGAGCGAATCGCTATCGGACTTTTATTAGTCTCATCCAAGTGGATTTCGTGAGCGGCGGACTCAGCGATCTGCAGTCTCAGATATTTGTCGCCGATGACTTCTGCTTGCACACCGCCTGAGAATTTCAAAACCAAGACCCCTTCATCGTCATCGTCCTGCATGTGAGGACTGACAACTACGCCGGTCAGCATATGTATGGCAGATTGCACGCCTTCGGAAGTGAAGTCTGAGAACTGTTCAAGCTGCAGTAGGGCTCGGACAATGCGCTTGCTTTTAGTTAGTTCCATTTGCGCTCCCATGTGTATTTGATTTTCATCATAGCAGGAGCCGGCCACAAGTTATGACTAGGAGCAGAAATACCGAAGCGGTTAGGAGGGGCGTAAAAAAGCCCAGCGTGCTAGGGCAGGGCTCTTGTCATACTATGTCGTAGGCATCGTTACAAGTCGTTCTAAAATAGTCGTAGATTGAAATGACGTTTCTCTCCAACTCGCCAATTAGGATCGTTTCGTATTGATACCGTATTGGACCTCTATGTCGATTAAAAAAATCGATGTTCGAGTGGTGTGATGGGAAGTTCCAAACACCATTGAGGAAAATTCTGATGAGCTTCGCAAAAGCCTTCGGGTAGATTGATAACAAGGCGATAGCGAAGTGCATCTAAAAACTTCTTTTGTCCAATGGCGTGCATAAGCGTAAAGATCACTTGGCGCATTGAAAGATATACGCAGTTCACGCCGCCTGATTTTACTGCGCAAAATAACTGTGATGCCCACCAGTCATCTCTGTAGTTTTGATATGTAACTCCGAAAGCTAATTTAAATTGGCTAATGGGAACATCTAATCTTAAAACCCATAATCTCGCTAGATTACGGTCTGTGTAAGTAGTAAGATCACCCGCTAGTATTTTTGAGAGAATCTGCTGAGCAAGCGGTATATTGTTTGTATTCAGGGTTAAATTTTCATAGCCAAGTCCTGGCTTGGGATGTGCGGTTAATGCATAGCGAAGTTCTTCATCATTGATAGGAAGGACGCAAAACCAACGACGGCCTTGGTAATTGCTGCTATCAAAATCTGAGTAATCAAAGATTCTGCTCTTAACAGGTTCGGAATACGCATCAGCATTGTATCGGCCATCATGGTCCCAATTCACAGGAAGCCATTCGATGCATATCGGCTGCTTATCTAGCAGTGCAACTTGGTGATTCCCATCCGTAGGTTCTTCTAAAATAACATTGGCTGGCGCTGCATAACTAAACGGTAAACTCGAAGCCATTCCGAATACGATGTAATGGCCGTGCTCTAAATGAATCGGTCGGAACACTTTATCGTCTTCTGCAGAGTAATTGGCGCAATCTCTCCAGTACGAAAGCATCGTATAGAACCATCTGGCATGTGCCGACATATGTCGGTTATATGGGATGCGGGGAAGATTTGGCGACTCGCCAAAATCTTCGTCCTCTTCGACGCTCAGAAATTCTATTGCAGCTTGGCGCCATGCTTCTGGATCCGACCACATGATTTTAAAAGGCGCGCCGGGTATATCCGCGTGATGGGCAAATCGTTGAAGTTTGTTATCAAGCTTTAAATAAGCGGGCAAGTAGCATCTTGTCGCAATAAGTTTAATCGTAACGCCGTTAATAACCGTATATGTTTCAAGAACAGCATCCGGGTCAGGACCAATCCCACTTTTTTGCCAGGGCAAAATTTTTAACGAACTAAATACGTCAGACAGATTGCTTTCCGTAGAATTCGGATTCTGTTCCTCGCCAAGAATGAATCTGGTTTGCCTGCACATTTCATCCAAAGATATATTGAGGTCAATGTGATGCCCGAATGCTTCAGAAATCCTAAGAACGTGCTGCGATAGGTAATTTTTTGCTTGCTTAGAATCTGCATTTAGCAAAAGTATTAGTGAGTCTTGGGTATTCTCCCCGCTCTCAATACGTTTGATTAAGACATTCCAAGATGAACATTGATAGACGGCTTTTGCCAGAATATCTTGTGCAATTTTGTGTGGAAGATTGATGGAAGTTCTAAGACGTTTAACTTGTCGACGAACGTTGTTCAACAATTCTTCGGTAGGCAGCGCAAGGGAAATAGACATGATGATCTCCGTGAATCTTATTGATTCATCAGAGACGCCTACCCACAGTCCCTGATGCCCAAAAGGGTATTTTCACAAGGGGAGATTAGATAGTCGAATCCACTTTGCTGCGGCTTTTTAAGACCTATGGGGTAGGCAGCTCGCCGACTACACGGCGATTTGTGGATGATTTTAACGAATCCCTATTGGCATGACAAGCGATCATGCTTGCTTTACTTGTTTCAGCTTGGTTTCTGAAGAATGGCACCCAGCGATAATGGACTGGGTGCGCGATTTAAATGGCCTATCCAGAATGGAAATACTAAGCAGTATTCGCAAGAATCTCTGCGGGATTCAATGAAGTAGAGCTTGCTTTGACCTTGTTCTCTGCTGAAGAAACTATAAAGACCCGCCATGTACCTCCTTCATCTTTTGTAGTCGGGTAATAACGCAGATGAAAGTATTTGGTAAGTGGCGATTCATCTAGATTATGCGTGCTGCTGAGAATGCTTGTAGCTGCACCCATGCACATAGCGACCTTGAAGTAGGCGTTATAACGAGTGCCTTTCCCTTCAAACACAATTGATGGAAACAAGCGCGACAGCACACTGCGCAATTTTTCCGGCTCTATGTCAGCTTGGAAAAGTTTTGGAAGAAGATGAAGTGGATCAACCGCGAGCTGTTTATCAAGTACGGCTGCGTCAATGCGCTCCGAACGACTCACGATTTGCTCCAATTTCGTTGTCGCATTTGCATGCGCACTACGGGCATCTCGATAACGGGCAAGAAGCGTGTCATCCCCATCTTCCGCTTCACCCAGCAAATGTGAGAGTCGCTCTTGTATTCTTGAACAACGTGCGACATCCGATTTCGCTATTCCAATTTCTTCGTCAAGATTTCCGTCTAGCTTGGCCCTAAGCCGGTCTCTAAATGATGCAATCACCTCAGGCGTCAAAAAGCCTTTCAATGCTTCCTGTAACAATACATACATGCCATCCACTGCTACAGAGGAAGTAATGCCTTGGCTGTCATCTTTCATTGCTTTCGCAGATGAACAGGACGCGCAATAAAGAGACCGGCAGCGAGACTTACTGGAGACTGCTAGAACGCTGTTGCAATAACCGCACTGAACTAGTCCGGCCAAAGCATGTTTGCCACCTCCATAACCCGAACGGCTGATTGTCTTTGCGTTGCAACGCTCCCACAGGTCATCTGGTACCAACCGAAGTTGCGGTCGATCGAACGCTTTGATTTCAAGCGTCCGTCCAGATTTCTCTGCTCGGTACTTCACGGTGCTTGATGCATTCCACAAGAACACGCCTCGATAGATGGTATTACCGAGAATATTTTTGATGCGGGCTGGTCGCCAAAATCCGCCGGTAGGGCTTTGCGCGGCGCGAACGACAGGAACATTCGTATCATTGAGCCACTTCGCAATCTGGTGCATTGAGCGACCATTTCCACGCTGTTCAAAAATCTGTCTCACGATGTCTGCATTTTTCTCATGAATTACCCACTCGCTGGCTGTGCGCTCGCCCTTGTCGTTGAAGTGACGCTTCAATGCATATCCGAAGGCCGGCGTGGCAATCATGTAGCCTCGCTCGAGTTGCCCGAGCATGCCGCGAATAACCCTGTGCCTAGTGTCACGTCCCGCCTGTTGATTGATGATTCCAACCAAGCCAGTCTGCAGCTGCCAATTCTGCAAGTGTGTATCGATACCGTCAGCGGTCAGGAGCCGAATACGCTGATTTTCTTCAAAGAGTCTGGTGAGCTTTGCTTGTTCCACGACATCCCTGGTCAGCCGACTGAATTCGTCAACGATCAGGACAGCGATGACCCCAGCTTTGAGATCAAAGAGCAATTTCTGATAACCGTCGCGCAGTTGGGTATGCTTGCTCAATCCAGAGAGTGCCGAGTCGGCATACACCTTAATGTCTGAGGCGGTAAGGCCGTATCGTGACGCGACATCACGACAGCGCGTCAATTGGTCCTCTATAGAGGTGTCGCGTTGCTGCTCGCAAGAATAGCGAGCGTAAATGGCAATGTGGTTCATAAGATTTCTTGGGCATCCTGTTGGTCATTGGCGTGCTGGTTGAGTGGTTCGTTCATTGCAACAAAGCACAGCAACTCGATCAGATCCGTTATTTCGGATGGCAGTACGCGTTCTTGCGTGCGCCGAATAGGTATAGTGTTTTTTGTGTCCATGAATTCAATTTGGTATCTGGCCTAGCGCAGGCTGTTCCATATTCGGCTTCCAACATGCCTGCACGGATGCAGGAAGCCGAGGTACTACGCTGCGCGCCGACCGAATCGACCAAAGACTATGTTTGATGGCGGGCTGAGCTGGGATGGAGGTAGTGGCGGTTGGAATGGCGTTGTGTTTTCATCAAGCGCGTCAATCACTGGTTTGGCGCATTGCGTCATATAACCGGCAGGAGCGGACTCTATCGGTAGTTCTTCACCATGAAGTTCGGCGACAACATTGTCAGCGGTTATATGGGTATATTCGATGGCCATCGTGGTTGTTTTATGGCCGGTGATTGCCATGATTTTTGGCAGGTCCCCTTTTAGCTGTAGGGCATACCTCGTTGTGGAGGTATGGCGAAGGTCATGCATTCGGATATCGCCAAAGCCGCATGCTTCCCGCGCGACCTTCCAAGCTTTCTTGACTGCCTCATAAGTTGTTGGAAACAGCGGACCTTCATTGTTCCAAGCGCGTTTTTTCTTGGCCGCTTTCGCGATTTCCATATCCATTAGTTTGGCGAGAATGACAATTGCACCTGGCCCAAGCGGTACTTCCCGTTCACCTGCTTTCGCATCTGGCAAAGCCAGTACGCGTCGAGACCAGTCGATGTGTTCCCATCGGGCATAGGTGAGTGGTTCGCATGAACGCATGGCTGTCTCCAGCATTAAGCAAAACAAGTAAGGCGCATAGTCGTTGCCACCATCGCACAGCGCGGCGGCCATCTTTTCCCATTGGCTATTGGAAATGAGCTTGTTACGTTTGATTTTCTTATTTGGCATGTCCAAACTCGATGCCGGATTACGTGCAGGCCTAGTCCAATGCCATCGGTCTCGGGCATGGTTAAACACACGACGCAGTTCCGCGCGTTCAAGGGCAATGGTGTTACTGCCATAGCCCTGGGTTGCAAGAGTACTAATGAATTTCTGCACAAGCGTGGTTGTGACTTCGGCCATTGCTAGCCCTGCCAATTGGCGGCGAATGTCGTCACTAGCTTGAGAGGTGCTTGCCTGATTGGCACGGTGTGCTTTGAGGCTGTTGGGAATGATGCGATTCCCCTCTTCCTTGAACTGCACGTCCCAGTACACATTCGCAGCGTCAGAAGGGGCTGAGATGCGCTTCAATTTAATGATGGGCATCGCCATGGCGCGTAGGTAGCGGTTGATACGTATGGAATCTGCTGGCGCACCTTTTAAAAACGGCAGGCGCTCCTTGGCATATTGACTAAAAGCTTGGGCTAATGTCGTGTTGAAGGGGCCGCGCCCAGCAGCTTTATCTTTATGGCAAAGCTCGGATCGAACCTCTTCTTGCGTTTTTGTGGCTTCGGCACTTGTCTTGAAACCACAGCGGTAGATATCCTGGCCTTGAACCCGCAGACGGAAAGACCAAGTATCGCCTTCACGATAGGGCTTAGCCATGGCTAGCCCCCTTGGAAACATATTGATGGGGTACAGCGATTCGATTTGGTGGGTAATGCATCACAACTCCTTAAAAATTAGAAAGGGCTGTGTCCGTATAGAAAACGGCGAGGCATTTTGATCAAACTGTTACAACTTAACTGTTTGAGCGCATTCGAGCGCACTTGGTCACCAATAGAATTGACAGAAAATCGTCAGAAAAACAAAAAGCCCACCGGTGAGGGTGGGCTAAGTGCTTGATTTCTTTGGTGGCCCGGGGCGGAATCGAACCACCGACACAAGGATTTTCAATCCTCTGCTCTACCGACTGAGCTACCAGGCCAAGGCGCGCAAGTATAGCAAAGCTATTGGAATATGCAAGGGTTTCCTGCAATTTGAATTGATCGCAGCCGCTATAATGCGATTGATCGTGTCCTTGCCGCAGTATTTGGCGTTGTACTTACTGAATAATTTTTCATCATTTTCACAGGTTCGGCTTTATGCATATACAAAGTGATGTTTGCATTATCGGCGATGGTGCCATTGGCAAAGTGGCTGCGCTGGGTTTTGCGCAGGCCGGATTGAAAGTGACCTTGCTCAGTCCGCTTTTCGCATCCGCTAATAAAATACCGCCGCCACAACCTGCTGGCCTGGAGGCGTGGGATGTACGTGTCTACGCCGTCAACCATGTTGCGCATGATTTATTGTCATCCGTAAAAGTGTGGGACGCGCTGGATGCCGCACGCGTAGCCCCGGTTGATTCGATGGTGGTGAATGGAGATGCGGCTGGCGAGCTGGCGTTCGACGCCTATGGCGCGCACGTCGGCACTTTGGCCTGGATCGTGGAAGATCGCAATTTAAACCAGGCGCTGGATGCAGCATTGAAGTTTGCGTCGAACGTGCGGACTGTCCAAGGTCGCGCAATTGAATTGAAAACGGACGATAACGCTGCCAACGTACAACTGGAAAACGGCGATACGCTGACCGCCGAGCTGGTAGTGGGTGCGGATGGCGGGCAATCGTGGGTGCGGTCTCAATGCAGCATCGATTTTGATTACCGCCCTTACGGGCAGCGTGCGATTGTCAGCAATTTTGCGTGCGAGAAACCGCATCACGGCATTGCGCATCAATGGTTTTCGGTGTCGGAGGGCATTATTGCCTTGTTGCCTTTACCCGGTAAGCGGGTATCGCTGGTGTGGTCGGCGCCGGACGCCTTGGCAGATGCGCTGTCTCAGGAATCGCTGATGCAGGTAGCAATGCGCTTGAGTGCATTGGCGGCAGCCGAGCTTGGAACCTTGACGCCATTGCAACCGGAAATGGTCAAATCATTTCCTCTGTCATTGATACGCCCGCACGCGATCACCGCGCCGCGCGTGGCCTTGATTGGCGATGCGGCGCATGTCGTGCATCCACTTGCCGGACATGGCATGAATCTGGGTTTTGCCGATGTTGCCGGTTTGATCAAGGCGGTAGTAGACCGTGGCGCGCATCGCGATTGCGGCGATGCGCGCGTGCTGGCGCGGTACGCGCGTTCGCGCAAGGAAGATATACTGCTGATGCAATTGGCGACTGACGGTTTGGCGCGCTTGTTTGGTACGGCATTCGAGCCATTGCGCATGGTGCGCAATCTGGGATTGAACTTGGTGAACAAGTTACCGGTCTTAAAACGGCGGTTGATTGGGCACGCGCTAGGTAGCAAGAATCAGTAACAAGAGCGTGCAACAATAACAAGTCACGTTTTGTCTGGCAGGGTGCGGCTGCTTCTGCTCAAAAATTTAATCGGAAATGAACAATGAAAATGATGAAGGCTGCTGTTGCAGTATTGCTGGGTTTGACTTTTGCCGTGGCATTTGCAGAAACGGCGCAAGAAGCTGCGGTCAGGAAGGCAATTGAACCACGCCTTGGCGAAGAAGCGAAAGTAGCGTCCGTGACGAAAACACCGTATTCCGGTTTGTTCGAAGTACAGGTGAACGGCGACATTATTTATACCGATGCGAAAGCGCAGTATTTATTTGTCGGCCGCGTGGTCGACACCAAAACCTATCAGGATTACACCAAGGCGCGCCTGGATGAAATCAACAAGGTTGCGTTCAGCGATTTGCCGCTGGAGGCGGCAATGAAGTACGTCAAAGGTAATGGCAAGCGTGTTATTGCGGTGTTCGAAGATCCGAACTGCGGTTATTGCAAACAATTCCGCCAGACCCTGGAGCAGATCAATAACGTTACCGTCTACACGTTCATGTACAACATTTTGTCACCGGATTCGATCAGCCGTTCACGCAATATCTGGTGTTCTGCCGATCGCAACAAGGCGTGGGATGACTGGATGCTGAACGGTAAAAATCCTGCGACGGCATCAGACAACTGTGTCGCGCCACATGAAAAAGTATTGGCTCTCGGGCGCAGCATGAAAGTCACCGGCACGCCGACCATCATCTTCACCGACGGTTCGCGCATCCCCGGCGCTATTGATGCCAAGGCACTGGAAGCAAAACTTTCTTCAATCAAGTAATACGATTCAAATAAAAAAGGCCACGCTTGCGTGGCCTTTTTTATTTGAAGTTTGAATTGTGAGTATGACCAGAATTACAGGCCTCATATATGCGCGTGCGGACGGATGCAGCTAAACTAGCGCCATCGCATTTTTTCACGGCACAGCATGAACAACGCAATTTATTACACCATCATTCCCAAAGATCTGGCGGCACATCTGTATGCAGTTACGGTAACCGTTAACCAGCCAGACGAAATTGGACAATGCTTTTCTTTGCCGGCGTGGATACCTGGTAGTTACATGATTCGCGAGTTTGCCAAGAACATCGTGCAAATCAGCGCTGAGTCCGGCGGTAAAAAAGTCGGGATGAGCAAACTCGACAAACACACCTGGATAGCGGATGAGTGCAACGGGCCATTGACGATAAGGTATGAGGTGTATGCGTGGGATCTGTCGGTGCGTACCGCGCATCTGGATCAAACACACGGCTTCTTCAATGGCACTAGCGTTTTTCTGCGCGTGCAAGATAGGGAAGAAAGTGTGCATGTCGTCGATATTCAAAAGCCGCAAGGTGAGGATTTCGACAAATGGCGCGTCGCTACCGCGATGCGGCAATTGGATGCCAAGCGTTATGGCTTTGGCACTTACATCGCATCGAACTACGATGAGCTGATTGATCATCCAGTCGAGCTGGGAACCTTTTCCCTCGCAACCTTCAAGGCGCACGGCGTGCAACATGACGTTGTATTTACTGGCAATATTCCGAATCTCGATTTGCCGCGCCTAACAACTGATTTAAAGAAAATATGCGAAACGCAAATTGCATTCTTTGAGCCGAAAAGCAAACGCGCGCCGGTAGATCGCTACGTTTTCATGACGATGGTGGTCGGTGACGGTTATGGCGGGCTTGAGCATCGCGCATCAACTGCACTGATTTGTTCGCGCGCCGATTTGCCGGTCAAAGGCCAAAAGGAAATGAGCGATGGTTATCGAACCTTCCTGGGTTTGTGCAGTCATGAATATTTTCATACGTGGAACGTCAAGCGCATCAAACCTGCTGCATTTGCACCTTATGACCTAGCGACCGAAAATTACACACCACTACTGTGGTTGTTTGAAGGATTCACCAGTTATTACGACGATTTGATGCTGGTGCGCAGTGACGTGATTGATGAGTCCGCGTATTTAAAACTTGTGTCGAAAACAATTAACAGTGTCTTGCGCGGTAGCGGTCGTCATAAACAAAGCGTGGCCGAATCGAGTTTCGACGCGTGGGTTAAATACTATCGCCAGGACGAAAGCGCGACCAATTCCATCGTCAGTTATTACACCAAAGGGTCGCTGGTAGGTCTCGCGCTCGACCTGATGATACGTGCAGAAACCAAGGGCAAGAAATCGCTGGACGATGTGATGCTGGCCTTGTGGCAGCAATATGGCCGCGATTTTTATCAGGACGGTTCAGAAGGACGCGGCGTCACGGAAAACGAAGTTGATGACTTGTTCGATAGCGTCACAGGCTTGAAGTTGACTCGCCTGCTGGATCGCTGGGTGCGCGGCACCGATGACCTGCCATTGGCAAAATTGTTGACTCCGTTCGGCATTACGTTTGCTGACGAGCGCAAGAACGGCAAGCCGGGTTTGGGATTCCGCACAGTGCGCGATGGCACCGATTGCAAGGTAGCAAACGTGTATGAAAACGGCGCCGCACATAAAGCTGGCGTATCGGCTGGTGACGTATTGGTTGCGATCGATGGTTTGCGCGTGACAGGAACGAATCTGGATGGCGTGCTCAGCCGTTATCGTGCCGGCGATGCGATCGGCCTGCACGTATTTCGACGTGACGAGTTATTGAATTTGCAGGCAAAAGTCCAGGCATCCGATGCGCCAAATGTGATGCTGACGGCAGAGGCGAAGCCGGCGACTGCGGTGCGGCTTCGTGATGCATGGCTTAAATAATGACTGTTTGAAAAAACTGAATTGAAAAAACAGAATAAGCATTGAGGCAGCAATAGCGAGCGCTATCGCAGCTTCAATGTTTTAGTTGAACAGGCGGCTCAGTTCCACACCTGGTTCAGGTGCGCGCATGAATGCTTCGCCAACCAGAAATGCGTGTACATCAGCATCGCGCATTCTTTTGACATCATCCGGTGTCACGATGGCCGATTCGGTAATCACCAATTTATCCGGTGAAATACGTGGCAACAAGTCCAGCGTGGTTTGCAGTGACGTTTCAAACGTGCGTAAGTTGCGATTGTTCACACCCAGCAAAGTAGTTTTCAAACGAAGAGCGGCCGTCAATTCTTCTGCATTGTGCACTTCCACCAGTACGCTCATGCCGAGCTCGTGCGCACATGCTTCCAACTCCGCCATCAAACCGTGATCCAGGCCAGCGACGATCAGCAAGATGCAATCCGCACCCCATGAGCGCGCTTCATACAGCTGATAAGGATCAATCATGAAATCCTTGCGCAATACTGGCAAGGAGCCCGCAGCGCGCGCCTGCTTCAAGTATTCCGGTGCGCCCTGGAAGAATTGCACATCCGTCAGTACCGATAAACAAGCTGCGCCATGTTGTTCATAGCTGACAGCGATTTCTGCAGGATGGAAGTCAGGGCGAATCACACCTTTGGATGGCGACGCTTTTTTGATTTCTGCAATGATGCCGGCGTTGCCGGCAGCGATTTTTTGACGTAATGAATTTTCAAAGCCGCGTATCGCTGCGCGCGCTTCTTTATCGGCTTCGACTTCGCTGCGCAAACTTGCCAGGCTGCGATATTTTTTCGCAGCGGCGATTTCATCGGCTTTGACGGCCAGGATTTTATTCAGAATGTCGGACATGATGATTCACTTCAAATAGTGGTGCAGATAATGCAGGCCGTGTAATGCGCGTAATCCGCGGTCATGCGCTCGCGTCAGGCTTTGCCCAGCGCTTGCGTGACGCTGACAAATTGTTCCAGCTTGGCACGTGCCGCACCCGAAGCAATCGCTTCACGCGCTTGCTTCAAGCCATCGGCGATAGAGCTGGCGACGCCCGCTGCGTACAACGCGGTACCTGCGTTCAGCGCAACGATATCGCGTGCCGCACCGTTAACGTTATCCAGCGCTTCAAAAATTTTTACTTTCGATTCCAGCGAATCCGCAACCTTCAAATTGCGACTGGCGATCATTTGCAGGCCGAAATCTTCAGGATGGATTTCATACTCGCGAATCTCGCCATTGACCAATTCGCCAACCATGGTTGCTGCGCCCAGCGACACTTCATCCATATTGTCGCGGCCCCAGACAACGATCGCATGCTGTGCGCCTAGACGTTGCAACACGCGGACTTGGATGCCGACCAGATCAGCGTGGAAGACGCCCATCAAGATATTCGGAGCGCCGGCGGGATTCGTCAGCGGGCCAAGAATATTAAAAATAGTCCGTACGCCAAGTTCCTTGCGTACCGGCGCTGCATGCTTCATCGCTGCATGGTGATTTGGCGCGAACATGAAACCTATGCCGGTTTGCGCAATCGATTCGGCGACCAACTCAGGTTTCAAGTTGATATTTGCGCCCAGTGATTCGAGTACATCGGCACTGCCTGAAGACGACGACACGCTGCGGCCGCCGTGTTTGGCAATGCGTGCGCCTGCAGCTGCTGCAACAAACATCGACGCCGTAGAAATGTTGAAAGTGTTGGCGCCGTCGCCACCAGTACCGACGATGTCTAGCAGATTGGTAGTGTCGGCCAATGGCACTTTGGTGGAAAACTCACGCATGACCTGCGCGGCAGCTGCAATCTCGCCTATGCTTTCTTTCTTCACGCGCAAGCCCATGGTCAGCGCCGCGATCATGACAGGCGACATTTCACCAGACATGATTTTGCGGAACAGGTGCAGCATCTCATCGTGAAAGATTTCACGATGATCGATGCAACGCATCAGAGCTTCTTGATCAGTAATCGGCATGGCGAGACTTTCTGTATTCAAATGGCGAGCAGCATTATCCATTTAGCGGACGAGGAAGTTTTTCAACAAGGCGTGGCCGTGTTCTGACAAGATCGATTCCGGATGGAATTGCACACCTTGTATATCGAAATCCTTGTGGCGCACACCCATGATTTCACCATCTTCAGTCCACGCTGTCACTTCCAGGCAATCTGGCAATGACGAACGTTCGATCGCCAGCGAGTGGTAACGCGTGATCGTGTACGGGCTAGGCAAATCCTTGAAGACGCCAACGCCGGTGTGTTCGATGGTCGAGGTTTTGCCGTGCATGACTTGCTGCGCACGGATTACCTTGCCACCAAACGCTGCGCCAATTGCCTGATGGCCTAGGCACACGCCAAGGATAGGCAACTTGCCTGCAAACTGCTGCAACACAGGGATAGAGACGCCAGCTTCATGCGGTGTGCATGGGCCGGGCGAAATGCAGATGCGTTCAGGCTTCAACGCAGCGATTTGTTCCAGCGTGATTTCATCATTGCGTACGGTGTGCACGTCTTCGCCCAACTCGCCGAAATACTGCACCAGGTTGTAGGTGAAGGAGTCGTAGTTATCGATCATCAGTAACATTTAAATCTCCCCATCCAAACCATCTTGCACTTGTTCCGCTGCGCGTAAAACGGCGCGGGCCTTGTTCTCAGTTTCTTGCCATTCCATCTCGGGTACCGAGTCAGCGACGATGCCGGCTGCTGCTTGCACGTACAACATGCCGTCCTTGATAACGCCGGTGCGGATCGCGATTGCCAGGTCCATTTCGCCACCAAAGGACAGGTAACCGCATGCGCCGCCATAAATGCCGCGCTTGGTTGGCTCGAGTTCGTCGATGATTTCCATCGCACGGACTTTTGGTGCGCCGGACAATGTGCCCGCCGGGAAAGTCGCTTTCAATACATCCAGATTCGACAAGCCATCTTTTAATGTGCCTTCGACGTTGGAGACGATGTGTTGCACGTGCGAATATTTTTCGATCACCAGTTTGTCAGTTACTTTGACGCTGCCGGTTTCTGCAATGCGCCCGATGTCGTTACGCGCGAGGTCGATCAGCATCACGTGTTCGGCGATTTCTTTGGGATCGGCCAGCAATTCTTTTGCGAGGATCGCGTCTTTTTCCGGTGTGTCACCGCGTGGTCGTGTGCCGGCCAAAGGACGTATCGTGATTTTCTTTTTGCCGCTCGGCATGGTTTCGTTGCGTACCAGAATTTCCGGTGACGCACCGACGATTTGCATGTCGCCGAAGTTGTAGAAGTACATATACGGCGATGGATTCAGCGAACGCAGTGCGCGATAAAGCGTCAGCGGCGCATCGACATACGATTTTTTGATGCGCTGGCCGATTTGCACCTGCATCAAATCGCCGGCCATCACGTATTCCTTGGCTTTGGCGACAGCTGCGAGGTAATCTTTTTTGTCGAATTCTCGGACCGTATCGGTGCGGACCGATGCGCTTGTGACCGGCGCTTCGACCGCGCGGTGCAATTTGGCGCGTAAATCTTTCAAACGTTGACGGCCATTTAAATAAGCGTCCGGCTGCGTCGGATCGACATAGACGATCAGATAAAGCTTGCCGGATAAATTATCGATGACAGCGAGTTCTTCAGTCAGCAGCAACTGGATTTCTGGCAGGCCGAGATCGTCTTTCGGTGTGGAATGCGCCAACCGTTTTTCAACGTGGCGTACCGCGTCATAACCAAAGTAACCAGCGAGACCGCCGCAAAAGCGTGGCATGCCAGGCAGGATCGCTACTTTATAACGCGCCTGAAATTCCGCGATGAATTCCAGCGGATTGCCTTCAACGGTTTCCACAACGGTGCCGTTGCGAACAACTTCAATACGCGTGCCGAAGCTGCGCATCAAGGTGTTGGCTGGCAAGCCGATAAAGGAATATCGCCCAAAGCGTTCGCCACCGACGACCGATTCCAGCAAAAAGGTATTTTTGCCGGCATCCTGGGTTTGCGCCAGTTTGAGATAAAGCGAAAGTGGTGTTTCCAGATCGGCGAATGCTTCAGCCACTAATGGAATGCGGTTATAGCCTTGCGTGGCCAGCGATTTGAATTCGAGTTCAGTCATGGGTTCTCTCCGGACCGCTATTGTAGACGAGCGGTTTGGTACTTTAATAAGTAGTTCAAAAAACGTTGCCGATCGCGCGGGAGTGCAGGAAATGCAAAAGCGTGCGGACGATCAACGGCAAGTGGCATTCAGCGCCAGATTTGCCAGCCTCGCCATAGCCAGGCCTCATGCGCGCCTGGTGTCGTGAGTCGTTTTTTGTCGAGAGACATGATGATTTATGTTGGTGAAATAAGATGTGCTGCGTCTAGCAGCGAAGAAACTATACCATCGCTATCGACGTCTTGTATAGACTGCCCGTGGTTGTAGCCGTACGGAACGTTGAGAACTTTGCAACCTGCGGCGCGCGCGGCCTGCGAGTCGTTGATGGAATCGCCTATCGCCACCACTTCATGCGGATTGAGTCCAAAATCCTTGCAGACTTGCAGTAACTGCATCGGATCAGGTTTCTTTTTTGCGAAAGAATCACCGCCATAAACGATTTCAAAATAAATGCTCAAGCCGGTTTTTTGTAGCAAAGGCAAGGTAAATGCGATGGGCTTGTTGGTGACACAAGCCATGCGCAAACCTTTGTCGCACATGGCTTGCAAGCCTTCGTGCACGCCGGGATAAACGCTTGCGAACTCGCCGTTCACGTCAAAATAATGTTTCTCGAACAGAGTCATGGCTTCCTGAAAGCGCAGCTCAACTTCGCTGGCAGAAAAATCCACGCCTATGCTTTGCCGCACCAGATTCTCTGCGCCTTTGCCGACGAAGCTGATCGCCGTATTCAGATCCAGCGGCCCTAAACCGAGGTCGGCACGCATGCGGTTGATCGTGATGTGCAAATCCTGCGCGGTATGCAACATGGTGCCGTCGAGATCGACGATGACGCCACGTATGTCGTGCAAGATCCGGTTTTCAACTGTACTAGAAGGCAAATTTATACCTTCGCCAGTTCGCCGCGCATCGCATCGATGACCGCTTTGTAGTCCGGCTTGCCGAAAATGGCAGAGCCGGCGACAAAGGTGTCGGCACCGGCACGTGCTGCTTCAGCGATATTGTCGACTTTGATACCGCCATCGACTTCCAGCATGATGTCGCGTCCGGATTCGTTGATCAATTTGCGTACCGCTGCGATTTTTTTCAGTGTGTGCGGGATAAACGACTGACCGCCGAAGCCTGGATTGACAGACATCAGAAGGATAATGTCGAGCTTGTCCATCACGTGTTCCAGATAATGCAGCGGCGTGGCGGGGTTGAATACCAGCCCGGCTTTGCAGCCATTGTCGCGTATCAGTTGCAGTGTGCGATCCACGTGCTCGGATGCTTCAGGATGGAAGGTGATGATGTTGGCGCCGGCTTTGGCAAAATCAGGGACAATGCGATCCACCGGCTTGACCATCAGATGCACATCGATAGGCACTTGCACGTGCGGGCGTATCGCTTCACATACCAAGGGGCCTATTGTCAGATTTGGAACGTAATGGTTATCCATCACGTCGAAATGGATGATGTCAGCGCCAGCGGTGACGACGTTGCGCACTTCTTCCCCAAGACGGGAGAAATCGGCGGAGAGAATGCTGGGGGCGATGCGATAGTTGGCCATGGCAGTGACTTTGTAAATGAAGCCGCTATTTTACCCTGTGGCTCTGAGGCTGCGTTTTGCAAGATGTCGACAGATGATGGATGCTTGCGATTTCAGGGGCACGTCTCGGGTCTGCTATATACAGTTAAGGTACGCGCTATCATGCGGGTTATATATTGAATGAAAAACGCGGCAGGAAGTGCGCGGCACTATAGGAATCACATGGCATCTTACGAATTTACGGTTACCGTAACTACGCAATACTTGGAAGAGCAATCCGACCCCGATCATTCCCATTATGTATTCGCCTACGCGATAAGGATCAAAAACACGGGGCGGGTCGCCGCGCAACTTATCTCGCGGCATTGGGTGATCACTGACACCAATAACCATATCGAAGAAGTGCGCGGCTTGGGTGTGGTCGGCAATCAGCCTTTGCTTCAGCCCGGTGAACACTACGAATATACCAGCGGCATGTCCATGGCGACGCCACAGGGTTCCATGACCGGCGAGTATTTTTGTGTGGCGGAAGACGGCGAGCAGTTCGTGACAAAAATTCCTGAATTTGTTTTGTCCTTGCCGCGCACTTTGCATTAAGTCACCGGTCTATTCATCCTTGTCGTCTTTGGGCGGGGCGGGCTTTTTTGACAGAGGCTGAGTTGGTTTTTTGCCCGAAAACATCGTCCACCACACGATAAAGATCAACAAGCCCAGCGCGATTCCCGCTTCAACAAATAATAGCCACATTGCCAAATACTCCCATGTCATTTATTCGCCTTAGTTTACTCGCATCCATTTTATTCACGCTTGTTTCATGTTCTACCGTGCAGCCTCCAGTCCAGCCGGTTGTCGTGCCGCCGCCCACTCCGGTTCCGGTGACGCCGGGCAAACCGAGCATTTCGCCGGGTGATCTACCCAGCTTGCCTCGTACCGAAATTAACCCGGCACTACGTCCAGTGACATTTGCGGCGTTGCCTGGATGGAAGGACGATGATCAGCGTGAGGCTCTACCGGCGTTTTTGTCTTCTTGCGTAGTGATGATTCGACGCCCCAATTGGAAGCCTGCATGCACCGCCGCAGCAAATCTGGACGGTAATGATGAAAACGCGGTGCGGCAGTTTTTTGAGCGTTACTTCCAGCCTTATGGCGTATCGAATGCGGATGGCTCCCTCTATGGCACAGTGACGGGCTATTACGAACCCTTGCTGCAAGGTTCGCGCAAACGTGGCGGCAAGTATCAAACGCCTTTGCATCGTGCGCCTGATGACATTCTGACCATCGACTTGGTCAGTGTCTTTCCCGAGCTGAAAGGTCAGCGTGTGCGGGGTCGCTTGGTCGGCAATAAGGTGCTTGCTTATCCATCCCGCGGTGAGTTGACTCAATCGAATGCCTTGCTTGGCAAAGAGATTGTTTGGGTCGATGATCCGATTGACGCTTTTTTTCTGCAAGTGCAGGGTTCCGGGCGTGTGCAACTGGACGATGGCAAAGAGCAAGTGCGGATTGCGTATGCAGATCAGAACGGTCATCCATACAAGTCGATCGGTCGCTATCTAATAGACAAAGGCGAGTTGACGCTGGATCAGGCATCTGCGCAGGGCATCAAAGCGTGGTTGAAGGCTAATCCCAAACGCCAGCAGGAGCTACTGAATGCAAATCCAAGCTATGTCTTTTTCAAGGAAGAAAAAGTAAACGATCCAAGTATCGGGCCTAAAGGTGCATTGGGCGTGCCGCTCACACCGCAACGTTCGATCGCGGTTGATCCGCAATTTATTCAACTCGGGGCGCCGGTATTTCTGGTGGCGACCCTTCCTGCCAGTAAAACGCCATTACGCCGTCTTGTGATGGCGCAAGATACCGGCAGTGCAATCAAGAATCCGGTACGCGCTGATTACTTCTGGGGATTTGGTGCCGAAGCCGGCGAACAGGCTGGCCGCATGAAGCAGCGAGGCGAGATGTGGGTGTTGTTGCCGAAGTGATGTCTTTCTAATAGAGAGTGCAGGTTTTACAGGAGCTATTCATGCAATACGAAAATATTCTCGTTGAGATTCATGGCAAGGTCGGCTTGATAACCCTTAATCGGCCGGCGGCATTGAATGCGCTCAACGATAAGTTGATGGACGAGCTGGGTTTGGCATTGCAATCGTTCGACGCTGACGACGACATCGGTTGCATGATCATTACCGGCAGCGAGAAAGCCTTTGCGGCCGGCGCTGATATCGGCGCAATGGCGACCTACTCTTATATGGATGTATATAAAGGCGATTACATCACGCGCAACTGGGAGCAGATACGCAGCGTGCGCAAGCCGGTCATCGCAGCGGTAGCTGGTTATGCATTGGGCGGCGGCTGTGAATTGGCGATGATGTGTGACTTCATTATTGCGGCGGACACAGCGAAGTTCGGCCAGCCTGAAATCAAATTGGGCATTATTCCAGGTGCTGGCGGTACCCAACGTTTGCCGCGCTCAGTGTCGAAATCAAAAGCGATGGACATGTGTTTGACTGCGCGCATGATGGATGCGGCAGAAGCTGAGCGTGCTGGGTTAGTTTCGCGGGTGGTTGCCGTGGACAAGTTGCAAGAAGAAGCATTGGCTGCCGCAACCGTCATTGCGAATATGTCGCTGCCTATGGTCATGATGATTAAAGAATCCATCAATCGCGCCTACGAAACAACGCTTGCTGAAGGCGTGCAGTTCGAGCGCAGACTCTTCCATAGCACCTTCGCAACAGACGATCAGAAAGAAGGAATGCGTGCATTTGTAGAGAAGCGCGCAGCGAAATTCAAGAACGTTTAAGGCCTGCGTAAAAAGTAATTTCAAAAGAAATAAACTATTTACGTAAAAGCACTTGCCAAGGTTTAAGAAGCTTTGCTATAGTTCGGCTCCCGTCGCAGAACAAGCAGCGAAACGCAGAGTGTAGCGAGCTGGATTGTAGTGTGATGGGGGAGAAGAAGTTGTTGTAGGAGTTGAGTTTTTGTTAGTCGTTTTGAAGAAATTTAAAACGAATCTTTTTAAAAAGTTTCTTAAAAAGATGTTGACGAAAACGAAGACATGCCACATAATCTCAT
>LNEU01000034.1 GCA_001464355.1 Burkholderiales bacterium Ga0077544
GCTTTTTCTTCTGGTGCCGCGTCAATTTGATCGTACGCTTTTGCTTCGCCACCAAATTTCTTCGACAATACTGTCGCAATCGCTGCGGTCAGTGTGGTTTTGCCGTGATCGACGTGACCAATCGTGCCGACGTTGACGTGCGGCTTGGTCCGCTCGAATTTGCCTTTTGCCATTTTATTCTTCCTTCAAAAAGAACGATTTATCTAAATTAAGACACCCCCGTTTGGAGCGCCCTTTAACAGTTATTTACTACCAACCAGGGAGCTTCGCATATACGCTAAGCTCCCCTGGCTTTTCAACTAATACGATTACTTAGGCGCCTTCGATGTGACGATTGCATCGATCACATTTTTAGGTGCTTCAGAGTAGTGCTTGAATTCCATCGAGTAGGTTGCGCGACCTTGTGTTGCCGAACGCAATGATGTCGAGTAACCAAACATTTCGGACAAAGGAACTTCGGCTTTAATGATCTTGCCGCCGCCGCCCGCGATTTCGTCCATACCTTGCACCATGCCGCGACGTGAGGACAAATCGCCCATCACGGTGCCAGCGTAGTCTTCAGGCGTTTCAACTTCGACCGCCATCATTGGCTCCAGAATGACTGGACTAGCTTTACGGCAGCCGTCTTTGAACGCCATCGATGCAGCCATACGGAACGCATTTTCATTCGAATCGACGTCATGGTATGAACCGAAGAACAAGGTGACTTTTACGTCAACCACTGGGTAACCAGCGAGAACGCCGGAAGTCAGTGTTTCGCGCACACCTTTTTCAACTGCAGGGATGTATTCGCGAGGAACCGTACCACCCTTGATCGCATCGATGAATTCAAAACCTTTGCCCGGTTCTTGCGGCTCGATTTTCAAAACAACGTGACCGTACTGACCACGACCACCGGATTGCTTGACGAATTTACCTTCGATTTCTTCGCAAACTTTACGGATGGTTTCGCGATACGCAACCTGTGGCTTGCCGACAGTCGCTTCGACGCCGAATTCGCGCTTCATACGATCAACGATAATGTCTAGATGCAATTCGCCCATACCGGCAATAATGGTTTGACCCGATTCTTCATCAGTACGCACGCGGAACGATGGATCTTCAGCCGCCAGACGATTCAACGCCAAGCCCATTTTTTCTTGATCGACTTTCGTCTTAGGCTCAACAGCTTGCGAAATAACTGGCTCAGGGAAAACCATGCGCTCGAGGACGACGATCGCTTTGTCGTCACACAAGGTGTCGCCAGTTGTCGTGTCTTTCAAGCCAACGACCGCAGCGATATCGCCAGCGAGCATTTCCTTGATTTCTTCGCGTTGATTTGCGTGCATCTGAACGATACGGCCAACACGTTCTTTTTTCTCTTTAACAGAGTTATAAACTGTGTCGCCGGAATTCAAAGTACCTGAGTAGCAACGGATAAAGCACAATTGACCAACGAACGGATCCGTTGCGATCTTGAACGCCAAGGCCGAGAATTTTTCGGTGTCTTCAGCTTTACGCACAACTGGCTCGTCATCTTCGTTCATGCCTGGAACAGGCGGAATATCCACTGGCGACGGCAGGTACTCGATCACGCCGTCCAACATGGCTTGCACGCCTTTGTTTTTGAAAGCGGTGCCGCACATCATTGGAACGATTTCGGAAGCGATAGTACGCTGACGAATCGCTGCCTTGATTTCAGCTTCGCTCAAGTCACCTTCTTCAAGGTACTTGTTCATCAATTCTTCTGATGCTTCAGCAGCGGCTTCAACCATGTTTTCACGCCATTTTTTAGCGTCAGCCAACAGGTTGTCCGGAATATCACGGTAATCAAACTTCATACCTTGCGAAGCGTCGTCCCAGTAAATAGCCTTCATTTTTACCAGATCGATTACGCCTTCGAACAAATCTTCAGCACCGATAGGTACTTGCATTGGAATCGGATTTGCCTTCAAACGCGCACGCATTTGATCGTAAACTTTGAAGAAGTTCGCGCCGGTACGATCCATCTTGTTGACGAATGCCAAACGTGGAACTTTGTACTTGTTAGCTTGACGCCAAACTGTTTCTGATTGCGGCTGCACGCCACCAACTGCACAGTAAACCATGCAAGCGCCATCGAGCACGCGCATCGAACGCTCAACTTCAATTGTGAAGTCAACGTGGCCCGGGGTATCAATGATGTTGATGTGATGCGCAGGGAAATTGTTCGCCATGCCTTTCCAGAAGCAGGTCGTCGCAGCAGACGTAATCGTGATGCCGCGCTCTTGTTCCTGCTCCATCCAATCCATGGTGGCCGCGCCATCATGAACTTCACCAATCTTGTGATTTACGCCGGTATAGAACAGAACGCGCTCAGTCGTCGTGGTTTTACCAGCATCAATGTGAGCCGAGATACCGATATTGCGGTAGCGCTCAATGGGGGTCTTGCGGGCCATAATTAGTCCTAATTCTTTTTAATGAACAAAACCGAGCGCCATTTTTTCCAAAATGTGCCCGGCCTCGAACAAATTACACATGTAGCGCACAACGCCTGCACAGGCAGGCGAGAACACCAATCTATTAGAAGCGGAAGTGCGAGAACGCCTTGTTCGCTTCAGCCATGCGGTGAACTTCATCGCGTTTTTTCATTGCACCGCCGCGGCTTTCCGCAGCTTCGAGCAATTCACCCGCGAGACGTTGTGGCATCGATTTTTCGCTACGCTTGTTTGCTGCTTCGCGCAACCAACGCATGGACAAAGCCATACGACGGACTGGACGAACTTCAACAGGCACCTGGTAGTTTGCACCACCAACGCGACGGGACTTTACTTCGACCAATGGTTTGCAGTTAAGGATCGCAGCTGTAAATACTTCCAGCGGATCTTTACCCGATTTGGTCTGGATATGCTCAAACGCACCGTAGATGATGTTTTCTGCGACCGATTTTTTACCGGACAACATCAACACGTTAACGAATTTGGCAACATCAACATTACCGAACTTTGGATCTGGCAGTATGTCCCGCTTGGGAACTTCACGACGACGTGGCATTTCGATTCCTTTCAATCTTCAGTTGAGGCGCAACAACAGGTTTGTCGCACACTCGCGGACAGTCATCATAACCATCCACTTACTCGGCCCATTAGGGACCGACACAATTTCGCGGAGACCGCGAAAATACTTAATTACTTCTTGCCAGCTTTTGCACGCTTGGTACCGTACTTCGAACGCGCTTGCTTACGGTCTTTAACGCCTTGAGTATCCAAAGCACCGCGAACCATGTGATAACGCACACCCGGCAAATCTTTTACACGACCGCCGCGCAACAGCACGACACTATGTTCTTGCAGGTTATGGCCTTCACCGCCGATGTACGAAATTACTTCGAAACCGTTGGTCAAACGCACTTTGGCAACTTTACGCAGAGCCGAGTTAGGCTTCTTTGGAGTCGTGGTGTAAACGCGGGTACATACGCCACGTTTTTGCGGGCTGTTTTCCAGCGCCGGCGATTTGCTCTTGACGCGTGCAGAAACACGCGGCTGGCGAATCAGTTGATTGATGGTTGGCATCGCTCTATATCCAGCTAATACAACATTAATAATACGAACCCGAAAACGGTTGTTCGGGGACTAAAGAATCATTGCGGAAGAATTTAATTCGTCGCGCGCCTCGATTACAGCAGGGATGGGAAAACGCGCAGGAGGATTGCGAAGAAGCAAGACCAAAGAGCGCTTAAGCCCAGCAGAGCTTAAAATCGAGAACTCGCGAGTATAGCCCTCTATACTTTGACAGTCAACCATTGTATTGGCGGTGCGACTGCGATTTCGTTGCGAAAAGACGGAAATTAGGTCCATTCCGAATCCACGACATCAAATATCAGCAAAGAAAATATTTCTTTTTGACATTAAATCGATTCAGAAAAGTATCTTTATGGCGAATAAGCAAGCTTTCCATAAAGAAAACGGCACCAGGATTTCTCCTGATGCCGCCTAATACTTACGTTCTTGCTTGATTACGAGGCGTCGGTATCGCTGTCTGGCGTGCTTGCGATGTCAGCAAACTGCGCTTCCGCTTCAGCTGCACGGGCAGCTTTTTCGGATTGCAACAGCGCTGTACGCTCTTCCGCTTCCCATGATTCCTTTTCCTTGCGTGCACGATGGAACGCGAGGCCGGTACCGGCCGGAATCAAACGACCAACGATGACGTTCTCTTTCAGGCCACGCAGACCATCGCGTTTGCCCATGATCGCAGCTTCGGTCAGGACACGTGTAGTTTCCTGGAACGATGCAGCCGAAATGAAGGAGTCGGTCGACAACGATGCCTTGGTAATACCGAGCAATACGTTTTCGTAGGTTGCAGGGATCTTGCCTTGGGCAACAACGCGGTCGTTCTCGTCCAGCAACTCTGAACGCTCGACTTGTTCGCCTACGATGTAGTTAGCATCGCCTGCATTCACGACGGCAACACGGCGCAACATCTGACGCACGATGACTTCGATGTGCTTGTCGTTGATCTTCACACCTTGCAAGCGGTACACGTCTTGAACTTCGTCGACGATGTAACGTGCGAGCGCTTCGATACCCAACAAACGCAGAATGTCTTGTGGATCGGCTGGGCCGTCAACAATCATCTCGCCCTTGTTCACGACTTGGCCGTCATGTACCAGGACTTGTTTGTCTTTGGTGATCAGGAACTCGTGCTTCTCGCCGTCCATGTCCGTGATTTCCAGACGTTGCTTGCCTTTGGTTTCTTTACCAAACGCAACCGTACCGGTGACTTCTGCCAGCATGCCGGCATCTTTCGGCGAACGTGCTTCAAACAACTCGGCAACACGCGGCAAACCACCGGTGATGTCACGTGTTTTTTGCGATTCGGTCGGGATACGTGCCAGCACTTCGCCGACGGTAACTTGCTGACCGTCTTTAACAGTAATCAGCGCGCCAACCTGGAAACCGATCGTCACTGCGTGTTCGGTACCGGCAATTTTGACTTCTTCGCCTTGTTCGTTCAACAGCTTGACCTGTGGACGAACTGTTTTGGTGACCGAGCCACGACGTTTCGCATCGATAACAACCAGAGTCGACAGACCGGTAACTTCATCGATCTGGCGCGCAACGGTCGAACCTTCTTCTACGTTCTCGAATTTCACCACGCCGGTGTATTCGGTAATGATAGGACGGGTCAACGGATCCCATGTTGCCAATGGAACGCCAGCTTTGATCTGCAGACCGTCTTTGACGATCAGAGTCGCGCCGTACGGCACTTTATGACGTTCACGCTCACGGCCGTGGTCATCAGTAATCAGCACTTCACCGGAACGGGAAATGACGATTTGACCGCCCTTGCCGTTGGTGACATAACGCATAGTCGCTGTAAAGCGAACGGTACCGTTCGATTTGGCTTCCACCGACGAAGCAACTGCCGCACGCGACGCTGCACCACCAATGTGGAAGGTACGCATTGTCAACTGTGTGCCTGGCTCACCGATCGATTGCGCAGCAATAACACCGACTGCTTCACCGGCGTTGACCATCGAACCGCGACCTAGGTCACGGCCGTAGCACATTGCGCACAAGCCGAAGCGTGTATCGCAAGTCAATGGTGTACGTACTTTTACTTCATCGATGCCGAGGCGTTCGATTTCTTCAACCATGTCTTCGTCCAACAAGGAGCCGGCTGCGTACAAGGTTGCCTGTGTTTCAGGATTGACGATGTCGTTCGCTGCAACGCGGCCGAGGATACGGTCACGCAATGCTTCGATGACTTCGCCGCCTTCGACCATGGCCTTCATCGAGGCGCCGTTCGCTGTGCCGCAATCATCTTCAATCACGACCAGATCCTGCGTCACGTCGACCAGACGACGTGTCAGGTAACCCGAGTTCGCGGTTTTCAGTGCGGTATCGGCCAAGCCTTTACGTGCACCGTGAGTCGAGATGAAGTACTGCAACACGTTCAGACCTTCGCGGAAGTTCGCGGTGATCGGCGTTTCGATAATGGAACCATCCGGTTTCGCCATCAGGCCACGCATACCGGCCAGCTGACGAATCTGTGCTGCGGAACCGCGCGCACCCGAATCGGCCATCATGTAAATCGCATTGAAGGATTCTTGCGTGGACTTCGTACCGTCACGCTTGACCACATCTTCAACCTTGAGTTGATCCATCATGGCCTTGCCGACGTCATCGCCTGCCTTGCCCCAGATATCAACCACTTTGTTATAGCGTTCGCCGGCAGTCACCAGACCGGACGAGTATTGCTGTTCGATCTGTTTGACTTCGCCCTCGGCGGTCGCAATGATGTCCACTTTTTGCGGTGGTACCAGCATGTCGTCGACGCAGATAGAGATACCAGCGCGTGTCGCCAGGCGGAAACCCGACTGCAGCAATTGATCAGCAAATACAACCGTAGCGCGCAGACCGCACTTACGGAAGGACAAGTTGATCAGGCGTGAAATTTCTTTCTTTTTCAGCGCACGGTTCAATACAGAGAACGGCAAGCCTTTAGGCAGAATTTCGGACAGGATCGCGCGACCGACTGTTGTTTCATAACGGGTTACCGTTTTTTCGAATTCGCCGGTTTCGACGTTCTTCGGATATTCGGTAATACGTACGGTAATACGCGTTGCCAGTTCGACTTCTTTATTGTCGTAGGCGCGGATGACTTCGGACACGTCCGGGAACATCATGCCTTCGCCCTTGGCATTGATCGCTTCGCGAGTCGCGTAGTACAGACCCAACACGATATCTTGTGAAGGAACGATCGATGGCTCGCCGTTCGATGGGAACAAGATGTTGTTCGAAGCCAGCATCAAAGTGCGTGCTTCCATCTGTGCTTCGATCGACAGTGGAACGTGGACCGCCATTTGATCGCCGTCAAAGTCGGCGTTAAACGCGGCGCAGACCAATGGGTGCAATTGAATTGCCTTGCCTTCGATCAGGACAGGTTCGAACGCTTGAATACCAAGACGATGCAAGGTAGGTGCGCGGTTCAACATGACCGGATGTTCACGGATCACGTCTTCCAGGATGTCCCACACAACTGGCTCTTGAATCTCAACCAGTTTTTTCGCAGCCTTGATGGTTGTTGCCAGACCCATCAATTCGAGCTTGTTGAAAATGAATGGTTTGAACAATTCCAAAGCCATCAATTTCGGCAAGCCGCATTGATGTAATTTCAATTGTGGACCCACGACGATCACGGAACGACCCGAGTAATCGACGCGTTTGCCCAGCAAGTTTTGACGGAAACGACCGCCCTTGCCTTTGATCATTTCTGCCAGTGACTTCAGCGGACGCTTGTTCGCGCCAGTCATTGCTTTACCGCGACGGCCGTTGTCCAGCAGCGAATCGACCGCTTCTTGCAACATACGTTTTTCGTTACGCGTAATGATTTCCGGCGCGCGGAGTTCCATCAAACGCTTCAAACGGTTGTTACGGTTAATGACGCGGCGATACAGATCATTCAGATCGGAAGTTGCAAAACGACCACCATCCAGCGGCACCAGTGGGCGCAGTTCTGGCGGCAAGACCGGCAACACTTCCATGATCATCCAGTCAGGCTTGATGCCCGAACGTTGGAACGCTTCCAGCACTTTCAGGCGCTTGGCGTATTTCTTGATCTTGGCTTCGGATTTGGAATCTTTCAATTCCTGACGCAGCATTTCAGCATCGCGATCGATGTCGATTGCGCGCAGCAATTCACGGATGCCTTCGGCGCCCATGAATGCGGTGAAGTCATCGCCGAATTCTTCGTATTTTGCTGCGTAATCGTCTTCCGACATGATCTGGCAACGCTTCAATGGCGTCATGCCTGGATCGGTTACAACGTAGGCTTCAAAGTACAGAACGC
The DNA here is from genome assembly GCA_001464355.1 of Burkholderiales bacterium Ga0077544. Taxonomy (GTDB): domain Bacteria; phylum Pseudomonadota; class Gammaproteobacteria; order Burkholderiales; family Burkholderiaceae_D; genus Oxalicibacterium. Next base: position 7,810 of record LNEU01000034.1, read on the forward strand.
GTTCGATATCCCGCAAGGTCATATCGAGCACCATACCCAAACGGGATGGCAACGATTTCAGGAACCAGATATGCGCGGTTGGCGATGCCAACTCGATGTGACCCATGCGTTCACGACGCACTTTGGCCAGCGTAACTTCAACGCCACATTTTTCGCAGATGACGCCGCGATGTTTCAGGCGTTTGTATTTGCCGCACAGGCATTCGTAATCCTTGATCGGGCCAAAGATTTTTGCGCAGAACAAGCCATCGCGTTCAGGCTTGAAAGTACGATAGTTGATGGTTTCCGGCTTTTTGACTTCGCCGTAGGACCACGAACGGATTTTTTCTGGTGACGCCAAACCAATTTTGATCGCGTCGAATTGTTCGTTTTGCTGAACTTGCTTGAATAGATCGAGCAGTGCTTTCATGTATCACTCCAGTTGGCGTGAAAAAACGCTTGATGATGAGAAGGTTGCGTCGGCGCTGCTTTAAACCCTGTTCGCATGGGCGGGAGAGCTGAGGTGGCAAGAGTAACTTCCACACTTAGTTCCGCGCATACCGGGACAGACGACACTTCCAGAAACTGCTATTGCCTAGCTATTTTTCTACTACGCTTATTTCAATACTAAATTCCAGTCGGCAAAGGGAAGAGCCGCGATCGCGGCCCTTCCCTTGCTTTACATCAGTCGCGTTCCAGGTCGATATCGATACCCAGCGAACGGATTTCCTTAACGAGAACGTTGAAGGATTCCGGCATGCCGGCGTCGATGACGTGGTCGCCCTTGACGAGATTTTCGTACACTTTGGTACGGCCATTCACGTCATCGGACTTGACGGTCAACATCTCTTGCAAGACGTAAGACGCGCCGTATGCTTCCAGGGCCCAGACTTCCATCTCACCGAAACGCTGGCCACCGAACTGCGCTTTACCGCCGAGTGGTTGCTGCGTAACCAGCGAGTAAGGACCGGTCGAACGTGCATGCATCTTGTCATCAACCAAGTGATGCAGTTTGAGGTAGTGCATGTAACCGACGGTTACTGTACGTTCAAACGCTTCACCGGTACGACCGTCATACATAGTGACCTGGTTCTTGGATGCGGTCATGCCTAATTGCTTGGCAATGTGATCCGGGTAAGCCAGATCCAGCATGCGACGGGTTTCACCTTCATCAGCGCCATCAAACACTGGCGTTGCGAAAGGCACGCCGTTCTTCAGATTACTTGCCAGTTCGAGGATTTCCGTATCGCTGAAACTATCGAGATCTTCTTTCTTGCCAGACTCGTTATAGATCGCAGCCAGGAATTTGCGCAACTCGGCAATCTGCACTTGCGTATTCAGCATTTCGCCGATACGCAAGCCCAAGCCCTTAGCTGCCCAGCCCAGATGGACTTCCAGCACCTGACCAACGTTCATACGCGAAGGAACGCCCAGTGGGTTCAATACGACGTCCGCTGGTGTACCGTCAGCCATATGTGGCATGTCTTCAATCGGCAGAATGCGTGAAACCACACCCTTGTTACCGTGACGACCTGCCATCTTGTCGCCTGGTTGCAGACGACGTTTGACTGCCAGATAAACCTTGACCATCTTCTGTACGCCTGGCGGCAATTCATCGCCTTGCGTCAGTTTTTTACGTTTTTCTTCGAATGCCAGATCGAACTGGTGACGTTTTTCAGCGATCGATTCTTTAATCGCCTCCAAAGCGTTTGCCGATGTGTCGTCGGAAGGACGAATATCAAACCAGTGGTATTTGTCCAGATCGTCCAAATATTCCTTGGTGATTTTCGCACCCTTGGCGATTTTCTTAGGACCGCCGTTGACGACTTTGCCGATCAACATTTTTTCCAGACGCTGGAATGCATCGCCTTCAACGATACGCAGCTGATCGTTCAAATCCAAACGATAGCGTTGCAGTTCGTCGTCGATAATCTGTTGTGCACGTTTGTCGCGTGGAATACCTTCACGCGTAAACACTTGCACGTCGATCACGGTGCCGACCATGCCGGACGGTACGCGCAACGATGTATCTTTTACGTCGGATGCTTTTTCGCCGAAAATCGCGCGCAGCAGTTTTTCTTCCGGTGTCAGTTGTGTTTCGCCTTTAGGCGTTACTTTACCGACCAGTGTGTCGCCAGCGGTCACTTCTGCACCGATGTAGACGATACCGGATTCATCCAGACGCGCCAGTTGGTTTTCAGCCAGGTTCGAGATATCACGCGTGATTTCTTCTGCACCCAGTTTGGTGTCACGCGCAACAACCGACAACTCTTCGATATGAATCGAGGTGTAGCGGTCATCAGCCACAACTTTTTCAGAGATCAGAATCGAATCTTCGAAGTTGTAACCGTTCCATGGCATAAACGCGACCAGCATGTTTTGACCCAGAGCGAGTTCGCCCAGATCAGTCGATGCGCCGTCAGCGATGACGTCATGTTTTGCAACGCGATCGCCAACTTGCACGATAGGACGTTGGTTGATATTGGTGTTTTGGTTCGAACGGGTGTACTTGATCAGGTTGTAGATATCTACACCGACTTCGCCCGCTTGTGCTTCGTCGTCATTGACGCGAATCACGACACGGCCGGCATCGATGTAATCAACGATACCGCCACGCAATGCCTGCACGGTCGTACCTGAATCGACTGCTACCGTACGTTCGATACCGGTACCAACCAATGCTTTTTCCGGACGCAAGCAAGGAACTGCCTGACGTTGCATGTTGGCACCCATCAAAGCGCGGTTCGCATCATCGTGCTCAAGGAACGGAATCAGGGAAGCCGCAACCGACACGACCTGGCCTGGAGCAACGTCCATGTACTGAACGCGCTCTGGCGAGACCAGAATCGTTTCGCCAGCTTCGCGTGCGGAAACCAGTTCATCCGACAGCGAACCCGCCTTGTCGATCGTTGCATTCGCCTGAGCGATGATGTAACGACCTTCTTCAATAGCGGACAGATAGTCGATCTGATCAGTGACTTTACTGCCTTCGACTTTACGATATGGGGTTTCGAGGAAACCGTATTCGTTCAGACGGGCATACAGAGCCAGCGAGTTGATCAGGCCGATGTTCGGGCCTTCAGGCGTTTCGATCGGGCACACGCGGCCATAGTGAGTTGGATGCACGTCACGTACTTCAAAGCCTGCACGTTCACGGGTCAAGCCGCCAGGTCCGAGAGCGGAAACGCGACGTTTGTGCGTGATTTCCGACAATGGATTGGTTTGATCCATAAACTGCGACAACTGTGACGAACCGAAGAATTCACGGATCGCAGCCGAAATCGGCTTCGAGTTGATCAAATCATGCGGCATCAGGTTGTCGGCTTCGGCTTGGCCCAGGCGCTCCTTGACAGCACGTTCAACGCGAACCAGACCAGCGCGGAATTGATTTTCAGCAAGTTCACCGACGCAGCGTACGCGACGATTACCCAAGTGATCGATATCATCGACTTCGCCGCGACCATTACGCAACTCAACCAGGATCTTGATCACAGCCAGCACGTCTTCGTTCGACAGGGTCATGTCGCCAGTCAATGAATCGCGACCGATGCGACGATTGAACTTCATACGGCCGACAGCCGACAGATCGTAACGATCCGGGTTGTAGAACAGGCCGTTGAACAATGCCTCAACTGAATCTTCAGTTGGCGGCTCGCCTGGGCGCATCATGCGATAGATGGCAACCTTAGCGGCCATCTGATCGTTGGTGTCATCCATACGCAAGGTTTGCGAAATGTAGCCGCCTTGATCCAGATCGTTGGTGTACAAGGTTTGAATTGCAGCGACATCACCTTCGCGCAGACGTGCCAGCAAATCTTCAGTCAATTCATCATTGGCATTGGCAATAACTTCACCCGTGCTTGCATCAACGATGTTTTTCGCCAGAATGCGGCCAAGCAGATAGTCTTCCGGAACCGAAATTTGCTTGATGCCAGCAGCCTCAACATCGCGCACATGCTTGCTGTTGATACGCTTGTCTTTAGCGACAATGACTTTGCCAGCTTTGTCGGCGATGTCAAAACGGGCGACTTCGCCACGCAAACGCTCAGCAACAAATTTCATTTCGGCGCCATCAGCGTGCAGAGTGAAATCATCGAATACAAAGAAGTTTTCGAGGATCTGCTCCGGCGTCATGCCGATAGCCTTCAACAGGATCGTGACAGGCATCTTGCGACGACGATCGACGCGGAAGAACAGGATGTCTTTCGGGTCGAATTCATAGTCCAGCCATGAACCACGGTAAGGGATAATACGTGCGGAAAACAGCAGTTTACCGGACGAGTGCGTCTTGCCGCGATCATGCTCAAAGAACACGCCTGGCGAACGATGCAACTGAGACACGATAACGCGCTCGGTACCGTTGATAACGAATGAACCAGTGGTCGTCATGAGCGGCAATTCGCCCATGTAGACTTCCTGTTCCTTCATTTCCTTAACGACCGGCTTGGTTGGCGATTCCTTATCCAGGATCACCAGGCGAACTTTGGCACGCAGAGGCGACGCGTACGTCAATCCACGTTGTTGGCATTCTTTGATGTTGAACGGCGGATCGCCGAGCACATACGACAAGAATTCGAGACGCGCAAAACCATTGTGCGAAACGATAGGAAAAATGGACGTGAAGGCAGATTGCAAGCCTTCATTTTTGCGTTGGGACGGTATTTTGTCTTCTTGCAAAAAGCCGTGATAAGACTCGAGCTGGGTCGCCAGCAGGAACGGAACGTTGTGAACGTTAGCGCGTTTCGCGAATGATTTGCGAATGCGCTTTTTCTCAGTAAATGAGTAGTGCATGGACACTCCGTGAGTGACAGGGAAGGATAGAGAATTCAGGATTCAGGCTGCATTGCCGAATTGCAAGAATGCACAATTCGAAACATTGAAACCTCAAGTCTCTGCCCTTGGGCCGGTCGGTCGAACAACACACCAGATTACATCAAGTCAATCAAGCCTGCTGACAACCACATTTTTTAAATCCAAAAACGACAAAGGAGCCAAAGCCGAACCACCCTTTCGGGCAGTTCCATGCTTTGACTCGGGCGCTGCTAATAAAACTATTAACAAGCGCAGATAAAACCGAATTACTTGATTTCTGCTTTCGCGCCTGCTTCTTCCAGCTTTTTCTTAGCTGCTTCAGCATCTGCTTTCGAAACGCCTTCTTTCAAAGGTTTCGGTGCAGCATCAACCAGATCTTTAGCTTCTTTCAAGCCCAGACCGGTGATTTCACGAACTGCTTTAATCACGCCAACTTTGTTCGCGCCGAAATCAGCCAAGATAACGGTGAATTCAGTTTGTTCTTCAGCAGCAGCGCCACCAGCTGCGCCGCCAGCTGCAGGAGCAGCCATTGCAGCAGCGGATACGCCGAATTTTTCTTCGAATGCTTTAACCAAGTCATTCAGTTCCAGGACTGTCAGGTTGCCTACGGCTTCCAGGATGTCGTCTTTGCTAATTGCCATTTGAAACTCCTAAATTTTTTTCAATAATTACATCTGATTGGTACTGACGCGAAGCGTCGAAACAAGAGCGCAGGCCGCCTAAAAGGCGCCCCGTTATTCCGCTGCTGCTTCGGTAACTTCGGCGACTGGTTCTGCTGCAGCTGCAGGCGCTTCGCCTTCAGCTTTTTTAGCAGCAAGAGCAGCCAGACCACGCGTAAAGCTCGCAACCGGAACCAGCATCATGCCCAAAACTTGGGCCAGCAGGACTTCACGGCTAGGGATATTTGCCAATGCAGTAACAGCCGCTTTATCAAGCATCTTGCCTGCATAGTTACCTGCTTTAACAACCAGTTTGTCGTTGGTTTTAGCAAAGTCACTGATGACTTTAGCTGCAGCAACGGCATCGTCCGAGATCGAATAGATCAACGGGCCGGTCATTTCAGAAGCGAGGTCGGCAAATGCGGTACCTTCAACAGCACGACGAGCGAGTGTGTTTTTCAACACGCGCAAGTAGACGCCTTGGTCCCGCGCTTTGGCGCGCAGTTGTGTCAAGTGACCAACCTGGATGCCACGATATTCGGCCACGACGATAGTCTGCGCAGATGCGATCTTTGCAGAGATTTCGGCAACTACGGCCTTTTTGTCATTCAGATTGAGACTCAAGATCAACCTCCAAAAATGATACTCGGCGCTTACACAATCATCATTGATTGCTTGCCTTGCATCGGTTCGAACACGGCGTCCGAAGTTAGGAGTTCATACTGGCAAGCCAGCGAAGAGACTGCAAAACTTGTTCGGGGTCACCATCTGCGTTGGGTATGAAGTCGTTGCCAACCTCTCATTTAACTTTGCACACAACTTACATGCACGCCGCCCAACGGTCTTTGATTGCCTGCACCGTCTTCAATATTGCCGAATCCGGTCCAGCCCAAAGATGCGCCCTTTGCCAAAACAGCAACGGGACTTAATTCAATTTATCAATTACGTAACTTAGTTGCGTAACTTACGCAGCCAAACTCGATTGATCGACGCGAACACCAGCGCCCATAGTCGACGACAGCGAAACTTTGCGCAGGTAAACACCTTTGCTGGTTGCTGGCTTGGCTTTTGTCAACGCATCCATCAAAGCCAACAAGTTGGATTTGAGAGCTTCGTCGGAGAACGATTTACGACCGATAGTGGCGTGAATAATGCCAGCCTTGTCAGTACGGTATTGAACTTGACCAGCTTTTGCATTTTTAACTGCAGTAGCGACGTCAGGAGTAACAGTACCAACTTTCGGGTTAGGCATCATGCCGCGTGGTCCGAGGATTTGACCCAAGGTACCAACGATACGCATAGTGTCTGGCGATGCGATAACGATATCGAAAGGCATGTTGCCGGCTTTGATTTGCTCAGCCAGATCTTCCATACCAACGATGTCAGCACCAGCTGCTTTCGCTTGCTCTGCTTTTTCGCCAGTTGCGAAAACCGCAACGCGAACCGATTTACCGGTACCAGCTGGCAGAACAACAGAACCACGAACTACTTGGTCAGATTTTTTTGCATCAACGCCGAGTTGAACCGAGATATCGATAGACTCGTCGAATTTTGCATTTGCACATTCTTTGATCAAGGCAACTGCATTGTCGAACGAGTACGCTTTGGTACGATCAACTTTTGCCGCGAATGCCTTAGCGCGTTTGGATAACTTAGCCATTACAGACCCTCCACCGTGATGCCCATGGAACGTGCGGAACCGGCGATTGTACGCACGGCAGCATCCATGTCGGCAGCCGTCAAATCCGGCCGTTTGGTTGTTGCGATTTCTTCAGCTTGCGCACGTGTGATCTTGCCGACTTTGTCGGTATGTGGCTTAGGCGAACCTTTAGTGATGTTCGCAGCTTTTTTGATCAGGTACGTTGCTGGCGGGGTCTTCATCACAAATGTGAAAGACTTGTCCGCGAACGCTGTAATAACAACCGGAATTGGCATACCTGGCTCAACACCTTGAGTCTGCGCGTTAAAAGCTTTGCAGAATTCCATGATGTTCAAACCACGTTGACCTAAAGCAGGTCCGATTGGAGGGGATGGGTTTGCTTTACCAGCTGGAACTTGCAGCTTGATAAAACCAAGAATTTTCTTTGCCATGATGGCTCCTACATTAATTGAGTGGTAGCGCCTGTTCACTTGCCTTGCGGCGCATTACTGGGGCTCCTCTTTTTATTGCATTGGTTGAATTTGACAATCTTGCAGAAATTCTGCAACTCACCGCGCCTCGACCCGCGCTTATTCTTTATACTTTTTCGACTTGACCGAATTCGAGCTCCACTGGTGTAGCGCGACCGAAAATCGTCACCGACACACGCACTTTGGATTTCTCGTAATTGACTTCTTCGACATTGCCGTTGAAGTCTGTGAACGGACCGTCCTTGATACGAACCAGCTCGCCAACTTCGTACAAGACTTTTGGACGCGGTTTTTCGACGCCGTCTTGCATCTGCTGCATGATCTTGTCGACTTCGCGCGGCGGAATCGGCGTAGGCTTGTTCGATTTTCCACCGATAAAACCAGTTACCTTGCTGGTATTCTTGACCAGATGCCATGTTTCATCTGTCATTTCCATTTCAACCAACACATAACCAGGGAAGAAACGGCGTTCGCTAACCGACTTTTGACCGTTTTTGACTTCGATCACTTCTTCGGTAGGCACCAAAATTTGACCAAACTGATCTTGCATGCCCGCGCGTATTACACGCTCGGTTAACGCACGCATCACGCTCTTTTCCATGCCGGAATAAGCGTGAACAACATACCAACGTTTTTTACTTGTAGCAGCAGTTGCGGCAGCCGTACTTGGCACACCCTCTTGCGCATCATCCTGAATATTGTCGCCCATTATCTTTTCCAGCCCAAAATCAGGTCGTACAACACAACTTCGAGTAACTTATCCGTACCGAACAGGAAAAGCGCCATGACCAACACAAAGCCGAAAACGATTGCAGTCATCTGCAATGTTTCCTTGCGGGTTGGCCAAACTACTTTCTTTGTTTCACGAACCGCTTCTTTGGAAAAATTAACAAAGTCACGACCCGATGCCGACGTCCATGCGATTGCAATAGCAACCAGCAAACCACCAACCAGCGCAGCAGCACGCACGATTGTTGGCTTGTCCGACAAAACATAAAATCCGACTACGCCCGCGATTGCGACAAGCGCCGCCAAGACGACCTTGATTTTATCGGCTGATGCGCCAACAGTTTGTACGGGTTGATTCGACATACTTTTCTACTTTCGATGCCCTGCACCAGAATCGGTGGCAGGGGCGGAGGGCCTCGAACCCCCAACCTTCGGTTTTGGAGACCGACACTCTGCCAATTGAGCTACGCCCCTACGCTTTAAACACTACAACTACTTGAAACACTTACGGCGACCTGATTAAGATCGCCGCAAATGTTTCATTTGTTACTCAATAATTTTAGCAACAACACCGGCGCCGACAGTACGACCGCCTTCGCGAATCGCGAAGCGCAGACCTTCTTCCATCGCGATCGGGTTGATCA